>NZ_OBEA01000002.1 GCF_900215355.1 Pseudooceanicola antarcticus | reverse complement strand
CTACTTCCGGATGCAGCGATCTATTTTCCATGACTTAGAAGATCTCATGCGGAAACTCAGGAAGCAAGATGTATCGTCACGGTAGGTTTGGGCTCGAAGCGGTCATGCGGCGGCGCGGCAGGCTCCTCGGCTAGATCAGCCGGGTTGCGGGCCGTGGATGGGTCTTGGTTGACACTTGCCTGGTTTGGCTGAAATTTGGCTGCGTAGAGCGCGTAAGATGCGTATGGAAGCCTAACCATATATTTTTTTTAATTTTGGGGCGTTTGAGGGCACGCGGTTTGACACAAAGCGAAGAGGCGAGATCAGAGTGTTTTTCCAGACGAGTGGGACACAATCCAGACGAAATCCAATTAGTCAAAACAAGTATGGAAGTTTGGGGCGGCGAAGCGAGAGTTCTTGCCGGAGGTGTTGCGGTACAAGCCTATCCCGGAAAGGCTGATCGGCAACATGCTTACTCCTTCGGTACATTGGTCGAGCCCAAACCAAAATTTGGCTTCCGTGGGAAACAACGAGTTGTGCGAGAAGTCTTTTGGACACTTGATATGGAAGGGGTGGAAGAGCGTCTGGGCGGTGATTTCGCTGCTATACCTATAGAATGGTTCGAAGAATGGTCCAGCAGCAAAACATAGCGTCATTGGAGGCCGTGCTCGAAAAGCATGGTGCTGATAGCCGCTTGGAAGCTTCGATGACATTTCCGGAGCTAATCCAAGCACTTGAAGCTGCCGGGAATCTTCAAGCTGGTGCTGAAAAAACAGATGATTTTAGCGTGAGTTGGCTGAATGACTTACCTGTCCAAGGAGAGCTATTTACCCGAGATGGCCTGGGTTGCTGGCGAGTTCTGCTTATAGAAGTTGAAAAGCTTGGCGTAATCTGGCTCGGAGTGCCGGAAGGACGGGCAGATGCCGGACTGTCATTGTGGTATTTGTCCAAGGAAATGTCCGCTGGGCAGGTAGCAACGCTTGTTTCAGGTCTCACCAAAAATCAAGATATACTTTTTTTAGACCCCTTTTCGGGTGAATTGGTGGCAAAGACTGCCTTGCCAATTCAAAGAACGGCGCCTTGATCCACTCAAGAAGCTTGTCATCCTCACAACAATAGTCTTGTGCGAGGATTCGAACGACTGTTGCATTATTTTTCCATGCAGACATTGGCGCAAGCGCAGCGAACGGCAACTAAGTCCGCTGAAGAGACCTTGCTCCAACACGCAGCGAACGGCTGCTTCCCGCCCTTAGTGTCGGTGCCTGGGTTCATGCTGCGTCCTGCACAAATGTCGCGGAAGGGCTGGGACCAGTCATTCGCTGCGCGTTGCACGAACGCCCACTCTAGGCCATTGCCCCCCCTAAGCACGTCGGACGGAAATCTCTCAACGATTGCAGTCTCCGCTCAACGCCTGCGGCGCAGGTGAACCCGACCAACGTTCGATTGGCTCCAGCGCTCGTGCCCGGCGTCGGGACGACCGTTCCTCTCCCACGCAACTGTAACGCCGCGAGGCGCTCCGGAGGGGTTGGCAAGACGGTTCTCCGCTTGCTCAGGCACACAGTTTCCAGGCCGCGCCGCGTGATCTACCCGCCCCGTCCGACCGGCGTGAGGCTCTCGAAGGCGACGCCGGTTGCGTCCCGGTATTCCTCCTCATCCCAGAAGCCGATGAGGATGCCGCCTTCCGCCGCCTTCTTCTGTCGCGCCAGCACCGTCGGCGTTGCGGTGATGCGGGTGTGATGTCTGCTTGCCCAGTCAAGCAGGGCGCTTTCCATCCGCGCACGGACGCGACGGTGATCCTCGGCCTCCGAGGCGCCCAGATCGGTCAGCTCATGGGGATCGGTCTCCAGATCGAAAAGCACCGGCCGGAAGCCCTCGCAGCGGATGTATTTCCAGCGCCCGTCGAAGATCATCGTGGTATGGGCGTCTTCCTGTGGCTGGTCCAGCAGGCGCGCCATGTCGGACCAGTGGTAGTCATGCTGGCTGATGACATAGCGGCGCGAGAAGCCGTCGGTGCCGTGCAGGATCGGTGTCAGGTCGCGGCCCTCGATGACATGCGGCTTGGCCGGACAGCCAAGCGCGTTCATGAAGGTCGGCGCGAGGTCGATCATCTCGACCAGGTCGTCCGAGACCAGCCCGCGGCTTGCCTCGGCCTCGGGACGCGGATCCGCGATGATGAGCGGGACCTTGACCGCCATCTCGTGGTAGAAATCCTTGTCGCCCATCCAGTGGTCGCCCATGTAGTCGCCATGGTCGGAGGTGAAGGCGATGATGGTGTTCTCGCTGAGGCCGCTTTCCTCCATCCAGGCGAAGAGCCGGCCGAGATTGTCATCCAGCTGCTTAATGAGCCCCATGTAGGCCGGGATCACGTGCTCGCGGACCTCGTCGCGGGCGAAGCTCTGGCAGACGCGGGCCTTCAGGTAGGCCTGCATCAGGGGGTGGTCGGTCTGGTGTTCGGTCTTGGACCGGACCGGCGCCACGATGTGCCGTTCGTCGTACATGTCGTGGTAGGGGGCCGGGACGATATAGGGCCAGTGCGGCTTGATGTAGCTCAGATGGCACATCCAGGGCCGGCCGTCCGCCTGGGCGTCCTGCATGAAGGCGATGGCCCGGTCGGTCATGTAGGCGGTTTCCGAGTGCTCTTCGGGGACATTCGCGGGCAGGCGGGAATTCTTCAGCAACCAGGCCGACAGCAGCTCTCCGTCGTCGCCGACACCGGAATTGGCGAAGTCTTCCCATGGGTTGTCCGAGGCATAGCCATGCGCGACCAGGTAGTCGTCATAGGCGGACCAGTTCTGGCGTTGGCTGTCGGGGTGCAGGCCGTCGTCACGCTCGAACGGCTCGAACCCGCATTCCGACACGCGCACGCCGATCTCGCTTTGCGGATCAATGCCCAGCCAGGCCATGCCCTCGGCGTCGGCGGTCATGTGGGTCTTGCCCACCAGCACGGCGCGCGCGCCCACCTGGCGCAGATGATCGCCCAGCGTCGGCTCTCCCACGCGGAGGGGCATGCCGTTCCAGGTGGAGCCGTGGCTGCGGACGTAGCGCCCGGTATAGGCCGACATCCGCGAGGGGCCGCAGACGGGCGACTGCACATAGGCGTTGGTGAAGCGGACGCCACGGGCGGCCAGCGCATCGATGTGGGGCGTGTGCAGGTGCGGATGGCCATAGCAGCTGAGGTAATCGAACCGAAGCTGGTCGGCCATGATCCACAAGACATTGGGGCGCTTCGTCATTTCGCGGGGTCCTTCCCGGCAATTTTGTCCGCTACAAGCTGCTCGACCGGGATGCGCAGGAATTGCTCCAGCCGGTCGAGAAACCCGGCGAAGTCGCGGATTTCCTCTTCCGTGAAGACATCCCTCAGGGCGGCACGGCGATGCGCCATGACGGGCGCGGCCTGGTCGAAGGCGGCACGCCCCTTTGGCGTGATCTGGACGATGGTCTGCCGCGCGTCCCGGCTGCTGCGCTGCATCTCGACGAAGCCCTTCTTGCGCATCTCCGGCAAGGCGCGGCTGAGTAGGGAATGATCCGCCCGCTGGATCGCCGCAATGTCGCGGATGGTCATCGGCCCCGCTTCGACAAGATCCCAAAGGGTTCGCCATTCGACGATAGAGAGCCCTCCCCCCGCGAAATCCAGGAACTTTCGGCCCTGGGTCCGCGACGCGGCATAGACGGCGGGCAGCCGTGAAAAGATGTTCAGGCCTTCGCGCTCCATTCGGGCGCGCACCTGATCGGCATCTATGGTCACCTGTTCGGTCATGGCTGTCCTCCCCTTGCATGGAACATGGAGAAAAAGTTTTTACGTGACAAGTCATATATTTTCTGCAAGCTTTCGTTCCAGGCTCAGGGAAACCTGGCCTGTGCGCCTTTGGAGGAGGGCGCAGTTTCAAGGGAGGAAACCATGATCAAGACCGTGATAGTCGGGGCGGCGCTTGCAATCGCGCCCCTGGCCGCGTCCGCGCAAGCAACGCTGACCGCGGAAACCACCACGCCGGGATCGACCCCGCATTACATCGACACCACCCTGGCCGCGATCCTTGACAGCGCGGGCGTTGCAACGCTGCAGATCACCGAAGGCGCGACGCTGACCAACTCGGTCCAGGCCGTCGCGGAGGGCCAGCTCGACATGGCGCCCGCCCCGCTGATCCTGCCGTTCCTGCTGTCGCGGGGCATCGGCCCATACAGCGGCGTCGGCGCCGAGGAGGGTGCGAAACTGGCCGATAACCTGCGGGTGATCTTCTGGAATTCAGGCTCCGCGCAGATCTTCGCCTATTACAACAACAATCCGGTCGAGGACATCCGCGCTCTGGACGGCCTGCGGATCTGGAACGGTCCGCCGCGCGGTGCCGCGCTGACCTCGGGCCGGGCCCTGGTGCAGCTTCTGTCCGGGCTGAAGGATGGCGAGGGCTATGAAGGTATCCAGACCCCCTGGCCCGATACCGTGTCCACCATCACCGGCGGCGGTGCCGATGCCTGGACCTCGCCCGAGGGCCTGCCCTCGGGGCGCCAGATCGCCATCGCGGCGGCGGGCGGGATCACGATCCATGATGTGCCTTCCGACCTTCTGGCCAGCACCTTGGGCCAGCAGATCGTCGCGGCCCCCGGCCACGCGCCCTATTCCCTGCCGGTCGAGGATTTCCGCAACGCCTATGCTGGCAACGACATCACCATCGTGACCGATGACGATACCTTCGACACGTTCGCGACGGCCTTCGGGCAGATCGTCAATGCGTCGATGGACGAGGACCTGGCCTACCAGATCACCAAGGCCTACCTGGAAGGGGCAAGCCGGTTCATCGAGGGCTCCCCGCGCGGACCCTACGCGCGGCTCAGCTTCGGGGACATTGACGGCGTGTCGCAAGGTGCCTGCGGGGCGGTGGACATCAAGATGCACCCCGGCGCGATCCGCGCCTTCGAGGACGCGGGCCATACGGTCGCCGATTGCCTGCGTCCGTAACACCTGAACCAGCCTGAGCAACCAGGAGGGGCCGTTTGCCCGGCCTCTCCAATGGGGACATGTGCGCCATGACATCTCAGACACCCGTTATCCTGCCGCTTGGTCGACGCATCGCCATGCTTCTGGCGCTGGCGCTGGTCTTCGTCGGCATGGCCAACACCATGCCGGAAATTCCCGGCCTGCAGGACTGGGCCCGGAACGTGACCGGGCAGCCCTTCTTCCGGGTATCGAACTTCCCGCCCGAGTATTTCTATCCCCCCGTCTTCCTGCTGATGATGGTGATCGTGGCACTGGATGCCAGCGTCTACCGGGCGTGGAAGACCGACAGGCCGAACCTTGCATGGTTCGGACTGATGCTGGATGTCGGCCTGCTTCTGGCGGCCTTCCTTGCCGCCTTCGGCTTCCTGGTCGAGATCGATTCCATCTGCCTGATCGACCAGATCACCGGCGAACGCGCGCGGCTCATCCAGGACGCGGCGGAACGGTCGGCGGGGGTCATTCCCGGCATCTCTTTCGAGGCCGAGGTGCCTGCCTGCCAGGCCCGTTTCGGGATCTGGATCCTGCCGCTGCTGTTCACGATCATCACGCTGTTCTTCCTTTACAACATCCGCATCTGGGGCCTGCCGCTCGTGGCGGTGGCCAGCATCGTCGTGCTCTACACCGTCGGCACGGCGCTTATCTGCGTGTTTGATCTGTCGGACAACAACTTCCTGCTGACCAAGCTGGGCGCGGAGGGAGGCGATCCGACCGCCGCCGCGATCCAGAAGGCGACGAATGTCTTCGTGACCCCCGACGGCTTCATGGGCCGGTTCATGGACATCGTCGTGAACCAGGTCTTTCCCTACGTGGTGCTTGGGGCGCTCTTCGGCACTTCGGCGGGCGGCACGTCCCTGATCAAGCTGGCGGTGCGGGCCACCCGCAACCTGCGCGGCGGGCCTGCGCATGCGGCCATCGTGTCCTCTGCCATGTTCGGCACCATCACCGGCGGGCCGGTGACCAACGTGCTGTCGACCGGGCGGCTCACGATCCCGATGATGCGACGCAACGGGTTCTCGCCGCAGTTCGCGGGCGGGGTCGAGGCGGCGGCCTCGTCGGGCGGGCAGATCATGCCCCCGGTCATGGGGGTCGCGGCCTTCGTCCTGGTGGCGCTGACGGCGGTGCCCTACACCAAGGTCATCACGGCCGCCTTCCTGCCGGCGATGTTCTTCTTCTTCTCGATCTTCCTGGCCGTGATGTTCCAGGCCCGGCGCGAGAAGGTCGAGGCCATGCGCGAGATCCCCGAGGACCTGATCATGGTCCGGCAGGACTGGTACAACCTGATCATCATCGTCGTGCCGATCCTGACGATCCTGTTCCTGCTTCTGGGCAGCAAGGACGCCATCGACGGCGGGCTGATCGCGGCGATCCTGCCCGACGGGCTGGTGCGAACGATCACCAATTCGACCGGAGACGCGGTCTCGGCCGGGTGGTGGGCGGTCGCGGTGCTGATCCCGCTGCTGTTGCTGGACCCCAAGACCCGCGCAAAACCGTCAAAGATCCTGGTCTCGCTGGCCGATGGCGGTCTGCTGATCTCGCGGTTGTTCCTGCTGCTGTTCGCGGTGTCGATCATCTCGGCCTTCCTGAATGAAAGCGGACTGACCGGAGAGCTGACGCGTGCCGTGACCTCGTGGCTGGAGAAGGCACAGGTGCTGCGGATCTTCGGCTTCGAGCTGCAGATCGTCGGCGGGGTCTACCTGATGCTGGCGCTCACCTGCGCCATGCTCTGCGCGATCCTGCTGGGCATGGGGATGCCGACGGTCCCGGCCTATGTGAATGTCGCCCTGCTGCTCGGGCCGCTGCTGGCGAACCTTGGCGTCAGTTTCTTCACCGCGCATATGTTCGTCTTCTACTTCGCGGTTGCCTCGGCGATCACGCCGCCGGTCGCGGTGGCCGCCTTCGCCGCCGCCTCGATCACCGGGGCCGAGCCGATGCGCACCGGGGTCGCCGCCGTTCGGGTGGGCATCGTCATGTTCACGATCCCCTTCATCTTCGCATGGTACCCGGAGCTGCTGCTGATCCCCGAGGCCGTGACCATCACCGATGACTCGGGCGCGAAAACGCTGATCGAAGGCTACAGCGGCGAGGTCGACCTGACGGCCCTCGGGCTTCTGTCGCTGCGGCTGATCCTTGCGCTGTACCTTGTGGCCTCGGCGCTGGCGCGGTTTGATCGCGGCCCGATGCGCGCCTGGGAAGTCGCCTGCCGGCTGATCCTTGCGGTTCTCATCATGTGGAAGACAGATCCCGTCATGTGGGCAGGCATCGCCGCCGGGCTGGCGCTGATTGCTCTGCACGTCGTGCTGTCGCGACGGAAAGACGAGGTGGCACCGGCTTGAATTCGCCGTGAGCCCCGAGGTGGAGCCCTGTCGGACCGGAGACATGCGCCGGTCGCCGGCCTCGCCTGCGATGGTGACCCGTTGCTGCCGGCTGCCAGTCAGGTTGCCGGAATGGCGTCCGCCTGCAAGGTACGCCCGCCGAGATTTCGTCGTCGCGGCGCAGGGCTGAGAGCTCCGCCCGACCAGACAACGCCCCCTCAAATCAAAAGGGCCCCGCCATTGGCAGGGCCCTTTCAGTCAGTCCTGAGGGACTTACTTCAGCGTGATGCGGCCGTCCGTGTAGGGCGTGTAGGGCGCATTCTCGGCGATGTATTCCGCGGTGACATCGGCCAGGTCGGGGCCGAAGTCATAGGCGTTCATCGCGTCCTTGAACATCGCGTAGCCGTCGCCGCCGTTGCGGACGTAGTTGTTGGAGACCACGCCGTAGACCTTGTCGGCCTCGATGGGTGCGCCGCCGACCATCACGTCGGAGATGCGCGAACCGGGTTCGGCAGAGGGATCGACGGTGAAGGTCACACCGGCCACCTGCGGGAAGCGGCCTGCGCCCTCTTCGATCTGGCTGACGCCGTTCTCAAGCGCTTCCACGAAGGTGGCGCCGGTGACCTGGAAGGTCGAGAGCGTGTTCTGGAACGGCAGCACGGTCAGCACTTCGCCCATGGTCACTTCGCCCGCGTCGATGGAGGCACGGATGCCGCCGCTGTTGGCGATGGCGATCTCGACGCCCTGGTCGGCGACACGCTCGAGCATGGCGTCGGCGATCAGGTTGCCCATGCCGCATTCCATGGCACGGCAGACGTCACGCGCACCGACGATCTCTTCGGCGGCTTCCGCGACGACCTTGTTGCGGATCTCTTCCAGCGGAGCCGCGGCCTCGGCGATGCGGGCGACGGTGGCGTCGTCCTCTGCCACGCCGCCATCCATGACGATCGGCTCACCTTCGGCCGAGACGATCTTGCCGTCGTCGTCGAAGGTCACGTTCAGCTCGCCCAGGAACTTGCCGTAGGCATAGGCCGACACGATGGCGGTGTCGCCGACCATGGTCGGATAGGGGCCTTCGGCGCCGTCATCGGCATTGCTGAGGTAGGTGTTGGAGTGGCCGCCAACGATCACGTCCACGCCGGTGGTGTTGGCCGCGACCGTCTGGTCGACGCCATAGCCCGAGTGCGACAGAACGATGATCTTGTTCACGCCCTCGGCGGTCAGCTTGTCGACCTCACCCTGAACCGCCTCGGAGGGGTCGGAGAAGGTGATGTTGTCGCCGGGGCTGGCCAGCTCGTCGGTGTCTTCCGGGGTCAGACCGATCAGGCCGATCATCTCGCCGCCCACCTCGATGGTGGTGGACTTCATCAGGATGTCGGCCAGCAGCGGCTCACCCGAGACATCGGCGTTGGACATCAGGACGGGGAAGTCGACCGCATCCATGAAGCCGGCCAGGACCTCGGGGCCGTCGTCGAACTCGTGGTTGCCGACGGTCATCGCGTCGTAACCCATCTTGTTCATCATCTCGGCGGCAAGCTTGCCCTTGTAATAGGTGTAGAACAGCGTGCCCTGGAACTGGTCGCCGCCATCCACCAGGATCGAGTTGCCGGCGCGGGCGCGGGCCTCTTCCACGGCGGTCACCAGGCGCGCGGAGCCACCGAAGCACTTGCCCTCGGCGTTGTCTTCCGAGGAGCAGCCCGAGTCGTATTTCGAGATCGGCTCGAAGCGGGCGTGGAAGTCATTGGTATGCAGGATGGTCAGCGAATAATCGGCCATTGCGGCGCCGGCGCTCAGCGCCAGTGCGGCCGCGCTCGCCAGAAGACGGACAGACATTGGGTTACTCCCCTTTATGGTCACTTATGCCGGGATGCTGCCCCGGCATGATGGCCCGAGTCAAAGCAGATCTCTGCATCAGCAGGATGACATGAGCGCCGGACGGGGTGGATCTGACCATGTGATCAAAAGAGTCACAAAACTGTCATACTCCGCACGGGCGATGCGGGATCAGCCCGGAAGCTCTGCCTCGACCAGCGCCACCATGCTCTCGGCGACAATCGGGATCAGCCGGTCGTTGAAGTCATAGGCCGGGTCATGGACCATCACCGGCACCTGCCCCTCTTCGGCCATGCCGAAGAAGACGTAGGCGCCGGGCACCTCGTTGAGCATGAAGGCAAAATCCTCGGCCGCGAGGATCGGATCGGCCTCGTGGAAGCTGACCGGGGCCGCGTCGGAGGCCAGGACCTGCGCGGCATCCTCGACCGCGGCGGGGTCGTTGCAGAGCGGCGGGTAGCCGTCGTGCCAGTCGATCTCGACCTCGAGCTCCGCCGCCTCGGCCTGAGCGCGGGCGAGACGCCTGATTCCGGCCTCGAGGAAGCTGCGATCCTCGGGCACCAGGCAGCGCAGCGTGCCCGAGATCCAGCCGCTCTCGGCGATCACGTTGAAGGCGGAGCCCACGTGAATCTGCGTGACCGAAACCACGGCCGCATTGAGCGGGTCGATGCGCCGCGCCACCAGGCTCTGCAAGGAGACCACCAGCTGCGACAGCGCCAGGGCAACATCCTTGGCCAGGTGCGGCATGGCGGCATGGCCGCCCCTGCCGGTCAGCGTGATGCGGAACTCATCCGCCGAGGCCATGGTCGGCCCCGCCCGGAGCGCCGCGCGACCCAGCGGCAGGCGCGGGTCGTTGTGGAAGCCGAAGAGGCGGTCACAGGGGAAGCGGGCGAAGAGGCCGTCCTCGATCATCTTCGCACCGCCGCCCTGCCCCTCTTCCGCAGGCTGGAAGATCATGTGGACGGTGCCCGAGAAATTGCCATGCGCGGCAAGGGCTTCGGCGGTGGCCAGCAGGCTGGCGGTATGGCCGTCATGGCCGCAGGCATGCATCTTGCCGGGGGTTTTCGAGGCATGCGGCAGGTTGGTGTGCTCGTCCATCGGCAGCGCATCCATATCGGCCCGGATACCGATGGTGGGCCCCTTGCCGCGCCGCAGGGTGGCGACCAGGCCGGTGATCCCCAGCCCCGTGGTCACCTCGTAGCCCGCCTTGGCGAGGCGTTCGGCCACCAGTGCCGAGGTGCGCGTCTCTTCAAAGCCGAGCTCCGGGTGGGCGTGGATATCGCGGCGAAAATCCCGGTACTCGGGGAAGCGATCGGCCAGGAAGCGGGCAACGTCGGTATTGGCAGCCATGTCTTTATCCTTCTGAATTGCCACGATGATCTTCATTGCGGCCCCGAAGGCAAGCCCGCAAAGACTGGAAATTCGACTGGGCGCCGGGGGGCTGCTGAAATCCATGTCGCCGGGTATCGCTTCCGCTGAGGAAAGAAATGCGCTTATGCTGGGCGTGTTGGGACTCGCAGAACGATCTTTCCGGGACGGCCCCCTTGGTGCCGCCTGCCGGAAAGGGTGCGCGCCCCGGGGTGTGCATCCGGGGCGCGCGGGAGGCTTTCGGCGGCTAGTGTGTGTCGTGAGTGCCTATAGTCGCCGAAAGCTGCGGGCGGGCCGTGCCGGGCCTGCCCGCGACCGCGCGAGGGGGACGTGGAAAGGCCCCCGAGCGCAGATCGCCTGGGAGCACCCGCAGGCACCCCCACCTTTTCCTCAGGTCACCCGTTCAGGCCGTGCGGGCCATGCGGGTGGGGTGGTTCATGTCGCCATGTTCCTTTCCTGAATTCACGGGGACAGGATAGGTTCCGCCCCCTTGGTGGGTGGCGCCGCACCCCATCGCACGGCACCACTTCTGCACTGGCTTCCCCCGTTATGCCGCCTGGGCAATGAAGAGGAAGTTTCCGGCCTGGGCCACCTGCTCGACGGTGAGATCACCTTCGAGAAGGATGTCCCCATGGCCGGGGATCTGGACACGCACGCCGCCCTCGGCGCGCGCGGTGATGACGAGATCGTCGACAGACCTCAGGCCCGGGATCTCGAGCTCGATCACGTCGACGCCGGGCTCGAAGTCGGTGATGACATCGCCCTCGGTCACCTCGCCATCGGCGAAGGAGAAGACATCGGCGCCGGTCCAGCCGGTGAGCGTATCCGCCCCCTCGCCGCCCGAGAGCCAGTCATCGTCCATGCCGCCGTTCAGGAAGTCATCGCCGGAGCCGCCGTGGAGCTCGTCGTTGCCCTGCGACCCGGCGAGCTTGTCGGCACCGGCGCCGCCATAGACGCTGTCGTTGCCTTCGTTGCCCTTCAGGTAGTCGTTGCCGGTCCAGCCGATGACCTCGTCATCGCCCGAGCCGCCGATCACGCGGTCGTCCTGCTGGCCGCCGTTGAGAAGGTCATCCCCGGCGCCGCCCTTCAGCACGTCGTTGCCCTGCGAGCCCGCGAGGGTGTCGTCACCGCCGAAGCCCTCGATGGTGTCATCGCCCGAGTAGCCCTTCATGTAGTCGCCAAAGCCCGTGCCCTGCAGGTGATCGTCGTTGCCCGCCCCCTCGTGGGTGCCGGTCAGGACGTCTTCGGCCTGGCCACCTTCGCTCACCACCTGTTCCGCACCGGAGGAGATATCGGCGTTGCCGCCCGAGAAGGTCACTTCCATGATCTCGTAGGGCTTGAGCGTGACGGTGATCACCGCGCTGTCGAACTCGTAATCGGTGTATTCGGCCATCACGTCATGTTCGGTGTAATAGTACTTCTCACCGTTGATCATCACGTAGTCGGGTTCGACGCGGCCATCCTCGGTGGACCAATGCATCCCGTCCGCGCTGGACTGGTCGAAGCCCACCTTGACGCCGGTGGCGCTTTCGTAGTCGCCGACCAGGGCCGAAAGGTCGATCTCGATGGTCTCGACCTCCATCGAGCGGGAAGAGATGTAGACCACGGTCTCTTCGTCATCGCGGTAGGCGTTGACCTCGACGCTGCCGTCATCATTGCTCAGATCGACATCGACCAGTTCCTTGCCCGGCAGGGACGAGGACATCAGGTCGAAGACCGCACCGCGCACCGAGGTGGTCACGCGGCCGAACTCGTCGGTGGTGACTTCGCCGTCGCGGTCGCCCGCCAGGTCGGTGGCGGTGTTGTGGTTCACCGCCCAGACATCGGCGCTGTCGACACCCATCTCGATCATGTTCTCGAACTGCTCGAGGATGGTGGAGGCCGATTTCATGCCGTTCTCGTGGTAGGAGGTGGTCCGCACGTTCCACTCGGTGATGTGCAGGTCCAGCTCTTTGTCGAAGTTGGCATCCCAGACGTCGTAGTCCTTGGTGATGTAGTTCTTCTCGGCCAGGCTGTCGTCGTAGACCTCGTTGTCCTGGCGCCAGTAGTAATGCTCGACCACGCCGTCCAGCTCTGCGCGGGCCTCGTCATCGAGCTGGTCGATGATGGTCTGGTTGGCCGCTTCCAGGCGCTCGATCCAGGAGCCGTCGGAGACCGAGACATGGTATTCCGAGGCATGGTTGGGCGTCGCCATCTGGGCGATGATATCGGCCTGCTCCTCGCCTTCGAGACCGGCGTTCTCCATGCCCTGGGCCAGCGCCTTGATGGCGATATTGGCCTTGGCGCCATATTCGGTCTCGCCGAGGGAGGACCAGTATTCGTTGCCAACCTCGAAGGCGGCCACGACGTCGGGGTATTGCTCGGAGACCAGCTGCGAGAAGAGCTCGATCTCTTCGCCGAACTCCTCGTATTCCTCGAGGCTAAGGTGCTGGGTCGGGATGACCAGGGTGACCTTCACGGCGTCGGAGGTGTCGCCGTCGCCATCGGGGTCCTGGGCCCAGTCCAGCAGGCGGGTGACTTCCTCACCCAGGCTGACCGTGCCGTCCTCGGCATATTCCAGGTCGACGATGTTCAGCCATGCCTCGCCCTCGGTCTCGGCCGGGCCATCGCCCTGGCCGGCGGGGAAGCGGATGTGGTCGATATCCAGCTCTTCCATCGACTCGATGATATTGTCGAGCGGCTGACCCATGTCGGTGTTGATCGTGTAGATCACATTGGCGCCGAAGAGCGCATCCTTGACGAACTGCCCGGTGCCCTCGGCGCCGGTCACTTCCATCGAGATGGTAGGCTCTTCGCTCAGCTCGTCCTCTGCCGCGGCACCGGCAAGGCTGTCGCTGCCGTCTTCGGCCACCAGCGTCTCTTCTTCCGTCTCGGCGATGGTCTGCTCGCCCTCGGCCAGCTCTGCCTCGGCAGGGGCTTCGGCGGCGTCCTCGACCTCGGGTTCCTCTACCAGGGGTTCCTCGACCTCGGGCGCGACCTGGACGGTCTCTTCCTCGGCCTGGACCTCGGTGCTTTCCGGGGCCAGGAGGGTCTCGTCTTCCTCGTCGCGGATATCCAGGGTCTCGACGGCGCCGGTCTGGAAGTTGCCAACCCAGGAGGTATCGGCGGCCAGCTCGTCGGCCGAGTAATCCTCGATCACCGCGACCAGCTCGTCGTCGAGATAGAGCGCAGCGCCAGAGCCGTCCTCCATGTCAACGATCGACAGGGCACGGTTGCCGTCGGCAAATTCGCTTTCAGGGATCATCACACCGTCCGCGTCCATCAGGAACAGCTGGTCGGGATGGGTCTCGGGGTCATCGGTGGCGGCATCGAAACCGCTGATCAGGGTCGGCGCGGCACCGGCCACCCCCGTCAAAACCTCGAAATTCAGAACATCATCTTCGGCGAGGTCATCCTCGTCCAGGGCCTCGTCCTCGAGGGCCTCAGGGCTTACCGCGTCTTCTCCCGTCGCGGCCTGGTCCGATGAGGAGCCGGCCTGATCGGCCGGCTCCCCCTCGTCTATGGTCGACGAACCCTCGTCATCCGAGTTGTCATCAGGGAAAACGAAATCTAGGGGGCTGGAGCCGTCTTCTGACGTCTCCGCATTCTCCAGTTCTTCGTCTTCTCCATCTTCGACTTCGCCCTCGGACCCGAGGACCTTACCCAAAACGCTGTCTTCGGCGACGTAGCCAGAGGCTAACATCCCCAACAGCGACACCAGTAACGGTTCCACTGTAAAACTCCGCACTCACAACTGACACACACAAGACAAAGATGCCTGATTTCTGCGGCAGGTACACCGCGATACGTGCAATGACAGTGATGCGGGAAAGTCGAGTGCGCACGTACGTATGCAGGTTGAGCTACCCTCTCAGCGGGAAGCTATTTCACCTAACGCGCTTGAAGAATAAGGGAAATAATAGCGTCACCCCTGGGGGGCCAACGGGCCTTGGCCACTCTCCCCAGACGGGTATCGAACTTTGCAACACCGAGTGTGCAAATGCAAAGAGTGCCCAGAGAAGCTCGGATTTTCACCTTAAAGGCGAGTGAAAAGGTCCCAGAGGGAGCCTTTTCACTGCGCGGATACATCAAATGACCATCGGTGTGTGTGTGTGTCAGGGTGACGGAGCAAAGGTGTATCGTGCCACCATTATATCCCAAACGATTTACCAGGCGTAAGGAAATAACGCCTGAACGCCTGCCCCCGCCATTTCCCGCAATTCAGCGCTTCGATCCCCTGCCGCGCACAATCCACGGCTGTGATTCGAGCGGGACATACCGCTGATGGGGTATTTGCGGCCGGAAATCGGCCCTCGGCCCGGCGAAATGTTGCAATTCCGTTACGCGCTGTCCCCTTTCAGCCAGCTTTTCATGATGTGCGGAATTTCGCCTGCATACATGTCCACATGCGACTTTGGTCGCGGCTCGGCCCTGCGGGAGCATGTTTCGCCAAACGGAACTGACCCTACGGCAGCCGATACGCATCGACAGATTCGGGCTCATCAAGCGCCCCTGCCCCCAGGTCGAGGCCGGCTGCGCCGCGCGAGCGCGGGACTGGGCGGGATTTCGGCCACAACAAGTCACTCGCCCCAGGGTTGCACAACCTTGGCGAAACTGTGGCAGAGCCGCTATTAAATTCCACCAATTGAGGTAATTCGCGGGCAATGAAAGTCAAGCCATGCGCTGAGCGCATATCATTGACCCGTGAGTCAGCTCTCTTCGCCAGCGCGAGAGACAACGTGGGTGGCGTCCACCTGGCCCAGGGCAGTGAAGAGCGCGTTGGTGTTCACCACGCCGAATTTCTTCAGAAGCTTGGCCCGGTAAACCTCGACCGTGCGGTAGGACAGGTCGAGTTTCAGGGCGATTTCCTTCGAGGTCAGCCCATCGGCCAGGAAGGAGACGATCTCGCGCTCGCGGCGGGTGAGCTCGTTGTAGGGCCGCACCGGCGACAGGTCCGCGAAGCTCCAGACCGCGCGGGTCAGCGGCGCGTCGGGGGTGAAGGAATGCCCCCGCACCCGGCACCAGAAGAGCGTGCCGTCGCGGCGGGCCATGACGCGCTCGTCCCAGTAGGTATTGCTCTCGCGCAGCTTGGGGACGCCCCGGTCGCGGATGTTCTGGAACTCTTCCGCCGAGGGGTAGAGGATCGAGAAGGTCTGGTCGCGCAACGCGTCGCGCTCGTAGCCGAACATCTCGGCAAAGCTCAGGTTGCAGTCGCGGATCACCCGGTTCTCGGTCACCACGAGCCCCACCGGCGCATAGAGGAAGGCGATCTCCTCGAAGCGTCCTGCCTCGTAGGCCTGGCGGATACGTGGTTCCACGATATTGCTCCCGTCACAGCGCTCTGTGATCCTTGTGTCCGCAAGGAGATACCGGAGGAGTCGTTGCCGCGCAACGTCCCGAAGGCGGAGGAAAAGGGAGGAGGACTCATCATGAAGTCCCTGTACACGCTGGCCGGCGCGATCGCGCTCGGCCTTGGCATCGGCTCTGGCGCAATGGCGCAGGACCCGGTGAAGATCGCATTGATCCACGGCATGTCCGGCTCGAGCTTCGAGGCGTTCTCGAAGCAGAGCCAGACCGGTTTCGAGCTGGGCCTGGAATATGCCACCGGCGGCACGCTGGAGATCAAGGGCCACCCGATCGAGATCATTCACAAGGACACCCAGTTCAAGCCGGACGTGGCCCGTGCGGCGCTGGAAGAGGCCTATGGTGACGACGAGGTCCTGCTGGCCGTCGGCGCGACCTCGTCGGGGGTGACCCTGTCGATGCTGCCGATTGCCGAGGAATACGAGAAGATCCTGATCGTGGAACCGGCCGTGGCCGACAGCCTGACCGGCCCCGACAGCAACCGCTACATCTTCAAGACCTCGCGCAACTCGTCGATGGACATGCAGGCCCAGGCCCTGGCGCTGGCGCCTGACGAGGATCTCTTCGTCGCCACCCTGGCCGAGGATTACGCCTTCGGCCGTGACGGCATCACCGCCTTCAAGTCGGCGCTGGATGGCTCGGGCGCGACGGTGGTGACCGAGGAATACGTGCCCCAGGGCACCACCGACTTCACCGCCTCTGCCGAGCGCATGTTCAACGCGCTGAAGGATCACGAGGGCCGCAAGGTCATCATGATCTATGTCGCCGGTGGCGGCGACCCGATGGGCAAGATCAAGGCCATGCAGCCCGAGCGCTACGGCATCGAGATCTCGACCGGCGGTCACATCCTGCCCGTGCTGCCGACCTACAAGCGGGTCCCCGGCATGGAAGGCGCGATCTACTACTACTACGAAGCGCCCCAGAACGAGGTGAACGACTGGCTCGTGAAGGCCCACATGGACCGCTACGAGACCCCGCCGGACTTCTTCACCGCCGGTGGCATGGCAGCCGCCATGGCCGTGGTGAAGGCGCTTGAGAGCGCCGAGGACTGGGACACCGAAACCCTGATCGAGACCATGGAGGGCATGTCCTGGGAGACGCCCAAGGGCACGATGACCTTCCGCCCGGAAGATCACCAGGCGCTGCAGTCCATGTATCACTTCAAGATCAAGGTGGACGAGAACGTCGACTGGGCGATCCCCGAGCTGGTCCGCGAGATCAAGCCCGAGGAAATGAACATCCCCATCGGCCGCGAGAACTGATCGCGCTTTCCGATCCCGGTCCGGCAACGGGCCGGGATCACCCGCCCGCGCGCGGGCGCAAGACCACAGGCTCCCCCATGACCACACCTTCCCTCATCACGCAGGATCTGACGATCCGCTTCGGCGGCCACGTGGCCGTCAACGCCGTCTCCTGCGCCTTCCGGCCCGGAGAGCTGACGGTGATCGTCGGCCCCAATGGCGCCGGCAAGACCACCTATTTCAACCTGATTTCCGGCCAGCTGCGCGCCACCTCGGGGCGCGTGCTGAAGAACGGCACCGACCTGACCGCCATGGCGCCCTCGGCGCGCGCCCATCACGGCGTCGGTCGCGCCTTCCAGCTGACCAACCTCTTCCCCGGCCTCTCGGTGCTGGAAAACATCCGCCTCGCCGTGCAGGCCCATTCGGGCGACGGCTGGAGGCTCTTCCGCCCCGCCGCCTCGCTGAAGGGGCTGACCGCCAAGGCCGAGACCTACCTAGAAGCCACCAAGCTGACCCCGGTGGCGCATCAGGCGGCCTCGGAACTCAGCCACGGCGACCAGCGCAAGCTGGAGGTCGCCCTGCTGATGGCGATGGAGCCCGATATCTACATGTTCGACGAACCCACGGCGGGGATGTCGCTGGATCATGCCCCCGACGTGCTGGAGTTGATCGCGGACATCAAGCGCGACACCACCAAGACCGTGCTGCTGGTCGAGCACAAGATGGACGTGGTGCGCGCCCTGGCCGACCGCATCATCGTGCTGCACAACGGCGAACTGCTGGCCGATGGCGCGCCCGAAGAGGTGATGTCGAGCCAGATCGTCAAGGATGTCTATCTGGGCAAGGGGGTGGCGGCATGAGCCTTCTGTCCCTGAAGAACATGAAGACCTCGATCGGGCAGTACCATGTGCTGCACGACATCAGCATCGAGGTCCCCGAGGGCGGAGTCTTCGTCCTGCTGGGCCGCAATGGCGCGGGCAAATCCACGACCCTGCGCTCGATCATGGGGCTCTGGAGCCCCTCCCCCGGTTCCGTCACCTTCCGCAGCGAGGACCTGACCGGCCTGCACACCGCAGAGATCGCCAAGCGCGGTATCGCCTTTGTCCCCGAGGACATGGGCATCTTCGGCGGCCTGACCGTGGCCGAGAACATGGTGCTGGCCACCGCCGACGGCAGCTTCGACAAGGACCGTCTGCGCTGGATCTACGATCTGTTCCCGGCGCTGGAAAAGTTCTGGGACAAGCCTGCGGGCGCGCTCTCGGGCGGGCAGAAGCAGATGCTGTCCGTGGCCCGCGCCATCATCGAGCCGCGAGAGCTGATCCTGATCGACGAGCCCACCAAGGGCCTGGCGCCTGCCATCGTCGACAACATGGCTGAGGCCTTCCGCCAGATCAGCGACCGCAGCACCATCCTGCTGGTCGAGCAGAATTTCGAGTTCGCCAAGTCCCTTGGCCGCGACATGGCGGTGATCGAGGACGGGCGCATCGCCCATGCCGGAACCATGGCAGATTTCGCGGCCGACCAGGACCTGCAGGACCGCCTGCTGTCCCTGTCGGCCTGAGGGGAAGAGAATGGAACGACTGAACGAAACCATCGACCGGCTGGGCGGCGTCTACCTGCTGCCCCTGGCGGTCGCCGTGCTGGCCTTCGTGCTGATCGGCGCGCCCTCGAGCTGGGCGACGCTGACCGTGGCCGGCCTGGCCATGGGCATGATGATCTTCCTCATGGCCTCTGGCCTGAGCCTCGTCTTCGGCCTGATGGACGTGCTGAACTTCGGCCATTCGGCCTTCATCAGCCTCGGTGCCTTCATCTCGGCCAGCGTGCTGGCGGCCATGGGCGGCTGGCTGGGGGCCGAAAGCGTGCTGCTGAACGCCGCCGCCCTGCTGGTGGCCTTCGGCGCGGCGATGCTCTTTGGCCTTGTTGCAGGCTGGTTCTTCGAGACCGTCATCATCAAGCCCGTCTACGCCGACCACCTGCGCCAGATCCTGATCACCATGGGCGCGCTGATCGTCGTCGAAGAGCTGATCCTGGCGATCTGGGGCGGCACGCCCTTCAGCGTCGGACGGCCCGCCTTCCTGGAAGGCGCCTTCGTCATCGGTGACATCACCATCGAGATCTACCGCGCCTTCGCCTTCGCCCTTGGCCTGCTGGCCTATGCCGCGCTCTATTTCGTGCTCAACCGCACCCGGCTGGGGCTGCTGATCCGCGCCGGTGTCGAGAACCGCGAGATGGTCGAGGCCTTGGGCTTCCGCATCGACCGGCTGTTCATCGGCGTATTCATGGTGGGCTCTGCCCTGGCCGCCCTGGGGGGCGCCATGTGGGCGGGCTACGAGACCCTGATCACCCCGCACCTCGGTGCCGACATGATGATCGTCGTCTTCATCGTGGTGATCATCGGCGGGCTGGGTTCGGTCCAGGGCACCCTTCTGGGCGCGATCCTGGTCGGGCTGATGAGCAACTACGTGGGCTTCCTGGCCCCCAAGCTGTCGCTGGCATCCAACATGCTGCTGATGATGGCGATCCTTCTGTGGCGGCCCAATGGGCTGAAGCCGGCGGTGAAATGACATGACCCAGAAACCTTCCCTGATCATCAAGCTGGCCGTGCTGGCCATCGCCGCCGCCCTGCTGTTCTGGCCGTTCCTGTTCCAGGACGTGCGCTCGATCCAGGTGGCGGCGCGGATCTGCGTCTTCATCGTACTGGTGGCCAGCTATGACCTGCTGATCGGCTACACCGGCATCGTCAGCTTCGCCCATGTGATGTTCTTCGGCTTCGGCAGCTACGGCAGTGCCATCGCGCTGGACCAGATGGGGCCGGGCTGGCTGCCCGTGGGTCTCGGCGCCCTCGCCGGGGTCGCGCTGTCCCTGGTCATCGCGGTCGCCATCGGCCTGCTCTCGCTGCGGGTGAAGGCGATCTTCTTCGCCATGATCACGCTGGCCACCGCCTCGGTCGCACTGGTGCTGGCCAGCCAGCTTTCCGGCCTGACCGGTGGCGAGGACGGCATCACCTACAAGGCCCCCGACCTCTTCAAGCCCGCCACCAAGCTCTGGCTGAACGCCGAGGGCAAGGTGGCGCAGCTCTGGGGGGTGCGGCTGAACGGCAAGCTGGCGGCCTATTACTTCGTCTTCCTGTCGTCCCTGATGCTCTTCGTGGTGATGCTGCGCCTCGTCGGCTCTCCCATCGGCACGGTGCTGAAGGCGATCCGCGAGAACGAGGCCCGCGCCGAGGCCATCGGCTACCGCGTCGTGGCCTATCGCACCTTCGTCTTCTGCATCGCCGCCGTGGTCGCCTCGCTGGCGGGGTCGGTCTACGCGGTCTGGCTGAAGTACACCGGCCCCGAGACGGCGCTCTCCTTCGACATCATGATCGACATCCTGCTGATGGTCGTCATCGGAGGCATGGGCACCATGTGGGGCGCGGTGATCGGCGCCACCCTGCTGGTGCTGGCACAATACTACCTGCGCGACCTGATGGGTGCGGCCGCCGAGGCGCTTTCCGGCCTGCCGCTGCTGCCCGAGATCCTGTCGCCCGACCGCTGGCTGCTCTGGCTCGGCATCGTCTTCATCCTTCTGGTCTACTTCTTCCCCAAGGGGATCGTCGGCACCCTTTCGGCCAAGGGAGCGCGCTGATGTCCCCCCGTTTCAACTTCATCCCGGTCCTGGATCATGAGCTGCATGTGGCCGAATGGGGCGACCCCGCCGCGCCGCCGCTGGTCATGTGGCATGGCCTCGCCCGCACCGGCCGCGATTTCGACGAACTGGCCGAGGCGCTGTCGGATCGCTACTTCGTGCTCTGCCCCGACACCATCGGGCGCGGGTTGTCGAGCTGGTCGATCAACCCCGCCGCCGAGTACTCGGTAGAGTATTACGCCGGCATCGCCACCGACATGCTGGACCGCTACGGGATCGAGAAGACCGCCTGGCTGGGCACCTCGATGGGCGGGCTGATCGGGATGCGCATGGCCTCGGGGCCGCTGGCCGCGCGCCTCTCGGCGCTGGTGATCAACGACATCGGCCCAGAGATCCCGCAAGAGGCCATCGACCGCATCCTCTCCTATGCCGGCACCTCGCCCGAGTTCCGCTCGGTGACCGAGGCAGAGGTTTGGTTCCGCAGCGCCTACCTGCCCTTCGGCCCGGCGGGTGACCGCTTCTGGCGGCGCATGGCGCGCAGCTCTGTCCGGCGGCGCGGCAACGGCATGTTCACCCTGCACTACGATCCGCGCATCACCATCCAGTTCACCGCCTCGGCGGAAGAGCTGACCACCTGGGACCGCTGGGAGCGTATCTCGCTGCCCGTTCATGTCATCCGTGGCGCCACCTCGGACCTGCTGACCGCGGAGATCGCCCAGAAGATGACCGTCACCGGCCCCCGCCCGCAGGTGACAGAGATCGAAGGCTGCGGCCATGCCCCCAACCTGTCCCGCCCCGAGGACATCGCGCTGATGCGGCAGGTGCTGGCCGATCTTGGCGCCTGAAACCCGCGTCTTCAATTGACCGGCAGGGCCTTTCCGGTGCAGGAGAGGCCCATGCTGATCTACAAGATTTTCCGCTCCGACGAATGGCAGGATCTGGTGGCGCAGGGGGAGACCTCGGGCGCGCCCATCGACCTGGCCGATGGCTTCATCCATTTCTCGACCGCCGAGCAGGCCGCCGAGACCGCCGCCAAGCATTTCGCCGGTGCCGAGGGGCTGATCCTCGCCGCGGTCGAGACCGAAGCGCTCGGTGAGGCGCTGAAATGGGAGGTCTCGCGTGGCGGCGCGCTGTTCCCGCATCTCTTCCGCAAGCTCCGGCTCTCCGAGGTCACGGCCCATTGGCCCCTGCCCCTCGTCGAGGGTGCGCATCGCTTCCCCGAGGACATGGCATGAACCTGCCGGGCGCCTTCGACCGCGCGATAGAGCGCATGGGACTTTCGGCCCTGCACCAGTTCGACCCCGAGCGCGCCCACGGGCTCTCCGCCCTGGCGCTGCGCTCTGGCATGGTGCCGCTGGCGGGCCTGGTCACCTCGGACCGGCTGCGCTGCGAGGTCGCCGGGCTGCGCCTGGCCAACCCGCTGGGTCTGGCGGCCGGGTTCGACAAGAACGCAACGCTGCTTTCGCCGCTCTCGCGCGCGGGCTTCGGCTTCCTGGAGGTCGGCGCGGCAACGCCCCGCCCCCAGCCAGGCAACCCCAAGCCCCGTCTCTTCCGCCTGACCGAGGACCGCGCGGTGATCAACCGCTTCGGCTTCAACAACGAGGGTATGGAAGCCGTGGCCGAGCGCCTCTCCCGCCGCCCCTCGGACGCGGTGATCGGCCTCAACCTTGGCGCCAACAAGGACACCGTGGAAAAGGCCGGTGACTTCGCCGCCGTGCTTGGCCGCTGCGGTCAGTACCTGGATTTCGCCACGGTCAATGTCTCTTCGCCCAATACCGAAAAGCTGCGCGACCTGCAGGGCAAGGCGGCGCTGACCGCGCTGCTGGAACAGGTGCTCGAGACCCGCGACGGTCTTGCGCGCCGCGTGCCGGTGTTCCTCAAGATCGCCCCGGATCTCGATGCCGGGGGGCTGAAGGATATCGCCGATGTGGCGCTTGCCCTGAAGCTCGACGGGGTGATAGCCACCAATACCACGCTTGCGCGCGACGGGCTGGCCTCGGCGCACCAGGGCGAAACCGGCGGCCTCTCCGGCGCACCGCTCTTCGAGCGCTCGACCCGCGTGCTGGCGCGGCTGTCGCAATTGACCGGCGGTGAGGTCCCGCTGATCGGCGTCGGCGGCGTCGGCTCGGCCGAACAGGCCTATGCCAAGATCCGCGCCGGCGCGTCTGCGGTGCAGCTCTATTCGGCGCTGGTCTACGAAGGCTTCTCGCTGATCCCCCGCATCGCCGAAGGGCTGGATCGCCTGCTGGCGCGGGACGGTTTCGCATCGGTCGCCGAGGCCGTGGGAACGGGCCGGGAGGACTGGCTGTGATCACTCTCTGGCACAACCCCCGCTGCTCGAAGTCCCGCCAGGCCCTGGCGCTGCTGGAAGAGGCGGGCGCCGAGTTCGAGGTCCGCCGCTACCTGGACGACGCCCCCTCGGAAACCGAACTGCGCGCCCTGCAGAGCAAACTCGACATCCCGGTGATCGAGATGATGCGGGTCAAGGAAGCGCTCTTCAAGGAGCTGGGCCTGACCCGCGACAGCAGCGAAGACGCGCTCTTTGTCGCAATGGCCGCCCACCCGAAGCTCATCGAACGCGCCGTTGCCATCAACTGCGACCGCGCCGTCATCGCCCGACCGCCCGAGCGCGTGCTCGACGTCCTCTGACGGAACCCGCCCCTGCGGGGCGGGGCCTCCGGCGGGAGTATTTCAGGCCTGGTGATGAGACGGGACAGGACCCGGAAGGGCTCTCTCCTTTCCAGCCAGGAGCGTGGCACGCCCATGACCAAGACGTAGGGAGCCCCTCTGTCACCCCCAATGCGCATCACCAGGCTGAAAGTACTCCAGGGGTGAATTGAGCCCGCGAGGGCTCAAGAGGGGGCAGCGCCCCCTCCCCCCTTCACACGGCCCGCGCGGCCTCTGCCTCCAGCGCCGGATAGCGCAGCGCCAGCGTCACGCCGCGCGCCACGAAGCTGATCAGCATCGCGGCCCAAAGCCCGTGATTGCCGATGAGCGGCACCAGCACCCAGAGCGCGGCGAGGTAGATCACGAGGCTCACCGCCATCATGTTGCGCATGTCGCGGGCCCGCGTGGCGCCGATGAAGACCCCGTCGAGCATCCAGGCGGTGATGCCGAAGATCGGCGTCGCCACCATCCAGGGCAGGTAGACCCGCGCCGCCTCGCGCACGGTTTCCGAGGTCGTGAGCAGGTCGATCAGCAGCCCGCCCGCCAGCGCGAAGGCCAGCGCCATGGCCAGGCT
Source organism: Pseudooceanicola antarcticus (assembly GCF_900215355.1). Taxonomy (GTDB): domain Bacteria; phylum Pseudomonadota; class Alphaproteobacteria; order Rhodobacterales; family Rhodobacteraceae; genus Pseudooceanicola; species Pseudooceanicola antarcticus. The sequence goes on along the minus strand of NZ_OBEA01000002.1, from coordinate 710,229 downwards.
GATCGCCCCGCCCCAGATCGACGACAGCACCACCGCCCGGCGCAGGCCCGGCCGGTCGCGCCGCCCCATGGCCTGTCCGACCAGCGCCTCGGCGGCGAAGGCGAAGCCGTCCAGGGCGAAGGCGGTGATCTCCATGAACTGGATCAGCACCTGGTTGGCGGCCAGCTGGACGTCTCCGAAGGCGGCGCCCTTGAACATGAAAAGGATGAACACCGCCTGCAGCATCAGCGAGCGCAGCAGGATATCCCGGTTGACCAGCGCCATGCGCATCAGCCGTACCCGGTCGAAGACCCGCGCCCAGTCGCGCCAGGCCGGCACCCGGAAGGCGGCGCGGCACAGCCAGAAGCCAAGCGCCAGCCCGCTCCATTCGGCGATGAAGGTCGCCAGGGCGACGCCCTCGACGCCCCAGTCGAGCCCCAGCACGAAGAGCAGGTCGAGCCCGATATTGACCAGGTTCATGCCCACCTGCAGCACCAGCACCCCGCGCGTCCTCTCCTGCGCGATGAGCCAGCCCGTCAGCCCATAGATCCCGATGGCCGCGGGCGCCGAGAAGATGCGGATCTGCATGTAGCTGCGGGCCAGCCCCTCGACCTCTTCCGAGGCCGGAGACAGCCGGAAAGCGGCCCAGAAGAGCGGGTATTGCAGACAGATGATCGCCACCCCGGCCCCCAGCCCGATGATCATCGCGCGGGTCAGCAGGGCCGCGACCTCGGCCTCGTTACCCTCGCCCGCGGCATTGGCGGTCAGCCCGGTGGTGCCCATGCGCAGGAAGCCGAAGACCCAGTAGAGCGCCGACAGCACCACGGCACCGATGCCGACGGCCCCGATGGGCGCGGCCAGGCCCAGCTGGCCCACCACCCCGGTATCCACCGCGCCGAGGATCGGCACCGTGGCATTGGACAGCACGATGGGCAGGGCAAGGTTGACCACCCGCCGGTGGGTCAGCGGACCACGGGGGCCCGCCAGCGTCGCTGTGGCTGTCACGATCTGTCGTCTCCGGAAGGCATGCGGAAATGCGCGGTCACATGGGCAATGGGCCGCGAGACATTGTCCTGCCAGGCCTCGGCCCGCACCGAGGCATAGCGCCGTCCGGAGCGGGTGATCTCGGCCCGTGCATAGGCATCGCGCGGCAGGCCCGAGCGCAGGTAATCGACGGTCATCCCGATGGTCTTGGGCAGGCGCGGCAGCTTGCCCGCCGCCATCTCCTGGGGATCAAGGCGGCCCGCTTCGAGGTCGGGCCAGTAGTGGGACCAGGCGAGCCCCATCATCGCCGTCACCTCGAGAAAGGCGGCGGTGGCGCCCCCGTGCAGCGCCGGCAGCCCCGGATTGCCGATCAGCATGTCGTCATAGGGCAGGATCGCCGTCAGCTCGTCGCCGCGCCGGTCGAAGCGCACCCCGAGGAAGCGCACGTAGGGCGAGGCCGAGACCAGGGCCGTCAGCGCCGCATCGCGCCGTTGCTTGATCACCTGGACCGGTTCCGGCGCAGAGCTCTTGCGGGGCTTCATGCCTTGGCCTCCTGCTTGGTGAAGGTGAAGGCGCCCGAGGCAGTGGCCACCGGCTGCTCGCGGTCGTCATCCAGCGCCACGGCGCGGACGAAGGCCACCGAGCGTGTGACATGGTAGCATTCGGCCTCGGCGCGGATCGCCTGACCGGGGGTGGCGGGGCGCATGTAGTCGATGCGCAGATCCAGGGTCGCGGTCATCCCGGCGCTTTCGGGATGGCTCATCACCGCCGCGCCGCAGGTGGTGTCGAGCAGCGCCGAGACCGCGCCCCCCGCCAGCACGCCGGTGGCCGGGTCGCCGATCAGCTTCTCGTCGTAGGGCATGGCGAAGACCGAGCGGCCGGGAACGATCTCGACCACCTTGATTCCCAGGGCCTGCGCATGCGGCAGGCTGGAGATGAATTGCTGCGCGATGCGCAACTGCTTGTCATCGCTCATAATGGTCCTTTCTGCCCCTGCAGGCACGCTGGCGCTTCGCGGCCGCGAGACGGTTCAGGGCATGAAACCTCCGATCCGCGCCGGGCACAAGCAGCGACCTGTTGCCCTTGGGCGACTCTCGCCTTACCTTTCCTGAAGTCATCAACCAGTCCAGTGGCCCCCATGCAAGACCAGCCTGTTGCCCAGACCGCCGACACCGAGCCTCGTCTCTCTTTCAAGGAGATGTGCGAGAAGTTCGACGTGACCCCGCGGACCCTGCGCTACTACGAGTACATCGAGCTGCTGGAACCCGAGCGCCAGGGCCGGTCGCGGTTTTACACCCCGCGCGAGATCGCCCGCATGACCCTGATCATGCGCGGCCGCCGCTTCGGCTTCAGCCTTGAGGAAATCCGCCAGTGGCTGGAGATGCGCGAGCAGCAGGGCTCGGAAGCGCAGATGAAGACCTGGATCGAAATGGCGGATCGCCAGATGGGCCAGCTGGAAGAGCAGCGGGCCCAGATCGACGAGGCCATGGAAGAGCTGCGCCACCTGCGGGATACAACCAAAGCGGAACTTGACCCGCAGTAGGACCGGCGCCGGGGCGTTCTTCACATTTGGCGATCAATCCGCTCAATTTACCGCGATTGTTCCGGGTTTCCGCCGCAGACGCCACATTTACGCCCGATTCAAGCGTCAGGGACAGCATCATGCAGGTCATGGGTTAGCTGCCACTACCCCCGTACCTGCGATTCGCGGAGGTCGGGCCGCAATCGTAGGTCGTGCAGCTCTCACGGGACAGCGCCGAAAAGACACCGGTTTGCAGGGTAAGGAAATTGCGCTCTCTCCCGCACATTTCGCCTTATCTTACGTAAACCGGCATGTGACGTGACGTATGACTTACGTCAATTTAGATCGGCGTTGTATCGATGGGACGTGATCGGCATTTCCGACCAATCGATAAAAATATTGAGTGGTAGAAATGACGGACACTGAAGACCTGATGACGATCCGCGCGATGTGCGACGCCTTCCAGGTGACCCCGCGCACCCTGCGGTTCTACGAAGCAAAGGAGCTGCTCTTTCCGATCCGCGAAGGCCAGAAACGGCTCTTCACGCGCCGTGATCGTGCCCGGCTGAAACTGATCCTGCGCGGCAAGCGCTTCGGGTTCAGCCTGGAAGAGATCCGGCAACTTCTCGATCTCTATGACATGGGTGACCAGCAGCAGACGCAGCTGACCCGTACCCTGGAAATTGCCCAGGACCGTCTGGAGACCATGGAAGCCCAGCGTGCGGAGCTCGACGTCGCCATCGACGAGTTGAAAGAGCAGATGGAATGGGTGGCAAATGTCATCGCGTCCATGAAGGCGCGGGACGCCGCCGAGTAAGATGCCCGGTCTTGCCGGAGCATCGGCAAGGAAGGGAGAGAGAACATGCCCACATACCAGGGTCCCGTCGACGACCTGCAATTCGTGCTGCACGACGTGCTGAACATCGCCGACGAGTCCATTCCGGGCTATGACGAGCTGGACCGCGATTTCACCGCGGCGATCCTCGGGGAAGCGGCCAAGATCTCGTCCGAGGTCATTGCGCCGCTGAACACCGTGGGCGACCAGCAGGGCGTCACCTTCGAGAACGGCGTGGTCCGCACGCCCGAAGGGTTCAGGGAGGCATTCGATCAACTGCGCGAGGGCGGCTGGACCGGCCTCGACTGCGATCCTGAGTATGGCGGCCAGGGTATGCCCTATATCCTGTCGGTGGCCACCGGAGAGATGTTCTCGGCCGCCAACCAGGCTTTCATGATGTATCCGGGCCTGACCCATGGCGCCTATTCGGCGATCCATGCCCATGGCTCGGACGCCCAGAAGCAGAAGTGGCTGCCGAAGATGGTCACCTGCGAGTGGACCGGCACCATGAACCTGACCGAGCCCCATTGCGGCACCGACCTGGGCCTGATGCGCACCAAGGCGGAACCGCAGGAGGATGGCTCCTACAAGATTTCCGGTCAGAAGATCTTCATCTCGGCCGGTGATCACGACATGTCCGAGAACGTGGTGCACCTGGTGCTGGCCAAGATCACCGGCGGCCCCGAGGGCATCAAGGGTGTCTCGCTCTTCATCGTGCCCAAGATCATGGTCGATGACGAGGGCGCGCTCGGCGAGCGCAACGCAGTCTCCGTCGGCAAGGTCGAAGAGAAGATGGGCATTCACGGCAATGCCACCTGCGTGATGAACTACGATGGTGCCACCGGCTACCTGCTGGGCGAGGCCCACAAGGGCATGCGCGCCATGTTCACCATGATGAACGAGGCCCGTCTGGGTGTCGGCATGCAGGGCCTTTCGCAGGCCGTGGCCGCCTACCAGAACGCCGTCATCTACGCAAAGGATCGCCTGCAGGGCCGTGACGTGACCGGCGTCAAGAACCCCGATGGCCCCGCCGATCCGATCATCGTGCATCCCGACGTGCGCCGCATGCTGATGGACCAGAAGGCCTTCATCGAGGGTGCCCGTGCCTTCGGTCTCTGGGGTGGTCTGCTGATCGACAAGGCCCGCAAGTCCGAGGATGGCGAGGCCGAGGGCCTGATCTCGCTGCTGACCCCTGTGCTGAAGGGCTTCCTGACCGACGAGGGCTACCAGGCCACCGTACAGGCGCAGCAGGTCTACGGCGGCCATGGCTACATCGAGGAATGGGGCATGTCGCAGTTCACCCGCGACGCCCGCATCACCCAGATCTACGAAGGCGCCAATGGCGTTCAGGCGCTGGACCTGGTGGGCCGCAAGCTGGCGGCCGATGGCGGCAAGCCCGCCATGGCGCTGTTCCAGATGATCAAGGACTTCTGCAAGGAAGCCGCGGCCCAGGACGAGGAGATCGCAAAGGAGTTCGTGGAGCCCCTGAAGACCGCCTCGAAGCAGCTGCAGGAAGCGGCGATGTACTTCATGTCCTCGATGAAGACGCCGAACAACGCCCTGGCCGGGTCCTATGACTTCATGCACATGTTCGGCCATGTCTGCCTGGGCTTCGTCTGGACCAAGATGGCGCTGGTGGCCAAGGCGAAGATCGCCAGCGGCGAGGGCGACACCGCCTTCTACCAGACCAAGCTGACCACCGGGCGCTACTACATGGCGCGCCGCATGCCCGCCTGCGCGATGCACCTGCAGCGCATCACCTCGGGTGCCGAAACGGTCATGGCGCTGGACGCCGAAGACTTCTGAACGCGCGCGGGAGCCAACCCGCGCCTTTCCCAGCAGGGGGACGAAGGTCCCCACTCACGGGCGGACGCGCGCGCACTTGGTGCCGCGCGTCCATTTCGTTTCAGGGGGCGCATTTCAGTCACGGGGGCTTGCCTCCACCTTCCCCGCCCCGCAGGATCACCCCGTGACCGCAGGGAGATCCCATGCCCAAACGCTTCCGCCTGACCCGCCGTTTCCCGGCGGCCATGACCGAGGACGGCTACCGCCGCCTGCGCCGCTTCGCCAATGAGGCCGGCCTGACCGAGGGCGAGGCCCTGTCCTTCCTCTTCGAGAATTTCGACTCGGTGACCCACGAGGAAAACCTGACCCACCGTCTGCGGGTCTTCAATTCAGAGCTGGAAGCACGCAAGCGCTAGGGCTGACCCCAATATGGGCCCCCGCGCCTGTTGCTGCCGACCGATGCCTCCGGCGGGAGTATTTTCAGCCTGGTGATGATGGCTGCCGCGGCCCCGGCAGGGCGGCGTGGGTTTCTTCAGAGGCGAGGATCAACCCCGGCCCGCCTCACCGGATTGGCTACCGGATATATCGGACCGGGGCATCACCTTGGCGCGTCCATCGGCTCTCCAGCCTGTAACGCCCGGAGACTTTGACAGGACGTGGTTAAAAGTGCGTAACCTGCACCCATCACCAGGCTGGAAATACTCCACGGGGGTGCGGGGGTGTGAAACCCCCGCCGCGCAACAACGGCAAGGGAGCCCGACATATGACCATTCAACTGCATTGCTTCGGTGAAAGCGGCAACGCCTACAAGGCGGCCCTGCCGCTGGAGCTATCGGGCCTCGACTGGGAGCCGGTGAAGGTCGACTTCTTCAACGGTGCCGCGCGCACCCCGGAATATGCCGCGATGAACGTCATGGCCGAGGCCCCGGTGCTGGTCGACGGCGATCTGACGCTTTCGCAGTCGGGCGTCATCCAGATGTACATCACCGAGAAGACCGGCAAGTTCGGCGGAGCGACCCCCGAGGAGGCGCGCGAGGTCATGCGCTGGTGCTTCTGGGACAATCACAAGATGTCCTCGCAATGCGGCACCCTGCGGTTCCTGATGAACTTCCTGCCCGAGGAGAAGCGCCCCGCAGAGGTCATCGGCTTCCTCGGCGGCCGCGTGAAGGCCGCCTTCAAAACGCTGGACACCGCGCTGGAGGGCCGCGACTGGCTGGTGGGTGACGGGCCGACGAACGCCGATTTCTCCTGCTGCGGCTACCTCTTCTACCCCGAGCCCTTCACCTTCACCCGCGCGGACTGGCCAAATATCGACCGCTGGCTCTCCAACATCGAGGCGCTGCCGGGCTGGAAGCATCCCTACGACCTGATGCCGGGCCACCCTTCCGATCGCGGCCTCTGATCCGCACTGCGGAAAGGTTGACGTAGACCCGGCGGAACGTAACTCAAATCTACGTAACGTCGTGATGGAAATGACAGGCGGAAGGGCAGAGATTGGATGCGAACGGGAGGCGGAGGAGCCTCCCGCAATGCAAGGAAGGAGCGGAGGATCTCATGACCGAAGCCTATATCTACGATGCCCTGCGCAGCCCGCGCGGCAAGGGTCGCAAGGACGGCAGCCTGCACGAGGTGACCTCGGTCGCGCTCGGCGCGCAGATGCTGAACGCGATCCGCGAGCGCTCGGGCCTCGACGGCCATGCCGTGGAAGACGTGATCTGGGGCAATGCCACCCAGGCCTTTGAACAGGGCGGCTGCCTGGCCCGGACCACCGTGCTGGCCTCGGACCTGGACGAGCGTATCCCCGGCCTGTCGATCAACCGTTTCTGCGCGAGCGGAATGGAAGCGGTGAACCTCGCGGCAAACCAGGTCAAGGGCGGCGCCGGTGAGGCCTATATCGCCGGTGGTGTCGAATGCATGTCCCGCGTGGCCATGGGCAGCGACGGTGCCGCCGTCGCCGTCGATCCGACCGTCGCGATGGACCACTACTTCGTCCCCCAGGGCATCAGCGCCGACATCATTGCCACCGAATACGGTTTCTCGCGCGATGACGTCGACAGCTTCGCCGTGGAAAGCCAGAACCGCGCCGCCGCGGCCTGGGAAGATCGCCGCTTCGACAAGTCCGTCGTGACGATCCGCGACGTGAACGGCCTGCCGATCCTGGCCCATGACGAATACATGCGCCCCGGCACCGACATGCAGACGCTCGGCGGCCTGAAGCCCGCCTTCAAGGACCTGGGCGAGGTGATGCCCGGCTTCGACAGTGTCGCCAAGCTGAAGTACCCGCACCTGGAGGCGATCAACCACGTGCACCACGCGGGCAATTCCTCGGGCATCGTGGATGGCTCTGCGGCCGTGCTGATCGGTTCCAAGGAATTCGGCGAGAAATACGGGCTGAAGCCCCGTGCCCGCATCCGCGCCACCGCCAAGATCGGCACCGATCCGACGATCATGCTGACCGGCCCCGTGCCGGCCACCGAACGCGTGCTGAAGGCCGCGGGCATGGAGATCGGCGATATCGACCTCTTCGAGGTGAACGAGGCGTTTTCCTCGGTCGTGCTGCGCTTCATGCAGGCCTTCGACGTGGATCACTCGAAGCTGAACGTGAACGGCGGCGCCATCGCCATGGGTCACCCGCTTGGCGCCTCGGGCGCGATCATCATCGGCACCCTGCTGGACGAGATGGAGCGCCAGGGCAAGTCCACCGGCCTGGCCACGCTCTGCGTTGCCTCCGGCATGGGCGCCGCCACGGTGATCGAGCTGGTCTGATGGTCGTTGTCCGCCGTGCCGAGGTCAGGACCGACAGCGCCACCCCCGAGATCCGGGAGAGGTTCGGGCAGTATGATGCCCTGCTCTACTCGGACACCGGCGGGCTGACGCAGTTCGGTGCCTTCGTGGAGACGATCCAGCCCGGCACGCGGAGCTCCGACCGCCATTGGCACAGCGACGAGGATGAATTCCTCTACATGCTGCAAGGCTCTGTCACGGTCATCGAGAATGACGGCGAACATGTCATCGGACCCGGCGATGCGGCCTGCTGGCCCGCCGGGGTGCCCAACGGGCACGTGGTCTTCAACCATACCGATGCGCCCGCCAGCTACCTGCTGGTCGGCACGAGGTCGCAGAACGACCGCGCCTATTATTCCGAGATCGACAAGGTGCTTGTCAGAGAAAACGGCCAGCGGCGGCTGATCCGCCGCGACGGCTCGCCCTACGAGGGCCCCGAGAATGGGAGCGAGACATGACTGAATTCGCAATGGAAAAAGGCGCCGATGGCGTCGCCGTGATCACCTGGGACGTGCCCGGCAAGAGCATGAACGTGCTGTCGATGGATGGCGCCGCCGAGCTGGACGCCGCGATCACCGATGCGCTGGCCGACGAGGCCGTGAAGGGCATCGTGATCACCTCCGGCAAGGAGACCTTCGCCGCGGGCATGGACCTGAACGTGCTGGCCGGCTTCAAGGAACAGGGCGCCGAGGGTGTCTTCGAGGGCGTGATGTCCCTGCACCACCTGCTGCGCAAGATCGAGCGCGCCGGCATGGATGCCAAGACCAACAAGGGCGGCAAGCCGATTGCCTCGGTCCTGCCGGGCACCGCGCTCGGCATCGGGCTGGAGCTGCCGCTCTCGACCCATCGCATCTTCGCCGCCGACAATCCCAAGGCCAAGATCGGCCTGCCGGAAATCCAGGTCGGGATCTTCCCCGGCTCGGGCGGCACCACGCGCCTGGTGCGCAAACTGGGCGTCATGGGCGCCTCGCCCTTCCTGCTGCAGGCCAAGCTGAGCGACCCGAAGGGCGCGGTGAAGGCCGGGATCATCGACGAGGTTGCCGAGGATCCCATGGCCGCCGCGAAGGAATGGGTGCTGAACGCCAAGGATGCAGACATCCTGAAGCCCTGGGATGCCAAGGGCTACAAAGTGCCCGGCGGCGCGCCCTATCACCCGGCGGGTTTCCAGACCATGGTCGGCGCCAATGCGATGATCATGGCCAATACCTGGGGCGCCTACCCCGCGCCGAAGGCGATGCTGAGCGCGGTCTACGAGGGGCTGATGGTGCCCTTCGACACCGCGCTGAAGATCGAGGCGCGCTGGTTCACGAGCGTCATCATGAACCCCTCGTCGGGCAACATGATCCGCTCGCTCTTCCTCAACAAGGAAGCGCTGGAGAAGGGCGCGAACAGGCCCGAGGCACCGGATCAGACCGTGAAGAAGCTGGGCGTCCTGGGCGCGGGCATGATGGGCGCGGGCATCGCGCTGGTCTCGGCCCAGGCGGGCATCGAGGTGGTGCTGATCGACCAGAGCCAGGAGGCCGCGGAGCGCGGCAAGGCCTATAGCGAGAGCTACCTCGACAAGGGCATCAAGCGCGGCAAGGTGACGGCCGAGAAGAAAGAGAAGATGCTGTCGCTGATCACGCCGACCACCGATTACGCGGCGCTGTCGGATGTGGACCTGATCATCGAGGCGGTATTCGAGGACCCCGGCGTCAAGGCCGAGATCACCAAGGCCGTCGAGGCCGTCATCCCCGAGGATGCGATCTTTGCCTCGAACACCTCGACCCTGCCGATCACCGGCCTGGCCAAGGCCAGCGTGCGCCCCGAGCAGTTCATCGGCATCCACTTCTTCAGCCCGGTCGAGAAGATGCTGCTGGTGGAGATCATCAAGGGCAAGGAAACCGGCGATCGTGCCGTGGCCAAGGCGCTGGACTACGTGCGCCAGATCCGCAAGACGCCCATCGTCGTCAACGACGCGCGCTTCTTCTACGCCAACCGCTGCATCATCCCCTACCTGAACGAGGGCGCGCGGATGGTCAGCGAGGGGGTGAACCCGGTGCTGGTCGACAATGCCGCGCGTCTGCTGGGCATGCCCGTGGGTCCGCTGCAGCTGATCGACGAGACCTCGATCGACCTGGCGGTGAAGATCGCCACGGCCACCAAGCAGGCCATGGGCGACGCCTATCCGGCGGATGCCAAGGGCACGGACGAGCTGATGTTCTGGCTCTTCGAGGAAGGCCGCAAGGGCCGCAAGGCCAACGCGGGCTTCTACGACTACGACGAGAAGGGCAAGCGCACCGGCATGTGGCCGGGGCTGGAGGCGAAGTATCCTCATGCCGCCGAGCAGCCCGAGCTGGTCGAGGTGCAGCATCGCCTGATGTTCGCCCAGGTGCTGGAAGCGGTGCGCGCGCTGGAGGAAGGCGTGCTGGAGGACATCCGCGAAGGCGATGTGGGCGCCATCCTGGGCTGGGGCTTCGCGCCCTGGTCGGGCGGCCCCTTCAGCTGGCTGGACATGCTGGGCGCGGCCTATGCCGCCGACCGTTGCGACCATCTCTCGGCGACCTACGGCGAGCGCTTCGCCTGCCCCGCCCTGCTGCGCGAGATGGCCGAGAAGGGTCAGACCTTCTACAAGCGCTTCGGGCCTGCGGCCAAGGCTGCCTGAGAGGCCTTCTGATGCGAGATCGGTACCGCCCGGAGGACTTCTCCGGGCGGTGTCGTTTGGGGGTCAGGGAGGGGGCGCTGCCCCCTCTTGTGCCCTTGCGGGCTCAATTCACCCCCGGAGTATTTCCAGCCTGGTGATGCACATGGGCGCCCGGAGTGGCAGACAGGGGTTTCCCGTGGCCGCCAGCATGGCAGCCGGGCGCCGATCACGAGAGCGGGACTTCCGGCGGCGGAGCGCTCTGGCTATGCTCCGGGCCATGATCAGATCTCTCGCCCTTGCCGCTGCCTGCTGCCTCCCTGCCGGGGGGGCGCTGGCGCATCCGCATATCTTCATCACCACCGCGCTGGAGCTGCAGGTCGATGACACCGGGCGTCTGACCGGGGTGGTCGTGACCTGGGATTACGACGAGATGTATTCCATGCTGCTGCTTGACGAGTTGCAGCTTGATCCCGATTACGACGGCATCCTGACCGAGGCAGAGCTGGCAGAGCTGGATGGCTACGACCTGAACTGGATGGAGGGGTTCGAGGGGGATCTCTATGTCTCGACCGCCGAGGGGCGGCCGGTGACGCTGGGACCGCCTGAGGGGCTTGGGGTCAGCTTCGACGACCAGACCTATGCCAGCCGCCACCTGCGGCCGCTGGAGCGCCCGCGCCCGGCCTCGGGGCTGGTGGTGAAGGCCTATGATCCGGGCTTCTATACCGCCTATGACCTGGGCGGCGGGGTCACCGTCAGCGGCAACCCGGCCTGTTCGGCCCGCATCATCCCGCCCGAGATCGACGAGAGCTACAAGGACCTGGCCGCCGAGCTGGCAGAGCTGCCGCCCGATGCGGAAGGCTATCCCCAGGTCGGCGAGACCTTCGCCGAGACCGTCCAGATCACCTGCGAGACCAAGTCATGAACCAGACCGCCCCTGCCCGGCCCCGCCTGCTGGCTCCGTCCCGTCTTCTTGGCCTGGCCCGCGTCGCCCTGCCAGCCGCCGGGCTGGTGGCCCTGCTGGGCATCGCCGCCTACCTCTGGCTCCTGGGCGGCATGGCGCAGCTGACCGCCTGGGCCTCGGGCGGGCAGCGCGAGGCCCAGAACGCCATGGCCGGCACCCTGCGCGCGCTGCGCGCCGGTGAACCCGGTGCCCTGGCGGCGCTCATGGGGCTCTGCTTTGCCTACGGGCTTTTCCATGCGGCGGGACCCGGACACGGCAAGCTGCTGATCGGCGGCTACGGGGTGTCGCAGAAGGTCACCGCGCTGCGGCTCTCGGGCCTGGCGCTGGCCTCGAGCCTGGCGCAATCGGCCAGCGCGGTGTTGCTGGTGACCGCCGGGATCGCGGTCCTGGACTGGAGCCGGGAGCGCATGGTGGGGCTGGCCGAGGACTGGCTGGCGCCTGCCTCCTACGCCGCTATCGGCATGGTCGGCGCCTGGCTGGCGCTGCGCGGGCTGCGCCACCTGTGGCAAAGGCTGCGCGCCGCGAAGGAGCCGGAAGATCACCGGCATCATCATGACCACGACGGGACATGTTCCTGCGGCCACCGCCATGGGCCGAGCGCCGAAGAGGCGGCACGGGTCAGCTCGTGGCGCGACGCGGTGCTGCTGATCGGAGCCATCGCCATTCGACCCTGCACCGGGGCGCTCTTCCTGCTGATCCTGACCTGGCGGATGGACATCCTGGCGGCGGGGATCGCGGGCACCTTCGCCATGGGGGTGGGGGTGGCCAGCGTGACCATCGGGGTCGCACTGGCCACGGTGTTTCTGCGCGCCGGCATATTCGATCAGGCCTCGGAGACGGGCAGTTGGGACATTGGGCCCTCTCCGCTGCTTTCTCTGGTCGAAATCCTCGCCGGCGCGCTCATCGCCTCCGCTGCCACTGGCCTCTTTCTGCACATGATCTGACCAGGCCCTGCAGGGGAAACGGACCGGATGGGGACACATCCGGGCAAACAGGACCCGATCGACAGTCGGGGCGAGGATCGGGACGGCCCCGAGGGGCCGCCATGCCGTGGCGCATCCGGAAGATGCGCTGATTTCAAAAGGGGACCTCCTCCGACCCGGTGCCGTTCGTCACGGCGGGGCCAATCCCGGTGGAAAGCCCTCGCGGGGCCTCCGTCTCAGGTGCGGCGGGTGCGCATCTCGTCGGCACGCGCCTCGGAACGCTGCGAGCCCTGCTGGCCGCGACGGGCCAGGGCAAAGGCCCATTTCTCTTCCAGCTCCCAGGTGATCTTCTCGATCAGGTCGCGGGAGGTGTCATGAGAAAGGATCGTGTAATCGCAGGTCGGCTCCTGGTTGCGCATGAAGATGCGGCTGATCATGTCACCGGCCGCCGGGCAGACGCAGAGCGCGCCGGAGCTGGCAAAGATCACCTGGTCCTCGTCGAACTCGAGCACGAAGACCTCGGGGGCAAAGATCGGGCGGCGGCGGGAAATGCCGCAGACCCCATCCAGCGCCTCGGCACGGATCAGCACGAAGGGATCGCCGAGCTCCTCCTCGGCGACATCGCTTTCCACCAGCACGCCTTGTCGCGGCAGAAGCAGCATCTCTTCACGGTTCCCGATCGCCCCGCGCGGCACATGAAGCGGCTGGAAGCGCGTGGGGCAGGCCCCATCGCCATCCCAGAGCGCCTTGCGCCGGATTCCGCGGAGGCTCTTGAGCCCGTTGTCAAATGTCAGGATGGCATCGCCTTCCGAGAGTTCCTCGACGTTCCGCCAGCCAAGGGCGGTGGCGACCCGGGTCCCTGCGACGATGCCGGAAAGGGCGGAATCCGCCCCCGTCCGACCATCGGAGCCGAGGTCGCCGTACCCACTTTCGGCCTCCTCTCTCCGACGCGCGTCGCGCCGTGTCTTCATCTCGAACATTCTGTCGTTTCCCGAATTTTTTTGACGGCTACTTCTGTAGCTCGCTTATGGCTTGTATTGCGCCCCACAACTGAGACGTGTCTTGGGACGAAATCAGGCGGAAAGGTGGCATTGTCTCATTTCCAGACACAAATTTTCCATCCACCGGAAATTGTCGACCCAATGGCTTGATCCAGCGCAAGTTGCGCTCAAATCAAGCCGATAGCCCAAGCTAAAGATGACTGCATCACATACTTTCAGGCCCATTTCGGACCTGCATCGCTGTACACAAGTTCGTTCTTGACACGAGGGAAGCCAAAATCGATGCGAAATGGCGTCAAGTTGCGCCGGAAGTGACCCAAAACAGGTCAGGAGGTCGATATGGCCCCCCGCAGCGCAATGAAATTGCTGGATTTATCGAGACGGGTGATTCGCGCACCCATGGGCCATCCTGGCGGGGCACGTCTTCGCTGGCCCTACCCGGATCGCGCTATCGAGCCCCAAACCTACGACCATTTGCCAATGACCTGTGGCGTTCGGGAGCGGCCTCGCAAGCACAATCCAAGGTTGATAATTTACCTCACGGGCCCGAGGCTTCGCGGTTGTCCAGCGGCTGGAGGTCCACCTCCATGAGTTGATTAACTGCAATTGAAGTACTCGATTAACTTGCAATACGATCAACTTAAATCACCTTTCTGATCTGTTTTGATCGATCTCGGAATGGGATCCAGAGCCGGATCAGACCCCTGTTTTGCCGCCCAGGCGAAGCGGAGCCAATTGCTCCTGCCGACCGGGCCGTGCTACTCTCGCCGCCAAGCAAGAGGCCGGGCACCCGCCCGAGTTGCAGGCCCGCAAGAGCAGTCCGGAAAGCAGGCCCATGACGGCATTGGAGAAGTATCAGCGGCTGGAAGCGGCGGCGCTGTGGCGTGAGGGGCCGCAGGCGCAGCGGCGTGACGTGATCATCTCGATCGGAGAGGCCACGATCACCATCGCAGACCTGAAGGACCAGCCCCTGACCCATTGGTCCATCGCCGCGCTGACCCGCGCCAATCCCGGCGCCCTGCCCGCGCTCTACCATCCCGATGGCGACCCCGAGGAGACGCTTGAACTCGCCGCCGACGAGGCCCAGATGATCGACGCGCTCGAGCAGCTGCGCAGCGCCGTGGCGCGGCGCAGGCCGCATCGCGGGCGCCTGCGGATGAGCATCATCGGCGGCTTCGCAGCCGGCATCTTGGCACTCGGCCTCTTCTGGCTGCCGGGCGCGCTGAAGGGTCATGCGCTCTCGGTTCTGCCGCAGGTCAAGCGCGACGAGATCGGCGCCCGGCTCTTTGCCGAGGTCCAGGGGCTGACCGGCGCACCCTGTGTGACGCCCGGCGGCACGCGGGCGCTGTCGCTGCTGTCGGCCCGTGTCACGCCTGAGGGGCGGCGGGCGCCTGAGCTGCACGTGGTCCGCTCCGGGCTGCGGGAAAGCCTGCACCTGCCGGGCAATATCCTGATCCTGGGCCGCGCCGTGGTCGAAGGCTACGAGGACCCCGAGATCCCGGCGGGCTTCGTGGTGGCCGAGATGCAGCGCGCCCATGCCCGCGACCCGATGGACAGGCTTCTGGACGAGGCCGGCATCGGCGCGGTGCTGCGCCTGCTCACGACCGGCAGCCTCGCCCCCGAGACGCTGAGCGACCACGCCCGCAGCCTGCTCAGCGCAGAGCCGGTGGATATCGGCCCCGCTGCCCTGCTGGAGGGCTTCCAGGCGGCGGGCATCCAGTCCCGTCCCTATGCCTTCGCCCGTGACATCACCGGAGAGACGGTCCTGCCGCTAATCGAGGGCGACCCCTACCCCTCCGGCGCGCCGGAGCCGGTCATGCGCGATGCCGACTGGCTGCGCCTGCAAGCGATCTGCGGCGGCTGAGGATCAGGGCACGGGCCGAAGTCTCTGGCTGATCAGTTCCGGGGGAAGGCGTCGTCGAAGCCTGCGCGGCGCGCGGCGGAAAGCCCATGCGCCAGGTCCGACGAACTGCTGAACGGACCAAGCAACACCACCTGGTAAGCGCCACTGGCAGTGATCTGCACCGGCAGCCCGGACGCGCGCATACGCGCGGCGGTCGCCTGGGCGTTGCCCGGCTGGCGGAAGCTGCCGACCTGCACGTAGCGATGCGAGGCAGTCGTCGCGTAGACCGGCGTAGCCTGGACGGGCGCGGCATAGCTGCCCGCGGCCACGGGCTGGGCCGTCACCGGCGCAAGCTGGCGCGGCACCTCCTGGGTCCAGACCCGATCCATCTGCGCCTTGCCCTCGAAGGTCTGCACCCCGCGATAGGGGTTCAGGCGGCCGTCGTCGAAGGCCGGGGCGTAGCCCTCTGGGACAGAGACCCCGGTGGTCGCATGGTAGCTCTGCTCGAAGACATGACGCGGCACGACGCGGGTACCCGGCGCAACCTCGCCCGGCTTCACGATCCGGGCCGGAACGGCCAGGCCCTTGCCCGCCGCATAGCTGCGGGTCTCGACCGAGGGCGGCGCATAGGGGCTGGGGCCACAGCTGATCTCATAGGGGCCGGGGCGGACATATTTCTGCGCCACCGGCGAGAGGTTGGGGCAGGCGGTGCCCCCCGTGGGCCGGGCCGGCGGCACGGCGAGGGGCCGAACCGGTGCCGGGGCGATGACCTGCACGGGCGCGGGTTCGACCACGGCCACGGCGGCGGGCCGGATGGCCGCCTTGCGCGGTGCGGGAGCGGGTGCCGCCGCAGGCTTTGCCGCCGTCGCGGCGGTTGCCGGGGCCTTGGCAACAGCAACCGGGGCCTCGGCCACGGGGGCCGCATTCTCGGGCTTGGCGGCAGTGATCGTCACCGCGCCGCCGGTCGAAGGGGCCGCGGGGGCCGCATTCCCGGCAATTCGGGTGGGTTGGAAACCGCAGACCACCTTGCGATCCCGCGACACGCGCGGCACCCAGGTGACCACCCCGTCGATACCGGCGCGGATATAGACGCAGCCCTTGCTGTCGACATATTGCGCGCCGGCATAGGAGGCAGGTGGGATCTCGGCCGGACCGTCGTCCCGGCGCAGGGATTGCGCCTCGGCGACATGCGGGCTCAGCCAGGGCAGAAGACCCAGGCCAAGCACCAGACAGGCGACCGGAAAAGACTTTCTACTCAACGTCATCATGCCCCCCAGCATATACCGCTGATCCTGACGCAGATGACAGGCTGAGTAAAGCGGCCATGGCTTATTTTGTGCCGAACATGCGGTCGCCCGCATCCCCTAGACCCGGCACGATATAGCCCAGCTCATTCAGATGGCTATCGAGAGAGGCGGTGACGATCGGCACATCGGGGTGTGCCTCCTTCATCCGCGCCACGCCCTCGGGGGCGGCCAGCAGGCAAAGGAAGCGGATATTCGTCGCGCCGGCCTGCTTCAGCAGGTCGATGGCGGCAACCGAGGAATTTCCCGTGGCCAGCATCGGATCGACGGCGATCACCAGGCGATCGTCGAGGTTCTCGGGCACCTTGAAGTAGTACTGCACCGGCTGCAGCGTCTCTTCATCGCGGTAGAGACCGACGAAGCCCACGCGGGCCGCCGGCACCAGCTCGAGGATACCGTCCAGCAGTCCGTTGCCTGCCCGCAGGATCGAGATCAGGGCCAGCTTCTTGCCGTCCAGCAGCGGCGCGTCCATCTCCTGCAGCGGGGTCTTGATGGTCTTGGTGGTCATCTCGAGGTTGCGGGTCACCTCGTAGGCCAGCAACTGCGAGATCTCGCGCAGCAGCTGCCGGAACTTCGCGGTCGAGGTCTCTTCCTCGCGCATCAGGGTCAGCTTGTGCTGGACCAGAGGGTGGGTGACGACGGTCAGATGCTCGGTCATGCGCGGGTCTCCAGGCGTTTGGCGAGTTTTTCTTTCGTGGCGGCATCGCAGAAGGCGGCCTCGAGGGCGGTCTGCGTGATCTGGCCGAAGACCTCTTCGTCCCAGCCGAAGGCATTGTGCAGCGCTTCGTATTCTTTCGCCATGGTGGAATGGAAGAAAGGCGGGTCATCGGTGGAAACGGTCACCTTCACACCGCGCTCGCGCAGCATCTCGATCGGATGGCAGCGGGTATTGGGGTAGATGCCGAGCGCCACGTTGGAGCCGGGGCAGACCTCAAGGATGATGCCTTCCTCGGCCAGCCGGTCGACCAGCTCGAGATCCTCGATGGCGCGGACGCCGTGACCGATGCGAGAGACCTTCAGATCATCCAGCGCATCCTTGATCGACTGCGGCCCGCCCCATTCGCCCGCATGGGCGGTAAGCTGAAGCCCGGCCTCGCGGCACATGTCGAAGGACCAGGCGAAGTCCTTGGGCTTGCCTGCCTTTTCATCTCCTGCAATGCCGAAACCGGTGATCCAGTCGCCGGCGGTCTCGGCGGCGCAGCGCGCGGTTTCCCTGGCCTTGTCCGGGCCGAAATGGCGGATGCAGGTGATGATCCCGCGCATGGTGATGCCCAGGTCGCGCTCGGCGCGGTCGGCGGCTTCGCGGATGGCGTGCAGGTATTCCTTCCAGGCCCCCAGGTCGCGGCCACCGCAGAAATCGGGGCTGAGGAAGGTCTCGGTATAGATGACACCCGAGGCGGCGCTTTCCTCCAGCACCGCCGTGGTCAGACGGGCGTAATCCTCGGGGGTCTTCAGCACCTCCGTGGCGGCCTCGTAGACCTTGAGGAAATGCCAGAAGTCCTCGTAGGCGTAATGGCCCTGCTCGTCGAAGATCCCCCCCAGGTCGACCTTCTTTTCACCCGCCAGGCGGCGGATGAACTCGGGCGGGGCGGCACCTTCGTGGTGAAGGTGCAACTCCAGCTTGGGGAAGGCGGCGAAATCGGCGGCTTCGGTCATATCAGGCTCCTGCCCGGCCCCAGAGCCGGAACGTCGAGATGGGCGGCCACGGTGGCCGCCACATCGGTGAATTGGCAGAGGCCGAGGTTTCCCCCCGCGCCCCGGTCAGACAGTCCGGCGATCAACACGGGCACGCGTTCGCGCGTGTGATCCGAGCCGGTCCAGCTGGGGTCGTTGCCATGGTCGGCGGTGATCAGCAGCATGTCTCCGGGACGAAGCCCCGCGATCACCTGGCCGATCCGTGCGTCGAACCATTCCAGCGCGCGGGCATATCCGGCAATATCGCGGCGATGTCCATAGAGGCTATCGAATTCCACGAAATTGGCAAAGGTCAGAGACCCCTCTTCGGCCTCCTCCACCAGACGGTCGAGCTGGTCCATCAGGTCCGAATCCGGCCCCTTCACCACGTCGTCGATCCCCTGCATCGAGAAGATGTCGCCGATCTTGCCAACGCCGTGCACCTTGCCGCCTGCGGCCTGCACCCAGTCGCACAGACCGGGGCTGGGCAGGGCCACGGCATAGTCGCGGCGATTGGCGGTGCGGGTGAAATTGCCGGGCTCTCCGACGAAGGGACGAGAGATCACGCGCCCCACCTTCATCTTGTGCAAAACCGGGGCAAGCGCTTTGCAAAGCTCCTGGAGGCGCTGATTTCCAAAGCTTTCCTCATGCGCCGCGATCTGGAACACCGAGTCGGCAGAGGTGTAGCAGATGGGTTTTCCGGTCCGCATGTGCTCTTCGCCCAGATCGGCGATGATCCTGGTGCCCGAGGCATGGCAATTGCCGAGGATGCCATCGACCCCGGCCAGCTTGCAGACCTCCTGGACCAGCTCGTCCGGGAAGGACGGAGTCGTATCGGGGAAATAGTGCCAGTCCCAGGGCACCGGTACGCCCGCCAGCTCCCAATGGCCAGAGGGGGTGTCCTTGCCGGGAGAGACCTCCGAGGCTGCGGCATAAAGCCCGGTGACCGGGGCTGCGAGGCCGGGGGCCGCGGCGCCCGAGGCCAGCGTCACCGCCTCGCCCAGGCCAAGGGCGGCCAGATTGGGCAGATGGAGCGGCCCGGAGCGCCCCTCGTCGGCACGGCCCGCGGCGCAGGCCTCGGCGATATGGGCCAGGGTATTGGCGCCGCTATCGGGGGTGGAGCCATTGAAGAAGCGATCCGCGTCGGGCGCACCGCCGATGCCGACCGAATCCATGACGACAAGAAATGCGCGGCTCATCCGGTGATCCTTTCCAATACGAGGGGTAGCGCCTCAGGCGCGGTCCCACCCAGCGAGATCGCGGCCCGGACCTGATCCACGGCGGCCTCAGCCGTCTCGAGCCTTGCCGCATGAACGCGGGCAAGCACTTGACCCTTCTCGACTTTCTGACCCGTCCGCACCATGTCCGAAAGGCCCACGGAAGGGTCGATCCTGTCACCTTCGACCTGGCGCCCTCCGCCCAGCTCGACCACCGCCAGGCCCAGGGCCTCGCCCGCCATGGCGGTGACAACGCCAGCCTCAGGCGCGGTCACCTCGAGGATGACGTTGGCCTCGGGCAGGAAGCGCTGCCAGTCGTCGACGAATTGCACGGGCCCGCCCATGCGCGCGACCATGCGGCCGAAACGTTCGGCCGCGGCGCCGGAGCTCAGCGCCTCGTCAAGCTTTCGCGCGCCCTCTTCGGCAGAGCCCGCAAGGCCCGCCTGCACCAGCAGGCCCGCGCCCAGGGCGATGGACAATTCGGCCAGTCGCCCGCGGGTCTGGCCGGTCAGAACCTTCATGGATTCAGCCACTTCCAGCGCGTTGCCAAGGGCCGGGGCCAAGGGTTGCGACATGTCGGTCAGCAAAGCCTCGGTCGCGCAGCCCGCCGCATTGGCGGTCGAGACCAGCGCCCGCGCCAGGGCCCGCGCGTCATCCGCCGTCTTCATGAAAGCGCCAGAGCCGCACTTCACGTCCAGCACCAGCGCATCCAGCCCGGCGGCCAGCTTCTTGGACAGGATCGAGGCGGTTATCAGGTCGAGGCTTTCCACCGTCGCCGTCACGTCGCGGATCGCGTAGAGCCGTCGGTCGGCAGGCGCGATGTCATGCGAGGCGGCGACGATGGCGCAGCCCGCCTCGGCGGTGACAGCGCGGAACGCCGTTTCCGAGACCTCGGTGCTAAGTCCCGGAATTGCTTCCATCTTGTCCAGCGTACCGCCGGTGTGACCCAGCCCGCGCCCCGAGATCATCGGCACATAGCCACCGCAGGCCGCCAGCATCGGCGCCAGCACCAGGCTGACGCAATCGCCGACCCCGCCGGTGGAGTGCTTGTCGATGGCAGGCCCCGGCAGATCCCAGCTGAGCACCCGACCCGAGTCGCGCATGGCACGGGTAAGCGCCACCCGCCCTGCCTCGCCCAGCCCATTCAACAGCACCGCCATGGCAAAGGCCCCGGCCTGGGCGTCGGAGACGTAGCCCTCGGCCAATCCCTTGGCAAACCACGAGATATCCTCTGCCGAGGGGGTCTCTCCATCGCGCAGAGCGGCGATGATCCGTCGCGCGTCCATGTCAGTCTTTCATGTGCTCGGCGGTAAACTTGCCCGGCAGCAGCTCGGCCAGCGTCATCTCCAGCTTCTCACCCGAGAGCGTGTACATGGACACCTTCACATCGCCCTTCCCGAACTCCGACAGCTTCTGCCGGCAGCCACCACAGGGCGGCACGGGGGCGGTGGCATCGGCGATCACGGCCACCTCGGAAACCTCGCTCTGTCCGCCGAGGATCATTGCCGCAATCGCCCCGGCTTCGGCGCAAGTGCCTTCGGGATAAGCAACATTTTCCACGTTCACGCCCTGGAAGACCTCGCCCGAAGGGGTGCGGATCGCCGCGCCTACCTTGAACTTGGAATAGGGCGCGTAAGCTTTTTCGTAAGCTTCCGTTGCAGCCTGCAGCAGATCCATCTTCATCTCCGTGTTAAGTTGGGCGTCAAAGCGCCATCGGGCGCAGTCTTCCGGGGCCTTGGACGAATGGCAAGGGCTAACGCCGCACCGCCCGCCAGCGCGCCCTGCCGCATCGGGGAAACCGGCCGTTCACCGCCTCGTGCCCAAGGCAGGGCTTTCCCCGGCGGGTAAGATAGTTTAACGCCAAACTACTTTCTGGACTGAGAGGCCAAAGATGTCCGACACCGGCTCGAACCCCGACAAGACCAGCTTCCGCAACGCCGCGCTGGCCTACCACGAGAACCCGAAACCCGGAAAGCTGGAGGTGCGCGCCACCAAGCCGCTGGCCAATGGCCGCGACCTGTCGCTGGCCTATTCTCCCGGCGTCGCCGAGGCCTGCCTCGAGATCAAGGACGATGCCTCCAACGCTTCGCGCTACACGGCGCGCGGCAACCTGGTGGCCGTGGTCTCCAACGGGTCTGCCGTGCTGGGGCTGGGCAACATCGGGGCGCTGGCCTCGAAGCCGGTGATGGAAGGCAAGGCCGTTCTCTTCAAGAAGTTCGCCGGGATCGACTGCTTCGACATCGAGGTCAACGAGAGCGACCCCGAGAAGCTTGCGGATATCGTCTGCGCGCTGGAGCCCACCTTCGGCGCGATCAACCTTGAAGACATCAAGGCCCCCGATTGCTTCATCGTCGAGAAACTGTGCCGCGAGCGGATGAACATCCCCGTCTTCCATGACGACCAGCACGGCACCGCCATCGTGGTGGGGGCTGCAGCCACCAACGCCCTGCGGGTGGCCGGCAAGAATTTCGAGGACGTCAAGATCGTCTCGACCGGCGGCGGCGCGGCGGGCATCGCCTGTCTCAACATGCTGCTCAAGCTGGGCGTGAAGCGCGAGAATGTCTGGCTCTGCGATATCCATGGCCTGGTCTACGAGGGCCGTGAAGAGGACATGAACCCGCAGAAGGCCGCCTTCGCACAACGCTCGGACAAGCGGACCCTGGCCGAGGTGATCGAGGGCGCGGACATGTTCCTGGGCCTCTCCGGCCCCGGCGTCCTGAAGCCCGAGCTGGTCAGCCAGATGACCGCGCAGCCGATCATCTTCGCCCTTGCGAACCCCACCCCCGAGATCATGCCGGACGAGGCCCGCAAGGTGGCGCCCGACGCGATCATCGCCACGGGCCGCAGCGATTTTCCCAACCAGGTCAACAACGTCCTCTGTTTCCCCTTTATCTTCCGGGGTGCGCTGGATGTCGGTGCGACCGAGATCAACGACGAGATGCAGATCGCCTGCATCGAGGGGATCGCGGCCCTGGCCCGTGCCACCACCTCGGCCGAAGCCGCCGCCGCCTACCAGGGCGAAAAGCTGACCTTCGGCGTCGATTACCTGATCCCCAAGCCCTTCGATCCGCGACTTTCGGGCGTGGTCTCGACCGCCGTTGCCAAGGCGGCCATGGAGTCCGGCGTGGCGACGCGTCCGCTCGAGGATGTCGCAGCCTACAAGGCGCGCCTCAATGGCTCGGTCTTCAAGTCGGCGCTGCTGATGCGTCCGGTCTTCGAGGCCGCCGGCACCGCCGCGCGTCGCATCGTCTTCGCCGATGGCGAGGATGAGCGCGTGCTGCGCGCCGCCCAGGCCATCCTCGAGGAAACGCCCGAGCAGCCGATCCTCATCGGCCGCCCCGATGTCATCGCCTCGCGCTGCGAACGGGCCGGCCTGACGATCCGTCCGGGCGAAAGCTTCCACGTGGTGAACCCGGAAAGCGATCCGCGCTATCGTGACTACTGGACGACCTACCACAAGATCATGTGCCGCAAGGGCGTCACCCCGGACCTCGC
The DNA here is from genome assembly GCF_900215355.1 of Pseudooceanicola antarcticus. Lineage (GTDB taxonomy): Bacteria > Pseudomonadota > Alphaproteobacteria > Rhodobacterales > Rhodobacteraceae > Pseudooceanicola > Pseudooceanicola antarcticus. The sequence continues at coordinate 687,299 of NZ_OBEA01000002.1, read as the reverse complement.
CCGCGCAATCATGCGCACCAATACCACGGCGATTGCCGCGGTCATGGTGCATCGCGGCGAGGCGGATTCGCTGATCTGCGGCACCTTCGGCGAATACCGCTGGCACCTGAAGTACATCCAGCAGATCCTCGGCCGCCCCGAGCGCCGCCCCCATGGCGCGCTCTCGCTGATGATCCTTGAGGATGGCCCTCTCTTCCTCGCCGACACCCATGTCTGGTCGGATCCGACGGCTGAAGAGATCTCTCAGGCGGTCATCGGCGCGGCCCGTCACGTGAAGCGCTTCGGCCTCGTGCCCAAGATCGCGCTCTGCGGCCGTTCGCAATTCGGCAACCAAGATACCGAGACCGCCCGCCGTCTGCGCGGCGCAATGGAGATCCTGGACCAGAAGCCCCGAGATTTCTTCTACGAGGGCGAGATGAACGTCGACTCGGCGCTCGACCCGGAGCTGCGCGAGCGCGTCTTCCCCGGCAGCAGGCTGCAGGGAGCGGCAAACGTGCTGGTCTTCGGCCAGGCGGATGCGGCCTCGGGCGTGCGCAACATCCTGAAGATGAAGGGTGGCGCGCTGGAGGTTGGGCCGATCCTGATGGGCATGGGCAACTGCGCCCATATCGTCAGCCCCTCGATCACGGCGCGCGGGCTGCTCAACATGGCCGCCATCGCCGGCACGCCGGTCGCTCACTACAGCTGATCCGCGAATCCCTGCACAGCGGATATATCTTTCCGCTGTGCAGAATTTTGCAGCAATGGCTTTGCATACTTTGCAAAACTCGCTGCCCTTTGCCGATTTCTGAATATTTCCGGTAGGTTTGCAAAACTTTGCAGGACAACTTGTCGCGGTTTTGCAAATTCATCCCCTCCTGCGCCCTGACGCGCCATTTCGCCGCTTGCCCGATCAGGAACCCCTCCCCTACCCTTTACCCAGGGAGATGAAGGAGGAGTCTCATGTCCTATAAGGAGGTCTACGCCGCCTGGCAGGCGAACCCCGAGGCATTCTGGATGCAGGCCGCAGAGGCCATCGACTGGGAGGAAAAGCCAAGCAAGGCGCTCTTTGACGACAAGGCACCGATCTACGAGTGGTTCTCGGACGGGATGGTCAACGCCTGCTGGAACGCGGTGGACCGGCACGTCGAGGCGGGCCGGGGCGACCAGATCGCCATCCAGCACGAAAGCCCGATCACCCATGCCACCAAGGGCATCACCTATGCCGAGCTGCAAAGGCGCGTCGCCTCGCTGGCGGGTGCGCTGCGGATGCGCGGCGTCGAGAAGGGCGATCGCGTCATCATCTACATGCCGATGATCCCCGAGGCGCTGGAGGCCATGCTGGCCTGCGCCCGCCTGGGCGCCGTGCATTCGGTGGTCTTCGGCGGTTTCGCCGCCCATGAGCTGGCCGTGCGGATCGACGATTGCACCCCCAAGGCCATCATCGCCGCCTCCTGCGGGCTCGAGCCGAACCGGGTGGTGCACTACAAGCCGCTGCTCGACGAGGCCATCGAGATCGCTGCACACAAGCCCGAGTTCTGCGTGATCTTCCAGCGTGAACAAGAGGTTGCCAAGCTGGTCGAGGGGCGTGACTTCTCCTGGCACGGGTTCCAATACGGCGTGAAGCCCGCCGAATGCGTGCCGGTCGAGGGCAATCACCCGGCCTATATCCTCTATACCTCGGGCACCACGGGCCAGCCCAAGGGGGTCGTGCGGCACACCGGCGGGCACCTGGTCGCGCTGCAATGGTCGATGAAGAACGTCTACAATATCGACGCCGGAGACCGCTTCTGGGCCGCCTCGGACGTGGGCTGGGTCGTCGGCCACAGCTATATCTGCTACGGCCCGCTGCTGGCCGGGGCCACCACCGTGGTCTTCGAGGGCAAGCCCGTCGGCACACCTCACCCCGGTGTCTTCTGGCGCATCATCCAGAACCAGCGCATCAAGAGCTTCTTCACCGCCCCGACCGCCCTGCGCGCCATCAAGCGCGAGGACCCGGATGGCGAGTGGATCCGCCGCTACAAGGCCCATGAGCTGCAGGCCATCTACCTGGCCGGCGAGCGCGCCGACCCCGATACGATCAAATGGGCACAGAAACACTTCGGCGTGCCCGTGATCGACCACTGGTGGCAGACCGAGACCGGCTGGGCCATCGCGGCCAACCCCCTGGGGATAGAGGAACTTCCGGTCAAGCTGGGCTCTCCCTCCGTGCCGATGCCGGGCTATGACGTGCAGGTGCTGGGCGAGGACGGCCACCCCCTGCCCGCCGGAGAGCTGGGCGCCATCGCCATCAAGCTGCCGCTGCCACCCGGCACCCTGCCGACGCTCTGGAACGCCGAAGAGCGCTACCTGAAGTCCTACCTGACCACCTTCCCCGGCTACTACGAGACCGGCGATGCGGGCATGGTGGACGAGGATGGCTACCTCTACATCATGGCGCGCACCGACGATGTGATCAACGTGGCCGGGCACCGGCTTTCGACCGGCGCGATGGAGGAGGTCCTGGCCTCTCACCCGGATGTGGCCGAATGCGCGGTGATCGGGATGTCCGACAAGCTGAAGGGTCAGGCTCCGCTGGGCTTCCTTTGCCTCTCGGCGGGCGTGAACCGCGAACATGCCGAGATCGTGAAGGAATGCGTGGCGCTGGTGCGCGAGCAGATCGGCCCGGTCGCGGCCTTCAAGCAGGCGGTGGTGGTCGACCGGCTGCCCAAGACGCGTTCGGGCAAGATCCTGCGCGCGACGATGGTGAAGATTGCCGATGGCGAGAGCTACAAGATGCCCGCGACCATCGACGATCCGGCGATCCTCGACGAGATCCGCGTGGCGTTGAAATCCATCGGCCTCGCGCCGGAGACCCAGGACTGCTGAGGCCATAGCCTTGAAAAAAAGGGAAAAGGGCGGCCAGATGGCCGCCCTTTCTCTACAATCAGCGTGGTGTCAGTACTTCTTTTCGAAGTCACGCACCTGGGCTTCGGCCTCGTCCTTGGCAACGCCGTAGCGCTCCTGGATCTTGCCGACCAGCTGCTCGCGGCGACCGTCGATCAAGTCGACGTCGTCTTCGGTCAGCTTGCCCCATTGGGCGATCGCCTCGCCCTTGATTTGCTTCCAATTGCCTTCGATACGATCCCAGTTCATAGGGTCCTCCTTTCGGGCAGGTTGCGGATGCGCCTTGCATCCGTCATCCGAAGAACCCGCCAGAGAGGTGGAAGTTCCGCGCAAAGATTTCCTCTTTGCGGTGGAACCCGTGGCGTCAGACGAATTGCTCGCGGATCAGACGCTCTTCCAGGCCGTGGCCCGGATCGAAGAGGATACGGTGCGAAACCGAGGGGTCAGAGCCCACCTCGACGGACAGGACGTTCGACACCGAGCGGCGGCTGTCCGCATCGGCCATGATCGGGCGTTTCTCGGGCTCCAGCACGTCGAAACGGATCTTTGCCTCTTTTGGCAGCAGCGCACCGCGCCAACGCCGGGGCCGGAAGGGGGCGATGGCCGTCAGGGCCAGCACGTCAGATCCGATGGGCAGGATCGGCCCATGGGCCGAGTAATTATAGGCCGTCGATCCCGCGGGCGTCGCCAGCAGGGCACCGTCACAGACCAGCTCGTCCATGCGCACCCGCCCGTCGACCGAGATCCGCAGCTTCGCCGCCTGCGGACCCGCGCGCAACAGGGATACCTCGTTGATCGCAAGGGCTTCCTGCACCTTGCCGTCGGCGCGCGTGGCACGCATGTGGAGAGGATTGATCACCTCTTCCTCGGCGCCCTCAAGGCGTTGCACCAAGTCAACTTCGTTGAATTCATTCATCAAAAAGCCGACGGTGCCACGGTTCATGCCATAGACCGGCGCCGGCAGCGCCTGGGTGCGGTGCAGCGTCGCCAGCATGAAGCCATCACCGCCCAGGGCAACGATCACATCCGCCTCCGCCTCGGGCACGGCGCCGTAACGGGCAGACAGGCTCTTGCGTGCCGCCTGCGCCGTCTGCCCCCGACTGGCGGTAAACGCGATCTTGATGCTCATCTGCCGTGCCTCCGCGAAGCCCCGTCTCCGGGTGCAACCGCCGGTTTCCGAAAGCTTTCATTCGGGTCCGAAACAAGCACAAATCCCCGCAGCGCACCAGCCCCGGCCAGCAAAGCGCACCATTACGCCGCTTTTCATGATCATCATGACGATTTGGGGCCTTCCGACCTCGCGGCCAAAGCGCTAACTAGCCCTGAACCTGACCAAGGAGAACGCCCATGTCGGATACCGGCTTTTTCACTGAGGCCCTCGAAGCCCGCGATCCCGAGATCTTCGGCGCGATCACGAAGGAGCTGGGCCGCCAGCGCAACGAGATCGAGCTGATCGCCTCGGAGAACATCGTCAGCCTTGCCGTGCTTCAGGCACAGGGTTCGGTCATGACCAACAAGTATGCCGAGGGCTATCCGGGCAAGCGCTACTACGGTGGCTGCCAATACGTCGACATCGCCGAGGAACTGGCGATCGAGCGCGCCAAGGATCTGTTCGGCTGCGGCTTCGCCAACGTGCAGCCCAACTCCGGCAGCCAGATGAACCAGGCGGTCTTCCTGGCGCTGCTGAAGCCCGGCGACACCTTCATGGGGCTGGACCTGAACTCCGGTGGTCACCTGACCCACGGCAGCCCGGTGAACATGTCCGGAAAGTGGTTCAACGTCGTCTCCTACGGCGTTAGAAAGCAAGATGAATTGCTTGACATGGACGCCATCCGCGAGAGCGCGCTCGAGCACAAGCCCAAGCTGATCGTCGCCGGTGGCACCGCCTATTCCCGCGTCTGGGACTGGGCCAAGTTCCGCGAGATCGCGGATGAGGTCGGCGCCTACCTGATGGTCGACATGGCGCATATCGCGGGCCTCGTGGCCGGCGGCCAGCATCCCTCGCCCCTGCCCCACGCCCATGTCTGCACCACCACCACGCACAAGTCGCTGCGCGGCCCCCGTGGCGGCATGATCCTGACCAACGACGCGGATATCGCCAAGAAGATCAACTCGGCCGTCTTCCCCGGCCTGCAGGGCGGCCCGCTCATGCATGTGATCGCCGCCAAGGCCGTGGCCTTCGGTGAGGCGCTGCGCCCCGAGTTCAAGGACTATGCCGCCCAGGTGGTGAAGAACGCCCAGGCCATGGCCGACCAGCTGATGAAGGGTGGAATCAACATCGTCTCTGGCGGCACCGACAACCACCTCTGCCTGGCTGACCTGCGCCCCAAGGGCGTCACCGGCAAGGCCGCAGAGGCCGCCCTGGGCCGTGCGCATATCACCTGCAACAAGAACGGCGTGCCGTTTGACCCGGAAAAACCCTTTGTGACCAGCGGCATCCGCCTTGGTGCCCCGGCGGGCACCACGCGCGGCTTCGGTGAAGCAGAGTTCCGTCAGATCGCCGACTGGATCGTCGAAGTGGTCGACGGCCTGGCCGCCAACGGCATCGACGACAACGCCGAAGTCGAGGCCAAGGTGAAGGCCGAAGTCGAAGCCCTCTGCGCGAAGTTCCCGCTTTACGCCGAGATGTGATCCCTGGCCTGGGGCGTCCGTCGCGGCGCCCCTTGCCACGCCCTTTCGGGCAGAGTAGGCCTCGGCCATGAAGATCGTCAGGGATTACCAGTTCGTCTCGGAAGCCGAGCGTGGCGCCGTTGTCGCCATCGGCAATTTCGACGGCATCCACCTCGGCCACCAGGCCGTTCTGGACATCGCGCGCGCCGAGGCCCAGCGTCTCTCTGCGCCCCTTGGCGTGATGACCTTCGAGCCCCACCCCCGCCAGTTCTTTGCCCCCGATGCCCCGCCCTTCCGGCTGACCAATGCCGCCGCGCGCGCGCATCGGCTCGAGAAGCTGGGCGTCGACGTGCTCTACGAGCTCAGCTTCACCTCCGCCCTCGCCGCGCTCAGCCCCGAGGAATTCGCCAAGGGCGTGCTCTCGGATGGGCTTGGTGCACGGCACGTCGTGGTGGGCGCAGATTTCCACTTCGGCGCCAAACGGGCCGGGAAAGTTGAGGATCTGCAAAAATACGGCGAATCCGAGGGATTTGGCACCTCCGTAGCGCAGCTTTTGGAAAGGAAAGGTTTAGAGGTTTCCTCTACTGCCATCCGAAAGGCGCTGTCGGACGGGTTGCCGCGGGATGCGGCGGCCATGCTGGGGCACTGGCATCGCATCGAAGGCACGGTGATCCGTGGCGATCAGCGCGGCCGTGACCTGGGCTTTCCCACCGCCAACATGGCGCTGACCGATCTGCACCGCCCGCGCTTCGGCGTCTACGCAGTTTTGGTCGATGTGCTGACCGGACCCCATGCCGGCAGCTACCATGGGGCCGCCTCTCTTGGCCTGCGCCCGACCTTCGGCGGGCAGGAACCCAACCTCGAGACCTATCTCTTCGATTTCCGCGGCGACCTTTACGGCTCGCAGATCTCGGTCGGTCTCGTCGATTTCCTGCGACCCGAAGAGAAATTCACTGATATCAACGCCTTGATCGAACAGATGGACCGCGACTGCCTACAGGCACGGGACATCCTGGGCACGCTATGAGCGACGGTCGGATCCCCCGCGACGGGCTGCGAGAGCGTTTCTGGGAGACGGTCCCGCTGAAGCGCATGACCGTGGCCGAATGGGAAGCGCTTTGCGACGGCTGCGGCAAATGCTGCCTCAACAAGCTTGAAGATGAAGAGACCGGCGAGGTGGCGCTGACCAATGTCGCCTGCCGTCTGCTGGACGGAGACAGCTGTCTCTGCTCGCAATACCCGATCCGACACCAGTTCGTGCCCGAATGCATCACGCTGAAGCTACAGAACCTCGACAGCCACATGTATTGGATGCCGCAGAGCTGTGCCTATCGGCTGCTGCATGAGGGACGGCCTCTATATGACTGGCACCCCTTGATTTCCGGTGATCCGGAGTCGGTCCACAAGGCCGGGGTCTCGGTCCGGGGCATGACCGTGCCCGAGTTCGAGGTCGATGACGACGAATGGGAGGATCACATCATAGAGGAACCGCTCTGATGTACTTTGCATCCGACAACGCAGGCCCCGCCCACCCCAAGGTGATCGAGGCCATGACCCGTGCCAACGAAGGTTTCGCCATGCCCTATGGCAATGACGAGATCATGGAGGGCGTCCGCGCGCGCCTGCGCGAGATTTTCGAGGCCCCCGAAGCCGCGGTTTACCTGGTCGCCACCGGCACCGCCGCGAACTCGCTGGCGCTGGCCACCCTGTCGGAGCCCTGGCAGACGGCCTATTGCTCTCCGGTCGCCCATGTTTACGAAGATGAATGCAATGCGCCCGAGTTCTACATGGGCGCGGGCAAGCTGACCCCGGTTGGCAACAGCGACAAGATCGCGCCCTCGGACCTGGCCGCCGTGATGGGCGATAGCGCCGATATCGCGGTGCATTCTGCGCAGCCCGGTCCGCTGACGATTACGCAAGCCACTGAAAAGGGACGCATCTATTCTTGTGAAGAGATCGCCGCGCTGACAGAGGTTGCCGCACGCGCGGGCCAGCCCACCCATCTCGACGGGGCCCGTTTCGCCAACGCGCTGGTGGCGCTCGGCTGCACACCGGCCGAGATGACCTGGCGCGCGGGTGTCGATGCGGTCAGCTTCGGCGGTACCAAGAACGGCTGCGTCGGGGTCGAGGCGGTCATCTTCTTCAACCCCGAGAAAGCCTGGGAATTCGAGCTGCGCCGCAAGCGTGGCGCGCATCTCTTCTCGAAGCACCGCTACCTCTCGGCCCAGATGCAGGCCTATCTGCAAGACGATCTCTGGCTCGACCTGGCGCGGCGCTCGAATGCCAACATGGGCGTCTTGTCCAGGGGCATGAAAGAGATCGGTGCCGTCTTCGAGCATGAGCCCCAGGCCAATATCCTCTTTGCCGCGCTGCCCCGCGCCACCCACCGCCGCCTGCAGGAGGCCGGAGCGCGCTATTGCCTGCATGGTTCGACCGAGGGGGACGACGACGAGATGCTCTCGGCCCGCTTCGTCTGCGACTGGTCCCTGCCCGAGAGTGAAATCTCGCGTTTCCTGGACCTCGCCCGAGGCTAGATCATCAGGCCAGCACCCCAAGGGCTTGCGCGCGCAGCTTCATGCGATGCGCAAGCATTTACGCTTTCGCAAGATCCGCAATTTTCAAGGCAGGCATAATTGCTTGCGCGGCACAGCTCAGGCATAGCCTGAATTTCGCCACGCAAGCAATTTCACTTTCTTCGATTTCCCCGGTCGTGCTCTGCCTTGCAGGGAAAGCCGCTGGCAATCAGCCCGGTCCAGCCCTAGCCGCTGACCGGGCTTTCACATTCGGCCCAGAAGTTCTGAACCTCCCTCGCCACCGCACCGGGGTGCGACAGCGGCCCCATGTGGCCCGTGCCCTCGATCACGCTGCGCCGCGCCCAGGGCATCTCGGCTTGCAAGGCGGCATTGATCCGCGAGACATAGATCGGGCTTTCAGAGCCATCCATCAGCAGCACCGGGCAGGAGAGCCCCGCCAGCCGCTTCTCGGAAAGCATCCCGACCGGGTCACCATAGTTGGTATCCCGGATCGCATTGATCAGATGGACCCGTTCGGCAAAGCTGCGGCGTTGTGCCTCGGGCAGGGCCTCCCAGGGGCGGCCATCGCCCCAGACCGCCATGAAGGCGCGCGCGGCCCCTTCTCGGTCGCCCGCCTCCCAGGCCTGCTGGTAGGGCGCGAGCTGCGCGTTGTGATGCGCCTCAAGTCCGGGAAAGGCGCGGAAGGCGGGGGTGAAGAACACCGGCTCGTAGAGCGCGAGGGAGCGCACCAGATCAGGCCGGTCCACCGCCAGCCGCAGCGCCACGGTGGCGCCGAAGGAATGCCCCAGCACGTCGAGCGGCGCGCCGAAATCCTCTGCCGCCGCCTCTGCCAGGCGGCGCGCCTGCAGCTGGAAGCTCTGTCCCTCATCCCATTCGGGCCCCTGCCCGTGCCCCGGCAGATCCACCGCCAGGGCCTGCACCGGCAGCGCCCGCGCCATCCCGGCCCAGGCCCCGCCATGGGCCAGAGAACAGTGCAACATCAGCACCTTGCGCCCCTCCTTCCCCCAGAGGTAGCGCCCTTCGCTGCGCATCAGAGCCGGCCCGTGAGATGGGCTTCAAGGTCGGCCAGCCTGTCCTGCCCCCAGAAGCGTTCCGTCCCGTCGACGATATAGAAGGGAGAGCCGAAGACCCCGTTCGCCACAGCCTCCTCCGTATTGGCCACGAAGGTCTCGGCGCCGGTCAGCAAGCCGCTGTCGGCCAGCCCCGGATCGAAGCCCGCCTGGTCCAGCGCCTCGCGGATCACCTCGTCCTCGGCGATGTTCTTCTCTTCGGCCCAGCAGGCGCGCAGCAGCAGTTGCACCAGCTTGCCCGTGTCGCCGCCCCCGGCCTTCTCGGCCGCGATCACCGCGTAGCTCGCGGGCGCGGGGTTGGTCGGGAAATAGGCGGGCTGCAGCACCAGGTCCATGCCCAGCTTCTTCCGCGCGCGCTTCAGCTCCTGCATGCGGTACTCGACCCGCGCCGGGGGCCGCTCACCCAGGGCCGTGCCCCCGGTCTGCGCGAAAACCTTCATCAGATCCACCGGCTTGTAGGCGATGCTTGCCCCGGTGCGGGCGGCGATCTGCTCCAGCCCGTCGCCGGCCAGGTAGGTCCAGGGAGATACAGGCGTGAAATAATAGTCGATATGGGGGGCCAAGTGCTCTCTCCTCGGAGTTGTGCCGTTTGGCAAGACGTTAGCGGGGTGCTAAGGCGTGATCAACGTCACGAATCTGTCATTCCGAGCCCGCTGCGGGCCGCTGCCTCCCGGAGACACCCAATGCCGAACATTATCGAACCCAAGCTGATCGCGGGCAATTCGAACATGCCGCTGGCGACATCCATCGCCCGCCGCATGTCGATGCACCGCGGCATGAATGTCGGCCTGGTCGACGCGCGGGTCGAGCGCTTCAATGACGGCGAGATCTTCGTCGAGGTCTTCGAGAACGTCCGCGGCGAAGACATGTTCGTGATCCAGTCGACCTCGAACCCCGCCAACGACAACCTGATGGAACTGCTGATCATGACCGACGCGCTGCGCCGTTCCTCGGCCAGCCGCATCACCGCCGTGATCCCCTACTTCGGCTATGCCCGCCAGGACCGCCGCACCAAGGCCCGGACCCCGATCAGCGCCAAGCTGGTTGCCAACATGCTGGTCGAAGCCGGTGTCGAGCGCGTGCTGACGATGGATCTGCACGCCGCGCAGATCCAGGGCTTCTTCGACATCCCGGTCGACAACCTCTATGCCAGCCCGATCTTTGCCCTTGATATCAAAGAGAAATTCAAGGATCGCCTGGACGAGATCATGGTCGTCTCGCCGGACGTCGGCGGCGTGGCCCGTGCCCGCGAGCTGGCCAAGCGCATCAACGCCCCGCTGTCCATCGTCGACAAGCGCCGCGAGAAGCCGGGCGAAGTGGCCGAGATGACGGTCATCGGCGACGTGAAGGACAAGATCTGCGTCATCGTCGACGACATGTGCGACACCGCCGGCACGCTCTGCAAGGCGGCCGAGCTGCTGCTCGATTTCGGCGCCAAGGAAGTGCATGCCTATATCTCGCACGGCGTGCTCTCGGGCCCCGCGGTCGAGCGGATCACCAACTCGGTGATGGAGAACCTGGTGATCACCGACTCCATCGCCGCCACCGAACCCGTTGCCAATTGCCAGAAGATCCGCGTGCTGCCGACCGCCCCGATGTTCGCCCAGGCGATCCTCAACATCTGGAACGGCACCTCGGTCTCCTCGCTCTTCGAGCAGGGCACGCTGGAGCCGATCTACGAAGGCTTCTTCCGCGGCTGAGCCGCGGGGCCACCCTCAGGGCCTGAGCCTGGGGGCGGGGTTAACCCCGCCCTACCTGGGCGTGCGGGGCTCTGGCGCCCCGGCTGCGGAACGCGCCCGGATCGCCCTTGTTAACAAGGGCGAATCGCCACCGAACGCAACATCGGTATCACGTCGGTATCCTGTCGGTATCGCATCGGTGCGAAACACCGACACGCCTCCGGTTAACGCAGCGCACGGCGCCGGGCCCGAAGGCACCACCGCCGCCGCAGCCCCTGATTGCATCACCAGGCTGAAAATACTCCGGGGGTGAATTGAGCCCGCACGGGCTCAAGAGGGGGCAGCGCCCCCTCCCCTCTTCGCCGCGAAGAACCCCTTCAGCAGCTCTTCCGCCTCACGCGCCGCGATCCCGTCCAGTACCTCGGGCACGTGATGGGCCTGGGGCTGGGCGAAGATCCTCGGCCCCTGCGCCACGCCCCCCGACTTCGGGTCCGCCGCGCCATAGACCAGCCGGGCGATCCGCGCGGCCGAGATCACGGCGGCGCAGAAGGGACAGGGCTCGAGCGTGACGTAAAGCACGTGGCCCGGCAGCCGCTCCGACCCCGCCTGCGCACAGGCCTCCCGGATCACCAGCACCTCGGCATGGGCCGTGGGGTCCGACAGCTCTCGGGTGCGGTTGCCCGCGCGGGCCACCACCCGGCCATCGGGGGCCACCAGGACCGCCCCCACCGGCACCTCGCCCCGCGCGGCGGCGGCGCGGGCTTCGGCCAGGGCCGCCTCCATATGAGAGGTAAATTGCGGGTGTTTCTTGCTCATCAGCCTTCTCTGCCCGCACAGAAGCGCTTTCGCAAGCGCGCAACCTGCGCTAGAGCCGGGCCATGAGCCCGAAAAACCCCAAACGCCCCGCCACGCCCCCGCGCAGTGACACGCCCTCCGCCACCCCCTCCGGGGACCGGATTGCCAAGGTGCTGGCCCGCGCCGGTGTCGCCAGCCGCCGCGAGGCCGAGAGGATGATCTCCGAAGGGCGGGTCACCGTGAACGGCAAGACCATCGACAGCCCGGCGCTGAACGTCACCGCCGCCGACGTGATCACCGTCGATGACAAGCCCCTGGCCGCGCCCGAACGCACGCGGGTCTGGATGTACCACAAGCCCACGGGGCTGGTGACCACCGCCAAGGACGAACAGGGCCGCGAGACGATCTTCGACGCCCTGCCCGAGGATCTGCCGCGGGTGATCACCGTCGGGCGGCTCGACCTCAATTCCGAAGGCCTGCTGCTGCTGACCAACGACGGCGAGCTGAAACGCAAGCTGGAGCTGCCCGAGACCGGCTGGGTGCGCAAGTACCGCGTGCGGGTGAAGGGCAACCCCACCGACGCCAGCCTCGCGCCGCTGCGCGAAGGCGTGGTGCTGGACGGAGAGCACTTCCAGCCCATGGCCGTCAGCCTCGACCGCCAGCAGGGCGCCAATGCCTGGCTGACCGTCGGCCTGCGCGAAGGCAAGAACCGCGAGATCCGCCGTGCCATGGAAAGCGTCGGGCTGACCGTGAACCGCCTGATCCGCATCAGCTACGGCCCCTTCCTGTTGGGCAAGCTGGCCTCCGGCGCGGTCGAAGAGATCCGCCCCAAGGTCCTGCGCGACCAGCTGGGCATCGAGCCCCCCGAGGAAGAGGCCCCCGTCCGCTACGTCACCCGCAAGGGCCGCCCGGCCCGCAAGATCGTCGGCACCGCGGGGCCTGGCCGTCCCGGCCAGGACCGACCCGGCGCGGGCAAGCCCGGTCAGGACAGGTCTGCTCAGGGCAAACCGGGCAAGGGCAGCCGCCGCATCCTCGAGGCCGAGGACATGGGCGAGGCGCCCCGCGGCAAGGGCCCCCGAAGCAAGGAGTCCCGTGACAAGGACTCCCGTGGCAAGGCGGTCGGCAGAGGTGCCGGCGGCGACAAGACAGCGGGCGGGAAGACTCCGGGCAGCAAGGGCTTCACCGGCAAGACCTTCGGCAGCCGCACCTCCGGCGGCAAGACCGCCGAGGGCAAGGGCCGCGGCTTCGGCGCCGCCTCTAGCGATGCGCCTAGGGGCCGTGGCGACGGCGCAGGCCGGGCCGGAGCCAATCGCGGCGGTCCCGATCGCGGTGGCTCGGGTCACGGTGGCTCGGGGCACGGTGGCCCCAACCGTGGCGGCCCCAATCGAAACGGCCCCGGCAAGCCCGGCCCCAAGGGTGGCAAACCGCCCCGCAAGGGTCCCGGTCGCGGCTGAGCCCCGGCCGCGCCGCCCCGATGGGGTGCCCAGCGAAGCTTGATCGGCGTGCCGCCGCCCCCGACCCGACGTGCCCGCCCTCGGTCGGGCAAGTCTCCTCATGACGCCTCGTCAACCGCCACGGGCGGGCATATGCGCCCCGGATCGGTCAAAACCGGCAGAAGACCGCCCAAATCCCGCCCCTCGCGCCGGGTGGGGCGCTTTCCCGCCGGGCCCGCCTGTCGTAAGGGAAGACCTCAGCAATCGCAGTGGTGGGGACCAGCGATCATGACCAAGGTGACGCCGGGACGGGCGGATCAAGGCGGCAGAGGCCGCGCGCGGGGGCCGCAGGGGCGGCTGTCCCGTGCCCTGCTGCTGCCGCTGATGCCCCTGCTCCTCTCTGCCTGCAGCCTCGGGCTCGAGCCCTCCGGGCCGCCACGCGAAAGCCTGCGCCCGGTGCAGCGCAGCGCGGCGGCAGTGCCTGCCCCCAGCCGCGCCGCCAGCCAGGCCCTGGAAGCCTACTACGAGACCCAGCTCTCGGAGGCGCTGGCCCGTGACCTGATGCGCCGTGACGGCGGCGGGCCGGATGCCGGCTTCACCGCCGAGGACCTGGCCCGCAACTTCGCGCGCATCGCCTTCTTCGACGAGCGCAGCCGCGCCCGGCTGGCCGACGGCACCGAGGCCCCCGGCAAGCTTCTCAGGTGGGAGCGCCCGGTGCGGGTGAAGCCGGTCTTCGGCGACAGCGTCGGCGAGGCGCAGCGCGCCAGCGACCGCGCCACCCTGCGCCCGCTCCTGCGCCGTCTCGCGCGGACCACCGGCCATCCGGTGAGCTTCAGCGGCGAGAGCGCCAATTTCCACCTGCTGGTGATGGCCGAGACCGACCGCCCCGAGATGCTCTCCATCGTGTCGCGGCTGGTGCCCAATATCTCTGCGGTGACCCTGGCCACGCTGCGCAACCTGCCGCGCGACGTGCCCTGCCTAGTCATGGGCTTCGCCGACGAGCGCGGCGGCGTGCGCTATGGCTCTGCCATCGCCCTGGTGCGCGCGGAGCTGCCGCCGCGAATGCGCGAGGCCTGTTTCCACGAAGAGATCGCCCAGGGCCTGGGCCTGCGCAACGACAGCCCCGAGGCGCGCCCCTCGGTCTTCAACGACGACGAAGAGTTCGCGCTGCTGACCGAGCAGGACGAGATGATGCTCTCGATGCTCTACGACGCCCGCCTGCGCTCCGGCATGTCGCTCGAGGAAGCCCGCCCGCTGATCCCCGTGCTGGCGGCGGAACGCCGTCCGGGGCCCCTCGCCTCCGATACCGGCGCGGAGGAGCTGCGGGTCTCGGAAAGCCGCTAGGCGGCGCGGGCGATCAGGGCGCAGATACGCTCGGTCAGCGCGCCGCGACGGCCCTCGAATTCCAGCCCGGTCAGGGCAGCGAGCGCCGCCTCGGCCTCTCCGGCCGCGATCATCCGCTGCGTGGCATGGGCGAAGGCGTGGAAATCCTCGTGCAACTGGCAAAGCTCGGCGACCCAGGGATCTCCCGGATGGCGTCTGCGCAGCTCGGCCAGGCAGCGCCCCATGCGGCATTGGCTCTCGTCCTCGCGTGGCAGCAGCTTCAGCCCGCTGCGCTGGCCGCGGCGCAGGCGCAGCGCCATCTCCAGGTGCAGGCTCTGCCAGCGATCGAGCGCAGAGCGCGCCAGTTCAAGCTCGTCCAGAAGGCTCCAGTCCTGATCGGCATGTGGCATGGTCGTTCCTCCTCTTGCGGCCTCCAGACTGGGGCCCAGAGCTTACCGGCACCTTGACTGCCCCTCTCGCGCCGTCCCGCGCGATCCGCTATTCCGGGGAAAACGGAAAGGACACATCATGCGGGCATTGCTGCAAAGGGTCACCGGCGCCAGGGTCGAGGTCGAGGGACAGCAGATCGGTCAATGCGGCCACGGTCTGATGATCCTGGTCTGCGCCATGCAGGGAGACGGGGAAGAGAACGCCCGCAAGCTGGCTGCGCGGGTGGCCAAGCTGCGCATCTTCGAGGACGAGGCGGGCAAGATGAACCGCTCGATCCGCGACGTCGGGGGCTCGGCCCTCGTGGTCAGCCAGTTCACCCTGGCCGCCGATACCTCGCGCGGCAATCGTCCGGGCTTCTCCAGCGCCGCGCCGCCCGAAGAGGGTCGCCGCCTCTACGAGCTCTTCGCCGAGGCCCTGGCTGGCGAGGGCATCGCCGTGGAAACCGGCCGCTTCGCCGCCGACATGCAGGTCAGCCTGACCAATGACGGGCCGATCACCATCTGGATCGAGGCCTGAGCCTGTGGCGGCCCCGGACGCCTCCGGCGGGAGTATTTCCAGCCTGGTGATGCAGGTGGGTGGAGCCATCCGGGCGACCTACTTTCGCCATGGAGGGCGTGCCACGCTCCTGCTGCAAAAGGAGGCCGCCTTCCGGGGCGCAACCTGCTCCATCACCAGGCCTGAAATACTCCGGGGGGAAATCCGCGCAGCGGATGGGGGGCAGAGCCCCCTCTCCCGGCGTCATTTGAACGTCTCCCGATGAACGGGGCGCCGCCTAGACCGAGACCTCGGCCATCAGCTCATCCTTGGTCAGCTCGTCCTTGGTGCCCGAGGCCGTCACGGCGCCGCGGCGCATGACGTAGAACTTGTCGGCCAGCCCGTAGGCGAACTCGAAATACTGCTCGACCAGGACCACGGCCATGTCGCCCCGGTCGCGCAGGTATTCGATGACCCTGCCGATCTGCTGGATGATGTTGGGCTGGATGCCCTCCGTCGGCTCGTCGAGCAGCAGCAGCTTCGGCTTGGTGATCATCGCCCTTGCGATGGCCAGCTGTTGCTGCTGGCCGCCCGAGAGGTCACCGCCGCGACGATGCAGGAACTCCTTCAGGATCGGGAAGAGCTCGTAGATCTCGTCGGGGATGTAGTGCTCGGAGCGCGGCAGGCAGGCGAAGGCGGTCTCCATGTTCTCTTCCACAGTCAGCAGCGGGAAGATCATCCGCCCCTGCGGCACGTAGCCGATGCCCTTGCGGGCCAGCATATGCGCCGGCAGCTTGCCCAGGTCCTCGCCATCCAGCGCCACCGCGCCGCCCGAGCGCACATGGGTGCCCGAGATCGCCTTCAGCAGCGAGGTCTTGCCCACGCCATTGGTGCCCATGATGCAGGTCACCTGCCCCTGGGCCGCCTGCAGGTCGATCCCGTTCAGGATCTGGCTTTGCCCGTAGTGCAGGGTAAGGTCTTTCACATCCAGCATGATCAGCGCCCCAGGTAGACTTCGATGACCCGCGGGTCGCGGGTGACATGGTCAAGCGAGCCTTCGGCCAGGACCGAGCCCTCGTGCAGCACCGTCACCCGGCAGTTCAGGCGGCGCACGAATTCCATGTCATGCTCCACCACCACCACGGCGCGGGTCTTGGCCAGGTTGACCAGAAGGTCGGTGGTATGTTCGCGTTCGGCCAGGGTCATGCCGGCGGCCGGTTCATCGACCAGCATCAGGCGCGGCTCCTGCGCCAGCAGCATGCCGATCTCGAGCCATTGCTTCTGGCCATGGCTAAGCTCTCCTGAGGTGCGCTGCAGCTCTTCCTTCAGACCCACCTCCGCGGCCAGTTCCTCGACCCGGTCGCGGTCGGCGCCCGTGGGGCGGTAGAAGAGGCAGGCGAAGGCGCTGCGCGGGTTCTTCAGGGCCATCAGCAGGTTGTCGAAGACCGACTGGTCCTCGAAGACCGTGGGGCGCTGGAACTTGCGGCCAAGGCCTGCCTGGGCGATGCGCGCCTCGTTCATCTTCAGCAGGTTGCGGGACATCTCGCCCCAGATGACCCGGCCCTCGTCGGGCTTGGTCTTGCCGGTGACGATATCCATGAAGGTGGTCTTGCCCGCCCCGTTCGGCCCGATGATGGCGCGCAGCTCGCATTCGCCGATCTCGAAGCTGAGATTGCGGATGGCCTTGTAGCCGTCGAAGGTGACCGAGATGCCGGCGACTTCCAGAAGCGCGCTCATTTGCGGCCCTCCTCTTCGCGCAGCGATCCCTTGTCGGGCCCGTAGTCGGCGCCGTGCCGGTCAGGCACCACCCGTGCCGTGACCAGATCGAAGAGCCCGCCGATGCCTTTCGGCGCGAAGAGCGTGACCAGCACGAACGACAGGCCCAGCAGGACCAGCCACCAGTCCACCCAGTCGATGGCGTAGAAGCCGAGCGGCACCGAGGGCACCATGCCGCCGGTGAACCAGGTCGACACCAGCGACACCAGCGCCGCGCCGATGACCGCCCCATAGAGCCGTCCGCGGCCGCCGATGGCCACCCAGACCGCCAGGTAGATCGAGGCAATGGGCGCCACCTCGCCGGGATTGATGATCCCCGCCTGCGGGTAGTAGAGCGCCCCGGCGATGGCGGCGATGATCGCGGTGAAGGTGAAGATGAAGAGCTTGTAGCCTTCCACCGAGTAGCCGAGGAAGCGCACCCGCGCCTCGTCATCCCGGATCCCCCGGATGACCGAGCCGAACTTGCCCGAGACCACCATGGCGCAGACCACGTAGCCCAGCCCAAGCGCCAGGGCCGAGCCCCAGAGGAACCACAGCGACACCCAGTCCTGCGAGGCCGAGACGCCGGGCAGGTTCTGCAGGCCCGAGAGGCCGTTGTTGCCGCGCAGACCGCTCTCGTTCTGGAACAGGTAGAGCGACAGGGCCAGGGTCATGGCCTGGGTCAGGATCGACAGGTAGACGCCGGTGACGCGCGAGCGGAAGGCCAGCCAGCCGAAGACCAGCGCCAGGAGGCCCGGCACCAGCACCACCAGGGCCAGTTGCAGGGGCAGGCTGTGGGCGAAGGCCCAGATGGCCGGGAAATCCGAACTGCCGACGACCCCGAAGATCTGGGTGCCGATGGCGTCCACCACCTCCTGGTCGGTGGGCGGGATGGCCGCGTTGGACAGGCTCTCGGCGACGATCAGCTCGGTCCGGGCATACATCAGCCACATGCCGATCATGTAGCCTCCGAGCCCGAAGAAGGCGAAGTGGCCCAGCGAGAGGATGCCGCAGTAGCCCCAGACCAGGTCCATGGCGATGGCCACCAGGCAAAGGCAGAGCGTCTTGCCCAGGGTCTTGACGAAGGAGGTCGAGACCAGGCCGGTGCCCATGGCGTGGCTCATCAGCGTGATGACCAGCGTGAAGGCCGCCAGGCACAGCAGGAAGACCAGGATGGAGGGATTGCGGGCGATGAAGCTGCCTTTCATTTGGCACCTCGCTTTGTTGCCGGGCGCCGGGGGCCTTGCCCCCCGGCCTTGCGGGGGCTCGATGCCCCGGCAAGGGCGCGCCCCGAATGGGTCTCGTCGCGGGAAGGCCGGGAGATGCGCGTCATGTCCGGCGCTCCCCGTCGCGGAGGGTCTTGGTCTCCGGGCGGCCACCGTCGATGACGGGCAGCGGCGGGCGGTCGAGATTGGCGGGATGTCCGTGAAGGATCATGAGGTCAATCTCCTGCTGCGCGGCCCTTGAGGGCGATGATGCCCCGCGGCCGGAACTGGATGAAGATGATGATGAAGACGATCATGTAGGTCTGCGCCGCCAGCGTGTTGGACGGGTTGAACCATTCGATCCCCTTCTGCAGGAAGCCGATCATCGTGGCGCCCAGCAGGGTGCCCCAGATATTGCCGACCCCGCCCACGACCACGGTCATGAAGCTTTGCACGATATATTGCTGACCGATCTCGGAGGTCACCTGCGCATAGAGGCCGATGGCCACGCCCGCGATCCCCGCGATGCCGGAGCCCAGCCCGAAGGTCAGCATGTTGACCCGGTCGGGGTTGATGCCCATGGAAGCGGCCATCTTGGGGTTCTGGGTCACGGCGCGGGTCTCGAGGCCCAGCCGGGTCTTCTTCATCATGAAGAGGAAGAGACCGAGGAAGATCAGCGCCAGCACGAAGATGGCGATGCGGATGTAGCTGATGCCGACGATGTCGTTCACCACCCAGGAGCCATTCAGCCAATCCGGCGAGGTCAGCGGACGCGCCTGGGTGCCGAAGATGTTCTTGGCCAGCTGCTGCAGCGCGATCGAGACGCCGAAGGTCGCCAGCAGCGTCTCGAGCGGGCGGGAGTAGAGCCAACGGATCACCAGCCGCTCCATCGCCACCCCGGCGGCGAAGGTCACCGCGAAGGCCACCGGGATCGCCAGCAGGATCGACACCGTGTAGTCGGGGATCACCTGCTGCAGCACGTAGCCCGTGTAGGCGCCCATCATGATGAACTCGCCATGGGCCATGTTGATCACCCCCATCACCCCGAAGGTGATAGCCAGGCCGATGGCGGCGAGGAAGTAGATCGAGCCCAGCGACAGCGCGTCGAGGCCCAGGTCGAAGAACTGGTTCACGCCCACCTTGAGGTCGATCGAGGACAGCGCCTCTTCCGCCGCCTCGGTCACCTCGGCATCGGGTTCGGCATAGGTCTCGTAGAAGACATGGGCGGCAAGAGAGGCGTCGATGTCCGCCTCGGTCGACGCCGCCTCTACCAGGCCGGCCTCGACGAGGCCCGCGAAGGCCTCGCGCCGGGCGGCGGGGTCCGAGAGGCTCTCGAGCGGCACACCGGCCACGGCGCCATCCACGATATGTTCGGCCAGCATCCCACGCAGCGCGTCCGAGGTGACGAGCTTCGGTGCCAGCCCTTCGGCCACCAGCAACTCATAGGCCTCGACACGCGGCAGGGCATCGGTGCCCGGACGCAGCTCGCGGGCGATGTTGCGCCCCTCGGGCAGCGCGGTGCCGGCACCGAGGGTGGTGGCCACCAACGGGTTCAGCGTGGCGCGCACGGCCACGTCCAGATCGCCCGCCAGGCTCTCGATGGCGGCGATGCGCAGGGCCTTGTCCTTGGCGAAACGGATGGTCAGCAGGGTCAGCAGGCGCTCCTTGCGCGCCTTCAGCTCGGGGTCCGTCTCTGCGTCGATGGAGGCCGCGAGGGGCTCCATGTGGCTGGCCTCGCCGTTGCGGTCGAGGTTGTCCAGCGCCTCGGCACGGATGGCAGGGTCGGGATCGGAAAGCTGGTAGCGCACCAGCGCGGAGCCGATCAGCGCCCGGATGCCCGAGTTGGGCTTCACCTGCTCAAGCGCGTCCTTGTCATAGGGGCCGAAGCTTTCGCCGGTGTCGAAATCATGAAGGGTATAGCTGCGATCCTCGTTGCGCTCGGCGCGGAAGAACAGGCCATCCTCGATACGCTGCCACATGTCGCGCGCGGCCCAGGTCGCAAGAACCTCGCGGGCTTCGGGCAGACCCGAGGCGGCAATGGCGTCGATGGCGGGCTGGATGGTGCGGCGAGAGCTTTCCAGGATCAGCTCTGACTGCTCCTGGAGGATCGGCTGGATGGGCTCCTGCGCATGCGCCCGCGAGGCGGGGACAAACAGGCAGAGCACCATGGCGACAGCCGGAAGAAGGCGATTGAGCATTTCGATCCTGCGGCAGGTCTGCGGGGAAGGTCGCATGAAAACTGGGGCGGGCGGGATGATCTGAAGGGAGGAGGAGGCATCCCGCCCGTCGAGGCCCGGGCACCGAAGTGCCCGAGCAGGAGATCGTCAGATCAGTAGTTGGAGCCGCGCTGGACGCAGGTCTCGGTCTCGGTGTTGTACATACCGCAGTCGAGGCCCGGCCAATCGGACTTCAGGACAGCAGATTCCGGCAGGAAATCGGTCCAGGCGTCGCCGGGAACCGGGTCGGTTTCCGAGATGATGTCGAACTGGCCATCTTCCAGGATCTCGCCGATGAGGACGGGCTTGGAGAGGTGGTGGTTCGGGAGCATCTCGGCGGTGCCGCCGGTCAGGTTCGGGAAGGTCTGGCCGACCATGGCGCCGATCACGGTGTCGACGTCGGTGGTGCCGGCTTCCTCAACCGCGTTCACCCACATGTTGAAGCCGATGTAATGGGCTTCCATGGGGTCGTTGGTCACGCGCTCTTCGCCGGCGAATTCCTTCCACTTGGCGACGAACTCTTCGTTGGCTTCGGAATCTGCGGACTGGAAGTAGTTCCAGGCAGCCAGGTGGCCGACGAGGTTCGAGGTGTCGAGGCCGGAAAGCTCTTCTTCACCCACCGAGAAGGCCACGACGGGGATGTCGTCGGCAGAGATACCGGCAGCTGCCAGTTCCTTGTAGAAGCCGATGTTGGCGTCGCCGTTGATGGTCGAGATCACGCCGACCTTCTTGCCGTCGGCACCGAGGGCCACGACGTCAGAGACGATCTTGGACCAGTCGGAGTGACCGAAGGGGGTGTAGTTGACGAAGATGTCTTCCTCGGGGATGCCCTTGTCGAGCAGGTAGGACTCGAGGATGTTGTTCGTGGTCCGCGGGTAGACGTAGTCGGTGCCCAGCAGGGCGAACTTCTCGACGCCCAGCTCTTCCAGGAAGTAGTCGGTGGCCGGGATGGCCTGCTGGTTCGGCGCGGCGCCGGTGTAGAAGACGTTGTAGGAAGATTCCTCGCCCTCGTACTGGACCGGGTAGAACAGGAGGCCGTTCAGCTCTTCGATGACGGGCAGCACGGACTTGCGGGACACCGAGGTCCAGCAGCCGAACATAACGTCAACTTCGGAAACGGTCAGCAGCTCACGTGCCTTTTCGGCGAAGAGCGGCCAGTCGGAGGCGGGGTCGACGACCACGGCTTCCAGCTGCTTGCCCAGCAGACCGCCCTTGGCGTTCTGCTCTTCGATGAGCATCAGCATGGTGTCTTTCAGAGTGGTCTCGGAAATTGCCATCGTGCCGGACAGCGAATGCAGGACACCGACCTTGATGGTCTCTTGCGCCTGTGCTGCGCCGGTGATCATCAGCGCGCCGGCAGCGGCTCCGATCATCGTCTTCACAAATTGCGACATGGGTTAATCATCCCCTATTGGCGCTGTGAGAAACCTCAAGAAGAACCAGAGCGGTTGGAACCGCTGCGTCTCCCCCCTATATTTCCCCCAGCAGCTTTTCAGTTGCTTCTCGTGCGGTGGTGACCGAACCGCCAGATTGGATTGCCACCGCACATTCATGGTCTACGCCGTCTTACGCGGCGCAGCGTCATCAACGCGCAAAGACCGGCTCATTGCCAAGCTCCCCGTCGCTGCCCCGCAGAAATCTGCCCGCGAGACAGGCAGGTGCACATTTGCGAGGCATACAAGGTGGTTAACGCATAGGAATTAAGCGTGCCATGCGCTCATGGACGACGTTTTGGTGACACGACGAGTCGTGTTTCGTCATCGCGCGGGGTCCGGGGCGGGGCTGAAGCCCCCCTCGGATTCCGCCGGGGCGGGGCAAGACCCGCGCGCCCCTACGGCGGCGCATGTCGCCCTCTCGGGCGATCTGTCGGAGGTGAGTCGGGGTGGGAAAGCGGTCTCTCAGCTCTCGAAGCTGAAATCCGGCAAGCCGCTGAAGGCTTCCCGCAGCGCCACGCCCCAGCCCGAGGAGATCTCCTGGTAATAGGGATCGTCGGGCTCGATGCGGCCGGTGCGGCCGCGCCCCAGGCTGTCGGTCGTGTAGACGTGGTAATCCAGCGGCAGCGCAACCGAGAGGTTGGCCTTGATGGTGCTGTCGAAGCTGACGAGGATCAGCTTCATCGCCTCTTCGAAGGACATCTTGGGATCATAGGCCCGCACCAGGATCGGACGGCCGTACTTGGTCTCTCCGATCTGGAAATAGGGCGTATCGGCAGAGGCTTCGATGAAGTTGCCTTCCGGGTAGATCAGGTAGAGGCGGGGCTCTCCGTTGCCGATCTGGCCGCCGACCAGCATGGTGGCGGAGAAGGTCGAGGAGGCCTTCTGGCCATTGTCGTCATGCTGCGAGATGACCTCGCGCAGGGTCTGGCCGATCAGGCCCGCCACCTGGAACATCGTCGGCAGGTCGAGGATGTCGGGGCTGCGCTCATCGGCGCTTTTCGAGCGCTCCTGCAGCAGGCTGACCACCGCCTGGGTGGTGGCAAGGTTGCCCGCCGTCATCAGGGTGATCGAGCGTTCGCCTTCCACGTCGAAGTGGAACATCTTGCGGAAGGTCGAGATATTGTCGACGCCCGAGTTGGTGCGGGTGTCGGACATGAACAGGAGCCCCCGTTCAAGCTGCATCGCAACGCAGTAGGTCATCTATTTCGGGCTCCGGTTCACAGGTCCGCAGACGAGTCGGACGGCGACAGTCTATTGCTGAACCTGAAGGGAAACGCAAAGCTCTTCCGTGGCGTCGCCCTGGCGCAAACCGCGTACCGGGGCCGCTTCGCCGTAATCGCGGCCGATGGCGACCCGCACGTAGCGGTCATCGGGGCAGATCGCGTTGGACACGTCGAAGCCGACCCAGCCCAGCCCGTCGATATGGACCTCGGCCCAGCCATGGCCCGCCTCCTGCTGGGTCTGCCCCTCGAGCAGCAGGTAGCCCGAGACATAGCGCGCCGGCAGGCCGAGGTGACGCGCGGCGGCAATGAGCACATGGGCCTGGTCCTGGCAGACACCCTTGCCCGCCAGCGCCGCCTCTTCGGCGGTGGTCGCGACATGGGTCTCTCCCTTGGTGTAGGTCACCGCCTCGGCGACCAGCGACGAAAGCTCGTGCACCCCCGCCAGCGCGTTCCCGGCCAGCGCCTCTCGGGCCTGGGCGGCGATCTTGCGCACCGTGGGCCCGGCGGTCGTCGCCCTAGTGGGCGAGCGGTAGATCCACAGCGGCACCTTGCTGACCATGCCGATGACGCCGTTCAGGTTCTCGGTCTCGACCTCGCCCTGGGAGGTGATGGTGACGGTCTGCCCGCCCTCGTGCATCTGCACCAGCTCGACATCGTTGCGGAAGTGGTCCTGGTAGGCCACCTGCTGCGTCGCCCCCGACACCTGGCTCTGCCAGGAGAGCACCGTTTGCCCCGGCCCGTTGCGCGGTGTCAGCCTGAGCTGCAGCAGCGCGTAATCGACCGGGCGGTCGTAAGAATAGGTGGTGGTGTGGGAAATCTTCAGACGCATTGGTGAACCGCTCTACCCGTAAAAACGAAAATCTTCCTGGACCTGGCTGGCCAGCCGGCCGGTGTCGGAAATGGCGCTTTTCAGGAATTCGTGCAGACCCTCGTCGAAGACATCGTCGATGGTCCGCCCCGAAAGGCGTGCGTGGGTCTGGTTGGCCATCCTCAGGCAGGGCATCTCGGGTTCGTCCGGCCCGTTGAGGTAATTCAGGTTGCCGACCAGCTTGGAGTAGCAGAAGGCCAGGCTGCGCGGCATGCGGCGATCGAGGATCAGGAAATCGGCGATGGTCTTCGGCCCGATATCGCCCTCGTGCAGCCAGCGGAAGCTGCGGAAGGCCGAGACCGAGCGCAGGATGGTTTCCCACTGGATGTTGTCCATCGAGCCGCCCACATGGGCCGCCGAGGGCAGCAGCACGTAATATTTCACGTCGAGAATGCGCGAGGTGTTGTCGGCGCGCTCGACGAAGGTGCCCAGCCGGCAGAAGTCGAAGATGTCGTTGCGCAGCATGGTGCCATGCAGCGCCCCGCGCACCAGGCTGGAATGCTGGCGCACCGAGGTCAGCACCTCGGCCAGGTTCTTCACCGAAACCGGGCGGCGCAGCTGTTCCTTCAGCGTCATCCAGGCCTCGTTCACCGCTTCCCAGACCTCGGTCGAGAGCGCGGTGCGCACCATGCGCCCGTTCGAGCGCGCCGCCTCGATGCAGCTGAGCACCGAAGAGGGATTGTCACGGTCTCGCAGCAGGAAGTTCGTCACGTTGGCCTGGTCGAATTCGTCGTATTTCTCGACGAAGGCCTCGCGCGCACCGGCGGTGGTGACGATGCTTTCCCATTCGCTTTCGCTGTTGTCCTGTGCGGTCAGGGCGATGCGGAACCCGGTCTCGAGGAGACGCGCGGTGTTTTCGCTGCGTTCAAGATAGCGGAACATCCAGAAGAGTCCGCCTGCGGTGCGTCCAAGCATAAGTCGTCAGTCCCCCAGAACCCAGGTATCCTTGGTGCCGCCGCCCTGCGACGAGTTCACCACCAGCGAGCCTTCCTTCAGCGCCACGCGCGTCAGGCCCCCCGCCGTCATATGCACCCTGTTGGGCGAGACCAGCACGAAGGGCCGCAGGTCCACATGGCGCGGCGCCAGCCCCTTCTTGGTCATGATCGGCACCGTCGACAGCGCAAGCGTCGGCTGCGCCACGTAGTTGTCGGGCTTGGCGCGCAGCTTGGCCTCGAACTCCGACAGCTCCTTCTTCGAGGCCGCCGGCCCCACCAGCATGCCGTAGCCGCCCGAGCCGTGGACCTCCTTGACGACGAGGTCCTTGAGGTTGTCGAGCACGTATTTCAGGCTGTCCTCTTCCGAGCAGCGCCAGGTCGGCACGTTCTTCAGGATCGCCTTCTCGCCGGTGTAGAACTCGACGATATCGGGCATGTAGCTGTAAAGCGCCTTGTCGTCGGCGATGCCGGTGCCCGGCGCGTTGGCGATGGTGATATTGCCGGCGCGGTAGACATCCATGATCCCCGGAACGCCCAGCATGCTTTCGGGGTTGAAGCTGAGCGGATCGAGGTAATCGTCATCGACCCGGCGATAGACCACGTCGATGGGCTTGTAGCCCTTCGTGGTGCGCATCTGCACCTTGCCGTCGACGACCTTCAGATCGCTGCTTTCCACCAGCTCGGCGCCCATCTGGTCGGCCAGGAAGCTGTGCTCGAAATAGGCCGAGTTGTGGATGCCCGGCGTCAGGATCGCCACCCGCGGCTTGGTGCCGTCGAAGTTGGGCGGCGCGCAATCCGACAGCGAGCGGCGCAGCTCGGCCGGGTAGGACGAGACCGGGCGCACCTTCATCTTGGTGAAGAGCTCGGGGAACATCTGCAGCATCGTCTCGCGGTTTTCCAGCATGTAGCTGACACCGGAGGGCGTGCGGGCGTTGTCCTCGAGCACGTAGAATTCGTTCTCGCCGGTGCGCACCAGGTCGGTGCCGACGATATGGGTATAGACCCCGCCCGGAGGCACCATCCCCACCATCTGCGGCAGGAAGGCATCGTTCTTGGCGATGAGCTCGGTCGGCAGACGGCCCGACCGCAGGATCTCCTGGCCGCCGTAGATATCGGCAAGGAAGGCATTGAGCGCCCGGACCCGCTGCTCGATGCCCTTTTCCAGCACCCGCCATTCCGCACCCGAGATGATGCGGGGCACGATGTCGAAGGGGATCAGGCGTTCCTGCGCGTCCTTCTGGCCATAGACGTTGAAGGTGATGCCGATGCGCCGGAAGAAGGTTTCGGCCTCGGCGGATTTTCGCAGCAGATCCTTGGGATCTTCGCCGGAAAACCAATTGGCGTAATCGGCATAGGGCGCCCTTGGCGCACCTTCGCCGGCTTCCATCTCGTTGAAGAACCGAGTGTCGGTCATGGTCTCCCTCGGGCTCTGACGGCCCCTCTCGTTCATTCCTGGCCCGGCAGGCCCGTCGCCCGCCGGCACCGCTTTCCCTGTCTGTCGCCCGCACCGCCCGCTGGGCGTTCCGAAGCACTTCCGCAGCGAGCCGCAGGTCCGGCGTGCCGGGCGGCGCTGCAAACTGGCGCCCTCGGTCACCGATCCTCGCAGAGCCCCGGCGGGGATGCGAGAGGCGCTGCGCCACCGCCTGCGCCGCGAAAGGTCGGAATCCGGGCTACTGCACAAAACTCAGGCGCTGGCTCTCCGGGGCGGGCCCCGGTCCCCCGTTGCCCCTCCCGCGTCCACGCCACCCTCCCCGCGGCGCATGGTTTCCCAAAGGAGGCGCGTTTTGGCGTCAAAGGTCAAGGCTTGCGGACCGGCGGCGGCAGATCCTGCGCCCGCGCGCGTGGTCGCGGGCCGTTCCCACCCGCCTGACGCCTGCGCCGCGGGGTCTGCTTTTGCCACCGACAGGCGGCAGCCGCTCCGCTGCACTTCGAGGCAGGTGACATCCCCACGTTCCATGACGGGTTTTGACACCCGCACCGGGTCGAAAAGCTTTGCCCGAGGGCCGGGGCTCTGCCTATCCTGAGCCCGCCCCCCGGGGACCGGGGGCGGGACAGAACAGCCGGAAGGACATTCGCGCCATGGACAAAGCAACCCGTTACCTGCCCCAGGCCGGGCTGGTGATCGCTGTCGGCATCGTGCTGCTGGCGATCAATCCGACCGGCGACATCGGCGCCATCGGGGCGATCTACGCGGGCCTGGTCGCCTATGCCGCGATCTCGCTGAACATCCTGCTGGGCGCGCGGCTGCGCGTGATCGAAAGGCTCTTCGGCGGCATGGACAAGATGTTCCTGCAGCACCGCGCCTTCGGCTATCTGGCCATGGCGGCGGCCGTGGCGCACTGGCTGTCGCCGCCCGAGTTCTCGGGCAAGCTCTATCCCTGTGACGACAGCTGCAAGGCGGCCATCGAGGCGGGCGAGATCGCCTTCAACTTCCTGATCGTGCTGGGCGTGGTCAGCTACCTGCGCCGCAAGAGCTTTCGCGGCTGGTCCCTGCCCTATCACTGGTGGAAGCTGACCCATTACATCATGCTCGTGCCCTGGGCCGCGGCGAGCTACCATCTGGCCTTCAACCTGAAGATGCCCACCGACTACCAGATGCTGGCCGAGATCTTCGCCGCCCTGGGGCTGGTCTGCGGTGTGCTGTGGCTTCTCGCCTTCCTCTGGCGCAGCTTCGGGGCAAAGCGCTACGAGGTGGTCTCGGTCGAGCGCCAGGGCGATATCACCGGCATCACCGCACGCCCCCTGGGCGACCGCCGCCTGCGCCATCGCGCCGGGCAGTTCGCCTTCATCCGCGCCCACCGCGACGGGCTGCGCGAAAAGCACCCCTTCTCGATCTCGGGCGGAGAGCGCGACGATGGCGAGATCCGCTTCAACATCAAGGCGCTCGGCGATTTCACCAGGCGGCTGTCCGAGCTGCAGGTCGGAGACCGGCTGTCGGTCGAGGGCCCCTATGGCGGGTTCCGCTACCCGCGCTCGGGCCGTCAGCTGTGGATCGCGGCCGGGATCGGCGTCACGCCCTTCCTGTCCTTCGTGCGCTCCCTGCCCGATGACCTGGGCTGCGAGGTCGAGATGATCTACCTGGTGCGCACCCCCGAGGAGGCCGTGGCGCTGGAGGAATTCGAGGCGGCGGCGGCGCGGGTGAAGAATTTCTCCTTCACCCTGCATCCGTCCAAGGAAAAGGGCCGCTGGAAAGGCCCCGAGGCCGGGCCGCGCGACGTGAAGGCGGTGCTCTTCTGCGGCCCGCCGGTGGTGCGCGACATGCTGAAGAAGCAATTCGGCCGCAAGCTGCACTTCGAGTACTTCGAGTTCTGATACGCCCCGGCGGCCCCTCGATCAGACGGGGCCGCGCCCGGCCCCCTCGGGGGCCGTTCCGGGGCTACGTCACCCGGACGTCCGCCAAGGGCCGGCACCTACCAGAGAGAGGCGATGCGCAGGTAGGACATCAGCACGTCGACCATGGCCTTCTGCGCTTGAAGCGCGCCATGCTGGGCCTCGATATTGTAGTATTCCCCCAGCCCCGACATCGTGGTGAAGAAGGAGAAGGAGCAATCGTTGCGCTCGGGCCGGACGTGTTCGTAGATCACGTTCACCCCGGCGCCATGGAAGGCCTGCACGGCCTTGCGGGCAGAGCGGTTCTGATCGAGAGGCTGGGCCCCCGCGAGCAGGATGGCGTTGTCCTCGTCCGAGAGGCCGGGCACCGGGTTGGGCGTCATCAGCCCCGTCATCGAGGCCGAGCTGCGCCGGGCCGAGATCGTCCCCGCCCCGCCTGCGCCCGAATAGCCGTCGTCGTTGTTGTGCAGGGTCAGCACCGGGTAGCGCTGCGAGAAGAAACCGCTGATCGCATTGGTGAACCCCGGCGTCGGCTTCTGCGAGATGTCCCGACAGGTGGCCGCCGTCGCGGCGGTGAGCGCGAAGTTGCGGTTGGGGTCCTGCCCCATGAAGCTGCGGTTCTCGCCCGCCTCCACCGCCACCAGCGCGCCGCCGTACTTGCTGACCGCGTAGAGCGCCGCGTCGAAGGCCGCGTTCTCGTTGTCGTGCAGCACCGCCCAGACCGGGCCGCGCCGGGTCGAGAGGTTGCGCACCACGGTCAGCTGCCAGTCACGCCCATGCTCCGAGAAGCCCTGCCGGGTGATGCAGAGATCTCCGTCGGCGGCGAAACTCGCGGCGTTGCGCCGGATATCGGGATCGGGAAAGCCCTCTGCCGCCGCGCAGGGCTGGTCGGGCGTGTCGTACCAGGCCACCGGGGAAGCTGCCGGGGCCAGCCCCTCGGGGCGCGCGCGGGGCCTGAGCGAGCCATCGGGCGCCGAGGCCAGGGCCTCTTCTCCGCCCGGCAGGAAGCTGATCAGCGCGCGCTCCGGCTCAGGCGTGAGCGCGGCGGCCGAGGCCAGCGCCATGTCGATTTCCGAGGCGCGTTCGCTGTCGGTGCTCGAGAGCATGCCGATCACCGCGCGGGCAATCATCCGCGTCTCGGGGTCCTGGGGACGGGCGGGGATCTCGTCTGCGCGGGCCAGGGCCTCGGGACGGGCGAGACCCTCGGGCCGGTCCTGCGGGCGCAGGCTTTGTGGCGGAGCCAGCAGCGAGAAACCCGGCTGCGCCTCGACCTGGGCCTCGGGCAGCGGGGCCACCGTCACCTCTGGCGCGGCCTGGGCATGGGCGGCATCGGCAAGCAGGGCTGGCAGGCCAAGCGCCAGCACCGCGACGGGGGCCAGCCGCGACACTGCCCGCCGCGCCCGGACCTCTTTGTAAAGCCTCGTCATGGGCCCTCGCTTTCTGCTCTGCGGGCCACTGCGGGCCGCTTGATCCTCTGCCCTGCCCCGCCCCCCGAAGGGCCAGGACCATGGGCCTTTCCGCCCAGACTACAGGGCCGGTCAGTAGCCGGTAAGCTGGAAATACCCGTTACCGCAGTAGCCGGAGAACATCCGCGCATTGCTGACATGGCCGCGTATCCAGAATTCGGTCTTCGAGCTCGGGGACAGGCCGCTGCGATCCAGCGAGATATTGCCCTCGAGATCGACCTGGCCGGTGAAGTTGCGGTTGTCCGACCAGAAGCGGATCGTGCCGTTCTCGACCGTGGCGGTGAAGCTGTACTGGTTCAGACATTCGGCATTGGGGCTGCGCCGCCCGCCGTCGGTATAGCCGCGCAGGCCCGAATAGGTGCCGTTGCGCGTCTGCCAGGGGTCCGCCGGGACCTCGGGCTGGCCACCGGGCAGGAAGCGGTCGAGGCCGCCGCCGCCGCTGCTGCTCTGGTAGCTGGCCAGCTCGGCCTGAAGCGCCTCGCGGTGTTCCTCGACCTGGGGCCGGTCGGGATTGTCGCTGCGGGCGCGGGCGAGATAGTCATCGGTGCAGTCGATGCCGCGCTCCAGCTTGGCCTCGGGGCTGAGCGCACGATCGGATTGCTCAAGGCAGTCAAGCAGCGCATCCCAGAGCTGCGAGTCATCGGCCCCGCCCGTGACCGATGAGCCCGAGAGTTTCTCTTCCGCCCGCGTATAGCCGCGTTCGACGGCACGGGTGTACCAGACGCGCGCCAGCTCGAGGTTGGCACCGCCATGCACGCCCGTTTCCCAAGCCTCGCCGATCTGGTAGGCCAGCGCGCCCTCGGGGAAGCGGAAGAACAGCAGGTCATAGACATCGGAAGGCGAGAGCTTGCCCGGCAGCCCCTCGGGGAACTGCCGCAGGTGCGCCATGATCTCGCGGGTCTGGTTGGCGCGCTGGATCAGCAGCGTATAGGCATCCATCGCCGCCGCCGGGTTGCCCAGCTCGTTCTGCAGCTCGACGACGCGGAAAAGTGCCCGCCGCTGGTCGGTGGCCGAGACGGAGGAGGACGAGGCCGCCCGTTCGTACCAGAAGAGCGCCTCTGCCAGGTCGCGCTGCGGCAACGGGATATCCTCGGACGAGAGCGTATCGCCCAGCTTCAGCGCCGCCGCGGGCACCGTGCCGGCGGCGAACTTGAGCGCGTCCAGCGCCCGTTCGCTCTGGCCCTGCGCCAGCATGATCACCGCGTGGTGGAAGCTGATCTGGCGGTTGTCGACCGTGGGATCGGTGGCGGCGATGGCGCAGCTCTGCGAGGCCTGCTCGAGCGCGGCGCCGTCCGAGGCGAAATTGGCGAAGCCCAACCGGGCGGCGGTGGTCTCGCAGTTGACGACATGGCCGCGCAGCTCGGCCTGGCTGAGCTGGCGGCAGGCCTCGGCCTCTTTCTGGCGGGCCATGTCGGCATGGATGCTGGCCGGGTGGAACTGCAGGTAGGCGCGGTAGGAGGCGCAGGTGTTCTGCGCCTTGGTCTCTTCCCAGGACAGATCGGCGATGCGGGCGTTGATCTCTTCGCGCAGGTCGTCGCACTGGATGTAGCGGTCGCGTTCCTCGCGCGCCTGGGCGATGGTCGGGATGAGCCCCACGCGGCCCCGGATCGGCGCCTCGGTGCAGACCTGCGACAGCTCGCCCGGCGCGATCGGCTCGGGCACCCCATCGGGGCCGGTGCAGCCCTGCACCCCGTTCACATCGGCCAGCGCCAGGCAGAACTCGTTGCGTTCCGAGCGCGAGTAATCAAGGCCGTTCTCCATCACCGGGTTCTGGCTGTGCGAGCCGCCGGGCTTGTTGCGCGCCATGCGGGCGACCGAGGATTGCAGCTCTCGGTGCAGGTCCGACAGGCGGATCGAGGGGTTGCGCGAGAGCTGGGTGATCAGCACGCGGGTATAGACCGAGAGCTTGACCTCGTCGTCGTTGGAGAGCGCCGCGAGGGAGGTCTCGCCGTTGCGGGCGGAATAGAAGATCGCCGTGCCCTCGACCTTGGCCGGCACGAAGCCCTGCTCCTGGCCCACGGCCTTGGTCGGATCGGAGCCCGCCAGCGGCGAGTTGCGGCAGGCGTCGTAGAAGACCACCACGCCCTTCGGGCCCGCAGCCTTGATCACCCCCAGCACGTCGCGGTTGAAGTTGACCGCCCGGCGCTTGAAGAAGGCCTCGCGGGTCGACTTGTTGGCCCCCTGCGAGCGCGCGGTCATGTCCACCGGCACGATGTAGTTCGACGGGTCGCCGTCGAAGGTGATGCCATGGCCCGAGTAGTAGATCACCACCGAGCTCTCGGCGTCGAGCTTCTCGGTGAAGAAGAAGATCTGGTCCTCGATCTCGCGCTTGGTGCCATCGCCGACAACCATGATGTTGTCCTCGGGATAGCCCATGTCCTGGAACAGCCTGGCCATGGCGCGGGCGTCGAGCTCGGTCACCGCGAGGTCGCTGATCGCGTCGTCCTCGTAATTCGCATTGTAGATGATCAGGGCGTAATTGTCGGTGCTGCTCTGGCGATTGACCGGGCCCGTGACCCGCACCTCCGAGAAGTTCTTGAAGGCCACGTCCTGCGCCGGTGCCGGGCCCGGCAGCATCAGGGCGAGAAGCAGCAGCAGCGCGGCGGTGGCGGAAGCGAGGGCCCTGGCAGAGGCCTCCTGGCACAGGTGCCGGATCGTCTTCGTCATCTTCGTCATTCTCCCCAAGGGTCTTGGCCCGCAGCTCCGGATGCGGGGTCGGGTCTTCCGTCTCGTCGGTCCTGCCGCCATCCCCCGGCGGCAGGGCAAACCTATACCAGCGCAACCTTTCCCCGAAGTCACCTTCTGGTCAAATCCCGCCGCAGCCCCCGGCTGCGGCGGTGATGCCCAGGGAACCGGGGGCCTTCGCCGCTATTGCAGGCACAGCCCGTCGGCATCCAGCGCGGCGCGGTTCTCGTCGATGGTGAAGCGCAGCACCGAGGTGATCGGCACCTTGGATTGCGCCACCGGGTCGGGATGACCACCGGCTGCCGCCGGCGCCAGGGTCTGCGAGGTCACCGTGCTGACCACTTCCGAGAAGTTCTTGGTCTGCGAGGACTTCTGGTAGTCCTCCAGCGTCTTCATCAGGTCGGTGCCAAGCTGGTCGTAGCTGGTCAGGCCGGGGTAGCAGTTGACCGCGATATCGACCCCGGTCGAGGGGGTATGCGATTGCAGTTCGCGGCCCGGCTGCGGGATCTGGCGGATCTCTCCGGCCTGCAGGATCGGGTTGCCGATGGCCGCTTCCGAGAGCCGGAAGAAGGTGCCGACCGAGCTGTCGGGATAGATCACGTCCAGCAGGCAGGTCTGGTCGCTCTGCACGGTGAAGCGCACGCCTTCGCAGACCTTCAGGTGCAGGTTCTCGACATTCACCGTCAGGCCCGGACGGCCGCTTTGCAGCGCACCGGGGGAGGCCTGGACGGTCTGGCGGTCCTGCGCCACGGGCTTGGGGGCCGGGGCGGGCAGGCTGGCGCTGGCCTGCACCAGGGACCCCGCGCCCGCCGCAGGTGTCAGACGCGGCACGAAGTTGGTCCCGCCGGGCACATTGAGCTGCAGGTGGTCCCTGAGATCGCCCTGGAAGATACTGGGATGTTCGCGCGGCGTGGTGCGGTAGAGCCCGGCGGCGACCTGCTGCCAGGCCAGTTCGACATCCAGGCGCTCGATCTCGCCGCGGGTCTCGATCTCGGCCAGCCAGCCCGAGACGCGGGCAAAGGCCTCGCCACCGCGCGGCAGGTTCATGATACGGGCCTGGAAGTCGTCCCAGGTCAGGCCGAATTCGGCCGCCAGCAGGTCCTTGTCGAGGTTCTCGGCATAGACCGAGGAGGTATGGGTGACCGGCTCGGGGTGGAAGCGGCCCGGCCCCTCCATGATGGTCATGTCGGCCCCCGCGCGCGCCAGGGCCGAGAGGTAGACCTCGGTATCCTCGGCATAGGCGGCTTCCAGCACGTCGTCGTCGGGGTGCAGCCGCTCGATCATGCTCAGCGTCCGGATATCGGCGCCGGTGGCCTCGACCGCCGCGCGGACGTTGTCATAGGCTTCGATGGGGCCGCGGGTGTGGCAGACCATGCAGGCCTTCCCGTTCGAGATCGTGGTGCCGTAGATCGGGCTGGGGTCCTTGAGGAAAACCACCGCCGTCGGTCCGTTGTCCAGGTAATCCCCGGTCGGATTGGTCAGGTAGTAGCCCTGCATCCCGTTGGGCAGGGTGAACAGCATCTCGCCGCCATCCTCTTCGAAATGCGGCATGTCGGGGAAGGCCGCCGCCGGTCCCAGCGGCGTCTCCTTGAGCCGCTTGCGCGGCTCGACGCCCCGGTCAAAGTCATAGGAGGTCCAGTAGTAGCCGCCCGTCGGCTGCTCCAGCCGCTCGATCAGGCGGTTGTTCTGGCTGACCGCCGAGGCCCCTTCCAGGAAGCCCGCGCGCATCACCTCGAAGTTCCGGATGTCGTTCACCCGGTCGACGCGCAGCCGTGTCTCTTCCAGCTGATGGACGTTGTCGGGCAGGCCCAGCATGAACTTGTAGCTATAGGGCAGGCCGGCGTTCGAGATGAACCAGTCGCCGCGCATCACGGGCACCCCGGTGCCGGTGATCGAGGCGACCTGGCGCAGGTTGGCATTGGCCTCGAAGCCCTGCGGGTTCAGCCCGTAGGGATAGGGGCGCGCCGTGTCGAGGCCGGGGATCTGCCCCGAGACCAGCACCTGCCACATGAAGGGCGTCCAGCCGTAGTCGCGCAGGTCGATGGCGAAGACCGTGGCGCCCTCGTGGATCGGCTCGACCTGCTTGATGCGGGGCTCCCAGCTGAGCGAGTTCACCATCTTGTTCAGCGCCGCCACGTAGCCCGCAAGGTGCTGGCTGCGGAAATCCTCCAGCGACTGGCAGGGCAGCTGGCCGTTCTCAAGATGCGAGAAGCTGAAGTAGCGGATGAAGGAGCGGTCGATCTCGTCCAGCCCGATCAGGTGCTGCTGCACCTCGGCGATCTGCGCGTCAAAGCCCATGAAGCCGCGGCTGCCGTCGCGCGGCGGCTCCTTCACCTCTGCGGTGAGCAGCTCCTTGTTGACCGCGAGGCTCTCGATCCAGTCGGCGATGAGCTTCTTGTCGGCCTCGGAGGCCGCCTGGCTGGTCGGCATGCGGTTCAGCGACTTGTAGAGCGCCGAGGCACCGGGATCGCCGGGCACCACCAGCGCGCTGTCACCGGCGGTCTTGGCCGCCGAG
The DNA here is from genome assembly GCF_900215355.1 of Pseudooceanicola antarcticus. Lineage (GTDB taxonomy): Bacteria > Pseudomonadota > Alphaproteobacteria > Rhodobacterales > Rhodobacteraceae > Pseudooceanicola > Pseudooceanicola antarcticus. The sequence continues at coordinate 652,432 of NZ_OBEA01000002.1, read as the reverse complement.
ACCAGCGTCGCCTGCGCCGCGGCAGAGCCACCGCGGGCGTGGCAGGATTTGCACTCCTTGTTGAAATAGGCGTCGACCTTGGCCGTCAGATCCGGCGAGGCGGTCTGCACCAGCGGTGTCGGCGCGGCGCATTCCATCTCGATCACCGGCTTGGGCAGTTCCTCGACATCCGCCAGGTACTGGTAGATCGCCTGCCGGTCCTCTTCCGGGGCCTGGGCCACCGACGCGGCCACGCGGGCCATCGAGCCGCCCATGGCGGTCGCCAGGTCCAGCCCCTTGCCCGCGCCCAGCACATGGTCGGTGAAGTCATCGACCTCCAGCCCGCCGACGGCCGCCTTGGTGATATCGCCCGCGACCTCGCCCAGGATCGAGATCCCGCCGGTCAGCGCCTTGTCGGTCTCAAGGATGAAGGCCGAGTTGCGCGGCGTATGGCAGGCGCCGCAGGCCGCCACCGAGTTCACCAGGTAGTCGCCCCAGGCCAGCGGATCACGCTCGTTGTCGCCGGCCCCCTCGTAGGAGGCGGGCTCGAAGGAATAGCGCCAGGGATTCTTGCGCTTCAGCATGTAGCGCAGGGTCAGCTCGTGTTCTTCCGAGGCGCGGTCTGACGTCGGCGCCTCTGCCTTGATGTACTCAAACAGGTCCAGCACGTGCTCGGGTTTCATCCCTGAGTAGAACTCATAGGGAAAGAGCGGGGTGTAATCGCCGCCCTCGGGCGACTGCCCGTAAAGCATGGCATTGAGGAAGTCGGCCCGGCTCCAATCGCCTATTCCGGCACCGCTGCCGGTGATGTTGGGCACCGAGATCACCCCGTAATTGGGCGAATCAATCTTCATGCCCCCGGCCAGCACCGGCTCTTCCCCGGCGCTTGCGGCTGGGTCCTGGTGGCAGGCGGCACAGGCCCCCAGGTGATAGAGCCTTTCGCCGCGCGAAAGATCAGGCTGGTAGGTCTCGAACGCCCCTTGCTCATAGGGCTCTGCCAGCCCTGGCACAGCCGTGGCGGCAAGGCTGACGAGGGCGGCGGAAAGGGCCGCAAGGGGCCGGGACTTGGAAATCGAGCTTGGCATAATCACACCGGGCAATTGAAACGAGTCGCAGTCAGGGTAGGCGAAAACTGGCCCACTACGGCAGATTTTTTGAAATCTGACGGTCATTGTCACGTCCGGAATTCCCCCATGGCGCGGCTCTGGCCTTTGCGTCACGACCCTGCCTCGGGCATGTCCGCGCCCCAGGCAGGACGCCTCTGCGCGCAGCCTTGCAACCAGGCGGGGAAAGCCCTGCGGCAATCCGCTGGCCCCGCGCGCGACACGCTTGTCCCGCTGGTCAATCCCCATGCCCCGCACTAGCTTGACCCGAGGGCGGCGCACGCGCGCGCGCCCCGACGAATTGTTGCCGCCGGATCTGCCCGGCCGAAAAAGGAAGGTGCCGCGCCCGATGACGAAAGCCCTGCGACCCGGCCAGAACCTCTTGCCGCGCCTGCGCAGTTCTGCGCGCTTTCTGGGCTGTGCCCTGCTCTGCCTTCCCCTGGCCCTGCCCTCGCTGCCGCTCGCGGCCGCCGAGGTCAGCCTGTCCGCCGGTGATGGCGAGCTGGCCAAGGCGCTGCGCGGGGCCTCGCTGTCGGTGCAGGCCGAGGCCGATGGCATCGAGGACGCGCAGGAGCTGATCGCCGCCGCGCAGGCCGACTATCGCCGCCTGCTGGCCGCGCTCTACGAGCGGGGCTATTTCTCGGGCGCGATCTCGATCCGCATCGACGGGCGCGAAGCCAGCCGCGTCTCGGCGCTGGACCGCGACGCGCAAGTGGGGCGCATCGAGATCGAGGTCACCCCCGGCCCCCGTTTCAGCTTTGGTGAGGCCCGCGTCGCCCCCGTGCCCGAGGGCACCGTCCTGCCCGAAGGCTTCGCCACCGGCCAGCCCGCGGGCACGATTGTCATGCGCCAGGCCGCAGAGGCGGGCCGCACCGCCTGGGCCGAGCAGGGGCATGCCAAGGCGCGGATCTCGTCGCAGCAGATCACCGCCAACCACGGCACCGAGAAGGTCGATGCGGCCTTCGCCATCTCTCCCGGCCCGCGCCTGACCTTCGGCACCGTCACCCTGTCGGAGGCCGCGACCCAAAGCGCCGTCCGACCCGAGCGGATCCGCCAGATCGCCGGCATCCCCGAGGGAGAGGTCTATTCCCCCACCGAGATCGCCCGCGCCGAGACCCGCCTGCGCCAGGCCGGGGCCTTCGCCTCCGCCGTGGTCACCGAGGCCGAGGAGATCGGCCCCGGCGACACCCTGCCCACCCGGATCGAGGTGCAGGACGCCAAGCCCCGCCGCCTGGGCGCGGGGGCCGAGTATTCCACCACCGACGGGCTGACGCTCTCGGGCTACTGGCTGCACCGCAACCTGCGCGGCGGCGCCGAGCGGCTGCGCTTCGATGCCGAGATCGCGGGCCTGGGCGGCGGCACCGGCGGCATCGATTACGCGCTGTCGACCAGCTACACCTACCCCGCCTTCCGCAACCCCGACCGCAGCCTGGTCTTCGGCCTGAACCTCGCCCGCGAGGATGAGCCCAATTACATCTCGGACATCGCCGAGGTGAACGTCGGCGTCGATCGCTACATCACCGAGACGCTTTCGGCCGATTACGATCTGGGGCTGCGCATCAGCCAGACCGAGGATGCCTCGGGCACCCGCGATTTCACCCACCTGACGCTGAGCACGGGCCTGACCTGGGACAACCGCGACGATGGCACGAACCCCACCGACGGCGCCTATGCCGAGGTCGAGCTGATGCCCTTCGCCGGTCTCTCGGGCACCGCCAGCGGGTTGCGCGCCAGCGCCGACCTGCGCGGCTACCGGGGCTTTGCCGATGACCGCTTCGTGCTGGCGGGCCGGCTGCAGCTCGGCATGCTGGCCGGGCCCTCCATCGCCGAAACCCCCGCCGACTGGCTGTTCTGGTCCGGCGGCGGCGACAGCGTGCGCGGCCAGGGCTACCAGTCGCTTGGCGTGGGCTCGGGGCCGACCGCCACCGGCGGGCGCGGCTTTGCCGCCATCTCGACCGAGCTGCGCGCCCGCATCGGCGAGAGCTGGGGCGCCGCCGCCTTCGTCGACTACGGCTATGTCTCTGCCGACCCGGATCTGTCGGGCGGCGAATGGCAGGGCGGCGCCGGCCTGGGCATCCGCTATTACACCTCCATCGGCCCGATCCGCGCGGATATCGCCGTGCCGGTTACGGGCGCGACCGACTCCGTGTCGGTCTATGTCGGAATTGGACAGAGCTTCTGATGATGCGCCTTCCCCACGCCCGCCGCCTTCTGCCCCTCGCCGCCTGTACGCTCCTGGTGCTCAGCCCGGCTGCCGCCCAGCAAAGCGCGCCCGACGACGATGGCGAGGGCTTCCTGACCCGCACCCTGCAGAACGCCCTTTCCTCGGACGGGATGGAGGTCGACATCACCGGCTTCGAGGGCGCGCTGTCGTCCACGGCGCGGATGGAGCGGCTGACCATCGCCGACGAGCGGGGCATCTGGCTGGACCTGCGCGACGCCGAGCTGGACTGGAACCGCTCTGCCCTGCTGCGCGGGCGGCTCGACGTGACCACCCTGTCGGCGGCAAGTATCACGCTGGAGCGCCTGCCGGAGAGCGAACCAAAGCCCCCCTCGCCCGAGGCCTCGGGTTTCTCGATCCCCGACCTGCCGGTGGCGGTCGAGATCGGAGAATTGCGCATCGGTCGCTTCGAGATGGGCGCGGCCGTGGTCGGCGAAGCCGCGACCCTGTCCCTCGAGGGGGGCGCCCGCCTGGCCGATGGCGGGCTGGACACCAACCTCGACATCGACCGGCTGGACCGCGAGGGGCATATCTCGATCCTCGCCGCCTACGATCCCGAGGGCGAGAGCCTCTCGGTCGATGTCTCGGCCTCCGAACCCCAGGGCGGGCTGATCGCCAACCTGCTGGATCTTCCCGGCGCGCCGGCGGTCGAGCTGACGGCACGCGGCACCGGACCGCTGGATGAATACGACGCCACGCTGCTGCTGGCCACCGATGGCGAGGAACGCCTGAGCGGTGATGTCAGCCTGCGCGGCCGCGACGATGGCGGGCGCGAATTCACCGCCGAACTGGGCGGCGACCTGACCGCGCTGATGGCGCCCGACTACCGCGACTTTCTCGGCACCGACATCGGCCTGACCGCCACCGGCACCGCCGGTGCCGACGGGGCGCTGGACGTGCAGCTCTTCCGCCTGCGCTCGGCTTCGGTGAACCTCGAGGGACAGGTGACGCTGGACGGTGACGGCACGCCCGAGGCCTTTGCGATCCAGGGTCTGATGGCCGCCCCCGACGGGGCCGAACGCCTGACCCTGCCGATGGGAGAGGCGCTTTCGCTGGCCTCCGCCCGGATCGAGGCGCGCTTCGACCGCAGCAGCTCGAACGAGATGACCGGGCGGCTCGAGGCGCTCTCGGCCGCCATGCCGGGCTTTGCCGCCGAAGAACTGGTGCTGGATCTCTCGGGGCCGTTGCGCAAGACCCGCGCCAGCCGGCTGACCCTGGGGCTGGTGGCGCGCGGCCTGCAGGCCGAGGACCCCGCAGTGGGTCGCGCCCTGGGGCCGACCCTGACCGGCTCTGCCGATCTGCGCTTCGGCAATGGCCCGGTGACCGTCGAGGACCTGCGCCTTGCAGGCCAGGCCCTGCAGCTGACCGGCCAGGCCTCCTACGAGGGCACCGGCGCCCAGGCAGACCTGACGCTGGAAGCCAGCGCCGAGATCGCCGATCTGACCGCCTTCGCGCCGCTGACCGGGCTTGACCTGGCCGGGGCCGCAAACCTTGACCTGAACGCCGAGATGCAGCTGCCCGCCGGGACCGGGCGCATCACCGCCTCGGGTCGGGGCGAGGGGCTGGCCACGGGCATCGCCCAGGCCGATGCCCTGCTCTCCACCCCGGCGGAACTGGCGCTCGACGTGACCCGCGACGAGACCGGGATCACCCTGGACGAACTGAGGATCGGCACCGAGGCCATGCAGCTGACCGGCGCGGGCCGCTTCGGCTCGCAGGACGGCACGATCCGCTACGCGCTTGAGCTTGCCGATGCCAACCTGCTGACCGGCGCCGAGGCCACCCCCGCGCCCTTCTCGCTTTCCGGCGAGATCGCCCGCACCGCCACCGAGACCACCCTGACCGCCACCGGCGGCGGCGAGCGGCTGGCGCTTGGCATCGCGGCGCTGGATGACCTTCTGGCCAGCGGGCTCAGCCTGAATGCCAAGGCCACCCTGCCAGACGAGGGCGCCCCCCGCATCGACCAGGCCCTGCTGGCCAACGAGGCGATGCGCCTCTCGGTCGCGGGCCCCCTGCCCGGCCCCGACAGCGACATGGCGCTGGAGCTCGAGGCCTGGCTGGCCAATTCCGGCACCTTCACCGGCGCCACGGGCGGTCCGCTGGAGCTTTCGGGACGCCTGACCGGCCAACCCGACGACCTGCGCGCCCGGCTCTCGGGCGGCGGAGAGGGGCTCGCGACCGGCATCGCGCCGCTGGATGCGCTGCTCGACGGGCAGAGCTCTGTCAGCCTTGACGCCGGCCTTGCGGGCGAGACGGTCACCCTGTCGCGGCTCGACCTGAACACGCCGGGCCTGAGCGCCCGCGCCACCGGCCGGATCGGCGCCGAGACCGCGCTGCAGATCGACGCCCGCCTGCCCGACAGCGGCCTGCCCTTCGGCACCAGCGCCGGACCGCTCTCGCTGGCGGCGACGGTCAGCGGAGAGGGCCCCGCCTATCGCGTCAGCGCCGAGGCACGGGGCAATTCCATCGGCATCGGCAACCCGCAGCTCGACGCGCTCTTCGCGGGCGAGAGCTCGGTGACCGCAGAGCTGCGCCTGGACGAGGCGGGGGTGCTGCAAATCGACAGCGCCGCGCTCTCTTCCGCCGCGCTCGAGGCCAGTGCCTCGGGCCAGGTGGCGGGCAGCGACATCACCCTGGATCTCGACGCCCGGCTCGACAATCTCGCCCGCCTGGCCGAGGGCTTCTCGGGGCCGCTGACCGTGACCGGACGGGTCACGCCGGGGCAGAACGGCGCCCTGGCAGTCGATGCCACGGCGGATGGCCCCGGCGGGTCGCGGGCGCGGGTCAGCGGTGAGGTCGCCCGGCCCGACGGCAGCGTGGCGATCCGCCTTGACGGCTCGGCCCCGCTGGGGCTGGCCAATGCCTTCATCGCGCCGCGCTCCATCGCGGGGCTGGCGCGGTTCGACCTGGCGCTCGACGGCCAGCCGCAGCTATCGGCGCTGTCAGGCCAGGTCAGCCTCTCGGAGGGCCGCCTCGTGGCGCCGGGCCTGGGCCAGGTGATCGACGGGATCAGCGGCAACGTGCAGCTTGCCGGAGGCCGTGCGCGGCTCGACCTGACGGCAGCCCCCTCCGAGGGCGGACGCCTGCGGGTCAGCGGCCCTGTGGCGCTCGAAGCCCCCTATTCCGCCGGTCTCGACGTGGCGCTGGACCGGGTGGTCTTCACCCAGGCCGGGCTGGCCACCACGGTCCTCGACGGGACGCTTTCGCTGACAGGTCCGCTGGCCGGCAATGGCCGGATCGCGGGGCGGATCGGGCTGACCGAGACCGAGATCCGCGTCCCCTCGGGCGGCTTCGGAGGTCAGGAGACGATCCCCGAGATGCGCCACATCGCGGAACCCCGCGCCAGCCGCACCACCCGCGCCCGCGCCGGGCTGACCGGCAGCGACAGCGGCAGCAGCGTGGTCGGCGGCGGCAGCTCCGGCGGCGGTGGCGGGCTGGGGCTGGACATCCGGGTGGTCACCGACAGCTCGGTCTTCATCCGTGGCCGTGGCCTCGATGCCGAGCTGCGCGGTGCGCTGGATATCGGCGGCACCACCGGCGCCCCCCGCCCCGTGGGCCAGTTCGACCTGGTGCGCGGACGGCTGTCGATCCTGACCAAGCGTCTGGATCTCACCGAGGGCCAACTGCGCCTGGCCGGCAGCTTCGAGCCGCTGCTGCATTTCGTGGCCACCTCGCAATCAGGCAGCTACGTCTACTCCATCGCCATCGACGGCACCGCCACGGCGCCCGAGATCGACTTCAGCTCGAACCCCGGCCTGCCCGAGGACGAGATCCTCTCGCAGCTCTTCTTCGACAAGCCCCTGTCGCAGCTCTCGGCGCTGCAGGCCGCGCAGCTTGCCGCGGCGGTGGCCACGCTCACCGGCCAGGGCGGCGACGGCGTGCTGGAACGCCTGCGCGCCTCGACCGGGCTCGACAATCTCGACGTGGCCACCGATGTCGATGGCCAGGCCTCGGTCACGGCAGGCAAGTACCTGAACGAAAACATCTACACCGAAACCGAGATCACCGGCGAAGGCGAAACCAGCCTGTCGATCAACCTCGACCTGACCGACAACATCCGCGCCAAGGGCTCGGTCGACAGCACCGGCGACACCGGGCTGGGGGTGTTCTTCGAGAAGGACTATTGAGGAAGGGCCCAGGTTGTCAGGGGAAGGGGGCGCTGCCCCCCTTGAGCCCTCGCGGGCTCAATTCCCCCCGGAGTATTTTCAGCCTGGTGATGCAGCGGGACGGCACCTGAATGGCACCCGACTTTTCCCTTGAGAGCGTGCAAGCCCGATGACGAAAGGGCGGGTGCCAACCTGCCATGGCCTGTCTCATCACCAAGCTGAAAATACTCCGGGGGAGTCGCCCCTGGCGACGGGGGCAGAGCCCCCTCCCCGCCCTATGCCTCGCCGGCGATCTGATCGTAGAGATGCCAGGTCGCGTGCCCCAGCCAGGGCAGCACGAGGAACAGCCCCAGGAAGCCCGGCAGCAGGGCCAGGAAGGTCAGCGCGACGATCAGCGCGGCCCAGGTCAGCATCGGGCCGGGGCTGGCGGTGACCGTGCCGAAACTGGTGATCATCGCGGTGACGAAGTCCACCTCGCGGTCCAGCAACAGCGGCAGGGCCACTACGGTGATCATGTAGAGCAGCAGCGCGAAGCCCGCCCCCACCACCGAGCCGAAGGCCAGCATCGACAGCCCCTCTGCCGTCAGGAAGACGGCGAAGGAGCTCGAGACATTGGTCATCACCGAGAGCCCCAGGAAGAGGGCAAAGATCATGTGGCCGAGGAAGAACCAGAACAGCAGCAGGAAGATGATGATGGCGCAGAGCGAGGGCAGCTGTCGGCGCGACTGGCGCAGCACCACGGTCAGCACCGCGCGGCGGCTCAGCGGCTGGCCGCGCTCCAGCCTGCGCGAGACCTCGTAGAGACCGACCGCCGCGAAGGGGCCCGCCAGCGGGAAGGAGAGCGCGGCGAAGATCAGCCAGTAGCTTTGCCCCGTGGCCAGGGTCACCCAGGCCAGGGCCCAGCCGATCAGCACGTAGACCGAGGCAAAGAAGAGCCCCCAGAGCGGCGCGCGCCTGAAATCGGCCCAGCCCCGGCGCAGCGCCTCGCGCAGCATCGCCCCGGTCACCCTGCGCATCTCGGGCAGCCCCTCGCGGGGCGCCTCATCGGCAATGAACTCCATCCTGTCCTCCCTCTGGCGCCCCTCCCCCCGGAGCGCTCGGTCCGGCAATCTTGCCCCCGCCTGCGCCCGCCGATCAAGCCCGGCTTGAGGTGCGATGCGACAGGCTTGCCCGGCACCAGGCGCCGCGCCCGCGATGCGGCTTTCCGCGATGCGCTGGAAAAGCAATACGGCGTGCCCGCCGGGGTGGTCATTGCCATCCATGGAATGGAAAGCGGCTTTGACCAGTTCTTCGGCAAGGACCCAGTGATCAGCTCTGGCGCGACCACCGCTCATGATTGCCGCCGCTCCGCGTTTTTCAGCCGGCATTTCCTGGCAGCCCTGGAATTTGTCGATCGCGGCTGGCTTGATCCGAATGCCATTGGCGCCGCGCATGGGAGATCGGCCATGCGCAATTCCTGGCAGGCAATGTGCTGGAACATGGCCGCGACGGAAATGGCGACGGCCGTGTCGATCTCCATGAGCCCGACGATGCGCTGACCTCAACCGCCCAAAACCTGGCGCAGAAGGGCAGGCGACGCTTTCGGCCCTACGACGAGGGCACGGCGAACGTCAGGATCTTGAACGAATGGAATGCGGCGACCGTCTTACAGGGGGCCATTGCCTGTGCGGCGGCCAGGATCGACGGCTGAACCTCTGAACGCAAGGACCCGGCAGCTGGCTTGCGTGGCGCAGGCGCGACCGGGTTCCGTTCATCGAGAACATGAGCACCCGACGGCAGACCGCACGTCGGAGGCTCCGGCAGGTCAGTTGGCGCGCAGCATCCGGGCGAGCTTGCGACGGGTATCGGCCAGCAGATCCTCGGCATCGTTCAGCTGGTGGTGGCGGGCATAGGCGTGCAGGTCCTCAAGCACGTCCAGCATCCAGCCGGAGCCTTCGACACTGCCTTCGGGGAACGAGCGGGTCCAGTCCGTGTCAGCCGGCTGGGCCTCCCTGGTGGTATCTGCGGGAGTACGGAATTCCGCCGTAATCAAAGTTTTCTGTCTCATTGCTCCGCCTTTCTGGCTACGTCGCGCATTCGGAAGGGGAGCCCGCTCCAAATGCGAAAGTGATTAACAACACAAAGCACGACGCCAAAATTACCGGGCCGTACCCTTTCAGATATGCTGTGCGGAGATTGGATCAGGCAAGCTGAAACGGGCGGGAAGCTGCTTGCACCCGCTCTGATAAACTAATTGTTATCGGACAAGCCCGATGAACTCAATCATGGCGAGAGTTGCCCCGCGCGTGAGTTCCGTATCGGTAATCCGCGCGTTCTCCCCCATATGGGGGAGATTCGCGCAATGCCCTTATTCCGCAGAGGCCTCGGCGCGGCTCTTGCCCGAGAGGTTCATCGCCAGCGTCGCGGCCATGAAACCGTCGAGCGCCCCGTCAAGCACCCCGGAGGTGTCCGAGGTCTCGTGGTTGGTGCGCAGGTCCTTCACCATCTGGTAGGGCTGCAGCACGTAGGAGCGGATCTGGTTGCCCCAGCCGGCGGACCCCTTGTTCTCGTGCGCCTCGTTGATCGAGGCGGTGCGCCGGTCGAGCTCCAGCTGGTAGAGGCGCGACTTCAGGGCCTTCATGGCGATGTCGCGGTTCTGGTGCTGCGACTTCTCGGAAGAGGTCACGACGATGCCCGTGGGGTGGTGGGTGATCCGCACCGCGGAGTCGGTGGTGTTGACGTGCTGACCGCCAGCGCCCGAGGAGCGATAGGTGTCGATACGGATATCGGCGGGGTTCACCTCGATCTCGATATTGTCGTCAACCACCGGGTAGACCCAGACGGAGGCGAAGGAGGTCTCGCGGGTGCCCTTGCCGAAGGGCGAGATCCGGACCAGGCGGTGCACACCCGATTCCGACTTCAGCCAGCCATAGGCGTTGTGACCCGAGATCTTGTAGGCGCAGGACTTGATGCCCGCTTCGCTGCCCGCTTCCTCGGATTGCAGCTCGACCTTGTAGCCGCGCTTCTCGGCCCAGCGGACATACATCCGCTGCAGCATGGAGGCCCAGTCGCAGGCCTCGGTGCCACCGGCGCCGGCGTTGATTTCCAGGAAGGTGTCGTTGCTGTCGGCCTCGCCGTTGAGAAGCGCTTCCAGCTCCTTCTCGGCGGCCTTGTCGCGCAGGGCACGCAGGGCCTCTTCGGCCTCTGTGACGACCTCTTCGTCCTCTTCCATCTCGCCCAGCTCGATCAGGTCGATATTGTCCTGAAGCTCTTGCTTGAGCGCATCATGGGTGGCGATGGAATCGACCAGCGCCTGACGGTCACGCATCAGCGCCTGGGCCTTGGCCGGGTCGTCCCAGAGGTTGGGATCCTCGACGCGGGCATTGAACTCTTCCAGCCGGTGCTGGGCCGTCTCCCAGTCCATCCGCTGGCGCAGCAGCTCCAGGGACTTCTCGACTTCGGCAACAATGTTCTGGGCCTCGGCGCGCATTGCGGTTCCTTCTCGACTTTGCCTGCGGGGTTTATCTCAAGGGCGGAAGCGGGACAAGGGAGCGCATGGCACCCTCGCGCCACGCCTGCCTAGGCAGCACTTGCGGCACCCGGTCAGGGGGGGCGCTGCCCCCGGCTCCTGCGGAGCCTCCCCCGGAGTATTTTCAGCTTGGTGATGGATCAGGAAAGACAGAGCCCGGAGGGGCGACCCAGGTCTGCCGATGAGCGTGCCACGCCCCCGGTGGCAGACGTAGGCCGCCTTTCCGGGTGCCGTCCTGCTGCATCACCAGGCTGGAAGTACTCCGGGGGGAATTGAGCCCGCCAGGGCTCAAGGGGGGCAGCGCCCCCCTGCCCGGCCTACGTCAGTAGAGCCCGCCGGAGGAGAGCGCGCCGAAGCCCGCCTTGGGCCCGATGGTCGCCTTCTCGCCGGTCGAGGTGATGACCTGCTGCTGCCCCTGTGCGCCCTGGCCCACTTCCTCGAAGAGCGGCAGGTCGGAGCCCATGGCAAAGCCGCCGTCATAGAAGATGCCGAAGATCGGCTCTTCGCCGTCGCGGAAGTACTCGGCCACCACGTTGGCACCCGAGGCCTCCGGCCCCAGGCGGGCGCCGGTGTAGCGGTCGATCTTGATGAAGTGGCCACCCTCGGGCACCTCGAAGGGACCGCCGCCGAACTTCTGCACCGCCTCGGTCATGAACTCCTGGAAGACGGGGCCGCAGAGCGTGCCGCCGTAGCCGCGTCCGCCCAGCATGGGACGGGGGGTGTCATAACCGATGTAGCACCCGGCGACGATGTTCGAGGTGAAGCCGATGAACCAGGCATCGCGGGCCTCGTTGGTGGTGCCGGTCTTGCCGGCGGTCGGCACCGGCAGCTTGACCACCGAGGCGGCGGTGCCGCGCTGCACCACGCCCTGCATCATCGAGGTCAGCTGGTAGGCGGTGATCGCGTTCATCACCCGCTGGCGGTTCGAGCGGATCACCGGGCTGCGCGCCGGCGGCAACGACAGGTCGGCGCAATCGACGCAGACCCGCTGGTCATGGCGATAGATCGTCTTGCCGTAGCGGTCCTGCACCCGGTCCACCAGGGTGGGTTCGACCCGCTCGCCGCCATTGGCGAACATCGCATAGGCCGCGACCATCCGGTAAAGCGTGGTCTCCTCGGCGCCCAGGGAGTTGGCCAGGTAGGGGGACATGTCCTCGTAGACGCCAAAGCGCTCGGCATAGGCCGCGACCACATCCATCGAGACCTCGCGCGCCAGGCGGATGGTCATCAGGTTACGCGATTGCTCGATGCCGGTGCGCAGGGGCGTCGGGCCGTAGAACTTGTTCGAGGAGTTCTTCGGCCGCCAGACACCCTCGGCGGTCTCGATCTCGATCGGGGCGTCGATGACGATGGTGGCGGGCGTATAGCCGCTGTCCAGCGCCGAGGCATAGACGAAGGGCTTGAAGCTGGAGCCCGGCTGGCGCCGCGCCTGGGTGGCACGGTTGAAGACCGAATCCTGGTAGGAGAACCCGCCCTGCATGGCGATCACCCGGCCGTTGTTGACATCCATGGCCATGAAGCCGCCCTGGACCTCGGGGACCTGGCGCAGCGACCAGTGATCGAACCCGCCATCCGCGGTCAGCGCTTCCCGCACCAGCACCACGTCGCCTTCCGAGAAGTTCTCGAAGAAGTCGCCCTTCATCCAGCCGATGTCGCTGCGCGGCACCACGCTGCCACGGGGATCATCCAGCGCCACGCCCTCGATCCCCAGGCGCAGCTGCTGCGCCTCGACGCCCAGCACCACGGCGGGCAGCCATTCCCCGCCCAGGTCGATGTCACGCGGCACTTCCGCAGAGGCCAGCGCCTCGCGCCAGGCCTGCTCGGAGTCGAGCGCCGCCGCGGGCAGCTCCTTGCCCGTCCCGCGCCAAACCTTCAGCGAGCGGTCGAATTCCTCCAGCTTGTGGCGCAGCGCCCGCGCGGCCACCTTCTGCATGCCCGGATCGACCGTGGCGCGCACGGTGAAACCGCCCGAGAAGAATTCCTCTTCGCCGAAATCGCTCGAGAGCTGGCGGCGGATCTCGTCGGTGAAATAGTCACGCGGCGGCAGGTTGTCGCGGTAAGGCTCGAAGTCGCCGGCCTGGACCGACCGCAGCGGCAGCTTGACCTCGGCCTCGTAGGTGGCCTCGTCGATATAGCCGTTCTCCATCATCTCGCGCAGCACGTAGTTGCGGCGCTGCGTGACGCGCTCCTTGGCGCGCACCGGGTGATAGCGCCCCGGCGCCTGCGGCATGGCGGCCAGCATGGCGGCCTCGTGGGGGGCGAGCTCGGTCAGGGTCTTGTTGAAATAGACCCGCGCGGCGGCGGTGACGCCGTAGGAGTTCTGGCCCAGGAAGATCTCGTTCAGGTAGATGCCCAGGATCTCGTCCTTGGGCAGGCTCTCGACCAGGCGGGAGGCCAGGATGACCTCCTTCACCTTGCGTTCGATCTTGCGGTCGCCCGACAGGAAGAGGTTCTTGGCCACCTGCTGCGGGATGGTCGAGGCGCCGCGCACGCTCTGGCCGCGCGACTTCACCGCTTCGACCAGGGCCGCCGCGATGCCGCGCACGTCGTAGCCGGCGTGGGTGTAGAAATTCTTGTCCTCCGCCGAGATGAAGGCGAACTTGATCAGGTCGGGGATCTCGTCGGTGGGGGTGTAGAGACGCTGTTCGCGGGCGAATTCGTCGATGAGCTGCCCCTCGCCCGAGTAGATCCGGCTGATCGACTTGGGCTGGTAGCGCGCCAGCGCCTCGTGGCTGGGCAGGTCACGGCCATAGACCCAGAAGATCGCGCCGATCGACAGGGCAATCACCAGCAGCGCCGCGGTGACGAAGGTGAAAATCCCACCCAGGAAGGAAAGTACGAATCTGATCACGCGCCCGAGCCTCGTTGGTTGAGGCGACCATATAGCCCGCCCCCCGCCTCCGGTCAAAACACATAGGCTGTTATCCCGCCCGGTGGCGGCTTGATGCGACAAGTATTTCGGGGGCTATTTCAGCCGCAGCGGGGCCAGGGTGTCATCGGCGATCTTCCAGGCCAGGATGCCGTCGCGCAGCGCGCTGGCAAGACGCGCGCGGAAGGCCGCATCCAGCAGGTTCTCGCGGTCGCGCTTCGACGACAGGAACCCCAGCTCGACCAGCACCGAAGGCACATCCGGGGCCTTCAGCACCGAATAGCCCGCCGCCCGGCGCGGCCTGGTATTGAGCGGCAGCCCCTCGCTGCGCAGCGACAGCACCAGCGCGTCGGCAAGCCGTTCGCTGCGGGGCTGGGTCTCGGTGCGGGCAAGGTCCATCAGCACGCCCGCGATCTCGTCATCGCTGCGGCTCAGGTCGATGCCCGCCAGCAGGTCGCCGCGGTCGTGGCGCTCGGCCAGCAGGCGGCTGGCCTCGTCGCTGGCCTCGCGTGACAGGGTGTGGACCGTGGTGCCGAGCGCGCGCCCCGAGGACAGCGCATCGGCGTGGAGCGAGACGAAGAGGTCGGCGCCCGCCGCATGGGCCATGGCCACCCGCCCCTCGAGCGAGACGAAGATATCCTCGTCACGGGTCAGGAAGACCTCGGCGCCCGAGCGGATCAGCAGGTCGCGCAACTCGCGGGCGAAGGTCAGCATCAATGGCGCCTCGACCACGCCTTCACGTTCGGCGCCCGGATCGATGCCGCCATGGCCGGGGTCCAGCATGATGCGCAGCGGCGCATCGGGGTCCCGCGCCGGGGCCGGCAGCGCGCGTGGCTCGAGATCCCAGGCGCTGCCCGCGGGCAGGCCGGCACCGGCAGCGAAGGTCTCGGCACTGACCGGGGTGAATCGCGCGCCCATCAGGGCGGCGCCGCTCTCGCGGTCGACATGCATGTCGGCGCGCTGAAGGGCCAGCGGTTCCTTCACCTCGATCACCATGCGCGACCAGCCGGGGCGGAAGGGCCCCATGGCCACCGAGCTTGCGATGTCGGAATTGAGCAGAACCTTGGGATCGACCCCGCGCCAGTCGACCTCGCGGAAATCCAGCACCAGGCGGCGCGGGTCCTCGAGCGTGAAGATCCGGTAGGGCACCCCCTGACTGAGCGAGAGCGTCACCTCCAGCGCGCCGCGCCGGTCACGGATCTCGCTGCCGCCGGGGGCCACGGTGGCCAGGCCAGAGAAGTCCTGCGCCCCGCCCTGCCCCGGCAGCCCGAGGACCAGCGCCAGCACCAGTGCTGCGCATATCCGCCCGAGAGCTGCCACCGCCCGCCTGCTGCCTGTCATCTGCTTCGCCTCTTTTATCGTCGCCACCCTAGCCGATCCGGCGCCGGCGTCGAACCCCCGATGACCCGCCCCGGCGAGGCCCCGCGCCCTGCCCTTCCCAAATACCCCCTGATCCTGATAAATTGCCGATAAATCATCGCCGAAAGAGGGTTCCATGTCCGACAGCCGCCGCATCGTCTCGTCCCGCCACCTTGCTGAAGGGGAAGGCTGGGAGGCCTCGGAATTCGAATACGGGCTGATCATCGCCTATAACGCCTTCACCCGCTGGATGCAGCGCTGCATGACGGCGGCGGGCATGCCCGAACTGTCACCGCTTGAAATCCTGGTGCTGCACAACACCAATTCGCGTGGCCGCGAGAAGCGCCTGACCGACATCTGCTTCATCCTCAACATCGAGGACAGCCATACGGTGAACTACGCCCTGCGCAAGCTGCTGAAGCTGGGCCTGCTGGAAAACGAGAAACGCGGCAAGGAGGTCTTCTACAAGACCTCCCCCGCCGGGCTGGCGCTCTGCATGGCCTACCAGAAGATCCGCGAGCAATGCCTTCTGGGCACCCTGCCCACCACCGGCTACGACGGCGAGGAACTGCGCCGCATCGCCGCCGCCCTGCGCGGCATGTCGGGGCTCTACGACCAGGCCAGCCGCGCCGCCGCCTCTCTCTGACCGCCCGCCCGGAAGCGACCGGGAAAGGTGAGTATTTGTGGCCTGGTGATGAGGTGGGACGGAGCCTGAAAGGCGCCCTACTTTCCCATTGAGGGCGTGCACCCTCTCGGCGGAAAAGTAGGGTGCCGGCAAACGCCCCTGCCAATCGTCATCACCAGGCTGAAAATACTCCGGGGGGCCGCGTCAGCGGCGGGGCGGAGCCCCCGGCCTGGCCTCTTCAGGTCCTTAACGCCGCCCGAAGGCACCGCGCGCCCGGCACCGACGTGATACCGACGTGATACAGACAGGATACCGACGCGCCACAGACGGGGTTTCGGGGCCGGTTCCCCGGCCCCGCATTGCTCAGCGATTGGCCATGGCCTCGGGCAGCCAGGTGACCAGTCCGGGGAAGACCGAGATCAGCAGCACCGCCAGCAGCAACAGCCCGAAAAAGGGCAGCGCGGCCTTGGCGACGCGCAGGATATCCACCCCCGTCAGCCCCTGGATGACAAAGAGATTGAAGCCCACGGGTGGGGTGATCTGGCTCATTTCCACCACCAGCACCAGGTAGATGCCGAACCACATCGGGTCGATCCCCACCGCCTCTACCATCGGCAGGATGATCGAGGTGGTCAGCACCACCACAGAGATCCCGTCGAGGAAGCAGCCCAGCACGATGAAGAAGATCGTCAGCGCGACCAGAAGCGCCGCGGGCGAGAGCTCCATCCCGCCGATCCAGGCCGCCAGGTTCCGGGGGATTCCGGTGAAGCCCATGGCGATGGCCAGGAAGGCCGCGCCCATCAGGATGAAGGCGATCATGCAGGAGGTGCGGGTGGCCGACATCAACGCCTCGCGGAAGCTCGTCCAGTTGAACCCGCCCGAGGCGAAGGCCAGCAGGGTCGACAGGATCACCCCCACGGCGGCGGCATCGGTGGGCGAGGCCACGCCCGAGTAGATCGACCCGATGACGCCGAGGATCAGCAGCATCACCGGGATCAGGCGCCGCGAGGCATGCAGTTTCTCACGCAGGGTGAAGCTCTGGCTTTCCTCGGGGATGATCGAGGGCGAGAGCATGGCACGCAGGCTGACGTAGCCTCCGAAGAGCGCCACCAGCATGATGCCCGGCAGCACGCCGGCCATGAAGAGCCGCGCGATGCTCTGCTCGGTCGCCACGCCGTAGACGATCAGGATGATCGAGGGCGGGATCAGGAAGCCCAGGGTGGCAGAGCCCGCCAGGGTGCCCAGGATCAGGCTTTGCGGATAGCCGCGCTCGGTCAGCTCGGGCACCGACATGCGCCCGATGGTGGCCGCCGTGGCCGCCGAAGAGCCCGAGACGGCGGCGAAGATGGCGCAGCCCAGCACGTTGACATGCAGCAGCCGCCCCGGCACCCGGCCGAGCCAGGGCGCGAGGCCCGAGAACATGTCCTGGGACAGGCGTGATCGCAACAGGATCTCGCCCATCAGGATGAAGAGCGGCAGCGAGGCCAGCGACCAGGAATGCGAATGGCCCCAGAGGCTTGTGGCCAGCACCAGGCCCTGGGGGGCATTGGCGAAGAAGGTCATGGCAAAGAGCGCCAGGGCCAGCAGCGAGACCGCGACCCAGGTGCCCGCGGCGAGCATCACCAGCAGCACGGCGAGCAGGATCGAGAAGATGAGGGGATCGGACATCAGGCTTCTCCCGCGTCGGCGATGACCGGGCGGCGGGCCCGCAGGCTCTCGACCAGCGTATCGAGGAAGGCCAGGGTCAGCAGTACCAGCCCGGCATCCATGAAGAGCTGCGGAATCCACAGCGGCACCGCCACGATGCCCGAGGACATGTCGCCATAATCCCAGCTCTCGTGGGTGAGGCTTATGGCATAGCGCGTGGCATAGGCCGAAAGCGCGGTGGCCAGCGCCAGGGTCAGCAGCTCAAGCCCCCAGGTCGCACGGGGATTGAGCCGCGAGATCAGCAGGTTGACGCGGATATGCACGCCCGAGCGCAGGGTATGGGCCAGGGCCATGAAACTGGCCGCGGCCAGGAAGAACCCGGCGAAATCGGCATAGGAAGGGATGGTATAGGACCAGGCCGGGCCACCGACCCGCGCCAGGATGTTCAGGCCGACCTGCGCTGCGACCAGCAGGCAGATGGCAAGGATGGCCAGGGCGGCCACGGCGCCTCCGGCCAGGTAGAGCGTATCGAGCAGGCGCCGGATCATTTCGCCCCCATGATCTGTCGGGAAAGGAAGGGCCCCGCCGGAAGAGCGGGGCCCGCGAAAGGCTTACTCGGCCTCGTAGTCGGCCAGAACCTTCTGGCCTGCCTCGGAGGCAGAGGTCTTCCAGTCTTCCATCATGGTCGCGCCGATGTCCTTGAGACCGGACATCAGTTCGTCCGAGGGGGTGACGATGGCCATGCCGTTCTCGGCCATGACGGCCTTCTTGGCGTCGGCCTCGGCAACGGACATTTCCCAGCCGCGGGTCTCGGCTTCGGCAGCGGCTTCCAGCACGGCGGCCTGCACGTCTTCGGGCAGACGGTCGAACATGCGCTTGTTCACCACGACGATGTTCTTCGGCAGCCAGGCGTCGACGGCGGTATAGGTGGACACGAAGTCCCAGGCCTTGGAGTTCGCGCCGGTCGAGGGCGAGGTCATCATGGCGTCGACCTGGCCGGTCGAGAAGGCCTGCGGGATGTCGGGGGCTTCGACCTGCACCGGGGCGGCCTTGGCCAGCTGGGCGAACTTCTCGAGCGCCGCGTTATAGGCGCGGAAGCGCAGACCGGCGAGGTCGTCGACCGTTAGCACTTCCTCTTCAGTGTAAAGACCCTGGGCAGGCCACGGCACCGAGAAGAGCGGCATCAGGTCCTGCTCGGCGAAGAGCTCGGTGATCACCGGCTTCTGCGCGGACCAGAGCTTTTCGGCCTCTTCGTAGGAAGCTGCCAGGAAGGGCTGGCTGTCGACGCCGAAGGCCGCGTCCTCGTTGGACAGGGTCGACAGGAAGAACTCGCCGATCGGCACCTGGCGCGAGCGGACGGCGTTCTTGATCTCGCCGTGGGGGAAGAGCGAGCCCGCGGAGTGGACCTCGATCTCAAGCGCGCCTTCGGTGGCCTCGGCCACGTCGGCGGCGAACTCGCGGATGTTGACGGTGTGGAAGGTGGTGTCGCCGTAGGGGACCGGCATGTTCCAGGTCTCGGCGACTGCCGGAGCGGCAAGGGCAAGGGCAGAGACCGCTGCAGCGGTCAGGGATTTGGCAAAACGGTTCACTTTCAGGTCCTCCTGTGGACATATCGACCCGTATCTGACGCACGGGCTCATCTCGATGACATTACGTTGACAATTTGTCTGCGTTTTGAAACTTATGTCAAGAGGAACCCGAATTTGGACGTCCCGCCCGAGAGAGGCCCGGAAGAAAATGAGCAAGAAAGAGGCGGCTCCCGCCCTATACCCACTGGGAATGGACGGTTTTCTGGCCCGGTTCGCCAGCCGCTTCTCCCTTGAGGCAAACCGCGCAGCCCAGGCCTTTGCCACTGAAGCGCGCGAGATCGAGGGCGTGGAAGAGGCCGTGCCGGCCCTGGCCTCTGTGCAGCTTCGCTTCGATTCGACCGGAGAGACGGCACCCGCGCGCCGGGCCAAGCTCGAGGCGGCGCTGACGGACCTGCTGGCCAGCCGCGACTGGCTCTCTCTTCCCGAGCGCGCGCCGGCGCGCCGCTGGACCCTACCGGTCAGCTTCGATGGCAGCGATGCGCCGGGACTGGCGGAAGCCGCCGCCGAGACCGGCCTGACCGAGGCCGAGGCGGTGCGCTCTATCCTGGAAGCCGCGCCGCGGGTGCTGGCCATCGGCTTTGCCCCCGGTCAGCCCTACATCGGCCTGCTGCCCGAGCCCTGGAACTTTCCCCGCCGCACCTCCCTGAGGGATGTGCCACCGGGCGCGCTGGTGGCGGCGATCCGGCAGCTGGTGCTCTTTGCCAATGCCTCGCCCACGGGCTGGCTTCAGATCGGGCGCTGCGCCTTCCGGCCCTTCCAGCCCGGCGCGCCCGACCCGATGCCGCTGCGCCAGGGGGACGAGATCCGCCTGAGCCGCGTCAGCGCCGATGAATTGTCCGCGCTGGAGGCCCAACCGATGGGCGGCGCCCGGCTGGAGGTGCTGTCATGAGCGCTGTGCTGAAAATCCTCTCGGCCGGTCCGATGCTGACCGTTCAGGACCTGGGCCGTCCGGGCCTGGCCGCTCAGGGGCTGTCGCGCGGCGGCGCGCAGGACACCCTGGCGCTGTGGGAAGCCGCGGCCCTGCTGGGCCTCTCCGCCCCCGTCGCCGGGATCGAGATGCCCGGCATGGGCGGGCGCTTCACGGTGACCGAAAAGACCCGCGTGGCGCTGACCGGGGCGCCGATGCGCGCCTCGCTGGACGGGCGTCCGGTGCCGTGGCACTCGGCGCTCAGCCTCGCGCCGGGCGAGGTGCTCTCGGTCGGCGGGGTCAGCTCCGGCACCACGGGCTACCTGACGCCGGGCGGCGGTATCGCAAGCGAGCCCGTGCTGGGCAGCCGCGCCACCCACCTGGCGGTGCGCATCGGCGCATTGCTGACCGAGGCCGAGGCCCTGCCCCTTGGCAAGGACCGCGCAGCCTCGGCGCCGCCGCAGGTGCTGCGCGTCGCGCCGCGCTTCGAGGGCGGCCAGATCCGTATCCTGCCCGGCCCCCAGACCGAGCTCTTCAGCCCCGAGCAGATCCGTGCCTTCGAGGCCGCCTCCTTTACCCGTGGCCCGCGCAGCAACCGCCAGGCGATCCAGATGATGAGCGAGGCGGAACCGCTTTGGCACATGGCCTCGGGCGGGATGGCCTCGGAGCCGATCCAGGCGGGCGACATCCAGATCACCGGCGACGGCACACCCTTCGTGCTGGGCGCCGAATGCCAGACCATCGGCGGCTACCCCCGCATCGGCTCGGTCCACCCCGAGGACATGCCGAAACTGGTGCAGGCCGGAGCGGAGAGCCCGCTGTCCTTCCGCTTTGCCGATCCCGCCCCCCTGCCCACGGGCGCCGAGCGCCTGCGCGCGCTGCGCCGCGCGATCACGCCGCTGCTGCGTGATCCGGCGACGATCCCCGACCTGCTGTCCTACCAGCTGATCTCGGGGGTCACCGCGGGCGACGATTTGGAGCGAGACTGACGGCCACTCGTGTCCGACAGGCTCACATCCCCGGCCCGCTCTCGTCGCTGTGATGATCGGGGGGGAACCGCATCCGTGTACAGGTGTTGAAGATATGAACGGCCGAAAGGCCACATATTGCGACCTGGAAACGGAGGTGCGCCATGATCTGGCCCGTCACTTTCTTTACTGTCGCGCTCGTCGCCGGACTCTTCGGATATGGGGGGATCGCGGCAGACTCTGCAGGGATTGCCCAGCTCCTGTGCCTGTTTTTCGCAGGCCTTGGCGCTGTTTCGGTCCTGCTGCAAATCGCCCTGGGAGACTCCGGGCAGCGCGAACGGTCCGAGGACCGGAACCTGCGCTTCTGAGCCTCGGGCGAGCGGAGCAAAAAACAGACCCAAACAGGGAAACGCCCCGTCGGATCACTCCGGCGGGGCGTTTTAACGTCACGTGGCTTGCGGGGCTCAGCCCTTCAGCGTCTCGGTGGAGGCAAAGAACATGGCCTGGCTGACGGCCGAGCGCACCTGGTCTTCGCGGTAGGGCTTGGAAATCAGGAAGGCCGGCTCGGGACGTTCGCCGGTCAGCAGGCGTTCGGGGAAGGCGGTGATGAAGATCACCGGCATTTCGCCGAGCTCGCCCAGCAGGTCGTTCACCGCGTCGATGCCGCTGGAATTATCGGCCAGCTGGATGTCGGCCATGATGAGGTCCGGCTTCTGGCTGAGGCCCAGCTTCACCGCCTCGTCGCGGGTCCGCGCCACGCCGGTCACCCGGTGGCCCATTTCCGCCACCAGGGCTTCGAGGTCCATGGCGATGATCGCCTCGTCCTCGATGATCAGCACCCGGCCCGAGACCGCGTCGGCCATTTCCTGGCGGGCGGTGTCGAGAAGGGTCTCGACCTCGTTTTCATCTGTGCCCATGATTTCGGCCACCTCGCCGGTGTTGAAGTCCTCGATGGTATGCAGCAGCAGAGCTTCCCGCGTATTGGGGCTGAGCCTTGCCATATGCTGCTGCGCACGGGCCTCGAGCCCCGTCGCCTCTACGGCAACCGGGGCGCCGGAACTGGCCCAGATGGTATGGAAGACCTTGAAGAGGGCGGCTTTCTCGCCGATCCCCTGCTCGAAGACGGAGCGATCCTGAAGGATCGCCTCGAGCGTCGCGGCTGCATAGGCGTCACCGCTGGACTGTGCCCCGGTCAGCGCCCGCGCGTAACGACGCAGGTAAGGCAGATGCGCGCCGATCAGCGCGGCAATATCGCCGGTGGAAGTAGCCGGGCTGGAAGAGACAGTCATTTTATCCCCTTTTTTCGCTTTTCTCGGGAACCCAACGCCGAGACTTGCGTTGAGTTCCGCGAGCCGTGAGAATTTCTCTGACACTCTGAAGGGGAACAAAACATTGGGCCAAACAAAGCCAAGTAACGAAGGTGGGGTTGACGATAATCTCCGCCGTGTCTTCCAGTCCACCCTCGAAGAGGACATCCCGGACCGGTTCAAGGACCTTTTGAATCAATTGAAGGAGCAAGGTAGCTCCGCTTCCCGCCATGGGGAGGACAATGAATGACGCAGTGGGCCAAGGCCGACCCCAAGAAGGCGGCACCTGCCAAGAAGGCTGCGACGCCGAAGTCCGCGCCCGTGGGTGATCCCCGCGACGAGCTGGTGGAACACCTGCCCGCGCTGCGCGCCTTCGCCCTGGGTCTGACCCGGAACGCGGCCAAGGCGGACGATCTCGTCCAGGATGCCATCGTCAAGGCGTGGACGAATATCGACAAGTTCCAGGCTGGGACCAATCTGCGCGCCTGGCTCTTCACCATCCTGCGCAACACCTATTACTCGTCCCTGCGCAAGACCCGCCGCGAAGTAGCGGATGTCGATGGTGTCTTTGCCGAGAGCCTTTCCGAGAAGCCGGCCCATGACGGCCGTCTCGCCCTTGCCGATTTCCGTCGTGCCTTCAACCAGCTGCCCGACGAGCAACGCGAAGCCCTGGTGCTCGTTGGTGCCCTGGGCGCCTCCTACGAGGAAGCGGCCGAAGCCTGCGGCGTCGCCGTCGGCACGATCAAGAGCCGCGCCAACCGTGGCCGTGCCAAGCTGACCGAACTGATGCAGCTCAACGAGGACGAAGCCCTCGAGCTGACCGATCCTGCAACCATGGCCGTGGTGACCTCGAAGCCGCTTACCGCACGCTAATCAGGGCCCCATATGCCGAACAGTGCCAACACGCCTTGGATCCGGTCCCTTTCGTTCCGGATCGCGGGTATTCTCTCTCTCGCGCTCGTCCCGATCGGCTCCATCGCGATCTACCAGACGAACCAGGTCTCCAGCCAGGCCGAGGAGGTGACACGCCTGTCCCTTCTCGCGCTGACCCAGCAAGGGGTCGAACAGGAACGCGCGCTGCTGCAGCAGGCCTTCGGGGCCTCCTCCGCACTGGCGCGCACGGTGTCGAGCTTCGGCGCTGAAGGGCCCGAATGCCGCGACACGATGGTCAGGGTCAACAAGGCGATGCCACAGATCAGCCTGGTGGCCTTCATCCCCGTCGATGGCCAGATCTCCTGTGCCTCGACGGGCGTCGGTAGCGATGTCTCCGAGCGGCCCGCCCACCTGGAAGCCATCCGCGAGCGCAGCCCGCGTGTCCTGGCCGTGTCCAACGGGGCGGTCAGCGACGCGGCCGTGCTGCTGGTCACTCAGCCCGTGGAAATCGACGGCGACTATGTCGGCTACATCGCCATCTCGGTGCCCTACGCAAGCCTCGAGCTGACCGAGGGCCCCTCGTTCGGGGCCTCTCCTGAACACCTGATGACCTTCAACGCCGCCGGCGACGTGCTGACCAGCACCCTGGATGAAGACGTCCATGAAGAGTTCCTGCCGATCCGCTCCTCTCTGGACGATATGAACCGGCTTGCCCCCATGGTCTTCTCGGGTCAGAGCCGCGCCGGAAAAGATCAGCTCTACGTGGTGGTGCCCATCCTCGAGAAAGAGGTCTTCGCCCTCGGCATCTGGCCCTCTGTGGCGGACATGACCGAACGGGTCGAGGCGCCGGTCATCCTGTTCCCGCTGCTGATGTGGATCGCCTCTGCGGTGGTGGGCTTCATCGCCATCGACCGCATGGCCGGCCGCCACATCCGCAACCTGTCGCGCCGCATGCGTCGTTTCGAGCGCGTGCGCACCTTCGAGGATGCGCGCAGCATGCGCTTCTCGGCCGATGAGCTGAAGAACATGGAGACCGACTTCATCCTCATGGCCGAGACCATCCTGCATGACCAGGCAGAGCTGGAAAACGCGGTGCGCCAACGCAACGTGCTGCTGAAGGAGGTGCACCACCGGGTGAAGAACAACCTTCAGCTCATCTCGTCGATCATGAACATGAACATCCGGCGCGCCAAATCGCCCGAGACCAAGGCCATCCTGACTCGGCTGCAGGACCGGGTGCTGGCCATGGCCTCGATTCACCGCAACCTGCACCAGGTTGAAAGCCAGGGTCAGGTCAATGTGGGCGAACTGGTGCGGGAAGTCGCCAACCAGACGCTTCAGGCCTCGGCCTCGGGCGGGCACCGCATCCGGGTGAAATTCGACGTCGACGACGTGATCCTCTATCCCGACCAGGCGGTGCCGCTCTCGCTTCTGGCCTCGGAGCTGATGGCCAACGGGGTGAAATACACCGGCAGTGACAAGGGCCCGCCCTGGATGACGCTGAGCCTGAAGCAAGAGGACACCCGTGCCCGCCTGCAGGTGGTGAACTCGAAGGGCGATTCCCACCACCTGGAGGGCGATGCCGAAAGCACCGGGCTGGGCAGCCAGCTTATCCGCGCCTTCGCCACCCAGCTCGGCTCGAGCATCGAGATCGAGGAGACCGAGACCGAGTACCGCGCCCTCGTCGACTTCGAGGTGGCGATGTTCCAGCCCGAACCGCTGGATTACTGACACTCTCCGACGCCGCGCGCTTCGCGCGGCGTCGGCGCAAGCGAAAGGAGCCTGCCGCATGGCCTATGCCACGCCCGAAAGCCCGACCAGCCTGCCCCACCCCAAGACGCCCGACGGCAAGACCCGCCTGCTGGGGGTCGAGGTCGAATTCGGCGGGCTGACCGAAGCCCGCGCGGCACAGATCCTTGCCGAAGCCGCAGGCAGCGCGGCGCAGCGAAAGGGCGGCGACTACCGGGTGGATGGCACGCCCTTCGGCAGCTGCAAGCTCTACATGGATACCACCTACCGCGATCAGGACGACACCGCCCTGGGTCGTGCGGCGCTGGACCTGGCCCGCGCGGTGGTGCCCGTGGAACTGGTGACAGAGCCCTTCTCGCCCGGCAGGCTGGACCGCCTGGACGAGGTCCTGACGCGCTTCCGCAAGGCCGGCGCCACCGGCACCAACGACGGGCTCTTCCTAGGCTTCGGCGTGCATCTGAACGTCCAGATCCGCGATGACAGCCCGCGCCACCTGTGGTCGGTGCTGACCGCCTTCGCCCTGACCGAACCTCTGTTGCGCGACGCCTATGGCATCGACCTCTCGCGCCGCGCCCTGCCCTTCGTCGACCCCTACCCGGCAAAGCTCTCGGATGCGCTGACCCGCGGCCAGCCCGACACGGTCGAGGCCCTGGCGCAGAGCTACTTCGACATCTCCCCCTCGCGCAACCACGCGCTGGACATGCTGCCGATCTTTGCCCACCTGCTGCCCGAAACCACCCGGCGCGCGCTGGCCCGTGGCGCCGGGGGCACGGTCTCGGCCCGGCCCGCCTACCACTACCGCATGCCGGACTGCCGCATCGACAACCCGGCCTGGAGCCTCAGCGGCGAATGGGCCATCTGGTGCCAGATCGAGGCCCTGGCCGAGGATCACGCCACCCTCGACCGCCTCTGCACCGCCTGGCGCGAGATGCGCGCCGACCCGTTGGAGCGCCTGCGCGGACATATCAACGGCTGGCAGGAAGAAAGCGGCGCACTGCTGGAAGAGGCAGGCCATGGCGGCCTGACCGCCGCCGCCCGCGCGCTGGCCACATGAGCCCCGCAGGCGAAACCCGCAGGCCACGCATCGGGGTCACCGTGTCCCGACGCTCCGCCTGGCGCATCTTTCCGCTGATCCGGCTCAACCTTGCGCTGGCCGGTGCGAAAGCGCTACGCTGGATCGAAGAGGACGAGGTGGACCTCGGCGCGGTCGACGGGGTGGTGATCGGCGGAGGCGACGATATCGCCCCCACGCTCTACGGCGGCGAATTGCGCGCCGAGGTGGTGCTGGACCCGGCCCGAGACCGCATGGAAGCCGCGGTGATCGAAACCGCGCGCGACCGCGACCTGCCGGTGCTGGGGATCTGCCGCGGCGCGCAGATGCTGAACGTGGTCCAGGGCGGCAGCCTGCACCAGGACGCCTTCGAGGTCTTCACCTCGCGTCGCTACCGCACCATCCTGCCCCGCCGCCGTGTCTCGGTGCAGCCGGGCACTCGCCTGGCAGAGATCGCGGGCACCCTGCCGATGAAGGTGAATGCCCTGCATTCCCAAGCGGTTGCCCATGTCGGCAAGGGGCTGCGCATCTCGGCCAGGGACGAGGGCGGCATGCCCCAGGCGCTGGAGAGCACCGAGGGCCCCTGGGCCATCGGCGTGCAATGGCACCCCGAGCATCTGCTCTATGCCCGCCGCCAGCGCAGGCTCTTCCGCGCCCTGGTCAGCGCCGCCCGGAAAGGCCGCGAAAACCGCCCCTGAAAAAAGATGCGCTCGGGTACGTTTTTTCTGGAACCAACCCGCGCCGCGCCTCGTTACATATCCGACCGATGTAACCAAATGTCCCCAACATCCCTCGCATCGGACATCGGCTCGTGCATTTACCTCGTGACGAGCCATTGGCACCGGAGACCTCCCCCGTCTCCGGTGCCCTATTTTTTTCAGCCCTCGGCAGCGGCAGTGAAGAGATCGGCGAAGCGCTCGCGGAGCTGGTTCTTCTGCACCTTGCCCATGGTGTTGCGCGGCAGCTCGGGCAGGCTCACGTAGCGGCGCGGATGCTTGAAGCGCGCCAGGGAGCGTGCCACTTCGGCCTCGATGGCAGCCAGATCCGGCCCCTCGCCCTGGGGCACCAGCACCGCCACGACGCTTTCGCCAAGATCGGGGTGGGCCACGCCGATCACCGCGCTTTCCAGCACGCCCGGCTGGTCGTCCAGCACCAGCTCGACCTCCTTGGGGTAGATGTTGTAGCCGCCCGAGATGATCAGATCCTTGCCGCGCCCGACGATGGTGACGTAGCCCTCTGCATCCTGCACGCCCAGGTCGCCGGTGATGAAGAAGCCGTCCTCGCGCAGCTCGGCGGCGGTCTTTTCCGGCATCTGCCAGTAGCCCTTGAAGACATTGGCCCCGCGCACCTCGATCTGGCCGACCTCGCCGCGCGGCAGCTCGGCGCCGGTGGCGGGGTCGGTGACCTTCAGCTCGACGCCGGGCAGCGGGAAGCCCACGGTGCCGGCGCGGCGCTCGCCGTCATAGGGGTTCGAGGTGTTCATGTTGGTTTCCGTCATCCCGTAGCGTTCCAGGATGCGGTGGCCCGTGCGGGCCTCGAAGTCGCGGTGCGTCTCGGCCAGCAGCGGCGCCGAGCCCGAGATGAAGAGCCGCATGTGCCCGGCCAGGTCGCGTGTGAAACGGTCGTCCCCCAGCAAGCGGGTGTAGAAGGTCGGCACCCCCATCAGGCTGGTGGCATCGGGCAGCAGGCGCAGCACCTCCTCCAGGTCGAACTTCGGCAGGAAGATCATCGACGCCCCCGCCGCGAGAACCACGTTGGTGGCGACGAAAAGGCCGTGGGTATGGAAGATCGGCAGGGCGTGCAGCAGCACGTCGTCTGCCGTGAAGCGCCACAGGTCAACGAGGGTCAGCGCGTTGGACAGCAGGTTCTCCTGCGTCATCATCGCGCCCTTGGAACGCCCGGTGGTGCCCGAGGTATAGAGGAAGGCCGCCAGGTCGTCCCTGTCCCGCGAGACGGTCTCGAAATCGCCTGGCTGGTCTGCCGCCACCTCGGCAAAGCTGCCCTGCCCGGCGGCATCCAGCGTCAGGAACTGCGCGCCGAAGCTCTGCGCCATGGGGGCCAGCTCCGCCTCGGAGGCCGGGTCGCCGACCAGCAGGCGCGCGCCGGAGTTTTCGACGAAATAGGCCAGCTCGGCACCGGTATAGGCGGTGTTGAGCGGCAGGATGATCACGCCCGACTGCACGCAGGCCGCATAGAGCGCCAGCGCCTCGGGGGATTTCTCGACCTGCAGGGCAAGGCGGTCACCGGGCTGCAGGCCCCGCGCGCTCAGCGCATTGGCAAAGCGCGCGGCGAGATCAAGGAAGTCGTCATAGCTGAGCGCCGTGCGATCCGGGCGGATCAGGAACGTCCTGCCGCTGCCGCGATGGCAGCCGAACAGCGTGTCGTAAAGCGGGTTGGCCATGTCTTTCCTCCTCCTTCAGTGCCGGGGTGCCGGCACCGAAAACCTATAGGAGGTCAGCCCCTTTCAGGCAATCGCCGGGCCTCTTGCCCCCTTTTCAGGCGACCTCGGCCAGCGCCGGTTCCACCCGCTGTTCGGAGCTGTCGAAGAAATGCATGTCGGCCCGGTCGAAGCCCAGAGTCACGCTTTCCCCGGCGCGGTGGCTGTCGGCCCCCTGCGCATGGAACAGCAGCCGCTGGCCCGAGGCCAGGTCGATATGCACCAGCCGCTCGGCGCCCAGGTATTCCACCAGCCGGATCTTGCCCTCGGCCTGAACCTCTCCGCCGCCCAGCTGGATCGCCTCGGGGCGGACACAGATCGTCAGCTCGCTGTCTCTGGTACCCAGATCCGGCAGGGCGAAGGCAGCGAAATCAGCCATCTTGGCCTGACCGCCCGAGACGGTCGCCTTCAGCATGTTGATCCGGGGCGAGCCGATGAAGCCCGCGACGAAGAGGTTGGCGGGCCGGGTATAGAGCTCTTCCGGGGTGCCGACCTGCTCGATCTTGCCGCCGCGCAGCACCACGATGCGGCTGGCGAGCGTCATCGCCTCGACCTGGTCGTGGGTGACGTAGATCATCGTGGTCTTGAGCCGCTCGTAGAGCGCCGCCAGTTCGACCCGCATCTGCACGCGCAGCTCGGCATCGAGGTTCGACAGCGGCTCGTCGAAGAGAAAGAGCCCCGGTTCGCGCACGATGGCGCGGCCGATGGCCACCCGCTGCTTCTGCCCGCCCGAAAGCTGGCGCGGCTTGCGCTCCATCAGCGGTTCGATCTGCAGGATGCGCGCGGCCTCGTCGACGCGGCGGGCGATCTCGGCCTTGGGCATCGACAGGTTCTGCAGCCCGAAAGCCAGGTTCTTCCGGACCGACATATGGGGGTAGAGCGCGTAGCTCTGAAACACCATCGACAGATCGCGCTTCGAGGCGGGAAGGTCGTTCACCACCTTGCCGTCGATGGCGATCGTGCCGTCGCTGATCTCTTCCAGCCCGGCGATCATGCGCAGAAGCGTGGACTTGCCGCAGCCCGAGGGACCGACGAGGACCAGGAACTCGCCATCATGGATATCGAGGTTCAGCTCCTTGATGACGGTCAGGGCACCGTAGGATTTTTCGACATTGCGGAGGGTAAGGCCTGCCATGGGGGAACTCCTTATTTCATGCCCGAGGTCGCGATGCCGCGGATGATCAGCTTCTGGAAGGCCACGAAGAAGATCAGCACGGGCACCAGCGACAGCACCGACATTGCGAACATCTGGCCGAAGGCCGACTGGCCCTCCTGGTCGATGAACATGCGCAGCGCCAGCGGCACGGTGTAGCTTTGGACGTCGTTGAGGTAGATGAGCGGGGCCAGGAAATCCTCCCAGACCCAGATCAGCGAGAAGATGGCGGCGGTGCCCATGGCGGGCAGCGACAGGGGCAGGATCACCGCCCAGTAGATCTTGAACGGAGAGCACCCGTCGATCATCGCCGCCTCGTCCAGCTCTCGCGGGATCTGGCGGAAGAACTGCACCATCAGGAAGATGAAGAAGCCGTCGGCGGCCAGGAAGCGCGGCACGATCAGCGGCAGGTAGGTATCGACCCAGCCCAGTTCGAGGAACAGCACGTACTGCGGGATCAGCACGACGTGATAGGGCAGCATCATCGTCATCATCATCAGCCCGAAGAAGAAGGTCCGGCCATCGAAGCGCAGCCGGGCAAAGGCATAGGCGGCGAAAGAACAGCTCAGCAGGTTGCCGATGACCGACAGCACGGTGACGATGGCCGAGTTCTTGTAGAAGACGGTGAAGCTGACCGGCAGCGCGTTCCAGCCCTCGGTGTAGTTCGACCACTCGAAGCTCGAGGGCCAGAGACCGAGGTCGCCGAAGATCTCGTTCTCGGGCTTCAGGGACGAGGCCACCAGCCAGAGCAGCGGGTAGATCATCACGAAGGACAGGATCACCAGGAAGAGGTGCTTCAGCAGCCGCGCGCGCTTGTCGCGGGCGCGCTGGCGCTCCTTGATCTCATGGGCGAGGCGGGCGTCGGGGTCCGCGATCACCGCCTGCTCAATCACGTTCGTTTTCATAGTGCACCCAGTATTTCGAGGTCGCGAAGGCCAGCGCGGTGAAGGCGGCGATGATCAGCAGCAGCACCCAGGCCAGCGCCGAGGCATAACCCATGCGGAAGAACTTGAAGGCCTCGTTGAAGAGATAGACCGTGTAGAACAGCAGGCTGTCGGCGGGGGCGCCGGTGCCGTTCGAGATGATGAAGGCCGAGGTGAAGGTCTTGAAGGCCTCGATGGTCTGCAGCACGAGGTTGAAGAAGATCACCGGTGCCAGCATCGGCAGGGTGATGCGGCGGAACTGGCGGAAGCGCGAGGTGCCGTCGATCTCGGCGGCCTCGTAGAGGTCACGCGGGATGCCGCGCAGGCCCGCGAGGAAGATGAGCATCGGAGAGCCGAACTGCCACATCGCCAGCACCACGATGGTGTAGATCGAGGTGTCGGGATCGGTGATCCAGCCCTTGCCGGTGATGCCCACCATGGCCAGCACCTGGTTGATCACGCCGTTCAGCCCGAACATCTCGCGCCAGAGCAGCGCGATGGCGATCGAGGCGCCAAGCAGCGAGGGCAGGTAGAAGATCGCCCGGTAGACACCGATGGTGCGCAGCCCCTTGTCCAGCAGCATGGCCACGCCAAGGGCGGCGGCCAGGCGCAGCGGCACCGAGAAGGCCACGAAGGTGAATGTCACCTCCAGCGCCTTCCAGAAGCGGCGGTCGTATTCAAACATGTACCGGTAGTTGCCCAGCCCGTCCCAGACCGGCGCCGAGACCATGTCGTAGCGGGTGAAGCTGAGGTAGAGCGACACCAGGATCGGCCCCAGGGCCAGGAAGAAGAAGCCAACCAGCCAGGGTGTCAGGAAGACATATCCGGCGGTGTTTCTGCGGAAGAATTTGCGCATTTCGGGCCTTCGAGCGGTGATTTCGGACCCCCGCCCACTGCGAGGCGGCGGGGGCCAGAACCGGCCCCGCCTGCGGGGCGGAGCCGGAGGGAGGAACTTAGCGGCTGGCGCGGATCAGGATGCCCTCGGCATCGTGGATGAACTGGTCCGCTGCATCCTGGGGCGACATGTTGCCCAGCACCACCTCGGTGCCGGTGCGCATGAAGCTGTCACGCACCTCGCCCGAGCCCTTGGGCCCGATGACCGGAGTGGAAAGGATCTGCGACTGGGTCTCGCCGAAGAAGGTCACCACCATGGCGTCGGTCTCGTTCAGCTGCGGGGCCAGGATGTCGCGGCCCTTCTGGCTGGGCGGGATGCCCCGGTCGATACCCAGGACCTTGATCGTCTCTTCGTCGTTGACCCAGTTGTCGATATAGGCCAGCGCGGCGGGGATATCGCCGGCGTCGCGGGTCAGGCAGAGGAACATCGAGGGCAGCACGAAGTGGCCCGACTGCAGGCCGGCACGCTGCGGCACGATGGCCAGGCCCAGCGGGTCCTGCATCAGCCCCTGCAGGGCGCCGGTCTGGTTGGCCCAGCGGAAGGTCGTCGCCGTGGTGCCCCGAATGAGCCCGAGGTCGGCCATGCCCTTGTCCAGCTGGACCGTGGCATCCTTGCCCTCGACCACGCCCGCGTCGCGCAGGTCCTTCCACATCTGCCACCAGGCCGCGACCTGCTCGACGGTCATCGTCAGCTCGCCATCCTCGGAGTAGAAATCCACGCCCGCCTGGCGGCAGAAGATCTCGAAGGTCTCCATGTAGAGCGACATGTCTTCCGAGCCGGTGACGGCGCCGCCGGTGGACGAGGTGATCTTCTCGCAGGCGGCGGCGAAATCGTCGGTGGTCCATGCCAGCGGGTCGAACTCGACACCGGCTTCCTCAAAGACGCGCTTGTTGTAGGGGATCGAGGGACAGGTGGCGCCAATGT
Source organism: Pseudooceanicola antarcticus (assembly GCF_900215355.1). Taxonomy (GTDB): domain Bacteria; phylum Pseudomonadota; class Alphaproteobacteria; order Rhodobacterales; family Rhodobacteraceae; genus Pseudooceanicola; species Pseudooceanicola antarcticus. Next base: position 620,239 of record NZ_OBEA01000002.1, on the reverse strand, counting down.
TGATGCCGTAGAGGTCGCCGCCCATGGTGCCGATGTCATTGGCGCCCGCGTCGTAATGCGACAGGTCGATGCCATTGCCGATGTAGTCGTTCAGCGGCACCACGCCGCCACGCTGGACGTATTCGTGGATGTAGGTGTGGGCCATCTGGATCACGTCGGCCATGTTGCCGCCGGCGGTCTGGGTGGCCATCTTGGTCCAGTAGTCGCCCCAGCCGATGGTCTCGCCCTGCACGGCGATATCGGGGTGAGAGCCCTGGAACATCTCGATCACCTTGAAGGTGCGCTCGTCCCGTGTCGGGTTGCCCCACCAGAAATGGCGGATCGACTGGGTGGCGGCCATGGCCTTGAAAGGCAGCGCGCTGGCGGCAGCGGCGGCGCCCATGGTGCCAAGCAGGGTTCTGCGGGTCAGTTTCATCTTGGTCTCCTCCTCTGTGGTATTGCGGCTTTCCGGGGGCGTCTCCTCCACGACCACCGGCGCAATCTGGGTGAGCCTTGGCGGCTCAGATATAGGTCAGTAGCAATTCACTCAGGCACAGCATGGCCATGGCCTGTCCGTAGGGCATCGAGGTCAGCGGGATTTGCCGGTAGAACTCCAGGTCGGGCCCCATGGCCGTCCCGAAGGAGACCTGCTGCAGCTCGCCCTTGTCGTCGATATTGTCGATCACGCCCTTCACGGCGCGCTCGGCGGTCTCGCGGTACGCCTCGGGCAGGTAGCGCTTGCGCACCGCCTTCATCAGCCCGTAGCCGAAGCCCGCCGTGGCCGAGGCCTCCAGGTAGCTTTCGGGATCGTCGAGCAGCGTGTGCCATAGCCCGCTTTCGTCCTGCGTCTGCTTCAGCGCCTCGGCCTGGCGGGCCAGCAGCGACAGCAGGTGTCGGCGCAGCGGGTCGCCCTCGGGCAGGTCCAGAAGGTCGATGAACTCGGGGATGGCGATGGTGATCCAGCTGTTGCCCCGCGCCCAGAGCGCGCGGCCGAAGTTGTGATCGCCGTCGAAGGTCCAGCCGTGGAACCAGAGACCGGACGAAGTATCTGCCAGGTACTGGGCATGTACCAGGAACTGGTACTTGGCTTCTTCCACGAACTCGGGCCGGTCCAGCACCAGGCCGATCTTGGCCAGCGGCATCACCGACATCATCAGCGTGTCGTCCCACATCTGCTGGTCATTGACCGAGTTGTAGACGATGTGCTGCAGCCCGCCCTGCTTCGTGCGGGGCATCTCGTACATGACCCACTCGGCCCAGCGTTCCAGGTAGGTGCGCCAGACGGGGTTAGGATTGTCCTCGTAGAGACAGGCCAGGGTCAGGAAGGGCGCGACGGTGTTGATGTTCTTGGTCGGCGTGCCCTCGGCAAGCCGCGCCTCGAACCACTCGGTGATCACCCGCATCGCCATGGCGCTGCCGGTGGTGCGCCAGTACTTGTAGAGCCCGTAAAGCCCGATGCCGTGGGTCCACTCCCAGCCGGCCCAGCCCTTGGTGTCGATCACCCGGCCATCTTCCAGCCGCAACAGGAACTCGCCCGTGGTGTCCTCGATGTTCACCAGATTATCGGTGAGCCGGTCGATCAGCGCGCAGACATCCCTCCGGGGAAGCAGGTGTGTCTTCTGTCTCAGGAGAGGGTGCATCTTGAATTTCAGACCTTGAATGCTGTGTTGACTTTTTCGGAACCGGGTTCCATTTTTTTGAAGAAAGCACAATCCAACTTGTATGACAACAGGGTTTTCTGATCATTCAAATTCTGGAAAAATCACAACCTTCCAGTATCTTGCGGACATCCATGAGCGGATGCTTCCCGTGGGCGATCAGAACAATTGGAACGCGGGTCCGAAAAGAGAAGAATGTCGAAGATGTCTGATTCCTCCACGAAAACCGAAAATGCCGCGGCGGTTCTGAAAGTCTTCGCGGTCTTCGAGACCCTTGCCGAAGAGAAAAGCGCCAGCCTCAGCGACATTGCCCAGAAGGCGATGACATCAAAGACCACGGCGCATCGGCTGCTGAATACGCTGGTCGATCTTGGCTACGCCGAGCAGGACCCCGATACCGAGCGCTATGCCCTGACGCTGAAACTCTTCAGCCTCGCGGCGCAGTCGCTCTCGGATCGCTCGGAACTGCTGCGGGTGGCGGACCGGGTGATGGGGAAGCTGTCGCGCGCGACGGGGGAATCGGTGAACCTCGGGGTGCTCGACGACCGCGAGCAGAAGGTCACCTATGTCCACAAGTACGACAGCTACTACAGCCTCTCGATGCAATCGACGCTGGGGCTGCGCAACCCGCTGCATTCCACCTCTCTCGGCAAGGCGCTTCTGGCCTGGCGGGACGAGGAAGAGGTGACCGAGCGCCTTGCCGCGATGCAGCTGACCCAGGTCGCGCCGCGCACGATCACCGATGCGGCCGACCTGCGCCATCAGCTGGCCCAGATCCGCGCCCAGGGGTTTTCCGAAGAGATCGAGGAAAGCGAGGCCGGTGTGCGCTGCATGGCCACCCCGGTGCTCGACCACATGGGCAAATCCGTGGCCGCGATCAGCATCGCCTTCCCCCTGTTCCGCTTCGACGAGGCGCGGCGACCCGAATACATCGCCCTGCTGCGTGACGCCGGACAAGAGGCCTCGGCCGCCCTGGGCTTCCAGGGCAAGATCGCCGAAGCCACCCAATGAGCGTGACACCGACGCCAACTGAAAGAAACCCGATGAAGACACTTCTCTGCTACGGCGATTCCAATACCCATGGCACCTCGCCGCTGCTGCCCGACGGCAGCTGGCACCGCTACGGCCCCGAGACCCGCTGGCCGCGTCGCCTGGCCAGCCTGCTCGGCCCCGACTGGCACGTGATCGAAGAGGGTCTGCCCGGCCGCACCACCTGCCACGACAACCCCTTCGACGGGCCGCACAAGAACGGGTTGCGCCATCTGCCGGTGGCGCTGGAATGTCATGCGCCGCTCGATCTCTTCGCGGTGATGCTGGGGACCAATGACCTGAAGGCCTACTTCGGCCTTACCCCCTTCGATATCGCCAAGGGCATTCGCACGCTGCTGACCATGGTGCAGCAGAGGGCTCCGGGGCGCGACGGCAAGCCCCCTGCCCTGCTGGTGATCTCTCCGGTGCCCATCGACGAGGTCGGCGCCTGGGGTGAAAGCCTGGCGGGCGGTGCCGCCAAGTCGCGGCGGCTGGCAGACTACCTTGCCGAGGTGGCAGAGGAGTTCGGCGCGCTCTTCTTCGACGCGGGCAGCGTGGCGCAGGCCTCGCCCGTCGACGGCGTGCACCTCAGCGAAGAGGCCCATCTGGCGATCGCCGACGGACTGGCGAAGCTGCTGCGCAAGTAGCGGCTTTCGCACGGCTTCGGACAGGCGCGCTCAAAGCTCCTGCCCGGTCTGCCGCTGCAACTCGATCAGCGCCTCGGCATTCTCTCCGACCCGGCCAAGCAGGGCGAAGAGCTGTTCCAGCTCCTCGGGCGTGAAACCGGCGCGGATGTGCTCGGCCCGGCGCTCTCCGGCTGCCAGCACCTGGGCGTGAAACGCGCGCCCGCTGTCGGTCAGCCGCACGATGGTCGCCCGCCCCCGGCTCGCGGTCATCTCCATTGTCACCAGGTCGCGTGCCTTCAGCAACTTCAGCGCCCGGCTGGCCTGGGCCGTATCGAGATCCGCGGAACGCGCCGCGTCTCCGACCTTCAGCTCCGCCGTCTTGCCGAGCGCAAGCATCATCCGCCATTCCGGCAGGCCGATGCCGAACATGTCACGGTAGAAGACCGCCGCCGAACGGTTCAGCCTGTTCGCCACGCCGGTGATCCGGAACAGGACACCATGGTCGAACAGTAACGGGATAGTTTCGGAGTCTTCCGTTTCTTTCATCTGCCTGCCTTCTCGGGACCTGACGGCCCCACCCTATCCCAAAGCCCCCGTTCAACGCGATGCGCCAGCGACGCCGGGGTCTGCAAATTTGATACGCATCTATATATTGACATGTCATTAAAGGATGCGTCAACTAAAAGCGGCATCGGAGGAGATGCCCAGCTTCACTTCCAGGGAGGACAGGAATGGCCAGCTCAGACAGGCGCAACCAGAGGGCTTTGCGCAGCAACTACGAGATCGGGAGCTCTTTCTGGGCCGTGCGCCGGGCCCAGTGGCGCGCCATGGGTCTCAGCGACGAGGACATGGAGAAACCCAAGATCGCGGTGATCAATACCTCGTCGGAACTGGCGATCTGCTTCAACCACCTCGACCACGTTGCAGCGGTGGTGAAACAGGCGATCCGCGACGCGGGCGGCCTACCCTTCGAGGTGCGCACTGCGGCACCTTCGGACTTCATCCATTCGGCGGGCAATGCGGGCAAGTACATCCTGCCCTCGCGCGATCTGATCACCAATGACATCGAGGTCCAGGTGGAGGGTGCGCAGCTGGACGGCATGGTCTGCCTCGCCTCCTGCGACAAGACCGCGCCGGGTCAGCTGATGGCGGCCGCGCGGCTGGACATCCCGACCATCTTCGCCATCTGCGGCTACCAGGGCTCGGGCCATATCGGCGAAGAGCACGTCGATATCGAAGAGGTCTTCCTGGGCGCCGGGCATCACGCCATGGGCGCCATCCCCCTGGAGCGCCTGAAGGAGATGAGCGAGAAGGCCATCACATCGTCCGGCGTTTGTTCCGGCATGGGCACGGCCAATTCGATGCACACCGTCTGCGAAGCCCTGGGCATGACCCTGCCCGGCCATGCGCCGGTGCGCGCCTCGGGCGGCGGGATGCTGGACAATGCCGCCGAGGCCGGCAAGCGCATCGTCGACATGGTCTGGGAAGACCTGCGCCCGCGCCAGATCCTGACCGAGGCCGCCTTCGAGAACGCCGTGCGCTCGGTCTTCGCGGTCAGCGGCTCGATCAACACCATCAAGCACCTGCAGGCGGTGGCCACCGAGGCCGATACCGATATCGACGTCTACGGCATGTATGAACGGCTGATGGACAGCTCGCCGGTGCTGGTCGCCGTGCGCCCGAACGGCGAAAGCTCGATCGAGGAGTTCGACGACGGCGGCGGCGCGCGGGCGGTGCTGAAGAACCTCGGCGCCCTCACCCGGACCGAGGCGATGACCGTCGCGGGCAAGACACTGGGCGAGACGCTGAACGGCTGGGAGCCGCCGACCGACACCGTGAAGACCGCAGAGGCGCCGCTGTCGGACAAGCCGGCCATCGTGCTGGTGCGCGGCAACCTGGCGCCTGACACCGGGATCATCAAGCTGGGCCTGCGCTATGACCGCAAGCTGAAGGTCACCGGCCCGGCCGTCTGCTTCAGCAATCCCATCGACGCCATCGAGGGGCTGAAGGCGGGCAAGGTCAAGGCTGGCGACGTGCTGGTGCTGCGCGGCCTCGGAGTGCGCGGCGGGCCCGGCATGGGCATGGCCTCGCGCGTGGTCTTCGCCATCGAGGGCGCGGGCCTGGGCGAAGACGTGGCGGTGGTCACCGACGGTCAGCTTTCGGGCCTGGTCAACAAGGGCCTGGTGGTGGGCGAGGTCACCCCCGAAGCGCATGGAGGCGGCCCCCTGGGGCTGGTGCGTGACGGCGACCTGATCACCATCGACGTGCTGGCCCGACGGGTCGACGTGGACATGGACGACGCCGAGATGGAGGCGCGCCGCGCCGCCTTGCCCGAGGTCGGACATTCCGGCCAGCGCGGCTGGCTGTCGATCTACGAAGGCGAAGTCGAACCGCTTTCGCGCGGGGCGGTGCTGATCCCACCCCGCGATTGATCCCCTGTCGCGCGGCCCTGCTGCGGTCGCGCGACAGACAGAGGCTGCCATCTTTTCCAAATCGCGAATGCATCTGTGCGTCAATAACTGTGGTTTCGCGAGGAATGGCGCTTCTAGACTATGACTTGTCAGGGGTCTCCGGACCCTCTGCACCTAGGGAGGAATTCATGAAACAGACCATCATCGGGGCTGCCCTGTCGGCAGCTCTGGCCCTGACGGCGATGCCGTCCACGGCCAAGGAACTGATCTATGGCAGCTGGATGGGGGCCAATGCCTCGACCAACGCGATCTCGCTGCCCCACTACTTCGAGAAGGTGAAGGAGGCCACCGGAGGGGAGATCGAGTGGACCCTCGTTCCGGGCGGCCAGCTGGCCACCGGCGCCGGCACCGTGGACGCGGTCGCGGGCAATCTGATCGACGCGGGCACCACCATGGCGCCCTATACCCCGCGCGAACTGCCGGCCACCAACGCGATCTTCACCCGCACCGTCGCGGGCGACGACGTGGTCGGCACCGCCGGCGCGATGAACGAGCTGATCCTGCTCAACTGCCCCGAGTGCAAGGCCGAGTACGAGCGCAATGACGCGGTGGCCTTCGGCGCCTACAACACCACGCCCTACCTGCTGATGTGCAAGCCCGAGATCTCGACGGTTGCCGACCTGAAGGGCACCAAGGTGCGCGCCTCCGGCGGCGGGGTCGAGATCATGAAGATGGCCGGCGCCACCCCCGTGGCGATGAGCCCGGCCGAGGCGACCTCGGCGCTGGAACGTGGCGTGGTGGATTGCGTCATGGGCTCGCTCGCCTGGCTGCGCAACTACGGCTACATGGACATCACCGAGCACGTGATGGAATTCCCGCTCGGCATGGCCGGTCCGCCGCTGCTGATGTACATGAACCGCGATGTCTGGAATGACCTGACGCCCGAACAGCGCAAGGCCCATATCGACAACGCCGCCGAGCTGGTCGCCGTCGGCACCATCAAGGCCCAGATCGACATCGACACCGAGGTCAAGGCCATGGCGCTGGAAGAAGGCATCACCTTCCATGCAGGCGGCGAGGACTTCGCCGGGATCATGGATCGCCGGGTGGAAGAGCAGGAAGCCACCATCATCGAGATGGCGACCTCTGTCGGCGTCGACGATGTCGAAGCCCTGCTGAGCAAGTACACCGAGCTTCTCGAGAAGTGGGCCGACATCTCGGAACAGGTTGGAACCGACGTGGAGAAATTCACCGAGGCCCTCAACCGCGAGGTCTACTCCAAGCTGGATCCCGAGGACCTCTGATCGTCCAAGGCCCAAATTCCACCGGGGGCCCGCGTGGCCTCCGGTGACCCATTTCAGCTCTCTGCCCGAAAGCGCACCCCAATGAAACACCTCGACCGGGTTGCGAAAGCGACAACGGCCGTGGCCTGCATCTTCGTGATCATCATGATGCTGCATGTCAGTGCCGATGTCGTTGCGCGCACCTTCTTCAACTCTCCCCTCATCGGGACGACGGAAATCGTCGCGGCCTACTACATGGTCGCTCTCGCCTTCCTGCCGATCGCCTGGATCTCGCGCCAGCGCGGCCACATCATCGTGGAACTGTTCACCTCGCATCTGCCGAAGCGGAAGCTGAAGGCGCTGGACGCCTTCGCCGGTCTCGTCACCCTCGGCTATGTCTGCCTCTTCGTGTGGAAGCTCTTCGAGATCGCCATCGAGAAGACCCACATCCGCGAGGCCTGGGAATCCGCCACCGGCTTCATCGAGATCTGGCCCTCGCGCTGGATCGTACCCGCCGGGTTCCTGTTCATGGCCATCTACGTGCTGATCCAGACCTGGCGCGATGCCCGCGCCGCGATCACCGGAGAGATCCCCGAAGAAGAAGACCGCATGGAGGTGATGGAATGAGCGCGCCCCTGATCGGAGCCCTGGGCCTTCTGGGCGTTCTCGTCCTGATCGCCATCCGCATTCCCATCGGCGTGGCCCTCGGCGTCGCTGCCGTCATCGGCCTCACCATCCTGCGCAACGAGCGCGTGGCGATGAACGTGATGGAGCAAACCCCCTTCGAGGTCGCCGCCAGCTGGAGCCTCTCGGCCATCCCGATGTTCATCCTGATGGGGGCCATCGCCCATAATTCAGGGATATCGGTCGCCCTCTTCCGCGCCGCACGGCTCTGGGCCTCGCGCCTGCCGGGCGGCCTGGCGGTGGCCACCAACCTCGCCTCGGCCGGCTTCGCCGCCGCCTCGGGCTCTTCGGTTGCCACGGCCGCCACCATGGGCCGCCTCGGCATCCCCGAGATGCTGCGCGCGGGCTACGACAAGGGTCTCGCGGCGGGCGTCGTCGCCTCGGCCGGCACTCTCGGCGCGCTGATCCCGCCCTCGATCATGTTCGTGATCTACGGGGTCTTCGCAGAGGTCTCGATCACCAAGCTGCTGGTCGCGGGCGTGCTGCCCGGCATCCTGACGGCGGCGGTCTACACCGCGATGATCATCATTCGCGCCAAGCTGAACCCGAAGATCGCGCCGCCGGTGACGATCGACCCCGAAGAGGGCACCCTGTGGCAGGCGCGCTGGAAGTCCCTGCTGCCGGTCTGGCCGGTGCTGGTGCTGATCTTCGGCATCATCGGCGGGCTCTACGGCGGGATCTTCACCCCGACCGAAGCCGGTGCCGGCGGAGCGCTGCTGGCCTGCGCCATCGCGCTCTTCCAGCGGCGGCTCACCGGCCAGGTGCTGTGGAACTCGGTGATGGAGGCCGTGACAACCACCGCCTCGCTGCTCTTCGTCGCCTATGGCGCGGTGATGTTCACCAAGTTCCTGGCGCTCTCGGGCCTGCCGGTCTTCCTCGGCAACACCATCGAGAGCTGGCAGCTCTCGCCCTACATGCTGATCCTGGCAGCCTCGGTGATCTACCTGATCCTGGGCATGTTCCTTGATCCCATGGGCGTGCTGCTGCTGTCGCTGCCGGTTATGCAGCCGATGTTCAACGCGGTCGGGGCCGACCCGATCTGGGTCGGCGTGATCGTGGTGAAGTTCATCGAGATCGGATTGCTGACACCCCCTGTAGGCTTCAACGTCTACGTGGTGAAATCCGTGGTCGGAGACGAGATCGCCCTGGGTCGCATCTTCCGCGGCGTGGGCTGGTTCCTGCTCTGCGAGGCGATCATCATGTTCCTTCTGGTGGTCTTCCCGCAGATTTCGCTCTTCCTGCCGAACGGGATGTAAGAAGCGGGGCGGCTGCATCAGTGGCCGCCCCCTCCCCCGCCGGGCCGCGATCCCAGGGCGCAACGGGCTGCACGGACTTGCGCAACCAGTCGCACATCGCCACCACCAGGCGATCCTGCGCCCGCGACACCGGCACCCAGGCCGACACCCAGAGATCCGGAATGGCGTAATCCTCAAGCACGCGGCAGAGCTCTCCGCGCGCCACATGGGGCCGGGCCAGGTAGTCTGCCACCACCGCCACGCCCAGATCCGCCAGCGCCGCCTCCACCAGCACCTGGCTGTCATTGACCGAGAAATGCGGGTTGATCTCGACACTGACCGGCCCCTGCCGTCCCTCGAACACCCAGTTCGAGCCGATGGGATGGAAGGTCAGGCATTCGTGGTTCAGCAGGTGACGCGGATGGCTCAGCTCCCCTGCCCGCTCAAGATAACCCGGCGAGGCCACCGTCACCCGCGGATAGGGGCAGAGCGGCGTCGCCTCGACGTTGGGATAGGAGGTGGGGATCGCCCCGATGGCGATATCGAACCCCTCTTCCAGCGGGTTGACCGAGCGATCCATCAGCACCAGGTCGATGCGCGCCTCGGGATGCTCGGCCTGGAACTCGGTGATGATGCGTCCGAAGTGCAGAACGCAGAGCGTCGTCGGGCACTTGATGCGCAACGTCCCGGCCATGGGCGTGCCATGGGCGCGCAGATCGGCGAAGGCGTCGGTGACATCGGCCACGATCGCCAGGAAACGCGGATGGACCTGCTCTCCGGTCTCTGTCAGCTCAAGCTTGCGGGTCGAGCGGATGAACAAGGGCGCGCCGATCTGGTCCTCAAGCCTGTTCACCTTCTTCGAGATCACCGAGGGCACGGTGTCGAGATTGCGGGCCGCAGCCGAGAAACTGCCGGCGCGCACAACCGCCAGGAAGGCGCGCATGTTGTCGATGGTATCCATTGGGTCTCCTCTCCCTGACCCGAATGTCTTTCGCGATGCGCAAAAGGTAAAGGCGTAAATCTGTTCTGTTTCCGATGGTAAAGGGGTGCGACCTTCCACCCGAATTCAAAGGGAGGAGCATCGCAATGAGCGACCAATTCAACACGGCTACCCGGATCGTCCGCCGTGATGCGGGACGTCCCGTCGACCGGCTGACCGCGGATATCTGCGTCGTCGGTGCCGGGATCTCGGGCGTTACTGCCGCGCTGGAGGCCGCGAAACTGGGCCGCAAGGTGGTGCTGGTCGACAGCCAGCCCGCTCTTGGCGGACAGGCCGTGAACTCGATCATCGCCACCTTCTGCGGGCTCTTTTCCAATGGCACCCATGGCTATCAGTTCACCCATGGCATCGCCGATGACCTGCTGGGCTACCTGGAGGCCCAGGACAAGGGCATCTTCTACCGGCACGGCCCCAACACCACCGTGGTCTACTACGACGAGGTGGCGCTTGGTCGCTGGGTCGAGGAAAGCATCCTGGCCGCCGGCATCACCGTGGTGCTGGGCGCCATGCTGAACGGCACCGAGGTCGAAGGCGGCCGCGTGACCCGTGGCCATTTCCTGACCCGCTATGGTGCGCTGGACGTGGACGCCAACGGCTGGGTCGACGCCTCGGGCGATGCGGCGCTGGTCTGGCAATCGGGCTTCGACTGTCGCGAGCCGGATCAGAACGGCGTCTTCGGCACCCAGATGGTGGTGATGGAGAACATCAAGGAAGACGTCCAGCCCTCGCGCGACCTGATCGGCGCGCGGATGAAGGAGGTGGGCGACCAATACGGGCTGCGCCGCCGTGAGGGGCTGGGCTTCACCATTCCCGGTCGCGGCATCGCCGCCATGAACATGACCCACGTCGAGACCCCGCTGGAGCCCGTCGCCGCCTCTGCCGCCGCCCTCGACGGCAAGGACCAGGCCATGCGCGCGGTGGACTTCCTGCGCGCCGAGTTCCCCGAGTGCTTCGGCGAGGCCCGCATCCGCTCCTTCGGGCTGCCGGGCATCCGCCAGACCCGCTGGATCAAGGGCCGCCACCACCTGACCGTCGAGGAGATCCGCGAAAGCAAGAAGTTCGACGACGCCATCGGCCGCACCGCCTGGCCGATCGAGCTGCACGACCATGACGACGGCCACCACTGGATCGTCTTCGACAAGGACCACGTGCACTACGTGCCGCTTGGCAGCCTGGTGCCCGAGGCCTGCCACAACGTGGTCGCCGCCGGGCGCTGCATCGACGCCGACAGCGCCGCGCTCTCCTCGGTCCGGGTCATGGGCCCCTGCATCGCCATGGGCATGGCCGCAGCCCATGCGCTGGACCTCGCCGGAACCGGCAGCACCCACCAGATTGACATGGACGCCATGCGCGCCCGCGTGTCCGATAACGTCGAGCGCCAGCACTACCGCTGGGACGAGAAGGAACTGGCCTCGGTCGCCACCAATTCGTGAGCCGGAGCGCAGGAGGAATTATGCAACTTACCGATACAGAGAAGGCCATGCGTGATGGCGAGGGCGGCGAAGCCGTCGCCGCCGCCATGGACCTGCTGATCCGCTACGGCAATGCGCTTGGCGCAGAGCGCCTGGTGGAAACCGACAACGTGGCAGGCGCCTTCAACGCCTCCACCCCCTCTGTCCGCAAGATCGCCGAGAACGGCATGGCCGAGGTCTTCTCCAAGCTGAACCTCGACAGCGACAAGACGGTCGAGATCCCGCAGATGGCGGCGCGCACCTGCCAGCTGATCACCGGCATCGACGACCAGAACTGGGCGCTGCAGGGCGCCGATCCGCAGATGGTCCAGATGCAGCGCGACAGTGAGGCCTTCGTGGGCAAGCGCGGCGTCAATCTGATGGCCACCTGCACCCCCTACCAGGTCGGCAACGTGCCCACCTTCGGTGAGCACTGCGCCTGGATGGAAAGCTCTGCGGTGATCTACTGCAACGGCGCGCTCGGCGGGCGCACCAACGTGGAAGGCAAGGAAAGCACCGGCGCCGCCGCGCTGACCGGGCGTATCCCCTACTGGGGCTACCACCTGACCGAGAACCGCTACGGCAACCGCCATATCCGCGTCGACGTGCCCGTGCGCTCGATGCTGGACTGGGGGCTTCTGGGCTATTTCACCGGCGAGATGGTGGAAGAGAACATCCCCGTGCTCGAGGGCGACCTTGCGGGCGTCGACCTGGTTAAGCTGAAGCACTTCGGCGCGGCGGCGGCGTCCTCTGGCGGGGTCGAGATGTACCACATTCCCGGCCACACCCCCGAGGCGCGCATCGCCGACGAGGCTTTCGGCACCAGCCGCGCCGAGGACTTCCACGTCTACGACGCCGCCGCGCGCAAGAAGATGTACGACACGCTGCAGAGCGCCGAGGATCGCAAGGTCGATTTCATCATGCTGGGCTGCCCGCACAACTCCATCGAGCAGGTCGGGCGCATCGCGCATCTGCTGGACGGCAAGCGGCTGCACCCCGACGTGGCGCTTTGGGTGCATACCCCGCGCGCCATCCGCACGGTGGCCGAACGCTCGGGCTACGTGGCACGGATCGAGGCGGCAGGTGGCAAGGTCATGTCCGACACCTGCCCCGCGATCTCTCGCCGCCTGCCCGAGGGCGTGCGCGTCATCGCCACCGACAGCGCCAAGCAGGCCCACTACCTGCCCGCCATCGCCAAGGTACAGGGCTGGTTCGGCAGCCTGGAAGCCTGCATCGAAGCCGGTCTGACCGGCACCTGGAAAGGGGATTTCTGATGGAAGCACTGACAACACCCCGGCTGATCCGAGGTCGCGGCGTGGTCTCGGGCCGGGCCGAGGGCGAGGCCCTTGTCACCACCCAGACGATTTCCGGCTGGGGCGGGATCAATGAACGCGACGGCTCGATCATCGAGCGCCGGCACGAGCTGGTCGGGCAGAGCTTTGCGGGCAAGATCCTGGTTTTTCCGGGCGCCAAGGGCTCTTCCGGCTGGTCAGCCTTCTTCCACATGACCCGGATCAACGGCGTGGCCCCTGCTGCCATGCTCTTCACCCGGATGACGACGAAGATGGCCCTGGGCGCCGTGGTGACCCGCGTGCCCTCGATGACGGATTTCGACCAGGATGTCTTCGACACCATCCGCACCGGAGACATCGTCTCGGTCGACGCAGACGCCGGTGAGGTGGTGATCAAGCATCGGGCTGAAGGCTAGGCCCTGGCACCACGCATCGCTACTGGACCGAGGCCGCCGGGGACACCTCGCGGCCTCGGTTTGTGTGGACCGTAGCCCCCCGGATTAACCTGCTCCCAAAGGGCCCGTGTTCCCAGTTTGTACAACCGAAAGCACGTATGGCAGGTTCAGTGGCCCCAAGAGCATACCCCTAATTGCCTCGCCCAGCTTCGCATTGGACCGCAGCACCAGGGAGCGCCCCCGGAAGGGCAACGCCGACTACCGACTGCTCAAGGGCCTAGATGCCGAAGTTGCAAAAAGTCGGCTGGTTGGATGTCCAGGCGCTATTGCTTCGGTTTCAACCTCGTCGGGACCCAATTCTCCGATCGCCTTCCGGCAAGAGGCTAGGCATGCACATCTCACTGGGAGTTCGGCACGCTCCGCTCCTGCCAGCCGGACCGGTCAGAACGACAGCACAGCAGGCGGCGCCAGGCTTGCCACGGGACTTCGGAAGACAGCACTTCAGACGCGTCACCTTGGCATCACTCGTCAAAAGGGTAGCGACGCGCCTCCGCTCACTCATCTCCCGAAGCGCTGGACCATGAAACTGCAAAGCCATCAATGGGCCTTGAGCTCGGAGACCGCTTAACCAAGATTGCCCTGCAAGCTCCCCAGGCAGCGGGCAGTGGCTCACTTGAACCAGCTCTGCACCAGAGCCGAGGCGCCCAGCTCGTTCAGGTGGTTGTCATCGTAGTAGAGCGGTGAACCCTCGCCCCAGACCTCGCAGCGCTCCCCCGGGCAGAGAACGCCCGCGCTGTCCAGAACCGTCACATCGGCGCGCCCTGCGAAGGCCCCAACCATCTGTCGGAACATCTCGCCCTGCGCATCGTAGTCAGCGCGGGTCAGGTCCTGCAAATTGGCGCGCCAGCCCTCGGGACGATACCAGAGGTTCAACGCCGCCTCTTCGGGCAGGGGAAGGCCATGGATTGGCACCGGGCTGACGATGTAGACGTGCAGGCCCTGCGCCGTCAGCCCCTCGACCGTCCGGCGGAACTGGGCCATCAGTCCAGCGCGGTAGGTGGCGGGATCGACAGAGCCCACGGGCGCTCCGCGGCTCTCGACAAGGTGGCGCGGCAGCTCTTGCGGCCCGTAGCCCAGATACCAGGGCCAGAGCACGGCATAGATCACCCCCTCGACCCCCGGCATCCGCGCAAGTTGGGCATGGGCCTCGGTTGCCAGCCCGGCGCAGCGCGCCGAGAAGGCGCCCAGCTCTGCCACCGCAGAGCCGACGGGGGCGCATTCGGCGGACCAGTAGTGCACCAACTGCCGACCCTGGGTGGCGAAGGCCTTCGCCAGAGGGCTGGCCAGCATGTCGGAATGGGAATCGCCGATCAGCACCATCTTGCGATCGGATGGCGGACCGTAGGTGCAGGAATAGCCGGTGGTGGTCAGCTCTCCTTCCATGCAGCGGGCGCGTTCGGGGTTCAGCAGGAACTTCGCCAGATAGGCGCGCTGAGCGGCCTCGGGCATCCGTTCGGGCACCCCGCCGCCCTGCCAGATCATCGCGCAGAGGCCGAGGATGACCGCCACCAGCACCCCGTCGGCCAGCAGGATCCAGCGAAAGCGCGGGCGGCGCCAGCGGTCGAAGGGCAGCTCGATCAGCGCGCCGAGGGCCAGGGCCACGGCATAGGACAGCACGAAGGCCGCCACACCGGACCAGGGGCCGAGCGGCGGGGCGGCATAGCCCAGGTAGACGATCACCGGCAGGTGAACCAGGTAGATGCCGTAGACATTGCGCCCCGCCGCCACGAAGGGCCGCAGGTGCATGCCCTGAGACAGCAGGCGGCTGCGCGGCTGCCCCAGCAGGATCAGGCAGACCCCCAGCATCGCAGGAACCGAGATCAACCCCGGCGAGGGCGCGGCCGGCGTCAGCAGCAGGATCGATGCCGCCATGACCGCCCAGCCAAGCGCATAGGCCAGACCCCCCGACAGCCAGCGCCCAAGGCGCCCCTCCAGATGGCCGCACGTCACCAGGGTGGCAAGTGCCACGCCCAGCAGGAACTCCCACACCCGGGTCGAGAAGAGGTAGTAGGCCTGGGAGTGGGTCGCCGGATCCGAGGACATCGCCTGCGCCCAGGTGAGCGAGGCCAGCAGCCCGCCCATGGTGACGACCCAGAAGGCCCAGGGCCGGCGCAGCAGGGCGAAGACCGCCATCAGCGCCAGCGACATCAGGTAGAACTGCTCTTCCAGCGCCAGACTCCAGCTGTGCAGCAGCGGACGCGCGTTGGAGGCTGCGTCGAAATAGTCGCCTCCGCCCGCCGCATGCAGGTTGCCCGACAGCAGAACCGACATCAGCGCCGCATCGGCCAGATCGTTAAGGTCGGCCGGCAGCAGTACCAGCCAGCCCGCCAGCAGGGTCAACAGCAGCGTTGCGAGCAGCGGCAGCAGGATGCGCCGCACCCGGGCCTCGGCGAAATGGCGGGCGGCGCGGGCATAGCGCGACCAGCGGCCCGCGCGCGGGTCATTGCCCTCGAGCCGGTCCAGCTGGCGCAGGAAGGACAGCGTCACGAGGTAGCCGCTGATGACGAAGAACCCGTCGATGGCGATGAAGGATCCGGGCACCCCCGGCAGGCCGGCGTGGGTCCAGAGCACCAGGCTCACTCCCACGCCGCGATAGGTGTCGATGGACAGGGAGCGTTTCACCCCTGCCCTTTCACTCGAGCGCGCCCAGGGCCTCGACGGCCCCGGCATTGCCGCGTTCGGCCGCCTGCTGGTAGTAGTCCCGCGCCTGTTCGATCTCGCCCTGGGTCCGGGCCACCTCGCCCAGATTGAAGAAGGCATTGGCGTCGCCCAGATCGGCGGCGCGGATCCACAGGTCGACAGCGCGCCGGCGGCCGGTGTCGGCGTCTTCCGCCACCAGCTGCGGGCGGCGCCAGTAGAGCGCGCCGAGGCGCGTCGTGGCGGGGGCGAAGCCCGTTTCGGCAGAGGCACGCAAGAGCCCCTCTGCCTCGCTGATCGCCGCCGCGTCGGGCTCGGCTGCCAGCATCTGCACCGCCAGGTTGTAGCGCGCCACCGGATCGCCCTTTGCAGCGGCCCGGGCCATCCAGCCATCGGCCTCCAGCCCGCCCACCGGGGCCATGCCGGGGTTGGCGATCAGGTATTGCGCAAGGTGCCCGGCCGCATAGGGATTGCCCAGCTGGTCGGCCCGGCGCAGGACCTCTGCATAGGCCAGGTCGCTGCTGATCGCCCCGGCCTGCATCAGCTTGGCCAGTTCGAAATAGGCATCCGCCGGGGCGATTGCAGGTTCCTGCGTCAGCAGGGTCGCAAGGGTGCGCTCAAAGGGGATCGAGGCCTCTCCGTCGGCGGCCAGGCCCAGCTGGTAGACCGCCAGCAGGTACTGCCCGCGCGGATCCGTGGCCTGGGCCGAGGCGCGCAGGTGCGTCACCACGTCTTCCATGTCCGGCGCTTCGGGGCGCGACAGCGCCGCCGCCCGGGCCCGCTCGAAGGCGACGCGGGTATCCCCCGCCGCTTCGCGCCGGTCCAGAAGGCCCGCCAGCACGTCCCACTGGCGGGCAAAGACCGCCAGGTCCGACAGCTGCGCCAGCCGCCTGAGCTGCGGCTGGTCGCCCGCCTCCAGGCAGGCCGGGGTCTGCGGCGGATAGGCAGGGCGCTGCGACAGCAGTTCACAGACCAGCGCCACCGCCGGTTCGTGTTCGGCCAGCAGCAGCGGGTCGATACGGGCGAAGGCGGACGACAAATCGCCCGCCTGGTAATCCCGCAGCACCAGCGCCATCTGCGCCGGTTGCTGACCCAGGGCCGCGCGCATGCGCAGCCCCGGCTCGGTGTTCCAGGCCAGCCCCCCGATCACGATCAGGGCGCCGGCCCCGCCGACGGCGCCGAGGCGCCAGAGCCAATTGTTAGCCATGTCCCAGCCAGGTCCTTTGCTTCTTGGCCACGGATCAGAACTGGACGTTCAGGCTGAGCGAGGCACCGGCTTTGGACTTACCACCGAGGGAGCCGTCCGCAAAGCCGGTCAGGTTCACGCGGACCGCCTCCGTGGCCTCGAACCCGACGCCGAGGCTCAGGGCGCCCTGCGTCGATGCCATGCCCGGCACCTCGGTGGTGAAGGTCACCTCGTCCCCGCCCGAGCGGCCCTCGACGACATAGTCATTGAGGCCCTCGACGTGGTCGATCTCCAGGCCCGCGCTGACCGTCACCTTCGGCGCCACGGGGTAGCTGTAGTTCATGCCGAGGGAGATGCCGGCCACGGACTGACCGGGGATCTGCACGTCCAGGCGATCAGGCATGACCCCCTGGGTTTCCGAGAAGCTCAGGCCGTCCACTTCACCCGTCATGACGGAGGTGTCGATGTTCAGCACGCCCGCGCCCAGCTTGTTGCTGTAGCGCGCCCCGATCCGCACCAGGCGGGCGCTGCTTTCCACACCGTCGAACTCGACCCGCGAGGTCAGCGCGTTGCGCGTACCGCTCAGATCGCTCGAGCCGCTTTCCAGGGTGATGTAGGGCGCAAGACCGATATCCATACCTGTCAGCATGGCGCCGATCTGGAACTGGGTGCCGTCGCCGTCCCCGCTGAGGCCCGCTTCGGTGCTGAAGCCGCCGTTCACCGTCTGCACACCCAGACCAACCGCGACCATGTCGCTGGTATAGCCGAAGCGGGCGCCGGTGTTGGCGAAGGAGGTCTCGTAGTCCGAATAGGTATCCGAGTCCTGCGACGCCAGGCTGCGGTTGTCATGCACCAGCGAGCCCCAGCTCAGGTTGCCCGACAGGGGCGCATCGGCGAACAGGCCCGAAGTCACCATCAGCGACCGGAACGCGTATTCATGCGCCCCGCCATAGCCCTCGGGAGTGAAGCGCGAGAAGATCTCGACGCGGTCCTCGGGATCGGCAGCCGCCAGCATCGGCAGCAGGTAGCCACCGCCACCGCCGACCACGCCGTTGTTCTCGCCAACCAGACCTTCCTCGGGATCGCCCAGCTGACGCACGACATCGAACATCTGCTTGCTGCCGACCTCGCCCTCGGGGGTGGTCTCGAGGATGTTCTCGACCAGCTGCTCGCTCACGTCGCCACCGCTGTCGCCCAGGGCAACAAGGATACCGACCGAGTTGAAGTAGGCGAAGTTGAGGCTGGTGTTGTTGGTGAAGTTGCCGAAGTCGCCGGTGCGCAGCTGCGGATCGAAGCGCAGGATCTGGTAGACCTCGCCCTGCTGGGGCTCGAAGCCACCGAAGGGATCGACGTTCAGCACCGAGGTCTCGTCCAGCAGCAGCTCGCCACCGACCTCGATCACGTCATAGCCGGTCCCCGGCTCGGTCCCGCCGATCTCGATCTGCGCGCCGCCACCGTTGCGCAGGTCAAGGTTCCCCGCGAAGGACAGGTAGCCCGGCGAGTTGCCCGGCGACAGGAAGGCGCCGTTCTCGACGACGATGTTGGCCGCATCGACATAGCCGTTGCCCGACAGGACGACATCGGCACCGCTGAGGGTGACGGAGTCGGCGGTAATCACGGCGCGGTCGGGGTCGATCGCGCCTGCCAGCACCAGCTGGGTGTCGCCGGTCACGGTCAGGTCCTCGTCCAGGGTCAGGCCCCCCAGGCCACCGGCGTCGACCGGCCCGTAGAGGGTGATCAGACCGTTGGTGAAGTCGGCGGTACGGAAGTTGGCCTCGCTCAGGCTGTAGAGGGTGAAATCCGGCCCGTTCAGGGTCAGGCTGTCACCGCCCATGATGCCGGCATAGTTGAAGCTGTCGTTCAGCGTCAGCGCACCGGCCTCCTGGATGTCGCCCTGGAAGGTGCCCTCGCCGTCCAGGGTCAGGTCCGAGCCGTTCAGGGCAACTGTGCCTTCACCGTTCAGGCTGTTCAGGGTCTGCGCGCCCTCGGTGATTTCGAAGGTGGTCTCGGTCAGGTAGACATCCGCGTCCGAGCGCAGCACGCCGCCCATGGCCAGCGTCAGGCCGCCTTCGACAATGCGCAGCGTCGGCACGTCGATGTCGCCATAGGCGCCGCCGAAGGTCAGCTGGCCCTCGCCGTACTTCCAGAAGGTGCCCTCTCCGGTCATCGTGCCATCGAAGGAGCTGTCCCCCTGCTGGTCGATACCCAGTTCACCGCCGTCGGCCAGGGTGAAGTTGCCGGAGCCGGTCAGCCCCGCATCCTCGCCGGTGATCTCGATCAGGCTGCTGGACACGACCTCGATCTCACCGTCGTTCTGCACATCGCCCTGCGAGACGACGTCGTTGTAGAGCTTGATCGTGCCGGTGTCCTGGTTCTCGATGCCCTCGGCGCCGGCAGTCAGCACACCGGTGCCGCTGACCTGCCCCGAGTTGACCAGCGAGGCGACCTCGTAGTCGGCCGCGAAGGTGAAGGTGCCCTTGTTGGTAACGTCACCCACGGTGTCGGCAGTGCCGGCATAGAAGGTCGCGCCCGACAGGATGTCGATCGCGCCGGTATCGGCAAGGGTGCCGCCTCCGGTGGTCGACAGGACGCCCTCGCGGACGGTGGTGCCGCCGGTGAAGGTGCTGGCACCGGTCAGGTAGAGCGTGCCGTCGCCTTCCTTCTCGAAGGCGCCCGCGCCGGTGATGATCCCGGCGTATTGCGTGGTGCCCAGCTGGTCGACGATCAGCTTATCGTCTTCCCCGGCCAGCTGCACTTCGCCGGTCGCGCCGCCTTCAAAGCCGGCATCGGCGCCGGTCACGTCGATGCGGCGGGTGCCGGTCACGGCCCAGAGGCCGCTGTTGGTCACATAGCCTTCCGAGGTGACATTGGCGTTCTGCTCGAAGGTGCCGTCCTCGTCGTTGTAGACGCCACCCTCGCCCGCGGTCAGGGCCGCGTCGAGGTCGGTGGTGCCATCCGAGTAGAGCGAGGCCACGGTCTGCGCGGTGTTCACGTCATAGGTGCCGTGGTTGACCACGTCGCGGACAGTGTCGGCGGTGCCGGCCACGAAGGTCGCGCCGCTGCTGATCTCCAGGTCGCCGGTATCGGCAAGGGTGCCGCCGCCGGTGGTGTCCAGGGTGCCTTCCGACACCAGCGTGCCGCCGGTGTAGCTGTGCGCGCCGGTGAAGGTCAGCGTGCCGTCGCCCTCTTTCACGAAGATGCCCAGACCGTCCATTGTTCCGGCGTAGGTGGTGTCACCCGCCTGATCCACGACGAGGTAGTCGGTGGCCGCATCCATGTGGACCACCCCGGTGCCGGCACCGGCAAAGCCGCTGTCGGCGCCGGTCATCTCGATCCGGCGATAGCCGTTGATGTCCAGCGTTCCGTCGTTGGTGAAGTCCCCCTCGGAGAAGACATTGGCATTCAGCGTGAATTCTCCGGTCTCCTCGTTGGTCACGCCACCCGTCCGGGCGGTCATCACAGACCAGATCTCGGCGGTGCCCGAGTTGGTGAACGAGGTCACGTTCTGTGCGGCATCCGGGTAGGCGTAGTAGGTCCCCTTGTTGGTGACCACGCCGACCGTATCGACCGCCCAGGTGGCGAAGGTGCCGTCGGCCTCGATGGTGATCTCGCCGGTGTCGGCCAGGGAGCCGTCCTCGGTAATCACCAGCCAGCCTTCGCGGACGGTGGTGCCGCCGGTGAAGGTGTTGGCGCCCGACAGGTGCAGCTCGCCCTCGCCTTCCTTGGCGAAGGCGCCCTCGCCGGTGATGATCCCGGCATAGAGCGTGTCGCCCAGCTGATCGACGGTCAGGCTGCCCTCGGCATCGCTCAGGCGCACTTCACCGGTGGCATTGCCCTGGAAGCCGGCGTCGTCGCCGGTCCCGGTGATGTCGATGCGACGGCCGCCGGTCACCTCCAGCAGGCCGTTGTTGATGACGTTGCCTTCGGATTCGATGTCGGCGTTCTGGTTGAAGGTCGCCCCATCGTTGTTGGCGACGCCGAAGCCCGTGTCAGTCACGCCGGCAGTCAGCTTGGCCTCCAGGTTGGTGGTGTCGTTGTTGACAAGCGCATCGACATTCTGCGCCGCATTGACGTTGTAGGTGCCGTTGTTGAGCACCCCTCCGACGGTGTCTGCAGTGCCCGCAACGAAGGTCGCGCCCTGCGAGATCTCGATCGCGCCGGTATCGGCAAGGGTGCCGCCGCCGGTGGTATCAAGCGTGCCTTCCGAGACCAGCGTGCCGCCGGTGTAGGTGCTGGCGCCGGTGAAGGTAAGCGTGCCGGTGCCTTCCTTGATGAAGGCGCCCAGCCCGTTGATCACGCCCGCATAGGTCGTGTCGCCCAGCTGGTCGACGGTCAGGATATCGCCTTCCAGCTCCAGGTTGACCACACCGGTCGATGCCCCGGCAAAGCCGGAGGACGCGCCGGTGGTCTCGATGCGGCGGACGCCGTTCACGTTCAGCTCGCCGTCGTTGGTGACGTCGCCGAAGGAATAGATGTCGGCATTGATATCGAAGACACCGTTCAATTGGTTGGTCACACCGCCGGTGCGGGCGGTCAGGTTGGACCAGATCTCCGCCTCGCCGGTGCCGGTGTTGGTGAAGGAGGTGACGTTCTGCGCCGCGTCACTGGCAACGATGTAGGTGCCCGAGTTGCGCACCTCGCCCACGGTATCGACCGCACGGGTGATGAACGAGCCATTTTCTCCGACGGTGATCGCGCCGGTGTCGGCCAGAGAGCCGGTCGACTGGACCTCGACCCAGCCTTCCGAAACGGTGGTGCCGCCGGTGAAGGTGAGCGCATTGGAGAACGACAGCGTGCCGCTGCCTTCCTTGGTGAAGCCCCCCAGGCCGGTGATGATGCCGTCATAGGTGGTGTCACCCAGCTGATCGACGGTCAGTTCGGTGTCGGCGCCGGAAAGGCGGATCTCGCCGGTGCCTACCCCGATCAGGCCCTGATCGGCGCCGGTGATGTCGATGCGACGCTCGCCGGTCACCTCGATCAGGCCGCTGTTGAACACCATGCCCTCGGATTCGATATCCGCGTTCTGGTTGATCGTGCCGTCGGAGAGGTTGATGACGCCATAGCTCAGGCTGTCGGGATCGAGCGGATCGAAGAGCTCGACCCCTGCGGTCAGCTTGGCTTCCAGGTTGGTGGTGCCAAAGTTCATCAGCGCATCCACGGTCTGGACCGCGTTGACGGTGTAGGTGCCACGGTTCTCGACGCCGCCGACCGTGTCGACGGTGCCGGCGATGAAGGTCGCGCCCTCGGCGATGCCGATGTAGCCGGTGTCGGCCAGCGTGCCGCCACCGGTGGTGTCCAGGGTGCCTTCGCGCACCACGGTGCCGCCGGTGTAGCTATGCGCCCCGGTGAAGGTCAGCACGCCGGTGCCTTCCTTGTTGAAGCTGCCCGCGCCGGTGATGTTGCCCGCGAAGGTGGTATCGCCCAGCTGGTCCACGGTCAGGTCGGCCGCCGCCAGGGTCAGGTTGATGGTTCCCGCGCCGGTCAGGCCCGAGGTGTCGCCAGTGGTCTCGATCCGCCGGGAGCCCTCGACGTTGACGGTGCCGTCGTTGTTGACGTTCCCCGTGGACGTCAAGTTGGCCCGCATGTTGAAGACGCCGCTGGACTCGTTGTCCAGCGAGGCGACTGTCAGGTCGTCGTTGGTGTTCAGAATACCGCCGTTGGTCACGACGCCCACGGTGTCGGAGACATCGAAGGTCAGCGTCGCGCCCGTCAGCACGCCGATCGCACCGGTATCGGCCAGCGAGCCTACATTGCCGCCGCTCGAACCGATCACCAAGGTGCCATCCGCGACGGTGGTGCCGCCGGTGTAGCTGTTGGCACCATAAAGCGAAAGCTGGCCCTCGCCCTCTTTCACGAAGCTGCCCAGGCCGCTCATCTGGCCGGCAAAGGCACTGCTGCCCGACAGGTCGGCGGTGAACTTGTCATCGGCCTCGGCCATGACAACGCGCCCGGTGGTGTCGCCGTCGAAGGTGCCGGCG
Organism: Pseudooceanicola antarcticus; assembly: GCF_900215355.1. Taxonomy (GTDB): domain Bacteria; phylum Pseudomonadota; class Alphaproteobacteria; order Rhodobacterales; family Rhodobacteraceae; genus Pseudooceanicola; species Pseudooceanicola antarcticus. The sequence goes on along the minus strand of NZ_OBEA01000002.1, from coordinate 597,335 downwards.
GTCAGGGTACGCTCGCCGTTGACGTTCAGGGTGCCGTTGTTGAGGAACTGGTTGGTGACGTCGATCTCTGCGTCCATGTTGACCACGCCGCCGTCGCGGTTCACCGCGTCGTCAGTGACCGTCAGCTTTTTGTTGACGTTCAGCGTGCCCTCATTGTCCACGAGGTCCACGGTGACCAGGGCGTCGAGGTTCGAGGTACCCGCGTTGCGCAGGCTGCCGAAGGTGTCAGCACGCTCGGCAGTGAAAGCCGCGCCTTCCGACACCCTCAGGTTCAGGTCGTTGTCCAGAGTTCCGGTGCCAGTGGTGGTCAGGTGACCGCCGCGCACGTAGAGATCATCGGCAATGATCGAGCCCTGGATTTCGGCCGTTGCCAGCACCGACTTGGCGTCGAAGTTGACGCGATCCGCGGTGATGTCGCCTTGCAGGATGGCGCCGTCGGCCTGCGAATTGGCGTTGTCGATCAGGTAGAAGCTGACCGCGCCATCGGGATCGCCATGGCGGATGTCGTTGACCAGGGTCACCGTGCCCTCGGCCGAGACCGAGCCCAGGATGAGGCTGCTGCCATCGGGCACGAAGCCACCCTGGCCCCAGACCAGGGTCGGGCTGCCCAGGCTCGAAGCGCCGAAGTTCAGCACCAGGCCCTCTTCGGTTTCCGCCGCGAAGCCACCCGATCCGGTCCACATCACGTTGTCCGAGGACATGCCGACCCAGCGGGTGAACTCGCCCGCGGTCTGGAAGACGGCCGCCGAGGCATCCTCGAAGGAGTCCGAGGTCATGGCGTCGGTATCCAAGCCGCCGAATTCGAGCAGCGAGTTGGCATAAAGGCCGACGCCGTCCTCGGCCACAAGGGTGCCGGCATCCAGGTGGGTGGTGCCGGAATAGGTATTCTCGCCCAGGAACAGGACGCGGCCCATGCCGTTGATGGTCACATCCGCGCCGTCGCCGTCGGCGAACTGAGCGCCTTCGTAGCTGGCCTTGGAATCGTCGGCGATGCCGCCCTCGAAGATGATCTCCTTGCCCTCGTCCGCCGAGATCGTGACCTGGGCGCCCTTCATGATGAACATGTCGGCGCCTGCCGCATCGCCCGAGGAGCCGTCGAGATCACCCGAAGAGCCGCCGCGCGTCGAGTTGCCGGCAAAGGTCATCTCGCCCTGCAAGGTCACGGACCCGCCAGAGCGCACGAAGATCGCCCCGCCAAAGCCGGCACCGCCCGAACCGAACATGGTCTCGCCGCTGCTGTTGACGGTAGAGCCGTCGCCACCGCCGAAGCCGCCGTAGCCGCCGGACCCGGCCGCCGATTGCGCTGCGTTTGCGGGCTGACCGCCGCCGCCGCCGCCAGCGCCGAAGCCGCCGTTGCCGCCAGAGCCGCCGCTGCCGCCATTGCCGCTGCCGAAGGTCGGGTTGCCGGCCGAGGTACCGGCGGAACCACCTGCGCCGCCGGAACCGCCGCCGAAGAAGTCGCCGCCGTTGCCGCCGTCGCCACCGTCGCCACCGTCACCACCAGTGCCCAGCGTGCCTTCGCTCGAGGCGATCTGCCAGTTCACCAGCTGCGTGGTCTGGGCTGCCAGGGTGATGCCAAGCGAGATGGCATTGGCCGTGCTGGAGGCCGAGTTGGACGGGTCGGGATAGGGATCGGGCATGCTCGATGCCACCGCATCTGCCACCGCCGCAGCGATCGCAGCGCCCGTGGCCGCAATATCCGCGACCAGCATCGGGTTTGTCGCCAGGCCGTCGGAGCCAGAGCCGCCAGAGCCGCCGATACCACCGAAACCGGTGGTCGAGTCCGCCGCGTGCAGACCGTCGCGACCGTCCACGCCTTCACCGTCCAGCGGCAGCGAGCCATCCGGACCGCCGGCGGCGACCGCCACATTGCCCGAGACCTCGCGCCCGTTCATGCCGCCGCCCATGGCGCTTTCGCTGACGAAGCGCAGGGAGCCCGGGGTGCCGCTGATGGCACTGCTCAGGGTGACGCTGCCGGTGACCGGGTCGACCGCGGTCACCACAGTGCCCGCGGGCACGCCGTCGCCCTCGACGATCTGGCCGACTTTGACACCGTCCACGCCCGAGTTCACCGTCACCGTGGTGCCGGAAACCGTGACGTTGGACGAATAGAGCACATCCATCTCGCCCGAGATGTTCTGGCTGAGGATCACCCGGTCGCCGTCGATGGACACGACGGTCGTTCCCGCAGGAATGCCGGCGCCATAAACCGTGTCGCCCACCGATAGGCCGTGGTTGGTGGTCGGCAGGTAGATCTCGTTCGACCCCTCGACAAAGCCGGGTTTCAGCGCGCTGAGGCTCAGCAACTCGCTCGGGACGTCGTCCGACAGGGTGACGACCCCGGTGCTGCGGTTGATGCTCTCGATGGTGACATCGCCGGAAATGCCCTCGCCCGAGATCCGCATCCCCACTTCGTAGGACGGCGGCACGTTGCCCGCGCCGAAGTCCAGCGTGTCGGCGCTGTTTTGCGCGAAGACCGAACCGATCAGCAGCGGCGGCGAGAAGATGTTGAAACTGCCGCCCATGGCGTCGGGATCGACCGCCTGGTTCAGGATGATCTCGGTCACATTGCCGTCGCCGTCCTTGACCACGCTTTCGATGTAGGTCCCCTCCGGAACGCCGTCGCCGACGATCTGCAGACCGGTCTGCAGCGCTCCGCGGTCCGACACGGACAAGTTCTCGGTGCCGATACGGACCTGGCTGTCTTCGTAGAAATACATCGCGCCGGCAGTCCCGGCGATCCAGCTGTCGCTGGTGAAGATCATCGAGGAGCTGATCGAGTCGGAAACGTCGAGCCCGCCGTCAAAGCTGAAGCCCGTCTCGTCCGCCCCGGTCACCGTGGCGTTGGAGCTGGTCGTGACGGCCCCGCCGGAACCCGCGGTGGCCGCCCCGAAGATCACGCCGTCGCGCACCTCGAAGACCGGATCGTTCTCGTCGTAGGTCACACGGGTCAGCGAGAAGCTCGAGCCGTCCTGGACGATGTCGTAGGTGTAGCCCGAGACCAGGTTGGTCGAGGTGGTCGCTTCCTTGTCGACGATCCCCAGGGCCGCGTTGCGCACCTCGACGCTGCCACCGCCACCACCGTCACCGCCGACGGCACGGTTGTTGGTGAAGTTGGCATCCCGGATCACCAGGGTCGCGCCCTCGTTGACGAAGAACACGCCACCAAGACCCGCGCCCCCGCCTGAACCGTCGCCGCCCTGGGTGTTGAAGTTGCTGAAGGACTCCCCCTCCGCATCGACGGTAACGACCCCGTTCATCACCTCGAAGCCGCTTTGTCCGTTGCCGTTCAGCGAGACCGTCTGGTCCTCCAGGACCGAGCCGTCAACCACACGCGACACACCGCTTGGCAGGCTCTGCGCCAGCGCCGGCTGCACAGCGACACTCAGGATGCCCGTTGCCAGAAGAGTGGTGGTCAGCAGACGTGCCGACAAAGAAGCCTCGGCGCGCGCGCCAGCCTGCATCATTAGTCCCGCCATTTAAGTCCCCGAAATTCCAGATTAATAAAGCTGAGAGCTTTGCACGATAAATTCCCGAGCCTCTGTAGACTCAAATGAAACGCCCGTGTCAAGTACACGTGTATGCAGATCCATCCCACGGCGAGCGGGCTTCTCGCGTTCTAGAATCTAGGAGCAGAGCACCAGCCTGCAGTCTCCCGCTGCTGAACGCAGGCGGGCGGGCAGCACGTCACTTGAAGTGGGCTTTTTTCTCCAATTTGCCGAGCACGAGAGCGTCGGTGACCTGCCAAGGGATTTGTTCCTCCACCGTCGATCAGAGTCCGGAGCAACCTGAGGACGGACAATGAAGCGAACGAGATAGACGGACGCACAGAGCAGTCACTTCCCGGCAGCGCATTGCAAAGCAATGTCACGAAAGGGGGCATTCTGGCCGGGCACGAGGCAGCCGCGAAGTGCCCCGGCCCCGCCCGCCAGCGGGCTCGCGCGAAACTCGCCCAGTCGAAACGGCGGCAGGTCATCGTGACACGCCCTTTCTCGCCACTGAACAGAACGTGACCGAAACCGGAATGATGAGAGCAGCGTTGCAAAGAAGATGCCAGAACTAACCAGGTCGTGGAGGCGAGTACTGGAATCGAACCGGTTTACACGGATTTGCAAGCCGTCCGTAACTTCATGAAACTAGACAAGTTCTTGATGCGAACCCGCCAGGACAGATGCGGTACAAAACATGAATAACGCGACCTGATTGTCGGAATACCCGCGATGCTGGTTGTTCCTTCTATTCCGGAACCCAAACCGGCAATCACTCTACAGCTTGTCGAAAGCGAGCAACCGATCGGGCTAGAACCTGATTGGTCGAGTTCTCAGCACGCCGGAGCCGAATACCTAAAGCCGAACCCCAACCTGCAGACTCTCGTTGTGAATGAGGGACCAGCAGGGGGCAGGTCAGGTGCTAAACCCCTCACCTGCGACCACGGATGCCTACTTCCACAGCTGGATGTCTCGCAAGGGTGTCAAATTGCGAAACATGACCACCCTCTGTCGCTCGGCGCAGAAGCTTTCTTCTCTTGTCGAGGAGCTGGACGTGATCGCTGTCGGTCCGGAACCGCTATACCATGCCAGGCTGGCCCCGGCGGGAATCTACCGCGTCGGCCTGCCGGAACTACCCGAGCCCATGCCCATGGGCGGGCTCACGATGACACATATGCCCAGGAGCCAGGCCGTTCAGGACCTGATCTCCATCGCTGAACATATCAGCATGAAGATCTAGCTTCTGAGCAGCAGCGTGTGATTGCTTGGACGGCACATTCTCTGTCGAATGCCTCAGACCGTTTCCGGCCTAGCCGTCAGCTTACATCGCGACCTCGATCAGGCGCGGGCCAGTACTGGACATGGCGGCCTCCAGCGCCGCCTGCAATGCCCCCGCCGTGGCGACACGCTCGGCGACAACCCCCTGCCCTTCGGCCAGCTTCACCCAATCGGGCGCCGGATCCTCCAGCGACATCAGCGGCTGGGTCTCGTCGATGGGCGCGCCGGCGCCGATCTTTGAAGTCTCGTTCGCCAGGATCCGGTACGACCGGTTGGCCAGCACCAGCACCGTCACGTCGCGCTTGTCGCGCGCCATGCTCCACAGCGCCTGCAGCGTGTAGAAGGCCGAGCCGTCGCCGGTGACGCAGAGCACCTTGCGGTCCGGGCAGGCCGTCGAGGCGCCAAGCGCGACGGGCATAGAGTACCCAATGGAACCGCCCCGGTTGTTGATCCAGTCATGCGAGGGGGCCTCGGCGCACATCGGGAACATATGGCCTCCGTTGGTGATCGCCTCGTCAACCACGATGGCCCCCGTCGGGAGGGTCCTGGCAACGCAGCGCCCCAGCACCTCGGCGTCGATCGCCGCCTCGGGATCCGCTGCTTCGACCTCGGATTGCGTGTAGGGGGTAACCTCCGCCCCGAGCGCCGCGGCCAGCACCTCCAGCGCCGCCTCGACCTCGCCGCCCGGCGCGCAGAGCGGCAGAACCGCCGCGCCCTCGGGCAGCAGCTTCGAGGGGCGCCCCGGATAGGCAAAGAAGGCAACAGGTTCCCGCGCGCCACAGAGGACAGCGGCGCGGACCTCCTTCAGCGCTTCCGTTGCGGGGTCGACATGGAAGGGGATGCGGGCCAGCGGCGGCGTACACCCGCCCCGCTGCATCCGCGCCACCGCGGCCTCGGCCAGCACCTTTGCGCCGGTCTTGCGGGCGATGGCGTCAGCCAGTTCGGCCATGCGTCGCGTGATGCAGGGCGCCCCGATGACCAGGGCTCCGCCGGGGGCGCTCAGCGCCGCCAGGGCGTCGGCCACCATCGCCTCCTCATGGGTCGGTCGCGCTTTGGGCAGCGCCGTGACCGGCGCACCCTCGGCCGGCAGCCATGCGACATCATTGGGCACGATCAGCGTCGCCACCCCACCGGTCGAAACCTGTGACAACAGATGCGCGGTGGCTCCAGCCACCTCGCCCGGGGTCTGCGGCGTTGCAACGGCGGCGCTGACTGTCGCCGCCATACCTTCGATATCGGCACTGAGCGGGGCGTCATAGGCAAGGTGATAGGTGGCGTGCTCGCCGACGATGTTGAACAGCGGCGTCTCGGCCTTGCGGGCGTTGTGCAGGTTGGCCATCCCATTGGCGAAGCCCGGCCCGAGGTGCAGCAACACCGCCGCCGGCGTGCCGGTCATCCGCGCATAGCCATCCGCCGCGCCGGTCGCCACCCCCTCGAACAGGCAGAGCGACAGCGCCATCCCCTCGGTCCGCCCGAGCGCCGCCAGCATGTGCATCTCGGTGGTGCCAGGGTTGGCAAAGCACATGCGAACCCCGTTTTCCACCAGGGTACGGACCACGAGGTCGGCGCCATTCTGTTCCATGGATTTCAATCCTCTGCTGCGGGCGTGACTTTGAGCGAAACCTCCCTGAGCCCCGCCCAAGTGTCAATAATAATGAGCACAACAACATTGAAGCTTACCGAAAGATCACGAGGATGCGCAGGTCAGAAGCATCGTCTCCGCCTTCAGGAAATCGCAGAAACGAGCATATTCCACGTGAATATGCGCTCAAAATTCAGAACCGGGCCGCGAATGCGATTCGTCATCTGAGCTACCCCGTGGACTTCGCCGCCCGCTGACCGCACAGCAGCCCGCCGCCAGCGCTCAAAAATTGACACACTTGAAATGATGAATTTCTCTTACCGATTTCAATGACTTGAGGAATGAACGGCGAAATCCAGCCCGAAACGGGGCCGAATTTCCTTTGACAGGCGCCAGCTCTGCCCGCAGCATATTCAATATGGATCTCACATATTCAAATAGAATACAAGATGAAAGCGGCAAGGACGGCGGTGTCCGGCCCCTCTCGACGGCGCTGAAGGTGCTCGATGTGCTCGCTTTCTTTTCCGACAAGCGTCGCCCGCAGCGGCTGTCGGATGTCGCCACAGGCCTGGGCCTGTCGCGGGCCACGGCCTACCAGCGGCTGCTGACCCTGGTTGCAGCGGGCTGGCTGGAACAGGACGAGGGCGGCGCCTACCGGCTGTCGATGCTGGCCACCCGCATGGCGGTGGCGGCGCTCGACCAGGCCGACATCGGCACCCGCGCCGACCCGGTCCTGCACCGGCTGGCCGAAGCGACAGGCGAGACCGCCTCGCTGTCGATCATCGACCGGGGTCAGCCCTGCATCGTCGCCCGCGTCGAGACCGACACGCTACTGCGCGCCGAACAGAAGATTGGCACCATGATGTCGCTAGAAGGCTCGGCCTCGGGGCGGATCCTTGTCGCCTATGCCGAGGCGGCGCAGCTTGAACGCCTGCGCCGTGGCCCGCATCCCCTGCCCGCCGAGGACACGCTGCCCGAGATCCGCGCTAAGGGTTATGCGCTGTCCAGCGGCTACACCCAGACCGGGGTAATCGCCATCGCCGCGCCGGTCTTCGACCAGCCGGGCCGCTGCAGCGCGACCCTCTCGCTGGTGGTGCCCCAGATCCGCTTCGACGAGGCCCGCTTCGCCGGCCCGCTGGTCGAAGCCGCAGCCGAGCTTTCCCGACACCTGCAAGGAGGCGCATCGTGACCGCGTCGTCACTTCATACCACGACCCCCGACGGGCGACCCGGCCTGCGCAACTGGCGCGAGCTGATGAAACCGCAGCGCCTGGCCGCGATGCAGCCCAGCCGGCTGTCCGGCACCCGCGCCATGATGAACCGCATGATCCGCGAGAAGTGGGACATCCAGCTGCAACGCTTCGACGTCGATGCAGAGGCGCGCGGCACCATCGCCTACTCGATCCGCACGCCCCGGCAGGAATTCAGCTTCATCGCCTTCTCGCTGACCCCGAAACGCGAGGGGCGCACGGGGCGCATCATCGGCCGCGCCTGGGACATGATGGGCACCCTGAACGAAGGCCCCGCGACCGAGGCCGACATCGAACGCGCCCGCGAGGACCTGCCGAAGCTCTACCGTGGCCGCGCCAGCGAGAACGCCCTCGTCTGGTGCCGTTCCAACCGCTCGATGCGGGTCTTCGAGACGGTGCTCGAGGCGCTCTCCGACGGCCGCCAGCCCTCGGTCGACGACCTGAACACCGTCTGTTACCTGATGCGCAACACCGGGCTGGACGGCAACGGCACCTTCGGCACCCGCTCCTTCCCCTCGATCAACACCGGCGAGCATGACCTTGGCGGCATGCTGGAGGCTCAGCTGCTGCTGGCCTATCTGATGCGCGAGCTGTCCTGCGACCTGGTAGAGCACCTGGCCCGGCTGCGCTCGGACAGGGCCGTGACACTGAACCCGGCGCTCCGCAGCTACCTCGGCGTCGGCAACGGCTCTGCCCTGGGCCTGATCTTCTTCATCCAGAAGCACCCGCGCCTGCTGAACAGCTGGCTGACCGCGCGCGAAACCGCCGTGGCCGCGGCCCTCGGGCTTGAGCTGGGCAAGGGCGACGCGCGGATCGACACCCTGATCGGCCTGATCCGGCGCGCCGTCCGCTTCCGCAGCGAAGACACGATGATGTACGAGACCTTCACCGCCTCGTCGCAGGTGGCGCAGGACCTGGCCTCGCTGCTGCCCGCACTGGAGGAACTGCGCGACGGTGGCACCATCGACGGTCAGGCGGAGCGCTTCCCGCTGGACATGCTGGCCCGCCGTGCCGAGGCCACCCTGGCCCCCGAAAGCTACGAAAGCTTCCTGTCGCTCTGCATGGAGCTGGTCCCGGAAGAGGCCGACGCCCTCGCAGCAACGGTTTCCGGCGCCGACGAGATGGCGGTCAACCCGACGATGACCGCCGGAGCGCTGATCGACCTGCTGGAAGACGAATACGCCTGGGCACTGCAGATGGACATGTGTGCCGAGAACGCCCAGGATTACATCTGGTACAAGTCGGAGACCGCCGAGGAACCCCGCCGCGGCCTGCGCGCCGAGGTGCCAGAGGCCCGCGACCTCGGCCTCGACATCCCCGGCCAGGTGCAGCTGCTGCACAGCGACCTTGGCGGCGTGCCCGACGATCTGCCGATGGCGCATTTCCTGCTGTCCCATCCCCATCACCGCCTGATGGTGGCCCGCGCGCAAAGCCTGGAGGGGCTGCCCTTCCACACCCCGCACGCCAATATCAACGCCGGTGACTTCGTGCCCATCGACCTGGTGCGGCTGATGAACGTCGCCCTGCACGGCATCGACAAGACCCGCGACTACCTGCAACGCAACCTGCGCGGCGTGCTTTACCACGGGGCCCCCACGCGCGAGGCGATCCGCGCGGGCGAAGGCGCCGACTGGTTCTATCCCGAGGAGCCCCGCGCATGAGTGATCGGCAAATCCTGAGAGTCATGCCGCGCGAGATGCGGATGATGAGCGAACGCATCTTCTCTCTCAGCGCGCTGCCCAAGGGCTTCGCGCTGATGCTGACCGATACGGTGATGTATTCGCAGGCCATGGGGCTGGGCGGCTTCGCCCACCTCGAAACCGGGATCGAGGCACTGAAGGCCGCCGATCCGCAGCGGCTGAAGCTGACCGAGGACCGCGACGGCAGCCTGCGCATGGACTGCGGCGGGCAACATGCCTGGATCGTGCTGCCCTCGGTGCTGGACCTGCTGGGGCTCGAGGCGGCGCGCCGCGACGGCGCCCGCATCCTGCTGGAAAACCTCACCCATCCCGAAGAACTGGAACTGGCCGAGGGCTTCGGGCTCCGGCTCGGCCTAGCGGTCAAGGTCAGCGGAGAGGTTGTCTCGGCCCGCACCTGCCCGCCCGAGGACCCGGTGCTGGAACACGCCCTGAAGGACGGCTGCCGCATCCCGGCAGAGCTGTGGTGGCGCATCTGGGCCTTGGCCCAGACCGCGCTGACCCCGGACTCAGTGATCTCGCGCCGCCATGCGGGGGTGAACATCGTGACCGAGGATGGCCAGATCATCGGCCGCACCGACAATGACGACGATACCGACCCGAATTTCATCAATTCGGTCGGCCTGAAGACCAAGGAAGCCACCCCATGACCGCCATGAAACCTGCCCAGATCATCGACGGGCTGCAATGCGGCCACTTCGACCGCGACAGCTTCGTCAACCTGAAGGCCGCCGGCGTTCATGGCGTGGTCGTCACCTGCGGCTTCTGGGAAGGCACGCTGGAAAGCCTCGACTCCCTTGGCCGCTGGCGTGACCTGATCCGCGAAAACTCCGATGTCGCCGCCTTTGGCTACACGCCTGAGGACATCGAGAACGCCGCTGCCGAGGGCAAAGTCGCCGCGATCCTCGGCTACCAGAACTCGAACCTCTTCGAGGGCCGCATCCGGCTGGTCGAGATGTGGGCCGAGCTGGGCGTGCGGGTGGTGCAGCTGACCTACAACAACCAGAACGAACTGGCCGGCAGCTGCTACGAGGCCGAGGATTCGGGCCTTGCGCGCTATGGCAAGGAAGTCATCCGCGAGATGAACCGCGCCGGCATCCTCGTCGATTGCAGCCATGTCGGGAACCTCTCGACGCTGCAGGCCATCGAGGCCAGCGAAAAGCCGATCGCCGTCACCCACGCCAATGCCGACAGCCTCTTTGCGCACAAGCGCAACAAGACCGATGACGTCCTGCATGCCCTGCGCGACACCGGCGGCGTGATCGGCGTCGCGGCCTACCGCAACATCACCGGCAACTACTTCTCCGGGCCCATCGAGAACTGGTGCGAGATGGTCGCCAAGACCGTCGAGATCGCCGGCATCGACAGCGTCGCCATCGGCACCGATCGCAGCCACAACTTTACAGCGCCTGACTACGCCTGGATGCGCATGGGTCGCTGGACCCGTGGCATCGACTACGGCGCGGCCTCTGCAGCCCGCCCCGGCAAGGCCCCGCCGCCGGACTGGTTCCAGTCGCTGGAAGACATGCAGATCATCCCTAACGGCCTCCGCTCCGTGGGCTTTTCAGAAGAAGAGGTCGCCAAGATTACCCACGGCAACTGGTTGCGCCTGTACGGCGAGACCTTCCGCAAATCCAACAGTTGAGAGATCCCATGACGATCAAGAAGACGCACAACGCGCTGATCCGCCCCAACCGCCGCCTGTTCCTGCAGGGCACGGCAGCGCTTGCCGGCGCCTCGGCCCTCGCCGCCCCCTCCATCGGCCGCGCCCAGTCCAAGGAGCTGTACATCAACTCCTGGGGTGGTCCCTGGCTGGAAGCCGCGACCGAGAACCTGTTCAACCCCTTCACCGAGGCCACGGGCATCACGGTCAACACCGTCTCGCCGGTGTCCTTCGCCAAGCTGGCCGCCCAGGTCCGCACCGGGGTCTACGAATTCGACGTCACCACCCTGGGTGGCGGTGACATCGTGGCCGCGAACAACGCCGGCCTGCTCGAGCCCATCGCCTCGCCCTACCCCGGCGGCCTGTTCCAGAACGGTGTCGGCAGCCACGCCTTCGCCACCATGATGGCCTGGCGCACCGACAAGGGCTGGGAAGAGACCCCGCAAAGCTGGGCCGACTTCTGGGATGTCGAACGCTTCCCCGGTGGCCGCTCGCTACAGCGCTACCCGGCCCGCGTGCTGCCTCTGGCCCTGCTCGCCGATGGCGTGGCGATGGAAGACCTGTATCCGCTGGACATCGACCGCGCCTTCGCCAAGCTGGACGAGATCAAGGAGCACGTCCGCGTCTGGTGGACCGGCGGCGCCCAGTCGACCCAGCTACTGCGCGATGGCGAGGTCGACATGATCGGCATCTGGCATGGCCGCTACTTCGAAGCTGCCGACGCCGGCGCGCCGGTCGACTTCACCTGGAACCAGGCCGAGCTCGACAGCGCCTATTGGGTCGTCGCCAAGGAGACGCCCAACATGGAAGCCGCGAAGATGTTCGTCGAATTCGCCACCTCGGCCGAGCCGCTGGCAGGCTTCGTCAGCCAGGCCAACTACGGCGCGCTGAACCCGGCAGCGGATGAGTTCATCCCCGACGCCGCCAAGCCGCGCATGCCGACCGCGCCCGGCAATGTCGAGACCACCTTCACCCAGGACATGCTGAACTGGGGCGGCGATCCGCAGGAAGTGGCCATGCGCTTCGACGAATGGCTGGCCTCGTAAGCACTACCCCCAGGGCCTTCCCCGGGCCCTGACCCTGCCGGGGCGCGCGCCTCTTGCAACGCCGCCCCGGCCTTTCCCCCTGGCGCCCGCCCCTGACCGGGCGGCCGTCCGAATTCCCCACTCCGAGGAGGTCTCCCATGGGCCTGTCCCTCTCAGCCCTCGCCGAGCGCAAGACGCTCTGGCCCTGGCTGCTGCTCCTGCCGCTGACGATCTACCTGGCGCTGTTCTTCCTGGTGCCGCTGATCGAGGTCGGCATCATGTCGGTGACCGAGCCGCGCCCCGGTCTTGGCAACTACGAGAAGGTGCTGACCGGCAGCCTCTACCGGAAGGTCTTCATCAATACCTTCGGCACGGCCCTGCTGGTGACCTTCTGCTGCCTTCTGGTCGGCTACCCGCTGGCCTACCTGATGTCGACGGTCAGCAAGCGCGCCGCCATGGGCATCCTGCTGCTGATCACCATGAGCTTCTGGACCTCGTTCCTGGTGCGCACCTACGCCTGGATGGTCCTTCTGGGCAACAACGGCCCGGTGATCTGGCTGATGACCCAGCTGGGCATCGCCGAGCCGCCGCCGCTGCTGTTCACCCGCTTCAGTTCGACCCTGGCGATGGTGCATATCCTGGCGCCCTACATGATCATGAACATCTACACGGTGATGCAGAAGATCGACCCCTCGCTGATCCGCTCGGCGGAAAGCATGGGGGCCTACGGCAAGTCGCTGTTCCGCCATGTCTACCTGCCGCTGACGGCACCGGGCATCGCCAATGGCTCGGTCCTGGTCTTCGTGATCTGCCTCGGCTTCTACGTCACGCCCGTCCTGCTGGGATCCCCGCGCGAACAGATGGCCGCCGGCCTGATCGGCAACCAGATCGAGCAGTTCCTGGCCTTCGGCCTGGGCAGCGCGATGTCCATCATCCTGCTCGTCGTGACGCTGGTGATCCTGGGGATCTATCATCGCCGTTTCGGCCTCGACAAACTTTACGGATAGGAGCGCAGATCATGAATACGCTGATGCGCTGGATCGGGATCGCCGTGGTGATCTTCATCGCCGCCCCGCTGGTGATCGTGGTCCCGATGTCCTTCTCGACCGCCGCCTCGCTGCAGTTCCCGCCGCCGGGCTATTCCTGGGGCTACTACCAGCAGTTCTTCTCGGATCCCTCCTGGCTGCGGCCCGCGTGGAACTCGATCTACATCGCCACGATGAACACCCTGCTGACCATGGCGCTGGTGGTCCCTGCCACCTTCGCTCTGGTGCGCCACAAGTTCTGGGGCAAGAGCTTTGCCAACCTGATGATGATGATGCCCATGGCGGTACCCCATATCGTCATGGCGGTCGGCTACTACTCCTACTTCGGAGAGCTGAAGCTGGTGCACTCGAAGCTGGGCGTGATCCTGGCCCATAGCTGCCTGTCGGTGCCGATCACCTTCCTGGTGCTCTCGGCCAACCTGAAGGGCTTCGACCTGACGCTGGAACGCGCGGCCCGCTCGCTTGGCGCCACTCCGGGGCAGGTCTTCCGCCACATCACCCTGCCGATCCTCAAGCCCGGCCTCGCCATCTCGGCCCTCTTCGCCTTCATCCAGTCCTTCGACGAGACGGTGGTGGCGATCTTCATCTCGGGCCGCAACGCCGAGACCCTGCCGCGCAAGATGTTCGACTCGATCCGTGAAGAGGCCGACCCGGTGATCGCCGTGATCTCGACCCTGCTCTTCGCCATCGTCTTCATCGGGCTTCTCACCCCGTCGCTGATCAAGCTGGTCCGCCGCATGACCGGGAGCCCGCAACCCAAATGACCCAGACCCCCACAGGAGCCGACATGAGCGCCTATCTTCGCCTCGCCGGCGTCAACAAGACCTTCGGCAGCTTCACCGCCCTCGGCCATATCGACCTTGAAGTCGAGAAGGGCGAGTTCGTCACCTTCCTCGGACCGTCGGGCTCGGGCAAGACCACCACGCTGATGGTCATCGCCGGCTTCGAACAGGCCACCAAGGGCGAGATCACCGTGGCGGACCAGTCGCTGGCCCATCTTGCGCCGCAGGAACGCAACATCGGCATCGTGTTCCAGAACTACGCCCTGTTCCCGCACAAGACCGCGGCCGAGAACGTCTACTTCCCCCTGCAGATGCGCAAGGTGGGCAAAAAGGAAGGCATGAAGAAAGCCGAGGAGATGCTGGAGCTGGTCGGCCTGGCCGGTTTCGCGCACCGCCTGCCGAAAGAGCTGTCGGGCGGCCAGCAGCAGCGTGTGGCCCTGGCCCGCGCGCTGGTCTTCGAGCCTGACCTGCTGCTGCTGGACGAACCGCTCGGCGCGCTGGACAAGAACCTGCGCGAGCAGATGCAGATCGAGATCAAGCGCATCCAGAAGCGCCTTGGCGTGACCACGATCTTCGTCACCCATGACCAGACCGAGGCGATGTCGATGTCCGACCGCATCGTCGTCTTCTCGAACGGTGCCATCGAACAGGCCGCCGCCCCGCTGGATATCTACCACCGCCCCGCCACCCGCTTCGTTGCCGACTTCATCGGCGAGAGCAACCTGCTGGAGGCCACCATCACCGATGCCGCAAGCGGCAAGGCGCAAAGCCCGGTGCTGGGCGAGGTCACCTGCGGTGCCGAGGGCATGCCGCCGCTGACGGATGGCCAGGCGGTGACGCTTCTCATCCGGCCCGAACACCTCAAGCTCTCGCGAGAGCCGAAGGAGGGCCGCCAGAACGCGCAGATGGTGATCGAGACCATCGTCAACTATGGCGACAACGCCGTCGTGATCGGCCATGCGGGCGATCAGCAGATCCGTGTCAGGGTGCCGGGGGCGGATGTCGTCATTCTGAAGGAAGGTGACAGCTGTCACTTCAGCTGGACCGCCGATGCGGTCTTCGTCCTGGACAAGTGAGGCCCCCATGCTGGACCAGATGATCACCCGTTTCGGCACCTCTGCGCGTGCCTCCATCGCCACCGTCGCCAATGGCACCGGCTACTTCGCCGTCACGCCCGAGGCGCCCTATGACGCCAACCTGTCGATGCCCGATCAGGCCCGCCAGCTCTTTGCCAAGGCCGAGGCGCGGCTGGCCGAGATCGGCTCTTCCAAGGGGCAGCTGCTGTTCTGCGCCATCATCCTGAAGGATGTCACCGAGGTCGCGGCCTTCAACGCCGTCTGGGACGAGTGGGTGGCCGATGTGGCACCGCCCGCCCGCGCCTGCTTCGAGGCGAACATGGCCAACCCCGCCCTCAAGGTCGAACTGATCATGATCTGCACCGTCCCCCAGGGCGCGCCCAAGGCGGATGTCTGACGACCCGCTGCTGGTCGCCCTCGCGGGGCATGACCTTGCCCCGCTGAGCGATCCCGACGCCTGCGCGCGCTTTGCCACCGATGCCACCCGGCGGGTGGAGAGCGTGCCGGCGCTGGTACTGCGCCCGGCGGGCACGGCGGGGGTCTCGGCGGTGCTGGCCGCCTGCCACGCAGCGGGGCGGCCCGTCGTCGTGCAGGGCGGGCTGACCGGCCTGTCGGGTGGCGCCCGCGTACGCCCGGGCGAGGTCGTACTGTCGCTGGAGCGGATGCGGAGCCTCGGCCCGGTCGATCCGCTCTCCGCGCAGATCGAGGTCGAGGCCGGGGCAACCCTGCAGGCGGTCCAGTCCGCCGCCGCCGGGCATGATCTCGTCTTCGGCGTCGATCTTGGCGCGCGGGGCACGGCCACCATCGGCGGCATGGTAGCGACCAACGCGGGCGGCATCCGGGTGCTGCGCTACGGCATGATGCGCGCCCAGGTCGCGGGCCTCGAAGTGGTGCTGGCCGATGGAACGGTGATCAGCGCTGTGCGCGGGCTGGACAAGGACAACGCCGGTCCCGCGCTGCACCAGCTCTTCATCGGCTCGGAAGGTACCTACGGCGTGATCACCCGCGCCCTGCTGCGGCTGCACCCTGCTCCGACGCTGCAAGCCAATGCGCTGATCGCCGTCGACGATGTCCCCCAGGCGCAGGCACTACTGCGTCACCTGCGGGCGCGGCTCGGCGGGCTGCTCTCGGCCTACGAGGGGATCTGGCCCGAGGTCTACGAAGGCGCGACCGCGCGCCTTGGCACCACGCCCCTGCCCTATGGCGCCGGGCTTTACGTTCTGGCCGAGATCCAGGGCATGCAGCACATCCTGCGCGAAGAAGCCTTCGAGGCCGCCCTGATCGAGGCCTATGAGGCCGGGCTATGCCGCGACATCGTCGTCGCCCAGTCGGGGCGCGAGCATGACCAGCTCTGGGCTCTGCGCGAGGCCTGCGTGGAATATACCTTCGGGCTGGGCGAGCTGGTGCCACACGACCTGTCCCTGCCCGCCCATGCCCTGCCCGCCTTCCTCGACAAGGCTCGCGCCCTGCTGGCCCGCATCGACACGGAGGCCCGGCCCTATATCTACGGCCACCTCGGCGACGGCAACCTGCACTACATCGTGCAGACCGCGCGAAGCTCCGAGGTCAGCACGGCGCTGAACGCGCTGGCGGCGGGCATGGGTGGCTCAGTCACCGCCGAGCACGGGCTGGGGCAGGACAAGGCGCCCTATCTGGCGATGGTCCGCAGCGGCGCCGAGATCCAATTGATGGGCACCCTCAAGCGGGCTCTGGATCCGGCAGCGAGCCTTGGCCGAGGTCGGCTGCTTCCCGACTAAGGCGGCCGAGAGCATCTTGGGTCACATCCAGCGCATGCGGCCCGGGGGCATGCGGACCCGCAATCCACGCACAAGAGCCGCTGCAGAGCGAAGAGCATACCCTCAGTACAGCCAACTATGTTCAGGCAATGAAGGGCCGCATCGCGATACAGCTGGACGTGACGAAAACCAGCGGCGGGCCAGCGAGATCGCCCGCCGGATCTATCCACCGGTGCAGTCCGCGCTGCTGAGCAGGCTGCGGCCCATTCCCCGCCTCTTCACCACTCAGAAAGTGGGCTTTTTTACCCAATTGGCCGCGCACGAAAACAGCGGTTCCCTCACCGGTCAGGAGGATTTTGTCCTGATTTCTAGATACCCCCCGGGGGGCCGGCATTCGTCAACGCCAATAGCTGCCGTTCATGCCAAGCGCAGCGAATGACCGCACCCAACCCATCCGCGACATTCCTGCCAGCCGCAGCATGCCTCCAGGTCCGGACACCAAGGGCGGATTCCGGAAGCTCGCGCCGGGGACCGGTCGGGACTACGACAAGGTACTCGACCGGATCATCGACAAGCTCGGTCCACTGCCGGTAGCCAAGCATCGGCGCAAAGACGTAATCCGCGCCCGCGACGCCAACGCCAAGACGGTGCGCTTCGCCAATTGTACGGTTCAGGTGACGCGGATCATAATGGAGTACTCCATCGACATCGGCTGGCGAGACGACAACCCTGCCAGGGGTGTCTCGCTTCTAAAGTCAAACACAGAGCCACGCGTAGCTTGGCCTGATGACAAGATCGATGCCTTTCGCGAGGTTGCCGGGGATCGCGCCAGGCTGGTGTTCGAGCTCTGTCTGCAGACCGGGCAGCGCATAGGTGATGTTCTCGAGATGCGCTGGAGCGACATCGAAGACAACGGGATCAACGTGCGCCAGAACAAGACCGGGGCGAGGCTGTGGGTGCCCTTTACGAGAAGCCTGCAACAGGTCCTCAACCAGACGCCTCGCATGGGCGAGACCATATGTGCTTGATGTCCCAAGGGGCGCGCCCTCAGCTATCGAAGCGCGCACGAGGCTGTAATGGCCGTCAGGAGGCAGATCGGGGCCGAAAAGTACGACTTGCACGGGCTGCGATACTCGGCCGCCGCCGAGCTCGGCGCTCTTGGCCTTGATGACGACTACATCATGGCCGTGACGGGTCACTCTTCCAAGGAGATGGTCGCCAAGTATGCTGACCCTGCTCGCCAGCGAGCTCGCGCGAAACTTGCCCAGTCGAAAAGGCGGTAGGACTGAGACACACGCCTCTCTCGCCCCTGAACAGAACGTGACCGATACCGGAATGCTGAGCGCAGTGTTGAGACGAAAAAGCCAGAACTGGCCAAGTAGTGGAGGCGAGTACCGGAATCGAACCGGTGTACACGGATTTGCAATCCGCTGCGTCACCACTCCGCCAACTCGCCGCCGGAGACCCTCAGGTCATGTGGTACAGGCGGATATAACTTCCGCCCAAGGGGGCTGCAAGGTGGAAAATCCATCCCCTGCCACCTATGGACGCGCGCGCACGAGCTGCCACGCCGCTTCACCTACATGACAAACCTCAATGCGCGACAGGCGGCATGCGCGCCTCTCCGATCCTGGTGGCGTCCGGGGTCTGCCACCCTGACAAGAAAAACGCCGGAGGAACCCCCCGGCGTTTGCTTCATTCGCTCTTCAGCCCGGCCTCAGCCGCACTTGCTGTGGCCGCAGGAGGTGCAGGTCATGCAGCCCTCGACCATCGCCAGCGTGTATTGACCGCAAGACGGGCAGGCCTTGCCGCGCTTCTGGGTGCTGCTCTCGAGGCCAACCACCTTCGCGGCAGGGTCGGTCTTCAGGCCCAGGCCTTCGCTCTCGATGAAGCCCGTCTCGATCATATGGGTCTCGATCACGCCGCCGATGGCCGCGAGGATCGAGGGGATGTACTTGCCCTTGATCCAGGCACCGCCGCGCGGGTCGAAGACGGCCTTCAGCTCTTCCACCACGAAGCTCACGTCTCCGCCACGGCGGAACACGGCAGAAACCATGCGCGTCAGCGCCACGGTCCAGGCGTAGTGCTCCATGTTCTTCGAGTTGATGAAGACCTCGAAGGGACGGCGATGGCCGCCGATCACCACGTCGTTGATGGTGATGTAGATGGCGTGCTCGCTGTCGGGCCACTTCAGCTTGTAGGTATTGCCTTCCAGCGCCGCCGGGCGGTCCAGCGGTTCGGACATGTAGACCACCTCGCCCCCCTCTTCGGGCATGGCGGGCTTGGCCTCTTCCTTGGTCTCCTCGACCGACAGGACCGAGCCGGTGATGTCGTTGGGACGGTAGGTGGTGCAGCCCTTGCAGCCGGTCTCGTAGGCTTCCATGTAGACGTCCTTAAAGGACTCGAAGTCGATGTCCTCGGGGCAGTTGATGGTCTTCGAGATCGAGCTGTCGACCCACTTCTGCGCCGCCGCCTGCATCTTGACGTGGGCCATCGGCTCCAGCGTCTGGGCGTTGACGAAGTAGTCGGGAAGGGGCGCGTCGCCCTTCAGCTCCTTCCACATCTGCACGGCGTAATCGACGACCTTTTCCTCGGTGCGCGAGCCGTCCTTCTGCAGAACCTTGCGGGTGTATTCATAGGCGAAGACCGGCTCGATGCCCGAGCTGACGTTACCCGCGTAGAGCGAGATCGTGCCCGTGGGTGCGATCGAGGTCAGCAGGGCGTTGCGGATGCCGTGCTCGGCCACTTCGGCGCGCACGTCCTCGTCCATCATCTGCATGGTGCCCGAGGCCAGGTACTTCTCGCGGTCGAAGAGCGGGAAGGCCCCCTTCTCTTTCGCCAGGTCGACCGAGGCCAAGTAGGAGCTGCGAGCGATGGCGCGCAGCCAGGCTTCGGTCTGGGCGGCGGCCTCGTCGGAGCCATAGCGCAGGCCCAGCATCAGCAGGGCGTCGGCCAGGCCGGTGACACCCAGGCCGATACGGCGCTTGGCTTCGGCCTCACGCGCCTGGGCCTCAAGAGGGAAGCCCGAGGCATCGACGGTGTTGTCCATCATGCGGATCGCGGTGCGCACCAGCTTGTCCAGCGCCTCGGCGTCAAGCTGGGCGTTCTCGGTGAAGGGATCGGTGACCAGGCGCGCCAGGTTGACCGAGCCCAGCAGGCAGGCGCCATAGGGCGGCAGGGGCTGCTCGCCACAGGGGTTGGTGGCGGCGATGGTCTCGCAATAGGCCAGGTTGTTGGCCTTGTTGATACGGTCGATGAAGATCACGCCCGGCTCGGCGTAATCATAGGTCGCCTGCATGATCTTGTTCCACAGGTCACGGGCCTGCAGCGTGTGGTAGACCTTGCCGTCGAAGACCAGCTCCCAGGGGCCATCGGCCTTGACCGCTTCCATGAAGGGATCGGTGACCAGCACGGACATGTTGAACATGCGCAGGCGGGCCGGGTCGGACTTGGCTTCGATGAACTGCTCGATATCGGGGTGGTCGCAGCGCATGGTGGCCATCATCGCACCGCGGCGCGAGCCGGCGGACATGATGGTGCGGCACATGGCGTCCCAGACATCCATGAAGCTGAGCGGACCCGAGGCATCCGCCGCCACGCCCTTCACATCCGCGCCGCGCGGGCGGATGGTCGAGAAGTCATAGCCGATGCCACCGCCCTGCTGCATGGTCAGAGCGGCTTCCTTCAGCATGTCGAAGATGCCGCCCATGGCGTCGGGCACGGTGCCCATGACGAAACAGTTGAACAGCGTCACCTTGCGGTCGGTCCCGGCACCGGCGGTGATCCGGCCGGCGGGCAGGAACTTGAAGTCCTCCAGGGCACCGAAGAAGACCTCTTCCCAGTGATCCTTGTCCTTTTCGACCGAGGCGAGCGCTCGGGCAATGCGGCGCCAGCTATCCTCGACCGAGCGGTCGATCGGCGTCCCGTCGGCCTGCTTGAAACGGTATTTCATGTCCCAGACTTGTTCGGCGATCGGGGCGGCAAAGCGGCTCATCAAGTTCCCTTTCCGGGTGGCGGAGGTCGTGTGAAGATACTAATGGTTTCCCCTGTCCGGCGCGACCTTATTCCTGGATGAATATCCAGGAGAGAGACTTGCCGAACTGGCGGGGCGGACCACCTGTCCTAAAGGGCTTCCCTGGTCCACGCAACCAGATTATACCATATCTAGCCCGGAAATACGACATCTACACTACCCATAGGGAATGCCCATCATGCCCCTTCACCTGGTAAAGCTTTCTGTCGGCACGGAATCCGTCGAGGATCTGGCCGCATGGCAGGCCAATCGGATCGCCCAGACCGGCGAGGCACCGCGCCACGTCACCCGCATGTGGCCCAAGCGCGAGGCAGAGATTCTGGACGGGGGCAGCATCTACTGGGTGATCAAGGGACAGATCCAGGCCCGCCAGCGCATCGTGGCGCTGGAGGAGATCGACCATGGCGACGGCATCCGCCGCTGCGCCATCGTTCTGCACCCGGTGGTGACCCGCGTCGCCCCCAGCCAGAAGCGTCCCTTCCAGGGCTGGCGCTACCTCAAGCCCGAGGACGCCCCGCGCGACCTGCCCGCTCAGCGCAAGAACGACGACAGCCTGCCGCCGGAGCTCGACGCCGCGCTGGCCGAGATCGGCGTCATCTGAATCTCAGGCGGCGGGTCCGGTTTCAGCCGGGCACCGTGCCGGATGATTCGGACTTCCGAACCTCGGGTGCGGCATGCAAAGGCCCCCTCTGCTGGGCAGAGAGGGCCTTGGTCACGGTGCAGATCCAACCCGCGCTCAGTCCAGGTCCAGCCGCTCCAGAAGCTCGGCCAGGGTGGCACGTTCGGCCTCGGTCAGCTCGGCGCGGCGCGAACGGAAGAGCGTCGCCTGGCTTTTCAGCACCAGCGCATCCGAGAGGATCTTCAGGTGATTGGCGCGCAGGGTCTCGCCGGTCGAGGTGATGTCGGCGACGGCCTCGGCGGTCTCGTTCTTGATCGTGCCCTCGGTCGCGCCCTGGCTGTCGACCAGCTGGTAGTCGGCCACCCCGTGCGAGCGCAGGTAGTCGCGCACCAGGCGATGGTACTTGGTGGCGATGCGCAGGCGGATGCCATGGGTGCGGCGGAAGGCGGCGGCGGCCTCGTCGAGGTCGTCCAGCGTCTCGACGTCGACCCAGAGCTGCGGCACGGCGATGATAAGGTCGGCGTGGCCGAAGCCCAGCTCGGCCAGTTCCTCGACCCGCTGGTCCCACTGGCCCAGCTTCTCGCGCACCAGGTCGGTGCCGGTGACGCCCAGGTGGATGCGCCCGGCGTTCAGCTCGCGCGGGATCTCGCCCGCCGAGAGCAGCACCAGCTCGACCCCCTCGATCCCCTCGACCCGGCCCGCGTATTCACGATCCGATCCGGCCCGGCCCAGGGTCACGCCCCGAGCTCCGAACCAGTCGAAGGTCTTTTCCATCAGCCGCCCCTTGGACGGCACGCCCAGCTTCAGGCCCATAGACCGTCCTCCAGTTCGACCATCAGGCCGGGGCGCAGGATGCCACCCACGGCGGGGATGCCCTGCGGCTTGCCGACGGCCCGGCCCAGTTCGCGGGTCAGCGCGTCATAGCGTCCCCCCGAGGCCACGGCGGGCAGATCGGGGCGGCGTTCGACCACGAAGCCAAAGACGAAGCCGTCGTAGTATTCCATGTGGGTGCGCCCGTAGGTCGCCTCGAACTCCAGCGCCTCGACATTGACGCCCCTGGCCGAAAGCGCCTGAGACCGCCGCGCCAGCCGCTCGACCGCGCCCGAGATCGGCGCCAGGTCGACGGCGATGTCGCGCAGCCGTTCCAGCGCGTAGGGCAGGGTTTCGCGGACCTTGAGGATCGCCTCGATCAGCTCCACCTCTGCCTCGGGCACCGGATCGGCGGCGGCATCGGCGCGCAGCGCTTCCAGCCGGGCCTCGACCTCGGCGCGCGAGCGCAGGCCGATCTCGGGGCCGGCCTCGGCGAAGGGATCGGCCTGTTCCAGCAGAGCCGTGCGGGTGGCGGGCTGCGGCGTGCGACCGGCGAAACGATCCAGCAGCTGCTTGAAGCGCGCCGGCCGCCAGAGGTGGCGGCGCAGGGCGCGCTTGCGGGCCTCGGTGGTGTTCAGCCCATCCACGGCGGCCATGAGGATGCCGATGTCGCCGGTGGTGGCCTTCAGGCCAAGCGGGGCCACGGCGTGTTGCAGCCGGGCGAAGACCTCGGCATCGGCGGCTTCGGGGTCGGAGCCGTCGAAGATCTCGAAACCCACCTGCAGGTACTCGTTGGTGCGCGCCTCGTCCTCTTCCTGGCGGCGGAAGACCTCGCCCGCGTAGGTGTAGCGGGCCGGTTCGGCGCCGCCTTCCATGTGCATCTGCACCACGGGAACGGTGAAGTCGGGGCGCAGCATCTGCTCGCCCCGGAGCGCGTCGAAGGTGGTATAGGCGCGGGCGCGCAGGTCCTCTCCGTAGAGATCCAGCAGCGCCTCGGCCGAGACCAGCACCGGCGCCTCGACCACGGCGGCGCCCGCCTGTTCAAAGCCCGCGCGCAGCAGGGCCGCCCGGCTTCTCACTCGGGCCCGGTCAGGCAATGTGTTGACCATGGCTCAGGCCCCTTCCCCGTCGGGCGCGGACTGGCTGGCAAGGATCTCGTGGATCTTCGCCACCATCTGGTCGCGCGGCACCTCGAACTGCGAGGGGCGCTCTTTCCATTCCTCAAGCGTCGCGTTTTCGGCGATCTTGGCGCCCAGGATCAGGTCCTTCAGCTGCACCACGCCGCGCGCCTTCTCGTCCTCGCCCTCGATGACGGCGATGGGAGAGTTGCGCTTGTCCGCGTATTTCAGCTGGTTGCCGAAGTTCTTCGGGTTGCCCAGGTAGACCTCGGCGCGGATGCCTTCGCGGCGCAGCTCTCCGACGATGGCCTGGTAGTCAGCCATGCGGGCCTTGTCCATCACGGTGACGACCACGGGGCCCTCGGCATTGCCGCCAAGACGCCCCTTGGCATGCAGCGCCGCCAGCAGGCGGTCGACGCCGATCGAGATGCCGGTCGCGGGCACTTCCTGCCCGGTGAAGCGCTTGACCAGACCGTCGTAGCGACCGCCACCCGAGACCGAGCCGAACTGCCGCTTGCGGCCTTTCTCGTCGAGGATCTCGAAGGTGAGCTCGGCCTCGAAGACCGGGCCGGTGTAGTAGCCGAGGCCACGCACCACCGAAGGGTCGATGACGATGCGGTCGGCGCCATAGCCCTGCGCTTCCAGCAGGCTGGCAATCTCTTCCAACTCGTCAACGCCTTCGGCCCCCACGGCAGAGCCGCCGACGGCGGCGCGCAGGTTGGCCAGGGTCTCGGAGACCGTCTCGCCCTTGGATGTCAGGAAGGCCAGCACAGGCTCGGCCTGCGCCTCATCAAGCCCCACGCCGTCGATATAGGCGCCCGAGGCGTCCAGACGGCCCTTGCCAAGCAGCTGGCGCACGCCCTCTTCACCGACCTTGTCGAACTTGTCGATGGTACGCAGCACGTCGGCGGCCTGGGCCTCGTCGGTGACGCCCATGGCCTCAAGGACGCCGTTCAGCACCTTCCGGTTGTTGACCCGGATGATGTAGTCGCCACGCGGGATGCCGACCTCTTCGAGGCAATCCGACAGCATGGCGCAGATCTCGGCATCGGCGGCGACCGAGGCAGAGCCCACGGTGTCGGCGTCGCACTGGTAGAACTGGCGGAAGCGACCCGGGCCGGGCTTCTCGTTGCGCCAGACGGGGCCCATGGCGAAGCGGCGGTAGGGCGTCGGCAGGTCGTTGCGGTGCTGGGCGTAGACGCGGGCCAGCGGCGCGGTCAGATCATAGCGCAGGGCCAGCCAGTCACCGTTGTCCTTCTCGTCGAATTCCTGCCAGGCGAAGACACCCTCGTTCGGGCGGTCCACGTCGGGCAGGAACTTGCCAAGCGCCTCTACGGTTTCGACGGCCGAGCTTTCCAGCGCCTCGAAGCCATAACGATGGTAGACGGCGGCAATCTTTGCCAGCATTTCCGTCCGTTCCGTCACCTCGGTCCCGAAATAATCGCGGAAGCCCTTGGGGGTCTCCGCCTTGGGACGCGGGGTCTTCTTCACCTTGGCCATCGTTTTCCCTCGCGTTTCATCGCGCGAGCGGCATAGCCCATGGGCGGAAGGGGGGCAAGCGCAGCCCGCGCCCCCTGCCCTTGCCCTTCGCCGCAGTTTCCCTTAGCGCCGCCCCACATACGTGCTAGGATCACGCATCCCGAAAGTGGGACCTTCTGCGTATTTGGTTTGATGATTTGGAAGGAGACCTCATGAGCGCCCTGGAAGAAAAGATCGCGCATCTGACACGGACCGTGGACGACTTGTCGGACATGATCGCGCGTCAGCAGGGAGAGATCATGATGCTGACCCGACGCGTGCAGATGCTGATGGAGCGCGAGGCCGAGCGCGAAGCCGCCTCGGGCACTGGCATCTTCATGGGCGACGAGCGCCCGCCGCACTACTGAGACAGCGCCTGCGGGCCAACCTCCCTCGGGCCGACCTCCCTTGGGCCGGCCTTTTACAGGCCAGCCCCTGTGCCCTTCGGCTCAGACCTCTTCCACCGCCAGCACCCCCGGCAGCGACTTGATCGCGCCTTTCACCTGCGGGGTGACGGGGAATTCGGCGTGGGCGTCGATCTCGACCTCGCCGGGCAGGGCCGGGTCCATGAGGCAGAAGTGGATGGGGCCCTTGGCCACCCCGCGCACCGTCTCGGCGGTGCCTTCCAGCACCGTGGCGACCGAGGGGATGGCCCCGACCTCTTCGACGAAGATCTTCAGCCCCATGGCGCCCGCATCGGCCACCACCCCGTCCATCGGCGCGATGGAGCGGGCGAGAAGCTTCAACTGATCCGCCTCGACGTTGGCTTCCACCGTCAGCACCACCTTCGAGCCGTTCTCGAGGAACTCGCGGGATTTCTCCAGCGTCTCCGAGAAGATCGTCACCTCGTAGGCCCCCGTCGGGTCCGAGAGCTGGGCGAAGGCGAAACGGTTGCCGCGCGCCGACTTGCGCTCCTGCCGGCCCGTGACGATGCCCGCCAGCTTGGCGATGACGGGGCTGTCCATGGCCTGCTTGTGCACCTCGTCCAGGGTCTTCACCTGCTTGCGGCGCAGGGCCCCCATGTAGTCGTCCAGCGGATGGCCCGAGAGGTAGAAACCGATGGCCTTGAATTCTTCCGCCAGCCGCTCGGCGGGCATCCAGTCGTTGACCGGCGCCAGGCGCGGCTCGGGCAGATCATCGCCCGCCTCGCCGAAGAGAGACACCTGGTTGGAGTTCTTCTGTTCCCAGAAGGCGGCGGAATAGCTGACCAGCGCTTCCAGTGAGTCGAAGACCTTGCGGCGGTTGCGGTCGAGCTCGTCGAAGGCTCCGGCGCGGGCCAGCATCTCGAGTGGGCGCTTGCCGACCTTCTTCAGCTCGACCCGGCGGGCCACGTCGAAGAGCGTGGCGAAGGGCTTGTCCTGGCCGTCGACGCGGCGGCCCTCCTCGACCAGTTTCATCGCCTCCAGGCCGACGTTCTTCAGCGCGCCCAGGCCATAGACCAGCGCGCCGTCGACCACCTTGAACTGCGCGTTCGAGCGGTTCACGCAGGGCGGCACGTAGGGCAGCCCGAGGCCCTTCTTCACTTCCTGGAAGTAGACCGTCAGCTTTTCCGTCAGGTGGATATCGCAGTTCATGACCCCGGCCATGAACTCCACCGGGTGGTTGGCCTTCAGCCAGGCGGTGTAATAGCTGACCACGGCATAGGCGGCAGCGTGGGACTTGTTGAAGCCGTAGTTGGCGAATTTCTCGAGCAGGTCGAAGACCTCGGAGGCCTTCTTCTTGTCGACCCCGTTCTTGGCCGCACCGGCCTCGAACTTGGGACGTTCGGCGTCCATCGCCTCCTTGATCTTCTTGCCCATGGCGCGGCGCAGCAGGTCGGCGCCGCCAAGCGAGTAGCCCGCCATGACCTGGGCAATCTGCATCACCTGTTCCTGGTAGACGATGATGCCCTGGGTCTCGGCCAGGATGTGGTCGATCGACTCGTGCACCGAGGTGATCTCGCGCAGCCCGTTCTTGACCTCGCAATAGACCGGGATGTTCTCCATCGGGCCGGGACGGTAGAGCGCCACGAGGGCCACGATGTCCTCGATGCAGGTCGGTTTCATCTGCTTCAGAGCGTCCATCATGCCGGTGGATTCCACCTGGAACACGGCGACGGTCTTGGCGCGGGCGTAAAGCTTGTAGGTCTTCTCGTCGTCCAGCGGGATCAGGTTGATCTGGTTCTCGCCGCCCGGCGTGGGCTCGTAGAGCTGGGTCCCGTCGGCGGCGATATGCAGGTCGCGCCCCGAGGCATGGATCTGCTCGATGGCGTTCTGCACCACGGTCAGGGTCTTCAGGCCGAGGAAGTCGAACTTCACCAGGCCGGCCTGTTCCACCCATTTCATGTTGAACTGCGTCGCCGGCATGTCCGAGCGCGGATCCTGGTAGAGCGGCACCAGCTCATCCGTGGGGCGGTCGGCGATGACCACGCCCGCGGCGTGGGTCGAGGCGTTCCGCAGCAGGCCTTCCACCTGCATGCCGTATTTCAGCAGCCGGTCGACCACCTCTTCGTTGCGCGCCTCCTCGGCCAGGCGCGGCTCGTCCTTCAGGGCCTTCTCGATGGAGACGGGTTTCACCCCCTCCACCGGGATCAGCTTCGACAGCCGGTCGACCTGGCCATAGGGCATCTGCAGCACCCGGCCGATGTCGCGCACGGCGGCCTTGGAGAGCAGCGCACCGAAGGTGATGATCTGCCCCACCCGGTCGCGGCCGTATTTCTCCTGCACGTAGCGGATCACCTCTTCCCGCCTGTCCATGCAGAAGTCGATGTCGAAGTCGGGCATCGACACACGTTCCGGGTTCAGGAAGCGTTCAAACAGCAGGGAGTAGCGCAGCGGATCAAGGTCGGTGATGGTCAGCGCATAGGCCACCAGCGAACCCGCACCCGAGCCCCGCCCCGGCCCCACCGGGATATCATGGTCCTTGGCCCACTGGATGAAGTCGGCAACGATCAGGAAGTAGCCGGGGAAGCCCATGCCCTCGATGATGCCCAGCTCGAAATCCAGCCGCTTCTGGTATTCCTCGACCGACACCGCATGGGGGATCACTGCCAGGCGGGCCTGCAGGCCCTCGTTGGCCTGGCGGCGCAGTTCGGCCACCTCGTCATCGGCGAACTTCGGCAGGATCGGGTCGCGGCGGTAGGTCATGAAGGCGCAGCGGCGCGCGATCTCGACAGTGTTCTCGATCGCCTCGGGCAGGTCGGCAAAGAGCGTCGCCATCTCCTGCGGAGACTTGAAGTAATGCTGTGCGGTCAGCCGGCGGCGCGGCTCCTGCTGGTCGACATAAGAGCCCTCGGCGATACAGATCAGCGCGTCATGGGCCTCGTACATGTCCGGCGTCGGGAAATAGACGTCATTGGTGGCGACGAGCGGCAGCTCCATCGCATAGGCCATCTCGACGAAGCCGCGTTCGGTCAGCTTCTCGGGCTGCGGCAAGCCGCCGTCCTCGGGGTGGCGCTGCAGCTCGACGTAAAGACGATCCGGGTAGATCCCGGCGAAGCGTTGCAGCAGCGCCTGCGCCTCGGGGCGGTGGCCGGTCTGCAGCAGCGCGCCGACGGGGCCATCGGGGCCGCCGGTCAGGCAGATCAGCCCCTCGGAATATTGCTCCAGCTCGTCCATCGTGACTTCCGGCAGCGCGCCGTGCTTGTCCACGTAGAGGCAGGAGTTCAGCTTCATGATGTTTTCGTAGCCGCGCTCGGTCTGCGCCAGCAGCACGATCGGCCCCGAGGGCCGTTGCTTGTCGCCCGGCTGCGGCTGATGCCAGGCCACCGAGACCTGGCAGCCGACGATGGGCTGCACGCCAGCGCCACTGGCGGTCACCGAAAATTCCAGCGCCGAGAAGCAGTTATTGGTATCCGTCACGGCGACGGCGGGCATCTCCATCTTCTCGCAGAGGCCCGGCAGCTTCTTCAGCCGCACGGCCCCTTCCAGAAGGGAGTACTCGGTATGGACGCGGAGGTGGATGAATCGGGGCTCGCTCATTCGACAATGGTATGGTGGGCGCGATGCGGCAACAAGGCCCGCTTGCGGGGCGAGCGCGGCACCGCCATAGTCGCGGGGCAGGCCCCGGAGAACGCCCCATGGACGACACCAAGGACCTGAGGCTCACGCGCCTCATCGCCGCTTCGCCCGCCGCGCTCTGGCGCTGCTGGACCGAGCCGCATCTGCTGTGCCAATGGTTCTCTCCGGCCCCGGTCGAGACCACCGAAGCGGTGATCGAAGCGCGCGCGGGGGGCCGCTTCTTCACCCGCATGCGCCTGCCCGATGGCGACGAGATCGCCTCGGAGGGCTGCATCCTGGCCGCGGCGCCAGGGCAGATGCTGGCCTTCACCGATGCCCTGGGTCCCGGCTTCCGCCCGCAGCCCGACGGTTTCATGACGGCGATCATCTCGTTCAGCCCCGCCGAGGGCGGGACGCGCTATTCGGCAACCGTGCTGCACGGCGACGCCGAGGCGCGCAAACGCCATGAAGACATGGGTTTCCACGAGGGTTGGGGTGCTGCCGCATATCAACTCGCCACATTGGCGAGCAAGATCAAGGCTTAGGCGCAAGCTTCAGAAAGCAGCGGTATACAGGCGGGAAAGGCTTGCCAAGCCCCCGTTCTGCCGCTTTTCTGGGCAGAAGACGGGGAACGCCGTCCCTTCTACGCCGCATCGGAGGGACATCAATGGGCGCAACGGTAAGGCGGCGGTGATAGACAACATGACACTCTCCTTTCAACTGAACGGAGACCGGGTGGACCTCAGCGAGGTCCCTCCGACCATGACCTTGCTCGACTGGCTGCGCATCGAGCGCGGCCTGACCGGCACCAAGGAGGGCTGCAACGAAGGTGATTGCGGCGCCTGCACGGTGATGGTGACCGGCGAGGATGGTCCCAAGGCGCTGAACGCCTGCATTCTTTTCCTGCCGCAGCTCCAGGGGCGCGCGGTGACCACGGTCGAAGGCCTCGCCCCGCCCGAGGGCGGGTTGCACCCGGTGCAGCAGGCGATGGTCGATGAACATGGCTCTCAATGCGGGTTCTGCACGCCGGGCTTCACGGTCTCGATGGCCACGGCCCAGCTCACCGGCGAGACGGATCACGATCTGACGCTGGCCGGCAACCTCTGCCGCTGCACGGGCTATGCGCCGATCATCCGCGCCGCCGAGGCGGCGATGGAGGCCCCCGCACCCGCGCATCTGCCCAAGAGCTTCCAGATGCCCGTGGATGACGCCGGTGCCGAGGCCGAAGGCCTGGCCTTCCAGCCCGAGACAGCCGACGCGCTGGCCACCTGGTACGAGGCCAATCCAGAGGCGACCCTGATTGCCGGGGCCACCGATCTTGGCCTGCATGTCACCAAGGCGATGCGCGACCTCGGACAAACGGCCTTCCTCAACCGCTGCGCCGATCTGAAGGGGATCGAGGTCACGGAGACCGAGATCCGCATCGGCGCCATGGTCACCTGGTCCGAACTGCTGCCCGAGATCGCCCCCCATCACCCCGGCCTGGCTGCCATGCTGCGCCGCTTTGCCTCGGTGCAGGTGCGCAATGCCGCGACCGTGGGGGGGAACATCGCCAATGGCTCTCCGATCGGGGACGGGCCGCCGGCGCTCATCGCACTGGATGCCACGCTGCACCTGAGGAAGGGTGCCACGCGCCGCAGCCTGCCGCTGGAGGAGTTCTTCCTCGACTACGGCAAGCAGGACCGCGCGCCGGGCGAGTTCGTCGAGGCCGTGTCCATCCCGCGCCAGCCCGACCGGCTGGCCTGCTACAAGCTGTCGAAACGCTTCGACCAGGATATCTCGGCAGTCTGCGGCTGTTTCTCGATCACCGTTTCGGCGGGCACCGTCACCGGCGCCCGCATCGCCTTCGGTGGCATGGCCGGGGTGCCGAAGCGCGCGTCCCACGTCGAGGCGGCGATCATGGGCAAGCCCTGGACGCTGGCCACGCTGGAAGCCGCGGCCGATGAATGGGCCAGGGATTTCACCCCGATGAGCGACATGCGCGCCTCGGCCGAGTACCGCCTGAAGGCGGCCCGCAACATGTTGACCCGCTACCTGCTTGCCGACCTCGGCCAGGACGTGGACGTGCTGGAGGTCGAAGCATGACCGAACAAGTCCGCAAGCCCCTGCCCCATGACAGCGGCCCTCTCCATGTGACCGGACAGGCCCGCTACATCGACGACATCCCCCTGCCCGCCAATACGCTGCATCTGGCCTTCGGCACCTCCAGCGTGGCGCGCGGCACCATCACCTCGATGGATCTCTCCGCCGTGCGGTCCGCCCCCGGTGTGGTCAGGGTACTGCTGGCCGAGGATCTGCCCTTCGCCAATGACGTGGCCTCGGCGCCTGTGCATGACGAGCCGCTGCTGACCAGCTCCCGCGTGAACTACGTCGGCCAGCCGATCTTCCTTGTCGCCGCCACCAGCCATCACGCCGCGCGCCATGCGGCGGCGAAGGCGGTGATCGACTATGCCGAAGAGACGCCGATCCTGACCGTGGACGAGGCGCTGGAGGCCGAGAGCTACATCGAATTCCCGCCGCTGGTCTGGCAGAAGGGCGATGCCGAGGCCGCGATTGCCTCGGCGCCCAAGGTCATCACGGGCCAGATCGAAATGGGCGGGCAGGAACATTTCTACCTGGAAGGCCAGGCCGCGCTGGCGCTGCCGCAGGAAGGCGGCGACGTGCTGGTGAGCTCCTCGACCCAGCACCCGACCGAGATCCAGCACAAGGTGGCCGAGGCCATCGGCAAGCCGATGCATGCCGTCCGCGTCGAGAGCCGCCGCATGGGCGGAGGCTTCGGCGGCAAGGAGAGCCAGGGCAATGCGCTCGCGGTCTCCTGCGCCGTGGTGGCCAGCCTGACCGGCCGGCCGGCCAAAATGCGCTATGACCGCGACGACGACATGCAGATCACCGGCAAGCGCCATGATTTCCGCATCGACTACCGCGTCGGCGTGGACGAGACGGGCCGCATCCTGGGTGTCGACTTCAAGCAATACACCCGCGCCGGCTGGTCCCAGGATCTGACGCTGGCGGTGGCCGACCGCGCCATGCTGCATGCGGACAACGCCTACCTGCTGGAAAACGCCCGCATCGAGAGCCACCGGCTGCGCACCAACATGTGCTCTGCCACCGCCTATCGCGGCTTCGGCGGGCCCCAGGGGGTCGTCGGGATCGAGCGGGTCATCGACCATGTCGCGCATGAGCTGGGCATGGACCCGGTGGCGCTGCGGCGCGTGAACTACTACGCGGATCGCCCGGTCGATGCGGCGGAGGGGGGCTCTGCCCCCCGGCCTGCGGCCTCCCCCCGGAGTACTTCCAGCCCGGTGATGGACTTGGCCTCTCGCGGGGCGGCGGGGGCCTTTCCGGTAGAGGGCAACCCGGTGCCTGCCACCGAGGGCCAGACCACGCCCTATGGCATGAAGGTGGAGGATTTCATCCTGCACCGGATGACCGAGACGCTGCTGGAGCGCAGCGATTACGCGGCGCGGAAAGAGGCCATCGCGGCCTGGAATGCCACCAACCCGGTGCTGAAGAAGGGGCTGGGGTTCAGCCCGGTCAAGTTCGGCATCTCCTTCACGCTGAGCCATCTGAACCAGGCCGGTGCGCTGGTGCATGTCTACCAGGATGGCTCTGTCCACCTGAACCATGGCGGCACCGAGATGGGACAGGGTCTGTTCCAGAAGGTGGCGCAGGTGGCGGCCTCGCGCTTCGGCATCGACATGGGCGACGTGAAGATCACCGCCACCGATACCGCCAAGGTGCCCAATACCTCGGCCACGGCGGCCTCGTCGGGCTCTGACCTGAACGGCATGGCGGTGAAGGCCGCCTGCGACACGATCCGCGACCGCATGGCCGCGGTGGTGGCCGAGCTGCACCAGGTCGCGGTCGAGGAGGTCACCTTCACCGGCGGCAAGGTGCTGGCGGGCGGCAACGAGATGTCCTTCGCCAAGGCGGCGGAGCTGACCTACCAGGCGCAGGTGAGCCTTTCGGCGACCGGGCATTACCGGACCCCGGATCTCAGCTGGGATCGCCTGAAAGGGGCGGGCCGGCCCTTCTTCTACTTCGCCCATGGCGCGGCGCTGACCGAGGTCGTGGTGGATACGCTGACCGGCGAATACCGCATCCTGCGCGCCGATATCCTGCATGATGCGGGCGCCTCGCTGAACCCGGCGCTGGACATCGGCCAGGTGGAAGGCGGCTACGTGCAGGGCGCGGGCTGGCTGACCACCGAGGAGTTGGTCTGGGACGACAAGGGCCGCCTGCGCACCCATGCGCCTTCGACCTACAAGATCCCCGCCTGTTCCGACCGGCCGCGCGTCTTCAATGTCGCCCTCTGGGACGAGCCGAACCCGGCGCAGACCATCTACCGCTCGAAGGCCGTCGGCGAGCCACCCTTCATGCTGGGCATCTCGGCGCTGCTGGCACTGTCGGATGCGGTGGCATCCTGCGGGACGGCCTATCCCGACCTCGACGCGCCGGCCACGCCCGAGCGGGTCCTCGACGCCATCGAGCGCGTCAAACATGCTTGAGACCGAAGCCCTACGCCGCGCCCTGGCGCGGGCGCCCCGCGTGGTGCGGGTGGTGGTCGCGGACACCCGCGGCTCCACCCCGCGCGAGGTCGGGGCCGCGATGCTGGTCGGTGCGGAAGGGCTGCTGCACGGCACCATCGGCGGCGGCACGCTGGAGCATGAGGCAATCGCCCGCGCGCGGGGCCTGGCCCGGCACCCCGGCCCTGACCAGGTGCAGACACAGGCGCTAGGCCCGGATCTGGGCCAGTGCTGCGGCGGCGCGGTGACGCTTTTCCACGAGACCTGGGATGCGGCGAAGCTGGCAGGCGTAGAGGGCGACGTGATCGCCCGCCCCCTGCCCGGCGCGCCCGACGAGATGCCCTTTGCCGTGACGCGCTTGCTGGCTACGGCACGGGCGCAAGGCGTGCCGCCCAAGGCGGGTCTGCACGAGGGCTGGCTGATCGAGCCCCTGGCCCGTCCCGAGCGCGAGCTCTGGATCTGGGGCGCGGGCCACGTGGGGCGGGCGCTGGTTTCGGTCATCGCGCCGCTGCCGGGCCTTGCGATCACCTGGGTCGATACCGCGCCCGAGCGCTTCCCCGACCAGATCCCCGAGGGCGTCACCATGCTGCCCGCCGCCGATCCGGCGCGGCTGATGCCCCATGCGCCCCCCCATGCAGAACACCTGATCCTGACCTATTCGCACCAGCTGGACCTGGCCCTTTGCGACGCCGCCCTCAGGCGCGGTTTCGGCTTTTGCGGCCTCATCGGCTCGGCCAGCAAATGGGCGCGGTTTCGGTCGCGGCTGGCGGCCCTGGGACATGAACCTGCCCGGATTGCGGGCATTTCTTGTCCAATTGGTCAACCGGAACTGGGCAAACACCCGCAGGAGATTGCCGTCGGCGTCGCCTGTGAGCTACTGACAACAACGGCACGCAAAGAGGCCATGGGGGGACGGACAGCGTAATGGGAACGCTTTTGGAAATCGTGGGCCTGACAAAGGCCTATCCGGGTGTCGTGGCCAACGACGACGTCTCCTTCAACATCGGCGATGGCGAGGTTCACGCGCTTCTGGGCGAGAACGGTGCCGGCAAGTCGACCCTGGTCAAGATGATCTATGGCCTGGTCAAGCCGGACCAGGGCGAGATGGTCTTCGGCGGCACGGTCTACGAGCCCTCCGAACCGCAGGAAGCGCGCGCCCGCGGCGTGGCCATGGTGTTCCAGCATTTCAGCCTTTTCGACGCGCTCAACGTGGCCGAGAACGTGGCCCTTGGCATGGCCGAACCGCCGAAGACCGGCGAACTGGCCGAGAAAATCCGCTCGGTTTCCGAACAATACGGGCTGCCGCTGGACCCCTGGCGGCTGGTCGGCGATCTCTCTGCAGGCGAACGCCAGCGGGTCGAGATCATCCGCTGCCTGTTGCAGGACCCCAAGCTGCTGATCATGGACGAGCCCACCTCGGTGCTGACCCCGCAGGAGGTGGAGATCCTCTTTGCCACCCTCAGGAAGCTGAAGGCCGAGGGAACCTCGATCCTCTATATCTCTCACAAGCTGGAAGAGATCCGCAGCCTCTGCGACGAGGCGACGATCCTGCGGCTTGGCAAGAAGGTGGGCACCTGTACCCCGCGCGAGGTGACGGCGGCGCAGATGGCCGAGATGATGGTGGGCAGCGAGCTGCACCGGCCCGAGCGCGAGGCCGCCACCCCCGGTGAGGTACGGCTGGCGCTGAAGGATCTCTCGGTCCCCTCGCCCAGCCAGTTCGGCACCTCGCTGAAGAACATCACGCTGGAAGTCCGCGCGGGCGAGGTTCTGGGCCTTGCCGGTGTCGCGGGCAACGGCCAGGACGAGCTGCTGGCCGCGCTCTCGGGCGAGATCCTCTCGGCCTCCGGCATGGTCTCTCTCGACGGAACGGCGATCGGCAACAAGGGCCCGGCAGAGCGCCGCCGCCGCGGGTTGCTGACCGGCCCCGAGGAGCGCCTGGGCCATGCGGCCGCGCCCAACATGACCCTGACCGAGAACGCCCTGCTGACCGGGGCCGAGCGCGAAGGCATGATGTCGTCCGGTTTCCTGAAATGGGGCAAGGCGCGCGATTTCGCCGCCGCCATCATCGAGCGTTTCGACGTCCGCACGCCGGGCACCGAGACGGCGGCGCGGGCGCTTTCGGGCGGCAACCTGCAGAAGTTCGTCATCGGCCGCGAGGTCATGCAGCGCCCCGAGGTACTGGTGGTCAACCAGCCCACCTGGGGCGTCGATGCGGCTGCGGCCGCGACCATCCGGCAGGCCATCCTGGACCTCGCCGCCGGCGGCGCTGCCGTGGTGGTGATCAGCCAGGACCTGGACGAGCTGATGGAGGTCTCTGACAATTTCGCCGCCCTGAACGAGGGCCGGCTGTCCGAGATCAAGCCCGCCAAGGGCCTGAGCATGGAAGAGATCGGCCTGATGATGGGCGGCGTTCACGGGATGGAGGTGGCCCATGCGTGAGCTGGCACTTCGGGCGCAGCGCCCGGCTTCGACCTCCGCCACCGGCGGGCACACTTTCGGCAAGCTGAATGCCACGGGCCGCGCCCGGATCTTCGGGGGGCAGGCATGATCTATCTCGAGAAACGACCGCAACCGGCCAAGGCGCTGAGCTATTTCACCCCGGTCCTCGCGGTGCTGATCACGATGGTCGCCGGCGGGCTGCTGTTCGCCGTGCTGGGCAAGAACCCGGTCGAGGCGATCCGCACGATCTTCTGGGATCCGGTCTTCGGCGAATTCGCCTTCTACTACCGCCCGCAGCTTCTGGTGAAGGGCGGGCCGCTGATCCTGATCGCGCTTGGCCTCTCGCTTGGCTTCAAGGCCGGCATCTGGAACATCGGCGCCGAGGGCCAGTACATCATGGGCGCTGTTGCCGGTGCCGGTGTGGCCCTTGCGCTTTATCCCCTTGAAGCCTGGTGGATTTTCCCGCTGATGATCATCGCGGGCGCCCTCGGGGGCTGGGCCTGGGCGATGATCCCGGCGCTTCTGAAGGTCAAGTTCGGCACCAACGAGATCCTGGTGTCGCTGATGCTGGTCTACGTGGCCGAGAACTTCCTCAAGGCCATGGCCATCGGCGCGATGAAGAACCCCGAAGGCTTCGGCTTCCCCGGCTCGCGCAACCTGCAGCAATACCCTTCGGCCCATAACACCGAGGTGATCGCCGGGTCGGGCATGCACTGGGGCGTGGCCGCGGCCTTCATCGCCGCGATCATGGGGTACATCCTGCTCAACCGGCACATGCTGGGCTTCCAGATCCGCCTGACCGGAGAGGCCCCCCGCGCGGCGCGCTTCTCGGGCGTGAACCCCGGCCGGCTGGTGCTGTTCTGCATGGGCACGGCGGGCGCGCTGGCAGGGCTTGCCGGCATGTTCGAGGTGGCGGGCCCCGCCGGTCAGATCACCACCGGCTTCAACGTGGGCTATGGCTTCACCGCGATCATCGTGGCCTTCCTGGGCCGGCTGCATCCCTTCGGCATCGTGCTGGCGGGCCTCCTGATGGCGCTGACCTACATCGGCGGCGAGGCGGCACAATCGACGATGCAGCTGCCCGCGGCCGCGATCCAGGTCTTCCAGGGGATGCTGCTGTTCTTCCTGCTGGCCGTCGACGTGCTGACCAACTACCGCATCCGCATCACCCTGGGAGAGGCTGCCTGATGGATATCTCTGCAATCAATCCCGCGCTCCTGCTGGCCTCTCTCATGGTCGCCTCCACCGCCGTGCTGATCGCCGCGATCGGAGAGCTGATCGTCGAGAAGGCAGGCGTTCTGAACCTGGGCGTAGAGGGGATGATGATCACCGGCGCCATCTGCGGCTTCATCGTCGCGGTGACCACCGGATCGCCCCTGCTGGGCTTCGTGGCGGCAGCCTTCGGCGGCGCCGTGCTGTCGATCCTCTTTGCCGTGCTGACCCAGTTCGCGCTGGCAAACCAGGTCGCCTCGGGCCTGGCGCTGACGCTCTTCGGGCTGGGGCTTTCAGCCCTGATGGGGCAAAGCTACGTCGGCATCAAGCCGCCCTCTTCGGCCAAGCTGGACCTGCCGGTGCTGAGCGATCTGCCCTTCTTCGGCAAGGTGCTGTTCAGCCATGACCTGATGGTCTACTTCGGCCTGGCGCTGGTCGCGGCGACCTGGGCCTTCCTGAAGTACTCGCGCGCGGGCCTGATCCTGAAGGCCGTGGGCGAGAACCACGACGCGGCCCATGCGCTTGGCTACAAGGTCATCCGCATCCGCATCATGGCGATCATGTTCGGCGGTGCCTGCGCGGGCCTTGGCGGCGCCTACATCAGCCTGATCCGGGTGCCGCAATGGACCGAGGGCATGACCGGCGGCGTGGGCTGGATCGCGCTGGCGCTGGTGGTCTTCGCCAGCTGGAAACCCTGGCGGGTGCTGCTTGGCGCCTGGCTGTTCGGCGGCGTCACCGTGCTGCAGCTGAACCTGCAGGCCGCAGGGATTGCCATCCCGGCCGAGTATCTTTCAATGTCGCCCTATCTGATCACCATCCTCGTGCTGGTCATCATGTCCTTCGATCGCAGCGGGGCGCCCGCCTCGCTGGGTCGCACCTTCCATGCCTCGCAGTGAGGCCTGGCAACATCACGCCCCCAAGGGGCAAAACCAAGTCAATGGGAGATTGATATGCTTCTGAAAAAACGGACTTTCCTGGCAGGCGCCGCAACCGTCGCCGCGCTGACCGCGCTCAGCACCGGTGCCGCCCTGGCGCAGGACAAGACCAAGGTCGGCTTCGTCTACGTCGGCCCGATCAACGATGGCGGCTGGACCCAGCACCACCATGAATCCGCGCTGAAGATGGTCGAGGCCATCGGCGAGGACAAGGTCGAGCTGGTCTACCAGGAGAACGTGCCCGAAGGTCCCGACAGCGAACGCGCGATGACCCAGATGGCCCTGCAGGGTGCCGACATCATCTTCTCGACCTCCTTCGGCTACATGGACCCGACCCTGAACGTCGCGGGCAAGTTCCCGGACGTGAAGTTCGAGCACGCCACCGGCTACAAGACCGCCGACAACATGTCCGCCTACTCGGCCCGCTTCTACGAAGGCCGCGCCGTGCAGGGCACCATCGCCGGTCACATGACCAAGTCGAACATCATCGGCTACATCGCCTCGGTTCCGATCCCGGAAGTCGTGCGCGGCATCAACTCGGCCTACCTGCACGCCAAGAAGGTGAACCCGGACGTCGAGTTCAAGATCATCTGGCTCTACACCTGGATGGACCCGGCCAAGGAAGCTGACGCGGCCAAGACCCTGATCGACCAGGGCGCGGACGTGATCCTGCAGCACACCGACTCCACCGCGCCCCTGGCAGCCGCCAAGGAAGCCGGCGGCGTCATCGGCTTCGGCCAGGCAGGCGACATGGCCGAATACGGCCCCTCGCCGCGCGTCTCCTCGATCATCGACAACTGGGAGCCCTACTACACCTCCCGCGTCGAAGCGGTCATGGACGGCACCTGGGAAAGCCATTCGGTCTGGGAAGGCATCGACACCGGCATGGTCGGCATCGGCGAGATCTCGGACGTGGTCCCCGAGGACGTGAAGGCAGAGGCCCTGGCCATCAAGGACGCCATCGCCGCGGGTGAGTACCACCCCTTCACCGGCCCGATCAACAAGCAGGACGGCACCCCCTGGCTGGCCGAAGGCGAAGTGGCAGATGACGGCACCCTGGCCGGCATGATGTTCTACGTCGAAGGCATCGAAGGCTCCGTGCCCCAGTAAGCCGTGCCCCAGTAAGCCGTCTGGCTTTGAAGATCGCGCCCCGGCAGGTCCGCCCTGCCGGGGCGTTTTCATTTGCAAAACAGCAAGCCTTGGTTTGCAAACCCGGCAAGCCCTTGAAACCCTGTGCAACTTCCACGGTGGACCGGGCTGGTACAGCCCCCTGCCCCGTGTCAGACTGACCGCATGAGCGACAGTTTCGACATCCTGATCATCGGCGGCGGCATCGCGGGGCTCTCGCTTGCCGCAGAGCTTGCCCCCCATGCCTCGGTCTGCCTGCTGGAGCGCGAGCCGCACCTGGCCTACCACGCCTCGGGCCGCTCGGCGGCGATGTATATCGGCGACTACGGCAACCGGATCGTGCGCGCCCTCAACCACGCCAGCGAAGCCAGCCACGATGCAGGCGGCATCCTCACCCCCCGTCCCATGCTGATGCTGGGCCGCGCCGAGGACGAGGCCGGCTTCGACGATGAAGCCGCGGGCCTCGGCCTCGCACGGGTGCCGGTCTCCGAGGCGCAGCCCTACTTTCCCCTGCTCGACACATCGGTGATCACCCGCACCGCCATGCGCCATGACACCTACGCCATGGACACCGACCTGATGGTGCAGAACGCCCGCAAGGCGGCCCTGACCGGCGGCGTGCGGATCGTGACCGGCGCCGAGGTCACGGCC
Organism: Pseudooceanicola antarcticus; assembly: GCF_900215355.1. GTDB lineage: Bacteria > Pseudomonadota > Alphaproteobacteria > Rhodobacterales > Rhodobacteraceae > Pseudooceanicola > Pseudooceanicola antarcticus. The sequence continues at coordinate 557,747 of NZ_OBEA01000002.1, read as the reverse complement.
CTGCAGCACGACGGCAGCTGGCAGGTCAGCGCAGGCGAAAAATCGTTCATTGCCAAGACCCTGGTCAATGCCGCCGGGGCCTGGGCCGATGACATCGCAAGGCTGGCCGGGATCGCGCCCCTGGGCATCCAGCCCTACCGCCGCTCGATGGCGGTGCTGCCCCTGCCCGAGGGGCTGGACACGTCCGGCTGGGCCTTCGTGGATGCGGCGGGCGAGCGCTGGTACGCCAAGGCGCAGGCCGGCAAGCTGCTGGTCTCGCCCTCGGAGGCCGACCCGATGCCGCCGATGGACGCCTGGGCCGACGACATGGTGCTGGCCGAGGGCCTGGCCCGCTTTGAAGAGATGGTGACCATGGAGGTCACCCGCCTTGAACATTCCTGGGCCGGGCTGCGCAGCTTCGCCCCGGACCATGCGCTGGTCATCGGGCGCGCCCCCGCGAATCCCGATTTCCTCTGGCTGGCCGGTCAGGGCGGCTACGGCTTCCAGACCGCACCCGCCGCCGCGCACCTTGCCGCCGACCTGGCCCTGGGCCGCACGCCCGAGCTGCCCGACGAGGTGGTCACCGCGCTCTCGCCGGCCCGATTTGGTTAAGGGACCGTTCGGCCCCCCACCCCGCGCCAGTCTCGAATCACCCGGCAAAACTCCGGGTTAACAGGCGCTTGGCCCCCGAAATGCCCTGTCGGCATCGCGTCGGCACAACGTCGGTATCACGTCGGTATGTTCCACCGCACCAGGCCCGGTTAACGGAGCGCGCGGCCCCTATCATCACCAGGCTGAAAATACTCCCGCCGGAGGCCTCCGACAGGTCGGCCAGGCGCCCGGCAAGGAAAAGGGCCGGACCCCGAAGGCCCGGCCCCTTTACCGCCTTTCCGCAGCGATCAGCCGTCGATGCGGATCTTCTCGTTCTTCGGATCATAGGGGCTGTCCTCGACGATGACGGCCTCCCAGAGCTTGTCGAACATCTTCACCTGCAGCGTCTTGCCCACCACGGCGGTCTCGGGCGCGACATAGCCCATGCCGATGGACTTGCCGAAGGCCACCGAGTAGCCGCCCGAGGTCAGACGCCCGACGCGGGTCGCGCCATCATACAGTGCCTCGCGGCCCCAGGGATCGGCATCCTCGGGCCCGTCGATCAGCAGGGTGACGCACTTCGAGCGCACCCCCTTGGCTTCCAGGGCCGCCTTGCCGGCGAAGTCCTTGGAGAGGTCGATGAAGCGCGGCAGATCGGCTTCCAGCGGGGTCGCATCGCGGCCCAGCTCGTTGCCGAAGGCGCGGTAGCTCTTTTCCTGGCGCAGCCAGTTCTGGGCGCGCCCGCCGACCAGCTTCAGACCGAAGGGCTCACCCGCCTTCATCAGCGCATCCCAGAGGTGGTTCTGCATCTCGATCGGGTGATGCAGCTCCCAGCCCAGCTCGCCGGTATAGGCGACGCGGATGGCGTTCACGGGCACCATGCCCAGCTCGATCTGGCGGGCCGAAAGCCAGGGGAAGCGCTTGTTGGACAGCGCGCTGTCCGGATCGGCATCGCGGATCAGGGTCTTCAGCAGGTCGCGCGACTTCGGCCCGGCGAGGGCAAAGACGCCCCACTGGGTGGTGACATCGGTGCAGGACATCCAGCCGAACTCAGGCATCTTGTCCTCGATGGCCTTCATCAGGAAGTCGCTGTCATAGGCCTGCCAGGCGCCCGCGGAGACCAGGTAATAGGTATCCTCGGCCAGGCGCACGATGGTGTATTCGGTGCGCGTGGTGCCCGCGGAGGTCAGCGCATAGGTCAGGTTGATGCGCCCGACCTTGGGCAGCTTGTTGCAGGTGAACCAGTCGAGGAAGGCGGTAGCGCCCGGCCCCTTCAGCAGGTGCTTGGTGAAGGCGGTGGCGTCGATCAGGCCGACGCCTTCGCGCACGGCCTTGGCCTCTTCCACCGCGTATTGCCACCAGCCGCCGCGACGGAAGCTGCGCGAGGCATGGTCGTCGAAGCCGACCGGCGCGTAGTAGTTGGGGCGTTCCCACCCATTGACCGAGCCAAACTGCGCGCCCGCGGCCTTCTGGCGGTCATAGGCGGGCGAGGTGCGCAGGGGGCGGGCCGCTTCGCGTTCCTCGTCGGGGTGGTGCAGGATGAAGACGTGCTCATAGGCCTCTTCGTTCTTGGCCACGGCCCAATCGTTGCTCTGCCAGTCGCCGTAGCGCTTGGGATCGAGGGAGGCCATGTCGATCTCGGCCTCGCCCTCGACCATCATCTGGGCCAGGTAATAGCCGGTGCCGCCGGCGGCGGTGATCCCGAAGGAGAAGCCCTCGGCCAGCCACATGTTCCTGAGGCCCGGCGCGGGACCCACCAGCGGGTTGCCGTCGGGCGTGTAGCAGATCGGGCCGTTGAAATCGTCTTTCAGACCAACGGTTTCCGAGCTGGGCAGACGGTGGATCATCGACATGTACTCTTCCTCGATCCGTTCCAGATCGAGCGGGAAGAGGTCGGCGCGGAAGCTGTCGGGCACGCCGAAGCGGAAGCGCGCGGGCGCGTTCAGCTCATAGGGGCCCAGGATCCAGCCGCCGCGTTCCTCGCGGACGTACCACTTGGCATCGGCATCGCGCAGCACCGGGTGCTCGGCGCCACCGGCGTTGCGGTAGGCGACCAGCTCGGGGTCGGGCTCGGTGACGATGAACTGGTGTTCGACCGGGATCGCCGGGGTCTTGATGCCCAGGAGCTTGGCGGTGCGCTGCGCGTGGTTGCCGGTGGCGGTGACGACATGTTCGGCGGTGATCACGATCTGCTCTTCGGTCGGCACCAGGTTGCCGCCCTTTTCGGCCATCTTGGTGCAGGTGACTTCCCAGGCCTCGCCGGTCCAGTGGTAGCCGTCGACCTGCCACTTGCGTTCGATCATCACGCCACGCTGGCGGGCGCCCTTGGCCATGGCCATGGTGACGTCAGCCGGGTTGATGTAGCCATCGGTGGGGTGGAAGATCGCGCCTTCCAGCCCCTCGACATTGACCAGCGGCCAGCGCTCCTTGATCTGCGCAGGCGTCATCCATTCATAGGGCACGCCGCAGGTCTCGGCGGTGGTCGCATAGACCATGTATTCGTCCATCCGCGCCTTGGTCTGGGCCATGCGCAGGTTGCCGACGACCGAGAAGCCGGCGTTGAGGCCGGTTTCGGCCTCGAGCGTCTTGTAGAAGTCGACCGAGTACTTGTGGATATGGGTGGTTGCGAAGCTCATGTTGAAGAGCGGCAGGAGGCCCGCGGCATGCCAGGTCGAGCCCGAGGTCAGCTCGTCCCTTTCCAGCAGCATCACGTCATTCCATCCTGCTTTCGCAAGGTGATAGGCGATGGAGGTGCCGACGGCACCGCCGCCGACCACGAGAGCTTTGACCTGGGTTTTCATAGGCGACCTTTCCCTGATGCGAGCCGCTTGGGCGTTTCGGACAGCTTTATCAGGTGCGCCATTTCGAGATGGGTCCAGCCGACGCAGAATCGCCCGAATGCGACCTCTGTGCAGATGGCGGCGCTTTTCCGGCCGGATGGTGATATGATGAGAAGATCAAACGCCTATGAGTCGGTCGAATGATCTTGCCGTAGGGGCGCATAAACATTCCGCACTGCAGAAATTCCGCCGCGATGCGGAAAAAAACGTGACGTTGAAGCGCAGGGGAATGTCCCTTTTGACCTGTCACCAACAGCCTTGCACCTATATCAACTTCCAAGAGAAGGAAGACCCTGCACGAATCCGCCAGGGTCCAGAGACAGAAAGGGAGTGACCGCAGATGAAGGTGCTGGTGCCTGTCAAACGCGTGATCGACTATAACGTGAAAGTTCGCGTCAAAGCGGACGGATCGGGTGTCGATCTGGACAATGTGAAAATGTCGATGAACCCCTTCGACGAGATTGCCGTCGAAGAGGCGATCCGCCTGAAGGAAGCTGGCACGGCCTCTGAGGTCGTCGTGGTTTCCATCGGCGTCGCCAAGGCGCAGGAAACCCTGCGCACCGCGCTGGCCATGGGTGCCGACCGCGCCATCCTGATCACCGCCGCCGATGACGTGCATACCGACATCGAGCCGCTCTCCGTGGCCAAGCTGCTGAAGAGCGTGATCGACGAGGAAGCACCCGAGCTGGTCATCGCCGGCAAGCAGGCGATCGACAACGACATGAACGCCACCGGCCAGATGCTGGCGGCCCTGCTGGGCTGGTCCCAGGCGACCTTCGCCAACGAGGTGAAGATCGAGGACGGCGCCGCCCTGGTCACCCGCGAGGTCGACGGCGGCCTGCAGTCGATCAAGGTGAAGCTGCCCGCCATCGTCACCACCGACCTGCGCCTCAACGAGCCGCGCTACGCTTCGCTGCCCAACATCATGAAGGCGAAGAAGAAGCCGCTCGAGACCAAGACCCCGGAAGACTACGGCATCGACGTGACCCCGCGTCTGCAGGTCGTCAAGACCGCCGAGCCCGAGACCCGTCAGGCAGGCGAGATCGTGGGCTCCGTCGATGAGCTGGTGGCGAAACTGAAAGAGAAGGGGATCGTGTAATGGCCGTTCTTCTGCTTGCTGAAATCTCCGACGGCGCGCTGGCGCTGGATGCCACCGCCAAGGCTGTCTCGGCTGCCGGCAAACTGGGCGATGTGACCGTGCTCTGCGTCGGCGAAAGCGCCCAGGGTGCTGCCGAAGAGGCCGCCAAGATCGCCGGCGTCTCCAAGGTGCTGGTCGCCGAGGATGCGCTTTACGGCCACCGCCTGGCCGAGCCGGTCTCGGTTCTGGTTGCCAAGCTGGGGGCCGACTTCGACCACATCGTCGCGCCGGCCACCACCGACGCCAAGAACATCCTGCCGCGCGTCGCCGCCCTGCTGGACGTGATGATCCTGACCGACGTCACCGCCGTCATCGACGCCGATACCTTCGAGCGCCCGATCTACGCCGGCAACGCCATCCAGACCGTCAAGTCGCTGGATCCGAAGAAGGTCATCACTTTCCGGACCTCGACCTTCGATGCCGCAGGCGAGGGTGGCTCTGCCGCCGTCGAAGCCACCGCCACTGCCGAAGACCCCGCCCTGTCGGAATGGGTCGAGGACAAGATGGCCGAGAGCGACCGCCCCGAGCTGACCTCGGCCGGCATCGTCGTCTCTGGTGGCCGTGGCGTGGGCTCTGAAGAGGACTTCGCGCTGATCGAGAAGCTGGCCGACAAGCTGGGCGCCGCCGTTGGTGCCTCGCGTGCCGCCGTCGATTCGGGCTTTGCGCCCAACGACTGGCAGGTGGGTCAGACCGGCAAGGTCGTGGCGCCTGAGCTCTACGTGGCCGTCGGCATCTCGGGTGCGATCCAGCACCTCGCGGGGATGAAGGACTCCAAGGTCATCGTGGCGATCAACAAGGACGAAGAGGCGCCGATCTTCCAGGTTGCCGATTACGGCCTGGTTGCCGACCTCTTCGAGGCCGTGCCCGAGCTGATCGAGAAGCTCTGAGCCGCGACGGGTGGTGGAGTAAACCCCACCCTACGGAACTTGCGAAGGCCCGTCAGACATGGCGGGCCTTTTGCTTTTGAGGCAGGGGGTCGGGGGCTCTGCCCCCCGCGCCTTCGCGCTCCCCCCGCAGTATTTTCGGCCATCGGATATGAGGGAGGGCCGGTGCCGCCGGGCGGAACCGGAATGCCCCCGTTTGACGGCCACAAGTCCTCAGCTGCAACGGCAGCGCCCTTGGGGTGGGCGCAGTGGGGGCGCTGCCCCCGCCTCCATGACGGAGGCTCCCCCGCAGTATTTTCGGCCCTCGGATGGGAAGAGAGACCCTGTTCCAACCCGAGGCCGGGACTATTGATTTTTGACCGGGGGGAGCGGGGCCGCGTCAGTGGGGAGCGAGCAGGCCTTCGAGCGGGCCGGCCAGGGCCTCGGCCACCTCGCCATGGGCTGCGGAGGAGAGCTGTTCGGCGGCAGCCGGGGCTTCCATGGCGCTGAAGATCATGCCTGCCGTGCCCTCGGCACGGGCCGACGCACTAGGCACGCAGGTGATCACCCCGTTCACCCTGTCACGCAGCGCGTCGATCATCTGGGGCGTGATGAAGAGCGGGTCGCGGTCCAGCGCCGCGTCATCTTCGGCGGCGGCGGGTTCGTGGTCGGCAAACCACAGGAGCAGCACCGGCACCGGGATATGGGTCAGCAATTGCCCCATGCGCGCCACCCAGGCCTGTTGCAGCTCTTCGCGCAGCATGGCGAAACGCTCGGCCGACGTGTCCCTCAGGCTGGTCAGCAGGTGGCGGGTGAAGTGGAACTCGGTGAAGTCGACATCGCGGAACACCGTCTGCAGCAGGCTGGAGGCCTGCAGGAAACGGTCGTTGCGACGCGGATGCACGCTGTAGAAGCGGTTCGACATGTTCTGCGCCCCCGGAATGCGCAGTACCACGGCACGGGCCCTGGCCACCACCTGCAGCAGGTCGGGATCGCAGAGGAAGGCATCCACCCCGGCATTGGGCCAACCGAGATTGACCGAGGCGACCCCCAGGCGCTCTTCCAGGATCGCCGGATAGGGATGGGCGATGAACTTGCCGTAGGTCTCTGCCCCGCCGAGGAAGGCGGTGAAGGGCCCGTCGATGCGCCGCTTCGGCCCGCGGAACAAGGTCTTCGACTGCCCGTAACGGCACGGAAAATAGTCAAGGCCACCCCGGCCCAGTTGATCAAAGGTCATTGTACCCACCACGCATGTCTCACCCACCGCACATCCTGCCCGTGAAAGCTTGCCAAAGGCCTAAGCCCGGTCAGCGACCCTGGCAGGGCTTGCGGCGGCGCCCGCCCCGGTCCACATTGCCCGCGACGAATTCAGCGATGGAGGGTCCCGTGGAGATCCGTTCTGTAGGAGTGATCGGCGCAGGCCAGATGGGCAACGGGATTGCCCATGTCTGCGCGCTTTCGGGGTACGACGTTCTGCTGAACGATATCAGCCAGGAGGCACTGGACCGGGCGCTGGCGACGATCAACAAGAACCTCGACCGGCAGGTCAGCCGCGAGAAGATCACCCAGGCCGAGAAAGACGCCGCCATGGCGCGGATCTCGACCACCATGGTGCTGGCCGACCTGGGCCCCACCGATCTGGTGATCGAGGCCGCCACCGAGAAGGAGCACGTCAAGGAGGCGATCTTTGCCGACCTGCTGCCGCATCTGAAGCCCACCACGATCCTGACCTCGAACACCTCTTCGATCTCGATCACCCGGCTGGCCTCGCGCACCGACCGGCCCGAGAAATTCATGGGGTTCCACTTCATGAACCCGGTGCCCGTGATGCAGCTGGTCGAGCTGATCCGCGGCATAGCCACCGATTCAGAGACCTACGAGGCCTGCCTGAAGGTCGTGGAACGGCTGGGCAAGACCGCCTCTTCGGCCGAGGATTTCCCGGCCTTCATCGTCAACCGCATCCTGATGCCGATGATCAACGAGGCGGTCTACACGCTCTATGAAGGCGTCGGCAACGTGAAGTCCATCGACGGGGCGATGCGCCTGGGGGCGAACCATCCGATGGGCCCGCTGGAGCTGGCCGATTTCATCGGGCTGGACACCTGCCTGGCGATCATGAACGTGCTGCATGACGGGCTGGCCGATACCAAGTACCGCCCCTGCCCCCTGCTGACCAAATATGTCGAAGCCGGCTGGCTGGGCCGCAAGACCGGCCGCGGCTTCTACGACTACCGCGGCGAGGAGCCGGTGCCGACGCGCTGAGCAGCAGGGCATTGGTTCAGGGGGCCGGGACGGCGGGGTGAACCCCGCCCCACGGGCCTCAGCCCCTGCCGATATAGGGCATCTTGGTCGCCATCAGGGTCATGAACTGCACATTGGCCGAAAGCGGAAGCTCGGCCATGTGCAGCACCGCCCCGGCGACTTCCTCGACCTCCATCACCGGGGGCGGGTTGTCGGGGGTGCGGGCGATGATCCCGTCCAGAAGCTCTGTCCGCGCATTGCCGATGTCGATCTGGCCGCAGGCGATGTCGAAGGGGCGGCCATCCAGGGAAAGGGATTTCGTCAGCCCGGTGATGGCATGTTTGGTCGCGGTGTAGCTGACCGAGCCCTCGCGCGGGACATGGGCCGAGATCGAGCCGTTGTTGATGATCCGCCCGCCCTGCGGCGCCTGGCGCCGCATCTGCGCAAAGGCAGCGCGGGCGCAGAGGAACATGCCGGTGAGGTTCACATCGACGATCCGCCGCCACTCGGCCACCGGGATCTCGTCGATCGGGGCCTGGGTGCCGAACATGCCGGCATTGTTGAACAGCACGTCGAGCCGCCCGGCGCGGTCGGTGAAACTGGCGAAGGCCGCCTCGACCTGGGCCTCGTCTGTCACATCGGCGGGCAGCACATGGGCACGGGGCTGCCCCTCGGCCAGGGCCTGCAGCCTGTCCTCGCTGCGAGCCAGCAGCCCGACGGTCCAGCCCCTGTCCAGGAAGTGGCGCGCGGTGGCGGCGCCGATCCCGGCGCTGGCGCCGGTGATCAGGATGGTGCTCATGCGAAGTCCCCCTCGGTCTGGGCCTGCAGGGTCAGCGTCGGCGCGGCGGCGACGCGCAGGTCGTCGACCGAGAGCGGCTCGGTCGGCTTCGACAGCCGGTTGCGGGTGACCCAGAGCAGGCGCTCTTCGGCGCGGGTGATGGCCACATAGGCGAGGCGTTTCCACAGCGGCTGGCCGGCCTCGATCCGGCCCATGCGCGAGGCGACCTCGATATCCGGGGCGAAGACCTGCACGTCGCGCCACTGGGACCCTTGCGCCTTGTGGATCGTCACCGCCGCGCCATGCAGGAAGGTGGCGCCCATGCGCGCGGCATAGGGGATGAAGGGCTCCTCCTCGTCCGGTTTCTCGATCTTGACGATGGAGGCGGCGGAGACCTGGGGGTTCTCGGCCCCGACCACGTGCAGCCGGGAGAACCCGCCGCGCTTGCCCGGTCCGAGGTAGATCACCTGGGCGCCCTTGATCAGCCCGCGCGCCTCGAGGTCGAGGCGCTTCTTGCGGTGCTTCATCGGCAGTTCGATCCCGTCGCAGATCAGCGGCTCGCCGGGCAGCAGGGCGTCCTCGGGGGCGTCATGGACCCGGCGGAAGGCATTGATCAGGCGGATGCGGGTGGCATTGCGCCAGACCAGCACGGGCGAGCGCGCCATCAGCCCGGCCTCGACCCGGCCGGCGAAGACGACCCGCTCGTCGGCGCGGGACTTCTCTTCGACCATGCGCTCGAAGGCGTAGAAATCGACCATCGGGTCGGCCAGGGCATGGGCCAGGTCGAGGATCGGGTTGTCGGCATCCTGGCGATGGATACGGGCGAGGGTCAGCAGGGCGGGTTCGGGCAGCGCCTCGAAGACCATCTTGCCGGACTGGCCGACGGGGGCGAGCTGCGCCGGATCGCCGAAGAGGACGAGGTTGGGGAAGATCTCGCGCAGGTCGTCGTACTGGCGTTCGTCCAGCATCGAGGCCTCGTCGATGAAGCCCACGTCCAGCGGATCGTCGCGGCGTTTCCAGCCGGTGATGAAGTCAGAGCCGCGCAGCCCGGCGACGGCCAGGGCGGCGGGGATCGATTTGTTGATCTCGTAGCTGGCCTTGGCGCGGTCGAGCATCTCGGGCGTGGTGCCCTCGATCTCGGGCTTCTCGCCCTGGCCCTCGAGCCATTCGGCGATGGCCTCGTAGATCGGATCGTAGACGGGCTTGTAGAGGATGCGATGGATGGTCGTCGCCGGCACCCCGCGCAGGCGCAGCACCGAGGCGGCCTTGTTGGTGGGCGCGAGGATGGCAAGCGTCCGGGCGTCCTTGGCTCGCTTGGGCTCGTAATCGCCCGAGACGATGGAGACTCCCGAGGCCTCGCAGGCCTTGTAGAGCTGGGCCAGCAGCATGGTCTTGCCGGAGCCCGCCTTGCCCAGCACCGCGAGCGAGCGCTGGCGGCCTTCGATGGCCGGCACGGTGGTGCCCTCAAGCAGGTCGATCCCGGCGCCCTTCAGGGTCTCGGAGATACGGTCCCAGGCCTCGGCCTGGTCGTCGGAAAATGTAAGCGCGGGGACAGTCATGGGCGAGACGCTATCCCGAGGCGTGGCAGAGCGCCAGAGCCCGAGAGGCCGAGAGAAGACCCCGGCGACAGAATTTCCGGAGGCAGCTCGAAAGGCGACAGCGGCCGCAGGCGTGGGGCGGGTGCCAAGCCATCTTCCCCGGGGTGCCCGACTTCCCCGGCTTGCCCGACTTCCCCAGCTTGTCGGCCTCCCCCGGCTTGTCCGACTGCCCCGGCTTGCCCAACCTGCGCTGGTCCGGCCCTCTGCAAAGGTGGATCAGCATCCACCCTACCCCGTGCCCTTACCGCCGGGCCCTACTGCCCGGCCCTAGTGCTCGCGCAGGGAGGGCATCTTGCCCTGCTCGTAGGAGGTCTGGAAGGCCGAGCGCATCCGGTCGATCCGCTTGCGCGTGATCTCATCCTGCACGACACGGCTGACCTGGGCGAGCTTCTCGGAAGAGGTGTAGAGCTCCCGGTCCCGCGCGGCTTCCTGCAGGTCGGCCAGCACGTCGATGATCCATTGGTCCGCGCTGAGCTTCGACAGCATCGCATCGGCAGCCGCCGCATCGCTGGCCCGGCCGGACCTTCCCTGACCCTCTTGTCGCATCTCGATCTCCCGCATGCTCTGCCCGGTGCCGCCCCGCAAAGACAAGGCAGGCAAGTCCGGAGACTCGCCTGCCATTCTGGGGACGACACCCTAAGAAGCGGTAAAGATCAGCTGGCGCTCCCGCCCGCTTCCAGCACGTCCTCGACCGTCCGCAACCCGGTGCGCGGGGCCTGCACCAGCACCGCCATGTTGCCGGGCTTGTGCTCGTTGCGCAGCATCTTGGTATGGGCGCGCGGGATCTCTTCCCAGGGGAAGACCTCTGACATGCAGGGGTCGATCCGGCGTTCGATCATCAGCTTGTTCGCCGCCGAGGCCTGCTTGAGATGGGCGAAGTGGCTGCCCTGCACGCGCTTCTGGTGCATCCAGAGATAGCGCACGTCGAAGGTGCAGTTGAACCCCGAGGTGCCGGCGCAGATCACCACCATGCCGCCCTTCTTGCAGACGAAGGTCGAGACCGGGAAGGTCGCCTCGCCCGGATGCTCGAAGACGATATCGACATTGTTGCCCTTGCCGGTGATGTCCCAGATCGCCTTGCCGAACTTGCGCACCTCCTTGAACCAGGCGGCATATTCCGGCGTGTTCACGGTGGGCAGCTGGCCCCAGCAGTCGAATTCCTTGCGGTTGATCACGCCCTTGGCGCCCAGGCTCATGACAAACTCGCGCTTGTCCTCGCCCGAGATCACCCCGATGGCATTGCCCCCCGCCGCGTTGATCAGCTGGATGGCGAAGGAGCCGAGACCCCCCGACGCGCCCCAGACCAGGACGTTCTGGCCCGGCTTCAGCTCATGCGGATGATGGCCGAAGAGCATGCGGTAGGCGGTGGCCAGGGTCAGAGTGTAGCAGGCGGATTCCTCCCAGCTGAGATGCCTGGGACGGGGCAGCAGCTGCTGCGCCTGCACGCGGGTGAACTGCGCGAAGGAACCGTCGGGGGTCTCGTAGCCCCAGATCCGCTGGCTGGGGGAATACATCGGATCGCCGCCGTTGCATTCCTCGTCGTCGCCATCGTCCTGGTTGCAGTGGATCACGACCTCATCGCCCACTTTCCAGTTCTTCACGCTGGAGCCCACGGCCCAGACCACGCCCGAGGCATCGGAACCGGCGATATGATAGGGCGCGCCATGGCCATCGAAGGGAGAGATCGGCTGACCGAGACCGGCCCAGATGCCGTTGTAGTTGACCCCCGCCGCCATGACGAGAACCAGCACCTCGTGGCTGTCCAGCTTCGGCGTCTCGACCACTTCGACCTGGAAGCTCTGCTCGGGTTCGCCGTGACGCTCGCGGCGGATCGCCCAGGCGTACATCTTCGCCGGCACATAGCCGAGCGGCGGCATCTCACCGATCTCGTAAAGCTCTTTCTCCGGTGCCGTGTAGGGGGCGATCCCTGTCTCCGTATCCAGTGCCATTTTGGCCTCCTCCAACCCGTTTCGCCGCGACGCAGAATCGCGGGGCATGACGGAGGGATACATTTCAGCGCGTAACTTTGCAATCCATTTGATCGTCATTTTGTAATTTTATGTCGCTCTGGAAACTTTTTGCGGTGCGAGCCGACTAAGAAACACTAGGCATGCAGAGGGCCCGCCGTGCGAGAGCCCCCCCGCCCCGGCCCACGCCGCCGGTTTCCCGGCCTCTGAGCGGGACGCCGCGATGCGGCGAATTGACAACGCCACATTCTTTCCCATATCTACAGCCCCAGGTAATTAAATTACCCATGCGTCGCATGCAGCGAGGAGGAGAGCCAAGATGACCCGACAGACCGAGACGCCCCCGGCCAAGGACCGGCCCTGGCTCTTCCGTACCTATTCGGGTCATTCGACGGCGGCGGCCTCGAATGCGCTCTACCGCGCCAATCTCGCCAAGGGGCAGACGGGGCTTTCGGTGGCTTTCGACCTGCCGACCCAGACCGGCTACGACAGCGATCACCTGCTGGCGCGGGGCGAGGTCGGCAAGGTCGGCGTGCCAGTCTGCCACCTGGGCGACATGCGGGCGCTCTTCGACCAGATCCCCCTGGCCGAGATGAACACCTCGATGACGATCAACGCCACCGCGCCCTGGCTGCTGTCGCTCTATATCGCCGTGGCCGAGGAACAGGGGGCCGATCCCGCCACCCTGCAGGGCACGGTGCAGAACGACCTGATCAAGGAATACCTCAGCCGGGGCACCTATATCTGCCCGCCCGAGCCCAGCCTGCGGATGATCGCGGACGTGGCCGAGTATTGCTACCGCGAGGTGCCGAAGTGGAACCCGATGAACGTCTGCTCCTACCACCTGCAGGAAGCCGGCGCGACGCCCGAGCAGGAGCTGGCCTATGCCCTGGCCACCGGCATCGCGGTGCTGGATGCGCTGCGCCCCCGCGTGGCCGAGGCCGATTTCCCGGCGCTGGTCGGGCGGATCAGCTTCTTCGTCAACGCGGGCATCCGCTTCGTCACCGAGATGTGCAAGATGCGCGCCTTCACCGATCTCTGGGACGAGATCTGCCGTGAGCGCTACGGGGTAGAAGAAGAGAAATACCGACGCTTCCGCTATGGCGTTCAGGTGAACTCGCTCGGGTTGACCGAGCAGCAGCCGGAAAACAACGTCTACCGCATCCTGATCGAGATGCTGGCGGTGACGCTGTCGAAGAAGGCCCGCGCCCGCGCCGTCCAGCTGCCGGCCTGGAACGAGGCCCTGGGTCTGCCCCGCCCCTGGGATCAGCAGTGGTCCCTCAGGATGCAGCAGATCCTGGCCTATGAGACCGACCTGCTGGAATACGGTGACCTGTTTGACGGCAACCCGGCGGTGGCCGCGAAGGTCGAGGCGCTGAAGGCAGGCGCGCGCGACGAGCTGAAGCAGCTGGACGGCATGGGCGGGGCCATCGGCGCGATCTCCTACATGAAGTCCCGCCTGGTCGAGAGCAATGCCGCGCGCCTTGGCCGGATCGAGCGCGAGGAAACCGTGGTCGTCGGCGTCAACCGCTGGACCGAAGCCGAGCCCTCGCCCCTCTTGGGCGAGGACGGTGGCATCATGCGTGTCGACCCTGCGGTCGAAGCGGACCAGGTGTCGCGCCTCGATGCCTGGCGTTCGGCGCGCGACGATGACGCGGTTCGCGCGGCCCTCGATGGGCTGCGCGAAGCGGCCCGCGCCGGGGCGAACATCATGCCGGCCTCCATCGTCGCGGCGAAGGCGGGTGTCACCACCGGCGAATGGGCCGAATGCATGCGCGAGGTCCATGGCCAGTACCGTGGCCCAACAGGCGTCGCCGCCGGCATCTCGAATCGCGCCGAGGGGCTGGAAGAGCTGCGCGGCGCGGTGGATGCGGTCTCTGCCCGTCTCGGGCGGCGCCTGTCCTTCATGATCGGCAAGCCCGGCCTCGACGGCCATTCCAACGGCGCCGAGCAGATCGCCTGCCGGGCCCGCGACTGCGGCATGCAGATCCACTACGAGGGCATCCGCCTGACCCCGGAAGAGATCGTCAACCGCGCCCGCGACGAGGGCGTCCACGTGCTGGGCCTCTCGGTGCTTTCGGGCAGCCATATGCCATTGGTCGAAGAGGTGCTGCGCCGCATGAAGGATGCCGGCATGGCGCATGTGCCGCTGATCCTCGGCGGCATCATCCCCGATGCCGATGCCAAGGCGCTGCTTTCGATGGGCGTGGCGCGGATCTACACGCCCAAGGACTTCGCGCTGAACCGCATCATGTCCGATGTGATCACCCTGGCCGCGCCCGACGAGGTCGCCGCCTGAGCCGGCCCCCCCGGAGGGGAGGCCCCGGGTCGGCCGCCCGCCCAGTGACCCGAGGCGCGTCTTGCCCTCAGGCGCGAAGACATTACTCTGTCGCCGACCCCGCGCGGGCACCCGCGCGGCCCATCGAAGGACAGAGACATGACCGTTCATATCGGAGCCGCCCCCGGCCAGATCGCCGAAACCGTGCTGATGCCCGGTGACCCCTATCGCGCCCGCTGGGCCGCCGAGACCTACCTGCAGGATGTCGAGCTGGTGAACGAGGTGCGCGGCATGCTGGGCTTCACCGGCACCTGGAAGGGCAACCGCGTGACGATCCACGGTTCGGGCATGGGCATGCCCTCGCTGTCGATCTACGCCAACGAGCTGATCAAGGATTACGGCGCCAAGACCCTGATCCGCATCGGCTCCTGCGGCGGCATGCAGGAGAAGGTGAAGATCCGCGACGTGATCCTGGCGATGACCGCCTCGTCGCTCTCGACCCCCTCGGCCGGCATCTTCAAGGAGCTGAACTTCGCCCCCTGCGCCGATTTCGGGCTGCTTGCCGCGGCCCATGCGGCGGCCACCGCCAAGGGCACGCCGACCCATGCGGGCGGCATCTATTCCTCGGATGTCTTCTACGACGAGCGCCCCGACCTGAACGAGCAGATGACCCGCCATGGCATCCTGGGTGTCGAGATGGAGGCCGCGGAGCTCTACAACCTCGCGCATCGCTACGGCTGCCGCGCGCTGGCCATCCTGACGGTGTCCGACCACCTGCAGACCGGCGAGGCCCTGCCCTCGGAAGACCGTGAAAAGAGCTTCGGTGACATGGTGGAAATCGCGCTCGAGGCAGCCTTCGCATGAGTTTCAAGCAAGTAGAACTGGGCCGCACCGGCATCATGGTGCCGCAGCTGGCCTTCGGCGCCATGTCCTTCGGCGGCATGTTCGGCCCCACCGATGAAGAGACCAGCCACGCCTGTCTCGATGCCGCCATCGAGGCGGGCATCACCTTCTGGGACACCGCCAATATCTACGGCATGGGGGTTTCGGAAACCGTGCTGGGCCACTACCTGGCGGCGAAGAAGCCCGAAGGGATCACCATTGCCACCAAGGCCTCGATCATCCCCGGCCCGCCGCGGCGGATCGACAACAGCTATGATTACCTGCGCAGCGAGCTGGAAGGTTCGCTCGAGAAGCTGGGCCTGAGCTCGGTCGAGCTCTTCTACGCCCACCGTCACGACCCCGAGACCCCCATCGAGGAGGTGGCCGAGACCATGGGCCGCCTGATCGACGAGGGTCTGATCAAGGGCTACGGCCTTTCCGAGGTCGCGCCCTACACGCTGAGCCGCGCCCATGCGGTGCGCCCGGTGACGGCGGTGCAGAACGAATATTCGCTCTGGACCCGCCTGCCCGAGCTCGGCCTGATCCGCAGCTGCGCCGAGCTGGGCGTCAGCTTCGTCGCCTTCTCGCCCGTGGCGCGCGGCATGTTCGGCGAAACCTCCGTCGATCGCGCCGACATGCGCGAGGGGGACTTCCGCCTCTCGAACCCGCGCTTCACCGAGCCGAACTACAGCCACAACCTGGCCAAGGTGGAGGAGTTCCGCCAATGGGCCCATGGCCGTGGCGTCTCGGTCGCGGGCGCGGCACTGGCCTGGGTCATGGCCCAGGGCGATCACGTCATCCCGATCCCCGGCACCCGCACCGCCGCCCATCTGAACGAATGGCTGGATGCGCAGAAGATCGAGATGGACGCGGCGACGCTGGCCGAGATCGAGGCGATCCTGCCCGCGGGCTGGGCCTGGGGCGATCGCTACGGCGACAAGCAGATGGTCGCCGTGGAACGCTACTGCTGAAGGGTCAGAGCCCGTGGCTTCGGTCGTATCCCGACCGCTGCGGGCTCTGCCAGCCATCCAGCGCGCCGGGCTCGGGCGCCAGGATCTCGATCTCCATGGGATAGCAGGCCGCCTCGTCCGAGCTGTGCTCGGAAGAGCAATCGCCGCCGGGACAGGCCGAAAGCGCGCCCAGAAGGTCGATCTCGGCAAAGAAGGTCAGGTGGTCGCCGGGGCGCACGGGGCTGGCCTTCATGAAGTACTGGCCGGTGTCACGGGTGAAGCCCGTGCACATGAAGACATTCAGCACATCATGCACATGCGGCTCTGCCGCCTCGGCCGAAACGCCCAGGTGCTGCGCCAGCGCGCGGGTCAGGTTGGAATGGCAGCAGTGGTGGTACTGGCTGCCCGCCAGCAGGTTGCCGGTATAGGGATCGCAGCGGGTGCCGATCACGTCATGGACCGAGCCGCCATATTGGTCGATCCCGTACCAGCCGAGGCTATCCTCGACGATGGTCGCCATGGGGCGCAGGTTCGGGAAAGAGGACCAGAGCCGCTCGCCCGTCGTCACATGGGTGCCATGCAGGGCGCGGGTCTTGCCGGAATAGAAGCGCTCGGAGATGTCCTGGGCGTTCCAGAGGTTGAGATCGCCGACCTGCGGCCCCTCGACCGACCGGATGCGGAAGAAATGCCCGGCCGGCACCTCGAAGACCCCGGCCTCGCGCGGCGGTGCGATCACCGTGCCGGTCACCTTTGCCCCTTCCAGCGCCGCCGCGTAGAGGGCCAGGTCAGGCATCGGCAGTGTCTCGTTCGGATAGCAGATCACCGGCTTCACGGCACGGCGGGCCTCGGCGTCGGGGGGTATGGTCATGGGAGATCTCCTTTCAGGGCAAGGAACCCGCCCCGGCCCGGTTTTGCAAGGGGAGCCGCCCCGGATTTTGCCCGTGCCGGGCGGCAGCCTCCGGCGGGAGTATTTTCAGCCTGGTGATGATGCGGGACAGGGCCATAGGAAGCGGCGGACTTTCGCCATGGAGAGCGTGCACGCTCCCGGAGGCATAAGTAGGCCGCCTTTCCGGCACCGTCCCGCATCATCACCAGGCTGAAAATACTCCGGGGGAGTCTCCGCAGGAGACGGGGGCAGAGCCCCCCACCCTGCCGGCACAAAAAGGAAGGGGCGCCCCGAAGAGCGCCCCTCGCAGTCACAACCCTGTCGGGCCGGGATCAGTCGCCCAGCACCACCACGTCCAGCGGCGGGAAGCCGTTGAAACCGATGGAGGCATAGGTCGAGGTATAGGCACCGCAGTTACGGATGATGAACTTGTCGCCCGAGCGCAGGCCGAGCGGCAGGTCGACCGGGCGCTTTTCGTAGAGCACGTCGGCAGAGTCGCAGGAGGGGCCTGCCAGGATGCAGGGGCCGTGGCCCTCGTGATCGCGCTCGGTCAGGAACTGGTAGCGGATCGCCTCGTCCATGGTTTCGGCCAGGCCCGAGAACTTGCCGATGTCCAGGTAGACCCAGCGGTGCAGGTCGTTTTCCGACTTGCGCGAGACCAGCAGCACCTCGGCGGCGATGGCACCGGCCTCGGCCACCAGGCCGCGGCCCGGCTCTGCCATCACGTGGGGCACGTCGCCGAAGCGCTCGCCGATCAGCTCCATCACGCGGGCGGCATAGGCGGTCGGGCCCTGGATCTCTTCACCGTAGAAGGCCGGGAAGCCACCGCCGATGTTGAGCAGGGTCAGGTCGTGACCGGCCTCGCGGGCGGCATGCCAGACGGCGGCCACCTGGTCGAGCGTGGCGGTCCACATCTCGGCGCGGCGGGTCTGCGAGCCCACGTGGAAGGAGATGCCGACCGGCTCGAGGCCCAGCTCGACCGCACGGTCCATCAGGCTGATGGCGCCTTCGCGGGCGATGCCGAACTTGCGCGACAGCGGCCAGTCGGCCTGGGAGGCATCGACGATCAGGCGGATGTAGACCTGCGCACCGGGCGCATGCTCGGCGATCTTCTCGAGCTCTTCGGGCGCATCGGCGGCGAAGAGGGTGACACCGGCCTGCCAGGCGAAGGCAATGTCGCGCGGCTTCTTGACGGTATTGCCGAAGGAGATGTGGTCGGGGTGGGCCCCCAGCGACAGGCAGAGCTCGATCTCGGCACGGGAGGCCGCGTCGAAGCCCGATCCCAGCGAGACCAGGCGCTCGATGATCTCACGCTGGGGGTTGGCTTTCACCGCGTAGTGGATGCGCGCACGGCCCAGGCCCTCTGCCAGGGCGTGGTATTGGGATTGCACGCGGGCAATGTCCAGCACCAGCGTCGGGCGCTCGAAGTCGTTCTGCCGAATGAAAGCTTCGACACGGTTTTGAGTGCGCACGGAGGCGCGGGCCGAGAAATCGGCAACAAAAGCGTTCATGGTCATCTCCAATAGACCCGGCCATATATGACCGCTCAGTTCCAAGGGAGACGTTACCGTCGCTACATAACCGTAGAGGTTTCGCCTAGGTTCGCGGTCCGCAGACCGTTCGACCCAGAGGCTGCCCTTTCGCCAGAGGCGCGTGCGTTGGCGTCTTGGCCGCGCATATCGGGCGAAACAAAGATTCGTTCAAGGGGTAATTTTTCGGCCTGGGCAGATTTTTTCCGAGCCGGATTTCCGCTGAATCCCCTTGAAATTTGAGCAAATTTTCAAGGTTCTGACGTGGCTCGATTTTTTGCCTCAGCCCCGCTTCGAGCCCTGTGTCGGACGCGCGCCGCAGATGCGCGGAGGTTTGCCGTCGGCGGTATAGGTTTCCATGCCGCAGAGGGGGCATTGGTAGAAGCTCTTGCCGTCGCGGTCGCGGCTGCGGTCCATGCGCCAGCGGCAGCCCTTGGTGGGCGAAGGGCCATAGATCCACATGTAGATCAGGAAGATGGCGATGCCGATGGGGATGAGAAGAACCATGAGAGGGGTCTGTCTTCCGGCGGCGGGAAAGGCAAGGGGGCGCGGCAGGTGCGGCCCGGAAATGACAAGCGCGCGGCCCGAGGGAGGCACCGCGCGCTTTCATCTCACCATGTCGCGGCCCATTCAGGCGGCGGCGGTGTAGGGGGCGTAGTCCTGCTGGGTCTCGCGGGTCTCGGAGACCAGGCGGGGCAGCGGGGTGAAATATTCATATGCGGCGTTCAATGCGTCCAGCGCAGCCTGGGCGCGGCGCAGATCTTCGGTCTTGGGGGTCGTGGTGGTCATCGGCTTGGCCTTATCTGTCTGTCGCCCCTCCCTGCTGGTCTATATGGCATGGCCGGGCGCCGGTGAGATGAGGCAAGTGGGAAATCTCGCTATGCTGCACGTGCAAAGGTGACGTAGCGGCGCGTCCGGTCCGATGCGGGAGTAGCAGCGCTAGCGGGCGAAGATCGCCTGCATCTGCCCGTCGAAGCGCGCCCAACTCAGCGCGGCGCGATTGCCGGCGATGCCGTGGTAATGCGACTTGCCCGAGGAATTGGGCAGGGCAGCCCAGATCCGCGCGAGGTTGTTCATGAAGCCCGTCCGATCGAGCCGGCCATCCAGGAAGGCCGCATAGCCCGCGTCCTCGAGCAGCTGATCGGCCATGGCATCCTGCAGGGCCGGGGTGAAGCGGGTGCTGCCGGGCAGAGCCATGCGGTGCATCAGGCCGCGCAGGGTCTTCGGCACGATCTGGTAGCGCCCGATGGCATGCTGCTGTCCGGGGGTGGCTTTGATCCAGGCGAATATCTCGTCCAGGGTCATCCGGGTGGGCGGTTTCGGCGGCTTGATGACCGCCTGGAACTGCACCGAGTCATAGCCCCTGTCCGGGTCGGCCTCGACGCTGGCGATCAGGTGGCGAAGACGCTCTGTCAGGCTGCCACCGCGCGGCACGGGACGTGCCGGGGCCGCGCGCACGCGGGGCGGCATGGGACGGAAGAAGGAGCTGCCCTTGCGGCCAAGGAACAGCGAGGGGCCGCCCTGCGCGCCCTCCCCCGGCGGCAGCAGGGCCGCGGCCTGGCGGCGCTGGTGATCCGCACTGAGCCTTGGATCAGGCCGGACCGCCGAGCCCCCTTCGGGCAACAGGGAATAGGCCTGCACCCCCTGCACCGGCAGAAGGAGCGGCAAGACGAGAAGGATCAGGGGCTTCTGCCACCAGCACATGCGCGAAGGTCCTACGCGTTCGGTCGCCGGCATCCTTGCAGGGCAGGATTAAGATCGGATGAGCAGACGCGGACCCGCCCCTTGAAAGCCGCCCCCGGGGGTGCAAGATATCGGCAAGCGAGGACGACCTCCCCAGGACGGACAACAGCCGGGACGACCCGGCATGACCACGGAGGTCCCCATGCGCACCCCCCTTGACCGCCTGCGCCACGCCCTGCTCTTCGAGATCCTGGCGTTTTTCCTTGTCGTGCCCCTGGGGGCACTGGCGTTCCACATGCCCATGCAGCACATGGGCGTCGTGGCCCTTGTCAGCGCGACGCTCGCCACGATCTGGAACATGCTTTTCAACCATGGCTTCGACAGGGTGATGAAGCACCTTCAGGGCACCACGGCGAAAACGCCCGCGCAGCGCGTGCTGCACGCGGTCCTCTTCGAGATCGGCCTGCTGATGGTGCTGATGCCTTTCATCGCCTGGTATCTTGGCGTCACGCTCTGGCAAGCGCTGGTCATGGACCTGTCCTTCGCCGCCTTCTACATGGTCTATGCGCTTGGCTTTAACTGGCTCTACGACAAGCTCTTCCCGCTGCCGGAGTGGCGCGAGGCCTGAGCCCCGGCAGCAAAAAGCCCCGGACCTTGCGATCCGGGGCCTTGCGATGTCCAGGCAGGCGGTGCTTACACCGTGCGTTCGACCATCATCTGCTTGATGTGCGAGATGGCTGCGGCCGGGTTCAGGCCCTTGGGGCAGGTCTTGGCGCAGTTCATGATCGTGTGGCAGCGGTAGAGCTTGAAGGGGTCTTCCAGCTGATCCAGACGCTCGCCGGTGGCCTCGTCGCGGCTGTCGATGATCCAGCGGTAGGCGTGCAGCAGCGCGGCCGGTCCAAGGTAGCGGTCGCCGTTCCACCAGTAGCTGGGGCAGGACGTCGAGCAGGAGGCGCACATGACGCATTCATAGAGACCGTCGAGCTTCTTGCGGTCCTCGATGGACTGCTTCCACTCTTTCGCCGGGCGGTTGGTCTTGGTTTCCAGCCAGGGCATGATCGAGGCATGCTGGGCGTAGAAGTGGGTCAGGTCGGGGATCAGGTCACGCACCACCGGCATATGCGGCAGCGGGTAGATCGTCACGTCGCCCTTCACCTCGTCGAGGCCGAAGATACAGGCCAGGGTGTTCTGCCCGTCGATGTTCATCGCGCAGGAGCCACAGATGCCTTCGCGGCAGGAGCGGCGGAAGGTCAGCGTGGGGTCGATCTCGTTCTTGATCTTGATCAGCGCGTCCAGGACCATCGGACCGCATTTGTCCATGTCGAGGAAGTAGGTGTCGACACGGGGGTTGCCGCCCTCTTCGGGCGACCAGCGGTAGATCTTGAACTTGCGGACGTTCGTGGCACCCTCGGGCTTCGGCCAGGTCTTGCCCGTGGTCATCCGGGAGTTCTTGGGCAGAGTAAGCTGAACCATCTCTCTATCCTCTATGCATGTGCCTGTGTGGCCCGGTGCTCTTTCCGGATCACGAGTTTCAGACCGGACCAGATCGCATCCACGGCGCAGACCTTCACGTCCACCAGGATGTCGGCCAGAGCGCGGGCGCGGATCACGTCCTCGGTCACATCAGTTGCCACTTTCGAGGCCTTCTTGGGCCAGGAGACCCAGATCATCCCATCGGGCGCGATCAGGCTGCGCAGCCGGGGCAGCTGATCCAGCTGCCGGGCCTCGCGGGTGAAGAGATGGATCAGGTCCCATCCCTCGCCCGAGATCTCTTCCGGGGTGGCGGTCTGCGCCACCTCGGAAAAGGCGCGGGCCGAGGCAAGGTCTTCCAGCGTCGCGGGCAGCGCGACGAAGACCGCGCGCTGTCCGTCCTTCAGGCCCAGTTTGCGGGCCAGAGGGGTGCCGGAATATCCTGCCTCTGCGGCCATCAGAACGTCCGTGCCTTGGGCGCGATCTTCTTCAGGCTGATGCCGCCCTCGTCCTCGGTCGTCAGCGGATCGGTGATGATCGGGCGGTAGCTGAGCTCGACCTTCGGACCGTCGACGCGGGTGATGGAGTGGACGCGCCAGTTCTCGTCGTCACGCTCGGCGTAATCCTCGTGCGCGTGGGCACCGCGGCTTTCGTGGCGGGCTTCGGCGCCGACGATGGTGGCCATGGCGTTCGGCATCAGGTTGGTCAGTTCCAGCGTTTCCATCAAGTCGCTGTTCCAGACCAGGCTGCGGTCGGTGACATGGACGTCGGGCAGCTTGCCGGCGATCTCGGTCATCTTCTCGACACCGTCCTTCAGCGTGTCCGAGGCGCGGAAGACCGCGGCGTCGGACTGCATGGTGCGCTGCATCTCGAGGCGCAGCTCGGCGGTCGGGATCGAGCCCTTGGCGTTGCGGAAGTAGTCGAAGCGGTCGAAGGCCTTCTCGACGGAGGCCTTGTTGGTCGACGGGATCGAGGCTTCGCGGTCGACCACCTCGCCGGCGCGCAGGGCGGCGGCGCGGCCGAAGACCACGAGGTCGATCAGCGAGTTGGACCCAAGCCGGTTGGCGCCATGCACCGAGGCACAGCCCGCCTCGCCCACGGCCATCAGGCCGGGGACCACGGCGGTCGGGTTGTCGGCGGTAGGGTTCAGCACCTCACCATGGTAGTTGGTGGGAATGCCGCCCATGTTGTAGTGCACCGTCGGCAGGACCGGGATCGGCTCCTTGGTGACATCCACGCCAGCGAAGATCTTCGCCGACTCGGAAATACCGGGCAGACGCTCGGCCAGGGCCTCGGCGGGCAGGTGGCTGAGGTTCAGGTGGATGTGGTCACCATGCTCACCCACACCGCGGCCTTCGCGGATCTCCATGGTCATGGAGCGCGAGACGTAGTCGCGGGGGGCGAGGTCCTTGTACTGGGGCGCATAGCGCTCCATGAAGCGTTCGCCTTCAGAGTTGGTCAGGTAACCACCTTCGCCGCGCGCGCCCTCGGTGATCAGGCAGCCCGAGCCGTAGATGCCGGTCGGGTGGAACTGCACGAACTCCATGTCCTGCAGCGCCAGGCCCGCACGGGCCACCATGCCGCCACCGTCGCCGGTGCAGGTATGGGCCGAGGTGGCCGAGAAGTAGGCCCGGCCGTAGCCGCCAGTGGCCAGCACGACCATCTTGGCGTTGAAGACATGCATCGTGCCGTCATCGAGCTTCCAGCAGACGACGCCGGTGCAGACGCCGTCGTCGCTCATGATGAGGTCGATGGCGAAGTACTCGATGTAGAATTCCGCGTTGTTCTTCAGCGACTGGCCGTAGAGCGTGTGCAGGATGGCGTGGCCGGTCCGGTCGGCGGCAGCACAGGTCCGCTGCACGGCGGGGCCTTCGCCGAATTCGGTGGTGTGGCCGCCGAAGGGACGCTGGTAGATCTTGCCCTCCTCGGTGCGCGAGAAGGGCACGCCGTAGTGCTCAAGCTCGTAGACGGCCTTGGGGGCGGAACGCGCCAGGTATTCCATGGCGTCGGTGTCACCCAGCCAGTCGGAGCCCTTGACGGTGTCATACATGTGCCACTGCCAGTTGTCGGGGCCCATGTTGGACAGCGAGGCGGCGATGCCACCCTGTGCGGCGACGGTGTGCGAGCGGGTCGGGAAGACCTTGGTCACGCAGGCGGTGCGCAGGCCTTGCTCGGCCATGCCGAGGGTGGCGCGCAGACCCGCGCCACCGGCGCCGACCACGACCACATCGTATTCATGCGTTTCGTATTCGTAAGCAGCCATTGGGGAACCTCGGGTCTCAGACGTCGATCTCGATCATCACTCCGGCGCCGGAGAGCGCGAGCTTGATCAGGGCATAGGTACCGGTGGCCGCCACGGCATAGGACAGGCAGGTCACGGCGATGATGGTCAGGCGGCCCTTCAGGCCGTGCACGTAGTCCTCGATCGCCATCTGGGCGCCGGACTTGAAGTGCATCATGCCGACCCAGAGGGTCAGCAGGGCGATGATCGCCGGGAAGGGACGGGAATAATAGGCGACGACCTCTTCGTAGGTTCCACCCAGGGCACAGCCGAAGGTGAAGACGAAGAGAACGACGAGCGGCAGCAGGGCAAAGGAGGTAACCTGCATGAACCAATGGTGTTCGGTGCCGGTCTTCGAGGCACCCATGCCCACGGCGCGCTTGCGGTCGGTCAGGTAACGCATGGCTGGCATTCCTCTCAGACGATGATGATGGTCAGCAGGGTCAGGACGACAGAGCCGCCCAGGATACCCCAGCCGAGCTTGTCGGAGGTGGCAACGTCCAGGCAGTAGCCGTTGTCCCAGAGCAGGTGACGGACACCGGCCAGGGTGTGATACCACAGGCCCAGGGCCGAGAGCGTCATCACGACGTCACCGATGAAGGAGGTCAGGACGTAATCCGCCGTGGCGAAGTAGTCGGGGCCGGAGGAGGCCGCCAGCAGCCACCAGGCGACGAGGATGGCGGCGACGATCATCGCGTTGCCGGTGATCCGCGTCAGGATCGAGGTGACAGAGTTCAGCTGGAACCTGTAGTGCTTGCCCAGCATGAATGGAGAGAGCGGGCGGTTGCCCCGGTTCACATCGGCCATCGGCATGTCCTTTCCGGATTTCCCTTGGACCCAGCTTCTACCAGATCAGGGGGGCTTGTCATCCTTCTCCGGGGTCGCACCCCCAAGAATTTGACAAAACCAATGATATCTTTTGACCAATGTGATCACGGATTTTCGCGCTGTGATCACGTTTTGCGCGGATACAAAATCCGACTGATTTGCTTGGTTTTTCGCCTTGATTCTGCGCCCCTCGCGCCCGAAGGGACGCGCCTGGCGGCACGGCCGGGATCGCTTGCAACCGCTTGACGCAGAAGGATCTGCCACCCGGCGCGTGCCCCTTTCCGCCGCCCCGGAACGGGGTGCGGGGCGCTCGGGCCTGCGCCTTCGGACCGGCCCCTAGCGCGGCACCAGCACCCAGTAGTCCAGATCCAGAAGCACATGCGGCAGATACTTGCCGCCCTCGCCCTTCAGGGTGAAGGGCTCTCCGCCCGAGGTCGCCACCAGCCGCAGCCGCAGCGCACCGACACCGGGGGCCGCGGTCTCGGCCCGGTCCAGGACCTCGCTCCAGGCCTTCACCGTGGTGCCCGAGAAACAGGGGTTGGCATGGGCGCCACCGTTCAGCGCCACCACCATCTGCGCATTGGCCAGCCCGTTGAAGGACAGCGCCCGCGCCATCGAGATCACGTGGCCGCCATAGATCAGCCGCTGCCCGTCGGGCCGGAAGGTGGCGTCGAAATGCACCTTGGCGGTGTTCTGCCAGAGACGCGTGGCCAGCATGTGCTCGGCCTCTTCCACGGTGACGCCATCCACATGGTCGATCCGCTCGCCCGGCTCGTAGTCGCCCCAGCGATGCGGCTCGCCCGCCAGGGTGAAATCATAGCCGGTGAAGTCGAGCCCCTCGGGCACCACGAGGTCAGAGGCCGGAACGGCGGGGGCCAGGTCGGGGATGGTGGTCATCGGCGCCTCGGCATCGAGGTCACGCTTGCGCACCATGACCCAGCGGACATAGCTCAGCACCACTTCGCCGCGCTGGTTCACCCCCTCGGTCTTCACCCAGACCACGCCGGACTTGCCGTTGGAATTCTGCTTCAGCCCGATCACCGTGGACCGCGCCGCAAGCGTGTCTCCGGGATAGACCGGCGCCAGCCAGCGGCCCTCGGCATAGCCCAGGTTGGCCACGGCGTTCAGCGAGATATCGGGCACCGTCTTGCCGAAGACCAGGTGGAAGGCCGCCAGATCATCCAGCGGCGCTTGCGGAAGACCGCAGCTCCGGGCGAATTCATCCGAGGAATAGAGCGCACCCCGCGCGGGATAGAGCGCATGGTACAGCGCCCGCTCCCCGCCCGAAACGGTCCGCGGCACGGCATGGGAGATCACCTCTCCCAGCTTGTAGTCCTCGAAGAAACGGCCCGGATTGGTCTTCATTCAGTGCTCTCCAAGCTTGGTGTCGGGGGTGTAGGTGCCCTCGACCTCCTTCACCACGGCCTGGCCGCAGCGCATGGTGCCATTGGCGGCATCGAAGGCGTAGGTGGGCGAGCCATGCAGCTCCCAGCCGGCATTCAGCGCCTTGGTCACCTTGTGGCAGAAGGCCGAGGTGTCGTCTTCGGTCAGCAAACGGTAGAGTTTCATCGGGTCCTCACATCGGAAGTGGATTGGGGCCGACCAGCGAGTGGATCAGCACGATGACGATGTAGACCACAATGGTGATCGCCGCGAGGATCAGATCCCCCTTCAGCGTCCCGCCCGTGGGTCGGACATATCCGGGCTGGCGACGGTTGGTCACCACCCAGCCGGCGACGGCCCAGACGATCATCCCGCCCCAGAGCAGCACCGAGGCCGCATCGCCGCGCACCAGCAGGTGCGCCACCGCCCAGAGGATGGTGCCCGCGAACATCGGGTGACGGACGACCTGCTTGATGCGCCCCTTGGAATGGGCACCGCCGAAGAGCGCCACAGAGAAGAGCATCAGCAGGTTGTTCAGATGCTGGCCCCAGGCGGGCGGCGTGTAGATGTGGATATAGTCGGCCGAGCGATAGCCCAGCACCATCAGCACGATGGCCAGCAGCGCCGCGACCGCGACGATCGGCTTGGCGGTGCTCTCTCCGAGCCCCCCGCGCAGGCCGGGGGTGTATTCCTTCATCAGGTGGGGCCAGGTCCAGAGGATGAGGCCGAGCAGGATAAGTGCCATGGGGGTGCCTTTGCCTAAGTGAATCGCCGCCAGACTGGGCCTCTCAACCGGCCTCCGCAATGGCTTCGGCCTGGGCCAGGGTCTTTTTCGCGGTTTCCACGTGCAGGTTCTCGACGATCTTGCCATCGACCACGGCAACCCCCTGCCCCGAGGCCAGCACCGCCTCGAAGGCCTCGATCTGGCGGCGGGCCAGGTCGATCTCGGCCTCGGAGGGGGCGAAGACGCGGTTGGCGATCTCGACCTGGGCCGGGTGGATCAGGGTCTTGCCGTCAAAGCCCAGGTCCCGGCCCTGCTCGCATTCGGCCTCAAGCCCGGCCTCGTCCTTGAACTGGTTGTAGACGCCATCGGTCGCCACCACCCCATGGGCACGGGCCGCCATCAGCATGGTCTGCAGCGCCATCTGCATCGGCAGCCGGTCCGGGCGGGTGCGGCAGTTGAGCTCCTTGGCCAGGTCATTGGTGCCCGCCACGAAACCTTCGATCCGGGGGTGCGCCGCGATCTCGAGCGCGTTGAAGATGGCCAGCGGGGTCTCCATCATGGCCCAGATCGGCACGTCGCAAAGCGCCGCCAGCCGGTCGATGTCCTTGGCGGAATTGACCTTGGGCAGCAGGATCGCGTCGATATCGGCCCCCTTCAGCGCCGCCACATCGCCTTCGCCCCATTCGGTATCTAGCGCGTTGATCCGCACGATCTTCGCCCGCTTGCCGTAGCCGCCTTCGCCGAGGGCGGCGAGCAGCGTGGCGCGTGCCTCGACCTTGGCCTCGGGCATCACGGCGTCTTCCAGGTCGAAGAGGATGGCATCCACCGGCAGCGCGCGCGCCTTGTCGAGCGCACGCTCCTTGGAGCCCGGAATATAGAGCAGCGAGCGGAAGGGGCGCGTGGTCGATGTCATGGCGAAACCTCAAGCGAGTAATATTCTTGCGCAGGGATGGCATTTTTCAACGGATTAATTCAAGGGGAATTCAGCTCCCGGCCCGAATTTTCTGCTGCGACGCGGCGAAATCGGGGAAAGGCACGGGCCTGGACCGGGATGTTAACCGAAAGGCAGGAGGTTGTCGCTCATGGTGAGGGGGCGCAGGGCCGGGACAGGTCCGCGCAGGCATCGGGGATTGTCGAGCCGGGCGCAGAGACCGCCCAGATCGCAACGGTCCATCCTGCCCTTCCTCCGGGCCGGACCCAGCCAGAAAGGGATTTCGGATGAAATTGTCCGACACCAGCCGCCTGCTGCGCCAGGCCGTCCGCTCCGCTCCTGCCCGGATGCCGGGCCCGAGATTGGCCCCATGCTCTGCCCCATCCGCCGCTATCGCCTTGCTGCTGTCCGTGATGTCGGCACTGCTGCCGCTCTCGGCCAGCGCCCAGGGCAGCCGCCAGGCCTGTGCCCCGCGCGAGGTGGTGGTGAACCGCCTTGCCGAAGGCTACGGCGAGACGCGCCGCTCGATCGGCATCGGCTCCAACAACGCCATGGTCGAGGTCTTCGCCTCGGATGACAGCGGCACCTGGACCATCACCATGACCTCGCCGCAGGGGATCACCTGCCTGATCGCCAGCGGGCAGGCCTTCGAGTCGCTGTTCGAGGCCCTGCCGGGCGACGACCAGGACGCCTGATCCGGGCCATGGGCCGGGCCGCACCGTGTCGACTCGGGGGACAGGGCGTTTACCCTTAGGTCGGTTGCCGCTTGCAACCTGCCCTTCGGCGCCCGGCCCCCTGTGGAAAGAATCGCGGCGCCCGCGTCACTTGGTGCGCTAACATGCCCATGCAGGTGGCAGTTGCCCTGCCCTGCAGGCCTTTGCGCCACCTCCCCCCGATGGTGTCGGCAGCGCGTTACCTGACTGATTTGAAGGGGATTTTCAGCATTGCACGCGGGGAAACGCGGGGGCGCAGGGCCCCTCCACCCTTGCGTCCGACCCCCAAAGCGCCTACGCCGTCTTCGACGTTTCAACCGGACCGGAGACAGATCCAATGGCCAGACCCAAGATTGCCCTGATCGGCGCGGGCCAGATCGGCGGCACGCTCGCCCATCTCGTAGCCCTCAAAGAACTGGGCGACGTCGTCCTCTTCGACATCGCCGAAGGCACCCCTGAGGGCAAGGCGCTCGACATTGCCGAATCCGGCCCCTCGGAAGGCTTCGACGCCAAGCTGAAGGGCACCCAATCCTACGCCGACATCGCCGGCGCGGATGTCTGCATCGTGACCGCTGGTGTGCCGCGTAAGCCGGGCATGAGCCGTGACGACCTGCTGGGCATCAACCTGAAGGTCATGAAGGCCGTCGGCGAAGGCATCCGTGACAACGCGCCCGACGCTTTCGTCATCTGCATCACCAACCCGCTCGACGCGATGGTCTGGGCCCTGCAGCAGTTCTCTGGCCTGCCCGCCCACAAGGTCTGCGGCATGGCCGGCGTGCTGGACTCGGCCCGCTTCCGCCACTTCCTGTCGGTCGAATTCGACGTCTCGATGAAGGACGTCACCGCCTTCGTGCTGGGCGGCCACGGCGACACCATGGTGCCCTCCGTGCGCTACTCCACCGTTGGCGGCATCCCGCTGCCCGACCTGGTCGAGATGGGCTGGACCACCCAGGAGAAGCTGGACGCCATCGTGCAGCGCACCCGTGACGGCGGCGCCGAGATCGTCGGCCTGCTAAAGACCGGCTCGGCCTTCTATGCCCCCGCGACCTCGGCCATCGAGATGGCGGAAGCCTACCTGAAGGACCAGAAGCGCGTCCTGCCCTGCGCCGCCTATTGCGACGGCGAGATCGGCGTCAAGGGCATGTACGTGGGCGTGCCCACCGTGATCGGCGCCGGCGGCATCGAGAAGATCATCGACATCAAGCTCAACAAGGAAGAGCAAGAGATGTTCGACAAGTCCGTGACCGCCGTGAAGGGCCTCGTCGAAGCCTGCAAGGGCATCGACAGCTCGCTGGCCTGAGCCACAGCACAGTTCTGACGGAAAGGGCCGCCCTCGGGGCGGCCCTTTTCATTTCCAGATGCCGTAGGTCTCGATGAAGTGCCTGGCGCAGCGCAGGTTGGCCTCGGCCCTGCCCGCGCCATCGAGCGTTGCATCCGCCAGCGCCGCCACGTCCGAGACCCCGCCCGTGCGCAGCCGGTGCGCCCGCGCCGGCAGCCAGGGGGCATGGCCCGTGCGGGTCAGATGCCCCGAAAGCCAGACATCATCGACGGCCCAGAGCACCGGCGGAATCTGCCAGGCCTCTTGCGGCAGCCAGTCGGGACGGATCAGCACACCGCCAAAGCCCTCGGCCACGTGGCAATGGCCCGAGCGGCCGATCAGGTTGCGCTGCGGTTTCGGCCCCTTCGCCCTGCCGAAGAGCCGCCCGATCCGCTGCCGGGTCCGCAGGTAGCGGTATTCGGGATCCATGCGCCGCACCTGCAAGCCGAACCGCGGCTGCGGGTCCGCCTCGGGCAGCGGCAGGCCCAGGTGGTCCAGGTCCCAGCCGCAGCTGGCGATCGTCGCCTGCGGGCGGCGGCGCCAGGCGCGCAGCAAGCGGTGGCTCCATTCCGGCGCATAGGTCCTGTCGTCGTCGCAATAGAGCAGCCCCAGGTCCTGCCCCCGCAACTCCTCAGCGGCGAAGAGCACCTTTGTCGCCGGGCCCAGGTCCTCTTCCGCGCGGCAGATGCGGATGCCCCGCGGTACCTCGGGCAGCCGCCCGTCCCAGTCGGGAAAGCGGCGGTAGCGCCTGGGGATATAGAGCCGGATCTCCTCGGCTGGCCGCCGCTGCGCAAGCAGGGCCTGCAGCTGTTCCGCTAGCGCGCCGAAGCGCGGCGGGATCGAAGACAGGCTTATGACATGCATGCGGGGTCTCGACGTCAGCTCTTGCCTGCCCCTGCGGAACAGGGGCGCCATTCGGGTTTCAAAAGGTCTTAGATTTCGGGGCAGTTCATTACAAGATGGTGGCAGACCGAATCCCGGACGAGGCCGAAAGGGAGCTGGAAATGCAGGCGGCGCAGCTTTGTGATCACACGAATTCCGCGCGTGATCACAAACTCAAGAAAATCGGCGGAATTTGTCCGGGGCCTGCAAAAATAGGTTCATCGGCAGGTAAGACTGTGCCACTACCGATGACAATCGTAGCAAACGAGGGTTGGAATTCATGAACATCCATGAATATCAGGCGAAGGCGATCCTTCGCGAATATGGCGCGCCGGTCTCGGACGGCCGCGCGGTCCTGAAGGCCGATGAGGCCAAGACCGCCGCGGGCGAGCTGGACGGCCCGCTCTGGGTGGTCAAGGCTCAGATCCACGCAGGCGGCCGCGGCAAGGGCAAGTTCGTCGAGGAAAGCGCCGGTGAAAAAGGCGGTGTCCGCCTGGCGAAATCCGTCGAGGAAGCCGAAGAAGAAGCCAAGAAGATGCTTGGCAAGACCCTGGTGACCCACCAGACCGGCCCCGCCGGCAAGCAGGTCAACCGCATCTACATCGAAGCCGGTTCCGACATCGAACGCGAGCTGTACCTGGCTCTGCTGGTCGACCGTCAGACCTCTTCGGTCTCCGTGGTCTGCTCCACCGAGGGCGGCATGGACATCGAGGAAGTGGCAGCTGCCACCCCCGAGAAGATCCTCAGCTTCTCCATCGACCCGGCCACCGGCTACGCGCCGTTCCACGGCCGCAAGGTCGCCTTCTCGCTGGGCCTGAAGGGCGCCGCGATGAAGCAGTGCGTCAAGCTGATCGGCGATCTCTACCGTGCCTTCATGGAGAAGGACATGGAACAGCTGGAGATCAACCCGCTGATCGTCATGCCCGATGGCAACCTGAAGGTCCTGGACGCCAAGGTCGGCTTCGACGGCAACGCGGTCTACCGCCACGCGGACATCGCCGCCCTGCGCGACGAGACCGAGGAAGACGCCAAAGAACTGGCGGCCTCCAAGTACGACCTGAACTACATCGCGCTGGATGGTGAGATCGGCTGCATGGTGAACGGCGCAGGCCTGGCCATGGCAACGATGGACATCATCAAGCTCTACGGTGCCGAGCCCGCGAACTTCCTCGACGTCGGTGGCGGCGCCACCAAGGAGAAAGTGACCGAGGCCTTCAAGATCATCACCTCCGACCCCAACGTTAAGGGCATCCTGGTGAACATCTTCGGCGGCATCATGCGCTGCGACGTCATCGCCGAGGGCGTGATCGCCGCGGTGAAGGAAGTGGGCCTCGAGGTTCCGCTGGTCGTGCGCCTGGAAGGCACCAACGTCGAAAAGGGCAAGGAGATCATCGCCTCCTCCGGCCTGAACGTCATCGCGGCAGACAACCTGTCCGACGGCGCCGAGAAAATCGTGAAAGCAGTGAAGGGCTAAGACAATGGCAGTTCTCGTTGACGAAAACACCAAGGTCATCTGTCAGGGCTTCACCGGCTCGCAGGGCACCTTCCACTCTGAACAGGCGATCGCCTACGGCACCAAGATGGTCGGCGGCGTGACCCCCGGCAAGGGTGGTTCCGAGCACCTCGGCCTGCCCGTCTTCGACGGCGTGGCCGAAGCGGTCGAGCGCACCGGCGCCAATGCCTCCGTGATCTACGTGCCGCCGCCCTTCGCGGCCGACTCGATCCTGGAAGCCATCGACGCAGAGATCCCGCTGATCGTCTGCATCACCGAAGGCATCCCGGTTCTGGACATGATGAAGGTGAAGGCCGCGCTGCGGAACAGCCAGTCCCGCCTGATCGGCCCGAACTGCCCCGGTGTCATCACCCCCGGCGCCTGCAAGATCGGCATCATGCCCGGCCACATCCACAAGCGTGGCTCCGTGGGCGTCGTCTCGCGTTCGGGCACCCTGACCTATGAAGCCGTGAAGCAGACCACCGACGCGGGCCTCGGCCAGTCCTCGGCTGTCGGCATCGGCGGCGACCCGATCAAGGGCACCGAGCACCTGGAAGTGCTGGAAATGTTCCTCAAGGACCCGGAAACCGAGTCGATCATCATGATCGGCGAGATCGGTGGCTCGGCCGAAGAGGAAGCCGCGCAGTTCCTGGCCGACGAGAAGAAGAAGGGCCGCTGGAAGCCGACCGCCGGTTTCATCGCCGGCCGTACCGCCCCTCCGGGCCGCCGCATGGGCCACGCCGGTGCCATCGTCGCCGGTGGCAAGGGCGGTGCCGAAGACAAGATCGAGGCCATGAAGTCGGCCGGTATCGTTGTCGCCGACAGCCCCGCCGGTCTCGGTGAGGCCGTGCTGAAGGCCATCGGCTGATGCCAAGGGCCAGGGCGCAAGCCCGGGCCACCACGTAATCGGCGTGGGCCGCACCGCTAGATCCGCGGTGCGGCCCTTGCCACCCCATCAGAGGCCCCCCTCATGAGGGGAAGCGAGAAAAATGCCACGCGCGCAAGCATTGCCGGAACCGTGCCCGCCAGAGGAGCCATGCCAATGAGCTTCTCCGACGCTGTCCGCGCCTGTTTCCGCAAGTACGTCACCTTCTCGGGACGTGCCTCGCGGCCCGAGTACTGGTATTTCATCCTCTTCGGTTTTCTGGGCGGCCTTGTCCTGGGCGCGATCTCCGATGCGCTGTCCTCGCTCTTTTCGCTGGCGCTCTTCCTGCCGACGCTTTCCGCGGGCTGGCGGCGCATGCATGACACGGGCCGCAGCGGACTTTACCTGCTTTATCCGATCATCGCCGTGCTGGGCACGATGAGCTACGCCGCCTTCATCGGCGGGCTCAGCTTCGACACGATGATGGCAGACGGGCTTGCGGACCAGTTCGACGGGCTCGCGGGCCTGATCCTGGCCCTCGCGGTGCTGGTCTGCGCCCTCTCGCCCCTCATCGTGATCTTCTGGCTGACCCGCCCGACGCAGCCGGCCTCCAACCACTGGGGCCCCGTCCCCACCAGGAGGGCCGCCGCATGATCCCCGAAGGATATTCTCCGCCCTCTGCCGCGCCGCCAGGGCGCCGCCACCACCCCGCCGCCTTCGACAAGTTGCCCCCCGTTTCCGCCCTTCAGGTGACCAGATGAACGATCAGAGCCCGAACGACCTTTTCCACGCCTCCAGCTTCATGCAGGGGCACAATGCTGCCTATCTCGAGCAGCTCTATGCCCGCTGGGCCAATGACCCCTCTGCGGTCGATGACGCCTGGGCCGAGTTCTTCGGCAGCCTGGGCGACAGCGAGAGCGACGCCAAGGCAGAGGCCGCTGGCCCCTCGTGGAAGCGCGCCGACTGGCCGCCGGCCCCGAACGACGAGCTGACGGCAGCGCTGGACGGCATGTGGCCGGCCCCGGCCGAGGCCAAGGACGCGGGCAAGAAGATCAAGGACAAGGCCGCCGCCAAGGGCGTCGAGGTCTCGGACGAGGCGATCAAGCGCGCGGTGCTGGATTCGATCCGCGCCATCATGCTGATCCGCGCCTACCGGATCCGTGGCCACCTGGCCGCCGATCTCGATCCGCTGGGCATGAAGGACCCGGTCGCCCATCCCGAGCTCGATCCGAAGTCCTATGGCTTCACCGATGCCGACATGGATCGCCCGATCTTCATCGACAACGTGCTGGGCCTGCAGATCGCCTCGATGCGCCAGATCGTGGACATCGTGCGCCGCACCTACTGCGGCACCTTCGCGCTGCAGTACATGCATATCTCGAACCCCGAGGAAAGCGCCTGGCTGAAGGAGCGCATCGAGGGCTACGGCAAGGAGATCACCTTCACCCGTGAGGGCCGCCGCGCCATCCTGAACAAGCTGGTCGAGGCCGAGGGCTTCGAGAAGTTCCTGCACGTCAAGTACATGGGCACCAAGCGTTTCGGCCTCGACGGTGGCGAAGCGCTGATCCCCGCGATGGAGCAGATCATCAAGCGCGGCGGCAACCTGGGCGCCCGCGACGTGGTCATCGGCATGCCGCACCGCGGCCGCCTCTCGGTGCTGGCCAACGTGATGGGCAAGCCCTACCGCGCCATCTTCAACGAATTCCAGGGCGGCAGCTTCAAGCCCGAGGACGTCGATGGCTCGGGCGATGTGAAGTACCACCTCGGTGCCTCCTCGGACCGCGAGTTCGACGGCAACACCGTGCACCTGTCGCTGACCGCCAACCCCTCGCACCTGGAAGCCGTGAACCCGGTGGTGCTGGGCAAGGCCCGCGCCAAGCAGTTCCAGAACAACGACGCCGACCGCACCTCGGTCATTCCCGTGCTGCTGCACGGTGACGCGGCCTTCGCGGGCCAGGGC
Organism: Pseudooceanicola antarcticus; assembly: GCF_900215355.1. Lineage (GTDB taxonomy): Bacteria > Pseudomonadota > Alphaproteobacteria > Rhodobacterales > Rhodobacteraceae > Pseudooceanicola > Pseudooceanicola antarcticus. The sequence goes on along the minus strand of NZ_OBEA01000002.1, from coordinate 522,697 downwards.
GTCGTGGCCGAGTGCTTTGGCCTCTCGGGCCTGGTGGGCCACCGCACCGGCGGCACCATCCATATCGTCGTCAACAACCAGATCGGCTTCACCACCGCGCCGCATTTCTCGCGCTCCAGCCCCTATCCGACGGATATCGCGCTGATGGTCGAGGCGCCGATCTTCCACGTCAACGGCGACGACCCCGAGGCCGTGGTGCATGCCGCCAAGGTGGCCACCGAGTTCCGCCAGAAGTTCCACAAGGACGTGGTGATCGACATCTTCTGCTACCGTCGCTTCGGTCACAACGAAGGCGACGAGCCGATGTTCACCAACCCGATCATGTACAAGAACATCAAGGGTCACCGCACGACCCTGAGCCTGTACACTGATCGCCTGGTCAAGGACGGTCTCATCCCCGAGGGCGAGATCGAGGACATGAAGGCCGCCTTCCAGGCCCACCTCAACGAAGAGTTCGAGGCCGGCAAGGAATACAAGCCCAACAAGGCCGACTGGCTGGACGGCAAGTGGTCGGGTCTCGAGCGCGAAAAGGAAGACTACCAGCGCGGCGAGACCGCGATCAGCGAAGAGCTGATGGCAGAGGTCGGCAAGTCGCTGACCAGCGCCCCCGATGGCTTCCCGATGCACAAGACCGTCGGCCGCCTGCTGGACGCCAAGTCCAAGATGTTCGAGACCGGCGAAGGCTTCGACTGGGCGACGGGCGAGGCCCTGGCCTTCGGCTCGCTGCTGGCCGAGGGCTACCCGGTGCGCCTGGCGGGCCAGGATTCCACCCGCGGCACCTTCTCGCAGCGCCATTCGGCCCTGATCAACCAGGAGACCGAAGAGCGCTACTACCCGCTGAACAACATCAAGCCCGGCCAGGCCCGCTACGAGGTCATCGACTCGATGCTGTCGGAATACGCGGTGCTGGGCTTCGAGTACGGCTACTCGCTGGCCGAACCGAATGCCCTGGTGATGTGGGAAGCCCAGTTCGGCGACTTCGCCAACGGCGCGCAGATCATGTTCGACCAGTTCATCAGCTCGGGTGAATCCAAGTGGCTGCGGATGTCGGGCCTCGTCATGCTGCTGCCGCACGGCTACGAGGGCCAGGGCCCCGAGCACTCCTCGGCACGCCTCGAGCGCTTCCTGCAGATGTGCGGCCAGGACAACTGGATCGTTGCCAACTGCACGACGCCTGCCAACTACTTCCACATCCTGCGCCGCCAGCTGCACCGCAGCTTCCGCAAGCCGCTGGTGATGATGACGCCGAAGTCCCTGCTGCGCCACAAGCTGGCGGTCAGCAAGGCCAGCGAATTCACCACCGGCTCCAGCTTCCACCGCGTCCTGTGGGACGATGCCGAGATGGGCAATTCGGACACCAAGCTGGTGGCGGACGACAAGATCAAGCGCGTCGTCATGTGCTCGGGCAAGGTCTACTACGACCTGCTGGAAGAGCGTGACGCCCGCGGCATCGACGATGTCTACCTGATGCGGATCGAGCAGTTCTATCCCTTCCCGGCGATCTCGCTGGTCAAGGAGCTCGAGCGCTTCAAGGGGGCAGAGATGCTCTGGTGCCAGGAAGAGCCGAAGAACCAGGGCGCCTGGTCCTTCATCGAACCCAACGTCGAGTGGTGCCTGCAGCGTATCGGCGCCACCCATGAACGCCCGCGTTACGTGGGCCGCGTCGCCTCTGCCTCGCCCGCAACCGGCCTGGCCAAACAGCACAAAGCCCAGCAAGAGTCGCTTGTCGACGAAGCGCTGACCATCGAAGGAAACTAAGTCCCATGAGCACCGAGATCCGCGTCCCCACGCTTGGGGAATCCGTTACCGAAGCCACCGTCGCCACCTGGTTCAAGAAGCCCGGCGATGCGGTCGCCGTCGACGAGATGCTCTGCGAGCTGGAAACCGACAAGGTGACAGTCGAAGTCCCCGCCACCGCCTCTGGCGTGCTGGGTGACATCGTCGCCAAGGAAGGCGAAACCGTCGGCGTCGACGCCCTGCTGGGCTACATCGCCGAAGAGGGCAACGCAGGCCCGGAAGAGCCCGCGCCGCGCCACGTCGACGCCCCCTCCGAAGAGCCCGCCGCATCCGGCGGCGAGACCCTTCCGGTCATGGTCCCCACCCTGGGTGAATCCGTGACCGAGGCCACCGTGGCCACCTGGTTCAAGAAGGAAGGCGAAAGCTTCGAGGCAGACGAGATGCTCTGCGAGCTGGAAACCGACAAGGTCTCGGTCGAGGTCCCCGCGCCTGCCGCCGGCACCCTGACCAAGATCCTGGCCAAGGAAGGCGAAACCGTCGAGGCCGGCGGCCAGCTGGCCGAGATGACCTCGGGCAAGGGTGGCGCAGCCGCCGCTCCGAAGTCCGAGGCCGCGACCGCCGCGGCCCCTGCCGCCTCGGGTGGCAAGGATGTCGAGGACGCGCCCTCTGCCAAGAAGGCCATGGCCGAAGCGGGTCTGTCGCCCGACCAGGTCACCGGCACCGGCAAGGATGGCCGCATCATGAAGGAAGACGTGGCCAAGGCCCTGTCCGCAGCCAAGTCCGCGCCCGCCGCACCGGCCTCCGCGCCCCGCGCGCCGGTGGCTGCCGATGACGCTGCCCGCGAAGAGCGGGTCAAGATGACCCGCCTGCGCCAGACCATCGCCCGCCGCCTGAAGGAAAGCCAGAACACCGCCGCCATGCTGACCACCTACAACGAGGTGGACATGACCGAGGTGATGGCCCTGCGCAACGAGTACAAGGACCTGTTCCTGAAGAAGCACGGCGTGAAGCTTGGCTTCATGTCCTTCTTCACCAAGGCCTGCGTCCACGCGCTGAAGGAAGTGCCCGACGTCAACGCCGAGATCGACGGCACCGACGTGGTCTACAAGAACTACGTCCACATGGGCATTGCCGCCGGCACGCCCACGGGCCTGGTGGTTCCGGTGATCCGCGACGCCGACCAGATGTCCTTCGCCGATATCGAGAAGGCCATCGCCGACAAGGGCGCCCGCGCCCGTGACGGCAAGCTGTCGATGGCGGAAATGCAGGGCGGCACCTTCACCATCTCCAACGGTGGTGTCTACGGCTCGCTGATGTCCTCGCCGATCCTGAACCCCCCGCAGTCGGGTATCCTCGGCATGCACAAGATCCAGGACCGTCCGATGGTCATCAACGGCGAGATCAAGATCCGCCCGATGATGTACCTGGCCCTCAGCTACGATCACCGCATCGTCGACGGCAAGGGCGCCGTGACCTTCCTCGTGCGCGTCAAGGAAGCGCTGGAAGATCCCCGCCGCCTGCTGATGGATCTGTAAGATGCAGGTCACGACCGAGGTAGTTGCGAAACTTCGACACTGGAGTGAGCAAACTTCGGTCGTGACCAGAACCTGGATCTACGGGTCTAGAGCAAGAAATGAGGCGCGCGACGAAAGCGATCTGGATATTGCAATCGAACTTGGAGATGACTCTGAGATCGCATCAATGCACTGGATTGATAACGCAGAAGCTTGGCGTGAAGGCTTGCGACTACTTCTAGATGGGTTTGCGCCTTTAGACTTGCAGGTCGCGCTGGACGATGACGAATTCGTCAAACCTGGTGTTCAACGTGATGGAATTTTGATTTTCCAAAGGGAACCAGCTCCATGACCCCAGAACTCATCGCCCTCGCCCTCGTCGCCCTGGAACATCTCGTCCTCGTCATGTGGTCACAGACACTGCTGACCCGCGATGTCGGCTCGGATGCCAATGCCAGCCCGCGCGACGACCTGCCGCCGCTGTCCAGGCAGACCGGCCGCCTGCGCCGGGCGCTGGACAACCATACCGAGAATTTCCCCTTCTTCATCGGCGCCGTGGTGCTGGTTCTGCTGTCGGACAGCGCCTCGACCATCACCGCCGTGGCCGCGCTGACCTATGCCGGTGCCCGCGCGCTCTATATCCCTGCCTATGCCTTCGGCTGGGCGCCCTGGCGGTCCGTCATCTACATGGTCGGGCTCATCGCCACGATCACCATGTATGTCGCCGCATTTTTCTGAGGCCCTGAGATGAGCACCCTTCCCACCGAAGTCACCGTCCTCGCCCTCGCCGGCCTCTTGCAGGTCTGCCAGATCGGCCTGATGTCGGTGACCGCGAACCTGGAGCTGGACAAGAGCAAGACCCTTGGACCGCGCGATCCCGGCCGCCTCGGCAAACCGCTGGTCGAGCAGGTCAGCGCCCGCACCGGGCGCATCTTCCGCGCCATGGACAACCACTTCGAGGCGCTGATCCTCTTCACCATAGCCGTGGCGGTGGTGACCCTCGGGCAGGCCTCCTCTCCGCTCACCGCGACCTGCGCCTGGATCTATCTCGGCGCCCGCATTCTCTATGTCCCCGCCTATGCCTTCGGCTGGGTGCCCTGGCGCTCGCTGCTGTGGCTGACGGGACTTATCGCATCCGCGCTGATGATCCTCGCCACGCTCTTCTGATCATCCGGCGACCCTGAATACTGCGCCCTAATTACTGGGGGGAGCCGCGACAGCGGCGGGGGCAGAGCCCTCACCCCCGGCCCGAAACGACAAAACTCCCGGCGCCCGATGCGCCATACGCTAGAAGGAGATCCCCATGGCCCAATACGACGTGATCGTCATCGGTGCAGGCCCCGGTGGCTATGTCGCCGCCATCCGCTGCGCACAGCTTGGCCTCAAGACCGCCTGTGTCGAAGGCCGCGAGACCCTCGGCGGCACCTGCCTGAACGTGGGCTGCATCCCCTCGAAGGCGCTGCTGCACGCCACGCACCAGCTGCACGAGGCAGAGCACAACTTCGCCACCATGGGCCTGAAGGGCAAGTCGCCTTCCGTCGACTGGAACCAGATGAAGGCCTACAAGCAGGACGTTGTCGACGGCAACACCAAGGGCATCGAGTTCCTGTTCAAGAAGAACAAGATCGACTGGCTCAAGGGCTGGGGCTCGATCCCCGAGGCCGGCAAGGTCAAGGTCGGTGACGAGGTCCATGAGGCCAAGAACATCATCGTCGCCTCGGGCTCCGTGCCCTCTTCGCTGCCCGGCCTCGAGATCGACAACGACGCGGGCGTCATCGTCGACAGCACCGGCGCGCTGGATCTGCCCAAGGTGCCGAAGAAGATGATCGTCGTCGGCGCCGGCGTGATCGGCCTGGAGATGGGCTCTGTCTACGCGCGTCTCGGCGCCGAGGTGACGGTGGTCGAATTCCTCGACAAGATCACCCCCGGCATGGACGGCGAAGTGCAGAAGAACCTGCAGAAGCTGCTGAAGAAGCAGGGCATGAACTTCATCCTGGGCGCCGCCGTCCAGGGCGCCGAGGCCACCAAGACCAAGGCCAAGCTGACCTACAAGCTGAAGAAGGACGACAGCGAGCATCAGCTGGATGCCGACGTGGTGCTGGTCGCCACCGGCCGCCGCGCCTTCACCGACGGGCTGGGCCTGAAGGAGCTGGGCGTCGAGATGACCGAGCGCGGCGTCGTCAAGACCGACGCCCACTGGGCCACCTCGGTCAAGGGCGTCTATGCCATCGGTGACGCGGTCGCCGGTCCCATGCTGGCCCACAAGGCCGAGGACGAGGGCATGGCCGTCGCCGAGGTCATCGCCGGCAAGGCCGGTCACGTGAACTACGACGTGATCCCCGGTGTCATCTACACCCACCCCGAGGTCGCCTCGGTCGGCAAGACCGAAGAGCAGCTGAAGGAAGAGGGCCGCGCCTACAAGGTCGGCAAGTTCTCCTTCATGGGCAACGCCCGTGCCAAGGCGGTCTTCGCCGGCGACGGCTTCGTCAAGCTGATCGTCGACAAGGAGACCGACCGCGTGCTGGGCGCCCATATCATCGGCCCGGCAGCCGGCGACCTGATCCACGAGGTCTGCGTGACCATGGAATACGGCGGCTCCGCCGAGGACCTGGCCCTGACCTGCCACGCCCACCCGACCTTCTCGGAAGCGGTGCGTGAAGCGGCCCTGGCCTGCGGCGACGGCCCGATCCACATGTGATCCCGGTTACCCGGTCTCAAGGCGCCCGTCCCCGAAAGGGGGCGGGCGTTTTGCCTTTGCCGGGACGCCACGCTTTCCTCGCGCGCGGCAGGCTCTATGCTGTGGCCAGGCAAGCTGAGGCGGATATGGAACGGCCAGAGATCTCGGTCATCATCCCGGTCTACCGGGCAGAGGTCACCCTGCCCCGCGCGCTGGCCTCGGTCATGGCCTCTGGCATGCCGCCTGATCAAGTCGAGGTCGTGCTGGCCTCGGATGACGGCACCGACTACCGCGAGCTGGCCCCCGATGGCCTGAGGGTTTCGGCCACGCCCTTGGGCCCCGTCCGCACCGGCCCCGGCGCCGCCCGCAACCGGGCGCTGGCCCAGGCGCAGGGGCGTTTCTACGCCTTCCTCGATGCCGATGATAGCTGGGAGCCCGGCTACCTCGCCGCCCTGCTGCCACTGGCACGCCGCCACGGCGCGGCCTTCGGGCAGACCTCGGTGCTGGACGCGGGGCAGCAGATCCTGCGGATGCCGCAAGGGGCCGACAGGCTTCGGCTGCAGGATCTGGGCCACTACGGCGGCAGCTTCCACCCACTGCTGGCCCGTGCGCAGGCCCGCCCCTTCACCTCTCATCCCTCGCAGGATGTCCGCCACGCCGCCGAGCTTCTGGCCCGGCTGGGGGGCAGCGCGCCCCTGGCCCCGGTGGCCTACCAGCTGAGGCTCAGTGAAAGCTCGGTCACCGCAGAGACGGATTTCTCGGACAGGGTCGCGCGGGCCTATGCCTGCCATGTTTCCGAGATACTGGCAGGCGCCGGCGATCTGCCCGAGGCGATGCGCGCGCCCTGCGCAGAGGTCTTCCGTGCCAAGGCACGGCTCAACACCGCCTATGGCCGCGAGGCCCGGCCCGGTCAGAGCTTCTACGGCTTCATTGCAGAACGCCTTGCACGGGCAGAGCCCGCGCGGCGCTGATCACCACAGGGTCTTGGCGGCGCGTTCTGGCCACTCGCGGTCATAGCGCTCGCCGCCGACCTTGCCCTCGGTCATGCCGGCCAGGATCTGGCCGGGGCTGGGCAGGCCCTCGCTTTCATCCCGACCGGCCCAGAGGCCGGCGCGCATCACGGCGCGGGCGCATTGGAAATAGATCTCGTCGATCTGCATGACCACCACGCTGCGCGGCTGCTTGCCGCCACGCGCGAAACTGGCGCAGAGATCGGCGTCGGTGGTCACCCGCCCCCGGCCATTCACCCGCACCACGTTGTTCGAGCCGGGCACCATGAACATCAGCGCCATGCGTGGATCGCGGACGATATTGCGGAGCGTATCGACCCGGTTGTTGCCGTGCCAGTCGGGCAGCGCCAGGGTGCCGGGGTCGAGCTCGCGGACCACGGGGCCATCATCGCCGCGCGGGCTGCCATCGGCCCCCTCGGGGCCAACGGTCGAGACCACGCAGAAGCGCGCCCGCTCGATCCATGTGCGGTAATCCGGCGTCATCTGCCGGGCCACCTTCCGCGTCGCGGCGGCTGCGGGCGTGCCGTAGACCTGCGACAGCTCTTCTGGTGTTTCGATGAACTTCACCGGGTCATCCCCCCTTCGGCCATCAGGGCATTCGAGCGCGCCTCGATCACCTCGCGCAGGGTGTTGCGGAACTCTTCCCGCGGCAGGCCGGGCGGCAGGGCGGGCAGGAACTCGACCACCGCGAGGCCCGGCTTGCGCAGCACGCCCTGGCGCGGCCAGAAGAGGCCCACGTTGGTGGCGGCAGGCACGCAGCTCTGGCCGGTCTGCTCGTAGATCGCGGCGACACCGACCTTGTATTCGGCCTCGACCCCCGGCGCCACGCGGGTGCCCTGGGGATAGATGATCAGCTGCCCGGCCGGCGCATCGCCCGAGGTCACCCGGCCCATCATGTCGCGGATCGCATCCGAGCGGCGGCCCCGTTTCACCGGCACGCAGCCCAAACGCTGCGCGTAGAAGCCCAGCACCGGCGCATAGCGCAGGCTGTCCTTCATGATGAACTTCGGATGCGACACCACCGAGACGATCAGGATGATGTCGAGGAAGCTCTGGTGCTTCGAGGCGATCAGGATCTCGCCCTGGGGGATTTCTCCGCGCACCTCGGTGCGGGTGCCGCAGATCAGGCGCAGGGTGAAGCGCACGTAGTGGCAGTAATTGCGGGCGCCGACATAGGCGCCACGGCGGTCAAAGAGCGTCCAGGGCAGGAAGACCAGCCCGTAGAGCGCCATGGCCAGGTACATCTGGATGACGAAGATCACCGATCTGAAATATTGCCAGGCAAGGCTCATGCCAGTCTCCGCAACATGCGGCGGGCTGCGCCGCCGGTGGCCAGGAAGGAAACGAATGCCGCCACGAAGGGCAGGACAAGCGGCCAGACCCAGTGCCAGCCGCGCAGGCCCAGGCCCGTCAGGAAGCCGCCCTCGGCCTGCGCCTCGGGCAGCGCCAACAGCGCGGCCAGGCCCAGAGCCATGCCAAGCGAGGCGCCCCAGAAGGCGCGGAAGGTGAAGCGGCGGACGAAGGCGCGGGCGATGAAGTCATCCCGCGCGCCAACCAGGCGCAGCACCGCGATGACCTGGGCATTGGCCGCCAGGGCCGAGTTGGCCGCCAGGGTGATCATCGCCGCCGTGACGCCTCCGATCAGCAGGAGCGAAAGCAGGCCGAGCGCCCGGATGCGCCCCGCCGCCTTGACCAGCGGTCGCCGCCAGCGCCCGTGGTCGTCCAGCACCGCTCCGGGCACCTCTGCCGCAAGCCGCAGGCGCAGCCCGTCGGGGTCGTAGCCCTCGCCATCCTCAATGATCTCGATGAGCTGGGGAATGGGCAGGCTGTCGACCGGCAGGTCGGGGCCGAACCAGGGCTCCAGCAGCGCCTGTTGCTCTTCGCGCGAAAGCGCCCGCGCCCGCGCCACGCCCGAGGTCGTGGCCAGCACCTGCAGCGCCGCCTCGGTCTGCGCCGCCACCTGTTCCGCCGGGGCGGAGATGCGCAGGGTCGAGCTGCGCGCCAGCTCCTCGCTCCAGTTCGAGGCCAGCCGGCCGGTGGCCAGCGACAGCGCCAGGGCGAAGACCGCCAGGAAGGCCATGGCGGCGGCAGCGAAAAGGGTCAGCCGGGCCGTGAACCCGGTGGGCGGGACCACGCGGTCCGCCTGCGGTTCGCCACGCAGCAGGGTCGAAAGCTGAAGGAAGCTCACAGGTCCGCCCCCGCCAGCTGCAACCGCCGCTTGGCGATGCGCAGCACCCGCGCCTGCACGCGGCTCTTGGCGGCGCGGATCAGGGCCAGGTCATGGGTGGCGATCATCACCGTCTTGCCCATGCGGTTGAGCTCGACCAGAAGCGACAGCAGGCGCTCGGACATCTCCCAGTCCACGTTGCCCGTGGGTTCGTCGGCCAGGATGATATCGGGCGACATGATCACCGCGCGGGCCAGTGCCGCACGCTGGCGCTCGCCGCCCGAAAGCTCGGGCGGGCGGGCATCGGCCCTGTGGGTGAGACCGCACCAGGCGATCAGCTCTTTCAGGTTATGCGCCTCGGACGAGACATCCCGCCCCGAGACCATCAGCGGCAGGGCGATATTCTCGGACACGGTCAGGTGATCCAGGAACTGGCAATCCTGGTGCACCACCCCCACCCTTCGGCGGATTTCCGCGATCTCGTCACGGGTCATCTGGCGCACGTCCTTGCCGAACAGCAGCGCATGTCCGGCGGTCGGCACCAGCGCACCGTAGCAGAGCTTCAGGAAGGTGGTCTTGCCGGCCCCAGACGGTCCGGTCAGGAAATGAAAGGAACCCGGCGTCAGCCGCAGGGAGATGTCGCTCAGCAACTCTCCCCCGCCATAGGAATAGGCGAGATTGTCCAGTTCGATCACGTAGGCCCCCTCGACTGCCTTATCCTTTTGCAGGATCGCACCCGCCGATGCAATCGCGGCACAGGGCGGAAATAGCACTTTTCCGCTTCCTCCGATCCACATATGGTAGCGGCCAGAACCAAGGGGCCGGTGCCAGACGGGTGTTCCGGCTCGTCACTGGGATGGGGCCAGATGCGACTAACCTGCCCGAATTGCGGAGCTCAATACGAGGTGCCCGATGCGGTGATCCCGCAGGCGGGCCGCGATGTGCAATGCTCGAACTGCGGCGACACCTGGTTCCAGGCCCATCCCGGCGCGGAAGAGGCCTCGGGCGCAGCGCGGGTGACACCCCGCCGTCCGCCGCGCGCCCCCGAGACGCCCCCCCGCACCGAGCCCGAAACCCCGCCCGCGACCGAGGCGGCCAGCGAAGAGCCCGACCTTTCGGTCCTGGCCGATGAGTTCGCAGAGCCACCGGCCTTCGAGGTGCCGGAAGCTGCGGAGACCCAGGCCACTTCGGCCGAAGAGAGTTTCGACGATCCGGACGACGGCGAAGACGACGCCCCTGCCACCGCCGCCCCTGCTCCGCGCCGCCGCGAGCTGGACCCTTCGATCCGCGACGTCCTGCGGCAGGAAGCCGAGCATGAGGCCCGTGTCCGGGCGCGCGAAAGCGGCGCGCTGGAGAGCCAGCCCGAGCTGGGCCTGGCCGATCCCGAAAGCGAAAGCGACCGCCGCGAGCGGGAGGCCCGCGCCCGCATGGCCCGCCTGCGCGGTGGTGCCACGGCCCCGGCGGAAGACGGCGGCCAGACCTCGCGCCGCGACCTCCTGCCGGATATCGAAGAGATCAACTCCTCGCTCCGCAGCCGTGGTCACAAGGTCGAAGAGGAAGATGTCTTCGAGGCCCCCGATCCCGTGGCGCGGCGCAGTTTCCGCCGTGGCTTCACCCTGCCGATCTTCCTCGGCGCCATCAGCGTGCTGCTCTACCTCAATGCGCCCCGCATCGCCGAGCGCTTTCCCCAGGCCGAACCGGCCATGCGCAGCTACGTCGGCACCGTGGATGAGGGCCGGGTCTGGCTGGACGTGAACGTCCGCCGGCTGATCGTCTGGATCGAGGAAAAGACCGGCTCCGAGGCCTGAGCGCCGGAGGATGCGCCGTGAGGCCGGCATCGGGGAACACCCGCGATCAGTCGCATTTGCTGTCTGTAAGATATCGCGTGCGGGCCACGCTGGGAGCGCGACCCGTGCCTCAGCGCCGCAGGGCCCGCAGCTCGTTCAGCGACCGTCCCGACGCATGACCTGTTCGTCCTGATCGCTTGTCCGACGGAAGCCCCAAGGCCAGCGGCACTGCCAAGTCAGCGAAAGCTGGCCGCCCCGTCCCGCGGGCCTCTCAGAACCGATCCAGCAGGCGACGCAGGTAGTCGCGTTCCTCTGCCGTGCGGGCGTTCTCGCCCGAGCGGCGGCGGATCTCGTCCAGAAGGTCCTGGGCCCGGCGGCGCACCTCTTCATCGCTGAGCATCTCGCGTTCGTTGCCAAGCGCGCCGTTGGTGCCCGCGTTGCGGCCCAGCGGATCGTTGCGCTGGCCGGGATTGTCGCCCTCGGCCTCGCCTTGCTGCCCGGCCATTTCGCGGTCCTGCTGCGCCATGGCATCGCCCAGGTTGCGCATGCCTTCGCGCAGCGCATCCATGGCGCGGGATTGCTCGTCTATGGCCTCGGCCAGGTCACCCTCTCGCAGGGCGTCCTCGGCGCCGCGCATGGCACGGTCGGCTTCCTCCAGCGCCTCGCGGGCCGCGCGCCCGGCCTCGGTGCCCGCGCCCGGCAGATTGCCGCGCTGGCGTTCAAGCTCGTCGCGCAGGGCACGCTGGCGCTCGGCCAGCCCCTCTGCATCGGCAGAGCCCTGGTCGCCGCCCTGCCCCGGCTGGCCACCCTGGCCCTGTTGCTGGCCGGGCTCTTCGCCCTGCTGCTGGCCCTGGCCGCCCTGTTGCTGTTGACCCTGCTCCTGGCCCTCGCCCGGCTCGCCCTGGTTGCGCTCGCCGGAGCGGCCATTGGGGTTGAACTGGTCCTGCAGGTCACGGAAGGATTCGTCCGAAAGCTCCTGCTGGTTGCGCAGGGTTTCCCCGAGGCCCTCCATGGCCTGTTCGCCGGGGCTCTGCTGGCCCTCGCCGCCCTGGCCTTCGGTCATCTGCATGTTCTCGAGCATCTGCTGAAGCTCTTCCAGCGCCTGCTGCGCCTCGGCCATGCGGCCCTCTTCCATCAGCTCCTGGATGCGATCCATCATGCGCTGGATGTCGTCCTGGGTCATGCGCATGGCGTTTTCCATGTCCTGCTGACCCTGTTGCTGGCCTTGCTGTTGCCCCTGCTCGCGGGCCTGCTGCTGCGCCAGCTGACGCATGTAGTCCTGGGTGGCGTCGCGCAGCTCCTGCATCAGGCGGGCGATCTCCTGGTCAGAGGCACCGTTGCGCATCGCCTCTTCCAGCCTCTGCCTGGCGCGCTCCATCCGGTCGCGGGCATCGGCCAGGTCGCCCTCTTCGATTTCGATGGCCATATCCCAAAGCGCCTGCGTCACCCGCGCAACCTGATCGTCCGAGAGGGGGCGGAAGCGCTGGATCGTCTCGATCTTGCCGATCAGCCTGTCCAGCCGCATCGCAATGGTTTCATTGGGGAATAGCCCCTCGCCGTACCAGCGCACCGCGCGCAGGACCTGGGTCACCCGCTGCGCGTTCTCGCGGTTCCACAACAGGTCGCGGCGCATCTCGATCAGGGTTGCCGCCAGCGGATCGAAGAACCGGCGCGCGTCGAGCAGCATGTCGTAGCCCTCGCTCCGGCCAGACTGGCCCAGGGCATCCTCGACCGTGAGGGAGACCGTCACCGGCAGGTTGGCCCAGGGGTGCTGCGAGAAATCCTCGACCAGGGCGGCCGTGAAATCGGCACGCGAGCCGGTGAGAGGCATCGGCAGCACGATCTCAAGCGGCGCGCGCGGCTCGGGCTCAAGTGCCAGGCCATAGCGCCGGTCGATGGCCGCCAGATCGAGCGAGATCAGCGCCTTGCCCGCCGCCACGCCATAATCGTCACGGGCCGAGAAGGGCATGGAGAACAGCCCCTCCACATCAGCCTCGCCGGGCCCTTCGATGCTGACAGAGGGGGCACGGTCGGGGATCAGCGCCACGCGCCATTCGCGCCCGCCGGGGCCCTCAACGGCCAGTTGCCCGGCCTGGCGGATGGTGAAATCCTGTGCAGGGGCACTGGCGGAAGGCAGCTCACCCACCCGGCCCGAGACCGTTTCGGCCAGTTCCAGCCGCCCCTCGGGGCCATAGAATCGCAAGGTGACCAACGCGCCCTGCGGCGCATGCAGCACCTCGCCGTCGATATCGCCAAGGTAGACCGTCGGCAGGCCGGTATGCAGCGGAGGCTCCATCCAGCCCTCCCACGAGGGACCGACGGCGGCCTGGGCCGAGCCCGGCAACGCGCCACCGATGTCGCCCAGACGCCAGATCGACCCGAAGAGCAGCCCCGCCAGCAGCAGCATCAGGGCCACGTAGCGCAGGCCGAAGACATCGCGGGTCGAGAGCTTCAGATCCGGCTCAACGGCCCGCGCCGAGGCCGCCTGTCGGGCCATCCGGTCGCGGTGCGCCGCCCAGAGCGCGGCCGAACCAGCGTCGTTCTGGCCCATCACCTGGTCGTCACGAAGTGTTTGTAATGGCTGACCTTTCAGCGTTCCGTCCAGCCTGCGGAAGGCCTCTTCCCGGCGCGGAATGCGCAGCCGCCAGAGCCCGCGCGCCAGCAGCACCAGCGCCGCCAGGCCCGAGAGGGCCGCAAGCGCCCAGAGCACATCTGTCGAAAGGATCTGCCCCAGCCCCAGCATCAGCCCGGCGGCGCAGAGCAACAGCAGGGTCCAGAGCGGCCAGAAGGCCCGCGCCACACGTTCCGAGAGCATCCCGGCCCAGGTCAGGATCAGCGGCCAGCGAAGGCGGCGCATCGTCTCGGTGTATCGCGTCTGGTCAGCCATGCTCCGTCCCGTGCGTGCAGCGCGGGGGTCGCGCTACATCCACTCGGGTATCGTATCGCGGTTAATGATCTCCTCATAGGAGGGTCTGGAGCGAATGACGGCGAATTGATCCCCGTTGACCAGCACCTCGGGAATGAGGGGGCGGGTGTTGTATTCGCTGGCCATCACGGCGCCATAGGCTCCGGCAGAGCGGAAGGCGACCAGGTCGTCCGCGCCCAGATGCGGCATGTTGCGCGCCTTGGCGAAGGTGTCTCCGGTCTCGCAGACGGGGCCGACGATGTCATAGGGGCTCTGCTCGGCGCCGGGCGCGGGTTCGACGACGGGCACGATATCGTGGTGCGCCTCGTACATGGCCGGGCGGATCAGGTCGTTCATCGCCCCGTCGAGGATCAGGAAGTTCCGGCCCTCGCCCTCTTTCACGTAGATCACCTTGGACAGCATGATCCCGGCATTGCCGGCAATCAGCCGGCCCGGTTCGATCTCGATCTCGCAGCCGGTCTCGCCCAGCACCTCTTTCACCAGCGCGCCGTATTCCACCGGCAGCGGCGGGGCAGAGTTGCCACGGTCGTAGGGAATGCCGAGACCGCCGCCCAGGTCCAGACGAATGATGTCGTGGCCCTGGTCGCGTAGCAGCTGGGTCAGCTCCTTCACCTTGGTGAAGGCCAGGCGGTAGGGTTCCAGATCGGTCAGCTGAGAGCCGATGTGCACATCGATGCCGACCGCCTTCAGGCCCTTCAGCTGGGCGATGCGGCCATAGACCTCGGGGGCGCGAGCAATCGGGATGCCGAACTTGTTCTCGCTCTTGCCGGTGGCGATCTTGGCGTGGGTTTTCGCGTCTACGTCGGGGTTCACCCGCACCGTGACGGGGGCCACCACACCCAGCGACAGGGCGACCTCGTTCAGCGCCTCCATCTCGGGTTCGCTTTCCAGGTTGAACTGGCGCACGCCGCCTTTCAGCGCCGCCGTCATCTCTTCGCGGGTCTTGCCGACGCCCGAGAAGACGATCCTCTCGCCCGGCACGCCGGCGGCGATGGCGCGGGCATATTCCCCGCCCGAGACCACGTCCATGCCCGCCCCGAGGCTGGCCATCAGCTTCAGGATCGCCTGGTTCGAGGCCGCCTTCATGGCGTAGCAGACCAGGTGGTCCATGCCCGCAAGCGCCTCGTCGAAGAGACGGAAATGCCGGGTCAGCGTGGCCGTGGAGTAGACGTAGCAGGGTGTGCCGACCTCAGCCGCGATTTCGCTCAGGGGGACATCTTCGGCATGCAGCATGCCGTCACGGTAGAGAAAGTGATCCATGGGTCCCTCCTTGGGTCGGGTTCAGCGGCGCGGCCACGCCGGGATCGGCCTTACACCCTGCGCGAGCGCAGGAAAAGATAGAGCGGCAGGCCGCAGCTGACGCCGATGCAGAAGGTGGCCGGAATGGCCAGAAGGCCGATGCGATCGCGGCGGGGCAGGCATTCGGCCAGGATCCAGGCGGTCAGCGCAATGGCAGAAATCACCAGATCCCAGAACAGCGCCGCGCTGGCCCAGCCGGACCGCCAGGCGGCGATCAGCCCGGTCAGGCTGATGCCGTTCTCGGCAAACCAGAGGAAGATCAGCGCCAGCGGATGCAGGCTGCCCCAGACCGCCAGGGCAAGGAAGAGAATGCGGAGCGGAGTCATGCGATCAAGCCTCGGCCTGGGAGCCATAGAGCGTTTCGCCCGAGACACCGATGCCGGTGGTCTCGGCGCCCGAGCGGTCAAGGCCGGGGCCGGGCCATGCGGCGTCACCGGGGGGTTGCGGAGCGCCATCGACGCCGCAGCCCGCCAGCAGGGCCAGAAGCCCTGCGGCCGCCAGCCGTTTCAGTCCAGACGTGCTTTCCATGCCGCCACCTGCTTGCGTACCTGTTCGGGCGCGGTGCCCCCGAAAGACATACGGGAGGCCACGGAGTTATGCACCCCCAGAACCGAATAGACCTCCTGGTTGATGCGCGGTTCGACCGAATGCATCTCGTCCATGGACAGGTCCTGCAGGTCGCAGCCCTTGCTCTCGGCCAGCGCCACCAGCGAGCCGGTGACGTGGTGGGCGTCGCGGAAGGGCATGCCCAGCACCCGCACCAGCCAGTCGGCCAGATCGGTGGCGGTCGAGAAACCGGCACCGGCGGCGGCTTCCAGCGCGGGGACATTGGCCTTCATGTCCGAGACCATGCCGGTCATCGCGGCCAGCGCCAGCATCAGGTTGTCGGCGGCGTCGAAGACCTGTTCCTTGTCTTCCTGCATGTCCTTGGAATAGGCCAGCGGCAGGCCCTTCATCACGGTCATCAGGGCGACATTGGCGCCGAAGATCCGGCCGATCTTGGCGCGGATCAGCTCTGCCGCATCGGGGTTCTTCTTCTGCGGCATGATCGACGAGCCGGTGCTGAAACGGTCGCTCAGCACCACGAAGCGGAACTGCGCCGAGGACCAGATCACCAGCTCTTCGGCGAAGCGGCTCAGGTGCATGGCGCAGATCGACGAAGCGCCGAGGAATTCCAGCGCGAAATCACGGTCCGACACCGCATCCAGCGAGTTGGCCATGGGCCGGTCGAAGCCAAGCGCCTTGGCGGTCATCTCGCGGTCCAGCGGGAAGGAGGTGCCGGCCAGCGCGGCCGCGCCCAGGGGGGATTCGTTCATCCGTGCACGGGCATCGGTGAAGCGGCCAAGATCGCGCGAGAACATCTCGACATAGGCCATCATGTGGTGGCCCCAGGTCACGGGCTGGGCGGTCTGCAGATGGGTGAAGCCGGGCATGACCCACTCGGCCCCCTCTTCGGCCTGCACCAGCAGCGCCTTGATCAGCGCCTGAAGGCCGCCGATGGCCGCATCGGCCTGGTCGCGCACCCAGAGGCGGAAGTCGGTCGCCACCTGGTCATTGCGACTTCTCCCGGTGTGCAGACGGCCCGCGGGCTCTCCGATCACCTCTTTCAGGCGCGCTTCCACGTTCATGTGGATGTCTTCCAGCGCGGTCGAGAAATTGAACGTGCCGCTTTCGATCTCTGACAAAACGGTGAGAAGGCCTTCACGGATGGCCCTGGAGTCTTTATCCGAGATGATGCCCTGTGCGGCCAGCATGGCGGCATGGGCGCGCGAGCCCTCGATGTCCTGTCGGGCCAGGCGTTTGTCGAAACCGATCGAGGCATTGATCGCCTCCATGATCGCATCGGGGCCTTCGGCGAAACGGCCGCCCCACATCTGGTTCGCTTGGCTATCGGTCATCGGGACCCTCGGAGGAAAGATGAAGAAATTACTGTCCGCGCTGGTTTATACCGCAGCCCTGCTGGGCGCAATCTCTGGTCCCGTTCAGGCCGCCCCCGAGGGGATCGAGGAACTGCTGACCGGCGAGATGCGCAAGCTGCAGGTGCTCGAGGCGCCGAAACCGCTGGATACGACGATCTCCTGGGACGACACCGGCGCGACGGTCAGCCTGGGCGATTACACAGGCAAATGGGTGGTGCTGAACTACTGGGCCGTCTGGTGCGCCCCCTGCCGGGAAGAGATGCCGACCCTTGCCGCCCTTCAGGAGGCCCGCGAGGGAGAGGATTTCGCCGTCATCACCCTGGCCTCCGGCCCCAATGCCCCCGAGAAGGTGGCCCAGTTCCTGGAAGAGGAGGGTGCTGCCGCCCTTCCCCACTTCCGCGACCCGAAGAGCGCCCAGGCCCGCGCCTCTGCCGTCTTTGGCCTGCCCGTGACCCTGCTGGTCGACCCCGAGGGCCGCGAGGTCGCGCGGCTGATCGGCGGCGCCGACTGGAACTCACCCGAGGCCCACGCGGTCTATGACGCCTTCATGCTTCATGGGTGAGGGCTCCTAGAGCCCTCTCGCCAATTCGGCGATCACCTCGAAGGCGGTCTCGGCATCGGCTTCGGTCATCTCGAAGCTGCCCGCCTGGAAGCGGATCACCAGATCCCCCGCGACGCGGGTCTGGGTCAGGTAGATCCGCCCGTCCGCATTGATCGCCTCGAGCAACGCCAGGGTATGGGCGTCCGGGTCCACGCCCTCGGGCGCCACGGGGCGGAACGAGAAGAGCGACAGGAAGGGCTCTGTCACGATCTCGAAGCCCGGCTCGGCGCGCAGGCGCTCGCACAGCCCTTCGGCCCAGGTGACATGGTTGCGGATGATCCCGCGCAGCCCCTCTAGCCCGTGGAAGCGCAGCAGGAACCAGAGTTTCAGCGCCCGGAAGCGGCGGCCAAGCGGCACGGACCATTCCGAGTAATTGACGATATCCTCGGCGCCCGGCGTCTTCAGGTACTCGGGCTTGGCGGCCAGCGTCCGCACCAGCGCCTCGGGATCCTTGACGAAATGAGCCGAGCAGTCGAATTGCGCACCCAGCCACTTGTGCGGGTTGAAGACCACCGAATCGGCCCCCTCGACCCCGGCCCAGAAATGCCGGAACTCGGGGCAGATCATCGCGGAGCCCGCCCAGGCGGCGTCCACATGGGTGTAGAGGTCGAACTCCTTCGCAACGGCGATCACCTGCGCCAGGTCATCGCAGCCGCCGATTGAAGTGCCGCCGACGCAGCCGATGACGCCCGCGGGCTGGTGCCCGGCGGCGATGTCGGCCTCGATGGCGGCGCGCAGGGCCTGCGCGTCCATGGCGTGACGTGGCCCGGCAGAGGGGATCTTCACCAGGTTCTCGACCCCGATGCCGGAAATCCAGACCGCCCGGTCGATCGAGCTATGCACCTCTTCCGAGGCATAGATCCTGAGTTGCGGGAAGGCCCGAAGGCCCTTGTGGTTGGCCCCGAAGGCGGTGGCGCGTTCACGCATCACCAGCACCGCGGCCAGTGTCGCGGTCGAGGCGCTGTCCTGGATCACCCCGGTGAAGCCCTCGGGCAGGCCAAGCGCGGCGCGCAGCCAGGACATCATGCGGGTTTCGAGCTCGGTCGCCGCCGGAGAGGTCTGCCAGAGCATGCATTGCGCCGCCATGGCCGAGACCAGGTATTCCGCCACCACCGAGACCGGCGCCGCATTGGCCGGGAAATAGGCGAAAAAGCGGGGGTGCTGCCAATGGGTCATGCCCGGCGCGATGATCTGCTCGAAATCGGCAAAGATCGCCTCCATCCCCTCACCCGCCTCGGGCGGAGCTTCGGGAATCCGGCGCAGGATCTCTCCGGGGGCGGTACGGGGGCGGACCGGCAGGTCGCGCAGGCTCTTGCGGTAGGCGGCGCCCCATTTCGCGGCGCGGGCCGACCAGTCTTCAAAGTCGTTCATGTCCATGGGCAATCGGTAACCGATCCCCCGGCACCTGAGAAGCGCTTTCCGCAACCGCCCCTGCGGTCCGGTGCCCGCGTCAGACCGCCTCCATGTCGACCGCCTGAGAGGTCCGCTGCCCGCCCGCCAGCCGCATCGACCCCTTGACCGGCGCCACGTCGAAATAGTCGCGGCCACGGGCGATGACCACGTGATCGGTGCCTGCCGGCATGTCATTGGTGGGGTCGACCTCGACCCAGCCCATGTCCTTGCCGCACCAGGCCCGGACCCAGGCATGCATGGCATCGGCGCCCTCCAGACGCTCCTGCCCCTCGGGCGGCAGGGTGCGCAGGAAGCCCGAGACATAACCCGCCGGGATGCCCAGGCTGCGCAGGGCGCAGATCTGGATATGGGTGAAATCCTGGCAGACGCCGCGGCGCAGGGCGAAGGCCTCGTCCAGCGGCGTGTCCACCATGGTCGCCGTGGCATCGAAGGCCATGTCGCGGTGCAGGGCGCGGGTCACCGCCATGACCTGCGCCAGCACCGTCTCTGCCCCCTCGACCACCCCTGCGGCCCAGGCGGCGATCTCGGCGTTCTGCCGCACGCGGGGCGAGACCGGCAGGTAGCTCTGCGGCGCATGACCGGCGACCGAGGGCACCTCGGCAATCTGTTGCGCCAGCCTCTCGGGCGGCGGCGAGACATCGAGGCCGGGCTCGGAGGGCAGCCGCTCCACCCTGGCTTCCATCTCGAAGACGGTTTCTTCCAGCGGGGTGCGATAGGCGATCTCGGTGCAGGTGTTGCCGAAGAAATCCACCCGTTCGAGCTGTTCGGCGGGCACCGGGCGGCAGAGCAGACGGGCCTCCTGCACCTCCTGCACGCCGGGGATCGAGGCCGGCATGATGCGCAGCAGGTGGCGGCCCACGTCGGCGGGGCTGTCGTAATCGTAGCTGATGCGCAGGCGGATCGAATAGAGCATGGCTACCTCAGGTAGGTCTCGGCCAGCAGCCCCGAGAGATCGGCGCAGGCGGCGGCGATCTGGACCAGGCGCTCGGGCGGAATCTCTTCGGGGCGGGCGGTGGCAAGCTCGGTCTGCAGCTTCATCACCGCGCGGCGGATCGGCGAGGGCTTGCGCGAGAAGTCGGCGGTGAGCTTCTCGAGCCAGTCGAGGTGGGTCAGGATATCGTCGAGCTGGGCCAACACCGAACGCGGGTAGTTCTCGTCCAGCAGCAGCAGATCCAGCACCGTCTCGCGGGTGAAGGTGGCCGAGAAGCGCATACGGTGGGTCATCACCGCGTCACCGGCCTCGATGGCGATCTCGTAGGCCCCGACCGGGGCGGCGGGGTCCGAGAAGGCCGCCAACACGCCCGAGGTCGTCCAGGCGCGTTCTATCGCGCGGCCCAGTGACAGGAAGCGCCAGCCGGTGGCGTGGTACATGTTCTCGTGCACCAGGCCCGAGAAGCCCGAGATCTTGCGCAGCAGCACGGAGAGCGCCCGCGCCGCGTCGTCGCCGGGTTTGAGCCGAGGTGCCAGCTTGTCTGCGGTCCGCTTCAGGTCGGTCAGTGCGTTCCAGCCATCGGTCGAGAAGCGGTCACGGACGCGCCCGGCGCTGCCCATGGCCGCCTCGAGATCCGCCATCAGCCCCTCGGGCAGCGGTTTCGCGGCCTCGACCCCCATGCTGTCGAGATACCCTGCCAGCATCTCGATCAGCGGCATGTCGGCGCGGCCATATTCGGCCATGCGCAGGTGGTAGGCCCGTTGCAGGCGGATCTTCTGCTCCACCCGGTCCGAGTAGCGCCCCAGCCAGAACAGGTTGTCCGCCGCCCTTGTCGGCAGGGCCGCCAACTGCGGTAGCGAGGGGCGGGCGTCGGTGGTGGCCGCCAGCAGCGTGTCATCGGGGGCCTGTTGCTGGCCCACCACCCAGACATCGCAGACCGAGCCGCCGCGCTGCATCGAGACATCCGCCGAGGTGCCCGACTGGCCAATGCGGGCGAAGCCGCCCGGCATGACCTGCCAGCCCTGCGAGGTGCGCGTCAGGATGACCCGCAGCGAGGCCGGGCGGGCAACGAGCTTGCGCTCGGACAGCGCCGGGGCTGTGGACAGCGAGACGATCTGCTGCGCCGCCAGCCTGCCGCCCTCGCGCGCCAGCACATCGGGGTCCCATGCGCTGCCATCCAGGTGCTTGCCGCCGATCACCGCATCCGGGGAGTGATCGAAGGGCAGGCTGGTCGAGAGCGCCCGGTCGATGGTCATGCGGCCCGCGTTCTCGCGCACGTAGTCCTGCGCCTCCTCCGAGCCGCACCACCAGGTGGCGATATTGGGCAGGGCCAGGTCACGGCCCAGGAAATGGCGGGCGATGGCGGGGATGAAGGCCATCAGGGCGCGGGTCTCGAGCACGCCCGAGCCCGGCGCATTGACCATGGTCAACCCGCCCGAGCGCAGCGCCGAGAGCAGGCCGGCGGTGCCGATCTGGCTGTCCTCGCGCAGCTCCAGCGGATCGAGCCACTCGGCATCGAGCCGGCGCCAGAGCACCGAGATGGGGCGCAGCCCGCCCACGGTATGCACCATCAGCCGGCCATCGCGGACCACCAGGTCCTCGCCCTGCACCAGCAGGAAGCCAAGGTAGCGGGCGATATAGGCGTGTTCAAAATAGGTGTCGTTCATCGGCCCCGGCGTCAGGATCGCCACGCGGCTGTCCTCTTCGGCGCGAAGGGCCAGCAGCGCATCCCGGAAGCCGCGGAAGAACCCCGCCAGCCGGGCCACGTTGGTCTCTGCCATCAGCGCCGGGAAGGAGCGCGCGGTGGCCATGCGGGTCTCGAGCGCGAAACCGGCACCCGAAGGGGCCTGGGCGCGATCGCCCAGCACCCACCACTGCCCCTCGGGGCCGCGGCCGATATCGAAGGCCAGCATGTGCAGGTAATGCCCCGAGCGCGGCGGGACGCCGACCATGGGACGCAGCCACTCGGGATTGCCGGCGATCAGCTCGGGCGGCAGCAACCCGCCCTCGACCAGCTGGCCCGGCCCGTAGACATCGGCCATGACCTGCTCCAGCAGGTCGGCGCGTTCCACGAGGCCCGCGGCGATCTGCTGCCACTCGGCCTCGTCGATCAGCAGGGGCAGATGCGACAGCGGCCAGTCCCGCTCTTCGTGGCTGTCGGGGCCGTAGTGGCGGAAGAAGACGCCCGCGTCGCGCAGGTACTGGCTGCCCCGCGCACAGGCCAGGTCGATCTCTTCGTCCGGCGCCGCGGCGAGCCGATCCAGGAAGTCCTTCCACACGGGGCGGACATTGCCCTGGTCGTCCATCAGCTCGTCCGGCACGCCCTCGAAGGGCGCGTAGCCGCTGAGCAGCTCGGCCAGCGGATCACGGGCGGGCTCTGCGGCGCCCTCGGGCACCGGCTCCTGCGTCTGCGCCTGGGATTGGCCCTCGGACTGGCCTTGGGATTGGGACTGCGAGCCCGCTTCCTCGGGCGGCAGGTCCTTGTCCGGGTTCTCGGCGCCGGTCATGGCTCTGCCCTTCCCCGGCCTGTGCCGAAGTTGCGCCGTTGGTGTCGTCGGGGCCTCGTCATCTGGCCCGTCCTCCCCGTGTCATGCCGTCCAGCCTCATCGCCGGGCGCTCTGCACCTTCTAAATGCCCGGCGGACGCCGCAGATCAAGGGTCATCGGGAATTCACGATGAGAAATTTCCTGCGGCGGCAGGTAGGCACCGGGATTGTGGCCGAAGGGCTGGAAGCGTGCCAGGCGGCGGGCTTCGGCCTCGTTGGCGTTCACGGGGAAGGTATCGTAGTTGCGGCCGCCGGGGTGGGCGACGTGGTAGGTGCAGCCGCCCAGGGCGCGGCCCGACCAGCTGTCGAAGATATCGAAGGTCAGCGGCGCATGGACATCGACCACCGGGTGCAGCGCCTCGGGCGGCTGCCAGGCCTTGTAGCGCACCCCACCCACCGAGGTGCCCGAGGTGGCAGTCTTGACCATCGGCATCCGGCGGCCATTGCAGGTGACCACGTAGCGGCCCGGATCGGCGGTGGTCAGCTTGACCTGAAGCCGCTCGGTCGAGCTGTCGGTGTAGCGCACCGTACCGCCGATGGCGCCGGTCTCGCCCAGCACGTGCCAGGGCTCCAGCGCCTGGCGCAGCTCCAGGTGGACGCCTTCGTATTCGACCTCGCCGCAGAAGGGGAAGCGGAATTCCTGCTGGGCCTCGTACCAGTCGGGGCGGAAGTCGAAGCCATGCCGGCGCAGGTCGCCCAGCACGTCCATGAAGTCTTCCCAGACGAAATGCGGCAGCATGAAGCGGTCATGCAGGGTGGTGCCCCAGCGGGTGAACTCGCCGCCCATGGGTGCATTCCAGTAGCGCACCAGCAGGGCGCGGATCAGCAGTTGCTGGGCCAGGCTCATGCGCGGATCGGGCGGCATCTCGAAGCCGCGGAACTCGACCAGGCCCAGGCGGCCCGTCGGCCCGTCCGGCGAGAAGAGCTTGTCGATGCAGATCTCGGCCCGGTGCGTATTGCCGGTGACATCAGTCAGCAGGTTGCGCAGCAGCCGGTCGGTAAGCCAGGGCAGCGGCGCGGGCCCCTGCCCCGGTGCCGGGATCTGGTTCAGGGCGATTTCCAGCTCGTAGAGCGCATCCGCCCGCCCCTCGTCCACCCGCGGTGCCTGGCTGGTCGGGCCGATGAAGAGCCCCGAGAAGAGGTAGGACATCGAGGGGTGGCGCTGCCAGTGCAGCACCAGCGACTTCAGCAGGTCCGGACGGCGCAGGAAGGGGCTGTCGTTGGTATTGGCCCCGCCGACGACGACATGGTTGCCGCCCCCCGTTCCAGTGTGCTTGCCGTCGATCATGAACTTGTCGGCGCCAAGGCGGGTCAGCCGGGCCTCTTCATAAACCCCTTCGGTGATGGCGCGGCAGTCTTCCCAGCTCTCGGCCGGGTGGATATTGACCTCGATCACACCGGGATCGGGGGCGACGCGGATCACGTTGAGGCGCGGATCATTGGGCGGCGCGTAGCCTTCGATATGCACCGGCAGGCCGACGGCCTCGGCGGCCTCCTCGGCGGCAGAGAGCAGCTCGAGGTAATCCTCGATGGTGGTCACCGGGGGCATGAAGACGCAAAGGCGGCCATCACGCGGCTCGGCGGCGAGCGCGGTGCGGACGAAGCCGCCGATGCTCTCGCCGACGAAGCTCTGTTCCTGCTGAGGCTGCGCCTCGCTGTCGGCGCGGAAGCTGGCGCGGGCCTGGTCCCTGGACTTGCCCTTGTCCTTCTCCAGCCGCGCCTGCACGGCAGCGCGCGCCTCGGCACGGGCCTCGGCCCCGGACGGATGGCCCGAGTGGCGCGGGCGGCGCTCGAAGTCGGGCAATTCGCCACGCTCGACCGTGGGATCGGCAGGGTTGATGTAGGGATATTGCGATGGCGGCACATAGGGCAGCGCATCCAGCGGCATCCGGTAGCCCACGGGGCTGTCACCGGGCACCAGGAACAGATGGCCCCGGCGGAACTGCCAGAGCTCCGTCTGCCAGCGCCCCGAGCTGGAGCGCCCCTGCCAGCGCTGAATCGGCAGCACGTAGCCCGAGGCCTTGGTCAGCCCGCGCTCGAAGACCCGCGCCATACGGCTGCGCGCCTCGGCATCCTTCAGCTTGGAGTTCGTCGGCGTCACGTTGTCGGGCAGCTGCGCTTCCTTGAGAATCCACTCTGCCGGGTCCTCGTAGGCGGGCATGATGCACTCTTCATTGACCCCGAGCGCCTCGGCCATGTGGGTCAGGAACTCCCCGGCCTTCTCCGGCTCGATCTCCTGCTGGTCCTTTTCCTTCGCAATCAGGTCGGCGTTCTTCCAGACAGGCTTGCCGTCACGGCGCCAGTAAAGGGAGAAGGTCCAGCGCGGCAGGGTCTCGCCCGGATACCACTTGCCCTGGCCGTAGTGCAGGAAGCCACCGGGTGCGAAACGGTCGCGCAGACGGCGGATCAGGCCATCGGCCAAGCCGCGTTTCATCGGCCCCACGGCAGCGGTGTTCCACTCGGGCGCCTCGAAATCGTCGATCGAGACGAAGGTGGGCTCGCCTCCCATCGTCAGGCGCATGTCGGCGGCGGCCAGAGCCTCGTCCACCTTGCCGCCCAGATCGTTCAGCGCATCCCAGGCCTCGTCCGAGAAGGGCTTCGAGATCCGGGGATGCTCGGCCACGCGCTTGACCGACATGTCGAAGTCGAAGTCCACCTCGGGTTCGCCATCGGCGCTGAACCCGCCCGAGATCGGCGCGGCATTTGTGTAATGTGGTGTGGCGGCCAGAGGGATGTGGCTTTCGCCGGTCAGCAGGCCCGAGGTCGGATCAAGCCCGACCCAGCCCGCGCCCGGCAGGTAGACCTCGCACCAGGCGTGCAGGTCGGTGAAGTCCACGTCGGTGCCCGAGGGGCCATCCAGCGCCTCGAGATCGGGCTTCAGCTGGATCAGGTAGCCCGAGACGAAGCGGGCGGCGAACCCGAGGTGCCGCAGCAGGTTGATCAGCAGCCAGGAGGTATCGCGGCACGAGCCCTTGGCCTTCTCCAGCGTCTCTTCCGGGGTCTGCACTCCGGGCTCCATGCGGATGACATAGCCGATGTCCTCGGCCAGCCGGGCATTGAGACCGACGAGCATGTCGATGGTACGCTGCTTCTTGCGGTCGATGGTCTTCAGGAAGGCCTCGACCAGCTTGCCCGCCGGTTCGGGCTGCATGTAGATCGACAGGTCGTCCTTCACTGCCTCGGGGTAGTCGAAGGGATAGTCCTCGGCCACCTCCTCGACGAAGAAATCGAAGGGGTTGTAGACCGACATGTCGGCCACCAGGTCGACCTCGATCTTGAACTCGCGCACCGGCTCGGGGAAGACGAAACGGGCCAGCCAGTTGCCGTAGGCATCCTGCTGGTGGTTCACGAAGTGCTTGGAAGGCGAGACTTTCAGGGAATGGGAGATCACCCGTGTCCGCGAATGTGGCGCGGGTCGTAGCCGGATGATCTGTGGCCCCAGCATGACCGGACGGTCGTATTTGTAATGGGTCAGGTGATGGATCGCGGCCTTGATCGACATCTGTCCGCCTTCTGGAAATTGCTATTGCCCCACGCTTTCACGCTTTGCCCCGACCATGCAAATATTTGTGCCGCAGGGGAAGCCGCGCCGGGCTCCCTGTGTGCGATCTGCCTGAAGGCTCAGCACAGCTCCGCCGGGGCGGCGGGCGGCACTTGGCGGGGCGGGCCGGCGGGGCTAAGAAGAACCTCCCGAGCAGAAGAGGTTTCTCGTGACGACCACCGCCCCGACCGACGCCGCCCCCCGTATCGCCCGCCTGATCGCCACCGAGATCGGTGCCCGGCCCGAGCAGGTCACCGCCGCCGTGACCCTGCTGGACGAGGGCGCCACGGTGCCCTTCGTGGCGCGATACCGGAAGGAGGTCACCGGCGGGCTGGACGACACGCAGCTGCGCAACCTCGCCGAACGGCTGGGTTACCTGCGCGAACTGGAAGACCGCCGGGGGGCGATCCTGAAGTCCATCGACAGCCAGGACAAGCTGACGCCCGAGCTGGCCAAGTCCATCGCGGGCGCCGAGACCAAGGCCCAGCTGGAAGACATCTACCTGCCCTACAAGCCCAAGCGCCGCACCAAGGCGATGATCGCCCGCGAGAACGGGCTGGAGCCCCTGGCCGAGGCGATCCTGGCCGATCACTCCGCCGATCCCGAGGCGCTGGCGGCGGGCTACATCACTGAAAACGTGGAAGATACCAAGGCCGCCCTCAATGGCGCCCGCGACATCCTGATGGAGCGCCTGTCCGAGGATGCCGACCTTCTGGGCCGGCTGCGCGGCTACATGCAGTCCAACGCCGTGCTCTCGGCCCGCGTGGTGGCGGGCAAGGAGCAGGAAGGCGCCAAGTTCTCGGACTACTTCGAGCATTCGGAAGGCTGGGCCAAGGTCCCCTCGCACCGGGCGCTGGCCATGCTGCGGGCCAGCAACGAAGGCATCGTCACGCTGGAAATCGCCCCGCCCGAGGAAGAGGCCGACCGGCCGCTCGACATGGTCTCGGCCAAGCTTGGCGCCTCGGGCGAGGGTCCGGGCGACAAGTGGCTGCGCAAGGTGGCGGGTTGGACCTGGCGGGTGAAGCTCTCGCTGTCGATGACGCTGGACCTGCTGAGCGAGATGCGCGCCCGCGCCCATGAAGAGGCCATCGCCGTCTTCGCCCGCAACCTCAAGGATCTGCTGCTGGCCGCGCCAGCGGGGTCAAAGGCGACGCTTGGACTCGATCCCGGCATCCGTACCGGCGTCAAGGCCGCCGTCATCGACAGCACCGGCAAGCTGCTGGCCACAGATACGCTCTACCCGTTCCAGCCCAAGAACGATGTGCGCGGTGCCCAGCATGCGATTCTGCAGCTCGTCGCCAGGCACGGGGTCGAGCTGATCGCCATCGGCAACGGCACCGCAAGCCGCGAGACCGAGAAGCTGGTCGCCGAAACCCTGAAGATGATGCCCGACCATGTGACGAAGCCCACCAAGGTCGTGGTCAGCGAGGCCGGGGCCTCGGTCTACTCGGCCTCGGAACTGGCGGCGCGGGAATTCCCCGAGTTGGACGTGTCGCTGCGCGGCGCGGTGTCGATCGCCCGCCGCCTGCAGGACCCGCTGGCCGAGCTGGTGAAGATCGAACCGAAAAGCATCGGCGTCGGCCAGTACCAGCACGACGTCGACCAGCACCGGCTGGCCAAGTCGCTGGAAGCGGTGGTGGAAGACGCGGTGAACGCCGTGGGTGTCGATCTGAACACCGCCTCGGCGCCGCTCTTGGCCCATGTCTCGGGCCTGGGACCGGGGCTTGCCGAAGCGGTCGTGTCGCACCGCGAGATGAAGGGTGCCTTCCGCTCGCGCAAGGAGCTGCTGGAGGTAGCACGCCTCGGTCCCCGCGCCTTCGAGCAATGCGCGGGCTTCCTGCGCATCCGTGAAGGGGACGAGCCGCTGGATGCCTCCTCCGTCCACCCCGAAGCCTATGGGGTGGCGCGCAAGATCGTTGCCGCCTGTGGCCGCGACCTTCGCCAGATCATGGGCAATGAAGGTGCGTTGAAGGGTCTGCGGGCCGAGCAATTCGTCGATGAGACCTTCGGCCTGCCTACCGTCCGCGACATCCTTTCCGAGCTCGAGAAGCCCGGCCGCGACCCGCGACCCAGCTTCAAGACCGCTAGCTTCACCGATGGGGTGGAAGAGATCACCGACCTCAAGCCCGGCATGGTTCTGGAAGGCACGGTGACCAACGTGGCGGCCTTCGGGGCCTTCGTCGACGTCGGCGTACACCAGGACGGGCTGGTCCATGTCAGCCAGCTGGCGGATCGCTTCGTCAAGGACCCGCACGAGGTGGTGAAGGCCGGCGACGTGGTGAAGGTCACCGTCACCGAGGTCGATGTGCCGCGCAAGCGCATCGGGCTGAGCATGAAGAAGGACGGCGGTGCCTCGGCGCGGGATCAGAAACGCGAGCGCGACAGCGGCTTCCGCTCTGGTCCCAAAGGCGGACCCAAGGCCCCGCGCGGGGGACAGGGTGGCGGCAACAGCGGGCCCAGGGGCAAGCCTCAGGGCCGCAACGATGCGCCCGGCGCGCTCGGAGCCGCGCTGCTCGACGCGATGAAGAAGAGCTGATCAGCGGAAGAAGCCGAACAGCAGCGGTCCCGCGTAGTCCTCGATCAGGGCGGCGCGGGACGGCCAGCGATGGCTGCGGGGCGCCATGTCACTGGCCGAATTGACCAGCCCGATCAGGCATTGCGAGGCAATGAGCGGGTCGATGGGCCGGATCGAGCCCTCTGATATCCCGTCCGACAACAACCCCGCGAAACGCCGCGCCACCCGGTCCGAACGGTTGATCGCATGGCGGCGCATCTCTTCGGGCAGCGCCAGCAGGGCGGTGTCGCGCAAGAGCGGCTGCTCGTCCAGGACCTGCAGCTCCAACAGGCTCGAAAGGGCGCCACAGAGCCGGTCCCAATAGCTGCCCTCAAGCGCGAAGGCGCAATGCTGGCGCGCCGAGACGCGGTTGAAGGAACGGTCGAAACAGGCCCGCACGAGGTCGTCCTTGCCGTTCAGGTGGTGATAGAAAGAACCCTTGGACAATTGCAGCTCGCCCGCGATCCGCTCGACCGAGGCCCCACGGTAGCCGCGCAGGTTCACAAGCCGCGTGGCGACCCGCAGGTAGGCCTCGACATTGGTGCCCGTCACGGCGGGCTCGCGCTGGTCGAAGGGCAGCTCGGGCGGCGCCCATCGGGCTCCGGGCTGGGCCAGCCCCCGGTCCATCAGGTCGAAAAGCCGCGCCTCGACCCTGGGGAAATCCTCGATCGCATAGAGCCGCAGCCAGGTCCGTGCCCAGTGCAGCAGATCACAGAGCAGCTGCGCCCGCGCCACCGCACGGCCCTTCTCTCGCGCATCGCCGCCGGCCTCTCCGAAGCGGCGAGAGACCCTTGCCACCAGCGCGAAATACGCGGCGATCAGCCGGGTCCGCGCCGGTTCCTCGAGGGCGCGCACTTCGGACAGGACAGTCAGCGGCGGCGCCTCTCCGCGCCGGGTCGCCGCGGCCAGGGCGAAGTTGCGCGCCAGCACATCGCGCAGGTAGTCGCGAGGCGTCGAGGGCGGGCTGTCCGGCGCCAGCACCTCGGCAAAGCGGGCCAGCGCGTCCTCGACGGCGGCCTCGGCCAGAAGCTCCTTGCGGCGGAAGTAATAGGTGACCGAGTTGGTCGAGAGCCCGACCATGCCGGCCACGCCGACCAGCGTCAGCCCCTTGAGGCCGCGCTCGGCGATCTGACGCGCGGCGGCGGCCACGATTTCGTCCCGTTTCAGCCGGTAGCGGTCGGTTTCCCGCTCCGCCTGGGCGGGTTTGTCGTGGCGCGCTTGCAGGTCCATGGCCGACTCTAGCAAGGCAGGGATGGGGTGTCATCCCTGCCCGGAGAGATCGAAGCAAGCGCAGGGCCTGTGGGAAAGCCCCCCTCGCTCAGAGCAGGAGCATCCTTGGGCAACGCTGCGGCTCGGACACCTTCGCGCCGCTATTTTCGTCCTCGCGCGGACGTAGCAGCAGCAGACCGAGGCCCAGAGCCAGCAACGGAGAGCCGAGCAGATAGATCACGATGGCCGCTCCAAGTCCAAGACCCGCGAGATAGGCCCCTGCCGCCAATAGCAGGCTGACACCGCCCGCGATCAGGGCGATGACGAACCCGCTGCCCGACCGCAGCCTGCGTCCGCTGCCTCTGCCACCGGCCCCTTTGGCGTCCATGGAAGAGGGATAGTCACGTCCCCGCGCTCCGCCGCCGAAATCGTTATCTTTCATTGCCATTTCCCCAACATGATCCGGAACAGGAAAGGACAATAACCTTTCGATTTCGCTGCACCGGATTTTCTACCCAGGCGGCGTCCCGACCGCCCGACACGTATTAAAAGAGAAGACTCAATAATTTAAACAGCAAAAATAGAAATACACCCTTAAGGAGAATAATCTGAAATCACTATCTAAATTAGATACGCCTCCCATTCATCGTGAATCAGACTCTACTAGACGATGACCCATTCGAGAACCATCCCTGCAATTTGATTTTCCAATAGCCGTAATGCACTTCGGGGCGCCGCCACAATGGCGACGCCCCGAAATTTAATACCACATACGTAATATACGTATCTCTAATTCAGGCGTGATCCGGGGCCTTGGGGAAAAGCCGCGACACCCGCCGTCCGAAGCTGTCCATGTAGGTCAGGATCACCGGCACCACCACCAGCGTCAGCAACGACGAGGAGATCAGGCCGCCGATCACCGCATGGGCCATGGGCGCGTTCTGACCCGAACCACCATGCAGGTTCAGAGCCAGCGGCAGCATGCCGAAGATCATCGCCAGGGTGGTCATCACGATGGGCCGGAACCGGGTCGAGCCCGCCTCGACCAGCGCATCGAAGAGGTGATGCCCCTCCCGCACGCGCTGGTTGGCATTGTCGACCAGCAGGATCGCGTTCTTCACCACCAGACCCATCAGCATGATGAAACCGATGATCGAGAACATGTTCAGCGTCGATCCTCCGACCAGCAGGCCCAGCATCACGCCGATCAGTGCCAGCGGCAGCGAGGACATGATGGCCAGCGGTTGCAGGAATGAGCCGAACTGCGAGGCCAGCACCAGGTAGATGAAGATCACCGCCAGCAGCAGCGCCGCACCCGCCGCAGCGGCGGTCTCGGCGATATCCTCGGCGTCGCCGCCCATGGTGGCGCGATAGCCCGGAGGCGTCGGCAGGGCGTCGATCTTGGCCTGGATGGCGGGGGTGACCTCGCCCACCTTCACGTCATCGAGGTTTGCCGTGACGCGGACAGAGCGCTGACGGCCCTCGCGGTTGATCTCGCCGGGTCCCTCGGTCATCGAGATCTCGGCCAGCTGGTCGAGACGGATGACCCCGGTGCCGTCCGAGGAAGTGGTGATGGGCAGCGAGCCGAGCGCGGTGATGTCATCGCGGAAGCTCTCGGGCAGACGCACGATCACGTCGACCGAACGGCCCTGGGTATCGGTCCATTCCGACACGGTAGAGCCCCCCAGCATCGGGTTCAGCGCGCCGGCCACCTGGCCCAGCGACACCCCGAGGTCCGAAGCCGCATCGCGGTCGATCTTGATACCCACGGTGGGCTGCGGATCGTCCAGCGACGTGCGCACGTCCACCAGCCCCTCGACCTCCTGCATCGACACGCGCAGCTCGTCGGCCAGGCGCGCCAGCACATCAAGGTTGTCGCCGAAGATCTTCACCTGGATCGGTGCCGAGACCCCGCCCAGCCCCGGATCCGAGGCGACATTGTACTTGGCACCCGGAATGGACTTCAGCGCATCGCGCACCGGGCCGCTGATCTGCTCGGGCGTGCGCTCGCGCTCCAGCGGCGGGGTCATCTTGGCGTAGATCGTCGCCACGTTGCTGCCCGAGGTGGTGCCCGAGTTGATCGTCGCATAGGTGGCGATGATCTCGGGGAAGGTCTCGCGCAGGACCTGGTCGACCTGGGTGATCTTCTCCGAGGTCCGCTCGATGGTCGATCCCACCGGGGTGGTGAGCTCGATCTGGATCTCGGAGTTATCCGCCGGCGGCACGAATTCCGCGCCGACCATGGGGAAGGTCATCAGGCCACCCACGAAGGCCAGAAGGGCCGCCAGCAGGGTCATCTTGCGCCAGCGCAGGCAGATCCGCAGCAGCGCCGCGTAGCGGCGCCCCACCCATTCAAAGAAGTGCTCGAACTTGCCGATCATGCGGCCGATGAAGCCGCGCTTCACGTTGGGGTCCGCCGAAGGGTCATACCAGACCGAGGACATCATCGGGTCCAGCGTGAACGAAACGAAGAGCGAGATCAGCACCGCGACAGAGACGGTCACCCCGAACTGCAGGAAGAAGCGGCCGAGGATGCCCTCCATGAAGGCCACGGGCAGAAAGACCGCGACGATGGAAAGGGTGGTGGCCAGCACGGCCAGGCCGATCTCGTTGGTGCCATCCAGCGCCGCCTGCACGTGGCTCTTGCCCATGTGCAGGTGCCGCATGATGTTTTCGCGCACCACGATGGCATCGTCGATCAGGATGCCGACCGCGAGGCTGAGCGCCATCATCGACATCATGTTCAGCGTGAAGCCCAGGAAGTAGATCACCGCCATGGTGCCGATGATCGAGATCGGCAGGGTCAGGCCGGTGATCACCGTCGAGCGCCATGAGTTGAGGAACAGGAAGACGATGGCCGTGGCCAGCAGCGCGCCCTCGATCATCATCGACTGGACCGAGTGGAAGCTCTCTTCCACCGGCTTGGCGTTGTCGCGGATGACCTCCAGCTTGACGCCGTCGAACTGGCTCTCGGCGGACATCTTCTCGATCTCGTGGCGCACGGCTTCGGCCACGGCCACCGTGTTGGAGCCCTGGGTCTTCACCACGTCCACTGCCAGCGCGCGCTTGCCGTCGAGCATGGCCAGGCTTTCTTCCTCGGCCAGCGAGAGGCGGATGTCGGCCACGTCGCCGAGGCGCACGGGCTGGCCGCCGCGACGGGCGACGATGACATCCTCGAAGTCGCGCAGGCCGGGGATACGGCCCTGCACCTGCACCGACTGCGCCGAATCTCCCTGGGTGATCTGGCCCGCGGGCAGGTCGGAGTTGTCCGACTGCAGCGCCGCGACCACCTCCGAGACGCCAAGGCCAAGTGCGGCCTGGCGGTCGGGGTCGATACGCACCTGCACCTCTTGCGGCAGGCCGCCCACGACCGAGGCCCGGCCCACGCCCGAGATATTGGCCAGCCGGGTGGCGATCACGTCATCGGCCAAGCGGGTCAGGCTGCCCTGAGAGATCTCCTCGGAGGAAATGCCGATGGAGAGCACCGGCAGCTCGTTCGGGTCGAAGCGCAGGATCTGCGGTTCATTGGCAGCCTCGGGGAAATCGCCCTGGATCTGGGCCAGCTTGTCGCGGACCTCCTGCGCGGCGGTGGCGCTGTCGACTTCCAGCTCGAAGATCATCAGCACGAAGGAGGCGCTGGTCTGGGCCGTGGATTCGATGGAATCCAGCCCCGAGATGGTCGAAACCGCGTCCTCGATGGGCTTGATGATGTCGTTCTCCACCGCCTCGGGCGTGGCGCCCGGATAGGCGGTGACCACGGCGACGACAGGGAAATCCACGTCGGGCAGCTGCTCGACCGGCAGCCGCTGGTAGGAGAAGAGGCCGATCACCAGCATTGCCACCATGACCATGGTGGCAAAGACCGGCTGACCGACGGAAATGCGGGTCAGGAACATCAGTTACTCTCCGACAACAAGGATCTGCGTATCGGGACGCAGCTGATCGAGGGGCTGCGAGACGATCACGTCGCCAAGCTCCAGACCCGAGGCGATCTCGACCATGCGGCCGCCTTCCCAGCTGCGTGCGACCTCGACACCCTGGCGGACCACAAGGTCGCCCTGGCGCTTGAGCACGAAGGTGCCCGCATCGTCTTCACGCAGCGCATCGGCAGGAATGCCGATGGCCTCGGCGGTCTCTTCCAGCACGACGCGACCGGCGGCGAACATGCCACCGCGCAGCAGCCCGTCGGGGTTCTCGATGGAGACATATACCGGCAGCATACGCGTACCCTCGATCGCCACCGGGGCGATGCGGTCGACCGTGCCGGTGAAACCGTGGTCGCCCACACCTTCCACCGTCAGCTCGACCTTCTGGCCCGCGGCGAGGCGCGGGGTGTAGCGCACGGGCACGGCGGCCTCGAACTCCAGCACGGTCAGATCGACCAGCGCCACCAGCGGAGAGCCTACGGAAACATAGGAGCCCGGATCGACCGAGCGCGAGGACACGACGCCGGTGAAGGGCGCGGTGATGCGGGCATGGGCCAGGTTCTCTTCGGCATTGGCCACGCCCTTCTCCTGCGCGGCCAGGCTGGCGGCAAGCTGGTCGACATTGGCCTGACCGGCGTCCAGCTGCGACTCGGGCGTCAGGCCACGGCCCAGCAGGGAGCGGGTCCGCTCAAGCTGGGTCTCGGCCAGGCGCAGCTGCGCGCGGGTGGCCTCGGCAGAGGCCCGTTGCTGTTCCAGTTGGTTGGTCAGACCCTCGATATCGAGTTGCGCCAGCAGCGCGCCTTCCTCGACACGATCACCGGGGCGCACCTGCACCTCGGTCACCCGCGCCGAGACCTCGGCCGAGATCGCGGCCTGTTGCGAGGGCGAGAGCGCGCCGGTGGCCTTCACGGTTTCGCGCAGGCGCATCGTCTCGATCTCGGTCAGCTCGCTCGGAAGGATCTGCATGGCCTGATCGGAGACCGCGTCCTGCGCGGCCTCTGCCTCGGGCTCTGGCGCAACGGCGGCGGCTTCATCGCCGGCCTCTGCCTCGTCCGACTGCATCGCGGCCAGCACCTCGGCGCCGCCATTCTGATACCACCAGCCGCCACCCAGCAGCAGCAGCACCAGGATCAGGGCGATGATCCAGCCGCGCTTCTTCTTCGGCGGCAGGCCTGCCTCGGCGCGGGCCTTGGCCTTGCGCTCGCGGCGGCTCAGCGCCCAATCGGGTTTGGAGGGATCTTTCTGCGACATGGGGCTGTCTTTCGTCTTGTCCGTCGTCGTGACAGAGCTCTTGTCCTCGGGTTGCACGGCAGCGGCCTGTGTGGCCTCGGTCGGCGCGGCGTCCGCGGGCTTGCCCGCCTTCGCTGCCTTGTCCTTCTTCGCCATCGTCAGTTCTCCTTGGGATCGTCGCCGCGATCGCTTTCGATCCGGGCGGTCCACTCGTCCATGAAGTCCGCGGATTTGCGGTAGAATTCCGCGAAATCCACGACCCTTTGCTGCGCCGCGCCCTCGTCTTCGGGGAACTGCGCGCTGATCCTTGATATCTCGTCCGCCTGTCGCCGCAGCCGCAGGGCCACGGTCTTCAGCATCGAAGGGCCGGGATGGGGTACGGCCAGGAAGGCATCCTGCCGCGAGCCGACCGGATGCACCCGCCGGGCAAGGCCCTTGGCCTCCAGCAGGCGCGCATTGGTCGAGGCCGACCCCTTGGAGATCTGCAGGGCATCGCACATCTGCGCCAGGGTGCGCGGCTCTCCTTCGAGCAGCAGGTAGCCCATGATCTGACCGGCGATGCGGGGGCCGCCGTCGGCGCTCCACATCAGGCCCATCGTCTGGATGAAATCTTCTATCGGTGACTCGCTCATGGCGGCCTCCTGCCACGCCGGTCGCTTCCGTTCAATACAAAATGAACAAACTGAACTGCATAGCTGCCCTGTGCGTCACCTGGCCCCGCGCGGCTGCATCCGAAACCGGCAAGCCCAATTCAGAAACCGAAATCACAGGCCCGCTTCAGTGGGCCACTTCCCCCTGGGAACGGCGGATTTCGTCGACCCGCGCGATGAGCGTGCCCGGCGGCGCCTCCAGCTCCTGCCCCGGCGTGGCCGAAAGGCGCTGCGCCTCGTCGGGCGGGATGCCGAGGCTGCGCAGGATCAGCGCCACCGCCTCGTTGCTGTCCTCGGCCTCGCCCTCTCCGGACATGATGCGCAGCATCACCGAGATCACCCCGGCCTTCAGCACGGTGCCGAAAAGCCAGCAGGGCGTATCGCAGAAGCGGCCCTTGGAGACGCCCCAGGTCATGTAGTCCGGCACCATGTCGATGATCAGCTCGCCCGGTCCCAGCCCCAGGCTGGCCGAGAAGCGCCCGATGGTGCGATAGCGGCGCACGGTGAGGATGAAGGACTTGATGTCATAGGCCAGCGCCTCGGCCGGGTCGGTCGAGACCGGGCCCCTTGCGGCGAGATGCTCCAGCACCTCGTGGCCGATGGCCATCTTCACCGTGACCAGCAACTCGTCGAGACTGTCGAAATACTTGTAGAAGGTCCCGCGGGAGACCTCGGCGCGGGCCACCACGTCCTCGATCACCACGTCCCCCTGGGGCTTGGCGGCAAAGACCATCACCGCCGCCTCGACGAGGCGGCGGCGCATCTTCTCGCGCCTTTCGGCGGCGACCTTGCTGCGATGGTCCTGGCTCAAGCCGGTTCTCCGTCTCCCGAGTGCGGCCGCTTCACACCGAAGACTGCACAATAGAGCGCCGGAGCGAAGAGCAGGGTGATCAGCGTGCCGGCAATGATACCGCCCATCATTGCATAGGCCATCGGCCCCCAAAAGACCTGACGTGAGATCGGGATCAGCGCCAGCGAGGCCGCGGCGGCGGTCAGCAGGATCGGGCGGGCCCGGCTGTCCGAGGCCTCGAAGACCGCATCCCAGCGGCTGCGGCCGCGCGCCAGCAGGTCCTTCACTTCTTGGAAGAGGATGATCGAGTTGCGGATCAGGATGCCGATCAGGGCCAGCACCCCGAGGATCGCCACGAAGCCCAGGGGGGCGCCGGCGGGCAGCAGCGCCGCCACCACGCCGATCAGGCCAAGCGGCGCCACCGCGAGCACCACGAACATCAGCCGGAAGCTCTGCATCTGCACCATGACCAGGGTCAGCATGATCAGCACCATGATGGGCATCACGGCAAGGATGGGGGCCTGGCTCTCGGCAGAGCTTTCCACCGAGCCGCCGACCTCGACGCTGTAGGTCGCAGGCAGCGAGGCGCGGAAGTCCTCTACCGCCCCGGCGAGATCCGAGACCACGGTATCGGGCTGATCCGCGGTGAGGATCGCCGCCTTGACCGTGATCGTCGGCACCCGGTCGCGCTGGTGGATGACCGGCTGCTCGGTGCCCCACTCCAGCCGCGCGAAGGCAGAGAGCGGAATGGGCGTGCCATTGGCATTGCCGAACTGCAGGTTCTCGAGCGCCTCGAGAGTGGTACGGTCGGCCTCGACCCCGCGCGCCAGCACCGAGATCAGCTTCGAGCCGCTGCGCAGATCGGTGACCGGCGCGCCCTCGAAGAGCGAATAGAGCGCCTGCGCCACGTCCTGCTGGGTCAGCCCAAGCTGACGCAGCCGCGCCTGGTCCAGCACTACGCGGACCACCCGCGCGGGCTCGTTCCAGTCCAGCGTGATCGCGCTGAGCCGGGGATCAGACGAGATCACCGCCGCCAGCTCGCGCGCATGGTCGCGCAGCTCTTCAAAGTCGGGACCCGAGACGCGGTATTGCACCGGCTTGCCGACCGGCGGGCCGAGCTCGAGGTACTTGGGGAAGTACTCGGCCACGGTGCGGGTGCGGTCGAAGGCCTGGATCTTGGCCTTGAGCGCGTCGCGGCTGGCGTTGTCTGCGGTCATGATCATGACCTGGCCGATGTTCGGCGTGGCGGTCAGCGCATCCAGCGTCAGCACGAAGCGCGGCGCGCCCTGGCCGACGTAGGTGGCGAAGTACTGCGCCTCTTCCTGCTCGGCCAGCCAGTCCTCGAAGACCGCGATCTCCTGGTCGGTGGCGTCGAAATCGGCGTTCTGGCGCAGGGTGACATCGACCAGGATCTCGTTGCGGTCGGAGGTGGGGAAGAACTGCTGCTCGACCATGCCCAGCCCCACCACCGAAACGGCGAAGGTCAGGAAGGTGGCCGCGATGGTGACCCACTTGAAGCGCATGGCAGCGCGCAGCACCACGTGGAAGCCGCGGCGGATGCGCCCGGTCCGATGGGCTTCATGCTTCATCTTGCGCGGCAGGAAGGTTGCCCCCAGCACCGGCGCGAAGAGCACCGCCACCACCCAGGAGGCGATCAGCGAA
Organism: Pseudooceanicola antarcticus; assembly: GCF_900215355.1. Classification (GTDB taxonomy): domain Bacteria; phylum Pseudomonadota; class Alphaproteobacteria; order Rhodobacterales; family Rhodobacteraceae; genus Pseudooceanicola; species Pseudooceanicola antarcticus. The sequence goes on along the minus strand of NZ_OBEA01000002.1, from coordinate 484,609 downwards.
ATCGCGATGACGTAGAAGAGCGAGCGGGTGTATTCCCCCGCCTGCGAGGCATTCAGCCCGATGGGAATGAAGCCCGCCACGGTAACCAGCGTGCCGGTCAGCATCGGGAAGGCGATCGAGGTCCAGGCATAGGAGGCCGCCTTGGCCAGGTTCTCTCCCAGCTCCAGCCGCGAGATCATCGTCTCGATGGCGATCATGGCGTCATCCACCAGCAGGCCGAGCGCGATGATCAGCGCCCCGAGCGAGATCCGCTGCAATGTGATGTCCATCATGTCGAGGAAGACGAAGGTGATGGCCAGCACCAGCGGGATCGACAGCGAGACCACCAGCCCCGCCCGCACCCCGAGCGACAGGAAGGAGACCCCCAGCACGATCACCACCGCCTCGACCAGCGCGCGGACGAAGTGGTTGATCGAATGGTCGACCACATGGGGCTGGTCGTTGACCAGGCTCATCTCGATGCCGACCGGCAGCTCGGCTGAGATGCGCGCCATCAGGGCGTGCAGCTCTTCGCCGAAGTCCAGGATGTTCTCTCCGGCGCGCATGCCGACGGCCAGGGCAATGGCCTCGTCCCCGTTGTAGCGGAAGAGCGACGCGGGCGGGTCCTCGTAGCCCGGCGTGATATCGGCCACATCGGCGAGGGTGAAGAAGGTCTCACCGGCGCGCAGCGGCGCATAGGCCAGCTCTTCGGCCGAGGCGAACTGGCCGGTGACCCGCACCAGGATCTGCTCGGCGCCGGTGTGGATGAACCCCGAAGGTACGATGGCGTTCTGGGCCGCCAGGGTGTTCATCACCGTGGTCTTGTCGAGCCCAAGCGCCGCGAGCCGGGCGGCCGAGAATTCTATATGCACCACAGGCTCGCGCACGCCGAGCAGCTCGACCTTGCCGGCGGCATCCAGTTGCAGCACGGCCGAGCGGATGTCATCGACCCGCTCTTCCAGCTCCCGCGGAGAGAACCCGTCCGAGGTGAAGGCATAGACAGAGCCGAAGACATCGCCGAAATCATCGTTGAAGTAGAAGCCCGCGAATTCCTCGGGCATCTGCGGCTCGAGGTCCGACATCATGTTGCGGATCTTCAGCCAGGTATCGGTGACGGCATCGCCGCGCACCGTGTCCATCAGGTCGACATAGATCACCGTCTGCCCCGGATAGGTGACCGATCGGGTGTTCTTGAGGTTGTCGAGCTCCTGCAGCTTCTTCTCGATCCGGTCCGTGACCTGGACCACCGTCTGCTCGGCGGTGGCACCGGGCAGCGCGGCAGAGATCACCATGGTCTTGATGGTGAAACTCGGGTCCTCTTCGCGCCCCATCGAGGTATAGGAGATGGCACCGGCCAGCAGGCTGATGACCATAAGGAACCAGACGAAGGAGCGGTGGTTCAGCGCCCAGTCCGAGAGGTTGAAACCGGTTTTCATTCGACGCGCGCTCCGACTGTCTGTCCGTCCTTGAGGGAATGGGCGCCCTTGACGATGATCTCGTCGCCCAGCCCGATACCGCTGCGGATCTCGATCCGCTCTCCGACCGCCACACCCAGGGTGACCGGCACCTGGTGGACCTTGCGGCTGCCACCCCCCGAAACCCGCCAGACCATGGGCGCCGCCTCGCTGCCGGTGATCGCAGAGCGTGGCAGGGTCATCACCGGCAGGCTCTCGGCCGCCAGCGTCGCCGTGACCAGCGAGCCGATGCGCAGGGCGGTCTCGTCGCCCTCGATGGCCAGGCGCAGGCGACGGCCACGCAGGACGTCATCGGCCACGGGTTCGATCAGCCGCAGGCGGGCGAGGATCGGCGCGGCATCGCTCCCCGGACGGCGCAGCTCGAAGAGCGCATCCTCGGGCAGCAGGGCCAGAAATTCCGTCGGCACGTCGATCACCGCCTCGCGGCCCGAAAGCTCGGCCTGGGTCAGCACCGTCGTGCCCGCCGAAACGACCGAGCCCGCCTCGACCGCGGTCGACAGCACCACCCCGTCCATCGGCGCGACCAGGCTGCCAAAGCTCAGCGCGTCGCGGGCGGCATCCAGATCGGCCTCGGCGGCGGCGACCTTGGCGGCGGTCGCATTGCGCCGGGCCTCGGCCTGTTCAACCAGCGCCTGGCTGGCGATATCGCGATCCGCCAGGGCGCGGGTGCGGGAATAGCTGGCTTCCGCGAATTCCGCCTCCGCCCGCGCCGAGGCCAGCGCCGCCTCTGCAGAGCGCAGGTCCTCTTGCAGCGAAACCCGGTCGAGCACCGCCAGCACGTCGCCTTTCGAGACCACATCTCCCGGTGCCACGTCGAGCCGCGCGATGCGCCCGATGGTCTGGAAGGCCAGCTCTGCCTCGTGCTTGGCCTCGATGGTGCCGGGGAAGGCGCGCTTGCGGGTCGGATCGGCCATGACCAGCTCCGAGACCACGGGGCGCGGGTCGCCCGCTGGATCGTCTGCGCCGCCGCCGGCATGGGCGGCGCGCAAGGTCAGCGCCAGCCCGATGCAGAGCACCAGCAGCGCCAGGGGCAGGAAAAGGGCCACCGATCGGGTGGCAGTCCTGGTGGAGGGCTTCCGGGTCATGGTCATCCCCTGCCCTCCTTCACTGTCACGCTGCGTCCGGGGTAGAGCAGATGAGACCCCTCGGTCACCACCCGGTCACCTTCGGCAAGACCCGAGCGGATCTCGACCAGGTCGCGGCTGAAGGCGCTGATCTCGACCGGGACAAGGCGCACCCGGTCCCTGCCCTCGGGCAGGACCCAGACCGCCGATTGCCCGGCGCTGGCGGTGAGCGCGGTCCAGGGCACGGAGATCACCGGCGTGTCATCGAGGCGCAGCTCGCCCAGCACCGGCTCTCCGATGGTGAAACCCTGCGCCGCCGCAGCGGGTATCCTGGCCTTGGCGGTCACGGTGCCGGTCCCGGACACCACCGGAGAGACTTCGCTGACCGGAACGGTGGTGCGCTCGCCCCCGCCAAGCGGGCGGATCGTCACCTCGGAGCCGAGCGCCTCTTTCAGGCGCGGATCGTCCGGGGTCAGGAAGACAGCCTCGCGGCCCTCCAGCGAGGCCAGGGTGACGATGGGCTGCCCGGCGCCCACCACCTGCCCCGTTTCGGCGCTGCGCGTGATGACGATGGCGTCGCGGTCGGCGGTCAGGCGGGTGTCCTCGACCGCGCGGCGGGCGGTGGCCAGCTGGGCGCGGGCCTGGGCGCAGGCGGCGCGGGCGGTCAGGAAGGCCTCGGTCGCCTGGTCGAGAGCGGCCTGGGTGCCCGAGCCGCGCTCAAGCAGGCCCTTCGCCCGGCTGCGGGCCTGTTCGGCCTGCGCCAGCGCCGCCCTGTTCGCATCGAGAGCAGCCTGTGCCGCCTGCAGGCTGGCCTCGCGTCGGGCCGCATCGACCCTGGCAATCTCGTCACCGGCGCGCAGCACATCCCCCACATCCACCGCGACCGAGATCACCCGGCCACCGTCCCGGAAACCCGCCGGATACTGGTCCAGCGCCTCGATGGTGCCAGTCAGCTGGAAGACCCTTTGCGGCGCCTGGAGCGTCGCGGTGGCCACATGCACCGGCAGCGGCACATCCTGCGCCGCGACAGGTCCCGCCGCCACCAGGCCCAGCAGGAGCAACCCTCGGATACGTGCTGTCATCGCCATGAACGACTCCCGACTCAGAATGTTGACCGGACAGTCATTCAGAGTGACAAGGATGTCAACATGACATTCATGTCATTATGAATGGCCCGTTCAGCCTTCTTTCAAGCCCCCCCCGGAGAGGCGAAACCCCGCAAGGCAGAGCCATGCGGGGTCCGTGGTGCGCGCGGCGGCACCCAGGGGGCAAAACCTGATCAGAAGGTCTTGGCCAGGCTCACCTTGATCGTGCGACCGGGTCCGTTGCGCTGCGCGAGATGAGGCTTGTAGACTTCGTCCAGCAGGTTCTCGATCCCGAGGCGGACCTCGGTGCCTTCAAACATGCCGAGTTGCGGCTTGTAGGTGGCTCGCAGGTTATGCACGACGTAGCCATCCGAGGACGTGCTGGCACGGTCCATGTCGGCGGCGAAGACCGCTTCCCAGGACAGATCAAGCTCGTCGCCGAACTTTCGGCCCAGGGACAGGCGCAGCTCGTCGTTGGGCACACCGCTAAAGTCGCCACGGTCTGCACCAAGGGTGTAGCTGCCGCGCGCGATATTGGCATTGGCGTCGACGTAGAAACCGCTGGCCATGGAGTAATTGGCCTCGATCTCGGCGCCCCAGAGGTCGATCGCGTCATAATGCACGGTCGTTCCCGGCCCGGCACGCATGCCGTAGGTGGTGTTGTCCCAGACGTGGGTGTCATAGGCCAGAAGCTTGAACGACAGGGCATCGCCATCCGCCAGCAGGTCGGCGCCCTCGTAGGCAAAGCCTGCCTCGATGGTCGTCGCCTTTTCGACCGTGTTCATGAAGTCGTCGGCGTTGGATCCCGCGATATCGTCGATGATCGGCAGGCTTTCATTGTAGTGCAGCCCGCCCAGAACCGAAAAGCCACCCCCCAGGTCATAAAGCGCCGAGACACCGCCCATGAGGGTATCGTTCTCGTACTCGCCGTAGCCGTACTTCGTGCCGCTGACCCACTGCTTTTCCGCGCGCAGTTGCGGCGTCAGGGTCAGGGCGCCCATGGTGATGTCGTCGACAAGGAAGAGCGAGAGGCGCTTGTCGATGCCACCGGGCGCATCGCTGTTCGAGTTGAAGCGCTCGCGGTGCTGCAGCTCGACCCCGGTCCGCAGCTCGTGCGAGGCCAGCGCGCCATGGATATTGGCGGTGTTCTTCACCAGCAGCGCGGTCGTTTCATAGCGATAGTCCGCATCCTTCAGGTCCAGCGGGAACATGCCGCCGCCCAGGTCCTCGAGGTTGATGTCCTGATCCGAATAGGACAACTCGGCGTGAAGGTTCAGCAGGTCCGAGGTCGGAGACGCATACTCATAGCGCAGGGCCGCCGTCCGGTCCTTCACGCGGCGATCCACGTTCCCGAACATGGAGTTGTCCCAGCTGAAGGAATCATAGGGCACGTCCAGCTCTTCGCTTTCGGTTTCGGACAGCAGGAAGCTCAACTGCTGCTCGCCGCTGTTGCCGAAGGTGAAGCGGCTGTTGATCAGCCAGGACGGCAGCACCGAGTTGTCGGTCGTCAGCTCGGCACCGTTGGGATCGGTGGGCAGGCCCGTGTCGCGCCAGGTGTAGTTGGCCAGCAGCTCCATCCAGTCATTGGGCTGCCAGGCAAGGGTGGTCGAGGACACGGCCCCATCCCCGTTCGAGGAATACTGCAACAGCTGACGCAGCTTGAAGCCGGGTTCGCCGTCGGTCATGTCCGCAGCCTGGATCGGCTCAAGCCGGATCATGCCGCCGAAGAAGCCGGAGCCATACTCCAGCGTCCCGCCGACACCGCGCAGTACCTTGGCTTCGCGGTACAGGTTGGGGTCGGTGTAGAGCTGGGTGCCGATACGGTAGAGCTCTTCCGAGCCCTTGGACGCTCCGCCGACGAAGACGCCGACCTTGCTGTCGGTGCCGTAGGAGCCGGAAGCCCCGAAGCCGCGGATGTTGATACCCGAACCAGTGGGTGTCCCACCATTGATCAGGTTCACGCCGGGGGCGGTTTCGATGAGGTCGGCAATCGTGTCGGCCTGCCGGTCCTGGATCTCCTCCGCATCGACGATGGTTTCGGCAAGGGCGGTATCGGTCTGCACCTCGCGCTTGGACTGTACCGTGATCGGCGCAAGCTCGATCATCGCGTCCTGGGCGAAGGCGAAAGCGGGAAGGCTGAAGGCGGCGCTGCACAGTAGCAGCGCGCGCACGGGGTGACGTGCGGGCATGGTAATCCCCTGGGCTCGTTCTTGATGTCATGGAAAAGGCTGGCCTGGGGGCTGGCGCGAGGCCCCGCCGCGGGTCGATCCGCAGGGAGGGCTTGCGCCGCCTATTCTATCCGAGTATTTCTGTCAACAAATCACACGAGAGCCAGCTCCGCAGTGTTGCGTCCATGCCAGCCTTCTCCCCTTTCCGGGAATTCCAAGAGGTTGATGGATGAACGACACGACGAAACCCACCCCCGAGCAGCTCCGCCAGGCCCTGGCCGACAGCACCCTGCGCCCGCGTGACCTGGCCGCCAGCCTCGGGGTCTCCGAGGCCGACCTGCTGGCGGCCCGTGTCGATGGCGACAAGGTGACGAGGATCAGCGCCGACCCCGACAACCTGCTGCCCGGCGTCGAGACGCTGGGCCCGGTGATGGCCCTGACCCGCAACGAGAGCATCGTCAGCGAGGTCGAGGGGTCCTATGGCGGCTACCGTCCCGGCGAACACGCGGGCCTGGTGCTGGGCGACGGGATCGACCTGCGCATCTTCCGCCGTCACTGGGTGCATGGCTTCACCGTGGTGGCCGAGACCAAGGCCGGACCGCGCCTCTCCTTCCAGGTTTTCGACGCCGCGGGCGATGCGGTACACAAGATCTACCTGCCGAAAGGCGCCGAGCCCGAGGGCTGGCTGGCCCTGCGCGATGCGCTGCGGCTGAAGGACCAGTCGCCACAGCTGGAGACCACCCCCCGCGCCGCCGTCGAGGCCCCGATCCTGCGTCCCGAGGTGACCGAGGCCCTGCGCGGCGACTGGGCCGGGATGGGCGACAGCCACAAGTTCCCCGCCCTCATGCGCAAGCACAAGATCAACCGCCTCGGCGCCTATCGCATCGTCGGCGCCCCCTATGCCCGCCGGCTCGAGATCGCTTCGGTGGGCCGTATCCTCGACCGGCTGGCCGAGACCGGCACGCCCTCGATGATCTTCGTCGGCAACGCGGGCTGCATCCAGATCTTCTCGGGCCCCATCGGCCCGATCAAGACCATGGGCCCCTGGCTGAACGTGCTCGATCCCGGTTTCGACATGCACCTGCGCGGCGACCATATCACCGAGGTCTGGGCGGTCGAGAAGCCCTCGCGGCGCGGCCCGGCGGTTTCGATCGAGTTCTTCGACGCCCAGGGTGCGCTCATCGCCCAGGTCTTCGGGCTGCGCAGCGCCGAGGGCGACCACTACCCCGCCTGGCTGCAACTGGTCGAAGAGGAAACCTCTCGCCTGGCCGAGGAGGTCCCGGCATGAGCCTGACCCGACGCATCCTGCTCGCCGGCCTCGCCGCCCTGCCCCTGTCGCTGCCCGTCTCGCTCTCGCCCGCGCTGGCAGAGACCCCGGCCAGCCGCATCGTCTCGATCGGCGGCGGGGTGACCGAGATCGTCTTCGCCCTGGGCCAGCAACACCGGCTGGTGGCCCGCGACACGACCTCGACCTATCCGCCCGAGGCAGAGCTTCTGCCCGACGTGGGCTATATCCGCAGGCTCTCGCCCGAGGGGGTGCTTTCGGTGCAGCCCGACCTGATCCTGACCGACGAGGGGGCCGGCCCGCCCGAGACGGTGGAACTGCTGGAAAACGCCGGCATCCCCTTCCGCGAAGTGCCGCAGGGCTTCGACCGCGCGGCGATCCTGGCCAAGATCCACCGCGTGGGCGAAGTGCTGGGCGTCAGCGCCGAGGCCGAGGCCCTGGCCGAGGAGGTGGCCGCCGATCTGGATGCCGCCATGGCCCAGGCCGGGGCCATGGACAAGCGTGTGCTCTTCATCATCTCGATGCAGGGCGGCCGGGTCATGGCCTCGGGCACCGGCACCGCGGCCGACGGGATCATCAACATGGTCGGAGCGCAGAACGCGGTGTCCGAATACCCCGGCTACAAGACCCTGACCGACGAGGCGATCACCCGCGCCGCGCCGGACGTGATCCTGATGATGTCGCGCAACGGAGAGCATACCTCGACCACCGAGATGCTGCTGGCCAACCCGGCCATCGCCACCACCCCAGCGGGCCAGGCGGAGGCCTTCGTCACCATGGACGGCATGTACATGCTGGGCTTCTCGGTGCGCACGGCGGATGCGGTGCGGGACCTGGCGCGCGCCCTGCGCGACAGCGGCACCGCCCTCAACCAAGGGGGCTGAGCCATGGTCGCCCTGCCCCACCCCGAGGCGCCGGCCCTCGAACATGGAGACCGCCGGCGGCGCGCCCGACAGCTGAGGCTCGTGCTTGCCGGGGTCCTGCTGGTCACGGTGCTGCTCAGCCTTGCTGTCGGCGCGGCGGGCACCAGCCTCTGGCAGTCACTGGCGGCGGTGCTGCGCGGCGAGGCGATCCCTCTGTCCGACAGCATCGTGCTCTGGCAGATTCGTGCGCCGCGCACGCTGATGGGAATGGGCGTGGGCGCGGCGCTGGCCGTTTCGGGCGCGCTGATGCAGGGGCTGTTTCGCAATCCGCTCGCCGATCCGGGCATCGTCGGCGTCAGCGCAGGCGCGGGCCTGGGCGCGATCACGGCCATCGTGCTGGGCGCCTTCCTGCCCCTGGGCCTGCTGACGGCGCTCGGGTTCTACCTGGTGCCGCTGGCGGCCTTCCTGGGCAGCTGGCTCTCGACCATCCTGCTCTACCGCGTGGCGACCCGCTCGGGGCGGACCTCGGTCGCGGTGATGCTGCTGGCGGGCATCGCCCTCGGCGCGCTGACCGGGGCGGCCTCGGGGGTGATGGTCTATATCGCCGACGACAACCAGCTGCGTGACCTGACCTTCTGGGGCATGGGCTCTCTCGCCGGGGCGACCTGGCCCAAGGTGCTGACCGGCATGGCGGTGATCCTGCCCGCGCTCTGCGCCGCGCCGCTGCTGGCGCGCGGGCTCAATGCGCTGAGCCTGGGAGAGGCCGCCGCCTACCACCTGGGCATCCGCATCCAGCGGGTGAAGAACCTGGCCATCCTCGCCGTCGCCGCCGCCACCGGCGCCGCCGTCGCCATGTCCGGCGGCATCGGCTTCGTGGGCATCGTGGTGCCGCATCTGCTGCGCCTCGTCTCGGGCCCCGACCACCGCGAGCTGCTGCCCAATGCCGCCCTGCTGGGCGCGGCGCTGTTGCTTGTCGCCGATATCATCAGCCGGGTAGTCATCGCCCCCGCAGAGCTGCCCATCGGGATCGTCACCGCCATCCTCGGCGGGCCGTTCTTCCTGTGGATCCTGCTGCGCCAGAGAGGAGTGCTGGACCTGTGAACGCCCCCCTGACACATGCGCCCGCCGCGGCGGAGGCGGACGAGCACCTCTCGGGCCGCAACATCCGCCTCGGCCTGCGCGGCAAGCAGATCCTCGACAGCGTCGATTTCACCGCGCGCCCCGGAGAGGTCACGGCCATCGTCGGCCCCAATGGCTCTGGCAAGACCACGCTGCTGCGCTGCCTGACCGGCGAAATCGCCGGGCAATGCGCCCCCGGCAGCACCATCCGCATGGGCGCGCTCGACGTGACCCGCGCCGAGCCCTGGCTGCTGGCACAGCGCCGCGCCGTGCTGGCCCAGGCGACCTCGCTGGCCTTTCCCTTCACCGTGCTCGAGGTGGTACGCCTCGGGGCCGAGGGCGCGGGCGGCGCGGCGCGGGCCCGCCAGGCGCTGGCGCAGGTCGACCTCGGCCACTACGCCGAACGTTACTACCAGGAGCTCTCGGGCGGCGAGCAGCAGCGCGTGCAGCTGGCCCGCGTGCTGGCCCAGCTCGACGCCCCGCGCGGCCACCATGGCCCACGCTGGCTTTTCCTTGACGAGCCCGTCTCGGCGCTGGACATCGGCCACCAGTTGCAGGTCATGGAGATCGCCCGCGCCTTCGCCCGCAACGGCGGCGGCGTCGTCGCGGTGATGCATGATCTCAACCTCACCGCGATGTTCGCCCAGGAGGTGGTGCTGCTGAACCAGGGGCGGGTGCTGGGTGCTGGCGCGCCCGCAGAGGTGCTGACCGACAGGCTTCTCGAAACCGCCTACGGCTGCCGCCTGCGCATTGGCGTGGCCCCTCGGGACGGGCTTTTCCTGCTGCCGCAGACCGCCGAACAGGGCAACTAGACCGGGAAACCGACCCTGCCGAATGGTCTCATGGCCGAGGGCTTTCGCCCAAGGCGGGGGCCGTGCTATCGGTGGATTGACCCGGAGCCCAGGGTTTCCCTGGACAGGCCGGATCCCGCAGGAGGTTCCCGGTTGCCCTTTCGACATCTGCAACGACCGCTGAAACCCTGGGAACGGCTCTACCTGCTGCTCAACCGCCCGTTCATGCGGCGGCTTCTCTGGATCGTCGCGGCGCTGGCCTTCCTGGCGCCGCCGCTTTACGGGCTGCTCGACCGCGACCGTCGAGGGCAGACCGAGGTCGCCGCCCAATCCCTGCCCTCGGCGCTGCAGGACCTCGAGCGCGCCATCGGCTACGCGGGCTTCATCCACCACTTCAAGAACGCCATCCTGCGCCCGGACGAACCCGCCTACTTCGACCGCGCCGTCGAAAGCTATGAAGCGGCCGTCGCCGCCATGCTGCGCATCCAGCGCCTTGGCCTCCAGATCGACCAGGAGATCGACATCTCGGACCTGCGCGGCACGCTGAAGGCCTACCGCGAACGCATCGACCTGGCCCGCGACGCACAGCAACGCGGCCTGTCGATCCCCGAGATCGACGCCCTCGTGCGCGTGCCCGACGACGAGGCGGCGCTGGACCTGCGCCGGGTCCACACACAGGTGCAGACGGCCATCCGCGAGTGGCAGACCGCCCAGGCCCGCGAGCTGCGGTTCCAGACCATCCTGCTGTCGGCGCTCTTGCTGCTGCTGGCCAGCGTGATCATCTTCTTCCAGCTCACCTCGCGCGCGGCCGAGCAGGAGCGCCGCCGCCGCGCCGAAGAGCTGCACAGCCGGATGACCACCCTTGGCCAGGTGACCTCGGGCATCGCCCATGACGTCAACAACCTGCTGGCCACGATCTACTACGCGCTCGACCTGTCGATGTCCGAGGAGCTGCCCGAGAAGACCCGCAACTTCCTGACCAGCGCCCGCAAGGCGGTGGAGCGCGGCCAGAGCCTGACCGGCCGGCTGCTGACCTCGACCCGGCCCCGGCGCGGCGCACCCGAGGTGCTGCAACTTTCGAATCTCTTCCTTGATATCGAGGCGCTGGCGCGGCCGCAGCTGGCCGAGACCAACCTGGATCTGCAGCTGAAGCTCGAACAGCCCGGCCTGGCGGCGCTCTGTGATCGCGGCATGCTCGAGGATGCGGTGCTGAACCTGGTGATCAACGCCCGCGACGCCATGCGCGATGCCGAGCAGGGCCACCATATCACCATCACCGCCCGCGCCCTCGACCGTGGCGAGCTGCGCGGGGGCCGGCGGCAGGAGCTGATCCGTGCCGAGGCGCCCGATGCGCCAAAGTTCGACACCAAACGGCGCTACCTCGAGATCGTCGTGGCCGATGACGGCCCCGGCATGCCCGAAGAGGTCCGCGAGCGCGCGCTGGAGCCCTTCTTCACGACCAAGCCCGGCAAGTCCGGCAACGGGCTGGGCCTGTCGATGGTGCATGCCTTCGCCATCGGCGCCGAGGGCGATCTGCGCATCGAGTCCGAACCCGGACTGGGCACGGTCATCCACCTAATCCTGCCACAGGGCCAGGAAAGCGACATGGTTGCCAATCCGCCGGTCGCCGCCGCCAGGCCCGGGCGCATTGTCCCGGAACCACCGCGCGCCGCGGGGTCTGCCGCCCCGCTGCCGCCCCGCACCACGCCCGCGTCCGCCGCTTCTGCCCCCGCCGCCGCCTCAGTCGAGGCCCAGGCAGAGATCACGCCCGGAGACGGCAAGACCGTGCTGCTGGCGGAAGACGAGGACCCCCTGCGCGCCCTGCTGACCGCCACGGTCGCCAGCGCGGGCTACCGGGTGATCGGGGCCGAGAACGGCTCCATCGGGCTGGATATCCTGCTGAAGGACCCTTCGGCGGCCGACATAATCCTGACCGATATCGCCATGCCCCACCTCGACGGTTTCGCCCTGGCCCGCGAGGCGCGGGTGCTACGTCCGGACATCCCCGTGGTCTACCTGACCGGCTACACCGGCCATGCCGAAGCCGGGCGGCGGCTGGAGGTCGAAGGCCGCATGCTGCGCAAGCCCTGCCCCCCCGAGGTCCTGCTGGACGCGCTGGCCGAGGCGCTGGCCACGAGCGGCGGCGGGTCCGGTGGGGGCAAGGACGACCGCCCGAGGGACTGGGACGAAACCGTCTAGGCGCTCAGCAGCTTTTCCAGCGCCTCGTGCAGGGCCTCCGGCTCTACCGGCTTAGGCAGCGCCAGGTCGGCACCGATGGCCTGGGCCTGTTCCAGGAAATACTCCTTGCTGGGCCCGTCGAAGGCCCCCGAGACCGCCAGGATCGGCACATTGGCCGGGGTGGCGCAGCCTTCGGGTTTCCAGGCGCGGCGGATCGAACCGATCAGCCGCAGCCCCCCATCGGGCACCACCGCGCCACGGTCGCGCACGAAGATATCGGTGATCACCAGGTCGTGGGGCGTGGCAGCGAGATACTGCATCGCCTCGCGGGCACCCGTGCAGATGCGGGTCTCGTGCCCCTCCCTGGAGAGGTACTCCTGGAAGAGGACCGCCTGGTCAAACTCGTCTTCAAGTAACAGGATCAGGGCCATCGGTACGCCGCGAAGATGTTTCCGGGAAAGATCATATCCCGCAAAGATCATCCTGCAAGGACCAGTCGATACGTCCACCTATTCGGCAGCGGCCTTCACCGGGCCGGGCGTCTGACCCTGCCGTGCCAGCCGGCACCAGGCATCATATTGCGACAGGAAGACCTCTCCGCTGAGGTGCTCGATGAAATGGCTGCCCTTGAGGCGGTCCATCACCGGGCCCTTCACCTCGCTCAGGTGCAGCTTGATGCCGCGACGGCGCAGGGTGGCGTCCAGTGCTTCGAGGCTTTCCAGCGCCGAGAAGTCCACCGCATTCACCGCCGAGAACATCAGCACGACGTTCTCGACCGGCGAGCCTTCGGCAAGGCGGTTCATCACGCAATCCTCCAGGAAGCGGGCATTGACGAAATAGAGGCTCTCGTCCACGCGCAGGCTGAGCAGGGTGGGATCGCTTTGCACCGGATGGCGGTCGATATTGCGGAAATGGTGGGTGTCGGGAACCAGGCCCACCTCGGCCACATGGGGTTTCGAGGTCTTCAGCAGGTGCAGAAGGATCGAGATCAGCACCCCAGCCGAGACGCCGGTCTCGACGCCGAAGCCCAGGGTCAGGGCGATGGTGGCGGCAACGGCCCAGAAGTCTCCCCGCGAATAGGCCCAGGTGCGGCGCAGGATCGAGAAATCGACGAGGCCGAGGACGGCGACGATGATCGTCGCGGCCAGGGTCGCCTTGGGCAGGAAGTAGACCAGGGGCGTCAGGAAGGCAGCGGCGAAGGCCAGGCCAAGCGCGGTGAAGGCGCCTGCCGCCGGGGTCTCGGCGCCTGCGTCATCGTTCACGACCGAGCGCGCGAAGCCGCCGGTGACCGGGTAGCCGCCGGTGAAGGCCGCGCCGAGGTTGGCGGCGCCGAGGCCGATCAGCTCCTGGTCGGGGTTGATGCGCTGGCCCTTGCGCGCGGCCAGGGTCTGGGCAACCGAAATGCTCTCGACGAAGCCGATGATCGAGATCAGCAGCGCCGGCACGAAGAGCTGGCTGATGAGCGCGGGCGAAAGATCCGGCAGGGTGAAGGGCGGCAGCGCCTGCGGCACGGCACCGACGATGGCGACGCCGCGCTCTTCAAGGCCCAGGCCCCAGGTCAGCACGGTGGTGACGACCACGGCGGCGACGGGTCCGGCCTTGGCGATGACATCGGCAAGGCGCGGCCCGAGGCCCGCCCGGCGCAGCATGGGCTTCAGCCCCTTGCGCACCCAGAAGAGGAAACCGATCGCCGGCAGGCCGATGGCCAGCGTCACCAGGTTGGTGGCACTCAGCTGCGGCAGCAGCGTCTCACCCAGCTCGATCAGCGTGCCGCCACCCGCCTCAACGCCCAGCACGTGGCGCAGCTGGCTGGCCGCGATCAGCAGGCCCGAGGCCGTGATGAAGCCGGCGATCACGGGATGCGACAGGAAGTTGGCCAGGAACCCCAGCCGGAAGAGCCCCATCACCGTCAGCATGGCCCCCGAGAGCATCGCCAGCGTCAGCGCCGCGGCGGCGTAGCCCATGGTCCCCTGCTGCGCCACGTCCGAGATCGCCGCCGCGGTCAGCAGCGAGACCACCGCCACGGGCCCCACGGCCAGCGAGCGCGAGGTGCCGAAGACCGTATAGAGCAGGATCGGCACGATAGAGGCATAGATCCCCGCCTCGGCCGGCAGCCCGGCCAGCAGCGCATAGGCCAGCGACTGCGGGATCAGCATGATGGTCACGATCACCGCCGCAACGAGGTCGTTGGACAGCTGGTTGCGGCTGTAGCTCCGGCCCCAGTCGAGAATGGGGAGGTATTGGCGAAGGCCTTGCAGCATGGGTCTCATCTTTCGTAAGGCCGGCGCGCGGCGCCGGAACCGGGAAATCTGGGGCGAACGGGGTCGGGACGCCCCGTTCGCCCCTGGTTGCCGCCGGCAGGGACAGGCCTGCGGCACCAGGGGAGCGGCTTGCGGGAACCGCGCCCCGTGGCCCTGCCCCCCGCATGAAGGGCTCGGGCCAAGTCAGGCTCGGCACGGTCCGGCGCTGTCGCACCGGGGCCGCGCCCGGAAATCTTGGGGGGCAGTAGATTAACATTCCCCGGAGGTCCTGCCCCTGCCGGGACCAGGTCCCGACCCCTCCGGGGTACTCGCAATTGCCGGCCCCCCGCTGCGGCGGAGGGCCCTGCCTCGCGATCAGAGGCCGTTGATCGGCACCTTCAGGAAGGTCTTTCCGTCCTCGTCCTTCGGCGGCAGCTCACCACCGCGCATGTTCACCTGCAGCGAGGGGATGATCAGCTTCGGCATGTCGAGCTGGGCATCGCGCTCGGTGCGGAACTTGACGAACTCTTCCTTGCTGCGGCCTTCGCCGACGTGGATGTTGTGGGCCTTCTCCTCGGCCACCGTGCTCTCCCAGCGGATTTCGCGGCCATTGGGGGCGTAGTCGTGGCACATGAAGAGACGGGTATCGTCCGGCAGGGCCAGCACCTTCTGGATGCTGTCGTAAAGCTCTCCGGCATCGCCGCCGGGGAAGTCCGCGCGGGCCGAGCCGCCGTCGGGCATGAAGAGCGTGTCGCCGACGAAGGCCGCATCGCCCATGACATGGGTCATGCAGGCGGGCGTATGGCCGGGGGTGTGGATTGCAAGGCACTCCATGCCGCCCACCATGTAGGTGTCGCCATCGTCGAAGAGCCGGTCGAACTGGCTGCCGTCACGCTGGAACTCGGTGCCTTCGTTGAAGATCTTGCCGAAGGTATCCTGCACCGTGGTGATGTTGCGCCCGATGCCCAGCTTGCCGCCCAGCTTGCCCTGTATATAGGGCGCGGCCGAGAGGTGGTCGGCGTGGACATGGGTCTCGATCAGCCATTCCAGCTTGTAGCCATTGCCCTTGATGAAGCCGATGAGCTCATCCGCGGCATGGTAGGAGATCCGCCCCGCCGCATAGTCGATGTCCATGACGGAATCGACGATGGCGACGGAGTTGGAGTTCGGGTCCTTGACCACGTAGGAAATGGTGTTGGTGGCCTCGTCAAAGAAGCCGGTGACCTGAGGGGTCACCTCGGGGTGGGTCTGATAGGTCATGATCGTCTCCTTTCCAGGCGAAGGTGTTCAGGCGGTCTGCAGGTTGTTCTGCATCAAGTTGCGGATGTAACGGGCCAGCAGCAGGCCGGTGACAAGGGCGCCGACGAACATCAGCACCTCGGTGCGTCCGGTGCCGAGCGCCGGCAGTGCGCCACCGGGGCAGAAGCCCGCGACACCCCAGCCCAGGCCGAAGGTCAGCGAACCCGCGATCAGCGGCAGGTCGATACGCTTGGTGTCGGGCAGTTGGAAGCCCTGCTCGAAGAGCGGCTTCGGACGGCCCAGCACCAGGCGGTAGCCCGGCACGGCCACCAGCAGGGCGCCGCCCATGACGAAGGCCAGCGAGGGATCCCAGGTGCCCGCGATGTCAAAGAAGTTCAGCACCTTGGCAGGGTTGGACATGCCGGCGATCAGGATGCCTGCGCCAAAGAGCAGGCCGATGAGGAAAGCGGTCAGAAGGCGCATGGGTCAGGCTCCGATCAGGTGGCGCATGACGAAGACGCTGAGGAAGGCGCCCGCCATGAAGGTCAGGGTTGCGGCGATCGAACGGCGCGAGAAGCGGGCATTGCCGCAGATGCCGTGGCCCGAAGTGCAGCCGCCGCCGAAGAAGACGCCGACACCGACGACGACACCGCCGATGAGGATCGCGGGGGTCGAGACGGGCACCTGGATCTGCGGCATCTTCCCGGTCAGCACCAGAAGCAGCGTCGGGGCTGCGACCATGCCGGCCAGCAGCGCGGCGCGCATCATCCAGTCATTGCGGTCGCCGGGTCTGAGCAACCCGCCGACGATGCCGGTGGCACCGAAGATACGCCCGTGAAGGGCCATCAGCAGGGTGGCCGCAAGGCCCACCATCATGCCGCCGAGCGCAGAGGTCAGCGGGGTGAATTCGGTAATCATTTCTGCATCTCCCGGAGGGGGAGCGCGAAGCGGGAACGGGTCATGGTCACTCCGGTCGTCTTGTCTGTTTACCCCGACGAAAGTCAGGCTCCGTGAATCGGATCGCCCACTTTATGGCATGTCGGGGGCCTGGGACTCGGTGACTTGGTCACAGAAGCGGACATCTGCCATGAAAAATCGTTCAATGCATTGACACAAAAACCTTTTTATCCGCAAAAAATTTCCAGATGACGCGCGGCCCAGCCTGAAACCCGCCCCGCCGCGCGGACAGACGAGGCCCGTTCGATGATCGCAGACCCGCAGCAGACAAGAAGAGTCCTGGCCCCTGCGTTGTTCCTGGCTTTTGTCCTGCTCAGTCTTTGGAAGGTCTCTCCCCTGCTGCCGCCGGGCCGCTTCTGGGCCGAGGAAGGGACCTATTTCGCGCCCGCGATCTGGAGCGCGCCGGGGCTTGAGGGCCTGCGGTTCCTCTTCCAGGGGCATCTTCAGCTGGTGACCAACCTCCTGGTCTGGCTTGCGGGACAGGTGCCGCTTGCGGTGGCACCTGCGGTGACCACCCTGGGCACCCTGGCGCTGCAATGGGGCGCGGCGGCGCTGCTGGTCTTTCCCGCCCGACGCCTGGGCCTCTCTGCCGGCGGCTGCGCGCTGGTGCTGGCCGCCATGCTGATGATCACCCCGTCAGAGGTCTGGGCCAATGCCACCAATGCCCATTTCCACACGGCGGTGATCGCCGGCCTGCTGCTGGCGCTGCCCTGCGGCTCCCGAGGCGAGCAGGGAGCAAGGCTGGCCCTGCTGGCGCTCTGTGGTTTCTCGGGGGTGCCGGCCAATTTCCTTGGCCCCTTCTTCCTGCTGCGCGCCCTGCTGGAGCGCGACCGGGCGCGCGGCGCCGAGGCTGCGGTGCTGTTGCTGACCGCCAGCGTGCAGCTTGTGCTGATCATGCTGAACCGTGACGCGGTCACCGGGCGGGACTTTGCGCTGGAAGCCTCCCTGCTGCTGGTCCCGCTGGCCAAGATCGCCGCCTACCCGCTGCTTGATGGCATCGCCCTGGACTGGAGCCTCGCCCGGCTGACCGATCTGAGGGACGGCGACCTGCGACTGATCTGGCTGCCCCTGCTGCTGCTGCTGCCCCATGCCGCCCTGGGCTGGGCCGCCTGGCGACAGGGCAACCTGGCGGCGCTGCTGATGCTTGCCACGGCCTTCTTCTCTGCCATCCTCAGCACCTTCCTGGCCCTCGGTTCGCCCGAGGAATACCTCACCGTCCCAAGCGCGGCCGCGCGATACTACCATGCTCCGCTGGTCTTTCTGGTGCTCGCCGCCGCGCTGGTCGCCGGACGGCAGCCCGCGCCGTGGCTCTTCCTGGCCCTGCTGTGCTGGTTCCTGCACCCGGTGACCGGCCTCTTCTACCTGCTGGGCCTCGCGCTGCGGCGGATCTGGGCGCCAGCAGCGGCGGTCGTGGCGGGGCTCTGGCTGCTGGTCTTTCTTCAGCAACTTCCGATGCCCGTCGTCGGGCCCGCCTGGGCCCCGGCGCTGGCTGCGAGAGAGGGCAATATCGTCGCCATCTGGCCCACGGGCTGGGAAATCGCCCTGCCGCCCGGATACTAGACCCGAAGCCAGACCCCGACGCGCGCGCCCGAAGTGCGCTAGGAGGTCCCGGCCGAACGCGCCAGGCGCTGCAGCCCGGCGCGGCCGACGATGCGGACCTCGCCACGGGCCAGCTCGACCCAGCCACGGCGCTGGAACTCGGCCAGGGTCCGGGAGATCACCTCCCGAGCCGTGCCCAGCTCATTGGCCAGAAACTGATGCGTGGCGCGGACCACGTCATCCTCGGCCAGCTCCAGCAGCCGCGCGGCCAGGCGCACGTCCATGCGCTGGAAGACGATGTCGTCGATCAAGGTAAAGAGATCCGTCAGCCGCCGCGAATAGGCCCGGAAGACAAACTGGCGGAACAGCTTCGAGCGCCCCACCAGATCGTCGAAAGTCGCGCGGGGAATGGCCACGGCGCGGATATCGGTCTCGGCGATCCCATCGGCGGCGTAATCCTCGAAGGCCAGCATGCAGGCGGTGCTCAGCACGCAGCTGTCACCGGCGTGAACCCGGTAGAGGAAGACCTCGCGCCCGGTTTCGGACTTCTGCTGCACGCGGACCGTGCCACGCAGCAGAAGCAGCAGGTTGTCCGCCGACTGGCCCGGAGAGAAGACCACCGTCCCGGCCTTCATCTCGACAATGCGCGAGCCCGCGACCAGCTCCTCCTTCAGCTCGGAGGGCAGCTGGTTCAGCCCCTCGAAATTCTCGATCCAATCCGACTGGGTCACAGCCATGCCGCCACTCCGCATTTACCCACCCCATAAGTGGCAGGTGGCGCGCGATTTTGCCAGCCTTTCGGCGGCTTACTCGGCCAGCTCGCCGCGGGCCTGGGCCGGGGTCATGCCGGTCCAGCCCTGGAAGGCGCGGTAGAAGCTGTTCGGATCGCGGTAGGCCAGGAGGTACGAGATCTCTTCCGCCCCCATGTCGCCCCGCGCCAGGTAGGCACGCGCCAGGTCCGAGCGCACCCGGTCGAGCTGGGACTGGAAAGAGGTCCCCTCGGCCTTCAGCCGCCGCTGCAGGGAACGCTCCGACAGACCCAGCCGGGCCGCCGCCTGCGCGACCGAGACCTGCCCGCCCGGCAGCATGTCGACCAGCACGTCGCGCAGCCGCTCGGACAGGGCGGGCTCTTCCGCCCGCGCCTGTTCGGCGTTCAGCCGGCTGTGCAGCTCTGCCTGCACGAGCCCCCAGAAGGCGGTGTCCTCGGAGATCAGCGGCCGCAGCGCGTCCTGCTCCGAGAAGACCACGGTGCAGCCCGCCCCCCGGCGCGGCGTCACCCCGAGCTGGTTCCGGATCACCTCAGAATAGAGTGTCGGGTCGGGCACGGCCACCTCCAGCGGCATGACGGGCTTGCCGGTGAAGACCCGCGCGCAGCTGACCAGGAAAACCGCCTCGAGCGCTGCCAGGGTCGGCGGCAGCGGCATGGCAGACAGGGAAGAGCGGCAGACCACGCTCAGGCGCCCGCCGGCAAGGCTGCTGTCCAGCCGGAAGGGCCCGACAATCGGCTTGAAAAGGGCGATCCGCTCGATCCCGGTCTTGATGTCGGGACTGCAGGAAAAGGCCAGAAGCGCCGGATTGAACGGGCCCCGTGCCGCCTCCATCCCCGCGAGGAAGAGCACCTCGAGGCTTTCGGCCTCGCTTTCGATCGCATGCCAGAGGCGGAAGAAGCCGCGCACATCCACCAGCTCTTCCGGGCCATTGAAGAAATCCGCCGACAGCCCCGCACGGCTGAGCACCCGGCCCTCGGAAAGATGAAGCAGCGCACAAGCTTGGCGGATAGAGGCTCGGACCGGGTACTTGCGGACATGACTCATGAAACTAACTTTCTTTTCGGCTAGATTGGGCATTGGGCCCCTCGGGGTCAACTTGCCCCGGCCCCCTGGTCCCGCCAAGTCATTCTGCCCGTCTGGCAGGATCCGTTGGAGCTTTGTCGCGTATTGCGAGTGCCTTTGCCGGATGTTCTGATAGGCTGGTCGGGAAGTGTTTAGTGACGCGCAATGCGCTGGTAGCGAGGACGGGCGATGAAAGTCAGCTTCAAGGTAAATGGTGCAGCGCAAAGCGTTGACGTGGCCGCCGAGATGCCCCTGCTCTGGGTGCTGCGCGACCACCTCGGGCTGACGGGCACCAAATACGGCTGCGGCATCGCGCAATGTGGGGCCTGTACGGTGCATCTGGATGGCCAGGCTGTGCGCGCCTGCCAGGTCCAGGCGCAGGAGCTCGAGGGCGCCGAAGTGCTGACCATCGAAGGCCTGGGCCGCCCGGAGGCGCTGCACGCGGTGCAGGACGCCTGGGTCGAGCACCAGGTGGCGCAATGCGGCTACTGCCAATCGGGCCAGATCATGCAGGCCGCGGCCCTGCTGGATCTCAACCCCGCCCCCTCGGATGACGAGATCGACGCCGCCATGTCGGGCAATCTCTGCCGTTGTGGCACCTATCCCCGTATCCGAGCCGCCATTCACGCCGCGGCCCAGAAGCTGGAGGGCTGAGCCATGTCGCGCCTGACCCGCCTGACCCGCCGCGCCTTCATCCTGGGCTCCGTCACCGTCACCGGGGGTGTGGCCTTCGGGGTCTATGCGCTCAACCGCGAGCCCGAGAACCCGCTGGCCGAAGACCTGCCCCCCGAGGCGGTCAGCTTCAATCCCTGGATTCGGATCGCCGATGGCAGGATCACCCTGATCGCGCCGCATACCGACCTGGGCCAGGGCATCCGCCACATGCAGGCGGCGCTGATCGCCGAAGAGCTGGACGTGGACCTCGACCAGCCCGAGCTGGTGATCGAGACCGGCCCGCCCGCTGCCGCCTATGCCAACCGCGCCCTTGCCGACGAGGGCCTGCCCTTCATGACCCAGGACATGACCCCGCTGGCCGAGATCTCGCGCGATGTGGCGGGGCGGCTTATGGGGGCGCTCGGGCTGCAGGGGACGGGGGGCTCGTCCTCGGTGCCCGACAGCTACGAGAAGCTGCGTCAGGCCGGGGCCATGGCCCGCGAGACGCTGAAGCTCGCCGCTGCCAGGGCCCATGGGGTGGCGGTCGAAGAGCTGCGCACCGAGCGCGGTGCGGTCCATCTGCCCGACGGTCGCGCCCTGCCCTATGTCGAGCTGGCAGAGCTCGCCGCAGAGCTTCGGCCGCGCTACGACGTGCCCCTGCGCGACCCCGGCCAGTGGCGCATCCTCGGCAAGCCCATGCAGCGGCTGGACGTGCTGGCCAAGTCCACCGGCACCCTGACCTATGGCATCGACCTGAGGCTGCCCGGCATGGTCCATGCCGCGGTGCGCCTGAACCCCCGCCCCGGCGGCGTGCTCGAGGCTCATGACGACAGCGCCGCACGGGCGCTGCCGGGGGTCGAGAGGGTGCTGCCCGTGACCGGCGGCCTGGCTGTCATCGCAAGTGATACCTGGACCGCCTTCAAGGGAGCGGAGGCGCTGGAATGCACCTGGGGGCCCGCCGCCTTCCCCGCCGAACAGGCCGACCACTGGCAGGCGCTGAGCGATGCCCTGGACGCCCCGCCCGAGAAGGTCTGGCGTGACGAGGGCGATGCCGAGAGCCGGGCCACCGGCTGGCCGATGGAATACCGCGCGCCCTACCTGGCCCATGCCCCGCTGGAACCCATCGGCGCGCTGATCAAGGTCACCGCGGACCGCTGCGACATCTGGGTGGCGCATCAGTTCCCCGGCATGGCGCAGCAGATGGTGGCCGAAATCACCGGCCTGCCTCTGGAGGCCGTGCATCTGCACAACCAATATGCCGGGGGCTCCTTCGGGCACCGGCTGGAATTCGAGAACGTCACCCGCGCCGCCGAGATCGGCACCGCCCTGCGTGGCACCCCGGTCAAGCTGACCTATTCGCGCGAAGAGGACATGGCCCATGACTTCCCCCGCCAGATCGCCATGGCGCGGGCCCAGGGCACGATCCTGGGCGGAGAGGTCGAGGCGCTGGACCTTTCCATTGCCGCGCCCTCGGTGACCGCGTCGCAGATGTCGCGGATCGGCCTGTCGGTGCCGGGTCCCGACAGCCAGATCGTCGCCGGCGCCTGGTCCATGCCCTACGCGATCCCCGCGCTCAGGGTCACGGCCCATCGCGCGCCGGACCTGGCGCCGATCAGCTCCTGGCGCTCTGTCGGTGCCTCGCATGCGGGTTTCTTCGCCGAAAGCGCCCTGGACGAGCTGATCCACGAGGGCCAGGCCGATCCGCTGCTGGAACGCCTGCGCCTGTGCAACTACGCCCCCGCCCGCGCCTGCCTGGAAGCGGTGGCTGAGATGTGCTCCTGGGGCGAGCCGCTGCCCGAGGGGCGCGGCCGCGGCGTGGCCATGGTGATGTCCTTCGGCACCCCCGTCGCCGAGGTGATCGAGGTCGAGGACACGCCGGCAGGGCTGCGCATGACCAATGCTTGGGTGGCCGCCGACGTGGGCCGGGTGCTGGACCCGGTGAACATCGAGAACCTGATCCAGGGCGGTGTGGTATTCGGCCTCGGCCATGCGATCAACTCGGAGATCACCTATGCCGACGGCATGGCCCAGCAGACCAATTACCACGCCCACGCGGGGCTCAGGCTCTACCAATGCCCGCCGATCCACGTGCGGGTGCTGGAAACCGGCCCCAAGGTGCGCGGCATCGGCGAGCCGCCCGTGCCCCCCGCCGCGCCCGCTCTGGCCAATGCGATCTTCGCCGCCACCGGGCGACGCCTGCGCGAGATGCCTTTCGACAAATTCGTCACCTTCGCCTGAGGAGCCCGCCATGAGCCAAGCCATCACCAGACGCGCGGGCCTCGGGCTGGCCGCCCTGCTCTGTGCCCTGGCGCCGCTCTCTCTGGCGCTCGGCCCGGCGGGTGCCGAGACCAGCGGGCCAGAGATCTCCTTCGAGATCCCCGAGCCCGGTTCGGTCCCGCCGACCCTGGGCGCCGAAGCTTTCGAGCGGATCTACGAGGTGGTCAGCCACCCGCGCTGCGCCAATTGCCACGTGGGCGAGGACAACCGGCCGATGTGGTCCGGCCCCTCCTACGGCGCGCCGCGCCCGCATGGGATGAACATCACCGCGGGCGAGAGCCGGATCGGCGCCGAGACGCTGCTCTGCTCGACCTGCCACCGTACCAACGGCGATTTCGACACCGACCCCCATGCCCCGCCCCGCGCCGGGCTGGACTGGCGCCTGCCGCCGGTCGAATTCCAGTGGTTCGACCGCAGCGCGGCCCAGGTCTGCGCCCAGCTTTCGGACCCCGAGCGCACCGGAGGGCGCGACTGGGTCGAGCTGGCCCGGCACCTGACCGAGGACGCGGGCCACCGCGGTTTCGTGCTCTGGGGCTGGAACCCCGGCGGCAACCGCGAACCCGCCCCCTACTCGCTGCAGACCCATGTCGAGGATATCCTGACCTGGGGCGCGGCGGGCATGCCCTGCCCGGAAAGCTGAGAGGAACACCACATGCGCAGCAACTTCACTGACGGGTTCTTCCTGGCCGCCAGCGCCTTCTATGTCTCGGCTCTGATGCACCTCGTGGCGGCGGCACTGAGCCATGGTGAGCACCTGTTGGCGCTGCTCTTCGCGGGGATCTTCTGGGGCGTGCTGGCCACCGCGCTCCTGCGGCGCATCCGCGGGCTGGGCTGGCTGGGCTTCATTGCCGCGCTCGGCGCCGGGCTCATCGCTCTTGGCTACAGCATTCCGGTGCGTGGACTGAGCGAGATGGTCTTCCTGATGATCACGGTCGCCTCCTGGCTGGGGGCGTTGTCACTGGCGTTCCACCTCTGGCGCTTCCGGGGACCGTTCCGCCGGCTCTGAGCCCGTCCGCGCGACGCAAAAGGGCCCCGCCATGGCGGAGCCCGTTTCGGTCGCGGCTTGGGGCGTGGAGAGATCAGAGCACCCGGATATCCCGCGACAGGTCGATCTGCTCGGCGCGCAGCAGGCCGCCCAGCAGGAAACGCGCATCGGGGCCGGCTTCGATCAGCACGCCCTCGGCGTGGTCGCGCAGGCGCAGGTCCGACGCGCTGAGGCCCGGCAGCACCAGGTCGATCACGTCGCGGCCGGGGGCGAAATCGCGGATCACCGGGCCGGTCTCGTCACAGTCCTGACCGAAGACGAAGACATCCTCTCCGATCCAGCCGATCATCTCGTCGGGCTGCGGGCTGCCCTTCAGGCCGCCGCCCTCCCGACCCGTCGCGGCAGAGCCACGACGCGGGTCGCGGGCGGTGTCGAAGCTCGACTGCCCACCATCCACCAGGCGCATCTGCTGCGCCTCGGAGCTGGTGGCGGAAAGATGGAAGACCACCTCGACCGCCTCGAAGGGCGCCAGTTCCACGTCCAGCAGACCGTCATCCATCTCGACCATGCTCAGGGCCCAGCCCTCGGCCTCGGTCACGGGCGCCGAAAGGCGCATCACGTTGCCCTGGCGCATCGCGCCACCCCGGCGCGCAGAGCCGCCCGCCAGGCCGATGCGGCGCGCCTGGACCATCTGCCAGGAGGGCACCAGGTCGGAGAAGTCGACATCCAGCGCCAGCGGCGTGGCGACCCGCGAGCGGACATAGGCCACCACGCGGCCCTCGTCCTCGAAGGCCGAGATCTCGACCGCGCCGTCTTCGGCGGTGAACCGGGTGTCGATGGCACGGGCAGCGCCCAGAACCTCGGCCTTGCGGGCCTCGAGACCCTTGCCGATGGCACGATCGGCTGCGGGGGTCTCGTCACGGGCGCAGGGCGGGCGCGGCGGCAGGGGGAATTGCACCAGGATCTCGGGACGCGCGCCGCCACGCAGGTCCATCGCATCCATCGCGCCTTCCAGCGCGGCGATCACCATGCGGGCCTTGGTGGCATATTCACCGGCGCCGATCTCGGTCCAGTCGGCGGTGCCGATCTCGAAGGCCCGGACCTGGCCACCGGCGCGGCGCAAGACGAGGGCGGCGAAGAGCGCCAGCTCGCGGGCATAGGCGGCGTAATCGGCCAGCGGCACATGGCGCACCGGGATCACCAGGGTCAGCGCCTCGGACGTGCCCGCCTGGCCGAGGCCTTCGGGATCGCGCGCCCAGTCGAGCGCCACCAGAAGTTCCTCGGACAGACGCGGCACGCCGTCGGGGCCGCGACGGAGCCGCGTGATATCAAGCCAGTCACGCCCTTCGGTTTCGGCAGAGCCATCGCCCAGTTCGGCAGGGAAGCGATGTGTGTCGAGGCAAAGACCCTCGACCACCAGCATCATGTTCGGCGCTTCCGCCGGGCGGGAGCCCCCGGCGGAAGCCGGCACCGGCGCGTCGACCTCGGCACCGCCCTGACGGCAGACCGGCTCGGGCCGCGCGGTGGCCCGTTCCCATGCACGCTTGCGCTGCATGTTGCGAAGAGAATGAAGACCGCGTCCTGCCATCGCTTGGGCAGGGGTTAAACCGTTCGCTTGTCCCATCGCGGAAAGAGACAAGAACACAATAAGGCACAGAACACACACCAGCTCCATGGAGCACCCCACTAGGTAAAAATTTTGACACACACGACTTTCGTCCTGAAAATCGTACCAAGCGAAGTGGGGGCTGAGAAGCATACGCGGGGGTACAGGACCCTATAAAAGCGCTTTGAAGCCGCTTCTTTCGCACAAGTCCACAGTTGCAAAAATCGCGGATCGCCACATTTCTGACGCGAATTAGCCTCGTTTTGCCAAAGTTCAGATGCGTACCGACATGTTTGCGCAACCGCGCGAATCGGTGCCGCAGAGGGGGCCGCCAAGGCAAACGGCCCGGATCATGCCACATTTGGGACATGATCCGGGCCGCTCTGGTCAGGTGCCGGAGGCGTCCTGGTTCACAGACGCTGGCCGGTCTCGGCGTGGAAGAAGTGCAGCTCTGCGCCGGGCAGCTCCGCCGTCATCTCGTCAGAGAGTTCGGTGGCCAGGTCGGTCTGGGCGATCATGCGCTGCGCGCCGATATGGCCATGCACGATCCGCGTGCCGCCCAGCTCTTCCACGTAGTCGAGACGGAAGTTGCCGGGTTCTGCGCGCAGGCGGATCGCCTCGGGGCGGATACCGGCGGTGACGCGGCCCGGCCGGGCCTGCAGCCCGCCCGCCAGCGCCGCGCCGCCCAGCATCAGGGCGCCCTCGGCCACTTCGGCCTCCATCAGGTTCATCGCAGGTGCGCCCAGGAAGCCCGCGACGAAGGTCGAGGCCGGCTTCTGGTAGAGATCCAGCGGACGGCCCACCTGTTCGATCAGCCCGTTGTTCAGCACCACCAGCCGGTCGGCCAGGGTCATCGCCTCGAGCTGGTCGTGGGTCACGTAGACAGAGGTCGTCCGCAGGCGGTTGTGCAGATGCTTGATCTCGCCACGCATGTGCAGGCGCAGCTTGGCATCGAGGTTCGAGAGCGGCTCGTCGAAGAGGAAGGCCGCGGGGTCGCGCACGATGGCCCGCCCCATGGCGACCCGCTGGCGCTGGCCCCCCGAAAGGGCGCGCGGCTTGCGCTCCAGGTAGTCGCCGATCTGCAGGATGGCGGCGGTCTCTTCGATGCGGCGGTCGATCTCGGAGCGGGCCATCTTGCGGTTCTTCAGCCCGTAGGAGAGGTTCTGGCGCACCGACATATGCGGGTAGAGCGCATAGTTCTGGAACACCATGGCGATGTCGCGCTCGGCGGGCTCCATGGTGTTCACCACCTTGTCCCCGATGACGATCTCGCCGGCCGAGATGGTCTCGAGCCCCGCGATCATCCGCAGAAGGGTGGACTTGCCGCAGCCCGAGGGGCCGACCAGCACGACGAATTCGCCGTCCTGGATATCCAGGTCCACACCTTTCACGGCAGGCTCACTGCTGCCGGGGTAGGTCTTTTTCACGGCGGAAAGCTTGATACCGGCCATGATTACTTCTCCTGTTCCACGAGGCCTTTGACGAAAAGCCTCTGCATGAAGATGACGACGAGCACGGGCGGCAGCATGGCCAGCATGGCCGAGCCCATGACGAAGTTCCATTGGGGGTCGCTGTCGGCCACGTCGGACATCCGCTTGATGCCCATGACGACAGTGTAGAATTTCTCGTCCGTGGTGATCAGCATCGGCCAGAGGTACTGGTTCCAGCCGTAGATGAAGAGGATGACGAAGAGCGCCGCGATATTGGTCTGGCTGAGCGGCAGCACCATGTCGCGGAAGAACTTCATCGGCCCGGCGCCGTCGATGCGCGCGGCCTCGACCAGCTCTTCGGGGATGGTCAGGAAGAACTGACGGAAGAGGAAGGTCGCCGTGGCCGAGGCGATCAGCGGGATCGACAGGCCCGCGTAGCTGTTCAGCAGCCCGAGGTCGGCGACCACCTTGAAGGTGGGCATGATCCGCACTTCCACCGGAAGCATCAGGGTCACGAAGATGATCCAGAAGGCCAGCACCCGGAAGGGGAAGCGGAAGTAGACGATGGCGAAGGCCGAGATCACCGAGATGGCGATCTTCCCGAAGGTGATGATCAGCGCCATGATCAGCGAGTTCGTCATCATCATCGTCAGCGGCGGCGTGCCGGAGTTGGGCACACCATCCGTCAGGATCGTGCGGTAGGTCTCCCACATGTTCGAGCCGGGCCAGAGCGGCATGGAGCCGCCCAGGAAGGTGGCCTGGTCATGGGTGGAGGCGACGAAGGCGATCCAGACCGGCAGGGCCACGAAGGCCACGCCGAGGATCAGCACCAGATGCGCCAGGAAGGTCAGGAAGGGACGGTTTTCGACCATGGGTGCGCCTCCTCAGTATTGCACGCGCCGCTCGATGTAGCGGAACTGGATGAAGGTCAGGACCATGACGATCCCCATGAGGATCACCGACTGGGCCGCGGAGGAGCCAAGATCGAGCCCTTTGTAGCCGTCCTCGTAGACCTTGTAGACGAGGATGGTCGTGGACTGGCCGGGGCCGCCCGCGGTCGAGGCGTCGATGGTCGAGAAGGTGTCGAACATCGTGTAGTTGATGTTCACGACCAGCAGGAAGAAGGTCGTCGGCGAGAGCAGCGGAAAGACCACGGTGAAGAAACGCTTCACCGGACCCGCGCCGTCGATGGCAGCCGCTTCGCGCAAGCTCTGCGGGATGGATTGCAGCCCGGCGAGGAAGAACAGGAAGTTGTAGCTGATCTGTTTCCAGCTCGAAGCCAGCACCACCAGGATCATGGCGTCGGTGCCCGACAGGCGGTGGTTCCAGTCATAGCCCATGGTCTGAAGCGCATAGGTCAGCACCCCCACCGAGGGATTGAACATGAACCACCAGAGCACACCGGCAATGGCGGGGGCCACGGCGTAGGGCCAGAGGATGAAGGTCGTATAGGCGCTGGCGGTCCGGATCATCCGATCCACCGCCACGGCAAAGAGCAGCGCCAGACCAAGCGAGAGGCCGGCGGTACAGACGGTGAAGATCACCGTCGTCTCGAAGGAGGCCAGGTACTCGGGGCTGTTCAGGAGCTTCACGTAGTTCCTGAGCCCGACGAATTTCGTCGACAGGCCGAAGGCGTCTTCCTGCAGGAAGCTCTGCCAGACGGCCTGGCCGGCGGGCCAGATGAAGAAGATCAGCGTGATCGCGAGCTGTGGCGCGATCAGCAGGTAGGGCAGCCAGTAGCTGCGGAAAGTTGTGCGCTTGGTCTGCATGGGGAACCCGAAGGGCGGAAATGGAAACAGGCCCGCGCGCAACACGCGGGCCTGTCTGGAAGTGCGAAGGGTCAGCCGTTGGCTTCGACGAAGTCGGCGATCAGCGAATTGCCGCGCTCGACCAGATCGTCCAGGGCTTCCTGGGCGGTCTTGTCACCGGCCAGCAGGGCCTCGAACTCTTCGTCGATCACGCCACGGATCTGGACGTAGTTGCCGAAGCGCAGACCCTTGGAGTTCGCGGTCGGCTCGTTCAGGGTGATCTGCTTGATCGCCAGGTCGGCGCCGGGGTTCTCGTCGTAGTAGCCCTGTTCGATCGACAGCTCGTAGGCTGCGTTGGTGATCGGCAGGTAGCCCGAGAACTGGTGGAAGTCCGCCTGGACCTCGGCCGAGGAGAGGAAGGTCAGGAAGTCGGCCAGGCCTTCGTATTCGTCGTCGGATGCACCGGCCAGGGCCCAGAGGGTGGCACCGCCGATGATCGAGTTCTGCGGCGCGCCTTCGACGTCGGCGTAGTAGGGCAGCATGCCCAGGCCCAGGTCGAAGTCGATGTTGGTCAGAACACCGGCGCGCGAAGCGGAGGAGTTCATGTAGATGGCGCATTCACCCGAGTAGAAGGCGGGCGGAGCATCGGCACCACCGGCGGGGCCACCGTACTTGAACAGGCCTTCAGCCTGCCACTTGGCCAGGTTTTCCCAGTGACGGGCCTGGACCGGACCGTTGACGGTCAGCTTGCTGTCCATCGAGCCGAAGCCGTTCTCGTTGGTGCCGATCTGCTGGTTGTGCCAGGCCGAGAAGTTCTCGAGCTGCACCCAGGAAATCCAGCCGGAGGTGAAACCGCAGGTGGCCGCACCGGATTCGACGATGGCGCGCGAGGCAGCCTCGACGTCGGCCCAGGTTACCGGGGCGACATCGGGGTCCAGACCGGCGGCCGCGAAGATGTCCTTGTTGTAGTACAGGATCGGGGTCGACGAGTTGAACGGCATCGACAGCATCTGGCCGTCGGTGTTGGTGTAGTAGCCGGCAACGGCCGAGAGGTAGGCCGAGGGGTCGAAGTCCTGGCCGTGATCTTCCATCAGTTGGTAGATCGGATAGACGGCGCCTTCGGCGGCCATCATGGTGCCGGTGCCGACTTCGTAGACCTGAACCAGGTCAGGCTGCTCGCCGGCGCGGAAGGCGGCGATGGCCGAGGTCATGGTTTCGGCATAGCCACCCTTGTAGGTGGCGGTCAGGTGAAACTGGTCCTGGCTGTCGTTGTAGGCGGCGACGATCTCGTCAACCTTTTCGCCCAGACGGCCACCCATGGCATGCCACCAGGTGATTTCGGTTTGAGCGGAAGCCGCCAGGGGGGCCACCAGGGCGCTGGTCAGGACAAGGCCTGCCATCAGGGAACGCTGCATCGGGAAACTCCATCGAAGAGGACGTAGTGAATGACGTCCTGCTACGGGCGCTCCGTGACAGATTTGATTCACCTCGATGAAGTTCCGGTAATGATGCTCTTTCAAACCTGTGAACCCGCGCAAGGAAGCGCATCAGAAAGGGCCGGATGCGCAGGTGAGCAGCCAGGTGGGCGTGCGGGAGTTCAAACAAGAGAAAGCGCCGCCCGCGCACGGGCCCGACCCAACGTCGGCAGCGCGTCTCCTGCGGCGCTTTCGGTCTCAGAGATAGGGGGGCGTGCAGGCCGAGATCACCACGGTGCGCACCGCACCTACATTGCGGAAGCGATGCGGGATGCGGCTGTCGAACAGGTAGGAATCACCGGGGCGCAGGATGCGCACCTCCTCGCCCACGGTCAGTTCGAGCTCGCCCTCGATGACATAGCCGCCCTCGTTCGAGAAATGCTCGAGCATGGTTTCGCCGGTGTCGGAGCCGGGCTCGTAAACCTCGTGCAGGATCTGCAGGTTGTGACGGCGGGCATCGCCGATCTGGCGGAAGGCCACCTGCCCCACCACGTCGGACGCGCCGGTCACCGGCAGCTTCGAGGTCAGGTTCAGCAGGTCCTCGGGGCCGAAGAAGGGCCCCTCGGGGGCGGTGCGCTCGCTGTCGAAGAAATCGGCCATGGTCATGCCGAGACCCGAGAGGATCTTGCGCAGTGTAGCGATGGAGGGCGAGGACTTGTTCTTTTCGATGATCGAGATCTGCGCATGGGGCACGCCTGCCCGCTCGGCCAGCTGCCGTTGCGAGAGCTGCGCCGCCTTCCGCATCGCCAGAAGCCTGGCGCCGATATCGAATGCCGCGTCGGTCATGACGCCTCCCTTGCCTGCAAGTCCTAAAAACTACCGCCTTTTCGGCCTTCATACCAGAGCCATGCCATGGCCGGCCCGGCGAAGCCCGCGCGCCTAACGGCACAAGGCCGGGGGCAGCTGCGCGAGGGCGGCACCTCGGCCCGATGCCCCGCGCCGCACCGCAATTGGCCACCCTTGCCATGCCGGTGAGGGCACCCGCGCGGGTGACTCAGCGCACGGGGGTAATCCCTGTGTGTACGTCCAAAGGAGGGCTTCTCTTATCCGCCGCGATCCCCAAGGGTATGGCCGAGTCCGCCGCCCGGCTTTGCTCCGAGGCACATTTGGCAAAACCGGAATGAAGGTAGGTACTGATCATGATCTGCACCGGTTCCAGAAACGATGCCTGAAGCGCTGCTGCTGGCACAGCTGGCGGGTCATGACCTGGCGCCGCTGACGGCTCCCAGGGACACCGCGAGGTTTTCCACGGATGCCACGCGGCGTGGCGGAGCCCAGCCAAGGCTCGTCCTGCGCCCGGTGAATACGGCCGGCGTCTCGGCCGCCCTTGCGGCCTGTTTCGCGGTCCGCAGGCCGATCATCGTGCAGGGCGGGCTGACCGGCCTCTCCGGCGGCGCCCGTCCCCGCGCGGGCGAGGTGGTGCTCTCGCTCGAACGGATGACCAACGTGGCCCCGGTGGACCGGATCGCGGCGCAGGTCGAGGTCCAGGCGGGTGCGACGCTGCAATCGGTGCAGCAGGTCGCCCAGGCGCAGCAGATGATCTTCGGGGTCGACCTGGGCGCCCGAGCCTCGGCCACCATCGGCGGCATGATCGCCACCAATGCGGGCGGCATCCGTGTGCTGCGCTACGGCATGATGCGCGCCCAGGTGGCGGGGCTCGAGGCGGTGCTGCCCGATGGCTCGGTAATCGATGCCATGCGGGGGCTCGAAAAGGACAACGCAGGCCCCGACCTGCGGCAGCTCTTCATCGGATCCGAGGGCACCCATGGGGTGATCACCCGCGCCCTGCTCCGCCTGCACCCCGCCCCCAGCCTGCAGATCAACGCGCTCTGCGCCGTGCCCGATGCGGCCCGCGCGCAGGAGCTGCTGGCACACATGCGGGCGAGGCTCGGCCCGCTGCTCTCAGCCTGCGAGGGCATCTGGCCAGAGGTCTACGAGGGCGCCGCCGCCCGCATCGGCACCCCGCCCCTGCCCCCCGGCGCCGGGCTCTACGTGCTGCTCGAGGTCCAGGGCATGGCCGAGGTCCTGCGCGAAGAGGCCTTCGAGGCGGCGCTGATCGAGGCCTACGAGGCCGGGCTCTGTTCGGATATCGTGGTGTCCCAGTCGGCAAGCGAATACGACAAGCTCTGGGCGCTGCGCGAAGCCTGCGTGGCATATACCTTCAGCCTGGGAGAGCTGGTGGCGCACGACCTGTCCCTGCCCGCCCGCACCCTGCCCGAGTTCCTCGACGCCGCCCGCAGCCTGCTGGCCCGGATCGACCCCGAGGCGCAGCCCTTCGTCTTTGGTCACATCGGCGACGGCAACCTGCATTACATCGTGAATACCGGGAAGGGCTCCGAGGTCACGGGCGGGCTCAATGCCCTGGCCGCCAGCATGGGTGGCTCGATCACCGCCGAGCACGGGCTGGGCCAGGACAAGGTGCGCTACCTGCCCTTGGTGCGCACCGAGACCGAGATCGCGCTGCTGCGGCGCCTGCGCGCCGCGCTCAATCCCGCGGATCTGCTTGGGCAGGGCCGGGTCCTGCCTCCGGAGTGACCTCCGCCCCCGCCGCAAGGCGGCGCCGTGCATCCTGGGCCACGTCCTGGGCATGCGTCCCCAGGATCACCAGGCCGGGCCAGATCATGTAGGCCTCGATCTCGAGGTTCTCGCCGAAGGACAGCAGCACGATGGTCATGATCACCGCCAGTGGCAGCCGGCCGCGCGGATGGCGCGCCGCATCGACCATGACGATCAGCGTATGCCAGGCCAGCGGCAGCAGCAGCGCCAGCATCCCAACCAGGCCCTTCACGAACAACAGCCCCCACCAGGTGTGATGAGAGCCGATCGGCATGTATTCCACCAGGTGCGGGCCGGGCTGGACGGTACCGTGACCGAACCAGAAGGCCTCGTTCTGCCAGCGCTCTCCGGCGATGCGCTGCAGGGTGGCGCGGACGCGGGTACTGTCGGCGCGCGCGCCCTTGAAGGCGGCCACGCCGTCCTTCAGCGTCGACAGCGCCCAGGTGCCGAAGACCGCAAGCGAGGCGGTCAGCGCCGCCAGCATCATCCAGGCCCAGCCCTTCAGCACCAGCGGCAGCAGGCGCGGGCCGAGGGTGCAGGCCACCACGCCCACGAGCCCCATGCGCGACTTCGACAGAAAGATCATCGCCATGCCGGCCGCGATGCCGATGCTGCGCCATTTGCGGTCGCTCTCTTCCAGCGCGAAACAGACCTGCAGGACGCCCAGAAGCGCCGCGAAGGGAGCCCAGGGGGCGAAGAACTGCCAGCGCGGGGTCCAGCTGGCCGGATCCCAGGTGAAGAAGTAGACGCTGAAGTACTCGGGCCCCGGTCCGCCGATGGCCCGGAAGGGAGAGGTAAAGATGCGCTCGGGCAGGCCCACGTAGGGCGCGGCCAACATGATCGGCAGCAGGCAGAGCGTCCAGAGTCCGACGATGCATTGCGCGCGGATCAGGATCTCGCGGCGGATCGGCAGCACCGCGCCGGCCAGCGGAAAGAGCGCCAGCAACGCCCAGCCCTTGGCCCAGCCGATAGAGCTCTTGATGGTGCGGCCGGTGCCAAGGTGCCAGTTGAGATGGCCGATCCAGAGCACGACCAGCATCACCGCCATGCCGAAGATCCAGCCCCAGATCACCGGGGGGATCGGGCCTCGGGGTTTCAGGCCGTCCCGCATCACCGGGCCGAAGTAGAGCGTGAAGGCCGCCAGCCCCGCCAGCAACCAGGCCAGCACGGGGCCGACGACATAGAGCGCGCCGATGAAATAGAAGGGCCAGGTCCAGCGCAGGGTGAACCAGATCAGCCCCTCGGCGGGGTTGGCCGGGGCCAGCCTCTCGGTCATTCCGCCGCCACGATCAGGCCGGGCTCGCCATAGCGGTTCTTGCCGCTGTCGATCAGCCGGTCGATCATCGGGCGGCGCATCCAGGCAAGGGTCAGGCCGATGAAGAACATCAGCGAGGCGGCGACACCGGCGGCCAGCGCCAGCATGCGGCGCGGCGAGGAGGGCTCGAAGGGCAGCGAGGGATCTTCCAGCACCTGCACCAGCGGGTAGGAGGCATAGAGATCGGCCTTGCCGGTCTGGCTGCGCGCCATGGCAGAGGCAAAGACCGCCTCGGCCACAGAGAAATCACGCTGCAGATCCTCCAGCCGCGCGGCCGGCTCGATCAGCGAGGTCCGGCGCGCTTCGGCCACGGCCAGCTGGCTGGCGACGCTCCGGTATTCGGCCTCGAGCCCGGCGCGCGCGCTGTCGAGGGTGACCAGCTCGCTCAGCAGGCTGGTGCGAGAGCCGACGTGCGAGAAGTCCAGCGCCTCGATCTCGGCCTCGGAGAGGCCAGTCAGGCGAATGGCACGGCCAAGAGCCTCGGCATGGGCCGAACGATGCCCCGCCGCCGCGTTCTGCAAGGTGGGATGCGAGGCGCCATAGCGGGCACGGGCCTGCGACAACTCGGTTGCGCGCTGGGACACCTCGTCGTTCAGCGCGGCAAACTCGGTATCCGCATGCAGCCGCAGGGCTGCCGCCGCAAGACGCGGGCTGGTGCCCAGGGACCCCGCCAGCGCATCCACCGCGCGAGAGCTCTCCTGCAGCTTGGCCTCAAGATCCTGCACACGCTGTGCCAGGGTGTCGGTTTCCGCCACCAGGGTGTTGTACTGGTCCGGCGACAGCAGGCCGGTTTCGGTCTGCAGGCGGGTGATCTCGTCGCGGGTGGCCATGACCGAGGCACGGTATTCCTCGATCGCGGAGCCGGCGCGCAGCTCTCGGGTGGCGATCTCGTCCGAGCGCAGACGGTCGATCTCCTGGAAGAAGTTGTCCAGCAGGGCGGTACCTCGGGCGCGGGCATCCTCGGGCGAATTGCCGGTCACCGCGATATGGATCAGCCCGGTCTGGTCGACCAGCTCGACCCGCGGCTGTCCGAAATCGCGCAACGGCATGTCCAGCGCCCCCGCCGCCCCGGCGACGATGCGCTCGGCAGCCAGCAGGCGCTTGTAGGTCTCGGTCGGGCTGACCGAACCGCCATTGAAGGGCGAATTGGAGGACGAGGAGGCCTGGCCGATCTGCGCCAGGTTGACCGAGGCCGAGGCACCGGAGCCGGGCAGGATCAGCGACATGCTGGAGGTGTAGCGCAACGGCGCGCGGTCGAGATAGCTCAGGATCGGCGCCCAGATGGCGACGCCGCCCAGGGCCAGCAGCGCCAGGTAGCGCGGCAAGCGCCCGGCATCGGCAATACGCCCGCCACGCAGCAGGCGCATGGCGGTAAGCGCCCCCAGCGGCTTGCGAATGAGACGCGGCACAAGCCGGCGCCCACCCTCGGGCGCAGGCCGGACAGTTTTGGTGCGAGGCGTCAGATCGTCATTCGAGGCATGGGGCATGGCTGATCTCCTTGCCCCAGGTTCTACCTGACATCACTGGATTGCAGGGGGACGCCCAAGGGTTGCGGGGACGCGCGAAAGCCCATGTTAACTATCCCCAAGGATAGGGCTTCCCGGCAACGGGGCTGGCGGGAGGGCCTAGAAGAGCCCCGCCTCCTTGGCGATGATGGCCGCCTGGGTGCGGTTCGACGCGCCGATCTTGCGATAGAGCGTCTTCACGTGCAGCTTCACCGTCGGCTCGCGGATATCGAGGTCGCGGGCAATCTCCTTGTTGGATTTGCCCTGGGTCAGGCCCTCAAGCACCTGCAGCTCGCGATGAGACAGCTTGTCGGCCAGCGGGTTGCTCTCTTCCTCGGTGGGCGCGCGCATGAACTCTAGCGGCGCATATTGCTCTCCCATCGCCATGAAGCGGACCGCGTTGATCAGCGACTTGGCGGAAAGCGTCTTGGGCAGGAAGCCTGCGGCGCCCATGGCCAGGGCCTCTTCGGCGATCTCGCGGCTGGCGGTGCCAGAGATGATGGCGACGCGGCTGTGGCCGGTCTGTTCCATCATACGTTGCAACCCCTCGATGCCGGACATGCCGGGCATGGAGTAGTCCAGAAGCACGAGATCATAGCTCTCGTCGTTCTCGACCCGCTCCACGGCCTCGTCATAAGAGGCCACGGTCACGGTCTCGAAACCGCCCTCGGCGTTGAGAAATGCTTGCAGGGTATCCCTGAGCAGATCGTGATCATCCGCGATGAGGACCCGCATACCGCCCTGAGACATCTTTCGCACCGAAGCTTCCTGACTGGGTGTTGCCGTAATCAATCGTAAATCCCGCCATTCCGAATCAAGACGTTAGCCACTGGTTAACCCGACACCAAGAATGTGACCAAATCGGGGAGACCCCTCGGAGTGGTATCCTATTCTTAGGGATAGTTGCCTGACTCCCCCGGATCAAGGGTCATTCCCGCCTGGGGTGTCCAGACCCCCCGTGCAGGCGCAGTGCTCGGCTAATGTCCCCGCAACCTCACCCGCCGCGCGCTGGAGTTCATGCCGCAGCGTCATCCATCTGAATGCAACTTCAACGCAACTTCGGATGCTCACCATGAACGCCACTGCCCAGCTCGCCCGACTGCACGATGTCCGCCCCGCACCGGCTCCCAAGGCCCTGTCGCGCATCCGTCTGTTCGGTCTCGATATCGTAGACGCCACCACCGATGCGGTGATCACCCGCCTGCTTCAGCCCGGTCGCCGCACCCGGCTTGCCTTCCTCAATGCCCATTGCGGCAATATCGCCGCGCGCAATCCGACCTACCGCGATGCACTGGTCACCGCCGGCATGATCCTGCCCGACGGGATCGGCGTCGAGATGGCCGCCCGGATGAGCGGCCAGAGCCTGACCGAGAACCTCAACGGCACCGATTTCACCCCCCGCCTGCTGCAGGCAGCGGCACGGCGCGGCCTGTCCGTCTTCCTGCTGGGCGGCCAGCCCGGTGTTGCCGCCGAGGCCGCCGAGCGCCTGGGCCGCGACATCCCCGGACTGAAGATCGCCGGCACCCGTGACGGCTACGACGGCATGACCGACGAGAACGCCGCGGTCGCTGCAGTGAACGCATCGGGGGCCGATATCCTGCTGGTTGCCCTTGGCGTGCCCTTCCAGGACAACTGGCTGGCCAAGCACGAGGCCCGGCTGTCGCCGCGCATCACCATGGGCGTCGGCGCGCTCCTCGATTTCCTGGCCGGTCGCGTCAAGCGCGCCCCGGCAATCGTGCGCAAGGCGCGCGCCGAATGGGCCTGGCGCCTGGCCATGGAGCCCCGCCGCATGGCCCGCCGCTACCTGATCGGCAATTTCGCCTTCCTCGGCCGCGCCTACCTCGATGCACGGGCGCAACGCCCCGCCGGAGACACCGCGCGCCGTGTCTTTGATGTCACGGTCTCTGCCGCGGCGCTCATTATTCTGGCACCGATCCTGCTGCTCACCGCCCTGGCGATCCGGCTGGAAAGCGGCGGCCCGGTGCTCTTCCGTCAGACCCGCGTCGGCAAGGACGGCACCCCTTTCACCATGCTCAAGTTCCGCTCGATGTATCCCGACGCCGAGGCCCGCCGCGCCGCGCTGCTTGCGACCTCGGACCGAGAGGGCATCTGCTTCAAGTCCCGCAACGACCCCCGCATCACGCGGGTGGGCCGCATCCTGCGCCGCCTCTCGATCGACGAGCTGGCCCAGATCCTGAACGTGCTGAAGGGCGACATGTCGATCGTCGGCCCCCGCCCCGCCCTGCCCGAAGAGGTGGCGGCCTACCCCGAGCGCGCCATGGGCCGCCTCGAGGTGAAACCCGGCCTGACCGGCCTCTGGCAGGTCTCGGGACGCGCTGAAATCGGCTTCGACAAGATGATCGACATGGATCTCGCCTACATCCGTTCCCGCTCGCTGCTGCTGGATACCCTCCTGCTGGCGCTGACGGCACGGGCCGTCATCGGAGGACGGGGAGCCTATTGACCCAGGGGTCGAAATAGGTAGCCTCCTCCCCACGTAAACGTGAACAACCTATCCTTTCGGATAGGTCGGGTCTTCCAATGCGCCAAGAAAAATACTCGGAAACATGCGAGACTTGAACGAAAAATTAGGGAATCGCTCCATGACCATCCGCTCTCGCATCACCCCCCTCCTTGCGGCCCTGACCCTTCTCGCCGGAACCGTCGCCGTGCAGGCAGACGACAAGGTGCTTCTGACCGTGCTGAACGAGGAAGACGAGGTTCTGGCAGAGTTCACCCTTGCCGATCTCGAAGCCATGCCATCGACCCAGGTCGAGACCACGACCAACTGGACCGAGGGCATGCAGGACTTCACCGGCGTGCCGCTGGCCAGCCTGATCGCGGATATCGCCCCCGAGGCCAGCGCGGTCGATGCGACCGCGATCAACGACTACGCGGTGCAGATTCCGGCCGACGGTTGGGACGAGGAATTTCCGATCATCGCCTACAAGAACCACGGCAAACCGATGTCCGTAAGGGCAAAGGGGCCTCTCTGGGTCATTTATCCCTTCGATTCGGGCGCTGCGTACCGTAGTGATGTAGTTTATTCGCGCAGCATCTGGCAGCTCGACCGCCTGAAGGTCATCGACTGACCGGCGGGAGAGCCGCAGAAGGACAACGGATGACCCTTGAACAGAAACCCTACAGGCCCGCTTTCTGGCAACAACCAGTAGCGGCCATTACCACGTTAGGGCTCTGCGTCGCTCTCATGGCAGGCATGGCCTGGGGGATTCTGAACGAGATCGAGAAACTCTCGGCGTCGAAGTCGGACAGCCTGCAATGGAGCCTGTCGCAGACCGATGTCGATTTCCTGCACTTCCGCATCGCCGCCTACAAGGCGCTGAACGAGGTTCGAGAGACGACCTCCCCCGAGGCGCTTTCGACCGCGCTGGACGAGACCCGGACCCGCTTCGACGTCTTCTACAGCCGCATGTATACCATCGACCACGCCGATCCGTTCCAGGCGCTGATCGGTGTCGAGGCCTTCGAGGCACCGCGCCGCGCGGTCGAGGACTTCCTGCAGCGCTCGGTGCCGCTGATCGACAGCGACGACGAGGCGCTTGCCGCCGATATCGGCACCCTGGTCGCCGATGCGCAGGAAACCAGCCCGCTGGTGCGTGAGTTCTCGCTGGCCGCGCTCGAAACCTTCGTGCGCGTCGGCGACGAGCGCGAAGACAGCCTGATCCGCAAGCTGTCGATGGTGGCGGCGGTGCTCTTTGCCTTTATCGCCGGCCTGTCGCTGATCGCCCTGGTGCTGACCCGCCTGGCCCGCGAAGCCCGCGAACATGCAGAGCAGGCAGAGGGCCGCGCCAAGCGGATGCACACCATCGTCGAGACCTCGATCGACGCCATCGTCGT
Source organism: Pseudooceanicola antarcticus (assembly GCF_900215355.1). GTDB lineage: Bacteria > Pseudomonadota > Alphaproteobacteria > Rhodobacterales > Rhodobacteraceae > Pseudooceanicola > Pseudooceanicola antarcticus. Next base: position 445,386 of record NZ_OBEA01000002.1, on the reverse strand, counting down.
GACCGACGACATGGGGATGATCCGCGACTACAACTCCGCCGCCGAGCGCGTCTTCGGCTATCGCCGCGACGAGGCCATCGGGCGCCGTGTCAGCGAGATCCTTCTCAGCGACGAGCAGGCCGCCGAGCTGCAGAGCGTGGTGCAGACCGTGATCCGCTCGCGCCAGCGCGGCGACCAGGTGCTGCACCCCCACGAGATCATCGCCGTCGATCGCTTCGGACGCCGCTTCCCGGCGGAAATCTCTTTCGACCAGGCCGCCGACGACAAGCATCTCTACGTCTTCTTCGTCCGCGACATCTCGCTGCGCAAGGCGCAGGAAGAGATGATCACCCAGTCCCGCGACCGCGCGCTTGCGGGCGAACGGGCCAAGTCGGAATTCCTCGCGGTGATGAGCCACGAGATGCGCACCCCGCTGAACGGCCTGCTGGGCTCCATGCAGCTGCTGCGCGACCACGGTCTGAACGAGGCCCAGGGCGAGCTGCTGGACCTGATGCAGGGCTCCGGCCAGCACCTGTTGGGCCTGGTGAACGACGTTCTGGACCTGGCGAAGTTCGAAGCGGGCAAGATGACCACCGAGTCCCGCCCCTTCTCGATCTCGCGCATGATGGATGGGGTGGTCGAATCCACCGCCACGCTGGCCAGCACCCATGGCAACGACCTGAACTGGTCCTGGATCGGCGCCTCGGAAGACCGCCTGCTGGGCGACAGCCGCAAGATCCGCCAGATCCTTCTCAACCTGGTCAGCAATGCCGCCAAGTTCACCCGCGGCGGCGGCATCGAGATCGAGGTCGAGATGCTCGGCCCCGAGCACAACCAGATCGAATTCCGCGTCATCGACAGCGGTATCGGCATCGCCGAAGGCGACCTGCAGCGCATCTTCAACGATTTCGAGACGCTGGATTCCTCCTATGCGCGCCAGGCTGGCGGCACCGGCCTTGGCCTTGGCATCGTCCGCCGCCTGGTCGAGCTGCTGGATGGTGAAGTCGGTGCCGAGAGCGAACCCGGCGAAGGCAGCCTGTTCTGGGTCCGCCTGCCCGTGACCCCGGCCAATGCGCTGGACGTCGAAGACGACACCTCGGGCGACCGTCCGCAGAACGCCATCACCCCGATGGAAGTGCTGCTGGTCGAGGACAACGAGATCAACCGCTTCATTGCCCGCGAGATGCTGGAAAGCGAAGGCCACCAGGTGACCGAGGCCGTCGACGGTCAGGCCGGCGTGGAATGGGCCATGGCGCAGCGCTTCGACGTGATCCTGATGGATATCTCGATGCCGGTCATGGACGGCGCCGAAGCCGCCTGCCGCATCCGCTCGGGCAATGGTGCCTCCGCCGAGGTGCCGATCATCGCCCTGACCGCCCATGCGCTGCCCGAAGAGGTCGAGCGGTTCCGCTCCGTCGGCATGTCCCACGTGCTGCCCAAGCCCATCGACCGCAACGTGCTGGCCCGCTGCCTCGACGACGTGGCCAACGGGCGGCTCTCGTCGCCCGATCCGCAGACCGATGCGCCGCACAGCCCGGTCACCCTGATCGACCGCAGCCAGATCGAATCCCTGCTCAGCGGCACCGGCGCCGCCACCGGCCGCAAGCTGCTGGATCGCTTCATCGCCGAGACCGACGGCTGCATCGCCGCCCTCGTCTCGGGCCCCGGCAACCGCTCCGAGATCGCCCGCCTGGCCCATGCCACCGCTGGCACCTGCGGCACCTTCGGCCTGACCGCCCTGCGCCAGGCCCTCGCCGAGATCGAGACCAAGACGAAGCGCAACCAGGAGGTCGAGCAGGCGGAACTCTCTGCGCTGGAGCCCCTGTGGCGCGACAGCCTCGAGCAGCTCAAGGTCATCGACAAGCGCCTGACCGCCGCCTGAGCCAAGGCCGTCAGAAACCTCGGACGACCTGGGACGGCGCGCAGCCGCCGGGGGCGGATCATGGATCTTGAGGGCGTCCTGCGTCCGGCAAGACAAGGCGCGCGCCGAGGCCCGCTGCCTCAGTCGCGTCCCAGCACCGCCACGGCCCCCAGCACACCCAGCACCCGGCCCACCTCCGTCAGGTTGGTCACCGAGCTGTCGTAGCAGGCGATGGCGTCACCCGGCAGCAGGTAGGGATCGTAGTCATCCCGGTCGGCGCGCTGGCGCATCTTTTCCACCGGGCGTTCGATCACCGCCGAGACGCCGCTGATCGGGTTGCGGGTAAAGAGCGCCGCCGAGCGGGCCGCGCTCGAGGCCCGCGCCCCGCCGACGCAATTGGCATTCACCACCGCCTGCATGTAGCGCGCGCCGTAGGGCAGTTCGCGCACGGTCTGGCCGATGGCAGAGCTGGCGTTGTTGCTGGCCGGCTGGGTCAGGTTCGACAGGTAAAGAGAGATCCCCGGCGGAGAAATCGGGCTGGGGCGCATCAGGTCATCCTGGAAGCAGCCGCGCGAGGGCACGAAGATCTCGTCTCCGGTGACCAGCATCACGTCCGGCGCCGCACGGCCCTCGATCACGCCACGCAGGTCGAGGGTGTAGTTCACCCCGCCACGGGTCAGCCGCACCGCCGAGAGATCCGCATCGGGGCGCACCCCGCCCGCGCTGCGCAGCGCCACCGAGAGGTTGCGCCCCTCGGTCGAGGCCCCAAGGGCGGCCTGGCGGCGGCTGTCCACCGCATCACCGGGCACACCGCCGATATCCAGCGCATGGGCCTCGAAGACGGCCCCGCGCACGGCGACGCGCACCGGGGCCAGGTCCATCACCAGCAGCGACAGCTGCGGCTCGGCGGCGTAGAAGGCGCCATCGGTCAGCGCCGCGCGGATCTCGCGCGAGACCTGCTGGACGCTGCGGCCCTGCGCCATGATCGGCGGCAGATAGGGCAGCTTCAGCGTCCCATCGCGCGAGATCACGTATTCGCCGGTGAAGGTCTCGTCCTGGGGCAGCTGCACCTGGACCAGGTCGCCCCGGCTCAGCAGCTCGCCCTGCAAGGCCACGGGAGTGGCCGCGCCACCCTTGCCCCCGACACCGCCCAGGTCGCCCGCCGGCGGCAGGCAGCGCGCGGCATTCATCGCCGGAGCGCGCAGCACCACCGTCTCGCCGCGCGAGGCCTCCTCGAAGGCGCGATACTGCGCCTGGAAGGCAGCGCCCTCGGCCACCGGCTCTATGTTGCGGGCCGCAGGCGGCGCGCTGCAGGCGGCCAGGGCGAGGGCCAGCGTCGCGGCGCCTTGGAGGGGCAGGAAAGAGCGGATGCGGGTCACTGTCTGGTCCGAATAGCTTTGGGCTTTGATCTCGGGCTTTGCAGTCACCCTATACCGGGCGGGATTCAAGCGTCCAGCTTACTCAGGGTCAGCCGCCCATCCGAATGGATAGGTCTCTTTGCCTGTTGCCCCCCTGCACTCTCCTAGGGCGCGAAAGACGCAAGGGCCAAAGAGCCCTTATCAGGGGGCATCACCGCATATTCACCAGGACTTTCTCGATGATCCGCTTCCTCCGCCCCGGCAGCTTCGCTGCGCATCTTCTTGCCTACAGCCTCTCCGAGGCTGCGGCCAAGGGATCGCGCCTGCTGGTCGTCATCGCGGTGGCCCGGACCATGGATGCCGGTGCCATCGGCCTGGCCGCCGCCGCCATGGCCGCCTCGGATATCGTCAAGTCGCTGACCGAGAACGGCGTCGGCCAGCGCGTCATCGCCGCCCGCGACGAGGACCTGGCCGCCACCACCCGCACCGCGCATCGCATCTTCTGGGCCTGGTGCCTGGGTCTCTTCGCCCTGCAGGTGGCCGCCGGCGGCGCCATCTGGGCGATGACCGGCGACGTGATGCTCTTTGCCCTGATCGCGGTGCTGGCCGGAGAATACCTCTTCATGCCCGCAGGCCTCGTGCAATGCGCCCTGGCCATGCGCGAAGGCAAGATGAAGCAGACCGCCGCCATCGCCGGGGGCCAGGTCGTCGCCGCCAATGTCGCCTCTGCCCTGCTGGCGCTGATCTTCCCCGGTCCCATCGCGCTGGTCCTGCCGCGCCTGATGGCGGCGCCGGTCTGGCTTGTCGCCATGCGCCGCCTGCGCCCCTGGCGCCCCGACCGCTCTGCCACGGCAGCGCCGCTGCGCCCCTTCCTGGCCTATGGCTGGGCCGTGCTGGGGGTCGAGGTGGTCAAGGCGCTGCGCCTGCAGGCCGACAAGCTGGTCATCGGCGCGCTTCTGGGCACCGAGATGCTGGGCCTCTACTTCATGGCCTTCAACGCCGGTCTCGGTCTCGCCACCTCGTTCAGCCAGGCCTTCGCCACGGTGCTCTTCCCACACCTGGTCACCGCACCTGACCGCGCCGCCGCGCTGCGCCGCTCGCTGATCCTGTCGGTCTCGATCATCGCCCCGGCGGTGATGCTGCAGGCCCTGGCCGCGCCCTACTACGTGCCGGTGCTCTTCGGAGACGGCTGGTCGGGCATCGAGGACGTGGTCTCGATCCTCTGCCTCGCCGCCATCCCCGGCGTCATCTGGTCCGCCGCCGCCCAGTGGCTGCGCGCCCACGACAAGCCGCAGGTCGAGTTCCTGGCCACCCTCGCCATGACCGCCGCCCTGATCGCCAACACCATCGTCCTGGCCCCCTACGGCCTCACCGCCATTGCCATGGGCTACCTCGTGGTCGCCCTGGTGACCCAGATCGGAGCCGCCCTGCCCGCCATCGGCCCCGCCCTCGTGACCTCTCGCCGGATGGAGCTTGCCTGATGCCCCGCTTCACGATCGTCATCCCCTGCTACAATTCCGCCGCCACCCTCGGCGCGACCCTCGACAGCCTGCGCGCGCAGAGCCTCGGCGATTGGGAAGCGCTGGTCATCGACGATGGCTCGGTGGACGACAGCCTCGACATTGCCCGCCGCTTCGCCCAGCAGGACCCCCGCTTCCGCCCGATGCGCAATTCCGGCAAGGGCCCCTCAGAGGCACGCAACCTCGCCCTGTCCGAAGCCCGTGGAGAGATCCTGGCCTTCTGCGACGCCGATGACCTCTGGCTGCCCGGCAAATTGGAGAGCCTGGCCAGGCGCTTTGCCGATCCGACCATCGACGCAACCTATGCGCGCGTGGCCTTCTTCGACGCCGAGGGCACCCGCAGCAGCAGCCGCATCCTGTCGCGCGACGTCACCGTCAGCGACCTGCTGGGCGAGAACCCGGTCTGCACCATGTCGAACCTGGCCCTGCGCGCCGATGTCTTCCGCGCCCGCGGCGGGCTAGATGCGCGCATCGTGCACAACGAGGATCTGGAGTTCCTGATCCGCCTCGTCGGTGAAGGCCACCGCCTTGCCGGGATCGACGAGGTCCAGGTGATGTACCGCACCTCGGTCACCGGCCTCTCGGCGGATCTGCCCGCCATGGCCGCGGGGCGTCTCGCCGCGCTGACCACGGCCGCCCGCTACGGCAACCGCCCCTCGCCGCGCGACGAGGCGATCCACCTGCGCTACCTGACCCGCCGTGCCCTGCGCACCGGCGCCCCGCGCCGCCAGACCCTGGGCCTGGCCCTGCGCGGTCTGGGCGCCAGCCCGCGCGGCTGGTTCTCCGACCTGCGCCGTGGCGCCCTCACTCTGGGGGGAGCCCTGATGGCCCCCATCCTGCCCGCCGCCCTGCGTAAAACGCTCTTTGCAAACTAAGCCCCCCGTCTTTGCAAACTGACCGGAGACCTGACATGCCCCATCTCATCTCCTCGACCGCCCCCCGTGTCTCGATCGTGGTGCCCGCCTACAACGCGGCCGAAACCCTGGCCGAGACGCTCGGCTCGCTGCTGGCGCAGACCTTCCAGGACTTCGAGCTGCTGGTCATCGACGATGGCTCCAGCGACCGCACGCCGGCCATCGCCCGCAGCTTCGGCGACCGTCGCCTGCGCCTGATCCAGCAGCCCAACCGGGGCCTGGCCGGAGCACGCAACTCCGGCATTCACCACGCCCGTGGGGAATACATCGGCTTCTGCGATGCCGACGACCTCTGGCGCCCCGAGAAGCTGGCCGCCCATGTGCGCCACCTCGAGACCAGGCCCAATGTCGGCATCTCCTTCTCGGGCTCCGAGCTGATCGACAGCGAAAGCCAGGCCACCGGTCTCGCACAGCGCCCCCGGCTGACCGGGATCACCGCCGCCCATGTCTTCAAGCGCAACCCGATCGGCAACGGCTCGGCCCCGGTGATCCGCCGCGCGGCGCTCGATGCCATCGCCTTCCGCCCGGCGCAGGAAACCGCCCGTGACTGGTGGTTCGACGAGAGCTTCCGCCAGTCCGAGGATATCGAATGCTGGCTGCGCATGATGCTGACCACCGACTGGGAAATCGAGGGCCTGCGCGGCCTGCTGACCCGCTACCGCGTGGCACCAGGGGGGCTTTCGGCCGGGATCACCCGCCAGTTCGCCTTCTGGGAACGCATGGTCGAGAAGCTGACCCCGCTGGCGCCCGAGTTCTTCGCCCGCGAGACGCCCGTGGCCCGCGCCTACCAGAACCGCTACCTGGCCCGCCGCGCCGTCAGTGCGGGCAACGGTGCCGAGGCAGTGAACCGCATGCGCGCCTCTCTTGCCTGCTCGAAACGGCCGCTGCTCGAGGAACCCGTGAAGACCGTCACCACCCTTGGCGCCACCCTGGTGCTGGCCATGGCCGGCCCCGCAGCCATCAACCGCGCCCTCGCCCTCGTCGGCCGCCGTTCGGCCTGAAAGGACAGACCATGCTCCGCATCGCCCACCTGATCGACGACCAATCCCCCGGCGGCGTCACCCGCTACCTCGACTTCATCGCCCACACCCCCGGCATGGCCAAGCTGGCGCGCCACATGATCGTGCCGGTGCCGCGCACCCACCCGGCCTCGGTCCGCTTCGAGGCCGATCTGATCGTCTCGCACCTGGCCGTCAGCTGGCGCGGGCTGCCCGGCCTGATCACGCTGCGCGCGCGCCACGCCGGAACGCCCATGGTCCATGTCGAGCACAGCTACTCGGAAGGTTTCACCGCCGCCAATGTGCCCGCGCGGGCCCGTTTCCACACCCTGCTGCGCTGTGCCTATGCGCTCTTTGACCGTGTAGTCGCGGTCAGCCAGGCCCAGGGCGACTGGCTGACCCGCCGTGGCCTCGTCCGGCCCGAGACGCTGGCGGTGATCCGTCCCAGCGTCGACATGTCCGAATTCCGCGCCCTGCCCGCCCCCGAGGGCCGCCTGCACAACTTCGGGGCCATCGGTCGGTTCGACCGCCAGAAGGGCTTCGACGTGATGATCCGGGCCTTCCGCGACCTGCCGGGCAACGACCTGCGCCTGACCCTCTACGGCGATGGCCCCGAGCGCGCCCGGCTGGAAGAGCTGGCCTCGGGCGACGTGCGTATCCGCTTCGCCGGCTTCGCCCCCGATCCCGTTCGCGCCGTGGCGCAATGCGACGTGATGCTGATGCCGTCCCGCTGGGAGCCCTATGGCATCGCCGCCGCCGAGGCCCGCGCCGCGCGGCGTCCGCTGCTGGTCTCGGGCGTCGACGGGCTGGCCGATCACGTCGAGATGGGCGCGATCCGCGTCCCCGATCTGTCGGTCGAGGGCTGGACCGCCGCCATGGCGCAGATCGCCGGCACCCAGATGCCGACCTCCCTTCCCGCGCGCCGCATCGAAGAGCAGCAGACCATCAGCGGCTGGCGCCAGCTGCTGGCGGAGATCCATGCCGGAGGTGATGTGATCGCCCTGCCGCAGACCTGATCAAAGGTCGACCCGCACCGGCGCTCGCTTTGACTTCTGCGCTGACACCCCCCTAACTCGGGGGGTGTCAGGTTTCTTCGAGAGGTCGCCATGAGCGCCGTCAGCCCCCCCTCCTTCACCGGTCCGGATCTGTGCCGTCTCGAGGCCCATGAGGTGGTCTCAATGCTGCGGCGGGGCGAGGTCTCGCCGCCGGAACTGATCGACGCGGCCTTCACCAGGCTGGACGAGGCGGAGCCCCTGATCAACGCCATGCCGACCCTGTGCCGCGAACGCGCGCTGGCTGCGGCCGGGGCGCTCTCGGGGGACACGGCCCACCCCGGCTGGCTGGCCGGTCTGCCGGTGGCGATCAAGGATCTGACCGAGGTGGCGGGCGTGCGCACCACCATGGGCACCCGCGCCCTGACCGCCCATGTCCCCGAGACCTCGGGCGCTGTGGTGCGGCGCATCGAGGCGCGCGGCGGGCTGGTGATCGGCAAGACCAATACGCCCGAGTTCGGTGCCGGGGCCAATACCTTCAACGATGTCTTCGGCTATACCCGCAACCCCTGGAACACGGCGATGAGCGCCGGGGGATCCTCGGGCGGGGCGGCGGCGGCGCTGGCCTCGGGCGAGGTCTGGCTGGCCCATGGGTCGGACCTGGCGGGCTCGCTGCGGACACCTGCCGCCTTCTGCGGGGTCGTGGGCCTTCGGCCCTCTCCCGGCATCGTGCCCGGCGCGCCGGGGCACATGCGTTTTCACAGCGAGGCCGTGCAGGGCCCCATGGCCCGTTCGGTGACCGATGCGGCGCTGTTCCTCGATGCCATGGCCGGCTTCGATGCCGCCGAGCCGCTTTCCTGTCCCGCGCCGGATGCGCCCTACCAGCAGGCGGTGGCGCGCGCCGAGGGCGGGCTGCGCATCGCCTTCTCGCCGGACCTCGGCGGCTTTGCCCCGGTGTCGAGCGAGATGGAGGCGCATCTGCGCGACGTGATGGATCTGCTGGCCCGTGATGGCGCGGTGGTGGAAGAGACCTGCCCGCCGCTGCCCGAGCTCGACGGCACCTACCGGGTGCTGCGCGCCATGCTCTGGGCCGCCGAGCTGGGCCAGGCCGAGCCGCGGATGTCGAAGCACTTCAAGGCGACCCTGCGCGAGAACATCGAATACGGCCGCATGCTGAGCGTCACCGACATCTATGACGCGCAGCGCGCCAAGTCGCGGCTCTTCGATATCGTGGCGGGCTTCATGCGGGGCTTCGACGTGCTGGCGTGCCCTGTGGTGGGCCTGATGCCCGGCCCGGTCGAGCAGGAATACCCGGTCGAGATCGACGGCCGCCCGCTGGAGGATTACATCGCCTGGCTGAAGTTCTCTTTCGTCTCGCCGGTGACCGGACTGCCTGCGATCTCGGTTCCCGTGGGGCTGGGTCCGCGCGGCCTGCCGGTGGGTCTGCAACTGATTGGCAAGCCGCGGGGTGAAGCGGCGCTGCTGACCGCGGCCCGGATCATCGAACGCGCCATGGGCGGGCCGCTCGGGCCGATTGATCCGGTGGTGTGAGGGCCGTCGGATGTCAGGGGGGGGGCTCTGCCCCCATCCGCTGACGCGGATTCCCCCGGAGTATTTTCAGCCTGGTGATGTGAAAGGGCGCCTCGTGGATAGCGGGGCGCCCTTCTTGCTCAGGGTTGTTCTTCCGGGTCACGGTTGCGGTTTTCGCGGTAGAGGCCGACGAAATGCAGGGTGATCAGGGTGAGGATCGCCAGGCCGAGGAAGGCCGCGATGGGTCGGTCGAAGAAGTCGGTGAATACCTTCACGCGGGCCATGGCGGGGCGCAGCTTGACCTCCATGATGCCGCCCAGGACCATGCCCAGCACGATGGGCACCACCGGCAGGTTCTGCCGTTTCAGGATCAGCCCCAGCACGCCGAAGCCCGCCGCGATGGCGCAATCCACCGTCGAGTTGCGCAGCGAGTAGACGCCGACGAAGCTGAGCGTGAGGATCATCACGCCGAGGAACCGCGTCGGGATGCGGATGATCTTCAGAAGCCCGTTCGAGGCCACCAGCATGAAGCAGACCACGATCACGTTCAGAAGGATCATCGCCACGTAGAGCGCGTAGACGAAATCCAGCTGACCCTGGAAGAGCTGCGGGCCGGGGATCACGTTGTGGACATAGAAGACCGAGAGCATCATCGCGGTCAGCGCCTCGCCCGGGATGCCGAGGGCCAGCAGCGGGATCATCGTGGCGGCGGGCACCGCGTTGTTGGCGCTTTCGCTGGCCACCAGCCCCTCTGGGCTGCCCTTGCCGAAGGCCTCGGGGGTCTTCGAGGTCTTCTGGGCGTAGGTGTAGCTGAGGAACTGGGCGGTGAATTCGCCGACGCCGGGGATCATCCCCATCAGCACGCCGAAGCCCGCGCCGACCCCGGCGATGCGCTTGAAGCCCAGCACCTCTGACATGGCGCGGCCCATGGAGCCGGTGATTTTTTCCGTCTTCGGCGCGCTTTCGGGCTCGGTCAGCAGCAGGAAGGCCTGCGACAGGGCGAAGAGGCCCAGCACCACGACGATCAGGTCGAAGCCGGAGCCCAGCCATTGCTGCCCGAAGGTGAAGCGTTGGGTGTACTTGACCGGTTCCAGCCCGACGGTGCCGAGGAAGATGCCGAGCGCTGCCAGCATGCCGGCGGCGAAGGTCTGGCCCCGGTGTGCCAGCACCACGAGGACGAGGCCCAGCAGGGCCGCCAGGAAGATCTCGCGCGAGCCGAACATGGGCGCAATCTTCGCCAGGACGGGCGACAGAAGGATCAGCGCGATGATCGACAGGATGCCGCCCGCGAAGGAGGCGCCATAGGCCAGGCCCAGGGCGCGCAGGGCCTCTCCGCGCCGGGTCATCGGGTGGCCGTCATAGGTGGTCAGCGCATTGACCGCCGTGCCGGGGGTGTTGATCAGGATCGCGGGCAGCGCGCCGCCGAACATCGACGAGCCGTAGATGCCCAGAAGCATGGTCAGGCCGACCAGCGGCTCCATGGCGAAGGTGGCCGGCAGCAGGATGGCGATGGCCACGGCGGGCCCGACACCGGGGATGGCGCCGATCACCACGCCACCGATCGAGCCGATCAACAGGGCGACCAGCACGTCGATATGCATCAGCATCTGGATGCCGGAAAGGAACATCTCCATCGGGGGCCTCAGAAGTTGATCATGACGAAGGTACGGATTTGGTCGGGCAGGTGGTCATAGACGGCGCCTGCGGGGATCTTCACCTGCAGGAAGCTCTTGAAGACCACCACAACGGCCAGGGCGAAGAGCGCCGCGATGCCCATCCAGCGCCAGGAGCGATAGCCCATGCGGAAGGCGAGCGCGCAGCAGAAGGCCACGGTCGAGGGCAGGTAGCCCGCCTGCGGCACCAGCCAGACATAGGCCAGGAACCAGGCGGCGAACTCGAGGCTGCGCAGCCAAGCCCAGAGCTCGGCCTGCCAGCCGGGGCGGCGGGTCGAGACCAGCGCGCCCAGCAGGTGACCAGCGGCGAAGAGCACCATCGACAGGATGGCGACGCCGGGCCAGAAGGCCGGCTGCTGGTAGAGCTTGGTGCGCGCGGCCCAGGTGGTTTCCACCGGCAGCAGGGCGAGCAGAAGAAGGGCCAGCACCATGAAGGCGCTGGCAAAGATCAGGTCTCCGGGTCGCGCATAGCGCTGGAACAGCGCCTGGAAATTGCGGATGCGGATGACGTTCTGAAAGCGTGACCCCGCGCGCGGAGGCTTTGCGCGCGGGGTCTTGTTGGCGGGCTCGGGGCTCATTCAAGCAGGCCCGAGATGGTGGCGAGGGTCTCCATGTCGGCCTCGATCTGGGCTTCGGCCTCGGCGGCGTCCTGCCAGTAGATCAGCGCGCCGGTGTCGGCGGCCAGCTGCTTGGCGGCCTCCGAGGCCATGACCTTCTCGGCCACGGCGGCGATCTTGTCGCGGGCGTCCTGCGGCACGTCCGCCTTGACGAAGAGACCGTTCCACAGCGCCATGTTCAGCGCCGGTTCGACCTCGGCCACGGTGGGGGTGTCTGGGGTCAGCGGGATGCGCTCGGCGCCGATGGAGGCCAGGACCTTCACGTCATCGAGGCAGGGCATGATCAGCTGCAGCGTGGTGTTCATCACGTCGACGTCGCCCGAGGCCAGGCTGTTGCAATCCAGCGCATCGAAGGCCGCTTCATAGGCGAAGTCGAAGCCCTTTGCCTTGGCCAGCGCGAAGGTGATCTGGGTGGGCGTCAGCATGGCACCGAAGTGGCCGAGCGCCACCTCGTTGTCCTGCGCATAGGCCGCCAGCTCGTCGATGGAGCTGTAGGGGGCATCGCCCGAGGTGGCGATGACGAAGGGATAGGTGACGAAGACGCCGATGGGTTCAAAGGGGTTGGGGCTGAGCGCCGGGATACCGATCTGCGGGCCTGTCAGCACCACGTCCGAGACGAAGGAGCCGACGGTGTAGCCGTCAGCATCGGCATTGGCGACCTCGACCGCGCCGGGGAAGGGGCCACCGCCGCCACCGGGCTTGTTCACCACGCCGGCGGGGACGCCGTATTCCTTGGTGAACTCGTCTGCGATCATCCGGGTCAGGATGTCTTCCAGGTCTCCCGGCGGGAAGGGGATGACAAACTCGACGGGCTTTTCGGGGTAGTCAGCCTGGGCGGTGAGCGGGGTGGCAAGGGCCACGGCCGCCAGGGCCAGGGTCGGGGCGAGTGTCTTGGGGAGGGTCTTCATGAGGGCGTCTCCTGTTGGATCTGTTGGGTCTGTCTTTCTTGGCCGTAGTGTCCCTGAACCTTCCCCGCCACGGCGCGGGGAACGGGGTCTTGGGCGCGGCTAGGTCAGCCGCACCGCCATGCCGAAGGTCGCGAGCGTCATCGGCAGGATCTCGTAGAGCGCATGGGCCCGGCCCCGCCCCGCCAGCCGCAGGCCAAGGCCGAGCGAGAGGGCGAGATAGGCCAGAAGCGCCAGCGCGGTCCCTTGCAGGAAGGTCAGCGCCGAGCTGGCCATGGGGACCAGCGTCACGCCGTCGAGCGTCAGCAGAGGCAGCGCGCCCGCCCCGCAGATCACCGCGCCATTGAGCGTGAAGAGCGCCAGCAGCACCGCCGCCATCAGCAGGTTCGAGGCCGCGCGGTGGTAGCAGAGCGCCCCACCCTCTCGCGGCCAGGCCAGCGGGCGCAGGGCGATCAATGCCAGCACCCCGGACCCGCCGATGAGCAGGGGCAGCGCCCCCGTCATCGCCAGCCCCATGGCGGCCAGCGCCGCGAGGGCCTCGGCCCGTTCCAGCCCCCGGCAGTCGCGGGCGCAGGCCAGCGTGCCGAGGGCCGCCAGGGCCAGGAGGCAGAGGTGATAGGCGCTCATGCCCTAGTCTCCGCAGCCGCAGGCATCCGCCGCGCGGGTCTTGTTGGAGTGGCAGCACTCCTTGCCGTTCGGGTCCTCGGGCACATCCAGCGTCGGGTTGCGGTCGAAGAAGTTCTCGGGGCGCAGGGTGAAGCCCGCGTAGTCGACGGGCATGACCGGCCAGTCCTCGGTGCGCGGGAAATGGGTCAGACCGAAGCTGTGCCAGACGACGATATCCTCGCCATCGACGTTGCGGTTGCCTGCCGCATAGGCGGGCAGACCGGCGCCGCCCGGATGCTGGTTCGGCGTGTAGCCCGCGGCCCAAAGCTCATCCCGGTCGAACTGGGTGACCCAGAGCGACTTGGTGGCAAACCCTGCGCGCTTGGTGATCGAGGCCTCGTCATCGGCCAGGAGCAGCGGCAGGCCTTCGGGGATCAGCGCATAGGCGGGGGCCTCGCCAACCCAGTTCTTCGTCTCGGCGGAGGAGATACGCCAGGTCCGCATGACCTCGTTCCTGGCGCAGCGCTGCGCCTCGGCCTCGGAGCCCAGCCGGGTGATCTGGCGGGTGAAGGCATTGCCCACCGGGTTGCCCTCGCCTATCTTCAGGCGCTTGACGTCGATCTCGTCGACAAAGTTCTTCTGGCCGTCCACCGCCACGTCGAGGCGGGCCGAGAACATGTGCTGGTGCTGCGGCGCGCCGAGGCGGGGGGCCATCTCGGTGGCCCATTCGTAATCGCCTTCGGGACGGCCCGAGGTGAAGACCACGCCGGTGGCCTTGCACTCCAGCTCGATCTTCCCGTCGAGGTAGAAGTACCAGTAGAAGCCGTAATCGTAATTGCCAACGGTGACGAAGAAACTGACCACCAGACGGCGCTGGCGGCGCACGTCCGAACGGCCCGAGAAGACGCAGGTGTGCTTCCAGAGGGTGCCGAAGTCTTCCTCGTGGATGCAGATCGCGTTCTTCAGTTCGACCGGGTTGCAATGGTCATCGACCACGGTGGCGTCGACGTAGTGAATCTCTCCCAGGCAGTCGCAGCCAAGGACCAGCGAGTTTGCCAGCCGCCCGAACTGGTATTCGCCTGCATCGAAGTAGTTCTGCCATTCATGGGTCGGCTGCGGCTCGCCGTAGGGCACCACCATTTCGCTGACGGATGCCCGGTTCAGGATCGGGCGCTTGCGGCCCCGGTCGTTGAAGCTGATGTCATGCAGGGTCAGCCCCTCACGGCCGTTGAAACCGACGCGGACCTCCCAGTTCTGCCAGCGCAGGATGTTGTCCTGCATGGTGAAGGAGCCGCCCTGGGGCTGGGTGATGTTCAGCGGCTTCATGTCCGTCCGCAGGGGGCCGCCAAGGTCGCGGTCCATGTAGTCGCCGCTGGTCTCGGGGATCTCCATGTAGCCGGTATCGACGAAGCGCAGCACCTCGCGGCTGAGCAGGTCGACATGGCAGACGACGCCCTCGATGGGATGCGCCCAGAGCTCGTGGATGGCGTCAGGGTTGGGGGCGTAGAAGCTGAGCACGCGCAGCATGCGGCGGCCCTCTTCGCCCTCCCAGCCGAACATCCCCGCCGAGAGGGGACAGCAGAAGACCTGGTCGAGGTTGGTGATACCGCGCTTGGCCAGCGCCTCGACAAAGCGCGGATCGGCCTTGCTGATCTCTTCGGCCGCCACGTAGTCTTCGTCCAGCACAGGGCCCCAGCCGTCCTTGGCCGGGTCCAGAGCCTTGTCGACGACGATGGCCCCGGCGGGGATATCGACGACCATCTCGCGCAGGGTCTGTTCGACGATATCCATGACCAGCACGCCGATCTCGCGCGGGATTTCCGCACCGGGGGTCCAGGCCGCCAGGGTGGCATGGTCCGGCTCGCGCAGCATCACGTAGGAATAGCGGGTGTTTTCGCCCGCGATCCCGGCCTCGGCCAGGATCTCTTTCAGCCGCACGACCTCTGCCGCGCTGATCGGGTCCAGCGGGTGTTTCACCGCCGCTTGAAGGCTCTCGCTCATGGTCACTTCCCTGTTCGCGTCGTCTGTTGGCCAAAAGCGTAAGGAGAGGCTGCGGCACACCTATTGCGGTAAACGCCAAACATCCGATAATTTGCGCCAAACTGCCGGAGACCTGCAGAAATGAGCGATTCAGGGCCCCGAAGCCGCCCGCTGCCCGAAATGCCGTCCCTGCGCGCGTCTGCTCTCGCGCCGGTTCTGGCGCGTTTTGGTGACAAACCGGGCAGGATTGAAACGGTGCTGCGGCGGCATGGCCTGTCGACCGCGCGGGTGCGCGATCCCTACGAGGTGATTCCCCTTCAGGCCTACCTCGAGATCTTCGAGGATGCGGCAGAGCTGGCGGGCGATCCGGTGCTGGGGGCGCGACTGGGCCAGAAGATCCAGCCGGCGGACCTTGGCCCCACGGGTCTGCTGATGTTGCAGTCGGGCACGCTGAGGCGCGGATTGCAGCGGTTCGCCGGCGCGCTCTCGGCGCTGCAAAGCGCCACCGACATGCAGTTCTCCGAGGCGCAGGGGCTGCAGTCGATCAGCTACCACATCAACTCTCCCCGCGTGCGGCCCATGGCACAGGACAGCGAGTTCTCGCTTTCGACCCTGGTGCGGATGATCCGCATGGGCTTCGATCCGCGCTGGCAGCCGCTGGAGGTGCATTTCGAGCACGCGCCCTCGCGCCGCACCGATCTGCTGAGCCGGATCTTCCGGGCGCCGGTGCTCTTCGGGCAAAGCTCCAACCGGCTGGTCTTCGGCGCCGAGGGGCTGGACCGGGTGCACCGGGTCGAGGATGCGGCGCTGATCCTGGTGATCGAACGCCACGTGCGGGACCTGGTGCTGGAGCAGGATGAAGACAGCGCCGTCAGCGACCGGGTGCGCTCGGTCGTGGTGCGTCACCTTGGTCAGCGCCCGGTGGATCTAGAGAGCATCGCCGCAGAGCTGGGCATGGCCGCACGGTCGCTGCAACGGGCGCTGGCCGGCGAAGGCACCTCTCTGCGGGCCATCCTGCAGGACCACCGCCAGCAGATCGCCGAGACCTACCTGGTCGATCCGCGCCTCAGCCTGAAGCAGGTGGCGCAGGCGCTTGGCTATTCCGACGGCACGGTCTTCTGGCGCGCCTATCGCGGCTGGACCGGCCGCGCGCCCACGCGCGGGCGCTAGTCAGCCCTGGGGCTGGGCCGAGAGCTTTTCGACCAATGCCCCCAGAACCCGCACGAAGGTTTCGCGGTCCTCGGCCGGGATATCCTCGAAAAGGCGTTCGTGCAGCGCGGCAGAGAGCGGCCGGAAGATCGCCATCTTCTCGTGCCCCGCCTCGGTCAGGGTCAGCGCATTGGCGCGCCGGTCCGAGGCCGCCCGGCGGCGCGCCACCAGCCCCTGCTCCTCCAGCATCTTGACCGAACGTGCCACGGCGGACTTCTTCAGCGCCAGGCTGGCCGCCAGGTCGTTCTGCGAGATGCCGGGGTTTATCCAGATCAGCGCCAGCACCCCGATGGCACCGCTTTCCACCGCAAGCGCCGCGCGCATGCGCTGGCCTTCGGGGCGCAGCAGCGCGTTGAGGTTGCGCACCATGAAGATGACCTCGCGCGCCAGCGGGCCAAGCTCGACCGCCGCCGCACCGCCTTCGCGGGCCTCTTCTTCGATCCTGTCGGCCACCGGGTGCCCTCCCTTTGTCCAAGGGATAGCCGATCCAGGCGCCTCGCGCCAAGGTGTTACACGACGTCGAGTTCAGGAAATGAACCAAATGTCAGCCTTGGTGACCCATGCTGCGACTGCACATATGCTGCTTGTGCAGCATATGTTTACCTGCGCCAGCCAGTTGACAGAATCAAAAACAGTTCACAAACTGAACCATATGGAGGCGATTTCCGAACTGCCCTCGATTGCCTTTGAGCGGGCAGGCAGATCGGAGCCCTGCATGCCGTGCCACGGGGCACGGCCAATGGCGCATGAGAGGAGACATGCGCCGCCAGATGTTCTTTGGGAGGAGACCATGAAGACATTCATCAAGAGGACCTGCACCTATGTCGCGCTTCTGGGCGCCGGCCTGGCTGCGGGCGCGGCCAGCGCCGCAGAGCTGCGGCTGTCCGTCGAGACACCGCCGGGCCACCTGCGCAACCGCACGGCCGAACACTGGGCCGAGCTGATCGAACAGAAGACCGAAGGGTCCGTCACCGTGTCGATCTTCCCCGCCGCCCAGCTCTACAAGTCCGCCGATGCGGTGCGGGCCCTGGCTTCGGGCGCGCTGGACATGTCGATCCAGGCCAACCCGACACTCAGCCAGTTCGAGCCCAACCTCTCGGTGCTGTCGCTGCCCGCCTTCTACGGCGCCAGCGGTGACGATGTGCTCGAGCTGCTCGCGGGCCCCGTCGGGGACGAGCTCTGGGACATGGTGGGTCGCCTGAACATCCACGTGCCCGAGGCCGGTCCCTTCCTCTATGCGCCGAACAACACCGCCTACACGGCCGGCAAGCAGATCAGCTCCTACGAGGATCTCTCGGGGGTCAAGCTGGCGACGCCGCCCAGCCCCATCGTGGTCAACCTGCTGAAGGCACTCGGCGCCGCACCGCAGGCGACGCCGCGGTCCGAGATCGTGCTGCAGCTGAGCCAGGGCCAGATCGACGGCCTGGGCGCGGTGACCGACCTGACCATCATGGGCGGCAAGCTCTGGGAAGCGGGTATCGACCATGTCTTCGTCGATAACGCCGGCTGGGGGATCTACATCCCGCTAATCAGCCAGCGCAGCCTCGACAAGCTCTCGAAGGCCGAGCAGGCCGCCATCGAAGAGGCCTGGGCCGAGACCGTCGGCTGGGCGGGCGAGCAATCTGCGGCGGATCGTGCCGAGGCGCGTTCGGTCAACGAAAGCCACGGCATCACCTATACCGAGGCGACGCCCGAGCAGATCGAGTCGATGAAGGCCACCCTGCTGGCTGCCCAGGCGGATATCGTCAAGTCGGGCGGCATGGATGCCGATTTCGTCGAACGCGCGGATGCCGCTCTGAACGGCATGTAAGCCGTCCGGGCGGGGGCCTTTGCGCCCCCGCCCCCCTTCCCGGCTGCCCCAAGCCCCCCGAACTCCGAGACCCCTAGCTGTCATGATCACCAGAATTCTCAGCATCTGGACCAGGATCGAAATGATCCTGATCGGATGCCTCATCTTCGCGGCCCTCATCTGCTTCCTCGGCGGTGCCGTCGTCCGCGCCCTCGCGCCCCTGCATGCGGTCGACTGGGCCGAGGAGGTCTCTATCTACTGCATCATCTGGGCCAGCGTGCTCTCGGGCTCTGTCCTGGTGGCCGAGCGCCGCCATATCGCAACCGAGGTGGTGGTGGCCTCCCTGCCGCCGCGCCTGCAGCTGGTGCTGGGCTGGGGCGTCACCCTGCTGACCATCGGCTTCTGCGCCTTCATGGCGCTCTACGGCTACCAGGCCGTCGATTTCGCCCTGTTGCTGGACGAACGCTCTGCCTCGACCCTGCGGGTGCCGCAGGCCTGGGCGGTCTTCCTCGCCCTGCCCGTGGGCATGGTCCTGATCCTGGGCCGCATCGGGTTGATCCTGCTGGAGGGCCACCGCCCCTTCGGCGCCGACCTGGCGCCCATCGACGCGGCACCTGCCCGCATGACCACCGGCGAGGAACACTGACATGGAAGCTCTGATCGGACTTGGCGCCATGCTGGTGCTGATGGCTCTTGGCGCGCCCATCTTCGTGGCGCTCGGCACCGTGGCCCTGGTGATGCTGGGGATCGAGGGCAAGCCCCTGATGGATGCGGCGGCGCATTCGGTCTCGGGGATCAACTCGACCACCTTCCTGGCCGTGCCCTTCTTCGTCATGGCCGCGACCTTCATGCAGAAGGGCGGCATCGCGCGCATCATCATCGAGGCGGCGGAAACCTGGGTCGGCCATATCCGCGGCGGCCTGGGGCTGGTCTGCGTCATCGCCACGACGCTCTTCGCGGCGATCTCGGGCAGCTCGGTCGTCACCGCCATGGCCATGGGCACCGTGCTGATCCCGGCCATGATGGCGCGCGGCTACGACCGCCCCTTCGCCCTGGGCCTCGTCGGCGCCTCTGGCACGCTTGGCATCCTGATCCCGCCCTCGCTGTCGATGATCCTCTACGGGCTCATCGCCGAGGTCTCGGTGCCGCAGCTCTTCCTGGCGGGCGTCATCCCCGGCCTCATCCAGGCCGCGATCCTCGCCACCTGGGTCATCTTCTACTCGCGCCGCAAGGGCTATGCCTCGGGCAGCCGCGCGACGCGGTCCGAGTTCGTGTCGAAGAACCTGCGCGCCCTGCCCGCCGTGGCCATCCCGCTGTCGGTCTTCGCGGGGATCTACTCGGGCTACACCACCGTCACCGAAAGCGCGGGCGTCGCCGCCGTGGCCTCTGTCCTCGTGGCGCTGCTGGTCTACCGCGAGGTGAAACCCTCGGAAGTCTTCCGCATGGCGACCGAGGCGATGAAAGCGGCCTCTGCCGTGACCTTCATCGTCATGTTCGCCATGCTCTTCGCCCATTGGATCACCGGATCGGGCGTGCCGACGGCACTGGTCAACCTGGCCATCGAATGGGACCTGAAGCCCTGGCAGTTCCTGCTGGCGCTCAACGTCATCATGATCGTGCTGGGCATGTTCCTGGATGCGGTGGCGGTGATGCTGATCGTCACCCCCATCGTGCTGCCCCTGCTGGCCCAGCTGGGCATCAACCCGATGCACTTCGGCATCGTGCTGATCGTCAACATGGAGATCGCCTTCCTCACCCCGCCCATCGGGCTGAACATCTTCGTGCTCAGCTCCATCGCCCGTGCCCCGATGTCCGAGGCGATCCGCGGCATGCTGCCCTTCGTGGCACTGATGGCGCTCTTCCTCCTCCTTGTCACCTATATCCCGGAGATCTCGCTATGGCTGCCCAGGACAATGATGTGAAACGCCGCGCGGACTGGAGCCCGGTTGACCCCGAGGCCCTGTCGAACCCGGCCGAGGTCCACGAGCGCCTGCGCGCCGAGGCCCCCGTGGCCTGGTCCGAGGAGTGGGGCGGTTTCGTCACGCTGATGCGGCATGCGGATGTCTGCGCCGCCTCGCGCGACCCCGAGACCTTCACGGCGACGAAGATGACCGTCATCCCCTCGTCCCCGCGCAAGGGCCTGCCGCGCCTGCCGCTGCAGAAGGACCCGCCGGACTCGGATCGCTACCGCAAGGGGCTGAACCTGTTCTTCAAGGAGAACCGGATGCGGCGGATGGAGCCCGAGCTGGAAGCGCTTGCCACCCGTCTCTTCGACCGCATGCTCGAGACCCCTGAGGATGCCGATTTCGGCAATGGCTTCGCCGGGCCCTTCACCCAGGGTGCGCTGTGCATCCTCGTCGGCATGGACCTGGCCGAGGCCGACGAGGTGGGCCGGCTCAGCCACGATTACGTGGCCGCGGTGCAGGTCGAGGACCTGACCGAGGCGGGCCGCCTGTCGCGCCTTGTCGACCAGTTCGCCATCGATCTGGTGGCCGACCGTATCGCCGCCCCGCGCGATCCCGAGGTCGACATGGTCTCGGGGCTGATGGCGCATGAGCCCGAGGGCGGCGCCTTCACCCCCGAGGAACTCGCCGGGATGGTGCGGTTGAACCTGATCGGCGGGCACGTGGTGCCGCGCAACTTCCTCTGCTCGCTGGCCTGGCACATGGCGACCCATCCGCAGCACGCGCAGATGCTGCGCGAGGATCCCTCCAGCGAACGCGCCTTCCTGGAAGAGCTCCTGCGCTTCTACTCGCCCAACCAGGCGCTGGTGCGCGTGGCCACCAGGGACACCGAGCTTTCCGGCACCGAGATCCCCGAGGGCTGCCCCGTGGCGCTCAACTTCCTGTCGGCCAACCGCGACGAAGCGGTCTTCGAGGCGCCGATGGAGTTCCGCCCCGACCGTGCCCCCAACCGCCATATCGCCTTCGGCATCGGCCCGCATATGTGCATCGGGCAAAGCCTGGCGCGCAGGCAGGCGCGGCTGACCCTGGCGCAGCTGCTGCGCGCGCCCGGCCTTGGCCTGGCGGCCGAGCCCACGTGGTCCCGCTGGACGGAATACGGCGTGGCCTCGCTGCGGCTCGATCTGCGGGGCGAGGCATGAGCCATACGCCCGATTTCACCCTGCCGGACGTCGAGGATTTCGACAGCCCGCACGCGCTTTTCGCCGAGCTGCGCAGCCATTGCTCCGTGGCCTGGACCGAGGACCTGGGCGGTTTCTGGGCCGTGACCCGTCACGCCGATGCCTGCGAGGTGCTGGAGGACTGGCGACGGTTCACCACCCGCGTGCAGAACGTGGTGCCGCCCGTGGCCACCACGCAGCGCCGCCCGCCGCTGCATCTCGATCCGCCGGACAATATCCCCTACCGCAGCGCCCTGCTGCGCTTCCTGACACCGGCCCGGCTGGCGGCATGGGAGCCCCGTGTGAAGGCCATGGTCGACGAACATCTGACCCCGCTCCTGGCGCGGGGAGAGGGCGACATCTGCGCCGACTTCTCCTTCACCCTGCCGATTGCCCTGCTGGCGGAGTTCTTCAACCTCTCGCCCAAGGCCGCCGAAGAGATCCGCACCGTGGGGGCAGAGTTCAACATGGCCCTGCAACGGCAGGACTTCGAGACGCTGCGCGAGCGCAGCGATGCGCTCTACAACCTGGCCGCGGCGCTGATCGCCGACCGCCAGGCCAATCCGCGTCCGCCCGAGGACGACCCGGTGGCCAGCCTGCTGGCGGTGCGGGTGAAGGGAGAGCCACTGGCGGATGAGCTGGTGCTGGGAGCGCTCCGGCAGTTCCTGCTGGTGGGGATCATCGCGCCGACGACCTTCATCGGCTCGATGGCCATGCACCTTTCCCGCCACCCCGAGCACCACGCCGAGCTGCGCGACGATCCCGCGCTGGTGCCCGTGGCGTTGGAAGAGCTTCTGCGCCTCTACACCCCCTATCGCGGCTTTGCCCGCACGGCGACGAAGGACACGACCATCGGTGGCTGCCCCGTGCACTCGGGCGATCCGGTGGCCGTGGTCTTCACCGCCGCCAACCGCGACCCCGAGGTCTTCCCCGATCCGGCGAGCTATCGCCTCGACCGCACGGCACGTGACCTGCTGACCTTCGGACGCGGTGCGCATATGTGCCCCGGAGCCCCGCTCGCCCGGCTGCTGCTGCGCGAAGTGCTGGCGCAGCTCACGGCAAGGACCGGGCGCCTCGAGGCGCTGGCCGCGCCCGAGATGACCCGCTGGCCCGAGTATGGCCCGCTCAGCCTGCCGCTGAGGCTGCACCCGCTGGAAAGCTGACCTAGGCGGTGATGATGTCGATGAAGGGCAGGTTGCCCGCCGTCAGGCCCGCGTCCACCGGCAACACAGTGCCGGTGACTCCGCTGGCCAGCGGCGAGGCAAGGAAGAGCGCGGCGCTGGCCACCTCTTCCGGCCTGACCAGCCGTCCCAGCGGGTAAAGCGCCGTGACCTTGGCGAAGATGTCTGGCTGACGCGCCTTGCGGTCGTCCCAGGCGGGCGTGTGCACAGAGCCCGGCGCCACCACGTTGGCGCGGATGCCGTGCTTGCCCTCTTCGGTGGCGATGGCCCTGGACCAGGCGATGAGCCCCGCCTTGGCCGCCGAATAGGCCGGGTTGCCGAAGTGCGCCAGCCCGTTGACCGACGCCACGAAGACCATGGCGCCACCGGCGTCCCGCATCGCCGGCAGCAGGGCACGGCTGAACTGTGCCGCGCCGGTGAAATTCAGCGAGAGATCGAAGTCAATGGCAGCGCGGTCGGTGGCCTCCATCGTCTCAACCCGCGTGCCACCGGCGTTGGAGATCAGCACGTCGACGGGCCGGGCCGCAATGCGCCGGGCAGCGGCGGCGACCTCTTCGGCGTCGGTGATGTCGAAAAGCTCGACCTCGGCAGCCCCCGAGATCTCGGTGCCTGCGCGGTCGCAGGCGACGATATGGGCGCCGGCCTCTGCCAGGGCCCGCATCAGCGCCGTGCCGATGCCGCCCCCCGCGCCGGTGACCACGACGCGCTTGCCTGCCAGGTTGATCATCGGACTTCCTCTTCTGCCGTGTCACGGATGCCGAGGCCCAGCGGGTCCTCGACCTTGGGCCAGAAATCCGACCCCGCCTTCTGGTAGAGCGTCGCCGCGGGGTTGGTCGGATAGCTCGAGGGGCTGTCGACGTAGATGATCCGCGACGAGACCGGGTCGAACCCGGCGTGGAAATGGTTGGTCGACTTGACCAGCAGGATCTCCTTGCCGGCGAAATCGATCCCGTGGTTCGAGAACATCGAGGGCTCGTAGGTCTGCGAGCGCGACGAGATCAGCACCACGTCGATCTCGGTGCCCGCGATGCGCACCACGGCGGTGCGCCCCAGGGTCACGCGGCTGGCGCGGAAGCTCTGCCAGCCCTCGGCGGCGACGTGGCGCACGATGACCTCGGCGTCGATGGGCGGACCGGCCTCGGCGCCGGCCTTGCCGCCGAAGCGCAAGCGCAGCGTCGCACCCTCGCCCGCCGCATGGCAGAAGCTGACCGCGATCGGGTCCCAGATGGCCCCCACGGCCACCCGGTCCACGCCGCGCTTCATCAGCGACAGCAGAACGTGGGTGCCATCTCCCGCGCAGCCGCCGCCTGGGTTGTCCCAGGTATCGGCAATGGTGACCGGCATTGATGGGTCCTTGGCGCGGGTCGCAAGCGCCTGGTCGATCCCCGCCTCGAAATCGAGGATCGGCATCGCGGTCTGGCCGCGCAGCCGGTAGAGCTCTTCGCCCAGGCGTCGCGCCAGCGCCGCGCCCTCGTCGGGCGCGTCATCGCTGAGCACAAGGATCTGCGTCCCCATCTCGGGCACGTCCCCCGCCATGAAGCCATGCACGACAGAGGCCGACAGGATACGGCCCTGCCCCTCAAGCGCCTTCATCCGGTCGACGAAGCCGCGCATGGGCTGCTGGCTGGTCGGGTAGATGCCGATCATCTTGCAGTCGAAGGTCGAGATCACGGGGCGGATCTCGCCGCGCAGGGCGCGCAGGGCCAGGTCCACGACATGCTCTCCGCGTTCCTGGAAATCGGTATGGGGGAACTCGAGGAACATCGCCGCGATATCCAGCTGCGCCACGCGGCGGCGGGTCAGATGGCTGTGCGGGTCGAACTCGGCGGCCACCAGCACATCCGGGCCGACGATCTGGCGCACGCGCTCCAGCAGGTCGCCCTCGCAATCGTCGTAGCCCTGCGCCACCATGGCGCCGTGCAGGCCAAGCACCACGCCATCGACGGGCAGCGCGGCACGCAGCTGGTCAAGGATCTCGTCGCGCAGCTCTTCATAGGTCTCGCGCTTGATCAGCCCCGCGGGTTCGGCCCAAGCCGAGGTGCCCTCGATCACCGTGAAGCCCTCGGTCCGCCCGCGCCGGCGCAGGATCGGCACCGGAGACGAGCAGAGCGTCGGCGTCTCGGGATGCATGCCGGGCGCGGCGTAGAAGGCGGCCTCGAAGGCGGCGCGGTCGGTGGGCAGGGGCGAGAATGTATTGGTCTCGGTCGCCAGGGAGGCGGTGAAAACTCTCACACAGCATCCTTCCGTGCATGGGGCAGGCCGGGCCTGCCAGTCGTGAGGCTGAGGTCAGGCCGCATTACGACGGCCCTCCTGCAGAGCAAGGATCGCAGCACCGATCAGACCCGGCTCGGTCCGGCAATGGGCCTGGACGACCAGCGGATCTTCCTGCTTGGCCAGGGTCAGCGGCCGCGTCGCGCGGTCCAGCGCGTCGATCAGCCGGGCATCATTGGCCAGGCCGCCGCCAACCGGCACCACCGTGGCGCCGGTCATGTTGATCACCATGGCCAGCGGTCCGGCCAGAAGCTCGAGCCAGGCGGCGACGGTCAGCGCCGCGCCCTCCTCGCCCGCGTGCCAGCGCGCCAGCACCTCGGTCGAGGGCAGCTCGCGGCCGGTCAAATGGGTATAGAGCCTTTCAACCCCGCGCGCCGAACAGGTGGGATCAAGGCAGCCCTTCAGCCCGCATCCGCATTGGAACAGCGGCAGCGGCTCGGGCAGGCAGTCGAGGCTGCGGCGCGCCACGGGGCCGTGCCCCCATTCGCCCGCATAGCCTCCGCCAGAGGCCACGAGCCGACCATCGGTCACGAGGCCACCGCCGACGCCGCTGCCGAGGATCGCGCCGAAGACCACCTCGTGGCCCCGGCCCGCGCCAAGCGAGGCTTCGGCAAGGGCAAAGCAATCGGCGTCATTGGCGATACGCACCGGCAGACCAAGCGCCTGTTGCAGCTCGGAGGCCAGGGGGCGCCCATGGAGACAGGGGATATTGGCGACGATAGCGCGGCCATCGCGCGGATCGACCACCCCGGCGATCGAGATCGCCACCGCTTCGGGGCGGCTGCCCGCCTCGGCGATGTCCGCTTGCAGCGCCGCGACGAAGGCCTCGAAGCTGTGGCCGGGCGTCTTGCGCCGCGGCAGCGGGCGGATGTCCTCGGCGCTGGTGGCCACGGCACCCTTGATGGCAGAGCCACCGATATCGAAACAGACGATCATGCGACCCACCTCTCCGTGCCCGAGACCCAAAGGGATTCAAGCTGCAATTCCGCGTCGAGCAAAAGGAAATCTGCTGCGGCGCCGGGCTGAAGGTGCCCTTTTCCGGCAAGACCCGCGGCTTCCGCCGGGTAGAGACCCGCCATCCTGAGCGCCTCGTCCAGTGGCAGGCCAAGCTGGCGGTGGCAATGGCGCAGGGCGTCCAGCATGGTGATATCGGCCCCCGCAAGGGTGCCGTCGGCCAGGGTGAGCCGTCCGCCCGCGCGATGGATGGTGCGGCCATTCAGCTGGATCTCGGTCAGATCGGATCCCGTCGCAGCCATGGCGTCCGAGACCAGGAAGATCCGACCGGGCCCCGCCTTGGCGCGCAGCGCCACCTGCATGGCAAGGTCCGAGACATGGTAGCCATCGGCGATCAGCCCGGCATGAACCGGACCCGCCTCAAGCGCCGCACCGACAAGGCCGGGGGCGCGGTGGCCCAGCTGGCTCATGGCGTTGAAGAGATGGGTGACCATGCTGGCACCAGCGGCGAAGGCGTCCTGGGCCTCTTCGGCGGTGCAATCGCTGTGGCCAAGGCTGACCTGCACTCCGCCGGCCACGAGGGCCGCGATCTGCCCTGCCGTGGCGCTTTCGGGCGCGAGGGTCACCAGCAGATGGCCGCAGACCGGCGCGGCGGCAAGAATGCGGTCGAGGTCGGCGGTCTCCATCGGGCGGATCAGCTCCGGCGCATGGGTGCCCTTGCGGCGCGGGTCGAGATGCGGGCCTTCAAGATGCAGCCCGGCCAGACCCTCCTGACCCGCGGCCAGGGCCTCTGCCATGGCGGAGATTGCCGCCTCGGTGATCTCGGGCGTGTCGGTGATCAGGGTCGCCAGCAGGCAGGTGGTGCCGCCCGCGCGATGCGCCTCGACGATCCGCGCCAGTCCCGCGGCATCGGGGGCGTCGTTGAACTGCACGCCGCCGCCGCCGTTGACCTGAAGATCGACGAAGCCCGGCACCAGAAGATCGGCCACCGGGACGCCGGGAATCACCTCGGCCACGCGCCCTTCCTCGATGCGGAGCGCGGCATTTTCATGCCAGCGCCGACCGTCGAACAGACGCCGCGCGGCGGGGGAAATCCCGGTGCTTGTCCCTGTGCTCATGCGGCCAACCGGCCCCGGCTGCGGAACGGGTTCCGCCACCCCTGCACAGGCTGCCTCTTGCTCGGGCAGTTGCTGAAAATGAATTTCATCATCGCTGCTGTCTTTGTCATTTTTATATTGACTGCCATGAATCTCCGCCGCAGTCTACGAAAATAAATTTCGTAATTCGGGCAGAGTCGGCACGCATCGGCTCCTCCAAAACCCGAGACAACAACAGGGACTTGCAATGAGAGTCGGCATCGTCGGGCTTGGGTATCGCCTTGGATACCTGGGCCAGGTTTTCAAGCAGATGGACCCCGGATTCGAGATCGCGGGCTACGTCGACCCCGCCCCCGTGGGTATGGAGAACCTGGAGAAGCACGGGATCCCTGCCGGGACCCGGTATGAGACGGTCGAAGAGCTGCTGAAGGCCGAGTCCCTGGACCTGCTGATGGTCGGCTCGCCCAACCACATGCACCTGGACCACATCCGCGCGGGCTTCGAGGCCGGCGTGAAAGTCTTTTCCGAGAAGCCGGTGGTGACCACCACCGAGGACACTCTGAAAATGGCGGCCCTGCTGGCCAAGTATGGCCGCGAGAACCTGCTGATCGGCCTGGTGCTGCGCTATGCCCCCCTCTACCGCGACCTGCGCGCGGCACAGGCGCGGGGCGAGCTGGGCGACGTGGTTTCGATCGAGGCGAGCGAGCATATCCCCCCCTACCACGGCGCCTTCTTCATGCGCGACTGGCGGCGCTATGACCGCTACGCCGGTGGCTTCATGCTTGAGAAATGCTGCCACGACATCGACCTCTACAACGGGGTCATCGGCGCGCGACCCGAGCGGGTCAGCTCCTTCGGTGGCCGGCGCACCTTCGTGCCCGCCAATGATCCCGGCAATCGCGGGATCAACGACATGGAGGTCTATCACCGCAAGCCCTCGGGCTGGAATGGGACGGACAAGGTCTTCGACAGCGACGCCGAGATCATCGACTACCAGGTGGCCATCGTTGAATACGCCAATGGCGCAGCGCTGAGCTTCCACACCAACCTCAACGTGCCCGACGATTTCCGCCGCTTCGCGGTGATCGGCAGCCAGGGCATGGCAGAGGGCGATTTCGTCCGCGGCTTCCTGAACGTGACCGACAGCCACACCAGCCAGCCGCTGATCCGCAAGACCTACCAGGCCTCGGAGCTGTCGCAGCACTATGGCGCGGACGAGGAAATGGCCAAGGGCGTCATCGCGGCTGTGAAGACGGGCGCCGAGCAGCCTGTCTCGGTGCTGGATGCGCTGGAAGCCGGACTGCTGGCGATCACCATGGACGAGGCCCGCGCCGCGCGCCGGGTGATCGACATGGCGCCGGTCTGGGACAAGTATGACGAGGCGCTGGCCTCCGGAAAGGTCGTGGCCTGATGCCCGGACATAAATCAGCCGTTCTCTTCGCCTGGATCCTGCTGATCCCGGCGCTTCTCTACGTGGCGGCCATCGTGGCCTATCCGCTGGTCGATACCTTCCACCTCTCCTTCACCGACGCCTCGCTGCGCAAGACGACGAACTGGGTGGGCTGGAAGAACTACCAGAAGATCTTCGACACCGAGTTTGCCGAGATCATCGGGCGCACCTTCGTCTGGACCTTCCTGTCGGTCTCGCTGAAGATGATCATCGGCACCGGCGGCGCCGTGCTGCTGAACGCCGCCCTGCCCGGCCGCGCCGTCTTCCGCATCCTGACCATGCCGCCCTGGATCGTGCCGATGGCCATCGGCATCTTCATGTGGGGCTGGATGTACAACGGCCAGTTCGGGATGATCTCGGGCCTGTTGCAGCGCTTCGGCCTGTCGGATGGGCCGGTGGCCTTCCTGGCCTATGGCTCGACCGCGTTCTGGGCGACGATCATCACCGACGTCTGGATCGGCGTGCCCATGGTGACGATGTACATGCTGGCCGCCATCCAGTCGGTGCCCGTCGACCTGCACGAGGCCGCCTGGACCGATGGCGCCAGCCGCTTCTACCGCCTGCGCCGGATCACCCTGCCGATGATCTTCCCGGCGGCGATCACCATGTCGATGATCTCTCTCATCTCGACGTTCAACAGCTTCGACATCATCTGGATCCTGACCCAGGGCGGCCCCTCGGGCTCGACCACCACGATGATCATCGACACCTACTCCACCGCCATCGGCTCGAAGAAGTTCGGTGAGGGCGCGGCCCGCGCCGTGGTGATCTGCCTGTTCCTGTCGGCCTTCGCGATCCTCTACTTCCAGGCCGTGACCAAACTCTCCCGGAGGATGACGACATGATGAAGAAAAACGCCATGATCGACCGCTACCGCTGGTGGGAAGTGGTCCTGATGTATATGGGCATCGCGCTCTTCCTCTTCTTCATCCTGGCCCCCTTCATCGAAGGGTTCCTGGTCTCGCTGAAGCCGCTCGGGCTGCTCTTCTCGACGCCCTATAAGTTCTTCCCCGAGAATGGCTCGTTCAAGGCCTACATCACCATGTGGGAGAGCGTGCCGGGCTTCGGGCGCTACATCTTCAACTCGTTCTACATCTCGACCATCATCACCATGGTGGTGCTGGCCCTGGTGGTCCCGGCCTCCTATGCCTTCGCCCGGATCAAGTTCAAGGGCGCCGGCTCGCTGCTTGGCGGCTTCCTGGCGGTCAACATGTTCTCGGGCGCGGTGCTGCTGATCCCGCTGTTCCGGCTGATGCGCAGCTACGGGCTGCTGAATACCTACTGGTCGATGATCGTGCCCGGCGTGGCCTTCCTGATCCCCACGGCGATCTGGCTGCTCTCGACCTACATGAAGCGCATCCCGCGCGAGTTGGACGAGGCCGCCTATGTCGACGGAGCGGGTCACTTCTACATCCTGCGCCGGGTGATCCTGCCTCTGGCCATGCCCGGCATCATCGTGGTCGCCATCACCACCTTCATCGGCGCCTACGCCCAGCAGTTCATCTTCGCGCTGACCTTCAACTCGAAGACCGAATTCATGCCGCTTCCCATCGGCCTCTTTGCCTACTTCGGCCGCCAGGAGGTCATCTGGAACGAGCTCATGGCCGCCTCTTTCGTGGGCATCGCCCCGGCCATGATCCTGATCTTCGCGCTGCAACGCTACCTGGTTGCCGGCCTGACGGCCGGGGCGGTGAAGCAGTAACTCGCCACCGCCCGGCGCGAAAAAACCCGCGCCCCGCAAGGGGCGCAGAACGGGCCAGAAGGCCCAAGGCCCGCAAAGGGCACCAACAGGAGAGAAAGTAACCATGACAAAGACCCTGCTGCGCACCGGCGCCGCGATTGCCGCCCTGACGGTAGCCGCGCCGGCCATGGCCGAAGAGATCACGATGATCGTCTGCGGCGATACCATGGACCCGATCCACGACAAGTACATCGCCGAGTGGGAGGCCCAGAACGAAGGCTGGACCGTCGCCCCCGAAGTCGTGGGCTGGGGCCAGTGCCAGGACAAGGTGACCACCCTTGCCGTCGCCGGCACCCCGGTGGGCCTGGCCTATGTCGGCTCGCGGACCCTGAAGGAATTCGCCGAGTTCGGCCTGATCGAACCGATCCCCATGACCGACGAGGAAAAGGCCTCCTACTACCCCAACGTGGTGGGCACCGTGACCTACCAGGGCCAGCAGTGGGGCGTGCCGGTCGCCTTCTCGACCAAGGCACTCTACTGGAACAAGGACCTCTTCGCGGAAGCCGGCCTGGACCCCGAAACGCCGCCCGCCACCTGGGATGACGTGATCGCCGCCGCCAAGGCCGTGACCGAGAACACCGATGCCGCCGGCTTCGGCCTGGTCGCCAAGACCTTCGACAACACGATGCACCAGTTCCTGCACTGGGTTTACACCAACAACGGCCAGGTCATCGACGACGAAGGCAACATCGTCCTGGACAGCCCCGAAGTGCTGGCCGCGCTGGAAGCCTACAAGACCCTCGTGCCCTACTCTGAAGAAGGCCCGACCGCCTACGAGCAGAACGAGGTCCGCGCGATCTTCCTCGATGGTGGCGTCTCGATGATCCACGCCTCGATCGGCGCCGTCTCGCGCCTGCAGGACACCGACATCAACTGGGGTGTCGCCAACCTGCCCCTCGGCCCCGAGGCCAAGGGCCCCGGCACGCTGCTGATCACCGACAGCCTGGCCGTCTTCTCGGGCACCGGCGTCGAAGAGCAGGCGATCAGCCTGGCCAAGTTCCTCACCGCGCCCGCCGCACAGGAGGAATATGACCTGAACGCCGGCCTGACGCCCCTGCGTCCCTCGCCCACCATCGACGCCCTGGTCGAAGAGAAGCCCTACTGGGCGCCCTACATCGAGGGCATCGAGTACGGTGGCCCCGAGCCGCTCTTCACCGACTACCGCGCCTTCCAGAACATCATGATCGAGATGGTGCAGTCGGTCGTCACCGGTGACGCAGAGCCCGCCGAGGCGCTTGCCAAGGCCGATGCCGAGCTGAAAGAACTCGAGTAAACCCCGGACCCTATCCGGGTTCTCAGGTGCGGACCTCCGGGTCCGCACCCCATGTTGAGAAAGGAACTTCCCTTGGGACAGCTGGCCCTGAGCGGTGTCAAGAAGCGCTTCGAGAAACTTGAGGTGATCCACGGGATCGACCTCGACATCAAGGACGGCGAGTTCGTCGTCTTCGTCGGCCCCTCGGGCTGCGGCAAGTCCACCCTGCTGCGGATGATCTGCGGCCTGGAGGAAATCACCGAGGGCGATTGCACCATTGACGGTACGCGGGTCAACGACCTGCCCCCGGTCAAGCGCGGCATCGCCATGGTGTTCCAGAGCTACGCGCTCTACCCCCATATGTCGGTCTTCGAGAACATCGCCTTCCCCCTCAGGGTCGAGAAGCGGCCCGAGGCCGAGATCAAGGAAAAGGTCGGCCGCGCCGCTGCCGTCCTGCAACTGGAAAACCGCCTGCACCAGAAGCCGGGCAACCTGTCGGGCGGTCAGCGCCAGCGGGTCGCCATCGGCCGCGCCATCGTGCGGGAACCCTCGATCTTCCTCTTCGACGAACCGCTGTCGAACCTCGACGCCGCCCTGCGCGCCGAGATGCGGATCGAGCTGACGGCCCTGCACCAGAAGCTGAAGGCGACGATGATCTACGTCACCCACGACCAGGTCGAGGCCATGACCATGGCCGACCGGATCGTGGTGCTGGACGGCGGGTCGATCAGCCAGGTCGGCGCGCCGCTGGAGCTTTACCACAAGCCCGCCAACCTCTTCGTCGCGGGCTTCATCGGCAATCCGAAGATGAACTTCATCCCCGGCACCTGCACCGCCGTCAGCCCCGAGGGCGCAACGGTCGAGCTGGTCACCGGCGCCAGCGTCACGGTGCCCGTCACCGCCGCAGGCATGCTGCAGGGCCAGCCCGTCACCCTGGGCATCCGCCCCGAGCACCTGACCCAGGGCGCGGGCGACGTGTCGGTCGAGATCACCCCGACCGTGGTCGAGCACCTGGGCGTCAATACGGTGACCTATGCGGATCTCGAAGGCGTCGGCAATGTCTCGGCCCTGCTTTCGGGCTCTGCCGACGTGGCACCGGGCCAGCCGGCCAGGCTTTCGTTCAGCGCCGCCGATTGCCACCTCTTCGACGCAGAGGGACAGGCGCTGGAGCGCCGGGTCGACAGCGCCATGCCCATCCCCGCGGCCGCCAGCGCGGGCTGAGACCGGACTCCCCTTCGGCAAATGAAAAGGGAGCGGCCCTGCCGCTCCCTTTCTCGTTGATATGGGCTGGCCCGCTTACCAGACCGTGCCGCGCGCCGCGACCTCCAGCACCCGTGTCACCACCTCGCCATCATGAAAGACCATGCGGTCGTACATGTTGGTGACGACGCAGGTGTGGTTGGGGATGATGCGGACCTGCTCGCCGACCTCGGGGCGACGGCCCTCGACCGCGCTCAGATCCACGACGCCGTGCTCTTCCGACAGCCCAGTGATACGCGCCGCCGGGTAGGCCTCGATCAACCCGAAGTCGTCAAACCCCAGCAGGTCCGAGGTCAGCGCCTTCGATCCGGTGTCCAGCACCGCCCGGTCCGGGGTGGGCCGCGAAACCACCGTGGCCAGCACATGCATGGCGCAGTCTTCCAGCGTCGCGTGCCCCGCGCGCACCATGGCACGGTCGTTGTAGACATAGGTGCCCGCCCGGTGCTCGGTCGCCGAGGGGATCTCTCCGGCCTTGAAGAAGTCGGGCGTTCCGCCGACCGTCACCACCGGGCAGTCGATCCCCGCTTCGGCCAGCTTGGCCAGTGTCGCCGCCATGAAGGCTTCGACCTGCGCCGCGCCGCCGGGGCCGGGATAGGTCATCAGCCCGCCGAAACGCAGCCCCGCAGCCCCCGCGATCTGCTGCGCCAGGGCAAAGGCCGCCTCGGGCGATTGCACCCCGCAGCGCGCGCCGCCGGTGTCGCATTCGACCAGCACCGTCAGGGGGGCATCGGGGGCGAAGGTCGCCCCCAGCCCCTCGACCACCAAGGCGCTGTCGGCGGTGACCGATAGCTTCGCCACCTGGCTGTTCAGCGCCTTCAGCCGCGCCAGCCGGGCGGGACCGAGGATGTTGTAGGTGATCAGGACATCGTCGAAGCCGGCCTCGGCGAAGACCTCGGCCTCGGTCACCTTCTGGCAGTTGATGCCACAGGCGCCAGCCTCGATCTGCATCCGCGCGACTTCGGGCAGCTTGTGGGTCTTGATATGGGGGCGAAAGGCGCGGCCCAGCCCGTCAAGGAACCCCTGTCCGCGCGCGATATTGGCCGCCAGCCGGCGCTCGTCGATCACCGGCAGGGGCGTCATCACCTGCGACAGGGGCGTGCCCGGCTGGGGCCAGATATCCGCCACCATCAGTGACCCTCGTAGGGCAGGTAGCCGACGAAACCGGCGATCTTCCAGCCATCCGCGGTTTCGCGGCAGATATAGAGCGTCTGCCACAGCAGCCGGTCCTCGCCACCATCCTTGCGCTGGATGCGGCCATCGAACTTCTTGCGCACCAGCGCGGCCGAGCCGTCGATCTCGATCTCTTCCAGCTTCGTGGCAGTGAAGATGGCGGTGCGGGCGTCCTCGGCGTACTCGGTGCCCTGCCCTTCCTTGGCCTGTCGCAGCCACTCGTTGCGGTAAGCCTCGAGCGAGGCGAAGGACAGCGACCAGTTCTGCGGATTTTCGTCGCGATTGCCGTTCATGCCAGTAAAGTTGGCTTCGACGAAGTCATCCGCGACGATGGACCAGTCGGCCGCCAGGTAGGCGGTGATATCGCGCGGCACCAGCATCTCCCAGATGGCGCGGCGGGCCGTGTCGGACTCGGGGAAGGGGTTCTTGAACGGATCGCGCAGCGGCGCGGCAGTCTCTGCTGTCATCGTGAAATTCTTTTCATGGATTGCGGATTTTCCTAGTCAGTCTTGGCAGTCCATGCCAGAGTGTCAACGAAAATACGAAAATGATTTTCGGAAATGGGCCAAATCACGCCCTCGCGCCACGTTCCGAACCTGCGAGAGAGTACCCCGCGATGGATATCTTCGCCACGTTGATGCAAGAGGGCCTGAAGCTCTCGCAATCCGAGCAGCGGCTCGCGGACATCGTGCTGCAGGATCTCGACTTTGCGGTCAATGCCTCGATCACCGACCTGGCCGCCCGCGCCGAGGTCTCGCCGCCCACGGTCACCCGCTTCTGCCGCCGCCTGGGCTGCCAGAGCTTCTCGGACTTCAAGGTGACGCTGGCCAAATCCTCCTACGTCGGCCTGCGCTACCTGCGCCCCGAGGCGCGTTCGACCACCGCGCCCGAGGTGGCAGAGGATATCGTCACCAAGGCACAGAACGCGCTCTTCTCGGTCCACCAGCAGCTCGACCTCGACGCGGTGGAAGAGGCGGCGAAACTGCTGCGCGGCGCGGACATGATCTATGCCTTCGGCTCGGGCGGCAATTCCTCGATGTTCGTCGGCGAGATGCAGAACCGGCTGTTCCGTCTGGGCTGCCGGATCGCGGCCTCGACCGACCACGGGATGCAGCTGATGCAGGCCTCGGCGGTCAGCCCGCGCGACGTTCTGGTCGGCAGCTCCTTCTCGGGGCGCAATGCCGAGCTGGTGCGCTGCTTCGACCTGGCCCGCGACCAGGGGGCGAAGACCGTGGCGCTGACCCAGTCGGACAGCCCCGTGGCCCATGCCGCCGATATCGTCCTGACCGTCGACCTGCCGGAGGGAGAGAACATCTTCCGTCCCACCTCGACCCGCTACGCCATGCTCGCCGTCCTGGATATCCTGGCCAACCTGGTGGCCTACCAGGACCGCACCGCGACTGCCGCCACCCTGCGCCGGATCAAGGAAAGCCTGATCCGTCACCGCGATGGCGACGACAGCCAGCTTCTGGGCGACTGAATCCCAAAGCCAAGCAGCCCGAAGCCAACAAACAAGATCCCAACAGTCTCAGAGGTTCCATGTCTTCTTATCGCCTGGAAAACACCTGGTCGCCTGAACCGGCGCCCTTCGGCACGCTCAAAGTCACCCTGTGGAACCTGTCCGAGACGCCGCTGTCGGATTTCCGCCTGGCCTATACCTCGCTCACCCGCGCGATGAAGCCCTTCACCGTTTCGGGCGCCGAGCTTGAGCTGCGCGATGCCAACTATCACCGCTACGCGCCCCCCGCCGACCTGGTCGTGGCCCCCGGCGAGAGCTGGAGCTTCGAGGTCACCAACCTCAACCGCGACCCGCGCCACATCACCGATGGCGCCAAGTCGGCAATCCTGACGCTGGACCCGGCAGGCGCGAAGACCCACGTCGAGGTCGAGGTCTCGGACCTCTACCCCGAGGGCCGCGAACTGGTCGAGCCCGGCCCCCTGCTGCCCGAGGGCAAGCTGACCGAACCCTATGCCATCCTGCCCTGGCCCGCCGCGCTGGAGCTCGAGGCGGGCGAGACGCCGCTGGCGCTCTGCCCCGCCCCCGGCGCCTCGCGCGAAGCACTGGCCGCCTTCAGCCAGGTCGAGGCGCTGCACCGCCGTCTCTACCCCGAGGCGCGCACGGTCCTGTCGATGGTCCCCATGCCCGGCACCCGCGCCGTGGCCATCGAGATGGGCGGCGATTTTGCCGAAGGCGCCTATGCGCTGGAGATTGCCGAGGTCATCACCCTGAAGGCCGCGGACGACGACGGCATCCGCCATGGCCTCATCGTGCTGGCGCAGATGCTGCACGGCGCGACTGTGGATGCGGCCTCGTTCCGCTTCCCCGCCTCCGGCACCATCACCGACGCCCCGCGCTACGGCTGGCGCGGCAGCCATCTGGATGTCTCGCGCCAGTTCTGGGACGCGGCGGACGTGACCCGCTTCCTCGACATCCTGGCCTGGCACCGGATGAACATCTTCCACTGGCACCTCACCGATGACGAGGGCTGGCGGATGGAGGTCAAGGCCTACCCCCAGCTCACCGAGGCCGGGGCCACCCGTGGCCCCGACGCCCTGCTGACGCCGCAGCTTGGCAATGGCGTGGACGAGGTGCACGGCCACTACACCCAGGACCAGATCCGCGACGTGGTGGCCCATGCCGGGGCGCTTGGCATCACGGTGGTGCCCGAAGTCGACATCCCCGGCCATTGCACCGCCGCCCTGGCCGTGATCCCCGAGCTCGCCGATCCCCAGGAAGCGCCCGAAAGCTACCACTCGGTCCAGGGCTTTGCGAACAACGCGCTCAACCCGGCCCGCGAAGAGACCTACGACTTCCTCGCCAAGCTCTTCGACGAGATGGTCGAGCTCTTCCCCGCCAAGTACCTGCATATCGGCGGCGACGAGGTGGCGGATGGCTCCTGGCTGAACTCGCATTACGCGCGCCTGCTGATGGAAAAGGAGGGGCTTTCGGGCACCTTCGAGCTGCAAAGCTACTTCATGCGCCGCGTGGCGGGGATGCTGGCCGAGCGTGGCCGCGTTCTGGCCGGCTGGAACGAGGTCGCCCATGGCGGGGGCGTCGATCCCGAGGGTACGCTGTTGATGGCCTGGGAAAAGCCCGAGGTCGGCATCGAACTGGCCAAGGAGGGCTATGACGTCGTCATGACCCCCGGCCAGGCCTATTACCTCGACATGGCGCAGGCCGAGGAATGGCTGGAACCGGGCGCGGCCTGGGCCGGCACCTCGACCCCGGTGCATTCCTACACCTACGAGGCCGAGGGCGAGTTCCCGGAAGAGCTGCGCCCCCGTCTCAAGGGCATCCAGGCCTGCATCTGGTGCGAGCATTTCACCTCGCGCGCCTATTTCAACCGCCTGGTCTTCCCGCGCCTCTGCGGCGTGGCCGAGGCCGCCTGGACGCCGAAAGAGCGCAAGGACCTGCACCGCTACGCGGCGATCGTGAAACTGCACCCGGCGTTCTGAGCCGGGGCTCCGGGGGTGCGTCCCCGGCCAACCACAACGAGCGGACCCCGCGCGGGTCCGCCGGCGCCCCTCCCCCTCTACGTCGTGCGCCGAAGGGCCCCCTCCTCCGGGGCCGGAAAGGACAATCAGATGAGCCAGATGAAACGTATTGCCGTTGGCGGCATCCACACCGAATGCTCCACCTACAACCCGGTCCTGATCCGCGCCGAGGACTTCCACGTGGTGCGCGGCGATGAGCTGACCGCCTACGAGTATTTCTCCTTCCTGCCCGAAGACGACGTCGAGGTGCTCCCGCTTCTGCACGCCCGCGCCGTCCCCGGCGGCCCGGTCGACCGCCCTGCCTACGAGGGTTTCAAGGCCGACCTGCTGGCGCGCCTTAAGGCCGCGCTGCCGCTGGATGGGGTCTACCTGGCCATGCATGGCGCCATGCATGTGGACGGCATGTGGGACGCGGAAGGCGACTGGATCTCTGCCGTGCGCGAGGTCGTCGGCCCCGATGTCCCGATCTCGGTCAGCTACGACCTGCACGGCAATGTCAGCCAGCGCATCATCGACCAGATCGACATGTTCGCCGCCTATCGCACCGCCCCCCATATCGACGTGCGCGAAACCATGCAGCGCGCCTGGAACATGCTGCTGCGCTGCCTGCGCACCGGCGAGCGGCCCTTCGTCACCTGGGCCAAGATCCCCGTGCTGATGCCCGGCGAGCGCTCCTCG
The DNA here is from genome assembly GCF_900215355.1 of Pseudooceanicola antarcticus. Taxonomy (GTDB): domain Bacteria; phylum Pseudomonadota; class Alphaproteobacteria; order Rhodobacterales; family Rhodobacteraceae; genus Pseudooceanicola; species Pseudooceanicola antarcticus. The sequence continues at coordinate 407,785 of NZ_OBEA01000002.1, read as the reverse complement.
ACCGAGGACGCGCCGGCGGATGCGCTCTACGCCGCCCTGCCCGGCCACGACACGCGCCCCGGCATCTGGAGCGCCGATCAGATGGTGGGCTATGTCTGGGCAGATGAGCCGCGCGGCACCGCCTGCGCCGTGGTCACCGCCACCGAGGCCTCGGAGGCTGAGGCCGTCGCCACCGAGCTGGCGCAGGCCTACTGGGACGCCCGCACCGACTTCGCCTTCGGCCCGGTCACCGGCCCGCTGGACGAGATGCTCGATATCGCCGCCAAGACCGAGACAGCGCCGCTTATCCTGGCCGAAAGCGGTGACAATCCCACCGGCGGCGGTGTCGGAGACAACGGCCTCGTGCTCGACGCGCTGATCCAGCGCGACTGGCAGGATGCGCTGATCGCAGGGATCACCGATGCCCCCGCCGTGGATGCCGCCTTCGCCGCCGGTGAAGGGGCCGAGCTGGAGCTGACCGTCGGCGGCGCGCTTGATCCAAAGAGCGTCCGCGTCACCGCTCCCTTCAAGGTGCTGACCCTCGTCGAGGGCGCTGGCGGCGCCTTCCGCCAGGCCGTGGTCCGCACCGGCGGCATCACCGTGGTCCTTGCCGCGCGCCGTCGCCCCTACCACAACATCGAGGACTTCACCCTGCTGGGGCTTGATCCCAAAACGGTCTCGCTTCTGGTGGTGAAATCGGGCTATCTCTCGCCCGAACTTGCCCCCATTGCCAATCCCAACCTGATGGCGCTGACCGAGGGCGTGGTGAACCAGGACATTCCGAAGCTGGAAAGCCTGAACCGCACCCCCGGCCTCTACCCATGGGAGCCAGAGGCGCGTTTCACGCCCACCCCCCTTCGCTCGGCCCGCGCGCCGGGCTGAGGTCCAGACCAGAGGAGCCGGCATGGCCCGGCCCCGAGACGAGTATCCCGACACGGCAGGCCCTCCCCCGAGGGTCTGCCGCTGCCGCTTTTCAGACCCGCCGGAGCCGCCCCGGCCAAGCCCAGAGGCCACATGTTCTCGACCCTGAGCACCATCCGCAACAATGCCGGTCTGCGCGCCTGCGCACTGGCCATCTTCTTCTTCGGCTTTTCGGGCGCGGCCACGGCGCCCTACAAGTCCGTCGTGGCGATCCGAGAGCTGGGCCTCTCGGATGCCGGTTTCTCGGCGCTGACACTGGCGGCCGCAGTGATCAATGTCACCGCGGCGATCTACCTCGGCATCCTTGCAGACCGCGACACCGGCTATCGCAAGCTGCTGATGAGTCTCGCTTTCATCGGGGTCGCGGGCTACATGGCGATCTTCCTCTTCCCCTCGGCCTGGATCTTCGTGATCTCTCTGCTGCTGCCGATCTCGGTCTACCACGGGCTGAATTCGCTGCTCTTCGGCGCCGGGCGGGTCTTCTCGTCGGACCTGCCGAAGGGCGATCAGGCGGCGGTCAGCTCGGTGCTGCGCGGGCTGATCTCTCTGGCCTGGATCCTGGTGCCAGGCCTCGTGGGCTTCGCCCTTTCGGGCGCGGAAAGCCTGTTGCCCGCCTTCGCCATCGCGGGGGGCGCGGCGCTGGTCTGCATGGTGGTGATCAATGTCATGATGCCCCGTGGCGGCAGCGGCGACCCCAGCCAGCGCCCGCCACGGGTCTCGCTCGGCGCGGCCTTCCGCCTGCTGACCCGCCTGCCCGTTGCTGCCCGCGTTCTGGGCGCGGCTGTCATCACCGCGATGATCCACGTCAATGCCGCCGTCATGCCGCTGATCGTCACCGGCCAGGCCGGCGGCGAACCCGGAGACGTGGGCGTCATCGTCGGCCTCGTCGCCGCACTGGAAGTGGCCTTCATCCTGGTCTGGGCCCGCATCGTGCGCTCGATCTCGATCGTCGCGGCCCTGGCCATCGGCACCGGGCTCTACATGATCTACCTGGTCTGGCTGGCCTTCGCGCTCTCGCCCGCCTCGGTCATCGCCGCATCGGTTGTCGGCGGCGTCGGTGCCGCGGCGCTGATCACCCTGCCGCTTGGCTACCTGCAAGAGCTGATCGCCGAACGCCCCGGCCTCTCGGCGTCGCTGATCTCGGTGAACATCTTCCTCGCCGGGGCCATTGCCGCGGCGCTCTTTGCCATCGGAACCGCCATCGGGGACTACCCGCTTGTCGCCCTTCTGGGCGCCGGGGCCGGAGCGCTCGGCGCCCTGGGCCTTCTGGTGCTCGAAGGCTGGCGCCTCAGGGCCCCGCTGTGACAGGCTGAACCCATGACCCGCGTTCTGGAAATCTGCATCGACACCCCCGAGGGGCTGCATGCCGCCACCGAAGGCCGGGCGGACCGGGTGGAGCTCTGCTCGGCGCTCGACCTTGGAGGGCTGACGCCCTCTGCCGGGCTGATGCGGCTGGCGGCGCAGGCACCCTTGCCCGCCTTCGCCATGATCCGCCCCCGCGCCGGTGGCTTCAACTGGTCGGTGGAAGAGATCACCGCGATGGAGGTCGAGGTACTGGCCGCCCGCGAGGCGGGCCTTGCGGGCGTCGTCATCGGCGCCACCCGAAGCGGCAGGCTGGACCTTGCCGTGCTGGCCCGTCTGATCCGTGCCGCCGAGGGGATGCAGGTCACCCTGCACCGCTGCATCGACCTGCTGGAAGATCCGCTGACGGCGGTCGAGGAAGCGGCAGAGCTTGGCATCCACCGCATCCTCAGCTCCGGCGGCGCCCTGCACGCGGTAGAGGGCCTGGCGCGGCTCAAGGCGATGAAGGAGGTCGCGGCGGGTCGGCTTTCGATCATGCCGGGTGCTGGTGTGAATGCCGCGACCCTGCCACAGATCCTGGCGGCGCTCGATCCGGCAGAGGTCCATGCCTCGGCCTCCTCACCGGCGCATCTGCAAGAGCCGCTGACCCGCTTCGGTTTCCAGTCGGACACCGCACGGCAGACCGATCCGGCGCGGGTGGCAGAGCTGAAGGCGCTGCTTGGCTAGGCGCTGCCGGGGCGGCCCCTACTCGGGGTGGATATCGAGGTAATAGTCCAGCAGCTCCAGCCCGCTCGCCGCGTCGCGGTCCAGCACCAGCGTCGCATTGCGGTGCATCTGCAGCACCGACCCCGGCCAGCGCGCCGAGACGGGGCCTTCGATGACCTGCCGCACGGCCTCGGACTTCGCCGCGCCGGTGGCCACCAGCAGCACCTGCCGGGCCCGCATGATGGTGCCGATCCCCATGGTGATGGCCAGTCGCGGCGGGGTCTCGCCCGCGGGGAAGAACCGCGCGTTGGCCTCGCGGGTCTCGCGGGTCAGGGTCTTCAGCCGGGTGATGGAGGCCAGGCTTGAGGTCGGCTCGTTGAAGCCGATATGCCCGTTCAGCCCCAGCCCCAGCAGTTGCAGGTCGATATCCCCCGCCGCCACGATGGCCTCTTCGTAGCGCAGCGCCTCGCCTTCCGGGTCCGGGGCCTCGCCCGCGGGCAGATGGCCCGCGCCGGGCGCCATGTCGATGTGATCGAACAGAAGCTCGCGCATGTAGTGACGGTAGGAGCAGGGGTGATCCCCCGCGAGCCCCACGTATTCATCCAGGTTGAAGCTCGAGACCCCGGCAAAGCTGACCTCGCCCGCGCGGTAAAGCGCGATGAGACGGGCATAGACCGCCTCCATCGTGCCGCCGGTCGCCAGCCCCAGCACCGAGGCCGGCCTTGCCGCCACCTGCGCCGCGATCAGCCCCGCCGCACGGGCCGAGGCCGCCTTTGCGTCATCGAGGATGAGGATCTTCATAGCCGGTCAGCTTTCCAGCGGGCAGTAGGCCACCACGTCCATCTCGACCTTGGCATCGACCATCAGCGGAGACTGCACGGTGGAGCGGGCCGGGGGGTGGGCGCTGAAGTGCTTCTTGAAAACCGCGTTGAAGGAGGAGAAATCGCGCGCATCATCCAGCCAGACACCGACCTTGACCACGTGCTCCATGCCGCAGCCTGCCAGCGCCAGGACTTCCTTGATGTTCTCGATCACCACTTCGGTCTGCACGGTGATATTGCCCACCACGACCTCGCCGTCGCGGGTCGGGACCTGGCCCGAGACATAGACGAAATCGCCCGCGCGGACGGCCTTCGAGAAGGGACGTTCCTGACCGCCTGCCTGGGCATCGGCGACATCAAGACGGGTGAGACCGGGAATCGACATGAGAGGAGCTCCACGAAATTTGTTTTCTTGTTTCTCGCCCGGAATCCCATGGCGCGCAACGGATTTTGGCCAGCTTGGACGAATTCATGAAAACAATTTCCGAATTCTGCCCCACCTGGCCACCTCCAGCGGTCGGCATCGCGCGGGCGCCCACTGCAGCAAGGAGATCTCCGGGCCAGCTGCAACGGCTGTGTCCTGCTCCCCCACCGGGCCTTCACCCCATGCGCAGGGCGGTAGGGTCAGCGCCGGGTTCGGGCCCGCGACGTCGCGTGTGCTGCGGCGCGGCACCTTGACTTTCCGCCCCGGAAGCTTCATATGCGGATCGTGCGCTGCGCAGCCGCGTGAGCTTGCCGTGCCCTTCAGGGCCCATCAGCGCACCCCTTTTCCAGTTCCCCATCACGCAGGGTTCTCGACGCGACGGCCGGATGGCGCGGGACAAGCCCGCCTGTCCAGAGGCCAGCGCGAACCCTTTCCGGTTCCCGATGGGCCGGAGCACGGCCGTGCATGCGGCCACTGAAGGATATCCTTTTGACCACTTTCCCCGACCTCGGCCTGTCGCCGAAGATCACTGACGCCCTGACCGCCGCCGGTCTGACCGAACCCACCCCGATCCAGGAAAAGGCGATCCCGCTGGCCCTGGAAGGCCATGACGTGCTGGGCCTCGCCCAGACCGGCACCGGCAAGACCCTTGCCTTTGGCCTGCCGCTGATGGAGCACCTGTTCCAGATGAAGGGCAAGCCGCAGGAGCGCACCGCCAAGGCGCTGGTGCTGGCCCCCACCCGCGAGCTGGTCAACCAGATCGCCGACAACCTGCGCGCCCTGACCGGCGAGACCCGCATGAAGGTCACCACCGTCGTCGGTGGCCAGTCGATCAACCGCCAGATCAACGCGCTGGCACGGGGCACCGACATCCTCGTCGCCACCCCAGGCCGCCTCATCGACCTGATGGACCGCCGCGCCGTCGACCTGTCGCAGACCCGCCAGCTGGTGCTGGACGAGGCCGACCAGATGCTCGACCTGGGCTTCATCCACGCCCTGCGCAAGATCGCGCCGCAGCTCGGCACGCCGCGCCGCACCATGCTGTTCTCGGCCACCATGCCGAAGCAGATGGAAGAGCTCTCGCGCGCTTACCTGAGCAACCCGCAGCGCGTGCAGGTTTCGCCTCCGGGCAAGGCCGCCGACAAGATCACCCAGTCGATCCACTTCATCTCGAAAGCCGAGAAGCCGAAGAAGCTGCGCGAGATCCTGTCGAAGGACCTCGATGCCCTGACGCTGGTCTTCTCGCGCACCAAGCATGGCGCCGAGAAGCTGATGAAGAGCCTCGTGGCCGACGGCTACAACGCCGCCTCGATCCACGGCAACAAGAGCCAGGGCCAACGTGACCGCGCCATCAAGGCCTTCCGCGATGGCACGATCACCGTGCTGGTCGCCACCGACGTGGCCGCCCGTGGCATTGACATTCCGGGCGTCGCCTACGTGATCAACTACGATCTGCCGGAAGTGCCCGACAACTATGTCCACCGCATCGGCCGGACCGCCCGCGCGGGCCGTGAGGGCGAGGCCATCGCCTTCTGCTCTCCGGAAGAAGGCGACCTGCTGCGCCAGATCCAGAAGCTGATGAAGATCGACATCCCCGTCGCCAGCGGCGAAGCCCCGGCCATGGGCCAGGGTGGTGGCAAGGGCCGTCCCTCGGGCAACCGCCGTCGCGGTGGTGGCCAGGGTCAGGGTCAGGGCCAGAACAAGGCCCAGGCCAAGCCCGGCAACGGCCAGCGTCGCCGTCGTCGTCGCGCCGCCTGATCGCATGATCGGCTGAACAGAATGACAGGGGCCGGAGATCCGATGATCTCCGGCCCCTTCTTCATGGGCGCATGGCGCAAGGCACCTGCCTATTCGGCCCGATAGGCCTCGGGCAGCACGAAGAGCTCGTCGGCGCGGAAGTAGCCTCCGTCCCGAACCTCTTCGATCAGCACCATGGTATGGGGCCGCACGGCTTCAGAGAAATACTCAACAATCAGCTCGGTCAGCCGGTGCCCGATCTCGGTCTTCTGGGCCGTGCTCAGCGCGGCTTCGGGGGTCTTGATGTTGATGAAGGGCATTTGGGTCTCCTTGGAGTGACTGGGTTTCGGGAATATCGGGTCAGACCACGCCGCCATTGGCGCGGATCACCTGGCCGCTGATCCAGCCCGCCTCATCGCGGGCCAGCAGGCGGATGACGCCGGCGATATCCTCGGGCGTGCCGAGACGCTTGAAGGGGTTCATCGCGGCGATCTGGGCCACCAGCGCATCGCTCTTGCCCTTCAGGAAGAAGTCGGTGGCCACCGGCCCCGGCGCCACCGCATTGACGGTGATGCCGCGCGGCGCGAGCTCCTTGGCCAACACATTGGTGACGGCCTCCAGCCCCGCCTTGGTCGCCGCATAGACCCCGTAGCCCGGCTGGTAGAGCCCGACGACGGAGGACGAGAGCGAGAGGATGCGCCCGCCATCGGCCAGCCGCGCCGCCGCTTCGCGCATCAGCCGCAGCGGGGCGGCGAGGTTGAGCGCCAGCTGGTCCGCAAGCGCCGCCTCGTCGAGCGAGGCTATTGGGCCGAGGCGCATCGTCCCGGCGTTGTTGACCAGGATGTCGACGGGACCCAGCTCCGCCTCGGCGGCCTCGAAGAGGGCCGCGGGCGCCTCGGCGTCCGACAGATCCGCCTTGAGCGCCACAGCCCGCCCGCCAGCGGCCTCGATCTGGCGAACCACCGCCTCGGCGGCCTCGGGGCTGGAGGCGTAGTTCACCGCCACGGCCACGCCATCGGCGGCCAGCCCGCGGGCGATCTCGGCCCCGATCCCGCGCGAGGCGCCGGTGACCAGGGCAATCTTCTGAGTATCGGTCATCTCATGTCCTTTCCGTGTGAGGTAAAGTTAGGCCCGACCGAAACTCCGAACAATCCGGGTGAAATTGACAAGATAATTCGTTTGAAGCTAACAATGTGCATGGACAAGATCGACCGGCTGGAACTCTACACCCGCATCGTCGAGGGCGGCAGCTTCGTGCGTGCGGCGCGCGAGCTGAACGTGGCGCGCTCGACCGCGACCGAGGCGATCCAGCAGCTCGAGGCCGAGGCCGGCGTGCGGCTGCTCGCCCGCACCACCCGGCAGGTGCTGCCGACCGCAGAGGGCGAAGCACTGTATCGCCGCAGCAAGCTGATCCTGTCGGACTACGAAGAGGCCTTCGGTGCGCTGGACGGGGCCGGGCCGCGCGGCCATCTGACCATCGACGCACCCGGCCTGCTGACCCGCCATTTCCTGGTGCCCGGACTGCCCGATTTCCTGCAACGCCATCCCGCTCTGACGGTCTCGTTCCGGCAGGGCGATCGCTACGTGGACCTGGTGCGGGAGGGGGTCGACGTGGCCCTGCGCGCGGGCCACCCCGACGACAGCAGCCTGCGGATGCGCAGGCTCGGCGCCCTGCCCGAGATCACCTGCGCCAGCCCCGCCTACCTCGCCCGCCACGGCACGCCGCGCGATCCGGACGACCTGGAGGGCCACCGGGTGGTAGGCTTCGTCTCGTCGCGCAGCGGCGAGGTGCTGCCGCTGGAGTTTCAACGGGATGGCAGGCTGCTCAGCCGTCGGCTGCCGGCACAGGTCAGCACCGACAATTCCGACACCGCCCATGAACTGGCGCTGCGGGGGCTGGGCCTCATCCAGGCCCCGCGCTACCGCTTTGCCGAGGATCTGGCCTTGGGCGCGCTGGTCGAGGTCCTGGCGGAGACACCGCCGGAACCCTTGCCGCTGAATGCGATCCACACCGGAGACCGCATGGTGCCGCGCCGGATCGTGGTCTTCCTCGACTGGGCGCGGCAGGTCTTCGCAGGGCTGCGCTGAGCGTGCGCGCCCCGGTCGCGGCTCAGGAGGCCCGGCGCGACATCAGGCTGCCCGGACGGGCGCGGGCCAGCGAGGCTGTCAGCGCGGCGGCGATGCCCGCCTTGATTAAGTCTCCGGGGATGAAGGCGGTGACCAGCAGGGCGGCTTCGGGCAGCGATTTCTGCAGCACCATGGCCATGCCCGCGATGCCGAAGGCATAGAGCACGACGATCCCGCCCAGCACCGAGGCCACGGCGGCGACCGGAAGCACCGGGGCCGAGCTCCAGCGCTCCATCACCCAGCCGGTGACGAAGGCGGCGGCGATCCAGCCCCAGAGGAAGCCCGCGGTCGGGCCGACGAAGACGCCAAGGCCGCCCCGACCTCCGGCCAGCAGCGGCAGGCCGAGCGCCACGACGAGCAGCAGCAGCATGACCGCCAGCGCACCGCGCTTTGCGCCCAGAACGGTGCCTGCCAGCATCACACCAAGGCTCTGGGCGCTGATCGGCACGCCGAAGCCCAGCTGGAAGTTGGGCAGAAGGCCCAGAACGGCAATGATCGCGGCGAACAACGCCACATGAGTCACGGTCTTTTCCACTGGCTTTTCCTTTCGTCAGTGTCTGAAATCTCGGGCCCCGCCCCGCCGATGCCGCCCCGCGCCTTCAGCGCTTCAGCCACGTGATCGGCGTCATCCAGGGTGGCCAGGGTCAGGGGCATGATGATCCGCCAGCCGGGTCGCCTGGCCGAGCGTGCGCGCCAGCTCTGGCGCAAGTGTCCTCCGGTCTCGGAGAGCACGGGTATCATGCGGATGAGCAGCGCGATACTGATCTCGAGCGCCCGCATGTTGAAGCCGAACCGCGCCAGCGGTGCCCCGAGCCGGCGCAGCACCTGCATCATGTCGCTGAGGCGGGTGGTCATGGTGACGAGGTTGGCCAGGGCGACAGCGGCCACCATGCGAAGGCAGATGGCAAGCCCCACCAGCGGCTCCGCCGCAAGCAGATGCCAGCCCAGGATCACCAGCACGAAGGGCAAGAGCACCGCCAGTCGCCGCAGCCCATGGGCCAGGAAGACCCGCCCCGGCAGCGCGTAGAGCAGCAGCACCAACCCGGCCCCGGCGCCCAGCACCACGAGCGAGCTGCTCGCGGCCAGCGCCACCGTGGCCAGCAACAGCCCGCCCAGCTTTGCACCCGCGGGCCAGCCATGGGCGCGGGTTCTAACCGGAGAGGTCAGAGAGATCATCGCCAGCCCCCAGCTTCCGCATCGCCTCGAGATAGGCCGCACCGACCCTTGCCCCCTCTCCCGCCTCGACGAGGCGGCCGGCATCGAGCCAGAGGCAGACATCGCAATCGGCGATATCCTCGGGATCATGCGAGACATGGATCAGAGCGCCGGGAAACTGCCCGAGCGCCCGACGGAGTTGCATTTTCGTCGGCAGGTCGAGACCCGCGAAGGGTTCGTCCAGCACCAGCACCCTGGGCGCCATGGCCACCACCGACATCAGGCAGACCAGGTGTTTCTGCCCCTGCGAGAGCGTCGCCACCGCCACCTCGGCCCAATGAGCCTTGCCGAATCGCTCCAGCGTGGCGCGGGCCTCTGCCTCGGCATCACGCTGCTTGCGGCCCTGCTGCGCGAGGCCGAAAGAGACTTCCTCAAGCACCGTGGGGAAGATGATCTGGTGATCGGGGTTCTGGAAGAGGATGCCAACCTCCGACAGCGCGGCGCGACGATCAGCGGCCATGTCGGCACCGTTGAGCAGCGCCCGCCCGGCGCTTGGCGTGACGAGCCCGCTGATCAGCCGCGACAGGGTGGATTTGCCGGAGCCATTCCGCCCCAGCACGCCCATGCGGTGAAACGCCACCGACAGCTCGAGCTCGCGCAGGATCGGGCGCCCGTCGATCTCCAATGAGACCGCCTCGAGCTGCAACCGCGCTTTCTGCTGCGCCTGCGGATCGGCTTTCGTCATCTGGCCCGTCCTGTCCCATCGGGATCGCTCGCCCCGGTTCAGGGCAGGCTTATCCATGGTTCGGGCGAGAAAAGCCAGATATCCATCTTGCAGGCCATGGCGCGGCTCATCGCTGACGGCCTCTTGCAGCAGGTCGAGCGCTCAGAGCCGCACGTGATGGCCCCTGCCCAAGCCCGACGCTCAACCGGCTGGAGCCCCCGAGATATCTCGGGGCAGCGATCAAGGGGCGCGGACTATGCCCGATACGCTCTTCAGCTATTGCCGACCTGGACCTGTTTCCGGCTTGGGCGCAGAACCTCTTCGGCCGAGGGCGTCGGCAGATCGAAATAGTCGAAGGTTCCGGCGTAGCCGTTCCCACCCATCCGCCCCAGGGCGTCGAGCTTTTCGTGATCGGAATAGAATGTGGCCGGGTCGATGATGTCTTCGCGGATATGGGCCCGCACGATCCGTCCCAGGATGATCTCGCGGGCAGAGCTGACCGCGATGCCGAGGTAGCGTTCGCACTCGAAGGCCACCGGCGCCTCGGCAATGCGCGGACAGGCCACCCGGTCGCCAGGTGCCGCCGTCAGCCCCGCGATCTCCAGCTCGTCCACCTCGGGCCCGACCGCCGCAGCGGTCACCGCCATCGCCTCGACATTGGCGCGGTCGACGATGTTGACGGTGAAGCATTCCGTCATGCGGATGTTGTAGGCCGTGTCCTTGAAGCTGCGGTCCGGCTTGTTCTCGACCCCGAGCGCGAGAATCGGCGGGTCAGCGGACAGGCAGTTGAAGAAGGAATAGGGCGCGGCATTGACCACCCCGTCGGGCGAGATCGTGGTCACCCAGGCAATCGGGCGCGGCACGATGGTCCCGATCATCACCTTGTAGGCCTCACGGGCAGAGAGATCGGCGAAGTCGAAGGCGTGATAGCCGTTGTGCAGGGTCATTGGGCCAATTCCTTGCCGTAGTGTGAGAGGATGAATTGGATACTATCCGGCGGCGCAGAGAACTCGGCCCGGCCGGCGACGGCGCCCAGATGGTGCTCCATGATCTCGATGGCGCGCGGGGCATCCCCGGCGCGGATCGCATCAATGATCTGCGAATGCTCATCGACCGCGCAATCGGAAGAATGGCTGCGGGCATAGAGCGACATGATCAGCGAACAGCGCAGCACGATCTCGGATACATAACGGGTGAGAACCGGGTTGCCCGTGAGCTCGGCCAAGAGGACGTGGAACTCGCCAGCGAGGCGAATCGACACCGGGCCATCCTTGCCCTTGACCGCCTCCTCCTGGCGCACATGCGCTTCGAGACGGTCGTAGCCACTGGGTGGCATTCTCTCGCAAAGTATTCTGATTACGTCATTTTCCAGACAGCGGCGCACCTCGAAAACGTGCTGGGCTTCGTCCCGGCTGGGTTCCGCGACAAAGGCACCGCGATTGCGGCGTGTGACCACCAGCCCCTCGTGCTCGAGCCGCACAAGGGCGTGACGCACGATGGTGCGCGACACGCCGAATTGCTCGCCCACGGTGTCCTCGGGCAGCCGCATGCCCGGCTTCAGGGCCTGTTCGATGATCGCCTTGCGCAGCAGGTCATGCACTGCGTCGGTCAGCGTCGTCTTGTTTTCACTCATGGTCCGCTCTGCCTATCGCATTTGCATATTCGATAGCGCATACATTTTTGCCCGTCAATTGGATACAATCCTGTTGCGCTGTGAGAGTCTCTGTGCAATCCAAAGTACATCGTATCCAATTTAGACCGACCATCAGAGACAATCCACAGAGGAAGGGAAAGACACATGACACTTCGACACCTCCTGCTTGCGACTGCGGCAGTTGCGACTTTGTCGGGCACGGCGCAGGCCGAGAACGTGCTGAAATGGGGCGCCAACCGCGACATCGGCTCGCTTGACCCCTATTCCTTCGGCGACAGCTTCACCATCAACGTGCTCAACCACGTCTACGAAGGGCTGGTGCGCTACAACAAGGACCTGAAGATCGAGCCGGCGCTGGCGGAAAGCTGGGAAATCCTCGACGACCAGATCACCTGGCGCTTCAAGCTGCGCGAGGGCGTGACCTTCCACAACGGCAACCCCTTCACCGCCGAGGACGTGGTCGCCTCGCTGACCCGCGTCAGCCACGAGACCTCGCCGCTGAAGGGCAACCTGCCGGCCTATGTCAGCTCTGCCGTGGTGGATGACTACACCGTCGACATCACGCTGAACGGCACCTATCCGCTGCTGCTCAACGACCTGACCAACATCCATATCTTCGACGCCGAGTGGATGACCGAGAACGACGCGCTGATGCCGACCGACGTGGGCGCGGGCACCGAGGGCTATGCGACCTACAATGCCAACGGCACCGGCCCGTTCATCGTCGAAAGCCGCCAGCCCGATGCCAAGACCGTCTTCGTGACCAACGCCGACTGGTGGGACGAGCCGCAGCACAATCTGGACCGGATCGAACTGACGCCGGTGAACTCGGCCGCGACCCGCGTCGCCGCCCTGCTTTCGGGCGAGATCAGCTTCACCAATGATGCCCCGGTGCAGGATCTGCCGCGCCTCGCCGCCGCGCCGAACGTCGAGGTGCTGGAAGGTGTCGACCTGCGTACCGTGATGATCGGTTTCCCCTTCCGCGAGACCCTGACCACGGGCGAGCCGAATCCCTTCGTCGAAAAGTCGGTGCGAGAGGCGCTCTACAAGGCGATCGACCTCGACCTGATCCAGCAGAAGGTGATGCGCGGCAAGTCCCGCAATGCCGGTGCCACCATCGCCCCGCCGATTCCGGGCTATACCGAGGCGCTGGACACCCTGCCGGGCTACGACCCCGAGGCGTCGAAGAAGCTCTTGGCCGAAGCCGGCGTGCCCGAGGGGCTGGAGTTCGAGTTCAACTGCCTCAGCGACGGGCTGGTGAACGAGGAACAGTTCTGCCAGGCCATCGCCTCGATGTGGAGCCGGATTGGCCTGTCGCCCAAGCTCGACGTGGCGCCGCGCGCGGTGCAATCGCCGAAGCGGACGAATGCCAAGACCGACCTCTACACCCTGGGCTGGGCCACGCTGCCGCTGCTCGACAGCTATTCGCCGCTGCTGCAGATCTTCCACTCCAAGGACGGCAATGCCGGCGTCTTCAACTGGGGCGGCTGGTCCTACCCCGAGCTCGACGCGCTGATTGACGCGGCGGGCAGCGAGCTGGATCTCGAGGCGCGGCTGGCGCTGCAGACCGAGGCCCTGCAGATCGTGAAGGACGAGATCATCATGATCCCGCTGCACCAGCAGCCCATGGCCTGGGCGGTGACCGAGGACGTCTCCGAGATGCCGCTCTTCCCCGATGCCAAGCCGCGGCTCTGGTTCGCCCGGATGGGCGAGGGCTCCTGACGCCCTGCGCCGGGCCGATCGCCCCTAGATCGGCCCGGCGCATTCGATCGCCGCAACATCAGAATGGACAACGGAATGATTGCCTTTCTCCTCAAACGCACGGCCAACGCGGTCTTCGTCATGCTGGCGGTGGCGCTGCTGGCCTTCGTGATCTTCCGCTTCTTCGGCGACCCGGTCGAAATGATGGTCAACGAGCAGGCCACCCAGCAGGACCGTATCGAGCTGCGCGAACGCCTGGGCCTGAACGACGGCTTCGTCACCCAGTACACGCGCTTCGTGACCAATGCGGTGCAGGGTGATTTCGGCGTGTCCTATCGCAACCAGCAGGATGTCATGGTGCTGATCAAGGAACGCTTCCCGGCCACCTTCGAGCTGGTGCTGGTGGCCACGGTGATCTCGCTCGTGGTGGGCATCCCGGCCGGCGTGATCACGGCGGTCTACCGCGAAAGCCGCCTGGCCAACGCCTTGCAACTGGGCTCCATCGTCGGGGTCTCGCTGCCGAGCTTCGTCGTGGGCATCCTGCTGATCCTGGCCTTCTCGGTCTCGCTCGGCTGGCTGCCGGCCTTTGGTCGCGGCGAAACGGTGGACATCGGCTGGTGGTCGACCGGGTTGCTGACCCCCTCGGGGCGCGCGGCGCTGATCCTTCCCGCGGTCTCGCTCTCGACCTTCCAGGTGACGCTGGTGATGCGCCTGGTGCGCGCCGAGATGCTAGAGACCCTGCGGGCCGATTACATCAAGTTCGCCCGCGCCCGCGGCGTGCCCACCCGGCGCGTGCAGTGGCGCCACGCCCTGCGCAATTGCCTGATGCCGGTGATCACCCTGACGGGGATGCAGATCGGAAACCTGATCGCCTTTGCCCTGGTGACCGAGACGGTGTTCCAGTGGCCGGGGATGGGGATGCTCTTCATCCAGGCGGTCACCTTCGTCGATCTGCCGGTGATGGCCGCCTATCTGCTGATCGTTTCCCTGATTTTCGTCGTCCTGAATACCCTTGTCGACATCACCTATGCCTGGGTCGATCCGCGCCTGCGCGACGACAGCGCCCGTGGCAATGGCTGAACCGGAGACCCCGATGGAAAAGTCCATTCCCCTGACCACGCCCGAGGCCCCGGCCCGCCCCTCGCGTCTGGCGCGATTGCGCGAGAGCGACCTGTGGCACTCCTTCCGCGCGCATCCTTCGGCGCTCTTTGCCGCCGCGCTGCTGCTGGTGGTGGCGCTCACGGCCTTCCTTGCGCCTTTGATCACGCCGCAGAACCCCTATGACCTGGCCGCGCTGGAGCTCTGGAACTCTGAGATCCCGCCGATCTGGGAGACAGGCGGCCAATGGCCCTACCTTCTGGGCACCGACACGCAGGGCCGCGATATCCTGTCGGCGGTGCTCTATGGCTCTCGCATCTCGCTGATCATCGGCTTTGCCTCCGTCCTGCTGGCGCTGGCCGTTGGCCTCGCACTGGGGCTGGTGGCGGGCTACTTCGGCGGCTGGATCGACAACGTGATCATGCGGGTCGGCGACGTGCTCTTGTCGATGCCCTTCATCCTGATCGCCATCCTGATCACCGCCATTGCCAGTGCCTCGCTGCCCACGGGCCTCAAGGACGTGCTGGCGGCGCCGATCCTGATCGTGGCCATCGCAGTGCCCTCGTGGGTGCAATATGCGCGCACGGTGCGGGCCTCGGCCATGGTCGAGGCGAAGAAGGAATACGTGCAGGCGGCCAAGCTGATCCGGGTGAAGCCCTGGCGCATCATGCTGCATCACATCCTGCCCAACTGCCTGACACCGATCATGGTCGCAGCGACGCTGAACTTCGGCCTCGCCATCCTGTCGGAGGCAACGCTGTCGTTTCTCGGCGTGGGCATGCCGCCCGACCAGCCCTCTCTGGGCACGCTCATTCGGATCGGCAACCAGTATCTCTTCTCGGGCCTGTGGTGGATCGTGGTCTTCCCCTCGATCCAGCTCTGCCTGATCGTGCTGTCCGTCAACATGATCGGCGACTGGCTGCGCGACGCCCTCAACCCCAAACTGCGGTGATTCCAGTGACTTCCAAGACCCTCAAGAACGTCCGTCCCATGGGTGGCCCGGCCACCGACCTGCATATCGCCGATGGCGTCTTCGTGGCCCAGCCCGCAGAGGCGGCCGAGGTCATCGACGGCGGCGGACGCATCGTGATCCCCGGCCTCGTCGAGGCGCATACGCATCTCGACAAGTCCCTGCTGGGCCTGCCGTGGTACCGCAACGAGGTAGGGCCTCGGCTGATCGACAAGATCAACAACGAGCGCGAGGTGAAGGTCTCTCTCGGCCTTGATCCCCAGGTCCAGAGCGAACGCCACTCCATCCTCGCCATGTCGCATGGCTGCACCCATATCCGCAGTCACGTGGACGTGGACACCCACCACGGGCTGGCCGGGATCGAAGGCGTCATGGCCACGCGCGAGAAACTGGCCGGCATGGTGGATATCCAGATCGTCGCCTTCCCCCAGTCCGGCATGATGACCCGCCCCGGCACCGCCGAGCTGATGGACGAGGCCCTGGCCATGGGCGCGGACCTGGTGGGCGGCATCGACCCCTGCGGCATGGAGCATGACCCCAAGGGGCACCTCGATACGGTCTTCGCGCTGGCCGAGAAACACGGCAAGCCCATCGACATTCACCTGCACGAGCGTGACGCGCTTGGCTGGTTCTCGATGGAAGAGATCATCGACCGGACCGTCGCCCTGGGGATGCAGGGCATGGTGTCGATCTCGCACGCCTTCTGCCTTGGCGCGGTGGACCGCGCCTATGTGGCGGGCCTGCAGGAAAAGCTGGCCGAGACCCGCATCCACATCCTGACCACCGCACCGGCCTCCGCCCCGGTGCCCGCGGTGAAGGAGCTGCATGCGCTTGGCATCCTGACCGGCGCCGGCTGTGACGGCATCCGCGATACCTGGGGCCCATATGGCAACTCGGACATGCTGGAAAAGGCCATGCACATCGGGATGCGCAACAACCTGCGCCGCGATGACGAGGTCGAACTCGCGCTGGACATCTGCACCTTCGGCGGAGCCGCGATCATGGGCGCCGAGGGCTATGGCCTGGACCTGGGCTGCCGCGCCGACTGCCTGCTGGTCGAGGGCGAAACCCTGGCCGAGGCAATCGTCAATCACGCCCCGCGCAAGCTGGTGCTGAAGGGCGGTGCCGTCATCGCCCGCGATGGCGCCTGCGTCATCGAGGCCCCGTGATGGAGGACGCGATGGAGGACGCGATGCAGGGCCGGACGCTTCTCTCTGCCCGCTGGGTGATCGGCCACCGCGATGGCCGCCACGTCGTTCACGAAAACGGCGTGGTGGTCTTCGAGGGGACCGATGTCCTGCATGTCGGCGCCTCCTTCGAGGGCGAGGTGGCGCGGCGGATCGACTATGGCGAGGCGGTGATCTCGCCCGGTTTCATCGACCTCGATGCGCTCTCGGATCTCGACACCACCATCCTGGGCTACGACAACGGCCCCGCCTGGAAGACGGGGCGGGTCTGGCCGGAAACCTACATCGCGCGCGGTCCCTACGAGATGTACGGGCCCGAGGAGCTGGCCTTCCAGAAACGCCACGCCTTCGCGCAACTGATCCGCAACGGCATCACCACGGCGCTGCCCATCGCCTCGCTCTTCTACCGCGCATGGGGCGAGACGGTTGCCGAGTTCGAGGCCGCCGCCAGTGCCGCCGAAGACCTCGGCCTGCGGGCCTACCTGGGACCGGCCTATCGTACCGGCGGGCAGGTGACGGATGAGGCGGGCAATATCCGCGCGATCTACGACGAACCGCGCGGGCTGCAGGGCCTGGCGGATGCGGCCGATTTTGCCCGGCGCATCGACGGGATCGCGGGCGGCCGCATCCGGGCGATGTTCGCCCCCGACCGCATCGAGACCTGCACCGAGACCCTGCTGCAGCGCACCGCCGAGATCGCCTCCGAGATGGGCGCTCCGGTGCGCCAGCATTGCAGCCAGTCGCCGGTGGAACTGCGCCTGGTGCGCGAGCAACACGGCTGCGCGCCGATCGAATGGCTGGACCGGATCGGGGTGTTGCGCGGCAATTGGCTGCTGCCCCACGGCACCCAGGCGACGGAGGCAGAGTTCGACCTGATCGCCGGGGCCGGCGCGACGCTGGTGCATTGCCCGCTGGTCGCCGCGCGACATGGCGGGATGCTGAAGAGCTTCCCCGGCGTCCGCGCCAGGGGCATCACCATCGGCCTCGGCACCGACACCCATCCCGCCGACATGATCCTCAACATGCAGATCGGCATGATGACCGCACGGCTGGCCGAGGGCGTGGGGGCGATCCGCTCCGAAGAGATGTTCGACGCGGCCACCCTGGGCGGCGCCACAGCCCTGAACCGCCCCGATCTTGGCCGCCTCGCCCCCGGCGCGAAGGCCGACATCACGGTGATCGACCTGCGCCGCAGCTTGCAGACCCCCGACCCGGTGCAGACGCTGATGACCTCTGCCTCGGGCCGCGACGTGCGCGATGTCTTCATCGACGGTCGCCAGGTGATGGCCGATGGCGTGATCCCCGGCATCGACGAGGCCTGCGACGCCGCCCGCGCCCAGGCGCAGTTCGACGGGCTGATCTCGAAATACCCTGACCGCACCGCCGGCCACCCGTCGGTGAGCCGGATCTTCACCCCCAGCTACGAAAGGGCCATGCCATGAGCGATGTCGTTCTCGACGTGCAGAACCTGCGCGTCGAATTTCCCACCCGCAAGGGCGTGCTGACCGCTGTCGATGACATCTCGTTGCAGATCCGGCGCGGCGAGATCCTGGGCATGGTCGGTGAATCCGGTGCCGGAAAATCCATGACCGGCATGTCCATCCTGGGCCTGCTCGAGCCGCCGGGGCGCATTGCCGCCGGAACCATCCACCTATCTGGTGATCGGATCGACAACCTCGATGACCGCGCCATGCAGGCGGTGCGCGGCCGCCGGATCGGGGCCATCTTCCAGGACCCGCTGACCTCGCTCAACCCGCTGTTCCGGGTCGGCGACCAGCTGGTCGAGACCATCCGCCTGCACACCGACCTCGACAAATCCGCAGCCCGCGAGCGCGCCAAGGAGCTGATGCGCGAGGTGGGCATCCCGGCGGTCGAGGAACGCATCGACAGCTATCCGCACCAGTTCTCGGGCGGGATGCGGCAGCGGATCGTGATCGCCCTGGCGCTCTGCGCCGAGCCGGAACTGATCGTGGCGGACGAGCCGACAACCGCGCTCGACGTCTCGATCCAGGCGCAGATCACCGCGCTGCTGAAACGCCTCTGCCGCGAGCGGGGCACGGCGGTGATGCTGGTGACCCATGACATGGGCGTGATCGCCGAGACCGCCGACCGGGTCGCGGTGATGTATGCCGGGAGACTGGCCGAGATCGGCGCCGTCGAAGACGTGGTGCGGCGTCCGCAGCACCCCTACACCGTGGGGCTCATGGGCTCGATCCCGTCGCTGCGCAAGGACGTGGAGGAATTGCAGATGATCCCCGGCTCGATGCCGCGGCTCAACGCGATCCCGCCGGGTTGCGCCTTCAACCCGCGCTGCGCCCATGCGGGGCCGCGCTGCCGGGCCGAGGTGCCGCGTATCGAAAGCGGCGAAACCGCCGGCGCAGCCTGCTGGCTGGCGCAGGCCGGAACCACCCTCAACCCCGGAGAAGCCGCATGACCCTGCGCCCCAATGCCATTCTCGAGGTCGACGCGCTGGAACGCCGGTTCGACGTCTCTGCCCCCTGGCTCAACCGGCTGATCGAGCGCAAGCCGCGCAAGACCCTGCGGGCCGTCGATGGCGTCGATTTCACCATCCAGCGCGGCCAGACGCTGGCGCTGGTCGGCGAGTCGGGTTGCGGCAAGAGCACCATCGCCAAGCTGGTCACCGGGCTGCATGCGCCCTCGGGCGGCAGCATCCGCTTCCATGGCGACCGGGATCGCCTGCAAATGATCTTCCAGGATCCCTTTGCCAGCCTCAATCCGCGCTGGCGCGTGGCCCGGATCATCGCCGAGCCGCTGCGGACGCTCAGGCCCGACACGCCCGAAGCCGAGGTCTCGACCCGCGTGGACGAGCTGCTGCGCACCGTGGGGCTGGCGCCCGCCGATGGTCTGAAGTTCCCGCACGAGTTCTCTGGGGGGCAGCGGCAGCGCATCTCGATCGCCCGCGCCCTGGCAGGCGAGCCCGAGTTCCTGGTCTGTGACGAGCCGACCTCGGCGCTGGATGTCTCGGTTCAGGCGCAGGTGCTGAACCTCATGAAGCGGCTGCAGAAGGAGATGGATCTTACCTATCTCTTCATCAGCCACGACCTGAGCGTGGTGCGCCACATGGCCGATGTGATCGCGGTGATGTACCTGGGCCGCATCGTCGAGATCCAGCCGACGGCCGATCTCTTTGCCAACCCGCTGCACCCCTACACCCGGCTGCTGCTCGACACGATCCCCGATCTCGAAGCGCCGCGCCGCGACCGTAGCCCCATGGGCGGAGAGGTCCCCTCGCCGGTCTCGCCGCCCTCGGGGTGCAGCTTCCACCCGCGCTGTCCGCTGGCCTTCGAGCGCTGCAAGGCCGAACGCCCGCAGCGCAGCGCGAAAGTCCACAACCGCCGCGTCGCCTGTTTCGCGGCAGAAGAAGGCCGAACCGATGTACAATGAATCCTTCATGCGCCGCGCCATCGAGATCTCGGCAGAGGCGCTCGACACCCCCGGCACCGAGCCCTTCGGCGCGGTCATCGTCAAGGACGGCAAGATCGTCGGCGAGGGGATCAACCGCTCGGTGATGAACCATGACCCGACCTCCCACGGCGAAACCGAAGCGATCCGCGATGCCTGCCGCAATCTCGAAACCGTCGATCTGCGCGGCTGCGAGCTCTATTCCAGCTGCGAGCCCTGCGCGCTCTGCGTGGCGGCGATGAACATCGCCGGGATCGCTGCGCTCTACTATGCCGCTGACAAGGCCCAGGCCGGAGACGTCCTCGGCGATCTGCCCGAGACGGTGCGGTTTCCGATAGATGTCGGGCGCTTGACCCACGAATGCGGGCATGCGGTCGCCGAGAGGATCATGCCCGCGCAGCAGCATCTGGACGCGGAGGCCACGAAGATCCTGCAGGCCTGGGCCAGCCATGCTCGGTCGCGGCTCTGATCATGCGCCTGCTCTACCTGAACCCCAATGCCACCGAGGCGATGACCGACAGCATGGTCTCTGTGGCGCGCGACGGCGCGCCCGCTGCAGAGGTGCTTGGCTGGACCAACCACCGGGGACCCGCCACCATCCAGGGGCCCGAAGATGGCGCCGCTGCCGTCGAGGGGCTGCTGGCGCTGCTGCCAGAGGCGAAGGCCGCTGCGGTGGATGCGATCATCATCGGCTGCTTCGACGATACCGGGTTGGAGCAGCTCAGGCAGGCCGCCCATTGTCCGGTGATCGGCATCGGACAGGCCGCCATGGCCCTTGCAGCGCTGCATGGCGACCGCTTCGGCATCGTGACGACCCTTGAAGTATCGGTCCCGGTGATCGCGGCGAACGTCGAGTGCTATGGCCACCAAGAGGCCTGCGCCGGTGTCTTCGCCTCGGGCCTGCCGGTGCTGGAGGTCGAGGCCGGCGGCCCCGCTGTCGAAGACCGGATGGCGCTGGCCATCGCCGGTGCGAAAGCCGCCGGAGCCGGGGCCGTCGTCCTTGGCTGCGCCGGCATGTCCCGGCTGCGGCGTGGCCTGTCCGAGCGCACCGGCACGGTGCTGGTCGACGGTGTCCTGGCCTCTGCGATCCTCGCACAGGGGTTGGCCGCCCCCTGAGCTTGCCCGGACCGACAATCGGCGCGGGCTTGGCCCGTCCAGGGCAAGCTGCGGTGAAAGTCCGAGCCATCAAGCCAGTGAGAGCCGCTTACCTGTAAGCTGCGCGGGCCTAAACTGGGCCCGAAGAGACTAAGAAGACATGTCCGTGGTCAGCGTGTTGCGCTGCCAGAAATCGGTGGCGGTGCGGCGGTTGATCTGCAGCATGTCGCGCATGGTCCGCTCGGCCTTCGCCGGATTGCGGTCGCGGATCGCCTCGGCGACGTGGATGTGGCCCTCGCGCGAGACAGGCTCTCCGTCCACGACCAGCACGCCGTATTCATAGGAAATCCGCAGAATCGTCAGGATGATCTTCTGCATCTGCCGCATCATCATGTTGCCGGTGGCCTCGAGAACGGTGGCGTGGAAGATGCAATCGGCGTTGAACATGGCCTGAACATCCGCTTCGCCGGGATGCATGGCATGGGCGCTTTGCAAAATGCGCGCGATCTGGTCGTCACTCGCGCGCTCGGCCGCCAGGGCCGCGGCGGCCGGTTCGATGATGCAGCGCAACTCGGTGGTTTCGGCGAACATCTGGTGGATGCGCGGGTGCTCCGGATCGTGCCACGAGACCACATCCGCATCCAGCAGAGACCATTCCTCGAGCGGGCGCACGCGGGTGCCGTAGCGCCGAGCGGTGCGCACCAACCCCTTGCCTGACAACACTTTTATTGCGTCGCGCACCGTGGCCCGGCTGACGTTCAGAGAGGCGGCAAGCTCGGGCTCGGTCGGCATGGTCTCACCCGGCGCATAGACGCCATTGGTGATGCGTCGTCCCAGCACCGTCACGGCCTCCTGTGCCGCGCCGGTTGGCAGGGGCGAGCCGACTTCCAGCGGGAACTCCAGATCGCCCACACGCAGCCCTGGTCGAGTGACCTTCATACTTTTGCCTTTACATATGATCTAGAGGATGCACAGTCTGCACATCAGCATTGCAGCGGACACGGGAGGAGCCTGTCAAGTTCGTTGGCTGCGATGACTAATTGGAGGATTACATGTTGATCAAGAAAATCGTTGCCACGGCATGCGCCGCGGCAGTCAGCGGACTATTGTCCACGGCAGCCTATGCGCAGGACATCAAGTTCGGCATCGGCATCCCCGAGGGGGATTTCCCCGAGTACAACGCCCTTGTGCGTTTCAAGGAATATGTCGAGTTCAAATCCAACGGAGAGATGAACGTCCGCCTCTTCCCCAACAACCAGTTGGGCGGCGAACGCGAGATGCTCGAGCAGGTTCAGCAAGGCAGCCTGGAACTGACCTTCGCGGCCGATGGCGCGATGGCCGGTTTCTATCCGCCCATGCAGGTCTGGTCGATCCCCTACCTGTTCGAAAGCGCGCCGGTGGCATGGGAGGTCATGAACGGCGAGTTCGCCGATGACATGCGTGCCGATATCCTCGAGAAGACGGGCCTGCGCGCCCTTGCCTTCTCGCAGAACGGCTTCCGCTCCTTCACCAACAACATCCGCCCGATCGTCAACCCCGAAGACATGGCCGGGATGAAGATCCGCACCATGGAAAGCCCCGTGTTCATGGAGCTCGTGAACTCTCTGGGCGCCACGGCGACGCCGATCTCGGGGTCCGAGGTGCTGATGTCGCTGCGCCAGGGCGTGGTCGACGGACAGGAGAACCCGCCGGCGGTCGTCTATGGCGGTGGCCTGGGGGAAGTGCAGAAGTACTACACGCTCGACGAGCATGTCTTCGGCCTGCACGTCATCATCGCCAACGAGGAATGGTTCAGCGGCCTGTCGGAAGGCAACCGCCAGATCATCAAGGACGCGGCGCTGCTGATGGCCTGGACCGAGAACCTTCAGAAGACCGAAGGCGACTGGCGTTTCTCCGAGAAGCTGCGCGAAGAGCTGGGGATGGAAATCCACGTCTCGACGCCTGACGAGAAAGCCGCGTTCAAGGAGATCACCCAGGCGCCGGTCGAGGCCTTCATCCGCACCAAGGTCGGAGACGACTTGGTCGACGAGCTTCTGGGCCAGGTCGATGCGGCCAAAGACCGTCTCTACGACTAAGGCCACAACAGGCCGCCGCCCCTTGCCCATTGCAGGCAAGGGGCGGCGCAACCGGAGCTTCCAACATGCACAGAACCGCCCTCGCCGCCGCAAGGCTGCTGACACGGACCACGGAAATCCTGGCGACCTTGCTCATTGTCGTCGTTACGGCCCTCAACCTGACGCAGGTTGGCGGGCGCTACCTGTTCAATACCGGCTTCAGCTGGACCGAAGAATACATGCGGTATCTCATGATCTGGCTGATGATGCTGGGCTCTGTCGCCTGCATCTTTCGCGCCGAACACATGGGCATCGAATTCCTCGAGACCCTTGCCGGCCCCAGGCGCGCGCCCCTGGTGAAATCGGCGCTCTATTCCGTCGGGGCGATCTTCTGCCTCTATGTTCTGGTTTACAGCTGGCCGCTGGCCCTGCGCAACGCAGCCCAGGTTGCCCCGGCCTCGGGAATTCCGATGATCTATCCCTACATGGCGCTGCCGGTCGGCGCCGCCCTGATGCTCGTGCAGATCGCGCTGACCTGGTTCGCAGGTTTCGAACCCGATGAGGACAATGCCACCGAAACCGGGAGCGCCGCATGATCTGGGTCGCCATTACCGGGCTGGGATTGCTGTTCCTGGGTGTCCCCGTCGCCTTCGCCATCGGCCTGGCCGGGCTTGTCGGTGTCTGGGTCGCCGACATCCCGCTGGCGATCGTCGCCACGCGCCTGTTCACCGGCGTTGACAGCTTCGTCTTCCTCGCCGTGCCCTTCTATATCCTCGCCGCCGAGATCATGAGCCAGGGCGGCATCACCACCCGGCTCATCACCATCGCCCAACGCGCCTTCCTGTGGCTGCCCGGCGGGACCGCCTTTGCCAATATCGGGGCCTCGGTGCTGTTCGCCGGCATCTCGGGCTCGGCGGTGGCCGATGCGGCCGCATTAGGCCGTGTGTTCGTCACCGAGATGCCGAAGGAGGGCTACAGCAAGCCCTATTCCGCGGCGGTCACTGTCGCGTCCTCGATCATCGGGCCGATCATCCCCCCTTCCGGTCTGGCGATCCTGCTGGCGGCGGTCTCCGGGCTCTCGGTGGTCGACCTGTTCCTGGCCGGCGTCATCCCCGGCCTGTTGCTGGGCGGGGCCTGCGCCGTCGTGGTGGCAATCGACGCGATGCGGGGCAAGCTGCCCAGACCGACACCCGCGCCCTCGGGGGACAGTGTCCGGCGCATGGTCATCGAAGGCGTCGCTGTCGCCACCCTGCCGGTCATCATTGTCGGCGGCATGGTCGCCGGCGCCTATACGGCGACCGAAGGAGGCGGCATCGCCGTTGCCTATGCCATCTTCCTCTCTGTCTTCGTCTTCCGCGGCATAGACCTGGCCGGGCTCTGGCGCGCCTTCATGAAGGCCGCGAGGGTCTCGGCGACAATCTACCTGCTGGTGGCGGCGGCAACGATCCTGTCCTACGCCCTGAACCTGCTTGGCATCGCCTCGGGGATCAGCGCCGCCGCGGACATGTTTGGCGGACAGCCGGTGCTCTTCCTCCTGGCCATCGCGCTGCTGATGCTGGTGCTGCGGACCTTCCTGGATATCGGCGCGGCGATCCTGATCTTCGTGCCGCTGCTCCTGCCGCCGGTGCGCGAGCTCGGCATCGACCCGCTGCAGGCCAGCATGGTGGTGATGATCACCCTTGCCATCGGCCTCGTCACGCCACCGGTCGGCGTCGTCCTCTTCGTCGTCATGCGCGTCGGCAAGATCGGCATGCTTCCCCTGATGCGCGCCCTGACGCCCTTCCTCGTCGCGGAACTGGCGGCGGTCGTCCTTCTCTGTCTCGTCCCGCAGCTGTCCACATGGCTGCCGGTGTTGCTCAATCCCTGATCCCAATAGGCCTCTCGTGAAGATCACATCCATCGAAACCACCATCGTCAACGCGATCCACCGCAACTGGGTTTTCGTCAAAGTGCAAACCGATCAACCCGGTCTTCATGGCTGGGGAGAGGCAACGCTGGAATGGAAGACCCGTGCCGTCAACGGCGCCATCGAGGATCTCGCCCCCCTGGTCATCGGCGAAGACCCGATGCGGATCGAGCATCTGGTCGCCCGCATGACCCGCTTCGGCTTCTGGCCGCTCGGCGCGGTGAGCGGCTCGGCCGTATCGGGCATCGAACAGGCGCTGTGGGACATCAAGGGCAAGGCCCTGGGCGTCCCGGTCTGGGAGTTGCTCGGCGGCAGGGTACGCGACAACATCCGGGTCTATACCCACCTGCGCCGCGCCAAGATCGGAGCGCAGGTCGGCATCGAGGACATCAGCGCCTTCTGCGACGCGGTGCAGGAAACGGTCGAAATGGGCTATTCCGCCGTCAAGCTGGGCCTGATCCCCTACACCGGCCATGATGCCCCGCTGTCGGCGGTGCGTCATACCGCCAAGCTGGCCCAGGCCGTGCGCGAGCGGGTCGGAGACGAGGTCGACATCATGACCGATTTCCATGGCCGCCCCGAAAGCCTTGACGCGGCCAAGGCCTATATCGACGCGATCGCGCCGATCCGTCCGATGTTCATCGAAGAGCCGATCCAGCCGGGCAACACCCCCGCCATGGCGGATCTTGCCCGGCGCGTCGATTGCCCGCTGGCAACAGGAGAGCGCCTTTTCTCGCCCCGCGAATTCGCCGAGGTCGCCGAAACCCGCGCCGTGGCCTTTGTCCAACCGGACCTGGCCCATTGCGGCGGTTTCAGCGGAGGACGCCGCATCGCCGCCATCGCCGAGGCGGCAGGCATGGGCGTCTGCCCGCACAACCCGATGGGCCCTGTAGCGGGGGCGGTGGCGCTGCAGTTCGATGTCGCCACGCCGAACTTCGTGATCCAGGAAGAAGCCGTCGGTCTCGTGCCCTGGTTCGAGGACATCTGCAGCTCCTATCCGCTGGAGCTGGTCTCAGGCGCCTGGGCCGTCCCCGATGCTCCTGGGCTGGGGATCGAGATCGACGAGAAGACCGCCGCCAAGTACCCATTCAAGCAGGAGGAAATTCCGGCGCTTGAAGCCATTCACGGCGATGGCCGCATCGCCCACTGGTGACGGCTTGCGGGAATGCCGTCGGTGCCTTCCCTAGTCCCGCTTCCTGTTGAGACGGTAGTCGAGCTTGGCCCGCGTAAGCCCAAGCTGCCGGGCCGCCGCCGATGTGTTCCCTCCGGCTTCGGCAAGCGCGCGGTGCTCCAGCGCCGAGACGATCTGGTCCAGGGTTTGCCCCTGCTGCAACAGCGGGTGAAGCTCCCGCCAGAGCTGGTCGATCCTGTCGTCCTCCGGCTGAGATGCCGGGCCCGCGGCATCCGGGACCGGCGTTGCCTGGTCGCTGGTCGCGGCGTGGATATCCGCCGCCGTGATCAGCCCCGGCGTTTCCGCCATCAGGGCCGCGCGCCGGACCGTCTGCTCGAGTTGCGGCAGGTTGCCCGGCCAGCGGAAGTTCCGCAGAACCTCGAGAGCACCGTCCGAGAGCACCGGAGCAGCCCCCGCCCCGTGCTGCGCGCTCCGTGCCAGCAAGGCCGTGGCCAGGGCTTCGATGTCCTCTGGCCTGTCATCCAGCGGCGGCATCGCCAGGCAGGCGGTCGACAGGGCGTAGAAGAGCTCTGCCCGCAGCCCTCCCTGCCGCTGCAGTTGCGGCGGGGAGGCCGTGGAAATCCCGACGAGGAGAAATTTCTCGGGCCGTGCCTGGGCGGATCGCATGAGCCGCAGGAGGTCTATCTGCAAGGGGTCCGGCAGGCTTTCCGGCGCGTCGATGACAAGGACCTGCCCGCCTGCGGCCCCCTTCGCCAGCGCCTGCGAGATCTTCTGCAGCACCTCGGGCAAGGCCGGGGAGGCGCCGTGCACATTGTGCAGCTCGGCGGTGCGGAACCGCTTTGCCTTCAACCAGTTCGCCACCGCGAAGCGGCCGGAGCCGTCGGGCCCGGTGACAAGCGCGTTCAGACGATGTTCGGCGATCCTCTCCAGGTCCCTGCGCACGGGCGCGACGATCAGGTCCTCGATCCGTGCCGCATCGGCGGTTGTGCCGCCGCTCTCTTCCCTGTCGAAACGGGGCAGGCTCTCGGCCTTGGTGACCAGCACCTCTTCGAGGAACATGCGGACGAATGGATCATCCCGCCCCCAATCGTCGACAGTCTTGCCGACGACCCGGCATGCCTTGTCGCCCATGGCCGCGCAGCTGACCTCCTTGTAGAGGATCAGCTTGCGGAAGAAGACGCTGGCATAGCCTGCGGCATAGCCGGTCTGGGCCCAGCAAACGGGCTTCGTCGCCCGCCCGTGGCGGCGCTGGTATTCCGTCGCCTCGACCGATTCATGCCAGAGGAAGTCGCCGGAGAACCGGTCGTTGCGGAAGTCGAAGTCGTTGTGCATCGTCTCGACCCGCACGGTGCCCGTGACCATGTGCAGCCGCGTCCCGGCGGTGAAGGCGTCGCCCACGTCCAGGTTGGGCCAGGCGCGCCGGACGAATTCCGCATCCTCCCGGCCGCTGCGATAGCCCAGGCGCAGCATCAGGACCATCGCCTCCCGCTCTCCGAAACGGCGCACCAGCTCGTCCTGCAGGTCCACCCCGAAGGTCGCGCGCGCCAAAACCATCCGGGCACCGTTCAGCTCGATACTGCCGCGCGTCGGACTGAAGGTCATCTTCTCGAGCATGTCCGCCAGGGTCGGACGCCCGCCGCGGTCCAGAAGGCTCATTTCTTCGCGTGAGATTCTCATGCCCCCATTTAATCATATGGTGCAAAGACTTCATCAAATGATTGAGCCGCGGCGCAGAGAAATCCTGCCCCTTCGCCGCGAAACAGGAGACTCCTCAAGTAATTTTCGGCCCCTCACCCTTGGGAAACAAGGCGTGCCCTTCTGACGCTGCCGCGCAGCATGGAAAAAAGATTTTGACGAGATACAGCTATCGGCGGCCTCCTTGCTGTCGCCCTCGGGAACCGGGGGCAAAGGGAGGAACACATGACCAAGCAAGACCTGATTACCAAGCTGCCGGACGAGCCCCACGAGGCGATGATCAATCGCTTCGGCAAGGAGGGCGCCTTCATTCCCGGCGACGACAAGAACACCCCCTGGGTGCCCTTCGGAGAGGCCGCCGCGATCAAGCACCTGGCCTTCGACATCCGCCAGAACTCGGTCGCGAACATCCTCTGGGTCAAGGGCGGCGGGCGCATCGGCACCCACAAGCACCGCGGCGTGGTCTCTGCCGTGACGCTGGAGGGCTCCTGGGGCTACTACGAATACGACTGGGTCGCCCGCCCCGGAGACTTCGTCTACGAGCTGCCGGGCACGGCCCATACCCTTTATTCCGATGACCCGAACGGCATGAAGGCGCTGTTCTGGATCAATGGCGCGATCGAATTCTATGACGACGACGCCAACTTCGACTTCACGGCCGACGTCTTCTGGTTCATCGACCACTACGTGACCTACTGCGAAGCCAACGGCATCCCGGTCAACCAGGACATGTTCATGTGATCGCGCTGGATCGCAGGAAGGAAGACGACATGTCGCTTGAGACGATGTTCGACGTGGCGGGGAAATCCGTCCTCGTGACCGGCGCCGCCTATGGCCTTGGCCGCGCCTATGCCGAGATCATGGCCAGCCAGGGGGCCAACGTCACCCTGCTGGACATCAACGGCGATCAGCTCGACCGGACCCTGGGTGAACTTCGCGACAGCGGCCTCCGGGGGCAGGTCACGGGTGCGGTGGTCGACGTGACGGACCGCGCGGCGCTGGCCGAGGCCTTCGAGGCCGTCGCCGAGCGCCAGGGCGGCCTGGATGTCGTCTTCGCCAATGCGGGCGTCGACGCGGGCCCCGGTTTCCTGACACCCGAGGGTCGGCGCAACCCGGACGGCCAGATCGACGCGCTGGACGATGCCCATTGGGACAAGGTGATCGGGATCAACCTGACCTCGATCTACAACACCATGAAGCTGGCGGCGCGCCACATGAAGGCCCAGGGCCGGGGCGGGTCGATCATCGCCACCTCGTCCATTGCCGCCTTCTACGCCGACGGCATCGTCGGCACCCCCTACATGCCGGCCAAGGCCGGGGTGAGCCACCTGGTCAAGCAGCTGGCGATGGAACTGGGGCGCTACCAGATCCGCGTCAACGCGATCTGTCCGGGGCCGTTCATCACCAATATCGCGGGCGGACGCATGGCCAATGTCGAGGACCGGCAGGCCTTCATACGCTGGTCCTGCCTGGGCCGCGTGGCGGAAACCGACGAGATCAAGCCCCTGGCGCTCTACCTCGCCTCGCAGGCCTCCGGCTATGTGACCGGGGCGCAGATGGTGATCGACGGCGGCCTGATCCTGCGACCTGCGCAGGAAATCGACTGACGAAGGGTCTGGCGGCGCTCCGCCGCCAGCCAAGACAGGTCCCGCGAAAGGCAGGAGGAGCCCGCCGCGGGATTCAATCAGGGAGGAAGACCATGACACTCAAGATCAATCCGAAAGACCATCTCGACCGCCGCACGCTGCTCAAGGGCCTGGGCGCGGTCACCGCCGCCACCATCGCCCTGCCCCACGCGGCACGGGCCCGGGGCGCCAAGACCATCAAGATCGGCGTCATCAGCCCGATGACCGGCCCGCTGTCTCTCTTCGGGGAAACCGACGAATACACCACCGCCAAGATCATGGAGCTGGTGGCCGACGGCATCGAGGTGAACGGCGAGACCTACAACATCGAGATCCTGCTGCGCGACGCCCAGTCGAACCCCAACCGTGCGGCGGAACTGGCGGGCGACCTGATCCTGAACGACGAGGTGGCGCTGATGCTGCCCGCCTCGACCACCGACATCAACAACCCGACCGCCGATCAGTGCGAGCTCTACGGCGTGCCCTGCATCTCGTCCAACTCGCCCTGGCAGGCCTTCGTCATGCCCCGTGGCGGCGGCGAGGCGCCCTTCAACTGGACCTACCATTTCTTCTGGGGCCTGGAAGACGTGCTGGGCACCTTCACCGGCATGTGGAAGTCGATCGAGACCAACGGCAAGGTCGGCATGCTCTTCCCGCGCAACGCCGATGGCGAGACCTGGGGCAACGAGGACTACGGCCTGCCGCCTGCCGTCCGTGACGCCGGCTTTGAGGCCTTCGCGCCCTCGATGTTCGAGCCCCGCACCAACGACTTCTCGGCCCAGATCTCGACCTTCAAGGCCAACGACTGCGAGATCGTCGGCGGCATCACCTACGTGGCCGACCTGAAGACCTTCATCACCCAGTGCAAGCAGCAGAACTACACGCCCAAGGTGGTGACCGTGGCCGCGGCCCTGCTCTTCCCCTCGGGCATCGAGGCCATGGGCGAGCTTGGCGAGGGCATGTCCTCGGAAGTCTGGTGGACGCCCGCCTTCCCCTACACCTCGTCCCTGACCGGCCAGACCAGCCAGGAGATCGCGGACATCTGGGAGGCGGAGACCGGCAAGCAGTGGACGCAACCTCTGGGCTATTCCCACGCCCTGTGGGAAGTGATCCTGGACACGCTGAAACGCTCCTCCGATCCGCTGGACCGCGAGGCCAACCGCGACGCGCTGGCCGCCACCGACCTGGAGACCCTCGTCGGCCACATCAGCTTTGCCGATGGTCCGCACCCCAACGTCTGCAAGACGCCGATCTTCGGCGGTCAGTGGGTCGAGGGCGAAACCTGGCCCTTCGACCTGAAGATCGTGGACAACTCGCTCTATCCGGACGTGCTCGAGCCGGATGCGCAGATGAAACCGCTCGACTGGTCGTGAGGGATCGCATGTCTGATCAGGTGCTGCTGTCGGCCCGCGGACTGACCAAGCGCTTCGGCGCGGTCACCGTGGTGGACGACGTGACCTTCGATGTGGCGCGCGGAGAGGTCCTGGGGATCCTGGGCCCGAACGGTGCCGGCAAGACCACGCTGTTCAACCTGATCAGCGGCGATCATGCCGCGAACGGGGGGGAGCTGTCGCTTGACGGCTCCCACCTTCAGGCCGAACCGCCGTTCAAGCGTTGCCAGCGGGGCATCGGGCGCACCTACCAGGTGCCCCAGCCCTTCGGCGACATGACCGCCTTCGAGAACCTGATGGTCCCGGCGATGCTGAGCGCTAAGATGAAGGAGGCCGAGGCCTCTGACTATTGCGCCGGAATTCTCGCCGATTGCGGTCTGCTGGCGCGGGCGAACACCCTTGCGGGCGGGCTGACCCTGCTGGACCGCAAGCGGCTGGAACTGGCCCGCGCGCTGGCCGGCAAGCCCAAGCTGCTGCTGCTCGACGAGATCGCCGGCGGCCTGACCGATGCCGAGGGCGCCGAGCTGGTGGAGCTGATCCGCCGCCTGCGCGACCGCGGCGTCACCATCATCTGGATCGAACACGTTCTGCACGCCCTCATGGCGGTGGCCGACCGGGTCCTGGTGCTCAACTTCGGCGTCAAGATCGCCGAGGGCACCCCCGACACCGTCATGCAGGACCCAGAGGTGCAGCGCGTCTACATGGGGATAGAGGCATGACCGGAACACCCATTCTGTCGACCCACGCCCTGACCGGGGGCTATGGCGACTTCCAGGCCCTCTTCGGGATCGACATGGAGCTGCACGAGGGAGAGGTGATCTCGCTCATCGGCGCCAATGGCGCGGGCAAGTCGACCTACCTGAAATCCATCTTCGGACTGCTGCCCGTGCAGCCCGAGATGGTGCGCTATGACGGCCAGGCCGTCGGCGGCACCCCGGCGCACCGGATGGTGCGACGCGGCATCGCCATGGTGCCCGAGGGGCGGCGGCTCTTCGTCGGCATGACCGTCGAGGAAAACATGCTCGTCGCCATCGACAACGCCCGCCTGCCCGAGGCCGAGGGGCACTGGACCCGCGAGCGGCTGTTCGAGCTCTTCCCGATCCTGCGCGAGAAACGCCGCCAGCCCATCGAGGACCTGTCGGGCGGACAGCAGCAGATGGTCGCGATCTCGCGCGCGCTGCTCTGCCAGCCGCGCGTGCTTCTGTGCGACGAGATCAGCCTCGGCCTGGCGCCGAAGGTGATCCGCGAGATCTACGCGATCCTGCCCGAGATCACCGCCGCCGGCACCTCGATTGTCCTGGTGGAGCAGGACGTGAGCCTCGCCCGCGAAGCCTCCAACCGGCTCTATTGCATGCTTGAAGGGCGCATCACCCTGACGGGTGCCTCAAGTGACATCTCCCGCGACGCCATCGCCGCGGCCTATTTCGGAGCGTCAGATGCAGTGGCTTGATGCAATCATCCAGGGAATCCTGCTGGGCGGCATGTATGCGCAATACGCGCTTGGCATGGCGCTGATGTTCGGCGTGATGCGGATCGTCAACATCGCCCATGGCGACGTGATGATCCTGCTGTCGCTGATCGCCGTCTCGCTGGCGGGCGTGCTGCCCGTGGGCAACATCGGGTTGATCGTGGTGATCGTCCCCATCGCCGTCGCCATCGGCTGGGCCCTGCAGACCTTCATCCTCAACCGCGTGGTGGGGGCGGACCCCCTGCCCTCGCTGATCGCCACCTTCGGGCTGTCCATCGCGCTGCAGAACCTGATGCTCGAGATCTGGTCCGCCGACACCCGCAGCCTGCCCAACTCGGGCATCGCCAGCGAGTCCTTCCAGATCGGGTCGATCTACGTCGGCCTGCTGCCGGTGATCGTGCTGGTCTGCGCCTTCGTGCTGACCGGCGGGCTGGACGCGGTGATGCGCTACACCCGCTTCGGTCGCGGCCTGCGCGCCGCGGCAGCCGATACCGAGGCCGCGGCCATGACAGGGGTCGATCCGAAACGGATCTACGCCACGGCCACCGCCATCGCGGTCGGCATCCTCGGCCTGGCCGCGGTCTTCGCCGCGCTGCGGGCCACGGTCTCGCCCTCGGACGGCTCGGCGCAGCTGATCTATGCCTTCGAGGCGGTGATCATCGGCGGGATGGGCTCCATCTGGGGGGCCTTCCTGGGCTCCATGGTGCTGGGCATCGCCCAGGCCATCGGCCTCAGGATCGACCCCGGCCTGGGGATTCTCTTCGGGCACCTCGTCTTCCTTCTGGTCCTCGCGACGCGGCCCGAAGGCATCATGGCACGCAAGAAATAGAGGTCGGACATGGAAACCATCAAACACATGCGCGTGGCCCGCGCCACGACCTCAAGCCGCATCGCGATGACCTTCGGGATCATGGTGCTCTTCGCCCTCGTCGCCATGCCCTGGTGGGCGACCTCGGGCAATATCCGCTGGGCCATCGAGCTCTGCTGCTACATCGCCATCGCCCAGATGTGGAACCTGCTGGCCGGCTACGCCGGGCTGGTCTCGGTTGGCCAGCAGGCCTTCATCGGGGTGGCAGGCTACCTGCTCTTCGTGCTGGCGCAGAACTTCGGCGTGAATCCCTTCGTCGCGGTCTTCCTGTCGGTCATCGCACCGGCGGTGCTGGCGGTGCCGACCTACCTGCTGCTGCGCCGCCTCGACGGGCCCTATTTCGCCATCGGCACCTGGGTGGTGGCCGAGGCCGTTCGCCTGGCCACGTCGAACATAGACTACGTCAACGCAGGCGCCGGGATGACCCTGCGGGTGATGACCCAATACAGCCAGCATGAACGCGAGGTAGCCTTCGTGCTGCTCTGTGCCGTGCTGCTGCTGGCCACCATCGGCGGCAGCTACTGGCTGCTTCGCTCGCGCCACGGGCTGGCGCTGACCGCGATGCGCGACAACCCCGTCGCGGCGGCCAGCCAGGGTGTCAACGTGGGCCGCTTGCGGTTCTGCATCTTCGTCGCCGCCGCTGTCGGCACCGGGCTGGCGGGCGCAATCTACTACATGGCGCAGCTGCGCATCACCCCCGGCGCCGGCTTCGACCCGTTCTGGGCCTCCATGTCGATCTTCATCGTCATGGTGGGCGGCATCGGCTCCATCGAGGGGGCGATCATCGGCGCGCTGATCTACTTCTTCGCCGACCGGCTCTTCGGCGAGTTCGGCTCCGCTTACCTGATCGTCCTGGGCCTGCTGACCCTGGTGATCGCGCTCTACGCCCGAGGCGGGGTCTGGGGCCTGCTGCAGAAGCTGGGGGACCACCCCTGGTTCCCGGTACGCCGCAAGCTGATCGTGGAGGACAAGGCATGAAGGCCGCCGTATTCGACAGCCTGGGCCAGCCGCTGCGCGTGACCGACGTGGACACGCCCGAGGCCGGCCCAGGCCAGGTCCTGCTGAAGGTCTGCCGCTGCGGGATCTGCGGGTCCGACCTGCACATGACCGAAGACCCCACGTTCGGCCTGCAGGGCGGAGAGGTGATCGGGCACGAGTTCTCGGGCGAGGTGATCGATGTCGGTCGCGGCGTCCGGCACCTGAAGCCCGGGGACCATGTCGCCGCCGCCCCCCTGCGGGGCTGCGGCACCTGCCCGGCCTGCCAGCGCGGAGAACCCGCCTGGTGCAGCCGCTTCGAGCTGATCGGCGGCGGCTACGCGGAATACGCCGCCCTCGACGAGTTCCAGTGCCGCAAGCTGCCCTGGGGGATCACCGTGACCGATGGCGCCCTGGCCGAGCCGCTGGCCGTGGCGCTGCACGGGGTGCTGCGCGCGGGGCTGCAGCCGGGGGCGCGGGTGCTGGTCGTCGGGGCCGGCGCCATCGGGCTGGCGGTTGCCTTCTGGGCCCGGCGCATGGGCGCGGCGCAGGTGGTCGTTGCCGACCTGCACGAGCACCAGCGCGACCGCGCCATGGACCTCGGCGCCACCGATTTCATCCTCTCGGGAGACGACATGGCCGCCCGCACGGCCGAGGCCTGCGGCGGCACGGCGCCCGAGATCGTCTTTGAATGCGTCGGCAAGGCCGGCCTCATCGACCACTGCATCGACCTCGCCGCCCCGCGCGGCAAGGTCGTGGTGCTGGGTCTTTGCACCGCCCCGGATCACCTGGACAGCTTCCGCGCCATCTCGAAGGAAGTGACCATCGTCATGTCGGTCTTCTTCACCATGCCCGAGTTTGAAACGGCCATCCGCGCCCTCGACGGCGGAACCTATGCCCCCCAGCACCTGGTCTCTTCCCAGGTGCCCCTGCTGGACATGCCGGATGCCTTCGAGGCCCTGAGGACACGGACAACGCAATGCAAGATCCTTGTCGATCCAACGCGGACCACGGCAGGCGCACAGGCCAGGTAGCCATGCAGCCCTCCCGAGGCGACATGAGCCCGCCATTGCTGCCTTGCGGTGGCGGGCTCTGTCTTCGGACAGGCGCGCACCGAGGCCCAGGGGCGCGTAGACGTCCGATCGACAGGACGAAGAGCTGCATGAACACCGGACTGCACGCGGTCAGCGACACCAGGCGAGGCCCGATCAAAACCACGGAATATGCATGATGGCGGAGGAGGTGTCCGCATTTAAGTTGCTACAAGATACTGATTTAAAATCTATAAATTTTTATTCTCAGGCAGCATACCACACTTTGCACCACCCAAGCATATGACAAGTACCTTGAGCTACCCCCCGAAAATCGGACACTGACGTATGCTACGATTTGCTGTCTGCTGATCTTCGACGAGAAGGAGATCAGAGATGTCGAAACGGAAGCAGCATTCGCCTGAGTTCAAGGCGAAGGTGGCGCTGGAAACGCTGAAGGGTGAGCAGACGGTGGCGGAGCTGGCGAGCCGGTTCGGGGTTCATCCGACGATGATCCACACATGGAAGAGGGCCTTGTTGGAAGGCGCGTCGGGCGTGTTCGAACGTGGCGTCAGGAAGGCTCCGGAGATCGGCGAGGAGCAGGTCAAAGAACTGCACGCCAAGATCGGGGAGCTGGCTGTGGCCAACGATTTTTTGGCCAGAAAGCTCAAGCCTTGGGGCGTGACGTGAGGCGCCAGATGATCGAACCGGGCAATCCCGACCTGTCCATCGGCAAGCAGTGCAAGCTGCTGTCGATCCCACGGTCGTCGTTCTACTACCGCCCGAAGGGCGAGACTGCGCTGAACCTCGCACTCATGCGCCAGATCGATGAGCAGTCCCTGGAAACACCATTCTTCGGGGTGCGCCAGATGACTTGGCATCTGCGCAATGAGGGCCATCAGGTGAATGAGAAGCGCATCCGGCGGCTGATGGGTTTGATGCCGATCTACCAGAAGCCCAACACCAGCAAAGCCGCCAAGGGCCACAAGATCTACCCTTATCTGCTGCGTGGATTGCGGGTGGAGCGGCCCAACCAGGTCTGGGCGGCCGACATCACCTACCTGCCGATGCGGCGTGGGTTCCTGTATCTGGTGGCGATCATGGACTGGCACACCCGAAAGGTGCTGGCCTGGCGCATCTCGAACACGCTGGAGGCAGACTTCTGCGTCGATGCGCTGAACGAGGCCATCGCTAGGTTCGGCCCGCCCGAGATCATGAACACCGACCAGGGATCGCAGTTCACGTCCTTTGCCTGGACTGATCGGTTGCGGCGCTCTGGTATCCGTATCTCGATGGATGGCAAGGGCCGGTTCCTCGACAACATCTTCGTTGAGCGGCTCTGGCGGAGCCTGAAATATGAGTGCGTCTATCTGCACGCCTGGGAGACCGGATCAGAGGCAAAGGCCGGCGTCGGGAAATGGATCGAGTTCTACAAACGCAAACGCCCCCATTCAGCCCTTGGCGGCAAACCTCCAGCCGTGGTCTATTGGCTGAAAAAAAATGAAACCCAACCCGGTCAGCAGGAGCAAAGAGTAGCTTAATCTACGCGGAAAGCTGTCCAAACATTGGGGAGTAGCTCAGACGCCTCGTCATCCTAGAAGTCCCATTTGCGATAGTCCGGATGTTCGTCCTTCATCAGTTCGTAGAGCCAGACCATGCGATCAAGGTACCAGCTCTTGCCCATGTATGCCAAACTCACCCCCAGAACTGCACCCCAGATCGAGTGGGTGACGGTTGCCCAAACTGCCACAAGCAGACCAATAAAAGACACGATATTCAGCAGAGGAAATATCGGCGATTGATGGATCTTAGGGATCGGGACTTGGTCCCTGTTCAGGTAGACCCGTTCCCCCAAGACAGCCTTTGACGCCCAGTTGCGGGTCGAGGCGGGCCTTGAGAAGAAGATTGGGTTCAGGAATACCCAAAGCAGGGACAGGATTCCTGGGATCAAACACCACCAACCGATCCAAACACGGCTCCAGAATGCCAATACGATCAATGGAAGAACCGAGTATCTCGTCCATACACTCCAGGGATTGGCATGTTTCATCCAGTTCTCATCCGTCAGCTTGAAAACTTGTGCAACTTTTCTTTCGAGGGTCACGCGGTTTTTCCTTCGTCTGGCAGCGCCGTTTTCCTACAGCCTGTGCTCTGTTCGGTGAATACAGACAGCGTCATTGCGCATTTGCCCTACTCACGACGGTCGTCTTGATAGTACCCAGCCGCGTTGCGCGGTGGACAACTGTGTCCCCGGGTTGAAGCATGGCCTTTTCGTCGATCCCGTTTTCGATGAACTGTTCAATGATGTAGCGACGAGGTGTGTCTCCTGAAAGGAAACCCCCGAGAAGCAAATACCCGCCAATATGCGCCGCCATAGTGCGCCTGCTTGGCGGACGGAAAAGCACCCCGTCGGCTGTACCAGAGAGAACCACCTGCCCGCGCCGGATCACGCCATCGCGCGCCAGAGGTACAGCGGCCCCCTGATAGGTCCAATTGTCCTGGTTGCCATGCTCCAACGCGAAGCCGACCATTTGCCGGAAATCCATCAGCATATCCGATCCTTCCGTGAACTGCATGGAGCGTCCATCCAACTCTGTTGCGATGGCCTCACTGGCCACGAAGCTGCGCCAATCCTGCGGAATGACGAGCAGAGGACCTGTCGGAAAGGCTCCGGGAAGGCTTTTGGCGTCAGTGAATCCGATGCCGCTAAAGGTGTCCTCGCCATCGGGCATGCCACGTAACATCGCAGCCCGATCGGTGAAATCGCCGCACAGGAACACCGCCTTACGGGCGGAATCAAACTCTGTGAGCGACGCGATGTCTCGGTCGAAACTCATGCAGAGTTCAACTTCATAGTCCATCAGTGCCGTCCGGGTATCTACCGCAAGTTCACTGGTTGGTGCCGAAGGTTGCAGCAGTCTTGGAAATGCGAAAGGGGTCTCGTTGGCGACTTCTTCTCCGTGGCTGGCAAAGTTTGTTCCGAATGCCACGTGAGCCTGTGCATCGGAGACCGGCAACAGCGCGTCGAAAGGATACACCTCACTTTGCCCGGTCGCACCAAGTCGCACGAGGGCCTCCCAGCCAAGTATGTTGATCGCATCAAATGCGTCGTGTTGTCCTGACGGAAGATGCGGTGCAAGATCGATGGCCGTCGCCTGTGCCGGGGAGACAGACGTCACAAGCAACAGTTGCCTGTCCTCAGTAGAAGTACCGGCATTCCCGCTGAAGGCAAAGGTCAATGCTTCATTCGGGTCGGCGAGGGTTTGGTCTGTGACCCGCGCCGTGTCAGGGCGTTCAAAGTTCCAATCCGGCAGTGCCAGAAGATAAAGCGTAGCGGCGTAGAGACTCGTGACAAGTGCCGCGGGAATGAGGAATGACGTTCGCACGATAAGCTCCTTCAAAAGCTATGGGTTGGCTTCTCTTGGTGGAATACCTGAGGGATCGAATTTCGCTTAAACCCTTGAAATTTGATACATATAGCGGAACTCGGCCACTCAGCTTCGTCCAGAAAGTCTTTAGGATGGGTCTGCAGGCATTCCGCCCAGTACGACGAAAATGACGACACCAATCAGGATGAGTCCTTCGAAGCCATGGATCAGGACAGCGGGCCAGCTTGAACGGGTGACGTGCGCTGACAGCGCATAGACGAGGCAGGACAGAAGGATTGTGGGGAGATAAGGTGCCTTGTGGCTGTGATACGCCGCAAAGGCCACTGCGTTCACAATCCAGCCCCGCCCGCCAAAGGTCCTGACCATTCTGGGCAACAGTATCCCGTGGAAGAAGAAGGCCTCACCCAGGACATAGTTAAACAGGCTTGAAAGCAGAGCGATCCAAAGCAGGTTCCAGTTGCCTGTGTTCTCGGCTGTGGCAAGACTGGTGATGTCACCATAGGTCGGCGCCATCCATTCAGGTAATCGCGCGGCAAGCAGCGAGTCGAGCGAACCGAACGCGGCGCCCAAGATGAACACGAGGGCTATTCCAAGCGGTACAATACCCAACAACACACCCCATGACGGCTTTGATGTCCCCGGAATGCGCGGTGCAATCAACCAAAGGCTACGCCGCAGCGCTTCGCCCGTCCGGGCCTGTCCCTCCCAATACAGAACACCTAAAGCGACCGCCGTCTGCCATGCCATACCAGCGATGATCGTGCCCCAGTAAATGAGTCCTGGGTTCAGATCAGGCAGCCGTGCGACAAGAAACGGAGCAAGTCCCAAGGAAAGTCCCGCCATCGGCAGGGCGACCAGTAGCCAAAGGCTGAACAGCTGCGCCGGTGACCAGTGTGGAATGTCCTCATCACCCAAGTCGGCAGGGTAAATTACCGCCGGCAAATTTGTCTCAGAAACCATAGCGAAAACCTATCATGCCAGAGGTCAGAACCTCCCGATTGATGATCGGGCTGTCGGTGACACGATCAGGAAGAAATTCGACGGACAGCCCTCCGATGAGCGATACGTGATCGGTCAGCGCATAGCGCAACTGCAGACCGACAGACGGTACAACCGTGTCTTCTATTTTGTAGGCCGCGAGCATGTCGGTTGCTTCGCTGGGACGAATGCCGAAACTGTAGGTTGCCAGATCGCTGTCCATCCAGGTCGCGCCAGCCTGTACCGCGATCCCGAGGCGCGGTGTCGGCGAAAAGGCTGTTCCGACAGTCGCTTCGATTGCGGTTCCTTCGTGAATCCCTGAGATGTCAGTCAGGATTTCGAGGCCGGTTGAAAGTGGCCCGAAACGAAGCGTGCCTGCCAGTCCGGCCTCTGCCGCCGTCTCGCGTGTTAGGTGCCCAAGGCCCGCAACCTCGCTGGGGTCGGGAAAGAACCGCGGAGCCAGTATTGCGGACAAGACGACGCTTTCGCTGTCGAAGACATCGTATGAGGCGCCGGTGATACCGATGCTGAACCGGTCTCGCGTGTACTCCAAGTCAGGCAGGAAACTGCTTTCCTCAGTGTCAGCGTCATATGGTGATGTCGTCGCCACCCCCAGAACGCCGATTGTGAAACCGGAAGCCTCTTGCTCGGCAAATGCAGGACGCGGGCCAAGGGCTGCGATGATGGGGGCGGCAAGTGCCAGTGCCCGTAAGTTTTTGTGAATAGGGAGATGCACGTCTTAAACCCTTCTTTGCGTGACCGAGGATGACGTCGCGAATTCGCGACAATCATGTTCTGGCAGAATGCGGCGTGCGCCGCGTCCGATCAGGCAGGCTAGGAAGGTGTTCTGTCCGGACGGGAGGGTCAGGACAGCCGATCTGCGACAGATTCAGCGTTTTCGCAGGGCGGTCGGGGAAGTGCCCCGATGTTTGCGCACCGCAGAGTTGAAGGTCGAACGGGAGTTGAAGCCAACATCCAGTGCGATTTCGGTGAATGTGCGATCCGTTGTGCGCATCAACTGTTCAGCCTCGTCGACCCGGAAGCCGTTGACGAAATCGAAGAAACTGACGCCCAGATGATCGTTCAGCGTCTGTGAGACATAGTTCGGACTGGCACCGACATGCTCGGCCAGACGACGCAATGACAGGCTGGGGTCGCGGTGAAGTGCATCTCGCTGCATCAGGTGCGTCATACGATCGCCCAACTGACGCATCCGGTCTGCACTTAGCGCGGAACGCGCGTACTTTTCCGGGACTTCGTCATCCCCAGGCAAAGACCGCGCCCGCGGCGCAGGTTCCTGCAGTGCAGAGTGTTGGCGGATGCCGAAGTACACCAGTATCGCAACCCAGCTTAGCGTTACACCCGCATCGACCGCATCGGACCAACCGCCCGTCTCATAGAAGCCTGCGAGCAAGGGCTGTAGTGCCGCTTGCATCCAGGCAAAGAAAATCAGGACGATCACGACGCGCAGCCAGTTGAGCGTCCGGTCTTCGATTGAGGAGAACAGCGACCCGACCCTGCGCAGGTTGTCGTCCAAAACACGCCAGCAGGCGACGAGAAAGCCGAAGGTGATGGCAACAAAGGACGCCTGCATTGCAATCATCAGTGCCGCGGCCCGTTCACCTTCAACACTATCCGGCATTGGGAGTGAGGCAACCATCGCCACCTGTACGTCGCGCGGAAGCATCGCGGCTGCACCAAATAACGGCAAAGCGACCGCCATGGGCCCCGCATAGAGGAGTGCGGCACGCCGAAAGGGTGGCGTTTTCCCCGTTACGCGCAGAACGTAGAGATAAATGGAGGGTCCATAAAGGAAAATGACCACAGGCTCCAGGCGACCAATCCACAAAAGCGGGCCGCGCGCTTCCCATAGGTCGACGAGAACCGCCAAAGCGTCAAAAGCAGCGACGGCCAGGAAAACGATCAAGCCACCATTCAATTGTCGTTGCTCTTGGTCACCGAACATCGAAACCGCGCCAAACACAGCGATGGCAAACGTGATGGTCACCAGAGAATCCGTTGCAATTGTCTGGGACAGCATGGTGCCCTGCATCCTTGTCTGACGAACCCGAAAAACCTCTTTCGGGTGGTGCGTGCGATTGGAAATCACAGCCAGACTTCGGCCATGACAGGTCTTATGGTGCTACCCTCTACAAGAGACGGATATCCGCATTAATCAACCTTGAAATGCGTCGTGTTGGCTCCCACCTGTCCACTGAGCAAGCGCAAAACCACTGTGGTGCCAAGGCGTAGGGTGGCTTGAGTAAATTTTGTGCGACTGAACAAAACTGATCATTTTCAAAAGGTTCACAACCATGCGATGGTTCATCAAGGCTCACCCTTCCGCATCACTTGCCTTGCTTGCCATCCTTTTCGGGGCTGCACCGATCTTGGCTGTCTCTACCGGACTATTACCGGACGGAGCCAGCCAGATCGGCGCATTCAGCGCCAGTCTCGCCGCGTTTGTGCTGGTTGCCTTGGAAAGTGGCAAGGATGGCGTGAAGGCCCTGGCGCGCCGCGTGCTGATCTGGCGCGTGGGCTGGTTCTGGTGGGGCTTCGCGTTATTCTTCCCCATTCTTCCTTCGATTGCGGCACTCTACCTCTTTCACGCCATTGGTGGCCCGCTGCCAGATTGGAGTGCACTCAAACCATTATGGCAGGTGATCCCAATGATTATTCTGTTGACGATTTTCGCAGGCCTTGGCGAAGAATTTGGTTGGCGCGGTTTCCTTTTGCCAAGACTGAACGGCGCGCGCGCGCCGCTCAAGGCAAGCCTGATTATCGGGTTTTTCTGGGGCGTCTGGCACATCCCACTCTTCGTCACCCCGGGGACCGTTCAAAACGAGTGGCTTCACGATGGGGGATGGCTGCTTGCTATCGGCGGATACACACTGTTCTGTATGGCTTGGTCGGTTCAATACACTTGGATTTTCAATAACACCCGTGGCAGCGTTCTTCTGGCAGCCGTCATGCACGGTGCCGGGAATGCGTGGTTTGGGGGTTACATCGATGTTTACCGTGGGCACTTCGGAGGAATCTTGGTCTTTGCGGCCGTGATGGCAGCAGTTTCGCTTTTCATCATTCTGACGACAGGGGAATTCGGCGGCAGGACTGGCGGAACCACGTTTAAATAAAACAGCATGCGATGCTCTTCTTCTGCAGATATTACAGCCTAGCCCAAAGCAGCTGAAACAACCCGCTACAAAGATGGCCCGCGATGAAAGAATGGCCGCACCGAAGCATGCGAGGGACCGGTCAAAACCACGGGGTGCAATCAGAATTGTGAGGTAATCTCGGTCTCCAGAGATCATAATTTTGGAGACGCACATGCATTGGCGCATTACTTTGGAAGCCGTTGACCCGACTGGGGATCAATATCGCAAGGAATTCATGATCGAGAACGATCTTGATGGCCTGGCTGATGGGAAGCTGGGCTGTTCGATCGAAGACGGCAAGGCGATCATGAAAGAGGTTCAGAAGATCATTGTCGAGCGGCAGCTCGATCTTTGGGTTCGCTACTGCCGGGTGTGTCCAACCTGCGAGGGACTGCTGCCGATCAAGGATTACAGCCATCGGAAGATACTGACGGTCTTTGGTGAAATACCTGTGCGCGTCCCTCGCCTGATGGTCTGCCAGAAGTGCAATCCGGCATGTTGTTTCACCTTTTCTCCTGCAGCTGACATCTGCAAAGACCGAGCCACGCCGGAATTGTTGGAGCTTTCCGCACGACTGGGTGCCAAATTCTCATATCGGGAAGCATCAGACGTGTTGGCAAGGTTCTTGCCAGATCAATCGGCGAGAACTTTCACCACGCTTCGCAACCGAACCTTGGCTCTGGGGAAACGGATCGAAGAGGCCGAAAGGCAGCAACGCTGGTTCGAAGACCTGGCCTATCCGGACAGAAAACAGCTTGAGTTTAAGCTCACTGGCGATCCAGCCCGTGAATTTGTCTTCAACGTCGACACGGCACATATTCCCATGATCAAGCGATATGGCGGACGAACCTTCGAAGCAGTTGTAGGCCATTGCGGACGCGGAGGAAGAGGCGATCCGCCGGGACCCATCTTTGCTTTTGAGGGTACGCATCCCAGAGACCTGAAGACGATGGCAGCTCTGGCTCTCAAAAGGCAGGGCTATGCTGACCAGGGTGAAATCACAGTTATTTCGGATGGGGCGGAATGTCTGAAGCGCCTGGCCGGCATGCTTCCACAACCGGTGACCCACATCCTCGACTGGTTTCACATTTCAATGAAGGTTCAGCCAATCGCTCAACTGGCCGCAACAGCGCCGAAGCACCTCTCGAGCTTTGGAGGCCGTATCGAACGAATACGGTGGCGACTGTGGAACGGGCAAGCGGGTCGCGCGCTGTCCCTGATCGCAAGGGTTCGACGAGATCTGTCCAGAGACACGGTCCCGAGCATTTGGGCGAGCCGTGCCGACAAATTGCTCGAAACGCTGCAAGTCTACATTGGACGGAACAGGGGATCGGTGGTCAACTATGCCGGCCGATACCACGAAGGAAAGCGCGTTTCGACCGCACCGGCCGAAGCGAGCGTCAATCGGCTAGTCGCCAAGCGATTTGTGAAAAAGCAACAAATGAAATGGTCTCGTACCGGAGCGCACTTCCTACTGAAAGTTCGAGCATCCGTGCTCAACGGTGACCTGCCCGAACGAACGAAATACGAAGCACCGAAACTGCCAACCCCAGCCAACATCGCGAGCTTCATCAGTCCTACACCACCCTTGTTCAGGGCAGCATAGCCCCGCGGTTTTGAACGGTCCCAGGACGAAATCAGTAGTGAACAACACTGACTTGAACATTCTTTGGCTCGCGATCAAGTCCGTTCGTGTCCGCCATATCCTGTGGACAGGCCGATAGGCACACAATTAGGTCAACGAAAGCGGTAAGCTCAACGAAGTCCCCGGGCCGACTTGCTGGGGGATAGATACCAATGTCACCTTTGAGAAGAGGTGCGTTTTCAAACAGATTAAGTGGACACGGGATGTGAGAAATCGGATGTCCGAGTTTGGTCATTGCTCGCCTGAGATTGTCACTGCAATTTTCGTGCTCACCCAAAAAACCCAACATTTCGTACCGAGCACCATCACAAGCTGCGAAGAACCAGTCATGGACGCCTGGCGAGGAGTCTGCCGTGAATTTCAGCAACGGTCGTCGCATGTTTGATCGAAAAACTGTACCCTTTCCCGGAGTCGGGCAGGTGGAATGCACACGGGTATGCTCCATTGACATGTACTCGTTAATATCATCCGCCCGGAAGGCCCAAGTATCAACCACCTGAGAGCCGAAAATGTTGGTAATTCTCAACTGCGCTCCTTGC
The DNA here is from genome assembly GCF_900215355.1 of Pseudooceanicola antarcticus. Classification (GTDB taxonomy): domain Bacteria; phylum Pseudomonadota; class Alphaproteobacteria; order Rhodobacterales; family Rhodobacteraceae; genus Pseudooceanicola; species Pseudooceanicola antarcticus. The sequence continues at coordinate 362,911 of NZ_OBEA01000002.1, read as the reverse complement.
GCCAGATGGAACGCTCGACCTGTGCGGGCCATTAATGTGAAAGTATTATTCATCAGAGTAGCGATGCCCCTGTTGTTGCTAACAGAACGGAATAGAGGCTCTTAGATGCGGTGATAAATAGCCTGTTGCGCTTTAGCCCACCAAAGCAAACGTTTGAGACCTCTTCGGGAACAAAGATCTTACCCAGCAGACTCCCATCTGGATGGTAGCAGTGAACACCATCTCTCGCACTCGTCCAAATTCGCCCCTGCGTATCTAGCCGGAACCCGTCAAATACACCTTCTTCGCATTCTGCGAAGACCGTTCCGCCTGAAAGTGTTCCGTCGTTGCCGACATAAAACTTCCGAATGTGGCGCCCTCCATTAGGATAGCGCGTTCCGCCGCTATCGGCGATGTAGAGCGTTTTCTCATCCAAAGAGAAGGCGAGTCCGTTTGGGCAGGCAAAGTCGCTTGTCACTTGAGTGACATCGCCTGTCGACGGGACAAGGCGATAGACATGTTCGCCATCCAGTTCCGGTTCCGCTTGGAAACCTTCATAATCCGATTCGATCCCGTAGGCCGGATCGCTGAACCAGATCGTGTCGTCAGAGCGCACCACGACATCGTTGGGGCTATTAAATCGTTTGCCCTCAAAGTGGCTGGCCAAGACCGTGACCGATCCGTCATGCTCAATCCGCGTAACGCTTCGCGTTCCGTGCTCGCAAGCAACGATCCGACCTTGCCGGTCAAGCGTTGACCCATTGGTATAGCACGCGAGGCCTGACCGGATGTCGCAAACCGTACCACTCAGCTCATCCCAACGGAGCCGTCGGTCATTGGGAATATCGCTAAAGATCAGACATCTGAACGCTGGTGAATAAACCGGTCCTTCGGTCCATTTTCCACCAGTCCAAATTTGTTCGATGGGTTCATCAAGCTTGACGCTGCGTTCAAACCGATCGTCGCGAATTTCGTAGTTGTCAGTCTTTATCATTGGCAGCGCTCACACATGTGCTATACTTTCTGTAGTACGCTAGATTGATACAGAAAGTATAGCAAGTGACAAAAATTCCGATGCCGGGCCAACCCGTTCGTGGCTCAAAGAGCGGTGCCCCCATCATGGCTTTGTTTGATCTGCTAGGTCGGCAGTGGGCAATGGGTGTTTTGTGGATACTGAGCGAAAATGGTCCGTGCACTTTCCGAAGGCTCCAAAAGCACTGTGAAACAATCTCCCCCGCGGCTTTGAACACCAGGCTGAAAGAGCTTCAGGCGGCGGGTTTCATAAATCGAGTGGACGCCGGGTATGCTTTAACCGAATTGGGACTACGTCTCTATAGGCATCTTGTGCCTCTAGGTGACTTCGGTAAAGCTTGGGCGAAGTATCTGGATGCTCTAGACACGGAACCAGATATTTAGTCAGGTCGGAATCGCGACATTCTTTTCCATTTATGAGCTTATCGACGATGTAAGTGCCTAAAAAGACTACGGCTTTCTGGCAAGTTGTCGCCTTATGTCAGCATGGCTTCTAGCACTCTTGAGTCCAAGGTGAGCGCCCCCTCGAAATTCGGACGCTGACACAAGCTGTCCGTAACCGGCGTTCCATTGTAAGCGGCGTCTACGCTCCATCGGAGTTCAGCTCGACGGCTTGAAGTTCCAGGGTAGCAACTCGTCGATCCGGTTCGCGGGATGCCCTGCCGCGATCGCCTCGAGCGTCGCCTTGAGATACAGAAACGAGAGTTTCCCCAGAGATCTCCCTGCTCGGCTTCACCAAGGCCTGGACGGCACTCCACTAGGAGAAGGGGATCATGAAAATGTTCTCGCTCCGAACACGCCTGAGCAAGTGCGCACCCTTGCCCTCGCAGCACACCAATTGCCTCCGGCCTCTCGAACGAGTTAGCACAGATGGAGCTGCGCCCCGGTTCCGCACTTGTTCTAGATGGGCTTTTTTCTCCAATTAGCCGCGCACGAAAACGGCAGTCCCCTCACCGGTCAGGAGCATTTTGCCCTAGATTTCAGATACCCCCCGGGGGTGCCGGAGAGGCGCCTGTGTCTTCGCTGGTATGGTAGGATATAGATATGGCGCAGCTTTTGCGCGGGGCTGGCGTCAGATTCTATGGCTCACAATCCGTGCTTACGAACACTGCCCAGGCTCACTTTCTGCGCCACCCTGTTTCAAAAGCGTGCCATGGCATGCCCCAAAATCATGCGGGGGTTCTGGATTTGAAGTCGAGGGTGGCGGGCCTGCCGTCGACCCCGAGATGCGTCAGTGCCCAATGGGCGGCCTGGCCGACACCCTCGGGGCCAAGACAGGCGCCGCGCGTCTTGGTGATGAAGCCCGCCTCCTCCAGTTCACGGTAGTAACGGCTCACCGTGTTGCGCGAACAGCCGAGACGCTCGGCCGCCAGGCGCTGCGAGAGGAAAAGCCGCCCGTTGTTGTGGCCGTTGAAGACGCGGATCAGCTCCCAGTGCAGGGACCGCGCACCGGGGCCGAGGCGCCGGTAGGCCGGACGGTCGAAGATCCAGGTGTCCAGCTTGATGAAGCTCGCGGCATTGCCCCGCTTGTCCCGTTTCGCCATGGCTCAGCCCTCCGCCTGCGGCGAGACGCGCCGGGCGTTGGCCCAGGTATTCAGATCCGCGCCGTGGTAGACGATCTTGCGCCCCAGACGGAAGTAGACCGGCGACCGCCCGTAATGGCGCAGCTGAGCCTGGCGCGCCTTGCTTCCCAGCAGCGCCAGGATCTCGGGATCGTCGGGCAGATAGACCCGAGTTTCGTCGAAGAGGTTGTTCATTGGATTGCCTCGCATTTCTTTGCCAGGCTTCCAATTATCTTCAGCCTTTCGGACTTTGGAACAGGGCTGTCCGGGCCCTCAAGTGGCTCGTGCCCGCTGCCAAACCGCTTAAGCGGTTTTGGAGAAAAGGGCGTAGTAGCGGGACTTGTAGGGCTCCTTCGAGCGGATGTCCTCCGACAGGTAGGCCTCCTTCTGACCCCTGCCCTGCCGCCACAGATCCGGATCCTTCGCCACGGCATGTTCGAAGGCCTGATCGACCAGGCGGTCCTCGCTGATCTGCGGATAGAGCGGCGCCAGGGCCTCGATCTCCGTCCAGAAGGCCGCCACGCGGGCCGCGCGCTTGCTGTTGGAGGCCTTGCCCGAGGCCTCGGCCCGCTTGAGCTTCGCCTTGCGCATCGCCATGACATCGTATTCCAGCGGCTTCCTGACGAAGGCCGCCGCACTCAGACCAGCGGCAAAGCTGACTTCAGAGGCTTCCTTCAGGGCCTCTTCCGCCTCTTCGGCAGTTAACCCACCATTCTCCGCATCCCGGGCAGATGCCTTGAGACCTCGGGCAAACGTCTCATGGTGTGTCAGCACGGCGACTGCATGCCAGAATGGCGTGTTCGATTCGATCTCTCCCTGTGAGAACAACGCTGCGAGCCTGCGGCACCCATTGCGCCACGGATACTTCTGCAGCCAGGCCTCTGCCTGGGCTTTCTGTTCCCGAGATATCGAGGTGTGATCCGCGCGCGGCAGATCCCTGTTCGGGTCATTCGGTTCGAACCTGAGCAACCGGCCAAACCGATACCCGATCTCGCGCTCCCCCTTCAGGATCAGCCTCTGGTAGAGATCGAGATCGACCTGGACATGGCGGCCACGCTGCTCGGACCAGAAGACCACGGTCTTCTGGTCACCCCGGTAGTCTATCCCGACCTCGCGCAGGTAGACGCGCGCCCGAATGACGGCGATAACAAACAGGTCGCTCTCGGCATTTGGATAGAGGCGTTCGATCTCTCCCAAATCCGACCGGATCCAGAAGAGCTCCTTTGCCGCAGCAGCCTGTTCCGGGCCCGTGGCGTGCTGAGGTTCGATGAAGTCCTCGTAGGTGTCAGTACCATCACCATAGTCCCGCGTGGGTACGACGCGGGCCAGCTCTTCCCGCCGCGCTTGCTTGTCCGCGAGCGACATGCCCTGCAGGGCAAGAAGCTCGCCAAGGCTCAACTCGTAGAGATCCCCTTGCCAGGCCTCTAACGTCTCGGTCATCGCGCGTTCTCCTGCCCGGGCGTCTCGCTCGTCACGAATGCGGACCACTGCGCCATCAGCGCGCGCCTGCGGTCCAGCAGGTCGGACCGCGCATAGGCGCGCTCCACATCCGAGCCCACCTTGTGGGCAAGGCTCATCTCCGCCACCTCTCGCGGCGCATTCGCGACCTCTGCCGCCCAGTCGCGGAACGTCGACCTGAAGCCGTGGACCGTGACGCCCTCGACTCCCATCCGGCGCAACAGCATCAACATTGCCATGTTCGACAGCGGCTTGTGGCGTTTCTGGCCTTCGAAAACGACCTCTGACCGTAACGCCCGCAAAGGCTCGACCAACTCGAGCATGGCATCGGTCAGGGGAACACGGTGATCTTCGCCCGTCTTCATTCGGACAGCCGGGCAGGTCCAGATCCCTGCGTCGCGATCAAGCTCCTCCCATCTCATCCCCAGGACCTCGCCGGTCCTCGATCCCGTGAGACAGGTGAACATCAAGGCCTTTGCTGCCACCGCGGACTTACCCGTCAGCTCCCTGTAGAACGCGGGCACCTCCTGCCAGCGCATTGCCTTGTGGTGCTTGGGTTTCGCGACCACCTTCGGCAGCACGCGACCCTCCTTGATCGCCGTGACCGGGTTTTCGCCGGATCGAAAGCCCTTGGACTTCGCCACGTCCAGAACGACCTTCAGCCTTTGAGCCAGGCGACGCGCCGTCTCATGCTTCTCTGTCCAGATCGGAGAGAGGCACATCAGGATCTCGGGCTGGCCGATACTGTCGATCGGCATTCTCCCGATCTTGGGGAAAGCGTAGTCCCGCAGAGTGTTGATCCATTGCTGGCCGTGCTTGGCATTTTTCCAGGTCGGCATGCGATCAATGTGAACCTGCTGCGCCACCTCTTCGAAGGTTGGCACCTCGCGTTGCGCATTGAAGCGCGGGTTCAGGCCCTGCCGGGCCATGCGGCGATATTCCAGCGCTCGCTCGCGTGCCTGGTGCAGCGTCACCAGGTCGGCACCCCCAAGACCAAAGTCAGTCCTGAGCGGCGCGCCCTTGCGATTCCGCTGCCCCTTCACCGTGACACGGACGATCCAGCGCCGGGCGCCGGAAGGATCAACTACGAGGTAGAGGCCGTTGCCATCCCCGTGGCGACCAGGGCCGAGATTCTCAACCAGCTTCTTCGTGAGCTTTCCGGTAAGCAGGGTCATAGTTCATACCACGATTTGTACCACCCAATGAAAGCATACAGGACAAATCGAAAGAAACCACAGGAAACATGCAGACCCCACGAAAGACCTGATATGAAATGAAAAAGGCCGCCAAAGGCGACCTAATCAAAACCATGAAAAATGTATGGTGGCGGAGGAGGTGGGATTCGAACCCACGGTACGCTTTCACGCACGCCGGTTTTCAAGACCGGTGCATTCGACCACTCTGCCACTCCTCCGGCCCGCAAGCTCCTATCCGCCCGCCGGCGATTCTGGAAGCGGACAATCGGCCTCACGCGGGCGGGAAAACCCGCCGATGGCGGATGGCGGGCTTTCCTTGCAGGGGGCTTCGCGCTAAAGTCCCGTCAATTAAGGCCCGCGCAAGTCGGGTCACGGACGAGCATGGCCAAGAGGCCGCGATGCGGGGCATCCCGCCGAGGCGAGAGCAGGACAGATGACACAGGGCAAATCCCCCCGCCCCACCGGGCCGACCCTCATGCGTGGCGCCGTTGCGCTTTCCGCGCTGCTGGCGCTTTCGGCCTGCCAGGAAGGCGGGCAGATGCAGCTCTTCAAGGCCAGCCAGGAAAGCCCCGAGGCCAGCCGTGGCCAGACCCGCTCGACCAAGTTGATCGAACGCGACGTCGAGGCGCCCGATGTCTTCCAGGTGACCGAGGCCGGGCTTTGGGATGGCCGCCCCTCGCTTGGCGGTGTCTGGGTCGCGCACCCGGATGTGACCGAGCCCGAGCGGGTGTTGATCCGCAATACCGACAACGACAATTTCGTCATCGGCGCCCTCTTCCGGCGCGAGACGATGGGACCGGGGCCGCGCCTTCAGGTCTCCTCCGATGCGGCCGCGGCGCTTGGCATGCTGGCCGGCGCCCCCGAGCAGCTGAACGTCACCGCCCTGCGCCGCGAGACCATCGACCCCGAGCCCGTGGCCCCCGCGCCACTGCCTGCCTCCGCGCAGACCGTGGCGCCCGAGACCCTGCCCGCCAGCGCCACGGTCGAAGCTGAAACGCTCGACCCGCTGGCCTCCGATACCTCCGCGGTCCTCGCCGCGACCGCAGAGCCCTCAGAGCCCGTGACCGAAGCGCCGGCGAAGAAGGGCCTTTTCGGCTGGCTGCGCAAGAAAGAGGCCCCGGCGCCCGAGCCCGCGATGATCGCCGCCCCCGAGGTCTCGGCCACGCCGCTGGATGCGCCCCAGGCAGAGGCCACGCCGATGGCCCAGCAACTGGCCGCGGTCTCGAGCCTCGAGAAACCCTATATCCAGCTCGGCATCTTCAGCGTGAAGCAGAACGCCGAGAACACCGCCGTTGCCATGCGCCAGCGCGCGCTCTCGCCCGAGGTCGTGACCCATGTCAGCCAGGGCAAGACCTTCTACCGGGTGATCGTCGGCCCGGCGCGCTCGGAGGCCGAACGCGCCTCGATGCTGCAGGTGACCAAGGACGCCGGCTTCACCGACGCCTATGCGGTTACCAACTGATCCGGCCCATGATAGAAAGGGCGCGATCTTCGGGCGCGGCCTCTCGGGGCCTGCAACCCGACCAATCTTCGAGCCCATCCGCGAAGCAGGAGTGATCCGCCCATGCAATTTCGTCCGCTGCGAGCCCTCCTCGCCGGTCTGACCGCCGCAATGACCCTTGCGGCCATGCCGGCCCAGGCCTTCGACACCAAGGCCCGTGCCGCTTACGTGGTGGATATCACCACCGATACGGCAATCCTGGCCAAGGATGCCGATACCCCCCTGCCCCCCGCCTCCATGTCGAAGCTGATGACGCTCTACGTCACCTTCGAGGCGATTCGGGATGGCCGCCTGCGCCTGGATGAAGAGCTGCCCGTGTCGCAGCACGCGATGGATTACGGCGGATCGACCATGTTCCTCGACACCACCGACCGGGTGAAGGTCTCGGACCTGATCCAAGGGATCATCGTGCTTTCGGGCAATGACGCCTGCGCCGTGCTGGCCGAGGCGCTTTCGCCGGATGGCACCGAGGCCGGCTTTGCCCGCTACATGACGCAGCGCGCACAGCAGATGGGGATGACCAACTCGACCTTCGCCAATTCCAACGGCTGGCCCGACCCGATGCAGCGCATGTCGATGCGCGACCTGGCCCTGCTGGCCACCCATATCATCGAGGACTTCCCCGAGTTCTACGAGTATTTCGCCGAACGTGAGTTCGCCTTCGACGGCCGCGCGCCAGACAACGTCTACAACCGCAACCCGCTGCTTTCGATGGGCATCGGCGCCGATGGCCTGAAGACCGGCCACACCCAGGAAGCGGGCTACGGCCTTGTCGGTTCCGCGGTGGACGAGCTCTCTGGCCGCCGTATCGTCTTCGTCTACTCGGGGCTCGACAGCACCCAGGCGCGGGCCGAAGAGGGGCGCTCGATCGTCAACTGGGCCTTTCGCCAGTTCAAGCAAAGCACCCTGATCGAAGCCGGCGAAGTGCTGGAGACCCGCCTGCCGGTGCACGAGGGCAGCCTGCCCGACGTGGGCCTGACGGTGACCGAGGACCTGACCACGCTGGTGCCGGTCCTTTCGGCCCAGGGCATCCCCTCTGAGGTGGTCTTCAACGGCCCGGTCAAGGCCCCCGTCGCCGCCGGCCAGGAGCTGGGCGAACTGATCCTGCGCCCCGAGGGCCTGCCCGAGAAGCGCGTCAAGCTGATCGCCGCCGAGGCCGTGCCCCATGGCGGCTTCAAGGCCCGCGTGCAAAGCGCCGCCCGCTATCTGCTGCGCCGGATGAACGAAGACGCGCCGGAGGCTGCCTCTTGAGCGCAGGAACGGGGCTCTTTCTCTCGTTCGAGGGGATCGACGGCTCGGGCAAGTCCACCCAGGCCCGGCGGCTGGCCGAGGCGCTGACCGAGGCGGGCCGCGAGGTCGTGCTGACACGCGAACCCGGCGGATCGCCCGGCGCCGAGGAGATCCGGGCGCTGGTGCTCAACGGCGATCCCGACCGCTGGTCCGCCGAGACCGAGATCCTGCTTTTCACCGCCGCCCGCCGCGACCACCTGGAACGCACCATCCTGCCCGCCCTGGAGCGTGGCGCGGTGGTGATCTGCGACCGTTTCGCCGACAGCACCCGGATGTACCAGGGCCTGTCGCGTGGCGATCTGCGTGCCCAGGTCGACCGGCTGCATGCGCTGATGATCGGGCGTGAGCCCGATATCACCCTGCTGATCGACATGGACCCTGAAGAGGGGCTCTCTCGCGCCCTGTCGCGCACCGGCGCCGAAGAGCGCTTCGAGACCTTCGGGCTCGAGCTGCAACAGGCCATGCGCCGGGGCTACCTGGAGCTGTCCCGCGAATATGCCGACCGTTTCCGCGTCGTCGAGGGCGCCGGCGCGCCGGATGTGGTCTTCGACCGCCTGCAGGCCGCCCTGCCCGAGCTTTTCGGGGCCTCCGCATGAGCGAGGATGGCCAGCCGGAACCCGACCGCGTCGAAGGCGCGCCGCATCCGCGCGACACGCTGCGGCTCTTCGGGCAGGAAGAGGCCGAGGCCGAGTTTCTCGACGCCTTCAACCGGGGCCGCGTGCACCATGGCTGGATGATCACCGGCCCGCGCGGCACGGGCAAGGCCACGCTGGCCTGGTCCATCGCCCGTTTCCTGCTGGCCACCCCCGACCCCGGCGCAGATGACGGCGGCATGTTCGGCGAGATGCTGGCCCCCGCCAGGGCCGAAAGCCTGGCCATCCCCGAGGACCACCCCGTGACCCGTCGCATGGTGGCCGGCGCCGAGCCAGGCCTCTTCGTGCTGCGCCGCGGGGTCAGCGAGACGACGGGCCGCCTGAAGGCCCAGATCACCGTTGACGAGGCGCGGCGACTGAAGGGCTTCTTCACGCTCTCGGCCGCCGATGGTGGTCGCCGCGTGGTCATCGTCGACGCCACGGACGAATTGAACACCTCGGCCGCCAATGCGCTGCTGAAGCTGCTGGAAGAACCGCCCGCGCGCACCACCCTGCTGCTGGTCACGCACCAGCCCTCGGGCCTTCTGCCCACCATCCGCTCGCGCTGCCGCCTGCTGCGGCTGAAGCCGCTCGAGCCGCAGGCGATGGAAGCCGCGCTTGAACAGGCCGGGATCACCATCAACCAGCCAGAGCGCCTGGCGGCGCTGGCCGAAGGCTCTGTCGGGGCGGCGGTGCGGCTGGCGATGCTGGACGGGCTGAAGCTCTACGGCGAATGGATCGCCATCCTGGGCTCGCTGCCGCGCCTCGACCGCGCCCGCGCCCAGGCGCTGGCCGATGCCGCCGCCGCGCGCGGCGCCGAGGAAAGCCGCGCCCTGCTGCTGTCGCTGCTCGATCAGGCCCTCGCCCGGCTGTCGCGCGCAGGCGCCACCGGCCAGCCCCCCATGCCCGAAGCGGCGCCCGGCGAGGCCGAGGTCTTTGCCCGGCTCGCCCCCACGCCGCATCATGCGCGTCTTTGGGCGGCAGAAGCGCAGGAGATCGGGGCCCGGCTGCGCCACGGCACGGCGGTCAACCTTGACCCTGCCGCGCTCATCCTTGATACGGTCTTCAGGCTGCAACGCGCAGCGGGCGGGGGCTGACCCGCCGCGAAGACCTTTCAGGACAGACATGACCGACACGCCCCAGATCACCGACAGCCATTGCCATCTCGACTTCCCGGATTTCGACGGCGAATTGGACCAGGTGATCGCCCGCGCCCATGCGGCGGGGGTGTCGCGCATGGTCTCGATCTGCACCAAGCCCGGCTCCATCGCCAAGGTCCGCGCCATCGCCGAGGCCCATGCTTCGGTCTTCTGGGCCTATGGGCTGCACCCGATGTCGGTGGCCGATGAGGCCCCGGTCAGCTTCGACGAGTTGGTCGAGGTGGCCCAGCACCCGAAGCTGGTGGCGATCGGCGAGACCGGGCTTGATTACCATTACACCGCCGAAAGCGCCGAGGCGCAGAAGGCCAGCCTGCGCGTGCATTGCGCGGCCGCCGCCGAGACCGGCCTGCCGCTGGTGATCCACGCCCGCGACGCGGACGAGGACATGGCGCGCATCCTCGAAGAGGAATACCGCAACGCGCCCTATTCCTGCGTCATGCATTGCTTCTCGTCGGGGGCCGAACTGGGTCGGAAGGCCCTGGACTTGGGCTTCTACCTGTCGATGTCCGGCGTCACCACCTTCAAGAAAAGCCAGGAGCTGCGCGACTTCTTCGCCACCGTGCCGCTGGAGCGCGTGCTGGTGGAAACCGACAGCCCCTATCTTGCGCCGCCGCCGCATCGCGGCAAGCGCAACGAGCCCGCCTATACCGCCCTCACCGCCCAGGTCGGCGCCGAGGTCTTCGGCCTCGACTACGCCGCCTTCGCCGCGCAGACCCAGTCCAACTTCGACCGGCTCTTCACCAAGGTCGGCGCCTGGCAGGCAAGGGCCGCCTGATGGCTACGCTGACCTTCACCATCCTCGGCTGCGGCTCTTCCGGTGGCGTTCCCCGGATCGGAGGTCTCTGGGGCGATTGCGATCCCGAGAATCCGAAGAACCGCCGCCGCCGCTGTTCCCTGCTGATCGAGCAGGAGGGGGACGAGGGCAAGACGACCGTGCTGATCGACACCTCGCCGGACCTGCGAGAGCAGCTGCTGTCGGCGGGGGTCGGCGTACTGGATGCGGTGGTCTACACCCATGCCCATGCCGATCATGTCCATGGCATCGACGACCTGCGCCAGGTGGTCTTCAACACCCGCAAACGCCTGCCGGTCTGGGCCGATGCGCCGACGCAGAAGGACCTGACCTCGCGTTTCGGCTATGTCTTCACCCAGCCCGAGGGCTCGTCCTATCCGCCGATCCTCGATCTGAACCTGATCGAGGGCGCGGTCAGCATCCCGGGCGCCGGCGGCACCATCACGCTGTTGCCCTTCCGGGTGAACCACGGCTCCATCGACGCGCTCGGCTTCCGGGTGCGCGACCTGGCCTACCTGCCCGACGTGGCCGAGATGTCGGAAGAGGCCTGGGAGGCCTGCGCCGGCCTCGACTGCTGGATTCTCGACACCCTGCGCCGCGACCCGCACCCGACCCATTCGCACCTCGCCCGGTCGCTGGAGTGGATCGCCCGCGCCGCGCCCGAGCGCGCAGTGCTGACCGACATGCATATCGACCTGGACTACGACACTCTGCAGGCCGAGACCCCGGACCATATCACCCCGGCCTATGACGGCATGAAGATCACCTACCGGATCTGACCGCCGCGACCAGCCCGGCCCTGCGAGGACCGCCGCGATGAGCGCGCTGCTGTATATCATCCTGCCTGTCTTCCTCGTGCTGGGGGCCGGCTATGTCTCGACGAGGACGGGTCTTCTGAAGCTCTCGGTCGCCGAGGGGCTGATGTCCTACACCCAGAGCATGGCCTTCCCCTGCCTGCTCTTCCTCGCCATCTCGGGCTTCGACCTGGGCGAGCAGTTCCACGCGCCGCTGCTGGTCAGCTACTACGCCGGTGCCACGGCCTGTTTCTTCCTCGGCATGATCGGCGCGCGGGCCATCGGGCGGTCGCCGGAGGACGCGGTGGTCATCGGCTTCTGCTGCCTCTTCGGCAATTCGATGATGCTGGGCGTGCCGATCACCGAGCGCGCCTTCGGCACCTCGGCCCTGGATGCAAACTTCGCCATCATCTCGATCCACGCCCCCTTCTGCTACACTCTGGGCATCGTCGCCATGGAGCTCACGCGGGCCGGCGGCCAGGGATTGGCGCTCGGTGCGTTGATCCGGCGCATCCTGCGGCAGATCTTCACCAACCCGCTGGTGATCGCGCTGATGCTGGGCTTCGTGGTCAACCTCTCGGGCCTGACCGTTCCGGTGCCCCTGCAGGACGCGCTCGCGATCATCGCCCGTTCGGCCCTGCCGGCGGCGCTCTTCGCGGTCGGCGGCGTGCTGGTGCAATACAAGATCGAGGGCGACTGGCGGCTGATCGGCATGATCTGCCTGCTGTCGCTCATGGTGCATCCGGCAATCACCTGGACGCTCGGCAAGCTCTACGGGGTCTCGACCGAGGGCTTCCGCTCGGCCATCCTGACGGCGGCCGTGGCCCCGGGGGTGAACACCTATGTCTTCGCCAATCTCTACGACCGGGCCAAGCGCTCGGCCGCCTCGGCGCTGCTCATCGCCACTGGCGTCTGCCTCTTCACATCCTGGTTCTGGTTGTCGCTGCTGCCTTAGGCGCGCTTGCGCGCGTGTCGCCTTCGGGCTACCCATCTTCCCTAAAGGCAGCGGCCTGCAGGAGATCCCATGGACATCAACGTGACCTATCAGCGTGGCCCCACCGATCCCGGCGCAGGCCCGGTGCGGGTGGGATGGCTGCTTGGCCCCGTCGACGCGCCGGTGATCTACGAGCCGCCGCGCCGCGTCCATTCCCGCGACGCCCGGCGCGAGCACGCCAAGTCGGCCTCGCGCTGCCCCGCCGTGGTGGGTCTTGAAAGCCGCTACTTCGAAGTGCCCTGCCCCTTCGACCTGCACATCGGCTTCACCCGTGACAAGGACGGCAAGGCCCAGCTCCGCAACCTCTCGGGCGAGAAATCCGCCGTGCGCGGCTCGACCCTGGGCAAGCGGCTGTCGCTGGTCCCCGAGGGCGAATGGCGCTTTGCCGACCGGCCCATGCTGCAGCTCAAGTTGCCCTATTACTTCATCACCGACGAGCCGGTCTACCTGACCCAGCTCGAAGCCTACATGTACTACCGCAAGACGCCGCTGCCCGGCACGATCTTCGGCGGACGTTTCCCAATCAACCTCTGGCCGCGCCCGCTGATGTGGGCCTTCGAGTGGCATGACATCGAAAAGCCCATCCTGATCCGGCGCGGCGAGCCGCTGTTCTACTGTCTCTTCGAGGCCGACGGCCCGGACCGCGCGGTGCAGATGGTCGAGGCCGAGATGACGGACGAGCTGAAGACCTACATGGATCACATCGGCGGCGCGGTGAACTACGTGAACCAGACCTTCTCTCTCTTCGAGGCGGCAGAGCGGGTGCGGCCCGCCAAGCTGCTGAAGGTGCGCGACAGATGAGCAAGCCCGTGGCCGAGGCCCGAGGGGCCCGGCGGGTCAATACGGCCAGCCTGCTGAAAGAGGCCCAGACCGCCTTTCGCAACGGCAATATCTCTCGTGCCTGGCAGGTGCTGGAGCCCATGGTTGCCGCAGGTATCGGCGACCAGCTGCCCGAAGCACACCGGCAGGCGCTGCACTACCTGCAACTGGGATGCGCGCTTTACCAGGTGGGCGACATGGATGCGGCGCGCGAGCTCAACCGCGACCTGCCCACCGATCAGTTCACCCCGCTGCGCTACCGCCTTTCGCTGCGGCTACGCGATCCGCTCCAGGCCCGGCGCCTGCGCAGCGACCCGTCCAACGGCGCCCGCGAGCTGGCCGATTTCCGCACCTCTGCCGGGCTGCACGAGATCTGGGCACATCGCTACCGCATCGGCTTTCCGCTTTATGCCGCGCGCTGGCAGGCGATCAACTTTCCCAAGGTGCTGCCCGAACGCGTGACCCACGCCCCGCTCACCGCCGACCCGGCCCAGGACGCGGGCCTGATCGTGCTGGAACAGGGGCTGGGGGACGTGCTGTTCCACCTGGCCCATATCAAGGCCGAGGGTGCCCATGAGCGTTCTGCCTTCACCGGGCTGGCGAAATATGGCTCCCTGGTGCGGCGCTACTTTCCCAAGGCCACGTTCACCCCGGCGGGCAAGCTCTCGGATGCGCTTGGCAAGCCGCGCGCCCACCTGGCGGCCGATTTCACCGGGCGCGGCTATGCGCGGCGCGGCACGATCTCGCCGGGCATCCTTCTCGACAGCCCCACCCGTCATGCCTTCGACCAGCCGGTCTTCGGTATCTGCTGGCGCGGCGGCTCGGGCCAGAACCGGCGCGAGGAGCGGCATATCCCGCTGCGCTTCCTGCTGGACATGCTGCCCATGGACGCCCGCTTCCTGGCGCTGCAATTCGACCTGACCGAGGCCGAGCGCAAGATCCTGCAGGCCGATCCGCGCTGCGAGGTGCCGCTGGCCGATATCACCCAGGACCCGGCCCAGACCATCGACATGATCCGCCCGCTGGCGGGGGTGATCTCGGTCGACAGTGCCAACTGGCACATGGCCGGTTTCTCGGGCGTGCCGCTGCTGGCCGTGATGAACCAGACCGCGCATTGGTTCTGGGGCCCCGATGCCGATGCGGCCAGCGTGTTCCCCTCGGCCACCACCCTGCGCAAGGAGGATCTCTGCGCCCCCGCCATCAGCGACTGGATCGCCGAGGCGCGCAGCCAGTGGCAGGCCCGCCCGGTGGCGCCGATGCCCCTGCGCCACGTGACCCCGCCCGAGCTTCCGCCCGAGGCCCGGCCGCTCTTCCTGACCGGCCTGCCGCGCTCGGGCACCTCGATGGTGATGCGGGCGCTGGCCGGCCAGGGTCTGTGGCTGGGCGACACCATCCCCGGCAATCCCGACAACCCCGAGGGCTACGCCGAGAACCGCGCCCTGCGCGAAACCCAGTTGAAGCCGCTGCTGTCCCTTCTGGGGGCCGATCCGCGCGGCATCGCGCCGCTGCCCCGGACCGAGGCCCTGCCGCCCTGCCCGGCGCTGGCGCGCCGGCTGCTGAAGACGATCCGCGAAGAGGGCTACGACGGGCGGCAGCCCTGGGGCTACAAGGACCCGAAGTTGAGCCTGCTCTGGCCACTCTTCGCCCGCGCTTTCCCCCAGGCCACCTGGGTGGTGGTCACCCGTGAACGCGACAGGGTGCTTTCGTCCATCGCCAAGGCAAGCTTCATGCGCAGGCACTCGACCTCGCCCGAGTTCTGGAAGCCCTTCTGCGCCTGCTACGACACGCGGCTTGACGCCCTGCGCCAGAGCGGCGTGACCCTGTTCGAGATCCGGGCAGAAACCCTGATGGCCGGGGACCCGAGCCCTTTGGAGCCCGTCTGCAAGGCGCTCGGCCTCGGCTACGATCCCGAGATTGCCCGGCAAGCGCTGAAGCGCGGCTGACGAGGGTTGGCCCTAGCGTGAGCCCATCGGTTCCGGCTGGCGGCTGAGTGCGGTGGCGGCGGTCTCCTTGGCGGCGATCATCGCACCCAGAAGGCGGCTCTCGTAGCCGGTGAGGCCGGGGCGGTGGCCACGGGCGTGGCGCAGGCGGCTTTGCAGAAGCTCGGGGCGGGCCATGTCGCCCACCTTCTGCAGCGTCGCCGGATCGACATCGCAGATCACCAGCGGCTCGGCGCACTCCAGGCCGAAATCGCCCTGGTCCAGCACCTGATAGCCCTCGGTCACCAGCAGCACGTAATCGGCATGACGGCGTGGCAGGCGGGTGACGAAATGGCCATCCAGCAGGTATCTTGCGGCCACCACCGCCTCGTCGCCGCCAAAGAGCATGGCAATGCTGGGGTCCTTCAGCACAAGGTGCTGGGCCGCGGCCACAGCGACCGGAGCGCGGTTGCCCAGCAGGCCGGGCCGAAGCTCGATCGGAGCGAGGCGCCCGTCTCCGGCGACCCGGCGGCGCCCGGTCCAGAGGATGCGTTGCGGGCCGTTGTCGAGGGTCGAGACCATGTCGCCGGGGCGCAGGTCCTCGACCGCGCGGCGGCCCGTGGGGGTGCAGATCGTCAGACCGGCGGGAAAGGGCGTGACGTGATCGGTCGAGATCATCCGCAGCTGGCCCCTGGTCCGGTAGGTGCCGACGCGTCGCCCGATGAAGGGCTGGTTGTCGGCTTCCAGCGGGCCTCGGCTGCCGGCCTTCAGCCGCGCGTCCAGACCTCCGCTGTCACCGCCGGACACCTGCCAGCGCAGGGCCTCCGAGATGTCGGACCATCGCTCTGGCATCATTCTCAGACCGACATGGCCCCGCGCGCATAATTCGCGCGCAAGCTCTCTGCTGGCTTTCGTCACCCCGTTGCAGGTCATCTCTACCCTTTCGGCATTACGCCTTGTCAGCGGATCGTCTTGTTGCGTTCCGTTAGGGTAAGCTCAGCACGCATGGATGGCCAAAATTGGAACGATAGCGGGCCAAGACGCGGCCCAAATGCGGCAAGAAAAAGGCGGCCCCTGCCGCAAACATGCCGCAGATATTTGAGCAATCAGTCAAATCCCGGAAGCGGTCGAATCCCGCGCCGCTGGCACGCAGCCGCTTGCCCCCTGCGCCGCCCCGGCTTAGGGAAGAGCAGCAACGCGTCCGGCACGCGCAAGGCAAGGAGATCCCAATGGCACCCAGAATCCAGATCATCAACGGCCCGAACCTGAACCTTCTCGGCAAGCGCCAGCCCGAGATCTACGGCGCCGAGACTCTGGATGACGTGGCCCGCGACTGCGAGGCGCTGGCCGCCGAGCTGGGGCTTGAGCTGTCCTTCTACCAGTCCAACCACGAGGGCGGGATCATCGACTGCATCCATGCGGCGCGCGAGACCTGCGCCGGCATCGTGATCAACCCCGGTGCCTATACCCATACCTCGGTCGCCATTCTCGATGCGCTCAATGCCTTCGACGGCAAGGTGATCGAGTGCCATATCTCCAATGTCCACAAGCGCGAAAGCTTCCGGCACCATTCCTATGTCTCGCTGCGCGCGGATGGGGTGATCGCGGGCTTCGGCACCCAGGGCTACCAGCTGGCCCTGCGCCGCATGGCCGTGCTGACCGCCTGAGCTAGCCGCCCGAGCGGAAGACCCGCGTGCTGGAGAACATCGCCTCCAGCTCTTCCAGGCGTTCCTGGCTCTCGTCCCAGCGTTTTGCCTGGACCTCTGCGATCAGCGCTTCGACGACCGCAAGGATCGCCGTGGTGCTGTCCCAGTTCGACGGTGCCTCGACCTGCAAATGGAAGACATGCCGCGCCACCTGCGCAATGGGAGAGCCCCATTGGTCGGTAAAGAGCACGATGGTCGCCCCCCGCCCCTGGGCCAGCTCCGCCAGCCGCAGCAGGTCCTTCTCGTAGCGCCGGATATCGAACAGGACCAGCACCGAGCGCTCGCCCATGTCCAGCAGGTAATGCGGCCAGACCGAGGGCCCCTGGTCGAGAAGCGTCACCCCGGTGCGGATGATCTGCATGTGATTGTGGAAATAGGCGGCATTGGCTCCGGTGATCCGTCCGCCCAAAAAGTAGGCATGTCGGGAGGTATCGGCCAGGAGCTCGGCCACCTCGTCGAACATAGCCGTGTCCATACGCTCGAGCGAGCGGGTCAGGTTTCCGATCAGCGCATCGGCGAAACGGTGCAGGACATGGCCGTCTCCGCCACGCGCATCACGCTTCAGGGCGGGGGCCTTTATGCGATCCGCGACCTCGTCGCGCAGCGCGTTCTGCAACTCGGGGAAGCCCTCGTAGCCCAGCTTGCGGGCCATGCGGATGACGGTGGGCGAAGAGACGCAGGAGAGCTCTGCGAGCTTTGTAATGCTCTGCATTCCAGCCATCGGGTAATCCGAGAGCAGCACCTCGCAGACCCGTTTCTCGGAGGCGGTCAGGCGTTGTTCCTGGGACAGTATCCGCGCCCGGACCGATGTCTCGGCCCCGTCGGGTTTGCCCTCTGAGCTGCCACCTGTCACGCCTCACGCCTCCGCTTGTAGCAATAGTTACAAACTAGATACGCTCTGTAGTCATGTCTACAGAAATGAATTGACACCCCGGCGCCCAGACGGTTTCCCTGCGCCCATGATGGGAAACGAGTCACATCTCCTGACCGAGGCCGAGCGCCCCGCCGCCGAGGTCATTCATCCGGGTGGTACGGGCCCGATCGTGCTGTGCTGCGAACATGCCAGCCCGACGATTCCCGCCTCGCTCGACGGGCTGGGATTGGCCGAGGAAGATCGCCTGAGCCATGCCGCCTGGGACCCCGGCGCGCTGGCGCTGTCGCTGGCCATGTCGGAGCGCATGGGCGCCCCGCTGGTTGCCAGCCGGGTCTCGCGGCTGGTCTACGACTGCAACCGCCCGCCCAGCTCGGACAGCGCCATGCCGCGGAAGTCCGAGGTGGTCGAGGTGCCGGGCAACCGTGACCTCACCGAAGACGACCGCGCCGCCCGTGTGCGCGAGGTCTACCGGCCCTTCACCACGGCCCTGTCGAACGTGCTGGACCGGCACGGCGGCGCCCTGGTGACGGTGCATTCCTTCACTCCGCTCTGGCATGGCCAGCCGCGCTCGACCGAGATCGGGCTGCTGCATGACAGCGACGACCGCCTCGCCCTGGCGATGATGGACAGCTGGCACGGCTCGATCCAGGCCGAGCTCAACGCCCCCTATGCCGCCTCCGACGGGGTGACCCATACCCTGCGCGAGCAGGCCCTGCCGCGCGGAAGGCTCAACGTGATGATCGAGGTGCGCAACGACCTGCTGGCCGACGAGGCCGGGGTGTCGCGGGTGGCCGAAATGCTCTGCGCCTCGCTCAGTCGTTCGCTGGCCCGGCTGGCAACCTGCGGCAGCCTCGAATCCGCCGCCGATCCCAAGCGGGGGGCTTCGGCATGAGCTTCATGCGCGGCTACATCTCGTGGATCGACGGCATGAACCGCCTGATCGGGCGGATCACGATGTTCTTCCTCTTCGTCCTGATGGGCATCCTGCTGTGGTCCTCGATGTCGAAGGTCTTCTTCCTGCCCTCGCTCTGGACCCTCGAGATGGCCCAGTTCGTCATGGTGGCCTATTACATCCTCGGCGGACCCTACTCGATCCAGCTGGGCTCGAACGTCCGCATGGACCTGATCTATTCCGAGCTGACCGACCGCCGTAAGGCCTGGATGGATGCCTTCACGGTCTTCTTCCTGATCTTCTACCTCGGCGTGATGATCTACGGCGGCCTGGCCTCGCTGGCCTATTCGCTGGGCAACTTCATGGGCTCTCCGCTGTCCTTCTTCGGCAAGCTGATCGCCGCCTTCGTGACCGGAGGCCCGGCTGCGGCGGCCGACGTGATGGGCTATATCGAGACCTCCCGCTCGTCCTGGGGGCCCGTCATGTGGCCGATCAAGCTGATCACCTGCATCGGGCTCTTCATGATGCTGCTGCAGGTGCTTTCCGAATTCTTCAAGGACCTGCTGCGTCTGCGCGGGGAAGAGATCTGATGTCCTATGAACTGATCGCCCTGCTGATGTTCAGCACGATGATGCTGATGCTGCTGACCGGCCAGCGGGTCTTCGGAGCCATCGGCTTTGTCGCCGTCGTCGCGGCGCTGCTGCTCTGGGGGGACCGGGGCGGCTACGACATCGGTTACAGCGCACTCATCAAGCTGATGAACTGGTATCCGATGCTGACGCTGCCGATGTTCGTCTTCATGGGCTACGTCCTGTCCGAGTCGAAGATCGCCGACGATCTCTACAAGATGTTCCACGTCTGGATGGGCGGCGTGAAGGGCGGCCTGGCCATCGGCACCATCGGGCTGATGGTGCTGGTCTCTGCCATGAACGGGCTTTCCGTGGCCGGCATGGCCATCGGCTCGACCATCGCGCTGCCCGAACTGTTGAAACGCGGCTACGACAAGAAGATGGTCACCGGCGTGATCCAGGCGGGCTCTTCGCTGGGCATCCTCGTGCCGCCCTCGGTGGTGCTGGTGCTCTACGCGATGATCGCGCGGCAGCCCGTGGGCCACCTCTGGCTGGCCGGTGTCGGGCCGGGCCTGATGATGGCCGCGCTCTTCATCGCCTATATCGTCATCCGCTGCGCGCTGAACCCCGCCCTTGGCCCTGCCCTGCCGGAGGCCGAGCGCGCCCAGGTCACCCGCGCCGAGAAAATGCGCCTGCTGCGCGCCGGCCTGCTGCCGCTTGGCATCTTCGCGGTTATGATGGTGCCCTTCGTCAAGGGCTGGACCTCGCTGGTCGAGGCCTCGGCCATCGGCGCCATCGCCGCCTTCATCGCCGCGGTGCTGAAGGGACGGATGACGAAGACCGTCTTCCTCACCGCCACCCGCAACACCCTGGGCATCTCCTGCATGTTCATGTGGATCATCCTGGCCGCGCTGGCCTTCGGGGCGGTCTTCGACGGCCTGGGCGCGGTGAAGGCGATCAGCTTCCTCTTCACCGAGCAGCTTGGCCTGTCGCCCTGGGTCATCCTGATCCTGATGCAGCTGAGCTTCCTGGTGATGGGCAGCTTCCTCGATGACACGGCCATGCTGGTCATCGTGGCACCGCTCTACGTGCCGCTCGTGGGGGCGCTCGGCTTCGACCTGGTGTGGTATGGTGTGCTCTACACGATCACCTGCCAGATCGCCTACATGACGCCGCCCTTCGGCTACAACCTGTTCCTGATGCGGGCCATGGCCCCGCCCGAGATCAGCCTGAAAGATATCTACGGCTCCATCGCGCCCTTCGTGGCGGTGATGATCCTCGCGCTGACCCTGACCATGGTCTTCCCGCAGATCGCCACATGGCTGCCGAATTACGTCTACCAGTGATAACCAACCAGATCCCGCGGCGAAGCGGGGCTCAACACCAAAAACCAAGGGAGTTCCCGAGATGACCAACAGACGTTCTTTCCTGCGCGGCGCCGCAATGGCCGCCCCCGCAGCTCTGGCGGCCCCGGCCGTCCTCAAGGCCCAGGAAGCCATCAAGTGGCGTTTCCAGACCTATGCCGGTTCGGCCCTGGGTCAGGAAGTGACCAAGCCCGCCATCGACGCGATCAACGCGGCGGCCCAGGGCGAGCTCGAGATCGAGCTCTACTACGCTGACCAGATCGTCCCCACCGGCGAGCTGTTCC
The DNA here is from genome assembly GCF_900215355.1 of Pseudooceanicola antarcticus. Classification (GTDB taxonomy): domain Bacteria; phylum Pseudomonadota; class Alphaproteobacteria; order Rhodobacterales; family Rhodobacteraceae; genus Pseudooceanicola; species Pseudooceanicola antarcticus. The sequence continues at coordinate 342,093 of NZ_OBEA01000002.1, read as the reverse complement.
AGGCCCTGCAGCGCGGCACCATCGACGGCGTCCACTCGGACGATGACTCGATGGCCTCGCCGACCCCGCTGCGCCAGTTCGGCGGTTACTTCCCGCTGGCCACCAAGCACGCGCTGGACGTGCCCGTGCTCTTCAAGCAGTACGGCCTGGCCGAGATCTGGGAAGAGGAATACGCCAAGGTCGGCGTCAAGTGGCTCTCCGCCGCTGGCCAGGACCCGTGTAACTTCAACACCAAGAAAGAGGTCACCTCGCTGGCCGACCTCGAGGGCCTGCGCCTCTACACCTTCCCGACCGCGGGCGAGTTCCTGTCGCAGTTCGGCGTCGTGCCGATGAACATCCCCTACGAGGATGCGCAGGTCGCCGTGCAGACCGGCGAGCTTGACGGCATGGCCTGGTCGGGCATCACGGAAGACTACACCGTGGGCTGGGCCGACGTGACCGACTACTTCCTGACCAACAACATCTCGGGCGCCTGGATCGGGTCGTTCTTCGTCAACCAGCAACGCTGGGCCGACCTGCCCGATCACCTGAAGACCATCGTCTCCAGCGCGATCGAAGCCAGCCACACCTACCGCAACCAGTGGTACTGGGGCGGCGAAGCGCGTCTGCGCGCCCAGGGCGACAAGCTGCAGCTGCGCTCGATCCCGCAGGAAGAGTGGAAGGTCGTCGAAGACGCCGCCGTCACCTTCTGGGACGAGATGGCCGAGCAGGGCGAAGTGGCCGCCAAGCTGGTGCAGATCTTCCGCGACTACAAGGACGTGACCTCGAAAGCGGGCCCGCCCTACACCTTCGGCTGATCGCCGGTTCGAAAACGCAAAAGACGAGGCGGCCCCGTCGGGCCGCCTCTCTCTGGTCAGGAGGATTGAGACATGGCAGCGCTGACGTTGGACAAGTTGAAAGAGCAGGTGGAAGCAGGTGAGATCGACACGGTCCTGGCCTGTGTCATCGACATGCAGGGTCGCCTGATGGGCAAACGCTTCCACGCGGCGCATTTCGTGAGCAGCGCCTGGGAAGAGAGCCACTGCTGCAACTACCTGCTGGCCACCGACCTCGAGATGTACACGGTCGAGGGCTATGCCGCGACCTCCTGGGCGGGTGGCTACGGCGACTACGTGATGAAGCCCGACCTCGCCACGCTGCGCCCCGCGCCCTGGCTCGAGGCCACGGCCATCGTGCTTTGCGACATCCTGGACCACCACACGCACCAGCCGGTGCCCCATTCCCCCCGCGCCATGCTGCAGGCCCAGGTCAAGCGGCTTGAGGCCATGGGCTTTTCTGCCAAGATGGCGACCGAGCTGGAGTTCTTCCTCTTCGAGAAGAGCTTCGACGAGATCCGCAAGTCGGGCTACACCGCCCTCGACACGCTGACCCCCTACAACGAGGACTACTCGCTGCAGCTTTCGCTGCGTGACGAGGTGGTCCTGCGCCCGGTGCGCAACGCGCTCTATGCCATGGGCATTCCGGTGGAATGCACCAAGGGCGAGGCCGAGACCGGCCAGGAAGAGCTGAACATCAAGTATGATGAGGCCATGCTGGCCGCCGACTACCACGTGATCGGCAAGCACGTGGTGAAGGACGTGGCGCTGATGAAGGGCCATGCGGCCAGCTTCATCCCCAAGTGGCACCGCGACAAGGTGGGCAGCTCGGCGCATGTGCACCAGTCCCTCTGGCAGGGCAGCGACAGCGCCTTCTACGACCCCGAGGACAGCCTCGGCATGTCGGCGCTGATGAAGAGCTACTGCGCGGGCCTGATCAAGTACGCCCCCGAATACACCTTCTTCCTTGCCCAGAACGTCAACAGCTACAAGCGCTTCCAGGCCGGAAGCTTCGCCCCCACCAAGGCCGTCTGGTCGGTGGACAACCGCACCGCGGGCTTCCGCCTCTGCGGCGCGGGCAGCAAGGCCGTGCGCATGGAATGCCGTATCCCCGGCTCTGACGTGAACCCCTACCTGGCCATGGCCGTTCAACTGGCCGCCGGGATCAAGGGAATCGAAGAGGGTCTCGAACTGGCACCGCCCGCCGATGGCGATGTCTACGAACAGGGCTCCGTGGTCGAGATCCCCTCGACCCTGCGCGCCGCGCGCGAGACCCTGACCAACTCGGCCTTCCTCCGGGAGGCCTTCGGCGATGCAGTCATCGACCACTACACCCGCGCGGCCGACTGGGAACAGGAAGCCTTCGACGCGGTGGTCACCGACTGGGAAATTCAACGCGGATTTGAGCGAGCGTAACGATGAGCAAAGTGGATCTGATTTCTCCTGTCGACGGGTCCGTCTACCTGTCGCGGGAGTGTGTTTCCGAGGCGGCCGCCCGCGCGGCCATCGAGGCCGCCCGTGCGGCGCAGCCCGAATGGGCTGCCCGCCCCCTGGCCGAGCGGATCGAGTTGGTGAAGAAGGCCATCGCGATCATCGGCACCCAGCAGGACCGGATGACCGAAGAGCTGGCCCACCAGATGGGCCGCCCGGTACGCTACGGCGGCGAATTCGGCGGCTTTGAAGAGCGCGCGCTCTACATGGCCTCGATCGCCGAAGAGGCGCTGGCGCCCAAGGTCATCGAGGACAGCGACAGCTTCACCCGCAAGCTGACCCGCGAGCCCCAGGGCCTGGTCTACGTGATCGCGCCGTGGAACTACCCCTACATGACCGCCATCAACACCATCGCCCCCGCGCTGATCGCGGGCAACGCGGTGGTGCTGAAGCATGCGACCCAGACCCTGAAGGTCGGCGAGCACCTGGCCGAGGCCTTCCACGCCGCCGGCGTGCCCGAGGCGGTGTTCCAGAACATGGTGCTGAGCCATGACGTGAGCTCGGCGTTGATCGCGGACAACCTGTTCGACTTCATCAACTTCACCGGCTCGGTCCGCGGCGGCCAGCAGGTCGAACGCGATGCAGCGGGCACCTTCACACCGGTGGCCACCGAGCTGGGCGGCAAGGATCCGGGCTACGTGCGCGCCGATGCCGACCTGGATGCGGCCGTCGACGGGCTGATGGATGGCGCCATGTTCAACGCTGGCCAGTGCTGCTGCGGCATGGAGCGCATCTATGTCCACGAGAGCCTCTTTGACGCCTTCGTCGAGAAGGCCGTGGCCTGGGTGAAGGCGCAGAAGCTGGGCAACCCGCTCGATCAGGAAACCACCATCGGCCCGATGGCCAACGTGCGTTTCGCCGGCACCGTGCGCGCCCAGATCCAATACGCCGTGGCCGAGGGCGCCAAGGCCCATATCGAGAAGATGGAGGCCGACGACGGCGGCGCCTACCTGACGCCGCAGATCCTGACCAATGTCACCCACGACATGGAAGTCATGCGCGAGGAGAGCTTCGGCCCCGTGGTCGGCATCATGCCGGTCAAGGACGACGAGGAAGCCATCGCCCTGATGAACGATTGCCAGTACGGCCTGACGGCGGCGATCTTCACCAAGGATATCGACGCGGTGAACGCTATCGCGCCGCGCCTGCAGACGGGCACCGTCTTCATGAACCGCTGCGACTACCTCGACCCGGCGCTGTGCTGGACCGGCTGCAAGCAGACCGGCCACGGCCAGGGCCTGTCGGAGCTGGGCTACATGGCCCTGACCCGTCCCAAATCGCACCACTATCGCAAAGCCTGAGGAACCCCAGATGAGCCTCACCGGAAACTGGTCCTACCCCACCGCGATCCGCTTCGGCGCCGGTCGCATCGCAGAGATCGCCGAGGCCTGCGCGGCCGCCGGCATCCGCAAGCCGCTGCTGGTCACCGACCGTGGCCTGGCCGAGATGGAAATCACCCAGAAGACCCTCGACCTGATGGTCGCGGGTGGCCTGGGCCGCGCCATGTTCTCGGGCGTGGATGCGAACCCCACCGAGAAGAACCTGGAAGAAGGCCTGAAGGTCTACCGCGAGGGCGGCCATGACGGCGTGATCGCCTTCGGCGGCGGCTCGGGCCTCGACCTGGGCAAGATGGTGGCCTTCATGGCCGGCCAGACCCGCCCGGTCTGGGACTTCGAGGACATCGGCGACTGGTGGACCCGCGCCGACCCGGCGGGCATCGCGCCCATCGTGGCCGTGCCGACCACCGCCGGCACCGGCTCGGAGGTGGGGCGTGCCAGCGTCATCACCAATTCCGAAACCCACGTGAAGAAGATCATCTTCCACCCGAAGGTCCTGCCCTCGGTCGTCATCTGCGACCCCGAGCTGACCGTCGGCATGCCGGGCTTCATCACCGCCGGCACCGGGCTTGATGCCTTCGCGCATTGCGTCGAGGCCTTCTCCTCGCCCCACTACCACCCGATGTCCCAGGGCATCGCGCTGGAGGGCATGCGGCTGGTGGTCGACTACCTGCCCCGCGCCTTCGAGGACGGCACCGATATCGAGGCGCGCGCGCAGATGATGTCGGCCGCGATGATGGGTGCCACCGCCTTCCAGAAAGGCCTGGGCGCGATCCATGCGATCAGCCACCCCGTGGGGGCAATCTTCAACACCCACCACGGCACCACCAACGCCGTCTGCATGCCCGCTGTGCTGCAGCTGAACGCCGACAAGATCCGCACCCGCTTCGACGAGGCCACCCCCTACCTCGGTGTCGAGGGCGGCTTCGACGGCTTCTGCGACTACGTGCAGAAGCTGAACGACCGCCTGGGCATCCCGCGCAAGCTGTCGGACCTCGGGGTCACCGAGAACCGCGTCGACGATATCGTCGCCATGGCCCTGCAGGACCCCTCCTGCGGCGGCAACCCGGTGGCGCTGACCACCGAGAACCTGACCCCCGTGGTCAAGGCCTGCCTCTGACGGCGCCTGGCCGAGGGTCCTGCCAGACCCGGACATGATCCGCCGAGAACGCCCGCCCCAACCGGCGGGCGTTTTCATGTCTGCCGCTCCGCGCTAGGCTGGGCCGGTTCCCATGCGACGACCTACCGGAGGGCCCATGCGCCTCTTGCCCATTCTCGCCGCCACGCTGGCGCTGCTGCTGGCGGCCTGCACCAGCGTCACCTCGACCGTCGAGGGCTATTCGACCATCCCCGAAGGGATCGCTCCGAAGACCGTGCATATCGCGCCGGGCGAGGGCATGAGCGGCGAAAGCCTGGCCTGGCAAAGCAATGCCCAGGCGCTGGCAGCCCAGCTGGCCAGGCGCGGCTATACCTCGGTCGCGCGGGGCGAGGCGCGGCTGCTGGCAAGGTTCTCCTACAGCACCGCCGCGCCCGAGACGGAACGCTACCCGGTGCGTGTGCCGGTACGCGGGATCACCGGCTACGAGACGCAGGAGACCTCTCCGGGGGTTTTCCGCACCGTGCCGATCCGTGGCATCATCGGCTACCGCACCAGATACGAGACCCGCGTGGTCTATCCGCGCCAGCTGCGCATCACCATGCGCGACGCCCGGAGCGGCGCCCCGGTCTTCGAGACCAGCGCCCTGAGCCGCGACACCTGCGACCAGACCCCCAGGGTCATCGCCCTGATGCTGGGCGCAGCGCTGAAGTCCTTCCCCAAGGCACAGAGCGGCCGTGTCACCCTGAGCGAAGACCAGAGCTGCTGAAGCGCGTCGGGGCCGGCGGGGTCCCATGCGACGGGACCAGAACAGGAAAGGGCCCGAGCGATCTCTCGCCGGGCCCTTCGCATCTGTGATGCCTGCCGGGTTACTCGGGCTTGGCCGCGGCCTCCAGCGCATCGAGCCGCGCCTTCAGTGCCTCGTTTTCCTCGCGCGCCTTCTGGGCCATGGCCCGCACGGCGTCGAACTCTTCACGGGTGACGAAATCACGGTCGGCCAGCCAGCGGTCCACCATGGAGTTGAAGGCGGTTTCGGCCTCGTCCTTGGCGCCCTGGGCGACACCCATGGCATTGGTCATCAGCTGCGACATGTCGTCGAAGAACTTGGAGCGTGTCTGCATGGGTCTCTCGCATGTAAGTGTTACCTTGCCCCGTAATATGGGGCTCTATGGGCCCGGCCTCAACCCGCCATGGCGCCTTGCCGCCGCTTGACAGTCATTCCCACGTACAGGCAGATAGCCCCAATGCGCGCCGTGATCCCCTTCCCCGACATTTCACCCGAGATCCTCTCGTTCCAGCTCTTCGGCATGGAGTTCGCCCTGCGCTGGTATGCCATGGCCTATCTGGTCGGCATCCTGCTGGGCTACCTTCTGGCCCGCGCCGCGCTTGGCCGGGCCCGGCTCTGGCCCGCGGCCTCGGCACCGATGCGGCGCGAGCAGCTGGATGACCTGCTGACCTGGCTGATCCTCGGCGTGATCATCGGCGGCAGGCTGGGCTTCGTTCTGTTCTACCAGCCCGCCTACTACCTCTCGCATCCGGCAGAGATCCTGCAGGTCTGGCAGGGCGGCATGGCCTTCCACGGCGGTTTCCTGGGCGTCTGTATCGCGGCGCTGGTCTTCTGCCGCCGCAATGCCATCCCCCTGGGCCAGACCGCCGACATGCTGGCCCTGGCCACGCCGCCGGGCCTGATGCTGGGACGGCTGGCGAATTTCATCAACGCCGAGCTCTGGGGCCGGCCCTCTGACGCGCCCTGGGCCGTCGTATTCCCCGGCGCGGCGGCGCAGAACTGCCCCGGCGTCGAGGGGCTTTGCGCCCGTCACCCCTCGCAGCTCTACGAGGCGGGGCTCGAGGGGCTTCTGCTGGGCCTGCTGCTGATCGTGCTGGCCTTCGGCACCCGCACCCTGCGCAGCCCCTGGCGGCTGACCGGGATCTTCGTGGCAGGCTACGGCCTGGCGCGCTTCACGGTGGAGTTCTTCCGCCTGGCCGATGCGCAGTTCATCACCCCCGGCAACCCCCATGGCCACGTGCTGCGCCTGACCGAGACCCTGGGCCTGACCATGGGCCAGCTGCTGTCGCTGCCGATGGTGATCATCGGCCTGGCGCTGGTGGCCCTGAGCTTCCGCACGCGGGCCCCCGCATGAGCGCGCTTCGGGACAAGCTGCTGGTGCAGATCGCCGACCAGGGCCCCATGGGCATCGACGCCTACATGCGGGCCTGCCTGCTGGACCCCGAGCACGGCTACTACACCACCCGCGCCTCCATCGGCGCGGAGGGGGATTTCACCACCGCACCCGAGATCAGCCAGATGTTCGGAGAGCTCATGGGGCTCGCGCTGGCGCAGACCTGGATGGACCAGGGCGCGCCCTCGACCTTCCTGCTGGCCGAGCTGGGGCCGGGCCGGGGCACGCTGATGGCCGATATCCTGCGCGCCACGCGACATGTGCCGGGCTTCCACCAGTCCATGCGCCTGCTGCTGGTCGAGGCCTCACCACGGCTGCGCGAGATCCAGCGCGCCGCCCTGCCCGAGGTCGACCTGGGCTGGCGAGAGGACCTTTCGGCGCTGCCGCAGCATCCGCTCTTCCTGGTCGCCAACGAGTTCTTCGACGCCCTGCCGATCCGCCAGTTCCGCCGGGCCGAGGGCGAGACCTGGCAGGAGCGCCAGGTCGAGGCCAGCCCCGAGGGGCTGCGCGCCGGCTTCGGCCCCGCGCGTTCGATGCCGGTGCTGGACTACCGGCTGGGCGACACCAATCCCGGCGATATCGTCGAGCTCTCGCCCGAGGCGCAGGGCTGGGCGAAGGCCATCGGCACCCATGTGGCGCGTCACGGCGGCGCGGCACTGCTGGTGGACTACGGCGGCTGGCGCTCGCTTGGCGACACCTTGCAGGCGCTTTACCAGAAAGCCCCCGCCGACCCCTTCCAGCATCCCGGAGAGGCCGATCTGACCGCCCATGTGGATTTCGCCGAACTGGCCCGCGCCGCCATGCCGGCACTTGCCACGCGGCTGGAAACCCAGGGCGTCTTTCTCGAGAAGCTGGGGATCACCGCACGTGCCCAGGCTCTCGCCAAGGGGCTGAGCGGCGCCGCGCTCGACGCCCACGTCAAGGCGCATCGCCGCTTGACCCACCCCGAGGAAATGGGGACGCTCTTCAAGATTCTCGCGCTGACGCCACCGGGGCAACGGCCTCCGCCCGGACTGGAGCCGGGAGTCACGTTCTGAAATCAATCGCTTGCAGGCAGAATGCCGCAGGCCCCACTTGCCCGGCAGCTGCAGACGGATCATGACGCTCGAAATCATCACTTCCCGCGCCCTCGCCCCCCTGCGCCACGGGTTCTTCACCCGCAAGGGAGGCGCCTCCTCGGGCATTTTTGCCGGGCTGAACTGCGGCACAGGCTCGTCCGATCAGGCCGAGATCGTGGCGATCAACCGCGCCCGCGTCGCCGCCGCGATGGAGGTCTCTCCCGCCGGGATGGCCTCGGTCCGGCAGGTGCATTCCGCCCGCGCGGTGCCCCTCTCTGCCCCGCTGGCCCCCGCGCCCGAGGCCGATGGCATGGCCACGGCGACCCCCGGCGTGGTGCTCTCGGTGCTGACCGCCGATTGCCAGCCGGTGCTCTTTGCCGATGCCGAGGCGGGTGTCATCGGTGCCGCCCATGCGGGCTGGCGCGGCGCCCGCGAGGGGGTGCTGGAAGCCACGCTCGACTGCATGGTGGATCTCGGCGCGCGGCGCGATCAGATCCGTGCCGTCATCGGCCCGACGATCAGTCAGCGCGCCTATGAAGTGGGGCCCGAGTTCCTCGAGGACTTCCTCGACGAGGACCCCCAGAACGCCCGTTTCTTCGTCAATGGAGAGGGTGACCGCTTTCACTTCGACCTGCCCTCCTACGGGCTGCACCGCCTGCGTGAAGCCGGCGTGGCCGAAGCCGAGTGGACCCGGCATTGCACCTATGCCGATCCCGATCGCTTCTTCTCTTACCGCCGCACGACCCATGCCGGCGAAGCCGACTACGGTCGCCTGATCGCGACGATCCGCCTCTAGAGCGCCTCTGCTGTCCAGACGGACAGATTCCACAAATATGTCATATTTCACCCTAACCTCGCCCCATTGCCGGGTCATGGTTAACGAAAGAAGACATTTGCCGGGCTTTCCGGCGTGGTAGAAGAGGTAACCAGTGATGAGTGTCAAGGACAAGCGCTGGATGAAATCCGCGATCGAGGCCGCCAAGAAGGCCGGTGAGAAGCCCATGCCCGGCACTGCCAGCCGTGGCCCCGTGGCACGTCTGCGCATCGCGGCCACCCGCAAGGCCAGCTCTGCCGCCTGAGCGGCCCGGCACCTGAGCGGTGCCGCTTCCCATGGAACGCAATCGGCCCTCGCCTTGGCGGGGGCCGTTTCACGTTCGGTGCCTGTCGATGATCGGCCCCGAAAGGCCCCTGATCAGGCGTCGCGGCTGAGGCGCTCTTCCAGCACCTCGAAGGGCACGCCGGGCTGATCCTTGGCACAGCGGATCACCAGCGAGGTCTTCACGCTGGCGACATTCTCGGCCGAGGTCAGGTCGCCGGTCAGGAAGCTCTGGAAGGTCGAGAGATCGGGCGCCACGCACTTCAGGATGAAGTCCACCTCACCGTTCAGCATGTGGCATTCGCGGACCAGCGGCCAGTCGCGGCAGCGGGTCTCGAAGGCGACCAGGTCCGACTCGGCCTGGCTCTGCAGCCCGACCATGGCAAAGACCTGCACCTCGAAGCCCAGCTCTCGGCTGTCGACCTCGGCGTGGTAGCCGCGGATGAAGCCCTGCTCTTCCAGCGTGCGCACCCGCCGCAGGCAGGGCGGCGCCGAGATGCCGACGCGCTTGGCCAGCTCAACGTTGGTCATGCGGCCATCGGCCTGAAGCTCGGCCAGGATCTTTCTGTCGATGGGGTCCAGTCTGCTGCCAGGCATGTCATTCTCCGGAAAATTGCACTTCTTATACCATACCCCGAAGGTTGCGCAATAAAGTTTCCCTGAGGCGCAATATATGGTCGCTACAGCCGCCAGTTTTGTTTCTTTCTCGGGAGAATGCCCCGGCGGCGGGCCCTCTGAGCTCGCCTTGCAAGGGCCGGGGCCGCAGCTTAAGTAGGCAAGAGTTTTCTTTCCGGGGGATGCCGAGAATGTCCGAGACGCGCAAGACCAAGGTTCTGATCATCGGCTCCGGCCCGGCGGGTTATACCGCCGGCGTTTACGCGAGCCGCGCCATGCTGGAGCCGATCCTGGTCCAGGGGATCGAGCCGGGCGGTCAGCTGACCACCACGACCGAGGTCGAGAACTGGCCCGGTCACACCGAGATCCAGGGCCCCGACCTGATGGTCAACATGGAGGCCCACGCCCGCGCCATGGGCACCGAGATCGTCAGCGACATCATCACCGACCTCGACCTCAGCAAGCGTCCCTTCGTCGCCAAGGGTGACAGCGGCACCGAATATGTTGCCGATGCGGTGATCCTGGCCACCGGCGCCCGCGCCAAGTGGCTGGGCCTGGAAAGCGAAGAGGCCTTCAAGGGCTTCGGCGTCTCGGCCTGCGCCACCTGCGACGGCTTCTTCTACCGCGGCCAGGAGATCGTGGTGATCGGCGGCGGCAATACCGCCGTGGAAGAGGCGCTCTTCCTCACCAACTTCGCCTCGAAGGTCACGCTGATCCACCGCCGCGACGAGCTGCGCGCCGAGAAGATCCTGATCGACCGGCTGATGAAGAACCCCAAGATCGAGCCGCTCTGGCATCACGTCCTCGAGGAGGTCGTGGGCGAGGACAACCCGAAGGGTGTCGAAGCCGTGCGGGTGAAGCACGTCGAGACCGGCGAGATCACCGAGATCCCCGCCAAGGGCGTCTTCGTCGCCATCGGCCATGCGCCCGCCTCCGAGCTGGTCAAGGATCAGCTGGAGCTGCACAACGGCGGCTACGTCAAGGTCGAGCCGGGCACGGCCCGCACCTCGATCCCCGGTGTCTTCGCCGCGGGCGACCTGACCGACCACGTCTACCGCCAGGCCGTGACCTCGGCGGGCATGGGCTGCATGGCCGCGCTCGACGCCGAGCGCTTCATTGCCGAGAACGAGTGATCCGATGAGCCACGATTTCGCCACCCAGAAGACCGAGACCCGTGCGGTCTACGAAGAGATGCAGGCCGAACACGGCCTGCCCGAGGTGGCGGACGTGGATTATTTCCTCGTCCCCACCTCCGAAGAGGCCGACTGGCGCCCCTTGGCCGAGGCCCTGACCCTTCAGGGCTTCGACTGCCAGTTCATCGACGACGATGAAGAGGCAGAGCTCCCCTACCTGGTCGCCACCCTGCCCGACCAGGCGATCTCGGCAGAGGGCATCTGGATCGGTGAGGAAACCGCGACCCGCACCGCGCTGGAGCACGGTTTCGCCCCGGACGGCTGGGGCCTGGAAGGCTAGGTTCCTGGCCGAAACGGCGGGGCCCGCGCCAGCGCCCGACCGGCTTCATCCCGAATCCCCTTGGACAACCTGCAATGCCGGGCAGAGCTTTCTGCCCGGCATTTCACCGTGCGGCTCAACCCAGCAGGGAATGCTACCAGTACGCCATACCGCACTGAGGAAGTCGCGCGCGATTTCAGGGGCTTTGCAGCAACAAATCACCTGCCTCAGCCGTATTCAGCCATCAAGACAATACCCCACCGTATATGCTCTGACCGCATAGGTTTCCGGGACGGGACGCCGGAAGCGCGACGATTGTAAGGGGGGACCCATGATTAGATTTAAAAGTGCCTTTTCCATTCTGACACTCGCACTTCTGGTGCCGGGGATAGCGATTGCATCCACGCCGAGAGAACCAGATTCATGTGCTGGCCGGACCAACACCTGGACCGTCGACCAATCTACGGGTGCCAGCTATGACGCCACTTTCTACTCACCCGGTGGTGAGAGCATTCTCATCGAGATCGACCATCCGGAGAATATCGGCGACCTCGAAATCTACGTCTCGGCTGACAAGTCCGACCCCGCCCCCCTGTGTTCGGGCGCAAGCTGTGATGGCGCCCGCGCTGAATTCGTTTCAGACAAATTCTCGCTCTGGTTTCGCACCAAGGGCGCGCGCGCGACGGCCGACGACGCTTTCACGGTAACCTTCAGCTGCGCCGCAACGCCCGTGATCGACGACGAGGCGCAGGCCAGCTCCAGCGCCCTTTCGGGCTGGAGCAGCGATATCTCCAGCGCGGTCGGCAATGCGGGCACCGGCAGTGGCCCCACTGCCGACGGCTTCTTCTTCAGCACGCCGGTCGACGAGGCCACGGATGGCGCGCCGCGGGCCTGGGCCCAGATCTCTGGTCACAACTACAACGGGGCCCTCGACGGCAGCGGCGTCGAGCTGACCCTCGGTGTGGACATGGAGATCTCTCCCCAGGCGCGGGCAGGTCTGCTGCTTTCCATCGGCAAGAACGACTTCGAGGGCGCCGATACCATCAGCTACGAGACGGTCACGCTGGGTGCCTACCTGAACGCGGACCTGAAAGGCGGAGATTTCTCGGCCTGGGCCGCTTTCGCCAAGCCGGATGTGACCGTGAACGGGGTCAGCCATGTGGCAACCCGCAAGGGCCTGGGCCTGCGCTACTCGCTCGGCAAGGAGTTGGGGGCCATCTACCTGACGGGCTTCGGCAGCCTGGATGCGGCCAGCGAGACCCATCCCGACTTCACCAACACCCGCACCAGGGGCAGCTTTGGCGCCAAGGCGACCTGGAACCACGGCTCTGACCTGGAGCCCTGGGTGAGCCTGGCGGTGGACGCGCAGAAGATCGACAGCGACGGCATCTCCAGCAGCTTCGTGAAGCCCAGCCTCGGGGCCGGGCTGAGCTACCGGGGGGCGAACCACAGGCTCTCGTTGCGGATCGACTACAGCTACCTGACCGCGGACACGACGGACACCGCCCTGTCCCTGCGCTACTCGCGCTCGTTCTGAGGCAGGCGCCACGCTGAAACCAAAGCGGCCTGCCAGAGAACCGGCAGGCCGCTTTTCGTTGCATCCGGAAGGCCGAGAGGCCTGCGGGACCTCAGTGCACCGTCACCGGTGCCAGGTCGTTCTCGCGCGCCAGGATGAAGGCGGTCTGGCGGTCCTCGACGAGGGCCAGGCGCTCTCCGTCCGAGTTGTGCACGGCGAAGAGGGTCTCTACCCCCTCGACCTGCTCGCGCAGCTCGTCGGGCAGTTCGCGGGCCTCGACGGGACGCACGTAGACGATCTTCTCGGCCACGTGGCCGCCCGCGGGATGGTCGAAATCAAACTTGTCGTTCATGGTACTAGCCCTTCCCTTTGCTTCAGCTGCTGCGGATGTTGATCCGCTGGACGACCCGCTCGGGCTCGGCGCGGGTCAGATCCACGTGCAGCAATCCATTCTCCATCACCGCCTCGCCGACCTCGACGCCCTCGGCCAGCACGAAACTGCGCTGGAACTGGCGGGTGGCGATACCGCGATGCAGGAAGATACGCCCTTCGGCGTCGTCCCCCTGGCGGCCACGAATGACCAGCTGGCGGTCCTCCAGCGTGATCGCCAGGTCTTCTTCCATGAAGCCCGCGACAGCGAGAGTTATGCGATAGGAGTGATCGGAGGTCTGTTCGATATTGAAGGGCGGATAGCCCTCGTTGCCGGATTTGGCGCTCCGTTCCAGCAGCCGTTCCAGCTGCTCGAATCCGAGAAGATAGGGGTGCGACCCCAGGGTCAGCTTGCTCATTTCCATGCGTCCTTGGCAAAAGCGACGTCGAAGTGGCCCTCCCGGTACGGCAAGGGCCCTCCCCGTCAATATGGGGAGCCGGAAGAGGGGCTGCAAGGCTTTTGCGAATTGTCCGCTTTGGGGTATCCTGCGGGCCAACAGTCCCTTTTAGCGAGTCCCGCCATGAATGCCCTCACCGACCTCTCCATGAAGACCGACGAGGTTCTGCGGGTGGAGCTGGAGCATTTCCGCGCCGAACACCGCGATCTCGACGAGGCAATCCGCGCGCTGGAAGAGAAGGCGACCTCGGACCGGCTGACCATCCAGCGGCTGAAGAAGAAGAAACTGGCGCTGAAGGACCGAATCGCGCTGATCGAGGACCGTCTGACCCCCGACATCATCGCCTGACCCGCCGGGGCCCCGCAGCCCTGCGGGCCTCGCCACCAGGCCCGGTCCGTTCCGAGCATGAAAAAGGCGCCCTGCGGCGCCTTTCTGTCTCGTCTCGTCCGTCTCGGGCGCTCAGCCCTTCGGCTTGACCAGGTTCACATGGCCCATCTTGCGGCCCTCGCGGGTCTCGGCCTTGCCGTAGAGATGTAGCGCCGCGCCGGGGCGGGCCGCCAGCTCGGGCACCCGGTCCATGTCGTCACCGATGAGGTTCTCCATCACCACGTCCGCATGGCGCTGCCCGTCCCCGAGCGGCCAGCCGGCCACGGCGCGGATGTGCTGCTCGAACTGGTCGACGGCACAGCCGTTCTGGGTCCAGTGGCCCGAGTTATGCACCCTGGGCGCGATCTCGTTGACGATCGGCCCCTGGGGTGTGACGAAAAGCTCCACCCCCATGACACCCACGTAGTCCAGCGCATTGAGGATGCGCGCCGCCAGCAGGATCGCATCGGTGCGCAGGCTGGCGGGGACCGAGGCGGGCACGGTTGTGGTGCGCAGGATACCCGCGCTGTGGACATTCTCGCCGGGGTCGAAACAGGCCACGGCGCCGTCCAGGGCCCGCGCCCCGATGATCGAGATCTCGGCGGTGAAATCCACGAACCCCTCAAGCACGGCCGGTGCGCCATTGAGCTCTGCCAGCGCCTCGGCGGCCTCGGAGGGATCCGAGATCCGCACCTGGCCCTTGCCGTCGTAGCCGAAGCGGCGGGTCTTCAGGATCGCGGGGGTGCCGAAGCGTTCCAGCGCCGACTCGAGCGAGGCGAGATCGGTTATATCGGCATAGGGCGCGGTTTTCAGGCCCAGCTCCGACAGGTAGTCCTTCTCGGTCAGCCGGTCCTGGCTGACCCGCAGGGCCTCGCGGCCCGGGCGGATCGGGCGCAGCGCCTCGATCACGTCCAGCGCCGAGGTCGGGATGTTCTCGAATTCGTAGGTCACCACGTCGACCGAGCCGGCGAAGGCGCGCAGGGCGGCCTCGTCCTCGTAGGGGGCGGTGGTCAGCGCATCGCAGACCTGGCCGGCGGGCGGATTGGCGGCGGGCTCGTAGACATGGGTCTTCAGACCCAGCCGAGAGGCCGCGACCGCCAGCATGCGGCCCAGCTGGCCGCCGCCCAGGATGCCGATGGTGGAACCGGTGGGAAGCATGTCAGTCATCGGCGGGCTCATCGGGAATGGAGGCCGAGAGCGCCTCGCGCCAGGCATCGAGACGGGCAGCGAGATCGGCATCGGCATTGGCCAGGATACCGGCGGCCATCAGGCCCGCATTGGCGGCACCGGCGGCACCGATGGCCATGGTGGCGACCGGGAAGCCCTTGGGCATCTGGACGATGGAGTAAAGGCTGTCGACCCCCGACAGCGCCCGCGTCTGCACCGGCACGCCGATCACCGGCACGCGCGTCTTGGACGCCATCATCCCCGGCAGATGCGCCGCACCACCGGCGCCCGCGATGATCACCTGCAGGCCCCGGCCCGCGGCTTCCTTGCCGTAGGTCCAAAGCCTGTCCGGAGTCCGGTGCGCCGAGACGATCTTCGTCTCATAGGCCACGCCCAGCTCGTCCAGGATCAAAGCTGCCTCTTTCATGGTGGGCCAGTCCGACTGGCTCCCCATGATGATACCGACCTTGATTGCGCTCATCTGCCTGCCTCCAAAGGGGTCCGGAATTGCGACTTATAGAGGATTTGCCACAGGGGGCAATCGGGGCAAGCCAGCAAAGCCGCAAAGCGCGGCCCAAAGCGCCAACTCGGCATCAGCCGGCAACGTGCGGCCCCCGTGGCGCAACCACCGACAGGCCGAAATCGCGCCCGCCCGCAGGGGCGCCCGACTTTGCCCAAGGGCGCTCGGGCCCGCCGATGCCAGGCGCGACACCGCCCCGCAGGGCCCCTCTTGCACGCATCACCAGGCTGAGAATACTCGCGGGGGTGAGGCGCAGCCGAGGGGGCGGCAGCCCCCTGCCCGCTCAGCCCAGCACCACCCCGGCCAGCTCGGGTCCGAGCCAGGCCAGCCGCCCGGCGGCGAAGGTCGCGGCCACCCGCCCCGTGGCCGGGTCCAGCACCACCAGGTCGGCGCGCTTGCCCGCACGCAGCTCTCCGCGATCCGTCAGACCCAGCATCGCCGCAGGCCCCGAGGACACCAGCGCCCAGGCGCGCTCCATCCCGATCTCCGCGGCCAATTTCAACGCCGCCTGGCGCGGCGCCGGGTAGTGGTAATCCGAGGCCAGCGCGGTGCAGAGCCCCCGCCCCACAAGCTCCGCCGCCGAGACCTTCCCGGCATGGGAGCCACCGCGCACCACGTTGGGCGCGCCCAGAACCACCGGCTCGTCACGCCTGCGGGCCTCTTCCGCGGCCTCCAGCGTTTCGGGGAATTCCGACACGGTCGCGCCGAGGGCGCTCCAATGGGCGCGCTCGGCCGCGCCCTGGTCATCGTGACTGCCAAAAAGCACATGCGGATGCGCCGCGATGAAGTCACGGGCCGGGCCGGGGGTGTCATAGGTCGCGGCGTGAAGCGCCTGCAGAAGCGCCAGATGCGCCTCGGGGCTGCGGCCCGACTTCAGCGCCTGCCCCGTCAGGCGCGGTGGCCGCTTGCCCTTCAGCAGCGCCGCATGGGGCAGATGGTCGTTGAGAACCACATAGCGGATGTCGTGCCGGCGGATCAGCGCGGCCGCGCGGGGGAAGTGCTCGGCCATCCCCAGCTCGAGCCGCAGTTGCAGCCGCAGATCGACGGGCTGGCCGGGGGCAAGCCGCGCATGGGCCGCGAACATGGCCTCGGCGAAATCCGGGCCACGCATGCCGCCTTCCCAGGAAAAGAACTGCGCCAGCAGCGCCGTGGTGATGCCGTTCACCGCCAGCTCGGCCGCCGCCATGGCCAGACCGTCCTCCAGGCTCGACAGGGCGCCGCGCCGGGGCGCGAGATGGCGCTCGAAGCCGTCGCCATGGACATCGACGATCCCCGGCAGCAGCCAATAGCCCGTGAGGTCCAGCACGCGGCCAGAGGTCTCGTCGGTCAGCAGCCCGTCCGCCAGGCCAAGGGGCGCCTCGGACCAGCCTTCGGGACGCAGGGCGCGGGCGCCGACAAGGGTCAGGTGCATCAGCGGATCTCCAGCAGCTCACGCAGGGCCGCGCCCCAGCTCAGCTCCGCGCGGAAGCTGCCCTGCTCCAGGAAGGCCAGGGTCTGGGCGATGACCAGCGGGTCGTTCATCATGAAGGTATGGGTCACCGGCAGCGTGATCTGCGCCGCCTGCCCCGCGACCCCGGTCGAGGCGACCGAGACCTTGCCGTCATCCTCGCCCTCGATCAGCGCCGAGAACAGGGGGTTCAGGCTCTGGCTGCCCGCGATCACGCCCAGGGGAAAGCGCACGGGCGGCAGTCGCCCCGGCAGGCCCCCGGTGCCGAGCTGCAGCCCCGCCGGGCCGTTGATCGCCCGGAAGAGATCCAGCCCGCCGAAGGTGTCGACGATCTCGGAGCCCTGGTTCGGCGGTCCCAGCATCACCGCACGGTCGATCCGCGTCAGGCGGGCGGGATCGGCGGCCAGGAAGGCGCGCAGCAGGATACCGCCCATGGAATGGGTGACCACATCGGCCGGGCCCTCGCAGCGGGCGAAGGCCTCGGGCAGCCAGGTCTCGGCAAGCTTTTCGACCTCGGCACTCGTCGAAGGGTAGTTCACCGTCTCGACCTGGTAGCCGCGCGATTGCAGCGCCTCGGTCATCACGGTGAAGGAGGCCCCGGAGCGGCCCAGCCCGTGGATCAGCACCACGCAGTCCGCCGCCGCCACGGGGCGTGACAGCAGGGCAAAACAGAGAAGGAGCACGGGGCGAAGAAGCAAGGGGCGCAGCATGTCGCCTAGCTACACGCTGCACCGGGACGAGGAAAGCGGCTCAGTTGGTGGGCTCGAGGCCCAGCTCGCGGAAGGCCGGCGAATAGACCAGCTTCTCTTCCGAGAAGGCGGTGCCCGGCGCGATCGGGAAGAGCAGCGTCTTCTCCGAGGAATAGGGGGTCTCGAGGTTCTCTGCCGCGCGATAGGTGAAACCGAAGCGCTGGTAGTAGCGGCCATCGCCCAGCACGGTCACCGCCTTGGCGCCGGCGCGGCGGGCATGGTCGAGCCCGTAGCGCACCAGTTCGGCCCCGATGCCATGGCTGCGCCAGGCCGGCAGCACGCCGAGCGGCGACAGCGCCATCCAGCCCTGCGGCGAGAGGTGACGCGAGAAGCCGACATAGCCCACGACCGACTCCTCGTGCAGCGCCATGAGCTCGACCACCATGTCGCCCGAGCTGCGCATCGCCTGCACCAGCTGGGCCTGGGCCGGGCCGTCATAGGCCTGGGTCAGAAGGTTGCCGACTCCGATCCCGTGAACGGGGGAATACAGCTTGTGGGTGATCTCGGGTTTGCGCGCCATCTCGAAATCCTCTGTATGGACGTCACCGATCTTCGGGCCCAAAGACCCTAACGTTCACCCTAGCCGCAGTGCAGCGAAGAGGGCAGCCCCGCCCGCCCGCCGGGCAGCGAATAGGCCCCGGAGGTGGCAAATATGCTGAAACAAGCGGCAGAGCAGCCCGGTGGCAGAGGAAAGCGGAGCAATCCCAGGCGGCAATGGCCTGGCGGGCAGGGAAAAGTCCCGCCGCCTGCCGGCCAAGGGACCGGCGCCGAGGTGGCGTCCGACGGGCGTCCACCCCCAATGAAAAAGGGGGCCCGAAGGCCCCCTTTCCCGTAGTTCCGGTTGGAACGGCAGATTACATCATGCCGCCCATGCCGCCCATGTCGGGGGCGCCGCCACCGGCACCTTCCTTCGAGGGCTTGTCGGCAACCATGGCCTCGGTGGTGATCAGCAGGCCGGCGATGGAGGCAGCGTCCTCCAGAGCGGTGCGGGTCACCTTGGCGGGGTCGATCACACCGAAGGCGAACATGTCGCCGTATTCTTCGGTCTGAGCGTTGAAGCCGAACTTCAGGTCGGAGGATTCGCGCACCTTGCCGGCAACCACGGCGCCGTCGACGCCTGCGTTCTCGGCGATCTGGCGCAGCGGAGCTTCCAGGGCGTTGCGGATCAGCTTGATGCCTGCGTCCTGGTCGGGGTTGGCGCCGGTCAGGCCTTCGAGCGACTTGGCGCCCTGGACCAGGGCGACGCCGCCGCCGACCACGATGCCTTCCTGAACGGCAGCGCGGGTTGCGTTCAGGGCGTCATCGACGCGGTCCTTACGCTCTTTCACTTCGATCTCGGTCAGGCCGCCGACGCGGATGACGGCAACGCCGCCTGCCAGCTTGGCAACACGTTCCTGCAGCTTCTCGCGGTCGTAGTCCGAGGTGGTTTCCTCGATCTGCGTGCGGATCTGGCTGACGCGTGCTTCGATCTCTGCCTTGTCGCCATTGCCGTCGACGATGGTGGTCTCGTCCTTGGTGATGTTGACGGTCTTGGCAGTGCCCAGCATGTCCATGGTCACGGACTCGAGCTTCATGCCCAGATCTTCCGAGATCACCTGGCCGCCGGTCAGGATCGCGATGTCCTGCAGCATGGCCTTGCGGCGATCACCGAAGCCCGGTGCCTTGACGGCGGCGATCTTCAGGCCACCACGCAGCTTGTTCACGACGAGGGTCGCCAGGGCTTCGCCCTCGACGTCTTCGGCGATGATCAGCAGCGGCTTCTGCGACTGGATGACCTGCTCGAGCAGCGGGACCAGCGGCTGCAGCGACGAGAGCTTCTTCTCGTGCAGCAGGATCATGCAGTCTTCCAGCTCGGCGACCATCTTGTCGGCGTTGGTGACGAAGTAGGGGGAGAGGTAGCCGCGGTCGAACTGCATGCCTTCCACGACTTCGACTTCGGTTTCCATGCCCTTGTTTTCTTCAACGGTGATGACACCGTCGTTGCCAACTTTCTGCATGGCTTCGGCAATCATCTTGCCGATCGATTCTTCGCCGTTGGCGGAGATGGTGCCGACCTGCGCGACTTCGGCGCTGTCGTTCACCGGACGCGAGGCGGCCTTGATGGCCTCGACGACCTTGGCGGTTGCCAGGTCGATGCCGCGCTTCAGGTCCATCGGGTTCATGCCGGCGGAGACGGCCTTGACGCCGTCCTTGACGATGGCCTGGGCCAGCACGGTTGCGGTGGTGGTACCGTCACCGGCTTCGTCGTTGGTGCGGGAAGCGACTTCCTTCACCATCTGGGCGCCCATGTTCTCGAACTTGTCTTCCAGTTCGATTTCCTTGGCGACCGAGACACCGTCCTTGGTGATGCGGGGCGCACCGAAGGACTTGTCCAGAACCACGTTACGGCCCTTCGGACCGAGGGTCACCTTCACCGCGTCGGCGAGAGTGTTGACACCCTTCAGCATCTTGTTGCGGGCGTCGGTGTCGAACTTGACGTCTTTTGCAGCCATGTTCTTTCTCCTGAATTTGGGTTTCGGGTAAGCGAGTTGGGGTGGTCAGTCCGATCCGCGAGGGATCAGGAGATGACGCCCATGATGTCGCTTTCCTTCATGATCAGCAGCTCTTTGCCATCCAGCGTGATCTCGGTACCGGACCACTTGCCGAACAGGATCTTGTCGCCTTCCTTGACGTCCATGGCGATACGCTCGCCATCGTCGTCCTTGGCGCCAGCGCCCACGGCGATGACGATGCCCTCGGCGGGCTTTTCCTTGGCGCTATCGGGGATGATCAGACCGCCGGCGGTCTTTTCTTCACCTTCGACACGCTCGACGAGCACACGGTCATGCAGCGGTTGAAATGCCATCTCTGAGGCTCCTTGGCTCAAAGTTTTTCCCTGTCCCTTCCCCGCTCGGGGTCGGGCGTTATCACTCAGGTCGTCCGAGTGCTAACGGCACGGAGATAGGGATATGGTGGGGACGAGTCAACGGCGGAGGTCGATTTTTGCTAACGCCCGGCAGACGGCACCGTCGCGGGCCACCGGTGCAGGGTGGGAGATATCCGCCCCCGGCGGCAACGGCGACCGCCAGAACAGCCGGAAGGGTGAACGGAAAGGTGGCCCGAATGGTGGGATACCTCCCCCTACGCGCCGGTCTCCTGCCTGCCCTTCTCGGTCAAGGCGTAGGTGCCCTTGGCGACCTTCTCGAACCAGCCATAATGATTGTCGCGCATCAGGGTGGTGGCGCGGGCGACGCCGGTGGCGGCCTTCACCGCAGCTCCCCGGCTGGCGCCATGTTCGGCCAGATGCGCCGCGCAGCGCAGCGCGTCCTGGCGGTAGGCGGTGACGATCCTGCCCGCCGCACCGCCGCGATTGGGATCGCCGTCGCGGCGCTGGAATTCCCGCAAGAGCCGCCCGGCCCGCGCCTTGACCCTGCGCGGCGCGTAGGGCCCCGGATCGCACTGGGCCTCCACGTGGCCATCCGACAGCCGCACCGTCAGCAGCCCCAGCCCCAGCCGGCGACAGAGCGCCACGTGCCGCGCCAGCGTCTTGCGGCCCTTCACCTGCGGAATGGCAAGATAGACGAAATCCGAGACCCCCAGCCGGTCGATCCCCTGCTGCAGCAGCGCCAGGCTCATGGCCAGTTTCAGCTCGACAATCACCGGGTCCGGGTCATCGGCGCGCATGCCCACCACATCGGCACCGGCCACCTCGGATTTGACCTCGTAGCCCTGGGCCTCGAGGAAGGCCTTCACGGGAGGATAGAGATCGGTCTCGGGCACGCGGGTCATGGCGCATGATTATGCGCCCGCCCCGGCAGCGGCAAGCGCGGCGCGTGCTGCGGCGCCGCAACCGGGTGACAGCGCCCGGAGGGGCCACTATAAGACCGCCGAATTCAGCTTTTCCAAGAACGGATGCTTCCCATGACGATCAAGGTCTTCGGCCACAAGTCTCCCGACACCGATTCCACCGGCTCTCCGCTGATCTGGGCCTGGTATCTCTCCGAGGTGATGGGCACCCCGGCAGAGGCAAAGCTCCTGGGCACCCCCAACACCGAGGCCGCCTTCGTGGTCGAGAAATGGGGCTTCGAGACGCCCGAGATCATCTCGGAAGTTACCGCCGAGGACACCGTGGTGATCGTCGACACCAACAACCCCGCCGAATTGCCGGCGGCGATCAACGATGCCAATGTCATCCAGATCATCGACCACCACAAGCTGACCGGGGGGCTGGAAACCAAGGGCCCGATCGACATCACCATCAAGCCGCTGGCCTGCACCGCCACCATCATGCACCAGCTGATGGGTGACGACGCCGCCAAGATGCCCGACCAGATCAAGGGCGCCATGCTCTCCTGCATCCTGTCGGACACGCTGGAATTCCGCTCTCCGACCACGACCCCGGTGGATCGCGCGCTGGCGGAAACCCTTGCCGCCGAGCTGAACCTGGACCTGGGCGCCTATGCCGCCGAGATGTTCGAGGCCAAGTCCGACATCTCTGCCTTCTCGGACGCCGAGCTGATCCGCATGGACAGCAAGGAATATGCCGTCGACGGCACCAAGTTCCGCGTCTCCGTGCTGGAAACCACCGCGCCGAAGCTGGTGCTGGACCGCAAGGCCTCGATCATGGAGAGCTTCAAGGCCGTCGAAGCCGAGGATGGCGTCGACCAGGTGCTGCTCTTCGTGGTCGACATCCTGAACGAGGAAGCCACGCTCTTCGTGCCGAACGAGCTGGTGAAGACCGTGGCCGAGAAGAGCTTCGGCGCCAGCGTCGAGGGCGACCAGGTGGTGCTGCCCGGCGTGATGAGCCGCAAGAAGCAGATCATCCCCTCGCTCAAGGTCTGAGACCTGCCGCAGCAGACGGGAAGGGCGCCCCGCAGGGCGCCCTTTTTCGTTGTCCGTCCCGCGCAAAGGGCAGAGGCCGCCCTTCCCCGCTGGCCCCTCCTTACTGGCCCTGCCGCGACAGGATCAGGTCCGAGGCCTTCTCGGCGATCATCGTGACCGGGGCATGGGTATTGCCCGAGACAATCGTCGGCATGATCGAGGCATCGGCGACGGAGAGACCCGCAATCCCATGCACCCGCAGATCCGGCCCGACCACCGCAAGGGGATCGCTGCCCATGCGCGCGGTGCCCACCGGATGGAAGATCGTCGTGCCGATCTGACCGGCGGCGGCGACCAGATCGGCGTCGCTCTCAAGGGCCGGGCCCGGCAGGACCTCCCTTGGGCCATAGGGCTGCATGGCGGCGGTCTGCATCAGGGCGCGGGCGGTGCGCAGGCTCTCGACCGCGACGGTCCGGTCCCGCTCGGCGCTGAGATAGCGCGGCCGGATCTCGGGGGCGTCCTGAGCCTCGGCGCTGCGCAGGTGGACGCTGCCCCGGCTCTCGGGGCGCAGGTTGCAGACCGAAACCGTCAGCCCCGGATCACGGTGCAGGGGCGCGCCGAACTGATCCAGCGACAGCGGTTGCACGTGGAATTCGATATTGGCCGAGGTCTCGCGCTCGGACGAGCGGCAGAAGATGCCGAGCTGGCTGGGTGCCATCGACATCGGCCCCGAGCGGCGCAACAGGTACTCCAGCCCGATGCCGATCCGGCCCGGCAGGCTTGCCACCCGGTCGTTGAGCGTCCGTGCCCCCGAGATCTTCCATACCGTCCTGAGTTGCAGGTGATCCTGCAGGTTTTCACCGACGCCCTTCAGCTCGTGAACCGGCGTCACCCCAAGGGGGCCAAGGCGGTCCGGATCGCCGATGCCCGAAAGCTCCAGGATCTGCGGCGTGCCTATGGCCCCGGCCGACAGTACCACCTCGCGCCCCGCCCGGGCCCGGTGAGAGCGGCCCTTCACGGTGAAGCTGACGCCTGTCACCCGGCGCCCCTCGAGCAGCAGCTGCTGCACCTGGGCGCCGGTGACGATGCGCAGGTTGGGCCGCTTGCGGGCGGGGTTCAGGAAGGCCTTGCGGGCGTTCCAGCGGATGCCGCGCCTCTGGTTCACCGGGAAATAACCGGTGCCCTCGTTGTCGCCATCGTTGAAGTCGTCGGTCCGCGCGATGCCGATCTCTTCGGCGGCATCTGCGGCGACATCCAGGATGGGCCAGTTCAGGCGTTGCTGCTCGACCCGCAGCTCGCCCTCGGTCCCGTGGTTCTCATCCGCCGGGCCGAAGTGGCGCTCGGACTTGCGGAAGTAGGGCAGGATCTCGTCCCAGCCCCAGCCCGCATTGCCCATCTGCCGCCACTGGTCGTAGTCCCGCGCCTGGCCGCGCATGTAGATCATGCCGTTGATCGACGAGCAGCCGCCCAGCATCTTGCCGCGCGGATAGTTCAGGGCGCGTCCCCCGAGCCCCTCTTCGGGTTCGGTGCACAGACACCAGTCCATGCGGGGATTGCCCATGGCATAGAGGTAGCCCATGGGCACATGCACCCAGAAGCGGTTGTCGCTGCCGCCGGCCTCCAGCAGCAGCACGCGATTGCGGGGGTCGGCGCTCAGCCGGTTGGCCAGCACGCAGCCCGCGGAACCGGCACCCACGACGATGTAGTCATAGGTGCCGCTGTCGGCCCAACCGCCGTTGGACGCACTGCTGTCGGGCCGGTTGCTCACTGGCTGGTCCCCGTGGGGGCTGCCTGGCGGACGCAGGTCTGCTGCTGCACGCCCAACCCGTCGATCTCGAGCCGCATGACCTGGCCGTCACGCAGGAAGACCTGCGGTGTCATGCCAAGGCCCACGCCCGGAGGCGTGCCGGTGGTCACCACGTCGCCGGGCTCCAGCGTCATGAAGGTGCTGAGGTAGGACACAAGGTGGTCGATGCCGAAGATCAGGGTCTTCGAGGAGCCGTCCTGGCGGCGCTCGCCGTCGACATCCAGCCGCATGCCCAGGTCATGGGGGTCGGCGACCTCGTCCGCAGTGACCATCCACGGCCCCATGGGCGCGAAGGTGTCGTGGCTCTTGCCCTTGGTCCACTGGCCCTGGCGCTCTGCCTGCCAGGAGCGCTCGGAGACGTCATTGACGATCATGTAACCCGCCACGTGGGACAGGGCCTCTGCCTTCGAGACGTTCTTCGCCCGCGTGCCGATCACGAAGGCCAGCTCGACCTCCCAGTCGACCTTCTCGGCGCCTGCCGGCAGCTGCACGTCGTCGTAGGGGCCCGAGATGGCGCTGGTGGCCTTGAGGAAGACGATGGGCTCGCTCGGCACCGCCATGCCGGATTCGGCGGCGTGGTCAGAGTAGTTCAGCCCGATGCCGATCAGCTTGCCGACATTGCCGACACAGGGGCCGAGCCGGGGATTGCCCTCGACCCTGGGCAGCGCGTCGGTGTCCAGCGCCGCCAGGCGGGCCAGGGTCTCGGGGGCCAGCGCCGCACCGTCGATGTCGGCGACTTCCGCGGACAGGTCGCGCAGCTCTCCCTTGCTGTCGATGAGCCCCGGCCGTTCCTGGCCTGCGTCTCCATAGCGCACGAGTTTCATGTCATGTCCTTTGTCTTGTTGATAAAGAGCAGGGTCCTGCCCGGCATCGGTCGGGCGGCTGTCAGGCCTGCTCTAGTAAACCGCAATCTGCGGGAAAAAGATGAGAAGGCCAACCGCCAGCACCTGCAGGCAGATGAATGGCACCAGCGAGCGGAAGATCTCTCCCAACGAGATATCGGGGGGCGTCACGCTCTTGAGGTAGAAGGCGGCCGGGCCGAAGGGCGGGGTCAGGAACGAGACCTGCATGTTCATGGCGAAGAGCACGCCGAACCAGATCGGGTCCATGCCGAGCTCGCGGATCACCGGCACGAAGATCGGCATAGTCAGCAGCGCGATGCCCACCCAGTCGAGGAACATGCCCAGCACGAAGAGGATCAGCATCATGGTCAGGATGATGATCGTCGGATTGTCCGAGACGCCGGTGATCAGCGACGAGATGAACTCGATCCCGCCCATCAGGTTGTAGACCCCGACCAGGGCGCTGGCGCCGATGCCGATCCAGACGATCATGCCGACGGTGGTCAGCGTGTGCATCGCCGCGTCCAGCAGCATGCGGAAGGTGAACTCCCGTCGCAGGATCGTCGACAGGATCACCCCGGCGACACCGACGGCGGAGGCCTCGGTGACAGAGGCGATGCCGCCGTAGATCGAGCCCAGCACGAAGACCACGACGAGGATCGGCAGGATCAGGCCGCGCAGCAGTTTCAGCTGCTCGGGCACCTCCATCCGCTCGGTCTCGGGCGGCGGGGCGGCGGTCGGGTCGGTGTAGGAGCGAAACAGCACGTAGGCGACGTAGAAGGAGGCCAGCATGAAGCCCGGCACGAAGGCCGCGGTGAAGAGCTCTCCGACCGAGACATTGGCAGTCAGCCCGTAGATGATCAGCACGATCGAGGGCGGCACCATGGTGCCCAGCGATCCGCCCGCGCAGACCACGCCGATGGCGAGGCGGCGGTCATAGCCCTGGCGCAGCATCTGCGGCAGCGCCACGAGGCCCAGCAACACGATCTCGCCGCCGATGATGCCGCTCATCGCGGCCAGGATCACCGCCACGAAGATCGTCTGCACCGCGACACCGCCGCGGATCCGGCCGGCCACCAGCTTCATCGCGTCAAAGAGATCGCGGGCGATGCCCGAACGATCGAGGATCGCCGCCATCAGCACGAACATCGGCACCGAGACGAAGACGAAGGAGGAGACGAAGGAATAGACCCGGCTGGTGATCAGCGGCACGGCCATGGGTCCGAACCAGCCCAGCGCGAAGATCAGCGCGACCAGCAGGGTCACCAGTGCCAGCGGCATTCCGGTCAGCAGCAGGAAGACGAGCATGGCGAACATCACCAGCGTGCCGCTGCCGATGCCGAGGGCCGAGAGATCCAGAAGCGAGGAAAGAGCATCCATCAGCGCATCCCCCCACGCGCGGCGCGCATGTAGTTGAAGGCGAGGATCAGGAACTGAAGGCTCATCACGATCAGCACCAGGAAGAGGAAGATCTTGATCAGCGCCGGTGCCGGCGAATTCCAGGCGCTGCCGCTGGTCTCGAGGTAGAAGTCGCCCGAGGGTCGGAAGATCGCCTTCTCGACCGTGCGCCAGGCGGCCCAGGCGAAAAAGCCGGTCGAGATGGTGCAGACCAGCGAGATGACGGCGTTCAGCGCCTTCAGCGCCCTGCCCCGGAACAGGTCATAGAGCAGCACGACCCGGATATGGGAATTGCGCACCACGCAGAGCAATCCGCCGAAGATGAAGGTGATGGCGCTGAGGAAGGTCGAGGTCTCATGCGCCCAGGTGGTGGGCGCGCCGAAGAAATATCGGCTGACCACTTCCAGCACCAGGATCGCCATCGCAAGGATGATCCCGATCGCGAAGACCGCCGAGACCTTCTCCATCAGCCATCCGAGGCGGCCAGCTTCCGGCAGGGTTCTTGGTGGGATCTCGACCGCATCGGGGATCGCCATCGTGGGGATGTCGTCAGGCTGCGCCATTGAATGTCGTCCGGTTCATTTCAGGGGGAAAGGGGGCGGGCAACCCGGTTGCCCGCCCGAAGGCCTTGCAGCCTTAGTCGAGCAGACCCTGCTCCTCGAGGTAGCCCGTCAGCGTGTCATAGACCTGCTGGGCATTCTCGGACTGGCTGGCCACATTTTCCCACTGGCCCATGGCGATGGTGCGGAACCGGGCGCGCTCGTCCGAGGACCAGTTGTGCACGGTGATATCCGGGTCGGCCTTGGCCTCGGCCGCGGCTTCGAGATCCTTGATCGACAGCTGCGCCACCATGTCGGAGGCCAGGTCGCGCACCGAGACGGTCATGATCTCCTGCAGATCCTCGGGCAGCTTCTTCCAGGCATCGAGGTTCATCGACACTTCAACCAGCGGCATCGAGTGGAAACCCGGATAGACCGGGTTGTTGCCCACCTTGTGCAGCCCCTGCGAATGGTTGGTCGAGAAGACGGTGGAATCCGCCGCGTCGATGACGCCCTTGTCGAGGGCGGTGAAAACCTCGGCATAGGGCAGGTTCACCGGCACAGCACCGGCGGCCGCGAAGACCTGCTGGATCAGGCCCTCGGGCGCGCGCACCTTCAGACCCTTGAGATCATCGACCCCGGACAGCGGGCGCTTAGAGACGAAGCCTTCCAGACCCGTCGTCGTCGCGCCGACGAAGTGCAGGTTGTAGGGCTCTTCCAGCTGGGTCATCAGCTCCTGGCCGCCGCCATAGCGGATGAAACGCAGCATCTCTTCGGGCGAGGACCATGCACCGATGGGGTTGGCGATCAGGCCGAAGGCCGGGTCCTTGCCGGAGAAATAGCTGACATCGGTGATATGGCCATCGAGGATGCCGGCGCCGACGGCGTCCTGCGTCTCGTTGTATTCCACCACTGCGCCCACGGGCAGGAGCTCGATCTCGATGCGGCCGCCGCTCATGACGCCGACGCGCTCGGTCCATTCCTTCTGGATCTGGAAATTCGGGTTCCCCGCCGGGTCGACCGACTGGAAGGTGAACGAGAAATCCTGCGCCTGCGCCGAAATCCCCGCCGTCGCCGTAAAGAACCCGGCAACGAGTGTCATAGTGATATTCTTGGCCATTTTTTCCTCCCTATGGATAAACTGGCATGTGCGGCTGGCCTTGTTTTTGCGGCGCAACCTTCCCCGGAACGCTCACCGTGCCGGGGCCTCCTCCCTTGCCCGCGGCGGCTTACTCCGTCGCCGGGACCAAGACTTTCTCCGGTGAGTTCACCAGGTTTCTGATGGTGCCGTCCCGCAGACGCAGCATCGCGGTCTCGACCGCCAGCCGGCGTGCGTCCGCCACGCTTTCCGGGCTCGACCAGGCCGCATGGGGCGAGAGCAGCAGGCGCTCGCCCGTCAGCGGATCGCTGCAGCCGGCATAGGCCAGCGAAATGGGATCGTCGGGGCTGGGCGGCTCTACCGGCAGCACGTCCAGGCCGGCACCGGCGATCACGTTGTCCCGCAGGGCCTCCAGCAGGGCGGGCACATCGACGATGGCGCCGCGGGCGGTGTTGATGACCACGGCGCCGGGCTTCATCTGCCGCAGCGTCCGGGCGTTGATCATGCCGCGCGTCTCCTCCGTCAGCGGGCAATGCAGCGAGACCACGTCGGAGACCTTCAGCAGCGCCTCCAGCGACTCCACCCGCTGCACGCCGACGGCGATCTCGGTCCCGCGCGAGACATGGGGGTCATAGCAGACCACGTTCAGCCCGAAGGCCTTGGCCCGCAGCGCCGTGGCGGTGCCGATACGGCCCAGCCCGACGATTCCGAAGGTGCGCCCGCGCAGACGGCCCATCAGCGGCGCCCGCGCATGGTCGAAACCCTCCTGCGGAGAGGCGACGAGCTCTCGGTGATAGGAGGTCAGGCCGCGCTTGAAGTTGAGCATCATGGCGATGGCATGGTCGGCAACCTCGCTGGTGCCATAGTCGGGCGTGTTGCACACAGGGATGCCCCGCGCCGCGGCGGCCTCGAGGTCGATATGGTCGAAGCCCACACCGGCCCGCACGATCACCTGGCAGCGGTCCAGCCGCGCGATGACATCGGCGTCGACCGGCATCTCGTGCCAGACCACCAGCGCATCGGCGCGGCTCCATTCCTCGGCGGGAATCGCGGCGGGGGTCCGCTCGCGGAAGATGCTCCAGTGAACGTCCGACCCGGCCGTCTCGCGCTCGATCAGCGCGTCGTCGGGATACTGCGCATCCGGGGTCAAGAGGCGGAAGGTGGTCATTTGTTGTGCATCCCTTGAAAGAAAACTGGCACAACTAGAATTCTAGTATTTCAATTACTCTGTCAACCCGCCAAAATAGACTTGGCCGGGGAGTGGCGGTAAGACAGCTGCGACCTGGCGGCCCAGAGCGTGGAAAATTGTGCGACCTGAACGGGTTCCAGTCCGCGGTTTTCGATTGAAAGGAAAGCAACGTGTCGCTGAGCAAGGAAGCCTATACGCGGATCAGGGAAGCCATCGTCTCGGGCGAGCTGGTGTTTGGCGAGCGCCTCTCGGAGGTGCAGATCGCCGAGGCCCTGGGGATGAGCAAGGCCCCGGTCCGCACCGCCTTCTTCGAGCTGCGCGACAAGCGCCTGGTCACCATCGTGCCCCAGGCGGGGACTTATGTGTTCTCTCCCAGCCGCGAGGACGTGCGCGAGATGAGCACCTTCCGCGCCGTGCTGGAGACGGCGGCCCTGCGGCTATCGATGCAGGCGGCGGGCGCCTCTGTGCTGGCGACGCTCCATGCGACCATCAAGAGCATGGAGGGCGCCCTGCGCAGCGCCGACTGGAAGCAATACGAGGCCGCGGACATGGCCTTCCACCAGGCCTTCATCCGCAACTCGGGCAACAGCTACCTGCCCCAGGCCTATGACCTCACCGCCTCGGGCATAGAGGCCCTGCGCGTCTGTCTGCAACGCGGCGCGGGTGACTACCGCGAACAATCCTTCGCCGAGCACCAGCTGATCGTGCAGCACCTCGAGGCCGGGGACCTGGAGAAGGCCGCCCAGGCGCTCGAGGCCCATATCCTGGTGATCAACGAGGCCGAACTTGATCTGCCCTCCAAAAGCAGGCCACGCACCAAGGCGCTGAGCCGGTCGCTTGACGAGTACAAGCGGATCTTTCGCTAGGCGGCAAGACGGGGCAGCCCTGGCTGCCGGATCTCACGGGGCGCGAGCGCAAAGCCCGTCGGATACCCCCCGGCTTTGCCACGTGACAATTCGATGACCGGGCCACAGTGGCGCAAAGCGGACTGGTCGCGCCGCGCCACATGGGCCATATGGAAACAAACGTCAGCCCGAGGAGCCCGCCATGACCCGGATCGTCCAGACCCTTGCCGATATCGCCGATGACTACGACGCCTTCTTCGTCGATCTCTGGGGCTGCGTGCATAACGGCGTGACCGCCTTCCCCGCCGCCGTGGCAGCGCTGCAGGAGGTGCGCAAGAAGGGCAAGAAGGTGGTCCTGGTTACCAATTCTCCGCGCCCCCGCGCCCAGGTCGAGATCCAGCTGGACGGCTTCGGCGTCGCCCGCGATTCCTGGGACATCATCGCCACCTCCGGCGACTCTGCGCGGGCCGCCATGTACAACGGCACCGTCGGCGAGAAGGTCTTTCACATCGGCGAGGCCCATGACGATCCCTTCTTCCACCCGCTGGAGATCCAGGAAAACCCGGTGACCATCACCCGCGTGCCGCTGGACGAGGCCGAGGGCATCGTCTGCACCGGGCCCTTCGATCCCATGGCCGAGCCTTCCGTGCTGCGCCCCGAGCTGCTGCTGGCCAAGACCAAGGGGCTGAAGCTGCTCTGCGCCAACCCCGACATCGTCGTCGACCGCGGCGAGCTGCGCGAATGGTGCGCCGGAGCGGTGGCCGAGCTCTATGCGGAGATGGGTGGCGAGAGCCTCTATTTCGGCAAGCCCCATCCGCCGATCTACGACCTAGCCCGCAAGCGACTGAGCCAGCTTGGCACCGATCCCGCCGAGGCGCGCATCCTGGCCATCGGCGACGGTATCCACACCGATGTACGCGGCGGCATGGGCGAGGGCATCGATACGCTCTTCATCACCGGCGGCCTGGCCCTGGAAGAGACCAAGACCACCGACCAGCCCGAACCCGAAGCCCTGGAGGCCTATATCGAGGCCCAGCAGATGACCCCGACCTATTCCATCGGCTTCCTGCGCTGAGGGTTGATTTCGCATCCGCAGCGTAATATTATTTCCCTCAAGCGCATCAGTGCGCCCAATAATTACGTGATGGATTCGCGCCTTCTTGGCGGGGCGCGATCCGAAGGGAGGGGTGGATGTTGGACAATTTCCCGCGCGGCACGGTGCCGATCGAGGACCTCGAGATGGGCATGGTCCGTTACCTCAGGAAAGAGGTGACGGATGAGGACATCGAGATGTTCGCCCAGATCTCGACCGACCGGAACCCGGTCCACCTGGACGACGACTATGCCCGCGACACGATCTTTCAGGGGCGCATTGCCCACGGGATGCTGACCGCCGGGCTGATCTCGGCGGTGATCGGAGAGCAGCTGCCGGGCCATGGCACGGTCTACATGGGCCAGAGCCTGAAGTTCCTGGCCCCTGTCCGTCCCGGAGACGTGGTGCTGGCCGAAGTCGAGGTGATCGACATCGACCATGCAAGGCGCCGGGTGAAGCTGGATTGCCGCTGCATGGTGGGTGACACCAAGGTGCTGGCCGGCGAGGCCATGGTGCTGGCGCCGTCCAAGAAGTTCGACTGAGGCGCCTGGAGCAAGGCTGGGTGGGGGGGCTCCGCCCCCGTCGGCTGCGCCTCCCCCCCCGGAGTATTTTCAGCCTTGTGATGCAAGCCGTGCATTGCCCTTTGAAGAACCCTACTTTTGAATTGGAGAACCTGCGCGCCCTCCGTGGCGAAAGTAGGTCGCCCTGATATCACGGCCTGTTTCATCACCAGGCCGGAAATACTCCCGCCGGAGGCATCCGACATCTGGTCTCTGGACAGGCGCAGCCAATCGCGCAAGATGGCGGCCATGAGCACCTCCTCCCTTCGGTCCGATGCCGCGCTGCTGGCGCAGAGCCCCCTGCCCGGCTGGGCGCAATCCGTGCTGCTGTTCCTGCTGCGCCAGGCCTGGGCCGGGCTCTTTGCCGGGATCATCCTGGCGGCGCTGCTGATCACCGCGCAGATCTGGCAGGAGGACTGGGCGCTGGCGCGCTATGATTTCCTGGTTCTGCTGGCGGTCTCGGTGCAGGTGCTGCTGATCGCCACCAAGCTGGAAAGCTGGGACGAGGCCAAGGTGATCCTGCTCTTCCACCTGACAGGCACGGTGATGGAGTGGTTCAAGGTCCACGCGGGCTCCTGGTCCTATCCCGAGCCGGGCGTGCTGAAGGCCTTCGACGTGCCGCTGTTCACCGGCTTCATGTATGCCTCGCTGGGTTCCTATATCGCGCGGGCCTTCCGGCTCTTCGATGCGGTGATCGCCCCCTATCCGCCGTTCTGGGCCTCGGTCCTGCTGGCGGTGGCGATCTACGTCAACTTCTTCGCCCATCACTGGCTGCCGGACATCCGGCTGGGGCTCTTCGCCGCCACCCTGCTGCTCTTTGCCCGCACGAAGATGTGGTTCCGCCTGCGCGACTGGCACTGGATGCCCTTCCCGCTGGCCGCGCTGCTCATCGCCTTCGCGCTCTGGCTGGCCGAGAACATCGGCACGCTTTCGGGCACCTGGGCCTATCACGGCCAGGCGCGGCTGGAGCTTGTCTCGCTGGCAAAGATGGGGTCGTGGTATCTGCTCTTCTTCGTCAGCTTCACCACTGTGACGCTGGTGCAGCGCCAGAACCTGCGCCGCGCGCCCTTCAGCCCTGCCAGCTGAGGAAGGCGGCCAGCAGGCCCAAGAAGAGCAGGATGTTGAAGGCATAGCCCGCCAGGGCGTTCAGCCACATGTTGCGACGCTTTCGGGCCGGGTTCCAATGCGACACGGCCCGCTCCAGCCTGCGGAAAGAGCCCGAGAGCTGCGCCGGGTCCATGCGGGCGGCCAGGCGGGGGTTATCCATCTCGGAGCGGACCTTCTGGATCTTCTTCGCCTCGCGGCGGGCAGCGCCCGGCAGGTCGCGCCCGGCGCGGGCAACCAGCCGGTCGAAGTCGCCGCGCTTCAACGGACGGCGCCCGCCCATCTTGCGCTTCAGCGCCTTCTCGCTGCGGCCCAGGCCGCGATCCAGAATATCCGAGCCCATGTCGGCGGCCTCCCTGACGATGACCCCCAGAATAGCGCTCAGCCAGGCGGGAGGGCAAGTCATTGCGCTTTCATCCCGCAATGCGGCGGCTGGCCGCCGCGGAAGCATCTGGCATCGCGCGCGGACGCAAGCTATGGCTGCCCCATGCTGAACGTGATCCGCCAGGATGGCCCCGCCGATGCCACGCCCCTTCTGATCGCCCATGGGCTTTTCGGCTCCGGGCGCAACTGGGGTGTCATCGCCAAGCGGCTCTCGGCCAAGCGGCCGGTGCTCGCGGTGGACATGCGCAACCACGGGCTCTCGCCGCGCGAGGACGAGCATTCCTACCCTGCCATGGCCGCCGACCTGGCCGAGGTGATCCGCGCCGAGGGGCGGCCCTGCCATGTGCTGGGCCATTCCATGGGCGGCAAGGCCGCGATGGCGCTGGCGCTGCTCCATCCCGAGCTGGTGGAGCGGCTGATCGTCGCCGATATCGCCCCGGTCTCCTATGGCCACAGCCAGCAGCAATATATCGACGCCATGCGCAAGGTGGACCTGTCGCAGGTCTCGCGCCGGTCGGACGCCGAGGCGCAGCTGGCCGAAGCCGGGGTCGAGAAGGCGCTGCAGAGCTTCTTCACCCAGAGCCTCGACGTGACCGAGCGCCAGTGGCGTCTGAACCTCGATGTGCTCGAGGCCGAAATGGGCAAGATCCTCTCCTGGCCCGAGATCGAGGGCAGTTTCACCGGCCCCACCTTCTTCCTGTCAGGTGCCGAGAGCCACTACGTGCAGCCCGAGTACCGCGCCGGGATCAAGGCGCTCTTTCCCGAGGCGAAGTTCGCCAAGATCCCCGGTGCCGGCCACTGGCTGCATGCCGAGAAACCGCGTGAGTTCGAGGCTGCCGTAGCGGCCTTCCTCGGCTGATCAGCCCTCGGGTACATCCGTGCTGACCTGCTGCTCTTCGCGGACGATGCGCTGGATCTCTCCGAAGGCCACCTGCAGCTGGATCGAGCGATCGCGCGGCGGGATCTGCAGATCCCGGCACAGCCCGTCCAGCACCGCGGTTTCGGCCTCCGAGAGGTCTCCGTCCGCATAGGCGACCATGGCGGCAAACTTCAGCAGCTGCCGCGCCTCGCCCGCATTGAGCAGAGCCGCCAGCGCGGCCACCTCCTGCGCCAGGGCACTGCTGTCGGAGATGAAGTGGAGGAAGATCTTCTCCACCCCCCTGTCGTCGAGATCATGGGACCCGATCTCGCGGGCGATGGCCCGGATCACGACCCTCTCGCTGCCCGCCAGCTGACCATCGACCGCGGCCATGGCGATCGACGTGCGCATCATCCCCATGGCAACTTCGGAGGCGCGCCGCGTCGCCGGGTCGGGCGCACCGGCATTCCGGCCCCGGATCGCCAGGGCCAGCTTGACCACGAGCGCCAGTCCGACGAGGAGCGCCGCGTAGGAGATCAGCCCTCCGCCACCGCCGCCCAGAGAGATGAGGACGATGAAGGCGCCGACGAGCAAGACCATGCCGATGTCTTTGTTTCCGGGCATGACCGGTCCTTTGCGAAATGAATTGATGTTCAATGCCCGGAGGTTATGGGGCCGAAGCCGCAGGGCAAATGAAAAACCGCGTGACCTGGGGGCTGACGCGGGCCTGGGCCCTGTGGCGGCAGCGGAACCTGGGAAGGGTTTCGCGGGTTGTATGACCAGACCTCAACAGAAGGAAAGAACGATGACCCGATTTGCCCTGCGCAGCACCGCCCTTGTCGCCGCCCTGCTTTCTCTCGCGGCATGCGAGACCGTCAAAGGCGCCGGAGAAGACATCCAGACCGCCGGTCAGGTGATCGAAGGCGAAGCCGCCGAGACCCAGTCCGAGATGTAAATCCCGCCCTCGCATGAAGCCGGACTCTCAGGCTGGACGGCGCTGCGGCGCGGTTCTAGGATTCGCTCCGGGATCAACATCATGTCGAGGGATAAAATGATCAGAATCGCCATCTGCCTGCTGGCCCTGTCGGGCCTTGCCGCCTGCGAAACCGTGAAGGGCGCGGGGCGCGACATCCAGAAGGCCGGCACCATCATCGAGGGCGAGGCCGCGCAGACCCAGGCGGGCATGTAAGCCAGCCCGATGGCCACGAAGACCGGCGCCCCCTGGGTGGCCGGTCTTTTCATGTCCGGCGTTTTGCTGGCCTGGTCAAGGGGGCCGGGTTCGCCCCCCCTGTCACGACCGTCTGGTCCTTCGCTGCGATTGTACGTTCTGCGCGCGGGGATGGTGGGATGGCATCCACCCTACGCTTTGTTAACCAGGTTCGGTCCAAGCTGGGCCATGGACCGCTACACCCGCCCGCGCCAGACCGGCGCATCGATCTTCTTTACCGTCTGTCTGCGCGACCGCAGCTCCGACCTGCTGGTGCGCGAGGTCACCGCGCTGCGCGAAGCGGTGATGGTCGAACGCGCCCGCCGCCCCTTCTGCATCGACGCCTGGGTGGTCCTGCCCGACCACATGCATTGCATCTGGACCCTGCCGCCGGGCGACGCGGACTATCCGGTGCGCTGGCAGGCGATCAAGGCCGAGTTCAGCAAGCGGGTGAAGGACCGCGTCGCCATCAGCGACGGCAAACGGCGCAGGGGCGAGGTCGGCATCTGGAAGCGCCGTTACTGGGAACACCACATCCGCGACGACCGCGATATGGAACTGCACCTGCGCTATTGCTGGGGCAACCCGGTCAGACATGGCCTGGTGGCGCGGGCGGCGGACTGGCAATTCTCGTCCTTCCATCGGGAGGTGCGCGCAGGATTGGTGGCACCGGGGTGGGACGGAGAGGTGCCGGAGGGATATTTCGGAGAGCGGGACGCAGAGCAGGAGCGGCAACCGGGGTTGCTGGCGTAGGGGGCATGCCAATGCACCACCCCAAGCGCCCGCAAAGGAAAAACCCGGAGCTTTCGCTCCGGGTTTGCCTCAATTGTCCATCTTCAGCGCCGAGATGAACGCCTCTTGCGGGATATCCACCTTCCCGAACTGGCGCATCTTCTTCTTGCCGGCCTTCTGCTTGTCCAGCAGCTTGCGCTTCCGCGTCGCGTCGCCGCCGTAGCACTTGGCCGTCACGTCCTTGCGCATGGCCGAGAGCGTCTCTCGGGCGATCACCTTGCCGCCGATTGCGGCCTGGATCGGGATCTTGAACATATGGCGCGGGATCAGGTCCTTCAGCTTCTCGCACATGGCGCGGCCACGCATCTCGGCGCGGTCGCGGTGGACCATCATCGACAGCGCATCCACCGGCTCGTCGTTTACCAGGATCGACATCTTCACCAGGTTGTCCTGGCGATAGCCGGTCAGGTGGTAGTCGAAGGAAGCGTAGCCCTTGGTCACCGATTTCAGCCGGTCGTAGAAGTCGAAGACCACCTCGTTCAGCGGCAGGTCATAGACCACCAGCGGACGGGTGCCGGCATAGGTAAGCTCTTCCTGGATGCCGCGGCGGTCCTGGCAGAGCTTCAGCACATCGCCCAGGTATTCGTCGGGCACCATGATGGTGGCCTTGATGCGAGGCTCTTCCAGGTGATCCACATAGGTCATGTCCGGCATGTCGGCGGGGTTGTGCAGCTCCTGCATCGTCCCGTCCTTCATGTAGACATGGTAGACCACCGAGGGCGCGGTAGTGATCAGCTCGATGTTGTATTCGCGCTCGAGACGGTCGCGGATCACTTCGAGGTGCAGAAGGCCAAGGAAACCGCAGCGGAAGCCGAAACCAAGCGCCGCCGAGGTCTCCATCTCGAAGGAGAAGGAGGCATCGTTCAGCGCCAGTTTCTCGATCGCATCGCGCAGGTCCTCGAACTCGGCCGAATCGACCGGGAAGAGGCCGCAGAAGACGACGGGGATTGAGGGTTTGAAGCCGGGCAGCGCGGTTTCGCAGCCCTTCTTTTCGTGGGTGATGGTGTCACCGACCTTGGTGTCGCGCACCTGCTTGATCGAGGCGGTGATGAAGCCGATCTCGCCCGGTCCCAGCTGATCGACGTTCTGCATCGCCGGGCGGAAGACACCGATCCGGTCGATCTGGTGCACCGTGCCGTTGCGCATGAACTTCACGCGGTCGTTCTTCTTCATCACGCCGTCCATGATGCGGACCAGCACGACGACGCCCAGGTAGGGGTCGTACCAGCTGTCCACCAGCATGGCCTTCAGCGGCGCATCGCGGTCGCCCGTGGGCGCGGGCAGGCGGTGGCAGATCGCCTCCAGCGTCTCCTTGATGCCGAGGCCCGACTTGGCCGAGACCAGCAGCGCATTGCTGGCGTCGATGCCGATGACATCCTCGATCTGCTCGGCGACCCGTTCGGGTTCGCTGGCAGGCAGGTCGATCTTGTTCAGCACGGGCACGATTTCGTGGTCGGCGTCGATGGCCT
Organism: Pseudooceanicola antarcticus; assembly: GCF_900215355.1. Classification (GTDB taxonomy): domain Bacteria; phylum Pseudomonadota; class Alphaproteobacteria; order Rhodobacterales; family Rhodobacteraceae; genus Pseudooceanicola; species Pseudooceanicola antarcticus. Next base: position 304,374 of record NZ_OBEA01000002.1, on the reverse strand, counting down.
GGTAGACATTGGCCAGCGTCTGCGCCTCGACGCCCTGGGTGCTGTCGACCACCAGCAGCGAGCCCTCGACCGCATGCATGGAGCGGGAGACCTCGTAGGCGAAGTCGACGTGACCGGGGGTGTCGATCAGGTTCAGGATATAGAGCTCGCCGTTGTCGGCGATGTACTCGATGCGGACGGTGTTCGCCTTGATGGTGATCCCGCGTTCCCGCTCGATGTCCATGGCGTCGAGCAGCTGCTCTTTCATCTCGCGGTCCGAGACGGTGTTGGTGGACTGGATCAGCCGGTCGGCCAGGGTGGATTTCCCGTGGTCGATATGGGCGACGATGGAGAAGTTACGAATGTGCGCGAGATCGGTCATGATCGGCAGCATATGCGGGGGAAAAGGGCGTTTGGCAAGGGTCTGTGAGAGGGATGGCGCTGATCGCTGTCCCTCGCCGAGAGCATCCCGGTTGCCGTATCACACTACCTGCGTTTTCAGGCCCGTTCGACCTCCGCCTCAAGGCGTGCCTTGAAGCCGCTAACGGCAGAGGAAAAGCTCTCCTGGGTTTCCAACTCGCTGATCGACACCCCAAAGTAGGAAAGAGAGAACTCGCCGTTCTTGCTTGTAACCGGACAGAGATCAGAGCCAGGCAGATCATCGGTGGCCCAGAGGTCATCATAGCAATCGATTTCGCAGTCCGAGCCAAGCCAGCGATACGCGTACATTTCAAACCAGCTGTCCGCTTCGCTTGCAGAGGGCAGCATTGCTGGGTCGGGCCCCTCCGGAGCGGGGTTCGCGTGACCGTAACTGGTGAAACCATCGTCGGCGCAAAAGTACAGGAAGACCACCAGTTCTCCTTCGCGGATTGTCCAGCGCCGCTTGCCGGAACTGTTCAGGCAGAGGGCGAAACTGTTCATCGGAAGGAAGTCCCATGTCCACTTGTTCCGCGGATCCGTTGTCCTTTGCGGTGCCATGGCATGTTCGGTCGCGAACCAGACGGCGAAACTGAGCGGCTCGAAAGCCTCCCCGGCGATTTTGGCCATAGACAGCACCCGCTCCTGATAGGCCGCGACGGTACGGTAGGCCACGCGCAAGTTCTTCAGACTTTCGCCCCAGGTCAGATCCGTCATGTCCGGATCCCTATCCTATTAATAGCACCTTCCGAGATGACGGGCATACTCTTTAGAGTGGGCAAGAAAGGAACGTAGATGTAGCCAAAAAGTCGGAGCGCATCAGACATGTCCTGCAGGATACGCCGCTCCCACGGTAGCGTGTTGGCCTTCAGTTCGAAATATAGCGCGCGGGCAAGGTCTTCCCAACCACCGATGGCGACTTGCACTTCGGGACTCGCGGCACGGACTGCTTTCATAAAGTCCTGTGGGTCTGAGATCCTCCCACCGATCGCAAGAAAACCGATAATGTCGGGTTCTTCAGCCCCCTCCAGTTCCTGTACATGGTGATAGCTCTTGAGTTCTCCAACCCATTGGTCCTTCAACTGGGCAATGGATCCAGGCTTTGCCTCGACGATGAGATGCAGACTTCGGACAGGGTCACCGACTTGCCATTCGCAATAGACGTCAGGCTCACGGCTTCTTCGGTTGTCGGACGGATCGTCCCAGCACGGCCAGAACTCCATTCTGTCAAGCGACACACTGCGCCAGGAAAAAAGCGTTTCCGCATCCTTCGGCCGGTTTCGACGGGTCGTGCCATGGAGTAGGCGCATCGCACAGGGTGCGCTCAGATAGGAAAGGCGTTCAAAAATACTGGCTGTCACATGATCTTCGATGGCACGAAATGTTTGCCGCCACGACACCCGCTCTTCGCCATCTTCATGCTTGCCGTGCTTCGCGTGAATGAGAGCGTTGAGCATTCAGGACCTCTTCGGCGATCGGCGCCCCAAGATAAGCACGTCCGAACGCTTGCGGCAATTCAGAAAATGACAGCCGCGTGATCAGGTAGCTGATCGGAGCGTGCGAAAATTGTGCGGTCTAAGCAAGCAAGAAGATGGGACCAGCCTTGGCGGTGGGTTTCACCCACCCTACGCGACTATCGAGGCCTGAACCCCCAGGGCGGCGCCCGACCCTGGGTGGGCGCTCCGCAACGCCAGCTCATCGCGCGGCGCCCTCCAGAAGCACCGTACAGCCTTTAGCGAAAGACCTTGCCGATGCGCCCTCCCGGGGATGAGGTGCGATCCATGCACAGCATGGCAAACCGTCCAGGGGACGGTTTGAGCGCCGATCGCGCGCCCCGCAGTCGGGCGCCGCCCGGCGTGCCGCCGGGCGAGATCTCTGGCAGGCGTCACCACTTGGTCCCGCACGCGGCACCTCTGCGCTGTCGTTCAACGCCTCCGACATGGCCGCTCGCGCCCCGCCAACCACAAAGCAAGCCGCCCCCTCTTTCAGCTTGCCGAAAATACGTCGGGGGGAGTGTCGCGCAGCGACGGGGCAGAGCCCCCTTCCCCTTCTACGTGTCGCCATCCGGCGACGGGGGGGGGCAGTGCCCCCTCCTCCCTCTACCTGCCGTCCTCCGGCGACGGGGGACGAAGCCCCCATCCACGCGTCGCAACGAGCATCCCCCACCTCCACATCCCCGCACATCCTCCTCCGCACCGTCCTGCCTTGCGCTCCCCTCCCCGCCCCCATACCTTCCGCCCGCGGCCAGTCAGGCCGTGTTGTTCTCAGGGCGGGGCGGAATTCCCCACCGGCGGTGATAGCCCGCGAGCGCCTCTCAGCGAGAGGGACAGCAGATCCGGTGGAACTCCGGGGCCGACGGTCATAGTCCGGATGGAAGAGAACGGGAGAGATCCCGCCCCCGCCTCGCGGGCCGGCGGACCTGTCCCGGACAGCCTTGGGTTATGCGTTTGGAAAGGACACCGCATGACTCACTCGACCCGGAACCCCGCGCGTGGCGCGGCGATGATGGTCACCGCGGGCGCGATCTTCGCGCTCTACAACACCCTCACACAATACATCGCCATGGAGCTGCACCTCCCCGGCCCCACCATCGCCTTCTGGCAGTACCTGACGGCCACCGCCCTGGCCCTGCCCTGGGCCCTGTCGCGGGCGCGCTCCGCCTGGGCCATGCGCCAGCCCGGCCTGCACCTGATGCGCGCCAGCTGCGCCGTGCTCGGCGTGCAGCTCTGGGTGGCGAGCCTGGCCTGGGTGCCGATCTGGCAGGCCTCGGCGCTGATCCTGCTCTCGCCCTTCTTCGTCACCCTGGGCGCGGCGCTGATCCTGCGGGAACCCACGCCCGCGCGCCGCTGGCTGGCGGTGCTGGGCGGGCTCAGCGGGGGCATGATCCTGCTGGCGCCCTGGTCCGAGGCCTTCTCGACCGCCGCCCTGATGCCCGTCGGCGCGGCGGCGCTCTGGGCCGGGACCTCGCTCCTGACCAAGCGGCTAACCCGCGAGGAGGCCCCCGAGGCGCTAACCCTTCACCTGCTGCTGCTGCTCACCCCGGCCAATGCGGTGCTCGCCCTGGTGGCCCTGCCCGAGGGCGCGGCCATCGGCAGCCTGGTGCCGGGCAGTTTCGCCCTTGGGCTGCTGGTGCTGGCCGGGCTGCTGACCGCGGCGGCGCAATATGCCATCGCGCGGGCCTACAGCCTGGCGGATGCGGGCTACCTGCAACCCTTCGACCACGTGAAACTGCCGCTGAACGTGGGCCTCGGCGTGCTGGCCTTCGGCTTCGTGCCGCCGGGCAGCATGTGGGCGGGCTCGGCGCTGATCGTCGCCGCCTCCTTCTACCTGCTGGAGCAGGAACGCAGGGGCGCGGCGACGGCCTAGACCGCGCCGTCAGATCCAGAGCGGACAGGCAGGGGCCCGAGGCGCAACGATCGCCTCGGGCCTTTGCCTTACCCCGGCGGCAAGGCGCGCAGGCCCCTGCGTCTGACGTGAATGTGAGACGACGCAGGCGCCCTGCGCGCTACCTTTTGCCCGGAACAGCAGAAATGTGACGCCAGCAAATCCGAGGAGGACGTGATGCTGACACGCAGAAGACTGATGACCACCGCCATTGCCACCGCTGCCGGGGCCCCGCTTCTTCGGCCCTTCGCCGCCATGGCGCAGAACCTGACCGGAGATGTCTACGAGACCGCCTCGGGGCAGGTCTCGATCCACCCCGTCGCCCATGCCAGCTTCGTCATGGACACGCCGGCGGGCCGGATCTACGTGGATCCCGTCGGCGGAGCCGAGGCCTATGCCGCCCTGCCCGCCACCGATGCCATCCTGATCACCCACCACCACGGCGACCACTTCGACCCCGAGACCCTCGCCGGTCTGACCGAGCGCGCCGGCGCCGTGCCGATGATCACCAATCCCACGGTGGCCGAGAGCCTGGACGAGAGCCTGCAGGGCTCCAACACCGTCATGGCCAATGGCGACAGCGGCAGCCTCCTGGGCTATGAGCTGACCGCCATCCCCGCCTACAATTACACCGAGGGCCGGCTGGATTATCACCCCGAGGGACGCGATAACGGCTATGTCATCACGGTCGACGGGCTGAGGATCTACATCGCCGGCGATACCGAGGACACGCCCGAGATGCGCGCCCTGGAAGGCATCGACCTGGCCTTCGTGCCCTTCAACCTGCCCTACACGATGACCGAGGCCCAGGCGGCCTCCGGTGTCGCGGCCTTCGCGCCGAAGGTGGTCTACCCCTACCACTACCGCGGCTCCGACCTGGACCTCTTCGAGCAACTGCTGGCCGACGAGGGCGAGGGCACCGAGGTCAAGCGCGGCGGCTGGTACGGGGACTGAGTAACGGGGCCTGAGTATCGGCCCTCGTCGCCTTCGGCGACTCATCGGATCAGGCAGCGGGCGGGGCATTTCCCCGCCCGTTCGCCGTTCCGGCAAGCCCATCCACTTGCGCCACACCGCCCGACGGGCCGAGGCCCGCCGATCCGCCCGCCGTCGTTGCGGCAAGGTTGAGAAATTCACAGGATATGGCATCCTCCGCGCCATGTTTCTTGGCGGCTACAGGCACGTGCCGCCGATTTGTTAACGAGGCCGGACCACGGGGGGAGCAACTCTCGGGCCGGCGGGGACAAGGCAGTGACGGCATGACGATTTCCACCCGAGCGGCGCTGGCCGCAGCGGCTTTTGCACTTCTGACCATTCCGGGCGGCGCCCAGGCGGACACGATTCGCAAGGCCTGCCTGAAGTCGCCCAATGGCGCGGCCTCCTACCAGCTTTGCGGCTGCATCCAGGGGGTGGCGGACCTTGTGCTTTCCTCGCGCGACCAGCGCACGGCGGCCAAGCTCTTTCGCAGCCCCGACAAGGCGCAGGACATGAAGATGTCCGCCTCCCGCTCGGATGAGCGCTTCTGGGAAAAGTACAGCTACTTCGGCTCGATCGCGCAGGAGCAATGCGCCTCCTGACGCCTGCCCCTGCGCTGGCCGGGGCTACTGGGCGTTCTGCGGCAGCCCGTCGGTGATGTCGTAGTAGTCGCCCTTGTCGGCACAGAAGATGTGCAGCGCCAGCCGGGTCCCCGTGGGCCCGTCGAAGGCGCCCATCGAGACCCCGACCCAATCCAGGTGCGGCGGGTCGAAGAAAAGCGACGCCCCACAGGTAGCGCAGAAACCGCGCCGGGCCTTCGGCGTGGCGGCGTACCAGCGCAGTGCCTCTTCACCTTCGATCCGCAGGTCTGACTTCTTGACCTCGCAGCTGGCGTCGAAATGGCCCGAATGCTTGCGGCAGAGGCTGCAATGGCAGGCGGTGACCTTTCCCAGGGCGCCGCGCGCGGTAAAGCGCACCGCGCCGCAGAGGCAGCTTCCGTGATGCAGCTCAGACATCGGCCCGCGCCTTCATGCACTGCGCCAGTTCCCGGATCAGGGCCCGGGCCTCGGCCGATGGCGCGGCCTCGATGCGCCGGTAGTCAGAGCCATCGCGGTTGCGACTCAGCAACCCTTCCGAGACCAGCTCGCGGCGCAGCTGCGCCGGATCGGCAAAGAGATGGGCGGCATCCAGGCAGGCATTGACCTCTTTCTCGGTCATCAGCCGCTCTGCCGGCAGTCGCGCCCAGAGCGCGGCGAGACAAAGCGCCCGCATCTGCCGTTTCGCGGGCCAGTGGCGCAGACGCCCCTCGGCATCGAACTGGTGCAGAGCGCGTTCCACCCGGCGCAGGTCGGCAGGCGCCTCGGACCGTGTTGCCAGCCGCCCGCCAGCGGCGGCAGAGGCGCGCATCTGCTGCAGGTTTCGGTAGCCCGCCGCCCGCGCCAGCATGTTCAGCAACTGCAGATGCGAAGGGGCACCCTCGTGCGCGGCCAATTGACCGGAGAGGTTTCGGGCAAAGCTGGAAAGGTCCGCATGGGTCAGCGGAATCATCTGTCGTGGCATATCGTCCTCGTGGCATGCCCCGGAAACACGTCGGTCGCTGCTTGGACGACAGGGCAGGAGGGATATCCGTCAGACCTGTGCGAAATGGCAGGGTTTAGCATCCCCTCTCGGGGCAGCGCGCCTTGGTTCTGCCGACCACCCTCAGGATAGCCCGGTCAGCGGCGCGCAGGCAAGCGGGACGAGACCCGTGACAGGCCCCGAGCCGGGTCCGCGACGCAGATGGCGCTCAGCCCGCCACGGTGGCGGCCCTGAGCCCCGCGGCGCAGTCCTCGATGAGAGCCAGCGCGCCGTCGAAATCGCGGGTGTAATAGGGATCGGGCACCTCGCTCGCCCCGGCAAAGCCGCTGGTCTCGGGCAGGTAATCGGTAAAAAGCTTCACCGGGGTCGTGCTGCCCTGCGGTCGCTGCGCCTCGATATCGGCAAGGTTCTGGGCATCCATGGCCAGGATCAGGTCGAAATCCTGGAAGTCGCTCCTGCGGAACTGGCGCGCGCGCAGGTCGGACATCTCGTAGCCCCGCGCCCGTGCGGCGGCCTGCATCGGGCCATAGGGCGGCTCTCCGGCATGCCAGCCGCCGGTGCCTGCGCTGTCCAGCGAAAGCTCCGGCGCCACCTGCCGCATCACCGCCTCGGCAGAGGGCGAACGGCAGATATTTCCGAGGCAGACGAAGAGGATCGAGGTGGTCATGGCGGCGCTCCTGCGGCAGTCTCGCAGGCAGGCTAGGGGCTGACACGGGGAAGGAAAAGGGCCGATGGACAAAATCGTGGTGCTGACGGGCGCGGGTATTTCCGCCGAGAGCGGGCTGGGAACCTTCCGCGATGCGGGCGGCCTCTGGGAGCGTCACCGGATCGAGGACGTTGCCTCTCCGGAAGGCTTCGCGCGCGATCCCGCGCTCGTGCAGGGCTTCTACAACGCCCGCCGTGCCGCCGCCGCGCAGGCGCAGCCCAATGCCGCTCATCACGCCTTGGCGAAGCTGCAAGACGCGCACCCCGGAGAGGTCGTGCTGGTCACCCAGAACGTCGACGCCCTGCACGAGGCCGGTGGCGCCACTTCGGTTCTGCACATGCACGGAGAGCTGGCCCAGGCCCTCTGCGCCGCCTGCGGCCACCGCTGGACGGCCCCTGCCGATATGCGCGTGGGCGAGCCCTGCCCCGCCTGCGCCGCCCCCGCCGGCCGTCCCGATATCGTCTGGTTCGGAGAGATGCCCTACCACATGGACGAGATCCTCGCCCACCTCGAGACCTGCAGCTATTTTGCCGCCATCGGCACCTCGGGCAATGTCTACCCGGCCGCCGGATTCGTTCAGATCGCCGATGCCGCAGGCGCCCATTGCGTCGAATTGAACCTGGAAGCCTCCTCGGTCCGCAGCGATTTCGCCGAGGCGCGCGAAGGCAGGGCCACAGAGATCGTACCGGTCTGGGTCGAAGAGCTTCTGGCGGAGGGCTGAGCGCCCTGCCCCGCCCTCGCACGCGCTGCACCGGGGGCCTCCGGCGGCAGTATTTTCAGCCATCGGATAGGGGAAAGAGCCCCTTGCTCCCATCCGATGGCCACAAATACTGCGGGGGAATCTCCGGCACGGAGATGGGGGCAGAGCCCCCTCTTCCGCCACCCCCCGAAAAGCAAACAGCCCCGCCGAATGGCAGGGCTGTCGAAATCTTCAAGGGATCGAAAGGATCAGGCCGAAGCTTGTGCCTTGGCGATCTCTTTCTTGACCTTCAGCGCGGTGTCGGAGAGTTCCGCGTCCTTCGCCTTTTCCAGGAACTTGTCGAGGCCACCGCGGTGGTCGACCGAGCGCAGGGCCGAAGCCGAGATGCGCAGCTTGATGTTACGGCCCAGGGTCTCCGAACGCAGCGAAACGTCGTTCAGGTTGGGCAGGAAACGGCGGCGGGTCTTGTTGTTGGCGTGGCTGACGTTGTTGCCAGTCATCGGGCCTTTACCGGTCAGTTCGCAGCGGCGCGACATGGGTCTATCCTCGTCTGGTCAGAAGGGCAGTTCGCGCCCCGTACAATACAAACGGGCACCGCTATGGGCGGCGCCCTGAATCTCGTTGCGCGTCATTACGCGCTGCCGGAGGGGAGGTCAAGAGCTTCGCAAGGATGACATTCGGCGAGCGACGAAGGGTCAACTGGTGGCCTCGCCCTGGGCGGCCTGCCCCCTGCCCTCAGGACCTGCGCTTTGCCCGCAGGGTCGGATCGGCCTCGCGCGGATCCTCGGGCCAGGGGTGCCTGGGGTAGCGGCCGCGCATGTCCTTGCGCACATCGGGATAGGAATTTGTCCAGAATCCGGGGATATCGCGGGTCACCTGCACCGGCCGCCCCGCCGGAGAGAGCAGCGTCACCACCAGCGGGCGGCCCGCCACGGTGGGGTGGCGGGTCTGGCCGAACATCTCCTGCAGGCGCAGCGCGATGGCCGGGTCCTCTCCGGAATAGTCGATGGCGATCTTGCGGCCCAGGGGCGTGGTGAACTGCGCCGGCACCTCGCGGTCCAGCATCTGCCCCTCGTCCCAGCTGAGCCGCCCCCGCAGCGCGGGCAGCAGATCGAATCGCTTCCAGTCGTCCTGACTGCGCACCCCCGTCAGATGCGGCAGCAACCACTCCTCCAGGCTGTCCATCAGCGCGGCCTCCGAGAAATCCGGGAAATCCTCGCCCATCATCCGCGCCCGCGCCAGGAACAGCTCAGCCGCTTTCGAGGGGAAGAGCCCCAGCTCGCGCACCCCCTCCAGCATGGCCTCGGCCTGCATCTGCGGATCGACATCCTTCCAGGCGCGGTCGGAAAGGGCGATGGCCCCCAGACGCTCCTGCTCGCGCGCCAGCACGCGGCGGTCGCGGCGCGACCACTCGCAGATGTGGCAGGTTTCGATTCGCTCGGGAAAGAGCGCGCGCAGCTCGCCCTCGCCGATCTGCGCCGCCTGCCGGATCTTCGCCTCGCGCGGGTCTCCGTCCAGGTCCATGGCCACGATGAGCCGCGCGCCCGCCAGCGGGTCCTCGGAAGGCAGCACCGCCCCCTTGCCCCCCGACAGCAGGAAGCGCGGCGCCTCGCCCGGACGGCGCAGCCCGATGCGGTCGGGATAGGCCAACGCCGCCATCTCGGCGGGCGACAGATGGGCCTCCGGGCCGGCCTGGCGGGCCAGCCGCCGGGCCTCGGTGCGGATGCGGGCCAGGGCCCCGGCATCGGCGCGGGCCTCGCGTTCGCCTGCCAGCGCCCTCAGGCGCAGGGTCAGGTCGACCGGCGCGCCGCGCGCCATCGGATCACGATCGGCCAGAAGCGCGGCCAGCGGCGCGGCAGAGGGGCCTGCCAGCGCCAGCATATGGGCCAGCCGTGGATGCAGCGGCAGCCCGGCCAGCTTGCGGCCATGTTCGGTGATGCCGTGATCATCCAGCGCGCCCAGCAGGCGCAACAGGGCCCGCGCCTCGGCATAGGCACCCTCGGGCGGCGGGGTCAGGAAGGCCAGCTGATCCGGGCCCGCGCCCCAGAGCGCCAGCTCCAGCACCAGCCCCGAGAGATCCGCCGCCTCGATCTCGGCCGGGGGATAGGCGGGCAGCGCCCCCTCCTCGCCCTTCGTCCAGGCGCGGTAGCAGCGGCCCGGCGCCACGCGACCCGCGCGACCGGCGCGCTGATCGGCCTCGGCACGAGAGACCTTCTCGGTCACCAGCCGCGACATGCCCGCGCCGGGATCGAAGCGGGCGCGGCGCGACAGCCCCGCATCCACCACCGCGCGCACGTCGGGAATGGTCAGCGAGGTCTCGGCGATGGAGGTCGCCAGCACGATATTGCGCCCCGAGGCGGCAGGCTCCAGCGCGGCGCGCTGATCGGCGAATTTCATCGCGCCGTAGAGGGGGCGGATATGACAGTGCTTCGGGACCCGGCCCTCCAGCAGGCCTGCCAGTCGGTTGATCTCTCCGGCGCCGGGCAGGAAGACCAGAACCCCGGCTTCGGTTTCCTCAACAGCGCGGGTGACAAGGGCGGCGAGGTCGGGCCAGAGATCCCGCCCCTTGCGCAGCGGCTTGTCGGCATGGGTCAGCTCCACCGGGAAGGCGCGACCTTCGGAGGTAACGACCGGCGCGCCGCCCATCAGCTCGGCCACCGGCGCGGCATCGAGGGTGGCGGACATGGCCACCAGGATCAGGTCCTCGCGCAGCGCCCCTGCGATTTCGAGGCAGAGCGCCAGCCCGAGGTCGGCGTTCAGGGAGCGTTCGTGGAATTCGTCGAAGATTACCGCGCCGACACCCGACAGCTCGGGGTCGGACTGAATCATCCGGGTCAGGATGCCCTCGGTCACCACTTCTATGCGCGTGGCTTTGCCGACCTTCGCCTCTCCGCGCACCCGGTAGCCCACGGTCTCGCCGGCGCGTTCGCCCAGGGTCTGCGCCATGCGTTCGGCCGCGGCACGGGCGGCGAGGCGGCGGGGCTCGAGCATCAGGATGCGGTCAGGGGTCAGGCCCGCGTCGAGCATCGCCAGCGGCACCCGCGTGGTCTTGCCCGCACCGGGCGGGGCCTGAAGCACGGCACGGCCCGAGGCGCGCAGGGCCGCGATCAGCTCTGGCAGGGCATCGTCGATGGGTAGGCGAAGGTTGGAAGCGCTCATGCCGCCTTATGCGCCAGCGGCGCGGCCAAGGTCCACCACCTGCCGCTCGCCGGGTGTCGGGCCTTGCCCTGGAAACGCCCTCTGCGCCACCGCCGCCCTCTGGACGCAGCGCCCCGCCAGCGGCTAGACCCGACGGGAACCGGAGGAGCCGCATGGACATCACCAAGCTTGCAGATCAGATCCGCGCGGGCGACCGCCGCGCGCTGGCCCGTGGCATCACGCTGGTCGAAAGCGGCCGCGACGACCACCGGGCGCAGGCGGCAGAGCTGCTGCAGGCGCTCTCTGCAACCGGCCGGCAGGCCCTGCGCATCGGTCTCTCGGGCACGCCGGGGGTCGGCAAGTCGACCTTCATCGAGAGCTTCGGCATGATGCTGACTGAACGGGGGCTGAAGGTCGCCGTGCTGGCGGTCGACCCCTCCTCGGCGCGTACCGGAGGCTCGATCCTCGGCGACAAGACCCGGATGCCGCGCCTGGCCCGTGCCCCCCTCGCCTATATCCGCCCCTCGCCCAGCCAGACCCACCTCGGCGGCATCGCGCGGCGGTCCCGCGAGGCGGTGGCGCTCTGCGAGGCGGCGGGCTTCGACGTGGTGCTGATCGAGACCGTGGGCGTGGGCCAGTCGGAAACCGTGGTGGCCGAGATCTCCGACCTCTTCCTGCTTCTGCTGGCGCCTGCGGGCGGCGACGAGCTGCAGGGGGTGAAACGCGGCATCATGGAAATGGCCGACATGATCCTGGTCAACAAGGCCGACGGTGACCTGAAAGCCACCGCCACCCGCACCTGCGCCGATTACGCCGGCGCCCTGCGCCTGCTGCGCAAGCGCCCTCAGGACCCCGAGGGTTTCCCCAAGGCGATGATGGTCTCGGCACTGGCCGAAGAGGGGCTGGCAAAGGCCTGGGAAGAGATGTCCGCGCTGGCCGACTGGCGCCGCGCGGAAGGTCACCATGATCGCGCCCGCGCCGCCCAGGCCCGCTACTGGTTCGCCGAAGAGGTCCGCCAGGCCCTGCTGGCCGAACTGGAACGCGGCGCGGCGAAGGCGCAGATGGAGAGGCTGGCCGGCAAGGTGGCCTCGGGCGCGCTGACGCCGTCGCTGGCGGCGGCGCAGATGCTGGAAAGCCTGCGCAAAGGTTAGAGGCGCGAAGGGGGCCCTGCCCCCTCTTGAGCCCTCGCGGGCTCAATTCACCCCCGGAGTACTTTCAGCCTGGTGATGCAGCGGGACAGTGCCCTTCCGGGCTCCCTCCTTCTGCCTACGAGAGCGTGCAAGCCCTCGAAACAGAAGGAGGGCGCCATTTCGGCAGGACCTGTTTCATCACCAGGCTGAAAATACTCCCGCCGGAGGCGGTGCAACCGCGCCACGGGCGGGACGCAGCGGGATGGGGCGCGCAGTTTTTCGCTTTGCAAGGCGCCGCGCTTGCCGTAAGGGCCACGACATGATCGCTTGCACTGCAGATATCCGCCGACGCCGAAGCGTCTGAGATCCGCCTCCCCCCGAGGAGCGCGGCTGCTGCCGATCCTGCGCCCGCACAACAGGGCGCGCTTTTCCCACCCTCGAAAACTTGACTTGGCCCACGAGCGCATGCTCATTCAGGGCCTCCTGCAACTGAAGGACATCAGATGATCCCTCCTGTTCTGCCGACCTACAACCGTGCGCCGCTTCATTTCGTGAAGGGCGAAGGCTCCTGGCTGATCGAGGAGGACGGGCGCCGATTCCTCGATATGGGCGCGGGCATCGCCGTCAATGCGCTTGGCCATTCGCACCCCGACCTGGTGGCGGCGCTGACCGAGCAGGGCCAGAAGCTCTGGCACCTCAGCAACCTCTACGAGATCCCGCAGCAGGAAGAGTTGGCCAGGCGCCTGGTCGAGGCCACCTTCGCCGATACCGTCTTCTTCACCAATTCCGGCACCGAATCCATGGAGCTGGCCGTGAAGATGGCGCGGAAATACTGGTACGAGAGCGGCAAGCCCGAGAAGGTCGAGATCATCGCCTTCGACGGGGCCTTCCATGGCCGCTCTTCCGCTGCCATCGCCGCGGTGAACACCGAGAAGATGGTCAAGGGCTTCGGCCCCCTGCTGCCTGGCTTCAAGCAGGCCAAGTGGGGCGACTGGGAGGCCCTCTCGGCCCTCATCACCGATGAGACCGCTGCCGTGATCATCGAGCCGGTGCAGGGCGAGGGCGGCATCCGGCCGCTCGAGCCCGCCGAGATGAAGGCCCTGCGGGCGCTCTGCGACGAGAAGGGCTGCCTGCTGATCCTGGACGAGGTGCAATGCGGCGTGGGCCGGACCGGCAAGCTTTTCGCCCACCAGTGGTCCTCGATCACGCCCGACATCATGATGGTCGCCAAGGGCATCGGCGGCGGCTTCCCGCTGGGCGCCGTGCTGGCCACCGAGGAGGCCGCCAAGGGCATGGTCGCCGGCACCCATGGCTCGACCTACGGCGGCAACCCGCTGGGCTGCGCCATCGGCAACGCGGTGATCCGCAAGGTGGCCGACGCCGGTTTCCTGGAAGAGGTCGCCCGCAAGGGCAGCCTGCTGCGCCAGAAGCTGGAAGGGCTGGTGGCCGGGAACCCCGAGGTCTTCGAGGCCGTGCGCGGCCAGGGTCTCATGGTCGGGCTCAAGTGCAAGCTGCCCTGCGGCGAGCTGGTCCAGGCCGCCTATGGAAAGGAGCTGATCACCGTGCCCGCCGCCGACAACGTGGTGCGCCTGCTGCCGCCGCTGACCATCAGTGACGAAGAGATCGGCGAGGCCGTCGACCGGCTGGACCGGGCCGCCAAGGCCGCCCTTGAAACGACGAAAGCCGGCTGAGCCTGCGCCAATCAGAGGGCGGGTCGCCAGGTGCGGCCCGCGAGAGACCAGATGAAACATTTCCTTGATATCCACACCACCGACCGCGACGAGATCCGGCACATGCTGGACGAGGCCCGCGCCATGAAGGTGGCCCGCGAGGATCGCCCCAAGGGCATGCCCGATGACATCCAGCCGCTGGCCGGTCGCATGGTGGCCCTGATTTTCGAGAAGCCCTCGACCCGGACCCGTGTCAGCTTCGACGTCGGCGTGCGCCAGATGGGCGGGCAGACCATGGTGCTGTCGGGCGGCGAGATGCAGCTGGGTCACGGCGAGAGCATCGCCGATACCGCCCGCGTGCTCAGCCGCTACGTGGACATGATCATGATCCGGACCAACGAGGAATCGATCCTGCACGAGCTGGCCGAACATGCCTCGGTGCCGGTGATCAACGGGCTGACCAACGAAAGCCACCCCTGCCAGATCATGGCCGACGTGATGACCTATGAAGAGCACCGCGGCCCGATAAAGGGCAAGAAGGTGGTCTGGGTCGGAGACGGAAACAACGTCTGCGCCTCGATGCTGCACGCGGCGGGCCAGCTGGGCTTCGACCTGACCTTCTCGGGGCCCATGCAGCTGGACCCCGATCCCAAGGCCATCGGCTTCGCCCGCGACCAGGGCAGCAACGTGGTGATCGAGCGCGACCCGAACCGCGCCGTCGAGGGCGCCGACATCATCGTCGCCGACACCTGGGTGTCGATGCATGACGCGCAAAGCACCCGCGAGCGGCGCCACAACATGCTGCGCCCCTACCAGGTCAACACGCCCCTGATGCAGGCCGCCGGCGAACAGGCCGTCTTCATGCACTGCCTGCCCGCGCATCGCGGCGAGGAAGTGACATCCGAGGTGATGGACGGGCCGCAGTCGGTGATCTTCGACGAGGCCGAGAACCGCCTGCACGCCCAGAAGGCCGTCATGCGCTGGTGCCTCGGGCTCTGATGTCCCGGCGGAAGCGGGCCGGGGGTATCCTGCCGCGGCAATGATACCTTGTAACTCCGCGCCCCTTGACTAGTATAGGGGACTGAATTCAGGACGGGGCCCCTGCCGCAAGGCGGGAGGCCCCGCCCCCCGTGACCGCGGGCCGCGGCCGGAACAAGGATTGGAGAGCGCAATGTCCTGGACCGACGAACGCGTCGAGCTCTTGAAGAAGATGTGGTCGGAAGGCCAGTCGGCGAGCCAGATCGCCAAGGAACTGGGCGGGGTGACCCGCAACGCGGTGATCGGCAAGGTGCACCGTCTTGGCCTGTCCAACCGCTCTGGCGGTGGAGCGCAGCAGCCCGCTGCCGCGCAAACCAAGGCAGAGCCCAAGGCCAAGGCCGCGCCAAAGCGCGAGGCCGCAGCGCCGGCGCCCGAGCCCAAGCCGGAACCCGCAGCCCAGGCTGCCGCCCCGGCGCCCTCGCCTGCGCGCAAGGCGATCATTCCCGCCGGCCAGCCCCTGCCGCCCCAGCCCTCGGCCAACGAGATCAGCCCCGAGGCCCTGGCCAAGGTCAGCGAGATCGAGAAGAAGTCGAAGAAGCTGACCCTGATGGAGCTGACCGAGCGGACCTGCAAATGGCCCGTCGGCGATCCGGCAACGGACGACTTCTGGTTCTGCGGCCTGCCGGCCCAGAACGGCAAGCCCTATTGCGAGGCCCATGTGGGCGTGGCCTTTCAGCCCATGTCCTCGCGCCGCGACCGCAAACGCTGAGCGCCCCTGCAGCCGAGTTGAGAAGAGCCCCCGCAGGGGCTCTTTTTCGTTGGTGGGGTTGGGGGCGCTGCCCCCGTCCGCCAAAGGCGGACTCCCCCGCAGTATTTGTGGCCATCGGATGGGTATAGGGGGGCCTGCATCCATTCGGCGGCTCCAGATACTCCCGCCGGAGGTGTCCTGCATTGGCGGTTGGCACGACGCGGGCCGCAGGCGGTGCCCAAACGGATGACCTGGGGCTCCGCCCGTTCGCAGCAGGAACGATCCCCCGGATCGTTTCCGGGACGTCTGGGGCTCCGCCCGTTCGCGACGGAAACGATCCCCCGGATCGTTTCCGGGACGTCGCTCACTTGAAAAGATTTTGCAGTTCGTTCTTCAGCTTGTCTTCCAGGCCACGGCGAATGGCATCCTCTCCGCTTTCGCCCTCGCCCTGCTCGACGCCGAGGGCATCCTGCAGCTCGGACTGCACCTTGTCCTTGGCGCGCTGCTCCAGCTCCTGCTTGTCGATATCGGCGTTCAGCTGGATGGCCCGCTCCAGGTCCGGCAGGATCTGCGGCGAGGACCAGGGCCCGCGGATGCGCACCGGGATGGCGATGCCCCGGCCCTGATCGTCCTTCAGCGCCGCCGGGGTGAAGAGGTAGTTCAGCCGCTGCTGCCCAAGGTCCACCGTGCCCTCGCCCGTGGCGGTGATGGAGGCCAGCTGCATGTTGAGGTCATCGTTGCGCAGCACCCCCTCGGAGATCGAGAAGCTCGCCTTTGTGGCGTCGAAGATCGTCGTGCCGCCCGAGGCATCGCCCGAGCGGAACAGCCGGTCCAGGTCAATGCCGCTGATCGTGCCGCGCCCGGTCTCGAGGCTGCCGTCGCCCGAGAGCGAGGACATCCAGGCCGCGACCGAAGAGCCGGAAGCGAGGAAGTTCAGCCGGGCCGCCGCGCTGCCGGTGAAACGGGTGATGCCCGCCAGGTCGCGGAGCATCCGGTTCAGGTCGACCTCGCTGGCCGAAAGATCGCCTCCGATCGACAGGCCCGCGCGGTTGTTGGCCACCAACTGCCCGGTGACCGAGCCGCCGAAGACCGAAAGCCGCGAGATCTGCGCCACGGCGCGGGAGCGGTCGATGGTGATCCGGGTCGAGAGGTTGCGCAGCTCCGTCACCCCGAGCGCGAGGGTGCCCGCACTGAGTGCGATATCGCCCTCGATCAGCCCCAGGGCGGAGGCGTCGATGGGTGCGCGCGACCAGCCCGCGCCCGAGGAGGCGCTGCCGCTTCCGCCAGTGAAGCCGGTCAGGTCCAGGCTTTGCGCCGCGATCTGGGCGGTGACCTGCGTGACCTTGCCCGGTCGCAGATCTGCCTCGATCCCGGCCTGGTTGCCCGCGCCGCGCAGCATGCCATCGCGCAGGAACACCTGGCCATTGGGGGTCAGCGTGACATCGCCGGCAAACCCCAGATCCCGCGACAGGGCCGCGGGCAGATCCGCCGCCTCTCCCAGCACCTCGAAGAGCCGCGCCGCGTCGCTGACCGAAAGCTCAAGCCGACCCGTGGCCTCGGGGGCCAGACCGCCGCGCCCGTCGAAAGTCGCCGTGCCGCCCGGCGCCTCGAAGCTGAGCGACAGGGGCGAGACCTGGCCATCCAGGAAATCGGCCGCGCGTTCGACCCGGCCCTCGCCTGTGATCTCGCCGCCGGGCATGGCCAGTTTCAGCGTCAGCTCTGCCGGACCGCGGGCCTCGGGCAGGGAGAGCGTCATCTCCAGACCCTCCAGCCGCCGGTCGGCCCCGGCGCGGGCGTCGATGTAGCGGATGCGCGCATCACGGACGAAGAGCGTCTCGAGCGTCAGCGCGCCGCCGGTGGCCTGGCTGGCCGTCGGTGCCCCGGCATCGGCAGGGCCCGCGATCTGCCAGTTGGCCAGGCCTTCGGCATTGCGTTCCAGCAGGATCTGCGGCGCCTCGGCGTCGAGCACCTTGATCTGGATATCACCGCCCAGCAGCGCGGCGAGGTCGACACCGATCTTCAGCGCCTCGGCGCGGAACATCGGGCCATTGTCGGACCAGGGCGCATTGGCCAGGCTGACCGGGCCGGTCTCGACCCCGAGCACGGGGTAGTAGCTGATGCTGGTATCGCCGCTGATCTCGATCGCGCGGCCGGTGCGGGCCTCGATCTGGTCCGCCGCGATGCGGGCGATCTTGTCGCCCGGCAAGGCCAGCAGGGCCGCTGCCAGCAGGATCACCGCCACCACCAACGCGCCGATTATCCGCATGATCCACCGCATGAGCCCCTCCCTCGGGTCTTTTGGGAAAGATAGCACCCCCGCGCCGGGCGGCAAGCGCCCTGGCGTCGCGGGGGCTTTCCCTGTGCGCGGGCCTGCATTATATGCCGCCCATGCAGAACCCGCCCGATCTCCGCCCCGATCTAGCCCCAGCCGCCCGCCTGGGCGACGGTCCCGTGCGCCCCGGCCAGCCCTCGCTGGGCATGGTCTCTCTTGGTTGCCCCAAGGCGCTGGTGGACAGCGAACGCATCCTGACCCGGCTGCGCGCCGAGGGCTATGCCATCAGCCCCGACTACACCGGCGCCGATGCGGTGATCGTGAACACCTGCGGGTTCCTCGACAGTGCCAAGGCGGAAAGCCTCGAGGCCATCGGCGAGGCGCTGAAGGAGAACGGTCGGGTGATCGTCACCGGCTGCCTCGGCGCGGAGCCCGAGTATATCACCGGCGTGCACCCCAAGGTGCTGGCCGTCACCGGCCCGCATCAATACGAGCAGGTGCTGGATGCCGTCCATGCCGCCGTGCCGCCGGACCCCGATCCCTTCGTCGACCTGCTGCCCGCGTCCGGGGTCAGCCTGACCCCGCGCCACTACAGCTACCTGAAGATCTCTGAAGGCTGTAACCACAAGTGCAAGTTCTGCATCATCCCCGACATGCGCGGCAAGCTGGCCTCGCGGCCCGCCCATGCGGTGCTGCGCGAGGCCGAGAAGCTGGTCGAGGCGGGGGTGAAGGAGCTGCTGGTGATCAGCCAGGACACCTCGGCCTATGGGGTGGACCGCAAGCATGACCTGCACCCCTGGAAGGGCGAAGAGGTCAAGAGCCACATCCTGGATCTGAGCCGCGAGATGGGCACGCTGGGGGCCTGGGTGCGGCTGCACTACGTCTACCCCTACCCCCATGTGCGCAAGCTGATCCCGCTGATGGCGGACCCGGCCAATGGCCTGCTGCCCTACCTGGATATCCCCTTCCAGCACGCCCACCCGGATGTGCTGAAGCGCATGGCCCGGCCCGCGGCCAGCGCCAGAACCCTGGACGAGATCGCCGCCTGGCGCGCCGATTGCCCCGACATCACCCTGCGTTCGACCTTCATCGTCGGCTATCCCGGCGAAACCGAGGAAGAATTCCAGTACCTGCTGGACTGGATGGACGAGGCGCAGCTCGATCGCGTCGGCTGCTTCCAGTACGAAAACGTCGAGGGCGCGCGCTCGAACGAGCTGCCGGACCACGTGCCCGACGAGGTGAAGCAGGACCGCTGGGACCGCTTCATGGAGAAGGCCCAAGCGATCTCGGAAGCGCGGCTCGAGGCCAAGGTCGGCAAGCGGCTTGAGGTCATCGTCGACGAGATCGACGAGGATGGCGCCACCTGCCGCACCTGGGCTGATGCGCCCGAGATCGACGGCAACCTCTTCATCGACGAGAACTTCGAGGACCTGAAGCCGGGTGACATCCTGCAGGTCGAGGTGGACGAGGCCAGCGAATACGACCTCTGGGGCAAGCGCCTGGACCGCTGAGGGCGCAAGGGGCCTTGCCCTGCCCCGCCCCGCAATCTCTCGGGAAAACTGACCGCCTGCCCCGCTTTGCAAAGCGGGACGGGATGGTTTGCAAAGGACCCGACACGGGGCTTTGCAAACTAGAGCGCCGGCCCGAGGATCTCTCCTCGCACCGGCGCCTGCGCCACGGGGTCTGTCGCCATGACCCTGTCCGACCGCGCCCTCCAGCGGCGTGGACAGTCGACGTCCCGCGTGGCGATCTCGGGCCTCACCTTCCCCAAGGCACGGCCCGGAACCGGGTCCCGCCCCGACCCCGATCTCTCGGGGCCGGCTGGCCAGGGATCACTCGGAGCGGGAAATGCCAGAGAACCACTGTGCGTTGCGGCAGTAGTCCGGGGTGACATGGGCCTTGCCATGGGCGGCCTGCCACTGTGCGCAGGCCCCGGCCTCGCGGCAGGTGGCGCAGCGCAGCACGGCCGAGCGATAGCTAGCGGCCATGGTCTCGTTCTGCAGGGCCCGGTCGAGGTCGACCCCGATCCTGTCGGCCATGCCGGTCATCAGATCCATGTGCTTGTCGAGGCGGCTGAAGAGTCCCATCGGTTTCGTTCCTTGTCCCTTGTGGCCCCAAGATCGGGCCCTGATGTTGATGCGGATCGGCTGTGCTCCGTGCCGATCCGCGCGGCCCTCGCCTGCTGCCGGGTGTCAGACCCGGTCAGACATGGGCAAAGACCAGTGCATTCTCGCAGCCGGGCATGGCAGCCTCGCGCGGCGCGTCTTCCAGTTCGGCGGCCCGCAGCCAGCGGCGGCAGGCGCAGGTGCTTTGGCAATCGCGGCAACGCTCGACCATGGCCACCCAATCCTCGGAGCTCAGGCGCCCCTCGGACATGGCCTGCGCCATGTCGCAGCCCAGGGATTTCGCCATGCGCTGGACGTGCCAGTAGTGGACTTTGGGATCGCCTTTCGGTGCCATTCTGCCGTCCTCCTTGCCGCGCCCCGGAGGTTCCGGGTCTTGCAGCAAGCTAGGATCGGATTCGATCCGGCACCTTGATCTCGATCAAGTTGACAAGCGCAATCAAATTTCCGCAGCCTGCGGTGGGTCTGGCTGCGCCTGAACGACGGGGCTCAGAGCGGCCAGAACAGCAGGATCAGCGGGATCGAGACGGCAACGACCAGCAGCTCAAGCGGCAGGCCCATGCGCCAGTAGTCGCCGAAGCGGTAGCCGCCGGGGCCCAGCACGAGGGTGTTGTTCTTGTGCCCGATGGGGGTGAGGAAGGCCGCCGAGGCCGCCACGGCCACCGCCATCAGGAAGGGATCGGGCGAGACGCCGAAGCTCTGCGCCATAGAGATCCCGATGGGCGCCGCGACGATCGCCGTGGCGGTGTTGTTCAGCACGTCCGAGAGCGTCATGGTCACCACCATCAGCGCCGTCAGCACCGCCCAGGCGGGCCAGCCCCCGGTGAGCGAGACCAGCCCGTCGGCAATCAGCTGCGTCCCGCCCGAGCTCTCCAGTGCCGAGCCCAGCGGGATCATCGAGCCGAGCAGGACCACCACGGGCCATTCGATATGATCGTAAAGCTCATCCAGCGGCAGGATGCGCATCAGCAGGTAGGCGATGACCACCAGGCCAAGCGCCACCGGCAGATCCACCAGCCCGAAGCTGGCCAGCGCGACCGCGCCGCCGAACAGGCCGATGGCCGCCCAGGTCTTGGTGTTCTCGGTCACCGCGAGGCCGCGGTCGGCCAGTGTCAGGCAGCCAAGCCAGTCAGCCACCTGGGCGCCGGTGTCCTTGGGCACCAGCAGCAGCAGCAGGTCACCGGGCTCGATCTGGGTACGGCGCACCTGCTTGGTGATCCGCCGCCCCTGCCGCGAGATCCCCAGCAGAATGGCCCGGTGCCGCCAGGAGACCCCTACGGCCTGCGCGGTCTTGCCCGCGATGCGCGCATCCTCGGGCACCACGACCTCCAGCACGTCCAAGCCCTCGCCCGCCGCCTTCAGCTTCTCTTCGCGCTGCACGTCCGAGAACGCCAGGTTCAGCGCCGAGCGGAACTCGTCCAGCGCCTCGGGCACCGCTTCCAGCACCAGCGCATCGCCGGCGCGCAGCCGCGAGTTGCGGGCCTGACCGTAGAGGCGCGCGCCGTTGCGGATCAGGCCGATCACCGCGACGTCGCATTTCTCGGCCTCCTCGTAGGTCTCGGAGAGGCGGCGGCCGATCCACTTGCTCTCTTCCGGCACGGTCAGCTCGGCCACGTATTGCGCCAGTTCGCCCTCTGAGAGCAGGCCCTGTTCGGCGCGCGGGATCAGCCGCCAGCCGATCAGCGCCACGAAGGCCAGACCGGCAATCGCCGTCAGCCCGCCCACCGGGGCGAAGTCGAACATGCTGTAGCTTTCGCCCAGGGTCTGGGCCCGGATCGAGGAGATGATGATATTGGGCGGCGTACCGATCAGAGTGGCCATGCCGCCAAGGATGGTGGCAAAGGAGAGCGGCATCAGCGAAAGCCCCGGCCCCCGCCCGGCCTTGCGCGCGGTCTGGATATCGACCGGCATCAGCAGCGCCAGCGCCGCCACGTTGTTCATGAAGGCCGACAGCACCCCGCCGATGCCCCCCATCAGCGCGATATGCGCACCAAGAGGGCGTGCCGCGTTCACCAGAGTCCGGGTGATCAGGTAGACCGCGCCCGAGCGCACCAGCCCGGCCGAGACCACCAGCACCAGCGCCACGATCAGCGTCGCCTCGTGGCCGAAACCCGAAAAGACCTCTTCATGAGGGATGACGCCGGTCACGGCGGCCACCATCAGCGCGCCGAAGGCTACCATATCATAGCGGAATCGGCCCCAGAGCAGCAGGGCGAAGACGGCAAAGAAGAGGGAAAAGAGGATGATCTGATCGCTGGTCATGAGGCGACAATAGCGCGGGCCGCGGCAAGGTCACGGGAAAAGGCATGGCCGTTTCCGCCGCCTGCGCGCCACTCTGCCGATGCCGCTACAGCGGCCCGCCGCCGGGGCCCTGGGCGACAAGCTGGAAGATCGCCTCGATGACGTTGTCGGTGGCCACGGCCGCCAGGATCATCCCCATGACCCGGCTGACGATGGCCGCGCCACTGGGCCGGATCACCCGCAGGATCGGCCCGGCCGCCAGCATCAGCACCAGCGCGCAGAGCAGCACCCCCAGCATCACCGCCCCCGTCACCGCCTGCTCCGGCACCGAGAAGCGGCTGTTGTCGGTCAGCAGCACGATGGCCAGCATGGCGCCTGGCGAAGCGAGCGAGGGCACGCCGAGGGGGAAGATCGCCGGGCTCTGCCCGTCGGCAAGCTCCGCCGAGCTGTCGCCGGACCCGAAGATCATGGTCAGCGCGAAGAGGAACAGGATCAGCCCCCCGGCGATCTGGAAGGCGGGCAGGGAAATGCCCAGGGCATTGATCAGGAACTGCCCGACGACCAGGAAGAAGAGCAACACGCCGGCTGCGGTCAGCGCTGCCTCGATGGCGATCTTGCGCCGCGCCTTCGGCCCATACTTGCTGGTCACCGCGACGAAGACCGGGATGGTTCCGATGGGATCGATCACCACCCAGAGGACGACGAATTGTTCAAAAAGGGTCACGGTCATCCTTGGGGCATCCTTGGCACGGCTCGGGTCGGCGGGTCGGGGGAAGGCAGGGCTCCCGTGCTATCTGAGGCGTCGCCTTCCTGACGGCAAGTCGCAAGCGCAAATTCCACCTTCGCTTGTGGTTTGCGCCTGCACCTTGCAGCCATGGGCGCCTGTGCCTTATAGAGACGCGACCGAATTCAGACGAGACTGGAGGCACTGATGGCCGGCCACTCCAAATGGGCGAACATCCAGCATCGCAAGGGTCGGCAGGACGCCGCCCGTTCGAAGCTTTTTTCTAAACTCTCGAAAGAGATCACCGTGGCCGCCAAGATGGGCGACCCGGACCCCGACAAGAACCCGCGCCTGCGCATGGCGGTGAAGGAAGCCAAGTCGAACTCCGTCCCCAAGGACGTGATCGACCGCGCGATCAAGAAGTCGCAGGCCGGTGACGGCGACGACTACGAAGAGATCCGCTACGAGGGCTATGGCCCCAACGGCGTGGCGGTGATCGTCGAGGCGATGACCGACAACCGCAACCGGACCGCGTCCACCGTGCGCTCGACCTTCTCCAAGAACGGCGGCAACCTGGGCGAGACCGGCTCGGTCGGCTTCATGTTCGAGCGCAAGGGCGAGGTGGTCTACCCCGCCTCCGTCGGCGATGCCGATGACGTCATGATGGCAGCCATCGAAGCCGGCGCGGAAGACGTGGAGAGCTCGGAAGACGGGCATGTGATCTACTGCCTCGATACCGACCTTAACGAAGTGTCGAACGCGCTGGAGGCCCAGTTGGGCGAATCGGAATCGACCAAGCTGATCTGGAAGCCCACCACCACCACCGAGATGGACCTGGAGGGCATGCAGAAGCTGATGAAGCTGATCGACGCCCTGGAAGACGACGATGACGTGCAGCGCGTCACCGCCAACTTCGAGGCCTCCGACGAGGTGATGGAGCAGCTCTGATCAGAGCGCGCTTCAACCGAATGCGAAACGCCCCGGAGCCTGCAGGCTCCGGGGCGTTTTCATGTTGGCGACCTTGCAGCACCGCGCAGCGGGTGATCCTCTCTCGGGCCTGCGGGACGGCGGGCGGGGCGAGGCTCCGGTACGGAGCCAGCGCCGCTCCGTCGGTCACTGGCTGGCAGCACCCTCGTCCAGGACACCATTGATCCAGGTGCCCGAGAGCACCTCGCCGGTGGCATAGGTCAGCGTGCCTTCGCCCTCGCGGCGGCCTTCGACGAAGGCGCCCTCGTAGACATCGCCGTTCTTGTAGACCGCCCGGCCCTCGCCGGTCATCTCGCCCGCGACCCAGTCGCCTTCGTAGGTAAAGCCGTCCGGCATGGTGATCTTGCCCGTGCCGTCGCGCAGCCCGGCCTTGAAGGAGCCCTCGTAGATCATGCCGTCGGGATAGGTGGCGCGGCCCTCGCCCTCGCGGTGACCCTCGGCCCACATGCCCTCGTAGACATAGCCGTCGGCGTCGCGCATCACGCCGTAGCCGTGGTTCTGCGCCGCCTTGAAGCCGCCCTCGTAGGTCAGGCCCGAGGGGAAGGTGGCCAGGCCCTCGCCCTCGATCACGCCGCCTTTCCAGTCGCCCTCGTAGGTGGCACCGTCAGGATAGGTGATCTTGCCCTTGCCATCGGCCAGGTCGCCCAGGAACTGGCCCTCGTAGACCGAGCCATCGGGATAGGTGACGCTCCCCTCGCCCGAGATCTTGCCCGCGTCCCACTGGCCCTCGTAGCGATAGCCGTCCGCGCCGATGAAGGTGCCCTGGCCCTGGCGCTGATCGGCGACGAAGCTGCCCTCGTAGACATCGCCATTGGCGTAGGTCACGCGGCCCTGCCCCTCGCGCTGGCCGGCGACCAGGGTGCCCTCGTAGATATCGCCATTGGGTTGGGTCAGCTTGCCTTCGCCCTCGATCTGGCCGGCGCTCCAGTCGCCCTCGTAGGTCAGCCCATCGGCCATCACCAGAAGGCCCTGCCCCTCGCGCTGACCATTGTGGATGCCGCCCTCGTAGGTGCTGCCATCGGTATAGGTGATCCGGCCCTGGCCTTCCTTCACGCCGTTGACCCAGTCACCGTCGTAGACGTAGCCGTCGGGGTCCTCCATCTTGCCGCGCCCGTGGTGCATGGCATTGCGGAAACCGCCCTCGTAGCGGACGCCATTGGCGTATTCTGCGATGCCCTGGCCGGTGATCTTGCCGTCGACCCATTCCCCCTCGTAGGTGCCCCCGTCCGAGAAGGTGATGCGCCCGAAGCCCTCGGGCTTGCCCTTGGCAAAGGCCCCTTCATAGGCCGAGCCATTGGGGAAGATCGCCTTGCCCTGGCCGCGAATCTCTCCGGCCACCCAATCGCCGGCGTATTCGTAGCCATTGGGCAGGCGGTAGGTGCCGAAGCCATCCTGCAGGCCGTCCTTGAACGAGCCCTCGTAGACGCCGCCGTCTTCGTATTGCTTGGTCTGAACCGACCCGTCCTGCGCCATCACGGCGCCTGCCATGGTCACCAGGCCCGCTGCCCCGGCAACCAGAAAGCTTCTCAGAACCTGAACCATGGTGTCTCCCTGAACCCGCATTCGCTGGGCCCCGACGTCCCCATCGGGTGGCCTTGCTGGTTTGGCCAAAACCTAAGCGAGCCCGCCCCCCGAGACAACGCCTTTCGCCAAATCGCCTTTTCCTCGGCAGGTCTGGCGGCTAAGCAGGCGGATGACAGGCAAGGGGCCAGCCCTGCGCCCGGCAGACCGCGAAGGAGAGCCCCATGGCAGACAGGTTCCGGATCACCCTGGCGCAGTTGGACGCCACGGTCGGCGATATCGCGGGCAATGCCGAAAAGGCCTTTGCCGCCTGGCAGGAGGGCGCCAGCGCCGGCGCCGACCTGGTCTGCTTGCCCGAGATGTTCATCACCGGCTACCAGACCCAGGACCTGATCCGCAAACCCGCCTTCCACCAGGCCGCCATCGCCGCGATCGAGACCCTGGCCGCCCGCTGCGCGGAAGGTCCCGCCCTGGCCATCGGCGGCCCCTGGGTCGAGGGCACCGGGCTCTACAACGCCTACCACATCTGCAACGGCGGCCGCGTCACCGGCCGCGCGCTGAAGCACGACCGCCCCAATGACACCGTCTTCGACGAGGTGCGCCTCTACGACAGCGGCCCGCTGGCCGGCCCCCTGGCCGTCGGCGATATCCGCATCGGTTTCCCGGTCTGCGAGGACGCCTGGCACCCCGAGGTCGCCGAGACCCTGGCCGAGACCGGCGCCGAGTTCCTCGTCGTGCCCAACGGGTCTCCCTATGCGCGGCACAAGATGGAGACCCGGCTCAATCACATGGTGGGCCGCGTGGTCGAGACCGGGTTGCCGCTGCTCTACCTCAACCTCGCCGGCGGGCAGGATGACCAGGTCTTCGACGGCGGCTCCTTCGGGCTGAACCCCGGCGGCGCGCTGGCCTTCCAGATGCCGGTCTTCGACGAGGCGATCTCTCACGTCGACCTGGAACGCGGCCCCGAGGGCTGGCGCATCGCGGAAGGCGAGAAGGCCCATGTCCCCGACGAATGGGAACAGGATTATCGCTGCATGGTGCAGGGCCTGCGCGACTACTGCCGCAAGACGGGCTTCGGACAGGTCCTGCTGGGCATGTCCGGCGGCATCGATTCGGCGCTGGTCGCCACCATCGCCGCCGATGCGCTCGGGCCGCAGAACGTGCGCTGCGTCATGCTGCCCTCGGAATATACCTCCGAGCACTCGCTGCAGGATGCCGAGGCCTGCGCCAAGGCGCTTGGCTGCCACTACGACTACCTGCCGATCTCCGGCCCCCGCGCCGCCGTGACCGAGGCGCTGGCGCCGCTCTTCGCCGGCCGCGATGCCGATCTGACCGAGGAAAACATCCAGTCCCGCCTGCGCGGCCTGCTGCTGATGGCGCTGTCGAACAAGTTCGGAGAGATGCTGCTGACCACCGGCAACAAGTCCGAGGTCGCGGTCGGCTATGCCACGATCTACGGCGACATGGCGGGCGGCTACAATCCGATCAAGGATCTCTACAAGACCCGCGTCTTCGAGACCTGCCGCTGGCGCAACCTGAACCACCGCGACTGGATGCAGGCCCCGGCGGGCGAGGTCATCCCCGAGCGCATCATCACCAAGCCGCCTTCGGCCGAGCTGCGCGAGGACCAGAAGGACAGCGATTCGCTGCCCGACTACCCGGTGCTGGATGCCATCCTCGACCTGCTGGTCGACCAGGAGGCCTCGGTCGGCGATTGCGTGGCCGCAGGCTTTGACCGGGACGACGTGAAGAAGGTCGAGCGGCTGATCTACCTGTCGGAATACAAGCGCTTCCAGTCCGCCCCCGGGGCCCGGCTGACCAACCGCGCCTTCTGGCTGGACCGCCGCTATCCCATCGCCAACCGCTGGCGCGACGAGGGCTAGATCCCGGCGCATGGGCGAAAAGCGACCTCTTGCAGGTCGCTTGCGGCGCAGTATCGGAGAGGGGCGCAGGCTACGAGAGCTTTCCTTTCAGGATGTTCCGATGATCGCCTTCCACCCTGTCGAGGCCGCCTTCTCGGCGGTCGAATGTGCCCAGCTGGTCGAAATTGCCCGCGCGGCCCCCACCCGTGACGCTGGCCTCGTGCGGGCCGGGCGTGACCACAACCTGCGCCGCGCCGACCTGGTCTGGGTCGATGATCTGCCCGAGACCGACTGGGTGATGGACCGGCTGATCGCCCTGGTGCGCGAGGCCAATCGGGCGCTCTTCGACTTCGATCTGCAGGACTTCGGGGAATCGCCCCAGATTGCCCGCTATGGGGCCGAGCGCGAGGGCCACTTCGGCTGGCATTCCGACATCGGAGACAGCCCCCTCGCCGCCCGCCGCAAGCTGACGCTGGTCACCCAGCTTTCAGAGGATGTCGCCTACAAGGGCGGCACGCTGGAGGTCTGGATGAACGCCAATGTCTCGACCGCGCCGCTGAAGCAGGGCACCGCAGTGCTCTTTCCCTCCTTCGCGCTGCACAGGGTGCAGCCGGTCACGCAGGGAGAGCGATTCTCTCTGACCGTCTGGGCTCATGGGCCAGCCTTCCGCTAAGAAATAAGTCGAGAGGGTTCCGCGCGCATTTGCACAGTCGCTATGCGCTCAGACCTGTTTCCGTGCGCCAGAGTCAGGGCTACCTGTAGGTCAAACTACACCTTCAGGAGTGACACCCATGACCGCCCCCAAAATTGCAGTTCTCTATTATTCCACCTATGGCACCAACCACACCGTCGCCGAAGAGGCCGCCCGCGCGGCCCGTGAAGCCGGTGCAGAGGTGCGCCTGCTGCGCATCCCCGAGACCGCCCCGAAAGAGGTGATCGAGACCCAGGATGCCTGGAAGCAGCACCTGGAAGCCACCAGCCACATCCCCGAAGCCACCGCTGACGACATGGCCTGGGCCGATGGCTACTTCTTCTCCTTCCCGACCCGCTTCGGCTCTGCGCCCTCGCAGGTGCGGGCCTTCATCGACACCCTCGGCGGTGTCTGGTCCCAGGGCGGGCTGGCCAACAAGACCGTGACTGCCACCACCTCTGCCGGCAACGTCCATGGCGGACAGGAGGGCACGATCCTCAGCTTCTACCCGACCGTCATGCACTGGGGTGCCATCGTCGTGACCCCCGGCTACACCGATGACACCATCGGCGCCGCGGGCGGCAACCCCTATGGCTTCTCGACCACCCCCGGTGGCGTCGACGACAAGGGCAAGGCGGCCATCGCCCACCAGGCCAAGCGCCTGATCGAAGTGACGGAAAAACTGATCGCCTGATCCAGTTCCCCGGCTTTTCTCTCGGAGGCGCGGCGGCGGGTTTCCCGCCCCGCGCCTTTTTCATCTGCGATGTCCCTGATACGCGCGGCCCTTGTTGCGCGCTCGTGCCTGGGCACTGGCTGCCGGAGGCCGTTTCGTAACCGGACATCTCGTTTGGAACCGACAGGCTGCAAATCCATTGAGTTCAGGGCAACAATGCCCTCGGATGATACTTTCAGCCCCAAAGACCGTGGGACAGGCCTCTTCCAGCCCCCGCGAGAAACCACCTGCCGGCGCAGACCCTTGCAGATCGCCCTTTGCCCATCCGTGGCAAGAAGCGTGCCCAAGCCCGGCCACGCCACAGCTGGTGACGCGAAGCCTGCCGCGCCCCTAGATCGCCAGCCGCTGGCCAACCCGTCGTTGCAGCAGCCCGGCCAGAGCGGCCAGTTCCGATCGCAGCGGCTCCTCCGCCTCTCGCTTGCGGTCGAGCTCGGCTGCGGCGGCCATGAGCTCTTCATCACCGGCGCAATGGGCCACGCCGCGCAAGAACTGGCCCAGGTAGGCCAGCATCTCGGTGCCCGCGGCCTCTTCCAACAGCTCCGCCGCATGGGCCATGTCGTCCTTGTAGGCCACCGGGTCGGGTTCGATCGGGTCGGTGCCCACGGGCCGCGGCCCCGAGACCCGGTACTCGGGCGGCATGAGCGCCAGGATTTCCCTCTGGAAGGCACCGAGACTGGTCAGCGGCTTGGCGAAGAAGCACTGCGCGCCCGCCTCGCGCGCGATCTCTTCGGTGCCGGGATCGCCGGACATTGCCGCCACCACACCCAGCTTGGGCCCGCCTCGCGTGAGTTCGCGGATCAGCTCCGCGCCGGAGCCATCGGGCAGTCCAAGGTCGACGACCGCCACCGAGGGCCGGTAGACCTGCAGATGTCGTCGTGCCGACTTCAGGCAATCGGCCCGTCTGATCCGTGCGCCCGAGCGCAGGCAGAGCAGGCGCAGGGCCTCTGAAGCGTAGAGCGAATCCTCTACCACCAGCACCGTCAGGCCCAGCATGGGCCGGCTGGCGGTAGGCGAAGCGAATGTGTCGAGCGGTTCCATGTTTTCCTGACCTTCCGGCGTCTTTCAGACGCGCCCTCAGGCTAGGCCCGGTTGGATGAACGCCACGTTAATCACACCGACCGCTCGACCCTGCGACCGCATGTGTCTTGCGCGAAGGCGGGCGGACAGGTGATAAGCGGGGAAACTTGGAGGAGCCCAGATGATCGGTCGTCTGAACCATGTCGCCATAGCCGTGCCGGATCTCGAGGCCGCGTCCGCGCAATATCGCTCGACCCTGGGTGCCGAGGTCGGCGCGCCGCAGGACGAACCCGATCACGGCGTGACCGTGGTCTTCATCACCCTGCCCAACACCAAGATCGAGCTGCTCTACCCGCTTGGCGAGGGCTCTCCGATCGCGGGGTTCCTGGAAAAGAACCCGTCGGGCGGCATTCACCACATCTGCTACGAGGTCGAAGACATCCTGGCCGCGCGCGACCACCTTCTGGCCGAAGGCGCCCGCGTGCTGGGCGGTGGAGAGCCGAAGATCGGCGCCCATGGCAAGCCGGTGCTCTTCCTGCACCCCAAGGACTTCAACGGCACACTGATCGAACTGGAGCAGGTCTGATGGGCATTACCTCCGGTCTCGTCCTCTATGCCGTCATCTGGTGGATGACCCTGATGTGTATCGCGCCGCTGCGCCTGAAGACGCAGGCCGATGTGGGCAAGGTGACGCCCGGTACGCAGGCAGGCTCGCTCGAGGTGCACAATCTCAAGCCCAAGCTCTGGATCACGACCGGCATTGCCACGGTGCTCTTTGCCATCGCCGCGACGATCATCCTCTCGGGCTGGATCACCATCGAGGATCTCGACTGGTGGGGCCGCATGGGCTCGACCGCCGAGGGCTGAAAAACCCGGTCCTGAAATGACAGACCCCGCCGCGGCCAGAAGGCCCGGCGGGGTCTTTTCGTTCCTTCCGACGTGATCAGCCGCGCTTCGCGGCCAGCCCGTGGAAGATATGGGTGAAGGTCGCAGCGCCCAGGATCGGCACCACCAGGTTCAGCACCGGAACCGTCAGCGGCACCGCCATCAGGATGCCGCCGGCCCAGATCGTCAGCATGTGCCGCTTGCGCAGCTGGTTGGCGCCCTCGCGGCCAAGGCGGCGCATGGCCGCCAGGGTGAAATATTCCCGCCCCAGCAGGTAGCCGTTCAGCCCCCAGAAGATGAATGGCGCGAAGGGCGCGAGGAAGATGTAGAAGATCAGCGCCACGAGGTTGGCGGCGATGATCACGCCGAGGAAGCTCAGCGTATCCTGCAGCCCCTCCGCGAAGCCCACGCCCTCGACCGGGGGCAGGCCCGGATAGTGCTTGTCCTCGACCGCATCGGCGACCTGGTCGAGATACATCGAGGTGATGGCCGAGGCCACGGGCACCATTAGGAAGACCGAGGCCACCATCATCGCCAGCAGCCCGCCGACGGCCGCCAGGTCATTCAACCAGGAGACCTCTCCGATCAGCGGCAGGGAGGCATCGTCGCCGACCATCCAGCCGATCCCGGCAAAGGTGATCCAGCAGGCGCCGATCAGCAGCGCCAGCGTCAGGCCGACACCGATCAGCAGCACCCGGCGAAAGCGACGGTCCCCGGTCTGCCCGAGCGCCCGGAAGAAGCCGGAAAGGATCAGTCCGAAATCCACGTGGTGATCTCCTGCAGCTCTGGACGGGGACGTTCGGGCGGGGTGATCTGCTCGGTGCCGAAATAGATCAGCCCGGCGATGCTCTCATGGGCGGCAAGGCCAAGGCCCTCTTCGACGAAGCCCCGGTCGTAGCAATGCCAGCCGGTCAGCCAGTTGGCACCCCAGCCCGAGGCAAGGCCCGCATTGACCAGCGCCAGGCAGGCGGCGCCGGCGGAATAGGTCTGCTCGATGGCGGGCACCTTGGGAGAGTCCTTGGGGCTTTCCACCACGGCGATGCAGGTCACGCCATCCTCGAACTGCTTCACGCTCTTGGCGATGTCCTGCTCGCTCTTGCCAAGGGCCGCGCCGCGCGTCCTGACCAGCTCGGCCAGCCGGGCGAAGGCCGCGCCTTCCAGCACGATGAAGCGCCAGGGCTCGAGCTTGCCGTGATCGGGGGTGCGGGCACCGGCGGTCAGGATCACCTCGAGCGCCTCGCGCGAGGGGCCGGGGGTGGTCAGGGTCTTGGCCGGGCGCGAGCGGCGGCTCAGCAGGAAATCCAGGGCAGGCTGATTTCTTTCGGGCATGTCTTACTCCTGTCGGTCGCAGGACATGTCGGCCCTCGCACCGGGGGTTTCAAGCAGAAAGCCCCCGGTGAGGCGCCCAGTGCCGCCTCAGAGCAACTCTTGCGCCATTTCCCCGACCAGCCCCGAGAAGAAGGCCCGCGCCGCCGGCCCCGGCTGGCGCTGCGCCACGGTGGCGGCCATGGGGTCGGGCACCACCTTGTCAGACCCCGAAAGCACCTCGAGCACCCGGTGCCCCGAGAAGGGCACGTAGACCTCGGAGTAGCCGCCCTCGTGGACCATCAGCAACCGCCCTTCGCAGAGCCGCCCGGCGGCCTCCTTCAGCTGGCCGGTCATGGCGCCGAAGGTCTCGGCGGTGCATAGCATGCGGGCAATCGGGTCGAAGATCCCGGCATCGAAGCCGCAGGCGACGATGATCACATCGGGCTTGTAGCTGTCGAGGGCGGGCAGGACGATGCGTTCCATCACCTCGAGGTAGGTGTCGTGGCCCGCGCCCGGCGGCAGGGGGATGTTCATGTTGAACCCCTCTCCCGCGCCCCGTCCCCGGTCCTGGATGTCGCCGGTATCCAGCGGGTAGTTCCGCTCCTGGTGGATCGAGATCGTCAGCACGTCGTCGCGCTCGTAGTAGATATGTTCGGTGCCATTGCCGTGGTGCACGTCCCAGTCGATCACGGCGACGCGCCCGGCCTCGCCACGTGCCTTGGCGGCCTCGATGGCAATGGCGATATTGGCCAGCAGACAGAAGCCATTGGGCCAGTCGGGCAGGCAGTGATGCCCCGGCGGGCGCGACAGCGCATAGGCGTTTCGCACCCGGCCCGCCATGATATCGGCCAGCGCCGTGGTGGCCAGGC
Organism: Pseudooceanicola antarcticus; assembly: GCF_900215355.1. Taxonomy (GTDB): domain Bacteria; phylum Pseudomonadota; class Alphaproteobacteria; order Rhodobacterales; family Rhodobacteraceae; genus Pseudooceanicola; species Pseudooceanicola antarcticus. The sequence goes on along the minus strand of NZ_OBEA01000002.1, from coordinate 271,741 downwards.
CAGCCGAGAGCGTAGCGATCTTGTAGCCGCCCTGGGCGAAGGGCGTGCGCAGGCCCAGCTCTCCGCCGCCTGCGTCGGACATGGCCTTGAAGGCATCCAGGTAGGCCTCGGGATGGACGCGAAGCAGGTCCTCGCGGCTGGCCTCGGGCGCAGAGCGCATGGCCAGATCGGCGGTGATGCCCGAGACATCCATCAGGTTCTTCAGCCGCCGCTTGGTCTCGGGGCTTTCGGGCAGGCCGCCGGCGGCCAGAGGCTGGACGAAACCGCCGATCGGCAGGGTCATGGCGTAGTTGCCGCCCGCGTGCCAGAAGCAGCGCTCGTCCCAGTAGAAGCCCGTTGTGGGTTTGCCCTCGATTGACATCGCTTTGCCTCCTGGTGTCTTTCCGGGGCCAGACTGGTCCGGGGACTGCCCGGACGCAACCCCGCCGGAGTGCTTGCATGGCCCCGAAGACCCCCGACCTTGCCCCGCTCGCCCGTCCCGGCGCCGAGATCGCGGTACGGGTGACGCCCAAGGCCTCGCGCAACCGGATCACGCTGGAAGAGGACGGGGCGATCCGCGTCTACGTCACCACGCCGCCCGAAGATGGCAAGGCCAACGAGGCGGTGCGCAAGCTGCTGGCAAAGGCCCTTGGCCTGGCCAAGACCAGGCTGACGCTGCTCAGGGGGCAGACGTCACGGGACAAGGTGTTCCGGGTCGAGGCGTAGCGCTCAGCGCCGCTTGCGCACGGTCTGGTAGGTGCCCTCGGGCAGGTTCAGCGCCGCCGCCAGGTCGCGCAGCTGCGACATCGACAGGGTGACCTTCTGGACCTCATCGGTACGGGGGTCGAATTGCTCGACCGTGATGCATTCCTCGAAGGCCGAGATGGCGACATCCTCCTGGAGCGGCGCGCGGCCGTCATCGACGAGGGTCACGATGGTGCAGTCGAATTCGTGTTCGATGGTAAACATGATGTGCTCAGGTTATCCCAAGCAGGGGGCGCGTCAATCGCGGCCTTGCAGTTTGGCGCAGCCTCCCCCTGCCTTCGGCGCCCAGTTGCGCTATATGGTAGGTGGAATGAAACGATCCTGGCCCGCGATGACCCTGATTTCCCCTGCTCGTCTCCTTCGCCCGCTCGTGGCATGTGTCCTGGCGCTGCTGGTCGCCGGCTGCGACCTGCCCCAGACCGGAGACACCCAACCCGGCACCCCGGCCCGCCTCGGCTCCGAGGCCGCGGCCCGGCAATTCGCCCTGGTGGTGCAGACCGTCGAGCCCGAGATCGAGCGCTACTGCCGCGCCCGCCGCGCCGATGGCCGCTGCGCCTTCCGCATCGCCATCGACCACCGCCGGCGCAGCGCGCCCAATGCCTTCCAGACCCTGGACGAGAACGGCCAGCCGGTGCTGATCTTCACGCTGGCGCTGATCGCCGACATGCGCAATCCCGACGAGCTGGCCTTCGTCATGGCCCATGAGGCCAGCCACCATATCCTGGATCACCTGGGCCAGCAGCGCCGCTACGCCGAACAGGGCGCCCGCGAATATGCCGAGATCGCCGCGCGCTCCGGCGCCTCGAAATCGGCCGTGCGCCGCGCCTCTGCCATGGGGGCGGCCTTCACCGCCCGCTCCTACTCCAAGCAGTTCGAGCTTCAGGCCGATGCCCTTGGCACCCGCATCGCCTTTACCGCCGGGTATGATCCGCTGATCGGCGCGCAGTACTTCACCCGCATCCCGGATCCCGGCGAAGAGTTCCTGGGCTCCCACCCGCCCAACTCCGAACGCATGGCCACGGTCCGCCAGGCTCTCGCCTCAATGTAAGGGCGCGCGCCCCTGGCCGCCGCCAGCCCGGACCACGACACCCCGGTGCTGCCCGTAGGCCGAAGAAGCCTCCGGCGGCAGTATTTTCAGCCGTCGGATAGACGCAAGCGGCCCTTGTATCTATCCGACGGCTGAAAATACTGCGGGGGAGTCGCGCAGCGACGGGGGCAGAGCCCCCTCCCCCTCCTCGTCTCAGACGGACCAGAAGAAGGGAATCGCCGCGCTGACCACCAGCCCCATGGACAGGTTCAGCGGGATGCCGATGCGCATGAAATCGGTGAAGCGATAGCCGCCCGGACCATAGACCAGCATGTTGGTCTGATACCCGATGGGCGTGGCGAAGCTGGCCGAGGCGGCGATCATCACCGCCACCACCAGCGGGCGCGGGTCGATCCCCATGGCCTGGGCCAGGCCCACGGCAATCGGCGTCATGACCACGGCCACGGCATTGTTCGAGACCAGCTCGGTCAGCACCGAGGTCAGCAGGTAGACCCCCCAGATCACCAGGAAGGGCGGCAGGTCGGACATCACGGGGGCAATGATGCGCACGATCATCTCAACCGCGCCGGTGTGCTCCAGCGCCGCGCCGATGGCCAGCATCGAGAAGATCATCGCCAGCAGGCGCCCGTCGACGAAGGCAAAGGCCTCGTCGGCATCGACGCAGCGGGTCACCAGCACCAGCGCCACGGCCAGCACCGACAAGAGCAGGATCGGCGCCACGCCCATGCCGGCCAGCACCACGATCCCCAGGATCGCGGCAATGGCGATCGGCGCATGGGAGCGGCGATAGGCCTGCTCGGTCGGTGTCGCCACGTCCACCATGTCCATCTCGCGCGCCAGCCGCTTGATGTCGTCGGGCGCGCCTTCCAGCAGCAGCGTATCACCGACCCGAACCACCAGCTCGTCCAGCTGGCGGCCGATGTTCTGGTTCCGCCGATGCGCGGCCAGCGGATAGATCCCGTAGCGGCGACGCAGGCGCAGCGACCCCAGCGAACGTCCCACCATCTTGCAGCCCGGCGTGATAAGCACCTCGACGGTGGTGGTCTCGACCGCGCTCACCTGGTCCATGCGCTTCAGGCTGCGGTCGCGCTGGAGGCTCAGCAGTTCGGAAATCTGGCTGCGCAGCACCACCCGGTCGCCCACCTCCAGCACCACGCCCTTCAGGTTGCGGCGCAGGGATTCGTCACCACGGATCACGTCGATCAGCCGCACGCCCTCGCGCTTGAAGAGCTGCACTCCGGTGACCTCGCGGCCCACCAGGTTGCTGTCGGGGGGGATCACCGCCTCGGTGAAGAACTTCATCTTCGAGCGGTCCGACAGCATCGAGGCCATGGATTCGCGCTTCGGCAGCAGGAAACGTCCCGCGACCAGCAGGTAGAGACCACCCCAGGCAACGACGATGAGGCCGATCGGCGTGACCTCGAAGATGGTGAAGGGCGCCATGCCCTGGGCACGGGCGACCCCATCGACCAGCAGGTTGGTCGAGGTCCCGATCAGGGTCAGCGTGCCGCCCATGACAGCGGCGTAAGAGAGCGGGATCAGCAGCTTCGAGGGCAGTATCCCCAGCGTCTTGGCCATCTGCACGAAGACCGGGATCATCACCACCACCACCGGGGTGTTCGACACGATGGCCGAAGAGCCGACGACGAAGGCGAAAAGCACCGTCAGCGCCAGGATCGGCCGCTGACTTGCCTGCGCCGTGGCGACACGGGTGAAGGCCTCCAGCGCACCGGTCCGCACCAGGGCCCCCATCACCAGGAACATCGCGGCGATGGTCCAGGGGGCGGGGTTCGAAAGCACCGCAAGCGCCATGTCATATGGCAAGAGCCCGGCCAGCAGCATCACCGAGACACCGGCGATGGCCACGACTTCGGTCGGGTAGTCCTCTCTCACGAAGAGGATGAACATTACCAGCACCACCCCAAGGGCCAAAAGCCCCGGTGTCGCTCCGGTCATTTCAGGCGCCAGCATTCGGACAGCTCCCTCGGGCAAATCGCATGCGCTTTGAATGATCTAGGCGCTGAGCCCCACGCCACGCAAGCGCCTCCTGCGAAACCGCGCCCCTGGTCACGCCGGGCGCTGCATTTCTGACGGGTATGGCCATGATTGCGGATTGCGGGACCTGTGCTCAGACCGGGCCGGGCCCCGAGGGCGACAGGCGTCCGCCCTGGCGAACCATCTCGACCCGCGTCGCACGGCCGGTGCGATCATCGGTCTCGACGTAGAGGCCCGAGACGGTGGCCTCGCCCTCGGCCGGCGTGAAGCGGCCCTTGGCCATGCCGGTGACAAAGCGGCGCAGCGGCTCGGCCTTGTCCATGCCGATGACCGAATCGTAATCGCCGGTCATGCCCGCGTCCGACTGAAAGGCGGTGCCGCGCGGCAGGATCTGCGCGTCGCCCGTGGGCACATGGGTATGGGTGCCGACCACCACCGAGGCCCGCCCGTCGCAGAAATGGCCCATGGCCATCTTCTCCGAGGTGGCTTCGCAATGCACATCGACCAGTGCCGCCTGCACCAGCCCGCCCAGGGGGTACTTGCGCAGCACCGCGTCGAGATGGCTGAAGGGATCCTCGAAGGGACGCTTCATGAAGACCTGGCCCAGCACCTGGGTCACCAGCACCTTGCGCCCACCCGGCGCATCGAAGACCCGAGCGCCGACGCCGGGGCATTCCTTGGCGAAGTTCAGCGGCCGGATGATGCGCTTGTCGCCCTCGATGGCCTGCAGCATGTCCTTCTGGTCGAAGGCATGGTCGCCGAGTGTCACCACATCGGCTCCGGCATCGAGGATCAGCTTGGCATGGGCGCCGGTCAGACCGGCGCCATGGCTGGCGTTCTCGCCATTGACCACGACGAAATCCAGCCGCCACGCTGCACGCAGCTTGGGCAGCCACTCCGTGACAGCCGCGCGCCCGGCGCGCCCCATCACATCTCCGAGAAACATCATCCGCATGGCGCCAAGCCCTATGCCTATGCAGCGCGGGAGGCAAGTATTTCGCAAGGGCCAGACCTGCTGGGGCCCCGATCCCACACCCAATCCGGGGCCTCAGCCCGCCGCCGGCAGCGGCCGTCCTGGCGGCCCGGTCGAGGCAGGAGGCCCTTCATCATCACCAGGCTGAAAATACTCCGGGGGAGTCTCCGGCACGGAGACGGGGGCAGAGCCCCCTGCCCTCGGTATCTTCAACGCGCCTGCGGAAGGCTACCGCTCCGCTGTTGCCGGATAGCGCAAGGCGAGGTCGCGCGCGGCGATCCGGTCTTCGGCGCACGCGGGCCCCGTGGCCCAGGGACGGAAGCGCAGGCGGAAGGCCTGCAGTGCCAGCGCCATGTCTGCGACAGGATAGCCGATGCGGGCCAGGTCGCGGGCCAGCTCGCCCTCTTGCCGGGCCTCTGCATCGGGCCAGGCTGCCAGACCCTGCAGGGCCAACCGGCGCCAGTCGAACTTCGGACCGGGATCGACCTTGCGGTCAGGGGCCAGGTCGGAATGGGCGATGACGCCCTCGGGCGGGATCTGCCAGCGCGCCAGGATGCCCGGAAGCAGGCGCTCGAGCCGCGCCATCTGTGGTTCGGCGAAGGGATTGGCCGCCGGGTTGGCCAGCTCGATCCCGATGGAGCGCGAATTCACGTCGCCCTGCCCGCCCCAGCTTCCCAGCCCCGCGTGCCAGGCCCGCCGGGACTCGTCGACGAGCTGCCAGAGACGCCCATCCTCTGCAATCAGGTAGTGGGAAGACACCGGCGCGGCGCGCGTCTCGTCGCAAAGCCGCTCCAGCGCCGCTTCGGCGCTCTGCATGTCGGTGTGATGAAGGACCACCAGCGAGGGCCGCAAGCCGTCGCGCCGCGCGCCCTGGTTGGGCGAGCGATGCGACCGGGCAGAGGGGTCTCCGATCAAGAGATCAGTTCCCGCCTCCGGCGGCCTTGCGGAAGGGCGCCGGGTCCCAGGTGCAGGCGAAGCCGTCACCATCCGGATCAAGCCCGAGACGATCGCGCTGCGGCCCGCCCTTTGCCAGGAAATCTGCCTGAGCCATGTCGGGCGACGGATACTTGGCGCAATTTCTGGTGTAGCGAGCTTCCGCATTCAGCCCCAGCCTGGTGTAGAGCGGCGTGCCCGGCGCATGGGTGGTCTCAAGCGCATAGGCTGCCAGGTTGGGACGTGCCGCCGTGCGCTCGGGCAGAGCCTCGGGCGCAACTTGTTCGTACTTCTGGCGGTTTTCCTGGATGAACTCGCGGTCCTCGGCAATCGAACGCTGTGCATCCACGGCGGCGAAATCGTTCTCTGCCGAAATGCCCAGGGCGTTGACTGCCTCGGGCGCCGGGTTCGAGGGGCTGGCCTCGAGCGGGGTCTCGCCCGAGTTCAGCCCGGCCATCAGCGCGGCCTGGGTATCCGCGGCCAGCGCCTCGGCACTGTCGGGATCACCGGCGGCAGGGCCAGCCTGGGTGGTCTCTGCGCCCGGCGGCAGCGTCGCCATGGCGGAAAGCGGCGCGCCGGACTCGCCGGGCAGGGTCTCGGAGGAGACCTGCGCCGGCGGCGCGATGGTCCGGGCCTGAAGCTCGGCCTCGCGGCTCTGCTGGTAGCTTTCGTAATCTCCGAAGCCCACGCCCGCCGCGCTGTCGGGCACGGCAGGGGCACAGGAGGCAAGGCCCAGAAGGGCCATGGCCAGGGTCAGTTCGCGCATCTCGCTCTCTCTCGTTCAGCGGCAGATCCATACTGCCGCGCAGGGATCAGCGCCTCAAGCGCGACACGGGCCGACAGGGATCACCCGCGGTGGATTACCACCATTTCGCAGGCTTGGAAACAAAGCCTGCCGCGCGTTCGAGCACATAGGCGGTGTTCAGCAGGTCGCCCTCTTCCCAAGGCTTGCCGATCAGCTGCAGACCCAGCGGAAGCCCCTGCTTGTCGACGCCGGCGGGAACCGAGATGCCGGGCAGGCCGGCGAGGTTCACCGTCACGGTGAAGACGTCGTTGAGGTACATCTGCACCGGGTCGGCCTCGGTCATCTCGCCCAGGCCGAAGGCGGCCGAGGGGGTGGCCGGGGTCAGGATCGCATCGACACCCGCCGCGAAGACATCGTCGAAGTCCTTCTTGATCAGGGCACGGACCTTGCGGGCGCGGTTGTAGTAGGCGTCGTAGAAGCCGGCCGACAGCACGTAGGTGCCGACCATGACGCGGCGCTGCACCTCGTGGCCGAAGCCCTCGGCGCGGGTCTTCTCGTACATCTCGGTGATACCGTCACCGGCGGCCAGGGTGGCGCGCTGGCCGTAGCGCACGCCGTCGTAGCGGGCCAGGTTGGACGAGGCCTCGGCCGGGGCGATCACGTAGTAGGCGGGCAGCGCGTACTTGGTGTGGGGCAGCGAGATATCGACGACCTTGGCCCCTGCATCCGCCAGCATTTCCTTGCCGCGGGTCCAGAGCTGGTCGATCTCGTCGGGCATGCCGTCGAGGTGGTATTCCTTCGGGATACCGATGGTCTTGCCGCGGATATCGCCGGTCAGCGCCGCCTCGAAATCGGGCACCGGGAAGTCGACCGAGGTCGAATCCTTGGGATCATGCGAGCACATGGCCTGCAGCATGATCGCGCTGTCGCGCACGTCCTTGGTCATCGGGCCGGCCTGGTCCAGCGAGCTGGCGAAGGCGATGATCCCCCAGCGGGAGCAGCGGCCATAGGTGGGCTTGATGCCGGTGATGCCGGTGAAGGCGGCGGGCTGGCGGATGGAGCCGCCGGTGTCGGTGCCGGTGGCGCCCAGGCAGAGGTCTGCCGCCACGGCAGAGGCCGAGCCGCCCGAAGAGCCGCCCGGCGTCAGCGCGGTGTCGTCATTGCCGCGGCGCCAGGGGTTCACGGCATTGCCGTAGCAGGAGGTCTCGTTCGAGCTGCCCATGGCGAACTCGTCCATGTTCAGCTTGCCCAGCATCACGGCGCCGGCGTCGAAGAGGTTCTGGCTGACCGTCGATTCGTATTGCGGCTTGAAGCCTTCGAGGATGTTCGAGGCCGCCTGCGAGGGCACGCCCTTGGTGCAGAAGAGGTCCTTGATCCCCAGCGGGATGCCGCAGAGGTCCGGCGCGTCACCGGCCGCGATACGGGCATCGGCGGCTTTCGCCTGCTCCAGCGCCAGCTCGGGCGTCTTGTGGACGAAGGCGTTCAGCGCATCGGCGGAGTCGATAGCGGCCAGGCAGCTTTCGGTCAGCGCGGTCGAAGTCGTCTCGCCGGCCTTCAGCGCGTCGCGGGCCTGGGCGATGGTCAGTGTGTTCAGCTCGGTCATGTCGTCTCGCCTCTCTTGAACGGGCGTTGCGGCTAGGGTCTTACTCGACCACCTTGGGGACGGCGAAGAAGCCTTCGCGGGCATCGGGGGCATTGGCCAGGATCTTGTCCTGCTGACCGCCTTCGGTCACCACGTCCTCGCGCCGCTTCAGCCGCATGGGCGTGACCGAGGTCATGGGCTCGACGCCCTCAACATCGACCTCGTTCAGCTGCTCGATGAAGCCAAGAATGGTATTGAACTCGCCTGCCAGCGCGGGCAGCGCGTCCTCTTCCACCTTGATGCGGGCCAGTTTCGCCACTTTCGCGGCGGTTGCCTTGTCGATCGACATCGGATGCTCCTGGTTCTGGATCGGGTCGGGTTTAGCGCCCGCGCGCCTTGCCCGCAAGCACATGCAGCGCCTGATGACGTGCCCATGTCTCGATCATCCAGGCCAGCATCACCGCATTCAGCAGATGCCAGATGAAATGGGTACCGATGCCGGCGGTCTGGCGACAGACGAGCTCGTCGGCAGAGCGGAAGGTGAGCGAGAGCATCAAGAGCCCCGCCCCGATGAACAATCCCCGCGACGTCTGCGGCTTCCAGTGGCGCAGCAGCCCGGCATAGATCGCGATAAGCAGCGGCACCGGCAGGTAGGGCGCGCTGACCCCGTAGAGCGGCAGCTTGGCAAAGAGCGGCGCGGTCAGCGCCGCGAAAGGCAGGAACGCGACGGCGATCAGCGCTGCCAGCCAGACCGGGCGCTCGAGGAAGTCGCGGGTGGCGGCGAAGATGTAGATCAGGATGAAGGCCAGGATCGGCAGCGTGTCGGCGAGGCTCGACCAGCTGTTGGCGAGGGTGTGGAAGAGACCCGAGCCCAGGCCGATCACGAAGAGCACCGCCGCCAGCAGCTGGCCGGTGCCCAGCCCGATGCCCGTGCCCCTGCTCCTGTCCCGCAGCCGTGACCAGGACCAGAGCGCGGCCAGCAGGAAGGCCAGGTTGGTCAGCGCATTGACGGGCTCGGCCCAGAGCCCCGGTCCGAGGCGTTCGCAATAGGCATCAATCGGGCGGGTCCAGTCCAAGGGGCTTTCCTTCGTCGGTCGGGGCGCTAGGCTCTGGGCCGGAATGGCCGGGCCCTGACAGGCTCGGCGCAATCACCTGGAGGTTCAAGATGAAACTGATCTGGCTCGGACATGGATCTTTCCGGCTCGAGATCGCGGACAAGGTGCTGCTGCTCGATCCCTTCCTGGGCGGGAACCCGATGCTGCCCGACGACAAGCGCGCCGAGGCCATCGCCGGCGCGACGCATATCTTCTGCACCCATGGCCATGGCGATCACCTTTCGGACGTCGGCCCCGTGGCGAAGGAGCTGGGCATCCCGGTCTTCGGCATGGTCGAGCTGATGAAATACGTCGCCGACAAGTTCGGGGTCGAGACCACCGGCTTCAACAAGGGCGGCACGGTGGATATCGGCGGGGTGAAGGTGACCATGGTCAATGCCACGCACTCCTCTTCCACCGAGGGGCCCAATGGGCCGGTCTACCTCGGCACCGAAGCCGGCTTCATGATCGAGGGCGAGGGCAAGGTGCTGTACTTCTCGGGCGATACCGACGTCATGGCGGACATGAAGATCTTCAACGATCTGCACAAGCCCGACATCGGCGTGCTCTGCGCCGGCGGCCATTTCACCATGGACATGAAGCGCGCGGCCTATGCGGCGAAGACCTTCTTCGACTTCAAGACGGTCATCCCCATGCACTACCGCACCTTCCCGCTGCTCGAGCAGAGCGCCGAGGTGCTGAAGGCCGAGCTGCCCGGTGTCGACGTGATCGAACCCGAGGTGCTCGACGCCATAGAACTTTGAGAGGTCGCGGGGGCTCTGCCCCCGTCTCCGTGCCGGAGACTCCCCCGGAGTATTTTCAGCCTGGTGATGATGAAGGGCGCCCGGCTGCCTCGGGTGCGCCCCTGCTCAGACGTCCCAATCGCCGGGAGCGCGGACCGCGCCTATGGCCATCCAATGGGCACGGGCGCGGGCGATGCGGCTGTCGGCCCAGGTCTTGAAGACCACCTCGAACCCCTCGCAGGTGATGTTCTCGGCCTGGATCTCGCCGCGCAGGTTGGTGGCATTGTCCATGTCCCACATGGACAGCGCGCAATGCACCGCAGGCGGGCTCAGGTAGCTTTCCGAGAACGAGACCTTGCGGCGGCGCTCACGCGGGCCCTTGCCGGTCCACATCTCACCCTCGTCCTGGAAATCGGAGAAAAGGACGATCTCTCCGTCCTCCACCCCGATGCAATGGGAAGTCAGCTTCTTCATCTTGTCCGATCTTCTGGCTCTGGCTGCATCCTGATCGTTTCAATTGGCAATGTGGAGCCCCCCGGCGAAAAAAATATCCGCGTCCGTAGGGTTCCGGTCACGCGAGAGCGCAAAACCCCTGTCGGAGGAAGACCTGAGAGGATTGAGAAATCGTGTGCGCCCGCCCCGAAATACGGGAGCCGGAGGACCGGGGCGGACTGCATGCACCGGAATGCGGGCGCCGAAACGCAAGAGGCCCCGGCGATTGCCGGGGCCTCTGCGAGAAGCGAATGCTCTTTCGGATCACTCGATGTAGTTCGCGTGGTCCGGGTCGAGGCCGATATGGGTGCCCATGGCGACCATGTCGGCCAGGAGCTTGCCCGCACGCGCGACGCCATTGTCGTCGGTCGCGTCCTTCCAGGCCTTGTGAGCTTCCTTGACCCAGTCCGTCAGGATTTCCTGGGTCATTTCCTTGGTGTGCAGCGCACGTTCGGCAAGGACGGTCACGCCCTCGGCCGAGATCTCGGCGAAACCGCCGGAGACGACGTAATCGTCCTCTCCATCCGGCCCCTTGAGGTGCAGCAGACCGGGACGGAGGGTGGTGATCATCGGAGCATGCCCGGGCATGGCCGTCAGATCGCCTTCCTCTGCCGGAATCTGCGCCTCGCTCACCGGGCCGGAGACCAGGCTCCGTTCCGGAGAGACAAGGGAGAAGTCCATCGTGTTTGCCATCAGATCAGCCCCTTACGCGGCTTCTGCTGCGAGTTTCTCGGCCTTGGCGATCACCTCGTCGATGCCACCGACCATGTAGAAGGCGGCTTCGGGCAGGTGGTCGTATTCGCCGGCGACAACTGCCTTGAACGACTTGATGGTGTCTTCCAGGGGAACCTGGACGCCATCGGAGCCGGTGAAGACCTTTGCCACGTCGAAGGGCTGGGACAGGAAACGCTGGATCTTCCGGGCACGGGCCACGGTCAGCTTGTCCTCTTCCGACAGTTCGTCCATGCCGAGAATGGCGATGATGTCCTGCAGCGACTTGTAGCGCTGGAGGATACCCTGGACGTCGCGGGCCACCTGGTAGTGCTCTTCGCCGATGATCTGCGGATCCATCAGGCGCGAGGAGGAGTCGAGCGGGTCAACGGCCGGGTAGATACCCAGTTCCGAGATCGCACGGTTCAGGTTGGTGGTTGCGTCGAGGTGGGCGAAGGTGGTCGCCGGTGCGGGGTCGGTAAGGTCGTCCGCGGGAACGTAGACGGCCTGGATCGAGGTGATCGAGCCCGACTTGGTCGAGGTGATCCGCTCCTGCATGGCGCCCATGTCGGTGGCCAGCGTCGGCTGGTAACCCACGGCGGAGGGGATACGGCCCAGAAGTGCGGACACCTCGGAACCTGCCTGGGTGAAGCGGAAGATGTTGTCGACGAAGAACAGAACGTCGGTACCGGAGCTGTCGCGGAACTGCTCGGCCAGGGTCAGGCCGGTCAGAGCAACACGGGCACGGGCCCCCGGAGGTTCGTTCATCTGACCGTAGACCAGGGCCACCTGGGATTCTTCCAGGTTGTCCGGCTTGATCACGTTGGATTCGATCATCTCGTGGTAGAGGTCGTTGCCCTCACGGGTCCGCTCGCCAACACCGGCGAACACGGAGTAGCCCGAGTGCACCTTTGCGATGTTGTTGATCAGTTCCATGATGAGAACGGTCTTGCCCACGCCGGCACCGCCGAAGAGGCCGATCTTGCCGCCCTTCGAGTAGGGGGCCAGCAGGTCGATGACCTTGATGCCGGTCACGAGGATCTCGGTCTCGGTCGCCTGTTCGCTGAAGGCCGGGGCCTCAGCGTGGATCGGGCGGGTCTCGTCTGCGGCGACGGGGCCCTTTTCGTCAACCGGCTCGCCGATGACGTTCAGGATGCGGCCCAGGGTGGCCTTGCCGACGGGAACCGAGATCGGACCCGCGGTGTCTTCCACTGCCTGGCCACGGACGAGACCTTCGGTCGCGTCCATCGCGATGGTACGGACGGTGTTTTCGCCCAGGTGCTGTGCGACTTCCAGAACCAGCTTGTTGCCGTTGTTGTCAGTGGTCAGCGCGTTGAGGATGGCCGGCAGGCCGTCTTCAAACTGCACGTCCACGACGGCGCCAATGACCTGGGTCACTTTGCCTTTCAATGCCATGTCGTTGTCTCCGGTTCCTTAGAGCGCCTCGGCGCCCGAAATGATTTCGATCAGCTCGTTGGTGATGACCGCCTGACGGGTACGGTTGTACTCGATGGACAGCTTGTCGATCATCTCGCCAGCGTTGCGGGTCGCGTTGTCCATGGCGGACATCCGGGCACCCTGCTCCGAGGCAGCGTTTTCCAGCAGGGCCGCGAAGATCTGGGTCGCCACGCCACGGGGCAGCAGCTCTTCCAGGATCTCGGCCTCACCGGGCTCGTAGTCGTAATCGGTGGCCGGGCCATCGGTTTCTTCAAACTCGGCCGGGATCACCTGTTGCGCGGTCGGCACCTGGCTGACGACGTTCTCGAACTTGCCGAAGAAGATCGTCGCCACGTCGAACTCGCCTTCATCGAAGGACGAGAGCAGCTTGGCCGCGATCTCCTGGGCATTGGCGTAGCCCACGTTCTTCACTTCGCTCAGGTCGACGTGACCCACGAAGCTGTCACCGTAGTTACGCTTGAGCTGCTCGCGGCCTTTCTTGCCGACGGTGAGGATCTTCACCGTCTTGCCGGCTGCTTTCAGCTCTTCGATCTTCGTCCGGGCCAGCTTGACGATGTTCGTGTTGAACCCGCCGCAAAGCCCGCGTTCAGCGGTCATGACGACGAGCAGATGCACGTCGTCCTTTCCGGTGCCCTTCAGCAGGAGCGGCGCGGTGTCAGACCCGCCCACCGAGGATGCCAGCTGGCCGAGGACCGCGTTGAAACGTTCCGCGTAGGGGCGGGACATCTCGGCGGCCTCCTGCGCGCGGCGAAGTTTCGCCGCGGCAACCATCTGCATGGCCTTGGTGATCTTGCGGGTCGACTTGACCGACGCGATCCTGTTCTTGAGGTCCTTCAGAGAAGGCATGTGTTACCTCCCTAGGCTCAGGCGAAGTCAGCTGCGAATTCGTCCAGCACTGCCTTCAGCTTGTCTGCGGGCTCACCCTTGATCTTGGGATCTTCGGTGGTGATCCACTCGAGAACTTCCGGCTTCTTGGTGCGCAGGAAGGAGAGCAGCTCAGCCTCGTAGCGACCAACTTCCTTGACCGGGACGTTGTCCAGGTAGCCGTTGGTGCCCGCGAAGATGACGCAGACGATTTCAGCGTTGGTCAGCGGCGCGTACTGCGGCTGCTTCATCAGCTCGGTCAGACGGGCACCACGGTTCAGCAGACGCTGAGTTGCGGCGTCCAGGTCGGAACCGAACTGGGCGAAGGCGGCCATCTCGCGGTACTGGGCGAGCGACAGTTTCACCGGGCCGGCAACCGAGGACATGGCCTTGGTCTGAGCCGAGGAACCAACACGCGAAACCGACAGACCGGTGTTCACGGCGGGGCGGATGCCCTGGTAGAACAGTTCGGTTTCCAGGAAGATCTGGCCGTCGGTGATCGAGATCACGTTGGTCGGGATGAAGGCCGACACGTCGCCGCCCTGGGTTTCGATGATCGGCAGTGCGGTCAGCGAGCCCGAACCGAAGTCCTCGTTCAGCTTTGCCGAACGCTCCAGCAGGCGGGAGTGCAGGTAGAAAACGTCACCCGGATAGGCTTCACGGCCCGGCGGACGACGCAGCAGCAGGGACATCTGGCGGTAGGCCACGGCCTGCTTGGAAAGGTCATCATAGATGATCAGTGCGTGCTTGCCGTTGTCGCGGAAGTACTCGGCCATCGCGGTTGCGGTGTAGGGCGCGAGGTACTGCATCGGCGCGGGGTCGGAAGCGGTGGCGGCGACGACGATCGAGTATTCGATGGCGCCGGTCTCTTCCAGCTTCTTCACCAGCTGAGCAACGGTGGAGCGCTTCTGACCGACTGCGACGTAGATACAGTAGAGCTTCTTGCTCTCGTCGTCGCCGGCGGCAGCGTTGTAGGACGCCTGGTTCAGGATCGCGTCCAGAGCCACGGCGGTCTTGCCGGTCTGACGGTCACCAATGATCAGTTCCCGCTGGCCACGGCCGATCGGGATCATGGCGTCCACGGACTTCAGGCCGGTGGCCATCGGCTCGTGCACAGACTTACGGGGAATGATGCCCGGCGCCTTCACGTCGGCGACGCGACGCTCGATGCCTTCGATCGGACCCTTGCCGTCCAGCGGGTTGCCCAGACCGTCGACGACGCGACCCAGCAGGGCGGGGCCTGCGGGAACGTCCACGATGGAGTTGGTGCGCTTGACGACATCGCCTTCCTTGATGTCACGGTCGGAGCCGAAGATCACGACGCCGACGTTGTCGGCTTCGAGGTTCAGCGCCATACCCATGATACCACCGGGGAATTCGACCATCTCGCCCGCCTGGACGCTGTCGAGGCCGTGGACACGGGCAATACCGTCACCGACGGACAGCACCCGGCCGACTTCGGCCACTTCGGCCTCCTGGCCAAAGTTCTTGATCTGCTCCTTGAGGATAGCAGAAATTTCGGCTGCTTGGACTCCCATTTATCCGACCTCTTTCATGACATTCTGAAGGGAGTTGAGCTTGGAGCGGATCGACGTGTCGATCATCCGGGACCCAACCTTGACGACGAGGCCACCGATGAGGGATTCATCGACGGCGGTGTTCAGGGCCACCTGCTTGCCGAGATTGTCGGCGAGCATGGCGGAGAGTTTTTCCTGCTGTTCGGCAGAGAGCGGCGCGGCCGAGGTCACCTCGGCGGTCACTTCGCCCTTCTCTTCGGCCAGCAGTTCCAGCAGGCGCTGGCAATACTGCGGCAGGGCGAAGAGGCGGCGCTTCTGGGCCATCAGACCCAGGGCGTTCTTGGAAACGGGCTTGAGACCCAGGGCGTCGCCCAGGGCAAGGATCGCCTTTTCCTGGTCTTCACGCGAATAGATCGGCGAAGAGATCATCTCGTTCAGGTCTTCGCTGGAAGCCAGGGCTTCGGCCAGATCCTTGACGTTGGTTTCAAGCTCTTTCAGCTTGCCGTTTTCCTTCGCGATATCGAAGACGGCCTGAGCATAGCGCGAGGCGATGCCGTAGGAGATCGAAGCTGGTTCGGACACGTCCACCCTTCCGATTTTCGGCCCCGTCCGGGCGTGGCACCGGCGCAGGGGGTTTGCAGCCCTGTCATAGCAGAGCATCAAAATCGGTGGGGGTGTAGCAGAGGCCTCCCCACCCATCAACCCGCTTGAAGCACCTATCCTATCGGCCAAGGGCCTTGTTTTTCAGTAGGTTCAGCGAAAGCTGACGCTTTTTCGAGCCCTTCCCTAGCGGCCCCCTGCACCAAAGCACAAGTATTTGTTCACCTTTTTGGGTTTTGCCTTGCTAGGGGTCTCATGCTTAGTCAAAGATTCGGCGGCAAAAAGCCTCGGGCAGGTTTTCTCGCTGGCCCCGTCGCGGCGGCGCGAGCGGCTCTACGCAGGCGCATGGAACCCCCTCCTGTTGCGGGTTAGCATCAGAATCCGGCACTTTGTGGCAAAACTGTGGCGAAACACTCTGTTTCCATGCCCAAGCCATTGTTACGCCGCAGAAAAACATGATGCTCGGCTCAGGTATACAACCCGGTCCCGCATCGCGGCCCCACTGCAAGAAGCCTTAACTCCATGGAATTGCTCGCATTATTGATCCTTCCGTTGCTCGCCGGCTTCGTGCTTTGGGATGACGACGACTCGGACGACACCTCGGAAGCCTCCGGCGACGACGAGCTCGAGACCCCCGGCCCCGAGGATGACCTCGGCGACATGCTGGAGACCCCGGCGCAGGATTACTTCCGGGAAGAGGTGGAAGCCACGGATTGGGAAACCTACGAGACCGGGCGGGAAGGCCCGCTCCCGGGCACAGCAGAGGCGGACCACGGTATCTACACCGGCGACGGGACAGCTTTCGGGCTGCAGGGCGACGACGATATGATCGGGCTCGAAGAGAGCACGATCTACGGCGGCAGCGGCAATGACGTCATAGGGGCGCTCGATCGTTCGGTGGCCTACGGCGGTGCGGGCAGTGATGCCGGCTTCGCTGCAGGCGAGGCGCAGTTCCATGGCGACTCCGGCGACGATGTTCTCTCGGCCTATGACTACGCCGAGGCCCATGGGGGCGAGGGCAACGACAGGCTCTACCTCGGGCGCGGGATCGACGACAGCGCCACAAATTATCTGCCCGCGGGCGACGCCCAGACCTTCGGGGAGCAAGGCGATGACACCCTGAGCGCCAATGACACCGGGCGCGCCTACGGCGGCTCGGGTGATGACGTCCTGGCCGGCTGGGAAGAGTCCTCTCTCTACGGTGGTGAGGGCAGCGATACGCTGGAGCTTTACGACTCTGCCTTTGGCAAGGGCGGGTCCGGCGCGGACGAGATCCATGCCTTCGACGATGCACAGGGGCGCGGCGGCGGCGGTGACGATCAGCTATATGGTGCAGGCTATGCGGATCTTCGCGGCGAGGCCGGCAATGATACGCTGGGGGTCAACCTCGTGGACGGCGGCGGCTCGGCCTCGCTCTACGGTGGCGCCGGGGCGGACGATATCTTCGGAGATGACTCCGTCTCGGGCTATGGCGGGCTGAACGAGGATATCCTCTACGGCATCAACGCCTCTTCGATGTATGGCGGCTACGGCGAGGACACCATAAGCGTCGCGGATCTCGCAGAGGGTCATGGCGGGGCCGGGGCCGATCTGATGATCGGCGACGACCAAAGCTCTATCCACGGCGACTCGGGCGACGACCTGCTGATCGCTGACAACGAAAGCTCGGCCTACGGCGGCTCGGGCAACGACGCGCTGATCGGGCGCGAGAGCACGACCCTCTACGGTGGCAGCGGCGAGGACCAGATCATCGCCTATGGCTCGGCCGAGGCATATGGCGGCGAGGGCGCGGATACCTTCATCCTCCCCGAGAGCTCGTTGCAGACCCAGACCGCCTTCGATGCGCTCAGCGGGGACGATTACATCCGCGACATGGGCGTCATCCAGGATTTCGACGGCACAGAGGACATCCTGCAGGTGGAGCTGCCCGCCAGCTACAACCTGGCCGAGACCAGTGTCGAGATCGTCGACTCGGGCGTGGCGGGCTACGTCGATGTCGAGATCACGCTCTCGCATGGCTCGGGCGAGGATGTGGTCCAGTCGATCCGCGTGGCGAGCGACGGCACCGACATTACCCTCGACGATATCTTCATCGTGGAATCAGGCGGAACGACCACGGCGGCTTCGGCCCTCTAAGGGGCCACTGCGGGGCCGTAGCCGGAAGGTGGGTCTCACCCACCCTGCGCCGGTGGCCCCGCCTGCCCCTAGCTCCTGCGGGCGCTCGCGGTTTCGGGCTTGGCGCCGGTCAGTCCTTCCAGCACCCGCAGACCCGAGCCCGAACGCACCTTCTCTCCGGGACCGCTGGAGGCCTGCACGCGCTTGCTGGCCTCGACCATCAGCACGCCGCCCGAGAGCACCACCGAAAGATGGTCTCCGAAGCTTTCCCAGAACCGTGCCGTCTTGCGCCAGAAGCGCCGCGACGAGGGCGGCTGGTAAAGCGTGTGCTGATGCCGCTCGGGCAGGAAGTTGTGCCGCTTCAGCTGCGCTTCGAGCTGGCCCTGGCTGTAGGGCCGCCCGTAGCCGAAGGGCGTGCGGTCAGAGCGCGACCATAGCCCCGATCGATGCGGCACGATGAACAGCGCCTTGCCCCCCGGCCCCAACACGCGGAAGCATTCTTCCAGCAGGTCCGAGGGCCGCTCCGTGGTCTCGAGCCCATGCATCACCACCAGCTTGTCCACATGGCCGGTCTCGACCGGCCAGAGAGTCTCTTCGCACAGGACCGAGACATTGGGCATGGCGGCGGGCCAGGGCATCACCCCCTGCGGCGCGGGCATCAGGGCGATCACGCGCCGGGCGTCGGGCAGGTAGGGACGCAGCAGCGGCACGGCAAAGCCATAGCCCAGCACGGTCTGGCCCTGCGCCTCGGGCCAGAACTGAAGCACGCGGCCACGGATATTGGCCTGCGCCGCCCGGCCCAGGGTCGAGCGGTAGTAGAAATTGCGCAGATCCTGAACATCCAGGTGCATTGCAAGCCGTCCCGCAATCGGTTTCACTCACCAACAATAGCAAGTGCGAAGGAAATGACCATGGCTCTCGCCCTCGTCACCATCCCCTGTCTGTCCGACAACTACGCCTACCTCCTGCGCGACGAGGCCTCGGGCGAGACCGCCCTCGTCGACGTGCCCGAGGCGGCGCCGATCCTGGCCGAGCTGGACGCCCGTGGCTGGGAACTGTCGCAGGTCTGGCTGACCCACCACCACCCGGACCACGTCCAGGGCCTGCCCGAGATCCAGGCCAGCTACCCCGGAGCGAAGATCTACGGCGGCGCGGCGGATGCGCATCGCCTGCCGGCGCTCGACGTGGCGCTGGAAGAGGGCGACAGCCTGACCCTTGGCGGCGAAAGCGGCACGGTGCTGGATGTCTCGGGCCATACCATCGGCCACCTGGCCTTCCATTTCCCCGAGAGCGGCATCGCCTTCACCGCCGACAGCCTGATGGCCTTCGGCTGCGGTCGCGTCTTCGAGGGCACCTTCCCGCAGATGTACGAGAGCCTCGCGAAGCTCGCGGCCCTGCCCCCCGAGACCACGATCTGCTCGGGTCACGAGTACACCCTGGCCAACGCAAAGTTCGCCCGCACGATTGAACCGGAGAATTCCGAGCTTATATCGCGTTACGAAGCCGTCGAGGCCGCAAGGGCCGCAGGACGGCAGACTGTCCCGTCGCTCCTTTCCGAAGAACTGGCAACCAACCCCTTCCTGCGCGCCCATGTACCGGGTGTTGCAGCGAACCTCGGCCTCTCCGATGCCACCCCGGCAGAGGTCTTCGCCGAGATCCGCCGCCGCAAGGACGCCTTCTGAATAGCCGTTTCGAGACGATTCGGTCGAAGCAAGCCGGTAAATGTGATCGAGCGTTCGCAGAAAACCCTTGAAGCGCGGTCAGGATCGACCAAACTTTAAGACTAAGAGGCCATGGTTGGATCTGGGGCCACCCCCGCTCCGACACAGATCGAAAAGGAGCACCACAGTGCCTTCATTCTCGACCACCCTGGAACAGGCGATCCACGCGGCCCTGGCGCTGGCCAACGCCCGGCACCATGAATTCGCCACGCTGGAACATCTTCTTCTGGCCCTGATAGACGAACCCGACGCCGCGCGGGTGATGAAAGCCTGTTCGGTGGATACCGAAGAGCTGCGCCAGACCCTTGTCGAGTTCGTCGACGAAGAGCTGGCGAACCTCGTCACCGACATCGACGGCTCGGAAGCGGTTCCCACCGCGGCCTTCCAGCGCGTCATCCAGCGCGCCGCAATCCACGTGCAGAGCTCCGGCCGCACCGAGGTGACCGGCGCCAACGTGCTCGTGGCGATCTTCGCCGAACGCGAATCGAATGCGGCCTATTTCCTGCAAGAGCAGGACATGACCCGTTACGACGCGGTGAACTTCATCGCCCATGGCGTGGCCAAGGACCCGGCCTATGGCGAAAGCCGCCCGGTTTCCGGCGCCGAGGAAGAGCAGAAGCGCGCCTCGGGCACCGCTTCGGCCCAGCCCGAGGGCGACGGCAAGGAATCGGCGCTCGACAAGTATTGCGTCAACCTGAACGCCAAGGCGCGCGAGGGCGATGTCGATCCGCTGATCGGCCGCGGCCACGAGGTCGAGCGCTGCATCCAGGTGCTCTGCCGCCGCCGCAAGAACAACCCGCTGCTGGTGGGTGATCCGGGCGTCGGCAAGACCGCCATCGCCGAGGGGCTGGCGCGCAAGATCATCCAGGGCGAGACCCCGGAAGTGCTGGCGAACACGGTCATCTTCTCGCTCGACATGGGCGCGCTGCTGGCCGGCACCCGCTACCGCGGCGATTTCGAGGAACGGCTGAAGTCCGTGGTGACCGAGCTGGAGGCGCATCCCGATGCGGTGCTCTTCATCGACGAGATCCACACGGTGATCGGCGCCGGTGCCACCTCCGGCGGTGCCATGGATGCCTCGAACCTGCTCAAGCCCGCACTGCAGGGCGGCAAGCTGCGCTGCATGGGCTCGACCACCTACAAGGAGTTCCGTCAGCACTTCGAGAAGGACCGCGCGCTGAGCCGCCGGTTCCAGAAGATCGACGTGAACGAGCCTTCGGTGGAAGACGCGGTGAAGATCCTCAAGGGCCTGAAGCCCTATTTCGAGGAACATCACGGCATCAAGTACACCAATGACGCGGTGAAGACCGCGGTTGAGCTTTCGGCGCGGTATATCAACGACCGCAAGCTGCCCGACAAGGCCATCGACGTGATCGACGAGGCCGGCGCGGCGCAGCACCTGGTGGCCGAATCCAAGCGGCGCAAGACCATCGGCGTGAAGGAGATCGAGGCCGTGGTGGCCAAGATCGCCCGCATCCCGCCGAAGAACGTCACCAAGGACGATGCCGAGGTGCTGAAGGACCTCGAAGGCTCGCTGAAGCGCGTGGTCTTCGGCCAGGACACCGCGATCGAGGCGCTCTCCTCGGCGATCAAGCTGGCCCGTGCGGGCCTGCGCGAACCCGAGAAGCCCATTGGCAACTACCTCTTCGCGGGCCCCACGGGCGTCGGCAAGACCGAGGTTGCCAAGCAGCTGGCGGATACGCTGGGTGTCGAGCTGCTGCGCTTCGACATGTCCGAGTACATGGAGAAACACGCGGTCTCGCGCCTGATCGGTGCGCCTCCGGGCTACGTGGGCTTCGACCAGGGCGGCCTGCTGACCGATGGCGTCGACCAGCATCCGCACTGCGTGCTGCTGCTTGACGAGATCGAGAAGGCGCATCCGGATGTCTACAACATCCTGCTGCAGGTGATGGACCACGGCCAGCTGACCGACCACAACGGCCGCACGGTGAACTTCCGCAACGTGATCCTGATCATGACCTCCAACGCGGGCGCCGCCGAACAGGCCAAGTCGGCCATCGGCTTCGGGCGTGACCGCCGCGAGGGCGAGGATACCGCCGCCATCGAGCGCACCTTCACGCCGGAATTCCGCAACCGCCTGGATGCGGTGATCTCCTTCGGGCCGCTGCCCAAGGACACCATCCTGCAGGTGGTCGAGAAGTTCGTCCTCCAACTAGAGGCCCAGCTTCTGGACCGTGGCGTCTCGATCGAGCTCACCAAGCCCGCCGCAGAATGGCTGGCCGACAAGGGCTACGACGACAAGATGGGCGCCCGCCCGCTGGGTCGCGTCATCCAGGAGCACATCAAGAAGCCCCTGGCGGAAGAGCTTCTCTTCGGCAAGCTCGCCAAGGGCGGCGTGGTCCGCGTCGCGGTGAAGAACGGCGAGCTGGACCTGCAGATCAAGGGCCCGGACAAGTTGCAGCTCTCGGGCAACAAGCCGCCCCTGCTGACCGCAGAGTAACCGGCCCGCAGCCGTGCAAGATCGAAGGGGTGGGGATTTTCCCCGCCCCTTCTGCTTTGGGCACCCCGCTTTGGGCCCCGCGTGGGCCCCTGCCATGGCGCCATCGTCCGGGATGCCCTCGGGCGGGCCCCTTGCCTCCGCCGGGCGCAGCGCCCAGACTTGCCGGACCGCCCAAGACCGGAGCCCGCATGCGCCTGATCCTTCCCCTGCTCCTGCTGCTTGCCACGCCCTTGCTGGCCCCCCGCCTGCATGCCGAGCCGCCGCGCCTGGCCCTGCCCATCGACTGCACGCCGGGGCGGGATTGCTTCCTGCAGAACTACCTCGACCATGACCCCGGACCGGGTGCTGCGGATTTCACCTGCGGCCCGCTCACCTATGACGGCCACCGCGGCACCGATTTCTCGTTGCTGTCGCAGCAGCAGATGGAGCGCGGCGTGCGCATCCTGGCCGCCGCGCCGGGGCGGGTTGCGGGCACCCGCGACGGCATGATCGACCGCCTCTATACCGAGGCCGAGGCCCCGCGGATCAACGGCCGGGACTGCGGCAACGGGGTGCTGATCGAACATGAAGGGGGTTGGGTCACCCAGTATTGCCACATGCGCCGGGGCTCGGTCGCGGTGCAGAAGGGCCAGCTGGTCGAGGCCGGCACGCCACTCGGCCTCGTCGGACTCTCGGGGCGCAGCCAGTTCCCGCATCTGCATATCGCGTTGCGCCGTGACGGGGAGGATGTCGATCCCTTCGCCCCAGATGGCACGACAGAGAGCAGGGGCGGCTGCGCGCCGCTTGGCGATCCGCTCTGGGCCGATCCGCTGGAATACAACCCCGGCGGGCTGATCTCCCTGGGGTTCCTCGACCGGCTGCCCGAGTTCGAGGAGGTCGCCGCAGGCGGCATGGCCCGCGACAGCCTGCCCGCCGATACCCCGGCCCTGGTGCTCTGGGCCTATGTCTTCGGCGCCCGCGACGGCGATGTGCTGGAGCTGGCGATCACCGCCCCGGATGCGCCCTGGCTGTCCCAGGAATTCACCCTCGAGAAGGACCAGGCCCGGCTCTATCGCGCCACGGGCAAGCGCCTGCGCGCGGCACTGCCGCCGGGGCTCTATACCGGGCGGGCGCGGCTGATCCGGGACGGAGAGGTCCTGTCGCAAAAGACCGGCGCCGTTCAGATCCGCGCCGACTAGCGCCCGCCATCAGCGTTCGGTCAGCTTCAGTTCGATACGGCGGTTGGCGGCCAGCGCCTCGGGGCTGTCGCCCTCTTCGATGGGCTGGTACTCGCCAAAGCCATTGGCCGAGAGGTTGCGCGGGCTGATGCCCAGCTCGATCATGTAGCGCACCACCGACAGGGCGCGGGCCTGCGAGAGCTCCCAGTTGTCGGCGAACTCGCCACCGCCCGAGAGCGGCACCTTGTCGGTATGGCCGTCGACGCGGATGATCCAGTCGATGCCCGAGGGGATCTCGGCCGCCACCTGGCGCAGGATACCGGCAATCTGTGCGATCTGGCTGCGGCCCTCGTCCGAGAGCTCGGCCCGGCCCGGCGCGAAGAGCACCTCTGAAGAGAAGACGAAACGGTCGCCGACGACGCGCACGCCGTCCTGCCCCGCCAGGATCTGCCGCATGCGGCCGAAGAAGTCGGACCGGTACTGCGACAGCTCCTGCTTCTCGGCCTCCAGGCGGCGGGCCTCTTCTTCCAGCTGACGGGCTTCGGCGGCCAGGCGGCGTGCCTCTTCCTCGGCGCGCTGGCGCTCCTTGCGTTCCAGCGCCGCGGCGCGGGCCAGGGCGGCGTTCAGGTCCTGGCCCAGGCTCTCGATCTGCACCTGGCTGGTGGCCTCGCGTTCCTTGTAGTCGTCCAGCAGCGATTGCAGCGAGGCCAGCTGGGTGCGCAGCGCCGCCACCTGCTGGTTGAGCAGCGCCGAACGGCGCGCCGCCTCGGCGCTCTGTGCCTCTTCCGCTTCCAGCGCGCGATTGGCCTGGGACAGCAGGATCTGCCGTTGCTCGGCCTCCGAGAGCTGGGCCGCCGCCTCTTCCTCGGCCTTGATCTTTGCCGCCAGCGCCGCGGCCAGTTGCCGGCGCAGCTCCTCGCGGTCGCCCGAGTCGCTCCGCGCGGCCTCCTTGGCGGCCAGCGCCTCGGCCAGACGGCGCTGTATCGAGGCCAGTTCTTCGCTGTGCCGGGTCTCGTTCTCTTCCAGCTCGGTGCGGGTACGGGTCAGCGTGGCTTCCAGCGCGCGCAGCTTCTGTTCCAGCTCGCCGATGGTGGTCTGCCGCGCCTCGGCGGTATCCTGCAGGCGGGCCATGTCCGCTTCCAGCGCGGCCTTGTCGGCGGCCAGCGCCTCGGCCTGGTCCTCGCTTTCCAGCGCGGCGGCGAGACGATCCGAGAGACCGGATTTCTCTTCCTCGGCGCGGGCCAGGGCCGATTCCAGCGCGACGATGCGCAGGCGGACCTGCTCGAGCGCGTCGATCTGGCCGTCGGTCTGCTCCTCTGCCGCATCTAGACGCGCGGTCAGCTCGGCCTCGCGGGCGGCGGCCTCGGCGCGCAGGCGGTCGATCTCGGCCTGCATATCTTCACGGGTCGAAAGGGTCTCTGCCTCGGCGCGGTCGGCGCGGGCGCGGGCGGTGGCGGTGTCTTCCCGCGCCGCCGAGAGGTCCTCGCGCAGCACGGCCAGCTGACTGCGGGCCGCGTCCCGATCGCCCTCGGCGCCGGTGAGCGCGCGCTCCAGCACCCCAAGCCGCGCCTCAAGTTCTGCCAGCTTCGAGTCCCGGTCCTCGACATCGGCCAGGGCATCGGCCAGGGCCGCCTCCAGGCGCGAGAGCTGGCCGAAGCTGGCCTGACGCCCCTCTTCCGCCTCGGCCAGGCGCTCTTGCGTGCGCGCCAGCTCATCCGAGGTCTGGCTGGCCTGCGCCGTCGCCTCGTCGCGGGCCAGCAGCGCGGCCATCAGGCGTTCGTCCAGGTCATCGGTGGCGGCCTCGGCGGCGGCCAGCTGGGTCAGGGTCTCTTCGGCCTGGCGGCGCTGTTCCTCCAGCGCCAGGGTCATCGCGGTCAGCTCGTCCTGCGAGTTTTTCAGCCGCTCGCGCAGGGCCTGGGCCGCGGCGGCCTCGGCAATGCGGGCGGCTTCTTCCTCGGAGAGCTGGGTTTCCAGATCATCCAGCTGCGCGGTCAGGTCAGAGCCAAGGGCACGGGCGTCATCGCGTTCGGTGCGCAGGCTGTCGACCAGCGCTTCCAGCGCCTCGCGGCGGGCAGCGGCAAGGCGGGCCTGCTCTTCCTGCTGGCTGATCTCGCTGCGCGCCTGCGACAGGGCCAGTTGCAGAGCCTCCTGTTCGCCGATCAGGCGTTGCTGCTCGCTTTGCAGATCCGCCACCTGGGCGCGCGCGTCATCGCGCTGCGCCAACAGGCCCGAGACCTGGGCCTCGAAATCGGTGATCCGGGCGTTGGCATCGGCAAGCCCCGCCCGCGCCGCATCCCGCTGCTGGGTCAGCGAGGCGATCAGCGCCGTCTGCTGGTCCAGCCGCTGCTGGCGGTCGTCGAGGGTGGCGTTAAGCGTGCCGACCTCCTCGGTCAGCCGGGCCGAGCGGTCGCGCTCAAGCCCCAGGGCCTGCGACAGGGCCGCCAGGTCCTGGGTCAGGTCGTCCAGCTCGTTTTCCTGGCCCGTGATGGTTTCCTGCAGCGTGTATTGCACCACCATGAAGATGGTCAGCACGAACATCAGAACCATCAGCAGGCCGGTCATCGCATCCACGAAGCCTGGCCAGATATTGGCCTGCAGCCGGGCGCCGGATCTGCGGGACAGGGCCATGGATCAGCCGTCCCGGTCCAGGTGGGGCCTGCTGTGGGACAGAAGCCGCGACAGGGCCGCGATATCGGTGCGCAGCTCGGCCATGGTCTCGTGCCGGCCGGCGCTGATCTCTTCGAGGATGCGCAGCAGCTGCACGTCCATCGAGCGCAGGCGCATGCGGCTTTCCGCGTCCAGCCCCTCGGCCAGGCCCTGCTCCATCAGCTTTCCCAGCAGCGCTTCCTGCTGATCGGCCAGGCGCATCATCGCATCGGCGGTCTGGCCAGAGGAATTGTTCTGCGCCGCCATGCGGTCGGTCAGCCGCTCGATGGTATCGGCCAGGGTCGAGAGCTTGCTGTCGACCTCGGCACGGGCCGCGTCCGAGCGCATGAACATCTCTTGCAGGCGGGCCATCTGCTCGCCCATGTTGTCGAGCACGGTGACCAGCATCGAGTCGCTGGTCCCGTCTTCGCCGTCCGACAGCCCGAGGCGGGTGATCGTCGACATCCACTCTTCCAGCTCGCGGTAGAAGCGGTTCTGACCGTGGCCGGCGAAGAGCTCCAGCAGGCCCACGACGAGCGAGCCCGCCAGGCCGATCAACGACGAGGCAAAGGCAACGCCCATGCCGCCAAGCTGCGCCTCAAGCCCGGTCATCAGCCGGTTGAACACCGAGGTACCCGCCTCGCCGTCCTGCGGCGCCAGCGAGCGGATGGTGTCGACCACCGCCGGAACCGTGGTGGCTAGGCCGTAAAAGGTGCCCAAGAGCCCGAGGAAGATCAGCAGCGAGGTCAGGTAGCGGGTGATCTCGCGCGCTTCGTCGATCCGCGTGGCGACGGATTCCAGGATCGAGGTCGCCGAGGTCGAGGAAATCTGCATCCGCCGGTCGCTGCGCCCCAGCAGCGTGGCCAGCGGGGTCAGCAGGCGCGGCGCGCGGCCCGCCGCCTCGCCGTCGCGGGTCTGGGCGAAACGCTCGATCCAGCGCACCGAGGAGATCAGCTGCGCCACCTGCCAGAAACAGGCCAGCACGCCGATGAAGAAGACGAAGCCGATGAAGCCGTTCAGGTAGGGGTTGGCCTCGAAGACAGGCAGCAGGCTGGGGCCGACGACGAAGGTCCCCGCCGCGCAGAGCCCGAGGACGACGAGCATCAGCAGAATCTGGCGGATCGGCTGGGAAAACTGCGGAGCGGCCTCGCTCTCACTATGAGCCATCAGGACGGTCCCGGATGTGGTTTCGTTGCCCGGACTCTAGGAGGTTTCGCCTTCCAGAAAAAGGGCTTATCCGCGCAAATTGCGCACCCTTTCGGCCAGCCAGGTCAATTCGTCATCGCCCAGGCCCAGCTGTTCCAGATGCGCCGCCGTGTTGAGCAGATATTCCGCGTTCGGCCCCATGCCGCCATGGGCCTGGGCGATGATCTGCGCCTGGTCTTCCAGCGGCAGGCCGCCGCAATATTGGCGGTGGTGCGGGTCGATGACATAGGCCAGCGCCTCGATGCGGCGACCATCGGCGAGATCCAGTTCGACGGGGGTTTCCACGTAGGCCGATGAGACCAGCTCGCGTTCGCGCAGGTAGTCCAGCACCCTGTCCGCCTCGTGGTCGGCGGCGCGCAGGGCCAGGCCGGTACAGCCCGCGCCGGTCTCGGCGTCCAGCGCCAGCACCAGGCCGGGGTCCTCTTCCGTGCCGCGATGGTGGATCGAGGTCATGCAGAAGGAGCGCCGGTAGCCCGCCAGGTGGGCCACGACCGACTCGGCCGGCTCGAAACCCGGTTTCCACAGCAGCGATCCATAGCCGAAGACCCACATGGTGATATTTCCCTTTGCCTTTGCCCCCTGTAAACAACAGCCAAAGGCAGAGGTGAAGGGGCGCCATGAAACGTCTTACGATCGTGATCGCGGTGCTGGCACTGCTCTGGTCCGGCTACTGGTTCGCAGGCTCGTCGAAGTTGCAGGACGAGGTCGAGGGCTGGATGTCCGCCCGTCGTGCCGAGGGCTGGCAGCTGGACTACGCCAGCTTCGGCGTGAAGGGCTTCCCCAACCGCTTCGACCTGACGTGGCATAACCTGGCGGTGGCCGACCCCGACAGCGGGCTGGCGGTCGAACTGCCCGATTTCGGCATCTTTGCCCTGTCCTACAAGCCCAACCACGTCATCGCCGCCTGGCCCGAGACCTTCGCCCTGCGCACCCTCTCGGATCGCTACCAGGTGCAGAACGAAGGCATGCGCGCCTCGCTGGTGCTGAAGCCCAACACGGCGCTGGAGTTGCAGCGGGCGCAGTTCACGCTGGAGAGCCTGCAGCTGGATGGCGCCGGCGCCCCGGCGCTGGTGGCCAGCGGCCCGCTCAACATGGCCCTGGCCCAGGACGAGGGGCAGGCCGAGCGCTACCGGTTGGGCCTGTCGGCCGAAGCGGTGCAGCTGCCCGCCGGTTTCGTGACCCGGCTGGCGGCGGACCGGGGCCTGCCGCGCCGCATCCGGGCGCTCAACCTCGACGCCCATGTGACCTTCGCCGATCCCTGGGACATCCGCGCCCTGCAGGACGCCCGCCCGCAGCCGCGCCGGATCGAGCTGCACCTGGCGCGCGCCGAATGGGGCGAGCTGATGTTGCAGCTCTCGGCGGATCTGACGGTGGACGAGACCGGCATGGCCTCTGGCGACGTGGATGTGCAGGCGCGCAACTGGCGACAGATGCTGCAGATGGCCGTCAGCCTCGGGGCGGTGGATGCCCGGCTGGCCGAGACCGCCGAACGGGCGCTCAGCTCGATGGCCAGCATCCGCGGCAACCCCGAGACCCTGGATTTGAGCGTGACGCTCTCGGACGGACAGGTCTGGCTGGGCTTCATCCCGCTGGGACCGGCGCCGAGCTTCATACTGCGCTGACCCGGCCCCGAGCCGGGCCGGGCCGGGCCGGGCGCTCAGCGGCAGTAGGCGCCGGAGCGATAGCGCGCGGTGTCGAAGTGGAAGTGATCGCGGTGCAGCGCATTGGCCTCCGGGCCCAGCACGGTGCCGAAGGGGCCACAGGCGGCGGCATGGGCGCGCTTGAGGATCTTGCCCTCGCGGCCATTGTTCCAATCTTCCAGCACCACCAGGTCCTTGCCGTCGTTCAACCGGATCGCGGCGATGTCGATGGCCCGCCCCTTGCCATGCTCCGAGATCCGCGCGCCCTTGCGGTTGTTGCGCGGACGACAGGCGTAATGGGCCACCACCCGCAACTCCCGGACCCCGCCGCCATAGCGCCGCACCGCCGGAGACAGCCCCCGGTCGATCCAGCTCTTCAGCGCCTGCGCGGTCTTGCAGTCCATCACCGCGTGGGTCGACAGGCTGACGCCCGAGACAGAGCGGATGCGCACCGCCTGGTCGATGCCACAGCCCTGCGTCTGAGAGGGCACGGCCCCGATCTCGACCCCCTGGATCGACAGATCGCCACAGACCGCCCCCTGCCTGCGCCGCGCCTCGACCGCCCGCGCCAATTGCACCACGGTCGCCGGCCGCAGCTTCGGGCGCAGGGAACGGGTGGGGGTGGTCGAGCTGTCCGGGGCATAGCGGCTGAGACCCACGGTCTCGACCTGCTGCGGGTTGCGGGCCTCCGAGAGGACCTGCTGCGCCACCTCCAGGGCCACGTCACGCTGGACGAAGACCTCTGCCGGCAGCACCACGCCGCGCAGCATCTGCCCCCGCGCCACCGGGCGCAAAGAGCGCTCCGGCGCCAGCGAACCGGCCACCTGGGCCATCAGCGCGGCTGTCGTCAGCGCGCTGGCCGCCAGCGCAAGCCCCAGAAGGAGCCCTGCTGCAGCCAGCCGCCGGCGGGTCACTTGCGCACCGCTCCGCGCCCGAAGTCCGGCGCATCGGTATCCTGCCCCGCCTCGATGATATTGCGGCGGATGGCACGGGTGCGGGTGAAGTAGTCGTGCAGCAGATCGCCGTCGTCCTGGCGAATGGCGCGTTGCAGACGGAAAAGCTCTTCCGTGAAGCGCTGCAGGATCTCCAGCGTCGCCTGCTTGTTGGACAGGAAGACATCGCGCCACATGGTCGGATCAGAGGCGGCGATCCGGGTGAAGTCGCGGAAACCGGCGGCCGAGTACTTGATGACCTCGCTGTCGGTCACCCGGCGCAGGTCGTCGGCCACGCCGACCATCGTGTAGGCGATGAGGTGCGGCGTGTGGCTGGTCACCGCAAGCACCAGGTCGTGGTGCTCGGGGTCCATCTCGTCCACATGGGCGCCCATGCCTTCCCAGAAGGCACGCAGCCCGGCCAGGGCCTGCGGATCGGTCTCGCCCGCCGGAACGATCAGGCACCAGCGGTTGTCGAAGAGCTCGGCGAAGCCGGCGCGGGGGCCGGAATGCTCGGTGCCGGCCAGCGGGTGCGCGGGGATGAAATGCACGCCCTCGGGCACATGCGGGCCGACCGAGGCCACGACCGAGCCCTTGACCGATCCCACGTCCGACAACACCGCGCCGGGCTTGAGGTGGGGGCCGATCCGCTCTGCCAGGCCACCCATGGCGCCCACGGGCACGGCCAGGATCACCAGGTCGGCATCGGTCACGGCCTCTTCCAGGCTGTCGCAGATCACGTCGCCCAGACCGATCTCGCGTGCCGTGGCACGGGCCTCGTCCGACAGGTCATAGCCGCGGATCTCGCCCGCCAGCCCGCCACGCTCTGCCGCGCGAATGATCGACGAGGCGATGAGACCGAGGCCGATGAGCGTGATCCGCTCGTAGATCATGCCTCGTCCCCGGCCTTGAACTGGCCGATGGCATGGGCCACGCGGCGGCAGGAGGGCTCGTCCCCGATGGTGATGCGCAGGCAATGGGGCAGGTTGTAACCCGCCACCTGGCGCACCAGCAGACCGCGGGCGCGCAGGAAGGCATCGCAGGCCTGGGCCTCTTCGGTATCGGCGAAACGGGCCAGGATGAAGTTGCCGAAGGACGGGTCCGAGGGCACGCCATGTTCGGCCAGCGCATTGCGCAGCCAGTCGCGCAGGCGGGTGTTCTCGCGGCGCGAACGGGCCACGTGGGCCTGGTCGTTCATCGCCGCCGTGGCCGCTGCCAGCTGGCCGTTGGACAGGTTGAAGGGCTGGCGCACGCGGGTCAGCACGTCGATGATCTCTTGCGGGCCATAGCCCCAGCCGATGCGCAGGCCGCCAAGGCCGTAGATCTTCGAGAACGTGCGCGTCATGACGACATTCGAGCGCGCCTCGACCAGCGCGGCCCCGCCGTCGAAACCCTGCACGTATTCCGCATAGGCGCCGTCCAGCACGAGGATCGCGCCCTCGGGCAGGCTGTCGGCCAGGCGCGCCACCTCGTTGCCGCCGATCATGGTGCCGGTCGGGTTGTTGGGGTTGGCGATGAAGACCAGCTTGGTCTTCTCGCTCATGCCCGCGATCAGCGCGTCGACATCCGTCACGCGGTCCTTTTCCTTCACCTCGACCGGCGTCGCGCCCGAGGCATGGGCCAGGATGCGGTACATGCCGAAGCCGTGTTCGGTGAAGAGCACCTCGTCGCCGGGACCGGCGAAGGACTGGCAGAGAAATTGCAGCACCTCGTCCGAACCCACGCCGCAGATGATCCGCGCCGGGTCGAGCCCGTGGTGGGCGGCAATCGCCTCGCGCAGCTCGGCATGGTCGGTCGAGGGGTAACGATGCAGATCGTGAACCGCGCGGGCATAGGCCTCCTTGGCGGCATCGCCGGGGCCATATGGGTTCTCGTTCGACGAGAGTTTCACCACGTCGCTCACGCCGTCGACCTTGGAGGCACCACCTACGTAGAGGTCGATCTCCATGATCCCCGGCTGTGGCTCGATCTTGTTGGTCATCATGTCACCTTTTCGCACCGGGGTCCTTCTAGCCGGGGGTTGGGTGCATGGAAAGATGAAGTTTCAGTGAAAGGCACCGCGCCCGAGTTCCGTTGCTGAATGTCCGCTGAGCGGTACGTTTTGCGCATTCATCGGCGGCGTATGGGGCCGTGAAAGGCCAGGTTGGGACCTGCAACTCGCGAAGGAATGCCCCATGTATATCGCCCTTGTCGACTTCCCGCACCGCGACCCGGTCCCGCTCCTGCCCCAGGTTCTTGCCGCCCTTCCCCAGGTGCGCGCGATGGCGGGCTGCCTGGACTACCGGGTGCTTTCGGACAGCGAGGCCCCGGACCGGCTGATCCTGCTGCACCGCTGGCAGGACAAGCCCGCTTTCGAGGGCTACCTGGCCTCTGAGCATTTCGCGGCACTCGGCGCCCTGTTGCGGCCCGGCATGACCGCGCCGCCGGTCTCGCTGCGGCTCGAGGCGCAGGAAGATATCCTGGTGACGGGATAGCACAGCGGGCGTAACCTCCCTGAGATGTCTGCGCCGGTCTTCCAGCTTCTGCGGGGTGATTTCCCCGCCGCCCCGCCCCGGTCCTTCCGGCAAGAGGCGCACTACCTGCTGCATGCCAGCGACGGGGTGATGCGGATGGAGGCGAAGGGCCAGCTCTGGACCCTGCCCCCGGCCCGCGCGGCGCTTGTCGCAGCCGGGGAAGAGATCACCATCGCCCTGCCGCGCAGGCTGCAGGCGCTGAGCGTGCTGATCCCGCCCGAGGCTGCCCCTGCACCGCCGGCGCCGCTGCGGGTCTTTGAAAGCTCGCCCCTGCTCAGGGCGCTGCTGGCCGAAATGCCCGAGGACGACAGCGACCCCACCCATGCCCGCGCTCTTGGCGCGGCACTGATCTCGACCGCCTGGAGACTGGCGGCAAGGCCGCTGCCGCTGTCGCGGCCCGTCGGGCGCTCGGCCATGGTGCAGCGGGCCCTGGCGCTGGTGGAGGCGCGGCTCGAGGACCCGCCCGAGATACCGGAGCTGGCGCGCGAGCTGGCCACCACCCCACGCACCCTGGCCCGCCACCTTCAGGCGGAAACCGGTATGGGCTGGCGCGACCTGATGCGCCGAATGCGCGTGATGCGCGCGGCCGAGCTGCTTTGCGCGCCCGACATGCCGGTGATCGAGGTGGCGCTTGCCTGCGGCTACGGCTCTCTTTCCGGCTTCAACACGGGCTTCCGCGAGATCACCGGGCAAAGCCCCCGCGACTACCGCCGCAGCCTGGCACCACGCTAGGCAGCAACGAAAAAGGGCCGCACCCGAAGGTACGGCCCTTTCCGACAGGATCGTCCAGAACTTAGTTCTGGGCGTAGTATTCGATGACCAGGTTCGGTTCCATCTGGACGGCGTAGGGCACGTCCGACAGGCCGGGGGTGCGCACGAAGGTCGCGGTCAGCTTGGAGTGGTCGGCCTCGATGTAATCGGGGACGTCACGCTCGGGCAGCTGGGTGGCTTCCAGGACGGCTGCGATCTGCTTGGACTTCTCGCGGACCTCGATGACGTCGCCTTCCTTCACGCGGTAGGAGGGGATGTTCACGCGCTTGCCGTTCACCAGGACGTGGCCGTGGTTCACGAACTGACGGGCCGCGAAGACGGTGGCCACGAACTTGGCGCGGTAGACGACGGCGTCCAGGCGGCGCTCCAGCAGGCCGATGAGCAGCTCACCGGTGTCGCCCTTGACACGCTCGGCTTCCGCGAAGATGCGGCGGAACTGCTTTTCGGTCATGTCGCCGTAGTAGCCCTTCAGCTTCTGCTTGGCGCGCAGCTGGAGGCCGAAGTCGGACATCTTGCCCTTGCGGCGCTGACCGTGCTGGCCGGGGCCGTATTCGCGGCGGTTCACCGGGGACTTCGGACGGCCCCAGATGTTTTCGCCCATGCGGCGGTCGATCTTGTACTTGGCAGACGTGCGTTTGGTCACGACTGATCTCCTTCATATGAGTTCGAAGGGCGTTGTCCTCTCCCCGGACCTCCCCCTTGCGGGGCAGGCGACCCAGGTTGACAGGGTTCCCCTTGCGGGGGCCACCAACACCAATGAAGCCGCGCTTATAGAGGCTGCCGGGGCAGAGTCAATCGACCATTCCCGCTGTTTTCGGTGAAACTCGGGCCCTCACGCCGCGTCGCGCATGAGGATCGCCGCCTCGGGCTGGCTCAGGAGCCGGCGCGCCGGGGGCACATCGCCCAGGCCGGGGCGCAGGCCCGGCCGCAGGGCCTCGGCGGGCAAGAGGCTTTCGCAGGGCAGTCCATTGGCGATCAGCACGTGGTGGCCACGCAGGCGCAGCTGCACATAAAGGACCTCGGTCACCGCCAGGTCCTGCACGATGGAGCGCCCGTTGATCAGGTCCCGGGCCCGGACCAGCACCTCGTCAGTGTTGAACAACGCCCGCGCCGCCGGAGCCCCGATCAGCATCCGGTGGTCCGGAGAGACCAGCAGGCTTTCCTCGGGGCGCAGCAGGCCGAAGGCTCCGGTGTGGATATGCACCGGGCGCAGATGCGGCATCATGTGCAGCCGGGCACCGCTGATCCGGTTGGCTTCGATCCCGAGCAGGCGCTGCGGCCCGGCATCGCGGGTCTGGACCAGGTCGCCGATGCAGAGATCCTCGACCAGGCGCGGACCCGAGGGGGTGGCGATCCGGGTGCCGGCCACCAACCCGCTGCCCAGCCCGCCCGGTGCCGGGCGCAGGCGGCGGCGCGGCTCCAGCGCGGTGCGCACCACCCAATGCTCTCGGCCTGCCTCGGGCAGGCTGTCGCGGAACATCAGCAATGGCGCCCGCCCGCCGTCCTGGGGCACCAGTGTCGCGGTATATCCGTGGCGCCCGTCGGTCAGCACGAAGCCGGTCTCCAGCAGCGGGCTGTCCTCTTCGCCGGGCTCCGGCCGGGCCGCAACGGGGCGCGAAAGCGCCATGCGCCGCAACATCCGTGCCGCGCTGCGATGCAGCTCCTGCGCCTCGCCGGGACGCGCCAGCTGCAAGAGCTCTGACGGGCCGTCCAGTCGCAGCGCCTCGCCACGCCAGCGCCAGGGCACACCGACGCGCAGCGCCTCCGGCCCCAGCCCCGGCTGGCCGTCGATCTCTGTCTGCTTCCACGAAAGCGCGTAAGTGCCCGCGAACCCTCTGCCCATGCTCTGCTCTTGCCCCTGTCGCGCCGCGCCCCTGTGCCGGGGCGTCGCCGCCTGTCACCACACCGCCCCGCGGGCGGTCAGAATTCGAACTTCAACCGGACCGAGCCGATCAGCTGGCCCTCGTCCTGCCCCGAGAACTCCTCTCCCAGCCAGGTGAGACCGTAGAAGCCGCTCATCGTGTCGCCCTGCCAATGCATCCCCGCCCGCAGGCGGCTGCGGTCCTCGCGCAGCTCAGCGTCCGAGAGGTAGATGGAAGAGGCGACATGGGCGATGTCCCCGCCCAGCACGAAGCTGGAGCCCCGCGCGGCCTCGTCCTGCACCACGCGGTAGCGCTGGCCGGTGACCGGGTCGCGCACCATGAGCTCGCCTCGACCTATGGCGCCGAAGCTGATGTCGACACCGGCGCGCAGCAGGGTTTCGTCGCCCATGCGGCCCTCGACGAAGGGCCGCAGCTGCGCCGGCCCGGCCGAGAAACTGCGACCGCTTTCCAGCACCAGCGTCGGATGCACCCCCGAGGGGACCGCCGCGGCGCGGGTGGCATCCGAGGGGCCCGGCACGTCCAGCAGGTCATGCAACGCATCCTGGAACCCCGGCAGCCCGGTCTCTTCGCCGGTGATCACCAGATCGCCGCCAAGGGCGGTCTCGTATCCGCCGAGGTCGAAATGGCTGTGCAGCCCGAAGGACAGCGCCGTGGCATAGCGCCGGTCGCCGGGTGCCGGTGTCTCGAGGTTGTCGGGGGCGATGATCTGGCCGAGGAAGCGCAGTTCCAGCAGCTCGCCGGCGCGGTCGGGCAGCTGGCCGTCCCAGCCTGGCCCCCAGACCCGCGACGAGGCCACGGAGCCCGTGCGCCAGCGGTCCTGGCCGCCGCCGATGAAATCGTTGGAGATCAACCGCCCATAGCCCAGCCGTTCCCGCGCAGAGGCAGGGGCGGCGAGCCCGAGGGCGATCAGAAAAAGTAGAGTGCCGGCGGCGAAAAGGCTGCGCATGTCCATCCCGTCAATCTGCCCCCCGGCCCCATGAAGCTAGCGCAGAAAAGCCCTTCAAGAAAGCTAACACCGCCCTGCCCCGCGCGCCCTGTGGCCTTTGCGCGTCAGAAAGCGCTGTCGCTTGCCCGAAAACCGGGCCGCACCGCGGGTGCAGGGCGGGTGCAAACCCACCTTCCCCCGCCCCTCGGGGGCCAGCGTCGCGGGGGCGCTCAGGCATCGGGCCGCCGGGCGATGCAGTCGATCTCGACCAGCGCGCCGACAGCCAATGCCGTGACGCCGATGGTGGTCCGCGCAGGGCGGCGGTCTTTGGGGAAATAGCCCTGGTAGGTTTCGTTGAAGGCGGCGTAATCGCGCTCGAACTCGGTCAGGTAGCAGCGGCATTGCAGCACGTGCGACATGTCCAGCCCCAGCTCGGCCAGGATCAGAGAGAGATTGTCCATCACCCGCCGGGTCTGCGCCTCGATCCCCTCGGGCAGGGGCGCATCGGGGGCGGCGGGATCGGTGGGCATCTGCCCCGTCAGCATGACCCAGCCATCGCTTTCCACTGCGTGGGAAAAGGGCGCGACCGGGCGCGGGCCGTTGGAAAAGAGGTGGAATTTCGGGTCCATGGGGTGCTCCGTCTGACGTGTCGCCACAGGCTTGGCCAGGGCGCGCGCCTTGGCAAGCCGCGCACGCAAAAAGACGCGGCCGTCACCCTTTCGGGCAACGGCCGCGCTGTCTTGATGGGCGCTCGGGCAGAGCATCCCGCAAGGCTTACACGCGCATCGCACGGCCGCCGCGGGGTCCGGCCAGCAGCCAGATCACGAAGCCCAGCACCGGCAGGATCAGGATCAGCAGGGTCCAGAGGATCTTGGCCCCGGTGGAGCTGGCAGAGGTCAGCACCTGGTAGATGGCGTAGATGTCGGCGATCAGGACGATAAGTCCCAGAAGTCCATATTCCATTTTCTCGGCTCCATTGCTTCAGCAGGTTGTTCTGGGGATACAACGCATGAAACCGGGCAAATGGTTCCCTCAGGTCAATCGATACCCGGTAACCATCCAGATCAGCACCTTCACCAGCCCCCCCAATTCGCGCAGCTTCGCGCGGCGCAACTTCCTGCCACTCAGCCCGCCTTCGGGGCAGGAGCTGCGCGCGCGCAGTCCCAGGTGACGGGCGATCAGCCGGGCCCTTGGCGCGTGGTAGGGGGCGGTGACGATCACGACCTCCTTCATGTCTGGGCAGAGCGCCAGCGCATTGGAGATATTGGTGATCGTGTCGGTCGACCGCTCTTCGAGGATCAGCGCCGCTTCGGGCACCCCCTCGGCGCGCAGGATATCCGCCATCACCGAGGCCTCGGAGGCGCCGTAGCGGCCCACCCCGCCGCACAGCGCCAGGCGAGAGACCTCGCCGGCGTGATAAAGCTTCGCCCCATGCAGCGTGCGCCGCCTGAGCTGCGGGGAGGCCGTCCCGTCCGGGCGCACGGCAGCGCCCAAGACAATGGCGGTGACGGCGGTTTCGCTCATCTTTTCCGACGCTTGACGTTGCCGCCCCGTTGGCCGGGGCGCCCGGCGGTAGAGCGGCCCCTGGACTTGGTCGCCGCCTCGCCCGCGGCCTCGACGGCCGATTGCCGCGCCATGGGATCGTCGCCGATGGCCAGATCC
Source organism: Pseudooceanicola antarcticus (assembly GCF_900215355.1). Lineage (GTDB taxonomy): Bacteria > Pseudomonadota > Alphaproteobacteria > Rhodobacterales > Rhodobacteraceae > Pseudooceanicola > Pseudooceanicola antarcticus. Next base: position 234,610 of record NZ_OBEA01000002.1, on the reverse strand, counting down.
ACGGCCTCCAGCCGCTTGACCTCGTCGCGCAGACGGGCGGCCTCTTCGAACTCCAGGTTCTCGGCGGCCTTGCGCATGTCGTCCCGGAGCCCCTCGAGATGGGCCTGCAGGTTGGCCCCCACCAGCGGCTTCTCGACCTTGGCGGTCACCCGGTTCATGTCCACGTCGCCCTTGTAGAGACCGGCGAGGATGTCATCGACGTTCTTCTTCACCGTCGCCGGCGTGATCCCGTGTTCCTCGTTGTAGGCAATCTGCTTCTCGCGGCGGCGTTCGGTTTCGGCCAGGGCGCGCTCCATCGAGCCGGTGACCCGGTCGGCATACATGATCACCCGGCCGTCGACGTTCCGCGCCGCCCGGCCGATGGTCTGGATCAGCGAGGTCTCTGAGCGCAGGAAGCCCTCCTTGTCGGCATCGAGGATCGCCACCAGGCCGCATTCGGGGATATCCAGACCCTCGCGCAGCAGGTTGATCCCGATCAGCACATCGAAGGCGCCGAGCCTGAGATCCCGCAGGATCTCGATACGTTCGATGGTGTCGATGTCCGAGTGCATGTAGCGGACCTTGATCCCCTGCTCATGCATGTATTCGGTCAGATCCTCGGCCATGCGCTTGGTCAGAGTGGTGACCAGCGTGCGGTAGCCATCGGCGGTGACCTTGCGCACCTCGTCCAGCAGATCATCCACCTGCATCTCGACCGGCCGGATCTCGACCTGGGGATCAAGCAGGCCCGTGGGGCGGATCACCTGCTCGGTGAAGACGCCGCCGGTCTGCTCCATTTCCCAGGCACCGGGCGTGGCACTGACATAGACCGACTGCGGGCGCATGGCGTCCCATTCCTCGAACTTGAGGGGGCGATTGTCCATGCAGGAGGGCAGCCGGAAGCCGTGTTCGGCCAGGGTGAACTTGCGCCGGTAGTCGCCCCGGTACATGCCGCCGATCTGCGGCACGCTGACATGGGATTCATCGGCGAAGACGATGGCGTTATCGGGGATGAATTCAAACAGCGTGGGCGGCGGCTCTCCCGGTGCACGGCCGGTGAGGTAGCGGGAATAGTTCTCGATGCCGTTGCAGACGCCGGTGGCCTCCAGCATCTCGAGGTCGAAGTTCGTGCGCTGCTCCAGCCGCTGCGCCTCCAGCAGCTTGCCCTCGCCCACAAGCTGATCCAGCCGCTGGCGCAGCTCCTTCTTGATGCCGATCACCGCCTGTTTCATCGTCGGCTTGGGGGTCACGTAGTGGCTGTTTGCATAGACGCGGATATGGTCGAAGGTATCGGTCTTCTGGCCGGTGAGCGGATCGAATTCGGTGATGCTTTCCAGCTCTTCACCGAAGAACGACAGTTTCCAGGCGCGGTCTTCGAGGTGGGCGGGCCAGATCTCCAGGCTGTCGCCGCGCACCCGGAAGCTGCCGCGCTGGAAGGCCTGATCGTTGCGCTTGTACTGCTGCGAGACCAGGTCGGCGATCACCGCGCGCTGGTCATATTCGCCCCCCGCCTTCAGGTCCTGGGTCATGGCGCCATAGGTCTCGACCGAACCGATACCGTAGATGCAGCTGACCGAGGCCACGATGATCACATCATCGCGCTCGAGCAGGGCACGGGTGGCCGAGTGGCGCATCCGGTCGATCTGCTCGTTGATCTGGCTTTCCTTCTCGATATAGGTGTCGCTGCGGGCCACGTAGGCCTCGGGCTGGTAGTAGTCGTAGTACGAGACGAAGTATTCCACCGCGTTGTCGGGGAAGAACCCCTTGAATTCGCCGTAGAGCTGGGCCGCCAGGGTCTTGTTCGGCGCCAGGATGATCGCCGGACGCTGGGTCTGTTCGATGATCTTGGCCATGGTGAAGGTCTTGCCGGTGCCGGTGGCACCCAGCAGGACCTGGTCGCGGTCGCCCGCCATCAGCCCCTGCGAAAGCTCGGCGATGGCCGTCGGCTGGTCCCCCGCCGCAGAGAAATCCGTCTTCATCACCAGACGCTTGCCGCCTTCCAGCTTCTCGCGCGACTTCACGTCGGGCGCGGGGGCATGCATGAGCGGCATGGTCTGATCGTTGTGGGCGTAGGGCATGGGGGCTCCGATCCGGGTTCGTTCCAGATTTGTCCTCTTTCCGCCCAGGTTCAACCCCGGCTGCCGCCGCGATGCTGACAGATGCCCTCTGCCGCTTGCAGATCGTCAAGAAATTCCGGATAAGAGGTCCGTACCTAAGGAGGTTTGCCATGCGCGCACGAATCTATCGCCCCGCCAAGACCGCCATGCAATCCGGCACCGCGAAGACGCGGACCTGGGTGCTTGACTACGTCCAGGCTTCGGCGCGGGAAGTTGACCCCCTCATGGGCTGGACCTCGTCCTCGGACACCCAAAGCCAGGTGCGTCTGCGCTTCGACAGCAAGGAAGCCGCATTGGAATATGCCGCCGAGCACGGAATTGACGCCGTTGTGACCGAACCGCAGTCGCGCAAGGCCAATGTCCGTCCGTTTGGGTATGGTGAGAATTTCGCCACCAATCGCCGCGGAGCATGGACCCACTAAAGCCCTTGGGCTCCGGCACGAAACCACGGGAATTACAGAAAGATTGGGCAAGAGCCCAATCTATTTCCGCGCGAATTTGCCGGTTTTTTAACGATACACGCTGTTAATACATTGATAAGTAACAATCATATCTCGCCGGAAGTTTGATCACTTCAGCTAAACCTGGTGCCAGAATGTGGCGCTCGCGCAAGAATCCTTGAGATAGTACGTTTCCTTATTGCACCTGACGCAAGGGGAACGATATCTGGACAAACAGGGACAAATTATTTTTCAAGCGCCGCAAGGCGCTATCAGGAACGGATTGGGGACATATCCGGCCATGGCACTCAGGGTCTTTACTTGCAAAGATTGCGGCCACCAGATGCGATTTGGTGGCAGACATTGCGGAAAATGCTACGCAAGGAAGGAGCCGCTCCAGCAGCCGGCCTTCTGGTACGCGATAATTGCGATTGTCGCGATTCTGGCCTTCATCGGAATCTTGCAGATCCTGACGGCAAACCTGTAGGCGGCGCTTGCCAAGGCCGCAACTTTCCTCGAAAAGCGCCCCGTGCGGCCCCTTAGCTCAACTGGATAGAGCAGCTGACTTCTAATCAGCAGGTTGAGGGTTCGAGTCCTTCAGGGGTCGCCAGCGCCGTCAGATCCTCCACATCGGGCATCCCGCCTTGGGCGGGACCGGGAAACCGGATGGCATGGGCCAGGCTCAGTTGCGCCGCTCCGCACCCAGCCAGACCGCACCTCCCAGAACCCGCCGCAGCACGCCGGTCTGCCCCGTCACCTCCATCCGCGCGAAGATGCGCTTCGAGGTGCTTCGGGTCGTCTCCAGCGTCCAGCCAAGCCTTGCCGCGGCATCCGCAATCGACATCCCGTCGCAAAGCAGCTGCACGAGGCGCGCCTCGGACAGGCTTATGCCGCAATGCGCCGCAAGCCTCTCTGGCGCAAGGCGCGCGGCCGCGGGGGCCTGACGCAGGCGCCCCAGGAGCACCCGCCCCGCCCGGGTCTCTTCGGCCGAGACCAGAAGCTCTGTCACCGGCTCATCGGCAAGGCGCAGCACCGCCGGCGGCTGCCCCGGCCGCGCGCCCTGCAGGACCTGCAGCAAAGCCGAGCCCTGCGCCGGCTCGCGGAAGGTGATCCGGCCATCGCTGGCGATCCGCCACCCGGCATGACCGGCCAGCAGCTCCGCCGCGCCCTCCGAGGCCTCCTGCACCGCGCCGGTGGTCGAGAACACCAGCCAGCCGCCCCCCAGATCCCGCAAGAGATCACGGTCCCGCTGCGCGCGGTTGCGCTCCTGGCCGAGGCGCAGCCAGGTGGACAGCGCCGGCCCCAGGTAGGGCGTTAGGGTCGAGAGCTGCGAGCCGTCGATGGCGCGGAAGTCCTCTCCACGCCGTTGCAGCATCAGCAGCACGCTGCGGTCGGCCCCGACATTGCAGCGGGTCGCCCTGATCGGCGAGTCGCGCTGCCACAGACCCGGCAGATCCACCTGGGAATAAACCCGGCTGGTACGCATCCGCAGGATCTCTTCCGGGGGGGCCGGAGCCGCTCCGACCTGCCAGCCGTGCTCGATCTGGTCCTGCTGCGTCAGGAAAAGGGCCGCCCCTTCCGCCCGTGTCTCTTCCGCCAGAAGCGCCAGGAAGGCTTCCCAACCGCCCCCGGCATCGCGGCCAAGCCGTTGATCTTCGGGCAGGCTTTCGGCCCTGCTGGCAGCAGCGAACAGCGCATTGAGGATCTCGGGCTCATCGGCCATGGCGGGGCTTTCGCGGCAAAACGGGCGGCGAAATGACTATACCCCCCATATGGGAGGTTCGCAATTCACCCCGAAAACCTAGGTTGGGCGCCAAGCACGAACTTACAGGACCGGCCATGACCTCGAAGACCCTGACCCACCTTCAACGGCTCGAAGCCGAGAGCATCCACATCCTGCGCGAAGTGGCCGCCGAGGCAGAGAACCCGGTGATGCTCTACTCTGTCGGCAAGGACAGCGCGGTGATGCTTCACCTGGCCAAGAAGGCCTTCTACCCCTCGCCGCCGCCCTTCCCGCTGATGCATGTGGATACCACCTGGAAGTTCCAGGACATGTACAAGCTGCGCGACAAGGCCGCCCGCGATGCGGGGATGGAGCTGATCGTCTACCAGAACCCCGAAGCCAGGGAGAAGGGCATCAACCCCTTCGACCATGGCAGCCTGCACACCGACATGTGGAAGACCGAAGGTCTGAAGCAGGCATTGGACAAGCACGGCTTCGATGCGGCCTTCGGCGGCGCCCGCCGCGACGAAGAGAAATCGCGCGCCAAGGAGCGTGTCTTCTCGTTCCGCACCGCCAGCCACCGCTGGGACCCGAAGAACCAGCGCCCCGAGCTCTGGCGGCTCTACAACGCCCGCAAGGCCAAGGGCGAGAGCATGCGCGTCTTCCCGATCTCGAACTGGACCGAGCTGGATATCTGGCAGTACATCCACCTGGAGGGCATCGAGATCGTGCCGCTCTACATGGCCGAAGAGCGCCCCACGGTCGAGCGCGACGGCATGCTGCTGATGGTCGACGATGATCGCTTCCCCCTGAAAGAGGGCGAGACCCCCGTCATGCGCTCCATCCGTTTCCGCACGCTGGGATGCTACCCGCTGACCGGCGCCGTGGAGAGCACCGCCAAGACCCTGCCCGAGGTCATCCAGGAAACCCTGCTGACCACCACGTCGGAACGCCAGGGCCGCGCCATCGACCACGACCAGGCGGCCTCGATGGAGAAGAAGAAGCAGGAAGGCTACTTCTGACCGCTTCGCTTTTTCAGGCTTCTTCAGATTTCAGGTGACCCCATGACGACCCAAGACAAAGACCCGATCTACAAGACCGACGCGCTGATCGCCGAGGACATCGACGCCTACCTCGAGACGCACCAGCACAAGACCATGCTGCGCTTCATCACCTGCGGCTCGGTCGATGACGGCAAGTCGACGCTGATCGGCCGGCTGCTGTATGATTCCAAGATGATCTTCGAGGATCAGCTGGCGACGCTGGAGGCCGACAGCAAGAAATCCGGCACCCAGGGCGAAGGCATCGACTTTGCGCTGCTGGTCGACGGCCTGGCCGCCGAGCGCGAGCAGGGCATCACCATCGACGTGGCCTATCGCTTCTTCGCCACCGAGAAGCGCAAGTTCATCGTCGCCGACACGCCGGGCCACGAGCAATACACCCGCAACATGGTCACCGGCGCCTCGACCGCCGATCTGGCGGTGATCCTGATCGACGCACGCAAGGGCGTGCTGACCCAGACCAAGCGGCACAGCTACCTGGTCAACCTGCTGGGCATCAAGAACGTCGTGCTGGCGGTCAACAAGATGGACCTGGTGGATTACTCCCAAGAGGTCTTCGACCAGATCGTCGCCGATTACACCGAATTCGCGGCCTCCATCGGCATCGAGGCCTTCGTGCCGATCCCGATCTCGGGCTACATGGGCGACAACATCACCGCGCCGTCGGAAAACACCCCCTGGTACAAGGGCACCGCCCTGCTGCCGCATCTCGAAACCGTCGAGATCGAAAGCACCAAGGAGCCCAAGTCCGCCCCCTTCCGCATGCCGGTGCAATGGGTGAACCGCCCCAACCTCGACTTCCGCGGCTTCTCGGGCCTGATCGCCTCGGGCGTGATCCAACCGGGCGACCCGGTGCGCGTGCTGCCCTCCGGCAAGACCTCGAAGGTGGCGAAGATCGTCACCTATGAGGGCGACCGCGCCATGGCCGTGGCCGGCGAAGCCGTGACCCTCACCCTGGAAGACGAGATCGACTGCTCGCGCGGGCAGGTCATCGTGGCGGCGCAAAGCCCGCTGGAAGTGGCCGACCAGTTTGAAAGCACGATCATCTGGATGGACGAGCAGGAGATGGTGCCCGGTCGCGCCTACTGGCTGAAGATCGGCACGCAGATGGTCTCGGCCACCGTGCAGCAGCCCAAGTACGAGGTGAACGTCAACACCCAGGAGCAGCTGGCGACCAAGACCCTGGACCTGAACGCCATCGGCGTGGCCAATATCACCACCGACCGCGAGATCCCCTTCGCGCCCTATGTCGAGAACCACGACCTCGGCGGCTTCATCCTGGTCGACAAGATCAGCAACCAGACCGTTGCGGCGGGCATGATCAACTTCGCCCTGCGTCGCGCCCAGAACATCCACTGGCAGGCCACGGATATCGACCGCGACGCCCATGCGGCGATGAAGAACCAGAAGCCCGCGGTGGTCTGGCTGACCGGCCTCTCGGGCTCGGGCAAGTCCACGATCGGCAATATCGTCGAGAGGAAGCTGGCGCGGATGAACCGCCACACCTTCCTGCTGGACGGCGACAACGTACGCCACGGGCTGAACAAGGACCTGGGCTTCACCGAGGCCGACCGGATCGAGAACATCCGCCGCGTCGGCGAGGTCGCCAAGCTGATGACCGATGCCGGGCTGATCGTGATCACCGCCTTCATCTCTCCGTTCCGTTCCGAACGCGAGATGGTGCGCCAGATGATGCAGCCGGGCGAATTCGTCGAAGTCTTCGTCGACACGCCGCTGGAAGTGGCGGAAGCACGGGATGTTAAGGGTCTCTATGCCAAGGCTCGTTCGGGCCAGCTGAAGAACTTCACCGGCATCGACAGCCCCTACGAGGCCCCCGACGCCCCCGAGATCCGCGTCGACACGACCGAGATGACACCGGAAGAAGCCGCCGATGCGATCATCGCGCGCCTCATCCCCTGATACCTTCGCGCCGCCCTTCGGGGCGGCGCTTTCGCAAGACCGATATTTCCTGGAGAGAGCCCCTTGGACTACGAAAAGCTCGTGACCGTGATGCGCCAGCTGGCGCTGGAGGCCGGTGACAAGATCATGGAGATCTACAATTCCGACGACTTCGAGGTGAAGACCAAGTCGGATGAGAGCCCGGTGACCGCCGCTGACGAGGCCGCCGATGCGCTGATCTCGGCCGGGCTGGTCGCAGCCTTCCCCGAGGTGCTGCTGGTCACCGAAGAGCAAGCGGATTCGCATGGTCAGACCGCACCCACCTTCCTGATCGTCGACCCGCTCGACGGCACCAAGGAATTCATCAACCGGCGCGGCGACTTCACCGTCAACATCGCCCTGGTCGAGAACGGTGTGCCGACCCGCGGCGTGGTCTATGCGCCCGCCCGCGACCGCATGTTCTACACCCTGGCCGATGGCTCCACCGTCGAAGAGCTGGGCCCCTTCGGCACCGAGCCGGGTGAGCTGAAGCCGCTCAGCGTGGCCGAAAGCGACAACGACGCGCTGATGGTCGTGGCCTCGAAAAGCCACCGCGACCAGGCCACCGACGACTACATCGGCAAATATGCCGTGAAGGACATGAAGAGCGCCGGCTCTTCGCTGAAGTTCTGCCTGGTGGCCACGGGTGAAGCGGATCTTTACCCGCGCCTTGGCCGCACCATGGAGTGGGACACCGCCGCAGGCCACGCGGTGCTCGGCGGCGCTGGCGGCAAGGTGGTGCGTTTCGACGATCTGACCCCGCTGACCTACGGCAAGGAGGGCTATGCCAACCCCTTCTTCATCGCTTATGCGCCCGCCGTTGCACTGAAACAGGGCTGACGCGCTGCCGGCGGCGACAGGGGTCGCCGCCATTCGCCCTGTCCTGCCGCTCAACTGGTCAAGTCGGGAAAGTCGTGCTAACCGTGCGGCCCTGACAAGACCAGTGCCGCGACCCCGCCGGCCAGAGGATTCGGACATGTCCAGTTTGGCCCCGCACAACGAACTCCCCAACGATCCAATGCTGGAAACGGCCCGCCGCGTGCTGCGCACCGAGGCCGATGCCCTGGCCCATCTGGCAGAGCACCTGCCCGAGGATTTCGCCCCCGCGATCCGCAAGATCCTTGGCTCCAAGGGCCGGGTGATCGTTTCGGGCATGGGTAAATCCGGCCATATCGGACGCAAGATCGCCGCCACCCTGGCCTCTACCGGCACCCCTTCGCATTTCGTCCATCCCGGCGAGGCCAGCCATGGCGACCTGGGCATGATCACGCCCGAGGACATCTGCCTGCTGATATCCAACTCCGGTGAAACCAGCGAGCTGCGCGACATCCTCTATCACTCGCAGCGCTTCTCGATCCCGGTGATCGGGATATCCTCGCGCGCGGGCTCGACCCTGATGCAGGCGGCGGATTTCCGACTGACCCTGCCCGACCTGCCCGAGGCCTGCTCGATCGGCATGGCCCCCACGACCTCGACCACGTTGACCCTGGCGATCGGCGATGCGCTGGCCGTGGCGCTGATGGAGGAACGTCGCTTCCTGCCCGAGGACTTCCGCATCTATCACCCCGGTGGCAAGCTGGGGGCGCAGATGACCCGGATCGCCGACCTGATGCATGGCGGCGAAGAGCTGCCCTGCCTGCCCGCCGACAGTTCCATGAGCGATGTGCTGCTGACGATGACCTCGCATGGGTTCGGCATCGCCGGGCTGACCGAGGGCGGCAAGCTGGCCGGTGTGATCACCGACGGCGACCTGCGCCGCAACATGGAGGGGCTGATGTCCCGCGCCGCCATGGATGTCGCCACCCGCAACCCGCTGACCGCCCCGCCCGAGATGCTGGCCCCCGAGGCCCTGGCGCTTCTCAATTCCCGCAAGCTGAACGTGCTCCTGGTGGTCGATGCCGATGGCGTGCCCCAAGGTGTGCTGCACATCCATGACCTGTTGCGCGCAGGCGTCATGTAAGGGACTGACCTGACTATGAAAACCGTGATCTTCATCCCCGCCCGCTATGCCTCGACCCGCTACCCGGGCAAGCCGCTGGTGACGCTGAACCTGCCGGATGGCAAGGTGAAATCGCTGATCCAGATGTCCTGGGAAGCCGCCAGCTCGATCTCCGGGGTGGATGCGGTCTACGTGGCCACCGACGATGACCGCATCGCCGAGGCCTCGCGCGCCTTCGGCGCCGACGTGGTGATGACCTCGGAAGATTGCGCCAATGGCACCGAACGCTGCGCCGACGCCCTGGCCCGCGCCGGGGTCGAAGCCGACCTAGTTGTCAACTTCCAGGGCGATGCGCCGCTGACGCCTGCCTGGTTCGTCGAAGAGCTGATCGCCGCGATGGAGGCCGACCCCTCGATCCCCATGGCCACCCCGGTGCTGCGCTGCGATCCCCAGACCTGTGCCAATTTCGTCGACGACCGGAAGAACGGTCGCGTCGGCGGGACCACGGCGGTCTTCGGCCACGACAACCGGGCGCTCTACTTCTCGAAGGAAGTCGTGCCCTATGTCGCACCTGGCGCCCTGCCCGACCCGGTGCCGGTCTTCCACCACGTCGGCGTCTACGCCTATCGCCCCGACGCCCTGCGCGCCTATATGGACGCCACGCCCGGCAAACTGGAAGTGCTTGAGGGCCTTGAACAACTTCGCTTCCTCGAGAACGGCATCGATGTCACCTGCGTCGAGGTCGAGGCCCGCGGCCGTGTCTTCTGGGAGCTCAACAACCCCGAAGACGTGCCCCGTATCGAATCCGCTCTCCGCGCAATGGCCTGAGCCCATCAAAGGATGACCCGATGACCCAGATCCAGAAGAAGACCGTCGCCATCGGTGACTTCGAGGTTGGCGGCAAGCTGCCCCTGGCCCTGATCGCCGGGCCCTGCCAGCTGGAAAGCCTGGATCATGCCCGCATGATGGCCGAGAAGATCGCCGAGGCCTGCGCGCCGACGGACACCAAGTTCGTCTTCAAGGCCAGCTACGACAAGGCCAACCGCTCGTCGATCACCACCCAGCGTGGGCTCGGCATGGATGAGGGCCTGACCATCCTGTCGAAGATCCGCGAGGAATTCGGCGTGCCGGTGCTGACCGATGTCCATGACGCGGCCCAATGCGCCCCCGCTGGCGAGGCCGTCGACGTGCTGCAGATCCCGGCCTTCCTCTGTCGTCAAACCGACCTCTTGCTGGCCGCGGGCCAGACCGGCTGCGCCATCAACGTCAAGAAGGGCCAGTTCCTGGCGCCCTGGGACATGGGCAACGTGGCGGACAAGATCGCGTCGACCGGAAACGAGCGGATCATGCTCTGCGACCGCGGCACCTCCTTCGGCTACAACACCCTGGTGACCGACTTCCGCGGCCTGCCCACCATGGGCAAGACCGGCTACCCGGTGGTTTTCGACGCCACCCACTCGGTGCAGCAGCCGGGCGGTCAGGGCACCACTTCGGGCGGCCAGCGCGAGTTTGCTCCGGTCCTGGCCCGCGCCGCCGTCGCGGTCGGTGTGTCTATGCTCTTCATCGAGACCCACGAGGACCCTGACAACGCCCCCTCCGACGGTCCGAACATGATCCCCATCGAGCAGATGGAAGCGCTGATCACGCAGCTGCGCACCTATGATGCGCTGACCAAGGACCAGTTCGGCCTCATGTAGCCCGCTGCGCGCCCCGGCCTCCCGGCCGGTGGCGCCGAAGGGGGCAGCCCGAGGGCGAACCTGCCGACAACGCTACGCGGCAGCAGCGCGCGGATTAATCCTTTCATTCTCAGGGTCTTGCGCGCAGCCCCTTACTGCCGCAGATCAACGGGCCGTTTTGGCGACGAGCAGAAGCCCGAGCCAGTTCCCAGTGGAATCCAGTTCCCGGTGCAGGCCGGCTGCCGGCCCGACTCCCATGCAAGCGGGGCTGCGCTGCTTCCAGCTCTTAAGGTGCCGCCGCCGCGCAGACCCGCCTCGCTTTTCACCTCCTTCCCTCCAGCTCGCCCTCTCAGAGCAGGGCTCTGACCAGCCCCGATCCGTCAGGCCGCCCGCGCCATGTTCTCTTCATGGCGGGCAATCGCCTCTTCGACATCGTCGAACAGGCTCAGCTTCCCTTGCTCCAACACGGCGCCCATGTCGCACAACTCTCGCATCTGGGGCATGGAGTGACTGACCACCACCGCCCCGGCGCGGGTCAGCCGTTCGCGGAAAAGCTCTGCGCTGCGACGACGAAACGCCGCGTCCCCCACGGCGGTGATCTCGTCCACCAGGTAGGTGTCAAAGCCCAGGCCCATCGACAGGCCGAAGGCCAGCCGCGCCCGCATGCCCGAGGAGTAGCTGGCATAGGGCAGACGGATCTTTGCGCCCAACTCCGCGAAATCCTGCACGAAATCCAGCAGGGCATCACTGTCGACGCCATGGATGCGGGCCACGAAACGGACATTCTGCAGGCCGGTCAACCGAGGGTGGAAGGCCCCCGTGAACCCCACCGGCCATGAGATCGTCCCGGTCGAGATCACCGCCCCCGAGGTCACATCCTCTGTCCCGGCGATCAGCTTCAGCAATGTCGACTTGCCCGCCCCATTGCGCCCCAGCAAGGCCACCGAGCGGCGGGCGGGAAATGTCGCGCAGACCCGGTCCGCCACCAGAACCCGCTGCCCGTTGCGACGGAACTCCTTGGTCAGATCCTGCAGTCGAATCATGGTCGCACCTGCTCACCCCCGATCCCGCACCGCATAGGCGCTGAGCACGGCGATGGCCCAACCAAGCCCGAGGAACAGCCCGACATAGAGCAGCAACAGCGGCCGTTCCGGGTAGCGCGCGGATTCCGCCACGGTCGGCCGCACATGGGCGGCAAGGTAGCGGCTCTGTCGTCGCGCCTCCGATTGCGCCGCATCGAAACGCGCCAGCGCGGCACGATGTGTCGCCTCGGCGAATTCCCGTTCTACCGCAAGCACTTCATACTGGCCCATGAGCTCTGCCAGGGCCTGGCCACCCGGTTCGTCTCCGACCGCGCCCATGCGCGCGCGCTCTGCCCCGATGCGACGCTCGATCATCTCGATCCGCTGTTCGGCGTTCAAGACCTGCACATCATTGCGACCAGGCCGGGTGCGCAACATGTCCAGCTCGACCTGCGCGTCGACCAATTGTCTTTGCAGCCCCGCCAGAACCCCCACGCGGACCTCCAGCTCCGCCCCAGGATCGACGATCTGGTGGCGGTTGCGGAACTCCGTCATCGCCTGGCGCGCGCCCTTCAGCCGGTCCAGCGTCAGCTCTACCTCATCGCGCGCGTAGCCGATGGCGTCTTCCCGCGCCGCATCGGACAAGGCATTGATCATCAGAGAGCTTTTCTCGTAAATCTCTTCGGCCAGATGGGTCGCATCGGCGGGATCGAAGGCCAGCACACGCAGTTCGATCAGGCCCGTACCGGCGTCGTAAAAGATCTTCACCTTGCGCTGCCAGTGATCCACCAGCTCTTCGATCGTGGCCTCCGGCGAGAGGGCGAAAACCGGATCACCATGGGCGAGATCCGTGCCCGGAGCCGACCAGATGCCGCGCAGGTCCAGGTCCCGCTGGATCGCGGCGACGATGTTCTGGCTCTGCAGGTAGGAATAGAGAATATCCGTATCCGAGGAACTGGCGCCCGAGAATTCGGACAGCCCGCCAAGCAGGTCCAGGGTGGGCGTGCTTTCCTCGGACCGGACGGTGAAGGCCAGGGTCGAGGCATATTGGTCCGCCGCCCGTGTCCAGAGGTACCAGGCCGCCAGTATCACCGGCAGCACGACGCAGGCCACGAAGGTCACGGCGACCCAGTACTGTCGTCGCCGTGTCGGAGACCCGCGTGGACTCACCACCTGCGGCGAGGGCATCCGGACCCTTGCGAGAGCCGGCAGCTTCCGCGCCATGGGACTGTTTGCGGTTTGTTCACTCATATCCCCGAGACTAGAGCGGCAACCGTCAGGAAAGGGTTAATAGCCAAGGTGTCAGAGACGATTTCCTATCCGCCGCCGCTCCGCGTCAGCAACGGGGGCCGGGCAGCACCGTTGCGCCGGGTCTTCGCGCTGATGTTGCGGGAAATGGCGACCAGTTCGGGCCGTACGCCGGGGGGGTACCTATGGGCGGTGATCGAGCCTGTCGCCGGTATCGCCTTGCTTTCCATGGTCTTTTCCATGGCGCTGAGGAACCCCGGCCTGGGCGTGACCTTCCCGCTCTTCTACGCCACGGGGATGCTGCCCTTCACGCTCTTCACCCACCTGGTCGGGCGCCTGGCGCAGTCGCTGGAGTTCTCCCGTCCGTTGCTGGCCTTTCCGGGTGTCAGCTGGCGCGATGCGATCCTGGCCCGATTCGCCTTGAACCTGGTGACACAGCTGATGGTGAGCTACGTTTTGATCGCCGGCATCCTGATCTTCTACCGCACCCGCGCGATCCTGAATTTCCAAGCAATCGTCGAGGCCTACAGCCTCTGCGCCCTCCTGGCCCTGGGATTTGGCACATTGAACTGCCTGCTGCAGGGGCTCTACCCGGTCTGGGTGCACGGCTGGTCGATCCTGATGCGACCGATGTTCGTCATCTCGACGATCTTCTTCCTCTTTGAAAGCGTCCCGCAGCCCTTCCGCGACTGGCTCTGGTGGAACCCGATGGTCCATGTCATCGCCATTCTCAGACGCGGGATCTATCCAAGCTACGATGCCAACTGGGCCTCGCCCGCCTATGTGGCGCTACTGGGCCTCGGGACTCTGGCGTTCGGTTTGCTCTTCCTGCGCCGCCACCACCAGGAGATCCTGCGCCGATGATCAGAACCGCTTCGCCAGGGCCGCCAACCCCTCTGGGGGGCTGGGCCACTCCCCGCAGCGACCAGGATCGGCTGCCCGCGCGCGGGCGCTGCGCAGCATGTCGAGGATCCACTCCTGCCCGGCGCGGAAAAGCTCGGCTTCCTCGTAGCTCAACAGCCCGGTCAGTGCCGCGCCCTGCAGGTTCACCTGTGCGGGCAGGTCGATCTCGGCGCGGATACGGTTGCGGCACTCGCCTTGCACCCGCGCCCGCCGCGCCAGCCTGGGGTCGCCCGCCAGGGCGGGGTCCAGCAGCGGGTCGCGCTCCATGCGTCCCATGGGCTCAGAACCAGCGGCCGATCTTCAGCTTGCCGCCGTCGATCGACACCGCAGTGCCCGTGAATGCCGCGGGGTCCGTGCTGATCGCCGCCCCGCCATTGGTGCAGATCTGCGTGCCATCGGCCCAACGAATGTATTCGCCATTGCCGTTGGCGCCGCTCTCGATCACCGCCCCGCTGGGCACCCCCGCAGTTTCCGAGACGGTGCCCACGACGCTGGCCTGGGTGAAAAGCTCTGACCAGTTGCTCCAGCTCGCGCCGTCATGGCTGCGCAGCCAGAGCCGCGTCCCCTCTTCATTGGCGAAGACCTGGCGCGTGCCGCTGCCGCCGGGCAGAGCCAGAAGCGTGCCGCCCGAGGGATCCGCCAGGGGGCAATTGGCCCCCGAGGCCGTGAAGTCCCAGAGCCCGCCAAGGGTGCAATTGTCCGCATCGTCCGAGGGCGCGGCCACGGCGCCGCCCCCCAGACCGAAGGCCCCGACCGTCATCAGCCGGCCGATGGTATCATCACCCGCATCACTTTGCACCGCATCGCCGGAGGCGCTGCCGTCCGTTCCGTCGAAGCGCAGCGCGGTGACCCAGGCGCTGCCATCGGCGCTGACCTTGATCGAGAAATCATCGTCTCCGGCCAGGCCCATTTCAGCGCGGCCACTCCAGTTCGACTGGTAGAGCAGGCTCGCCGTATCGCCGCTGCCGGCCTTGTTCACCTTCACCTGGTGATCGCTGCCTGCATGGGTCAAAAGCACCGCCTGGGCCGAGACCGCCAACCGGTTCACCGCATCGGCCGAAGCATTCACCCCAAGGGTGGTGGCCCCGAGCGGCAGGCCGCTGTCGTCCCGCCAGGCGCCGCCGCGCCATGTCACCAGCCGCTCTTCATCCTCGACCCAGGCGCGCCATCCCGTCTGCGGGGTGCAAAAGAGCCAGGCCGTGCCGTCATGCACAGCAACATTGCCGTCCTCTCCGGCCCAGGCGCCGGTGGCGCCACTGGCCACGATGTAGCGATCCCCCTCGCCGGGATCACTGGGCGGCGTGGTCAGGTCGCGGTCGGCGACGGCCAGCTGGGTCAGCGCATCCAGAAGGATCAGCGCCTCGTTGTGGGTCACATGTTTTTGCGCCTGGCTGGGCTGCAGGAAGGGCAGCGACAGGCTGGCAGAACGGTCCGGCATCTGGGGCTCCTGGCAATCTGGGGGCTTTCGTGCCCTGCCCAGACGCTAGGCGGCGAGCCGTAAACGTGGCTTGACCCCACCGTGCGCTAGCCCAGCAGGCTGCGCAGGTAGGCACCATAGGCGTTCTTGCCGAAGAGCTTGGCGCGCGCTTCCAGGGCCGCATCGTCGATCCAGCCAAGCATATGCGCGACCTCGTCCGGCGAACCGATCTGCTGGCCCTGCCGCTCCGACAGGGTGCGCACGAAGTTCCCCGCATCCAGAAGCGAGCCAAGGGTGCCGGTGTCGAGCCAGGCATAGCCGCGCCCCATCTGCTCCACCCCCAGGCCGCCATCGGCCAGGTAGCTTTCCAGCACCGAGACGATCTCGAGCTCGCCACGGGCCGAGGGCTGCACCGCCCTGGCCCGCTCGGGCGCCGTCCCATCAAGGAAATAAAGCCCGGTCACCGCATAGCGCGAGGGCGCGACCTCGGGCTTTTCGATGATCGCGCGGACCTCGCCATCGGGGGCGAAATCGACCACGCCATAGCGCTCGGGATCGGCGACGCGGTAGCCGAAGACCGTACCGCCGACCTCGCGGGCACCGGCCTTGGCCAGAAGCTCAGGCAGGCCATGGCCGAAAAAGAGATTGTCCCCCAGCACCATGGCCGAAGGCGCACCCGCCAGGAACTCCTCGGCCAGCAGATAGGCCTGGGCCAGCCCTTCGGGACGGGGTTGTTTCAGCCAGGTGATGCTGAGCCCCCACTGGCTGCCATCCCCCATAAGGCGTTGGAATTGTTCTTGATCATCCGGCGTGGTGATCACCGCGATCTCGCGGATACCGGCCAGCATCAGCACCGTCAGCGGGTAGTAGATCATCGGCTTGTCGTAGACCGGCAACAGCTGCTTCGAGACCCCGATGGTGATCGGGTAGAGCCGCGTGCCAGAGCCCCCCGCCAAGATGATACCCTTGCGTGTCATGCCAGTGCTCCCAACTCTTCCAGTACCTGCCGCAGCCCGAGGCGCCAATCGCGGCGGGCAATGCCGAAGTCGACCTCCAGCCGCCGGCAATCCAGCCGCGAATTCAGCGGCCTGACCGCCGGGGTCGGATAGGCCTCGGTCGGAATGTCGGTGACCGAGACCTCGCGGCCGGCCTGCGCGAATATCTCGCGGGCGAAATCGGCCCAGGAGACGTCCGGCGCGCCCGCGTAGTGGTAAAGCCCACCCCGCTTGCCCGCTGCCATCTGGCGCCCCATCTCGAGCAGCGCCGCAGCGATATCGGCCGCGGGTGTCGGCCCGCCCACCTGGTCGGCGACGATGGTCAGGGCATCGCGGCTTTCCGACAGGCGCAGCATGGTCTTGACGAAATTCGTCCCATGGGCCGAGAACACCCAGGAGCAGCGCAGCACCGCCCAGTGGCCTCCGGCGGCGCGGATCGCCTCTTCGCCCGCCAGCTTGGTGGCGCCATAGGCGTTCAGCGGCGCGGGGCGCGCGCTTTCCTCCCTGGGGCTCTCGCCACTGCCATCCAGCACGTAGTCGCTCGAGACATGCAGGAAGGGGATCGCCGCTTCGGCACAGGCCTCGGCCATCTCCCCCGGCGCGGCGGCGTTGATCCGCTGCGCCAGCGCGGCCTCGCTCTCGGCCCGGTCGACGGCGGTATAGGCGGCGGCATTGATCACCATCGAGGGCCGGACCGAGGCAATGGCCCTGGCCGCCGCGCCCGGCTGCACCAGGTCCGCGGCCTCGTGGCCCATGCAGGTGACACGGGCCCGCCGGGCCAGCTCCGTCGCCAATTGGCCGGAGCGTCCGAAGACCAGAACCGGCCGCTGGTCCTGCGCCTCGCTCATGCGCCAACCCCTTGGTGTATCAGCCGAAACCTCATCCCAGGCCCAGCCTGTCGCCAACGCCCGCGCGGTCCTGCAGGGCCTGCCACCAGGGCCGGTTCTCCAGGTACCAGGCCACGGTCTGTTCCAGCCCCTCTTCCAGCGTGACGCGGGGCTGCCAGCCCAGCTCGTCGCGCAGGCGACTGGCGTCGATGGCATAGCGGCGGTCGTGGCCGGGACGGTCGGTGACGAAGGTGATCAGATCTTCATGCGGGGCGGCACCGGGAAGGAGCCGGTCCAGGATGCGGCAGATCATGCGCACCAGGTCGATGTTCTTCGCCTCGGCATTGCCGCCGACGTTGTAGCTGCGCCCGACCTCGCCCTGGCCGATGATGGTCAGCAGCGCCTCGGCGTGATCCTCGACGAAGAGCCAGTCCCGCACGTTGCCGCCATCGCCGTAGACCGGGATCGGACGTCCCGCCAGGGCGTTCAGGATGACCACGGGGATCAGCTTCTCGGGGAAGTGGAAGGGCCCGTAATTGTTGGAACAATTGGAAAGCACCACCGGCAGCCCATAGGTCGCGTGCCAGGCGCGCACCAGGTGATCCGAAGCCGCCTTCGAGGCCGAATAGGGCGAGTTCGGCGCATAGGGGGTCTCTTCGGTGAAAAGCCCTTCTGCCCCGAGGGAGCCAAAGACCTCGTCGGTCGAGACATGGTGGAAGCGGAACCCCTCCGGGCGGCCCTGCCGCTCCCAGTAGGCGCGGGCCTCCTGCAGGAGGTGGGCGGTGCCGGTGACATTGGTGTCGATGAAGGCATCCGGCGCGTCGATCGAGCGATCCACATGGCTTTCCGCGGCCAGGTGCATCACCGCGGTCGGGCGATGCGTCTCGAAGATCCGGGCCAGGGCGTCGCGGTCGCGGATATCGGCCTTCTCGAAGCGGTAGAGCGGGCTCGCCTCGACCGATGCGAGGTTCTCGAGACAGGCGGCATAGGTCAGCGCATCGAGGTTGATGACCTCGTGGCCCGCGGCGATGGCATGGCGCACCACGGCGGACCCGATGAACCCGGCACCGCCGGTTACCAGCAGCTTCATGCGCTCACCTCTTCCAGAAACGGGCTTTCGACCTGCGCCAGCCGGGGCGCGGCGCGATCCTTGTCCGACAGGACCGGCGCGCTGACGCCCCAGTCGATGGCAAGATCCGGGTCATCCCAGGCCACGGCGCCCTCTGTCCCGGCGTCGTAGAGGTCCGTGCACTTGTAGCAGATCTCGGTCTCTGGCACGCGGGTGACGAAGCCATGCAGGAAGCCTGGCGGAATCCACAACTGGCAACCATTCTCGAAACTGAGGTCGACGCCGACCCACTGGCCGAAACGCGGCGAGTTGCGACGGAAGTCCACCGCCACGTCCCAAAGCGCCCCGCGCCCGCAGCGTACCAGCTTGCCCTGGGCCCGCGGCGGCGCCTGGTAATGCAGCCCGCGCAGGGTTCCCGTCTCGACCGAGAAGGAGTGATTGTCCTGCACGAAATCCAGGTCCAGCCCGGCTTCGGCCATCCGCGCGGCATTCCAGGTCTCGCTGAAGAAGCCACGGGCATCGCCGAACCGGCGTGGGGCGAGGATCAGCACCTCAGGCAATTTGGTCGGCGTGACGTCCATTCTGGCTCCGCACTTCGCATGGTCTTTCGGCCCCTGGTTGGACCGGGGCCCCGGCATCCGAGGGTGTTCTAACGCATTCGCCGGGGGGCGTTAAAACCGGGATAGGTTGATTTTCCCTTTCTACGACCAAATTGTTCAAAATAAAGCGAAAACACTGGAAAAGGCGGAATGGGCAGCGTTGCGGGAAGGCAACAATTCGCAGGCGAATTGGCCTTCCGCGGGAACGTGATCCCGATGCAAGAGCTTTATTTACCAACAACAAGCCAATGCTTTCCGAGTGATTCTACAGGTGCCCCCATGTTCCATCGCCGCCAATTCCTGACCACGGCCCTTGCCAGCGGGCTTGCCGCCCCGGCCCTGCTTGCCGCCACCCGCCCCGCCGCCGCCGTCGAGGCCGCGCCGATCCTCGCGCCGCGCCGGGTCGGCATCTCGAAGGCCCATGCGGCGGGCTCCATCGTGATCCTGCCGCGCGCCTATTTCCTGTACCACGTCACCGCACCGGGCGAGGCGATGCGCTACGGGATCGCCGTGGCGCGGCCTGGGCTTGGCTTCACCGGCAAGGCCGTCATCGGGCGCAAGGTCGAATGGCCCTCCTGGCGGCCGACCCCCGACATGATCGCCCGCGATCCGAATATCTACGGGAAATACGCCGGGAACTCGGACCGCATGCCCGGTGGACCGCGCAACCCTCTGGGCGCCCGCGCGCTTTACCTTTACCAGGACGGTCGGGATACGGCGATCCGCATCCACGGCACGACCGAGCCGCGCTCGATCGGCCGCAATGCCTCTTCGGGCTGTTTCCGCATGCTGAACGAGAATGTCATCGCGCTTTATGAACAGGTCCCCATCGGAACGCCGGTCACGGTACTTTAACCTCTCGCTGAGAGGATTGGCCGCGCTGCTCTGGCTGGGGCTGGCGGGGTGCTCTTTCCTGCCCGGCCCAGACAGGGCGGGCGAATTCCCCCTGTTGCAGGACGGCAATGCGCGCCCCGGCGTCGGCAAGGTCATCGTCACGGTGCCCGGTGCCTTTGCCTCGGTCGGCATCTTTGCCCCGGTGCTGGGCTGGCAGGAAGACGACAGCACGGTCGTCGCCTATCGCTTCCCCGGCATGGATGGGCTGGCGCTGGATCACCGGGTCGATATCGAGGGCTCGGCCCAGGTCATCGCCGACTACGTCAACGACCTCGGCGCCTCCGAGGTCTACCTCATCGGCTATTCCACCGGCGGCCCCATCGCCATCGAGACCGTCTCGCGTCTCGATGCCCCCGAGGTGGCGCTGGCGCTGATCTCCACCGCAGGCCCAGCCCCGGACGCGGCGCTTTCCTCGCTTCGCTCCGGCGTCGAGGTCGCCAAGGCCATGCTGCGCAGCGGCTCTCTCAGACCGCAGGACGCCTGGACCGAGAATTACCGCACGCTGCTCTACGGAGAGGCCGCCCTCAGCGATCCCGAGCGCGCCCGCGACAGCGCCAGCCGCGCCGAGGCGCAGCGACAGAACATGTCCACGCCCTCCCTGAGGCGCACCATGGCGCATACCTCCAGCCTGATGTTCTGGACCCTCTCGCGCCCCGGCGCCTTGGCGGATGCCCGAATTGCGCTCTTTCACGGGGCAGAGGACACGGTATTCACCCCCAATGGCGCGCGCAGGCTGGCACGACGCCTTCCGGCGGACCGGATTACATTCTATCAAGGCCAAGGCCACCTGCTATTTGAAACCTCGGGTCGGCTTTTTGACGATATTCATCATTTCTTCTTTTCCGAGAGCTGACCCTTGCAAGATCCAATTTCCCCAGCCACGTCAGTGCCTTCCGGCGAGACGCAATTCGACATCATCGTGCTGGGGGCGGGGCCTGCGGGCGCGGCGGCGGCCCATGTGGCGGCCAGCCGGGGGCTGCGCGTGGCGCTCGTAGACAAGGCGCGTTTCCCGCGCGACAAGCTTTGCGGTGGTGGCTTCACCGGGCGCAGCTACCTCTATTTCACCGAGATTTTCGGCGAAGAGATCCCCGCCCGGCTGATCGAGACCAAGACGGCGGTGGAGTTTCACGCCGATGGCCAGCCCCTTGGCCTGCTGCCGCAGATCCCGCCGATGCATCTGACCATGCGCGTCGACCTGGACGCCGAGATGCAGCGGCGCGCCCTGGCTGCCGGGGCGCGGGATTTCAGCGGCTGCCGGGTCTCGCAGATCGACACCGCCACCCCGGCTCTGGTGCTGGCCGACGGACGCCGCCTGAGCGCCCGCGTGCTGATCGGCGCGGATGGCGTGAACTCCCAGGTGGCCAAGGCGCTCTTCGGGCGAAGCTATGACCGGGCGCAGATCGGCTTCGGGCTCGAGGTCGAGGCCACGCCCGGCCCCGACAATGCCGCCGCCCCCCTGCGCATCGACTTCGGCGCCGCCGACTGGGGCTATGGCTGGCACTTTCCCAAGCGCGAGAGCTCGACCATCGGCATCGGCGGGGTCCTGTCGCGCAACGCCGACATGAAGGCCTCCATGGCCGCCTATCTCTACCGGCTCGGACGCGACCCGGCCTTGCCCTGCAAGGGCCACCATCTGCCCTTCGGCGAGGTCCGCAAGACGCCCGGACGCCGGGCGGTGCTGCTTGCGGGCGATGCGGCGGGGCTGGTCGATCCGATCACCGGCGAGGGCATCGCCTATGCGATGAAAAGCGGCCAGCTGGCAGCACTTGCCGCCGCCGAGGCGCTGGCAGAGGGGGCCCCGGCCTCTGCCCTGCGGCGCTACCGCAAGGCACTGCGCCCCGTGCATCGCGCCATGCGCCAGGCGCGGGCGATCCGCGTGCTGCTCTTCTCGCGCCTGTTCCGGCCCGCCTTCATCGCGGCCTTCCGGGGCTCGGGGCGGCTGCGCCACCTCTACATGCGGCTCCTGGCCGGAGAGATCGAATACGGCGACATGGCCCGCGCGACCCTGCGGCGGCTGCCTGGATTTCTGCTGCGTGGTCTACAAATGGGCGACTCCGGCCGCGCCGGAGACAAGCGCAGCTGAACGCACGGTAAAAAGCTTGAACGGGCGTTGAAACAAGCGCATTGTATCCCCGCACGGGGACAGCTCATGACCCTCCGACCCAGGGGCCGGGGCCACCAGCCATCACACCGGGCCACGCTGCCGCATGTCGCGGGCAGACCCTTCGGCTGCGGCCGAACAGCATGGATGATCAAACCGATGATCAACGGCGTCGTCAAATGGTGGAACGCCCAGAAGGGCTACGGTTTCATCGCGCCCGAGGGCGGGGCGAGGGACATCTATGTCCACATGTCCGCTCTCCAGCAATCCGGGATACCCGGTCTCGCGGACAACCAGCGGGTCCGTTTCGAGTTGAAAGAGGGCCGCGACGGGCGCCTCTCTGCGACCAACCTACAGGTCGACTGAGCCCCCGCCCGTCCGGCGCCATCACATTCCGGGTGCCCCCTCGGCCAGGGGCAAGGGGGCGCAGCCCCCAGTCCCTGTGGGGGCTCGATGCCCGCGCAGGGGCTCCGCCGCCCGCTGCCTTCACTCCACTTCGGCCAGCATGGCCTCGACCTGCGGCAGCATCGCCTCGACGATCCGCGCCACGCCCTCGGCATTGGGATGCACGCCATCGGGTTGCAGCAATGCGCGCGCCGCGGCCAGGTCCGGCGCCTCGGGATCGCCCATGAGCGGTGCCATGAAGCTGGGGAAGAGCCGGGCCCCATTGGCTTCGGCCAGCGCGGGATAAAGCCCGTCGAAGGCCTCCTTGTAGGCGGCGCCGTAATTCCCCGGCGCCTGCATCCCCGCCAGCAGCACCGGCAGCCCACGGGCGCGGATCTCTTCCAGGATGCCGCCGATGTTCTCGCGCGTGTCCCCCGGATCGAGCCCGCGCAGCAGATCATTGCCGCCCAGCACCACGATCACCGCATCGACATCCTCTGCCAGCGACCAGCCGATCCGTGACAGCCCGCCCGCGCTGGTATCGCCCGAAACCCCGGCGTTGATCACCGAGACCTCGTGGCCGCCATCGCGCAGCCGCGCCTCGAGCTGCGGCACGAAGCCTTCGCCCTGCGGCAGCCCGTAGCCCTGCACCAGGCTGTCCCCGAAGGCCAGCAGCCGCACCTCGGCCCGCACCCCGGCAGGCAGGACCAGCAGCAACGCCATGAGCCCGGCCAGCAGCGGCGAGATAGATCGCATTGCACCCGCCCCCTTGCCGTCGCGCCGGCCCTGCCCATATCGAAGAGGACGCCCAGCCAACCGGAGAGCCCCCGCCATGACCAAGCCCGCCATGAACCGGGACGACCTCGTCATCCAGCTGCGCGGCGCGGCGCTGTCGCTTTCGGGCAATGCCGGCGAGGTCGAGATCCTGCGCGGCATCGACCTGGAAGTGGGGCGCGGTGAAACACTGGGGCTGATCGGGCCTTCGGGGTCGGGCAAGTCGTCTCTCCTGATGCTTCTCGGCGGGCTGGAACGCGCCACCGGCGGCGAGGTCCTGGTGCTGGGGCAGGACCTGACCAGGCTTTCCGAAGATGCGCTGGCGCGGTTCCGCAGGGATCATATGGGGGTGGTCTTCCAAAGCTTCCACCTCATTCCCACCATGACCGCGCTGGAAAACGTCGCAACTCCGCTGGAACTTGCAGGCCACGCCGATGCCTTCGACCGCGCCGCCGAAGAGCTCGCGCAGGTGGGCCTCGGCCATCGCGCCGGGCATTACCCCTCGCAGCTCTCGGGCGGAGAGCAGCAGCGCGTGGCCCTGGCCCGCGCCGCCGCCCCGCGCCCCGAGATCCTGCTGGCCGATGAACCCACCGGCAACCTGGACGAGGCCAACGGGACGGCCATCATGGACCTGCTCTTCGGCCTGCGCGACCGCCACGGATCGACGCTGGTGATGGTCACCCATGCGCCCGAGCTTGCCGCCCGCTGCGACCGGACCCTGCCGCTGCGCGACGGCCTGGTCGCCCTGCCCGCCGGGGCCCCCGCATGAGCCAGAGCCAGCCGCGGGCGCTCGGCCTCGCCACACGCTTCGCCGCGCGCGAACTGCGCGCCGGTCTGTCGGGCTTCCGCATCCTGATCGCCTGCCTTGCCCTCGGCGTGGCGGCGATTGCCGCCATCGGCTCGGTCCGCGGCGCCATCGAGGCAGGCCTCGCCCGCGAAGGTGCCGCCATGCTGGGGGGTGATGCCGAGCTCTCTCTGACCTATCGTTTCGCCGACGCGGCAGAGCGCGCCTGGATGCAGGACCGCGCCACCGCGGTGTCGGAGATCGCCGAGTTCCGCTCCATGGCCGTTCTGGGCGAGGACCGGGTGCTGACCCAGGTGAAGGCCGTCGACGCCGCCTATCCGCTGATCGGAGAGCTCGCCCTCTCTCCCGACATCCCGCTTTCACAGGCGCTGGCGGGCGACGACCTGCCGGGCGCGGTGATGGCCCCGGCGCTGATCGCAAGGCTGGGTGCCGAGACGGGCGACCGGGTCGAGATCGGCGGCACCGCCTTCCGCCTGATGGCCGCACTGGAAAGCGAGCCCGACGCCAATGCCTCGGGCTTCTCACTGGGCCCCCGCACCCTGGTCGCCAGCAGCGCCCTTGCAGGCACCCCGCTGCTCGCCCCCGGCACCCTCTTCGACAGCCGCTACCGGCTGAGCCTGCCACCCGGCACCGACCTTGCCGCGCTCGAGGCCGAGGCAGAGGCGCGCTTCTCCGACAGCGGCATCCGCTGGCGCGATGCGCGCAACGGCGCCCCCGGCATCCAGGCCTTCGTCGAGCGGCTTTCGGCCTTTCTCGTCCTCGTCGGGCTGGCGGGCCTGGCGGTCGGAGGGGTCGGCGTCTCGGCCGCGGTGCGCGCCTACCTGGCGGGCAAGATCGGCATCATCGCCACGCTGAAGACGCTGGGGGCCTCGGGCCGGGTGATCCTGCTGACCTACGGCTTGCAGATCGGGGCGCTGTCGCTGATCGGCATCCTGCTGGGACTGGCGCTCGGCGCGCTCCTGCCGCTGCTGGTGGCGCCGATCCTCTCGGCCCTGCTGCCCGTGCCGGCCGAGTTTGGCCTCTACCCGGGCGCCCTGGCCGAAGCCGCGCTCTATGGTGCGCTGACGGCGGCGCTCTTCACCCTCTGGCCACTGGCGCGGGTGGAAGAGATCCGCGCCGCGCAGCTCTTCCGCGACCCAGGCGCGGGCCAGGCCCTGCCGCGCCCCGCCTTCCTTGCGGTCCTGGTTCTGCTGGCCCTGGCCCTCGCGGGCAGCGCCGCGCTGCTCTCCGGCGCGGCAAGCCTGACGCTCTGGGCCTTCGCGGGCATTCTCGCCGCCCTGCTGCTGCTCGCCCTCGCGGCCCGCGCCCTGCGCGCCGCAGCCGCACGCCTTGGCGCGCTGTCGCGCGGACGCCCTGCCCTGCGCTGGTCGCTCGCCGCCATCGCGGGCCCCGGCACCGAGGTGCTGCCGGTGATCCTGTCCCTGGGCCTGGGCCTGTCGGTGCTGGCCTCCGTGGGCCAGATCGACGGCAACATGCGCGCGGCCATCGCCGAAGAGCTGCCGACCCGCGCGCCCAGTTTCTTCGCCGTGGATATCCAGCCCGACCAGATCCCGGCCTTCCTCGAGCGTACCGAGGGCGACGCGGCCGTCTCGCGGGTCGACCGCGCGCCCATGCTGCGCGGCGTGATCACCCGGATCAACGGTGCGCCCGCCCGCGAGGTGGCCGGCGATCACTGGGTCCTGCGCGGGGACCGGGGGGTCTCCTACGCCGGGGCCCTGCCCGACAACACCACGGTGACCAGCGGCACCTGGTGGCCCGAGGGGTATTCCGGCCCGCCCCAGGTCTCGGTCTCGGCCGAAGAGGGCGCCGAGCTGGGCCTGAAGCTTGGCGACAAGCTGACGGTGAACATCCTGGGCCGCGACATCGAGGCGGAAATCACCTCGTTCCGAGAGGTAGATTTCTCGACCGCCGGCATGGGGTTCATCCTGGTGATGAACGAGGCCGCGCTGGCCGGCGCGCCGCATAGCTGGATCGCCACGATCTACGCCGAGCGCGCCGCAGAGGCACCCCTGCTGCGCGACCTTGGCCGTGACTTCCCCAATGTCACCGCGATCTCGGTGCGCGAGGCCATTGCCCTGGTGACGGACCTGCTGGATTCCATCGCCGCCGCCACCTCCTGGGGCGCGGCGATCACCCTGGTCACGGGCTTCCTGGTGCTGATCGGCGCGGCCCTCTCGGGCGAGCGCGCCCGCGCCTACGAGGCGGCGGTGCTGAAAAGCCTCGGCGCCAGCCGGGCCCGCATCCTGGCAAGCTTCGCCCTGCGCGCGGCGCTCATGGGCGCGGGCGCGGGGCTGGTGGCGCTGCTCGCCGGCATCCTGGGCGCCTGGGCGATCTGCCACTTCGTGCTGGAAACCAGCTACGCGGTGATCTGGCCCAATGCGCTTGCGGTGGTGCTGGGCGGCCTGGCGCTGAACCTGGCCGCCGGACTGATCTTCGCCTGGCGCCCGCTCTCGGCACGCCCGGCGCAGGTCCTGCGCGCTCAGGACTGAGGCAGGGGGGGGCTTCGCCCCCCGGCCCTGCGGGCCTCCCCCCAGAGTATTTTCAGCCTGGTGATGGGACAGGAGCCTGCCGCCCGGATCTGCCGGCCCGAGATCCTCCGAAAGGCTCTCCGACCGCGCCCGTCAGCGACCTCCTTTGGCCAAAGGGCGCGTGCCAGCCATGCCGGCGGCGCAGGTCCCGCTGCTTCGCCCCCCCCCAATTGCATCACCAGGCCGAAAGTACTCCGGGGGACTCTCCGCAGGAGAGGGGGGCAGAGCCCCCTGCCCCCAGCCCCAGACGCGCGCCGTCAGGTCAGGGCGCATCCGTGCCAATGGCACCATTGGGGGGCGGGGCTTGCCCCGCCCCCTTCTTCGTCATTCCGCCGCTTCGGAATATTCGCTCATCGGCGGGCAGGTGCAGGTCAGGTTGCGGTCGCCCCAGGCGTTGTCGACGCGGTTGACCGGCGGCCAGTACTTGTCGACCCGGAAGGCACCCGGAGGGAAGCAGCCCTGCTCGCGGCCATAGGCGCGGTCCCAATCCGCCGCCACAAGGTCCTCGACGGTATGGGGGGCGAACTTCAGCGGGCTGGCGTCGGGGCCCATGCGGCCCTCCTCGATATCCGTCACCTCGGCGCGGATCGCCAGCATGGCATCGCAGAAGCGGTCGAGCTCGGCCTTGGTCTCGGACTCGGTGGGCTCCACCATCAGCGTGCCGGGGATCGGGAAGGACATGGTGGGCGCGTGGAAGCCGCAGTCCACCAGCCGCTTGGCCACGTCGTCCACGGTCACGCCGGCGCTCTTCTCGAAGGGACGGGTGTCCAGGATGCACTCATGTGCCACCCGGCCCGTCGGGCCCTTGTAGAGCACCTCGTAGGCGCCCTTCAGCCGCGCCGCGATGTAATTGGCGTTCAGGATCGCCACGCGCGTCGCCTGGGTCAGCCCCTCGCCGCCCATCAGCAGGCAATAGGCCCAGGAGATCGGCAGGATCGACGGTGATCCATAGGGTGCCGCCGAAACCGCCCCCGAGGTGCCCTCGGAGACATGGCCCGGCAGATGGCAGGCCAGGTGGGCACCGACGCCGATCGGGCCCATGCCGGGGCCGCCGCCGCCATGGGGGATGCAGAAGGTCTTGTGCAGGTTCAGGTGGCTGACATCGCCGCCCAGGTCTCCGGGCCGGGCGAGGCCCACCATGGCGTTCATGTTGGCCCCGTCGATATAGACCTGGCCGCCGTTGTCATGGGTGATCTTGCAGACCTCGCGCACGGTCTCCTCGAAGACACCATGGGTCGAGGGATAGGTGATCATGCAGGCGGCAAGGTTCTCGGAATGCTTTTGCGCCTTTTCCAGGAAATCGCCCAGGTCGATATCGCCATTGTCGCGCGACTTCACCGGCACGACCTTCCAGCCCGCCATCTGCGCCGAGGCCGGGTTGGTGCCATGGGCCGAGGTCGGGATCAGGCAGATGTTGCGATGCGCCTCGCCCCGCGCCGCATGGTAGCGCCGGATGGTCAGCAGGCCCGCGTATTCCCCCTGCGCGCCCGAGTTGGGCTGCATGGAGAAGGCCGCATAGCCGGTGATGTCACAAAGCTTCTTCGACAGGTCGTCGAAAAGCTGGTGATAGCCCGCCGCCTGGCTCTTCGGCGCGAAGGGATGCAGCGCGCTGAACTCGGGCCAGGAGATCGGCTCCATCTCCACCGCCGCGTTCAGCTTCATGGTGCAGGAGCCCAGCGGGATCATCGCCCGGTCCAGCGCCAGGTCGCGGTCGGCGAGACGACGCATGTAGCGGGTCATCTCGGTCTCGGCGCGGTTCATGTGGAAGATCTCGTGGGTGAGATAGCTGCTCTCGCGGGCCAGCGCATCGGGGATGCGGTACTCGTAGGGCTCGGTCTCGTCCGTCCGCTCGATCCCGAAGGCGCGCCAGACCGCCTCGATGGTGGCAGGCCGGGTGCATTCGTCCAGCGCGATGCCGACCTTGGTCTCGCCGACGGCGCGCAGGTTCAGACCCTCGTCGCGGGCCGATTTCAGCACCGCCGATTGCAGCGCGCCCACCTCGACGTGGATCGTGTCGAAGAAGGCCTCTGGGCCGACCTCGAAGCCCGCCTCCTCAAAGCCCCTGGCCAGCCGGACCGCCTTGCGGTGGATGCGCTGCGCGATGCCCTTCAGGCCATCGGGGCCGTGGAAGACCGCGTACATCGAGGCCATCACCGCCAGCAGCGCCTGCGCCGTGCAGACGTTCGAGGTCGCCTTCTCGCGCCGGATGTGCTGCTCGCGGGTTTGCAGGGCCAGGCGATAGGCGCGGTTGCCGCGCGCGTCGATCGAGACGCCGACGATCCGGCCCGGCATCGAGCGCTTGTAGGCGTCGCGGCAGGCCATGTAGGCGGCATGCGGGCCACCATAGCCCAGCGGCACGCCGAAGCGCTGCGTCGAGCCCACGGCGATATCCGCGCCCATGGCCCCCGGTTCCTTCAGCAGGCAGAGCGCCATGATGTCGGCCACCACGATACCGACGGCCTTGGCTGCGTGCAGGGCCTCCATCTGCGCGGTGAAATCCGTGACCTCGCCATGGGTGCCGGGGTACTGGAAGATGGCACCGAAGACCGCCTCGGGGTCCAGGTCCTCGGGCTTGCCCACGATCACCTCGATGCCCAGGGGCTCGGCGCGGGTGCGGATCACGTCGATGTTCTGCGGATGGCAGCCCTCATCGACGAAGAAGGCCGCGGCCTTCGACTTGGCGACCCGCTGCGCCATGGTCATCGCCTCGGCCGCAGCGGTGGATTCATCCAGCAGCGAGGCATTGGCGATCTCCAGCCCGGTCAGGTCCGACACCATGGTCTGGTAGTTCAGCAGCGCTTCCAGGCGGCCCTGGGAAATCTCGGGCTGATAGGGCGTATAGGCGGTGTACCAGGCCGGGTTCTCCAGGATGTTGCGCTTGATTGCCGGCGGGGTGATCGTATCGGCGTAGCCCTGCCCGATGAGCGAGGTGAAGACCTGGTTCTTCTTCGCCACGCCGCGCATGAACTTCAGCAGATCCGCCTCCGAGAGCGCCGGGCCGAAGTCCAGCGGATCATCCTGGCGGATGCCCTTGGGCACGGTCTGATCGACCAGCTGGTCCAGGCTCTCGGCGCCGACGACCTTCAGCATCTCGGCCATCTCGGCGGGCGAGGGGCCGATATGGCGGCGGTTGGCGAAGTCGTAGGGGCGGTAATCGGTCGGGGTGAAGGGCATGTCAGCTCCTGTCAGATGCGCGGGCGCGCGGGTATGCGCAGGGGGTCAGGCGGGCCGGATGGCCTGCCTGCTGGTCCTTTCGTGGGGCCACCCGTGACGGGCGGCGCATGGCGATGGCGATCAGCCGATGTAGGCGAGGTAGGCGGCCTCATCCATGTAATCGTCCATCTGGGACGGATCGGCAGGCTTGATCTTGAAGAACCAGGCCTCGCCCGTGGGGTCCTCGCCGACCTTGCCGGGATCTTCGACCAGCGGCTCGTTGACCTCGACGATCTCGCCGTCGATGGGGGCCAGGATGTCCGAGGCGGCCTTGACGCTTTCGATCACGACGACCTCGTCATCCTTGCTGACCTCGGTGCCAACCTCGGGCAGCTCGACGAAAACGATATCGCCAAGCTGCTCGGCGGCGTGCTCGGTGATGCCCACCACGATCAGGTCGTCTTCGGGGCGCAGCCATTCATGTTCTTCGGTGAATTTCATCGGGGGTTCTCCCTGGAGCTCAGCGTTTGAAGTTGGCGGGGCGGAAAGGCAGGCCGGTCACGGTGACCGGGGCGAGGCGGCCCCGCAGCGCGCCCTCAACCTCTGTGCCCGGCACCGCGAGGGCGGCGGGCAGGTATCCCATGGAAACGGGGGCCTCGACCGAGGGCCCGAAGGCGCCCGAGGTGATGTGACCCACCTCCTCGCCACCGTGGTGCAGCGTGACCCCCTCGCGCATCGGCGCGCGGCCCTGCGGGCTGAGACCGACACGAAGACGGCTC
Source organism: Pseudooceanicola antarcticus (assembly GCF_900215355.1). GTDB lineage: Bacteria > Pseudomonadota > Alphaproteobacteria > Rhodobacterales > Rhodobacteraceae > Pseudooceanicola > Pseudooceanicola antarcticus. Next base: position 204,239 of record NZ_OBEA01000002.1, on the reverse strand, counting down.
GGGCCGCTTTCAAGCTCGGCCAGGATGCGCTCGGCACCGGGGAAGCCGCCGGCGCGGTCGCCACCGGCGCGGCGCGATTTCTGGATCGACCATTGCAGCGCGGCCTCGACGGGGCTCGTGGTCTCGTCGATGTCATGCCCGTAAAGGCAGAGCCCGGCCTCAAGGCGCAGGCTGTCGCGGGCCCCAAGACCGATGGGCAGCACGCTCTCGTCGTCGAGCAGCGCACGGGCCAGCGCCTCGGCGGCGTCATCGGGCACCGATATCTCGTAGCCGTCTTCCCCGGTATAGCCCGAACGCGAGATCCAGCACTCGGCCCCCGCGAGGGTGACATAACCCACGTCCATGAAGCGCATCTCGGCCACTTCCGGCGCCAGCTTCGCCAGCGCGGCCTCGGCACCGGGGCCCTGCAGGGCCAGCAGGCAGCGGCCGGTGATCTCTTCGACCTCGATGCCGGGCAGGCCCGCCCGCATATGGGCGATATCGGCGGCCTTGCAGGCGGCGTTGACCACCACGAACAGGTGATCGCCGCGGTTGGCGAACATCAGGTCATCAAGGATACCACCTGTCGCATTGGTCAGCAGACCATAGCGCTGGCGACCTTCCTTCAGGCCCAGGACGGCGGCGGGGGTGAGGCTCTCGAAGGCCAGGGCCAGGGTCTCGGGGTCGGCGCCCTTCAGGATCACCTGCCCCATGTGGCTGACATCGAAGAGGCCCGCGGCGCTGCGCGTGTGCAGGTGCTCCTTCATCACGCCAGCGGCATATTGCACGGGCATGGAGTAGCCCGCGAAGGGCACCATCTTGCCGCCAAGCTCGGCGTGCAGCCCTGCCAGCGGCAGATCCTTAAGGTCGTCGTCGGCTGGTTCTGCCATTGCGCTCTCCCGGTTCTCGGTCCCGGACGGAGTTCGCACCGGGGCATCCATCGCAGGGGTAGATCCCCCTGCCCGATGCCCCCTCTGTTCTTCTGCCTGAGATCGCTATCCCTTCGGCGGACCCATTCAAGGGCCTCTCTCCAGAGTCTGTATGTCGGGCGGTCCTGAAGCCTGAGAGTTTCCGGGGCGGTTGCTCCTTCGGCACCGGCCTTGCGGCCAGTTCTCCCGTTCCGACCCTTTCCGAATACAAACGCCCCGCGCGCCGCGCAAGCCCTCAAAAGCGTCGCAGGCGGACAAAACCTGATGTCTGCCTGATTGTCAGTCGCAGGACCGGAGGGATTGTCGGGCGGAAAGGCTGCCGGAGCGTCAAACTGCGCAGGCGGCGGGGCTCATCAGTTCGGCAAGCCCGTCGTTCTCGCGGACCAGCTCGTCCAGCAGGACCTCGTCCAGGGTCAGATAGAAGGCCTCGACGGCGTTCTGGATGGCAAGGCGCAACCGGCAGACCGCGACCAGCGGGCAGGTGTTGTCCTCGTCCGAGAAGCACTCGGCCACCGGCACCTTTGCCTCGATGGCGCGGAAGACGTCCCCGACGCGGATCTCGGCTGCCGGGCTGGCCAGGGTGACACCGCCATTGCGCCCCCGCTGGGTCTGCAGGAAGCCCAGCTGGCCCAGCTTGTTGATCACCTGCGCCAGGTGGTTCTCCGAGATGTTGCAGGTCTGGGCAATCTCGGACTTGGTGACCAGGCGATCCTTGTGGACCGCGCAGTACATCAGTACCCGCATGGAAATCGTGGTCCGTTTCGTCAGCCGCATCCCAGTCCCCTTTCCAGGTCCGGTCCCGATACCTTCACACCGGCCCGGCGAAAACGGCCGCCCTTGTGACCGTTCTCTCCCGGGGCAAGACTTGCCTCAGCCGCGCCAAGATGTATTTGACCCACATCAAAGGAGGGCAGAATCCCGATGCAGGACCCGTTTTTCTTCGGCTATGGCAGCCTGGTGAACCGCCGCACCCATGTCTACGAGCGCGCCCACCCCGCCGAGGCCCAGGGCTGGCGTCGCCTCTGGCGCCATACGGCGGGCCGCGACATCGCCATCCTCACCGCCGTGCCCGCGGCGCCCTCGGACAGCATCGAAGGCCTGATCGCCGCGGTGCCGGGCGGCGACTGGGCCGCGCTGGACCTGCGCGAAGAAGCCTATGACCGCCTGCCCGCCACCGGGGCCATCCGCCACGACAGCGACGCGGGCCATATCGCCATCTACTCGATCCCCGAAACCAAGCACCCGCCCGCACCCGCGCCCTGCTCGATCCTGCTGTCCTACCTGGACGTGGTGGTTCAGGGCTATTTCGACGTCTTCGGAGAAGCCGGCGTGGCGCGGTTCTTCGAGACCACCGACGGCTGGGACGCACCCGTCCTGGACGACCGAGCAGCGCCTCTCTACCCGCGCGCACAGAAACTGAGCGCGCAAGAGACCAAACTGGTGGACCGCTGGCTGTCAGAGCTCGGCTGAGGCGCCATGGTGCGGGCCCGCCCCGCCCTCCCCCGCCCGGATGCATGGTGGGACTGAAAGGCGACAGCGGGGGCGGCACGGCTCAATCGCCTATCGGCAGAGTGGACTTGGCCCCGACCGATGGGTATCCAGAAAGGACATCCCTTGCTTGCCGGACCAATATACCAGGACCGATGACCAGAAGCGCCAGCGCGGACCAGAAATACCAGGACGCCATCAATCGCTTTGATGACCTCGGCCTCGTGTCCAACGATCTGACCGGGGCCGATGGCCTCACGCTCATCGCCGTGGTCCGCAACGAGCTCTTCTACCTGCCCAGCCTGCTCGCGCATTACAGAAGCCTGGGGGTCTCGCGGTTCATCTTCCTGGACGATCACTCCACCGACGGCAGCCGCAGCTATCTGGCCTGCCAGGCAGATTGCATGGTGGTCGAGAGCCAGAGACGCTTCAACGACCGGGAACGGATCGACCACCCCATCGCTGCGGACGACGGCACTGCCCGTGTCCGCGACATCTGGATGACCCTCCTGGCGCAGAAATACACGCAGGGCCGCTGGTCGGTGCAGGTGGATGCGGATGAGTTCATGCGCCTGCCCGAAGGCCTCGGCCTGCCAGAGCTGGCCCGGATGCTGGACAGGCGCGGGGACAAGGCGCTGTCCTGCGTGATGATCGACCTCTACCCGGCGCATATCTCTGATCTTGCGGCGATGAAGGAGGACAGCTCGCTCGATACCGGGCGGGCCTGGTACTACGACGCCAGGCAGCACTTCACCCTGCCCGGAGCCTTCCGCGGGCCAAGGTGGTCGCAGCCGAATGTCACCTACCCCGGTTCCCGCGCACGGTTGATGCACCAGTGGAACATCCGCCCGAAGTCCCTGACAAGACGCCTGGAAGCCCTCTACCGCATCCCGCGCTACAACCTGATCCGGAAGGTGCCGCTGGTGAAATTCGAGACCGGCACATACTACCTCAATCCCCACCGGATAAATAAGCCCGTCTCGACCCGCTACGTCCTTCCCCTCGAGCACTTCAAGTTCTCCGGGCAGCTCTATGCCAGGACGGAGGCGGCCATTCGCAGGAAGTCCCATTTCGACGGGTCCGCCGAATACCAGGACATCGAGCTCTTGCTGCGGAGGATGACAAGGGCAGAGGCTTCCTTCCTCTGCAAATGCTCCTCCTCCGACCGCAGCTTCAGCCACTACGCCCGCAGCAAGGTCGCGCTCGGTTTCGGCTGACCCGACCCCGGACCGGGATCATTGCGGTGCCACAGGCCAAGGCTGCCCATGGTGCCGTCGAAGAGATGCGCCGCGCCGCATGCGGTGCGGGGGCGGGAATGCCCTCAGGCCAGCACGTCGCGCCAGGAGTGCTGCGGATTGAAGCCCACCATGCTGCGCGCCTTCCTGTTCGAGAAGAAGGTCTCGCGGGGGCCCATCTCGTGCCGCACCTCGACGCCCTGGTAGAAGCGCTCGATCACCTCCTGCGAGGTGATCCCGACCGAAAGGTCGTCATTGGCGACGTTGAAGACCTCGTAGCCCAACCCGTCCGTCTTCAGGCAGCAATCGACCATGTGCCCCAGGTCGCGGGCGTCGATATAGGCGAAGATGTTGCGCCGGCGCAGGGCGGGGTCCTGCATGAAGGCCGGGAACATCTCGGTGTATTCCTGCGGCTCGATCACGTTGTTGATGCGCAGCCCGTAGATGTCGCGGCCGGTGCGGGCCTGGAAGGAGCGGGCCGTGGCCTCGTTGCAGACCTTGGACATGGCGTAGCTGTCGTGGGGCACCGTGGGGTGGGTCTCGTCGATGGGCACGAACTCGGGCTTCACCTCGCCATCGGCGAAGCAGACCCCATAGGTCGTCTCGGAGCTGGCGAAGATGACCTTGGGCACGCCCAGTTTCACCGCCGCCTCAATCACGTTGTAGGTGGTCAGGGTGTTCTGCCGGAAGCATTCGCCATCGGTGCCGATCATGACCCGCGGGATGGCGGCGAAATGCACCACGGCGTCATAGGTCGGCACGCCGGTGCCGGCGTCCAGCTCGGGGAAGTCGACAAACTGCGACATGGCCCCGATGACCTGGCCCGCATCGCAGAGATCGACCAGCAGCTCGGGACAATCCAGCCCCGAGGGCGTCTGATCGACGTTGACCACATGGTGACCCTGCGCCTGCAGGTGCCGGATGGCCCATTTGCCCGCCTTGCCGCTGCCGCCCGTGAAGAATACCCGCATGTCGCTCTCCGATTTCCGGCACCCTTGGTGCCACTTGGATTTCACCGCGATGATGGCTCACTCGGGCAGCGCAGCGCAACACCCGGCCCCGCACAGCGGTTCGGACCAAATGTGCCCCGCGCCGCCCCCTAGCTTGCCAGCTGCGCCCGCCGGACCCAGCGCACGGCCTCCAGCACGATGGCCGAGATCATGCCGATGTTGAGAAAGCCGTTCACCGCCGTCATGCCCGACAGGATGCGCCATTGCAGCGGCGGCAGCAGGTCTCCGAAGCCCAGCGTGGTAAAGCTTTCCAGCGAGAAATAGAGCGCCTCCTCGATGCCGCCGAAGACGCCCAGGTGCAGATAGGCCAGGGCCCAGATCCAGACACTGGTGGTGATCATCCCCAGGGCCCCCAGCACGGTCGAGACCAGCACCAGCGCCAGCTTCGGGCGATGCGGCGGGCGGACCAGCCAGCGGTGGAACCGCGCCATGGCGGCCTCCATGGCCAGGAAGATCACCGCCGAGACCAGCACCGAAAGGACGACAAGGACCGAGCCGATCCAGATCTGGTGGAAGAGCTGCGCCATCTCAGCCCGCCGCCGGGGCGCCGCCGATCCAGACCGCCTGCACGGCGCGGTCATCGCCCATCATGATGGTCGGGAAAAGCGCCTCCCAGATGTCGCCGGCCTGGGCGGCGCGCTGCGCGATGGCCGGGGTCGAGGCAAGATCCAGCACCACCACGTCGGCTTCCGAGCCGGGCTCCAGGGTGCCGATGCGATCCGCCATGCCGATGGCTCCGGCGGACCCGGCAGTGGCCAGCCAGAGCAGCTGCGAAGGATGCAGCGGCGCATGGCGCAGCTGGCCGATCTCGTAGGCCGCCGCCATGGTGCGCAGCATCGAGAAATCCGACCCGCCCCCGGTATCCGTCGCCAGGCCCACCTTCAGCCCCCGCGCCTTCAGCCCCGCCATGTCGAAAAGGCCCGAGCCGATGAAGGTGTTCGAGGTCGGGCAATGCACCACCGAGGCGCCGGTCTCGGCCAGCCGGTCGATCTCGCGCGGCTCCAGGTGGATGGCATGTCCGAACAACCCGCCCTCGCGCAGCAGCCCATGGGCCTCGTAGGTATCGAGGTAGTCGCGCGCCTCGGGGCGCAGGCTGCGCACCCAGGCGATCTCGTCCAGCTGTTCGCTGAGGTGGGTCTGCATCAGGCAGTCGGGATGCTCGGCCCAGAGCGCGCCCATGGCTTCCAGCTGCGCCTCGGTCGAGGTGGGGGTGAAGCGGGGCGTGATGGCATATTCGAGGCGACCCTGGCCGTGCCACTTCTGCAAGAGCGCCTTGCTGTCGTCATAGGCGCTCTGGGCGGTGTCCAGAAGCCCCTCGGGCGCATTGCGGTCCATGCAGGTCTTGCCGCCGATCACCCGCTGACCGCGCGCCTGCGCCTCGGCGAAGAAGGCATCGACGCTGCCCGCATGCACCGTGCAGAAGCTGACCATGGTGGTGGTGCCATGGGAGGTGGTCAGGTCAAGGTAACGCGCCGCGATCTCGGCGGCATAGGCGGGGTCCGAGAACTTCAGCTCTTCGGGGAAGGTATAGCTATTCAGCCAGTCGATCAGCCGCTTGCCCCAGGAGGCGATCATCGCGGTCTGCGGATAATGCACGTGGGCGTCGATGAAGCCGGGCAGGATCAGCCCGTCGCCGTAATCGACCACGCGGGCCGCGGGATGGGCGGCGCGCAGCGCATCCGCGCCGCCACGGGCGACAATCAGCCCATCGCGCAGCACGATTCCGCCGCGACGCTCGTAGAGGGCGCACTCCTCGAAGGGGTTGGAGAAGGGATCGTCGGTGAAATCAACCAACTGCCCTGTCAGCAGAATATCCTCGCCCATCGCCTGTACTTCCCTTGCCAAAGCCCCGCCCCTGCCTAAGGCATTGCCCCGGCGCATGGCGCGCAGGATATCTGTCGCCGTCGAAAGGGTAAACTGCGCCTCTGCCATTGTTTCCCGCCCCCGTGCTCAGATATGGTTGCGGTGATCAGAAGAGGGCCGCCAATGACCGAGATCGAGCACGACATCGACCCCGAAACCGGCCCCGGCGGCACCCCCGCGCCCGAGGACGAGACCGGTCAGGACGACCAGGGCTATACGCTCGACCGGCGCAAGGTCTCGGCGATTCTCTATGCGGTCGATGCCGAGGACCGCGAAGAGCTCATCGCGCAGATGGAGCCGCTGCACGCGGCAGACATCGCCGACTTGCTGGAACAGATAAACGCCTACGACCGGCGACGGCTGGTGCTGCTCTATGACCTGGAGTTCGACGGCGAGATCCTGTCGGAACTGAACGAGAGCATCCGCGAAGAGGTCATCAGCCTGCTGACCCCCGGCGTGCTGCAGGACGCGGTGCGCGAGCTCGATTCGGACGACGTGGTCGACCTGGTCGAATACCTCGAGGAAGAGCAGCAGGAAGCGGTGCTGGATGCGCTGGAGGACAGCGACCGGGTCGCCGTCGAACAGGCGCTCTCCTACCCCGAGGAATCCGCCGGCCGCCTGATGCAGCGCGAGGTGGTCGCGGTGCCCGAGTTCTGGACCGTCGGCCAGGCCATCGACATGATGCGCGAACGCGAGGACCTGCCCGAGCAATTCTACCACGTCATCCTGATCGACCCGAAGATGCGCCCCGTGGCCCATGTGACCCTGGGCAAGCTGATGGCCTCGCCGCGCCGCACCGCGCTCTCGGAGATCACCGAACCCGGCTTCCGCACCATCCCCGCCCAGCAGGACGAGGGCGACGTGGCCTATGCCTTCAACCAGTACCACATCATCTCGGCCCCGGTGGTGGACGAAGACGAGCGGCTGGTCGGCGTGATCACCATCGACGATGCGATGATCGTGCTGGACGAGGAACATGAAGAGGACATCATGCGCCTGGCCGGTGTCGGCGAGGGCAACCTCAACGACCGGGTCTCGGAGACGCTGAAGCAGCGCCTGCCCTGGCTGGCGGTGAACCTGCTGACGGCGGTGCTGGCCTCGCTGGTGATCTCGGTCTTCGACGAGACCATCGCGCAATTCGTGGCGCTGGCGGTGCTGATGCCCATCGTCGCCTCGATGGGTGGCAATGCGGGCACCCAGTCGCTGACCGTGGCGGTGCGCGCCATTGCCACCAAGGACCTTACCGGCTCCAACGTCTGGCGGGTGATCCGAAGGGAGCTGGCGGTGGGGCTGCTGAACGGGCTGGCCTTCGCGCTGACAATGGCGCTGCTGGCGATCTTGTGGTTCGGCAACCTGCAGATCGCGCTGGTGCTGGCGGTGGCCATGGTGATCAACCTCGCGGTGGCGGGGCTGGCGGGCATCGGGGTGCCGGTGCTGCTGGACAAGCTGAAGGTCGACCCGGCCCTGGCCTCGGGCACCTTCGTGACCACGGTCACCGACGTGGTGGGCTTCTTCGCCTTCCTGGGGCTGGCAGGCCTGGTGCTGCTATGAGCCTGGCCGAGCGGAAAGCCCAGGCCCGCAAGGCCGCCTTCGCCCGCCGCAAGGCCGCGCACGAGACCGCGTCTCCGGGCCGCGCCGGGATGCTGTCCTCGGTGCTGGCGGGCTATCGCGGCGTGCCGCTGGCGGGCTACTGGCCGATCCGCACCGAGATCCCGCCGATCGCGGCGATGGAGGAAGCCGCCGCCCATGGTCCCGTCGCCCTGCCGGTGATCGAGGCCGCGGGCCAGCCGCTGCGCTTCGCCCGCTGGGAGCCCGGCTCTGCCATGACCGAAGGCCCCTTCGGCGCGCAGATCCCCGCAACGCTCGACTGGATCACCCCCGAGATCCTGATCGTGCCCCTCGTGGCCTTCGACCGCGCCGGCAACCGCCTGGGCTATGGCGGCGGCTTCTACGACCGCACGCTGGAAGGCCTGCGCGCCGCGCGCCCCACGCTGGCCATCGGCTTCGCCTATGCCGCGCAGGAGGCCGAAGCGCTGCCGCTGGAGCCCACCGACCAGCCCCTCGACATGATCGTGACCGAGGCCGAGGTGCTGTCCTTCCAGACGTGATCACCCGGCTGAAGGGAGGGGGGGCTCCGCCCCCCGTCGCTGCGCGACTCCCCCCGGAGTATTTCCAGCCTGGTGATGAAGCTGGACAGTGCCAGGGCAGGCACCCTACTTTTCCGTTGAGAGGGTGCACGCTCCCAAACGAGACGGCGGGTGCCCTACCGGCAAGGCCCGGTTCATCACCAGGCCGAAAATACTCCCGCCGGAGGCGGCCTCAGGCGGCCCTGCCCCTGCCATTTCTGGACAATTCACGCAGGCCATGCTTAGAGGCGGCCAACAGGAGTTCACCATGACCACCACCCGTTTTGCCCCCTCGCCGACCGGATACATCCATATCGGCAACCTGCGCACCGCGCTCTTCAACTTCCTGATCGCCCGCAAGGCCGGCGGGACCTTCATCCTGCGCATCGACGACACCGACCAGGAGCGCTCGAAGCAGGAGTATATCGACGGGATCATGCAGGACCTGGAATGGCTGGGCCTGACCTGGGACCGGGTGGAATACCAGTCCAAGCGCATGGACCGCTACCTGGCCGCCGCCGACAAGCTGCGCGACATGGGCCGCTTCTACGAGGCCTTCGAGACGCCCACCGAACTGGACCTGAAGCGCAAGAAGCAGCTCAACATGGGCAAGCCGCCGGTCTATGACCGCGCCGCCCTGGGCCTCTCCGAGGAGGAGAAGGCAAAGCTCCGCGAGGAGCGCGGCCCCGGTGTCTGGCGCTTCAAGCTGGACCAGGAACGGATCAACTGGGAAGACGGCATCCTCGGCGAGATCTCGATCGACGCGGCCTCGGTCTCGGACCCGGTGCTGATCCGCGCCGACGGGCAGATGCTCTACACCCTGGCCTCCGTGGTCGATGACACCGAGATGGGCGTCACCCATGTCGTGCGCGGCTCGGACCACGTGACCAATACCGCGACCCAGATCCAGATCATCGAGGCCCTCGGCGGCACCGTGCCCGGTTTCGCCCATCACTCGCTGCTGACCGGCCCCCAGGGCGAGGCGCTGTCGAAGCGCCTGGGCGTGCTGTCGATCCGCGACCTGCGGGCCCAGGGGCTTGAGCCCATGGCGCTGCTCAGCCTGATGGCCCGCCTCGGCTCCTCGCAGCCGGTCGAGGTCGCCTCCTCCATCGACGAGCTGGCCGAGAACTTCGATCTCGCCACCTTCGGTTCGGCGCCGACCAAGTTCGACGAGAAGGATCTTTTCCCGCTCACCGCCCATATCCTGCAGCACCGCCCCCTGGCCGATGTTGCCGGGGCCGTGGCCGCCGCCGGTGTGCCCGAAGACAAGGCCGAGGCCTTCTGGATGGTGGTGCGCGACAATATCTCGACCCTGAAGGACCTGCCCGCCTGGTGGGCGCTCTTCCGCGACGGGGCCGAGCCGCTGATCGACGACGAGGACCGCGACTTCATCGCCGAGGCGCTGACCCTGCTGCCCGAAGGCCCCCATGACGAGACCACCTGGGGCAGCTGGACCAAGGCGGTGAAAGAGCAGACCGGGCGCAAGGGGCGCGGCCTCTTCATGCCGCTGCGCAAGGCGCTGACCGGCATGGACCATGGCCCGGACATGAGCCAGGTGCTGCCGCTGCTGCAGGTGATCCGCGCGCGGGGCTGAGCCCTGCCGAACCCCGACCGCATCCCCTGTCGCCCGGCAATCAGCAGGGCGACAGGAAGATCGCCACCCAGATATCCCCCGCCCTGGCGGTGCCGAGGGCGGTGTAGCGTCCCAGCAGGTTGGCCCGGTGGCGCGGGCTGAGCGTCCAGTCGGCCAGCACCTCCTGGCCAGAGCCCTGCCCCCGCGCGACATTCTCGGCCACCCGGCACCAGGTCTGACCCTCGCGGCTCAGCCGCTCGCCCGGTGTCGAGCCGTCAGAGCCCTGGTGGCCGAGACCGCCTGTGCGCTGCAGGTCCGCCGCGTGGCGACCGGCGGCGGCGGTGGCGGCTAGCGAGCGTTCCATCACCGGCAGCCCGCGCGCAAGGCGCAGGGCATTGATTTCAGGCAGAAGATCCACCGAGGCCGTCGGCGAAGACGCCGGTGCGGTCTCGGCGGCCTTGCAGCCAGCGAGGCAAAGGAGCACCGCCAGAACCAGGGCGGCCTTGTCGAGAAGGGTCATTCCATCAGCTGCCGGGCAAGCTGGTTCTGCCGGGCGATGACGGCGCCGAGGTCGAGGTGGGGCATGCCGTAGTCGCGCACCACCTGGCGGCCTTCGACCAGCAGGTGCCGCACCTTCATCGGGCCGGCCAGCAGCAGCGCCGCCGGGTCCCAGCTGCCGGCGCTTTCGATGCCCGAGACATCCCAGATCGCGATATCGGCGCGTTTGCCCTGGGCCAGCCGGCCGCAATCGGGGCGGCCCAGCACATCGGCACCGCCACGGGTGGCGATCTCCAGCGCCTCGCGGGCCGACATGGCGTCTGCGCCACGGCTGACCCGCTGCAGCAGCATCGCCTGGCGCGCCTCGGCCATCAGGTTGCCGGTGTCATTGCTGGCCGAGCCATCGACACCGAGACCGACGAAGACGCCTGCGTCCCGCATCTCGCGCACCGGCGCGATGCCGGAGCCAAGGCGGCAGTTGGAACAGGGGCAATGGGCCACGCCGGTGCCGGTTCGGGCGAACATCGAGATCTCTGAGCTGTCCAGCTTCACGCAATGGGCGTGCCAGACATCATCGCCGGTCCAGCCCAGGTCCTCGGCATATTGTCCGGGGCGACAGCCGAATTTCTCCAGCGAATAGGCGATGTCCTCGTCGTTCTCGGCCAGGTGGGTGTGCAGCATGACCTTCTTGTCACGCGCCAGCAGGGCGGCGTCGCGCATCAGCTCCCGCGAGACCGAGAAGGGCGAACAGGGGGCCACGCCGACACGGCACATCGAGCCCTCCGACGGATCGTGGAAGGCGTCGATCACCCGGATGCAATCCTCGAGGATCGCGGCCTCTGCTTCGACCAGGCTGTCGGGGGGCAGGCCCCCCGCGCTTTCGCCGATGGACATGGCGCCGCGCGTGGGATGGAAACGCAGGCCCACCTCGGCCGCGGCCTCGATGGTGTCCTCCAGACGCGATCCATTCGGATAGAGATAGAGGTGGTCGGAACTGAGCGAACAGCCCGAAAGCGCCAGTTCTGCCAGCCCCACCATGGCCGAGACCCGCATCTCTTCGGGGCCGAAGCGCGACCAGATCGGATAGAGGGTCTGCAGCCAGCCGAAGAGCAGCGCATCCTGACCGCCGGGCACCGCGCGGGTGAGGGTCTGGTAGAGATGGTGGTGGGTGTTGACGAGACCGGGGGTGACCACGCAGCCCGAGGCGTCGATCACCTCGGCGCCGGCCTGCCCGAGGCGCGGGCCGATGGCGCGGATCTTGCCGCCGGTGACAAGGATGTCGGCGCCGAAGAGCTCGGTGCGCCGATCATCCATCGTCAGGATGTGGTCCGCGTTACGGATCAGGATTGCTTTATCCATGATGCATCTATTCCGCATATTCCCCGAGCATGTCCAGCGCCAGCCGGTGAATGCGCGGGTTCGCCGCGGCAATCACCTGCCCTCCGCCCAGAACCGGGTTGCCCCGCCAGTCGGTGACCAGGCCACCGGCGGCCTCGATGACCCCGATGGGGCCCTGGATGTCATAGGGATGCAGGCCCGCCTCGATCACCAGATCCACCTGCCCCGCGGCGATCAGCGCATAGGCGTAGCAATCCATGCCGTAGCGGGTCAGCTTGCAGCGGCTGGCAACGGTGCGGAAGGCCTCGGCCTCGCGCGGGGTGCCGACCTCGGGGAAGGTGGTGAAGATGACCGCCTCTTCCAGCGCGGCGGTGGCGCGGGTGGCAAGCTCGCGTTCGCCCAGGGGGCCGGTCATCCGGGCAGCGCCGAAGCCGCCCCAGAAGCGCTCGCCGGTATAGGGCTGGTCGACCATGCCCATGAGGATCTTCTCGCCGTCGTTGAGACCGATCAGCACGCCCCAGGTCGGGGTGCCGCTGACGAAGCCACGGGTGCCGTCGATCGGGTCCAGCACCCAGGTCAGCCCGCTCTCGCCGGCCACCTGGCCGTATTCCTCGCCGAGGATCGCATCCTGCGGGCGACGGCGGGCCAGGACCTCGCGCATGGCCTGCTCTGCAGCGCGGTCGGCCAGCGTCACGGGGTCGTAGCCCCCGGCCAGCTTGTTGTCCTCGACCAGGTCGGCGCGACGGAAATGCGGCAGGATCGCCTGACGCGCGGCGTCGGCCATCTCATGTGCAGTGTCCAGGATTTCCTTGTGATCCGCCTGCATTGGCCCCTCCGGCGCGTTCATCGCGTGAAGGGCTAGCCGTTGCAGCGGTAGGAGGCAAGGGTCTGCCTACGGTGCCGGTGCTGCTTCGGGCCTTCAGCCCGTCTTCCGGCGTCCCTGAGGGAGCCCGAGACCCGTTTCGCCACCCACGAAACGAGATCCTGGTACTTCCCTGACCTGACCCCAACCGGGATCGGATCGTCTTGTCATGGCCCCTCGGGGCCCGCCTGATCGGATCAGGCGACGTCGCTCAGCACGCGGGCCAGTTCGAACAGGCGGCGGCGCTGGTTTTCGGGGATCGCATAGTAGGACCGGATCAGGTCCAGCGCTTCCTTGTCACCCATGACGTCTGCCGGAACGGCAGCGACGGGCTCGGCAACGGCGCCTTCGGCTTCGATACCTTCAAAGAAGAAGCTGACCGGAACTTCCAGCGCATCGGCAATGTCCCAAAGCCGGGATGCGCTGACGCGGTTCGCGCCGGTTTCATACTTCTGGATCTGCTGGAACTTGATTCCCACGCGTTCGGCAAGCTGCTGCTGGGTCATACCGACCAGCCAGCGGCGATGCCGGATTCGTTTCCCAACGTGGACGTCAACCGGATGAGTCATTCGCGGCTCCTGTCATGGCCGTTTCCACCCCGCAGGAATCCCCCCCGCGCGGCATACTTTGGCCTGGATTTCGTTTTGACACGCCGCACATCCCTACAGCGTGAGAGGATCGTATCAGCTTTCAACTTTTACGCAACTTAAACGCTCACGAAAGAGCTGACTGACGCAATGGTTAGCTCAATTGCCGGATGTGTATCAAGCTCCCTCCTTTCCCAATCTTGCGGCGCCCCGGTTGTTGTCGCAAGATTTGGGCAGGCCGCACCGGTCGGGGTATTCGTTTCTAAGCAAACTATCACCCCGTAATCATTCGAGAATAGGAGCCTCCATGCGTGCATGGCGATGTACAGCCCCGGACAGCCCCGCAAGGCTTGAAAACATTGAACTCGGTCCGCCCGGACACGGTGAAATACTGATCAAGACCGCCGCATGTGGCCTGAACTTTGCAGATCTGCTCATGATAAAGGGGACATACCAGGACACCCCGACTCACCCGTTCACGCTGGGAATGGAGCTTTCGGGCGTCGTAGAGGCTGTTGGTGAGGGCACGGATCTTGCAACCGGAACGAGAGTGGCAGCCTTCCCCGGCCAGGGCGGTCTGGCCGATTACGCCATCGTTCCCGCCGATCGCGTCGTGCCCCTCCCCGAGGGCATGAGCTTCGATTCGGCCGCCGCCCTGCAGATCGCCTATGGCACCTCGCACCTGGCGCTGGACCATCGCGCCCGCCTGCAACCCGGAGAGACCCTGCTGGTGCTCGGGGCCGCCGGGGGTGTCGGGCTGACCGCGGTCGAGCTGGGCAAGCTGATGGGGGCGCGGGTCATCGCCGTGGCGCGCGGCCCCGAGAAAGAGGCCGTCTGCCGTGACGCCGGTGCCGATCACTACCTGGAGTCCGACACCACCGACCTGCGCGCCGAGGTGAAGGCCCTTGGCGGTGCCGACGTGGTCTATGACGCCATCGGCGGCACGCTCTCGGAACAGGCCTTCCGCGCCTGCAATCCCGAGGCCCGCTTCCTGCTCATCGGCTTCGCCTCCGGAGAGCTGCCGCGGCTGAAGCCCAACCACATGCTGGTCAAGAACATTGACATGCTGGGCGTCTACTGGGGCAGCTACTTCGCCTTCCGCCCCGAGGCCGTGACCTCGTCCCTGGCGCAGATCTTCGCCTGGCACAGCGAGGGGCGCATCCATCCCCATATCAGCCACCGCTTCCCTCTCGAAGAGGCCCTCGACGGCCTGGAGGTGCTGCGGCGGCGCGAGGCCCAGGGCAAGGTCGTCATCACCATCTGAAGCGCGGCCCGGTGAAGGCCCATCGAAAGGATGTCCCGGCCGGGCAGCGCCGGGCATGAAAAAGGACCCGCCCCTTTCGGGCGCGGGTCCTCTCTATACTCTCAACCTGTCGCCGGTTCAGGCGGGGGCACCGCCGGTGCGGCGGGCGCGATTCAGCTCCTGGCGCCAGGCATAGCGGCCAAGGCCGCTGTTCGGCACGTCGCGGGCCTGCGCCGGCGTCATCTTGTGAACGTCGGTGGCATAGCCCAGGCGCAGCATCTCGGCCATGCGCTCCATCACCTCTCCGGCGCCGCGGTCCTGGCGGTACATGCAGATCTTCTGGGTCCCGAGCTCGGGCAGGTCGCCACCATGGTCGACCTGCTCAAGCTGCGAAGGCTCGGTGCCGGCGATCATCGTGGTCAGGGCAAGGTCGGCGCTGACCGTCGCCTCGACGGTACGGTCGCTGGCGGTATCGACGGCGTTTTCCCAGTCGACGCCCTCGTTCTCCATGGCGCGGATGGTCAGCGGGCGGAACAGGCAGTTGCGCCCCGATGCATAGCGCAGCGGGCGCTGGCGCCAGGCCTGGCCGCCGGGCACGCCGATCCAGGCCAGGGGGCGTTCATCCAGGATCTCTCCGCGCGCATCGGGCTCGGCCTCGGTGGTCAGGATCACATCGGCCTCTCCGCGGTCGAAGCTTTCCTTCAGGCTGCGCGTATAGGCCGAGACCAGCTGCACCTTCATGCGCGGGAACTCCTGCGCGAACTGCTGCAACACCGAGGGCACCACCGGGTAGACGATGTCATGGGGCACGCCGACGACGATTTCCCCCTCGTAGCTCTTGCTCGTCAGCCGGGTCAGCGCCTCATCATTCATGTCGATGATACGTCGCGCGTATCCCAGCAACTGCTCACCGGCGGGGGTCAGGGCAATGCGCCGGCTGGAGCGGTCCAGAAGCGAGATCCCGAGGGTTTCCTCGAGCCTTTTCAACTGCATGGACACCGCGCTCTGGGTGAAATTCAGCATGCCGGCGGCCTTGGTGACCCCGCCGTGGTCGGCCACGGCAACAAAGCTGCGCAGCGAGGTCATGTCCAGATTACGCATATCATCAAATCCCGTGATATCATCGCCAATAAACATTCATTTCCAATATTGATCACAGGGCGGCATACATATCAACAGAAATAATGACCCAATCGAATCGCATCACGATAGTGAAAGGTATTGAAGATGAGCACGCAAAGCCTGACGACCAACGTCTCCGCCCTCCCGCGCGCGTCCCGCGCGCCTTTCTCCCGCGTTCTTTCGATGCTGGCCGTGCGCCGTGAGCGCCGCGCGCTGAACAGCCTCGATGTCTCGCGCCTCGAAGATCTCGGCATCACCCGCGACGCGGCCCGCCGCGAAGCCTCCAAGCCGATCTGGGATCTGCCCGTCCGCCCCTTCTGAGGCCGACAGCGGGCGCCCGGCGCCCGACACCATTCCGGCCACCGGGCTTTCCCTGCCGGTGGTCCAACTGATCGGTCCCGCCCCAACCGGGCCGGCCTGCCGGACACGTCCCGTCCGGCGCCCCCGGTCCGACCGATCAGACCTCTATCCGCGGACCCAAGCCGTGGATTGGTCCGCGCGCCCACCCCGCCCCCAGGGGTTTCCCCGACCCCGGTCCGGGCCGCGCGGGCCCCTTCTCTCCCCGTGACCACCTTCCCCGGTGGTGCGTGACTGGCCCCGCGACGCCCGCCCCTGGCTTTTTCCAGCCTTCCCGGCGGCGTCGCGGACCTTTTTTCTTCTGATTTTTCAATACTTCATCCGCGGGCAAAGCCATGCCACACGGGCTCTGGCCGCCCTTTCGCGGCCCCCGGCGCGAAAATGGCAGCTGACATTCACGTTATTGCCCTGCCCGCGCTCCTGAAAATCTTGAAATAGGCCGTCCGGTTCACGATATTGGAAGGCGAAGCCCTCATCTGGGCAGAACAGTCCTTACCGGAGGCAATAATGGCTGACTACAGAACCATGCAGGCGACGGCAGGTGCCCGTACCGCCGCAATCGACGAGGGCCTTCGCGCCCACATGAACAAGGTCTACGGCACCATGTCCGTGGGCACCCTGCTGACCTTCCTCGTGGCATGGGCCATCGGCTCCTCGCCCGAGCTGCTCGGCATCTTCCGTGATCCGGTGACCCTGCAGCCCAACATCCTGGGCTGGATCATCATGTTCGCCCCGCTGGCCATGGTCTTCGGCTTCGGCGCGATGATCAACCGCTTCTCGGCCGCCGCCGCACAGACCTTCTTCTACGCCTTCGCGGCCGTGATGGGCCTGTCGCTGAGCTGGATCTTCGTGGCCTTCACCGGCATCTCGATCGCCCAGGTCTTCCTGGTCACCTCGATCGCCTTCGCCGGCCTGTCCCTCTGGGGCTACACCACGAAGAAGGACATCTCGGGCTGGGGCTCCTTCCTGATCATGGGTGTCATCGGCATCCTGGTGGCCTCGGTCATCAACATCTTCCTGGGCTCCCCGGCGCTGCACTTCGCGATCTCGATCATCGGTGTGCTGATCTTCGCCGGCCTGACCGCCTATGACACCCAGAAGATCAAGGTGACCTACCTGCAGCACGCCCACTCGGGTGACAGCGAATGGCTGGGCAAGGCCGCCATCATGGGCGCCCTGTCGCTCTACCTGGATTTCATCAACCTGTTCATGTTCCTGCTGCAGTTCCTCGGCAACCGCGAGTGATCGCAGGCACATCGCATCGGAAAGCCGGCCCTCGGGCCGGCTTTTTTCGTTTCGGAGGACAGGTTAGGGTCGGCTGCAAATGTCACGAGGCAGGCCGATGATCACCGACCCCGACGACTTCTTCGCCAAGGGCTGCGGCCGCTGCGCGCGGTTCGACACCGCCGATTGCTCGGCCCAGCTCTGGGCCGCAGAGCTGGCGGCGCTGCGGGCGCTCTGCCTGCAGGCGGGGCTCAGCGAACATGCCAAGTGGGGCCACCCCTGCTACATGCACGCCGGGCGTAACATCGTGATCCTGGGCGCCTTCCGCGACAATATCCGCCTCACCTTCTTCAATGCTGCCCTGATGAAGGACCCCGAGGCGCTGCTGCAACGCCAGGGGCCGAACACCCGCAACCCCGACATGCTGCGCTTTGACGCCAGGACCCCGGTCGCCGCCCTCGCGCCGCAGATCCTGTCCTACCTGGCCGAGGCCATGTCCTACGCCGAACAGGGCCTGAAGCCCCCGAAGCAAGACCGCGACCTCGACATGCCCGACGAGCTGACCGAGGCGCTGGACGCCGACCCCGAGCTGGCCGAGGCCTTCGCCGCCCTGACCCCGGGCCGCCAGCGCAGCTACGTGATCAACCTCGCCGGGGCGAAGCAGGCGGCGACCCGGGTGAACCGGATCGCCAGGTTCCGCGACAGGATCCTTGCCGGGAAAGGCGCGACCGAGCGCTGATCAATCCCGCAGGATCATCTGCACCGCCGGGAAGAGCACCCCGTTCGGCAGCCGCAGCTCGATCAGCGAACGCGCGGTGAACCCCAGCGATTCGTAGAAGGGCACGGCGGTCAGGGTGGACTGGCAGTGCAGCCGCTCGACCCCGGCCGCCCGCGCCGAGCGCAGGACATGCCCCATCAGGGTCCGCCCCAACCCCTGCCGGGCCGCGTCGGGATCGGTGGCCACGTGGCGGACATGGCCCTCTCCAGCGCGTCCGGCCGCGCCATGCGGCGAGGTATCGGTCCAGCCGCCCGCCGCCAGCACCCGCTCGTCATCGCCGGTCAGGGTGACGAAATAGGTGCCGCAGGTCAGCAGCCCCGGACGCGGCCGCTTGATGAAGGGCAGCGCCTCGCGCAGCAGTTCGGTCGGGTAGTCGGGGGCCAGCAGCGCGCGATAGCTGCGCGCCAGCATCCGGCTCACGGCCTCGGTATCGGCAGGCATGGCCGGACGGGTGAAAAGATCCTTGGCCAGCCCGGTGCGGGGCGCAGTGGCGCGCCGGGGCAGGTCAAGCAGCTCGAGGCTGTCAGGCGGCGTCTCGTCGACGGGGTCGCTGGAAAGGGGCATGAGGGCGGTCCTTGTCTCTCATCCCGGTGGAACCGGGGTCTGCTGGGGAGGGTGGAGACAGGGCGCGGCCAGAAATGAAGAAAGCCGCGCTCTGCGGCGCGGCTTGCAAGGTCTTCAAGGTTTTCAGATCTTACTTGATCTTGCCTTCCTTGTACTCGACATGCTTCCGCACCACGGGATCGTACTTTCGTACGGTCATCTTTTCGGTCATGGTACGCGCGTTCTTCTTGGTCACGTAGAAATGGCCCGTGCCCGCGGTCGAGTTCAGACGGATCTTGATAGTCGTCGGCTTCGCCATTGTGCTTCTCCTACAGCAGGCGCACGTCGGGCGGCCCGCGAAATCTCATGAACCCCGCCTTTTACTCGGGCGCGTCTCCGAGTCAACCGGGGATTGGCGGAAAAATCACGAAAACCTGTTCCCAGCGGGGGAAATCCGAAACTCCCCTACGTGAAAAGGGGCCCAAAGGCCCCCTTTCGCTTTCCGTTCCGCGGAGCAGAGCATCACTCCACGGGGATCTCGGTGCCGCCGGTGGTCTCGCTCTGCATCTTCAGGGCCTCGGCCTCGCGGGCCTGCTCCTGGGCGGTGACGAATTCGGGGGCCGATTCCAGGTCGGCGCGCGAGGCGCTGGTCACCAGGCGCTGCACGTCGCCTTCCGAGGTCGCAACCTGCAGCTGCGCCATCTCGATGGCCACATCCTTCTCGCCCAGGCCCAGGAAGCCGCCGACACCGATGACGACGCCTTCGACATTGCCAGAGAGCGCGATGATCAGGTCGTTGATGTCGCCGACCTTCTCGTCTTCATTGTTGTAGACGGGGGCGCCCAGCAGGTCTTCGGCCAGGATGGTGTCCTGATCCTGCAGGGTGATCTGGCCTTCGACCGCCTGTGCCTCGGGCTCACCTTCGGCCATCTCGGTTTCGGCGCCGACCGGGGCCATCGGGTCGGCCATGGGATCGGCCATGCCTTCGGGCGCGCCGTCCTGGGCCACATCGGCACCTTCAGGGGCCAGCGGATCGGCAGAGGTATCGGCTTCGGCATCGACCTCGGCCCCGGCTTTCGGCGCCAGCAGCGGATCGGTGGTGCCGTCCTCTTTCATCTCGGTATCCTGGGCGATGGCATGGACCGGCGTCATGACGGGGGCCGCCAGGGCCAGGGCGATCAGGGCAGTACGGCTGGTGCTTGCAATGAGGGTCTTCATGGAAAGTCTCCTGGTGGAACTGTCGCTCCCCGCTTCCGGCGAGGGCTTGTACTCCCACAACACCGCCCGAGGCCGCGCGTTCCCGACGCTCAGGCCCCCTCCCCCCGACCATTGGCGGGGAATGGCTCAGGGCGCGCCCGCCGTGGGCGGGTTCCCTCTCAGCTCGAGAAAAAGCGATGCATCAGAATATGCGCGGAGGGCCTGTAAGCCGGATTCTGTTCCCCGGCTTGCGCCGGTTCGATGACCATTCATCTAGGAGCGGGATTGCCCCCGCCCTCCAGCTGCCAACCCGAACCTCCGGGCCAAGGCGGCCCTGCGGTGACGGTTTCGGTTGCCCGACTACGCCCCGCGCGAGGTTCCTATTCGGCATTGCTCCCGGTGGGGCTTGCCTTGCCGGTCCTGTTGCCAGTCCCGCGGTGCGCTCTTACCGCACCGTTTCACCCTTACCCGCGAACCGAGGGGACGCGGGCGGTCTGTTCTCTGTGGCGCTTTCCCTGGGGTTGCCCCCGCCGGGCGTTACCCGGCACCGTTGCCTTGTGGAGTCCGGACTTTCCTCGAGAGTTGCCCCTCGCGGCCATCCGGCCCTCCGCGCATCCCGCGCAATAGCCATAGCCCGGCACGCGGTCAATCACCCCCGCCGCGAAGAGCCATCCCCATTGCCCCTGACGCCCCCATGCGCCATGATCTGCCCAAAGGGGAGATCCATGCGTAAGTTCCTGGTCGTTCTCGACGACAGCCGCGAATGCCTCAACGCCATGCGCTTTGCCGCCATGCGCGCCGCCAATACCGGCGGCGGGGTGACCATCCTGTCGATCATCGCACCTGACGAGTTCAATCACTGGATGGGTGTCGCCGACATCATGCGCGCCGAGGCCCGCGAGCGGATCGAGGCCCATTTCGAGGTCTTCGCCAAGTGGATGCGCGATCGTCAGAAGATCGAGCCCGAGCTGGTGATCCGCGAGGGCGAGGCCTACGAGCAGATCCTGGGCCAGATCCAGGAAGACGGTGATATCGGCGTGCTGGTGCTGGGTGCGGCGGCCGGCAAGGGCGGCCCCGGCCCCCTGGTCACCGCCATGAGCCGCAACGCGGGCTCGCTGCCGGTGCCGATCACCATCGTGCCCGAGGACCTGTCGAAGGACCGCCTGGAAGCGATCACCTGAGCCCGCCTGCCCTGCGGGCCCGGTCCTTTCCCGCCCCTTACCGCACCGCGCTCCCGGCACCGACGTAATACCGACGTTGTACCGACGCGATACAGACAGGGGGCCGACAGGGAGTCCGGCGCCTCCTTAGAATGGTTCCAATTCTTGACACTTGCCCCTCGAGAGCGCATATCGGGGGTCAACCAGAAAGGGTCCGCCGATGTTCATCCAGACCGAATCCACGCCCAACCCCGCCACGCTGAAGTTCCTGCCCGGCCAGACCGTGCTGGACGCCGGCACAGCCGATTTCCCCTCTGCCGAGACGGCCGAGAAATCTCCGCTGGCGAAGCGGCTGTTTTCCGTCGACGGCGTCACGGGGATCTTCTTCGGCACCGATTTCATCACCGTCACCAAGCGCGACGGGCTGGAATGGGACCACCTGAAGCCGGCCCTGCTGGGCGGCATCATGGAGCACTACCAGTCCGGCGAGCCGGTCATGGGCGGCGCCGAGGGCATGAGCTCCGGCCATGCCGAGCATGATGGCCCCGACGGCGAAATTGTCGGCCAGATCAAGGAGCTGCTGGACACCCGCGTGCGCCCCGCCGTGGCCCAGGATGGTGGCGACATCACCTTCCACGGCTTCGAGCGCGGCGTTGTCTACCTGCACATGCAGGGCGCCTGCGCCGGTTGCCCCTCGTCCACGCTGACGCTGAAGATGGGCATCGAGAACCTGCTGCGCCACTATATCCCCGAGGTGACCGAGGTTCGGCCCGTTGCCGTCTGAGGACGGCCCGACACCTTCCGGGCCGGGCCCCGCGCGGGCCCGCCCCTCCCAGGCGCAGGCAGCAGCCCTACCGGCGCAAGCTGCAAGACAGTGACCAGACCCAGAGCATGTCCCTGATCCTCGCCTTCGATACCTCCGCCCCCCATTGCGCCGCCGCCCTTCTGGACGGTGACAGCCTGATCGCCTCGCAGCGCGAGGAGATGGCCCGTGGCCAGGCCGAACGCCTGGTACCGCTGCTGGAAGAGCTGCTCGCCACCGCCGGCCGCAACTGGTCCGAGCTCTCGGCCCTGGCCGTCGGCGTCGGGCCGGGGAACTTCACCGGCATCCGCATCTCTGTCTCGCTGGCGCGGGGGCTGGCGCTCGGCCTTGGCATCCCGGCCATCGGCGTCACCGGCTTCGACATGCTGGCCCATGGCCAGCCCCGGCCCCTGCTGGCCACCCTGCCCGCGCCGCGTAACCAGCTCTACGGACAGCTCTTTTTGGACGAGGGCCCCGGCGAGGCCCGGCTCTTTGCCGCAGAGGAAATCCCGGCAGAGCTGACGCCCGAGGACACGCTGATCATCGGCGCTGCTCCGGGCGCGCGCCCGGCGCCCGAAAACCCCGCGCCGCTGATCGCCGCCGTGGCCACCACCCGCATCGACGCGGCCCATGGCGCCCCGGCGCCCTTCTACCTGCGCCCCGCCGATGCGGCCCCGCCGCGCGACGCCCCGCCCCGGATCATCCCATGAGCACCGAGGCCAGCTCCCGCGCCCAGGCGCTGGCTGCCCTGCACGCCGCCTGCTTCACCACCCCCCGCCCCTGGTCCGCCGCCGAGATCGCGCAGCTGATCGGGGACCGCCACTGTTTCCTGCTCGAGACGCCGGGTGGTTTCCTGCTGGCCCGGCAGCTGCTGGACGAGGCCGAGATCCTCACCCTCGCCGTCGATCCCGCCGCCCGCCGCCGGGGCTTGGGCCGCGCCCTGGTCGAGAGTTTTCTCTCCGAGGCCAGCGCCCGTGGCACCCGCCGTGCCCTGTTGGAGGTCGCGGCGGACAACGGCCCCGCCATCGCGCTCTATCTTTCCGCAGGTTTCGAGAAGACCGGCCGGCGGCCGGGCTACTACCGGACACCGGACGGCGCGGTGAAAGACGCTGAAATCATGAGCAAAGACCTCGGGTGACCCCCCGTCGGAAGTCATTTTTCCCTACCAAACGGTCAGAGAATGCTATTGACCACGTTCAGCCGCTCTGTCCTAAATCGTCGGGATCACTGAGATCTGACAGCAATGGCCGCAGGCCTCCGTTCGGACAGAGACGGCCACGCAACTGGGAGACCCAAATGACCCTGATGACCAAGATCCTCGGCGCCGCCGCCACCGGCCTGGCGCTGACCGCAACCGCATCCTTCGCCGACCCGGCGCTGATCTACGACCTCGGCGGCAAGTTCGACAAGTCGTTCAACGAAGCCGCCTTCAACGGTGCAACCCGCTGGGCTGCTGAAACCGGTGGCGAGTTCAAGGACATCGAGCTGACCTCGGAAGCCCAGCGTGAGCAGGCGCTGCGCCGCTTCGCCGAGCAGGGCTTCTCGCCCGTGATCACCACCGGCTTCTCGTTCTCGACCCCGATCGCCAACGTGGCCGGCGACTACCCCGACACCAAGTTCGTCACCATCGACGGCTGGGTCGACCCGGATGCCAACCCCAACGTCCTGTCGATCGGTTTCTCCGAGCACGAAGGCTCCTACCTGGTCGGCATGATCGCCGGTGAAGCCTCCGAATCGGGCACCGTCTCCTTCGTGGGCGGCATGGACATCCCGCTGATCCGCAAGTTTGCCTGCGGCTTTGCCCAGGGCGCCAAGGCCGTGAACCCCGATGCCAAGATCATCGCCAACATGATCGGCACCGACCCGACCGCGTGGAACGACCCGGTGAAGGCCTCCGAGCTGACCAAGGCCCAGATGTCCCAGGGCTCTGACGTGATCTTCGCCGCCGCCGGCGCCTCGGGCCTGGGTGTTCTGCAGACCGCCGCCGACGAAGGTGCCTATGGCATCGGCGTGGACAGCAACCAGAACTACCTCTACCCCGGCTCCGTGCTGACCTCGATGCTGAAGCGTGTCGACAACGCCGTCTATGACGCGATGTCCGCAGGCGCCGACCTCGAGACCGGCGTGCAGGTCAAGGACCTCTCGAACCGTGGCGTCGGCTTCGCGCTGGACGGCTACAACGAGACCATGATCGACTTCGACACCCTCTCGGCCGTCTATGCCGCCGCCGGCGACATCGTCTCGGGCGAGATCGAAGTGCACGACTACACCGTCGACAACACCTGCCCGGCAGTGGAATTCTGATCGGGCCGGCGGGGCAACCTGCCCCGCCCCACTTTGACAGGGGCCGCGGCCAATGCGGTCCCTGTTTCCTTTCACGGGATGCCGAACATGACTGCACCTGCCTCCGAGACCACCCAGCCGGCCATCGAGCTCAAGGGCATCTCGAAAGCCTTCGGCCCGGTCCAGGCCAATAAGGACATTTCCATCCGCGTCATGCCGGGTACGATCCACGGCATCATCGGCGAGAACGGCGCGGGCAAATCCACCCTGATGTCGATCCTCTACGGCTTCTACAAGGCCGATGCGGGCGAGATCTTCATCAACGGGGAAAAGACCCAGATCAACGACAGCCAGGACGCCATCGCGGCCGGCATCGGCATGGTCTTCCAGCACTTCAAGCTGGTCGAGAATTTCTCGGTGGTCGAGAACATCATCCTGGGCGCCGAAGAGGGCGCCTCGCTGAGACCCTCGATCTCGAAAGCGCGCAAGTCGCTGAAACAGCTTGCAGAAGAATACGAGATGCACGTGGACCCCGATGCCCTGATCGAGCATCTCTCGGTGGGCCACCAGCAGCGGGTCGAGATCCTGAAGGCGCTCTATCGAGAGGCCAACATCCTGATCCTGGACGAACCCACGGGCGTGCTGACGCCCGCAGAGGCCGAC
Organism: Pseudooceanicola antarcticus; assembly: GCF_900215355.1. Taxonomy (GTDB): domain Bacteria; phylum Pseudomonadota; class Alphaproteobacteria; order Rhodobacterales; family Rhodobacteraceae; genus Pseudooceanicola; species Pseudooceanicola antarcticus. Next base: position 179,379 of record NZ_OBEA01000002.1, on the reverse strand, counting down.
CACCTGTTCCGCATCCTCGACAACCTGCGGCGCGAGGGGAAGACGATCATCCTGATCACCCACAAGCTGCGCGAGATCATGGAAATCACCGACACCGTCAGCGTCATGCGGCGCGGCCAGATGACCGCGACCGTGAAGACCGCCGAGACCAGCCCCGAGGAGCTGGCCGAGCTGATGGTCGGTCGCAAGGTTCTGCTGCGCGTCGACAAGAAGCCCGCCACTCCGGGTGACGTGGTCCTGTCGGTCAAGGATCTGAAGGTCGTCGACGACAAGGGCGTCGAGCGGGTGAAGGGCATTTCCTTCGACATCCGCCGCGGCGAGATCCTGGGTCTCGCGGGGGTTGCCGGCAATGGCCAGTCCGAGCTGATGCACGTGCTGGGCGGCATCATGGACGGCACCGGCGAGATCACCATGCTGGGCGCCGAGCTGCCGCTTTCGGGCAAGGGCTCGGACGGGGCGGCGCGACGTGCGGCCTCGATCGGCAACGTGCCCGAGGACCGTCAGCGCGAAGGCCTGATCATGGAGTTCACCGCCTGGGAGAACACCGTCTTCGGCTACCACCGCGACCCGCAGTGGCAGAAGGGCCCGCTGATGGACAACGCGGCGATCCAGAAGGAAGCCGCCGCCAAGATGGAGCGCTTCGACGTGCGCCCGCCGGATCCGAACCTGAAGGCGAAGAGCTTCTCGGGGGGCAACCAGCAGAAGGTGGTCCTGGCCCGCGAGATCGAGCGCAACCCCGACCTGCTGCTGGTCGGTCAGCCGACCCGCGGCGTCGACATCGGCGCCATCGAGTTCATCCACCAGGAAATCGTCCGCCTGCGCGACGCGGGCAAGGCGATCCTGCTGGTCTCGGTCGAGCTGGATGAGATCATGTCGCTGTCGGACCGTATCGCGGTGATGTTCGACGGCCAGATCATGGGCTTCCGCGACCCGAACGAAACGGACGAGCGCGAGCTGGGCCTCCTGATGGCCGGGATCTCGGGCGAGCCCGCTACCGAAGACTTCAAGGCGGTCGAGGAAAACATGGCCGCCGTCGAACAAGGAGAGGCACCGAAACATGGATAGGATGCCTGTCTGGGCCGATGTGGTCCTGATCCCGCTGATCTCGCTCCTGCTGGCGGCGGTGCTGTCCGCCGTGGCCATCTGGGCCATCGGTGAAAACCCCTGGGAGGCCTTCTCGCTGATGGTCGACGGGGCGCTGATGCGCTCGTCCGGCTGGGGCTACACCCTCTACTACGCCACCAACTTCATCTTCACCGGCCTCGCGGTCTCGGTGGCGTTCCATGCCAAGCTCTTCAACATCGGCGGCGAAGGCCAGGCGGTGATCGGCTCGCTCGGCGTGGCGCTTTGCTGTCTCTTCATCCCCTGGCCGCACTGGACGCTGGCGCTTCTGGGCTCGACCCTTGGCGCGGCGCTCTTCGGCGCGCTGTGGGCGCTGATCCCGGCCTACCTGCAGGCGGCGCGCGGCAGCCATATCGTGATCACCACGATCATGTTCAACTTCATCGCCGCGGCCTTCCTGAACTACGTGCTGGTCAACCTGCTGCGCCCCGTCGGCGCGATGGAGCCCGCCTCGGCCACCTTCCCCGATGCCACCCACCTGCCCACCTTCCGCGACATCTTCGCGGGCGGTGAGGGCGTGCTGTTCCGCGGCGCGCCGGCCAATGTGACCTTCTTCGTCGCGCTTGCGGCCTGCGTGCTGGTCTGGCTGCTGATCTGGCGCACCAAGCTGGGCTACGAGATCCGCTCCCAGGGCAATTCCGAGAGCGGTGCCAAATACGCCGGCATCTCGCCCTTCCGCATCATCATCGTCGCCATGCTGATCTCGGGCGCGCTGTCGGGCCTGATGGGCATCAACGTGACCCAGGGCGAGGCCGAGCGGCTGATCCTCAACTCCGCCGAGGGCGCGGGCTTCATCGGCATCGCCGTGGCGCTCATGGGGCGCAACCACCCGGTTGGCGTGCTGCTGGCCTCGATCCTCTTCGGCTTCCTCTACCAGGGCGGCGCCGAGCTGGCGATGTGGACCTCGATCCCGCGCGAGCTGATCGTGGTCATCCAGGCCCTCGTCATCCTCTTCACCGGCGCCATGGACAACATCGTCCGCTGGCCGCTGGAGCGGGTCTTCATGGCCCTGCGCAAGGAGGGCTGAGGGGTGGATGAGCTGATCACCTACCTGCCCCGCTTCGTGGCGGCCTTCTCGATCCTGACCTTCGCGGCGATCTCTCCCGGTCCCGCCGTGGCCTTCCTGCTGGGCGTTTCCGCCTCGCGCGGGCGCGGCGCGGCCATGGTCGCCACCACGGGGATCGCGGCGGGCTCCAGCACGATCAACGTGCTGACCCTGCTGGGCGTGGGACTGCTGCTGAGCCAGCTTGCCTGGGCGATGGAGGTCCTGCGGATCATCGGCGCCAGCTACCTGGTCTGGCTGGCCTGGGGGGCCTTCCGCAAGGCCATCCACCCGCCGAAGATCGAAGCGGCCAGAGTGGCCCCCGCCAGCGCCTCGCGGCTCTTCGCGGCGGGCTACCTGATGCAGGTGACCAACCCCAAGGCCATCGCCTTCTGGCTGGCCATCGCGGCGGTCGGCGCGACCCAGGGCGGTTCCGCCCTTGTGGTGGCGGCCTTCATCGCCTGTTCCTTCGTGATTTCCTTCACCTGCCACGCGGCCTGGGCGCTGATCCTGTCCTCCGCCCCCGTGCGGCATGCCTATGCTGCCGGGCGGCGCTGGATCGAGGGGGCGCTCGGCGTCTTCTTCGCCTTCGCCGCCTTCAAGATCGCCACATCGGAGAGCTGACCCATGGACCTGATGACACTTCTCCAGATCCTCGACTCCACCGTCCGACTGGGCACGCCGCTGCTGCTGATGTGCCTCGCCGGGCTCTTCTCGGAACGCGCGGGCGTGGTGGATATCGGGCTTGAAGGCAAGGCCCTGGCCGCCGCCTTCTTCTCGGCCGCCTTCGCCTATTACTCGGGCTCGGTCTGGGTCGGGCTGCTCGCGGGTGTGCTGGCCGCCATCGCCTTCTCGATGATCCACGGGCTGGCCTCGATCACCTTCCGCGGCAACCAGCTGATCTCGGGCGTGGCGCTGAACTTCCTGGCCTCGGGCGTGACGGTGCTGATCGCGCAGACCTGGTTCGCCCAGGGCGGCCGGACCCCGACGCTGGAAGAGGGCCGCTACAGCAACATCACCCTGCCCTTCGCCGAGAGCCTGCAAGACGTGCCGATCATCGGCCCGATCTACTACGAGCTCATCTCGGGCCATTCGATCCTGGTCTACGTGGCCTTCCTGCTGGTGCCGCTGTCCTGGTGGGTGCTGTTCCGCACCCGCTTCGGCCTGCGCCTGCGCGCGGTCGGCGAGAACCCCGCCGCGGTGGATACCGCCGGGATCTCGGTGCAGCGTCTGCGCTTTGCCGCGATCATCATCGCCGGTGTGCTCTGCGGCCTGGCGGGCAGCTACCTGGCCACCGCGCTGCAGGCGGGCTTCGTGCGCGAGATGACCGCAGGCCGCGGCTACATCGCCCTGGCGGCGCTGATCTTCGCCAAGTGGCGGCCCTGGTACTGCCTCTCGGCCACGATGCTCTTCGGCCTGCTGCAGGCCATCGCGCTGCGCTACCAGAACATCGACCTGGGCGCCTTCGTCATCCCGGTGCAGTTCATGAACGCCCTGCCCTACATCCTGACGATCGTCATCCTGGCGGGCTTCGTCGGCGCGGCCATCCCGCCGCGCGCCTCGGGCGAGCCCTACGTCAAAGAGCGCTGAGCCAGCCACCAGGACCCTTGCGAAGGCCCGCGCCCCGGCGTGGGCCTTTTGCGTTGCGGGGCCGTCCGCCTTGAAGCCCTTCTCCCCTCCCCCGGCCCCGAGGCCAGCGCGCAGACGTCCATAAGCTGAACAGCCGGTGAAATTTTCGCGGCAAGCCGCGCCCCGTCATTGCGGCGTTGCGGCAGTCGCGCTAACAGAGATCATGCAGATCTACCTCCCCATTGCCGAGGTTTCGGTGAACATCTTCCTGCTGCTGGGTCTCGGCGGCATGGTGGGGGTACTTTCGGGCATGTTCGGGGTCGGAGGCGGCTTCCTGATCACGCCGCTGCTGTTCTTCATCGGCATTCCCCCCGCCGTGGCCGTGGCCACCTCCGCCAACCAGATCATCGCCTCGTCGGTCTCGGGGCTCTTTGCCCATCTCAGGCGAAGGAACGTCGATCTGCGCATGGGGCTGGTGCTACAGGCCGGCGGCCTTGTCGGCTCAGGCGCGGGCGTGGCGCTCTTCAACTGGCTGAAACAGCTGGGCCAGGTCGATCTGCTGGTCAACCTCTGCTACGTGGTCTTCCTCGGTGCCATCGGCGGGCTGATGTTCATCGAGAGCCTCTCGGCCCTGCGCCGTGCCAAGGGCGGCGCGCCGGTCAAGAAGCGCAAGAGCCGCGGGCTGGTGCACACGCTGCCGCTGAAGATGCGCTTCCGCACCTCGGGGCTCTATATCTCGGTCATCCCGCCGCTGCTGGTCGGCGCGGCCGTGGGTGTGCTCTCGGCGGTGATGGGGGTCGGCGGCGGCTTCATCATGGTCCCGGCGATGATCTACCTGCTGCACATCCCCACCAAGGTGGTGATCGGCACCTCGCTGCTGCAGATCATCGTGGTGGCGGCCTTCACCACCTTCCTGCACGCGGTCACCAACCACACGGTCGACGTGGCGCTGGCGCTCTTCCTGCTGATCGGCGGCGTCGTCGGCGCCCAGTTCGGCACCCGTATCGGCGCCCGCATGAAGGCCGAGCAGCTGCGAATCCTGCTGGCCATGCTGGTGCTGGCGGTCTGCTTCAAGCTGGCGCTCGATCTCTTCCTGCCGCCGTCGGAAATCTACACCATCGCGGAGGTGCTCTGATGCGCCTGCTGCGCCTGGTATCCCTGCTGACCCTGCTCGGCCTGCCGCTGCAAAGCCCGGCGCAGGAGGCCCCCGCCACGGACGTACCCCCGCAAGAGGAGCTGGTCCAGGAAGAGCTGGTGCTGGGCCTGTCGCAGAACCGCGTGGCGATCACTGCCAATTTCGACGGCTCCGAGATCCTGATCTTCGGCGCGGTCAAACGCGCCGGCCCGCAGCTGAGCCCCGGTGCGGACGTGGTGATCACCGTCGAGGGACCCACCGAATCCGTCGCCGTGCTGCGCAAGGAGCGCCGGGCCGGGATCTGGGTCAACACCGACCAGGTGACCATCCACCAGGCCCCCAGCTTCTACGCCGTGGCCACCAGCGCTCCGCTCGAACAGGTGCTGACCGCCACCGAGGACCTGCGCCAGCGGATCTCGATCCCCCGCGCCGTCCGCTCGATCAGCTCGCGCGACGAGGTGACGGACGAGGATTCCTTCGTCGAGGCCCTGCTGCGCATCCGCCAGGGCGCGGGTCTCTACCAGATGCGCGAGGGGACGGTGCGTTTCGACGAACAGACCCTGTTCCGCACCGAGGTGCCGCTGCCCTCGAGCCTGCCCGTCGGGCTCTACACGGTGAAGGTCTACCTGCTGCGCAACGGGGCGCTCGCCTCGAAGCACGAGACCGCGATCCGCGTCGGCAAGGTGGGGCTTGAGCAATGGCTCTTTGCGCTCTCGCGCGAGAACGCGGTGATCTATGCGCTGATGGCGATCGTCGTGGCCGTGCTCTCGGGCTGGGCCGCCTCCGAAGGCTTCCGGCTTCTGCGCCGCCAGTAAGGCCGGCTGCCGCTCCGGGCGGGGCAGCTTCCCACATCCCACACAGGCGCGCCTTCGCGGGGGCATCGAGCCCCCTTCAAGGCGGGGGGCAAAGCCCCCGGCACCCGGATCAGCCGCGGGCGGGCTCGAGAGAGAGGGTGTGTTCCCGCAGCCAGGCCATGAAGCCGCGCGGGTCCTTGGTCAGCCGCTCCATCGCCTCGTCGTCGATGACATCCCCGATGACCGGAGCCTGGGGCTTGTTCAGCGCATGGACGATCTCGTGCAGCAGCAGGCCCTGGCGCAGGGTGGCAGAGACCTGGTTGGCCATCTGGTACCAGCGCGAGTTGGAGCCGGTGAAGCGGATCGGCACGACCTTGGCCCCCGAACGACGGATCATCTGCGCGGTGAAGACGTTCCACTCGGCCTCGATGGCGGGGCCGAACATGGTCTCGGAGCTGGCCACCACGCCCGAAGGGAAGAGCGCCACGATGCCGCCCTCCTTCAGGTGCGCCATGGCCTTGGCGCGCATCTCGATCATCTTCTTCTGCGCTTCCGGGTCGTGCGGGAAGGGCACGGGGATCATGTATGACGAGGCAACCTCGTCGATGCCGGTCAGCACCGAGCGGGTGAGGATCTTGTAGTCCAGCCGCCGACGGCCCACGAGCTCGGCCAGGATCATGCCGTCGACCATGCCATGGGGATGGTTGGCCACCACCACGACGGGACCATCGGCCGGGATCTTCTCGAGCTGGGCCTGGGGGGTGACCACGGGAATGCCCATGACATCCAGGCAGGCCTTCCAGAAGGCCTGGCCCTGGGGGGCGCCCTGACGCTCGAACTTGCGGATCAGCCGCAGGATCGTCAGCTTGCCGGTCAGCCATTCCAGGCCGAGGATGGTATTGCGCTGCAGCGGATTGTCGAAGGTGTTGGAATAGGTCAGCGAACGACGGTCGTACTTCGTGTAGGCAACCTGCTCCGGGGCGCCGTCCGCGCTCCTCAACTGGTTTTGCGTCTGATCTACCAAGAGGTCACCTGTCCGTCGTCTTCCGGCCCCTTATAGCGTCTAACGCAAAGTACCAGAAGTTCCGTCGCTACATTTCTTCCCCGAAACGGTCTGCAACCAGCCGTTCCAGCGCGTCCGCCAGCGCCCCTGCATCGGGGCCCGAGGTTTCGACCTCAATAGAGCTTCCCTTGCCGGCTGCCAACATCAAAAGGCCCATGATCGAGTCACCGCCGGTGGACATGCCGTCGCGGCTGACCTCGGCGCGGGCATCGAAGGCCTCGACCACCTCGACGAACTTGGCCGAGGCACGCGCATGCAGACCCTTCTCGTTCACGATGGTCAGCTCACGCGTAATACTGTCGCTCATCTTCGTCCCTATCCCGAAACCCGTTCCTGCCTGTCCGGCCGGGTCCTAGGTCCCCATGCTCAGATTGCGGCTATCAATATATTTGCGTCCGGCCTCGGTTGCATCGCGCACCGCTTCCGGCAGCGATTTATGGCGCGACTTGGCCAGTTTGATCAAGGCCGGAAGGTTCACGCCGTAAAGAATCCGTCGATCATCGGGGCGGCAGGCCATCAGCGAGAGATTGCTGGGAGAACCTCCGAACATGTCGGTGACGACCACCACGCCCCGGCCCTGGTCCACGTCCTCGGCGGCAAGACAGATCTCTGCCTCCTTGCCGGCGCGGTCGCAGTTGTTCTCGATCGAGATGGCGGAGATGCCCGGCTGGGCGCCGACGACATGCTCGACGGCGGACTTGTATTCCTTTGCCAGCCCGCCATGGGCGACGATGACGATTCCGATCAAGGCCGGTCTTCCCTCGGGTATGCGCTGCGGGTCGCTGGCAGAGGTCATTTCACCCCCTCGCCGGCCCGGCGCCGTTCCTGTTCGCGGTGCCTTATAGACACCTGCCAGCCAGCCTCCGCAAGGGCCCGGCCCAGCCTTTCGGCCAATGTGACGGAACGATGTTGTCCGCCGGTGCAGCCGAATCCGATGGCCAGATGGGCCTTGCCCTCTTCGATATAGGCCGGCAGCAGCATCTGCGTGAGGTCGGTGACCTGTCGAAGGAAGGGCGCGAAACGCGCGTCCGAGGCCACGTGCTCCTGCACCGCGGGATCGGTGCCGTCGAGCCCGCGCAGCGCGGGCTCCCAATAGGGGTTCTTCAGGAAGCGCACGTCGAAGACCATGTCGATGCCCCGCGGCAGACCGCGCTTGTAGCTGAAGGAATGCAGAGAGACCGCCAGACCCTGCCCGCCCTGCCGGGCGAAATGGCCGTCCACCTCGGCACGCAGGTCATGCACCGTCATCTCGGAGGTGTCGATCAGCACATCCGCCCGCGCCCGGATCGGGCCCAGCAGGTCGAACTCGCGCGCGATCCCGTCTTCGGGGGTCTCTTCGGGGGCCATGGGGTGCCGGCGCCGGGTCTCGGAGAAGCGGCGCGACAGCACGTCGGGGCGGCAGTCGAGGTAGAGCAGCTCCAGCGGCACGCCCTGGATCTGACGCAGGCTGTCCAGCGCCTCGATCAGCGCATTGGTCGAGAAATCCCGGTTGCGGGTGTCGAGGCCAAGTGCCAGCGGGCGGCGCAGCGGCGGGCCATCCAGCAGCCGGGGCAGCAGCGACAGCGGCAGGTTGTCGATGGCCTCGAAGCCCAGGTCCTCGAGCACGCGGATCGCCGTGGATCGGCCAGCGCCGGACGGTCCCGTCACGAGGACGAGACGGCTGGTCTTCTGGCTAAGCTCTTCTGCGGTGGCCATGGGTGCCGTCGCTGGTTGGTCTGGGCGAAAAGTCGCGCAGCGCATGTCTATGCACGCCGACCTTCACGCAAGTATTGCAGAATCGCCGCAGCGAAAGCCGCGGTGTCGGTATTGTGAAGCAAGGTTAGGGAAAGCCCCAGCAAATTCGTGCTGCGATGCGGCGGAAGTCGGTTTTCCTCGGTCTGATCGAGGTCGACCACCAGCTGCACCGGCTGCGGCCCCGCCGGTGCCGCCCCAAGCAGGCCCACCCCCCGTGCCTCGATCATCCCCGAGAGCGTCTCGGGCGCGCGGGCGATCAGGCGGGAGCCCTCTCGGGTCAGAATGACCCGGTCGTCCGCCACCAGCGCGGCGCCCCGCGACATGAGCTCAAGCGCCAGGCTGCTCTTACCGCTGCCCGAGGCGCCCAGGATCAGCACCGCGCGGCCCTGAAGCGCCACGCAGCTGGCGTGCATCACGCGGGCTTCGCTCGCGCCCGCCATCTCAGATCGGCAGGCCCACGACGAAACGCGCGCCGAGGGGATCCGAGGTGATGTCGGCATCGGTGGGGCGGATGTTCTCGGCCCAGATCACGCCGCCATGGGCCTCGACGATCTGCTTCGAGATGGCCAGCCCGAGGCCGGAGTTGTTGCCGAAGTCCGAGGCCGGACGATGCGAGTAGAAGCGCTTGAAGATCTTCTGCAGCGACTGGTCGGGGATACCGGGGCCGGTGTCCTCGACCACCACCAGCACGCGGTTCTCACGGCGCCGGGCCCAGACGCGGATCGCGTCGCCCTCTTCGCAGAAGGAGATCGCATTGGTGATCAGGTTGACGAAGACCTGCGCCAGCCGCGCTTCCAGCCCGCTCAGCACCAGGTCCTCGCGCGGCAGGTCGGTGATGAAGTCGATGCCCTTGCCCGCCGCCTGTTCGCCCAGGTACTCGGTCAGGCTGCCCAGCATGCGCAGCAGGTCGAATTCCTCTTCCTCTTCCTTCACCAGCTCGGAATCGAGCCGAGAGGCGTTGGAGATATCGCTGACCAGCCGGTCGAGGCGGCGCACGTCATGCTCGATCACGTCCATCAGCTGCAGGCGCTGGTCGTCGCGCTTGGCCACCCTGAGGGTGCCGACCGCAGAGCGCAGGCTGGCCAGCGGGTTCTTGATCTCATGGGCGACATCCGCGGCGAACTGCTCGTTGGCGTCGATGCGGTCGTAGAGCGCGCTGACCATGCCCCGCAGCGCGCCCGAGAGGCGGCCGATCTCGTCGGGCCGCGCGGTCAGGTCGGGGATGCGCACCCGAGAGGGCTTGGGCCGGGTGTTGCCCCGGTCCCCGCCCAGCTCGGCGGCGGCAGCCAGATCCGAGAGCGGATTGGCAATGGTCGAGGCCAGCACCAGGCTGAGGCCCACCGAAACCAGGGTGGCGATGATGAACATCTGCAACACGCGCTCACGCTCCTGGCGGACCAGGGCGTCGATCTCTCCGACCGTGCCGGCCAGGGCCACGGCACCGACGGGCTGCTCTCCGGCCAGGATCGGGGTCAGCGCGGTATGAAAGCGGCCCTCGGCGCCACGCGCCGTGGTGGTCTCGGAGCCGGCGACGCCATTGGCTGCGATCAGGCGGCGCGCCTCTTCCTCGATGGCGATGGTGGGCAACGGCACCCGGCCCGACGAGAAGATGCTGGCGATCCCGTCCCAGGTCGTGGTCAGGAAATCAGTGACGTAGGTGGGTGTGGTTTCGATGATCTCGGGGCGGGGCCCGGCGCGGCGGGCGACCAGCTCTCCGGCGTCATCGAAGACCATCAGGGTCAGGCCCGCGCGCAGGTCGAGCGCCGCCAGCGTGCCGGCCACGTCCACCCCGCGCCGGGCGCGCAGGTCGACTTCGGCTCCGGGGGCGATCTGCGCCTCGAAGACATTGGCGATCAGCCCGGCCTCGCTGACCAGCGCCGCCTGGCGCTGCGACAGCAGGCTTTCCCGCGAGGAGCTGAGGTAAAGCACCCCGGCCACCAGCACGTTCAGCGCGATGAGGTTGAAGATGATGATCTTGCGGGTAAGCGGCGAGGCCTTGAGGGCGAAGATCCCGCGCCGCTCACGGCGCTCGCGGAACTCCTCGTCCACCACCGCGCCGGGCGCGACGAATTCCTCGCCCAGAACGACGTCCCCGCGCCGTTCGGCACCCTTGCGTCGTTCCTGGGGAGAGTTGTCCTGCACGCTGATCCCTTCGGCGAGCGCCATGGACGAGACTTTATTCTTCGTTGTACCGGTAACCGATACCGTAGAGGGTCTCGATCGCGGAGAAATCCTGGTCGGCGTTGCGCAGCTTCTTGCGCAGGCGCTTGATGTGGCTGTCGATGGTACGGTCGTCGACATAGACCTGGTCGTCATAGGCCACGTCCATCAGCTGGTCGCGGCTCTTCACGAAGCCCGGACGCTGTGCCAGGGCCTGCAGCAGCAGGAACTCGGTCACCGTCAGGGTCACGTCCTGGCCCTTCCAGGTCACCGAGTGGCGCAGCGGATCCATGCGCAGGTGGCCACGCTCCATCACCTTGGTGTCGTCGGTCTCGGGGATGATGTCGCCGGCCTGGGCTTCCTGGCGGCGCAGCAGCGCCCGGATACGGGCCACCAGCAGGCGCTGACTGAAGGGCTTCTTGACGTAGTCGTCGGCGCCCATGCGCAGGCCCAGCACCTCGTCGATCTCGTCATCCTTGGAGGTCAGGAAGATCACCGGCATGGTGGTCTTCTGGCGCAGCCGCTGCAGCAGGTCCATGCCATCCATCCGCGGCATCTTGATGTCCAGCACCGCCATGTCGGGCAGGGCCTTGTTGAAGGCCTCGAGCGCGGCCTGGCCGTCGGAATAGGTCTCTACCTCGAAGCCCTCCGCCTCGAGCGTGATGGCTACCGAGGTGAGGATATTCCGGTCGTCGTCCACAAGAGCGATCTTGGACATGGTTGTTCCTTCCATACTGCTCATTCCGACCGGGACATTCTGTCACCCCGCGGGTCTGCGGGGCCCGCATCCTTAGGCCAGGTCCGGAGGTCTTATCGACATGATTTTACCACAATAATCACCTTTCCACGCATTACAGGCAATCGAGAAACGCGAATCGCCCCGGTCCATGGCGAAATTGTGGCGAAAATGTCTTAGGATGGCCTGAATTTTTCCTTGAGGGACAGAGACCTGCCAAGCCTGCGGCAGCTTCCCGCAAGTGGTTGCGCTAAACCGATTATGGTTGCGCTAACCTCCCGCGGCGCACTGTTCACAATCGAAGTTGACGTGTTATGAGGCCCGATATCGGGACCTTTTGCCCCGGTTCCTCCGTCCGGCCACTCCGATACCTTTCAGGTCGGCGCAGGAGAACAGGACCGCCGCGCCAGCGCGGCTACAGGAGTGTTAGAGATGACATTTGGACGGGTGAACCCGCACTTCCGGCTCGAGGATCAAGGGATCGAGGAGCTGGGCAATGTCTATTACAACCTGATGGAGCCCGCACTGATCGAAGCTGCCCTGCAGCGCAAGGAAGGCACCCTGGGCAAGGGCGGGACCTTCCTGGTCACGACCGGTAAATTCACCGGCCGCTCGCCCAAGGACAAGCACGTCGTGAAGACCCCCGACGTGGCCGACAAGATCTGGTGGGAGAACAACGCCGAGATGGCCCCCGAGGCCTTCGACGTGCTCTACGCCGACATGCTGGCGCACATGAAGGGCAAGGACTACTACGTCCAGGACCTGATCGGCGGCGCCGACCCGGCCTATGCGATCAACGTCCGCGTGGTCTCCGAGCTGGCCTGGCACAACCTGTTCATCCGTCACCTGCTGCGTCGCCCCGACCGCGACACGCTGGATGACTATGTTTCCGATTTCACCATCATCAACTGCCCCAGCTTCCAGGCGGACCCCGCCAAGCATGGCTGCCGCAGCGAGACCGTCATCGCGCTGAACTTCGAAAAGAAGGTCATCCTGATCGGCGGCACCGAATACGCGGGCGAGAACAAGAAGTCGGTCTTCACCCTGCTCAACTACATGCTGCCCGAAAAGGGCGTGATGCCGATGCATTGCTCGGCCAACCACGCCAAGGGCAACCCGGTCGACACGGCGATCTTCTTCGGCCTCTCGGGCACCGGCAAGACCACCCTCTCGGCCGACCCCTCGCGCGTGCTGATCGGCGACGACGAGCATGGCTGGTCCGACCGCGGCACCTTCAACTTCGAGGGCGGCTGCTACGCCAAGACGATCAACCTCTCGGCCGAGGCCGAGCCCGAGATCTACGCCACCTGCTCGATGTTTGGCACGGTGATCGAGAACATGGTCTTCGACGAAGAGACCTTTGATCTCGACTTCGAGGATTCGAGCCTGACCGAGAACATGCGCTGCGCCTACCCGCTGGAGTATATCTCCAACGCGTCCGACACCGCGCTTGGCGGCCACCCGAAGAACATCATCCTGCTGACCTGCGACGCCTATGGCGTGCTGCCGCCGATCTCGCGGCTGACCCCGGCGCAGGCGATGTACCACTTCCTGTCGGGCTTCACCTCGAAGACCCCGGGCACCGAGCGCGGGGTGGTGGAACCCATCCCCACCTTCTCGACCTGCTTCGGCGCGCCCTTCATGCCGCGTCGCCCCGAGGAATACGGCAACCTGCTGCGCGAGAAGATCGCCAAGCACGGCGCCACCTGCTGGCTGGTGAACACCGGCTGGACCGGCGGCGGCTTCGGCACCGGCTCGCGCATGCCGATCCGCGCCACCCGCGCCCTGCTGACCGCGGCACTGGACGGTTCGCTGAACGAGGCCGAGTTCCGCAAGGACCAGAACTTCGGCTTCGAGGTTCCCGTGGCCGTCCCCGGTGTCGCACCGGCCCTGCTGGACCCGCGCCAGACCTGGGAAGACAAGGCGGGCTACGACGCCCAGGCAGCGAAGCTGGTCACCATGTTCTCCGAGAACTTCGAGCAGTACCTGCCCTATATCGACGACGACGTGAAAGCCGCCGCGATCGGCTGATCATGAGCCGCGCCGCGCATCCCATCCGGGCTCTTGGCCCCGTCCTTCCGGGCGGGGCCATGGCCGTTCTGCGCGGCGCTCTCCTCTGCCTAGCACTGCCCGCACTGGCCCTGCCCACCCTGGCGCAGCCGCTCCTGGCCGAAGGCACGGCCCCCGGCCTGCCCGGCGATATCCTGGAGCCACCGCTCGAGCTCGCCGAGGCGGGGATCTACTGCCCTGCCGATCACGTGGCCCGGGAACCGGCACCGGACACCGAATCGGGCTACATCCTGCTGACCGACGAGAACCCCGAGCTGGCGCTCTCGACCCGCGTGGTCCCGGCCTATATCGGCATCTCCTTCGGCATCCGCATCCGGCTGGCCCCCGACACGCCTCCCGGCCCCTACGTTCTCACCGTGCGCCACCCGCCGGTCGGGCCGCGCCAGGTGACAGTGGAAAGCTGGAACCCCGCGCTCGACAGCCGCTGGGGGGTGCGCAGCTTCAACTTCGAGTTCGACCGCGAGCTGGTCACCGGCACCTGGACCTTCGAGGTCTCGCAGGGCGACGAGCTGCTGCTGCGTCAGAGCTTCCAGGTCGTCCAGCCGATGCAGGCCCCCGAGGCCATCGACATCTGCTTCGGCAATACCTTCCTCAGCTGAGACCAGGACAGCCCGCGGAGCCGGCCCATTCCGGGCCATGCCTCCGGCGGGAGTATTTTCAGCCTGGTGATGCAGCGGGCCCCTGCCCGGATGGGCTCCCTCCTTCTCAACCGGGGCCGTGGCACGCTCTTCACGGAGAAGGAGGGAGCCTTCTTGGCGCCCCCCAGCCATCATCACCAGGCTGAAAATACTCCGGGGGAGTCGAGCCCTGCTCGACGGGGGCAGCGCCCCCGCTACATTGCCCCCGAGAAGATCATCTCCGCCTCAGGTGGCCCATTGCGGCAGACCTGCCCCTGTCATAAGGCCGCGACTTGAATAGGGTGGCCCCAGGCCGCCGATTCCCCCCACCCCGCAGCGGACAGCTCAGAAGGACCTGACATGGCGCAATTCACTCTCGGCTGGGAAGAATGGCTCTCGCTTCCGGGCCTCGGACTGCCGGCGATCCGCGCCAAAGTGGACACCGGGGCGCGGACCTCCGCGCTACATGCCTTCTCGATCGAACCCTTCGGCTCGCCCGACAAGCCCATGGTGCGTTTCGCGATCCACCCCGACCCCAGCGATCCCGAGCTGGAAATCATCTGCTCGGCGCCGCTCAAGGACCGGCGCGAGGTCACCTCGTCGAACGGCGAGACCGAGCTGCGCTTCGTCATCGAGACCGAGGTGGTGATCGGGGATCGCCGCTGGCCGCTGGAAGTGACCCTGACCGACCGGGGCGCCATGGCCTACCGGATGCTGCTTGGCCGCTCGGCGATCTGCGAGGACATGATCGTCAATCCCTCGCAAAGCTACCAGCAGCCCGAGCTCTCCTTCGACGCCTACCGCGACACGCCGCGCCTGAAGCAGCATCGCCGCGCCCTGCGCCTGGCGGTGCTGACGCGCGAGCCCGGCAATTACTCGACCCGCCGGCTGATCGAAGCCGCCGAGGCGCGCGGCCACACGCTGGAGGTCATCGACACCTCGCGCTGCTACATGAACATCCGCGCCGTCGGCGCCGAGGTGCATTACGACGGCCGCCGCCTGCCCCACTACGACGCTGTGATCCCGCGCATCGGCGCCTCGATCACCTCCTACGGCACCGCCGTGGTGCGCCAGTTCGAGAGCCTGGGCACCTATTGCCTTGCGGGCTCGGAGGGCATCGCCATGTCGCGCGACAAGCTCTATGCCCACCAGGTCCTGGCCCGGCACCGCATCGGCATGCCCACCACCGCCTTCGCCCGCAGCCCCAAGGATTCCGGCAACCTGATCCATCTGGTCGGCGGCGCGCCCCTAGTTCTGAAGCTGCTCGAATCGACCCAGGGCAAGGGGGTCGTCCTGGCCGAGACCAAGAAGGCCGCCGAGACGGTGATTTCCGCCTTCCGGGGCCTCAAGGCCGATTTCCTCGTGCAGAGCTTCGTCAAGGAAGCTGCCGGAGAGGACATCCGCTGCCTGGTCGTCGGCGGCAAGGTCGTCGCCGCCATGCGCCGCCGCGGCGCGCCGGACGACTTCCGCTCGAACCTGCACCAGGGTGGCACCGCCGAGACCGTGCGGATCTCGAAGGCCGAGCGCGACACCGCCGTACGCGCCGCCCGCGCCATGAAGCTGGATCTCGCAGGCGTCGATCTCTTGCGGGGCGATGACGGGCCGAAGGTGCTGGAGGTCAACTCCTCGCCTGGCCTGGAAGGGATCGAGCGCACCTCGAAGAAGGACATCGCCGCCATGGTGATCGAACATATCGAGGCCAAGGTGGCGCCGCGCAGCCCGCGCGCCAAGCGGGCGGGCAAGCGGTAGCGCTCAGGCGAAGAGGGCGCGGCGCAGCAGGTTCAGCCCGGCCACCAGCAGCACCACGAGCGTGGCGCGGCGGAAGGTCTTCTGGTCGATGCGGTCCTGCAGCTGGAAGCCCATCCACATGCCCGCCAGCGCCACCGGCACCATGACGATGGAGAAGGGCAGCGTCTGCGCCCTGAGCACGCCCGAGCCCAGATGGGCGCCAAGCAGCGCCAGCGCGCCGAGGCCATAGATCACCCCCTGCACGCGAACCTGTTCGCTCTTGGGCGTGTCGAGGGCCGTCAGATAGGCCACGGTCGGCGGCCCCCAGACGCCCGAGAAGCCACCGATGAACCCGGCGAAACTGGCCACCGCCAGCTCGACACTGCGTCTCGGCGGATGCGCCAGGGTCAGCGCCTTCCCCATCAGCTGGGTCAGCGCGAAGAGAACGATGGGGCCGCCGATCATCAGCAGGATCACCTGCTGCGGCAGCACCCGCACCAGCTGGGCCGAGAATATCAGCATGACGAAGGCCACGCCCAGGAAGATGCGGAACCGCTTCACCACCTCCCAGGCCGCGGCCGGCCCCTGGCGCAGCGCCTGCCAGCCATTGGTGACCAGCGTCGGCAGGATCAGTCCCGCCAGCGCCCAGTCCGGTCCCACCAGGCTGCCCAGGCCCGAGATCATGATCATCGGCATGGCGAATCCCACCATGCCCTTCACCAGCCCGGCAATCAGCGCCACGGCGAAGATCGCGACCCAGGCCAGCGCGGTCAGGCCCTCGGGGCCCGGAAGGTGCAAAAATTCAGTCATGGCAAATGACTACACCCGCAGGGCACCGGCCAGAAGTGAAATCTG
The DNA here is from genome assembly GCF_900215355.1 of Pseudooceanicola antarcticus. GTDB lineage: Bacteria > Pseudomonadota > Alphaproteobacteria > Rhodobacterales > Rhodobacteraceae > Pseudooceanicola > Pseudooceanicola antarcticus. Next base: position 162,754 of record NZ_OBEA01000002.1, on the reverse strand, counting down.
TCACGTAACTTTAGATCCTCAGATTGGGGATTTGCGCAAACATATTGCGCTGCAACTGCGAAAGGATTATTCCGGTGCCCGAGAAGAGGAGAAACCAGATGCCCCATGACGGACAGGACCCCGCGATGCAGCCCGATGCCCTTCTGCCCGACCTGCTGACCCTCACCGGCGCAGCTCTTGGCCCGGTCGAGGATATCCTGTCCCGCGCCCGGAACCGCGTCCGCGAGAGGGTGGTGGTCGAGGATCGCGTCTCGGCCCGCGCGGTGGAGGCCGAACAGACCGCCACCCATGGCCTGGCCTGGCTCGCCACCTATGCCGAGGCGCTGCGGCAGGTGCACCTCTGGGCCACGCGGCTCTCTGACGAGGGCAGTTTCGGCGAGATGGAGGGGCTGCTTTGTCAGATCGCCTTCGGTGAATACCTCTGGCAGATCTACGGCGGCATCCAGATGTCGCAGCAGGAGATCGTGCGCCTGCAGGACCTTGGCCTGACCCAGGAGGACCAGCGCGGGCTGATGTCCGATGCGGTGATGACCCTGTGCAACTCCGGCAATACCCAGGCCGCGCGTACCCGGCTGGCCGAGCTGATGATCGAGCGCCAGGGCCAGGGCCATTTCGGTACCACCGGCCTGGATGAAGAGCTGGAGATGATCCGCGACCAGTTCCGCCGCTATGCCGCCGAGAAGGTCGCGCCCTTCGCCCATGAGTGGCACCTGAAGGACGAGCTGATCCCCATGTCGGTGATCGAGGAACTGGCCGAGATGGGCGTCTTCGGCCTGACCATCCCCGAAGAACACGGCGGCTTCGGCCTGTCCAAGGCCTCGATGGTCGTGGTCTCGGAAGAGCTGTCGCGCGGCTATATCGGCGTCGGCTCCCTTGGCACCCGGTCCGAGATCGCGGCCGAGCTGATCCTCTGCGGCGGCACCGAGGCGCAGAAGGAACACTGGCTGCCGAAGCTCGCCTCGGGGGAAATCCTGCCGACCGCCGTCTTCACCGAGCCCAATACAGGCTCGGACCTGGCCAGCCTGCGCACCCGCGCGGTGAAGGAGGGCGAGGACTACCGCGTCACCGGCAACAAGACCTGGATCACCCATGCGGCGCGCACCCATGTGATGACCCTGCTGGCGCGCACCGATCCTGCCTCGACCGATCACCGCGGGCTGTCGATGTTCCTGGCCGAGAAGACACCCGGCACCGATGACGATCCCTTCCCCACGCCGGGCATGTCCGGCGGCGAGATCGAGGTGCTGGGATATCGCGGCATGAAGGAATACGAACTGGGTTTCGACAATTTCGCCGTGAAGGGCGAGAACCTGCTGGGCGGGGAAGAGGGGAAGGGCTTCAAGCAGCTCATGCAGACCTTCGAGAGCGCCCGCATCCAGACCGCCGCGCGCGCCATCGGCGTGGCCCAGGCTGCGCTGGACGTCGGGTTGCAATATGCGCTGGACCGCAAGGCCTTCGGCGGGCCGCTGGCACAATTCCCGCGCGTCTCGGGCAAGCTGGCCATGATGGCGGTCGAGATCATGGTAGCGCGCCAACTGACCTATTTCGCTGCCTTCGAGAAGGACAACGACCGCCGCTGCGATCTTGAGGCCGGGATGGCCAAGCTGCTTGGCGCCCGCGTGGCCTGGGCCTGCGCCGACAATGCGCTGCAGATCCACGGCGGCAACGGGTTCGCCCTGGAATACGTGGCCTCGCGGTTGCTTTGCGATGCGCGCATCCTGTCGATCTTCGAGGGCGCGGCAGAGATCCAGGCCCAGGTCATCGCCCGGCGGCTGCTGGCCTGACGCCGAAGCAGCACCTGAGCGGGTGGAGCGCACGGGACCGGGGGCCAGCCCCCGGACCCCCGCAGTATTTCGAGCCGTCGGATAGAGGCAAGGGGCGCGGTTTGCAGCGCCTTTGCCTCTAATCCTTCGGGGAATTCATGTGACTTCGCGGGGGTGCCAGGGATAGGCGTGGCGCGGGCGGAACTGCCGCCCGGAGGAACCCATGCAATTCCAGATCCGACTAGGCCTGCTCCTTGGTACGCTCTTCATGGTGGGCGGCATTGGCGTGCTCTTCACCCAGGTCGAGATCGAAGGGCTCTCGGGACCGCCTGACGTGGCCATTCACGAGCTGCCCCGCGACGCGCGGCGCAATTGCGAGGCGGCGGTTTTCCTGGGCGAAGGGCCGGGCGAGGGCGGGACCTTTCCCATACGCACCGGACCTGGCGAGGAATATCGCACCCGGCAGGGCCTGAGCCATGGCGACACCTTCCTGGTCTTCGAGTACCGCGGCACCTGGGCCGGCATCGTCTATGGCCAGAACCGCGAGGTCTGCGGCGCGCTGGAACGGCGAGAGGTCAGCGCCCCGCGACAGGGCTGGGTGCCCGTTCAATATATCTCCTACATCCCGAACTAGTCGCGCGTCGCGGACCGCGCACAAGAAAACGGGCCACCCGAAGGTGACCCGTCCCGGCGATACACGCGCCACTCGTTACATACCGCTTGGGTATCAGCCTGCCTGGCCGGCGGGCAGGATGACGCGGTCAATGACGTGGACGACGCCGTTCGACTGGTCGACATCGGCGATGGTCACGGTGGAGACACGGCCGTTCTCGTCTTCCAGCTTCAGCTCGCCGCCTTCCATGTAGGCCTTCAGCTCGCAGCCGCCGACGGTGGGCACCACGTGCATGCCGCCGTCATCGGCGATCATGCCGGCGATGTCGGTCGAGAAGGCCTCGGTGGCGACCACGTGGCAGGTCAGGATCTGCGTCAGCTGGTCCTTGTTCTCTTCCATCAGCAGCGCGTTCAGGCTGTCTTCCTTGATCATGCCGAAGGCGTCATTGGTGGGGGCGAAGACGGTGAAGGGGCCTTCGCTGGCCAGGGTGTCAACCAGGCCCGCGGCCTTTACGGCAGCGACCAGGGTGGTCAGGTTGGGGGCAGCAGAGGCGTTCTCGACGATGGTCATGTCGGCCATCATCGGCGCGCCGCCGACCATCGGGTTGTCAGCTGCGAATGCGGCGGTTGCGGTACCAGCGATCAGGGCGGCGGTGAGTGCGATCTTGCGGGTCATCTTCATATTCCTCCAGAATTTGTTCCCAGGCAGCCTTCTTGCTGGCTGGTTGATGGAAGTACGGCGGCGATGTCGCTTCGGTTCTCAATTCGTTGGTCACGCCTGCGTGACAGCTGCGTGAGGCACCGCGGTTGACAGCTTTCGCAGCGCCCGCCTAACTGCCCTGATGGAGCCCAAACCCTGCATCATCTGCGTTGCCATCACTGGCTCGCTGCCCCGCAAGAGCGACAATCCCGCCGTGCCGATCTCGGTCTCCGAGCAGGTGGAATCGACCCATGAGGCCTTCGAGGCCGGCGCCAGCATCGTCCATGCCCATGTGCGCAACGACGACGAGACGCCCAGCTCGGACCCCGAGAAATTCGCCGCCCTGAAAGAGGGGCTGGAACGGCATTGTCCGGGCATGATCATCCAGTTTTCCACCGGCGGGCGCTCGGGCGCGGGGCAGACGCGGGGCGGCATGCTGCCGCTGGCGCCCGACATGGCCTCGCTCTCGGTCGGCTCGAACAATTTCCCGACGCGGGTCTACGAGAACCCGCCGGATCTGGTCGACTGGCTGGCGGCAGAGATGAAGACCTACGGTGTGCGCCCCGAGATCGAGGCCTTCGACCTGAGCCACATCCACCAGGCGGCGAAGATGTATGCCGACGGGCGGCTCGAGAAATCTCCCTACGTGCAATTCGTCATGGGGGTGAAGAACGCCATGCCGGTGGACCGCGATGTCTTCGACTACTACCGCGCCACCATGGCCCGCCTGCTGCCCGACAGCGAATGGTGCGCCGCCGGGATCGGCGCGCATCAGCTGACGCTGAACGAGTGGGTGGTCGAGACCGGCGGCCATGCCCGTTGCGGGCTCGAGGACAACGTCCGCCTCGACCGGACCACCCTTGCGCCTTCCAACGCGGCGCTCGTGCAGCGGGTCACCGCGCTCTGCGAGAAGTACGAGCGCCCCGTTGCCAGCTGGCAGCAAGCCCGCGAGATCCTGGACCTGCCGCTGCGCCAGGTGTGATGGCTAGAATGCTCCGCAGTTTCCTGCCCCGCCTTAACCGGGCGCTGACAGGGGGCGGGGCATTCACCTGAAACCCCGGAAGGAGACCACGATGCGCCACCTGATCGCCATTCTGATGCTGTTGCTTGCGCCCCCGGCCCTGGCCCAGGGCGTCTCTGTCGGGGACTGGGGCGCCGTGCGCATCGGCGAGCGCTGCCATGTCTTCACCACCCGCGCCGCGCGGGACACCTCTGGCGCGCTGGTCTTCCAGTTCAGCCCCGGCGGCTACGACGCGGCCTTCTACTATGAATATTCGCCCTGGTCCCCGGACGAGGACACCCCCTGGGACGACATCGACGAGGCGGTGCTCGAGATCGACGGGGTGGAAACCTGGCTGGGCGACGAGATGTGGCTTGAGGCCTGGCCCGCAGGCGGGCGCGGCGACTTGACCGCAGGCTTCGTCGGTGACGTGCTGGCCGCCTTCGCGGGGGCGCAGCAGGACATCGGCATGGTGATCCGCCGCAACCGGCTGGGCGAAGATTGGCTCTACGGGCTCTTCTCGGCCTCGGGCTACCGCGAGGCCATGCAGGCCGCAGGCGAGATGTGCGGCTTCGATCCCTACAACCTGCCTGCCTCCTGAGGGCTAGCGGCGGTCGAGGACCTCGACCGCCAGCACCGTGGGCAGGTGGCGGGCGATCTCCTGCCAGGTCTCGCCCTCGTCGAGGCTGGCGAAGACAGAGCCCGAGTTGGTGCCGAAATAGACCCCCGCCGGATCATGGTTGTCACCGCCCATGGCCTGACGCAGCACGGTGAAGAAGCAGGCCTCCTGCGGCAGCCCCTCGCGCATTGCCTGCCAAGTGGCCCCGGCATCGCGCGAGCGCCAGACGGCGGCGGCGGCATCGGGCGGAAAGCGGCCCTGCATGTCGCCGTTGAGCGGGAAGCTCCAGAGCGTATCGGGATCGCGCGGATGCACCCGCACCGGGAAGCCGAAGGTCGAGGGCAGGCCCCTGGTGATGTCCTCCCAGCTGCGGCCCCCATCCTCCGAACGCCAGACGCCGTGGTGGTTCTGCTGATAGAGCCGCTCTCCGCCGCCCGGCGCCAGCACCATGTTGTGCACGCAATGGCCGATCTCTCCGTCCCGCGGCGCGGCGGGGTGATCGTGGTCGTCGCAGGCCTGGGCATTGGACAGCCGGTTGCGCCGGTCCCAGGTGGCGCCACCATCCTCGGTGGCAAAGACACCGGCGGCCGAGATCCCCAGCCAGCTGCGCGCCGGGTCGTCGGGGTCCGACAGGATCGTGTGCAGGGTCAGCCCGGCGGCACCGGGCTGCCAGCTCTCGGCAGAGGGATGTTCGGAAAGACCGGTGACCTTGGCCCATGTCTCTCCGCCGTCATGGCTTTGCAGCAGCCGCGCGGGCTTGGTTCCGGCAGAGAGCACCCCATGGGCATAGTGCAGCGACCAGACCTGGCTGAAATCATGGCCGAAGGGCAGCGGCTCTTCCGTCCAGCCGATCATGGCGGCGAAATCGGGATCATTGGCGGCCCAGTCGTCCATCATGCCCTGCGTCATCCGCGAGCATGTCCAGCTCTCGCCGCCGTCGTCAGAACGCCAGACACCGGCGCCGCACCAATCGCCCCCGCCCCCGGCCCAGATGCGGCCGGTCTCGGGATCTCCGATGACATGGTTGATGGGCCAGCCGCCGCAATGTGGGCCCGAGACCTTCCAGCCCTCGCGCCTCGCGCCGCCCTCCAGCAGAAAGACCCCCTTGGTGGTCCCGATGAGAACTGTCACATCGCCCATGCCGCCCTCCCTGGCTTTACGCTGCGCAAAGGATAGCATCGGCACCCGAAAGCGCGCAGAGGATTCTTGAACGGCCTAGCCTTCCGGCGGAGCGATGCGCTCCAGCAGGCTGATCAGCCGCGCCTTGTCGCGCCCGTTCAGCCCCCGCAGGAGCCGGTCCTCGAGCGCGCGCATCTCGGCATTGGCGCGGGCACAGAGCGCCCGCCCGGTCTCGGTCGGATGCAGTTGCCAGACCCGCCTGTCATCCTCGATCCGGTGCCGCACCACGAGCCCCGCGCTTTCCAGCGCCTCGACGGTGACCACGATGTTGGACCGCTCCGCCGAGAGCAGCTCTGCCAGCTCGCCCTGGCGCAGGCCGGGCCGGTCACAGATCACCGAGAGCGCCGAGAAGGTCGCGCCGCGCAGGCCCAGCCCTTCCAGCTGGCGCCCGGCTTCGGAATGCAGGTGGTGGTGCGCTCGCTTCAGCGCATGGCCGACGAGGCCGCGCATGAAGAGCTCCGGGGGGGCCTCGTCCGCCGCCGTCACGCTGCTTTCGGTCCGCGCTGTCATCCTGCCTCTCCTGCCTGTGGCCCCGCCGCTCCACTTTAAGGCGAGTACGCGCCACGAGAAACCCCCGCCGGCCCCCTGTGCGAGGACCGGCGGAACTGGTCCTAGTGGAAGATACGCAGCAGGAACAGCGAGATGGAGGGGAAGATCACCAGCAACGCCACCCGCAGGATATCCGAGGCGACAAAGTACATGACCGCCCGGTAGGTGTGCGAAATCGGCGTCTCACGATCCATCGAGTTGATGACGAAGAGGTTCATCCCCACCGGAGGCGTGATCAGCCCCACCTCGACCACGATCAGCACGATGATGCCGAACCAGATTGCCAGCTCCTCGGGGTCCATGCCAAAGTCCAGCGCCGAGATGATCGGCCAGAAGATCGGGATGGTCAGCAGGATCATCGACAGCGAATCCATCACGCAGCCCATCACCAGGTAGAGCACCAGGATCAGCACCAGCACCATCCAGGGGCTCAGGCCCAGAGAGGTGACCCAGACCGAAAGCTCCTGCGGGACCTGGGTCAGCGCCAGGAAGCCGTTGTAGAAGCCCGCGCCCAGCACGATGAAGAAGATCATCGCCGTGGAACGCGCCGTGGAATAGAAGCTCTCGAGCCAGGCGCGGCCGCGCAGGCCGCCGTTGATGATGGCGATGAGTCCGGTGCCGAAGGCGCCGACGGCCGCCCCCTCCGTGGGGGTGAAGATGCCCAGGTAGATACCGCCGACCACGGCCAGGAAGACCAGCAGCACGGGCCAGACATCCAGCAGCGCGCGCAGGCGCTCGGACCAGGGCATGGGCGGGCGCTGGCCTGCCGCATCGGGATGCAGGCGGGCATAGACCATGATGGTGATCATGTAGCCTGCCGCCGCCAGGATGCCGGGCACGAAGGCCGCCATGAAGAGCTTGGCGATGTTCTGCTCGGTCAGGATGGCGTAGATCACCAGGATCACCGAGGGCGGGATCAGGATGCCCAGGGTGCCACCTGCGGCCAGGGTGGCGGTGGCGAAGCCGCCCGAGTAGCCGTTGCGCTTCAGCTCGGGCAGGGCCACCTTGCTCATCGTGGCGGCGGTGGCCAGCGAGCTGCCGCAGATCGAGCCGAAGCCGGCGCAGGCACCGACGGCGGCCATGGCCAACCCGCCCTTGCGATGGCCCAGGAAGGCCTCGGCGGCGCGGAAGAGGGCCTGGCTCATGCCACCCAGGGTGGCGAAATGGCCCATGAGCAGGAACATCGGCACGATCGACAGCGAGTAGCTGGAGAACGTCGAATAGGTCTCGAGCTTGAGTTTCGACAGCACCACGGTGGTGCCGCCGGTGACCCAGGACAGGCCCAGGAAGCCGACCGCGAACATGGCAAGCCCGATGGGCATGCGCAGGAAGATCAGCAGCAGGAGGATGGGGAAGGACCACATCCCGATGGCAAAATCGGTCAATGGTCGACCTCCCCGAACTCGGGCAGCACAGAGGCGCCGGTAAGCATTTCCCAGACCCGCGCCGCGGCGGTGAAGCTGCTCACCAGTGCCGCCATCACGGCCGCGGCGAAGGAGGCGGCGAAGGCCCACCAGACCGGGAACTGCAGCAGGAAGGTGGTCTCATTGTAGCGCATCTTGCCCTGCATCCCCTCGTAGAGACGCCAGGCGATGACGATCAGCGCCGCCGCGAAGAGGACCTCCCAGAGCGCCATCAGCACGCGGTTGGCGCTGATCGGCAGGAAGGAGGTGAAGATGTCCACCGTGGCATGGGAGCCGCTGATCTGCGCCAGCGGCAGGAAGGCGAAGATGGTGAAGGCGATGCCAGCCTCGACCAGTTCGAAATCGCCGGTGATCGGGCCAAGCCCCGCATCGAGCAGCCCCTGGGCCAGCGGCCCGGCCAGGCTCTCGACCCAGCCAAGATGCATGACACCGTTGAGTGCGCGCCCGGTGACCGAAACCACCGTCAACAAGACAAGCACCGTCAGAACCAGCCCGCCGAGGATCGCCATGATCCGCGCAAGCCACAGGAATAGAGGGTAAATTCGCAAGAGCTTTCTCCAGGGAGGCGCCCCCGGACCTGATCCGGGAGCGGGGTTTGAGGCAGTCGCGGGCGCGCCTCCTGGCAGCCCGCGCAACCGGCGCCCCGGAACGGGGCGCCATGAGACAGGCGATTACATCGCGTCGTACTTGGCGATCAGTGCCTTGGCCTCTTCGACCATTGCAGCGCCATCAAGACCACGACCGTTCATCTCTTCGATCCACTCCGCCTCGATCTCGGCCGCGGGTGCTTTCCACGGCGCGATCTGCTCGGGGGTGAGGGAGATGATGTTGTTGCCCGCATCGACCGCCATCTGGTGACCGATCACGTCGCCCTTGGCCATGACTTCCCCGGCAAAGCCCGAGAACTCGAGCCCGGAGTTGGCATCGATCACCGCCTTCAGGTCATCGGGCAGGTCGTCATAGACGCCCTGGTTCATGCCCATGAACATGGTGGCGACATAGAGCGTCTCGTCGGGGAACTGGGTGTGGTTGTCGACCAGCTCGGCGATCTTCAGCGAGGTGGTGACTTCCCAGGGCAGGACGGTGGCGTCGATCACGCCCTTCGACAGCGCTTCGGGCACCGCGGGCACCGGCATGCCGATGGCGGTGGCGCCGAGACGGCTGAAGTACATGTTGGTCACCCGCGACGGCGCGCGCAGCTTGACGCCGTTCAGGTCGTCAGGGCTGACCAGCGGATCTTCCGAGTGGATCACGCCGGGGCCATGCACCCAGAGACCCAGCGGCTTGATGCCGGCGAACTCGGTGTCCATCATGTTGTTCTCGGTGAATTCCCAGAACGCCTTCGAGGTGGCCTCGGGACCGGCGGCGATGAAGGGCAGCTCGAAGACCTCGGTCGAGGGGAAGCGACCGGGGGTATAGCCCGGCAGGGTCCAGATGATGTCGGCCACGCCGTCCAGCACCTGGTCGGCCAGCTCGGGCGGGCGCCCGCCAAGCTGCATCGCCGGGAACTGCTGGATCTTGATGCGGCCTTCGCTCTCGGCCTCGACCTTCTTGGCCCAGACATCCAGCACATCCTTGGGCACGATGGCCTGAGGCGGTAGGAAGTAGTGCATCTTCAGCGTCACCTCCTGCGCCGAAACGGCGAAGGTGGTTGCGGCCAGCATAGCCGTCGCGGTCAGGCCCCGAAGAGCCGTTTTGATAAATGTCATGTCAATCCTCCCTGACAGTGCGCGTCTGTCGGGACGGTTTCCGGCATGGGAGGGATCTAGGACGCCCCTTCCTTCTCGCGATCCGAACAGGGCCGCAACCGGACACCTGACAGGGCGTCACTTGCAGCGCAGAATGCAAAGCTGTCGGCGTCATGTCAAATCCGCGAGAATACTGACACTGACAACTTTTCCCTATTGCTCAGGTTGCACGCATCCCCCGGCGCTCTGCCTTGAAGCAAGCGCGCGCCATCAGGGGCACGGCACGGGGCGGACGGCCAGAGGGGCCATGCAAAGGCAGGGGCAGAGGGGCCGGGGGCTAGTCCGTCGCGCGACCCAGCAGGGCCACGGGCGCATCGGCGTCCTTCTGGAAGTCCAGCGGAGCCGCATCCCGCGCGGGGGTCGAGCGCTTGTACTCGTAGCGCATCTGGCCACCCTCTTCCGCCGAGGCGATGATCAGGCAGGTGGAGAGGAATCGACTGCCCTCGAACAATTCGACGTTGCCGCGCAGGGGGGGAACGACCTCTGCGTCGACAGAAAAGCCGTTTTCCCAACGCTTCAGGACGGGAAAGCTCTTGCCGTCAGCCTCGACCCGCAGGCGAGATGCCTTGCGCGCACGATACTTGCGGGCCTCCTGCAGCCCCTCTTCAAGCTCTTTCGGGAGAAAAGTCGACATGATGGCCCAAGGCTCCGATCTGCTCCGGTCCGCGCAATCTGGGACAGGACTCGTTTCATTGAGGTTAACCAAATTGCACAAGTGGGGACAGAGCCAAATCAACCCTGAGGAAACCTGCGACTGACGCGCAACGCCATGCCATTGCGGGCGCCAATGTGCAATCATGCACCCCAACTGCGCGGCCTCGCCTGTTTGCCATGGGCCCGGAGGCCGCTAGCTAAGGGTTAACACTCCGGGAGGCACCCGGCATCAACAGACAAGGACTTCATCATGGGATTGCTCGTCGACGGCGAATGGGCCGACAAATGGTATGACACGGAAAGCAACGGCGGGAAGTTCGTCCGCCAGGACGCAAGCTTCCGCAACTGGGTGACCGCCGATGGCAGCGCGGGGCCGAGCGGCTCTGACGGCTTCAAGGCCGAAAGCGGCCGCTACCACCTCTACGTCTCTCTCGCCTGCCCCTGGGCACACCGGACGCTGATCTTCCGCGCCCTGAAGGGTCTGGAAGAGCATATCGACGTCTCGGTGGTGCATCCCGACATGCTGTCCGACGGCTGGGAGTTCCGCGAGGACTTCGACGGCGCCACCGGCGACAAGCTCTTCGGCTCGCGCTACATGCGGGACATCTACCTCAAGGACACCCCCGACGTGACCACGCGGGTCACCGTGCCCGTGCTCTTCGACAAGCAGACCGGCAAGATCGTCTCGAACGAGAGCGCCGAGATCATCCGCATGATGAACAGCGCATTCAACGAGATCACCGGCAATACCGACGATTACGCCCCCGAGGCCCTGCTGCCCCGCATCGACGAGATCAACGCGCGGGTCTATGACAACGTGAACAACGGTGTCTACAAGGCCGGTTTCGCCACCACCCAGGAGGCCTATGACCAGGCCGTCGCGCCGCTCTTCGAGACCCTGGACTGGGTCGAGGAGATCCTGTCGGAGAACCGTTATCTCGCCGGCGACACGCTGACCGAGGCCGACTGGCGGCTCTTCACCACTCTGATCCGCTTCGACAAGGTCTATCACACCCACTTCAAGTGCAACCTGCGGCGGATCGTGGATTACCCCAACATCTGGGGCTACCTGCGCGAGCTCTACCAGACGCCCGGCGTCGCCGGCACGGTGAACTTCGACCACATCACGCGGCACTATTACTACAGCCACGACAACATCAATCCGCACCGCATCGTGCCGATCACCGCAGAGCTCGACCTGCTGGCACCGCACGGGCGGGGCTGAGGCCCCAGGCGGCAAGTGGGCCCCTACTTGCCGCCCAGCAGGCTGCCCGGCACCTCGGTCTCGGGCTTCGGGGCGCGGCCGTAGTGCTCGACCAGCGCGGCCAGGTCAGAGGCCGGCGCGTCCGAGTGCATCATGGCGCAGGCATTGCTGGCATGCCGGAAGATCGAGCCGTCCGAGAAGAAATTGGTGTTGGTGACGAAGATCACCTTGGCGTCGGGCTGGCGGTAGCTGGCGAAATCCGACACCGCCAGGGCAGAGCCATGGTCCAGCACCAGGTCCAGCACCACCACGTCGAAGCTGACGCATTGCAGGTAGGCGATGGCCGCGTCCTGGCCATGGGCCAGGCAGGTCTCTGCGCCGATCCGGTCGAGGTGGCGTTTCCAGAGCCAGCCCAGGTTCGGTTCGCTCTCGACGATCAGCGCGCGGATATGATCGCCGGTCCAACCGGCAATCTCCTGGCGTGGATGAGGGCATCGCCCCCCGATTTCAACCACCTTGCCCAAAGCGCTGCTCCTTGCCGGTTCATGGCCCTTGAGATCAGCCGCCCGGCGATGTCGTCTGCCGGAAGTCTCCGCTTCACATGCTAACAATCGGTTAACAAAGCTCCCAACTTGTTAACCATCGCCGCGACTCCCCTGTGTTTGCGGGGGGGGAATGGGCGTTCCGCCGCCGGGACCGGCGTGAAGACCGGCGGCGCTTTGCCATTTGGCAAAGCGCGCTGCCTGTGGTGAAAGGACAGCGACAGCAGGAACGAGAGCCCGATGCCCAAGACAGACCGCCGCCCCCTCTGCCCGCGCACCCAAGGCGGGGTGCCCGAATGAGCTCCGAGGTGATCGCCCGAGACCACGGCGGCAACCTGGACGCGGCCTGCGCCCGCCATGGCGGCACGCGGGCAGACTGGCTCGACCTCTCGACCGGCATCAACCCGGTGCCCTACCCCCTGCCCGATCTTCCCGGCGAGGCCTGGACCGCCCTGCCCGACGCCGGCGCCCGCGAGGCGCTGATCGCGGCGGCGCGGCGGTTCTGGAACATACCCGAAGAGGCCTCGATCCTGCCGGTGCCCGGCGCCTCTGCCGCCATCGCCCAGATCCCCCGCCTGGCGCCCCCCGCCAGCGTCGAGATCCCCGGACCCACCTACAACGAGCACGCCGCCGCCTTCGACCGCCACCGCTGGCAGGTCCGCGAGACGGGCCCGGCGCGCGGCCGCGTCCTGGTGCATCCCAACAACCCCACGGGCGCCTTCCACCCCGCGCCCGCGCCCCGCGGCCTCACCGTCATCGACGAGAGCTTCTGCGACGTGGCGCCCGAGCGCTCTCATGTGGGTCTCTGCCCGCGCTTCGACCTGCTGGTGCTGAAGAGCTTCGGCAAGTTCTGGGGGCTGGCCGGGCTGCGCCTGGGGTTCGTCATCGGCGCCGAGAAGCCCCTGCAGCGGCTCGAGGACATGCTGGGCCCCTGGGCGGTCTCGGGGCCTGCGCTGATCGCCGGCACTGCCGCGCTGTCGGACCTGGCCTGGGCCGAAGAGACCCGCGCCCGGCTGGCAGCCGATGCCGCGCGGCTCGATGCGCTGATGACCGGGGCCGGGGCCGACCTTTCGGGCGGCACGTCGCTCTTCCGCCTCTACGAGGTGCCCGATGCCGCCCGCATGCAGGAGCACCTGGCCCGCCACCACATCTGGAGCCGCATCTTCCCCTGGTCGCGCCATGCCATCCGCCTCGGCATGCCGGGCCCCGAGGGCTGGGACCGCCTGCAGGAGGCGCTGTCATGAGCGCTGCCCTGATGCTGGCCCTGGCGCTGATCCTGGACGCCTGCTTCGGCGAGCCGCGCTGGCTGTGGGATCGCCTGCCCCATCCCGCCGTGCTGGCGGGCCGGCTGATCGGCCTGGCCGACGCACGGCTCAACGAGGGCCGTGACCGCCGCCTGAAGGGGGTCGCCATGGTGACCGGGCTGGTCCTGCTGGGCTGGGGGCTGGGCTGGTTCATCTCACTTTTCGGCTGGCTGCCTCAGGTGCTGGTGGCTGCCGTGCTTCTGGCCCAGCGTTCGCTGGTGGAACACGTGCGCGCCGTGGCACTTGGCCTGCGCATGTCGCCCGGCGAGGGCCGCCGCGCCGTGGCCCGTATCGTCAGCCGTGACACGCGCTCGATGCAGCCCGCCGACATGTCCCGCGCCGCCATCGAGAGCGGCGCCGAGAATGCCTCGGACGGGGTGGTGGCACCGGCCTTCTGGTTCCTCGTCGCAGGCCTGCCGGGGATGCTGATCTACAAGCTGGTCAACACCGCCGATTCCATGGTGGGCTACCGCACGCCCCGGCACGAGGACTTCGGCTGGGCCGCGGCCCGTCTCGATGACCTTCTGAACCTGGTCCCCGCCCGCCTGACCGCGCTGGTGCTGGCGGCGCTCTCGGGACGGCTGTCCGACTGGCAGGCGATCACAACCGAGGCGCGCCGCCACCGCTCGCCCAATGCCGGCTGGCCCGAGGCCGCCATGGCCCGCGCGCTGGACGTGGCGCTGTCGGGGCCGCGCAGCTACGACGGGCAGATCCGCGACTATCCCTTCGTCCACCCGGCCGGCAATCGCAATCCCGGCCCCGCCCGGATCGAGGCCGCCTGCAGCTGGCTGTGGCGGCTCTGGGGCGTGCTGCTTGCCGTCTGCCTGCTGCTCTCCCTGCTTTAGCACCGCCCCCCGGATCGGGCATTGCCCGAAGGCGGTCTCCTGCTAGGTTGCCCAAGGAGAGAAAAAGGGAGCCCCCATGATCCGCCACGCGCTTTTGCTGACCAGCCTTCTGGTCAGCCCCCTGCCCGTCCTTGCCCAGGGCTGCGGAGGCAGTTTCCCCGCCTTTGTCGATGAGATGAAATCCGAGGCCATCCGCCGGGGCCATTCCCCCGCCACCGCCGCGGCCTTCTTTGCCCCCATCCGCCAGGATCCCGCCGTCATCGCGGCGGATCGCCGGCAGGGGGTCTTCCAGCTGGATTTCACCAGCTTCGCGCGGCGGCTGATCTCGCAGAACCGCATCGACAATGGCCGCGCCAAGGAGGCGCAATACGCGAAGGTCTTCGACCGGATCGAGAGCGAGATGGGGGTGCCGCGGGGCATCCTTCTGGCCTTTTGGGCCTTCGAGACCGACTACGGCGGCTACCAGGGGGATTTCAACACCGCCAATGCGCTGGTCACCCTGGCCCATGACTGCCGCCGCCCCGAGCTCTTCCGGCCGCAGGTCTTCGCGGCGCTGGAGCTCTACGAGCACGGCGATTTCGATCCCGCCACCACCACCGGCGCCTGGGCCGGAGAGATCGGCCAGGTGCAGATGCTGCCCGCTGATATCATCGAGAACGGCGTCGACGGCGATGGCGACGGCCACGTGCGGCTGAAGAGCTCGGCTCCGGATGCGCTGATGTCGGGCGCGAAGATGCTGCGCGCGCTTGGCTGGCGCCCCAATGAGCCCTGGCTGCAGGAGGTCGTGCTGCCCGCCTCGATGGATTGGTCGAAGGCGGGGCTGGACACGCAGCTCGCCCCGCGCGACTGGCAGGCGCTTGGCGTCTCGCCCCGTGCGGGCGGCTGGCAGGGCAATCAGCCCGCCTCGCTGATCCTGCCCCAGGGCAAGGGCGGCCCGGCCTTCCTGGCCTATCCGAATTTCTCGGTGCTCTTCGAGTGGAACCAGAGCTTCACCTACGTGCTGACCGCGGCCTATTTCGCCACCCGCCTGGAGGGCGCGCCGATCTTCGACGCGGGCAACCCGGCCCCGGGGCTGGAAGGGGCGCAGATGAAGCAGCTGCAACAGAAGCTGGCCGCGCGGGGCCACGACGTGGGCGAGATCGACGGCATCCTCGGCGCCGGTACGCGCGCGGCGGTGCGCGCGGTGCAGGGCGAGCTGGGCATGGACGTGGATGGCTGGCCGACGGCGGCGCTGCTGAACCGTCTCTAGAAGGTGGCCTTTCCCCGCCCCGCGGGGAGCCGGGAAAAGGCCCTGGGGGGCGCTGCCCCCGTCTCCGTACCGGAGACTCCCCCGGAGTATTTTCAGCCTGGTGATGGGAATAGGAGCGCCTTGTTCCATCACCGGGCCGGAAATACTCCCGCCGGAGGCACGGGCCGTCAGGGTGCTGTCAGGCGACCAGCTGCTCGGCCTTCTTCAGATCGACCGAGACCAGCTGGCTGACGCCCTGTTCCTGCATCGTCACACCGAAGAGGCGATCCATGCGGGCCATGGTCACCGCGTGGTGGGTGATGATCAGGAAGCGGGTATCGGTGCGGCGGCACATCTCGTCCAGCATGTCGCAGAAGCGGGTCACGTTGGCATCGTCGAGCGGCGCGTCGACCTCGTCGAGCACGCAGATCGGCGCCGGGTTGGCCAGGAAGACCGCGAAGATCAGCGCCATGGCCGTCAGGGTCTGCTCGCCGCCCGAGAGCAGTGACAGCGTCGAGAGCTTCTTGCCCGGCGGCTGACACATGATTTCCAGGCCCGCGTCCAGCGGATCGTCGCTTTCCACCAGCACCAGGTTGGCCTCGCCACCGTTGAAGAGGTGACGGAAGAGCAGCGAGAAATTGGTGTTCACCTGCTCGAAGGCGGTCAGCAGGCGCTCGCGGCCCTCGCGGTTGAGACCCGAGATCCCGTTGCGCAGGGCGCGGATGGCCTCTTCCAGGTCGGCCTTCTCGGCGACCAGGGTATCATGTTCCTCGCGGACCTCCTGGGCGTCTTCCTCGGCGCGCAGGTTGACCGCGCCTAGGCTGTCGCGCTGGCGTTTCAGGCGGTTCACATCGGCCTCGACCTGGTCCGAGGCGGGCATGTCCTCGACCGCCATGTCGAGCGTTTCCAGCAGCTGCTTCGGCGTCTGTTCCAGCACCTCGGCGATACGCTCGGCGGCCTGGGTGACGGCCTCGGCGGCGCTTTCGGCGCGGGCCTCGGCGCGGGCGCGGCCCTCGCGGGCCTCCGAGGCGGTCCGTTCGGCGTCGCGCTCGCCGGCCACGGCTTCGCGCAGGGCGGCCTCGGCCAGGGCCAGGGCATCGGCGGCGCGGGCGCGGCGTTCCTCGGCCTCTTCCATGGCCTCGGTCAGTTCCTCGCGCTGCATCTCCAGCTCTTCGGGCTCGGCCTGGGCCTCCTCCAGCTGCGCCTCGGCCTCGGCCCGGCGCTCGTCCAGCTCGGCGATACGCTTGTCGGCGCTTTCCAGGCGATGCCGCCAGCCCGAGACCTCCTTCGCCACCTCCTGGCGGCGGCGGGTGCGGGCATCGCCCTCGCGGCGGATCTCGTCATGGGCGGTACGGCGCGACATCATCGCCATGCGCGCGGCCTCGACCGCCATGCGCAGCTGCTCGATGCCCGAACGCGCCTCGTCCAGATCTTCCAGATCCTCCACGGCCGCCTCGGCCTCGCGCAGGCGGGCGCGGGCTTCCAGCGCCTCTTCCTCGTGGCGGGCCACCGATTGCGCCAGGCTCTCGGCGCGGCTGGCGGCCAGGCTGCGGTCGGCCTCGGCGCGCGACAGGGCACGGGCGGCCTCGGTCAGCTGGCGGTCGGCCTCGGCACGGGCCTGGCGGGCGGCCTTGTCGGCCTCCGAGGCGCGCGACAGCGCCTCGGCCAGGTCCTCATGGGCCATTCGGGCGCCCTCGGCGCGCTCCTCGGCCGCTTCGAGATCGGCGCGCAGGGCGTCGAGGCGGTTCATCTGTTCCAGCCGCAGCGCCGCGGCAGAGGGCGCATCCTCGGCGCCCGAACGGTAGCCATCCCACCGCCAGAGGTCGCCGTCGCGGCTGACCAGCCGTTGACCCGGTTGCAGGGCGGATTGCAGCGCGGCGCCCTCCGAGGGCTCCACCACGCCGATCTGGCTCATCCGGCGGGCCAGCACGCCCGGCACCTGCACATGGGCCGCCAGCGGCGCCACGCCCGCGGGCAGCGCCTGCGCCCTGTCATATCCGGGCAGGTCGACCCAGCCCGAGACCTCTTCGCCGCCCACCACGGGCGCGCGCAGGTCGTCGGCCAGGGCCGCGCCCAGGGCCTTCTCGAAACCGGGATCGACGCGCACGTCGTCCAGCAGCTGCGCCCCTTCCGAGGCATCGCGCTGCACCAGCCGGGCCAGGGCCGAGACCTCGGCCTGAAGCGCCTTCGCCTCGCCCTCGGCAGAGGAACGGGCGGCGCGGGCATCGGCCTCGTCCGACTGGGCCTCGGCGCGGGCAGCCTCGGCCTCGGCCTGGGTTTCCTCGGCGGCCTCGACGCGCGCGCGGGCGATCTCTTCGCCCTCCTGCGCCTGCTCGAAGGCCTCGTCGGCGGCGGCGGTACGACCGCGCGCCTCGGCCACGGCGTCACGGGCCTTCAGCGCCTCGGCCTCGCTGCGTTCGGCGCTCTTGCGGCTGTCTTCCAGCAGGCGCTGCGCCGACTGGTGGCGGGCTGCCAGACGGGCCACGTCCTCGGTCAGCTCGGCCAGGTCGGCCTCGCGGTCGGAGAGGACCGAGGCGGCTTCGGTTGCCAGTTCCACGGCCTCGGCGAGGCGGGCGTCATGACCTTCATGGGCCTTGGCGATCTCGCGCGCTTCCCAGTCGAGACGCTCGATGGTCTCGCCGGCGTCCTTGTTCAGCCCGGCCTCACGCTCGCGGTCGCGCACCAGCTGCTCGATCCTCGCCTTCAGGGTCAGGATCTGCTGCATGGCGCGCTCTTTCTCGGCGCCCAGGCTGTCGCGCTGCACGGTCAGGCGTTGCAGGACCGCCGCCGCGATGGCCTCTTCCTCGCGCTTCGGCGGCAGCTGGTCTTCCAGCTGCTGGCGCGACTCGGCAGCGGTGCGGGCGGCGCGTTCGGCCTGCGAGGCCAGGGTCGAGCTTTCGCGGAACGCCCCGAGCGCGGCGTTGCGCGCCTCGTCGGCCTCGCGCCAGCGACGATACAGCAGCATGCCCTCGGCCTGGCGCAGCTCGGCGCCGATGGCACGGTAGCGGGCGGCCTGGCGGGCCTGGCGTTCCAGCGAGGCCAGCTGGGTGGCCAGCTGCTCGATCACGTCATCGACGCGGGTCAGGTTCTGCTCGGCGCCCTTCAGCTTCAGCTCGGCCTCGTGGCGGCGCTGGTAGAGACCCGAGATCCCCGCCGCCTCTTCCAGGATGCGGCGCCGGTTCTTCGGCTTGGCGTTGATCAGCTCCGAGATCTGGCCCTGCCGCACCAGCGCCGGGCTATGCGCGCCGGTCGAGGCATCGGCAAAGAGCATCTGCACATCCCGCGCCCGCACGTCCTTGGCATTGGCCTTGTAGGCCGAGCCCACGTCGCGGGTGATGCGGCGAACGATCTCGATCTGGTCCTCGTCGTTGAAGCCCGCGGGCGCCAGCCGGTCCGAGTTGTCGATATGCAGGGTGACTTCGGCGAAGTTGCGCGCCGGGCGCGAGGCGGCACCGGCGAAGATCACGTCCTCCATGCCACCGCCGCGCATGGCGGTCGGGCGGTTCTCGCCCATGACCCAGCGGAGCGCTTCCAGCAGGTTCGACTTGCCACAGCCATTGGGCCCGACAACCCCGGTCAGGCCGGTGTTGATCATCAGGTCCGTCGGATCGACGAAGCTCTTGAAGCCGGTCAGTCTGAGGCGTGAGAAATGCAAGTGGAGCGGTCCTTCGCGCTGGCCTTTAGTGATTCCATATTGAACAGGAATGGTGCGAAGCAGCGTGGCCTGAGTCAACAATGCCGACGCAGTATCTTGGAGTGCACCTTGGGTTTTCCACAAGATACTGTGGGTAAATGGCGAAACCTCGCCTGAAAACGGCCTTCCATGCGGTGGCGTCAGGGGGCCGGGGGGCCTTGACCTTCCCGGCGCGGCCCGCAGAGATATGGCCGATCCAACGGCCCAAGGGCCAATACGACAGGATGCCCATGACGCTGACCATTTCCCCCGCCTCGCCGCTCGATCCCGAAGCCTCGGCCCTGCTTGACGCTTCGCAGCTTCTGATGCGCACGCTCTACAAGCCGGAAGAGAACAACTTCCTGTCCCACGAGGCGCTCTGCGCGCCCTCCATCCGCTTCTTCCTGGCGCGCGAGGGGGATCTCGCCCTTGGCTGCGGGGCGCTGCAGATCAAGGCGGGCTATGGCGAGGTCAAGAGCTTCTTCGTCAGCGAGGCCGCGCGCGGCAAGGGCGTGGGCACGGCGCTTCTGCACCATATCGAGGCCACCGCACGGGACGAGGGGCTCTCGGTGCTGAAGCTCGAGACCGGAGACGCGCTGGCCGCCGCCTGCCGGCTCTACGAGGCCAATGGCTTTGCCCGCTGCGGCGTCTTCGGGGATTATGAGGACAACGGGGTGTCGGTCTTCATGACCAAGGACCTCGTGACGGCCGAGGCCTGAGATGGTCTGGGAAACGGGCTGGCCCCGCGCCCCGGTCAAGGCGGTCAGGGGGGCTCTGCCCCCGCCAGGCTGCGCCTGTCTCCCCCGCAGTATTGCTGGCCGTCGGATGGGGAAAGGACCAGCGCCGGTTGCGGTCTTGCGCCCGGCCTGCCGGGCGGAAGGCCCTGGCCGAGAGCGGGTGTGCAGACCATGACGCCGATACGCCTTGGTCCGGAGCAGGACATCCTGCCGACCCATGCGCTGCTGACGCGCGCCTTCGCCTACATGGAGGGGCGGATCGACCCGCCCTCGTCCCTGGGGCGTCTGCCGCCCGAGGCGCTGGCACGGGAAGCGGCTGCGCAGGAGCTTTGGGTCCTGCCGCCCGTCGCCGCGCCGCTGGCCTGCATGTTGCTGACGCCGAAGGCCGATCATCTCTACCTTGGCAAGCTCGCCGTCGCGGATGCGGCGCGGGGGCGGGGGATGGCCCGGCGCATGGTGGTCCATGCCGAGGCGCGGGCGCGGGCGCTTGGTCTGCCCTGCCTGCGGTTGCAGACTCGCGTCGAACTCACCGAGAACCACGCCACCTTCCAGCGCCTTGGCTTTGTCGAGATCGCCCGGACCGCCCATGCGGGCTATGACCGCCCGACCAGCCTGACCTTCGAGAAGGCGGTGACCGGGGCCTGAGGCCTCAGATCCGCAGGCAGTCCAGCAAAAGCCCCTCTTCCTGGCCCCCCAGGAGCCGCCAGCGTTCGACGATCTCGCAGCTGGCGGGGGCGCGTTTGCGGCGGTCGCCGGCGCTGCTGCCGGCGCCGCAATCGAGCAGGCCCAGCACCATGGCGGCATCGCCACGGATCTCGGCCACCCGGCAGCCCGAGACCGCCTGCATGGCATTTGCCGCACGGGGCCCGACCGGCCCGAGGCGCGGCGCATAGCGCGGGTTGCGGCGGACCGCCTCGGCCAGGCGGCCGCGCAGGCGCACGTCGAAGATGTCGCCCTGCACCTCGACACGGGTCACGGCGCTCTCCCTGAAGTAGGGGTCGGGCTGGCCGCAGGCGGTGAGCAGCAGCAGGAGAGGCAGGGCAAGAGGCAGGAGCAGGCGCATGGCCCAGTCTTGGCGCAGCAGGGTTAATCGTCTCCTATGCGCAGCGCCCTTGCGTCGCGGCTCACGCGGTCATAATTTCTGACCAATCCAAGACGGAGCCAAGATGCCTTTCCAGCCGATCCCCTCAGAGAAGCGCGCCGACGCGGTGGTCCGCCAGATCGAGCTGCTGATCCTGCGCGGCCTGCTGCGCCCCGGCGAACGCCTGCCCGCCGAGCGTGAGCTGGCCGAGCGGATGGAGGTCTCTCGCCCCTCGCTGCGCGAAGCGCTGGCCGACCTGCAGGCGCGGGGGCTGCTGCAAAGCCGGGCGGGCTCGGGCGTCTACGTGGCCGATGTGCTGGGCGCGGCCTTCTCTCCGGCGCTGGTGGCGCTGTTTCAGCGTCACGAGGAAGCGGTCTTCGACTACCTCTCCTTCCGGCGCGACCTCGAGGGCCAGGCGGCGGAGCGCGCGGCGCGGGACGGGCTGGCGGCGGACCTGGCGCTGGTCGATCGCTGCTTTAACCGCATGGAGCAGGCCAAGGACCGCGCAGATCCCGCCGAGGAGGCGCGGCTGGATGCCGAGTTCCACCTGGCGATCCTCGAGGCCAGCCACAATATCGTGCTGCTGCACATGATGCGCTCGATGCTGGACCTGCTGCGCTCGGGTGTCTTCTACAATCGGGACATCATGTTCGACGGTCCGGGCACCTCGGAACGGCTGCTGGCACAGCACCGGGCGATCAACACCGCCCTGCAGGCGCGCGACCCGGAGGCCGCACGGCAGGCGGTCGAGGCGCATCTGGATTACGTGCGCGAGGCCTACAAGGGCCACCTGGATCGGGCACGGCGGGAAGAAATCGCCCAGATGCGACTGGCGCGGAGCTAAGGACCCGGCGGCTGATATCACCTGCGCCGCAATCGCCCAGCCGGATTGCACCTCTCCAAAAGCGAAACCCCCGGCGCAGGGCCGGGGGTCTCAGATAATCAGCCGTGAAGCGGGTCTCAGTTGAGACGGGTCTTCACGTCCTCGATCGCGCTGTCCACCAGGGCGGCGGACTGGCTGTCGGTCATCTGCTTGGCGATCACCTCGCGGGCCACTGCAATCGCGGTGGTCACGGCGGTGTCGCGCACTTCCTTGACGGCCGAAGCCTCTGCGGAAGCGATCTGCTCTTCTGCGGCGGCCAGGCGGCGGGCGATGGACTTCTCCAGCTCCGCGTCGGCCTGCTCTGCTGCGGCAGCGGCTTCGGATTTCGCCGTGGCGACGATCCGGTCCGCCTGGTCCTGCACTTCCTTCTGCTTGCGCTCGAAGGAGGCCAGCAGGTCCTTGGCATCTTCATGCAGCGCGCGGGCTTCCTCGAGCTCCGACTTGATGCCGTCGGCCCGCTTGTCCAGCAGACCGCCGATCAGGCCGGGGACCTTGAAGTACACCAGCACCGCGATGAAGGCGATGAAGGCGATCAGCACGATGAAATCGGTGTTGCCGAGCGAGAAGAAGGGACCGGAGGCCGCGAAGGCGGGGCTTGCGGTCAGGGCCAGCGCAGCGGCGGTCAGGGCGAGTTTCTTCATGGTCCTCATCCTTTCAGCCGCGACGAGACGCCTGCGGCGATCTCTTCGTCGGATGCCTTGAAGCCCATGGCCGAGACGATCTCGGCTGCGGCCTCGCGGGCGACGGTTTCGGCCGCGACAGCAGCGCCGGCGCGAATTTCGGCAATCGCCGCTTCGCCTTCGGCAGTCTTGGCCGCGATCTTGGCATCGGCCTCTGCGGTGGCGGCTTTCAGCTTCTCGGCGTTCTCGGCACGGGTGGCCTCGACGATCGAGGAAGCTTCGGCGCGGGCATCGGCGAGGGCCTTGTCGTAGGCCGCTTCCGCGTCCTTGGCCTTCTGCTTCAGCTCATCCGCTGCGGCGATGTTATTGGCAATCGTTCCCGCCCGGTCGGCCAGAACCGCGCCCACACGGGGCAGCGCGATCTTGGAAAGGATCAGGTAGATCACGACGAGCGTGACGATCAGCCAGAAAATCTGGTTGCCCCAGGTCGAGAAATCGAGCTGCGGCATGCCTGCGGATTCCGCTGCGTGGGCAGCGCCTTCCACGGCGTCGTGCGTTTCGGTCGCCATCTCTGCGAACTCCCGGGAACTGGATCTGTAGTCAAGTTACCACGGGTGAGCCCAAAAGGACCCACCCGCGCGTAAGGATCTGTTCCGGCAGTCTTAGACGGCGAACATCAGCAGCAGAGCGACGAGGAACGAGAAGATCCCCAGGGCTTCTGCGAAGGCCATGCCGATGAACAGCGTGGCGGTCTGGCTGGCTGCTGCGGAGGGGTTGCGGAGCGCGCCGGACAGGAAGTTGCCTGCCACGTTGCCCACACCCATGGCTGCGCCGCCCATGCCGATGGCGGTCAGACCAACACCGATGTACTTGCCCAGTTCTGCGATATCGCCTTCCATCTCGTTTTCTCCTTACGTTGGAATTGGCTGGATAGGGTCCGCGAGGAGGAGGATCCCACCCCGCGGGTATTCGAAACTCAGTGCGCCGGATGCAGCGCGTCTTTCAGGTAGACGCAGGTCAGGATCGTGAACACGTAGGCCTGGATGAAGGCCACCAGGACCTCAAGACCGTACATGCCGACGATGGCCAGGATCGACACCGGCGAGACCGCCGCGATCGCTGCGAAACCTGCGAAGACCTTGATCACCGCGTGGCCTGCCATGACGTTGCCGGCCAGACGAATGGAATGGCTGACGGGGCGCACGAAGTAGGAAATGATCTCGATCACGGCCAGGACGGGACGCAGCGGGCCGGGGGCCGAGCTGACCCAGAACAGGCCGAGGAAGTGGGTGCCGTGAAGCACGAAGCCCAGGATGGTCACGCCCAGGAACACCGCCAGCGCCAGCACCACGGTGACCGCGAAATGCGAGGTCGTGGTGAAGGACATCGGCAGCAGGCCAAGCACGTTGGCGAAGACGATGAACATGAAAAGCGTGAAGATGTAGGGGAAGTAACGCAGACCGTCCTTGCCGGACACGTCTTCCACCATCTTGTAGACGAAGCCGTAGGCCATTTCCGCCATCGACTGACCACGCGAGGGAACCTGCTTCTTGCCCGAGGTGCCCAGCACCATCAGGGCCAGGACGGCGACGATCGTCAGCGCCATCCACAGGGTCACGTTGGTGATCGTGTACCAATGCACCTCGGTCCCACCGAAGAGCGGCTTCACGATGAACTGGTCCATCGGATGGAAGACCAGGCTGGAACCTTCTTCTGCACCGTGCGCTTCAGTCGCCATGCTTATCCCTCGTCATCGTCCCCGGCACCTGGGCCGGATGGTTTTTCCTGCAGCTCCTGAGCGGAGCGGAGCATCGTCTTAACTCCGGCCACGAAGCCGAGGAGGGTGAAGAGGATCATCATCACCGGCTGGATACCGAAAAGCCAATCCAGCCCGAACCCGATCCCGAAACCCAGCAGCAGTCCCGCCACCAGCTCCGTCACCATCCTCCAACCGACTTGCGCGGCGGAGTAATGTTCCTGTCCATGCGCGTGCCCCTGCTTCGTGCCACCCGCCTTGGCCGCGGCGATCCGGGCCTCGAGAGCGGCCAGTTTGCTGCGGTGGTCGGT
This sequence comes from Pseudooceanicola antarcticus, assembly GCF_900215355.1. GTDB lineage: Bacteria > Pseudomonadota > Alphaproteobacteria > Rhodobacterales > Rhodobacteraceae > Pseudooceanicola > Pseudooceanicola antarcticus. The sequence goes on along the minus strand of NZ_OBEA01000002.1, from coordinate 138,322 downwards.
GTCGGGCATGGCAGAGAGATCCCGCGTTGGTTAGCGCTTTGCTAAGGGTGCAGGGGGCCCGAGTCAACGCTTCGTGAATGCGCAGCCGTGGCCGACCCAAGCCATTGTTAACAGGCGAATTTACCCCTGTCAGATAGGTGATGTTTCAAGGGGTTTCGCCGACATGAGGCGCCTCAGGGCCGCAAAAGGCATTCTCAACCTTTCGGTTAAGCTTGCCGCCAGCCGGGTTTTTCGCGCCATTTCGGCCCCTTGCACAGCGCCCGACATTCAACACCCCGGTTGAGCTTTTGCGTTGACCACCCTCCCCCTGCCCGCCTATCCGGGGCCATGGCGCCTTCTCTCGATATGGTCTTTGCAGCTCTTTCGGACCCGACCCGTCGGGCCATCCTGTCGATGCTGCTGGAAGATGACATGGCGGTCACCGATGTGGCCGAACCCTTCGAGATGTCGCTGGCCGCCGTCTCCAAGCACCTCGTGATCCTGGCCAATGCCGGTCTGATCACCCAGGAGAAGCGCGGCCGGGTGAAGTGGTGCAAGCTGGAACCCGACGCCCTGCGCGAGGCCTCGATCTGGATGCAGGGCTTCGGTCAGTTCGAGGCGGTGAACCTCGACGCCTTCGAGCGCTTCCTTGCGTCAGAGCTGTCGGACCCTGGGCTTTCGGACCCCGAGGACGACGGCTCGGACGACGAGGAAGAATAGCGCGCTGCTATTCCTTCAGCAGCAGCAGCAGCGCCACCACGGTCAGCGCCACCCCACCGAAGATGATCGCCGGCGGCAGGCCACGGCCCAGGGCCGCCTGCCACAGGATCACCCAGGAGGGCGTCAGGTAGGTATAGGCCATGACCTTGGCTGCCGGCAGGCGCATCGAGGCGAACTGCAGCAGCACGCCGGTCACCGCCGAGGCGATGATGGCAACATAGACCAGCGTGATCCAGACGATGGCGGGCAGGGTCAGCCACTGGGTCGAGAGGATCTCGGGCAGGGCCCAGGCGCCGACCACCAGCGCGCCCGCCAGCAGCGTGCCGAAGGTGAAGACGAGCGTCGGCTCGCCGCGGTTCAGGCGCGGCACCAGCGGGGTGTAGATGGCATGGGCGACGCAGCCGAAGAAGTAGATCTTTTCTCCGGGGCCGATCTCGAAGGCCAGAAGAGCCTGCGGGTCGCCATCGAAGACCACCCAGAGCGCCCCCGCTGCGCCGATGCTCAGCGCCAGCGCGATCCGCGCCGTGGTGATCTGGCGCAGCAGCAGCCAGCCGAAGCCCGCCGACATCAGCGGCACCAGGGTGAACATGGCGGCGCTGGACACCGGCCGCGTGGTCTTCAGCCCCTCGAACATCAGCACGAAGTAGGCCCCGAAAAGCCCCCCGAGCAGCAGGTAGCGCCAGGGCGCGCGGAACTGCGCCGCACTCATGCCCGTGCGCATCAGCGCGATGGAGCCGACCGCCACCGCCGCCAGCAGCAGCCGCAGCGCCGTGAGCGCCGCCGGATCGACATGCTGGGAGGCCATGGAGCCAAGGGGGAAGCTTCCCGCGACAAGGCCCGAGAAGGCCAGCATCGCCAGATGCCCCTTCCGAACCTCCGCCGCGTTCTCACGCAGGGATAGTGCTGTCACTCGACTTCCTCGCGCAGGTGCTCGGTATGGTCCTTGAGATAGCGCAGGAAGGCCTGCACCTTGGTCGTGCGGTGCAGATCCATATGGGTCACCAGCCAGAGCCGGCTTTCCCATTCGGGCAGCGGCGGATGCACCTCGACCAGGTTGTTGTCCTGGGTGCATTCATAGGTGCCAAGGAAGCCCATGCCGACGCCCGAAAGCACCGCCTGGCGCACCGCCCGCGTGTCGCCCGAGCGGAAGACCACCTGGTGGGCGGGCACGGTCTCTCGCATCCACTGCGCCCAGGGGGCACGGCTGTTCACGTCGTCGAGGCCGACGAATCGATGCCCGGCCATGCGCTCGGGGATCTTCGGCATGCCGTGGCGCTCGACGTAATCCTTGCTGCCGTAGATGGCGCTTCTCAGGGTCAGGAAGGGCTGCACCACGTTGTCGGGCTGCTGCGGCGGCGAACCGGCGCGGATCGCCACATGGGCCTCGCCGTATTCCAGCCGGAAGAGCCGCATGGAGGTCAGGTAGCGCAGCTGCACATCCGGGTATTCGGCCTGGAAACCGGCGAGGATCGGCACCAGCAACTGGCTCAGCCCGCCGATGGTGGTGACCACCAGCTCGCCCGAGACCTCGTTGCCGCGCCCCTTGATCCGGGCCGAAAGCTGGCTGAACTGATCGTCCGTGGCCTGGGCCACGCGCAGCAGGTCCTGACCGGCCTCGGTCGCCGTGTAGCCTCGGGTATGGCGCTGGAACAGCTTCACGCCCATGCGCTTCTCAAGCGCGTCGATATGACGGATGACGGTGGCATGGTGCACGCCCAGCACCTCTGCGGCGCCGGATACGGTGCCCAGTCGGGCCACCTGATAGGCCGTGCGGATCTCGTCCCAATTATCCATGTGTGTCCTGCCAGAAGTTGTGCGCAGACTAACGCGACCTGGCAATCAGAGCGGCTTTCGTGCGCATTTGCAACAGGGAATGCGCAGAGAGCGGCCCTCCCCGCTCTGACGCACCCTCCGCCACCGGGCAAATCCGGCGCATTTGACATGGCGCAAGGCGTTTCAGGGGTCTTCTGCTATACTTCCCTCATCGCGGACCGGGCCATTTCGGCTCCGGCCGCAGTATCGGGGCGTCGCCACCGGGTCCGGCTGCAAGGCTTGGCCGCCCTCGGGAGGGGCCCCAGAGAGGGTAGTGAGATGACCACGTATCCAACGGTATTCCTGCCGGATCTTGCCCTGAGCATGACCCCGGCGCAGGCCACCATCTACACCTGCATGGCCGGCACGGCCTTCTGGCTTGCCGCCTACAACGTCAACATGGCGATGCTGCGCGGCATGGGCTTCCCCGTCGCCGCTCCCGCAGAGCCGCGTCACGCGACCCCCGTGTGACAATAGCCGGCCGGGTCTCCCCGTCCCGCGCCGTGCTGCCGGGCGCAAGCACGCCCGGTTCCGGCCGGGTGTCTCCTGCCCTGCCGGCGCCCGTCCGGGTTGACTCGCTCACCGGGCGGGCGTAAACGCGCCGCCAATACCCGGAGTCCATAATGATTCCGGTCCCATCGCCTTATGCGGGGATCGCCACCAGTCAGCGCGTTGCGCCCACTGGTGCGCTTGACCTTTGTGCTTCCGGCGCAGGCCTCGGGACCACAGACCGATCTGACCACCCTCCCGGTGGTTGAGCTTTTCACCTCCTCCACCCAAGTGGAGGGCAACGCACTTCACGAAGGCCGCAGGAGGGCCGGGGCATGTTTGAAAATCTATCCGAACGCCTCTCCGGCGTCTTCGACCGACTGACCAAGGCTGGCGCCCTCTCCGAGGATGACGTCAAGACCGCCCTGCGCGAGGTCCGCGTGGCGCTGCTCGAGGCCGACGTCTCGCTGCCCGTGGCGCGCAACTTCATCAAGGCGGTCGAGAAGAAGGCCACCGGCGCGGCGGTCACCAAGTCGGTGACGCCGGGCCAGCAGGTCGTGAAGATCGTCCATGACGAGCTGATCGCGGTGCTGGCCGGTGAAGGCGAGCCCGGTGCGCTGAAGATCGACAACCCGCCCGCGCCGATCCTGATGGTCGGCCTGCAGGGCGGCGGCAAGACCACCACCACCGCCAAGCTGGCCAAGCGGCTGAAGGAGCGCGAGGGCAAGAAGGTCCTGATGGCCTCGCTCGACGTGAACCGTCCCGCGGCGATGGAGCAGCTGGCCATCCTCGGCACCCAGATCGGCGTCGACACCCTGCCCATCGTCAAGGGCGAGGACCCCGTGGCCATCGCCAAGCGCGCCAAGACCCAGGCGGGCCTGGGCGGCTATGACGTCTACATGCTGGACACCGCCGGCCGTCTTTCGATCGACGAAGAGCTGATGGCCCAGGTGGAAGCGGTCCGCGACGTGGCCAACCCGCGCGAGACGCTGCTGGTGGTCGATGGCCTGACCGGCCAGGACGCGGTGCACACCGCGCAGAACTTCGACGAGCGCATCGGCATCACCGGCGTCTGCCTGACCCGTATGGACGGCGACGGGCGCGGCGGTGCGGCGCTCTCGATGCGGGCCGTGACCGGCAAGCCGATCAAGTTCGTCGGCCTGGGCGAGAAGATGGAAGCGCTCGAAACCTTCGAGCCCGACCGGATCGCCGGCCGCATCCTCGGCATGGGCGATATCGTCGCCCTGGTGGAGAAGGCGCAGGAAGTGCTGGAGGCCGAACAGGCCGAACGCATGATGAAGCGTTTCACCAAGGGCCAGTTCAACATGAACGACATGCGCATGCAGCTTGAGCAGATGCTCAAGATGGGGGGCATGGAGGGCATCATGGGGATGATGCCGGGCATGGGCAAGATGGCCAAGCAGGCCCAGGCCGCCGGCATGGACGACAAGGTGCTGACCCGCCAGATCGCCCTGATCCAGTCGATGACCAAGAAGGAACGTGCCAACCCGCAGCTGCTGCAGGCCTCGCGCAAGAAGCGCATCGCCGCCGGTGCCGGCCAGGAGGTCAGCGACCTCAACAAGCTTCTGAAGATGCACCGCCAGATGGCGGACATGATGAAGAAGATGGGCAAGATGGGCAAAGGCGGCATGATGAAACAGGCCATGAAGCAGATGATGGGCAAGGGCGGCATGCCCGAAGGCATGGACCCCTCGCAGATGGACCCCAAGCAGCTGGAACAGGCCGCCAAGGCCCTCGGCGGCAAGGGTGGCATGCCCGGCGGCCTGCCCGGTCTCGGCGGCGGTGCCCTGCCCCCCGGCCTCTCCGGTTTCGGCAAGAAGAAGTGAGCGCCCAGCTCCTCATATCCTGTGACGCCTTCGCGGCGCTCATGATCGCGCCGCATCGCGCGGCGACCCCGGCCCGCATCACGGCGCCGACGGATGAGGAGCGTGCCTGCGACCGCCAGCCTGCCCACACTTCCCGCGCCAAGGGCTGGCCCGCCAAGCGGGAGGACGCCGCATGATCGCCTCCGCTCCCTCCTGGCCCATCATCGAGACAGAGCGCCTGCGCCTGGTCTGCCCCGCCTCGCCCGAGTTCGACCCGGTCGCCGCCTACCTGATGCCCGGCGCCCGCCTCTTCGTCGACCAGCACCCCGACGAGGAAGCCGCCTGGTGGTCCATCGCCACCATCATCGGTCACTGGCACCTGCGCGGCTACGGCCATTTCGCGGTGATCGACCGCGAGACCGACCTCGACGTGGGCCTTGTCGGCCCCTGGTTCCCGCGCGGCTGGCCCGAGCCCGAGCTCTCCTGGCAGCTGCTCGACGGCGCCGAGGGCAAGGGCTATGCCACCGAAGCCGCGCGCGGCGTGCTCGACTGGCTGTTCCAGGACAAGGGCTGGGCCTCCTGCATCAGCCTCGTGGACCCCGAGAACGACCGCTCCATCGCCATGGTCAAGCGCCTCGGCGCGCGCTCCGAGGGCATGTTCCACCACCGGATGGCCGGCGACATGCGGATCTGGCGTCACCTGCCGCGCACCGTCGCGGGCCGCAAATTGCTGGAGGGCCTGCAATGACCGCAGTCACCATCCCCACCCTGACCACCGAACGGCTGACCCTGCGCGCCCCCGACCCCCAGGATGTCGATACGCTGGTCACCTTCTACGCCTCCGAGCGCTCTGCCTTCGTCGGCGGGCCCAAAACCCGCGCCATGGCCTGGCGTCAGCTGGCCACCGAGATCGGCCACTGGACCCTGCGCGGCTACGGTCGCTGGATGGTCGACCTGACCGAGACCGGAGAGACCGTCGGCATGGTCGGACTGTGGAACCCGCTGGAATGGCCCGAGGCCGAGATCGGCTGGGACCTCTTCGAGGGCCACGAAGGCCGCGGCTACGCCACCGAGGCGGCTCTGGCCGCCCGCGCCCATGCCTATGACGTGCTGGGCTGGACCACCGCGATCTCGCTGGTCGATGCCGACAACGCAGGCTCCGCCGCCGTGGCCCGCCGCATGGGTGCCGCGCCCGACGGCATGGCCACCCCTCCGGGCTATGAGACCCCGGTGCATGTCTATCGTCACCCCGGCCCCGAGGCGCTGGCCGAAGGCGGCGTGGAGGCCTACGCATGACCGCCCTTGGACAACGCGCCCACGAGCTGCCGATCCCGGTCCTCGAGACCGAACGGCTGATCCTGCGCGGCCCCGAGCCGCGGGACTTCGCCCCGCTCTGCGACTTCAACAGCGATGCCGATCGCATGCGGTTCCTCGGCGGTCCGGTGACCGACCATGATCAGGTCTGGCGCGGCTTCCTGACGAACATGGGCCATTGGATGTGGCGCGGCCACGGCATGTGGACCGTGCAGGAAAAGGCCTCGGGCGAGACCGTCGGCCGGGTCGGCGTGATCGACCACCTGCAATGGGACGAGCCCGAAATCGGCTGGCACATCTTCGCGGATCACGAGGGCCGCGGCTTCGCCTACGAGGCCGCGCTCACCGCCCGCCGCTACGCCGCCGAGACCTGGGGCTTCGACCGGCTGATCTCCTACATCGACCCGGACAACACCCGCTCGCGCGCCCTGGCCGAACGCCTCGGCGCCACGGTCGAGCGCGAGAAGCCCGAGTTCTTCGGCACCACGGTGCTGGTCTACCGCCACCCCTCAGCGGCGAAGGGGGACGCATGACCGATATCCCCGTGATCGAGACCGACCGTCTGATCCTGCGTGGCCCCGAGCCGCAGGATTACCCGGATTTCAAGGCCACCTTCAGCTCCTACCGCTCGCGCTTCATGGGCGGGCCGCTGAACGGCTACGAGACCTGGATGCTCTACGCCGCCGAGATCGGCCATTGGCAGATCCGCGGCTACGGCATGTGGATGATGCACGACAAGATCACGGACAAGCCGCTTGGCATGGCCGGCGGCTGGAAGCCCGCCACCTGGCCCGAGGCCGAGCTGGCCTGGATCATCTGGCCCGAGACCGCCGGCAAGGGCTACGCCCTCGAGGCCACCCATGCCGCCCGGCGCTACTTCTACGAGCAGCTCGGCTGGGAGGGTGCGGTGTCCTACGTCGACCCCAAGAACCTGGCCTCGATCCGGCTTTGCGAACGCCTCGGCGCCACCCGTGACACCACCGCGGCCTCGGTCGATGGCAACGAGTACTGCTATCGCCACCCGGCCCCCTCCGTGCTGCGCTCCAGCCAGCTGGCGGACGGGATCGAGCTGGAAATCCGCTCCTACCAGGACCCCCTGTTCACGCCGAAAGGATATGCCCTTGACTGAAGATGTCGTCGCCCGCGCCGCCGAAGTGCTGAAGGGCCACCGCGAAAGCATCGACCGGCTGGACGCCATCCTTGTCTATACCCTGGGCGAGCGCTTCAAGCACACCCAGGCCGTCGGCAAGCTGAAGGCCGAACACGACCTTCCGCCCTCCGACCCCGCACGCGAGGACGCGCAGATCGCGCGCCTCGAAGAACTGGCGAAAGCCGCGGATCTCGATCCCGAATTCGCCAAGAAATTCCTGAACTTCATCATTCAGGAGGTGATCCGGCATCACCGGCAGCACCAGGGCTGAGGCCCAGCCGGGGCAGACGGGATGACATCCCGTCCTCCCCGTGAAGACCAGGCGGAGGACCCCCTAAGGGTGGGGTTCCCCCCGCCACCCAACCCGGCGGCACCTGCCGTCACACCAGACGCGGCCCCGCCGCCAAATGAACGCCATTGAAGGAGAAATAAAATGGCCATGAAGATCCGTCTCGCCCGTGGTGGCTCCAAGAAGCGCCCCCACTACGCCGTTGTCGCCGCCGACTCGCGCATGCCGCGCGATGGCCGTTTCATCGAGAAACTGGGCACCTACAACCCGCTGCTCGCCAAGGACAGCGAAGACCGCGTCAAGCTGAACATGGAGCGCGTGCAGTACTGGCTGGACCAGGGCGCCCAGCCCACCGACCGCGTCTCGCGCTTCCTGGAAGCCGCGGGTGTGCTCGACAAGAAAGAGCGCGCCAACCTGAAGAAGGGCACCCCGGGCAAAGCCGCCCAGGAGCGCGCCGCTGCCAAGGCTGAAAAAGAAGCCGAAGCCGCTGCTGCCCCCGCAGAAGACGCCGCCGAGGAGTAATCCTCTCAGGCCGCCCCCTCCGCGCCATGCGGAGGGGGCACCGCTCGGCAAGGCTTCGCCGCCCGAGCCGCCCCGACGGCAAAAAACCACGGCCCCGGAAAGCATTAGCACTTCCCCTCGCAGCCCGTTCCCTTTCCCCTGCCATCATTCTGTCCCGATTCCGCGCTATTGGCCCCCCATGGCCACGACCACGTGGCGGCCTGTCTGCCGTGCATCCGGGACCCTGAATGTTGTTTCGTCTGTTTCGCCTGCCGATCCTTCTCGGCCTCGCCTTCCTGGCGGGGATTGTCTACGAACGCGACCGCGTGGCTCAGGAATGTCTGGACAAGGCCGACCTTCTGTCCGACATCCTGTGCGAGTAGATCCAGAAGCAGACCGACAGACGGCCCCGAGGCCCCCAATGACCACCGACAAGACATCCCCCGACCTGATCTGTCTCGGCGCCCTCGCCGGCTCCTACGGCGTGCGTGGCGAGGTGCGGCTGAAAAGCTTCTGCGCCGAGCCCTCTGATATCGCCGAATACTCTCCTCTCAGCACCGAGGACGGCAGCAAGAGCTACCCGGTCACCCTGACGCGGGCGATCAAGAACGGCTTTGCCGCCCGCATCGGCGGGATCGAGACAAAGGAAGAGGCCGATGCGCTGAAGGGCCTGCGCCTCTATGCGCCGCGCGACCGGCTGCCCGCCCTGCCCGACGATGAATTCTACCACGCCGACCTGATCGGCCTCGACGTGGTCGACACCGGCGGCACCCTGCTGGGCCGCGTCCGCGCGGTGATGGACCACGGCGCCGGCGACCTGCTCGAGATCGCCCCTCCCGGCCAGACGAACACGGTCCTTCTTCCCTTCACGCTCGAGGCCGTGCCCACCGTCGACCTGGACGCGGGCCGCATCGTCGCCGACCCGCCCGAAGGCCTCTTCTGACATGGCCGGGGCCCACAAGCCCCGCGCCCTGCCCCGGCTGATCCTGCACGCCGGTTTCCACAAGACCGGCACCTCTTCCGTGCAAGAGATGCTGGACGCCGCGCGCGAGGTCCTCTCGCCCCAGCTCCGCATCCTGCTGAAACGGGACATGGAGGCGCTGACCGCCGCCACCCGCGACCATGGCGGTGCGCCCTCTCCCGAAAGCCTGGGCCGGGTCGAGACCGAGGCGGCGCGTCTTTTCGACAGACTCGATCCCGCCGATCCACGCCCGCTGCTGATCTCGTCCGAGGATCTCTCGGGCCTGATCCCCGGCCGCCTGGGCAGGCGGGGCTACCCCGAGGCGCCGGCGCTGCTGACCGCGCTGCTGCACGGGCTTGCCCGAAGCTGGGGCGCGCTGCCCGAGGTGACGCTCTACCTCTCGACCCGCGCGCCCGAGGCCTGGGTGCGCTCCTGCCACCACCACCACCTGCGCGTCGCCCGGATGCGCGACGATGCGGCAAGCTATGCGGCGGCCCAGGGCGATGCCACCGACCTGCGCGCCATGGCCAGACGCATTGCCAGGGCCCTGCCCGAAGTGACACTGGCCACCCGCGCTCTGGAAGAGACCTCGGACCTGCCCCACGGGCCGCTGACGCCACTTCTCGACCTGGCCGGGGTGCCGGGCGAGATCCGCGACCGCATCCCCGCCCTGCCCCCCGCCAATGCCAGCCTGCGCGGCCTGGCAGATCAGTTCCTGGCCCTGAACCGCTCCGAGCTTGACCGCGAGGCGCTGAAAGAGGCCAAGAAGGCATTGATCCGCAAGGCCCGGCAGGGCTAATAGCCGGGGCTCACAGGAAGGACACCCGATGGCGCTGAAATCCCATGGTCGCAAGAGCATCTCGGCCAGCCTCAAGCCCCGCTCGCTGATGGACGACAGCGAACGCCTCGCCGGTGTCTGGATGGCGCAGGTGATCACCCTGCTGCCCCAGGCCTTCCCCGGTCTGCTGGGCGAAAGCCTGACCGGCAAGGCGCTGAAGGACGGGCTCTGGCAGCTCGACACGGTGAACCTGCGCGACCACGGGCTGACCAAGCACCGCAACGTCGACGACACGCCGGCCGGTGGCGGCGCCGGCATGGTGCTGCGCGCCGATGTCATGGGCGCGGCCATCGAAGAGGCCCATGCGCGCGCGCCCTTCCCCCGGCCGATCTACTACCTCTCGCCGCGCGGCCCGCGCTTTGACCAGAAGATGGCCCGCGCCTGGGCCTCGGGCCCCGGCGTGACGCTGATCTGCGGCCGCTTCGAGGGTCTCGACGAACGCGTGCTGGAACACTACGGCATCCGCGAAGTCAGCCTCGGCGATTTCGTCATGACCGGCGGTGAACCGGCGGCCCAGGCCATGCTGGATGCCACCGTGCGCCTGCTGCCCGGCGTGCTGGGCAATGCGGCATCGACGGTCGAGGAAAGCTTCTCGGACGGCATGCTGGAGCATCCGCAATACACCCGCCCCGCCGAATGGCAGGGGCGAGAGATCCCGCCGACGCTGATGTCCGGCAACCACGGCGAGATCGCCCGCTGGCGCCGCGAGATGTCCGAGACGCTGACCCGCACCCGCCGCCCCGACCTCTGGGCGGCCAGCCGCGAGGACCTGCTGGACGACGACATCCGCGCCATCCGCGACACCCAGACCCTGACCGCCTTCCTCGAGACCGAGGCGCCGGAGCTGGCGCAGGTGCTGCGCGAGCGCCCGGATCTGACCCTGCCCGCCGATCCCCTGCGCGCCGTGGCCCTGCTGGCCCGGCTGGCGCGCAGCTAAGCCTGTTTGGCAAGCTCCCCGCCGCCTGATAGCGTCCGCCCGAAAGACCAAGGGAGCCCCAGATGATCAACGTCCTCTTCGCCGCCACCGCCGAGCGCTGGACCGACTACGAGGCGCCCCTGCGCGCCGCCTTCGCCGCGCGCGACCTGGCCGTCGACCTGCGCACCGAGTTTGCCCCCGAAGAGGTCGACTACATCGTCTATGCGCCCAATTCGCCGCTGCAGGATTTCACCCCCTACACCCGCTGCAAGGCGGTGCTGAACCTCTGGGCCGGGGTCGAGGCCATCGTCGGCAATGAAACCCTGACCCAGCCGCTGGCCCGCATGGTCGACCACGGGCTGTCGCGCGGCATGGTGGAATGGGTCACCGGCCACGTGCTGCGCCATCACCTGCATATCGACCACTTCCTGGCCCACCAGGATGGCGACTGGGACGGCGCGCGCATGATCCCGCCGCTGGCCGAGGAACGCCCGGTCACCATGCTGGGCCTCGGCGAGCTGGGCAGCGCCTGCGCCCAGGCGCTGGCGGGTCTCGGCTTCCCGGTCACCGGCTGGAGCCGCTCGCAGAAGGACATCCCCGGCATCACCTGCCTCTCGGGCGACGCGGGCCTGGACGAGGCGCTTTCGACCGCCCAGATCCTGATCCTGCTGCTGCCCCTGACCCCGGAAACCACCGACCTGCTGGACGCAAGGCGCCTGGCCCAGCTACCCAGGGGCGCGGTGGTGATCAACCCCGGACGCGGCCCGATGATCGTCGATCAGGACCTGGTCGCAGCGCTCGATTCGGGCCAATTGCGCCACGCGACCCTGGATGTGTTCCGGACCGAGCCCCTGCCGGCAGAGCATCCCTTCTGGTCCCACCCGAAGGTCACGGTCTGCCCGCATATCGCCTCCGAGACCCGGCCCCGCACCGCCGCCGAGGTGGTGGCCGAGAACGTCTCGCGTGGCGAGGCCGGCGAGCCGCTGAAATTCCTCGTCGACCGCGCGCGCGGCTACTGATCGCCCCCGGCCGGAGTGTCGGCAGATCCACCGACGCAATACCGACGTGACACCGACGTCATACCGACGTCCCGTTCGCCGCGTTAACCCGGCCTGAACCTCAGGCCGGGCGCCGCCCGAGATCCTCGAAGAAACGCAGCAGGTAGCCATCGGGATCGGCCACGACGATCTGCCGGTTGCCACCCGCTTCATCCCCGATCCGATACCATTTCTCTTCCGGTCCCAGGAACAGATCCACCCGCGCCGCCTCCAGCGCCGCCAGTATCGGCCCCAGGTCCGAGACCTCGATCTGCAGGTTCACGCCACGCCCGAAGGGCCGCGTCTCGGGCAGATGGCCCCCGTCGAAATCACGCCCCGCGCCGATCTGGTCCAGCATGATCTCGGCCCCCTCGCGCTCGAGATAGCAAAACCCCTCTTCCTCGCGCGCGTAACGACATGAAAAACCTAGAAGATCGCAGTAGAACTCGCGCGAAGCCTGCCAGTCCGAAACCGCGAGCTCAGGCACCAGCACATTGCCCATCAGATCTCTCCCCCAAAAAGCAGAAGGGGCGGGATTACGCACCCGCCCCATTCATCACCAGGCTGAAAATACTCCCGCCGGAGGCCCCGCCCCCGGCCGGGCGCAACGTCAGAGCGCCGCGTAGATGCCCACGATCTTCTCGATCGCGGCTTCCGGCGACATCTCTTCGCTCTCGCCGGTGCGGCGCGAGGTGACCTCGACCACGCCGTTCTTCAGACCGCGCGGACCGACGGTGATGCGCCAGGGCAGACCGATCAGGTCCATGGTGGCGAACTTGCCACCGGCGCGCTCGTTGGTGTCATCCAGCAGCGGCTCCAGCCCCTTGGAAACAAAGGCGGAATAAAGCGCATCGCAGGCCGCATCGGCCTCGGCGTCGCCGGACTTCAGGTTGACGATACCGACGTGGAAGGGGGTCACGCCCTCGGGCCAGATGATGCCGCGGTCATCGTGGTTGGCCTCGATGATCGCCCCCACCAGGCGGCTGACGCCGATCCCGTGAGAGCCCATGTGAACCGGCACCGACTTGCCATCCGGCCCCTGCACCGTGGCGCCCATGGCGTCCGAGTACTTGGTGCCGAAGTAAAAGATCTGGCCAACCTCGATGCCACGCGCCACGCGGCGGCGCTCTTCGGGGACCTCGGCGAAGACGGCCTCGTCGTGGGTCTCGTCGGTGCGGGCGTAGCGCGAGGTGAACTCCTCCATCACCGCCTGGCAGGCTTCGACGGAATCATAGTCGATCTCGCGGTCGCCGAAGGTCAGCTCGGTGATCTGGCTGTCGTAGAAGACCTCGGACTCACCCGTCTCGGCCAGCACCAGGAACTCGTGGGTGTCGTCGCCCCCGATGGGGCCCGAATCGGCGCGCATCGGGATCGCCTGCAGGCCCATGCGCTCGTAGGTGCGCAGGTAGCTGACCAGGTGACGGTTGTAGGCGTGCAGCGCGTCTTCCTTGGTCAGGTCGAAGTTGTAGCCGTCCTTCATGAAGAACTCGCGGCCGCGCATCACGCCGAAACGCGGGCGGATCTCGTCCCGGAACTTCCACTGCACGTGATAGAGCGTCAGCGGCAGGTCCTTGTAGGAATTCACATGACTGCGGAAGATGTCGGTGATCATCTCCTCGTTGGTCGGACCATAGAGCATGTCACGGTCCTGGCGGTCGCGGATGCGCAGCATCTCGGGGCCGTAGGCATCGTAACGCCCCGATTCCTTCCAGAGCTCGGCGGACTGCAGGGTCGGCATCAGCATCGGCACGTGACCGGCGCGGATCTGCTCTTCGTGGACGATGTTCTCGAGCTTGCGCAACACCTTGAAGCCAAGCGGCAACCACGAGTAGATCCCCGCGCTGGCCTGTTTGATCATGCCGGCACGCAGCATCAGGCGGTGGCTGGCGATCTGCGCTTCCGAAGGGGTCTCCTTCAGGACGGGCAGGAAATAGCGGGACAGACGCATATTGGGCCTCTCATCTAGGGTTGGGCCTTGGTTTATTGAAACCCACGCGGCCCGGCAATGGCCTGCGCCCTTCGCGCTTGAAAATTGCGCCCTGCAAGGCGACATAGGGGAAAAGCGGAGAAAGGATATCGGGGTGGCTTTGCCGGTTCGTCAGCAGATGAAATACTGGGGCATCGCGGCAGCGGTGTTCCTGCTCATGATGTGGTGGCTCGGCGACGTGATCCTGCCCTTCCTGCTGGGCATGGCCATCGCCTATTTCCTCGACCCCGTCGCCGACCGTCTCGAGGCCATAGGCACCTCGCGCGCCGCGGCCACGGCGATCATCACCCTCGGCGCGGTGGTGATCTTCGTCGTTGGCGCCCTGCTGATCCTGCCAACGGCGGTGAACCAGGCGCTCGACCTCTTCAACACGGCCCCCAAGCTCTTCCAGAACCTGCAGAATTTCCTGACAGAGCGCTTCCCCGAGCTGGCCGACGAGGGTTCGGTCCTGCGTCAGTCCCTGTCGGCGCTCGGCCAGACCATCCAGTCCAAGGGCGGAGAGGTGCTGAACACGGCGCTGGCCTCGGTCGGCTCGCTGATCTCGGTCGTCACGCTCTTCGTCATCGTGCCGGTGGTGGCCTTCTACCTGCTCTACGACTGGGACAACATGGTGGCCGAGATCGACAGCCTGCTGCCGCGCGACCATGCCCCGACGATCCGGGCCATCGCCCGCGACATCGACAAGTCCATGGCGGGATTCATCCGGGGCATGGGCTCCGTCTGCCTGATCCTGGGCACCTATTACGCCGCCGCCCTGATGCTGGCCGGGCTGAATTTCGGGCTGGTGATCGGCGCCGTTGCGGGCATCCTGACCTTCATCCCCTACGTGGGCGCGCTGGTCGGCGGCGCGCTGGCCATCGGGCTGGCGCTGTTCCAGTTCTGGGGCGACTGGCTGCACATCGGCATCGTGGTGGCGATCTTCGTCGCCGGCCAGGTGGCCGAGGGCAACTTCCTGACGCCGCGCCTCGTGGGCTCGTCGGTGGGGCTGCACCCGGTCTGGCTGATCTTCGCGCTCTCGGTCTTCGGGTCGCTCTTCGGCTTCGTCGGCATGCTGGCCGCGGTGCCGCTGGCCGCTGCCATCGGCGTGCTGGCCCGCTTCATGGTCCGCCAGTACCGGCAGAGCAAGCTCTACAAGGGGCAGGACCCCGATGATGCGCAGAGCTGAAACATGAGCGAACCGCAGAAACCCCTCGACCTGCGCCTGCCGCCGGGGCCCATGACGCGTGAAGACTACATCACCGGACCGGGCAACGAGCTGGCCCTGGCGATGCTGCTGAGCTGGCCCGACAGCTGGGCCTCGCGCAAGCTGGCGCTGGTCGGGCCGCGCGGCGCAGGCAAGACCCACCTGACCCATATCTGGGCCGAGACCGCCGGGGCCCGCATCCTGCCCGCCACGGCCCTGCCCCACCAGGACATCCCCGCCCTGGCCCATGGCCCCGTCGCGGTCGAGGACGTGCCCGCCATCGCCGGTGACCGCGCCGCGGAAGAGGCGCTCTTCCATCTGCACAACCTGGTGCTGGCCGAGGGCCATTCGCTGCTGGTCACCGCCGACCAGCCGCCCGCGCGCTGGCCCCTGGTGATCCCGGACCTGGCCAGCCGCATGCAGGCCTGTCCTGCCGTCACCATCGAGGCCCCCGACGACATCCTGCTGGGCGCGCTGCTGACCAAGTTCTTCGCCGAGCGCCAGGTCATGCCCAATCCCGATGTCATCCCCTACCTGCTGCGGCGGATCGAGCGCTCCTTTACCGCCGCCCGGCAGGTCGCCGCGGCGCTGGACGCGCAATCGCTGGCCGAAAAGAAGCCCGTCACCCGCGCCATGGCCGCTCGGCTGCTGGAACGTCTGGAAGATGACGCGGCGAAGGAATAACCTAGGTTCATCGGGGCCAGCCCCGTAAAACCGTTACGTTTTTCCTTCATTCAGGTCCCATGATCGACGCGAATTTCCTTCACCGCCCCGCCGGTGCCCCTGTCCAGATGCCCGAGATCGACCCCGAGGGCCCCTCGCGGTTCCACAATCGGGAGCTGAGCTGGCTGGGCTTCAACTGGCGGGTGCTGGAGGAAGCCGAGAACCCCTCGGTTCCGCTGCTCGAACGGCTGCGCTTCCTGTCGATCAGCGCCACCAACCTAGATGAATTCTACACCGTCCGCGTCGCGGGTCTGCGCGAGCTGGCCAAGGCCGGCAACACCAACCCGGCGGCCGACGGGCTGAGCCCGGCCGAGCAGCTCGGACGCATTAACGAAGACGCCCGCCGCCTGATGGAGCACCAGCAGAAGGTGCTTTCGGAGCTGCGCGAGCTGATGCTGGAAAAGGACATCGCGATCCTGACCCGCGAGGACCTGACCGAGGACGACCGTGCCTTCCTGGGGGATATCTTCCTGCGCCGGATCTTCCCGGTGCTCTCGCCGCTGGCCATCGACCCGGCGCATCCCTTCCCCTTCATCCCCAACCTCGGTTTCTCTCTGGCGCTGCAGCTCGAACGCAAGCGCGACCGCCGCCCGCTGCAGGCCCTGCTGCCGATCCCGCACCAGATCGACCGTTTCGTCGCGCTGCCCTCGACCGAGGGCCAGCACCGTTTCCTGCCATTGGAAGAGGTGCTGCTGGTCCACCTGGAACGGCTCTTTCCGGGCTATCGCGCCACCGGCCACTGCACCTTCCGCGTGCTGCGCGACAGCGACCTCGAGATCGAGGAAGAGGCCGAGGACCTGGTGCGCGAATTCGAGACCGCGCTGAAGCGCCGCCGGCGCGGCGAGGTGGTGCGGCTGAAGATCTCTACCGGCGCGCCCGAGGCCCTGACGCGGGTCATCAAGCGCGAGCTTAAGGTCATCGACGACGAGGTGATCGAGGTCGACGGGCTGATCGGCATCGCCTCGCTCTCTGAGCTGGTGCTCGACACGCGGCCCGACCTGCTGTGGCCCAAGTTCACCCCCCGCGTGCCCGAGCGGGTGCAGGATCACGACGGCGACATGTTCGCGGCAATCCGCCAGAAGGACATGCTGCTGCACCACCCCTACGAAACCTTCGACATGGTGGTCCGCTTCCTGCAGCAGGCCGCCCATGATCCCGACGTGGTGGCGATCAAGCAGACGCTCTACCGCACGTCGAAGAACTCCCCGATCACCGAGGCGCTCTGCGAGGCGGCGGAAGAGGGCAAATCCGTCACCGCCCTGGTCGAGCTGAAGGCGCGTTTCGACGAGGCGGCGAACATCCAGCAATCCCGGCGACTGGAACGCTCGGGCGCCCATGTGGTCTATGGGTTCGTCGACTGGAAGACCCATGCCAAGATCAGCACCGTGGTGCGCCGCGAGGGCGACGAGCTGGTCACCTATTCGCACTACGGCACCGGCAACTACCACCCGATCACCGCGCGGATCTACACCGACCTGTCGTTCTTCACCTGTGACGAGGGTCTGGGGCGCGACGCGGCGCGGGTCTTCAACTACCTTTCGGGCTATGCCCAGCCCGAGGCGCTCGAGAACCTCTCGATCTCGCCGCACACGATGAAGAGAGACCTGATCCGCATGATCGGGGCCGAGGCCGAGCACGCCCGCGCCGGGCGACCGGCGCAGATCTGGGCCAAGATGAACTCGATCATCGAGCCCGACGTGATCGACGCGCTCTACGCCGCAGGCCAGGCCGGAGTGCAGATCGACCTGGTGATCCGTGGCATCTGCGGGCTGCGCCCCGGCGTCGAGGGGCTGAGCCCCAACATCCGCGTCAAATCCATCGTCGGCCGCTTCCTCGAACATTCGCGCATCGTCTGCTTCGGCAATGGCGCGGGGCTGCCTTCGGATGGCTGCCGGGTGTTCTTCTCTTCCGCCGACTGGATGGGGCGCAACCTCAACCGCCGGGTCGAGACGCTGGTGGAATGCAAGACCCAGACGGTGAAGAACCAGATCGTGCACCAGATCATGGCCGCCAACCTGCGCGACACCGAGCAGAGCTGGGTGATGCAGCCCGATGGCCGTTTCCTGCGCGCCGATCCGCCGGCCTCCGGCGGGTCCTTCAACTGCCACCGTTTCTTCATGGAGCATCCCTCGCTCTCGGGGCGCGGCTCTGCCGGGGCTTCGGATGTGCCGGATTTGACCCATCAGTCGCCTGTTGGTTGACCTGACGCGGCGCAGTTGTCACAAGGGATGAAACACGTCTGGGGGTCTGTCGCCGATGGATGGGGATAACCTGCAAAGCTCTGCCGATTGGGGTCCCTTCGGGCGCCCTCTCTTCGACGACCCAGAAGCGCGCAAGCTGAGCCGCGTTGGCGTGGTCGACGTGGGCTCGAACTCGGTCCGGCTGGTCGTCTTTGACGGCGCCGCGCGCAGTCCGGCCTATTTCTACAACGAAAAGATCATGTGCGGCCTCGGTGCCGGCCTGTCCGAGACCGGGCGGCTGAACCCCGTGGGCCGCAAGCGTGCGCTTTCCGCGATCCACAGGTTCCAGCTTCTGGCGCAGGGCATGGGGGCGACGCCGCTTTCGGCCGTGGCCACCGCCGCCGTGCGCGAAGCCGAGGACGGCCCCGAGTTCGCCGGGGATGTCGAACGGCTGACCGGCATGAAGCTGCATGTGATCGGCGGCGATGAAGAGGCGCGGCTTTCGGCCCAGGGCGTCCTGCTGGGCTGGCCCGGCTCCTACGGCCTGGTCTGCGATATCGGCGGCTCGTCGATGGAGCTGGCGCGGATCAACGATGGCCACGTGGGCGACCGGCAGACCTCTCCGCTGGGGCCGCTGAAGCTGGCCGACGTGAAGGGCGGCAAGAAGGGGCGGCGGGCCTATATCAAGGCCGAGGTCGAGAAGCTGGCCCAGACCATTCCCGCCGACCGCAACCGGCTGTTCCTGGTCGGCGGCTCCTGGCGGGCCATCGCCCGCATCGACATGGAGCGCCGCGGCTACCCGCTGCACGTGCTGCACGAATACCGCATGACGGCGAAGACCGTGCGCGACACCGCCGCCTGGATCGCCGAGCAGGACCTGGAGGTTCTGCGCAAGCGGTGCTCGCTCTCCTCCAGCCGGATGGGCCTGGTGCCCATGGCCTCGGAGGTGCTGCTGGAGGTGGTGAAGCGCTACAGGCCCCACGACATCGCCATCTCGTCCTACGGGATCCGCGAGGGGCTTCTGTACGAGCAGATGCCCGAGAAGCTGCGCGACCGCGATCCGCTGATCGAGGCCTGCCGCTTTGCCGAGAAGAAGGACGCCCGCCTGCCGGGGTTCGGACGCACGCTCTATGATTTCATCCTGCCGCTCTTCCGCTCCTGGCGGCCCGAGCGTCTGCGACTGGTCAAGGCCGCCTGCCTGCTGCACGACGTGACCTGGCGCGCCCATCCCGACTACCGGGCCGAGGTCTGTTTCGACAATGCCACCCGCGCCAACCTGGGCGGGCTGAAACATTCGGAGCGCGTCTTCCTGGGCCTGGCGCTGCTGCACCGCTACCGCAACCGGCGCGAGGGCACCAAGTTCGACGAGCTCTACGAGCTGATCCCGGACGACGAGAAGCTACAGGCCGAGGTGCTGGGCAAGGCCATGCGCTTCGGCGCGATGATCTGGCCCGAGAAGGACACCCCCATCGGTCAGCTGCGCTGGTTCCCCAAGAAGAAGGTGCTTGAGCTGCAACTTGCCGAGGCCCATTGGCCGCTCTTCGGCGAGGTGGCCGAGGCGCGGTTCAACTCGCTGGCCTCGTCGCTGAACGCAGAGGTTTCCCTGAAGACCGGACCGCGCGGCGGCTGAGCGGCGCCGGGCGGGGCTCAGAGATCGACCGAGCCGTCGGGGTTCTCTCCGGGCACAGGCGGCAGGTAGTCCGGCGCCTCGTCCTTGCGCTTGATCAGGATGTCGCCATTGGGCAGCACCACCGGCGCCTCGTAATTGGCCAGATCCCCGACCTTGCCGAGCGCCTCGATCAGCGCGGGCCCCATGCGGGCGACGAAGTCGCGCAGCTTGGGCGCCGCTTCCGAGGCCGCCTCTCCCATGTCTTCAAGCGTCTCGTCCAGCCCGCCCGAGAGCCCCTCGAAAAGCAGCCGCAGCCCTTCCCGCATCAGTTGCGAGTTCTCGGACCCGCTTTCGGGTTCGGGTGCGGGGTCATCCTGGGCCAGCGCCGGCAGCGGCGACAGCAGCAGGGCACAGAGGGGAATCGCAAGAAGCTGTTTCATACCCTCAGATATAGGGGCCCGTCGCGGCAGCTCAAAGGTGGGCGGTTTCAGCCGGCAGCTTCCCGCGCCTGGATCTCTTCCCAGGCCCGATTGACCTCGACCATGCGGTGCTCGGCCATCTTCACCGCTTCCTCGGGCAGGCCACGGGCGATCATCCGGTCCGGGTGGCTCTCGCGCACCGCCTCGCGCCAGGCGGCGCGGGCCTCGGTCACCGTGGCATCCGAGGGCAGGCCCAGCACGGCAAAGGGATCGGGACGGGCATCGGGCACCCAGCGGGAGCGCGCGCGCAGGAAGCGGCTTTCGGTCAGCCCGAAGATCTCGGCCACGCGGCGCAGGAACAGGTCCTCGGCCTCGTGGTATTCGCCATCGGCCACCGCGATGGCAAAGAGCCCCTCCAGAAGGTCGCAGAGCACCGGGCTGTCGGGGCCGAACATGCGGGCGATGCGCTGCGCATATTCCTCGTAGCCCGCCACGTCCTGGCGCGCCATGTTGAAGACCCGCGCCGCGCCCGCCTCATCCTCGGGCGGGATGCGGAAGACCTCGCGGAAGGCGGTGACCTCGTTGCGGGTCACCAGGCCATCGGCCTTGGCCATCTTGGCGCCAAGGGCGATCACGGCAATGGTGAAGCCGACCGAGCGTTCGCGGGGCGTGCGCAGCTTCTCGAACACCGCCGAGAGCGCTTCGCCTTTCGCCAGCGCCTGCAGCGCCTCAAGAATTCGGGACCAGATGGACATGGGGGAAGTCTAGCGTGGTTCTCTGGGGATGTCCCGTGCCCCTGGGCCCGCGAGGGGCCCAGATCACGGGGCCAATGGTCGCGGCGCCCGCGTCTAAAGCAACTTCTGCATCAGGACGAGATCCAGCCAGCGGTCGAACTTGCGCCCGACCTGCGGCATCCGGCCCACGGTCTGGTAGCCGACAGCCGCATGGAAGGCGACGCCCGCCTCGTTCTCGGCCGAGACCCCGGCCACCATCACATGGGCGCCCTGGGCCTTCGCATGCTCTTCGATCGCCGTCATCAGCGCCCGCCCGGCACCGCGCCCCCTGGCCTCGGGCGCCAGGATGATCGTGTGCTCCATGGCGTGGACATAGCCGTCTCCGCCGCGGAACTGGTCGTAGGAGGCGAAACCCAGCACCTCGCCCGCGCGCTCGGCCACGAAGGTCTCGCGCCCCGCGGCCCGGCGGGTCTCCACGTAGAGCGGCAAGGTCTCTGCCGTTTTCTCTGCAGAGGCGAAGGTGACGGTCGTCGTGCGGTAATAGGGCGTCCAGATTTCCAGGACTCGAGGGTAATCACTTGAAATGATTGGTCGAACGATGAGGCTCATGGGGGCTCCGACACGGCTGGCGGAGGCCATCTTTCCGCAGCGCAGCAGGATTGGCAAGTGCCTCACGGCTGAGCATATGTGACGCCTGAGGGCGTCACACAAATGCAAATGCGCATTTGCGTGCCGAGAAACGCCCATAGGCCCCCGGTGCTCTGGCCTTTCACAGCCCCTCCCCCAAGAGTTGGGGCGGGACACAATGGAGCAGAAGATGACAACCGCGAAGGAGTTGATCGACGTTCTCGGACTGACGCCGCACCCCGAGGGGGGCTGGCACCGGGACACCTGGCAACCGGATTGGACCGGCGGCAACCGGCCCGGCGTCTCGGCCATCTACTACCTTCTGGAAGAGGGCCAGACCTGCCACTGGCACCGGATCGACTGCGACGAGACCTGGTATTTTCACATCGGCAGCCCCCTGCGCTGCCTGGTGTCTCCGAACGACGACACGCCACCGACCGAGACCTGGCTGGGCACCGATGTCACCGCAGGCCAGCGCCCCAGCCATTTCATACCCCGCCACATGTGGCAGGCCGCCGAGGCGGTGAAGGGCTGGACCCTGGTGTCTTGCGTGGTGACGCCGGGCTTCACCTTCGACGGCTGGGAGCTGGCCAGCCCCGGCTGGGTACCGGGGCAGCCGCCGGGCTGATCCCCCGGGCGCGACGGGCCCGAGGCCTAGCCCCGACCCTCAGGCCCGCGCGGCGCGGATGAGCTGCAGGATGTCCTGCGCCGCCGAGGGGATATTGGTGCCCGGCCCGAAGATCGCCTTCACGCCGGCCTGCTTCAGGAAGTCGTAATCCTGCTGCGGGATCACCCCGCCGCAGATCACCAGGATATCCCCCGCATCCCGCTCTTTCAGCGCCTCGATCAGCTGCGGTGCCAGCGTCTTGTGCCCCGCCGCCTGGCTGCTGAGCCCGATGACATGCACATCGTTGTCGATGGCATCCTGCGCCGCCTCTTCCGGGGTCTGGAAGAGCGGACCCACATCCACGTCGAAGCCGATATCGGCAAAGGCCGTGGCGATCACCTTGGCGCCGCGGTCGTGACCGTCCTGGCCCAGCTTGACCACCAGCATCCGGGGGCGGCGCCCTTCTTCCTCGGCGAAGGCCTCGACAGAGCGCTGGATCGCGGCGAAGTCCTCGTCGCCCTCGTAGGCGGCACCGTAGACCCCGGCCAGGGTCTTCACCTCGGCCTGGTGGCGGCCGAATTCCTTCTCCATTGCCATGCTGATCTCTCCGACAGAGGCCCGCGCGCGGGCGGCTTCGACGGCGGCTTCCAGCAGGTTGCCCCCCTCCTTGGCGCGGCGCGTCAGCTCGTCGAGCGCCGCCTGGCAGGCAGCCTCGTCACGGCTGGCGCGGATCTTCTCCAGCCGCGCGATCTGGCTGTCGCGCACCTTCACGTTGTCGACATCCAGGATGTCGATCGGGTCTTCCTTGTCCTTGCGGTACTTGTTGACCCCGACGATCACCTCTTCGCCGCGGTCGATCATCGCCTGCCGCCGTGCCGCGCTTTCCTCGATGCGCAGCTTGGGCATGCCCGAGGCCACGGCCTTGGTCATGCCGCCCATCTCCTCGACCTCCTGCATCAGCGCCCAGGCCTTCTCGATCAGCTCGTTGGTCAGGCTCTCGACGTAGTAGGAGCCCGCCAGCGGGTCGACGACCTTGGTCACGCCGGTCTCTTCCTGCAGCACCAGCTGGGTGTTGCGGGCGATGCGGGCCGAGAAATCGGTGGGCAGGGCGATGGCCTCGTCCAGGGCATTGGTGTGCAGCGACTGGGTGCCGCCGAGCACCGCCGACATGGCCTCGTAGGCGGTACGGATGACGTTGTTGTAGGGGTCCTGCTCCTGCAAGGAGACACCCGAGGTCTGGCAGTGGGTGCGCAGCATCTTCGAGCGGTCGTTCTGTGCGCCCATCTCGGTCATCACGCGGTGCCAGAGGGTGCGGGCCGCGCGGAGCTTGGCGATCTCCATGAAGAAATTCATGCCGATGGCAAAGAAGAAGGACAGCCGGCCGGCGAACTTGTCGACGTCCATTCCGGCCTCGATCGCGGCCTTCACGTATTCCCGGCCGTCGGCCAGCGTATAGGCCAGCTCCTGCACCAGGTTCGCGCCCGCTTCCTGCATGTGGTAGCCGGAAATCGAGATCGAGTTGAACTTCGGCATCTCGTTCGAGGTGTACTCGATGATGTCCGAGATGATCCGCATCGAAGGCTCGGGCGGATAGACATAGGTGTTGCGGACCATGAACTCCTTCAGGATGTCGTTCTGGATCGTCCCGGAGAGCTGCGCAGGGTCGACGCCCTGCTCTTCCCCAGCCACGATGTAATTGGCCAGGATCGGGATCACCGCGCCGTTCATCGTCATCGAGACCGACACCTTGTCCAGCGGGATGCCGTCAAACAGGATCTTCATGTCCTCGACCGAGTCGATGGCCACGCCGGCCTTGCCCACATCCCCCATCACGCGGGGGTGGTCGCTGTCATAGCCCCGGTGCGTCGCCAGGTCGAAGGCGACGCTGACGCCCTGCTGACCGGCGGCCAGGTTGCGGCGGTAGAAGGCGTTGCTTTCCTCGGCGGTCGAGAAGCCGGCGTATTGGCGGATCGTCCAGGGGCGGCCCGCATACATCGTCGAGCGCACGCCCCGCGTGAACGGCGCCTCGCCCGGCAGGCTGTCCATATGGGGCAGGTCCGAGGTGTCCTCGGCGGTATAGAGAGGCTGGACGTCGATCCCCTCCAGCGTCTGCCAGGTCAGATCCTCAAGCGGGCGGCCGCGCAGCTCTTTCTCAGCGCGCGCGGACCATGCGTCCTTCTTCGTCGTCATCGCCTTGTCCTCTCTTCCTGAGACGGGCGCGCGGATCTATCGCCGCCTGCTGCCCGCCGTTTGGTCCTGTCGGGTAAGCCTCCTCCACCCCCTCCTCCCAGGGGTCCGGCGCAAGCCGGGCGAGGCCCGAGGCCCCGGCAGAGAGCCAGGACATGTCGTCCCGGTAGATATCGTTCAGTGCCCGGCGCTGTGCCGTGTCGAAGGGGTGCCAGGCCCCCTGCCCCTCCGGCAGTCCCGCCTCGCCGCGTTCGGCCAGGCGCGCCCGCAGCACGGCAAGATCGGGAGAGCGGTTCAGCCAGTCCCGCGCATGGGCCTGCGGCAAGCAAGGGGGCAGCCCCAGCATCCGCGCCAGCCGCCGCTCGGGCAGGCCGGCGTAGCGTTCGTGCGGCATGACAAGGATCTCGATCCCCGGCGCGGCGCTGGCCACATCCTCGATCACCTCGCGCCAGCCCCTGGGCTGAGTCACCAGACGGTCCAGGGTGGCACGCCCCGGCAGCGCATGGCCGCGCGCCAGGGCGAAGCACAACACGGAGGTCCAGTAGCGCTCCGGCGCGCGGACCGAGATCACGATCCGCCTGACCCGCCCCGAGAAGGCCCGCGCGAAGGCCGCGACCCGAGGCCCCGCATCCGGGTAAAGCCTTTCGCGTCGCAGGTTGGCGCGCGGATGGCCAAGGATGTTCTCGTCGCTGACCAGCAGATGGGTCACGAGACGCGCCTCGGCCTTGGCAAGGTTCAGCGCGATGCGCCCGCAGGCCCGGTCGAACTGCCGGGCGGGCGGCAGCGGCCCCGGTCCGGGGATCACCCCCGCCAGCACCCCGCCCCGCGTCCGCCGCGGGCCCCAGACATCCACGCCACGCCCGGCCAGCGCCGGTGCATTGGCCCGCAGGTAGCTCTGAAACGAGGTCATCGCGGTGCGATGCGCTCCGATATGCAGGATCACGTCCATCGGTCACCGGCCCCCAGGTGAGAATGCTCTCGGCCTTATGGGAGAGGGGAATGACGAAGCGCTTAAACGGTGAATTCATCGAAAATGCGCGGCACTGCCCGGCTCCGGTCCGGGCCCCGTAGGGCCCCTGGGGATATGGCAGGCTGCCGCGCATGGCTCATTCAAACTCCATGATCACTTCGTCCACGGCAAGGCTGTCGCCGGGGCCCGCGTTGATCTTGGAGACCACGCCCTTCTTCTCGGCGCGCAGGATGTTCTCCATCTTCATCGCCTCGATGGTGCAGAGCGGCTGGCCTTCCTGCACCTCTTCGCCCTCTTCCACGAAGGTCTTCACCACAAGGCCCGGCATCGGGCAGAGCAGCAGCTTCGAGGTATCGGGGGCCACGCGCTCGGGCATCAGCCGGGCCAGCTCGGCCTGGCGCGGGTTGCGCACATGGACCTTCACGTCGGCGCCCCGGTTGCGGATGCGGAACCCGCCCGAGATCTTGTCGACCTTCAGCACCAGCGGCGCACCGTCCACGCTCATCCGGGCCAGCGTATCGCCCGGCGTCCAGGCACCCTCGACACGCAGCGCGCTGCCATCGGCGAAGGAGACAGAGGCCCCCTCGCGGTCGGCCTTGATCGACAGGGCGAACTCGGCGCCCTGCAGAGAGACGACCCATTCGGTGCCCACGACCCGTTCGTGGTTGTCCATGCGGCCCGAGATGCGGGTGCGCCGGATCTCGGCCACGCGGTGCATGGCGGCCGTGGCGGCAGCGATGCGCCGCAGCTCGGCCTCGGGCAGCTCCACGCCCTCGAAGCCATCGGGGTATTGCTCGGCGATGAAGGCGGTGGTCATCTCGCCTTTGATGAAGATCTCGTGGTCCATCACGGCCGACAGGAAGGGCAGGTTGTGGCCGATGCCCTCGACCTCGAAGCCGTCCAGCGCCACGCGCATGGCCTCGATTGCCGCCTCGCGGGTCGGCGCCCAAGTGCAGAGCTTGGCGATCATCGGGTCGTAGTACATCGAGATCTCGCCGCCCTCGAAGACGCCGGTGTCATTGCGCACGGCCTCGGCCCCCGCAGGCGCCTCGCCCTGCCATTTGCCGTTCTCCAGCAACGGCCCGGCGGCGATCTCTTCCGGCGGGCGGTAACGGGTCAGGCGACCGATGGAGGGCAGGAAGCCGCGATAGGGGTCCTCGGCGTAGAGACGGTTCTCGATGGCCCAGCCGGTCAGGGTCACGTCGTCCTGGGTGATGCCGAGCGGCTCGCCGTTCGCCACCCGGATCATCTGTTCCACCAGGTCGACGCCGGTGATCAGCTCGGTCACCGGGTGTTCCACCTGCAGGCGGGTGTTCATCTCGAGGAAGTAGAAGTTGCGGTCGCCATCGACGATGAATTCCACGGTGCCGGCGCTGGCGTAGCCGACGGCCTTGGCCAGGGCCACCGCCTGTTCACCCATGGCGCGGCGGGTGGCCTCGTCGAGGAAGGGCGAGGGCGCCTCTTCGACGACCTTCTGGTTGCGGCGCTGGATCGAGCATTCGCGCTCGCCCAGGTAGATGCCGTTGCCATGCGCGTCGCAGAGCACCTGGATCTCGATGTGGCGGGGCTGGGTGACGAACTTCTCGATGAAGATACGGTCATCGCCGAAGCTGCTGGCGGCCTCGTTCTTCGAGCTCTGGAAGCCCTCGCGCGCCTCATCGTCGTTCCAGGCGATGCGCATGCCCTTGCCACCGCCGCCGGCGGAGGCCTTGATCATCACCGGGTAGCCGATCTCGCCCGAGATCTTCACCGCCTCTTCGGCGTCCTCGATCAGGCCCATGTAGCCGGGCACGGTGCTGACCCCGGCCTCCTGGGCGATCTTCTTCGAGGTGATCTTGTCGCCCATGGCCTCGATGGCCTTCACCGGCGGGCCGACGAAGGCCACGCCCTCGGCCTCGAGCGCCTCGGCGAACTTGGGGTTCTCGGACAGGAAGCCATAGCCCGGATGCACCGCCTCGGCGCCGGTCGCCCGGATCGCCTCCATCACCTTGTCGATGACGATATAGGACTGGTTGGCGGGCGGCGGGCCGATGTGCACCGCCTCGTCGGCCATGGCCACGTGGAGCGCATGGCGGTCGGCATCCGAATAGATGGCAACGGTCGAGATACCCATCTTGCGCGCCGTCTTGATGACGCGGCAGGCGATCTCGCCCCGGTTGGCGATCAGGATCTTCTGGAACATGTCAGGCCCCTCCCCGAGGTCTTGGAGCGCCCGCCGGAGCTGTGCGGCGCGCAAACGAAAGCCCCCCGCCGCGCGGAAGGCGCAACGAGGGGCATGCTTTGGATTGTACTGTCAGACGGGCGGCAGTTGCCGCACCATCGCAGGCGTCAACGGCGCAGGCGCCGAAGGCCTTAGCGGCAGGCGCCGGGGTTGGCCTGGCAGTAGGCCACGTTGCCGGCTGCGCCGACCAGGGCGCCGCTGCCGACGCTGCCGCCGGTGACGGCTGCTGCGCCAACGCCTGCGGCGCCGCCGAGCACGGCCTGTTCGCCGAGGGTGTCACCACATGCTGCGAGACCGGTGCAAAGCAGACCGGCGAGAATCCAGGTTTTCTTGAACATAGATACCTACCTTCGTGTTGGAGCGTTCTGCGGATAGAAACGCCGAGACTTGAAAAAAGTTCCGCCGCCGCGACACATCTGTTCCGTTGCCGCCGATCCTGCACCCCGGCGATACGCGACCGGGACGAAAAAACGGGCAGCCGCGAATTGGGGACGAGCGGCTGCCCGATAGGGGAAGGGTAACGGTATTGACACGCCGCGCCTCCGGGCGTTGCACCCGGCATGACGGCCCGCCCATTGCTGCCCGTCGGACGCACGCCCGCAAGCCCCTTGACCGGAGCCCCGCGAAGCTGGGCCGAAACCCGCGCAATCCGGACGGACATAGGCAGGATCACGCCCAGTCCTCCTCTTCAAAGGCGCCTGGGAAAGCGGCACGTGCGGCGGCCTCGTCGATGACGAGGAGGGCTTCGTAACTCTCTGGATCGAAAGGCTCTTCCGCGGGCAGCACCTCGCGGCCAAAAAGCCAGGACAGGCGCCCCGCATCGAGGTTGCCGCGCTCGAAGGGCTGGTCGCCGAAGTGCTCCCAGAGGGCGGCCATGAAGGCCTCGTCGGCGCGCTTGTCGGGGGTGCGCCGATCCTTGTAGCGCTCGCGCTTGGTAATCGGCGTCACGCCCTTGGGATTGGCGCGGCGGATGGTGAACTGGAAATCGGAACCGGGCAGACGCCCGGGGAAGCCACGGTGCTTCAGCATGCCTCGGCCCTTCCCTTGTTGGTGGTGGTACGAGGCAAGCCGGGAAGGACCGGCAGCGAAACGGGGACGAAGGCCCGGGCAAAGACCGGACCCTCGCGGAAGGTCTTACTGGGGATCCGGGTAGTTGGGCCCGTCGTCGTCGTCGCCGGGATCACGGCCCGGAGGCGGACAGGGAATTTCGCGCCCGGTCTGGCGGTCGAGCTCGTAGCACTCGTCATCCGGGACGCAGGTCTCGTTGCGGATCGTGTAGCCCTGGCCACAGGATTCGAGCCCGCCCATCTTGTTGTAGGTAGGCTGCGGCGAGAGGCGCATCGGCTCTGGCGGAGGAGGCGTACAGGCCGCCACGAGGGCCAGGCATGACCCGCCGGCGACAAGACGCAGAAGGCTGAAGGTCGGCATGAAACAAAACTCCCATTTACACTACACGAATGGGAGAAACCGTATCCGCCAATACAACCATTGGAAGAGTTTTCCGCCGGCACACGAAAATCGGCGCTTTTCCCCCCTTTCAGGGGGTGGGGCGCACGGCGATGCGTGCGCCCGCCAGTCTTACTTGTACTTGCCGGTGTAGACGGGTTCGCTCGAGATGGGCTCGGGCTCGACCACGACGTATTCCTCGGTCGCGGGCTTGGCGCAGGCAGCAAGGCTGCCTGCGAACGCGAGGGCGAGAAGAAGGTGGATGGATCGGGACATTCTAAACTCCTGACATGCCTCTGGGTCCCCCGGAGCCTTTGCGGCCCTTCAACATGGGGACATTCCGGTTCAGCCGCGCCATGGCGGCATGAGACAAGCATAGCCCGATCACGATGGATTTCATATCTGGGCGCTTTCACGGTCACTTCCTGTGGTGCGAAAAGCTCAGCCTGATAGGGGTTTGGCCGGGGACCCGCAACATGTTGTGGGCGCAGGCGAGGTGCCTCCAGATGCGGCACATGCGCGGGGTCTGGGCGTGACAGGTCCTGGCGCTTGCGGGGGGCCCTGCGGCGAAGATCAGCCATGGCTGCGCCTCCCGGCATGGGCGATCCAGCGCGCCTGGTGGGTGGGGCTTTCCAGCAGGTCGGCCAGGCTGTCGCGCACCCGGCCCGTCACCGGGTCCGCCAGCGCGCCGCCGGCCCGGATCACCAGCCCGCCCTCGGATCGAGAGACCTCGACCGCCGGGGCGAAGCCGCGCAGATCCTGCAGCCGCCGCCACATGTCCTGGCGCACCTGCTGCGCCACGCGGGTGAGAGAGACCGTGCGGGCACAGGGCAGCTCTGCCTCGACCGAGAGATCGAAGCGCACCGGCAGGCGACGGGTCACGGTGACCCGCCCCTCGTCCTTCAGGATATGCCAGCCTTTGCGCGCCATGTGGCCTCTGCCCTTCGTGAATGCCCGTTCAGAGCGGGATGTTGTCGTGCTTCTTCCAGGGATTCTGCAGCTTCTTGCCGCGAAGGCTGGCGAAGGCCCGCGCCACACGCCGACGGGTCGAACGCGGCTGGATCACCTCGTCGATGAAGCCCCGTTCCGCGGCGATGAAGGGATTGGCGAAGCGGTCCTCGTAGTCCTTGGTGTGCTTCGCGATCTTCTCGGCGTCGCCCAGGTCGGCACGGTGGATGATCTCGGTCGCGCCCTTGGCGCCCATCACCGCGATTTCGGCGGTCGGCCAGGCATAGTTGAAATCACCACGCAGATGCTTCGAGGACATCACGTCGTAGGCGCCGCCATAGGCCTTGCGGGTGATCACCGTTACCTTGGGCACCGTCGCTTCGCCATAGGCAAAGAGCAGCTTGGCGCCGTGCTTGATGACGCCGCCGTATTCCTGGCTGGTGCCCGGCAGGAAACCCGGCACGTCGACCAGGGTCAGGATCGGGATCTCGAAGGCGTCGCAGAAACGCACGAACCGCGCGGCCTTGCGGCTGGAATCGATGTCGAGGCACCCGGCCAGCACCAGCGGCTGGTTCGCCACCACCCCCACCGACTGGCCTTCCAGTCGGATGAAGCCGGTGATCATGTTCTTGGCGAAGTCTTCCTGGATCTCGTAGAAATCGCCCTCGTCGGCGATCTTCAGGATCAGCTCCTTCATGTCGTAGGGGCTGTTGGCGTTGTCGGGGATCAGCGTGTCGAGGCTGGTCTCGATCCGGTTCACATCGTCGAAGAAGGGCCGCACGGGCGGCTTCTCGCGGTTGTTGAGCGGCAGGAAGTCCACCAGGCGGCGCACCTCGGCCATGGCTTCCACGTCATTCTCGAAAGCGCCATCGGCGACGCTGGATTTCTTGGTGTGGGTCGAGGCGCCGCCCAGTTCCTCCGCGGTCACCACTTCGTTGGTAACGGTCTTCACCACGTCAGGGCCGGTGACGAACATGTAGGAGCTGTCTTTCACCATGAAGATGAAGTCGGTCATGGCGGGGCTGTAGACCGCGCCACCGGCACAGGGGCCCATGATCACGCTGATCTGCGGCACCACGCCCGAGGCCATCACGTTGCGCTGGAAGACCTCCGCGTAGCCGGCCAGGGAGGCGACGCCTTCCTGGATGCGGGCCCCGCCCGAGTCGTTCAGCCCGATGACCGGCGCGCCGTTCTGCATCGCCATATCCATGATCTTGCAGATCTTCTGGGCATGGGTTTCAGAGAGCGAGCCGCCGAAGACGGTGAAATCCTGGCTGAAGACATAGACCTGCCGACCGTTGATCGTGCCCCAGCCGGTGACCACGCCGTCGCCGTAGGGGCGCTGCTTCTCCATGCCGAAGTCCGTGCAGCGATGCGCGACGAACATGTCGAATTCCTCGAAACTGTCGGCATCCAGCAGCAGGTCGATACGCTCGCGCGCGGTCAGCTTGCCCTTGGCGTGCTGTGCCGCGATCCGCTTTTCGCCACCGCCCAGCCGGGCCGTCTCGCGCCGTGCCTTCAGCTCTTCCAGGATATCCGTCATCGCGCTCTCCTTCCCTCAGGTCCGGCCTTGCCGGATCTTCGCATGCATGCAGGGGAAGCATAGAGTCCGAAAGAACAGGTAAAAAGGGAAAAGGGGCAAATTTGCAAAGTCTTGGCAGAGCCCCTCTAGCAAACTGCAAAACTGCAAACTACGTGACAGGCGCATGGACATGCGAGTTTCATACGTCTAGCACAATGCAATGACCCAGACCAAACCCCGCCGGTACCTGGACCGCAGCACCCCTCCGCATCTGTCGACGCTGATCCTGCTTGCCGGAATCGGTGCGATGACGATGAACGTCTTCCTGCCGTCGCTGCCGAAGATCGCAGATTATTTCGCCGTCGACTACAAGGTGGTCCAGCTTTCCGTCGCGGGCTACCTGGCGGCCAGCGGCTTCCTGCAGCTCTTTGTCGGGCCCTTCGCCGATCGCTACGGGCGGCGTCCGCTGCTGCTCTGGGGTCTGGGGATCTTCGTTCTGGCGACCATCGGCTGCCTGCTGGCGCCGAACTTCGCCACCTTCATGGTCTTCCGCATCCTGCAGGCCTCGGTCGCCACCTCCATGGCGCTGTCGCGGGCCGTGGTGCGTGACATCAACACCCCCGACCGCGCCGCGGCGATGATGGGCTATGTCACCATGGGCATGTCCATGGTGCCGATGTTCGCCCCGGTCCTCGGCGGGGTGCTGGATGAATTCTTCGGCTGGCAGGCCTCGTTCTGGCTGCTGCTGGCCTCTGGCCTGGTGATCTTCTGGATCACCTGGGCCGACCTGGGTGAGACCGCCGCGCCCTCGGACCTGTCGATCCTGCGCCAGTTCGGCGAATACCCCGAGCTGCTGACCTCGCCGCGCTTCTGGGGCTACTCGATGGCCGCCGCGACCTCGTCCGGCGCCTTCTTCGCCTATATCGGCGGCGGCCCCTTCGTTGCCACCTCGGTCTTCGGCCTGTCGCCGGCGCAGTTCGGCATGTTCAACGCCGCCGCCGGGATCGGCTACTTCATCGGCAACTGGTTCACCGGCCTCTATGCCTCGCGCGTCGGGATGAACCGGATGATCCTGTCCGGCGGCCTCATCGTCACCCTCGGCATGCTGCTGTCGCTGCTCTGCGCCCTGGCCGATTTCGGCGGCCCCTATGCCTTCTTCGGAGCGATGATCTTCGTGGGCTTCGGCAATGGCATGACGATTCCCTCGGCCAATGCCGGGATGCTGTCCGTCCGGCCCCACCTTGCGGGCACGGCGGCGGGACTTGGCGGCGCGATCATGATCGGTGGCGGCGCCGCGCTCTCGGCGCTGGCGGGCAGCCTGCTGGCACCTGGCACGGGGGCCTTCCCGCTGATCTGGCTGATGCTGGTCTGCGGCATCGCCTCGGTCTGCTGCATCCTGGCGGTCATGCGGCGTGAGCGCCGCCTTGGCGTGGCCTGAAGACACTTAGCCACTCAGCTAAGTTTTCGCTTGCCCGACTCGCGGCAGGCTGATTACTTAGCCATATGGCTAAGCTTGATCCCGCCCTCGACATGGCCTTCGCGGCCCTTTCCGATCCGACCAGACGTCGGATCCTGGAACGTCTCGCCCGTGGCCCTGCCACGGTGAGCGAGCTGCACGCTGTCCATGACATGTCTCTGCCCTCGTTCACTGCGCATCTGAAGAAGCTGGAAAGCGCGGGGCTGATCACCAGCAAGAAGGAGGGCCGGGTGCGCAGCTGCGCGCTCTCGCCCGAGGCCTTCGCGCCGGTGCAGGACTGGCTGGCCGAACAGCGCGCCCTCTGGCAGGGCCGCCTTGATCGTTTCGACGCCTATGTCACCCAAATTTCGGAAGAGAGAAAGCCATGACCGACCAGAGCCCGCGCACCGACCTCAGCTTCACCCGCCACCTCGCGGTGCCCCGCGCACTGGTCTGGGAATGCTGGACCCGCCCCGAGCATATCCCGCATTTCTTCATCCCCGCGCCGCACCGCGTGACGGCCTGCGACATCGACCTGCGCGTCGGCGGGCGCTTCAACACGACCTTCGAAGTCGAGGGCAACGTGATGGAGAACACCGGAGTCTACCTCGAAGTGATCGAGGGGCGCCGGCTGGTCTTCACCGATGCCTACTCAGAGGGCTGGAAGCCCGCCCCCGATCCCTTCATGACCGCCATCCTCGACTTCGAGGACGACGGCGAAGGCACCCGCTATACCGTCACCGTGCGGCACCGTTCGCCCGAGGCCTGCGCCCAACATGAACAGATGGGCTTCTTCGATGGCTGGGGCACCGTGGCCAGCCAGCTCGAGGCCTATGCCGCGACGCTCTGACACGCATGTGCCACGTCCTGTCTTACGGCTTGTTAAGCAAGATTTGCAAAGTTAGCCTCTCGGGATGTTAATCTGCAAAGCCACCGGGATTTCCGGTGGCCTTGCAGCGTCGGGACAGGTGGGCATGGGCAATCAGAAACTTTACGCCGGGGCGAAGCTGCGCGAGACGCGCCAGAAGCTGGACCTGACCCAGAAGGAATTCGCCACCAAGCTGGGCATCTCGCTGCCCTATCTGAACCAGATGGAGAACAACAACCGGCCGGTCTCGACCTCGGTTGTGCTGTCCCTGGCGCAGGAATTCGGCTTCGACGTGACCGAGCTTTCGACCGGCGACAGCGAGCGCCTGGTCTCGGACATGCGAGAGGCCATGGCGGATCCGGTGCTGGCCGATCTGTCGCCGCCGATGGCGGATCTGCGGCTGACGGCCTCGAATGCGCCGGCCCTGGCACGGGCCTTCCTGCACCTGCACCGCGCCTACCGCCAGACCCACGAACGCCTGGCCTCGCTGGACGAGGCGCTTGGCCGCGACGATGCCCGCGCCACCCCCAGCCCCTGGGACGAAGTGCGCGATTTCTTCCACTATTGCGACAATTACATCGACGCCGTGGACCGCGCCGCCGAACGCTTCGCCACGCCCCTGCGGAACGAGAACAACATCCGCGTGCGCGCCGTCTCGGCGCTCGGCAACCTCGGAGTGCGCACCAAGTTCGACGACATCCACGAGCTGCGCCGCTACGACCCCGAGCGCAAGGAGCTGACGCTCTCCCTGCGTGCCGCGCCCGAGACCCAGACCTTCCAGCTGCTGCTTCAGGTCGCGCTGCTGGAGCAGGACAAGCTGCTGGAGGCGACGCTGGACCTGGCGCGCTTCCAGTCCGACACCGCCCGTGCCATCGCCAAGATCGGCCTGGCCAATTACTTCGCCGGGGCGGCGCTGATGCCCTACACCCGCTTCCTTGAGGCCGCGCAGGAGACGCGCCACGACCTGGAGGTGCTCTCGATGCGTTTCGGCGCCTCGATCGAACAGGTCTGCCACCGTCTCTCGACCCTGCAGCGGCCGGGAGCAAAGGGCATTCCGTTCTTTTTCGTCCGCGTCGACCAGGCCGGCACGATCACCAAGCGCCATTCGGCCACGCGGCTGCAATTCGCCCGCTACGGCGGGGCCTGCCCGCTGTGGAACGTGCACCGCGCCTTCGAGACTCCGGGCCAGTTCCTGCGCCAGCTGGCCGAGACCCCGGACGGGGTGCGCTACATCAGCCTGGCGCGGGACGTGTCGAAATCGGGGGGACGCTGGGGGGCGCCGGTGCGGCGCTACGCCATCTCGCTTGGTTGCGAGGTCGCCCATGCGGACAAGCTCGTCTACGCGGATGGCCTGGACCTGTCGGGCCCCGGCACCTTCGAGCCCATCGGGATCTCCTGCCGGATCTGCGAGCGCGAGCATTGCCACCAGCGCTCGGTCCCGCCGCTGGAACGGCGCCTGACCATCGACAGCAATGCGCGCGGTACCCTGCCCTACGAGGTGGGCTGAACGCCGCGCGCGGTTCTCACGTTTCAGGCAGTCAGATGGTTGGCCCGCAGAACGGCGTAGATCTGGTCCTTCAGCGCGCCGCGCCGCTTGCGCGCCTCGATCAGCACCAGGTCCTCGACCGGCTCGACGTTGGTTTCCTGGCGGTGAATCTTGCGGTTCACCTCGTGGTACTCTTCTGCCAGTCGCGCGAAATGCGCATCCGTGCCCTTCAGAGCGTCGATGAGCTCGACGAATTCCGGGAACTCCTGGTCCAGCGTATGAGGGGTATGCGACATCGCCCTGTCCTTTCACTTCTTGTCCGAAGCAAAGGTCTAATGGTGATTCCGCCCTGCGGCTTTGACCTTGATCAAGCGCGGACGCCGAAGGCTCAGGGTTTCGTCGCCTCGACCGCGCGACCCGCGTCGCGGCGCTTCAGCTGCGCTTCCCGGAAGGTGATGAAGCTGACCGCGGCCAGGATCAGCCCGCCGCCGAAGATCACGTAGGGGTCGGGCTCTTCGCCGAAGACCAGCGCGCCCAGGAGCACCGCCCAGACCAGTTGCAGGAAGGTCACCGGCTGTGTCACCGTCATCGGCCCGGCCCGGAAGGCCAGGGTCATGAAGTAATGCCCCAGGGTCGCCAGCAGCGCCACGCCCGCCAGCTGCACCAGTTGCAGCCCCGTGGGCGTCACCCAGACCGGCAGCGCCACGGGCAGCAGCCCGATGGAGACCGTCACCGACATCAGCGCCACGATCAGCGCCGGATCCAGGTCATCCGAGAGCCGCTTCGAGATCATGTAGGAGCCCGCGAAGGCGCTGGCCGTGCCCAGCATCGCGATATGGCCCAGGCTGATCTCGCGCAGCCCCGGCCGCAGGATGATCAGCGCCCCGATCAGCGCCACGCCGACCGCCGCCAGCCGCCGCGCGGCCAGCTTGTCGCCCAGGAAGATCCCGGCCCCGAGGGTGATCAGGATAGGGTTGAGGTAATTCAGCGCGGTGACATCGGCCAGCGGCAGCCGCGCCATGGCGAAGAACCACAGCGCCACACCGAAGGAGTGGAAGACCCCGCGCCCCACCACGAGCCGCCATTGGAATCCCGAAAGCCTGAGATGCAGGAGCCGTGGCAGCACCGGCGCGAGGAACACCAGCCCCATCAGGAAGCGCAGGAAGGCCGCCTGAGGCGCGGGCACCTCGGTGCCCAGTGTCTTGACCAGCGCCGTGACCCCGACGAAGCAGAAACCCGTCGCCAGCATCCAGCCGATGGCCACGAGCGGCTGGAACTCCGTGGCCTGTGCCTCGGGGGGTTCGGGCTCTGGGGCCGGGGAATTGCGTGCTTTCGTCATGCATTTGTCCTAGGCGCCTTGCGGCGTCGAGGCAAGCGCCTCGGGGTCGGATGCGGCCGTCCGCGCGCGAGGCTGTTCAGGACCAGAGCAGCGACAGGGCGACGCTCCACATCACCAGCGCCACCGAAAGATCGAGGCAGCGCCAGGCCAGGGGGCGGCGGAAGACCGGCGCCAGCAGCCGCGCGCCGTAGCCAAGCGTGACGAAGAAGGCGAAGGAGGCGCAGATGGCCCCGGTGGCAAAGGCACGCTTGTCGGCGAAATCCGCCGAGACCGCCCCCAGGAGCACCACCGTATCCAGGTAGACATGCGGGTTGCCCCAGGTCAGCGCCGCCGAGATCGCCAGGCTCTGCCAGAGCGGCCTTGCCGCGGCCTCGGCGGCCTCCAGCGCCTGCCCGCCGCGCCAGGCGCTGCGCAACGCCAGCGCGCCATAGACCAGCAGGAAGGCCGCGCCGCCCAGTCGCATGAGTTCCACCGCCCAGGGCAGCGCCTGGCTCAGCGCGCCGAAGCCCAACACGCCCGCCAGGATCAGCACCGCATCCGAGGCCGCGCAAAGCAGGACCACAGGGCCCACGTGCTGGCGCAGGATGCCCTGCCGCAGCACGAAGGCATTCTGCGCACCGATCGCCACGATCAGTGACAGCCCCAGTCCCAACCCCGCCCAGAATGCCTCACCCATGCCGCTCGTCCTTCACCCGGTCCCATATGCTCAGGCGCTTGGCCTATGCCGGGCGGGGCGATATATCCAATGAATGATTTTCAGTATGGATTAGAAAAACTGATGCAACTCGACCGCGCTCAACTGGCCGCCCTGGCGGCGATCCTGCGCCATGGCAGCTTCGACCGGGCCGCGGCCGAGCTGGGGATCACCCAATCCGCCGTCTCGCAGCGGCTTCGGGCGCTGGAAGAGCGGATCGGCACGCCGCTCATTCGCCGGGGCCCGCCGGCCCGCGCCACCGAGGCGGGGGCACAGCTGGCCCGGCACGCCGACGAGATCGCCCTGCTGGAGGCCCAGACCCTACAGCGGATGAACCTGGCCCCCGGCGCGGCGCGGGTGCGGCTGGCGGTCAATGCCGACAGCCTGGCCACCTGGATGCCCGCCGCCCTGGCCCGCGCCCAGGACGCCATGCCCGGCACAAGTTTCGAGGTCGAGGTCGACGACCAGGACCATTCGGCCCGCTGGCTGCGCGAGGGCCAGGTTTCGGGCGCGATCACGTCGGAGGGGGCCAGCCTGCTGGGCTGCGATGCACTGCCGCTCGGCGCCCTGCGCTACCGCGCCACCGCCAGCCCCGGCTACATGGCGCGCCACCTGCCCGAGGGCGCGACCGCCGAGGCGCTGGCGCGGGCACCGATGCTGAGCTTCAACGACAAGGACGGCTTGCAGGGCCTCTGGCTTCAGACCCATTTCGGACCCGGCCTGCGGCCCCCGACTCACCGCCTGCCCTCGACCGAGGGCTTCGTGCTGGCCGCCGAGGCGGGGCTGGGCTGGGGCCTGAACCCAGAGGTGCTGATGGCGCCGGGCCTGGCCTCGGGGCGGCTGGTAGAGCTGATCCCCGACACGCCCCACGACACGCCGCTCTTCTGGCAGGTCTCGCGCCTCATGGCGCCGGGCCTTGCACCGCTGACCCGCGCGATCCGCGATGCCGCCCGAAGTTTCCTGATCGCGGGGTGAGCCCGCGTCGCCCATGCTGTAGAAGCAAAGCACCCCCGGCAGGACAGGAGAGCCGCCCCCATGATCGCCTATGTCACCTTCGGCGCCGATGACCTTGCCGCCGCAGAGCGTTTCTACTCGGCCGTCCTGCCCGATCTGGGTTTCACGCTCAAGACCGGGCCGGAGGGGCTCAGCTATCTGCCGCGCGCGGGCGGGGCGGCCCCGGATTTCTACGTGAAACCGACCTTCGACGAAGCCCCGGCCTCGGCCGGGAACGGAACGATGGTGGCTTTCGAGGCGGGCACCCAGGCAGAGGTGCGCAGGCTGCATGCCGCAGCGCTGGCAGCCGGCGGAACGGACGAGGGCGCGCCGGGGTTCCGCGAGGCCTATGGGCCACGTTTCTACGTGGGCTACCTGCGCGATCCGCAGGGCAACAAGATCGCGCTCTTCTCAAGCAACCCAGACGAGCCGGGGCGGAACGGTTGATACAATCTTCCGGCCCCATTGCCTCCGGCGATCCGCGCCCGGTCTAGAACCACTGACCGGGCTCCATCAGCCCCAGGTCCAGCAACTGCCGCGAGTGCCACTCGAAGGGCGCGGAATTGTGCCAGGTGAAGCTTTGGATATCGAAGCGCGAACCGGGGTTGGTGGTCAGCGCCTTGGCGGTGCGGAAAGAGCAGATGCAGGCGGTCAGGTTGTGGTGCCAGGGGCAGGAATAGGTGTTGTACTCGGGATCGTTGAAAAGGTGGTTCTCGCCCATCACCAGCCCCGCCCGCGCCCGGAAGAGAGAGATCCGGTCGATCTTGCGCTTGTTCTCGGGCACGTGCTCTTCAAAGCGCCAGCGCAAACCGCCGTGGAAATCCAGCTGACGCTCGCGCTCGTTGCCCCATTCGTCCAGCCGCGCCAGGGCGTAGTAGCCCGCCCGGTCCAGGTGGGCCCGCTCGATCGACACCGCCTGCGGCGCCGCCTGCAGGTCGTCGGCGTAGAGGTCGATCACGTAGGTCAGCATCGCATCGCGGCGCTCTTCGGCGTGGAAGGCCAGAAGCTCGACGACGTTGCGGGTCTCGCAGAACGGGTGGAAGAGATATTCCGCGTTGTAGCAATAGTAGAGCCAGGTGCCCGGAGCCGCCGCCTCGATCACCGCGTTGACAGCCTGGCTCAGGGCCTCGGGCCGGGTCATCAGGTAGCTGATGCGGTGGATGTCGCGGGCCAGGTCGGCGGCGACCGTAAACGCCTCGGGGGCAAAGAGCAGCACCTCGGCGAAACCGGCGTCCCGGTGGTGGCGCAGGGTGCTGTCGAGCTCGACCTCGTCCTCGGCGAAGATCATCGCCACGGGCCCCCTGGCCAGCAGGTCCCGGCCCTTTCGCAGGAAGGTCTGAAGAGAATCGAACTGCATATGCCCCCGGCACCCCGTCGTCGCGTCTGCCGCCAAGGAAGCCCGACCCGCCCGGCGATTGCAAGCACCCCGCGTTTCGGTGTAGCAACACGCCCTGACCCGCTACCCCGAAGAGGCCCCAGATGTCCGAGCCCAAGAAGCTTTTCATCAAGACCTACGGCTGCCAGATGAACGTCTACGACAGCGAGCGCATGGCCGAGGCCCTGGGCGGTCAGGGCTATGCCGAGGTCTCTTCGCCGGACGAGGCGGACATGATCCTGCTCAACACCTGCCACATCCGCGAGAAGGCAGCCGAGAAGGTCTACTCCGAGCTTGGTCGCTTCAAGCACCTGAAGGCCGAGAAGCCCGATCTGAAGATCGGCGTGGCTGGCTGCGTGGCCCAGGCCGAGGGGCGCGAGATCATGCTGCGTCAGCCCATGGTCGACCTGGTGGTGGGGCCGCAGAGCTACCACCGCCTGCCCGAGATGGAGGCGCAGGTCAGCTCGGGCAGGAAGGCGCTCGATACCGAGATGCCCGAAGAGGACAAGTTCGAGAAGCTGAAGGCCCGTCCCAAGGCGAAGCGCGGCCCGACCGCCTTCCTGACGGTGCAGGAGGGCTGCGACAAGTTCTGTGCCTTCTGCGTGGTGCCCTATACCCGTGGCGCCGAGGTCTCTCGCCCGGTCGAGCGCGTGTTGCGCGAGGCCCGCGACCTGGTCGAGCGCGGCGTGCGCGAGATCACCCTGCTGGGCCAGAACGTCAACGCCTACCACGGCGAGGGGCCCGATGGCCGGGACTGGGGCCTGGCGCGGCTGGTCCGCACCCTGGCCGAGATCGACGACCTCAAGCGCATCCGCTTCACCACCAGCCACCCCAACGACATGGAGGACGACCTGATCGCCGCCCATGGCGATTGCGAGAAGCTGATGCCCTACCTGCACCTGCCGGTGCAATCGGGCAGCGACCGCATCCTGAAGCGGATGAACCGCAGCCATACCCGCGATAGCTACATGGCGCTGATCGAGCGCATCCGCGAGGCGCGCCCCGATATCGCGCTTTCCGGTGACTTCATCGTCGGCTTCCCGGAGGAAACCGACCAGGACTTCCGCGACACCATGGACCTGGTCGAACGGGTCAATTACGCCTCCTGCTTCTCGTTCAAGTACTCCACGCGCCCCGGCACCCCGGCGGCCGATCGCGGCGGCCAGGTGCCCGGCGACGTGGCCTCTGCCCGGCTGATCGAGCTGCAGGCGCTGCTGAGCCGTCAGCAGCAGGCCTTCATGCAGGACATGGTGGGCCGAGAGGTGGGCGTGCTCTTCGAGAAGCCGGGCCGCCATCCGGGCCAAATGGTCGGCAAGTCCGACCACCTCCATGCGGTGCATGTCACCGCCGAGGGCCTGAAGCCGGGCGATCTGCGCCGCGTGCGGGTGACCAGCGCCGGGGCGAACTCCCTGGCCGCAGAGCTCGTCTGAGCGCCCGCGCCGGGGGCCACCCGCCCCCGAAGCCTGCCCCCGGCAAGCCCCCGCTACCTCGCCAGTCTGCGCTGCCCCTCGCCGCCGGACCTGCCGCGCCCCTGCGGCGCAATCCTTCGGCACTCTCCCCACAGCTAGTTCAGCCGCGTGGCCGCAAAACCATATTTGGGTCGCGGCCGGGGCGATCGCTCTTCACAAGCGCTTTTCGCTGCGTCATGGTGAAAGCGCATATGATTGCCGGACTTGGACGGATGCCGGGACAGCAGCCGCCCCAAAGCCCGCGGGGACAGAAAGGAATTGGTTGTGGTAGTTGAAACTGCGGAGAAAACGCGGTTCCGGCCCTTGGCTGTCGTGGCCATGGCCTGCGCCATGATGCTTATGCTGGCAATCGTGCCAGGCACGGCACGGGCCCAGGGCAAGGGCTGGAACGAACCCTATGTGCCGACGATCTGGGTCGATCCGGATGGCTGCGAGCACTGGGTGATGGATGACGGCGCCGAGGGCTACATGACGCCCCACGTCACCCGCGAGGGCATCCCGGTCTGCCGACGAGGCAACGTCTGCGGCGTCATGCCGAGCGACCAGTTCTTCGCCACCGACAGCTACGCCATCAGCGCGGCGAACAAGCAGCGTCTGGCCGATTTCTTCCGCCAGGCGAATGCCACCTCCTACATCATCGTCGGCCATACCGACAGCCGGGCCTCGGATGCCTACAACATGCGGCTCTCGTACAACCGCGCCAACTCGGTGGCCAAGGTGGCCAATTCCGTCGGCGCGCGGATCGCCGATGTGCGCGGCTATGGCGAGCGCATGCCCGCAGAGCCCAATACCACCGTCGCCGGCATGGCTGCCAACCGGCGCGTCGAAATCATCTGCATCCGCTGAGGGGACCCGCGACATGCAACTCATGAAAGCTGCCTCGGGTATCTTGCTGCTGGCCTCTCTGGCCGCCTGCGGACACCCGTCCAACGTGCCCGGTGACAAGAGCATCGACCGGGGCTTCAACTCGCACCACCTGTCGACCATGAAGGCCGGCATCTGGGTCGACCCCAACGGCTGTGACCACTGGATCATCGACGATGGCCTGGAAGGCTACCTG
Organism: Pseudooceanicola antarcticus; assembly: GCF_900215355.1. GTDB lineage: Bacteria > Pseudomonadota > Alphaproteobacteria > Rhodobacterales > Rhodobacteraceae > Pseudooceanicola > Pseudooceanicola antarcticus. Next base: position 96,387 of record NZ_OBEA01000002.1, on the reverse strand, counting down.
TCGCAGCGGCTGGACAAATACGGCAAGCCGGTCTGCTCGGGCACCGCGCCGCCCAACACCGCCACCGGCGGCTTCAAGCGCGGCTCGCCGGTTCCCGACCCGACCCAGGCGCCCGGAACCTGAGACCCGGAGCTGGGGCAGCTCCCCGGAGATCGCCCCGAGACGAGGGGGCGAGCGCCCTGCCGCAGAGTAACCACCCAGATGCCGCAAGCCTTCGCTTGCGGCATTTTCCGTCCCATGGTCGGCCTTCGCGCAATCGGTGCTTGCCCCCCGCCCCGGCCCCTGCCACGCTGAGACCATGGCTCGCCGGTGCCACGCACCGGCCAAGATCTGAAGGAGCGCTCTTTGGCCACCAGCCTGCTGACCCCCGGCACGGACGACACCCCCCTTGCCGAAGTTGCCGTCGAATTCCCCGATAACCGCCTCCTGATCGAGCTCTGCGGCGAGTACGACCGGAACCTGGCCTACCTGGAACAGCAACTGGGCATACAGATCCTGCGCCGCGGCAATCACCTGGTCGCCCATGGCGAGGCAGTCGCTGCCCAGGAAACCGTCGACGTGCTGCGCGCGCTCTATGCCCGGCTCGAAGCGGACCGCGAGGTCGGGCCCGCCGATATCGACCGCGAAATCCGCATGCGCGAACCGGGTGCCGAGAACCCCTCGACCGCGACGCCGGACGGCGACCAGCTGGAAATGTTCCGGGGTGGCGATGTCGAGATCAAGACCCGCCGCAAGATGGTCGAGCCGCGCACCGAGGCGCAGAAGGACTACGTCCGCAACCTGTTCAAGCACGAGCTGAGCTTCGGTATCGGCCCGGCGGGCACCGGCAAGACCTATCTCGCCGTCGCCGTGGCGGTGAACCATTTCATCGAGGGCAATGTCGACAAGATCATCCTGACCCGCCCCGCCGTCGAGGCGGGCGAGCGCCTGGGCTTCCTGCCCGGCACCCAGGAAGAGAAGGTCGATCCCTACATGCAGCCGCTCTATGACGCGCTGAACGACTTCCTCGGCGCCAAGGACGTGGGCAAGCTGCGCGAGGCCAAGAAGATCGAGATCGCGCCGCTGGCCTTCATGCGCGGCCGGACCCTGGCCAATGCCTTCGTGGTGCTCGACGAGGCCCAGAACGCCACCACCATGCAGATGAAGATGTTCCTGACCCGCCTCGGCGAGGGCTCTCGCATGGTGATCACCGGCGACCGCAGCCAGGTCGACCTGCCGCGCGGCGTGCAGTCGGGGCTGAGGGATGCCGAGCGCCTGCTCTCGGCGATCCCCGACATCAGCTTCAACTACTTCACCGCCAAGGACGTGGTACGCCACCACCTGGTGGCCAAGATCATCGAGGCCTACGAGGCCGACGAGGAAAGCTGACGGCTTTCGGGCTGTCCCCGCCGGGGCAGCCCGCGATCAAGGATTGGCGGCTCCGGGCTGTTGCTGTATGGGCCTGCCATGACCGAGACCCCCGATATCGTCGATTGCGTGATCGAAGATCCCCGCTGGGAAGACGCCGCGCTGCCCGAGCATGCCGCGCGCGCCGCGCTGGCGGTCTGCGACCGGCTGGGGCTTGACCCCGCCGCCTTCGAGATCTGCGTCATGGGCTGCGACGATGCCCGCATCGCCACGCTGAACACCGAGTTCCGCGGCAAGCCCACGCCGACCAACGTGCTCTCCTGGCCTGCCGAAGAGCTGGCCCCGGAAGACGAGGGCGCCACGCCCGAGCTGCCCCAGGTCGATCCCGAAGAGGCGCTCTTCGGCCCCGCCGAGCTGGGAGATATCGCCATTTCATGGGACACCTGTGCCCGCGAAGCCACAGCCGGCGGGCTGTCCTTTTCCGACCATGTGACCCATTTGCTGGTTCACGGAATCCTTCATCTTCTGGGTTATGACCACGTCCGGGACGGCGACGCGGAGCTGATGGAAGGGCTCGAGACGGAAATACTTGGCAAGATGGGTATCGCTGACCCATATTAATACCCATATAGCGCGAGGCCGCACCGTTGCGGCCGGTATCTGGAAAGGAACGATGGGCGACAGTATAGACGGGTCTTCTAACGCAGCGCAGCGCGCGCGTCCCCAGACCCCCGACCCCGCTCCGCACAATGCGGCTCGCATGGTCGACAACACGGGCAGAACCACCCCCATATCGGGCCCCGTTGCGGGCCAGATGTCGACCGGCATGACTTCGGCCCACGGGACCCCCATGAACGGCAAGACCGCCAACGTACCGGCCGCCACCATGGCGCAGCCGGCGACCACGGCCGCGCCCGTTACGGGGTCACGTCCGGGGTTCTTCGGCCGCCTGCTGGGCCAGCGCCGGGGCGACACCCGCTCCGGGACCACCGCCGGCACCCCGCAGAACCCGCAGCAGAACGGCCGCCGCCATTCGCTGCTGAACCTGCGCAACATGCGGGTCGAGGATGTCGCCATCCCCAAGGTCGAGATCGTCTCGGTGCCGATGACCATCACCCAGGATGACCTGGTGGATGTCTTCCGTGACACCGGCATGACTCGCCTGCCCGTCTATGACGAGACGCTGGACAGCCCCAAGGGCCTCGTCCACCTCAAGGACTTCGCCCTGAAGCACGGCTGGAACGGACATGGCGATTTCGATCTCAGCCAATTGCTGCGCCCGCTGCTCTTCGTGCCGCCCTCGATGCCCATCGGAGTGCTGCTGCAGAAGATGCAGAGCGAGCGGCGCCACATGGCGCTGGTGATCGACGAATACGGCGGCGTGGATGGCCTGGTGACCATCGAGGACCTGATCGAACAAGTCATCGGCGAGATCGAGGATGAACACGACGTCGACGAGGACGCGCTCTGGACCCGCGAGGCCTCGGGCTCTTATCTCGCGCTGGCCAAGGCGCCGCTCGAGGACTTTGAAGAGGCGACCTCGGTCAACCTGACGGAAGACGATTCGGTGGACGAGGAAGAGATCGACACCCTCGGCGGGCTGGTCTTCATGCTGGCCGGTCGCGTGCCCGCTCGCGGCGAGGTCGTCGTGCATCCCGACGGGCACGAGTTTGAAGTGGTCGACGCCGATCCCCGCCGCATCAAGCGGTTGCGGGTGCGGCTCGGCGCCCACGCGGCGGAGTGAGCCCGGACACGCCGATGTCGATGTCGAGGCTACAACGTCTCTGGCCCGTCCTGCGGCCCGCCCTGGCGGGTCTTGTCACGGCCTCGGGCCAGGCGCCACTGGCGCTCTGGCCCGTTGCGATTCTCGGCTACGCGCTGCTCTTTCACGCCCACCTCGCAGCCCCCTCCCCGCGCCGCGCAGCGCGCATGGGATGGCTTTTCGGCACCGGCTATTTCGCCGGGGCGCTCTTCTGGATCGTCGAGCCCTTCTTGGTCGATCTGGCCCGCGATGGCTGGATGGCTCCCTTCGCGCTGGTCTTCATGGCAGGCGGGCTGGCGCTCTTCTGGGGCGGGGCGCTCTGGCTGGCCAAGGCGCTGGCGCCAAGGGGGCTGGCCGCCGTGCTGGTGCTCTGCGGGGCCCTGACTCTGGCCGAGGCGCTGCGCGGCTGGATCTTCACCGGCTTCCCCTGGGCCGAGATCGGCCATGCGCTGATCGGCGCGCCGCAACTGGCCCTGGCAAGCTACATCGGCGCCCATGGGCTGACCCTGCTGCTGCTGCTGCCCGCCGCCCTGCTGGGGCTCGCCCTGGCGCGCCCCTCGGCTGGCCGGGCGCTGCTGCCCGGCGCCTTGGCCGCGCTGCTCCTGGCCGCCCCGCTGGCTCTGGCGCTGATGCTGCCGCCCCGCGCACTGCCCGCGGCCCCCGAGGCACCGCTGCTGCGCCTGGTACAGCCCAATGCCGCGCAACGGCTGAAATGGGCGCCCGAGTTCGTACCCATCTTCTTTCGCCGCCTGCTGGACTACACCGCCGCCGAGCGCCCGGACGGGCGCCGCCCCGACCTGGTGATCTGGCCCGAGACCTCGGTCCCCTACCTGCTGAACGAGGGCAAGTCCCTGACCGACATCCTGGCCCGTGCCGCCGCAGGCAGCCCGCTGGTTGTCGGCATCCAGCGCCGCGAGGCGGGCAGCTACTACAACAGCCTCGCCCTGCTCGACGCAGAGGGCACCTTGGCCCAGACCTATGACAAGCACCACCTGGTGCCCTTCGGCGAATATGTCCCCCTCGGCGATCAGCTGGCGAAACTGGGGATCTCGGCGCTGGCCTCGCAGCAGGGCTACGGCTACCGCCCCGGCCCCGGCGCCCGCCTGCTGGATCTGCCGGGCATCGGCATGGCCCTGCCGCTGATCTGCTACGAGGCGATCTTCCCGCGCGATATCCGCGCCGCGCCCGCCCGCCCAGAGCTGCTGCTGCAGATCACCAATGATGCCTGGTTCGGGCAATTGGCGGGTCCCTACCAGCACCTGGCCCAGGCCCGGCTGCGCGCCGTCGAGAGCGGATTGCCCATGGTGCGCGTCGCCAACACCGGTGTCTCGGCGCTGATTTCGGCCGATGGCGAGCTGCTCGACAGCCTGCCCCTGGGCCAGGCGGGCTACCTCGACGTGGCCCTGCCTCCGCCCTCCGCGCCGACGCCCTACAGCCGTTTCGGCGACATCCCGGCGCTTCTCGGGGCCCTTTTGCTGCTCTTTGCCGCCCTGCCTCGGCTTGTTCACCGTAGATTAGGCCCTTTGCAATAAAGGGAATTGACCCTGACCGCCGAGCGTCTTAACCAAGATTACACGCCGCCCCAACGGCTTCCTGACGGGGCAGGTCTGAAATTATCGGAGCAATTCTCATGACTCGCCAGAACTACATCTTCACCTCTGAATCCGTTTCAGAGGGTCACCCCGACAAGGTCTGCGACCGCATTTCCGATGCTGTTCTGGACGCGCTCATCGCGGAGGAGCCCGAGGCGCGCGTCGCCTGCGAAACCTTCGCCACCACCAATCGCGTCGTCATCGGCGGCGAGGTCGGCCTGGCCGACCAGGACAAGCTGCAGGACTACATGGCCTCGATCGAGGACATCGCCCGCGCCTGCATCAAGGACATCGGCTACGAGCAGGACAAGTTCCACCACGAGACCGTGGAAGTGACCAACCTGCTGCACGAGCAATCGGCCCATATCGCCCAGGGCGTCGACGCCTCGAACGAGAAGGACGAAGGCGCAGGCGACCAAGGCATCATGTTCGGCTACGCCACCGACGAAACGCCCGAGCTGATGCCGGCGCCGATCCTCTACGCTCACAAGATCCTCAAGCGGCTGGCCGAAGTGCGCAAGGACGGCACCGAGCCGACCCTGCGCCCCGATGCCAAGTCCCAGCTCTCGCTGCGCTACGAGAACGGCCTGCCGGTCGAAGTCACTCAGCTGGTGCTCTCGACCCAGCACGCGGACGAAGGCCAGACCTCGGCCCATATCCGCGAGATCGTCGAGCCCTACATCCGCGAGGTCCTGCCCGAGGGCTGGCTGACCGACAAGACCGAGTGGTGGGTGAACCCCACCGGCAAGTTCGTCATCGGCGGCCCTGACGGCGACGCGGGCCTTACGGGCCGCAAGATCATCGTCGACACCTACGGCGGCGCAGCCCCGCACGGCGGCGGCGCCTTCTCGGGCAAGGATCCGACCAAGGTGGACCGCTCGGCGGCCTATGCGGCGCGCTACCTGGCCAAGAACGTCGTGGCGGCGGGTCTGGCGGGCAAATGCTCGATCCAGCTCTCCTATGCCATCGGCATCTCGAAGCCGCTGTCGATCTATGCCGACACCTACGGCACCGGCAAGGTCGACGAGGCCGAGATCGAGGCGGCCGTGGCCAAGGTCATGGACCTTACCCCGCGCGGCATCCGTTCGCACCTCGCGCTGAACAAGCCGATCTACCAGCGCACCGCGGCCTACGGCCACTTCGGCCGCGCGCCCGATGAAGACGGCGGCTTCTCCTGGGAGAACACCGACCTGGTCGAGGCGCTGAAAGCCGCGATCTGAGGCGATACGCCTGATCTGAAACGCCCGGCCCCGCTCTCTGCGGGCCGGGCGTTTTGCTTTGAGGCTGCCCTGCAACGGATCATGATCATCGGCGGGCCAGGCTCAGGCGAGCCGACGCTGGCCCTCTCCCTGCCGGTCACCCATTGCGACCAGTGTTGCTGCCCCGGCTGCGCCCCGTTCCTCGGCAGCGCGCACCGCCCGCTTCGCTATACGCCCCGCCGCGCACCCGGCATGGCGCGGCTGCCGGAGCACTGGCCGGACTGCAAACCGCCGCATCCCTTGCGAAGCCCCGCGCGGTACGTCACTTCCTGGCAGGCTGTCCCGGCCATTGATCTGCGCCCCGGCTGCGGCTAACAGAGCGGCCATGACCCAGAACCCCGACAAACACCCCTCCGGCGCGCCCTGGCGCAACTTCTATGGCCGCTTCAAGGGCAAGAGCCTGCGCCCCAACCAGGAAGCCTACCTGGAAGAGGACCTTGCCAAGCTCTCGCCCGGTGCCGTGACCTGGGAGGAAAACCCCGAGCGCTCCCTGCTGGATCTCGAGGCGCTCTTCGGCGGCAAGGATGTCTGGCTGGAGATCGGCTTCGGCGGCGGCGAGCACCTGGTCCACCAGGCCGCCCGCAATCCCGATGTCGGCATCTTCGGCGCCGAACCCTATATCAACGGCGTGGCGATGCTCCTGGGCAAGATCCGCGAGGCGGGGGTCGAGAACCTGGCCGTGCATCCCGGCGATGCGCGCGACCTCTTCGACGTGCTGCCCGAGGCCTCGATCAGCCGCGCCTTCCTGCTCTATCCCGACCCCTGGCCGAAGAAGCGCCACCACCGCCGCCGCTTCGTCACGCCGGAACACCTGGAGCCGCTGAACCGCGTGCTGAAGCCCGGCGCGATCTTCCGCGTGGCCACGGATATCCCCGACTACGTCCGCCAGACCCTGCAGGAAGTGCCCAAGGCCGGGTTTGAATGGCTGGCGGAAGGCCCCGAGGACTGGCGCCAGAGCTGGGATGACTGGATCTCGACCCGCTACGAGCAGAAGGCGCTGCGCGAAGACCGCACGCCCCACTACCTGACCTTCCGCAAGCGCTGAGGGGTTCGGGCCGCAGGACGGCCCGATGCCTCCGGCGGCAGTATTTTCAGCCGTCGGATAGATAAAGAAGAACCTCTCGCCCGAACCAACGTGACGAGAGGCCCATCCTTCGGCGCGGTCATCGGGTCTGCACCCTGTACCGCGCTTCGATCATTCTGGAGCAGAGTTAATATTCTCTATCCGACGGCCGAAAATACTGCCGCCGGAGGCATTGGCACGCCCGCAAGGGGCGCGCCGATTGCCTTTAGAGGTTCTCGGGCTGCGGCATGCCCAGCACGTGGTAGCCACCATCGACGCGGATGATCTCTCCGCTGGTGCAGCTGCCGGCGTCCGAGGCCAGGTAGACCGCGGTGCCGCCGACCGCCTCCAGCGTGGCGTTGGCCCGCAGGGGGGCATTGGCCTCGGTCTGGCGGAAGGTCTTGCGGGCGCCCGAGATCGCGGCGCCGGCCAGGGTCTTCATGGGGCCGGGCGAGATCGCGTTGACGCGGATGCCATCGGGGCCCAGGTCGTTGGCCAGGTAGCGGACCGCCGATTCCAGCGCCGCCTTGGCCACGCCCATGACGTTGTAATAGGGCGTCACGCGGTTCGAGCCCTGGTAGGTCAGGGTCAGGATCGTGCCGCCATCCTTCATCAGGGGGGCAGCGCGGCGCGCCACGTCGATCAGCGAGTAGCAGGAGATATCCAGCGAGTGCTTGAAGTTGTCCCGGCTGGTGTTGATGAACCGCCCCGCCAGCTCGTCCTTGTTGGAATAGGCGATGGCATGGACGACGAAGTCGATCTGCCCCCACTTTTCCTTCAGGTCGGCGAAGGCCGCATCCATCGACGCATCGTCTGAGACATCCACGTCCAGCAGGTACTCGACACCGATCGAGGCAGCCAGGGGTTCGACCCGCTTGCCGAACATGTCGCCCTGGTAGGAGAAGGCCAGCTCGGCCCCCGCCTCGCGCATTGCCTTGGCGATACCCCAAGCGATCGAGCGGTCATTCGCGACCCCCATAACGAGACCGCGTTTGCCCTGCATCTGTCCTGTCATCACTCACTCACCCGGTATAGCGCGACAGCAGCATCGAGCCGTTCGTGCCGCCGAAGCCAAAGGAATTCGTCATCACCGTATCCAGCCCTGCCTTCTCGACCAGCGAGCGGGCGATCTCGGAGGGGCTCAGGGCCTCATCGAGGTTCTGGATGTTGATCGACGGCGTAATGAAATCGCGGGTCAGCATGATCAGGCAGAAGATCGCCTCCAGCGCGCCGGCTGCACCCTGGGCGTGGCCCGTCATCGACTTGGTGGACGAGATCAGCGGGGTCGAGCCCTCGCCGAAGACCCGGCGCACCGCCTCGACTTCGCCCACGTCGCCGACCGGGGTCGAGGTGCCATGGGCGTTGATGTAGCCGACCTTGCGGCCTTCCGGCAGGGTCTGCAGCGCCAGGCGCATCGCGCGCTCGCCGCCCTCGCCCGAGGGGGCCACCATGTCGTGGCCGTCCGAGGTGGCGGCAAAGCCGGTCACTTCGGCATAGATCTTGGCACCGCGCGCCAGGGCGTGGTCCAGGTCTTCCAGCACCACCATGCCGCCGCCGCCCGAGATCACGAAGCCGTCGCGGTCCGCGTCGAAGGCGCGCGAGGCCAGCGCGGGCGTGTCGTTGTACTTCGAGCTCATGGCGCCCATGGCGTCGAAGAGACAGCTGAGGGTCCAGTCGAGCTCTTCACCGCCACCGGCGAACATCACGTCCTGCTTCCCCATCATGATCTGCTCGGCCGCATTGCCGATGCAATGCAGCGAGGTCGAGCAGGCCGAGGTGATCGAGTAGTTGATGCCCTTGATCTTGAAGGCCGTCGCCAGGTTGGCCGAGATCGTCGAAGACATGCACTTGGGCACGGCGAAGGGCCCGATGCGCTTGGTGGCGCCGGTCTTCAGCACGGTCTGGTGCGCCTGGAACATGGCCGAGGTGGACGGGCCGCCAGAGCCCGCCACGAGGCCGGTGCGCTCGTTGACGATATCGCTTTCCTCGAGCCCGGCATCGGCGATGGCCTGCTGCATGGCGATATGGGCATAGGCGGCACCGCCGCCCATGAAGCGCAGGGTGCGCTTGTCCACGAACTCGGCAGGGTCGATCTTCAGCGTCCCGGCAACCTGGCTGCGGAAGCCGTGCTCGGCCATCTCCGGGGATGCTTCGATCCCGGATTTGCCCGCTTTCAGAGAGGCCTCGACCTCTTCGGCGTTATTCCCGATCGAGGAGACAATCCCCAATCCGGTGACCACGACTCGACGCATGGTGCCCTCCTTCGCTCCTGGGAGCTGTCGTTTCGCTGGATCAGCTCTCGGAGAGAGCGACCTTCATGTCCTTGACCTGATAGATGACTTCGCCGTCAGCTTCCACGATCCCGTCTGCCACACCCATGGTGAGGCGGCGGGTCTGGATCGCCTTGGTGAAGTCGATCTTGTAGGTCAGCATCTTGCGGTCCGGGCGGACCATGCCGGTCAGCTTCACTTCGCCGACGCCAAGCGCATAGCCGCGGCCCTGCCAGCCACGCCAGCCCAGGTTGAAGCCGGTCAGCTGCCACAGGCCGTCAAGGCCGAGGCAGCCCGGCATGATCGGGTTGCCGGGGAAGTGGCAATCGAAGAACCAGAGGTCCGGCGTGATGTCGAACTCGGCCAGGACATGGCCCTTGCCATGGGCGCCACCATCGGCAGAGATATCCGTGATCCGGTCCATCATCAGCATGGGCGGCTCGGGCAGCTGCGCGTTGCCGGGGCCGAAAAGCTCTCCGCGTGCGCATTTCAGAAGATCGTCCCGATCGAAACTGCTGGGATAGTCAGCCATTAAGGCGCGCCCCTTTCCATGTCTTTCTATGCATCCCGACCCCTCTATCACCGCGTGCGCGAACCATGCAAGGTGCGAGCCACCCGCCGCCGCAGCGCTCAATCTGCTGAGCGGTTGCGTTGGAGGGGTCTTTTTTCCTATATTGTCGGCTGAGCTGAAGGATACAAGAACGGCATGAGCACATCGGCAACCGAACGCGGAGCGACCTGGCTGGCAAAGGCCGACCTGCGCCCCACACGGCAGCGGCTTGGCCTGGCGGCCCTTCTCGTCGGTGACGGCGAGGATCGGCATGTCACGGCCGAAAGCCTCTTTGCCGCGGCCAAGGACGCCGGCCAGCCGGTCTCGCTTGCCACCGTCTACAACACCCTGCGCGCCTTCTGTGACGCCGGGCTGCTTCGGGAAATCACCGTCGACGGCTCGCGCAGCTACTTCGACACCAACATGCACGACCACCCGCATTTCTTCTGGGAAGAGAACGGCTCCCTGTCGGATGCGCCGTCGGACGAGCTGGAAATCGCGCGGCTGCCGAAGGCACCGGACGGGGCGGCGATCTCGAAGGTCGACGTGGTGATCCGCCTGCGCAAGAAGGGCTGAGCGCCCGCAAGACCGATGAAGGGCCCGGCCTCTGGCGCGGGCCTTTTTGCTGTCTGTCCCCCGGACCCCGCCCCCGTCACTTGCCGCCGTCACTCATCCCGGTCACCGCCCGCGCATTTGTCGCATTTCAGGGCCTCGCAATTCAGCGCCTGCATCCGCGCGCGGGAGGCCTCCCACTCAGGGCGGAAGTTCTGGGCATCGCCGTAGTCCGAGAAGTGGTCGTGGTAGGGGTGGGTGCCGCTGGCGCGCATGGCATGCTTGATCGGGCACCAGAAGGCCTCGGTCCGGGCAGAGATCTCGCGGACATAGGCGATGAGCCCGTTGCAATAGCCGCAGTAGACGCAGTTCAGCTTCTGGATCCAGTTCAGATAGGCCAGCTGATGGCGGTCGATGCGGATGTAATCGGCGCGGCGCACCTTGGGGATTCGGTAGGCCGGGAAGCAGATCGCCTGGTAGGCAGAGACGAAGAGATCCAGCAGCGCGAAGGGAATGATCAGCGAGTAGATCACCGGCGCGGTGATCGTGTAGCGCACCGAGCTGTTGCGCAGGAAGGCGGGGATGCGCTGGCGCAGGGCCAGGTGGCTGCGGCGCACGCCGTCTTCCCAGATTACCCTGCCGTTTTCGATGCGGTGCCGGATGCGAGCCCGGCGGGCCTCGTATTCCTGCTCAAGCTGCACCTGCAACGCGCCGATCCGCGCGCGCAGCTCTTCGACCCTGTCGTTCATTCCAGGCCTCCATCACGATCCCGTCGAAATAGGATCGGGCCATGACAGGGCGATGACGGTCAAGTCTTTCCGGAAGGGGGGATATCGTCGGAGGCGGCTCCGAAGGGGGATGCCCCCCGCCCACGGGAGCGCAGTCCAGGGGCGGGGGGCCATGTTCGGGTGCCATGTTCGGCGGGGTCAGATCACAGGATCTCGACCATCTCCACGGCGAAGACCAGGTCCTTGCCGGCCAGCATGTGGTTGGCGTCCAGGGTCACGGCCTCGTCGTTGATCTCGGTCACGGTCACCGGCACGGCCTGGCCCTGCGGGGTCTGCATCTGCAGCTGCAGGCCAACCTCCAGCGGGATCGTGTCGGGAATGGCGCTGCGCGGCACTTCCTGCAGCGCGTCGGGGTTGTGCGGGCCATAGGCCTCTTCACAGGCAATCTCGACGGTCTTGCTGTCGCCTACGGCCATGCCGGGGATCGCGTTGTCGAGGCCGGGAATGATCTGGCCGGAGCCGACGGTGAACTCCAGCGGCTCGCGGCCTTCGGAGCTGTCGAACTTGGTGCCATCGGTCAGGGTACCGGTATAGTGAATCCGGACGGTATCGCCCGCTTTGGCTGTGCTCATCGCTTGTCCAATCGTGTCGGGGTGGGTTTGGAGGGCCGGGGCCTTGCCCGCGGGTGCCTGCTCTCAACCCCGATGCTATCGCAACGCGCCAAAAACCGCAAACAAGCGACAGGATCGCCCCTTTCCACCCCGAGGGCCCCGTGGCAGGCTCTTGCCGAGGGCCCGCCGAACGGGCCGGGAGAGGACTGCCCATGGCCGTTACAACCTGCATCTTCGACGCCTATGGCACGCTCTTCGACGTCGGCGCCGCCGCCCGTGCCGCCGCTGCCGAGCCGGGACGGGAGGCCTTTGCCGCACGCTGGCCCGCCCTGGCCGAGAAGTGGCGCCTGAAACAGCTGGAATATTCCTGGCTGCGCGCGATCCGCGGCCGACATTGCAGCTTCTGGCAGGTGACACAGGACGGGCTGGACTGGGCCATGGCCTCGGAGGGGCTGGAGGACCCGGAGCTGCGCGAACGCCTGCTGGCGCTCTACTGGGAACTCGACGCCTACCCCGAGGTGCCGCAGATGCTGGCCGCCCTGCGCGGCCGAGGGCTGGCCACCGGCATCCTGTCGAACGGCGCGCCCGACATGCTGGACGGCGCGGTCAGCTCAGCGGGGCTGGAGGAGCTGCTGGATGCCGTGCTCTCGGTCGAGAGCGTCGGCATCTTCAAGCCGGCGCGCCCCGTCTACGACCTGGTGGGCCAGCACTTCGGCTGCGCGCCGGACCAGGTGCTCTTCGTCTCGTCCAACGGCTGGGATGCCTCGGCCGCGGCGGATTACGGCTTCGTCACCGCCTGGGTGAATCGCGCTGGCCAGCCACGAGAGCGCCTGCCGGGCACCCCGGCGCTGGAACTTTCCGACCTCACTTCCCTGCCCGATCTGGATTTCTACTGATGCCTCATTTCACTGCCGCCGACGGCGCCTCGCTCTATTACGAAGACGCCGGAGAGGGCCTGCCCCTGCTCTGCCTCTCGGGGCTGACCCGCAATGGGCGCGACTTCGACTTCGTCGCCCCGCATCTGGCCGGGGTCCGCCTGATCCGCATGGACTACCGGGGCCGGGCGCGCTCGGACTGGACCGGCGCTGCCACCTATACGCTGCCGCAAGAGGCGAAGGACGCGCTGGCGCTGCTGGATCATCTGGGACTCGACAAGGCGGCGATCCTCGGCACCTCGCGCGGCGGGCTGATTGCCATGCTGCTGGCCGTAATGGCCCCGGACCGGCTTCTGGGCGCGGCGCTGAATGACGTGGGCCCGGTGATCGAGACCCAGGGCATCGGCGCCATCGCGGGCTACCTGGGCCGCAACCCCGGCTTCGCCACCCTGGACGAAGCCGCCGCCGTGCGTGTCGGAGATCCCGCCTTCCCCGATGTGCCCGCCGCCCGCTGGCGCCAGATGATCTCCAACAACACCCGCGAGACGATGGAGGGGCTGGTCATCGACTACGACCCCGCCCTGCGCGAAGCGGTGCTGGAAAACGCCCCCGAGGTCGCCCCCGACCTCTGGCCGCTCTTCGAGGCCCTGGCCACGAAACCCCTGGCGCTGATCTGGGGGCTGAACTCGGACCTGCTCAGCAAAGAGACAGTCGCGGGGATGCAGGCGCGTGCGCCGGGGCTGCATCTTGCAGAGGTGCCGAACCGGGGTCATACCCCTTTCCTGGATGAGCCCGAAGCGCTCTCTGTCCTCGGAACCTGGCTGGAAGACCTGACATGAACATCGAAATGATCGAGGCCGCCGCAACGCGCCTCAAGGGCCATGCCCGCCGCACGCCGCTGCTCTCTTCGCCCTTCCTGGACGAAATCGCGGGCCGCCGGGTGCTGGTGAAGCCCGAGTGCCTTCAGCACACGGGCAGCTTCAAGTTCCGCGGCGCCTGGTCGGCGATTTCCGCGCTGGACCCCGAGCTGCGCGCGCGCGGCGTCATCGCCTTTTCCTCGGGCAACCATGCCCAGGGCGTGGCGCTGGCGGCGAAGATGCATGGCGCGCCTGCGGTCATCATCATGCCCGCCGATGCGCCTGCGCTGAAGCTGGCCAATACCGCCGCCCTTGGCGCCGAGGTGGTCACCTATGACCGCGCCACCGAGGACCGCGACGAGATCGGTGGCCGGCTGGCCGAGGAACGCGGCTTGACCCTGATCAAGCCCTTCGACGAGCCGCTGGTCATCGCCGGGCAGGGCACTGCGGGGCTCGAGATCGCCGAGGACGCGAAGGCGCTTGGCATCGACAAGGCCGAGGTGCTGATCTGCTGCGGTGGCGGCGGGCTGACTTCGGGCGTGGCGCTGGCCTGCGCCGCCCATGCGCCGGGCCTGCGTGTGCGCCCCGTGGAGCCCGAGGGCTTCGAGGATGTGAAGCGCTCGCTCGAGGACGGAGAGATTCGCCGCAACCCGGCGCTGTCGGGCAATATCTGCGACGCGATCATCACTCCCCAGCCCGGAGAGATCACCTTCCCGATCATGAAAGAGCTTTGCGGCCCCGGCATCGCGGTCTCTGAGGACGAGGCTCTGGCCGCGGTGGCCCAGGCCTTCCTGCGGCTGAAGATCGTCGCCGAACCGGGCGGCGCCGTGGCTCTGGCCGCCGCGCTCTACCACGCGCAGGAGCTTGAGGGCGATACGGTGATCGCCATGATTTCCGGGGGAAATGTCGACCCCGAGATGTTCAGCCGCGCCCTCGCCACGCTCTAGAGCAGAGCATCTGAAGACCGCTCTCAGGGGCCGCCCCGCCGCAAGGCCGGGCGGCCCCTTCGCGTTTGCCACACCCCGAGAAATGCCGTTCCTGCACCCGCTCACCCGGATTTTAATTGACGCAGACAATCATATTTGTCACTTGTCTTGTCAGCGAACGGGAGGACGACATGAAAACACAAGTCGCCATTATCGGTGGTGGCCCCTCGGGGCTTCTGCTTTCTCAACTTCTTCACACCGTCGGGATCTCCTCCATCGTGCTGGAGCGGAAGACCAAGGAGTATGTCCTTGGCCGCATCCGTGCCGGTGTGCTGGAGCAGGGCTTCGTGCAGCTGATGCGCAAGGCGGGCTGCTCGGAACGGATGGATGCCGAGGGCTTCGTCCACGACGGCACCGTCATCTCGAATGCCGACGAGCTGATCGAGTTGAACTTCACCGAGCTGACCGGGACCCCGGTGCTGGTCTACGGCCAGACCGAGGTGACCCGCGATCTCTACGAGGCGCGCGAGAAGGCCGGCGGCCAGATCGAATACGAGGTCGAGGACGTGGTGATCCACGATGCCAAGACCGATGCGCCCTACCTGACCTATACCGTGCACGGCGAAGAGCGCCGCATCGACTGCGACTATGTCGCGGGCTGCGACGGCTTCCACGGTGTCAGCCGCCAGACCATCCCCTCGGACGTCCGACAGGAGTTCGAGAAGGTCTATCCCTTCGGCTGGCTGGGCATCCTGTCGGAAACGCCCCCGGTGCACGAAGAGCTGATCTACTGCAACTCGCCGCATGGCTTCGCGCTCTGCTCGATGCGCAATGCCAACCTGTCGCGCTACTACGTGCAGGTCCCGCTCACCGACAAGGTCGAGGAGTGGTCGGACGAGCGCTTCTGGGACGAGTTCAAGCGCCGCATCCCCGCTGAAGTGGCCGAGAAGCTGGTCACCGGCCCGTCGATCGAGAAGAGCATCGCGCCGCTGCGCTCCTTCGTGACCGAGCCGATGTCCTGGGGCCGCCTCTTCCTTTGCGGCGACGCAGCCCATATCGTGCCGCCCACGGGGGCCAAGGGTCTGAACACCGCGGCCTCCGACATCCACTACCTCTTCGAGGCGCTCAAGGCGCATTACCTCGAGGGTGATGACAGCGGCATCGAGGGCTATTCGGAAAAGGCCCTGCTGCGCGTCTGGAAGGCCGAGCGCTTCTCCTGGTGGATGACCAACCTGCTGCACCGCTTCCCCGAACAGGGGCCCTTCGACATCAAGATGCAGCAGGCCGAACTGAACTTCCTGCGCGACAACAAGGAGGCGCAGAAGGTTCTGGCTCAGAACTACGTGGGGTTGCCTTACTGATGAAGATCGCCGACCTCGACCGACTCAAGATCCACTATACCGACGAGGGCGACCCCGAGGGCGCGCCCATCGTCTTTGCCAACTCGCTTGGCACGGATCTGCGGCTTTGGGACAAGCTGGTGCCGCTGCTGCCCGCCGGGCTGCGGATCATCCGCTACGACAAGCGCGGCCACGGGCTGACCGAGGGCACGCCCGCGCCCTACTCCATGGGCACGCTGATCTCGGACGTGGAAGCGCTGCTGGACCACCTGAAGGTCAAGGATGCGCTGTTCGTCGGCCTGTCCATCGGCGGCATGATCGGCCAGGGGCTGGCGGTGAAACGGCTGGACCTGGTGCGCGCGCTGGTGATCTCGAACTCGGCGGCCAAGATGGGCACGGCGGAGATGTGGCACGACCGCATCGCCAAGTGCCGCGCCGAGGGCGTCGCCTCGATCGCCGCGCCCACCATGGAGCGCTGGTTCGGCAAGAAATTCCGCGCCACGCCCGAGCTTGCCGCCTGGCAAAACATGCTCGCCCGGCAGGAGCTCGAGGGCTACACCGGCTGCTGCGCCGCCATCGCGGGCACGGATTTCTACACGCCGACCTCAGGCCTGCGCCTGCCCTGCCTGGGCATCGCCGGCACCGAGGACGGCGCCAGCCCGCCCGACCTGGTGCGCGAGACCGTGGACCTGGTCCCCGGCTCGCGGCTTGAGCTGATCCGCGGGGCGGGTCACCTGCCCTGCGTCGAGAAACCCGAGGAATACGCCCGTATCCTCTCTGACTTCATCAAGGAGACCGGCCATGTCCAATGATCGCTTCGACAAAGGCATGAAGGTCCGCCGCGAGGTCCTGGGCGACGCCCATGTCGACCGCGCCGAGGCCGCGAAGACCGACTTCGACCTGCAGTTCCAGACCCTGATCACAGAAGGGGCCTGGGGCAACGTCTGGGCCGGCGACGGCATCTCGCGCCGCGAACGCTCGATGATCACCCTCGCGCTGCTCGCCGCCACCGGGAATTTCGAGGAGATCCCGATGCACATCCGGGCCACGGCCCGCACCGGCGCCAGCAAACAGGACGTGCTGGAGGCGTTCCAGCATGTCGCCATCTACGCGGGCGTTCCGCGCGCCAACCATGCGCTGAAGCTCGCAAAAGCCACTTACGCCGAAATGGAGGAGCAAGACCAATGACCGATCTCGGCCCGCTGATCCCGCGAAACCGCGAGGTCCACCCGGTTCCTTATGATCCGGGCTACAAGACGAGCATCACCCGCTCGCCCTACCTGCCGCTGCTGTCGATGGAATCGACCCCGTCCGAGGAAACGGGGCCGCGCTTCGGTCACGGTCTTCTGGGCGCGCTGGACAACAACCTGATCCTGAACTGGACCAAGGGCGCCGCCCCCGCCGTGGGTGAGCGTATCCTCGTGCATGGCCGCGTGCTGGACGAGAACGGGCGCCCCGTGCCCCATACCCTGGTCGAGATCTGGCAGGCCAACGCGGGCGGTCGCTACCGCCACGTGAAGGACACCTACTTTGCCCCGCTCGACCCCAACTTCGGCGGCTGCGGCCGTACGATCACCGACGAGAACGGCTACTACGAGTTCCTGACCATCCGCCCCGGCGCCTATCCCTGGCCCAACCGTGGCAATGACTGGCGCCCGATGCACATCCACATGTCGGTCTTCGGCCATTCCTTCGGCCAGCGCCTGATCACCCAGCTCTACTTCGAGGGCGATCCGCTGATCGACCGCTGCCCGATCGCCGCGACGATCAAGAGCCGCAGCCAGCTCGACCGCCTGGTCGCGCCGCTGGACATGGCCAAGGCGCGTCCGATGGACTTCCTGGCCTACAAGTTCGACGTGGTCCTGCGCGGCCGCCGTCAGACGATGTTCGAAAACAAGCTGGAGGGGATGTAACTCATGGCACAGCAACTCGATACGCTGCAGGAAACCCCGTCGCAGACCGCTGGCCCCTACGTCCACATCGGCTGTGTCCCGACCTTCGCCGGTCTGGAAGGCATCTACCCCGAGGACCTGGCCCTTTCGCCCATCGAAGATGGCGCCAAGGGCGAGATCATCGAGATCACCGGCCAGGTCTTCGACGGCACCGGCTGGGCGATGCGTGACGCGATGATGGAAAGCTGGCAGGCCGATGCCGCCGGGATCTACCCCGGCACCGACGGCGCGGACCCCAAGGTCTCGGGCTTCTGCCGCTTCACCGCGGACAAGGAAACCGGCTTCTTCACCCTGCGCACCGTCAAGCCCGGCGCGACCAAGGGCCGGGGCGGCATGGTCCAGGCGCCGCATATCTCGGTCTGGATCGTGGCGCGCGGCATCAACATTGGCCTGCAGACCCGCATCTACTTCGAGGATGAGGACAACTCCGCAGACCCGCTGCTGAACCGGATCGAACAGCGCCCCCGCGTGGACACGCTGATCGCCAAGAAGACCGCCGAGGGCAAGTACACCTTCGACATCCGCCTGCAGGGCGAAGGCGAGACGGTGTTCCTGGACATCTGATGGCCTTCTCCTGATGGCCCGTTTCGTGTTGATCCACGGCGCCTGCCACACAGGCTGGTGCTGGCACCTGGTGATCCCCGAGCTTCTGGCTCGGGGACATCTCGTTACGGCCCCCGACCTGCCCGGTCACGGTGGCGACCCCCGCCCCCATTCAGACCTGACGCTCGAGGACTACGCCCACACGGTCCTCGACCACGCCGAGCAACCCTCGGTGCTGGTCGGTCATTCCGCGGGCGGCTTCCCGATCTCCCGCGCGGCCGAGCTGGCACCCTGGCGGGTGCAGCGGCTGGTCTACCTCTGCGCCTTCCTGCCCGAGGACGGGCGCTCGCTTGTCGACATGGCCAATGCCTGGCCCGAACCGCCACTGAAGGGCATCGCCCGGCAGACCGCCGACCGCGCAGGCTACGAGGTCGACGAGGCCGCCGACGATAGCCGCTTCTACCACGGCCTGCCCGGCGGTCTGCGCGCCGAGGCCCGCGCGCGTCTCGTCGCGGAGCCCATGCGGCCCCATACCCAGCCGATTGCCCTGGGCGAGAACTGGCGCCGGGTGCCGCGATCCTATATCCGCTGCACCAAGGACCTGACCATCTCGCCGGACGCCCAGACCGAGATGGCGCAACGCTGTGACCCGAAGGACAGATACGACATGCCCACCGGACATTCCCCCTTCCTCGAAGACCCCGAGGGCCTCGCCGCCCTGCTTTCGCGCATCGCGGAGGACATCTGATGGCCGGTTCCGTGCATGACAGCCTGATCTACTCGAAGCTTTTCAACGCGGGCGAGGCCGGGCGGCTCTTCACCGACAGCGCCGAGGTGCGCTCGATGCTGATCGTCGAGGGGGCGCTGGCCAAGGCGCAGGGGCAGCTTGGCATGATCCCCGAGGTCTCGGCCGCCTTCATCCACCGGGCCTCGCTCGAGATCCCACTGGATCCCGGGGGGCTGGCCGAGGGCGTGGGCAAGAACGGGGTGCCGGTGCCCTCACTTGTGGCCGGTTTCCGCAAGGCCATGGAGGCGCCGGAGCACGCGCAATACGTCCACTGGGGCGCGACCTCGCAGGACATCGCGGACACCGGCCAGATGCTGCGCCTGCGCCAGCTTCTGGCGCTCTGCGAGGATGGGCTAAAAGAGCTGCTGGCGGCGCTGGCAACCCAGGCCTCCGATCACGCAGAGCTGCCGATGGCGGGCCGCACCTACGGCCAGTTCGCCACCCCCGTCAGCTTCGGCAGCCACGTGGCCGCCTGGGGCTGGCCGCTGCTGGATCTGCTGAAAGAGCTGCCCGCGCTGCGCGAAGGCTCTCTCTGGGTCTCGCTGTCGGGTGCCGCCGGCACCGGCGCGGAATTCGCCGGCAAGGGCGCCGAGCTGCGCGCCGCGCTGGCCAAGGGGCTGGGCCTGGGGGATCCAGGCCGCTCCTGGCATGCCGACCGTGGCCCGGTGCTGCGCATCGCCGGATGGCTGGCGCGCATGGCGCAGGTGCTGGGCAAGATGGGCGACGACCTGATCCTGATGGCGCAAAGCTCTGCCTCCGAGGTCAAATTGTCGGCCTCGGGCGGCTCTTCCACCATGCCGCAGAAACAGAACCCCGTGCAGCCCTCGGCCCTGCTGGCGCTGGCGCGGCAGGTGATGGGGCTGAAAGCCGTCATGGACGGCGCGGGCATGCCGCGCCAGGAACGCGACGGCGCCGCCTGGTTCACCGAATGGCTGGTCTTTCCGCAGCTCTGCCTCTCGGCCTCCGCCGCGCTGGAAACGGCCCGCGCCATGGCGCCCGGCCTCAGCCCCAAGGCCCCCGAAATGCGCGCCGTCTTCACCGAGGCCCTGGGCCTGCTGCACGCCGAGGCACTGTCGTTCCGGCTGGCCGGCCAGATGCCCCGCCCCGAGGCCCAGGCCAAGGTCAAGGAGCTGGCCCAGCAGGTGCTGGCCACCGGCCGCCCGCTGGGAGAGCTGGCCGCCGAAGCGCTGCCCGATCTCGACCTCTCGGGCCTGTTCACGCCGGAAGAGCAAATGGGCGATGCCCCCGCCAATGCCCGCGCCTTCGCCGCCGCCGTGGCAGCAATCTGACCACAGCCGGGCAAAGGGGCTCATTCCGGAATTGACCACGGGCGCGCCACGGTCCTAGCTGGCGGCGCGCCCTTCGGCGCCACGACGAGGAGCGCCGATGACCATCAATGCCGACCCCCAGCAAGCCGCCAGCCGCCTGCCCCGCCTGATCATCCTGCTGACGGTGGTGATCGAGGCCATGGGCGTCGGCGTGATCTTCCCGGTCATGCCCGACCTGCTGCGAGAGATCCTGGATGCCACGCTCTCGGAAGCGGCGATCTGGGGCGGCGTGCTGATCACCGCCTTCGCCGCGACGCAGTTCCTTTGCGGCCCGCTGATCGGCAATCTCTCGGATGCCTACGGGCGACGGCGGGTGGTGCTGATCGCCCTGGCGGTGATGGCGCTGGACTATGTGATCATGGCGCTGGCGCAGAACATCTGGCTGCTTTTCGCGGGCCGGCTGGTGGCCGGGGCGACGGCGGCGGTGGTGGCCACGGCCAGCGCCTACATGGCCGATATCTCGAAGGGATCGGACAAGGCGCGCAACTTCGGGCTGGTGCAGGCCTGCTTCGGCATGGGTTTCGTGCTGGGTCCGGCGCTTGGCGGGCTCGTGGCGGGGCTGGGGGTCCGCGCCCCCTTCTGGGCGGCCGCGCTGCTCTGCGTCTTCAACTTCTCCATGGCCTTCCTGATCCTGCCCGAAAGCCTGCGCCCCGAGGCGCGCCGCGCCTTCCGGTGGCGCCGCGCCAATCCGCTCGGCGCCCTGCTGGCCGCCAGCAAGCTGCCGGGGCTGAAGCCGCTGCTCCTGGCCTATCTGCTCTATCTCATCGGGCTGCATGTCTATGGCGTGATCTGGGCCTATTTCACCCAGGCGCAATTCGGCTGGGAGGTCACCCTGGTGGGCCTTTCCCTGACCATCTACGGCGTCGCGCTGGCGGTGGTGCAGGCGGTGCTCTTCGGCCCGATCTACCGCCGCCTCGGCCCGCGCACGACGGTGCTGGCCGGGCTCTGGATCAACACCTTCTTCTTTGCCTGGCTGACCGTGATCAAGAACGGCACCCTGACCCTGGTGATGACCCCCTTCACCGCGCTCGGAGAGATCAGCCAGCCCGCCATGTCGGCCATCGCCAGCGATGCCGCCCCCGAGGACGCGCAGGGAGAGCTGCAGGGCGTGCTCTCGTCGCTGCAGGCGGTGGCGATGATCTTCACACCGATGCTGATGACCACCATCTTCCGCATCTTCACCGCCGAGGACGCCCCCGTCTACCTGCCCGGCGCGCCCTTCGGCGCCTCGGCCCTGCTGATGCTGCCCGCCATGGTGCTGATCGCGCTCTACCTGCCGCGTCGCTCCACCGCAGCGGGAAGCTAATTCCGACATGAGGAAATTTATTTCGCAGATCGCCTAAACGCGCTACGAAGGTCCCGGAGAACCCGAGGGGAGTTTGAAATGCAGACGATCAAGGCGGCGGTTTGCCGGGAATTCAACGCACCGATGACCATCGAGGAGGTGCGGCTGCGCGCGCCGGAGATGGGCGAGGTCGAGGTAGAGCTGGAAGCGGTGGCGATCTGCCATTCGGATATCTCTTTCTGGCAGGGCGGTTTCGGCGGCGCTGCGCCGGCGGTCTTCGGCCACGAGGCTGCGGGCCGCGTCACCGCCATCGGCGTGGGCGTCCAGGGGGTGAAGGTCGGCGATGCGGTCTGCGTCACCCTGATCCGCGCCTGCGGCCATTGCGACTGTTGCGGCTCGGGCCAACCGACGATCTGCGAGACCCCCCATGATCCCATCGGCCAGAGCCCTCTCAGCCTGCCCGACGGCACGCCGGTGATGCAGGCCATGGCCTCGGGCGCCTTTGCCGAGAAGATGGTGGTGGACCAGAGCCAGGTGGTGACGATCCCCGATGACATGCCGATGGATGCGGCCTCGCTGATCTCCTGCGGGGTGATCACCGGGGTCGGCGCCGCCGTCTACGCCAGCGAGATCCGCGCCGGGGACGACGTGGTGGTGATCGGCGCCGGCGGCGTCGGCCTCAACGCCATCCAGGGCGCGCGCATTGCCGGCGCCCGGCGCATCGTCGCCGTCGACCTGGTGGACGAGAAACTGGAAGCGGCGAAGGAGTTCGGCGCCACCGACGTGGTCAGCGCCGAGGGCAAACCCTGGAGCGCCGTGAAGAAGATCCTCGGCCGCGGGGCAGACGCAGTGCTGGTCACCGTCGGCGTGGCTCCGGTCTACGACATGGCACCGCGCTACCTTGCGCGTGGCGGCAGGGTCGTCATGGTGGGGATGCCGCATGGCGACAAGACCTCCAGCTATTCGCCGCTGATCATGGCGGATGCAGGCCAGGGCATCGTCGGCTCGAAGATGGGCAACGTGGTGATCAAGCGCGACATCCCCTGGATGATCGACATGTATCGCCAGGGCCGCCTGAAGCTGGACGAGCTGATCTCGGGGCGCTGGCAGCTTGAACAGATCAACGAGGCAATCGCCGATACGCTGGAGGGCCGCGCCCGGCGCAACGTGATCATGCTGAAATAGGCCCGAGGGGGGCCGCCACCCTGTGAAACTGAGCGAGCTAGAGATCATCGTCACCGCCCCGCCGGCACCCGGCTGGGGCGGGCATTACTGGATATTGGTCAAGCTGACGACCGCCTGCGGCATCACCGGCTGGGGCGAGGTCTATGCCGCCTCGGTCGGGCCAGGCGCGATGCGGGCGGTGATCGAGGATGTCTTCGCCCGCCACATGCAGGGCGAGAGCCCCGAGAACATCGAGCTGATGTTCCGCCGCGCCTATTCCGCCGGTTTCACGCAGCGCCCGGACCTGACCGTCATGGGCGCGTTTTCCGGTCTCGAGATCGCCTGCTGGGACATCCTCGGCAAGGCGCGCGGGCGACCCGTCTGGGCGCTGCTCGGCGGGATGATGAACAGGCGCATCCGCTGCTATTCCTACCTCTACCCCCTGCCCCACCACGACGCTTCCGCCTTCTGGAGCAACCCCGAGATGGCCGCCGAAAGCGCCCGCGACCTGGTGGCACGAGGCTATACCGCGGTGAAGTTCGACCCGGCGGGGCCCTATACGATTCGCGGTGGTCACATGCCCGCGCTCTCGGACCTGTCGCTCTCGGCCCGCACCTGCGCGGCGGTACGCGAGGCCGTGGGAACCCATGCGGATCTGCTCTTCGGCACCCATGGGCAGTTCACCGCGGCCGGTGCCCTGCGGATGGCCCGTGCGATCACCCCCTACGATCCGCTCTGGTTCGAGGAGCCCGTGCCGCCGGATGATCTGACGGGGCTGGCAGAGGTCTGCCGCAATTCGGGCCTGCCCGTCGCCACCGGAGAGCGCCTGACCACCCTGCCCGAGTTCCGCGCCGCGCTGGAGGCCGGGGCGGCGATCCTGCAACCTGCCCTGGGCCGCGCCGGCGGCCTCTGGGAGACCCGCAAGATCGCGGCACTTGCCCAGGGACATGGCGCCCAGGTCGCGCCGCATCTCTATGCCGGACCGGTGGAATGGGCTGCCAACCTGCAGCTGGCGGCGACCATCCCCAACCTGCTGATGGCCGAGACCATCGAGACCCCCTTCCACGACGCCCTGATCAAGAGCGCGATCCGGGTCGAGGAAGGCCATGTGATGCTCTCGGACGCGCCGGGGCTGGGGATCGAGGTCGACGAGGCTCTGGCCCGCGCCCATCCCTTCGAGGGCGGGCAGCTGCATCTGCAGATGCAGGAAGACCCCTGCCGCTACGACGTCGACAATGCCTTCCAGGGCGGCGCACCGAGGGAATAGCGCGGCCATCGCACCTGGACCGAGGCCAGCGGCAAGCGCAGGCTCGGCGCAGCGGTGATCATCGCGCGCGCCGTGTCGGGTACGGTCGGTATCTGGGAAAAGGTTGCCCCCTTGGCGCTCGCGGGCCTTGCAGGCAAGGCGGGGTGCGGCCAGCTCGGGGGCAGAAGCCCCGGCACTGCGAGAGCACCGGGACAGGGCCCGTATGGGCTCAGAGCAGGGCGAGATCCGTGGCGGACTCGCGGCCGTTCCGGCCGGTCTCGATCTCGAAGCTGATCTTGGCGCCATCCTGCAGGCCGGTCAGACCTGCGCGCTCGACGGCGGAAATGTGGACGAAGACGTCCTTGCTGCCACCCTCGGGGGCGATGAAGCCGTAGCCCTTGGTGGTGTTGAACCATTTTACGGTGCCAGTGGCCATGATCCGTATCTCCTGTTTGTCATACCGTCCGCGTCATTGCGACGGAGTGGCATCAGTTTCGTCTAGTCGAGACTGTCGCCGGGTAGAGTAACAGGGTATCGATAGAAGTCGCTTTAGCAGCCCAATTATCGCAGATCAGAAGCGCTCCGGGAAGAGGGTATCCACAGGGGCCTTTGGTCTTATCCCCAGGCAGGAGTGCCTCAAATTTCCCAATCAAATCTGTGCACTACAAGATTTCCGCCCGGCGAAAGCATGACTACGGCAACGTCACCGTATTCTACCGGGGGTGGTCCCTGGGCGTTCAGGGTCTCCCAGATTCTGACCAGATTTCCCTTGTTTCCGACCCAAAGAATGGTCTGTCCCGCGCCTGCGCGCAGCAGCTCGAAAGTCGGGTTTTCGGCGTTGATGACCTGCGGCTCGAGCCCCAGTTTCGCTGCCAGCGGCGCCGCGGTCTGCCGGTTGCGAGTGACGTCCGGCAGGTAGATCGCCGCGATGTCGTAATCCTGCAAGGCGTCCGGCAGCGCCGCCGCGCGGGCCTCTCCGATCCGGTTCAGCAGATCGCCCGAGCGATCCGCATGACGCACCAGGATCAACTGGGTGCCGGGTTGAAACTCCGCCGGCGCGGTGGCGCAGGCCGCCAGGAAGACAGGTAGGATGAGCAGCAGGAAGGAACGTCTGATGAGCATCGGTCAATCTCGGAAAATCCGGAACTGTTGACGGGAATCATCCCCATCCGGGCCGCTCTTGTCCAGTTTTCTGCCCGGCCCCGCGCCGGATCTTCCCGCCCGCCCTGCCTTTCCTGCTGCCGCGACAGGCAGCGGAGACACCAGAAGGCGGCTGGGCGAACAGGGATATTGCATTCGTATGCAAAACTGCTATCGACGGGGCATCAGACAGTGGATGTGAGGCCATGACCAACAGCAAAACCAGCTCCCAAGCTCCCGAATTCATCAAGGCACCGGGCCGCAACGCCGTGGCCGACAACGCCCCCGTCGAAAAGACCGTGGCCGAGGTGATCGCCCGTGTGCGCACCGAGGGCGATGCGGCCGTGCGCGATTATGCGCAGCGTTTCGACAAGTCCGACCTCGAGGTCTTCGAGGTCAGCGCAGAGGACCGCGAAGCGGCCCTGGCCGAGCTGGACCCGCAGACCCGCGCGGATACCGAGTTCGCCATCGCCAACGTGCGCGCCTTCGCCGAGGCCCAGCTGGGCACCCTGGGTGAGCTGGAGGTCGAGATCCTGCCGGGCGTCCACCTTGGTCACCGCAACATCCCGCTGGATCGCGTCGGCTGCTACGTCCCCGGCGGTCGCTTCCCGCTTCTGTCGGCGCCGATCATGACCATCGTGCCCGCCAAGGTCGCCGGCGTGAAAGAGGTCGTGGCCTGCCTGCCGCCGAATGCGCATCGCGCGATGATCGCCGGCTGCCACCTCTCGGGTGCCGACCGGATCTTCCGCATCGGTGGCGCCCAGGCCATCGCCGCGATGGCTCTCGGCACCGAGAGCGTGCCCCGCGTCGACAAGATCGTCGGCCCCGGCAACGCCTTCGTCAACGAGGCCAAGCGCCAGGTCTTCGGCCCCGTGGGCATCGACCAGCTGGCCGGCCCCTCCGAGATCTTCGTGCTGGCCGATGAGACCGGCGACGCCGAGATGATCGCCACCGACCTGCTGGCCCAGGCCGAGCACGACGTGCGCACCCGCGTCGGCCTGATCACCACGCACCGCCCGCTGGCCGAGGCCGTTCTGGCCGAGGTGGAAAAGCAGCTCGAGACGCTCTCGACCGCCGAGGTGGCCCGCCCCGCCTGGAACGACTACGGCGAAATCGCCCTGGTCGCCGACGAGGCCGCGATGATCGCCTATTCCGACGAGGTCGCCGCCGAGCACCTTCAGGTCCACACCGCCGAGCCGCGCGACTTCGCCAAGAAGCTCAGCCACTACGGCTCGCTCTTCATCGGAGAGCTGTCCAGCGTGGTCTATTCCGACAAGTGCTCGGGCACCAACCACACGCTGCCGACCATGGCGGCGGGCCGCTATACCGGCGGGCTCTGGGTCGGCGCCTACATCAAGACCGCCACGCACCAGTGGCTGGATGCGGAAGGCGTGAAGCAGGTGGCTCCGCCCGCCGCGCGCCAGGCCAAGAGCGAGGGCCTGGAAGGTCACCGCCGCGCCGCGCAACTGCGCCTCGACCGCCTTCAGGCATGAAAAAAGCCCGGCCGCGAGCGATCGCGGCCGGGCTTTTTTCCGCCCCCTCGCGGATCAGAGCGGCGGGTGTTGCAGGCAGTGATCCGTGGCCAGCTCGAAGGCCTCGGCGATCCGGCAGATCCGCGCCTCCTCTCCATGCCGACCGATGATCTGCAGGCCAATGGGCAGCCCGTCCAGCAGGCCGCAGGGCAGTGAGATCGCCGGGTGGCCGGTGATGTTGAAGGGGAAGGTGCGCATCGGGGTCCAGACCGCACCATTCTCGAAATCCGAGAAGGCCGGAGCCGGGGTCAGCGTCGTGGCGGAGACGATGGCATCACGTCCCTCAAGCGCGCGGTCCACGGCGCGGGTGAGGTCCCGCGCATGGGCCTCTGCCGCCTGCACATCCGCCTGATCCAAGGCCGCGCCGGTGACGAGGTTCAGCCGCGCATCGCGCCCGTAGGCAGCGCCATTTTCGGCCAGCCGCGCGGCGTGGATCTGCCAGGCCTCGTGCTGGATGATGACGCAGCCCGCCGCCTCGGCCAGGGCGTAATCCGGCATCTCGATCAGATCGACGCCCAACCCAAGGCGCGACAGCACACCGACCGCATCGTCCAGCAGCGGCAACAGACTCGGATCGGCTTCGGGGTCCAGCACCCAGTCGCGGGCGAAGCCGATGCGCATGCCCGCGGGGTCCTGCCCCAGTTCGCCCGAGGCCGGAGCCATGCCCTCCCCCGAGATCACGTCGAGAATCAGCGCCGCTTCCGCGACACTGGCCGCCAGCGGCCCGACGGTGTCGAGCGTGCCCGAAAGGGGGAATACCCCGCTGTCCGGCACCCGGCCCCGCGTCGGTTTCAAGCCGACGATCCCGCAGTAGGACGCGGGGCTGCGGACCGAGCCGCCGGTATCTGTGCCAAGCGCCACGCGCACCAACCCGCCGGCAACAGCGGCAGCAGAGCCCGAGGAGGAACCGCCGGTGATATGCCGGGGGTTCCAGGGATTGCGGGCGGGCGGATAGGGCTGATCCCAGGCCGGGCCGGTCAGGGCGAACTCGTAGGTGGCCACCCGCAGCACCGGCAGAGCACCGGCTCGGCGCAGGGCCGCGACCGGGGCGCTGTCGGCAGGCATCCCCCCCTCTGGCATCGAGCGGGAGCCGCAGGTGTTCGGCTGCCCCTCCGCCTCGAAGAGGTCCTTAAGCGCCACGGGCAGCCCGTGCAGCGGGCCGGTCTCCTGGCCCTCGGCCAGGGCGCGATCCGCGGCGGCGGCCTGCTCAAGCGCGTCCGGGGCGATCCAGGTCACCGCGTCCAGCGCGCTGCGCGCATCGATTCGCGCCAGCGTAGCCTCCATCAGCGCGACAGCGCTCACCTGTCCCGCCCTCAGCGCTTCGGCCTGGGCGCTCAGCGATCGGTCGATCCAGTCAGTCATCGGCCTGCCCTCTCTGCTGCGCAAGGAGAGCCGCGCGCCGCCGCAGGTCCCGCGCCGCAGCAAGGGCGGCCGCCTGCTCATCCTCCGCCAGCGTCACGCCCTTCTCTTCCAGCCGCACCAGCAGATCCTCAAGGCTCAGCTTTTCATCAGCCATGGGCTGCCCTCCGTTTCATCTCTCGTCCTCGGGGGCTTCCCCGAAAACTCGTATTGCATACGTATTCAACATGCGGCACAAGACTTGGCAAGAGGCAAGCGCCCGAGACCTCTGAACCGGGCCGCAGGCCGTGACACAACAGGAGACCGACATGGCGACGACACCCGAGAAATCCGCAGCCCCCGCTGCCCCCAAGCCCGCCAAGCAGGCGGCCCCCGAGGTCCTGCAGTGCGAGCGGCTCGACTTCACCGACCTGGTGCCCGAGGACCGTCCCCGCGCCCAGTCCATGAAGGGTTTCGACGACTGCTACACGGACATCGTGGATTACATCATCCGCTGCACCCACAAGATCTGGGACGAGCGCGACGTGGGCCTGATCTACACGCACTACACTCATAACTGCGTCCTCTATGGCACCATGGGCACCATGTATAACCGCGAAGACGTGGTGCGCGACACGATCCAGCGCCTGGTCTCGCTGCCCGAGCGCCGCGGCATGGCCACCCAGGTGGTCTGGAAGGGCAATGACGTCGACGGTTTCTATACCTCGCACCTGGTGACAGGCTCGGGCCGTCACAGCCAGAACGGGCACTATGGCCCGGCGACGGGGCGTCCCTTCGTCTCGCGCACCGTGGCGGACTGCATGGTCTTCGAGAACAAGATCTACCGCGAATGGGTCGTCGCTGATCAGATGGCGATCATCCGTCAGCTGGGTCTCGACCCCCATGCCTTCGCCGAGAAGATCGCCGCAACCAAGCTGTCGCAGGGGCTGACCAGCCTCGATATCGGCGAAAACGGCCTGATGATGGGTCAGTACCCGCCCTCCGAGCTGCCGCTGGATACCTCCATCGCCGAGACCGACCTCGAGCGGAAGACGCTGGAATGGCTGCATGCGGCCTATAACCGCAAGATGTTCGGCGTGCTGCGCGATGTCTATGCGCCGACCGTCATGTACCACGGCCCCCTGATGAAAGAGCTCTATGGCGTCACCGCCGTCAGCCACCAGATGATCGGCCTCGTCGGCGCCATCCCGGATGCGGTCTTCATGCCGCAGCATGTCTGCTCTGTCGATTGCGTCGAGGGCGGCACCAAGGTCGCCGTCCGCTGGGTGATGGAGGGCCACCACCTGGGCTTCGGCGGGCTGGAATCGCTCGGCGATCCGACCGGCAAGCGCATCCAGGTCATGGGCATGTCCCACTTCCACTACAAGGATGGCCGCATCGTCGATGACTGGACGGTCTACGATGAACTCTCCATGCTGGTACAGGTGAAACTGGCACAGCTTGCAGATCGGCCCGCCGTGGCCGATATCGAGGGCTGAGCCTTCCGCCCCCGCGCCCTTCCCGGCGCGGGGGCACCTGACCAGAGAGGACCCGTCCGGGCATGACCGACAAGCCGGTGACTTCCGTTGACGTTGCGCGCAAGGCGGGCGTCAGCCAATCCGCCGTGTCGCGGTATTTCACCCCGGGCGCCTCCGTGTCCAAGAAGATGGCCGAGCGTATCCGCGAAGCCGCGGAGGAACTGGGCTACCGTCCCAACGTACTGGCCCGCTCGCTGATCACCGGCAAGAGCCGGATCATCGGGCTGGTGGTGCATTACTTCGAGAACCAGCTTTACCCCGATCTTGTCGAGCGCCTGTCCATTGCGCTCCAGGACGAGGGCTACCACGTGCTGCTCTTCATGGCGCAACGCACCGTCGGCGATGTCGAGGACGTGGTGCAACGCATCCTCGACTACCGGGTCGATGCGCTGGTGCTGGTCTCTGTCTCGCTCTCATCGACGCTGGCCGAGCGCTGCGTCGGCCTGTCGATCCCGGTGATGCTGTTCAACCGCGACCAGCCCGGCAGCGGGCTGCGTTCGGTGACCAGTGACAACCACACCGGCGGCTGGATGGCCGCCAAGGTGCTGCTGGAAGCACAGCCCAAGCGGATCGCCCTGCTGCGCGGTTTCGAGAACGCCTCGACCGACCGCGACCGGGTTTCCGGCTTCACCGAGGCCCTGGCCGAGGCCGGCGCCGAGATCGCCCTGACCGAGGCCGGGGATTATCACTACGACACCGCCCGCGAGGCCGCCCGTCGGATCTTCGACCGGCCCGACCGGCCCGATGCGCTTTTCGTGCCCGATGATCACATGGCTTTCGCCGCACTCGACGTGATCCGGTACGAGTTCGGGCTTTCGGTGCCTGATGACGTGGCCGTGGTGGGCTTCGACGACGTGCCCGCCGCCGCCTGGCCCAGCTTCGACCTGACCACCCTGCGCCAGGACCGGAGGGCGATGGTGGCGCAGGCGGTCTCGTCCCTGATGGCGGCGCTGGCCCGCAAGGAAGAGGGCCCGCGCCAGGTCATGTTGCCGGTCGAACTGGTGCGGCGCGGCTCTACGCGCGCTCTTTCGCAAGACTGAAGCGCAGCCCCGCCAGCAGGATCAGCACCGCGCCCAGCAGGGCGACGAAGCCCCAGCCCTTGGTGGCAAAGATCCATGCTCCCGCAGCAGAGCCAACGGCGCCCGCTGCCGTGAAGCTGGCCATGTAGACCCCGTTCAGCCGTGCCCGGTTGCCCGGTGCCAGCCCGAAGATCGTGCGCTGCCCGATGACGAAGCTCAGCGTCACGCCCAGATCCAGCAGCAGCGCGGCGGCCACCAGAGTCACGGCGCCTGTCACCGTCCCCGCAGGCGCGATCCCGGCAAGGGCGAAGGCCAGCACGCCCGAGGCCAGCGCGGCAGCGGTGCCGGCGCGGGAATGCCCGTGGTCGGCAAGATGGCCGGCGATCGGCGCGGCAATGGCGCTCATGGCACCGGCGAGGGCGAAGAGGCCGATTTGCGCGTGGCTCCAGCCCCAGCCGGGGCCCGACAGCCACAGCGGTACCGTGGTCCAGAACAGCGAAAAGCCCGAGAAGAGCGCCATCTGGTAGAGGATGCGCTGGCGCAGCAGCGGCATCGAGGCCAGGGCGCGGGCCATGGCGGGCAGCATGGGCTCGGCGTTCGGATCATGGGGCGGACGGCGGGCGGGCAGCCGGGCCGCCAGCGTCAGGATCAGCGCCAGCATCAGCGCAGCGCTGATCCAGAACATCGCCCGCCAGCCGAAGGCCCCCGCGACGAAGCCCGAGACAGGGCGCGCCAGCATGATGCCCAGCATCAGCCCGGTGGTCACCGTCCCCACGGTGCGGCCGCGCCGCTCTTCCGGGGCCATGTGGGTGGCATAGGGCACCAGCACCTGCACGCAGACAGAGCCAAGCCCGATGGCCAGGCTCGCCGCCAGGAAGACCCCGGCCATGCCGGTGAACCCCGCAAGGCAAAGCGCCAGCCCCGCCAGCGCGACGAGGCCCAGGATCAGGCGGCGGTTCTCGAGCCGGTCGGCCAGCGGCACCACCAGCAGCAGCCCGGCGCCATAGCCGATCTGGGTCAGGGTCACGACCAGACCCGCCGCCCTCTCGGACATGTTCAGATCCGCCGCGATGGTGCCCGCAAGAGGCTGGGCGTAATAGACATTCGCCGCCAGAAGGCCGCAGGCCAGCGACAGTAGCAGCATCAGGCCGCCGTGATTGTCATGGACCTCGGGGCGGCTCGAAGGGATCGGATCAGGGCGAGAGGTCATGCCTGCCCCCATGCGCAGATCAGCGCCGTCCAGCCGGGCAGAGAGACGCTTTGCCCCTGCAACGTCGCGCCGGACGACAGCAGCACCTGCGGTGCCGAGAGCGCCTCTGGCAGGTCGAAAACCTGCGCCTCGGCACCGAAGTTCAGCACAACGGCGATGCCTGCCCCGCCGATGGCGCGGCTGTAGGCGAAGATCGCGGCATGATCCGGCGCGAGATCCTCGTAGTCGCCATAGACCAGCGCGGGCTGCGCCTTGCGCAGGGCGATCAGGTCGCGGGTGAACTGCCAGGGGCCGTCCACCTCGGCCAGCGCGGCCTCGGCGTTGATCGTGGCGTGGTTGGGGTTCACCGCCAACCAGGGGGTGCCGGTGGTGAAACCGCCCTGGGGCGCGGCGTTCCATTGCATGGGCGTGCGCGAGTGGTCGCGGCTGGTGCGGTTGAGACGGGCGAGGAAGGCGGCCTCATCCGCAGTGCCATTGGCCTCAGCGGCGGCCCAGGCATTGCGCACCGCGATATCCTCGAACTGGCCGATTTCGGTGAAGGGGAAGTTCGTCATGCCGAACTCGTCGCCCTGGTAGAGGAAGGGCGTGCCCTTCTGGGTCAGCAAGAGCGCGTTCAGCACCTTGGTCGAGGCCGCGCGCCATTCGGGGCTGTCGTCGCCGTAGCGGCTGACGGGGCGGGTGCAATCGTGGTTGGCCAGGTAGACCGTGGTCCAGCCGTGTCCGTCCATGCTGGCGGCCTGTCGGGCGAAGATCTCCTTGAACTCGGGCAGGGTCCAGTCGCGGGGATTGCCCGCCGCGTCGCGGTCGAATTCCACCACGTCGAACTGAAAGATCATGTCCAGCTCTTCGCGGCGCTCATCGACCACGCGGCGCATCTGCTCCTGGTCGAGGCCATTGCCCTCGCCCACCGTGGCGCAATCGTAGTGCGAGAGCACCTCGCGGCGCATCTCGCGCAGGTAGTCGTGCAGCTTCGGGCCTTCGGCATAATGGCGCTGCGGCTTCACGCCCTCGGGCAGCGCGGGCAGCGTCGGGTCCTTCGAGATGAAGGGGATCACGTCCATGCGGAAGCCATCCACGCCCTTGTCCAGCCAGAAGCGCATCAGGTCCCAGACCTCGCCGCGCAGGGCGGGGTTGTCCCAGTTCAGATCCGGCTGCTTCTGCGCGAAGAGGTGCAGGTAGTATTGCCCCGAGGCCTCGTCCCAGGTCCAAGCGGGACCGGAGAAGAAGCTGGGCCAGTTGTTGGGCACGCCGCCGTCGGGCGCCGGATCGCGCCAGATGTAGTAGTCGCGCGTGGCGCTGTCGCGGCCCTGACGGGCCTCGGCGAACCAGGCGTGCTCGTCGCTGGAGTGGTTGACCACCAGGTCGACGATCAGCCGGATGCCACGCGCGTGCAGACCTTCCAGCAGGGCGTCGAAATCCTCCATGCTGCCGAACTGCTCTGACACCTTGCGGTAGTCGCGGATGTCGTAGCCGTTGTCGGCATTGGGGCTGTCGTAATGCGGCGAGAGCCAGATCAGGTCGACGCCCAGCTCGGCCAGGTAGTCGAGCTTGCCGATGATGCCGCGCAGATCGCCGACGCCATCGCCATCGCTGTCCATGAAGCTGCGCGGGTAGATCTGATAGGCCACGGCCTCTTTCCACCAGATCTTGCGCATGCCGTTGATCCGCGCCGGCGCGGTGGAGTTGGTTGCTTCTGTCATTGCCCTGATCCGTTACGCCGCCGTCAGCACGGGTTCGATCCGCTGACCTGTCGCGCCGTCGAAGATATGGCTGACCTCGGGGGTGACCTCTGCACGGACGGTTTCGCCGATCTCGAGGCTGGCGGCCTTGTCGGCCTTGAGAGAGATCAGGTCCTCCTTGGCGCGGATGGCGAACATGGTGCTGTCACCCAGACGTTCCACCGAATAGACCGGCGCGGCCAGGTTGCCGCCCTCGCTGACCACCTCGACGTCCTCGGCCCGGAAGCCAAGCGTCACGGGCCCCGAGTGGCGATGCGGCAGACCGCTGACCTTCAGCACCGGAGAGCTGAAGGTGCCATCGTTCAGCTCGCCCTCGATCAGGTTCATGGCCGGGGCGCCGATGAAGCTGGCGACGAAGGTATTGGCGGGCTTGTTGTAGATCTCCATCGGCGGGGCGATCTGCTGGGCCACGCCGTTCTTCATCACCACCACGCGGTCGGCCAGCGTCATCGCCTCGACCTGGTCGTGGGTGACATAGACCGTGGTGGTCTGCAGCTCGTGGTGCAGGTTGGCGATCTGGGCGCGGGTCGAGACCCGCAGCTTGGCGTCGAGGTTCGACAGCGGCTCGTCCATCAGGAAGGCATTGGGCTCTCGCACGATGGCGCGGGCCAGCGCCACCCGCTGGCGCTGACCACCGGACAGGGCGGCGGGGCGGCGATCCAGGAACTGCGTCAGCTCGACCATCTCGGCGGCGCGCATGACGCGGGCCTTGTGCTCGGAGGCCGGCACCTTGCGGATGCGCAGCGGGAAGCGGATGTTGTCGTAGACCGACATGTTCGGATAGAGCCCGTAGCTCTGGAACACCATCGAGATGTCGCGGTCCTTGGGCTCGAGGTTGTTGACCATGCGGTCGCCCAGCCAGATCTCGCCCGAGCTGACCTCTTCCAGGCCGGCGATCATCCGCATCGTGGTCGACTTGCCGCAGCCCGAGGGGCCGAGCAGGACAAGGAATTCGCGGTCCGGGATATCGAGGTTCAGGTTGTCGACGCCGATGAAGTCGTTCCAGCGACGGGTGATGCCTTTGAGCTTGATTTCGGCCATCGGGTTATCCTTTCACGGCGCCGGCGGTCAGGCCGCCCACGATCTGACGTTGGAAGAACATGACAAGAAGGAAGAGCGGCACGGTAGCCGAGACCACGGAGGACACGGCGAACATCACGTTGCCCTCGCTCTCGATCGAGCCAAGGAAAGAGGCGATCTTGGGGATCATGGTCTGGTTTTCCTGCCGCAGCAGCATCGCGGTGACCGCGAAGTCGTTATAGGCCAGCAGGAAGCTGAAGAGGCCCGTGGTGATGATGCC
The DNA here is from genome assembly GCF_900215355.1 of Pseudooceanicola antarcticus. GTDB lineage: Bacteria > Pseudomonadota > Alphaproteobacteria > Rhodobacterales > Rhodobacteraceae > Pseudooceanicola > Pseudooceanicola antarcticus. Next base: position 61,534 of record NZ_OBEA01000002.1, on the reverse strand, counting down.
CGGCCACATGACCGGCACGATCACCTCGCGGAAGGCCTGGAAGCGGGTGCAGCCGTCGACCATGGCGCTTTCGTCCAGATCCTTGGGGATCGACAGGAAGAAGCTGTGCAGCATCCACAGGGTGAAGGGCTGATTGATCGCCACCAGCACGATGATCGCCGTCGGCAGGGTGCCCCAGATGTTGAGCTCGAAGAAGGGCACCAGGTAGCCCGAGACCAGCGTGATATGCGGCATGGCCCGGAAGACCAGCGCGATGATCAGGATCCAGAAGGCATAGCGATAGCCCGAGCGCGCCAGGGCGTAGCCCCCCAGCGTGCCCAGCACCAGGCTGAGCAAGGTCACCACCACCGTCACCATCGCGGTGTTCAGCCCGGCGCGCCAGAACTCGTTCTGAATCCAGGCGCCCTCGTAGCCGTCCAGGGTGAAGGCACCGCCGGTCTGGCGGATCGTGTTCACCCCGCTCAGGGCATTGGTCCAGTCGGCGCGGCTGAAGAAGTCGGCCTCGACCTTGAAGGACCCCCAGGTGGTCCAGAGGAAGGGGAAGCCCGCGACCACCAGCCATACCAGCACGAAGAGCGTGGCGATGATGGTCAGCGTATGGTTCGGGCGGGAAGGGGTCGAACTCATGTCAGGCCTCCTTAGTGGGCGCCCTTGCGCGAGAAATCGCGCCAGGTACGGATGAGGACGGGGAAGAGCAGCACGATCACGAAGAGGATCGTCAGCAGCGAGGTGGCCGCGGCCGAGGCAAAGAGCTGGCCATTCTCGGCCTGCAGATCATTGTAGATGCTGAAGCTGAGAGAGGTGGCACGGGCCTGGGCGTTGAAGCCGATGATCGGTTCCAGCACGCGGAAGTTGTCCATCAGCTGCACCAGCGAGACGAAGGTGGCCAGCGGCACGAGGTGGGGGATGATGACGAAGCGCACCCGCTCCCAGCGGTTGGCGCCGTCGATCATCGCCGATTCCAGCGTGTCCTGCGGCACGGTCTGCAGACCGGCATAGAAGACCACGAAGCTGAAGGGCGCGGCGATCCAGATCCCGTAGAGGAACAGCATCGCCCAGGTCAGGGGCCCGGAGGCAGCGATGGAGAGCGTCGGGTCCTGGGTCACCCATTGCAGCAGGCTGCCCAGGATGCCGCGGCTGTTGACCATCCAGTAGATCACCAGCGAGCCGATCAGCGGCGTGATGATCATCGGCAGCAGCGACACGAAGATCACCGGCCCCTTCAGCATCGCCGGGATGCGGTTCACCGCCAGCGCGATCCAGAAGCCCATGAGCATGCCGAGCGGCGTGACCAGGAAGGTGTAGCAGAGGGTGAAGAGCAGCGCCCGGTAGAAGGGCAGCTGGTAGATCTGGCGCAGGCTGTCCGCGAAACCGTCCGAGCTGCGCAGGATCTCTGCGATCTCGCCCGTGGCGAGGTGGCTGCGGTTCAGGTAGGTGCCCAGCCCGTTGAAACGGCCAAGCGGCTCGGCCTCGCGCAGGGCGGCGGTGGCCTGGGCATCGACCCTGGTCTCCATCGTGCATCCGCCGAAGGGCGAACAGCTTTCGACCTGCTCAAGCACCTGCGGATGTTCGACGTAGAGGGACTGGATCACGATCGATACCAGCGGCAGCGCGATGAACAGCAGCATCGCGAGGGCGGAGGGCAGGATGAACCATGCGAAGGCCTTATGGGGCATGGGGTACTCCTTGAGGGCGGGAGAAGACGGACGAAGGCGGGGGCACCAGGGGCGCTTTTATCGGATGGTCGGCCAGGCATTGGCCAAGGCGGGGGCGGGCGCGGCAACGCAACGCGCTACCAGCCTACAGAAACGGATCTGATTTGCATGGGAAAGGGACACATTCGGGGCGGATGCGCGGGCGGCCTCGGGGCAAGGCCGCCCGCCATGGTCCTTGCGGACCGGGGGACCCGGACAGCGCCAGGGCGCGATCCGGGCCGGGGAGGTCAGGCCTACTGAAGGAAGCCGGTTTCCTGGGCGGCGGCGGTATAGGCCGCTTCGACCCCGGCCAGCGCCTCTTCGGCGGTCTCGTTGCCCTGCAGGAAGTCCACCAGCTCGGTGCCCAGTGCCGAATGCATCAGCCCCATGTAGGGCAGCGTCGGGTAGGACCGGCCGCCTTCGGCGACATTGGCCATGATGCCAACGGCATTGGCGGTCGGCACGTAGCCGTCGATCATCCAGCTGGCGCCGCTCGGGTGCTCGGTGGCCAGGTCGGGCGCGATGGCATGCATCATCGCCTGGAAGGACGCCGCAGCATCCTCATCCGAGATGTTCGCGGCGACCGAGAAACCGTCCCAGAAGAGCGCGCCCGAGGGGATCTCGCCTTCGCCGAGGGTCGGCGCGGCGGTCAGCACGGTCTGCGGCGCGACCTCGGGGTAATCCCCTTCGGCGTCGATCAGCGGGCCGGCCTGGCTGGCCCAGAGGTTCATGATCGCCACTTCCCCGGCGCCCCACATCTTCGAGGCCTCCAGCGAGCCGATCGACAGGTAATCGGGGTCCATGTACTCGGTCAGCGCCTTCATGGTCTCAAGCACTTCGACGCCCGCGGCGGAGTTGATCGCCGGTTCCGCGGTGCCTGGCTTGAAGAAGGGCTCGCCGGTGGCGGTGTACATGTTGACGAATTCCTCGGCCAGTTCCCAGCCGGGGGCATAGGCGCCGGCCAGCGGGTATTCGAGGATGCCGGCGCTGCGGATCGCCTCGGCGGCCTCAAGCACTTCGGCCCAGGTGGTCGGGGTCTCTTCGATGCCGGCCTCTTCCAGGATGTCGGAACGGGTGAACAGGTGCATGCCGTTCACCATGAAGGCGATGGCCATGACCTTGCCGTCGATGCGGATCAGCTGCGAGGGGGTCAGCTGCTGGCCATATTCGGCGACCAGCTCGTCCAGCGGCTGCACCAGATCTTCGTTCAGGAGCGGCGGCAGCGAGTTGTTGGCGATCACCGCGACGGTGTATTCGGCCGGGTCGATGGAGAGCGCGGGCACCTGCAGGTTCTTGTGCTCTTCGGTCTGGTTGATCGAGACCGTCACGCCGTCCGAGGCGCAGGACGCGGCCCGGTCCATCACCAGGTCGAGCGCGCCGAAGTCATTCGCCAGGATGCGGACAGAGCCGCTTTCGGCGATGCCGCAATCGGCCTGGGCTGCGAAGGGAAGCGCGCTCAGCAGGGCGGCGGCAGATACGTTGAGTAGTCGGTTCACGAGGTTTCCTCTCTGCGGTTGGCTGGTCCGGGCGGTGTGCCGCCTTCTCTGTCTTCTGGGTCTATGCCCTTATGCATACGTATGCATATCCGTGCAGCCGATTTCAATCGCTTCTTGTCGGCTTCGGGAATTTTCGTGGCAATTGTCTATTTCTCGGGCAGATCTTCCGTCAGAGCCTTGCGCTCTGCCGCTCGATCAGCTCGCCCAGGATGTCCAGTTCCCGCACCGGCGACGCGGGGTCGGCACTGCGCGCCTCGAGCAGCGCAGCGGATTGTTCCGCAAGGGATTTCAGGTCCTGGCGCACGGTTGTCAGCAGGTAGGCGGGGCGCCGCGCCTCGGGCACGTCATCGAAGCCCAGGACCGAGATATCCGCGGGCACCGACAGCCCCATCTCATGGCGCAACGCATCCGCGGCGCCCATGGCCAACTGGTCGTTGACGCAGAAAACCGCATCGGGAAGCGGGCTGTTCCGCAGGGCGGCAAGCAGCGCCGCATGGCCTCCGTCATAGGAAAAGTCCGTGGCAACCATGGTCACGGGCGCCCCTCCGAGGGCGGTGATTCGCTCGGCAAAACCCAGGGCCCGCTCGCGCCCGACGGGGGCATCATCGGGGCCGGCCAGGCAGAGGAAGCGCCGCTGCCCGCGCTGCCAGAGCCGCTCGGCCAGTTCCGCGGCGGCGCTGCGATGGCTGGTGCAGGCGGAATCCGCCAGCCCCGGCGCGCGACGGTTGTAGAGCACCACGGGAATGCGATTGCGGCGGAACCCCTCGAGGTGAACCGGATCGAGCGTCACGCAGGAGATCGCCCCCTCGAGCGGAAAGCTCCAGGCCTCGTTGACGGCGTTCTGCACGTCGGATTCATCCGCCGGCGCAAAGAGCAACATGCGCTGGTCCCGCCGCCCGAGCGCCTCGGAGATCGCGGTGAGCATCTCGGGCATGGCCAGGATCGACTGCCGCGTGGCGATCACCGCCACCATGCCCGACCGGCTGGTGATCAGCGAGCGCGCCAGGGCATTGGGCGTATAGCCCATGCGGGTCGCCACGGCGCGCACGTGGTCGCGCGTGGCCGCCGAGATCCGCTTGTCGTCACTGAAGCTGCGCGACACGGTCGATTGCGACACCCCAGCCGCCTTCGCCACGTCCGAGGCGGTCACGCGGCGGTTGCCGGCCAGGGGGGCCTCGGCGCCGCTCATCGGCGGGGGCCCCAGACATGGCGCCTGCTCAGGTTGTAGGTTCGAAATGTCATCACGCTCAACTGTCCGGCGCAGAGCACGGGTGTCAAGCAACGCGCCCGCTCTCGACCCTCTATTCCGTCTGGGGGAACATCAATCTCTGAAATTCGATCCGCACGCTGTCAAAGTCCACAACCCCAGCATCACTCTCATCCCAGTCAATTGACATCATGTCCTGGAACAATGCGTCGACCTCTTCACCCCGCGGCGTGGGACCGCCAAGGCAAATACAGTACTTGGGATTGGGGCACAGATTTGGACAATCTATTGGCTGAGTTCCTTTGGAAAGCACGTCCCACTCACCCTGGGGGCTGACAAAGATCGAATATGGTCCAGGTTCGCTATAGTTATGAAGTTCTGGAATGGTAACGTCGTACCGCATCCAGCCATAGCCACCGCTCTCCACGCCGATAAGCGAAGACAGATCTTCCTCTGCAAGCGAAACAGATGGAAAACTCAACAGCGCCAGGATCGCAAATCTTCTAGCAAGCATAATCTCAACTCCGAATATGTTTCAGTTCATACTATCCAGCACTGACTTCACCTCATCTGCGTCAAACGTAAAAGAGAGGCCTTCCCAAGCGATCACCAAAGGCCGAGGGAAAACCGTCGAGTATCCGACCCCCTGGCTCTGCTGGTGACTTGCGCTGACTGGAATGCGCACAGCAGACTCTTTTCGATTGGCAGCATCCAAATTGGGATTACCGACATCAATACTATCGGCGGTGGATATTTCAGGATCCCCAAGATATCCAGACACGGACCCCGAGTAGGTGTATCTGATCTCTCGGGTCAAATAGAGCCGAGTGACGACATACAAGCTGCAAACATTTTCGCCTTTGCAGTAGCGGCTCTCGGGCCGGAAGCTTTCAGTCGCTCGAAGCAGGTTTACACCCAGACGAATAGAGTTCGCCTCTCCTGTGCAAAGCGGTATTGCTGTTTCTGCGCAATCATCTCCGCCGGAAGGGCATCTAAACTTGACGCATTCTTCATCCGACTTTTTGAGGAAGCTCGTCAGTTCCAGCCATAGGTCCTCTGGATATGCCGCGTATGTTCGCACGGTTTCGAACGAGAGCGTTTCTCTCACTTCCCTCGCCGCACCAGCGCCGAGAAATCCAAGGACACGCCCGTTTCGGGCTGCAATCGAGCTGGAAGATACACCCGTGATGTCCGGAAATGCGGCCACCGGCAATCCAAAGGTAGGAACCTCAGACCTGGCAGCAACGACATTCTCGTTCTGCAAGTCAGCCTGCGCCAACGACACTTTTCCACCATCAAGCACCGTCTGCTCATAGGCGGGAATGTCCTTCAGGTATCTTTCCACCAGGTCCTGGCTGTCAATTCTATGCACCAGAACGATCCTAGCATCCCGTGGATCACCATCATGGCTCACGAAGAAGACATCACCGACGCGAATGTCCTCTCTTGGTGGATATACAGGGATCAGCCCCAGGTTCGCGACCGTATCACCGTAGGCTTCCTCGATGGATTTCGATCGCTCTGCACCGTTCCAAACAAGAAAAATTCCCAGGACGAGAATGATAGCAAGCAGGCTTCTGCGGCTCCCCCAGAGACGCGACAGGATAATATGCCCACACCGATAAGCTGCACGAATATGGTCCGTCAAATATTGCACAATAACCTCCGCCAGAAATCATTCGAGAAGAAACAAATACACGGCACACCGCGAAGAAATACCATGGGCATAAAAATTAAAAAACAAGGCGCACCCTAGGGCGCGCCTTATCTGTAACATGAACTCTAAGATTCTAGTACCAGCAGGTTCGTACTGCCGGTCGCTTCACTGAAAATGAAGTCCCTACCGCGCAAACTTCTTGTACTTGATCCGCTTCGGCTCAAGGGCATCAGGCCCAAGCCTCCGCTTCTTGTCTTCCTCGTAATCCTCGAAGTTGCCCTCGAACCATTCCACGTGGGCATCGCCCTCGAAGGCCAGCATGTGGGTGCAGATCCGGTCGAGGAAGAAGCGGTCGTGCGAGATCACCACGGCGCAGCCGGCGAACTCGGTCAGCGCGTCTTCCAGCGCGCGCAGGGTTTCCACGTCAAGGTCGTTGGTCGGTTCGTCGAGCAGCAGCACGTTGCCGCCCGAGCGCAGCAGGCGGGCCATGTGGACGCGGTTGCGCTCACCGCCTGACAGCAGGCTGACCTTCTTCTGCTGGTCGCCGCCCTTGAAGTTGAAGGCCGAGCAATAGGCCCGTGCATTCACCTCGGCATCGCCCAGCTTGATGATGTCCTGGCCATCGGCGATGGCTTCCCAGACAGTGGCGTTCGGGTCCAGGTCATCGCGGGACTGGTCGACGTAGGACAGTTTCACCGTGTCGCCGTATTCCACCGAGCCCTCGTCCGGGGTCTCCTGGCCGGTCAGCATCTTGAACAGCGTCGTCTTGCCGGCACCGTTGGGGCCGATGACGCCGACGATACCGCCCGGCGGCAGCGAGAAGGAGAGATCCTCGATCAGGAGCTTGTCGCCCATGGCCTTCTTCAGACCCTCGACCTCGATCACCTTCGAGCCCAGGCGCGGGCCGTTCGGGATGACGATCTGGGCATTGGCCAGCTTCTCGCGCTCGGACTGGTTGGCCAGCTCGTTGTAGGACTTGATCCGGGCCTTGGACTTGGCCTGGCGGGCCTTGGCGCCCTGGCGCATCCACTCCAGCTCTCGGGCCAGGGTCTTCTGCTTGGACTTGTCCTCGCGGGCTTCCTGTTCCAGCCGCTTGGCCTTCTGTTCCAGCCAGGAGGAATAATTGCCCTCGTAGGGGATGCCCTGGCCACGGTCGAGCTCGAGAATCCAGCCGGTGATGTCATCCAGGAAGTAGCGGTCGTGGGTGACGATCAGGATGGTGCCCTTGTATTCGATCAGGTGGTTCTGCAGCCAGGCGATGGTCTCGGCGTCGAGGTGGTTGGTCGGTTCGTCGAGCAGCAGCATGTCGGGCGCTTCCAGCAGCAGCTTGCAGAGCGCGACACGGCGCTTCTCGCCGCCCGAGAGGCTGGTGACATCGGCATCGTCCGGCGGGCAGCGCAGGGCCTCCATCGAGATGTCGACCTGCGCGTCGAGGTCCCAGAGGTTCTGGGCGTCGATCTCGTCCTGCAGCTTGGCCATCTCGTCGGCGGTCTCGTCCGAGTAGTTCATCGCCAGGTCGTTGTAACGGTCCAGGATGTCCTTCTTGGCCGCGACGCCCAGCATGACGTTCTCGCGCACGGTCAGGGCCGGGTCGAGCTCGGGCTCCTGCGGCAGGTAGCCGACCTTGGCACCCTCGGCGTGCCAGGCCTCGCCCTGAAAGTCCTTGTCCCAGCCGGCCATGATCTTCAGCAGCGTGGACTTACCGGCGCCGTTGACGCCGACGACGCCGATCTTCACGCCGGGCAGGAAGTTCAGGTGGATGTTCTCGAAACACTTCTTCCCGCCGGGGTAGGTCTTCGAGACACCGGACATGTGGTAGACATACTGGTAGGCGGCCATGAGGCTCTCCCTGAACTGGGTGATAAGGCTTTGGCGGCGTGGATACAGAAAGCGGGGGGCGGTAGCAATCGGGATGGGGTACAGCTTCAACGATTTGGGGATTGGGCGCAGGGATGTGCTGGAGGCGATCGATGCCCTGCGGTTCGGACTGATCGAGCCGACCGGAAGATCGCGGAACGCATATATTGTTGATCCGCGCGACGAATGGCTATGCGACTTGAAGCAAGTGCTTCAGGCACTTGAGCACATCACAGATAGAACGCTCCTTCCAGGCTACACGACGCATCGATACCGTACTGACCTCAAGAGGGCCGGCTTTTCTCTCCTTGTTTTTGAAGAGCAGGCACAACGTGCGCTTGGCGTAGCCGGTTTCGATCCGGTCGAGTTAGAAGCAGCACATATGCTACATCGTTCGAATGGTACGACGTTTAGGAATTGGTTTGGGACTGCACGGACCCCTGATCGTCAAGACGGACCAGAGGTGGCTTCAGACTTGAGGTTCTATGAATCTCGCGTCGCAAGGTGGCACCTAGCCTTCGAACGCCTTGGTCAGAACGCCCGTTTGGTAAAACAATCCCAAGGCCTGACCTGCGCCGGCTGCGGCCTTGACGGCGAGGCGGCCTTCGGGCGCGACCTGGCGATGAGCGCGATGGAGGCGCATCACCTCGTGCCCGTGGCCGACATGCCCGAAGGCGGCCGTGAGGTCTCGACCGACGACTTCGCCGTGCTCTGCGCAACCTGTCACCGGCTCATACATAGGCTGCAAAGCCCGGATGATCTGGTCGGTCTTCGCAAGCTCATGCGCGGCAAGGGGCCTGGAAAGGGCTTGCCCTGGCTCAGGTAGATCCCTCGTTCGGGCGACAATCCGCCGGGCCAGGTTTGACCACCCTGCCCGACCTGCCTAGCTTCTCCTGCGAAGAGGAGCGCGCCATGGATCACCAAGCCCAGATTGCCACCATCACCGAAGCGCTTTCCGGGGACGACCGCATTCGCGGGCTCTTCCTCTCGGGCAGCCATGGCAACGGGCGGGCGGATGCCTGGAGCGATCTGGATTTCCTGATGGTCTCGCCCGAGGGCGCAAGCGATGCCATGGCCGAGGTCTTCCGCGAGGCGGTCTCGGCCTGCGGCGAGATCGTCATGTGGCGCGACCGGATCGTGCGGCCCGCGCTGATCAATGCGATCACCGCCGACTGGACCCGCTTCGACCTGGTGATCCTGAAACCGGACCAGCTGGGCGGCCAGCGGCAGGAGGCCCTGGCGCCGCTGATCGACCGCGACGGCATCCACGGGACCCTGGCCGCCGGCCCCGCGCCGCAGGGCATGAGCGCGCCCCGGCTGGCCTATCTGATCGACGAATTCATCCGGGTGCTCGGCCTGCTGCACCTGGTGGCGGGGCGGCAGGAATACCTGAACGGCGTCACCGGCTGGTTCCTGCTGCGCGGCATGCTCATCGACCTGATGATCGAGGAGACCGCCGCCCCGGAGCGCGGCGGTGCGCTGCATGTGAACCGGCTTCTGAGCGAGGCGCAGCAGGCCGAGGTGGCGGAGCTCGACCCGCCGCAGCCCGAGATGGCGTCCCTGGTGATGGCCCATATGGCCATGGCCCAGGCCTTCCTGCCGCGGGCCCGCGCGCTGGCCGAGGCGCGGGGCATCCACTGGCCCGAGGCCTTCGAGGATGCCACCTGGGCGCTGCTGGAGCGCGAGCTTTCGGTGCAGCGGCCTCTCTAGCGGGCCGCATGGCCCGAGGATGGCCCGAGGATGGCCCCAGGTTGGCCCGAGGTTCCCCTGCGGCCTTGCGCCATCCGAAGATTTCCGCCAAACCCTTTCCGACCAGCGAAGGGGAAGAGAATGAGCCGGATCGACGCCAAGTTTGCCAGCCTGAAAGCCGCCGGAAAGAAGGGTTTCGTGGCCTATATCATGGCCGGTGACCCGGACACCGATATCTCGCTCGAGGTGATGAAGGGGCTGCCGGGTGCCGGGGTCGACGTGATCGAGCTGGGCCTGCCCTTCACCGATCCCATGGCCGATGGTCCGACCATCCAGCTGGCCGGTCAGCGGGCGCTGGAGCACGGCATGAACCTGGACCGGACGCTCGACATGGTGCGCGCCTTCCGGGAAGGCGACAACGAGACCCCGATCGTCATGATGGGCTACTACAACCCGATCTATTCGCGCGGTGTCGATCGCTTCCTGGCCGATGCCAAGGACGCCGGCATCGACGGGCTGATCATCGTCGACCTGCCGCCCGAAGAGGATGACGAGCTCTGCATTCCGGCCCAGAAGGCCGGGCTGAACTTCATCCGCCTGGCCACCCCCACCACCGACGACAAGCGTCTGCCGACGGTGCTGCAGAATACCTCGGGCTTCGTCTACTACGTCTCGATCACCGGGATCACCGGCTCTGCCGAGGCTTCGGCCGAGATGGTTGCCCCCGAGGTCGCACGGATCAAGGCGCAGACCGATCTGCCGGTGATCGTGGGCTTCGGCATCAACAGCGGCGACAAGGCCCGAGAAGTGGCCGCCGTGGCGGATGGCTGCGTCGTGGGCTCTGCCATCGTCAGCCAGATCGCCGCCGGCAAGCCGGTCTCCGAGATCCTCGATTTCGTCAAGAGCCTCGCCGACGGCGCACATAGCGCCTGAATCGGAAGCCTGAGTCTCGGGCGCCTGGGTCGGGCGCCTGAGTTGGGTGCCCGAGGCCGGGCCCGGACGGTGGGTCCGCAGGCGCCACCGTCCCTTTCCCAGACCTCTCAGCCCTTGCCGACCTGGTAGTCGAAGGGCGGCTCCGCATCACCCACGAGGGCCTTGTAGCGATAGCCTTCGCCGCGCTGCGCGCGGTGTTCGTCCCAGGCGCGGGCAACCAGCGCCGGGTCCGCCAGGAAGCTGGCACCAGAGACCGCTAGGCCCTCGGCCGCCGCCTGCATCCCCTTCCAGCCGATCGACATGCCACCGGCGGCCACGGCCTGCCAGGTGTGGGGCCGGGTGCCCGGCACCCAGGTGGCAGTGCCCAGCATGCCCGTCGGCACCAGCCAGCTGACATCGCCCACATCGGTCGAGAAGGGCCCGAGGGCGTTGTAGTTGTAGGGGTTCAGCCGGCCGATCTGCGACAGCTCGGGCGGGGCCTCGAAGCTTTCCTGCAGCTCGGCGGCCCAGGTGTATTCCTCGTTGCTCCAGGTGATCCGGGGCAGCACCTCCATGTTGGCCAGCATCACCGCGCCAACCACCGAGTTGGGCAGCAGCGAATGCACGGCGCCCAGGCGTTCGACCTCGACCCTGGTGCCGGTGCCCAGTGCGGCCCCTTCCGCCGCCTTCTCGATCCGCTCGAAGACCTCGGCGGCCGCGCCCGGGTCGGGGTGGCGGACGCCGATATGGCTTTCGGCGAAATCGGGGATCACGTTGGGCGCCTCGCCCCCGCTGAGGGTGACGTAGTGGATGTGGGTATCCTGCGGCACCACCTCGCGCATCAGCGAGGCCATGTGGTGGAAGGCTTCCAGCGCATGCAGGGACGAGCGCCCCTTCTCGGGCGACATCGCCGCATGGGCCGTGCGCCCGTGGAAACGCACCTTGGCGTTGATCGAGGCCAGCGAGCGGCTTTGCCACACGGTGTTGCAATCGTCGGGATGCCAGTGCAGCGCGATGTCGAGCCCCTCGAAGAGCCCGGCCCGCGCCATGAAGACCTTGCCCGCGCCGCCCTCTTCCGCCGGGCAGCCGTAGATGCGGATCTCTCCGTCCAGGCCTGCCTCGTCCTGCCAGGTGGCCAGCGCCAGCCCTGCGCCCAGCGAGGCCGCGCCGAAGAGGTGATGCCCGCAGGCATGACCCTTGTTCTGATCCGGGATCGGGCTGCGCCGGGGGCTCGCGTCCTGGCTGAAGCCGGGCAGCGCATCCATCTCGGCCAGGAAGCCGATCACCGGCCCCTCGCCGCGCTTGCGCGTCGCCAGGAAGGCCGTCGGCAGCCCGCCCACGCCGCGCTTGACCTCGAAGCCCGCCTCTTCGCAGGCCGCCGCCAGCAGCGCCGAGCTCTTCTCTTCCAGATAGCCCAGTTCGGGGTTTTCCCAGAGGCCTTGCGCCAGCTCAACCATCTTTGGCCCAAGCTCGGCCGCAATGGCCAGTAGTCGTGTCCGCTCGGTTTCCGCCAGTGGCTTCGCCGGGTGATCGAGTGCCATGTCTCGTCCCTTTATTCGTCTCGTCCCAACCGGCCAGCAGCAAGTGGCGCTTCTTCAGGCGAAGCCCCGCCAGGGTGGTCCCGGTTCCTGTCACTCATGGAGATTCCCCCGCACAGGGCAGGCGGAATGTCCCAAAATCGCACATATGCTTGCGATACCGATGATCGCAGCGAGGCAGGAAGGCTCGGGACACCTCAGAATCGGCACCCAAGACGCGCCTTCCAACATCGCGCCTACCTTGGCGCGGCTGAGCTGGCGCTGCAAATGACCAATGGCTGTTTAGACACACTTGTGGTCGAGACGCCTCAGGGTGCCCGGCCCACAGGTTGCGAAAAAAGCTGGGAAATCCCGGATGAGCGGCGCTTCGGCGGAGAGGCCGGAGGCGGCCGGGCCGCCCCCGCCGCCTCTGCCAGATGCTCCGTTCTGCGCGCCTGCCGGCCTAGGCTTCGGCCTCGGCCAGCGCCCGTGCCTTGCGCTGCGCCAGGATCGAGCAGAGCAGCAGCTGGGAGAGGTGGAAGAGCATCGTGGGCAGCACGATGGCGCCCAGGGTGGCGGCCGGGAAGAGCGCCGTGGCAATCGGCAGACCCGAGGCCAGGCTTTTCGTCGAGCCGCAGAAGAGCAGCACGGTGCGGTCCTCTTCGGGCAGGCCCAGGCGGCGGCCGCCCTTGGCCATGATGAGGAAGGTCAGCGCCAGGAAGAGCCAGACGACGGCCAGCAGCAGCAGCAGGCTTGCCGCCGGGATCTGGGTCCAGAGCCCCGCCACCGTGCCCGCCCCGAAGGCCGAGTAGACGATCAGCAGGATGGCACCGCGATCCACCACGGTGGTCAGCAGCTTGTGCCTTTGCACGAAGCCACCGATCCAGCGCCGCAGGAGCTGGCCCAGCACGAAGGGCAGCACGATCTGCGTGGCGATCCGCGCCACGGCATCGAGTGAAATGCCTCCGCCGTCCTGGTGCAGCACCAGTGCCGCCAGCAGCGGGGTGAGCACCACCCCGACCATGTTCGACACCGAGGCCGCACAGATCGCCCCCGGCACATTGCCCCCGGCGATCGAGGTGAAGGCGATGGAGCTCTGCACCGTCGAGGGCAGGATGGAGAGGAAGAGCAGGCCGGTGGTCATCTCGGGCCCCAGCACCGGGCCGAAGATCGCCGCCAGCAGCAGGCCGAGCGCCGGGAACAGCAGGTAGGTCGCCGCAAAGGTCAGCCCCTGCAGGCGCCAGTTGAGAAAGCCCGCCTTCACCGCCGAAGGGTCCAGCTTGGCCCCGTAGAGCAGGAAGAGCAGCGTGACGGCCCAGAAACTGGCATGGGACAGCGCGTCTGCCGCCATGCCGCGGGCGGGCAGGAAGGCCCCCGCCAGCACCATCACGAAGAGCAGGATCATGTAGGTATCGATACCGAGGCGCTTCAGCTTGTTCACGTCGTCATTCCCTCCGGGGTCGTTCCGCTCCGGGGCCCGAGGGTCGCGGAACATGTCGAAATCTGCGGCCCTCTCGCGGCCCGGCGATGCCGGAGCCCTGGCGGCAAGCATCGGCCTGCGCGATCCCGCGAAGATAGTCAACAATCAGCCGCGCGGGGACGGGGCCGGGAGAGGTGGGTTGCCCCCACCTTGCGCCCCCTGCCCGCTTGCGCCCAACCTGCGCCGATAGCGCACAGCGGGCGGTCCGCATCCGGCTTGCCGCGCCCCGGAGCAATTGGTAAGAAAACCTGACCACCGGGACCGCGAAGAGGATTGAGCCATGCCCGTCATCACCTGCATCGACGATCTGAAGCGCCTGCACCGGAAACGCACGCCGAAGATGTTCTACGATTACTGCGAGAGCGGCTCGTGGACGGAACAGACCTTCCGCGAGAACACCTCGGACTTCCAGAAGATCCGGCTGAAGCAGCGGGTCGCGGTGGACATGACCAACCGCACCCTGGAAACCGAGATGATCGGCCAGAAGGTCGCCATGCCGGTGGCCCTGGCCCCCGTGGGCCTGACCGGCATGCAGCGCGCGGACGGAGAGATCAAGGCGGCCAAGGCGGCCGAGAAGTTCGGCGTGCCCTTCACCCTGTCCACCATGTCGATCTGCTCGATCGAGGACGTGGCCGAGCATACCTCGGCGCCCTTCTGGTTCCAGCTCTACACGATGAAGGACCAGGATTACCTGCGCCGCCTGATCGAACGCGCCAAGGCGGCCAAGTGCTCGGCGCTGGTGATCACGCTGGACCTGCAGATCCTGGGCCAGCGACACATGGACCTGAAGAACGGCCTCTCTGCCCCGCCCAAGCTGACGCCCAAGGTGCTGGCCGACCTGGCGACCAAATGGACCTGGGGGCTGGAAATGCTGGGCACCAAGCGCCGCAGCTTCGGCAATATCGTCGGCCATGCGAAGGGGGTGACCGATCCCAGCTCGCTCTTCTCCTGGACGGCCGAGCAATTCGATCCGCAGCTCGACTGGGGCAAGATCGAAGAGATCAAGAAGATGTGGGGCGGCAAGGTGATCCTGAAGGGGGTGCTGGACCCCGAGGATGCCAAGATGGCCGCCAAGGTGGGCTGCGACGCGATCCTGGTGTCGAACCACGGCGGGCGGCAGCTTGACGGGGCGCTTTCCTCGATCCGCATGCTGGACCCGATCCTGGATGCGGTCGGCGACGAGGTCGAAGTGCATCTCGACAGCGGCATCCGCTCTGGCCAGGACGTGCTGAAGGCCGTCTCGATGGGCGCCAAGGGCACCTTCATCGGCCGCGCCTTCGTGCATGGCCTGGGCGCCATGGGCGAAGAAGGCGTGACCCGCGCGCTGGAGGTGATCGCCAAGGAGATGGATATCTCGATGGCGCTCTGCGGCAAGCGCGACATCAAGGACATGGGGCGCGGCGACCTGCTGATCCCCGAGGATTTCTCGGGCCGCTGGAAGGACTGAGTCGGGCTTGGTGGATGGCGGGGGAAACCCCGCCCTACGGGGCCTTTTCGGCGTAGAGCTCCAACACCTCCAGCGGCACCACCTCCAGCGCGCGGACATGGGTGGCCTCCAGACGCACCAGCGGGGCGCAGCCCTCGTCATGGGCCTGCAGGAAGCGTGCCGCGCAGAGGCACCAGCGGTCGCCGGGGCGCAGGCCGGGGAAGTTGAACTGCGGGATCGGGGTCGAGAGGTCGTTGCCGACGTATTTGGAATAGGCCAGGAACTCTGCCGTCATCACCGCGCAGACCGTATGAGAGCCCTGATCCTGGGCGCAGGTGTTGCAATGGCCGTCGCGGAAGAACCCGGTCATCGGATGGGTCGAGCAGGGCTCGAGCGCGCCACCAAGGGCGTTGGTCGACGGGTCCTTTTCCATTCACGGCCTCGCATGTCCTGACGCAGGGTCAGCGTTTCCCGGCCAGAATAGCAAGGCGGTGCGGCGGCGCAAGCAGGGCCGGCGGGGCAGCCCCCTGCCCGGCCCGCGACAGCGCCCGAGAGCGCGATGCTCAGGCGCGGTGCAGCCAGCGACCGTGGAAATCCACCCGCCCCAGCTCCTGCGTCTCGCCACCGGGCCAGGTGGTCAGGCGCAGCGCCGCGCCCGGACGTTCCGACGCATCCGCCTCGAAGGAGAGCCGCGCCAGCGGGGCCTCGGGGGTGGCCAGGGCCCCCGCCCTTGCCAGCGCCGCCTCGCATCGGGCCTTGGTCTCTGCGGGGAAATACTGCCAGGCGATGGTGTGATAAACCAGATGCACCCGGCCCCTGGCCGGTGCGGCCAGCCGGTCTTCCAGCCAGGCGGCGGCATCGCCGCGATCGACGGCGGGGATCTCTCCGGCCAGGGCCGCGTCGAGCCGCGCCATGCGGTCGGGCTGGTCGGCCCAGGTGTAGGAGCGCAGGCGCAGCATGTCGGCGGGCGAGCCCGGATCGAGCGGGTTCAGGTCGACGCCGCGCGCCTCGGCGACGCGATAGGCGGCGCGGGGCGGCAGCTCTCCCTGCCAGTCGGGCGTCAGCGTCAGGAGCGGCGCGGCCGCACCGAAGCGCTGGCCCGCGACCTCCATCCCGTAGCGGTCAAACTGCAGGTTGAGCCCGGCAGAGGCGCCCAGCTCGGAGAGCTGCAGGGGCTGATCGGGGAAGCGCTCGGCCAGCAGGCCGGCGGCCAGGATCAGCGCGGCGGAGCGGCGGATCTCGTTGGTCTGCGGCGCGCTGTCGAGCCAGTGCAGCAGATGCGCCTCATGGGTGGCCAGTGTCCCTGGCAGCACCTCCGAGAGAGCGCCCTGATGTGGCGGGTAGCAGGCGGCAAGCGCGGCATCCCGCCCCTGCAGCACCAGCGCGTGCAACCCCCCGGCCAGGCGCAGGGCCAGGGCATCGGGGGAGAGGGTCTCGACCGGCCAGGCGGCGATGCGTGCGGCCACGGCGCCCGGCGGCATGTCATGGGCCAGCGTCCTGAGCAGCGCGGCGGTGAAGGGAGAGCCGAGGCCGTCGCAGGCCTCCGCCTGCCTGAGGAAATGCGCCTGCCAGGGCGCGGTCACCGGAACTTGTCCTTCAGCTTCTGCAGCGGCGTGCGGCTGTCCTTGCGGTCCGCCTGGGCCTTCATGGCGGCGGCCTTCTGCGCCACGGCCTGCTGGCTGCCCGAGGGGGCCTCCTTCGCCGGTTTGTCCTTGTTGCGCGGCGGGTTCACGCGCAGCGCCACGGCGTTCTGGAAGCGCCCGGCATCGCCCTTGGCAAGATCCGCCGCCCCGTCGGAGCAGCCGCGCATCATGTCGTCCAGCCAGCCCTCTTCGGCCTTGGCGAAATCCGACAGCACGTAGCCCGCCACGCGGTCCTTGTGTCCGGGGTGGCCCACGCCCATGCGGATGCGCTGGTATTCGGCCCCGATATGCTGGTGGATCGAGCGCAGCCCGTTATGCCCCGCATGGCCGCCGCCCTGCTTGACGCGCAGCTTGCCCGGCGCCAGGTCCAGCTCGTCATGGAAGACGGTCACATCGTCGGGCGTCAGCTTGTAGAAGCGCATCGCCTCGCCGACGGACTGGCCCGAGTTGTTCATGAAGGTCATGGGCTTCAGCAGCAGCACCTTCTCACCGCCGAGCGTGCCTTCGCAGAGCTCGCCCTGGAACTTGCTTCGCCAGGGGGCGAAGTGGTGATCCTCGGCGATCCGGTCCAGCGCCATGAAGCCGATGTTGTGCCGGTTGCCGGCGTATTTCGTCCCGGGATTCCCGAGACCGACGAAGAGCTGCATGGGACCTCCGCTAGTGGCCATTCCGCCAAGGGAGTACCGCAGTGCAGCATCGCGGTCCAGTCGGGCGCCAGTCGGGGGCCAGTCAGGGGGGCGGCGGCAGGCAGGCAGGGGCAAGCGGGGCGGCGGACAGGCCGAAGAGACGATCCGGGGGCGCTCGCCCGGCAACCGGGGGCCGCAAAGGCAAACGGCCCCGCCGGGGGCGGGGCCGTTCGGATTTCGGCAAGAGGCCCAAGGGCGCGAGGATTACTCCTCTGCGGCTTCCTCGGTGGTCTCTGCTTCTTCGTCGTCGCCAGCCGACTTCAGGCCGGAGGGCGCTGCGATATTGGCGATCACGAAGTCACGGTCGATGACCGGCTTGGCGCCTTCGGGCAGGGTGACGGCGCTGATGGTGATGGTGTCACCGATCTCGTAGCCGGTCAGGTCGACGGTCAGCTTCTCGGGGATGTCACCGGCGATGACCGACAGGTCGACGTCGGCACGAACCACGGTCAGCACGCCACCCTTCTTCAGGCCGGGAGCCGCCTCGTGGTTGATGAACTCCACGGGGATGTGCAGGTTCACGCGCGAGGTGCGACGCAGGCGCATGAAGTCGACGTGGGTCGGCAGGTCCTTCACCACGTCACGCTGAACGCCGCGGCAGATGACGCGGACGTCTTCGTGGCCTTCGACCTTCAGGTTGAACAGGGTTGCCAGGAAGCGGCCCTGCTTGAGCTGCTTCAGCAGCGCGTTGAAGGGCATCTCGATCGCGAGAGGCTCTGCATCGCCACCGTAGACAACACCCGGAACCATGCCAGCACGACGTGCTGCGCGAGCGGCGCCCTTGCCCGTCCCCGCACGTTCCTGGGCGACGAAATCAGGAATTTCACCAGCCATTTTAATTCTCCTAGTAAGGGCGGGCATCCTCCAAGGCTGTATGCCCGCGTTCAAGTCCCGCGCGAGTACACGGATTCCCCTGCAAAGGAAAGCCGGAATCGTCGCGGGTCGCGGCCCTCAGCCCGAGCGCCGTCCCGTCAGAGGTCCCGGGCGGGCTCATGCGGCAGCGGCGCGGGGTGCTGGTCCCGGTTGCCGGCCCCCCTTACCCCCCTTGACCCCACTTCGCCACTGGCGTCTATTCCGCGCCGATGCCAGCCGGCGCAGGGGATGCGCTTCGCCCGCCTTTCCCCCGCAACGAGAGTATCACCATGTCCTACATCGCCATGAACCGTTTCAAGGTCCGTCCGGGCCACGAGGCCACCTTCGAGGATATCTGGAAGAGCCGCGAAAGCCGCCTGAAGGAGCTCGAGGGGTTCCGGGGCTTCAGCCTGCTGAAAGGGGCCGAGGCCGAGGACCACGTCCTCTATGCCACCCATACGCTCTGGTCGAGCAAGGAAGATTTCGAGGCCTGGACCCGGTCCGAGCAATTCCGCGACGCCCACAAGAACGCCGGCAACAGCCGCACCAGGGAGGCCCTGATGGGCCCGCCGCAGTTCGAGGGCTTTGACGCCGTTCTAGAAGAGGCCTGATCCCGCGCGCCAAGCGTGAGGTGGGGTTCACCCCGCCTTGCGCTCTCCTGCGCCAGTCAGGTGGCGGATTGGGACGTCGCGGCGGGGTGCACCCCCGCCCTACAGCTCGCCCTCGGTGCGGATGTGGATCAGTTCGCCGCAGTGCTTGCAATGCACGGCATCGGCGTCATGCAGCTCCAGCCCGCAGCTCTGGCAGGTCTCGCGCACCTTGGGCGGCCGGAACAGCACCTGCAGCAGGCGCAGGAACAGCGAGACGCCGAAGATCATCACGAAGACCGCCAGCATCCGCCCCCAGGAGCCCATGGGGGTGATATCCCCGAACCCAGTCGTGGTCAGCGTGGTGACGGTGAAATAGAGCGCGTCGGCATAGTTTCGGATCTCGGGGTTCACGCCGTATTGGCTGGCGTAGATCAGCCCGGTCATCACGAAGAGGAAGACCGTCAGGTTGGTGGCCGCCAGCACGATCTCTTCCCGCGCCCGGAAGCCCGCGAAGTCCTGCCTGAGGCGGCGCAGGATCTGGTAGGAATGCAGCAGCCGCAGCGTGCGCAGGATGCGCAGGAAGCCCAGCCCCTCGCCGGCGATCGGCGCCAGGAAGGACAGCACCGCCACCAGGTCGGCCCAGGTGGCCAGGCGCAGGAACAGCCGCGCCGGTCGCGGGGTGATCCACAGCCGCACCGCGAAATCCCCCAGGATCAGCACGCCGAAGATCACGTCCAGCCCCTCGACCAGGGGCGTATGGGGGAAGAAGGAGGTGACGATGACGAAGAGCACCGTCACCAGGTCGAAGGCCAGCAGCCCGTAGCGGAACCGATGCGCCGCCTGGCTCTCGCCCTCGTAGAGGGATTGCAACCGCGCCTTCAGCGCCATGGCTCGCCTCCGCCTCGCAGCGGGCAGGCCCGGAGAAGACCTCCGGGCGCTGCCGGGTCACTCGACCTTGCGGCCTTCCGAGACGGCGCCGGTGTCGGACATGTCGAAGCCGAGGTGATCGGCCACGGTGTAGATGTCCTTGTCGCCACGCCCCGAGAGGTTGATGACGATGATATGGTCCTTCGGCAGGTCACCCGCGATCTTCGTCACGTGGGCCACCGCATGGGAGCTCTCGAGCGCCGGGATGATGCCCTCGGTGCGGCAGCAGAGCTGGAAGGCCTCCAGCGCCTCGTAATCGGTGACCGAGACATATTTCGCCCGGCCGATGTCATGCAGCCAGGAATGCTCAGGCCCGATACCGGGGTAATCGAGACCGGCCGAGATCGAATGGCCTTCCAGGATCTGCCCGTCGTCGTCCTGCAGCAGGTAGGTGCGGTTGCCATGCAGCACGCCGGGACGGCCGCCGGTCAGCGAGGCGCAATGCTCCATCTTGTCGTCGACGCCCTTGCCGCCCGCCTCGACGCCGATGATGGCGACCTCCTTGTCATCAAGGAAGGGGTGGAACAGGCCCATGGCGTTCGAGCCCCCGCCGACGGCGGCGACCACGGTGTCGGGCAGGCGGCCCTTGCCTTCCTGCTCTTCCAGCTGCCAGCGAGTCTCCTGGCCGATGATGGCCTGGAAATCACGGACCATGGCCGGATAGGGGTGCGGGCCGGCGACGGTGCCGATGCAGTAGAAGGTGTCGCGGACGTTGGTCACCCAGTCGCGCAGGGCATCGTTCATCGCATCCTTCAGGGTGCCGCGGCCCGAGGTGACAGGCACCACCTCGGCGCCCAGCAGGCGCATGCGGAAGACGTTGGGCGCCTGGCGCTTCACGTCGGTGGCGCCCATGTAGACGATGCACTTCAGGCCGAACTTGGCACAGACGGTGGCGGTGGCCACGCCGTGCTGGCCGGCGCCGGTCTCGGCGATGATGCGGGTCTTGCCCATGCGCCGCGCCAGCAGGATCTGCCCCAGCACGTTGTTGATCTTGTGGGCGCCGGTGTGGTTCAGCTCTTCCCGCTTCAGGTAGATCTTCGCCCCGCCCAGCTCCTCGGTGAGCCGCGGCGCGAAATAGAGCGGGCTGGGCCGCCCGACGTAGTTCTTCCACAGCTCCCGCATCTCTTCCCAGAAGCCCTCGTCGGTCTTGGCCTTTTCGTATTCGGCCTCGAGTTCGAGGATCAGCGGCATCAGCGTCTCGGAGACGAAACGTCCGCCGTGCAGGCCGAAACGGCCTTTCTCGTCGGGGCCGGTCATGAAGCTGTTGAGAAGATCGTCCATGGAAAGCTCCTGTTTCCGGGCTGTAGGTCCAGAGTGATGTAGCGGGAAGGTGCCCCTCGGGCAAGGGATCGCGCCTGCGGCGACATGCTTCCGGCCAGAGTATTTGGCGCCGTCGGACGGATAAGGGGCACAGGCCCCATGTCCATCACCAGGCTGAAAGTACTCCGGGGGTGAATTGGGCCCGGCACGGGACCAAGAGGGGGCAGCGCCCCCTCCCCCGCTCCCCGCAGGGGTCTTCGTTCAGACCGCGAGAGCGGACTGGACGAAGGCGAGGATCCTGTCGGGGTCCTTCACACCCGGTGCGCTTTCGACCCCGCTGGAGACATCGACCTGCTGCGCCCCCGTCAGGCGGATCGCCTCGGCGACATTCTCCGGCGTCAGGCCACCGGCCAGCATCCAGGGCCGCTTCCACGCGCGCCCCTCGAGAAGCCGCCAGTCGAAGGACAGGCCATTGCCGCCGGGCAGCGGTGCCTCCTTCGGGGGCTTGGCGTCGATCAGCAGCTGGTCGGCCACCTCTTCGTAATCGGCAATCGCCGAGAGGTCGCCCGCGTCGGCGACACCCAGGGCCTTCATCACCGGCAGGCCGGTGCGGGCGCGGATCTCGGACAGGCGTTCGGGGGTTTCGCTCCCGTGGAGCTGCAGCATGTCCAGCGGCACCTCGGCAGTGACCGCGTCCAGCAGCGCATCATCGGGGTTCACCAGCAGCGCCACCTTGGCCAGCCCCACCGGGGCCTCAAGCGCCAGGGCGCGGGCCGTGGGAATGTCGATATTGCGCGGGCTCTTGGGAAAGAAGACGAGGCCGGCGTAGACCGCGCCCGAGCGCGCCACCACGGCGATATCCTCGGGCGTCTTCAGACCGCAGATCTTCACGCGGCGCCGGGGCGCGCGGTTTGGCTGTACAAGAACGGGCATCTGGTCAGTCCAGCAGTGCCAGGACGTCGTCCTGTCCGTGCTTCTCGCCCTTCAGCTTCTTCACTTCGCGCTTCAGCTTGTGGGCCTCGCGCGATTGCCGGCGCATCTCGACGCGGTGCTTGTGCTCGCGCCGCCACTCCCAGAGGAAGCCGATCAGCAGCCCGAGGCCGATACCGGCGAAGATCACCATGTAGAGCGGCAGGCTAACGGAGAAGTTCATTCCGGCGATCTCGGCCAGCCCCTCGGGCAGGAGCGCCAGCTCGACGATCTGCCGGTTGGCGAGCGCCACCGAGATCAGCACCACGGCGATGGCCGCCAGGATGGCGTAGCGAATATATTTCATCAGTCGTTACCGTTCAGCCGGTCTCGCAGCAGCTTGCCGGTCTTGAAGAAGGGGACGTGTTTCTCTTCGACATCCACCGCGGCGCCGGTGCGCGGGTTGCGCCCGGTGCGGGCCTCGCGCTTCTTCACCGAGAAGGCGCCGAAACCGCGCAGCTCGACCCGGTTGCCCTTGGCCATGGCCTCGGTGATTTCCTCGAAGATCGTGTTCACGATCCGCTCGACGTCGCGCTGGTAAAGATGCGGGTTCTCGTCGGCGATCTTCTGGATCAATTCAGAGCGGATCATATTGTTCTGTCTCCCCGGCACTGGTCTGCTGATGACACCATGTTCCGGGAATATAAGAGCTTTCTGCCCTCTCGGGAACATCCCCAAATGTCGCTCTGACCCCGAATTCCGACAAAAACAGGCCCGACGGCGGAAATCCCCGCCGCCTTTTGCCCCCTCGTGGCGGGCTTGGCGCGGAATTCATCACTTTGCTGCGCTGCGGCCAAGGAGTTGATTCGCAAGCACTATGGAGCAATAGCCCTGACCTTTCACGGCGCGCCCCATGGCAAAAGGGCCCCGCGATTGCGAGGCCCTTTCGATGTTCCTGACGTGCTGCGCGGACCGGGGCCCGCCGCAGCTATCACTCGTTGTCGCCCTTGAGCGCTGCACCGAGGATATCGCCGAGCGATGCGCCGGAGTCG
The DNA here is from genome assembly GCF_900215355.1 of Pseudooceanicola antarcticus. Lineage (GTDB taxonomy): Bacteria > Pseudomonadota > Alphaproteobacteria > Rhodobacterales > Rhodobacteraceae > Pseudooceanicola > Pseudooceanicola antarcticus. The sequence continues at coordinate 38,680 of NZ_OBEA01000002.1, read as the reverse complement.
GAGGAACCGTACTGTTCGACGGCCTCTTTCTCTTCCGCGATCTCGCGCGCCTTGATGGACAGGCCCAGACGACGGGTCTTGCTGTCCACGTTGGTCACGCGCACGTCGATCTTGTCACCGACCGAGAAACGCTCGGGGCGCTGCTCTGCACGATCACGCGACAGGTCGGAGCGGCGGATGAAGGACTTCATGCCTTCGTATTCCACTTCGACGCCGCCGTCTTCGATGGCGGTGACTTCGACGGTCACGATGGAACCGCGCTTCACGCCACCAACGGCTTCAGCGAACTTGTCGCCGCCGACGTTCTTGATCGAGAGCGAGATACGCTCCTTGTCGATGTCGACTTCCGAGACAACCGCCTGGACCATGTCGCCCTTGCGGTAGTTCTGGATGGCGTCTTCACCGCGCTCGTCCCACGACAGGTCGGAGAGGTGAACCATGCCGTCGATGTCGCCGGGCAGGCCAACGAACAGACCGAACTCGGTGATGTTCTTGACTTCGCCTTCGACAACGGTGCCCTCGGGGTGGGTCTCGGAGAAGACTTCCCACGGGTTGCGCATGGTCTGCTTGAGACCCAGCGAAACGCGACGCTTGGCGGCGTCGATTTCCAGCACCATGACTTCGACTTCCTGGGAGGTCGAGACGATCTTGCCGGGGTGCACGTTCTTCTTGGTCCAGGACATTTCGGACACGTGAACCAGGCCTTCGACGCCGGGCTCCAGTTCCACGAATGCACCGTAGTCGGTGATGTTCGTGACGCGGCCGGTGTGGACCGAGGAGAGCGGGTACTTGGCGGCCACCAGATCCCACGGGTCTTCCTGCAGCTGCTTCATGCCGAGGGAGATACGGTGGGTTTCCTTGTTGATCTTGATGACCTGGACCTTCACGGTCTCGCCGATCGACAGGATCTCGGAGGGGTGGTTCACACGGCGCCATGCCATGTCGGTGACGTGCAGCAGGCCGTCCACACCGCCCAGGTCGACGAATGCGCCGTACTCGGTGATGTTCTTGACCACGCCGTCAACAGCCTGACCTTCGGAGAGGTTGGCGATGACTTCGGCGCGCTGCTCGGCACGGGATTCTTCCAGGATCGCGCGACGCGACACCACGATGTTACCGCGGCGGCGGTCCATCTTCAGGATCTGGAAGGGCTGCTTGAGCCCCATCAGCGGGCCAGCGTCACGCACGGGGCGGACGTCAACCTGGGAGCCGGGCAGGAAGGCCACTGCGCCGCCGAGATCGACGGTGAAGCCACCCTTGACGCGGCCGAAGATGGCACCTTCGACGCGAGCGTCGTCGGCATATGCCTTCTCCAGGCGATCCCAGGCTTCTTCGCGGCGGGCCATCTCGCGCGAGATGACGGCTTCGCCACGGGCGTTCTCTGCGGAACGCAGGAAGACTTCCACTTCGTCACCAACGGTGATCTCGGGAGCCTCGCCGGGATTTGCGAATTCTTTCAGATCAACGCGGCCTTCCATCTTGTAGCCGACGTCGATGATGGCCTGGCCCGCTTCGACTGCGATGACCTTGCCTTTGACAACCGAACCCTCTTCGGGGGTGTCCATTTCGAAGCTTTCGTTAAGGAGGGCTTCGAATTCCTCCATCGATGTGTTCTGAGCCATGTGGTCTCTGGGTTCCTAACGTATACACTATGCTGGCCGAGCGGTTGTCTCCGCCGGTCTTGGGGTTGGTCATTTAGGGCGCCGCAAAACAAAGAGGGCCGGATAGTTTGTCCGACCCCTGCTCGATTCTTCATTGCGCGGCGTTTTCGCCTGTCGACGCGGGCGGGAATAGTCCCCCGGAGCGCGCAAATCAAGGACAAAAGCCATGCCGAGCGGATTCAGGAGCCCATGCGCCGGCTCCATCCGACCCCGCACCCGGCCCGTGGCGGCAAGCGCCTAGGTCAGTATCCCGGTGATCGTCGCCACCGTCGCCGTCATCACCGAGAGCGCCTTCTGCAGCTTCTCGAGCGTCGCGCCGGTGCTTTCCAGATCCCTGACGAAGCCATTGGCCTTGCGGCGCGCCGCCTCGAGCTCTCTCCGGGTGTCGCGCAGCGCCTCTGGCGTCGTCAGCTCGGAGGCGATCCGTTCCGCGGCGGTTTCAAAGGCGTCGCGCAGCCCGCGCCGCACCTCGATGACCTGCGCCGCCTCGGCGTGCCTGCCGGCCCGGCGGCATTCGACCATCAGGATCAGCGCCTTGCGGTCGATCTTGTCGTAATGGGTCCGCAGCACCTCAAGCAGCTTCAGCAGTCGCTCGAAATCGCGGGCCTTCACATTTGGCGGTGACATGGAGGCTCCTCCCCAGGTTCGCGTCAGTTCCGTGCCGTCTTGTAATTCTCGACCGAGCTCACCAGCGACTGAATGCGCTTGTTGGCCTCCAGCAACTGCTCTGCCGAGGCCGGCGCCCTGAGGCTTTCCAGGATCGCCACATGGGCCGCACCGATATCGGAATAGGCCCGGTAGTCTGCCTTGGCATCGGCGGCGATGAGCGCGGCATGGGCCGCCTCGACATCCTTCATCCAGGTGAGGCTGCCGAAGTCCTCGCGGTAGCTCAGGTCTTCCAGCGCCTTGTCGAGATCCGACAGCTTGGCCGTCTCGGCAGAGATCAGGGCCAGCTGGATCGAAGCGAGCCGCACCGTATCGTTGTTGGCCTCGACCAGGGACTTCAGCAAGGCATAGCGCCGGGTCTCGAGCGCCTCTGCGGTCAGGTTCTGCAACAGCTTGCCCAGGGTCTTGTAGGCGGGCTGGGCCGGGGCGGGCTTGCCCCTGGCCTTGTCGAGCGCGGCGATGGCGGCATGCAGGTCCGAGAGCGACCCGATGGACGCGCTGACCTCGGTGGCGACCGTCTCGGGCGCGTCGCTGGTGGCGAGACTGCCGAGGGCGGCGGCATAGGTGCCCAGCTCCTTCAGCAGCAGGCTTGCGGCATAGCGCCGGCGCAGGGGCTGGTCGCGTTCCAATGCCGGAAGGATACGCTCTGCCGCGTTCTGCGCCTCGGGCGTGTCGAAGGGCGTGGCCACGATGGTTTCGCGGCCATTGTCGAGGATCACCGGCTCAAGCTTGCAGGTTTCTGAGAGCGGTTTGAAATCCCATTGCGCGGCAATCGCGGTCAGCTCGCATTTCGAGCCCTCGAACCCCAGATAGATCGCCTGATGGGCGACCAGCGTGCGGCGGCGCGCATCCCGGAGCTCGGCCTCGGTCACGCTGAGCCCGCTGCCGGGGGCCTCTCCCGCCTTCGCGGCCTCCGAGGTTGCCTTGGCAAAATCCGTGATCTTCGGAGCGACGCCGGACGTGGAACAGCCCATGAGCGTGAGGGGAATCAATACCGCCAGGGGCAGACACAAGAACCTCATGGCAATGCCTCAATTCAATTGGTCGACAATGTAAATAGTCTCAATTCAATGAGGCGATATTGCATTGAGCAAAATCGCAATGCAAATAAATTCACTTGCCACATTGCGATAGCCGCGGCAGGGGGCCGCCCGAAACCGCGTCTTTCCCCCTTCCGGTCACACTCTGACCTGATTTTGCGGGCAAATTCTCCTCGCATCCGGGGCGATCATCTGGAAGATGAGGGCACCGGAAAAAGCACGAGCGGGCAGCAGACCCGGACAGAGGCGTTAAGGACATGGGGACGCAGATGAAGCAGGATGATGCGGCGGCATTCAGCGGGGGCCAGCCGCAGCCGCTCCAGGGCGAATGGCTGCTTTGCGATCTCGACGGCACGCTGATCGCCTCGGACATGCTGGATGAAAGCTTCTGGGCCGCCTCGGCGCACAACCCGCTGGCGCCGCTTGGTGCTGCCAGGGCGCTGGCTTCGGGCGGGCGCTCGGGCCTCAAGGCGCAGCTGGCCGGGCTTACCACCGTCGCCCCCGAGGTGCTGCCCTACCGCGCCCCGGTGCTGGAGCTTCTGGAAAGCTGGCGTGCCGCCGGGGGGCGCTGCGCCCTGGTCACCGCCTCGGACGAGCGCATCGCCCGCGCCATCGCCGACCACCTGGGCCTCTTCGACGCCGTGCATGGCTCGACGGCCGGGCAGAACCTGAAAGGCGCCGCCAAGGCCGCCTTCATCCTCGAGCATTACGGGGCGCAGGTCACCTACGTGGGCGACAGCGCCGCCGACCTGGCAGTCTGGCAGAGCGTCGAGCGCGGCATCACCGTCGCCGCCCCGCAGGCCCTGCGCAGGAAGGCCGAGGCGACCCCGGCGCAGATCCTGCACATGGAGACAGCCCCGCCCGAGACCGGCCACCGCCTGCCGCCGCTGCTGCGCGCGCTGCGGCCGCATCAATGGCTGAAGAACCTGCTGATCTTCCTGCCCATGCTGGCCGCCCATGCGCTGGAGCTTTCGACCTTCCTGCAAAGCCTCGTGGCCTTCGTCGCCTTCAGCCTGGTGGCCTCTTCGGTCTATGTGCTGAACGACCTTCTGGACCTGGCCGCCGACCGCGCCCACCCGCGCAAGCGCCACCGGCCCTTCGCATCGGGCGCGCTGCCGCTGCGCACCGGGTTCTGGCTTGCGCCGGGGCTGGTGCTGGCGGGCTTTGCCCTTGCGCTGACCCTGGGCCCGGTCTTCCTTGCGGTCATGGCACTCTATTACGCGCTGACCACGGCATATTCCTTCCGCCTGAAGCGGCTGGCCATCCTCGACATCTGCACCCTGGCCGCGCTCTACGCCATGCGCGTGGTCGCCGGGGGCGCCGCCACGGGGATCGAGCTTTCCGCCTGGCTTCTGGCCTTCACCATCTTCCTCTTCTTCTCTCTGGCCGCGGTAAAGCGCCAGGCCGAGCTGGTCGACAACCAGGCCAGCGGGCGCGAGGCCGCCGCCGGGCGGGGCTACCGCACCGAGGACCTGATGCTTGTCTCGATGATGGCCGTGGCCTCGGGCTACCTCTCGGTGCTGGTGATGGCGCTTTACGTGGAAAGCGAGGCGGTGCAGGGCCTTTATGCCACGCCCCAGGCGCTTTGGGGGGCCTGCGGCGTGCTGCTCTACTGGCTGTCGCGCTGCGTCTTGCTTACCCATCGCGGAGAGATGCATGATGACCCGGTGGTCTTCGCCCTGCGCGACCGCACCAGCCAGGTCTGCATGGTCCTGATCCTGGGTCTCTTCACCGCCGGGAGCTTCTGAATGCGCCTTGCCGCGCTCTATACCGCCTTCGCCGTCCTGGCCATCCTGGCCAACCTGGCCGCGCAACGCCTCGTGCTGGCGCTGCTCGGGGATGCAGGTTTTGCCCTGGCCGTCCTGGTGGGGACCGGGGTGGGGCTGGTGCTGAAGTACCTGCTCGACAAGCGCTGGATCTTCGAGGACCGCGAGACCGGCGCCCGCGCCCATTCGCGCAAGTTCGGCCTCTATACCGCCATGGGGCTGGTGACGACGGCGATCTTCTGGGGCTTCGAGACCCTGGCCTGGATGACATGGCAGACCGATTTCGCCCGCGAGGCCGGCGCCGTGCTGGGCCTGGCCATCGGCTACGTGGTGAAATACCGCCTCGACCGGCGCTTCACCTTCCGGACCGCACCGGCATGAGCCGCCCGTTGTCAGGCTGGGGCCGCTATCCCCGCATCACGCCCGAGACCCTCTCGCGCCCGCGCAGCGAGGTGGCCGTGGCCGAAGCCATGGCAAGGGGGCCGCTGATCGCCCGTGGCAATGGCCGCAGCTATGGCGATTCCGCCCTCTCCGAGGGGCAGGTGCTGGACATGACCGGCTTCCGCCACATCCTGGGCTTCGATCCCGAGACCGGCCTCGTCGAGGCCGAAGCCGGGGTGCTTCTGGGCGACCTGATCGCCGCCTTCCTGCCGCTTGGCTTCTTTCCCTTCGTCACGCCGGGCACCAAGCTGGTGACGCTTGGCGGGGCCATTGCCTCGGACGTGCATGGCAAGAACCACCTGCGCGACGGCTCTTTCGGGCACCACCTGGCCTGGATCGAGATCATGACGGCGGAAGGAGAGGTGCTGCGCTGCACGAAGGCCAGCAACTCGGGCCTCTTCCAGCAGACCATCGGCGGCATGGGGCTGACGGGCGTGATCCTGCGCGCGGGCCTCTACCTGCGCCCCGTGGAAACCGGCTGGATCGCCCAGGACATGCGCCCGGCCCGTGACCTGGCCGAAGCCATGGCGATCTTCGAGGAAGCCGCCGCCGATGCGGATGGCCCCACCTATTCGGTGGCCTGGTTCGACTGCCTGGGCCAGGGCGAGACGCTTGGCCGCTCGCTGGTGATGCTGGGCGATCACGCCCGGCTGGAGCAGCTGGAACCGCGCCGCCGCGCCCGGCCCTTCGTGACACCCGAGAAGCGCCGCCTCAACGTGCCGCTGGATGCGCCGGGCCTGGCGCTCAACCGCTATACGCTGCGTGCCTTCAACGGGCTCTACTACCGCGCCGGGGCGCGCAAGGCCGGGCCCTCGCTGGTCGACTGGGACAGCTACTTCTACCCGCTCGACGCCATCGCCAACTGGAACCGCATCTACGGGCGGCGCGGCTTTGCGCAGTTTCAATGCGTGCTGCCGCTGGCCGGGGCGCGGGCGGGCCTCGAGACGCTTCTGGCCGCGATATCCGAGGCCGGACAGGGCTCTTTCCTGGCAGTGCTGAAACGCCTCGGCCCCGACACCACGGCGCATAGCTTCCCGATGGAAGGCTACACGCTGGCGCTGGACTTCCCCGTCACGCCCACCGCCCTGGCCCTGCTCGACCGGCTCGACCGGATCACCCTCGATCACGGCGGGCGCTTCTACCTGGCCAAGGATTCGCGCCTCAAGGCGCAGACCCTGCATGCCGCCGATCCCCGCCTGACCACCCTGTCCGAAACACGCCGGGCCGAAGGCTGGGACAGTCGCTTTGCCTCTGCCCAATCACGCCGCCTGCAACTCTGACCCCCGGAGACCTTCATGAAAGACCCCGTCCTGATCCTTGGCGGCCGCAGTGATATCGGGCTGGCCATCGCCCATGCCTTTGCCGCCGAAGGCCACCCGATCATGCTGGCCGCCCGCAACGCGCAGGGGCTTGAGCTGCAGGGCAAGGACCTCTCGCTGCGCCACCGGGTCGAGGTCAGCCTGCATGAATTCGACGCCCTGGCGCTGGAGACCCACGCGGCTTTCGTGACGGGGCTCGAGCCCCGCCCCGGCGTGGTGGTCTGCGCCGTGGGTCTGCTGGGCGACCAGCAGGAGGACGAGCGCGACATGGAGGCCGCCACCCGCGTCATCCGCAGCAATTTCGAGGGGCCGGCCTCGGTGCTGGGCCATGTGGCGAACCTCTTTGCCGCCGAGGGCGAGGGGGTGATCGTCGGTATCTCCTCTGTCGCTGGCGATCGCGGGCGCGGCTCGAACTACATCTACGGCGCGGCGAAGGCGGGTTTCACCGCCTACCTGGCCGGGTTGCGCAATCGCCTGGCGGGCGAGGGCGTGCATGTGCTGACCGTCAAGCCGGGCTTCGTCGCGACCGCGATGACCGAAGGCCTGGACCTGCCCGCGCCGCTCACCGCCCAGCCCGAAGAGCTGGGCGCGGCCGTGGTGCGCGCGGTCACGCGGCGGCGCAACGTGATCTACACCCGCCCCGTCTGGCGGCTGATCATGGCCATTATCCGCGCCATCCCCGAGCCGCTCTTCAAGAAGCTCTCGCTCTGAGATCCGGGCGCTGCGCCCATGTCATCACCAGGCTGAAAATACTCAAACGGCAACGCCTGCCCCTGGCACGAGGCGGCGCGGGGGCTCTGCCCCCCTCCGCTGACGCGGAGTCCCCCGGAGTATTTCCAGCCTGGTGATGCGATTGGGGAGGGCCAGCGAGGCACCGGGGCGCGATCTGCCTAGGGTCCAAGTGCCCCGGTCCGAAGGAGGGCGCCCTACGGGGGCGCAGCCCCCGGCGGCCGAGGGGGGCTCGAAGCCCCCGAGGGCGCGCGCCCGAAAAGTGAACCTGCCGGCTGTCCGATGCGTAGAGACTTCATGACACGTGCCCTGATCATCGGCGCTTCCGGCGGGATCGGCGCGGCCCTGGTGGCCGCGCTGCAGGAAGAGCGCGTGCAGGTTACCACGTTGTCGCGGCGCGAAGATGGGCTGGATATCACCGACGAGGCCTCGGTGGCCCATCACCTGGGGCAGCTCTCGCCCGGTTTCGACCTTGTCTTCTGCGCCAGCGGGGCGCTCGAGATCAATGGGCAGGGGCCCGAGAAGTCGCTGCGCCAGCTCACGCCCGAGGCCATGGCGGTGCAGTTCGCGGTCAATTGCATCGGCCCGGCGCTGGTGCTGAAACATGCCCTGCGCCTGCTGCCAAGGGACAGGCCAGCGCGCTTTGCGGCGCTCTCTGCCCGTGTCGGGTCCATCGGGGACAACAGGCTGGGCGGCTGGACCTCCTACCGGGCCGCCAAGGCCGCGCTGAACCAGGTGATCCGCTGCGGCGCCATCGAGCTGGCGCGCAGCCATCCGCAGGCGATCTGCGTCGCCCTGCATCCGGGCACCGTGGAGACCGGCCTGACGCGCCGATACCTCACGCGGCATCCCGCCGTCTCTGCGCCGGAGGCCGCGCGGCGGCTGCTTCATGTCCTGGCGGGCCTGACCCCGGATGACAGTGGCGGCTTCTACGACCAGCACGGGCTGCCGGTTCCCTTCTAGCCCCCTTCCGGCACTTCGCCTTTGCCCGCCTGCCTTTGCACGTGACCCCGCCTGCCGCTTGCGCTATCAGATCCGCGCAACACGCGAGGAGAAGTCATGTCGTCCCACGGCGCCCCCGTCCCGATGAAGTCCCATGCCAAAGGCCCCCTCAAGGGCGAGGCCCATGTGCCCGGCGACAAGTCCATCAGCCACCGCGCGCTGATCTTCGGCGCCATGGCGGTGGGAGAGACCAATATCTCGGGCCTGCTGGAAGGCCAGGACGTGCTGGACACCGCGAAGGCCATGCAGAGCTTCGGCGCCACGGTCGAGAACCTCGGCGACGGCAACTGGCGGGTCCATGGCGTGGGAACGGGTGGTTTCGCCGAGCCCGATCACGTCATCGACTGCGGCAATTCCGGCACCGGCGTGCGGCTGATCATGGGCGCCGTGGCGACCTGCCCGATCTCTGTCACCTTCACCGGCGATGCCTCGCTGAACTCGCGCCCCATGGCGCGGGTCACCGATCCGCTGGCGCTCTTCGGAACCCGTGCCGTCGGACGTTCGGGCGGCCGCTTGCCGCTGACCCTGGTCGGCGCGGAAAACCCCGTGCCGGTGCGCTACGAGACCCCCGTCCCCTCGGCCCAGGTGAAATCCGCCGTACTGCTGGCCGGTCTCAACACCCCCGGCGAGACCGTGGTGATCGAGAAGGAAGCCACCCGCGACCATACCGAGCGCATGCTTGCGGGCTTCGGTGCCGAGATCAGCACCGAGGTCACCGAAGAGGGCCGCGTCATCACCCTCAAGGGCCAGCCCGAGCTGAAGCCGCAGACCATCGTGGTGCCGCGTGACCCGTCCTCGGCCGCCTTCCCGGTCTGCGCCGCACTGATCACGCCCGGCTCGGACGTGCTGGTGCCCAACATCGGCCTCAACCCCACCCGCGCCGGTCTCTTCACCACGTTGCAGGAGATGGGCGCCGACCTGACCTACGAGAACCTGCGCGAAGAGGGTGGTGAGCCCGTCGCCGACCTGCGCGCCCGCTACTCGCCCGACATGAAGGGCATTTCCGTGCCGCCCGCCCGCGCCGCCTCGATGATCGACGAATACCCGGTGCTGTCGGTCGTCGCCGCCAATGCCACGGGCCGCACCGAGATGACCGGCGTCAAGGAGCTGCGGGTCAAGGAAAGCGACCGGATCGACGCCATGGCGCGCGGGCTGCGCGGCAATGGCGTGAGCGTCGAAGAGGGCGAGGACTGGTGGGCCGTCGAGGGCATGGGCCCCGGCAATGTCCCCGGTGGTTTCACCTGCGAGACCTTCCTCGATCACCGCATCGCCATGTCCTTCATGTGCCTTGGCCTGTCGACGAAAGAGCCCGTGGGCATCGACGACTCGGGGCCGATCTCGACCTCCTTCCCGATCTTCGTCCCGCTGATGACCGGGCTGGGCGCCACGCTCGAAACCGACTGATGCGGCAGTTCTGGATCCTGCTTGCGGCATCGGCGGCGCTCTTCGTCGCCATGCACATCTGGACCATCCCGCATCTCTACGCGGCCACCATGCCGCCCTTCGACATGCGGCCCCTTGGCTATCCGCTGCGCGAAGCCCTCGGTTACGTGGCACTGCTGTCCGACGATCAGCGCGCGCTCTACCTCGGGCCACAGCACCTGCTGGACCTGTTCTATCCGGCCCTGCTGGCCGGGGCCTTCGCGGCGGGGTTCCGGGCGCAGCTGGCGGGCCGCTGGCTGAACCTGGCGCTGATCCCCGTGGCCAGCGGCTTGCTGGCCGATTACGCTGAAAACCTGATGGTGCGGCTTGCGCTGACAGCCGAAGGGCCCAGCCACGCGCTGCTGCAGGCCCTGCAGGCCGCGACCGTGATCAAGACCCTGTCGGTCACCGTCTCGGCCCTGCTGATGACCGCGCTGCTGGTCCGTGCGGGGGTGCGTCGCCTGCGGCACCCGCGCCCTTCGACCGAGCGCTGACGCCCCCTCTGGCCTCATGCCCGCATCCCCGCTAGAACGGAAATCCACCATCGGGAGAGCGACATGAGCTTCACCATCGCCATCGACGGCCCCGCCGCGGCGGGCAAGGGCACGATCTCGAAGGAGGTCGCGCGGATCTTCGGCCTGGCGCATCTGGACACCGGGCTGCTTTACCGCGCCACCGGGGCCAGGCGGCTGGAGGGCATGTCCCCCATCGAGGCCGCCGAGGCGCTGCGTCCCGAGGACCTGGAGCGCGAGGACCTGCGCAGTGCCGACGTGGCCCGCGCTGCCTCCGAGGTGGCCGCCATTCCCGAGGTGCGCGCGGCGCTGGTCGATTTCCAGCGCGCCTTCGCCCGCCGCCAGGGCGGCGCGGTGCTGGACGGGCGCGACATCGGCACGGTGATCTGCCCCGAGGCCGAGGTGAAGCTCTATGTCACCGCCTCGGACAATATCCGTGCCAACCGGCGCTGGCGCGAGCTGGTGTCGAAAGGGGCCACCACCTCGCCCGAGGCAGTGCTGGCCGACCTGCGCGAACGCGACGCCCGCGACCAGGCCCGCGCCACCGCGCCGCTGCGGCCCGCCGTGGATGCGGTGCTGCTGGATACCTCCGAGATGTCGATCGAGGATGCGGTGGCCCGCGCCTGCGAGATCATCCGGGCCTCGCGGCAGGACTGAGGTCAGGGCCCGCGCGGCCGCCCTGCCGGCGCTACGGCCGCTCCATTTGATGGGGCCCTGCCCGGCTCTCTGCCCCATGTGCAACGCTGGCCGGGCCCCGTCGCCTTCGGGGGCTCGATGCCCCCGGAGGCGACCTTTCCCCTGCGGAAGGCGCGTGAAAAACCTGCGTTTCGAGGTGGTTTTCGCGCACAAGATACTGTGCGATGGCGCGCGATCTTGCGATTTTTCAATCTATTTCAATTGGTTAAAGGGAGCCGTCCGGGACAGCGGTTTCTCGGGGGAAACTTGAACTCGGCAGTTCAATTGTCAAATCGGGTGCCAAAGCAGATTCAAGGAACAAGACAATGCTGAACGAGAAACTCTCCTGGCGCTATGCCACCAAGAAAATGGACCCCTCGCGCCCCGTGTCCGAGGACAAGGTCGCCCAGATCGTCGAGGCCATCCAGATGGCGCCGACCTCGTCGGGCGTGCAGCCCTTCGAGCTCTTCGTGGTGAAGAACCCCGAGATCCGCGCCCAGCTGCGTGAAGCGGCCTACGACCAGTCGCAGCTGACCGACGGCTCCCACGTGCTGGTTTTCGCCGCCTGGGACAATTACTCGGAAGAGCGCCTGGACGCCGTGCTGGACCACAACATCGCCGAGCGCGGTGAGAACGCCGGCCTGCGCGACTATTATACCAAGCTGAAATCCATGTACCTGCCCCGCGACGCCGGCACCAACCACGACCACGCCGCGCGCCAGGCCTATATCGCCCTGGGCTTCGCCCTGGCCGTGGCCGCCGAACTGGAAGTCGACAGCACCCCGATGGAGGGCTTTGACGCCGATCGCTTCGACGAGATCCTCGGCCTGAAGGAAAAGGGCCTGCACGCGGTGCTGACCCTGCCCCTGGGCTATCGCCAGGCCGATGCCGACTGGCTGCTGCCGATGAAGAAGATCCGCAAGCCCCTGGACGAGCTGGTCACCGAGATCGCCTGACCGGCGCGCGTTCACCGCGGGAGGTGGGGGCTCTGCCCCCGTCTCCTGCGGAGACTCCCCCGGAGTACTTTCAGCCTGGTGATGATGCCGGGTTCTTCCCGGTGTGGCGGGCGTCCGCCTCGCTGGCATCCCTCGGGCCCGCCTGGGGCCAAAGTAGGCCGCGATTGGCGGGCCGGCCCCGCGCCGGGACCGCCTTGCGGCTCTCGGGCTTTCTGATCTCTCAAGCAATCTGCCGCCCCTCGCGGGGATTTTGGCTTGGCAAGCCCCCGGCTCTTCCGCTAAGGAAGTCCCCATGATGACCCAGGCCCATATCCTTGACGCTGCGCGCCCGCTTCCGGGCGCTCTTCGTGTTGCCGGCCTGCTTCTCCTAATTCGCCTCTGAGCGTGCCGTTTCGGCGCGAGCTGCTCAGAGGATGCCTATCGCGCCAAGGCCTCAGGAGAATGAAAGAGAGATTCCAATGACTTCCAATATCGTGCCCGCCGACCCCGGTCGTGTCCTCATCTTCGATACCACCCTGCGCGACGGCGAACAGAGCCCCGGCGCCACCATGTCCCACGAGGAAAAGCTGGAGATCGCCCAGCTGCTCGACGAGATGGGCGTGGATATCATCGAGGCCGGTTTCCCGATTGCCTCGGAGGGTGACTTCCGTGCCGTCAGCGAGATCGCGCAGCTGTCCAAGAGCGCCACGATCTGCGGTCTGAGCCGCGCCAACTTCAAGGATATCGACCGCTGCTGGGAGGCCGTGAAACACGCCAAATCCCCGCGCATCCATACCTTTATCGGCACCTCGCCGCTGCACCGCGCCATTCCCAACCTCTCGATGGACGAGATGGCCGATCGCATTCACGAGACGGTGACCCATGCCCGCAACCTCTGCGACAACGTGCAGTGGTCGCCGATGGATGCCACCCGGACCGAGCATGATTACCTTTGCCGCGTGGTGGAGATCGCCATCAAGGCCGGTGCCACCACCATCAACATTCCCGACACCGTGGGCTATACCGCGCCCAAGGAAAGCGCCGAGCTGATCCGCATGTTGCTGGAGCGGGTGCCGGGCGCCGACGAGATCATCTTCGCCACCCATTGCCACAACGACCTCGGCATGGCGACGGCCAACTCGCTGGCCGCCGTGGAAGCGGGCGCGCGCCAGGTGGAATGCACCATCAACGGCCTGGGCGAGCGTGCCGGCAACACGGCGCTGGAAGAAGTGGTGATGGCGCTCAAGGTGCGTCACGACATCATGCCCTACACGACCGGCGTCGAGTCGACCAAGCTGATGAACATCTCGCGCCGCGTGGCCGCTGTCTCGGGCTTCCCGGTGCAGTTCAACAAGGCCATCGTCGGCAAGAACGCCTTCGCGCATGAGAGCGGCATCCACCAGGATGGGATGCTCAAGAACGCCGAGACCTTCGAGATCATGCGCCCCGAGGACGTGGGGCTTGCCGCCACCAACCTGGTGATGGGCAAGCACTCGGGCCGGGCCGCACTGCGCGACAAGCTGCGCCAGCTGGGCGTCGAGGTGGGAGACAACCAGCTCAAGGACATCTTCGTGCGGTTCAAGGACCTGGCCGACCGCAAGAAGGAGGTCTACGACGACGACATCCTCGCGCTGGTGCGGGTTTCGGACGATGCCACCCCGGACAGCCTGCAGCTGAAGGATCTTGTCGTGGTCTGCGGCACCGGCGGCCAGTCCGCCGAGATGACGATGACCGTGGATGGCGTCGAGAAGACCGCCAAGACCACCGGCGACGGCCCGGTCGATGCGGCCTTCAACGCGGTGAAGGAGATCTTCCCGCATGACGCCAAGCTCGAGCTCTACCAGGTTTCGGCCGTGACCAAGGGCACCGATGCCCAGGCCACCGTTTCGGTCCGGCTGAACGAGGAGGGGCGGATCGTCACCGGCTCCAACGCCGATACCGATACCGTGGTGGCCTCGGTGAAGGCCTATATCCACGCGCTGAACCGCCTCATCGTGCGCCGCGAGAAGACCGGCACCGACGCGCGCGAGATCAGCTACAAGGACGCGGGCTGAGACGCCAGGCCCTTGCAGGACCTGCGAAAGCCGCCCTTCGGGGCGGCTTTCTGCATTCTAGCGGGTCGAGACCCGCAGCGCCGCCGGGGCGCTTTCGGCCAGCACGAGGCGGGCATTGGGCAGGTCGTTGCCCTCGACCCTGGCGCGGGCCTCGGTCTCGGGCAGGCCAAGCGCGAGCCAGCGGCGCATCAGCCGTGCCTCGAGCACCTCCAGCGGGCAGTCGAGCATCACCGTCACATCCGCGAGGGGGCGCAGGGCATTCCAGGGCGCGCGGTCCAGCAGCAGGTAGTTGCCCTCGGCCAGCAGCACACGGGTCTGGGCGGGAATGATCCGGGCAGAGCCGCGCGACAGGTCGGCGGCGCGGTCGAAGACCGGCACGGCGATATCCGGCGCCTCGGGATTGGCGAGCGCCTGCAACAGGCGGATCAGGCCGCAGGCATCGAAGCTCTCTGGCGCACCCTTGCGGTGGCGCAGGCCACGGGCGTCGAGGATCGCGTTGTCGTAGTGGAAACCGTCCATCGGCAGGATCTGCGTCGGCAGCCCATCTGCGCGCAGCGCTGCCTGAAGCTGGTCCACCAGGGTGGACTTGCCGGCCCCCGGAGGCCCGGCGATGGCCACCACCATGCGCCTGGAGGCCGCGCCCGCGCGCCGGGCGAGCTCTTGCCCCAGCGCCTCGGGCGTCAGCGGGCTGCTCAATGCGCCTTGCCCGGCTTCAGCCCGCGCAGCCCGTTCCACAGCACCACCAGCACCGCGCCCCAGGCCAGGCCCACCAGGCCGTCGAGCCCCGCCGTCACCGCCCATTCCACCGCGCCGTGCAGCGCCTCCGAGACACCGGCCGCGGTGCTGACGGCCAGGTCGTGGATCGCCTCGTAGGGCAGATGCCAACCCAGGTCATGCAGTCCATGCACGATGATCGAACCGCCGACCCAGATCATCGCCGCCGTGCCGATGATGGTCAGCAATTTTAACAGGAAGGGCATGCCGCGCACGATCATCCGGCCCAGCCAGCGGGTCAGGCCCAGCCGCCCGGAAGAGGCCATCAGCAGGCCCAGGTCATCGGCCTTCACGATGATGGCCACCGCGCCATAGACCACCAGGGTGATGATGATGCCGGCCACCGCCAGCGCCCCGGCCTCGATCCAGAAGTTCAGTTCGGGCGGCAGGGCGGACAGGGTGATCGTCATGATCTCGGCCGAGAGGATGAAGTCGGTCTTGATCGCCCCCTTCACCTTCTGCTCTTCCAGTCCGATCTCGCCATGGGTCTTCTTCTGCACCTGCTCTTCGACGTCATGATGGGAGGGTGACAGCACGTGCCATATCTTCTCGGCGCCCTCGAAACACAGGTAGGAGCCGCCCAGCATCAAGAGCGGAGAGATCAGGCCGGGCGCGAAGGAGGCCAGCAGAAGGGCCACCGGCAAGAGCAGCACCAGCTTGTTGAAAAGAGAGCCTCGGGCGATCTTCCAGACGATCGGCAGCTCGCGCTTGGCAGAGAAGCCCTGCACGTATTTAGGCGTCACGGCGGCATCGTCGATCACCGCGCCCGCCGCCTTGGAGGAGGCCTTCACCGCCTGCCCCACCACGTCGTCCACCGAGGAGGCCGCCACCTTGGCAATCGCCGCCACGTCGTCGAGAAGCGCCAGAAGTCCGCTCATGAAGTTCCCTTTCCTGCCTCCGGGCAAGATAGCGTGACCGTGGCCGCAGACCACGGGAAAGTTGAAGAGCCGGGGCTCAGAGCGGGCGCGCGGGCACACCTGCCACCTTGCCGCCCGCGGGCACGTCGCGGGTCACCACCGCGCCCGCGCCGATGATCGCGCCATCGCCCACCGTCACACCGCCCAGGACCGTGGCGCCGCCACCGATCCAGACATCCTCGCCCAGGGTGATCGGACGGGCGATCTCCTGGCCTTCGCCGCGCAGCTTGGGATCGTGGTGATGCTCGGGGCAGAGCAGCTTGACCTGCGGGCCCAGCATGCTGCGCGCGCCGATCCGCACCGGCGCGCTGTCCAGCACCACGCAGCCCACGTTGAGGTAGACCATCGGCCCCAGGAACAGGTTGAAACCATAGGCGCAGTGGAACGGCGCCTCCAGATAGGCGCTGTCGTCGAAGGCCCCGCACATCTCGCGCAGCAGCGGGCCGCAATGGCCGCGCTCTGCGGGGGGCAGCTGGTTGTGCTGCCAGACCGCGTGGCGCGTGACGCTGCGCAGGTCGTCGATCTCGGGGTCCAGGGTGTCGAACCACTCGCCTGCGCGCATTTTCTCGAGCTCGGTCATGCGATCTCCCTGAAGGCTGCCGCCAGGCGGGCGGCTTCGTCCTCGGTGCCATAGGGCGTGTTCACCACGAACATGCCAGAGCCCACCATGCCATGCCCCGCCCGCACCGGCGGGAAGGAGACCTCGGAGCGCAGCACCTTGGGCAGGTCCAGCGCCTCGAGCGCCCGCAGCATCGGGCGGTGACGGGCGTCCTTGAGGATCGGGTACCAGACCACCAGCACGCCCACGTTCCAGGCGCGATGAAGCTGCCGGATGACCTGGGGAACGCGGTCGTATTCGGTCTTCACCTCATAGGAGGGGTCGATCATCAGAAGCCCCCGGCGCGGCTCGGGCGGGCAGAGCGACAGGGCCATTTCGTAGCCGTCCTGGCGATGCACCTTGGCGCGCCGCCCCATGGCCTGGGCCAGCGCCGCCTGCTCCTGCGGATGCAGCTCTGCCAGGTGCAGGGAATCACCCTCCCGCAGCAGCTCGGAGGCGATCAGGGGCGAGCCGGGGTAGGCCGTCCGGCCCTCGCGTGCCCGGACCCGCGACAGCACCTCCGCAAAGGGGTGGTCGGGGGCGAAGAGGCCCGAGAGCGCGCCGATCCCGGCCTCGGCCTCTCCGGTCTTGCGCGCCTCGTCCGAGGCAAGGTCATAGAGCGCGCGGCCCGCGTGGGTTTCCAAGTAACTCAAGGGCTTGGGCTTTTCCGTCAGGCGTGCCAGCATGACGGCCAGCAGTGCATGCTTGTGCAGATCAGCGGGGTTCCCGGCGTGGTAGATATGTTGGTACGACAGCATCTGTCTCCGATACGCCCTGCCCGGCCTTCGGGCAATCCCAATCGCTTGCCGGAGCAAAACGCGGCCCGCGTAGTGATCATTGACGACGCAACAACCCGTTCCGTGGCGAAATGGCGCTTATCCTTGTCGTCGCGCCCCTTTTCTACTGCGCCTGCACTGCATATAAGGCGAACAATAATGTGCCTCGGGGGGACGGGGCTGTCGGGTAAGGATATCGGGACAGGACATGGGAATTTTTGACAAGATGCCGGGGCTCTTCTCCTCGGACATGGCGATCGACCTCGGCACGGCGAATACGCTGGTCTACGTGAAAGGTCGGGGCGTGATCCTGTCGGAACCTTCCGTGGTCGCCTATCACGTCAAGGATGGGGTCAAGAAGGTCCTGGCCGTCGGTGAGGACGCCAAGCTGATGCTTGGCCGGACCCCCGGCTCGATCGAGGCGATCCGGCCGATGCGCGAAGGCGTGATCGCCGACTTCGACGTCGCCGAAGAGATGATCAAGCACTTCATCCGCAAGGTTCACAAGCGCTCGACCTTCTCCAAGCCGAAGATCATCGTCTGCGTCCCCCATGGTGCGACCCCGGTCGAAAAGCGCGCGATCCGCCAGTCGGTCCTGTCGGCAGGCGCCCGCCGCGCCGGCCTGATCGCCGAACCCATCGCCGCGGCCATCGGGGCCGGCATGCCGATCACCGATCCCACCGGCAACATGGTCGTCGACATCGGCGGCGGTACGACCGAGGTGGCCGTGCTGTCCCTTGGCGACATCGTCTATGCCCGTTCGGTGCGCGTCGGTGGTGACCGCATGGACGAGGCGATCATCAGCTACCTGCGCCGCCAGCAGAACCTGCTGATCGGCGAATCGACCGCCGAGCGCATCAAGACCTCCATCGGTACGGCGCGCATGCCCGACGACGGACGCGGCGCCTCGATGCAGGTGCGTGGCCGCGACCTGCTGAACGGCGTGCCCAAGGAAACCGAGATCACCCAGGCCCAGGTGGCCGAGGCGCTGGCCGAGCCGGTGCAGCAGATCTGCGAAGCGGTGATGACCGCGCTGGAAGCCACTCCGCCGGACCTGGCCGCCGATATCGTCGACCGCGGCGTCATGCTGACCGGCGGCGGTGCCCTGCTGGGCGACCTGGACCTTGCCCTGCGCGAGCAGACCGGCCTTGGTGTCTCGATCGCTGACGAAAGCTTGAACTGCGTGGCTCTGGGCACCGGCAAGGCGCTGGAATACGAAAAGCAACTGCGTCACGCGATTGACTACGACAGCTGAGCCTTTCAGGCTTGGCACCTGAGAGGGGGCCGGTTTCCGGCCCGCCTCCGAGCTTTCCGGGGGCTTGATGGCCAGGGACAGAACACAGGACGAGGACTATCTCACCCCGCTCCGACGGTTGATCCTGTCGGTGCTGGTGCTTGTGCTTTTCGCCATCTTCCTCGTCTGGCGCATCGACAGCCCGCGGGTCGAGCGTTTCCGCGCCCAGGTCATCGACCGCGTGGTACCGCAGATGGACTGGGCCATGGCGCCGGTCACCGGGGCGGTGAACCTCGTGCGCGATTTCCAGAGCTACCAGCGCATCGTCCAGCAGAACCAGGAACTGCGCCGCGAGCTGCAGCAGATGAAGGCCTGGAAAGAGGCCGCCCTGCAGCTGGAGCAGGAGAACGCCCGGCTGCTGGACCTCAACAACGTGCAGCTCGACCCCCGGCTGACCTATATCACCGGCGTGGTGATGGCCGATGCAGGCTCGCCCTACCGGCAGTCGGTGCTGCTCAACATCGGGGCCCGTGACGGGATCGTCGATGGCTGGGCGGCTATGGACGGAATCGGCCTCGTGGGGCGGATCTCGGGCGTCGGGCAGAAGATCTCGCGTGTCATCCTGCTGACGGATACCTCCTCGCGGATGCCGGTGACGATCCAGCCGTCGGGGCAGACCGCCATGGTGGTGGGCGACAATACCGCGGCACCGGCGCTCGACTTCATCGAGGACCCGGATCTGGTGCGGCCCGGCGACCGGGTGGTGAGCTCGGGCGATGGCGGGGTCTTCCCCGCCGGGCTGCTGGTCGGCCAGGTGGCCGAGGACAAGCAGGGCCGCATGCGCGTCCGCCTCGCCGCCGATTACGAGCGACTGGAGTTCCTGCGCGTGCTGCGCCACCTCGGCACCGAGAAATTGAGCCAGCCCGGAGGCCTGATCCTGCCCGAGCCCGGCCCGCTGCAGGGCCCGCTGCTGCAACCAGAGGTGCCGCTGGCCGCGGGAGGCGTCGATGGCTGAGCCGATCCGCGCCTCTGCCCCGCGACGCTGGGCCCTGCGCGCCGCCTACGCGGGGCTCTGCCTGGTGCTGATCATGGGGTCGCTGCTGCCGCTGCAGACCCGCCCGGCGCTCTGGGCCGGGCCCGACCTGCTGCTGTGCCTGACCATGGTCTGGTCGCTGCGCCGTCCCGAGCTGGCACCGCTGCCGGTGATCGCCGGGATCTTCTTTCTTGCCGACCTGCTGCAGATGCGCCCGCCGGGGCTGATGGCGGCCCTTGCCACCTTCGTCGTCCACCGCATGCAGCGCCGCGCCCGGCGGATGCGCGACCGCGCCTTCATGACCGAATGGGTCACTGCCTCGCTGGGGATCATGCTGGTCCTGATGGGCTATTGGGTGATCCTTGGCCTCTTCCTGCTCGACCGTCCGCCGCTGCCGGTGATGCTGTCGCAACTGGCGGCCACGATCCTCGTCTACCCGCTGCTCGCCGGGCTTTCGGCGGCGCTCTTCGGCCTGCGCCGGGCAGCTCTGGGCGAGGTCGACAGCCTGGGGCACAGGCTATGAGCCGCAATCCCCGCGATACCCCGGCCTCGACCCGCAAGATCACCCGCCGCGCGGCGGTGCTGGGAGGCGCGCAGCTGGCCTTCATGGGCCTGCTCGCCGGCCGCATGCGTCACCTGCAGGTCGACCAGGCCGACCAGTTCCGCATGCTGGCGGAAGAGAACCGCATCAACCTGCGCCTGATCCCGCCGGCGCGGGGCGAGATCTTCGACCGCAACGGCCTGCCCATCGCCCGCAACGAACCCGCCTACCGCATCACCATCGTCCGCGAGGACGCCGGCAACGTGGAAGAGGTCATCTCTCGTCTGGCGCAGCTGATTCGGCTGGAGCCCGAGGACATCGAGCGCGCCATGTCCGAGATGAAGCGCTCTGCCCCCTTCCTGCCGATCACCCTGGCCGAACGTGTGAGCTGGGAAGACGTCAGCAAGATCGCCGTCAACACCCCTGCCCTGCCCGGCATCACCCCGGACGTGGGCCTGTCGCGCTTCTACCCGCTGGAGAAGGACTTCGCCCATGTCGTGGGCTATGTCGGCCCGGTCTCGGACTACGACCTGTCGAAGATCGACGACCCGGACCAGCTGCTGCGCATCCCGCGGTTCCAGATCGGCAAGGTCGGGCTGGAAGCCAAGATGGAGGACAAGCTGCGCGGTTCGGCCGGCACCCGCCGGGTCGAGGTCAACGCCGTCGGCCGGGTCATGCGCGAGCTCGACCGCCGCGAGGGAGAGCCGGGCGCCAACCTGCAGCTGACCACCGATGTCATGCTGCAGAACTACGTGCAGGCCCGCCTGGGCGACGAGAGCGCGGCCGCCGTGGTGATCGACACCACCAACGGCGACCTGCTGGCCGTCGGCTCTGCCCCCTCCTTCGATCCCAACCTCTTCGTGCGCGGCATCTCGGTCTCGGACTACCGCGCCCTGACCCAGAACAACCATCGCCCGCTGGCGGCGAAATCCGTGCAGGGCATCTACCCGCCGGGGTCGACCTTCAAGATGGTGGTGGCGCTGGCCGGACTCGACGCGGGCTTGATCACGCCCGAGGACACCTATTGGTGCGGCGGCTACCTTGAGGTCTCGAACCGGCGCTTCCACTGCTGGAAACGCGGCGGCCATGGCCATGTGAACATGGCCCAGTCCCTGCGCGAGAGCTGCGATGTCTACTACTACGAGCTGGCCTCGCGGGTCGGCATCGAGAAGATCACCGCCATGGCCAACCGGCTGGGGCTGGGGGTGCGCCACGAGCTGCCCCTCTCGGCCGTCGCCGGAGGCCTGGCGCCGACCAAGGCCTGGAAGCGTGAAGTGCATGACCAGGACTGGCTGATCGGCGACACCGTCAACGCCGCCATCGGCCAGGGCTACGTGCTGGCCTCACCGCTGCAACTGGCGGTGATGACCGCCCGCATCGCCTCGGGCCGGGCCGTGTCGCCGCGGCTGATCAAGTCCATCGACGGGGTCGAGGAACCCTCGGGCGCGGGCGAGAGCCTTGGCCTGAACCCGGTCCATCTCGCCTATGTGCGCGATGGCATGTACGAGGTCTCGAACAACCGCAAGGGCACCGGCTATTCCAGCCGCATCATCGCCGAGGACAAGCGCATGGCCGGCAAGTCCGGCACCAGCCAGGTGCGCAACATCTCGGCCGCCGAACGCGCCGCCGGGGTGACCTCGAACGAGGATCTTCCCTGGGAGCGCCGCGACCACGCGCTCTGGGTCGATTTCGCGCCCTTCGACGATCCTAAGATCGCCGTGGCGGTGGTGGTGGAACATGGCGGCGGCGGCTCTTCCGCCGCGGCGCCCATCGCCCGCGACATCACCCTGCAGGCGCTTTACCAGGGCGACCCGCCGCTGGAGGCCTACCCGGCCAAGGACCGTGACCGTATCGCCAAGCAGCAGGAGCGCCTGCGCGCCCTGCGCCCCGATCTGGGTCGGGAGGCAAAGAGCCGCGCATGAGCTATCTAGAGTATGCCGTAAAGACGACGCCCTCCGGGCTGCGCAAGGTCCTCTTCCTGAACTGGCCGCTGGCGCTGCTCCTGACGGCGGTGGCCTCTGTGGGGTTCCTGCAGCTCTACTCGGTCGCCGGCGGCAGCTTCAGCCCCTGGGCCGAACCGCAGATGAAGCGCTTCGCCATCGGCCTGCTGGCCATGTTCATCGTTGCCATGGTGCCGGTGTGGTTCTGGCGCAATGTGTCGGGCGTGGCCTATGGGGCCTGCCTGCTGCTGCTGGTGCTGGTCGAGTTCTTCGGCGCCGTCGGCATGGGCGCGCAGCGCTGGATCGACCTTGGTTTCATGCGCCTGCAACCCTCGGAGCTGATGAAGATCGGCCTGGTGATGTTCCTGGCGGCCTATTACGACTGGCTGCCCCTGCGAAAGGTCAGTCACCCGGTCTTCGTCATGATCCCGGTGATCATCATCCTGGTGCCCACCTTCCTGGTGCTGAAACAGCCCGACCTGGGCACCGCGATCCTGCTGCTGACCGGCGGCGGCGCGGTGATGTTCCTGGCCGGGGTCCACTGGGCCTATTTCGCCACCGTGATCACCGGAGCCGTCGGCCTGGTCTACGCGGTCTTCCAGAGCCGGGGCACCGACTGGCAGCTGATCAAGGACTACCAGTTCCGCCGCATCGACACCTTCCTCGACCCCTCGAAGGATCCGCTGGGGGCGGGCTACCACATCACCCAGTCGAAGATCGCCCTCGGCTCGGGCGGCTGGACCGGGCGCGGCTACATGCAGGGCACCCAATCGCGGCTGAACTTCCTGCCCGAGAAGCACACCGACTTCATCTTCACCACCCTGGCCGAGGAGTTCGGCTTCATCGGCTCGGTCTCGCTGCTGGCGCTCTATGCGCTGGTGCTGGTCTTCTGCGTCTCTTCGGCGATGACCAACCAGAACCGCTATGCCGCGCTGCTGACCCTCGGCATTTCCACGACATTCTTCCTCTTCCTGGCGGTCAACATGTCGATGGTCATGGGGCTTGCCCCGGTCGTGGGCGTGCCGCTGCCGCTGGTCAGCTACGGCGGTTCGGCGATGCTGGTTCTGATGCTGGCCTTCGGCCTGATCCAGAGCGCCCACGTCCACAAGCCGCGCTGAGCCCGCCCGCCGCGAAGACAGGGGCCGATGACCCGCCCGGCGCGCATGCCGGCAAAGCAGTGTACAGCGCCTTCGGCCTTGCCCTGTTGGGCGAATTCCCATATACGCCGCTCGTCCGGGGCCGGAATCGGCCAGCCGGACCTGTTTCAATTGCTCATGGCCTCGCGTCTTCGGTGCGGTCGGGCAGAAACGGACACATAAAAACGGCGACCTGTACCTCCGCCGGGCTGCATCACGCGGGACCCGGACGAAGAGCGGAGCTCTGGGGCGGAAATGACCTTCGCGGAACAACCGCGAGCAGTTAGGAGATATGCGATGGACCTGATCGCACAGCTGGAAGCCGAGCAAATCGCTTCCCTGGGGAAAAACATCCCCGATTTCAAAGCCGGTGACACCATTCGCGTCGGCTACAAAGTGACCGAAGGCACCCGTAGCCGCGTTCAGAACTACGAAGGCGTCTGCATCTCGCGCAAGAACGGTTCGGGCATTGCCGGCTCGTTCACCGTCCGCAAGATTTCCTTCGGTGAAGGCGTGGAACGTGTGTTCCCCCTCTACTCGACCAACATCGACAGCATCGAGGTTGTCCGCCGTGGCCGCGTCCGTCGCGCCAAGCTGTACTACCTGCGCTCGCGTCGTGGCAAATCCGCTCGTATCGCGGAAGTCACGAACTACAAGCCCAAAGCCGAAACCAAAGCAGAAGCCTGAGGAGAGTCGTCATGAAAACGGATACCCATCCCGACTACCACTTCATCGACGTCAAGATGACCGATGGCACCATCATCAAGATGCGCTCCACCTGGGGCTCCGAAGGCGAAACCCTGTCGCTCGACATCGACCCGACCGTGCACCCCGCATGGACCGGCGGCACCTCGCGCCTGATGGATGCCGGCGGCCGCGTGTCGAAGTTCAAGAACAAGTACGCCGGCCTGGGCTTCTGATCGCCCCTGCCAGATGCGTTACGGAAGGGCTCGCCTCAGGCGGGCCCTTTTGCTTTGGGGGCGCTTGCCTTGCGGGACGCCGCGCGGCCGGAGACTTGCCCCCATGCGACCCTGGGACTAGTTCAAGGCCGGACCGCCTGACGGATGCCTGCCGATGACCCCACTGATCCTGATCACCGCCCTTGCCGCAGGGGCACTGCTATGGCTGCCTGGCCTGCGTCGCCACGACAACTGGCGGGCGATGATCACGCCGCTGGCCTCGATCATCGGGTCGGGCTTCCTGGTGCTGGGGCCGATCCTGGCCCATGGCTATGGCACCTGGGCCCCGCTGGCCATGGCGCTGCTCTGCCTAGCCGCCTGGGGCTTCGGCGCCGCCATCCGCGCCAATATCGCCCGCATCGGAGACGCCCCCGCCCGCGCCTCGCTGCCCGAGCAGATCGCCTCGGGCCTGCTGGCCTTCGCCTATGTGATCTCGGTCTCCTATTACCTGAACCTCTTTGGGGCCTTCGCGGTCGAGCTCTCGCCCTGGCAGGGCCACACCCCGGCGCGCCTCGTCACCACGGCGGTCTTCGCGGTGATCCTGGGGCTGGGCTACACGCGCGGCTTCAAGATGCTGGAGCGGGCGGAATACATCACCGTGACGCTGAAGCTGGCCATCATCGCCGGGCTTCTGGCCGGGCTGGCGCTGTTCTTCACCGGTGCCGCCCGCCAGGACGCGCTGATCCTGCCTGACCCCGCCCAGCAGGGCCTCGGGGCGCTGACCCTGGGCTTCGGCCTGCTGGTGACGGTGCAGGGTTTCGAGACCGCCCGCTACCTGGGGCAAAGCTACAACGCCCGCACCCGGATCGCCTCCATGCGCCAGGCGCAGCTGCTCTCGGCGGCGATCTACATGGTCTATGTCGCGCTGCTGGTCTACGCCCTGCCCATCCCTGACGGCGACCTCAGCGAAACCGCCGTGATCGCCATGATGCAGCAGGTCTCTCCGCTGCTGCCGCTGATGCTGATCGCGGCGGCGCTGGCGGCGCAATTCAGCGCCGCCGTGGCCGATACCGGCGGCGCGGGCGGGCTGGTGGCAGAGCTCTCGCATCACCGCATCACGCCGCGCCAGGGCTACCTGGTGCTGTGCCTCGCCGGGATCGCGCTGACCTGGACGGCGGATGTCTTCCAGATCATCTCTCTCGCCTCGCGGGCCTTCGCCCTCTACTACGCCGCGCAATGTGCCATCGCCGCCCGCCACGGACAGGGGCCGCGCCGCCTGCTCTGGGGCGCGCTGATGCTGCTGGCCCTGGCCATCGCAATCACCGGCCAGCCGGTCGAGGGCTAGGCACCGCCTTTCGCCCCGCCCCGAAAATGGCTGCGTGAGGGTCGGCTTCGCGGGAGCGGAAAAACCACGCGCCGCGCGTTGCAGATCCGGCGCATTCAGGCACTGCCGCACGGCAATATCTTGCCGCCCGCCCCCGCTTTCCCGTAGACCTGCCGCAACACCCTGCGGCGCTCGCCGGGGGGCTCATTTCTCCGGGAACCCAACGTGCCACATATCATCGTCGTCGGAAACGAAAAGGGCGGAGCGGGCAAGTCCACCGTCTCCATGCATATCGCCACGGCGCTTGCACGCATGGGGCACCGGGTCAATGCGCTCGACCTCGACCTGCGCCAGCGCAGCTTCGCGCGCTATGCCTCGAACCGGGAGCACACCCTGCAGAAAGAGGGCAAGAACCTGCCCAGCCCGGTCTTCCATGACCTCCCCGAGGTCGACCCCTCGGAGCTGAAGCCGGGCGAGAACATCAACGATGCGCGCATGGCCCGTGCCATGGACATGCTGGACCCGATCTCGGACTTCATCCTGATCGACTGCCCCGGCTCGCATACCCGTCTCAGCCAGGACGCCCATGCGCTGGCCGATACCCTGGTCACGCCGCTCAACGACAGTTTCGTCGACTTCGACCTGCTGGCGCGGATCGACAGCGAGGGCGAGAAGATCCTCGGCCCCTCGGTCTACTCCGAGATGGTCTGGGCGGCGCGCCAGCTGCGCGCCAAGGCCGGGCTGAAGCCCATCGACTGGGTGGTGCTGCGCAACCGCGTGGGTGCGCAGAACATGACCAACAAGAAGAAGATGGAGAGCGCGATCCAGAAGCTGGCCAAGCGCATCGGCTTCCGTGTCGCACCAGGTTTCTCGGAGCGGGTGATCTTCCGTGAGCTCTTCCCGCGTGGCCTGACCCTGCTGGACCTGAAGGATATGGGGGTCTCCAGCCTCAATATCTCGAACATCGCGGCCCGGCAGGAGATGCGCGACCTGATCAAGGCTCTGGACCTTCCGGGCGTGAAGGTAGACTTCTAAGACACGACCCCCGTTCCCGAAGGAGGCAAGAATGTCCGACGCCACCCGTTCCTATCGCCTGATGTCCCTGAACAACGCCTGGGCGAATGCCACCTTCTACCGCCGTCTCGCGGGCGTCGGCCCGGTCGAGCTGTCGCTGAAGCGGCCGGGGTTCTTCCCCTCGCTGAAGAAGACGCTGAACCACATCCTGCAGGTGGATCGCTACTACGTCGACGCCCTTACCGGCGGCGGCAAGGGCCAGGCCCTGCGCGATCTGCCCGACCTGGCGGACGTGCCCAGCCTTGCGGCGGCCCAGGCCGAGGTGGACATGGCACTGACCACCTTCTGCCACGAGATGACGCCCGAGACCCTGGACGAGACCCGCGTGACCCTGCGCGATTGCGGCCCGGTCGAGGAAAAGGTCGAGGCCCTGCTGCTGCATGTCTTCCAGCACCAGATCCACCACCGGGGCCAGGCCCATGTGCAGCTGCAGACCACCGGCGTGCTGCCGCCGCAGCTGGATGAGTTCTATCTGGACTACGACCGCGCGCTCTCGGCCAGGGACTACTTCGCCTGAGCGCTCAGCCCGCGTCGTAGCAGGTCGATAAACGAGGCGCCGAGGAAGATCAGCGCCGCCAGGCAGACCACCGAGGGCCCGGTCGGCGTGTCGAACCAGAGCGAGGCCTGCAGCCCGCCAAGCGCCGAGACCCCGCCGAAGACCGCCGCGATCAGCGCCATGGCCTCGGGCGTGCGGGCGAAGGGCCGCGCGGCGGCGGCCGGGATCAGCAGCATGGCCGCGATCAGCAGGGTGCCCACGACCTTGATCGCTACCGCCACCACCAGCGCCAGGGCCAGGGTCAGCACCAGGCGCTCGCGCTCGGGGTTGATGCCCGAGGCTCGGGCCAGGTCGGGGCTGAGCGTTGCCGTCAGCAGCGCCTGCCAGCGCCAGACCAGTAGCACCAGCACCATCGCCGCGCCGCCCCAGATCACCAGCAGATCCGTCTTTCCGACGGCCAGGATGTCTCCGAAGAGATAGGCCATGAGGTCGATCCTGACGCCCGAGACGAAAGAGACCGCGACCAGGCCGAAGGCGATGGCCGAATGGGCCATGACGCCCAGCAGGGTGTCCATGGCATAGCCCTTGCCCGACAGCGTCGAGACCAGCATGGCCATGCTCAGCGCGATCACCAGGACGCCGGTGAAGATCGACATGTCGAAGGCCAGCGACAGCGCCACGCCGAGGATCGCCGCATGGGCGGTGGCATCGCCGAAATAGGCCATGCGGCGCCAGACCACGAGGCAGCCGAGCGGCGCGGCCGCCAGCCCCACGCCAAGCCCGGCGAGGGCGGCACGGACAAGAAAATCGTCAAGCATCGGAGTGGCTTCCATGGTCGTGGTGGTCGTGATGCGCATGCCCGTGGTCATGATCATGATCGCAGGCCACCCCGTGATCGTGATCATGCTGGTGCCGGTAGAGCGCCAGTGCCCCCTGGGTGCCGCTGCCGAAGAGCGCCCGGTACTCGGGCGCGCTGGCCACGTGCTCGGGCGCACCTTCGCAGCAGACATGGCCGTTGAGGCACAGCACCCGGTCCGAGGCCGCCATGACCACGTGCAGCTCGTGGCTGACCATCAGCACGCCGCAGCCCAGCTCCTGCCGGAGCTGTTCGATCAGGCGGTAGAAGCGGGCCGAGCCGGGCTGGTCGAGGCCCTGCGTCGCCTCGTCGAGGATCAGCAGGTCGGGCCGGGTCAACAGGGCGCGGGCCAGCAGCACGCGCTGGAATTGCCCGCCCGAGAGATCGGCCATCTGGCGTTGCTCCAGCCCGGTGCCGCCTGCGTGTTCCAGTGCTTCGGCGGCGGCCGCGTCACTGACCCGCGCGGGCAGCGACAGGAAGCGGCGCACCGAGAGCGGCAGCGTCGGGTCGATCTGCAACTTCTGCGGCACATAGCCGATGCGCAGGCCCGGCGCCCTGGTCAGGCTGCCGCCCTGCAGGGGTACGGCACCGATGATCAGCCGCATCAGCGTCGACTTGCCAGAGCCGTTGGGGCCGACGATGGTGACGATCTCTCCGCGCTCGAGGGTCATGTCGACCCCGGTCAGAACCTCGCGCCCCCCCAGGGAGGCCCGCGCGCCGCGCAGCTCGACGAGGCTGGTCACGCGGCGGCTCCGCTGCAATTGGGGCAGAGCCCTTCGGCCTCGACCACGGCGCGTTCGATATGGAACCCGGCCTCGGCAGCGCTCTGGGCCAGCTTGCCCTCGCGCATGTCGGCCTCGGCCTCGGCCACCTTGTCGCATTTGCGGCAGATCAGGAAGGCGGGCATGTGGCTCTCGCCCGGACAGGCGCAGGCCACAAAGGCATTCAGCCGCTCGATCTTGTGGGCAAAGCCGTTCTTCACCAGGAAATCCAGCGCCCTGTAGGCCACCGGCGGCTGGCTGCCCAGCCCCTCTTCGCGCAGCCGGTCGAGGATGTCATAGGCGCCAAGCGCCCGGTGGCCCTCCAGCAGGAGCTCGAGCACGCGGCGACGGACCGGGGTGAATTGCAGCCCCTCGGCGCGGCAATGCTCGGCCACCGCGGTGACCCCGTCGCGGATGCAGGCCCCGTGGTCATGGCGGGCGAATCCGGTCGTTTCCATGGCGTGCTCCTTCGTGAACTTTGTGCCCTTGATATGTTATAGTATCTCCGCTATCAAGCCGCCCTCTGTTACATTATCACAAGATCGAGGCCGATATGATCCTGACACGGATGGCAGCTGGACTGATGGCACTGGCTCTTGGGGCCCTGCCCCTGCGTGCCGAGGCGCCGCGGGTGGTCACCGATATCGCCCCGGTCCATTCCCTGGTGGCACAGGTCATGCAGGGGGCGGGCACCCCCGACGTGATCCTGCCGCCCGGTGCATCGCCGCATGGCTATGCGCTGCGCCCCTCGCTGGCGCGGGACCTGCAGCAGGCACAGATCGTCTTCTGGATCGGCGAGGCCCTGACCCCCTGGCTGGAAACGCCGCTCGAGAGCCTGGCCAGCCAGGCCCAGCTGATCGAGCTGGTCGAAGCCCCCGGCACCACCCAACTGCAGTTCCGCCACGGCGCAACGCTGGAAGAGGGCGATGCCGAAGCCGAAGAGCACGAGGGCCACGAGGGCCATTTCCACGAAGGCCTCGACCCCCACGCATGGCTGGACCCCGAGAACGCCCGCGCCTGGCTAAGCGTCATCGCCGAGACCCTGGCCGCGGCCGATCCCGAACATGCCGCGCTCTACCGCGCCAATGCCGAGGCGGCGCGGACCGAGCTTGCCGAACAGAGCCGGCAGCTGGCGGCATCGCTGGAGGCCGCAGGTCCCGTGCGCTTCATGGTCTTCCACGATGCCTACCAGTATTTCGAGAGCCGCTTCGGGCTGAAGAACCTCGGTGCCATCTCGGACGGCGCGGCCTCTTCGCCCGGTGCCGCGCGGGTGGCAGAGCTGCGGGATGAACTTCTGGAACACGGGGTGGATTGCATCTTCGCCGAACCCCAGTTCAACACCGGCCTGGCAAGGAGCCTGTCCGAGGATGCAGCCCTGCGGGTCGAGGTGATCGACCCCCTTGGCAGCGCGCTCGAGGCCGGTCCGGCGCTTTACCCCGCACTGCTGGAGAGCGTGGCCCGGAGCTTCCTGGCCTGCAAGGGGCGCTGAACGTCTAACCGCCGCGGGCGATCCGGCGCAGCTGCTCTGGCAGGAAGCCCTCGGCGGCCTCCAGGGTCTCGCCGGACATGTCCTGGTTCTGCACCAGTCGCTTGACCAGCTCGGCGTAGAGGATCAGGTCATCGGCCTCCTGCACCAGCCGCGTGGTGTAATCGGCGTAGACCTGCAGGTTATGCTGCGCCCCCGAGGCGCGGATCGAAGAGATCACGTTGAGCGCCGGGATCAGCACCCGGTCGATGGTCTCGATCGCCAGCTTGCCGACCTGGGCCATCTCGGGCAGCCGCGACAGCGCCTCCGTGTAGTGCCGGAGGGCCACCAGCGGCTGGCCCTCGAAGGAGCTGAACCAGAAGCTGGCCTCGCAGCCTCGCGTCGGGTGAAAGCTGGTGTGCAGCCGCAGCTTGCGAAAGGTCGCGCCGGGCAGCAACAGCTCGTAATCCGAACGCGACAGCATCTCTCCCTGGCTGTCCATCCCCTCGAGAGTGTCGCAGATCTCCAGCGCCAGGGGCTCGACGAAGACCTCTTCAAGGGCGGGTTGGTCCGGAAAGGTCAGCTTGTGCAGCAGACCCGTGTGGGAAATGTCGATGGAGCGGACGCGATAGCGACCCGTCGCCTCGTCGCAGCCCAGGTATCCGGCGAATTTCGTCTGCTCAGCCCGTGTCGCCACTTGCCGCTCCTGCTCAGGTTGGGTTCCACGGCTTCGCCGCGCCCGCAGAATTGAACCGAACCCTTAAGACAAGATTAAGGGCGACGGGCCCGGCAAGATAAATTCAACACTGTCGTCAACAGCTGCCCCCGCACCTGTCCTTACCCTGGCCTGCCCGAGACCAGACGAGTTTATACGGGTTCGTGGTAAATCATTGAATTTTAGTTGTATTTCACCACGCACGGCTGTTTTGATAGTCTCATGCCGGTAGGGGGCTGCCATGGATGATGATGCGGACAAGCTAGAGCAGGCTGCTGATACCTCGGAGATTTCGCCGGAAGCCCGGACCCCGCCCGAGGGCAGCGAAGAGAACGCGCCTCCGGCGCTGACCGTGGTGGGTATCGCCGCCTCGGCCGGCGGGCTTGAGGCCACGACGCTGCTGGTCCAGAACCTCTCGGACAAGGTGCCGGCGACCTATGTGATCGCGCAGCACATGTCCCCGACCCACAAGAGCCTGCTGACCTCGCTGATCTCGCGCGAGACCAGGCTGCCGGTGGTCGAGCTGCGCGGCAGCGTCACGCCCGAGCCCGGCACGATCTATGTCACCCCGCCCAATTCCGATGTCATCGCCCGCGATGGCCAGCTCTGCCTGGCCGAACCCTTCGGACATCCCGCCACCCCCAAGCCCTCGGCGGACCGGCTGTTCCAGAGCCTGGCGGACCAGTTCGGCGAGCGCAGCGTGGGGATCGTGCTGTCGGGCACCGGCTCGGATGGCAGCTACGGGGTGCAGGCGATCCGCGAGGCCGGGGGCATCACCATCGCCCAGGACGTGGATTCGGCGAAATACGACGGCATGCCGGCCTCGGCCATCGCCACCGGCTGCATCGACCTGACCCAGACGCCCGAGCGGATCGGTCAGCAGTTCGAGCGCATCCTGGTGCATCCGCGCAATTTCGACGACCTGAAGATCACCGCCCAGCACCCGACCAAGCTGGCCGATCTTCTGCAGATCCTCCTGGCGCGCACCGGCGTGGATTTCCGCGGCTACAAGGAAACCACGATCAACCGCCGCATCGCCCGGCGGATGGCCGCGCTGCAACTGGAGACCTATGCCGAGTACGTCGACCATTGCCGCACCGCGCAGGAAGAGGTCGATGCGCTCTACAAGGATCTGCTGATCTCGGTCACCCGGTTCTTCCGCGACCCGCTGCAGTTCGATCAGCTCAAGATCCAGATCGACGAGCTGGTGGCCCGCGAGGGCGGACGGCAGCTGCGGGTCTGGGTTACCGGCTGCGCCACCGGCGAAGAGGCCTATTCCATCGCCATCCTCTTTGCCGAGGCCCTGGGCGGCCCAAAGGCGCTGAAGAAGCGGCAGGTGCAGATCTTCGCCACGGATATCGACGACCGCGCCCTCGACGTGGCGCGGCGCGGGGTATACCCGGTGTCGGCGGCGCAGGACATTCCCAGCCACCTGCTGGCCCGCTACTTCGATATCTCGGGCAATGAGCTGCATGTGACGCGCGAGCTGCGCGACGTGACGCTGTTCTCGCGCCACAACATCTTCCAGGATCCGCCCTTCATCAATCTCGACCTCGTTTCGATCCGCAACCTCCTGATCTACTTCGAGGCCCCGTTGCAGGAGCGCGTCCTCTATCGCATCCACTACGCACTGGCGCCCCAGGGGATGCTGTTCCTCGGCACCTCAGAGACCGTCGGCGCGCTTGAGGCGCATTTTGAACCCTTCCACGGCAGCGAGAAGATCTATGCCAAGCGCCGCACAAGCCGGGTGGCGAACTACCGTTTCCCCGAACTCTCGTCCGGGGGCTACCGCCAGGGCGTGGCCGAGGCCGGGGAACGACCGCCGGCGCGAGAGGGTACGGACAGCGAAGACGGCATGTTCGACGCGCTGGTGAAATCGGTCGCGCCGACCGGCTTCATCGCCACCCGCGGCGGCGACATCCTGCGGATCATCGGCGATATCTCTCCCTTCATCGAGCTGAATGAAAGCGGCCCGCTGGCGATGAACACCCGCCTGCTGCGCCGCCCCCTGCGCGACGAGGTGATGAGCCTGATTGCCATCGCTCTCAAGGGGCGCTGCCAGCGCAGCTCTCGCTGGCACAGCTTCGAGCTGGCCGAAACCAATCGCGTACGCTTCCGCTGCTACCCGATGAGCGCCCAGGCCTCGAAGGCCGACAACTGCCTGATTGCCATCGAGACCCGCCATGTCGACGAAGCGCTGCACGAGCGCCAGGGGCTGGACAGCGACGACCGCGCCTATGTCGAACGGATGGAAGCCGACATGCGCTCGACCCAGGAGGCCTTGCAGCAGACGGTCGAGGAATTGCAGACCACCAACGAAGAGCTGCAATCGGTCAACGAAGAGATGCAGTCGACCAACGAAGAGTTGCAGGCCACCAACGAAGAGCTCGAGACCTCGAACGAGGAGCTTCAGTCGGCCAATGAAGAGCTGATCACGGTGAACGAAGAGCTGCAGATCAACTCGGCCGAGCTGCAGGCGGTGCTGGCGGATCTGGATGCGATCCTGACCGACGTGCCCTTCGTGGTGCTGGCGGTGGACCCGGCACTGATGGTGCGCCGCGCTTCGGACCTGGCGCGCGAGTTCTTTAAGATCGGAGAGATCCCGACCATCGGATTGCACCTGTCGCAGCTGACCATCCCCGAGGGCTTCCCCTCGCTTTCCAGCCCCGCGGCAGAGGTCTTCAACCTGCGCCAGCCGAAGGAATTCACCATCGACACGGCAGAGGCCAACTACCGGCTGGCCTTCTCGCCCTATGCCGATGGCAAGTCGGATCTGACCGGGCTGACGATCTCGCTGATCGACCAGCGGGCCTCGACCTCGATGACAAAAGCCGTGGGGCAGAGCGTCCAGGACAACGAAACGTGACGGCGGCGAAGATCAGCGGAAATAATGAAGCCGCCCGCGGCCTTGCGGCGCTGCGGACGGCTTCTCCCCCAACCGGACCGGCCCCCGAGTGTCACGGGGCCGGAATTTCTCAGGCAGCTTTCAGCTGCTTTGACGGCGCCTCTGCCTGATCCTCGACCAGGGCGCGGTGCAGCAGCGTCGTGGCCTTGTCCTCGGCATCCGAGGCGGCCAGGAACTGCACGTCGACCGAACCCGGCACATGCTGCACGGCCAGGCATTTCACCCCACCCTCGCGCAGGGCGGCCAGGCCGCGTTCAGTGACTTCCAGGCCATCGAGCGAGCGGCCGATAACCGACACCAGCGCCAGGCGATTGATACGGACCTGGGCGTTCGGGAAGGCCTTCACCAGGTCACGCTCGACGCGGCGGATCGCCTTCAGCGGCGCGTCCAGGTAGTGGGTGATCGTGTTGGCGTTCGAGCCCTTGGAGACGATGCGCACCTTGTGGCGGGCCAGCACTTCCAGGATCTGCTGGTCGTAACCCTTCACGCCCACCATGTCCTGCTCGAAGACCTCCAGCGCCACGACACCGAGGCCGGTGACGATATCGACCGAAGCGGTCTCGGCGGCCTCTTCGTCGATCAGCGTACCGGGGTCCTTCGGCTCGAAGGCATTGGCGACGCGCAGCGAGATGCCCGCCTTGCGCAGGATCTTGGCGGCCTTGGGATGGATCGCTTCCATGCCGAGGTTCGACAGCTGGTCGGCCACGTCGTAGTTGGTGTGGCCCAGCTTGCGCACCGCGTCCGCACCGACCAGCTTCGGGTCGGCAGAGGAGAGGTGGAATTCCTTGTGGATGATCGCCTCATGCGCCTTGGTCAGCGCGGCGATATTGGCGAAGGTCACCTCGGAATAGCCGCGGTCGAACTCGCGCATCAGGCCTTCGGTACACTGGGCATAGCCGGTGACGATGGGCAGCTCGGTGGCGAAATCCACCTGGTCGAAACCGGCGGTGATGCGCTCTTCCAGGGTCAGCTCGCTCTCGTCGCGCCAGCCCGAGAGATCGACGCAGCGGGCGTTCACGCCAGCGCGTTGCAGCATCAGGGTGGTGACATAGGCCGAATGGCTCTCGCCCAGCCCCGACAGCAGCTCGCGGATGTCCATCATGTGGTCGCTGAGGCGGAAGTGGCCGTAAGAGCATAGACGCTGCAGGTCGAACAGGCAGGAGCGTGCGCCCTCGATCCGCTCGCGGACAAATTCATCCGCGGCGTGGATGTCGGCGGGGTGGTCCAGCACGACGCCGTGCGCCTCGCGCATGGCCTGCGCCACATCCGACAGAGCGTCGAGCCAGCCGTGCGCGTTGTCGTCGTTGGAGAACAGCGCATAGACACCGGGCTGACCGGATTTCTTGTGCTCGAGCAGCAGGTTGGTAATGCCGCCGAAGGCCGAGACGACAAAGACCCGGCCATAGGGGTTCTCGGAATCGCCGATCAGCAGGCTGTCACGCAGCTCGTGCACCTTCGACATCGAGGTGCCGCCGATCTTTTCAACGGTATGGTTTGCAAAAGTCACTTGGGGGTCTCCCGGCCCTGTCCAGCCGGGCTCCTTGTTATGGGGGGAAGAGAGGGGGCCGGGCAGAACGCCCGGCCCGCGCCTCAGGCGTCTTCCAGCGCGTAGGAGCCGTCTTCGCGGTGCACTTCGTTGCCGGTCACCGGCGGGTTGAAGCAGCAGGCCATGACCAGCTCTTCATCGGCGACCAGGGTGTGCTTGTCGTGCTCGTTGAGCGCGTACATGACACCGGGGTGGATTTCGTGCGTCTCGCCGGTGGCCAGGTCGGTGATCCGGCCCTTGCCCTTCATGCAGTAGACGCTCTCGAAGTGGTTCTTGTAGTGGAACGTGTGCTCCGAACCGGCTTCCAGGAAGGTGATGTGGAAGGAAAAGCCCATGCCGTCGTCGGCCAGCAGCATGCGGACCGAGGTCCAATTGGCATCGGAAACGACGCGGTCTTTTTCTTCAGTGGTGATCTTGTTGAAGTCACGAACGATCATGGGGATTACTCCGCAGCGATTTGCATCTGGTTCTGTTTGGCGGCGGCTTCCAGCAGGATCTTCAGACCCTTGCGGAAGGTTTCCACCGGCGTGGTGAGAGGGGCCAGCACCTTGACCACCTCGTCCTCGGCACCCGAGGTTTCGATGATCAGGCCCTGACGGAAGGATTCGGCGCAGATCTCGGCGGCAAGATCGCCGGAGCCCACGTCGACACCCATCATCATGCCACGGCCCTTGACCGTTGCACCGGGAATCTCCTTGGCCAGCTCATGCATCGCTTCCGAGAGGATCGCGGACTTGGTCTCGATCTCCTTCTGGAAGGCATCGTCGGCCCAGAACTTCTCGATCGCCACGCGGGCGGTGACGAAGGCATGGGTGTTGCCGCGGAAGGTGCCGTTGTGCTCGGCGGGCTTCCAGACGTCATGCTGCGGACGCACCAGCAGCGCGGCGAAGGGCAGGCCCATGCCCGAGAGGCTTTTTGCCATCGGGATCAGGTCGGGCTGCACGTCCATCTCCTCGAACGAGAAGAAGGTGCCGGTGCGGCCGATACCGGCCTGGATATCGTCGAGGATCAGCAGCGAGCCATGCTTCTTGGCCAGCTTGGCGATCCCTTCGATCCATTCCTTCGACGCGGCGTTCAGGCCGCCTTCGCCCTGCACGGGCTCCAGCAGGAAGGCCGCGGGGGCGTCGATGCCCGAGCTGGGGTTGTCCAGCATCTGTTCGATGATCGACAGCGTGTCGACGTCTTCACCGAAGGCGCCTTCGTAGGGCATGCGGGTCACGCCGTGCAGGTCCATGCCTGCACCGCCGCGCTTGCCTTCGTTGCCGGTCGCCGCCAGGGCGCCCAGGGTCATGCCGTGGAAACCGTTGGTGAAGGCCACGATGTTGGAGCGGCCAGTGACCTTGCGGGCCAGCTTCATGGCAGCTTCAACGGCATTGGTGCCGGTCGGGCCGACCATCATCACCTTGTGGTCCATGCCGCGCGGCTTGAGGATGTTGTCCTCGAAGCTCTGCAGGAAGTCGGCCTTGGTCTGGGTGTACATGTCCAGGCCATGGGTGATGCCATCGGCCGAGATATGCTCGATCAGCGCCTGCTTCATGTCCGGGTCATTATGCCCGTAGTTCAGCGAGGAGCAGCCGGCCAGGAAGTCGATGTACTCGCGCCCTTCGGCGTCGGTCATGATCGAGCCGCTGGCCTTGGTGAAGACGGTGTCGAAGCTGCGGCAGTAGCTGCGCGCCTCGGACTCACGTCGGGTAAAGATCGATTTGTCGCCTGTCGTAACAGTCGTCATTGGGGGTACCTCGGGGGATTGGGGGATGGGGGGTCGAGCGCGCGGGCTCAGGCGGCTTTCTTCGCCGCCGAGCCTGCTTCGGAGCCGAGCTCAATCGTGACCATGTGTTCGGTGGCGTGGGCGCCATCGAAGTGGTCGGACCGCGTGTAATGGGGCGCGTGGCTCAGATCGCCGCCCATACGGTCAGAGAAGCGACGGAAGAGCGCCCAGGAGGCCTCGTTGTCCGCCGTGATGGTGGTCTTGATGCGTTCCACATCCAGCCCGTCGCGGTTCACGAGATGAGAGAGCATCTTGCCCCCCAGCCCCATGCCGCGCGCCTCGGCCGAAACGGCCACCTGCCAGACGAAGAGCGTACCCGGATCGCTCGGGACCATATGGCCCGAGATCCAGCCGATGACGCCCTTCTCGGCTTCTTCGGCCAGCACGCAGGTGTCGGCGAAATGATCGCACTGCACCAGGTTGCAATACATCGAGTTCTCGTCCAGCGGCTTGCAGGCGCGCACGAGGTCCCAGATGGCGGAACCGTCCTCGGAGGTCGGCTTCCGCAGCGTCAGGTTGGTCGGTCGTAGTGTTCCACTTCCGTCAAGCATGTGTCTCGCACTCTTGTTGCTTCGCCAATCAAAATAACTCCACGAGAAATTATTTCAACCACTCAAAGTAATTTTCTTCCCCGAACCCATATTTTCTTGGGTTTTTCGGTGTTTTGCTCTTGATTTTAAGGGCTACACGCCATTTTTCTTAAGTCATGCGTAATGATTTTGATACATATAGGCAAAGAATTGCCTTCCCGAGCTCAGGGTGCGACGATGGTACACCTTTGAAGATGGGGCTAACCGGCATGGATCGCACGGATGACAGCCTGATCGCGCTCCGGCGAATCCTGCGCGCGACAGAGCTTTTCGGAAAAGAACTGGCGAGCGCTGCGGGGCTCAGCCCCGTGCAGTTCCGCGTGCTGCAGCTGGTGGCCGAGAAGGGCCTCACAACGCCCAAGGGGCTGTCGGTGCAGATGGGAGTGACCCAGGGCACCGTCACCGCGCTGCTGGACAAGCTGCAGCGCCAGGGCATGGTCAGCCGCGAGCGCAGCGAGGTGGACCGCCGGCAGATGAACATCGCGGTCACCGAGAAGGGTCGGGAGACCCTGGCCAATGCCCCCGATCCCCTACAACAACGCTACGTTCGCAAGTTCGAGGCTCTGGAGGACTGGGAGCAGGCGCAGCTCATCGCGTCCCTGGAGCGCGTCGCGGCGATGCTGGACGCCGACGAGATGGACGCCTCCCCCGTGCTGGACGTCGGAGAGCTGAAGGGACGGCCCGCGTAAGATCGCCTGGGTTGGAGTAGCTCCAAGGCGCCCCCTCGCTCGACCAGGCCCTCACGGACGCGCACAGCGCCTCTGCTCTGGGCGCCGAAGGGTGACAAGGACAGGTCTGGGCCCGCCCGCCGGGCGACTGGGGCTGATCGAGACGGCGGAAGCAAGCACCCCATACAGTAGCCGCCTGGCAAGGAAGACCCTGGCTCTCTGCCTCGACCACTCACATGGCGAAGCGCAGAGCCTCGAGAGGCGAGAGCTCCTCAGCTTGCGTGAGTAGCTGTCCCAAATGCAAAACCGGCCGCCCTTTTGGGGCGGCCGGTTTTGTCTTAGATTTCATCGTTTTATTGGATCTTTACTAGGTCTGGCGGCGACTTACTCTCCCACGACTTAAGCCGCAGTACCATCAGCGCGACGGCACTTAACTTCCGGG
>NZ_OBEA01000008.1 GCF_900215355.1 Pseudooceanicola antarcticus | reverse complement strand
CTGCTCTTCGCTGAAACGGCTTTTCCGCATCGTCTGTCTCCTCGTTTGGAGAACAGGCTAACTTCAAACCGCGGACTTTTCAGGGGAGCACGTCACTGGCGGCGTGTTTTCCGGATCTTAGACCGCTAGTGTTCGGTCCTGGGCAGCGTACGTCGGTGGCAGTGAAAGGGAAGCAAAGCGAGTGTGAGCGAGGGATTAAGAGAAAGAACACAGACCTTCTTTTGAAATCGCTCAACGGAATGCTTGATAGCCAAGATGAAAAATATGACGCTCATGCTTGGCGTGAGAAATTGGCAGATTTCCTTTAGTATCTGATCGTTGCGAGGAAAGCCGAATTGGCTGAGGTTTACAAAGTGGCCGTTGAAGATGCGCGCTTCTGGACATTGCCCGTCGAAGTACATGCGATCTTCGGAAGAGTATATGCAGCCTCACTTGCCCTATCTGATCAAGCGAAAGCGGTCGAAGTTTCAGATAGATTGGTTGGGCTTATTGCGACGCCGCCAAATGGGAAGATTGTAAAAGCAGTCTGGCGCTACGGACAGAAGGCGGGGAGTGACCAAACCCGCCTCTTTTGTATCATGCAGCACCTTTTGCAATGGGATCGAACCAGACATGCGCCGACTTTCAGGGCCGCAGTGAGGGGTCCGCCGAGGGTGCTGCAGTTCGCCCATGCCAACCACGTGCCGATGGATGGGTGAGCAGGGGCCGTGGCCCCCGCTCAGACGCTCAACCGGGCAGGGCAATGGCCTTGGCATTGACGAATTCGGTCATGCCGAACCCACCATGCTCACGCCCATAGCCGCTGTCTTTCACGCCGCCGAAGGGCATCTCGGGCGTCGCAAGGTTGAAGTGGTTGATGAAGACCATCCCGGTGTCGAAATGCTGTTTGGCAAGTTCGCGGGCGCGCGCCTCATCCTTGCTGAAGATGCCGCCACCAAGGCCGTAGCGGCTGTCGTTGGCAATGCGCATGGCATCCTCGTCATCCTTGGCACGGATCACCGAGGCGACCGGCCCGAAGAGTTCGTCGTCATAGGCCGGCTGGCCCGGCGCGACTTCCGTCAGGACGGTGGCGGGGTAGTAGCAGCCTTTGCCCTCGGGCATCTTGCCACCCACGGCGATCCTGGCACCCTTGGCGACGGACTCCTCGACCTGCTCATGCAGCGTGTCGCGCAGATCCGCGCGCGCCATGGGGCCAAGGTCGGTGTCGTCCTTGGTGGGATCGCCCAGCTTCACCTCGTCCATTGCCTTGACGTAGCCGTCGATGAAGGCGTCATAGACCTTGTCGGCCACGATGAAGCGCTTGGCATTCACGCAGGT
Source organism: Pseudooceanicola antarcticus (assembly GCF_900215355.1). GTDB lineage: Bacteria > Pseudomonadota > Alphaproteobacteria > Rhodobacterales > Rhodobacteraceae > Pseudooceanicola > Pseudooceanicola antarcticus. The sequence continues at coordinate 164,496 of NZ_OBEA01000008.1, read as the reverse complement.
CTGGCCGTTGTTGTAGATCCGGCCCGCCACGCAGGTCTTGATCGCAAGCTCCAGGTCAGCGTCTTCCAGCACCAGGTAGGCGTCGTTGGAGCCAAGCTCCATCACCGTCTTCTTCAGGTGCTCGCCGGCCTTCGCGGCGATGATGCTGCCGGCCTTTGCGCTGCCGGTCATGGTGACGCCACGGACCAGCTTGTGGGCGATCAGCTCGTCGGACTGGTCATGGTCGATCAGCATCACGGTGAAGAGGTTCTTCGGCAGGCCGGCCTCTTCAAAGATGTCGCGCAGGAACAGGCCAGAGCCGGTGCAGATCTCGGCGTGCTTGAGCAGGACGCCGTTGCCCGCCATCAGGTTGGCGACGGCGTAGCGCACTGCCTGGTAGGCCGGGAAGTTCCACGGCTGGATGCCGTAGACCACGCCGATCGGCGAATAGGTGATGACGCCCTTGCGGCCGTCCTGCAGGCTGCGCTCTTCATCGGCAAGAACGTCCGGCCCGGCCTTGGCGGTCCAGTCGCAGATCGCGGCGCAGAGGTCGATTTCATCCCGGCTGTCCTGAAGGCGCTTGCCGACTTCGCGTGTCATGAGCTGCGCGAAGTCTTCCTTGCGCTCACGAAGCTTGCGGCCGATGGCTTCCAGGACCTGGCCGCGCTCAGCGTGGGACTTCAGCCGCCAGTCGGCGAAGGCCGCATGGCAGGCTTCCAGGGACGAGGTGACTTCTGCATCGCTCATGAGCGGATAGGTTTCGAGCGCCTCATCGGTTGCCGGGTTGACGGTGACCAGGGCGTGATCGCTGCTGTTCGAGTCTTTCATGATGAATACTCCAGGGATGATGTCTGGTGATCAACGTCCTCTTCCCCTCGTCGTTCCATCGAAAGCCTGTCACGCGCCATGCCCATTCCGTGATCTGGGCCCCTCCCGGAAGGGCGCTGCTTCTCATGCATCCGTTGCGCCGATGGACAGACCGGGGCTCAGCGGCTGCTGAACCGGGCGCTCCTTGGTGCGGCCGGTGCCCGTGTTTCCGGCGCCTTGCCAGAGCGCTGCCCATGCGGTCTTTCAGGCCCCTGGTCGATCGATCGTTTGCGTTTTCTGTTGGCGCACCCAGGGAACAAGCTATTTGAATGAGATATGAACAAAGTCCTTCTTTGCCTCGCCCTCATACTCGTCCCCTTCCAGGTCCTGGCCCAGGATGCCGTGACCGAAGGAGATACCTTGCCCAGGCTTGCGGTCGAGGACGTGCCGGACGACACGGCCGTCGCGACCCGCCTGCGCGCCATCCTCGAGGCCCTCGAATTCGACGGCATCACGGTCAGCGTCGAGGCGGGGGTCATCTCGCTTGCGGGGGATGTGGCGGACCCATCCATCAGCGAGAAGGCCGAGAGCATTGCCGAGCGTCTCGAGGGCGTCGTTGCGGTGAACAACAGGCTCACGGCCTCGGACGACCTCGCCAATCAGATCAACCCGGCGGTTGACCGCTTTCGGTCGCGGGTCGAGAGGCTCATCTCCCGGCTGCCCTTGTTGCTTCTGGCGCTGGCGGCCTTCCTGGCGATCGTCGCGGCAGGCTTCCTGGTCGCACGCATGCGGTTCTGGGACCGCATCTCGCCCAATGCCTTCATCGCCGAGCTTTATCGGCAGGCGTTCCGCGTGGCCTCGGGGATCGTCGGCATCGTGGTTGCGCTGGATGTCGTCGGGGCGGCGGCCCTGCTGGGCACGATCCTTGGCGCTGCGGGGATCATCGGCCTGGCCATCGGCTTTGCCGTCCGCGACACGGTAGAGAACTTCGTGGCCTCCGTCATGCTGAGCCTGCGCCAACCCTTCCGCCCGAACGACCTGGTGGAGATCGAGGGCGACGTCGGCCGCGTGATCAGATTGACCTCGCGCGCGACGATCCTGCTGTCACTCGACGGCAATCACATCCGCATCCCGAACGCGACTGTCTTCAAGGGCAAGATCGTGAACTACACGCAGTATCCCGCGCGGCGGTTCATGTTCGACATCGGCATCGACCCCGACGCGGATCTCGAGGCGACGCGCAGCCTGGCACAGGCGACGCTGAAGGCGCTGCCCTTCGTGCTGGACGACCCGGAAGAGCTGGTCTGGATCGAGAACATCACCGAATCCGGCGCGATCCTGCGCGTGACCGGCTGGGTCGACCAGACGGCGACCGGCTTTGCCCCGGCACGCGGGGATGCCATCCGCCTGGTCAAGACCGCCATCGAAGAGGCTGGCGTGGCGATTCCGGACACGACCTATCGCATCCGCCTGGAAGGGGCGGGAATGCCGACAGCCCCTTCGGAACCGCCGCCGCGCAAGGCGCCGGTGCCGCAGTCGCCCGCCGCATCACCGGAGCCCTCGGTCCACAAGTCGGAAGAAGCGGCGCTGATCCCCCTTGTCGACGCCGAGCGCCAGGACCACGACGACTTGCTCGCCAAGGGCGCGCCGCGCGAGTAGCCGAACGCTCTCTGCCCTTGGCTGCGGGACATGTCAGCCCCGGCCCGAGGTCCGGCATCGACACGAAGGGCTTGCACCAGACCTCTGCCGCGCGACGTGGCGCGCCCCGGCTCCTGGTCCGGGCGCGCTCGGAAGGGGGCCAGTTTCTTTCAGCTCTGGAACAGCCGGGCAGGAGGCGGCGGAGCGGAGCCTAGGCCTTTGGCCCGCCCGCTTTCGCCGTCTTTGCTGCGCTGGCCGGTTTGGCACCTGCCTTTGTGTCGGCCTTGGCGTTTGCCTTCGCGCCTGTGCCGGCATCGGCCTTGGGTCTGGACTTCTCCTCGGCCTTGGCGCGGGCTGGCATCTCGACGTTGATCTCAAGACAGGACATGCCGTCCTCGCCTTGCATCTTCACCTCGACATCCTTCTCGTCGACGGTGACATACTTTCGGATCACGGCCAGCAGGTCAGCCTGCAGCTGCGGCAGGAAGTCGACTTCGGGGGCGCCACTGGCGCGCTCATGGGCCAGCAGCAACTGCAGCCGGTCCTTGGCGGTCTGGGCGGTCTTGGCGCGGCGGGGCTTGAAGGCAAAACCGAACAGGCTCATGCCGACCGTCCGAAGAGCCGCTGGAACAGGCCGGCCTTGCGCTCGTTGCCGATGCGCATCTCGACCTCCTCGCCCGTCAGGCGGGGCACCGTGTCCTGGTAGGCCCGGCTCGCGTCCGAGGGTTCGTCCAGGATGATCGGCGTGCCGACATTCGAGGCCCGCAGCACCGCCTGGCTTTCTGGGATGATGCCCAGAAGCGGCACGGCCAGGATGTCCAGCACATCCTCCACCGTCATCATCTCGCCCCGGTCGATCCGGCCCTGGTCGTGGCGGGTCAGCAGGACCTGCGCCTTCACCGGCTCTTCAGATCCGCTTTCCGCACGCCGGGTCTTGCTGGCCAGAAGGCCCAGCACCCGGTCGCTGTCGCGGACCGATGAGACCTCGGGGTTGGTGACCACCACCGCCTCGTCGGCGAAATACATCGCCAGCTGCGCGCCGCGCTCGATCCCGGCCGGGCTGTCGCAGATGATGTAGTCGAACTCCTGCTTGAGCTCTTCCAGAACCGCCTCGACCCCCTCCATGGTCAGCGCATCCTTGTCGCGTGTCTGCGAGGTCGGCAGGATCGAGAGCGTATCCAGGCGCTTGTCCTTGATCAGCGCCTGCCTCAGCTTCGCATCGCCCTGGATGACGTTGATGAAGTCGAAGACCACGCGCCGCTCGCAGCCCATGATCATGTCGAGGTTCCGCAGGCCCACGTCGAAGTCGATCACCACCGTCTTGTGGCCGAGCTTCGCCAGACCGGCAGAGATCGCCGCGGCGGAGGTGGTCTTGCCCACACCGCCCTTGCCCGAGGTGATCACGATGATCTTGCCCAAGGGGGCCGCCTCCTTGATTTGCGTCGTCATGTGACCGCCTCCAGTTTCAAACCGTCATCCTTCAAAAACACCTGCAGGCACTGGTCGCGCATGTCGTCGCCAATGCTCTCGCTGGTTCTGTAGATCCCCGCGATGGCCAGCAGCTCGGCCGCCTGGCGCTGGCAGAAGATCCGCGCCGTCTCGTCGCCGTAGACACCGGCGAAGGCGCGCCCGCGCAATGTGCCGTAGACATGGATATTGCCCGAGGCGACAAGCTCGGCACCGGAAGAGACCGATCCGATCACGGTCAGATCGCCCCGTTCGGCCACCACCACCTGACCCGAGCGCACCGGCTCGGTCAGCAGGATGTTCTCTGGCGGCAGCAGCTTCTCGATCTTGCGGCGTCGGTCGCCCCCGGTCTTCTCGACCGGGGCGTCGCGCCCGACGAGCACCGGGATCAGCCCCAGCTCCTTTGCCAGGGGGCGCTGCGCGTCGCTGGCATTCTCGACCCCGAAGACATGCAGCTTGCGGGCGCGCAGCTCTTCCAGCAGCCCCCTGAGCTGGCTTGCGTCGGTCAGGTCCGGCACCTTGCCGAGGTCCAGCAGCAGCGGCGCGTCCAGCAAGAGCTGGGGTGCGCTGCGCAGCTGCTCGTCGAGCAGCGCATAGAAGCCCTCGTCCAGGCTCTCTGTCTCGAGCCGTAGCGCAATCGCGGTGATGAACCTGCCGCGCACCTGGAATGGCCGCGCCGCTACCGAAGCGCGCCCGCTTCGGCCGTCTGTCTGTTGTCCTGGCACGTGGAATGTGCTCCTGCTCTCGTCCCGTGGCGCGAATTGCCCGCGCTGTTTTTTGCCCTCGTAGTCCGGTTCGCGCGCCGCCTGTATCGCCTTGCACATCAGCGCCGAGATTTGCGCGGCTTTCTGCTACCGGACGGTACCGGCTAGGAGGCGATCCGCTCACCACCCGGAGCCCGCCAGTCCCGGATCACCGACCGGGGCGCGCGGCGGCGTGGGCCTCTGGGCGCGGGTGGCCCGGCCCGGTATTTAGTGGCCACAGGGGGATTGCCGGAAAATACCGTCATTCTCCTGTCATCACTTCTTAATTGCGCCCGTATTTGCCAATGGATTAAGGTTCTGGCTGTATCTGAAGGCGCCTGAACAAATGAATACCTTTTCACGACGCATGCTGCTTGTGGCCGGTCTGGCTTTGGCATCAATCACTCCTGCCCGCGCAGAAGACATATTGCTGACCATCGAAACCGCCTCGGGCCAGGAAGAGCACTTCGATCGTGAACGGCTGCTGGCCCTGCCGCAGCACGAGCTGGTGACCCATACCTCGGTCACCGACGGGGTGCAGACCTTCACCGGGCCCTTCATGCGCGATCTGCTGGCCGAAGCGGGCGTCACCGCGGAAACCCTGACCGCCATTGCCCTCAACGATTACCAGATCGAATTGCCCGCCGAGGATTTCACCCGCTACGACGTGGTCGCGGCGCTCGAGATGAATGGGGAAACCCTGACCCCCCGCGACAAGGGGCCAATCTGGATCGTTTATCCGCGCGATGAATTCGTGGAATTGCAGGACATCTATTACGACTACCGCTGGGTCTGGCAGCTGGTACGCCTCGAAGAGCAATGACACTCGGCACGCTCTGGCGCACCTTTGTCCCGCTGGTCCTGCTGCTGGTCTGTATCGGCGCGCTGATCTTCGGCTACCTGCGCCTGCGCGCGACAGAGAAGGCCATGGGCTTTGACGGGGTGACCAACATGGTCTGGGTGATCAGCCAGACCCAGGTCGAGGCGCTGAAAATGCGCGCGGTCCTTGCAGAGGACCCCGATGACGAGGGGCAGATCGGCCTGCAATACGACCTGCTCCGCTCGCGGATCGACATGCTGACCGAAGGCCCTCAGTTTCGTTTCCTGCAGGCGCTGGAGATGGCAGAGACGGTGAAGGCCGCGGTTCAGCCGGCGATCCGGCTTGATCCGGCCCTGCGACCGCTGAGCGCGGCCGAGAAGGCCGAGCTGGGGCAGGAGGCGACCACGCTTGCCCGGACCCTGAACCGCACCGCCAATGCGGCCATGGTCATGGAATGGGAGCTCCTGACCACGCAGCTGACCCGCTACCGCACGGCCATGGCGCAGGTGAACTACTCCATCGGTCTCGGCGTGGTCCTGGCGATCTACCTGGGCTGGCGCATCCTGGCCGACAGGCGCGCCCGGCTCGAGGCAGACCTTTTCCGCCGCCAGTCCATGCGGCTGGAGGAGGACCTGGACCACGAGCGGGCCATGGTCTCTCACTGGCGGGATTTCGCGGCGGTGGTCTCGCACCAGTTCCGCACCCCGCTGGCGGTGATCGATTCCGCGGCCCAGAGGCTGTACCGGCGCGGGCAGCCGGCCTCGGACGAGGTGCTGCAGGCCAAGCAGGGCACGATCCGCGAGATGGTCGCCTCGCTTGACCAGCTGGTGGATGCGGCGCTGCTGATCGGGCGCATGGACCACAAGATGGACCTGCCGCAGCAGGCGGTGCAGGATCTGGCGCCGGTGGTACGCAACATGGTGAAGAAGCTGCAGGGCCGCTACCGTGACCGCGAGATCACGCTCTCGCTGGAGGAAGAGCGCTTCGTGGCCTGGTGCGATGCCAACCTGGTGCAGCACAGCCTGATCAACCTCATCGACAATGCGATCAAGTATTCTCCGCCCTTCGAGCCGGTCGAGGTGCGGATGCAGCGACAGGACAACAAGGTGGTCTGCACCGTGGCCGACCGGGGGCCGGGCATGACCGATGCCGAGGCCGAACGCCTCTTCCAGCGCTTCCAGCGCGGCGCCGGGGCGCCGACGGGCGGCACCGGCATCGGTCTCTGGCTGGCGCAGAGGCTGGCCGAGCTGCAGGGCGGGCGGATCGAGGCCCGGCCCCGGCCCGAGGGCGGCGCGCTCTTCTCGCTGATCCTGCCCGAGGCCCCGCAAGACGTGGAGAGCAAGACATGAGCGACGCCCCCCGTATCCTGGTCTGCGAGGACGAGCGGCACCTGCTGGACGACATCTGCGCCGAGCTCAATGAGGCGGGCTACCTTACCATTCCGGCGGTCGACGGGCAGGAGGCCCTGGCCCGGATGCAGGACCTGCGCCCGGACCTGATCCTCTGCGACATCGCCATGCCCCGGCTCGACGGGCGCGGCCTTCTCAGCCAGCTGCGCGAGACGCGGCGCGATCTGGATGACGTGCCCTTCCTCTTTCTTACCGCCTTCGGCGACCGCAGCGACGTGATCGACGGCAAGCTGCGCGGGGCCGATGACTACATCGTCAAGCCGGTGGACTACGAGGTCCTGCTGGCCACCATCGCCGCGCAGCTGCGGCAGGTCCGCCGGGTGAACTCGGCGCGCGACGAGGCCGAACGTCTGAACCGCACCCGCAAGGCGCTTTCCGAGGCCGAGAGCGGCGCCTGGCAGGCGCTCGACCGGCTGGCCCAGGGGATCGTGCTGCTCGACCGCCAGGCGCAGGTGCTGCATGCAAATGCCGCCGCCACCGCCTTCTGCCAGGAGGGCTCCGGCCTGCGCCTGTGCAGCCATCTGCATGCCGAGGTCGACCCGCCGCATCTGCGCCAGACGCTGCAGGCCGCGCTGGCGAGGAACCCCTCGCAGGCCCCCGTGGCACCGGTGCCGCTGGAGCGGCCGGACCGGGCGCAGGGTCCGATCCTGCTGCTCTCTTCGCTGGGGCGGCAGGTTGGCAGCGATGCGCCGGCGCTGATGGTGCTGATCGTCGATCCGGGCCGCCGCGTGGCTCCCGAGCCCGCGCTGCTGCGAGAGGCGCTGCGACTGACCCCGACCGAGGCGCGGATCGCCAGCCTGCTGGCCGGCGGGTTGCGCAGCGATGCCATTGCCGAGACGCTGGGGATCTCTCCGGCGACCGTGGCCTCGCATCTCAAGAGCATCTTCGCCAAGACCGAAACCCACCGTCAGACCGACCTCGTGGCGCTGCTTTTGTCGCTTTCTGCCATTCCCTCCCCTAAATAGGGGAAGCGCCGCGCCATCGCCTGAACTAGGTTGAGGGCCATTAAGAGAGTGCAATCCCCTTTCAGTATCTGAGTCTTTTCGTCCCGAGGGGCCGTACGTTGTTCATGACGTGCGGCCCCTTTTAATTCGCCCGTCGCTTTGCATCCTCCAACACGGCGGAGGCGGGTTGTGCCGCCTGGCGTTCTGGACGGGGCTGCCGCCTGTCTGCCAAGGCCGGAGCGCGGGCCCAATGGCACGCGTGCAATCTGCCTTGGGGCCGCGCTGAATTGCACGCAGAACGTGTTTCTTGCAACTCGGGATAATTGCCGGAACCGCGCTGGCGCGCCAATTGACCCAACGTCGACATTAAGGCCCGAGCCTCTGCGCGATGGGGTGCCCATTGCAATGTGACGGAAATGCAAAACCCCCGGCTGCGGGGCAACCGGGGGCCGTAATGGCATTCGCGCGAGGGCTGGAACTCAGCCGATGATGCCCTGGATCACCAGGAAGATCCCACCCGAGAGCACCGCTGCGGCGGGCACCGTGATGACCCAGGCGGCGGCGATGGTCATGAAGTGCGAACGGCGCACCAGCTTGCGGCGGCGGCGTTCCTCGGGGCCCACCTCGGGCGGTCCGTCAAGCTGCTGCTTGGCCTTGCGCATGCGGCGGGCGGTGTCCCATTCGCGGAAGAAGCCCACGCCGAAGACGCCGCCGACGGCGATATGGGTCGAGCTGACGGGCAGGCCCAGCCAGCTGGCCACGATCACCGTGATGGCGGCGGAGAGCGCCACGCAGAAGGCGCGCATCGGGTTCAGCTTGGTGATCTGGTTGCCCACCATGCGGATCAGTTTCGGCCCGAAAAGGAACAGGCCGAAAGAGATCCCGAGTGCGCCGATGACCATGACCCAGAGCGGGATCGAGACCGCCTGGGTGAAGTCTCCGGTGGCCGAGGCCTGCACGATGGCGGCCAGGGGACCGACAGCGTTGGCCACGTCATTGGCGCCATGGGCGAAGCTGAGCAGCGCCGCCGAGACGATCAGCGGGATGCCGAAGAGCACCTTGAGCGACTTGTTGCGGTTCTCCAGGTTGCGCGACTGGTGGCGGATGACCGGGATCATGACGACCCACGCCGCCACGGCCATGCCGAGGCCGATCAGCAGGGCAGTGCCCAGCTCGATGGAGACGATCTTCTTCAGACCCTTCACCGCCAGGTAGGACGAGAAGGCGCCGGCCATGATCCCTACGAGCACGGGCACCCACCTGCGCGCAGCGGCGATCTTGTCGTCGCGGTAGATGATATTGGCCTTGATGAACCACAGGAATCCGGCGGCGATGAGCCCGCCCAGAAGCGGAGAGATCACCCAGCTGGCGGCAATCGCGCCCATCTTGCCCCAGGAGACGGCGGCGAAGCCTGCCGCCGCGATCCCCGCGCCCATGACGCCGCCGACCACCGAATGGGTGGTCGAGACCGGCGCGCCGATCCAGGTGGCCAGGTTGACCCAAAGCGCCGAGGCCAGAAGGGCCGCCATCATCGCGGCGATGAAGCTGCTCGAAGATCCCATGCTCTCGGGGGCGATGATGCCCTTGGCAATGGTTGACACCACGTCTCCGCCCGCCAGCAGGGCACCGGCGCTCTCGAAGATTGCGGCGACCACGATGGCGGCGGCCATGGACATGGCATTGGCCCCGACGGCGGGGCCCATGTTGTTGGCCACGTCGTTGGCGCCGATGTTCAGCGCCATGTAGGCACCGAAGGCGGCGGCGATGACGACGATGAAGCTGTTGTCGGCCTGGCCGAAGATCAGCGCGGCCACCAGCGCCGCGAAAACGACGAAGATCAGCGCGATACCCATGCCCATCAGGGGGCGAGAGGCATAGCCCGTGGCCTGTTCCAGGGTCGACAGGCGCCCAAGGTCACGGTCGAGCGTTTCCAGATGGCTCGGATCGAAGTTGTTGTTGTCGGACATCCGCCCCTCCTGAGTGGTTGGCAGGGGCCTAGAGAAAATCGCCCCTCACGACAAGCTTTTTGCTCGTTTCATGCGTATTCGTGCAGTGCGCGGAGATCCTTGATGCTCGGTCGGACGGGCGCTCGGTGGCGCCGATCCCCGGCTTCGTCAAAGCAGCCCCTGAGGGTCGGGCCCCTCGGGCGCGGGGAAGTCGCCCCATGCGCCGCGCCAATAGTCCACCAGCGCGCAGACCAGGTCTGGCGCGAAGTCGAGGCGCGAGAAGGGGTGCAGGGCATATTCGGGGCTGAGCAGCACCGCGTCCGGCAGATCGTTGATCTGCCACAGGCCGCGGGTCATGGCGAAACCGGCCACCAGCAGCTTGACGCCCCGGCCGGGTTCCAGCGACAGGGCGCGGTCGACCACGGTGCCGGCCTCGTCGAGCACGGCGGCGAGCTCCATCTTGAAGGTCAGCAGCTTGTCCTCGGGCAGGTTCGGCTCGAGCACCGCGTAGCCCATGGAATCAAGCCGCATCAGCGCGGGGTGGCTGGCGATATAGCCCGCATAGCCCGCGATGAAATCCGCCACGATCCGCTCAGGCGTGCCGCTGGCGGTCTCGAAGTAGCGCTTCACCAGTTCGATGAAGCCGCGCCACTCGCGCACCAGCAGCGAGGCAAAGACCTGCTCCTTGCCGTCGAAGTAGAGATAGACCGTGCCCTTGGCGAGCCCGGCCTTCGCGGCGATGGCCGCGACAGAGGGTGCGCGGCGGGTGTCTTCCAGGAAGAGCGACAGGGCCGCGGCGAGGATGTCTTCCTGCCGCGCCTTCTTCTCCTTGGCACCGGTTGCATATTGCACCATCCGCATGACCCTCTCTTGCCGCCGCTGGACTTGTGGCGGTTGTTTCCTTGAAACAGGAGCGGCTCGGCGCCGCTGCGCGCGCCGGGTGCCCCGCCTGAAATGACCGGCGGTCAGCAATATTCTGACCGCCGGTCATCCACAACCCCAGGGCGAGGCTCGTGACCCGAGGTTACATCTCGTGAGGGCAGCTTTTACGGGTTTGTCGAGGGGGCGCGCGGCGGCGAGGCCTCAGGGCGTGCCCCAGTGCCGGTGCAGATCGTCGATCACATAGGCATGGGAATGGGTCCGCTGCCCCTGCACATGGGGGTGGTCGAGCGGCAGTTCCTCGTGGGTGTGGCGCAGCTCGGACGGGTCCTCCGCCGGCCAGAGCCTGAGCGCCGCCAGAAGGCCCGCGCTTGCCAGCAGGGCCAGAACCAGCAGGCTGGGTACCGCGCCGAAGGCGGTCATCAGCCAGCCCGCCAGCGGGTAGGTCACCAGCCAGCAGGCATGGCTGAGGGCGAATTGCGCGGCGAAGATCGCCGGGCGGTCCTCGGCATGGGCCGAACGGCGCAGCAGCCGCCCCGAGGGGGTCAGCACGGCGGAATAGCCCAGGCCCACCACGACCCAGCAGGCCAGCAGCGCGGGCCAGCTCAGCGCGAGCGTGGCAATGACGAGCGCCAGGGCCAGCAGGGCCGCGACCATCAACCCCGCGCCCGCCAGCATCACCGGGCGATCGGGGAACCTCTCGAGCAGGCGCGGCAGCAGCAGCGCCACCGCCATGGAGCCCGCCCCGAAGGCAAAGAGCGCCCAGGCCAGGGCGCTGGCGCCCAGGCCCAGCTCGGCGCGCACCAGCACCACCGAGTTCACCAGCACCATCGCCCCGGCGGCAGAGACCGCCATGTTGAGCGCCAGCAGCCCGCGCAGGCGCGGCGTGGCCAGGTAGATCCGGGTGCCGCGCGTGATCCGGTCGTAGACCCGGCGCGGTACCGAGGGCGCGGGCGAGGGCAGGGCGACCGAGACCACCAGCACCGCCGAGGCCAGGAAGCCCAGCATGGTGCCGAAGAAGAGCGCATCGAAGCTGACCACCGCCAGCAGCAGGGCCGCGAGGCTGGGCGAGACGATGTTCTCCAGGTCATAGGCCAGCCGCGAGAGCGAGAGCGCGCGGGTATAGCGCTCTTCCTCGGGCAGCACGTCGGGCAGCGTGGCCTGGAAGGTGGGGGTGAAGCCCGCCGAGGCGGCCTGGAGCAGGAAGATCAGCAGGTAGACCTGCCAGACCTCGGTGACGAAGGGCAGGCAGAGCGCCGCGCCCGCGCGCAGCAGGTCCAGCGCCACCAGCAGGCGGCGGCGGTTGATCCTCTCTGCGAAGGCCCCGGCGACCGGCGCCACGCCCACATAGGCCACCATCTTGATGAAGAAGACCGTGCCCAGCACCATGGCCGCGTTTTCCTGGGCCAGGTCATAGGCCAGCAGGCCGAGGGCCACGCTGGCCAGCCCGGTGCCCAGCAGGGCCACCACCTGGGCGGCAAAGAGATGGCGGTAGGTGCGGTCGGCAAAGAGGCTGAGCATGATGACCGAAGCCTAGCTTCGCCGCTCTGCGCTGGCAATCTCCGCACCCGCTGAGAATTCTCAGGGCTTCGGCAGCAGCCGGGCGATGTCCTCGGTCACCAGGCGATCTATGGTTGCCTGGCTGTAGCGCGCCCGGACCAGCTGTGCGCCCTCGGCGATCAGCTGCGCCCTCGTCTCGGGCTCCCGCATCAGCCGGGCCGTGGCCGAGGCCGCCTCGGCGGCGCTCTCGGCCGGCAGATAGTGGCGACCGGGCTCCAGCGCGAGACCCTCGACCGCCTTGGCGCTGGCGACGATGGGACAGCCCGTGGCCAGCGCCTCGAGCACCTTGATCCGCGAGCCGCCGCCCTCGGTCAGGGGCAGGATCGTCAGATCGGCACGGTCATAGAGCGGGGCGACCTCTGCCGGGTCGGCGACGAGCGTGACATTGTCGTGCCCGGCGAGGTCACGGCGCAGCCGCCTGTTGGGGCTGCGCCCTGCGATGGTCAGGCGGGCCTCGGGGAAATCCCTGCGCAGCGCGGGCAGGATGTCGGCGGCCAGCCTGCGGGCGGCGTGCTTGTTGGGCGCATAGCCCAGGTGACCGACAAAGAGGACCTCGGGTGCGCTGAAGGCGCGGCTGTCGCGGGGCGTGGCGCCTTCGCACCAGTGGGGCATGGTGTTGGGCAGGACCGACAGACGCGGGGCCGCCTCGGGGCAGAGCTCGAGCGCGAGGGCGCGGTCGTCCTCGGAGCAGAGCCAGACCCGGTCGGCCATCTCGAGCGCCTGCCGGTCCAGTTCTGCGGCGGCCTGCCAGCGGCGGCGAAAAAACACCCCGGCAAGCGGGCGCAGCAGCGCGGGCAGGCGGGCGCGGTCGATCTGGCGCAGCAGGTTGCTTTCGACGTTGTGAAAATCGAAGACCAGCGGCACGCCGGGCCAGGCGGCGCGGCAGGCAAGGGCCTGGGCCATCAGGGCGACGCCCTCGATCACCACCAGGTCGGGGCGGGGCAGGCGGGCGAGGGTCTCGGGCAGGGGTTGGCGGATTTCCTCCGGTTGGTTTACCGCCAACTGGCACAACTCACCCGATTGTCTTAGCGTATGGGCAACGCCATGGTTGCGTGCGTCTGCGCCGGATACCGGCGTTTCATAGTTGTAACTAATGACTTGTATCACGAACACTCAGTCGATTCCCCGTATCATCCACCAGACGTGGCATTCTCCGACCTATGAGGACGGGCAGGGCACGCCGGAAAGCTGGCAGGCACTGAACCCGGATTGGCAGTACCGCCTCTGGCTGGATGCCGACCTGGAGGCCTTCGTCGCGGAGCAATATCCCGACCTGATCGGGCTCTACCGCGATTACCCCACAGCGGTACAACGTGCCGATCTCGGGCGCTACCTGCTGCTGCACCATTTCGGCGGCATCTACGCCGATATGGACACCGATTGCCTGGCGCCGCTGGACGCCCTGGCAGAGCAGCGGCGGATCGTGCTCTGTGAAGAGCCCCGCGCAAACTGGCCCGCCTTGGCGCCGCTCGGCCTCGAGCGGCTGCTCTTCAACGGCACCATGGCCAGCCCCGCAGGTCACCCCTTCTGGCTGCACCTGGCGCAGATGGCCTGGCGCAGCCGCCACGCGGCGCGCAAGAACGTGCTGCTCTCCACCGGCCCGGTGCTGCTGACCGCCGCAGTCGAGCGCTGGTCCGTGCCCGAGGACTTCTCAATGAATTCCTGCCATCTCTTCGCACCCGTCGACAGCCACGGCAGGCCTGCAGAAGACCCCATGTCGGGCGATCTGGCCGCGCTGCGCCTGTCGCGGCACAACTGGGCGGGGAACTGGTTCTCAGAGGTGCCAGAGACGCGTTTCTCGCGGCTCAAGGGACGGCTGCGGCGGGCCCGCGTCGCCCGTCAATCCCCGGTGCCACCGCTTGGGCCCGAGGCGCTGGAGGCGCTGGATCTCGCGCAGCTGAAGGCGCGGCCGCCTGCGGATGAGCTGCCGCAGATCGCCATCTTCACCCCGCTGCGCGATGCCGAGCCCTTCCTTAAGGACCACTGGGCGCTGATCGAGGCGCTGGACTGGCCCAAGGACAAGCTGCGGCTGGTCTATTGCGAGGGCGAGAGCCGCGATGACACGCGGTCCCGGCTACAGGCCTTCCAGAAGGCGCGGGCGGCGGATTTCGCCGGGATCGAGATCCTGGGCCATGACACGGGCCTGGACCTGCCGCGCGCGGAGCGCTGGCGGCCCCGGCACCAGTTCCGCCGCCGCGCGGCCCTGGCCTCGGTGCGCAATCACCTGATCGGAAAGGGGCTTTCGGATGGCGATGACTGGGTGCTCTGGCTCGACGTGGATGTCTGCGCCGCGCCGGACGACCTTCTGCAACAGCTGCTGGCGGCGAAGGCCAAGATCGTCACGCCCGATTGCGTGCTCACCCCCGGAGGTCCCAGCTACGACATGAACGCTTCGCTGGACTACGGGCGGCCGCGCGACTCCGAGTACTACAAGTATTTCCTCGATGGCCTCTTCCAGCCGCCGGCAAACTATGAGCATCGGTTGCACCTGCACGATCTGCGCTTTGCGGAGAGGGTCGAGCTGACCTCGGTCGGGGGCACCGTCCTGCTGGTGCATGGCTCGGTCCACAGGGCCGGGCTGGGCTTCGCCGAACGTCCCTACAAGGGCCTGATCGAGACGGAAGCCTTCGGGCGCATGGCCCATGATGCCGGGGTGCCACCGGTCGGCTTGCCAAACATAGAGGTGCGTCATGTCCAGAGCTGACACCAGGTCTTGCGGGGCCTTGCCGGTGCTCGTGGTCACCTGCGCCAAGTCGCCGCCGGCCCGCGTGAGCTCGGCGCAGCAGAAGATCGCGGCCATTGCGCCCGAGCTGCCGGTCTCCCTGGTCATGGGCGCGGTGAGCGAGGACCCGGTGATCGACGAGCTCTACGACGAGCGGGCCAACCGCATGCGCATGAAGCGTAGCCTGACCCGGACCGAGATCGCTATCTACATCAGTCATCGCCGCGCCTGGCAGACCTTGCTGGACAGCAATGCCCCCGCTGCATTGGTGCTGGAGGATGACTACGCGATCCGCGACGAGGGCATGGTGCGCCAGGTGCTCAGCGATTGGGAGAACGTGCTGGGGCAGGGCCGCCACATGGTGAAGCTCTTTGATTTCCGCAAGCAGCGGCGCGGGACGGCGGCGTTCGTCGAGACCGTCGGGTCGGTGCCGCTGGTGAAATGGAACTCTCCGACCGCCGGCATGGTGGCGTATCTGATCACCAGGGAGGGGGCGCAGCGCTTTCTCTCGCGGCGTAGGATCTACCGGCAGGTGGACGAGGATGCGAAGTACTTCTGGGAACTTGGCCTTGATATCTGGTCGGTGCCCGGATGCCCCATCGACGAGGTCAGCCATGAACTGGGCGGCTCGCTGGTGGAAGGCGAGCGCCGGCTTGCACGCAAGAAGGTGAGCTGGCGGAGCCTCAAGGGCATGCTGCTGACCGCCGACCGGAAGCTGCGCACCTGGTGGCACCTGGGGCGCGAGATGCGTCAGGCGCGGAAATCACCGGCCAGCCAGACCAGCATCCGCGCCACCCGTTCGGACAGGTAACGCGGCGCCTCCGCCTGGCGCAGGGGATGGCTGAGGCAGTGCAGCCCGTGGCGGGCGGCGGTGTCTTCGGCCTGGGCCTCGGAGCTGTCGCAGAGCAGGTGAGTCAGGAAGGTCCCCGCCGGGATCTCGTCACCCGCTGCGCCCCCCAGATCCTCGCGCAGGGGCGTCAACAGGGCGTCGATCTGTCCCGAAAGGTCATGGCCAAGCGCCTCGGGGTCGGTGCCGAGGCTGGGCAGGTAGACCTTGGGCGCGCGACTGCGGGCAATGGCCTGGCCGACGCCCCTGGGCAGAAGGTTGGCGATGAGGCTGGAATAAAGGCTACCCGGCGGGAAACAGATGAGATCCGCGCTCTCGATCAGCTTCCGGTTGGCCTCGGGCAGGTCTACCTGCGGACGCGCGCCGCTCTCGTCGCAGAGAAAGCAGCTCTGGATCGGGCTGGAGATCGGCGACACCTCCTTGCCGCTGATCTGGCGCTGGCCGATCAGCCACGTGCCATCGCGCAGCAGCGCGCCCAGGTGCAGGGTCTCGTCGACCACCGGGCGCACGGTGCCGCGCATCTCGACCATGTTCGCCATCTGCTCGAGCACCGGCGCCAGCTGGCCGCCGTGGCCAAGGTAGCCACCCGCCAGGATCAGGTTCCCGACCGAGGCCTTGCGGAAGTCGAAGTCCTCTGGCGCCCGCAGCAGGAAGGCGGCCAGGTGGCCCTGCAAGAGCTGCCGCATCGGTGCCGCGATGGCCGCCACAAGCGCATGTTGCCCCGCCGCCATGGCCGAGACCTCACGTGCGAGGGCGTCATTGCGGGCCTGCCCGGGCAGGCGGTGGCTGAAGAGGGCATAGACCTCGGGCTCGCCCTGCAGGGTCTCATCCGCCAGCGCCATCAGGCGCGAGCGCAGATCGCCGACCGCCGGCATGCCGAAGGCCTGCCGCAGTACCTGCGAGCTGCCGCCGCCGTCGAAGGGGGTGATCAGGTGGATCGAATTGTGGGTATAGGCCTTCAGCCGCCGCGAGATCCCGTTGAGCGCGCTGCCCCCGCTGAAGAAGAGGATACGCGGCCCGGTCTCGGGATGGGCCAGCGCCCGGTCGAGACATTGCTCGTCCGGCAGGGTGGTCTCCCCTTGCTGGCTCATGGCCGTCATTGCGTCTCCCCTGGCGCTCTGCCCGGTCGCGCCGGGTCCGAAGTGCCTCAGCCTCGGCGAAAGGGGCGGTGATGCGCAAGGGGGCGCGGGGGATGGGCGGCGGACAGGCGCCGGATGGCCGGGTCCGCGCCGTCACAGCAGGCGTTCAGCTGGCCAGCTTGCCCGCGCCGCTGCCGCCGAGAAAGCCGATGGCGGCCGCCGCCAGCTGCGCCGAGGCCGCCACGCCGTCGATCAGCAGCATGCCGGTGCGCTCTTCCAGCGCCGGCTTCAGAGCTGCCATGCCAGCGCAGCCCAGGACCGCCGCTGCCGCGCCGTCGCTGTCGCGCGCCTTGGAGATCTCGCGGGCCAGGATGTCCAGCGTTGCGGGCGCCCCCTCGTCGATGGTCAAGACCGGCAGGCCCGAGGCCCGCACCGAGGCGCATATCCCCGAGAAGCCGAAGCGGGTGACATTGTCGCGGATCACCGGCACCGAGACCGCCATCGAGGTCACGACCGAGAACCGCAGCCCCAGCACGGCGGCCATCAGGTAGGAGGCCTGGCCGATGCCCAGCACCGGGCAGGGGGCCATGGCGCGCGCCTCCGACAGGCCGGTGTCGTCGAAACAGGCGATGACCACCGCATCGGCCCCATCCTTCAGCACCTCGGCCAGTCTTGCCAGCATGCCGGGCACCGCCGCGTCGCCGTCCTCGGGCCCCTGGATCGCGGCCGGGCCGTCGGAGTTGGTGACGCCCAGAACCTTGGCGCCGGGCAGGGTGGCGCGGGCCACCTCGACCACGTGACGGGTCATCGCCTCGGTGGAATTGGGGTTGATGTAGACGATCTTCATACGCCCTTGCCCGCGTCAGAGCCCGCGCGTGCGCGGCGTTTGCCCAACACCCAGACCGCCAGCAAGAAGGCCGCGATGATCAGCAGCGAGAACGCCGTGGTCAGCGTGCCGAGCGCGTAGATCACCGGGGTGGTGACATTGGTGGTCATGCCGAAGATCTCAAGCGGCAGGGTGTTGTAGCTGCCCGCTGTCAGCAGGGTGCGGGCGAATTCGTCGTAGGAGAGGGTGAAGCCGAAGAGCCCGACCCCGATCAGCGAGGGCGCGATGATCGGCAGCACCACGTAGCGGATGGTCTGCCAGGAGCTCGCGCCCTGGTCGCGGGCGGCTTCCTCGTAGCTCTTGTCAAAGCGGTTGAAGACCGCGAACATGATCAGCAGGCCGAAGGGCAGGGTCCAGGTCAGCTGGCTGCCGAAGCCGGAGGTGGCCCAATGTACCTTCAGCCCCAGCTGGTTGAAGATCAGCCCGACACCCAGCGAGACCAGGATCGAGGGGATCACCAGAGAGGTGATCGCCGCGTAGAAGAGCAGCCCCGAGCCGCGGAAGCGCTTGCGGAAGGCGAGCCCGGCCATGACCGAGACCACGACCGTGGTCACCATGACCATCAGCCCCAGCCCGGCGCTGCGCCGGAAGGCCCCCCAGATGTCTCCGACCGCCTGTTGCTCGAAGAGGTCGCGGAACCAATGGGTGGACACCCCGTTCATCGGGAAGGTCAGCCCGCCCTTCGGTCCCTGGAAGCTGAGGATGCCGATGGTGAAGATCGGCCCGTAGAGGAACAGCACGAAGACGGTGAAGAAGGCGGCCAGCACGTAGAAGCTGCGGGGGCGACGGTCCATGGATCAGAGCTCCTTGCGGATGTTCACGAAGCGCAGCATGACCGCGATCATGATCAGCACCGTGGCCAGCAGCACCACGGCGGTGGCGGCGGCGGAGGGGTATTGCAACAGGGCGATGTCGTTGGAGATCAGCCGCCCGACATTGGCGCGCTGGCTGCCCGACATGAAGCGCACGGTGATGAAATCGCCCATCACCAGGGTCACGACGAAGATCGTGCCGATCATGATGCCCGGCTTGGTCAGCGGCAGGATCACGTGGCGCAGGGTCTGCAGGCCCGAGGCCCCGTTGTCGCGGGCGGCCTCCAGCAGGGCGCGGTCGATGCGCATCATGGTGTTGAAGATCGGCACCACCATGAACAGCGTGTAGAGGTGGACGAAGGCCAGGATCACCGAGAAGTCGGAATAGAGCAGCCACTCCAGCGGCTCGTCGATCAGCCCCCAGGAGATCAGCGTCTGGTTGGCGATGCCGTTGCGGCCCAGGAAGGGAATCCAGCTGATCATGCGGATGATGTTCGAGGTCCAGAAGGGGATGGTGCAGAGCAGGAAAAGCGCGATCTGCATGGTCTGGCTGCGCACGTGGAAGGCCAGGAAATAGGCAACGGTGAAGCCGATCGACAGCGTCAGCGCCCAGGTGATGAAGGCATATTTGAAGGTTGCCCCGAAGACCCTGTAGGTCACGGGCGAGCCGAAGAGGAATTCGTAGTTGTCGAACTGGAAGGCCGGGTAGATCGAGAACTCGGTGGCGCCCCAGAAGCTGACGATCACGATCATCACGATGGGCGCCAGCAGGAAGGCCAGCAGGACCAGGGCCAGCGGGCTGGCCTGGAGCCACCCCAGGAGATGTCTGTTTTTCAGCATGGGAACCTCGTCTGTCCGAGCGCCGGAGGGGTCTTGCAGTCGGTCCGGGGGCGGTCGCCCCCGAACCGTTGACCGCCACAGGGAGGCGGCACTTCCATCGGGGCAAAAGGGTGGAGCCCGTCAGGAAGAGGTCGATTGGTTCATCCGCCTCAGGCGGCGATGAACTCGTTCCACTTGCGGACCATGTACTGGTTCTCGTCCATGACGGCGTTCCAGCAGGCCACGGCGCCCATGCGGTCGTAGAAGGAGCCGCCGTCGCGGGTCTCGCCCGCCTGGGCCAGCACGTCGCCCGTGGGCGAGGTGATGACGTCGGTGGATTCCTTGCCTTCGAACCAGTAGCCCCACTCGTTCGCGGACATGTAATCTTTCGAGGTTTCCGGAACGGCCGAGTAATAGCCCTGGCGCATCAGGTAGCCGCCGACCCAGCCGGAGAGATACCAGTTGATGTATTCGTAGGCCGCATCGAGCTCCATGCCCGACAGCGAGGACGACAGGCCGATGCCGCCGCCCCAGGAGCGGTAGCCCTCTTTCAGCGGCTGGTAGACGCAGGGGATGCCGCGCGACTTCACCGCGGTGATGGCGGGCGACCACATGGACTGGATCACGACCTCGCCCGAGGCCATCAGGTTCACGGATTCGTCGAAGGTCTTCCAGAAGGCGCGGAACTGGCCGGCGCGCTTGGCTTCGGTGAAGATGGCGAAGGTCTTGTCGATCTCTTCCTTCGTCATGTTGCCCTTGTCGCCATACTGGATCTCGCCCATGGCCTCGCAGACCATGGCCATGTCCATGATGCCGATCGAGGAGATGTCGAGGATCGAGGCCTTGCCCTTGAACTCGGGGTTCAGCAGCTCGGTCCAGGACTCGATGGGGCGGCCGATCAGGTCGGGGCGGATGCCCAGGGTGTCGGCGTTGTAGATCGTCGGGATGAGGGTCATCCAGTTGGTCTGCTCATCCGCGAAGGTGGTCGCGCCGGGCTCGGGGATGAAGCCGACGGTATGGGGCGCGGTGCCCTGGGCGATCTCGCTTTCAGGCGTCAGTTTGCCGGATTTGAAGATGCCGACGATCTTGTCGTAATTGGCGATCTTGCTGACATCCATGGCCTGCAGGTTGCCGGTCGGCCAGACCTTCTTGCAGATCCAGTATTCGATGTCGGCGATGTCGAAGCTGTCGGGCTGGGTGGCGGCACGCTGGGTGACGCTGTCGGAATCGAGCGCGGTCATCTCCAGGGTGAAGCCCAGATCCTCTTTGACCTTCATCGCCACGTCGTTCAGGTTCGACACGCCGGTGCCGAACTGGCGCAGGGTGATATCCTTGATGTCCTGGGCCCAGAGCATTGGTGCGGGCAGGGTCGATGCGGCGATGGCGGCGCCACCTGCCTTCAGCAGGGAGCGGCGCGTGTAGCCGACCTTTGATTTAGCCATTGTGATTTCCTCTCTGTTGATCCGATTTTCTTCGGTCTTGGTTTGGGCCGTGTCAGCCCTCGAGGCGGTGGAGCCGCCCTTCGTCCCAGCTGAGCTTCACGGCCTCGCCGGGGGATTTCGGGGAAGCGAAGAAAGCGTCCTCGGGCAGCAATGCCAGGACCTCGTCTCCTGCTTCGGTGCGGGTGGTGACGGCGACCGAGGCCCCCTGGTACTCGACCGCGGTGATGGTCGCGCCGACGAGGCCCTCGTTGCTCAGGCGCACGGCATCGGCACGCACGGTGACCTTGCCCTGCGGCAGGGCCAGCACGTTGTGGCCGCCGATGAAACGGGCGACGAATTCGGTGCGCGGGCGGGCCCAGACCTCTCGCGCGGGGCCGGCCTGTTCGATAACGGCGTTGTTCATCACCACGATCTCGTCGGCCAGCGCCAGGGCCTCGTCCTGGCCGTGGGTGACGTGGATGAAGGTGATGCCCAGCTCGCGCTGCAGTTTCTTCAGCTCGGTCCGCATGCGGATGCGCAGGAACGGATCGAGCGCCGAGAGCGGCTCGTCGAGCAGCAGCACCTTGGGTTCGGTCACCAGCGCGCGCGCCAGGGCAACCCGCTGCTGCTGGCCGCCCGAAAGCTGCGCCGGCAGGCGGTCGGCCAGGTGGGTCATGTCGACGAGCTCCAGCAACTCGTTGGCGCGGGCGTGACGGGTGGGCTTGTCGACGCCCTTCATGCGCAGCGAGAAGGCCACGTTGTCGCGCACGCTCAGATGCGGAAAGAGCGCGTAGTTCTGGAACATCATCGCCGTGCCGCGCTGCGCCGGCGCCAGGTGCGAGACATCGGCCCCGTCGAGCAGGATCGAGCCTTCGCTGACCTCCTCGTGGCCGGCGATCATCCGCAGGGTCGAGGATTTGCCGCAGCCCGAGGGCCCGAGGAAGCAGACGTAGCTGCCCGGCGCGAAGACATGGTTCAGGTCTTTCACGGCCAGGGTGTCCCCGTAGCGCTTGGTCAGGTGAACCAGTTCAAGATCGTAGCCCGTGCGCATGTTACCTCCACTGCGGCTGTTGCGATCAGCCTGCGGTGCTGCGCTGCGGAATCGTCATGAAAACGTCCGCCGGAGGGTCGTCGTACCTGGGAATGAGCGAAACTTGTGCAGCATTGTGTCCAATCGTTTCAATATTGAGCGCAATATCGTATACAACTTAGTTCACAACGGCTCTTCGCCGCGTCCGCCTTGTTCCCGCCACCGCGAATCGTAAAAAGAGAAACAGAGGCAACCTGTGACCGAGGCCATGACCCCCAGCGACGCAAAGACCTGGACGAGCGAGACCGTCGCGGGCGATCTTGAAAGAGCCATTCACGAACATCGGCTCCCCCCCGGCACCAAGTTGGGCGAGGACGAACTGGGCGAGGCCTATGGGATCAGCCGGACGCTGGTGCGCGCGGCGCTGCAGGCGCTCTCCTACCGTCGCCTGGTCGAGCTGAAGCGCAACCGGGGCGCCTTCGTGGCCCAGCCCACGGTGGCCGAGGCCCGCGAGGTCTTCGAGGCCCGCGCGCTGCTGGAGCCACGCACCGCCCATTCCGCCGCCGTGCGCATGACCGACGCGGCGCTGGATGAGCTGCGCGCCCATATCACCGCCGAGCATGATGCGCTGCGCGAAGGCGACACGGGGCGGGCGCTGTTCCTCTCGGGCCAGTTCCATATCCTCATCGCCCAGGTCGCCGATCAGCGCACCATCGAGGCCTTCGTCTCCGAGCTGATCTCGCGGTCCTCGCTGATCATCGCGCTCTATTGGCGCCGTCGCGCCGCCATGTGCGAAAGCCAGGCGCACCACGCGCTGATCGACGCCTTCGAGGCGCGCGACGGGGTTCTGGCGGAAGAGCTGATGAAGAACCACCTGCTGGATCTCATGGCCTCGCTGGATCTGCGCAATCTGGTGCCGCGCCCGCAATCCCTGCGCGAGGCGCTAGGCCGGTAGCCGCGACGGCGCGGCACACCGTTCAGGACAACGCAAAAGGGCGCCCCGAGGGCGCCCTTCGTTTTTTCAAGGAGATCCGCGATCAGTCGCGCGGCTTGCGGCGCGGCGGGGTGTCGGCGGTCATCCGGGGCTTGCGGGCAGCAGGCTTGCCATCGGGGCGCTGGAAGCCGGCGCCCTGGAAGGTGCCATCCTTCTTCACGCCGCCACGCCGGGCCGCAGGGGCCTTGGCACCTGGCTTCTTGTCACCGAAGCTCTTGCCGCCGGGCTTCTTGAAGCCGCCGCCGTCCTTCTTCGGGCCGTCCTTCTTGAAACCGCCTTCTTTCTTGAAGCCGCCTTCCTTCTTGAATCCACCGGCCTTCTTGAAGCCGGGCTTGTCGTCGCGGGCACCGGGGCCTGCGTCGCGCGGACCCTTGTCCTTCCAGACGCGGGCGGTGGATTTCGGCGCGCCGGCGTCCTTGCGGGGCTTGTAGGGGGCCTTCACCTCGGGATCGTCGACGCGGGGTGCGTCGTCGAAGTCGCGGCGCGGCTTGGGACGGCTCTTGAAGTCGCCGCGGTCGCCGCGATCATCATTGCGCTTGCCCTGGTAGCCACCCCGGTCGCCGCCGGGGCGATCGCCACGGGGACCGCCGAAGGAGCCGCCGCGCGGACCGCCGGGCTTGCCGCCCTTGCGCGGACCCGAAGGGCCGAGGTCGGGGGCGGCATCCAGCTTGCGGGCCTTGATGTCATCGGCCAGCTCGCCATCGGCGCCGAGCGCGGCATCGAACTGCGCCGAGGAGGCCTCGGCCACTTCGATGAAGGTCTCGTCTTCGCGGATACGGATGGCGCCGATGGCGCTCTTTTCGAGGTCCGTGGCACGCAGCACCATGGGCAGCAGCCAGCGCGGCTCGGCGCGGGTGGCGCGACCGACGGAGAGCGAATACCACTTTGCAGGCCCGAAATCGCGCGGCGCCTTGGAGGGGCCGGCATCGGGGGCCAGCAGCTCTTCGGGCGCGGCATGCTTGGCGCGGCGCTGGCGCAGGAAGGCGGCAGCGACGGCTTCGGCGCCGTGGCGCTCCAGCAGGCGGGCGGCGAGGGCGGTGGTTTCCTCGTCCACCGGCTCGGCCCAGGCGGGGTCTTCCATCAGGTTGACCTCGTCACGCTCGAGGATCTCCTGCGCTGAGGGGGGCAGGGTCCATTCGGCTTCGATCTTGGCCCATTTCAGCAGGCGTTCGGCGCGGTGCACGGCCTTCGGCGGCACGATCAGCGCCGAGGTGCCCTTGCGGCCGGCGCGGCCGGTCCGGCCCGAGCGGTGCAGCAGGCTTTCGGTATTGGTGGGCAGGTCGGCGTGGATGACCAGCGTCAGGTTCGGCAGGTCGATGCCGCGTGCGGCCACGTCGGTGGCGACGCAGACACGGGCGCGCCCGTCGCGCATGGCCTGCAGCGCGTGGCCACGTTCGGCCTGGCTGAGTTCACCGGAGAGCGTCACCACGGGGATGCCGCGATTGCCGAGGCGCGCGGCGAGGTTGTTCACCGCGACGCGGGTGTTGGCGAAGACGATGGCGCTTTCGCCCTCGTGGAAACGCAGCAGGTTGAAGATCGCGTTGTCGCTGTCGGAATGGGCGACGCGCACCGCCTGGTAGGAGATGTCGGAATGCTGCTCGGCCTTGGTCACCAGGTTGATGCGCTTGGCATCGGTCTGCACCTCGGCGGCCAGCTTGGCGATCATCGGAGAGACGGTGGCCGAGAAGAGCAGCGTGCGGCGTTCGGCCGGGGCCTCGCCCAAGATGAACTCAAGGTCTTCGCGGAAGCCCAGGTCGAGCATCTCGTCGGCCTCGTCCAGCACCACGGCGCGGATCTCGCCCAGGTCCAGCGCGCCACGGCGCAGGTGGTCCGAGAGACGGCCGGGGGTGCCGACGACGATATGGGTGCCGCGTTCCAGGGCACGGCGCTCCTGGCGCATGTCCATGCCGCCGACGCAGGCCATCACATGGGCGCCGGCCTTGCCGTAGAGCCAGCGCAGCTCCTGCATCACCTGCAGTGCCAACTCGCGGGTCGGTGCGATGATCAGCGCCTGCGGCGTGGCGGCGGGGCCGAATTCGGTGGCCTCTCCCAGCAGGGTGGGGGCGATGGCCAGGCCGAAACCGACGGTCTTGCCAGAGCCGGTCTGGGCCGAGACGAGAAGGTCTTGCGAGACCAGCTCGGGGTCGGAGACGGCCTCCTGCACGGCGGTCAGCGTGTCATAGCCGCGCTCGGCCAGCGCCTCGGAGAGGGGGGGGATCATTTTACGGGGCTCCAATGGGAAATCGGCGCCTTCGTGGCGCTTCGTCGGGACGGAAGCCGCCCCTGTAACGGGGCGCGCGGGTAAAGTATATCGCCAATTTGCCCGCAGAGGCTGTATTTAGGGGGATTTTGTCCCTTTTCGGCGGTTCCATGCGACCGGGACCGGGGTGGCGCCGCCGTGGTGCGGGGAGCTGCGGCCGGGCTTTGATGCTCATTTCATGGGCGAATTTCGTAACGCCTTCCTGACATGCTGCCCGAGCAGAGGGACCGGGGCGGGCATCTTGTCCCGCCTGTTGCCGGATGCGGGCAAACCCGTTTCTCTGCGGGAAGGGCCGTACCGGCCGTGCAGGAGGGACCTATGGACAGGATCGACATGCTGGTGATCGGCTCGGGGCCCGCCGGGCGCCGCGCGGCGGTGCAATCGGCCAAGCTGGGCAAGAGCGTGCTGGTGGTCGACAAGGGGCGACGGCTGGGCGGGGTCTCGGTCCATACCGGCACGATCCCTTCGAAGACCCTGCGCGAGACGGTGCTGAACCTCTCGGGCTGGCGTGAGCGCGGCTTCTACGGCCAGGGCTACCGGGTGAAGCAGGATATCTCTGCCATCGACCTGATGCAGCGGCTGCACAAGACCCTGGATCACGAGGTCGAGGTGCTGCAGCACCAGTTCATGCGCAACATGGTGCGCTCGGGCTTCGGCGAAGTGCGCTTTCTCGACAGCAATACCGCCGAGATCCGCACCGAGACCGGCGAATGCACCATGGTCGAATTCGACAAGGCGCTGATTGCCACCGGCACACATCCCTATCGCCCCTCCCATATCCCCTTCGACCGCAGCCGGGTCTTCGACAGTGACGAGATCCTCGAGCTGGAGCGGATCCCGCGTTCGATGACGGTGATCGGCGGCGGGGTGATCGGGGTGGAATATGCCACGATCTTCTCGGCGCTCGACGTGCCGGTGACCCTGGTCGAGGCGCGGGACGAGATCCTCAGCTTCGTCGATCGCGAGATCGTCGATGACTTCATCCACCAGATGCGCGACCGGGGCATGACCATCCGGTTGGGTGCCAAGGTGAAATCGGTCTCGACCGGGCCCACCGGGGTGGACCTTGTGCTGGACGACGGGCGGCGGGTGCGCTCGGACACGCTGCTTTTTGCCGCCGGGCGCGCGGGCAATGTCGAGCGGCTGAACCTGCCCGCCATCGGCATCGAGCCCGACAGCCGCGGCCGCCTCAAGGTGAACCCCCATACCTTCCAGACCGAGGCCCCCAATATCTATGCCGCCGGCGACGTGATCGGCTTCCCGGCGCTGGCCTCGACTTCGATGGAGCAGGGCCGCGTTGCCGCCTGCCACGCCTTCGAGGTTTCGCCTCCGCCGCCGCCCGAGACCTTCCCCTATGGCATCTACGCCGTGCCCGAGATCTCGACCGTGGGGCAATCCGAGGAAGAGGTGCGCGCCTCGGGTGAGCCCTATGAATGCGGGATCGCGCGGTTCCGCGAGACGTCGCGGGGGCATATCATGGGGGTGCATGCGGGCTTCCTGAAGCTGATCTTCTCGCTCAAGTCGCGCCGCCTGCTGGGCGCGCATATCGTCGGGGAAGGGGCCACCGAGCTCATCCATATCGGCCAGGCGGTGATCAACCTGCATGGCACGGTGGATTTCTTCGTCGAGAATACCTTCAACTATCCGACCCTGGCCGAGGCCTACAAGGTCGCCGGGCTGGATGCCTGGAACCGGATGGGCGCCGGGTAGCGCTCCCGGATGATCGAACCTGTCGCCCTGCGGTGGGCGTTCGAGTGAGTATTTTCAGCCTGGTGATGATGTTTGGAGGGGCTTTGGAGGCCGGGACGGGGCCATTTGCAAACCGCGGGCCCGCCCTTTGCAAACTTAGGGTGCCTGGAAGCGCCGACGGCATGTCGCATCACCAGGCTGAAGATACTCGAGTGCGCTTGCGGATTGCGCGCGGTCAATCGAGGGTGGGGCCGGTTTGCACGGCGATGTCCTGGCGCAGGGTGCCGGTGGTGTCGAAGATCAGCAGGCGCTGATCGGCCGTGACGACGGCGTACCAGCCCCGGCCCTGGGTGACGGCTTCGGCCTTTGTGCCTTCGGGCAGGGTGATTTCTGCCGGCAGGGCAGGGGCGGGGGGACGCGCAAAACGGATGACAATCAGTCCGACCAGCGTTATCAGCCCCAGGATCATTACCACCAGAAGCAGGGTCACGAGCCGGCGCAGCAGGCGCAGGTTGGCGGGCTCCGCTGCCGGTTCCGCCATAAGGTCGCGCTGCATGTCCCGTCCCATCTCCGAGATCCCTTCCGGCCAGGTCCTGTCGGTGCGCATCGAGGCCGATCCGCCTGCGCGTCTTGATAAGGCGCTTTCCCGCGATGTGCCAGAGCAGGCCTCGCTGTCGCGCACCCGGCTGGCGCGGCTGATTTCCGAGGGCCAGGTGCGGCGGGGCACAGAGGTGCTGAGTGATCCCAAGGCCAGGGTCGCCGAAGGGGACCTGATCGAGATCACCCTGCCCGAGGCCGTGGCGGTCGAGACCCAGGCGGAAGAGATCCCGCTGGATATCGTCTTCGAGGACGACGAGATGGTGATCGTCAACAAGCCCGCCGGCATGGTGGTGCATCCGGCGCCCGGCAGTCCGGGCGGGACGCTGGTCAATGCGCTGCTGGCCCATTGCGGCGACAGCCTGTCGGGGATCGGTGGCGAGAAACGCCCCGGTATCGTGCATCGCATCGACAAGGAGACCTCGGGTCTGCTGGTCGTGGCCAAGTCCGACCGGGCCCATCACGCCCTGGCCGCGCAGTTCGAGAAACACACCGCCGAGCGCGCCTACCTGGCGCTTTGCCACGGCGTGCCGGACCCAGCCGACCCGCGCCTGCGTGGCATCCGAGGGGCCTCCTTCGAGCCGGGCGGGGTGCTGAAGCTGCAGACCCAGCTTGGCCGCCATCGCTCTGACCGGCAGAAGCAGGCGGTCTATTTCGACCAGGGGCGCCATGCGGTGACGCGGGCGCGGCTGCTTAGGCGGATCGGCACGCCGCCGGCGCTGGCGCTGGTGGAATGCCGGCTGGAGACCGGGCGCACCCATCAGATCCGGGTGCACATGGCCCATGCAGGTCATGCGCTGGTCGGGGATCCGGTCTATGGCGGGCGCCGCAAGGCCTCGGTCAAGGCGCTTGGGGCCGCAGCGGCAGCCGCGGTGGATGCCTTTCCCCGCCAGGCCCTGCATGCGGCGGTGCTGGGGGTGACCCATCCGGTCAGCGGCGAGCTGCTGCGCTTCGAGGCGCCCCTGCCGGAGGACATGCAGGCCCTGCTGGACGTGCTTCCCGAAAGCTGAGCTGCCGATCTCTGCTTCTGCGCCCCGCCGTTGTGCGAATTTGCGCAGAAATGGCCGTTGCGGGCAATCGATGTGCGGCAGTATCGTGAGGCCGAACAAAGCACCGTGAGCGGCTGACATCTGGGCCGCTTTCCGCGGGCGAAATCTTCATATCGCGTTAGGCTTTGGGTGAGAGATGGTTGAACCGTGTCACCCGCATGCCTATGTCCATGTTAAGATGGTTTACATGGCGCATAAAAACCTCGGAAGGACAGAGAGTTGAGTAATTACGCAAATTTGCCGGCACCGTCCCCGGAAGGCGGTCTGAACCGCTACATGCAGGAAATCCGCAAGTTTCCGATGCTGGAGCCGGAAGAGGAATACATGCTGGCCAAGCGTTGGGTCGAGGACCAGGATACCCCCTCGGCGCACAAGCTGGTCACCAGCCACCTGCGTCTCGCGGCCAAGATCGCCATGGGCTATCGCGGCTATGGCCTGCCCCAGGCCGAAGTGATCAGCGAAGCCAACGTGGGTCTGATGCAGGCGGTGAAGCGCTTCGATCCCGAGCGGGGCTTCCGCCTGGCGACCTACGCCATGTGGTGGATCCGGGCCTCGATCCAGGAATACATCCTGCGGTCCTGGAGCCTGGTGAAGCTGGGTACCACCTCGGCCCAGAAGAAGCTGTTCTTCAACCTGCGCAAGGCCAAGGCCCGTATCGGCGCGCTGGAAGAGGGCGACCTGCGCCCCGAGCACGTGAAGCAGATCGCCCATGATCTGGGCGTGACCGAGGCTGAGGTGACCTCGATGAACCGCCGCATGGCGGGGTCGGACGCGTCGCTGAACGCCACCGTCGGCTCGGATGCCGACAGCACCATGCAGTGGCAGGACTGGCTGGAGGACGAGGATGCCGACCAGGCCAGCGACTACGAGGCCCGTGACGAGCTGGACGCGCGCCGTGCCCTGCTGGCCGAGGCGATGGATGTGCTGAACGACCGCGAGAAGGACATCCTGACCCAGCGACGCCTGACCGAAGAGACTGTGACGCTCGAGGATCTTTCTTCGAAATACGACGTCAGCCGCGAGCGTATCCGCCAGATCGAGGTGCGGGCCTTCGAGAAGCTGCAGAACCGCATGCGAGAGCTGGCGGATGAGAAGGGCATGATGGCGCAGGCCTGACCTGCTGCACTTTGCAAACCCCTATCGGCAAAGCTTTGCAAACCCGCCCGTTTGGGCGGGTTTTCCTTTGCGCGCGGCGCTGTATGGTCGGGGCAAAGGGAGATATCAGACATGAGCCATGAACCTGTCCGCTGGGGCATCCTCGGTGCCGCGAATTTTGCCATCAACGTGATGGGGCCCGCGATCCATGCCGCGAAAGGCGCCGAGATCCGCGCCGTTGCCTCGTCCTCGGAAGAGAAGATCGCCCCGTTCCGCGCCTTCGCGCCGGGCATCCGCTATCACGCCAGTTACGAGGCGCTGCTGGCCGATCCCGAGATCGACGCGGTCTATATTCCGCTGCCGAACCACATCCACGTGGAATGGACGATCAAGGCGCTGGAAGCCGGCAAGCATGTGCTTTGCGAAAAGCCGATTGCCATGCAGGAGGCCGATTTCGACCGGCTGATCGCCGCGCGGGATGCCTCGGGGCTGCTGGCCTCGGAGGCCTTCATGATCGTGCATCATCCGCAGTGGCAGCGGGTCAAGGCGCTGCTGGCCGCGGGCGAGATCGGAGAGCTGCTGCAGGTCAACGCCATGTTCACCTACGAGAATTCCGACATGGGCAATATCCGCAACAAGCCCGAGACCGGCGGCGGCGGGCTGCGTGACATCGGGGTCTATACCTTCGGC
Source organism: Pseudooceanicola antarcticus (assembly GCF_900215355.1). Lineage (GTDB taxonomy): Bacteria > Pseudomonadota > Alphaproteobacteria > Rhodobacterales > Rhodobacteraceae > Pseudooceanicola > Pseudooceanicola antarcticus. The sequence continues at coordinate 134,314 of NZ_OBEA01000008.1, read as the reverse complement.
GCCACGCGCTTTGCCACCGGCCAGGAACCCGTGGCGATGAAGGATGCACGGATGGAGCTGCGCCACGGTGTCGATACGCTCTCGGCCAATGTCTTCGATTTCGGCGGCTTCGATCTGCATTCGCTGGTCTCGACCCGGATGATGGGCCGTCAGGAGATGCAGTTCCACGGCAGCGAGGGCAGCATCGTGGTGAGCTGTCCCTTCAATGCGCTGCATTTCTCTCAGGCGGAGCTGCGCATCAACCGCGCGGGCGAGGAGCGGCTGGAGCGCTTCCCGCGCTTCGATCAGTACATCCTGCAGGTCGAGGCCTTCGGTGCCGCGATGCGTGGCGAGGCCAGCTGGCCCTGGCCTCTGGAAGCGGCACGCGGCACCCAGGCGATGATCGACCAGGCGCTGAGCGCCGACTAGGTCCCGGGGGCGGCGGGGCGGGTTCCACCCACCCTGCCGCCTGCGCCCATATCGGACGCGTGGCGCACGGGTCCGAATGTCGCGCCCCTGGCAGGCGCGGGAGCGAACCGGCTCAGCGCTTGCGTGGCCCGCGGAGCCAGCGCCAGAACGGCACCACGTCCAGCGCGATGACCGCGACGCCTAGCGGCAGCATCCAGAACCCCAGGATGGGCAGGAAGCCCAGCAATCCGCCGGCCATCAGCAGCAGGCCTATGGGCAGGCGCGTGCCGGGCGGAAGAAAACGGCGGACCCTGACCAGGGCCCGCCGCAAACGGTTCTTCAAGGATTGGCGCGGGCGCCGGGACATGTCAGTCCTCCATCGCCTCCAGCTCGTCGATGAAGCCTTCGATCATCGACAGGCCCTTGTCCCAGAAGGCGGGGTCGGACGCGTCGAGGCCGAAGGGGGCCAGAAGCTCCTTGTGGTGCTTCGAGCCACCGGCCTTCAGCATGTCGAAGTACTTGTCCTGGAAGCCCTCGGGGGATTCCTCGTAAACCGCGTAGAGCGCGTTCACCAGGCCGTCGCCGAAGGCATAGGCGTAGACGTAGAAGGGCGAGTGGACGAAGTGGGGGACATAGGCCCAGTAGGTCTCGTAGCCCTCCATGAAGTCGAAGGCCGGGCCCAGGCTTTCGGCCTGCACCGACATCCAGAGCGCGTTGATATCCTCGGGCGTCAGCTCTCCGCCGCGGCGCGCCTCGTGCAGCTTGCACTCGAAGTCGTAGAAGGCGATCTGGCGCACGACCGTGTTGATCATGTCCTCGACCTTGCCGGCCAGAAGGGTCTTCTTCTGCTCTTTTGTCTCGGCCTTGGCGAGCATGGCGCGGAAGGTCAGCATCTCGCCGAAGACCGAGGCCGTTTCGGCCAGGGTCAGCGGGGTCGACGAGAGCATCTCGCCCTGACCAGCGGCCAGCACCTGGTGCACGCCGTGGCCCAGCTCATGCGCCAGCGTCATCACGTCGCGCGGTTTGCCGAGGTAGTTCAGCATCACGTAGGGATGGACCTCGGTCACCGTGGGGTGGGCGAAGGCGCCGGGGGCCTTGCCGGGCTTCACGCCCGCGTCGATCCAGCCATCGGTGAAGAAGGGCTTGGCGATCTCGGCCATCTTCGGAGAGAAGCCCTCGTAGGCCTCCATCACCGTAGCCTCGGCCTCGTCCCAGTTGACCAGCTTGGGCTCTTCGGTGGGCAGGGGCGCGTTGCGGTCCCAGACCTGCATGCGATCGAGGCCAAGCCACTTGCGCTTGAGCTCGTAGTAGCGGTGGCTGAGGCGCGGGTAGGCGGCGACCACGGCATCGCGCAGCGCCTCGACCACCTCGGGCTCGACGTGGTTCGACAGGTGACGGCCGGTCTGGGCGGTCGGCATGCCGCGCCAGCGGTCGATGACCTCCTTCTCCTTGGCGGTCGTGTTGTGGACGCGGGCGAAGGTGCGGATGTTGGCGTTGAGCACACGGGCCAGCTCGCGCGCGGCGGCCTCGCGCTTGGCGCGGTCGTGATCAGTCAGCAGGGTCAGCGTGCCCTCGATGCCCAGCTCCTCGCCGTCGATGTCGAAGGTCAGGCCCGCGATGGTCTCGTCAAAGAGCTTTTCCCAGGCGTCGCCGACCACGCCGAGGTCGTGCAGGAACTTCTCCAGCTCGTCGGAAAGCTGGTAGTCCTTCATGGCGCGGATGCGGTCGAAGACCGGCTTGTAGCGCGCCAGCTCGGCATTCTCGGCGAAGAGCCCGTCCAGGTGGTCTTCGGGCAGGCGGTTGATTTCCAGCGTGAAGAAGACCAGCGGCGTGGTGAAATTGGTCAGCTTGTCCTGCATGTCGGACATGAACTTGACCCGCTCTCCTGCCGTGGTCAGCTGGTAGTAGCGCAGGCCCGCGTAGGACATGATCCGGCCCGAGATCGCCTGGATCTTCTCGTTGCGCAGGACGCAATCAAGGAAGCCCTCGGCGTCGAGCTCGGCCAGCTTGCCCTCGAAGTCGGTGGCGAAACGGGCGCAGGCCTCTTCCAGCCAGTCCAGGTCGCGCTTCAGCTCGGCTGCATCGGGGGCGGGGTAGAGATCGGTCAGGTCCCATTCGGGCAGCTCACCGAAGGGGCTGTCGCCCTCACCGGCCAGCGCATTCGCGTCGCGGGGCAGGGGATGGCCGGATTGGAACGGGGCGGCAAAGGGCAGGCTGCGCATGGGACCTCCAGTAACTTCGGGAATTCAGACATAGGTCCCCATGGGGGGCGGGGCAAGGTCGCCCAAGGCCACAGGGCCGAAGGTCGGATGAAACGGGCGGGTTTTCCGCCTGGGGCGGGCGCCCTCGGGGGCATCGAGCCCCCTCGGGCGCGGCGGCCCGAGCCGCCGGGCGCCATGGGCGGCGGCAGGCTTCTTGTCCCTTGCCTTCGGCTTGGTGAAAGCATGTGGAAGGGGGCATTGCCCCGCCCTTTGACAGAGGCGCATCGCCTCAGGCGCTGGCGCGATTGCCGTCCGTGCCGGTCAGCTGGGCCTCGAAATGGGCGGCGCAGGCGTCGAAGGTGCGGCGACGGATTTCATCGCCCTCCATCATGACTTCGTGCCGGGCGCCCTCGACCAGTTCCAGCTTGCCGCCGGGCCAGGCGGCCATGCGGTCGCGGATACGCTGCGGTGAGACGATGCTTTCCAGCGAGCCGAGGAAGGTCAGGCAGGGCACCGCGGGCGAGGGCATGCGCGCCAGGCGAAGCATCTCGCGCAGGGCCTCGTTCAGCCACTTCATCGTCGGCCCGCCGATCATCAGCTCGGGATGGGCCTGGGCCTGGCGGCGCATGTAGTCGTACATCCCGCGGTCGGTGGTCAGCTTGTTGGCCTCGAAAGGCTCGAACAGCACGTAGGTTTCGGACTTGGTGCCCGGCGAAAGCGTTTCGGCCATGCCCAGGTAATGCGAGGTGCTGGAGAGCATCCAGGCGATCGGGCGCAGGAAGGCGGGCAGCTCGATCCCCCACATCGGCGCCGTGAAGGCCGCGGCCTTGACCGGCAGGCCCTCGTGCAGGGCGCGCAGCCCGATGCAGCCGCCCATGGAATGGGCCAGCAGGAACAGCGGCCCCTCGACGCCCATGCCGGGGAGGGCGGACAGCAGGGCCTCGACATCCATCTGGTATTCCGAAAAGCGCGCCACATGGCCAAGCGCCGGATCGCCCGCGACCCGGTCGGCCAGACCCTGGCCGCGCCAGTCCACAGTCAGCGTGGCAAAGCCGCGGGCGGCAAAGTCCGTCGCCGCGCGACCGTATTTCTCTGCGTATTCGGTGCGGCCGGGAAAGAGCAGCACGGTGCCCTTGGACCCCTGCAGCGGCCAGTGGACCAGCCGCAGCCGGACCCCGTCCCGCGCCTTGACCCAGCGGGCGAAACCGCCCGCCGGCGCATCGGCGTGTTCCTCGAAAAGCGGCGCGTCTTGCAAGTCGATACTGGTCACGTATTCCTCCCGATGCGGGCTGCGGGTTCCTCCCGATGCAGCCTGGGGCCGGCGGCTGCCGGCCCGCAGTACCCTGGCGCGTGCTGGCGTCCGTCGCGGGCCGGTCGCCTCAGCCCAGAACGGAGCCCAGCTTCATCGCCGCGCCCATGTCGCCGTCGACGCTGAGCTTGCCGGTCATGAAAGCCGTGGTCGGGTTAAGATCTCCCGAAAGCATGTCCTGGAAAGTTTCCACGTCGGCGCTGAGGGTCACATCGGCCTCGTCGCCCTCTTCGGCGGGACGCGCGCCCTCGGAGCTGACGAAGATCTCGCCCTCGTCCTCGATTGCGAATTTCGCCGTGAAATCCATATCTTCGCCGGACAGCTTCTCGTTCAGTGCCGCCACGGCTGCAGAGATGACTTCGCTCATGTCGCGCTTCCTTCAATTTTAAATGATCAGGGGGTCTCAAACCCGCTCTCTCGCGCTACACTTATAGGCGTCATGAGCGCTTTCAATCGACATCTCAAATCGGCTTTGGCCATTTTTGCCGCAGCGTTATTCCTGCTGCCCCCCAGTCTAGGGCGGGCCGACGATTCGGTCACCTCCTCGGTGGCGGGCCCCCAGGCGAGGGCGGCAGAACCGCTCATTGCCGCGCTGGCAGAGGCCGATGCCGCCGAAGCCCGGCAAATCGTGCGCGAGCTTGAACTGATCTGGTCGAGCTCGGGCTCGTCCTCGATGGATCTGCTGCTGCGCAAGGGCCGCGACGCCCTCGAACGCGGAGATCTGGACCAGGCCGTGGGCCATTTCTCGGCCCTGATCGACCATGCGCCGGGTTTCGCCGAAGGCTGGCACATGCGGGCCATGGCCTTCTTCCGAATGGAGGAACTGGGCCTGGCCCAGGCCGATCTGGAACAGGCGCTGGCGCTCAATCCGCTCAATTTCCAAAGCGCCTACGGGCTGGCCGTGGTGCTCGAGGAAACCGGCCGGATCGATGCCGCCCACGCGGGTTACAGCGCCATCCTGAAGATCTATCCGGCGCATGAAGACTCGCTCGCGGGACGCGACCGGCTTGCACCTCGGGTCTCGGGCAGCGATATCTGAGCCTGAACGCACTGGCGGAGAGGGCAGGGAATGTCCCCAAAGGGCAGGATCACTGCGGTCCTCGGGCCGACAAATACCGGCAAGACCCATTATGCGATCGAGCGGATGCTCGGTCACCGTACCGGCATCATCGGGTTGCCGCTGCGATTGCTGGCGCGCGAGGTCTATGACCGAATCGTCGCCGCGCGCGGCCCCTCGGTGGTGGCCCTGGTCACCGGAGAAGAGCGCATCGTGCCGCCGCGGACCAAGTATTGGGTCTGCACGGTCGAGGCCATGCCCGAGGGCATGGGCTGCGATTTCCTGGCGGTGGACGAGATTCAGCTTTGCGCTGACCCCGAGCGCGGTCATGTCTTCACAGACCGGCTGCTGCGCTCGCGCGGGCTGGTCGAGACGATGTTCCTGGGCTCGCATTCCATGCGCGGGGTCATCGCCGACCTGCTGCCCGAGACGCAGTTCATCCGCCGGGAGCGCATGTCCGAGCTGACCTATGCCGGCGGGCGCAAGATCGCCCGGCTGCCGACGCGCTCGGCGGTGGTGGGGTTCTCGGTCGACAACATCTACGCCATGGCCGAGCTGATCCGCCGCCAGAAGGGCGGCGCGGCTGTGGTGATGGGCGCGCTCAGCCCGCGCACCCGCAACGCCCAGGTCGAGCTCTACCAGAATGGCGACGTGGACTACCTGGTGGCCACCGATGCCATCGGCATGGGCCTGAACCTGGACGTGCGCCACGTGGCCTTCTCGGCCCTGACCAAGTTCGACGGCCGCCGGATGAGAGAGCTCTTTCCCCATGAAATGGGCCAGATTGCCGGCCGGGCGGGACGGGGCATGTCCGATGGCACCTTCGGGGTCACTGGCGAGGCGGGCTCGCTGCCGCCGGAACTGGCCGAGGCGATCATGTCGCATCGCTTCGCTCCGGTGCGCAAACTGCAGTGGCGCAACCCGCAGCTCAACTTCGCCGGCATTGATCCGCTGATCGCCTCGCTGGAGGTGGCCCCCCCAGGACGAGCGCCTGCTGAGGGCGCGCGAGGCCGATGACCTGATCGCGCTGAAGTCCATGGCCTCGGATGCCGAGGTGCGGGCGCGGGCGACCTCGACCAGCGCCATGCGACTGCTCTGGGATGTCTGCCGCATCCCCGATTTCCGGGGTATCAGCCATGCCGAACACGCCGGTCTGCTGACCCGGATCTATGGCTTCCTGCACGAGAGCGGGCGGGTGCCGGATGACTGGCTGGCGACGCAGATCCGGCGCATCGACCGAACCGAGGGCGATATCGACACGCTCTCGAAACGGCTGGCCTTCATCCGCACATGGACCTATGTCGCGCAGCGCAATGGCTGGGTAGATGACGAAAGTCATTGGCGCGACGCAACTCGCGCGGTAGAAGACCGCTTGTCGGATGCGCTTCACGCGCGTCTGACCCAAAGATTTGTGGACCGGCGCACCAGTGTTCTGATGCGGCGGCTCAAGCAGAAGGAGGCCCTCTTGGCCGATGTGAGTGATACCGGCGAAGTGACCGTCGAAGGCGAATTCGTGGGCCGTCTGGAAGGCTTCCGCTTCCGACAGGACAAGGAAGCCGAAGGGCAGGAGGCCAAGACCCTCCGCCAGGCCAGCCTCCAGGCTCTTATCCCCCATTTCAACCTCCGGGCGGATCGTTTCTACAACGCCCCGGATACCGAGATCGACTTCACCGAACAGGGTGGTCTGATGTGGGGCGACCAGGCGGTCGGCAAGCTTGCGGCGGGCGCTGAGCCCATGAAGCCGCAGGTCGTGGCCTTCGTCGATGAGGAAGCCGGACCGGACGTTGCCCAGAAGGTGCAGCGCCGCCTGCAGCATTTCATCGACCGCAAGGTGGCCGCGCTCTTCGAGCCGCTGGTCAACCTGCAGCGCGATGAGACCCTGACCGGCCTGGCCCGAGGCTTCGGCTTCCGGATGGTCGAGAGCCTGGGCATCCTGCCCCGTGGCGAGGTCGCCGATGACGTGAAGCAGCTGGACCAGGACGCCCGTGGCGCCCTGCGCAAGCATGGCATCCGTTTCGGCCAGTACACGATCTTCATGCCGCTTCTGCTCAAGCCCGCTCCGACGCGCCTGCGCCTTGTGCTGTGGTCGCTGTCCAAGGACCTGCAGGAATTCCCCGAGGCGCCGCCTCCGGGCCTGGTGACCGTGCCCGCCGAGAAGGACCTGCCGCAGGGCTATTTCGCCATGGCCGGCTACCGTGCCGCCGGCGAACGCGCCATCCGCATCGACATGCTCGAACGCCTGGCCGACATGCTGCGCAGCGAAGACAGCCGTGGCGGCTTCGAGGCCAAGGCCGACATGCTCTCGATCACCGGCATGACGCTCGAGCAGTTCGCCGACCTCATGCAGGGTCTGGGCTACAAGGCCGAGAAGGGTGAACGGGAGAAGGTGAAAGCCGCCCCCGAAGCAACTGCACCCGAAGCGCCCGCCGCTGAGGCTGCCGCCGAGGGCGAAGCTGCGCCCGAGGCCCCGGAGACGCCCTCCGAGACCGCAGCCGAGGCACCTGCCGAAACTGCTGCCGAAGCGCCCGCCGAACCCGCTGCCGAGACCCCTGCGGAGACCCCCGCAGAGGCGACCGAGGCCGTAGGCGAGGCCGAGCAGGAGGTCTTCTTCACCTTCACCTGGGCCGGCCGTGCCGCGCGTCAGAACCGCGACGGCCAGCGTGGCCGTGGCCGTGGTGGCGAACGTCCCCAGGGCGAGCAGCGCCAGGGCCGTGGTCCCAAGGGCGACCGTCCCAGGGGCGACCGCAAGGGTGGCAAGCCCAAGGGCGACCGCAAGGGCGGTGGCAACAAGGCCAAGACCTTCGAGGCCGCTCCGCCGAAGAAGAAGGACCGGATCGACCCGGACAATCCCTTCGCGGCGGCGCTCATGGGCCTGAAGACCAAGGACTGATCCTTGGAGACGGCCCCCCGCATCCGCGTGGACAAATGGTTGTGGCAGGCACGGTTCTTCAAGAGCCGCAGCCTCGCCGCCGCCTGCGTCACCGGGGGGCATCTGCGGGTCAACGGCAATCGCGCGGCCAAGGCCTCTTACTCGGTCGGGCCGGGCGATGTGCTGACCTTCCCGCAGGGCCGTCTTGTCAGGGTGGTGAAGATCGTCGCCATCGGCACCCGCCGCGGCCCCGCGCCCGAGGCCCAGGGCCTCTATGACGACCTTTCCCCGCCCGAGGAGCAGGAGAAACCTGTTCCACCAATTGCCCGGATCGAGGGCAATTCTCGTCCCACCAAGCGCGACCGCAGGAAACTCGATCTTGAACGCCGCGGACCGCTTGAATGATTACAAACAGTGGTCTAGCTAGTCCTCTGACTGTTCTCCGAGAGTAAGCCATGACCTACGTCGTCACCGATAATTGCATCGCCTGTAAATACACCGACTGCGTCGAAGTCTGTCCGGTGGATTGCTTCTATGAAGGCGAGAACACCCTGGTGATCCATCCCGACGAGTGCATTGACTGCGGTGTCTGCGAGCCCGAGTGCCCGGCGGATGCCATCCGTCCCGACACTGAGCCGGATATGGAGCAATGGGTTGAATTCAACCGCAAATACGCTGAGCTCTGGCCGGTGATCATCACCAAGAAGGATCCCATGCCGACCGCTGCGGAGCGTGACGGCGAGGCTGGCAAGCTCGAGAAATACTTCTCCGAGGCACCCGGCGAAGGCGGCTGATCGGCACGTAGCGTCGCAGAATCGCGTCACACCCTTCTTTTTGGGGTGATTCTGTGCTATACACCTTTGTTACACATGACAAAGACCGCCCCTGCCAGAACCCTGGGCGCTGCTGACCAAGGGTTCCTGATCTGACGAGATGCAATCGCGCGCTTGGTGCCGCTTCGACGGCGCCGAGTGTTCTTGTGCCCTCTGACGCCTGGGTATGTGAGGAAGAAGCTCTATGACCAAGACTAAAAAATCCGAGTTCCGCCCCAACGATTACGTTGTCTACCCGGCTCATGGCGTCGGCCAGATTGTCTCGATCGAAAGCCAGGAGATCGCGGGCATCCAGTTGGAACTCTTCGTGATTTCCTTCGAGAAGGACAAGATGACCCTGCGCGTGCCCACCAACAAGGCGACCGAGATCGGGATGCGTTCCCTCTCGACCCCCGACGTGGTGAGCCAGGCGATGAAGACGCTGAAGGGCAAGGCCAAGGTGAAGCGCGCCATGTGGTCGCGTCGCGCCCAGGAATACGAACAGAAGATCAACTCCGGTGATCTGATCGCCATCGCCGAAGTGGTGCGCGACCTGCACCGCAGCGACGACCAGCGCGAGCAGTCCTATTCCGAGCGTCAGCTCTATGAAGCCGCGCTCGAGCGTCTGACCCGTGAAGTGGCTGCCGTTGCCGGTGGCGACGAAGTGGCCGCCGCCAAGCAGGTCGACGAAGTCCTGGTCAGCCGCGCCGCCGCCTGATCAGCCTCTGCACCTTTCCGGAAAGAGCCGCACCGCAAGGTCGCGGCTCTTTTCTTTTGGGCCGTTGCTCCTGCGGATCACGTACCGTCCGGCGCGCTCAGGCGATGGCGACGAAGAGCACCGCGATCTCGGTCACCTGCTGGGTCGCGCCCAGCAGATCGCCGGTCTGGCCGCCGATCTTGGCCTGCGCCAGGCGCGCCATGCCGAGGCTGATCAGGGCCACCGAGAGGATCGCGGCGCTGCCATGCCAGCCAAGGCAGAGGTAGGCGAAGACAGCGCCGATCAACGCCGCCGTCAGGGCCACCCCGGCCGAGGGCTGTCCGACCGAACGGGCCAGCCCGTTGTCCCGCGCATGGGGCAGGGCGGCCATCAGCACCACCATCGCCGCCCGCGACATCACCGCCGCCGCGATCACCGCCCAGAGCCCGCCGGCCATGCCGAAGAGCGCCGCGAGCGCGGTGAAACGGGCCAGCAGCCCCAGCACCAGAGCCACGACCCCATAGGCGCCGATATGGCTGTCCTTCATGATCTCCAGCCGCCGCGAGAGGCTGGCGCCGCCCCAGAAGCCATCCGCCACATCGGCCAGCCCGTCCTCGTGAAGCGCGCCGGTCAAGGCCACGGCAGTGCCGAGACAGATCAGGGCGGCAGCAGCGGGGGGCAGCGACAGGCCAAGCGCCAGCAGCCCGGCAAGACAGGCGATCAGCCCCAGCACCAGCCCGGCCAGCGGATAGGCCCAGGCGGCCTCCGCGCCCCGGCTCTCGTGGCGGGGCAGGGGCAGGCGGCTCAACAGACCGAGGGCAGAGAGCAGATCGTTCCACAGGCTGCGCGCATTCATTGGGGCTTGCTCCAGTTTCGTCAGGGTTTAGACACGTGCCAAAGCCGAATTGCAATGGACCTCAGATGACCGAGACCACGATCACCCCCGCCGTTCTCCGTGACAAGCTCTCCGCTGCAAAAGGCCCCGATGCGGTCGCCCGCAGCGCCGCGGAAGAGCGCAATGCCGCGCTGACCAAGCCGCCGGGGGCGCTCGGGCGGCTGGAAGAGCTGGCGCTCTGGTACGCCGCCTGGCGTGGCGACGCGCGGCCCCGGATCGAGGCGCCGCAGGTGGTGGTCTTCGCCGGCAACCACGGGGTGACGGCGCGCGGCATCTCGGCCTTCCCGCCCGAGGTGACGGTGCAGATGGTGGCCAACTTCCAGGCCGGTGGCGCCGCGGTGAACCAGCTGGCGCGCGCCGCAGGGGCCCGGATGGAGGTCGTGGCCCTCGACCTCGACCGCCCGACCGCCGATTTCTGCGAGGCCCCGGCGATGAGCGACGATGATCTCGCAGCGGCGTTGACCGCGGGCTGGAACGCGGTCGACCCGCAGGCCGACCTGCTGGTCACCGGCGAGATGGGCATCGGCAACACCACTTCGGCGGCGGCCATCGCCCTTGCGCTCTACGGCGGAGAGGCCGCGGATTGGGCCGGGCGCGGCACTGGATTGGATGACGAGGGCGTTTCGCGCAAGGCGCAGGTGGTGGCCGAGGCGGTGGCGCTGCATGCGCCCGAGACCGGTTTCGACACCCTGCGCTGCCTTGGCGGGCGAGAGGTCGCAGCCATGGCGGGTGCCATCGCGCGGGCCCGTTGCGAAGGCATCCCGGTGATCCTCGACGGGTTCATTTGCTGCGCCGCCGCCGCCTGCCTGCAGGCCGAAAACGCAGGCGCGCTGGATCATGCCATCGCCGGTCACGGCAGCGCCGAACAGGCCCATGAGGCCCTGCTGGGAAAACTCGGCAAGGTGCCGCTGCTGAACCTCGGCCTGCGCCTGGGCGAGGCCTCTGGCGCGGCGCTGGCCATCCCGCTGTTGAAGGCGGCCCTGGAATGCCACTCCGGCATGGCCACCTTCGCCGAGGCCGGCGTCTCCGGGGGCTGAGCCCCAGTTCATCACCAGGCTGAAAATACTCCCGCCGGAGGCGTCCCCAGGGGCGTCCCGGCGCAGACGTCAGCTGGCATCCTCCTCGTCGGCAAGCTGTGCCAGAAGCGCCGCTTCCAGACCCTTCTCCAGCTCCTTCGAGCGTTCGATATAGGCCGTGTTCTTGCCTGGCGGGATCGCCGGGTCCCAGAGCTCGGCCAGTTCGCGGATCGAGTTGCGGTCGTGATGGAAGAAGATCTTCTCGGCCTCGGCGGCCTCGAAGTCGGTCAGGCCGATGTTCTCCAGCACGTAGCGCCCGGCCCGCAGCGAGCTGTCGAAGGTCTCGCGGACGATATCATCGGCGCCCGCCTGGTAGAGCTTGTAGACATGGGTCCGGTCATAGGCGCGGGCGATGATATGCAGGTCGGGCCGCATGGCGCGGGCATAGGCCACCAGCCGCACCACGGCGTCATTGTCGTCCATGGCGGCAACCAGCACACGGGCCTTCTCGATCCCCGCCGCATGCAGGATATCGGGCCGTGAGGGGTCGCCGAAATAGCCCTTGAAGCCGAAGCGCCGCATCAGCTCGATGGTGTTCATGTTGTTGTCCAGCACCACGGTCTGGAAGCCCGAGCTCTGCACCATCCGGTTGACGATCTGCCCGAAGCGGCCGATGCCCGCGATGATCACCGGGCCCTCGTGCTCGATCTCGTCTGGCTCGGGCTCCAGGTTCTCGACCATGCGGCGCGACAGGCGGTCGTAGAGGATGAAGAAGAGCGGCGTCAGCAGCATTGTCAGCGTCACCGCCAGCAAGAGCTGCGCGGCCAGGGTGCTGTCCAGCGCATTGACCTGCTGAGAGAAGGAGATCAGCACGAAGCCGAATTCCCCGGCCTGCGCCAGGCCAAGGGTAAAGAGCATCAGGTTGCGGTGCTTGAGCCTGAAGAGCCGCCCCAGCACCAGCAGGATCAGCCCCTTCAGCAGCATGGTGCCCAGGGCGATGCCGAAGATCTTCAGCGGCGCATCGAGCAGGATCTCGAAGTTGATGCCCGCGCCGACCGTGATGAAGAAGAGCCCCAGCAGAAGGCCCTTGAAGGGCTGGATGTCGCTTTCCAGCTCATGCCGGAACTCGCTGTTGGCCAGCACCACCCCGGCCAGGAAGGTGCCGAGCGCGGGCGAGAGACCCACCAGGTTCATCAGGAAGGCGATGCCGATGACGATGGCCAGCGCGAGCGCGGTGTACATCTCGGGCAGATGCGCTGCATGGATGAAACGAAAGACCGGGCGGATCAGGTAGATCCCGATCAGGATCACCGCCGCCACCGCGCCCAGGGTCACCAGCGTGACGCCCCAGCCGGGCAGGCCTTCGACCAGCGACAGGCTCTCTTCGGCGGCGCCATGGGCGGCCTCGGCCCCCTCGGCGGCGCTCATCGCATGGGGGATGAAGTCGGGCAGGGCCAGCAGCGGCAAGAGCGCGATCATCGGGATCACCGCGATATCCTGGGTCAGCAGCACCGCGAAGGCCGAGCGCCCGCCCTGGGTCTGCATCAGGCCCTTCTCGGACAGGGTCTGCAGCACGATGGCGGTGGAGGACAGCGCCAGGATCATGCCAATGGCCAGCGCCGGCTGCCAGCTGAGGCCGAAGGCCATCGCCGCGCCCGCCACCGCGCCCATGGTCAGCATCACCTGCATGCCACCCAGTCCCAGCAGCTTGTGCCGCATGTCCCAAAGCGCCCGAGGTTCAAGCTCGAGGCCGATCAGGAAGAGCATCATCACCACGCCGAATTCGGCGAAATGCTGCAGGTCATGGGTCTCGTGCCCGATGAGATGCAGGCCCGGCCCGATCAGGATCCCCGCCGCCAGGTAACCCAGCACCGACCCCAGTCCGAGGCGGGCCGAGAGCGGCACGGCGATCACCGCCGCGCAGAGATAGATCGTAGCCTGGTAAAGAAAACCTTCCATTTCATCTCCTTGGGCGGTCGGGGGCGCTGCCGCTCGGGCGGTTCAGGAGATGATAGAGAGAGCCGGGCTGCCAGCGCAACAGTCAGCGCGCAGGCGGAGGGCGGATCGCAGAGCTTTGAACGCCCGTCCCGGCAGCGCGGGGTCAGGCAGCGGGCAGTTCCGGGCCTGGGCCGTCGCGGCTCAGTCCGGCATCTCCAGCTGGACCGAGCGGTTCTTCTTCACATAGGTCAGGGCGCTGTCGCCAATGGCAGCGACACGGCCACCGTCCAGGCGGTCCCCCACTTGAACCTTGCGGATGCGGCCATCCGCCAGCCGCACCAGCGCCTGGCGAGACGAGGGCTCTCCGCGAATGCCGATCAGGTTGATGCGGTTAAGGTCAATGGCCCGTTCCACCGTCGCCAGGCGCGCCACCGACGGCTGCGAGGGGCCGGGCGGGATGACGGCGGGCGAGGGGACGGGCAGCGGCGGCGCAGAGGCAGCGGCGGCCTGGGCCGCGGCGACCAGCACGGCGAAATCTTGGGGGCGGGCGCGGGGGCGGGTCGAGACCCCCGCCGAGAGATCGGCCTCGGTCGCGGGCTCTCGGGCTTCGGGGGCCAGTCCCTCGGGGCGCAGGCGCGGCCGGATCGAGCCGGCCACTGCAAGCGTCAGCTCTTCTCCGGGCGCAAGCAGCGCTTCCGGGTCATTGGCGATGGCAAGCTCAAGCGCCGCCGCGATCACCGGGTCCAGGGGCTGCTCGGCCGCCTCCGCCGCAGCGGTCTCGGCGGCAGGGGTCCCGGCCGCAGGCTCGGCGGTGGTCTCGGGCGCAGCTTCCGGCAGGGGCAGGGCTGCGGGCTGGGCCTCGGGGGCCAGGGTCGCCTCGGGGCGCGACGGCGGGGTGACCTCGGGCGCGCCCAGGTAGACCAGGTGGCCCTCGGGGGTCAGTGCGCCCTCTGCGGTGGCGGGCACCAGCCCGCGCTCGTCCAGCTCGAACTCCAGGTCCGGCGAGGGCGGGTTGATCGGGCTGCTGAAGCCCGAGGTGGGGCGACGGCGCGCGGTGTCCTGAAGGCCCACCACGGGCGCGGCGCGCTCGGTCGGGGTCAGCGCGGCGAGAGAGATCTCGCCCAGCTCGGTGGCCATCGGCGGCAGCGGTGCGGCGGGCGCGCGCTGCCAGATCCCGGTGGCGGCATAGCGCGCGGCGGCTTCCGCCGGGGTGGCGGGGGCCGGGCGGATCTGCATCGGCATGCGGGGCTGGGTGATGGACCGGGTCAGGGCGCCGGGCTCGGGGTCCTCGACGGGCGGCATGGCCTCGGGCGTGGCAAGGGCCACCTCCGAGCTCTCCGCCGCCGCGGGCAGGCGCTCCGGCGCGGAGATCGCATCGGGGGTCGTCTGGGGCGCGCTTTCAGGCACGATCTCGGGCAGGGCGGCCAGCGCGGTCTCCGGGGGCGTCTCAGTCTCTGGTGCCGTGGCCTCCGGCAGCATCTCGGCCAGCCCTTCGCCGCGCTCGGGCAAGAGCGTCCCGCCGTTCAGTGCAGCCCAGGCGGCGATCCCGAGACCCGCCAGCACGAGTGCCAGGATGGCCACCCGTCCGTAGCCCCGGCGCGGGCTGTTGCCGGCCTGGCCGGGACGTTCGCCGAAGACGGTAAGCTGTTCGGCCTCGCTGGCACGTTGCCGTGCAGGGTCGAGCGCCTTGGGTGCCGCAACCTTGGGGGTCACCGTCGCCGCAAGCGGCTTGGCGCCACTGGTGATGGGGGCGGGGGCCGAGACGGAAGCAGTGGCCGAGACGGAAGCAGTGGCCGAGACGGAAGTGGGGGCCGAGACGGCAGCAGGGGCCGAGACGGCAGCAGGCGCCGAGACGGAAGCAGGGGCCGAGAGGGGCTTCTCGGGCGCGGCGACCGGGGCCTTGCGCGGCGCCAGCTCGGCCTTGGCCACGGGCTTCTCGGGTGCGGTGAGGCTGATCTTGCCCTTCGGGGCGGCCAGCTTGGGCGGCTTGGCCTCGCGGGGTTTTTCGCGGGCGCTTCTGGGGTTGTCCGCCTCTTCATTGCGGGACTTGCGCTTGCGCGATGCGCTGTCCTCGTCGCGCCGGGCGCGACGGCGGCGCGGAGCCTCGAGTTCGACCTCGGGCGCG
The DNA here is from genome assembly GCF_900215355.1 of Pseudooceanicola antarcticus. Classification (GTDB taxonomy): domain Bacteria; phylum Pseudomonadota; class Alphaproteobacteria; order Rhodobacterales; family Rhodobacteraceae; genus Pseudooceanicola; species Pseudooceanicola antarcticus. The sequence goes on along the minus strand of NZ_OBEA01000008.1, from coordinate 119,008 downwards.
GGGCGCAGGCTGTCCAGCGAGGCTTTCAGGCTCTGCGCCACGTCCCCGGCTTCGGGGTCGGTCCCGGCGGCAAGCTTGCGCTTGCTCTGGAAGGTCTTCGCCGTCTCGGGGATCTCGGGCGTTGCCTCAGGACCGGTGGTCTTCGGGGTCTCTGCCGGGCTGTCCTCGGGTGTGGCTTCGGACTGGATGGCGTCGAAGTCGAAAAGATCGCGTGGCTGATGCGGCTCGACAGGTTCGATCCTGGCCTCGGGCGCGGGTTTGTCCTCGGGGTCGGCCTCGACCTCGGGCGTCGCCTCAGAGGCTTCGGGCCGGGCGGTGTCCTCTTCTAGAGCTTCCGGCTCAGCCACTTTGGGAGCCTCGGAGGGGGGCTCTGCTTCTTCACCGGACGCCTCGATGGGCTCATCCACCGCGTCCGGTTCTGGGGCTGCGACCGGTGTGGTCGCTTCGGGCGCTTCGGGCGCAGGGGGCGGCGTTTCGGCGTCCGGGGCAGGTTCGGGGATCGCGCGGGGCAGCGCCTCCTGCGGCAGGGCGGCATTGCCGACCACGTGGATCTGTACCGCGTCCCGCTCGACGCTCTCGCCCCCCAACAGGGTGGACGCGGCGCTGGTCGGGCCGAAGAAGGGCTCTCCGATATAGCCGCCGCCCTCGGGGATGGCGACAAAGGAAACCGGGTTGAAGCCGTGCTCCATGGCGAAGGCCTCGGCCTCGGCCAGGGTCTCTTCGGCGACGGCGGCGAGATGGGTCATCTCGCCCGAGACCGACCAGCAGAATTGCAGCTGATCCAGCGGATAGGGGGTGGCCCCCTCGAGGTTGGCCATCACCGCCGCGCGCCGCTCTTCCTCGGTGGCGGGGCCGGTGTAGATCGACATGTAGCGGATCTGGTCGTTGGGGATCACCAGCTTGCAGCGCAGAGGCTCGGGCCCGAAGGCCTCGCCCATGCGACGCAGCGCGGCAAGCTCCGCGGGCAGATCCTCTGCGTCGAAATCAACACGACCGACCCGGTCCCAGCCGGGCGTTGAGCGATGCAGAAGTTCCAGCCCGTCGGGCAGGATATTCAAGGCAAAATTCGGTTTCATACGTCCCTGGATTGCGTTTGAAGCCGGCCGCCAACGGGCGGGAATAGATCAAAAGCGAGGCGCAACCTCTCAAGTTACCGCGGGACATTAGCGCAGAGCGTCGCTCAGGCAAAGGGTTGCGCGAGCGCTTCGGCGGGTTTCTGTTCCGTGCCAGGGGGCGGTCGCCCGAGGAAGCCGCGCGGACAGCGGGTTTCGGCCCTCGCGCGCGTCGGATCGGGGGTCTTTCAGGCAGGCCGGGGTGCCTAGCGCATCCAGAGGCCTTCGCGGCGAATCCGGTTGCGGATCGCCTGTTCCCTGTGTGGCAGGTTCTGCCGGTCGAAGAGTGCGCGTACCTTGGCACCGCGCCCCTGGTAGACCATGCGCTTGATCGGCTCGTATTGCTTCAGCACCTTTTTCAGCCGGTTCGGGGCCGCGATCTCTTCCAGCGCCTCGACCACCCGGTCCGCCTCGCGGGCATAGAGCAGCGGGAAGACCCGGTAGTGGCAGGTGGTGTTCCCGTCTAGGAAACCCTCGGGCAGGGCATCGCGCCCGCCGCCGAAGGAATGGATCACCAGCGGCAGCGCCACCTGGTCGAGCCAGGGATCGAGGCTTTGGCAGACCAGCTCGGGCGGCGGGCTATCGCGGATCTCGAGCGCGTAGCGCAGGAAGCGCTCGCCAAAGGCCCGGGGATCGCGGTGGTAGAGGAAACCGGCATTGAAATAGAGGTAGCGGCGCCAGAATTCGTCGGGCCAGGAGAGATCGAGCGAGCTTTCAAAATCCAGCCCGAAGCGGTCGTAGAGGCTGCGCCAGGTGTCCGTGTAACCGGGGCCGTAGAGCTCGATCTGCGGCCAGGTGCCCTCGCGGCGCAACGAGGCCGAGGGGCGGTCGAAGTCGAAGGGCACATCCGAAAGCTCGTCCAGCACCAGCGTGTCGCTGTCGAAGAAGACGAAGGGCCGGTCACCGGGCAGGGCGGCAAGGCATTCGATCTTGTTGCCATGGGGATAGGCGTTGCCGAAGTGGCGGCTCTCGAAGGGCAGGATCTCGGCGCCCAGATCCTGCAGGGCGGCGCGCACATCGTCGTTGGAGATCCGGGGATCGCCGGGCCAGAGCGGCCCCGGCTGCGGCTCGGCCACCAGCAGACGGCCCTGGAAACCGGGCGAACGGGCGCGCAGCGAGGCGGCAAAGAGCAACGCCTCGTATTGCAGCCGTCCGGCCTGGCCGACGATGACGATGTTGAAGGTTTCCGTGGCGCCCATGCTTCTGCTCTGCCGCATCCCGACGAAAGCCGTCAAGTGCCAGCCTGTCCGGGCTTCGGCTTTGGTCGCAAGTTGATCCCGGTCAAGGCAGCGGGCATGCTTTCAGGGCAGGCTGGGACTGCGGCGCGATCCGCCGCGATGGTTCAGTACTCGTTCCGGGAGGCTCTGATGAAAATCCTGATTGGCTATGCCACATCCGAAGGTCACACGCGCAAGATCTGCCGCCATATCGCCGATCACCTCGTCGCGGGTGGAGTCTCGGTCGAGCTCTTGCCGCTCGCCGAGGCAGAGGGGTTGGAGCTCTCTCGTTTCGACCGGGTGATCCTGGCGGCCTCGGTCCATGCAGGCCACTACCAGAGGACGCTTTCCGACTTCGTGGCCGCGCAGCCAGGTGCGCTTGCCGCGCATCCGGCCCTTTTCCTGTCGGTCTCGCTGGCGGCGGCGGGCCACGATGCCGAGGATTGGAAGGGGCTTGATAAGGTCGTCGAAGACCTCACCGCCGCCACCGGCTGGCAGCCGCAGTGCGTGGCACATGTGGCGGGCGCCTACAGGCCCGCAGACTACGACCTGCTGCGCCGCTTCGTGATGCGCCAGATCATTGCCCGCAAGGACCCGGAGGCCGACCTCGATCGCCCCAAGGAGTACACCGACTGGCCGGCGCTGGAGCAACTGGTTCAGGATTGGCTGGCCGACTGAGCCCCCCCCGGTCGCCCTCGTTGGCGTCGGGTCTCGACAGCTATTGCCGGGCGACGGGGTTTTCCCTATCAAGGCGACAGGTGCCGGGCACCTGCCGCCTGCGACGCAAGTCACGGTGAAGCCCGGAGAAGAAAGATCCCTCACCCTCGATGCATTTCGCTGGTGGGCAATGCAGGCACCCTCCCGATCCGAAATGCTTCTCTGAGGAGTGAGCGATGTCTGTCGGACGCGCCCCTGTCGAACGCGACAACCCCTTTCTCACCCGACCCGTCGGTCGGGTCTTCCTGTCCAATGCGCTGCCCATGGCCATCGTCATGTCGATGGGTGGGCTGCTGAACCTTGTCGACGGTATCTTCGTCGGCCGCTTCGTCGGTGTCGACGGTCTGGCCGCCGTCAGTGCGGCCTTCCCGGTGGTCATGCTGCTGAATGCCCTGTCGGTGCTGGTCGGCGGCGGCATGTCGAGCCTCTTTGCCCGCCACATGGGCGCCGGAGATCAGGACGAGGCCGGCGCCATCTTCGCCAGCGCTCACGGTCTGGCGCTGCTTGCCAGCGCCGGGCTGATCCTGGCGGCGCTGCTTCTTGGCCCATGGGTGGTCTCCGCCCTGGCCGCCGGTGATCCGGTGGTCGCGCGCCATACCCAGAGCTACCTGCTGATCATGGTGCTGGGCGCGCCGTTGCAACTTGTCCTGGGCCTGCACTCGGATGCCCTGCGAAACGAGGGGCGGGCCGGGCGCATCGCGCTGCTCTCGGTGCTGGTCAACCTGCTGAACATCGCGGCCAATTATATCGCCATCGTGGTGATGGACCTGGGCGTCGCGGGCTCTGCGCTTGGCACGGTGGCGGCGCAGGCGCTCGGGCTGGGGCTGGTGCTCGGGCTTCGCGGACGAGATCCCGCCGCCCTGCCGCTCGAGGTGCTGCGCCGCAATCCCTGGCGCGGTGGCTGGCAGAGCATCCTGGCGCTTGGCATGCCGCTGTCTCTCAGCTTCATCGGCATCTCGCTTGTCGCCAGCACGGTGCTGCTGGCGCTGGCTGGGTCCGAGGACGACTACGCGATCCACGCCGCCGCCTATGGTGCGGTGCTGCGCCTGCTGGGGCTGGCCTATCTGCCGCAGATGGCCATTGCCCTGGCCACCCAGAGCATCACCGGCAACAACGTCGGCGCAGGGCGCATGGACCGCGCCCGCGCGGCGCTGCGCCTGGCGCTCGGTTGCGCCTTCCTGCTCTGCATCGGGGTCACCTGCCTCGGGTTCTTCGCCGGGTCCGCATTGGGCGCGCTTTTCTCGGAAGATCCGCGGGTGATCGGGGTGACCGCCGCGATCCTGCGTCCCGTGACCGCGCTCTATGCCTTCACCGGGCCGATCCTGGTGCTGGCGATGCATTACCAGGCCATGGGGTCTCCGGGACGCGCGGCGGCGCTGACATTGCTGAAGCCCTGGGTCCTGGTGCCGGCACTTGTGCTGTCCTTCAGCCTGGCTTTCGGGACGGAACACCTCTGGCTGGCCTTTCCCACGGCTGATGTGGTGATGCTGGGGGTGGTGCTTCTGATCCTGTCGCGCCGTCCGCCGGTCCCCGCCGCGCCCCTGTCGAAGGCAGCCGCCAAATGACCGCTCCCACAGTAGAGAGCGTGAAGGCCCAGGCGCGGGCACTGCGGCAGGAGCTGCAGGCCCGTGGCACGCCGGTCAGCCATGCCGAGGCGCTCGAGATCGTGGCGCGGCAACATGGGGCGCGGGACTGGAACACGCTGCATGCACGCCTTGGCCGCCGCAATGCCCCCGAGGGGCTGGCGCCGGGAGACCGGGTGAACGGTCGCTACCTGGGGCAGGCCTATCGCGGCAAGATCGTCGGCCTTTCCGGGCCGCAGGGGTTCCGGCAGGTGCAGATCGCCCTCGATGAGCCCGTCGATAGCGTTACCTTCGAGAGCTTCTCGAACTGGCGCCACAGGCTGCGGGGAACGATCGACGAAACCGGTGTCAGCCGCCGCCGCACCTCGGACGGGACGCCGCATCTCACCGTGAGGAAAGAGGGCACCTAGACAGCGCCGTCTTGGCGCTCGCGGGTCCGGCCTGGTGCCGGGCCCGCGTTGCGGCTTGCCGGGCCGGTCCGGCAGGCTCCGGGTCAGAACCGGCTACCCCTTTGGCGAAAAAGAAGCCGGGGTTGTTCAGCGGCTTCCAGCCCCCGCAACAGCCATAGGTTGCACAAACCCTGTTGAGCTTGGGGATCGTTTGTGGTCGTCTGAACTGCCGTAGTGAAGGCTGGCGGCCGAATGTCGCCCGCCGCGAGGAGCACCGCGCAGTGACTGAGACGACCGACGACAGGGCGCCGCCGCCCGCCGCCGCCCCGGCGCTTTCGCAAGAGGCCCTGAGCCAGCTTGCGCACATGATCTACGACGTGGCGCTGGACAACTCCCGCTGGGTCGAACTCATCGCCCATATCGAGGCCCTGACCGAGACCAGCGACGGCGCAGGGCTGGAGAATGCCGAAGGGCTGAAGGACCTGCGCGCGCACGTCGAACGCGCCATGAGGATCTCGGACCGGCTGAGCGAGAACCGCGATGCCGGGGACCTTGGCCGCAGGCTGCTGTCCAGCCTGTCTCTGTCCTTCCAGCTCTTCGATGCCGACGGGCGCGAGCTGTCGCAGGAATGGGTGTCGGGGGAGCCCGGCGAGGAGACGCCCGATCCGCTGGCCAAGAAACCTGCGGCGACGGGGGTGCTGCCCATGGCGCTGCGCCGGCAATATGACGCCACGCGGGGACCGCTGAACCTGAGCGAGGGCGCGCAGGGCACCACGGACGATGTCCTGCTGGGCCCCGATCTCGTGCGCAAGATGGGGCTGCCGCCGCGCGTCGACTGGGCCCGGCTGCGGCTGACCCGCGACCCGCAGCAGATCGCGGCCAATCTCTCGGCCACCTATGGGCTGACGGCGGGGCGGGGCAAGTTTCTCGCGGCCTTCCTCAAGCACGCCGACCTGCGCGAGACCGCCTCGGAGGTTGGCGTGAGCTACGAGAGCGCGCGCACCTATCTCAAGGACATCTGCCAGACCATCGGCATCTCGGGGCAGACAGAGCTTGTCCGCGCGGCGCTGCAGAACCCGCTTTCGGTCATCGACGCCGATTTCTCTCCGACCGAGCGCGCTTCGGTGCGCCGCCAGATCGAACGGCCCGAGGGCGGGCAGATGGAGTATTTCTCGCTCGGCGATGCGGATGGCTATCCGATCATCCACTACGACGCCATGTCCGGGGTGGGTCTCGACGTGCTGCGCTTTCCCGAGGCCTTCGAGAAGGTGCTGCGCCGTCTCGGTGCGCGGCTGATCATCCCCTGCCGTCCCGGCACCTTCCGGTCCAGCTTCATCCGGCGCAAGTCGGCGGCGGGCGATGCCGAGGATCTTGGGCTGCTCTGCGACCGGCTGGGGATCGACCATTTCGCCGTGCTCAGCAATTCCCTGGGCTCGGTCAGTGCGCTGCATGTGGCCCGGGCCTTCGGTGCGCGCTGCGACCGACTGGTGCTCGCCTCGGTCCACAACCCGAAGTACCAAGAGGATCACGGGCTGCAGGGCAACTACCTGCACAAGATCTCGGCCGTGATCGGGCGCCGCTCGCCGCTGGTGCTGCGCTGGCTCATCCCCTTCCTGTGCAAGTCGGTGATCCAGGATCCGGGGAAGTTCGCAGACAGGGCCATCGCCGTGGCCGATTGCCCCCATGAAGAGGCCATCCTGCGCTCGCCGAACCTGCTGAAGAGCGTGCAGATGATCCTTGAGGAGCGCACCGCCAACGGCTTTGCCGGCGTCGTCCAGGAGCACCGCCACATCGGCCGCCCCCTGGGCTTCGACCTGGCCGAGCTGACGGTGCCGATGCTGCTCTTCCATGGCGATCGCGACCGGTCGAGCCCGCTCGAGGGCGCGCGCGCCATGGCCGAAGAGGCCCCGGACGCCACGCTCTACGTGCTCGAGGGCATGGGCCGGTCGATGATCAAGGCGGAATGGGACTGGCTTCTGGCCGCCGCCGCGGGCGCGCCCTTCGAGGTGCCCCCCGCCACCCGCCGGGGGCCTCTGGTCGATAGCCTGGCGGGCTAAATTTCCCCTAGGTCCCCAAATGGGAATTGTCTGAAATTTCAAGGCGAAGCTAGAAGCCAGCGATGGTTCAAACAGCTGCTTTGGTGAATTTACGATGACAATTGCATCCTTCCTGCGAAACCGCGCCTCCCATGGCGCGATGCTTGTCATGCTCTGCGCGCTGAGCGGGTCCCAGGCCCTGGCGGGTCCGACGGGCGGCAACGTGGTCGCCGGATCGGCCCAAATCGGTGCGGCCACCGGCGGCGTGACGGCGATCCATCAGAACAGCAACCGCGCCATCATCGACTGGAACAGTTTCGACGTGGGCACCCAGGAGGGCGTCTCTTTCCACCAGCCGGGACAGGATGCGGCGATCCTAAACCGGGTGACCGGCGGGGCGGGGGCCTCGCGGATCGACGGGAACATTTCGGCCAATGGGCACGTTTTCCTACTGAACCCCGATGGCGTGCTCATCGGTGAGAGCGGTCAGATCACCTCTCGCGGAGGCTTTGTCGCCTCCTCGCTGGAGATCGGCGACGAGATGTTCATGCAGGGCGGAGACCTGCAGTTGAGCGGAGATGGCAGCGGCGCTGTCATCAACAAGGGAATTATAGAATCCAGCGCCGGGGACGTGGTGCTGGTAGCACCCAGGGTTGGCAACTACGGTCGCATTACGACCACGAGTGGGGTTGCCGCCCTGGGTGCGGGAACTCAGGCCTGGCTGCGGCCCGCCGACGATCAGCTTCTGCACATTGACGCAGGGCTCACCTTCGGCGGCACCGGGGTCGACAACCAGGGCCTGATAGAAGCCGCCCAGGCAGAGCTGAAGGCCGCCGGCGGTTCGGTCTACGACCTGGCGATCAATCAGTCCGGCACGGTCCGCGCGACCGGAGTCGAGCGCAAGGGCGGGCGCATCCTGCTCAGCTCCGGCGGCGGCTCTGTCCGGGTCAGCGGCACACAGGAGGCGCGCAACGCAGATGGCTCGGGTGGCGAGATCTACGTCGGCGGCGGCGTGCAGGGCGGCGATGCCGCCATTGCCAACGCGCGCAGCCTCGAGGTCACCGAAAGCGCCGTTCTCGATGCCTCGGCGCTGGCGGGGCAGGGGGATGGTGGCACCGTGGTGCTCTGGTCCGATGACGTGACCTCGTTCCGCGGCAGCCTGTCGGCGACCGGCGGCAGCGCAGGCGGAAACGGTGGCTTTGCCGAGATCTCGGGCGCGGGCGCGCTGGACTTCCGGCCCTCTTCCATCGACCTCAGTGCCGAATTCGGAGAGGCCGGCACCCTGCTGCTGGACCCTGATGACCTGGTGATCGTCTCCTCGCAAGGGCAGGGCGAGGAGGCCGTCGTTGATGGCGGCACCATCACGCCCGAGCCGGGCTCGGGGGAATGGGACCCTGGTTACCAGGGCTCCGAAATCGAAGCGGACACCATCGTGGGTCTGCTGGACAGCATGAACGTGATCCTCCAGGCCAGCGGCAGCATCTACAACAATAGCGAACTCTATGCGAACAGCGGCAACACCAATTCCCTGACGCTCACGGCCGGAGAGGGCATCTACCTGAACTTCGGGATCGACCTTCAACAGGGCGATCTGGTCCTGAGCGCTCCGGGCACGATCGCGGGGCCGGTGTCCCAGGGTGGGTTCCCGGCACTTCCCATCGGTGTCAGTGCCGACCGCATCACGATCAGGTCGTCCGGCGCTTCCGGACCGGCGGCGGTCAACTTCTCTGCGGTCGAGCTTGCGGCGCAAACGGTCGATATCGACTTCGGCATGGGCGTCTCGGGCGACGTGGACCTCAGTTCCGCCAACAATGACATCGAAGAGCTGAATCTCATCTCCGCCGATGACGGCGGCTTCTCGGGCGCGCTTTCGGTGGTCAATGGCGGCGACGGGCTGACGGTGAACGGCTCGCTGGCGGGAACCGCGCTGACGGGGTTCTCCATCGTCACCGACGGGGATCTCTCGCTGGGCTCCAGCTTCAGCCTTGCCAATCCGGCAAGCTCCGGCGCGCTGGATCTGGTGCTGGCCTCTACCAATGGGGATATCCTGAGCTCGGCCCCCGCCGCGGCCTTTGCCGGGCTGGACGCCGGGGCCGGCCAGCGCCTGCTGGCCTATTCCACCAACAAGCTGCGCACCAGCCTGGCGACGGATCTGACCCTGACCGAGGTGGCCGGAGAGACCTATGCCTCCGCCCCGCCCTCGGGCCTGCCCGAGGATGGCGTCAGCCGGATCTTCTACCTGGCGGGGCTCGGCAAGCTGACGCTGACCGCCGATGACATCGACCGCCTCTACGGGGCCGGCAACGGCACGCTGAGCTTCTCGGTCGAGGGGCTGTTGAGCGGTGACAGTTTCGACACCGCGACCACCGGCGCGCCGGAGCTTTCGGTCTCGGCCGGGGTGAACAGCGATGTCGGCGACTACGTGATCTCGATCAGCCAGGGCAGCCTCGCGCTGACCGATGACACCTACACCGGCTTTGCCTTCGTGCCGGGCACGCTGACGGTCACCCCCGCGCAGCTGATCGCCAGCCCGACACCGACCACGATCACCTATGGCGACAGCTACAGGGTTCCGGTCACCTTCACCGGCTTCCGGAACGGCGATACGGCGCTGAGCATCGGTCTGGACAATGTCGAGGCCACGGTCGCGGGTGCGGGCAGCCTGCCCGATGTCGGCTCTTACGATGCGGTCTACCAGGCTGCGACCCACGGCAATTACACCATCGTCGACAATGGCGTGGACAATGACTTCACGGTGACGCCCCGAGCCCTGACGGTGCAGCTGCGCGATCGGACCCGCACCTATGGCACGATCAACAATTTCCTCGCGCCGACGTTCGACGGCCTGGTGAGCCCCGGACACGAGGACTTCTTCGAAGTGAGCCAGGGCACGCTGGCGACGGTGCAGAGCAATGTCGGTAACTACGCGATCACCGGCCTGGTGTCCGGGGTGGAGAACGGAGCGGCCAACTACACGGTCAGCGTCCTTCCGGGCACCCTCAGTATCACGCCCGCGCTGCTGCGTCTGTCGGTCGACCCCACCAGCCGCGTCTACGGCGACAGCAACCCCGGCTTCTCGGTGACCCCCGTGGGCGGGACGCAGTGGTACAACGGAGACGATGCAACGTCGGTGACGCTCGACTTCGCGACCTCGGCGGGTGTGGACTCGGATGTCGGCAGCTACGGTGTGACGGTCAGTGGCTCGGCGCAGAATTACGACATCGAGACCCGGCTGAGCAGCAATGCCCTGACCGTGACCCCCGCACCGCTGACGATCACGGCGCAGGACCTGTCGAAAGTCTACGGCCAGTCCGCCAATGGCGGCTGGCTGAGCTTCACCGCCTCGGGCCTCAAGGCCTCGGACACGCTGGCGGATCTTGGCGATCTGCAGGCGACCTCGGAGGGTTTCGCGGCGGATGCCAATGTCATCACGGGCGGCTACCAGGTGACGATCTCGGGGATCGAGAACGGCAATTACGTCGTCGCCTCGGCCAATACGCCAAGCCTGACGGTAAATCCCGCGACGGTGAACCTGAACGTCGGCACGGCCAGCCGGGCCTATGGCGACAGCGCCTTCAGCGTCACCGGGACCACCGCCGACGGGCTGATGGCCTGGGACAGTCTCGAGGATCTGGGGCTGGTCTACAGCTCGGGCATCACCGACAGCTCGCTGGACGCCGGCCAGACCCGCTCGATCAGCGCGGTGCTTGGCGCGGGCGTGCGCAACTACACGCTGGGAGAGATGAACGAGGGCACCGCCACGGTCACCAAGCGGCAGGTCAGCGGCGTCATCTCGGCCTCGCAGCGCTATTTCGGCGCTACCAGCACGCCCAACCTGCTGGTGCTGGGCCTGGTCAATGGCGACACCCAGGACGATATCGACGGCTTCAGCTTCGAGGGGGTGCATGACGATGCGCTGACCGATGTGGGCCAATACTCGGTCATGGGTCTGATCCAGGATAACAATTACGAGCTGAAGGTCCCGGCGCAGGGCACGATCACCATCCTGCCGCGCCTGATCACGGTCGAGGTGGCGGATCAGTTCCGCACCTATGGCACGGACGCTCCGCTCGATGTGCAGATCAACAACATCGCGTCCGGCCATACCCTGGCCGACGTGCTGGCCGGCGGCGGCTTCTACAGCGAGGGCGCCGACCCCCACGCCAATGTCGGCAATTACGCGATCACGGGCAGCGTCAACAACGCCAACTACGAGGTGCAGAGCCAGGTCCTGGGCGAGGTCAAGGTCACGCCCGCGCCGCTGCTCATCCGGATGAGCGACGTGACCGTGGGCTATGGCGACCCGTTCGATGTCAGCTATACCCTCGAGGGGCTGCAGAACGGCCAGACCCAGTTGAACATCTTCCAGTTCCTCGAGCCCGAGCTGCGGATGGACTCCTTCGCCCTGCCGAACGGTCCGCAGGAGGACATGATCTGGGCCAGCTACGCCCCGCAGGTCACGCCCGGGGGCTGGATGCCGCTGTCGAACTACTCTCTCACCATCGAGGGCGGGACGATGGAGGTTACCCGGCAGGAGATCGTCATTTCGGCCCATGACGTCGTGCGGGAGCTGTCGGCGGACTTCCAGCGCGAAGAGCTTTACCCCGGCCTGATCTACGGTGGAGGCACCCTTGTCAGTGGACGGCTGGCGAGCAGCAGCCGCCTGGGCCTGGCCTATGTCGGTGAGGCGACCATCAGCCTGGTGCCCGGCGAGACCATGCCGGATGTGCTGAAGGCTGTGGTGACTCTGGCCGATGGAGAAGCGGACCCGGACGCGGACCGCAAGTACGACATCAGCTATGTCGGCGGGCTGGGCGACGTGATCACCAAGAACATCCAGCGCATCGAACCCCTCGACATCGACATCGAGGTCGACAGCACCACGACCACCTACACGTCGGACACCAAGTACTTCACCAACGACAAGGGGCAGATCGTCGACCCCGAGGTCTGCGAGAACCTTGGCAAGGTGATGGTGGACGGGGTCTGCGACATGGGCAGCAACGAGATCACTGTGAACAAGGCGCCCGACGTGGTCTCGCCGCTGACGGCGGGGCTGATGGAGGATCTGACGTCCGAGCCCTCGGATATCCTGGTCAATGTCCTTGCGGACTACATGGGGAGCGCCATCAGCATGGGCGCCCTCGACACGGACATGATCTACCTGCTCGACGATCTGCGCAGCGGGAAGATCGGCGCCGACTACTTCATGGCCCGTGTCGGGGGCGATCCGGCACTGGCCGGACTCCTGATGCAGGCGATGGACGGCTACATCCAGGCGCTGGTCCATGCCGATCCCGCCGAGCTGTCCGAGGCCGAAACCCTGCTGCGGGGACGCTACGAGTACCGCGCGCGACGCATGGCGGAGGAGATGTACTGGAAGCTGGCCGCTGCGAAGCATGCGGACGACCAGCGCCGCGCGTCTGAGGCCGGCACACTTGGCGGCATCGTCGCCCTGCCGCCTGCGGGTCACGTGCTGGACGACGTGCTGGGGGTTTATGAACAGGACCTCGCCTACCACATGCAAGGCATCGCGTCCGGCGCGACCGCGGCGGCCTACGGCGCTGGCTCGGCCGCGGTCCCCATTGCCTTCGTCGCGAACACCTACGCAGTCGGGCTGGCGAATGCCGCCGTCATCTCGGCAGCCTCCGGAACTGAAGCGGGAATTGCTGCAATTACCGGCGCCACGAAAGTGATCGAGGGCCTGTCGGCGACGGCCGGCGCCTCCGGGGGGATGGTCGCGGTCGGGGCCGTGGTCTTCGTTGCCGCGGCGGTCGTCGCCGTGAAAAGCGGTGTGACCCAGGCCGAAGCGGCAAACCGCGAGGCGGAACTGGAAAGCTTCATGGCGCGGCTGAAACCGGGGAGTTTCGATCCGGCCAACGTGCCGCCCGCGATGCATGCCCTGATCATGAGCGAACTGGCCACCGGCGCCACGCTGGGCGGGAACTGAAAAGAATGCAAAAGACAATGACTGCCAATTCCTTGGGCCGCCTGCCGGCTCTGCTTCTTGCCGCTGCCATGGCTGTCGGCCCCGCCGCGCCGCTTTCCGCGCAGCAGGCCGCGCCGAACCAATTGTCGGCGCTGGCGGGCGAAGAGGCGCTCTTGCCGGTCCTGAACGGTCTGCGCCTTGTCGCAGTGGCGCCCGGCAATGCCGCCAGCCGGCAGAGGGGGGTGGAGATCGCCCCGCGCCTCGAGACCCCCGCAGAGGCTCAGCTTGCCGCGCGTCTGCAACAGGCGCTTGGACAGCCGGCCTCGCTGGAAAGCCTGGGCCGCCTGGTCGATCTGGTGCGGGCGCATTTCCGCGACGCGGGCTACCCCTTCACCCTGGTGACCCTGCCCGAGCAGGACATCACCCATGGCACCGTGGCGATCCTTGTGCAGCCCTCGCGGCTGGCACAGGCCCCGGCCGTCGATGGCGCGCGCTATTTCGAGGTCGAAAGCTACCGCCGCGCGATCCGGGTGCAGCCGGGCCAGACGATCAACGCCGAAACGCTGGAGGCGGATGTCGCGCTGCTCAACGCCAATCCCTACCGCGAGGTGCGCCTGGTCTCGGGCCCCGGTGCCGAGCCCGCCACCACCCAGCTGACCCTCGTCACCCAGGAAGAGCGCCCCTATGCCTTCACCCTGGGTTTCAGCACCGATGTCTTCCAGGGCGAGGCCAGCACCAACCTCAACGGCAGCGCCGTCTTCGGCAACTTCCTGGGGCGGGGCGACGTGCTGCGCTACGACCTGGGCGCGGATCCCGACAACGCCAGCTCGATGGCGCATACGCTGAGCTACACGCATTTCCTGCGCGGCAATCGCCGGCTTGAGGCCACGGCCTATTACACCCGCCCCGAAAACGCTTTCGCAGGCCTCTTCCTGCAGGTTCAGACCACCGCTCGGCTGGGGCTGACCTATCACGCCCGGCGCGACCTCGACCGGCAGGGCGAGCAGCAGGATTGGTATCTTGGCCTGGAGGCGGCCAGCGAGGACTACGAGCTTTACTTCGGCGGCACCCCGGTCAGCAACTCGACCGTCGATCTGGTTTATCTGAAAGCGGGCTGGAGCCGCGCGCTGCAACTGGAGAAGGGGCAGCGCAGCTACGGCGTGGACCTGCTGCTCAGCCCCGGCGGGCTGACGGCCAACAACGCCGATGACCGCTTCGACGAGGCCCGTTCCGGTGCTTCGGCCAGCTATGCGATCGTGAAGCCCTGGTACTCGCAGACCCGTCCCTTCGGCGAAAAGCTCAGCTGGTCGCTGAGCCTGCGGGCCCAGCTGGCCTCGGGCGCGCTGGTGCAATCGCAGCAGTTCAACGCGATCTCGGGCAATGCGGTGCGACTGGGCGGGGCCAGTGTCTCGGGCGATCACGGGCTGGCGGTGCAGAACACGGTGAGCCTGCCGTCGTTCAGCATCGGCGGTTTCAGCCTCTCTCCCTACCTGATGGGCGACATGGCCATTGCCGCATATGCGGACACCGGCTTCGGCAGCGATGAGCCGGGTCTTGCCCTGGGCATCGGCGGCGGCCTCTCCGGAGAGATCCGAGAGGGGGTCGAGCTGAGCCTGGAGACCGGTCAGCTCTGGTGGCGGGCCGATGGAATCGCCGACAGCGATTTCGCCGTCTCCTTCAGCCTGAACGCCTCTTTCTAGGCCGCAAGGGTCTCCCTGGACCCTGCAAGGAGCCTTCTAAAGCAGAGCAGGGGGCCTATCGGCCCCTTGCCGACGGTTGGCAATTCGGTGCGCCAAGGGCATCGAAAGGCCTCTGAATCGGCCTCCGGGCCGGTCAAAGTTCATCTTCTGCACATGTTTCGACCAGAATGCGGCCCTTCGGCGCTTGTTTTGCCCGTGATTTCCCCCCTTGTCGGGAGAAATATTGACTTGTTGGTAAAAAATGACGTTCCCTTGTCTCAAACAACGGGGATGAGCCATGACAAATCCACTAGCAACTAATTTCACCGGTCTTGAATTCGTGAACCCCTTCGTCCTGGCCTCTGCGCCTCCGACGGAGAGCAAGCGCAAGATCCTGAAGGCCTTCGAATCCGGCTGGGGCGGGGTGGTCACCAAGACCATCGGCCTGCACCCGGTCGAGAATGTCGCCGGCCCGAAGACGATCTTCCAGCGCACCAGCGAAGAGAAGCCCTATGTCTCGCGCTCCAAGCGGCCCGACACGGTTCCGCATTCCTCCTGGAACTGGGAGCTGATCTCGGACCAGCCGCTTGAGCAATGGCTGCCGGACCTGGAAGAGATCAAGGCGACCTACCCGGACCGCATGCTGATCGCCTCGATCATGGCCGGTGCAGGCAGCATCGAGGAAATGAACAACTGGAAGAAGCTTGCCACCGCGGTGGTGAACGCCGGTTGCGACGCGATCGAGCTCAACATGTCCTGCCCCCATATGGACCGCAAGGACATGGGCGCCCATATCGCCAATGACGAGGACATCATCCGCTCGGTCCTGGCAGCGGTCACCAGCGTGGTGGACGTGCCGATCTGGGTCAAGCTGACGCCGTCGACCTCGACCCTGGCCGATGCCGCAGGGGCCGCCTACGAGGCAGGTGCCTCGGCGATCTCGCTTTGCAACACCTTCCCCTCGCTGCCGCTGATGGACCCCGAGACGATGAAATTCGAGGTCGAGGTCGACGGCTACGTCACCTCGGGCGGTCAGGGTGGCCTGGCGATCCTGAACCAGGCGCTGCAGCGTGTCTCGGACATCTCGCGCGCCTATCCCGACAAGGCGATCTCTGGCATCGGCGGCATCAAGGGCTGGCACGAGGCCTTCAACTTCATCGTCCAGGGCGCCGGCAACCTGCAGGTCTGCACCGCGGCGATGGAGGAAAAGGGCAGCGGCGGCGTCGGCGTGAAGCTGATCCAGGAGCTGAAGACCGACCTGGCCGATTACCTCGAACGCAAGGGCTTTGCCTCGATCGAGGAGTTCCGCGGCATCGCGCGCGAGCGCATCGTCGAGCACTCGCAGATCCGCAGGAAGAGCGAAGGCTACAACGGCGGTTACGAGAAGTCGGCCTGATCGCCGTCGCCCCGATCCATGGACGGCCGGAAAGGCCGTCACGCACCCCCGTCAGGACGACCCTGGCGGGGGTGTTTGCTTGTTCGGGCGGTGGCGAGTGGGGCGGGCGCCTCATGCGGCGTCGGGCGGAAAAGAACACCTTGCCGCTAACAGGTTGAAAAACCTGGCGTACCAGGCTGCCTGCCGGCCCGGAAAGCAGTGTCACCACGAAAGAGGGGGGAGTGGTGGGCGACCCTGGAATCGAACCAGGCATGGGTCTCCCCGGCGGAGTTACAGTCCGCTGCCGCACCTTGCAGCTCGTCGCCCGAATTGGTCTGAGGCGCTGCCCCGTCCAACCGTGAGCGGGTGATTACCGGGGCTGGCCGGAGGCGTCAACAGGAAAATCCGCCCCTTTTGCTTGCGATGCGGGAAGGGGCAGCGTAGGAGGCCGAAACCCTGTAAAAGGGCCGGAAAGCAGCGTCGGTGGAACGTCGGTATTATGTCGGTATCACGTCGGTGCAGAACACATACATGCACGCGCCGCGCCGAAACGGGCGCGCCGCCGCCGGAGAGCGATGATGAAGAAGCCGCAGTGGGTGATCGACAAGGAAAAGGGCAAGCGCGCCGCCGCCGCCGAGACCGTCTGGCTCTTCGGACTGCACGCGGTGCGCGATGCGCTGATGAACCCGGAGCGCGAAAAGGTCCGCCTGGTGGTCACCCGCAATGCGCTGGACAAGCTCGCCGATGCCGTCGCGGAAGCCGGGATCGAGCCCGAGATGAGCGACCCGCGCAAGTTCGCCGCCCCGATCGACCCGCAGTCCGTCCACCAGGGCGCGGCGCTGGAGGTGAAATCCCTGGACTGGGGCTCCTTGCCCGACGTCGCCCTGGGCGAGGGCGTCGGCGCGCCGCGCCTGGTGCTGCTGGACCGGGTCACCGATCCGCATAACGTCGGTGCCATCCTGCGTTCGGCCGAGGTCTTCGGTGCCCGCGCCGTCATCGCGCCGCGCCACCACGCGGCGCCCGAGACCGGCGCCCTGGCCAAGACCGCCTCGGGCGCGCTGGAGCGACAGCCCTACCTGCGGGTGCGCAACCTGGCCGATACCATCCTCGAGCTGCAGAAGATGGGCTATATCGTGCTGGGTCTGGCCGGCGAGGCCGAGCAGAACATCGAGACCGCGCTGGAGGGCCGCAGGGATCGCCCCGTCGCGCTGGTGCTGGGGGCCGAGGGCCCCGGTCTGCGCCCGCGCACGCGCGAGGTCTGCGACGCCCTGGTGCGGATTGATTTCGCCAGCGATTTCGGCTCTCTCAACGTCTCGAACGCCGCTGCGGTGGCGCTCTACGCGGCGCGGGGCTGAGGCCCTTTTGCGCGCCGCGAGGGGGGCCGCTTCGGGCCTCCCCGCTCTCCCTGTCTGCTGCCTGCCTTTTGCGCGGTAGCACTTAAGGGATTGTTCACAATCTTATTACACCCTCTTCATGTCCGGTACGGCCACCCTACGTATCGTTCAGAGGCACCGGCCTGGAACGCCGATGTTTCCTTTCACTGTCCCTCGTTCCGCACTGCGCCCAGGGCTCGCCCTGGGCGCTTTTTTCGTCTGTGCCGCGTTCGTCTTTGCCGCGGTTGCGGCACCGGGGGTCCAGGGCCCGCCTTGAGCACTTTTTCGTCTGTGCCGTGGCTGCGGCAGCGGGGGCTCTTGTGCCCCCGGACAAGCTGACGCAGCCTTGGGCAGGCAAGGAGATACCAGATGGATCAGAGTGATACGGCAATCGACGCGGTGCTGGACCGCACCAGGGTCATCGCGCTCGTCGGTTGGTCGCCCAAGCCGGAACGGCCCAGCCACCGGGTGGCGGCCTTCCTGGCGTCGAAGGGCTACCGGGTGATTCCGGTCAATCCGGGGCAGGCGGGGCAGAGCGCGCTGGGAGAGACGGTCATGGGCTCTCTCGCCGAGGTCGGAGAGGCTTTCGGGGCCGAGGTCGACATGGTGGATATCTTCCGCGCCCCGGAAGCCGCGCCAGAGATCGTGGCCGAAGCGCTGGCGGCGCTGCCGGGGCTGAAGACGGTCTGGATGCAGCTTGGGGTGATCAGCGAGGAAGCGCGCCAGATGGCCGAGGCGCGGGGCCTCGACGTGATCATGGATCGCTGCCCGAAGATCGAGCTGGAGCGGCGCGGCTAGGCGCTGCTCAACCCTTGGGACGGCTGGCCTTCTCGGCCACGCCCGAGGTGCCCTCGCGCGCTTCCAGGACCTGCATCACCGCAGAGAGCGGCACGTCGCGTGCCGCCAGCATGACCAGCATGTGATAGAGCACGTCGGCGCATTCGCTGGCCAGTTTCTCGGGGTCGTTCTTCACCGCCTCGATGATGGCCTCGATGGCCTCTTCGCCGAACTTCTCGGCGCATTTCTCGGGGCCCTTGGCCAGCAGCTTGGCGGTCCAGGAGCTGTCGGGGTCGGCGCCGCGGCGGGCCTCGATGGTGGCGGAGAGGCGGGAGAGCGTATCGGTCATTGCAGCCTCGGTCATTGCAGTCGCATGGGGATGCCCGCGGCGGCCATGTGTTTCTTGGCCTCGCGGATGGTGTGATCGCCGAAGTGGAAGATCGAGGCCGCCAGCACGGCAGAGGCGCCGCCCTCGGTGACGCCTTCGACCAGGTGGTCGAGCGTGCCGACGCCGCCCGAGGCGATCACCGGCACCGAGACCGCATCCGAGATGGCACGGGTCAGCGGCAGGTTGAAACCCGCACGGGTGCCGTCGCGGTCCATCGAAGTCAGCAGGATTTCCCCGGCCCCCTTGGCGGCGACCAGCTTGGCGAATTCCACCGCGTCGATCCCCGTGGGCTTGCGCCCGCCATGGGTGAAGATCTCCCATTTGCCGGGGGCGACGGTCTTGGCGTCGATGGCGCAAACGATGCATTGCGAGCCGAAGTGATCGGCGGCGCGGGCCAGCACGTCCGGGTCGGCCACGGCGGCCGAGTTGAACGAGACCTTGTCGGCGCCCGCCAGCAGCAGGTTGCGCACGTCCTGCACGGTACGCACGCCACCGCCCACGGTGAGCGGCACGTAGCAGTTCTCGGCGGTGCGGGTGACCACGTCGAACATGGTGCCGCGGTTTTCGTGGGTGGCGTGGATGTCGAGGAAGGTGATCTCGTCGGCGCCGGCCAGGTCATAGGCCTTCGCGGCATCCACGGGATCGCCCGCGTCGCGCAGGCCGACGAAGTTGACGCCCTTGACCACGCGGCCATCGGCCACGTCGAGGCAGGGGATGATGCGGGTCTTCAGCATGACATGTCTCCGGTGCGTCCTGGGCGCTGTCTAGCCGCTTGGGGCGGCGCGGGAAAGGCTCAGGCGGCGTCGGCCTTGTAGCGGGTGTAAAGCTCCAGCCCGAGGGCGGTGAGCAGCAGCAGCGGGCCGACGGTGAGGGCGCCGACCACGCCCAGAAGGATCACCGGCGAGAGCTGGGTCATGATCTGCGCCAGCACGGTGCTGTTGGCGCAGCTCGAGAAGCCCTCGGTCAGCGAGCCCAGGCAGATGTTGTCCGTCAGCACCGAGAGCGCCAGCACCAGTGCGAAGGTCAGCCCGCCGATCCTGAGCAGCCAGTAGGACCACTTGTTATGCGCCATGCCGCCCAGGAAGAAGGCGACGGTGGGCACCATGATCAGGAAGGCGGCCAGGATTTCCTTTTGCATGTCAGCGATCTTTCGGTGGGGCGTTGCGGGAGGTGTCTTTGGGCAGGGCAAGGGCCAGCATCAGCCGGACCCCGCCCCAGAGCAAGGCGAAACCTGCCGAGAGCGGCAGCACGATGAGCCCGCCCCAGGCGGCGAAGAGGCCGACGGAATAGGCGAAATTGTCCAGCTTCAGGCCCAGCAGGCGGCAGGCATGGGTGCTGCCCTCGTCGATGGTGCAGCCCAGGCCGCCAAGCGCGATGGTCAGCGCCATGGCCAGCAGCCAGCACATCAGCGGCGCCAGCACCAGCCAGAGCGCGATCCGGTTGAGCCGGGCGGTGGCCGGGCGGGCCGCCATCAGGCCTTCAGCACCGCGAGAGCCTCGGCCAGGTCGATGGCGCCATCGTAAAGCGCCCGGCCCGAGATCGCGCCGTCGAGCGGTGCGCCGCAGGCTTTCAGCGCCTGCAGGTCGGCGATGGAGGAGACGCCGCCCGAGGCGATGACCGGGATCGAGACCGCATTGGCCAGCGCGGCGGTGGATTCGATGTTCGGGCCCTGCATGGCGCCGTCGCGGTTGATGTCGGTGTAGATGATCGCCGCCACGCCCGCGTCCTCGAAGCTGCGCGCCAGGTCGGTGACCTGCACGTCGGTCTCGGTGGCCCAGCCCTTGGTGGCGACAAAGCCGTTGCGGGCGTCGATACCCACTGCGACATGGCCGGGGAAGGCCTTCGCCGCCTCGCGCACCAGGGCGGGATTCTCGACCGCCACGGTGCCCAGGATCACCCGCGAAAGGCCCTTGGAGAGCCACATCTCGATGGTCGCCATGTCGCGGATGCCGCCGCCAAGCTGGGTGGGGACCTTGCAGCGTTCCAGGATCGCCTCGACCGGGGCGGCGTTGACCGGGCTGCCGGCGAAGGCGCCGTTCAGGTCCACCAGGTGCAGCCACTCGCAACCGGCCGAAACGAATTCCATCGCCTGGGCGGCGGGATCGTCGTTGAAAACGGTGGCCTTCTCCATGTCGCCTTTCAGCAGGCGGACGGCCTGGCCGTCCTTCAGGTCGATGGCGGGATAGAGGATCATGGTCGGGGTCCTTCCTTGCAGGCTTGCCCGGCTTTTGCATGGGGCGGGCATGGAATGCAATGCGCCTGCAAGTGGGGGTTCCCCTTACTTGCGCCGCCGTGGCCTTCCGGCCCAACCTGACCCCATGGGGCGGGCAAGCTGACCCCATGGGGCGGGCAAGCTGACCCCATGGGGCGGGCCCGGGGCGGGTCCGCGGCACAGAGGAGGGACTTTCGATGAAGGTGACGACCTGGAATGCCGAATGGCTGGACAGCCACTGGGGTGTGGTCTCGGGGAAGTATCAGCCGGGGCAAGACCTCTTCCCGCAGGATGCGCCCTCGATGGGAGAGGCCCAGGTGCGGATCGCCGCAGTGGGAGGCTTCATCGAGATGCTGGCGCCGGATATCCTTTTCATCTGCGAGGCGCCGCGCGGGATCGAGCAGATGTCGGGCTTCGCCCAGGCGGTGACGCCGGGCTACGACCTCATCCGCCGTCCCCCCGGCGCCGATTACGAGATCGACGGGCGGCAGTGGATGTGGTTCCTCGTCCGCAAGGCGCTGGCCGACCAGGTGGCGCCCGAGCTGGTGCCGGTCGAAAGCTGGCGGGCCTTCTGCGCCGAGGGCTCTGACACCATCCGGACCGATGGCACCTGGCGGGTCGCGGCACCGCGCCTGAAGGACTTCGGCGAGGTGAAGGACGTGCCGGTGGCCGAGCGCCGCACCCATCGCTTCTACCGCGAGCCGCAGATCCTGCGCTTCCAGTGGGGCGGGGCGCGGCACGAGATCATCGGGGCGCATCTGAAAAGCAAGCACGTGGGCATCTCGATCCCCAGGCGCCAGGCGGGCGAGGATCTGGACGATTACATCAGGGGCTCGAAAGCGGTGCAGCGCTTCATGGCCGAGGCCCATGCCGCCCGCATCAAGCTGAGCTCGGAGGCGCAGGTGATCCGCGCCTATATCGACCGCCGCTTCGCCCAGGAGGCCGACCCTTCGATCATCGTGCTGGGCGATCTGAACGACGGTCCGGGCAAGGAGATCATGGAGCGCGAATACCTGCTGCACGACCTTGTCTCGAACCTGCAGGGGGAGGTCTTCTTCGCCCGCAAGTTCCTCAATCACGCGCTTTTCGATCAGCCCGGAGAGCTGCGTTGGACGGCGCAGTTCAGCGATGACCTGGACCCGCAGCGCTCGCGCAACATCCTGCTGGATCACATCCTTTTCACCCAGGCGCTGACCTCGGGCGGGACCTCTCCGCTGGTGGCGCGGGCGCGCTCGGGCTGGGTGGAGCACCTGGCCTTCGAGGAGGCCGAGGCGCTTCTGGGCCGTGGCATGCTGAGCGATCACCGCCCCGTCAGCCTAAGGCTGGAGCCCCGCCTGACCTGAGTGGCCCTGACCTGAGGATGCCTGAGCAGGGGCCGGCGGAGCGGGATCGCAGGTCTCAGCCGGTTGACCTGCGCGTAACGCAAGGTCATCGGGATCGTCCTTGCCTGACCAATCCATCGGTGGGCAGGATGCGGGTTGAGGAGAGCTTTAGGGAGGATACCATGCTGAAACTCATCCGCAGTGCGCTGGCACTGGTGCTGCTTGCCACCCCGGCGCTGGCCGATCCGGTGGAGGGGGTCTGGAAGACCGAGGTGGACGACGGCGCCTATGCCCATGTCACCTTCGCCCCCTGTGGCGAGGCCTATTGCGGCCTCATCAGCCGAACCTTCAACGCCAGCGGCGAATATGACAGTGCCAACAAGGGCAAGCCCATCGTCTGGGACATGCAGTCCGAAGGCGATGGCAAGTACCGCGACGGCAAGATCTGGCAACCCTCGAGCGACAAGGTCTATCGCTCGAAGATGCAGCTTTCGGGCGACAGCCTGCAGGTCGCGGGCTGTGTCGGTCCGATCTGCAAGAAGCAGCTCTGGACCCGCGTCCGCTGATCCTTTCGCAGGCCGCAAGACAGCCCCGTTCCGCCGCAGCGGAGCGGGGTTTTGCGTCTCTGGCGGCTGGCTGACGCCGAAAGGGGGCCAATTCCGGCAAGAACCTGCCGGATCCGACATGCCCCTGCGGAACCTTTTCCTCTCTGAAACGATTCCCTCCTAGGTTTTCATCCCATGGCCAAGGCGCCACCGGCTTCCGAGGGATGCGGGGGACGGCAGGACCGGCGCGGGCCCATGGGACTGGCTCCAGAAGGAGAGAGTTATGGACGAGGGAATGACGGGGCAGAAGCGCCCCCTGCTGCGGCATCTGCCAATCGCCGCAGCTCTGGCAATGGGGTGCCTGATGGCCGCCCCCGCCATGGCGGCCGAGACCGTGCTGGGCACCTGGGCCTCGCCGCCTGATCGCAAGGGACAGACGGGCTACGTGGTCATCCGTAACTGCGGTGCCGCCTATTGCGGCCGGCTGGAGCGGGCCTTCAGCCCCCAGGGCGAACCGATCGTCACCCGTGCCGTCGGCAAGATGCTGTTGCGCGACATGGAGCAGGTTAACCCCAATGCCTACGAGGGGCGCGTCTACGTGCCGCTCATCGACAAGGTGGTCGATGCCGAGGTGCAGGTGCAGGGCGACGAGCTGTCGGTGCGGGGCTGCGCCGGGCTGATCTGCAACAGCCAGGTCTGGAAGCGGGTCGAGTAGGGCCCGCCCCATGGATGCCCGGCTGATGCCGCCGGTTCAGGGCCCCGCCGGGGCCCTTTGCATCTGCGGGATCAGGGCGCCCAGCTGAGGAAGTTGGCGATCATGCGCAGGCCGTTGGCCTGGCTCTTTTCCGGATGGAACTGCATGCCC
The DNA here is from genome assembly GCF_900215355.1 of Pseudooceanicola antarcticus. Lineage (GTDB taxonomy): Bacteria > Pseudomonadota > Alphaproteobacteria > Rhodobacterales > Rhodobacteraceae > Pseudooceanicola > Pseudooceanicola antarcticus. Next base: position 95,489 of record NZ_OBEA01000008.1, on the reverse strand, counting down.
AGCATCGTGTCGCGGCCGACGATGGCGGTGACCGGCTGGCCGTAGTCCACATGGGCGATGAGCTGCGCCGGATCGGCGACGGACATGTGGTAGGAATGGACGAAATAGGCGTGGTGGCCGGTCTCGATCCCGGCCAGCACGGGGTGCGGCTGGTCGATCACCAGGTCGTTCCAGCCCATGTGCGGCACCTTCAGCGCCTTGTCCTGGGGCTCGATCTTCGTGACCTCGCCGTCGATCCAGCCAAGCCCCTGACTTTCCTCGTATTCATGGCCGACACGCGCCATCAGCTGCATGCCGACGCAGATGCCCAGAAAGGGCCGGCCCTTGACCTCGACCGCCTCGCGCAGGGCTTCGAGCACCGAGCCTTCGCCGGCACCGGCCAGCGCGGCGCGGCAGGCCGGGAAGGCGCCGTCGCCGGGCAGCACGATGCGGTCGGCCCGCGCCACGTCCTCGGGGCGGGAGGAGACGATCACCTCGCCCGCGCCGACCTCCTGCGCCATGCGCTGGAAGGCCTTCTCGGCCGAGTGCAGATTGCCGCTTTCGTAGTCGATCAGAACCGTCAGCATCGGGTGTCCCTCGTCTTGCGCTTCGGGAATGGCCCGTGACGGGCCGGGGGTCAAGCCGTTCCGGGGTGCGCCTAGAGCGTGCCCTTGGTCGAGGGGATCGCATCGCTCTTGCGCGGGTCGCTCTCGACCGCGACGCGCAGGGCGCGGGCCACGGATTTGAACGCCGCCTCGGCGATGTGGTGCGAGTTAAAGCCGTGCAGCTTGTCCACGTGCAGGGTGATCCCGCCGTGGGTGCTGAAGGCCTGGAAGAACTCGCGCACCAGCTCGGTGTCGAAGCTGCCGATCTTCTGGGTCGGGAAGTCGACGTTCCAGACCAGGAAGGGCCGGCCCGAGAGGTCGAGCGCGCTGCGCACCAGGCTGTCGTCCATCGCAAGGTGGCAATCGCCGTAGCGGCGGATGCCGCGCTTGTCGCCAAGCGCCTTGGTCAGGGCCTGGCCGAGCGCGATGCCCACGTCCTCGACGCTGTGGTGATCGTCGATGAAGGTGTCACCCTTGCAGGTCACCGTGATGTCGATGAGCGAGTGCCGCGCCAGCTGGTCCAGCATGTGATCGAAGAAGCCCACGCCGGTATCGCATTCGTACTGGCCCGTGCCGTCAAGGTCGATGACGACATGGATATCGGTCTCGGCGGTGGAGCGTGTGACTTGGGCGTTGCGCATGGAAGCCTCCGGGTTTCCGGGGGCTTATAGGCCGGAGTGCAGGCGCTTGGGAAGGGGGCGCGGCGCGGTTTGGCGCAGGCTGCGTCCGCACTGCCGCAGCCCCTAGTTGAGCCGGGCGGGCTGTGCGGGATCGTGGCCGGGCAGGGTGAAGGCCAGGGTGGTGCCGCGCGGCGCGGCGGTCCGGGCCACCGCGATCTCTCCGCCCAGGCGTCTGACGATCTTGCGCGCGATGGGCAGGCCCATGCCCGAGCCTTCGCAATCGTCCCGTGGGCGCAGGGTGCGCAGCGGGTCGAAGACCGCCTCGTGGAACTGCGCGGGAATGCCCGGCCCGTCGTCGCTGAAGCGCAGCTGTCGCATCGGCCCGGCGCCCGAGACCTTCAGCGTGATCCGCCCGTTCTCGCGGTCATGATGCTTGACCGCATTGGACAGGAGCGCGGCGAAGAGCAGCACAAGCTCGTTGCCCGGCCCCGACAGCAGGCCGCCGCCCTCGATCGAGAAAGAGAAGCCCCGAGGCAGCGGCGACTGGATCAGCGCCTGGCTGAGAACCGCGTCCACGGGGTGTTCCCCCAGGCTGTCGGCCCGCCGTCCGATGCGGGAATAATCGCGCAGGTCCAGCAACATGCGGTCGCAGCGCCGGGCCTGGGTCATCAGCATGGCCAGATGCGCCTCGACCGCGGCGGCGCGGTCCGGGGGGAGAGGGCCCATGTCTTCTTCGATCCATTCGGGGATGGTCTGGAAGGCGCGGAAGGCGGCGCGCAGGTCATGGGTGATGATATAGAGGAATTCCTCTAGCTCAGCCGAGGCGGCGGCTGGCTGCGCGGGGCGCGCGGCACTGGCCACGCCGGGACGGGAGGTGTCGTCGATCATCCGCAGATCCTGACGCCGAAATGCCGAACCTCCGGTTTACGCGCGCGGTCGCCTCGCCCGAAAAATCCATCGGATTGTCCGATAACTTGCGGGAAATGCGGCGGAAGTCGCAAGGCATTGTTAAGACCTTGGCAATGGGGAATGCGGAATGCTTCGAGCCGGGAATGGTCCGGCGAGAAGGAGGATGTCATGGAGGTCTACAGGGACGACAGGGACATGGTCCCCGCGGCGGCGGCCTCTGCCGGGGTCCATGCGACGCCGCCGGAACCGGAGCCTCCGCTGATCGACGTGCTGGTGCTGGACGACAGCCGCTTCGACGCCATGCAGTTGCAGCGCGAATGCCGCTCGACCGAGCTGCCGGTGCGGGTCACCATCGCCTCGGGCATCGAAGAGTTCCGCAAGATGCTGGAAAGGCGGCGCTACCATGTTGTCTTCATTGACTATCTTCTGCCCGATGGCGACGGGCTGAAGGCGCAGGAATACCTGCGCGAGGAAGAGCGGAACGGCCAGTCCCCGGTTGTGATGATCAGCGGCGAGGCACGTCACGACGTGGCGGTCGAGGCGATCCGCAGCGGCTGCATCGACTACAAGGCCAAGTCGGACCTGACCCGCGAGGCGCTGAAGGGCCTGATCCTGAGGGCGCTGGAAGAGGGCAGCAAGCTGGCGCAGGCCACCCTGCGCCGCGCGCTGGATGCGCAACGCGAAGAGCTGGTCCTGGCCATGCGGGACATCGTCCGCGAAGAGATTTCGCGCGGAACGGGTCACCACGACACGGGCGCGGAGACGTTGCAGATGTTGCGCTCTTACGGGCTGGTGCCGAGCGGCGGCGACGAGGACTGGAGCGACCTGCTGGAGGACCCGGCGACACAGTTCATTTTCCGAAAACACTAGCCAGTCCTGCTTCGGGCTCGTCCGAGCGCCTTTGGCGCTCGCACCGCTCTGGCGACGGGTTGGCGGAGGATTTGCCTCCGCCTGCACTTGCGTCAGGGCTGCCTCTCATCGGGTTGCGGCCCCTCATCGGGTTGACGCTGTGGCGCGAGAGTACGGCCATCCCGACGGCCATGCCCCTTGGCACCCGCGGCGGCGCTTCGCATCTGTCCCCCAACACTGCCACAGCAGCTTCGGTGCCTTTCGGGGGCCGGTCGCTTCTGCTGACGGGTCGGCCTGGCCTAGAGGAACCCCCTTTCGCGGTAGGTTTCGAGGATCTCGGCAATGGCGCTGTCGTCGATGGGCTTGGTGAAGAAATGTTCGACCATGCCACTGGACTGGGACCGCTCCAGGTCGCGCTCGTTGTCGGAAGACGAGAACATGGCGACGATCTGCTTGGGCGTTTCGCCATGCCCGCAGCGCCGCTTCAACTCCGCGATGGTCTCGAACCCGTCGAGCTCGGGCATGTTGATGTCGAGCAGGATCAGCCGGGGCAGGCCGGCGGTGGCATGGGGGCTTTCCGAGAAGTAGCGCCGCAGGAATTCGGCCCCATCCGCGGCCTCGTCCACCGGGCCGAAGTGGCCGCTCTTGGCCAGACGGCGTCGGGCGATATAGCGATCGGAGTCCACGTCGTCGACGATATAGGTGGGGATCATCATTGCGACCTCCGAAGCGGCAGGGAGAGGGTGAAACGCGTGCCCTCGGGGGAGCTGTCGAGCGCGATGGTGCCATTCAGCCGCCGGACATGTTTCTGGACCAGGGTCAGCCCGAGCCCATGGCCGCTGCTGCTGCCGGAGCGGCGGAACATCTCGAAGACGCGCGCCTGGTCGGCCTCGGGAATGCCGACGCCATTGTCGCGGATCTGCAGCTCGACCCCATCGGGGCGGTCGAGAATCCTCAGTTCGACCCAGGAAAACGGCTTGCCGCTGTCCTGGAAGCGGCAGGCGTTGGACAGCAGGTTCTCGATCACCGTCAGCAGGGTGGGGCGTTCGACCTCGAAACAGGCGGGCCCGCTGGCGACGATGCAGAAGGCGGGCTTGTCCAGGCCGCCGCAACTGAGATCGTCCCAGATGGCGGCCGTCGCCTCGACCAGGTCGACGGTTTCGAGGTCGATGGCTTCGAGCCCGGCGCGGGCCAGGGTCAGCACCTGTTCCACCTTGTGGATGTTGCGCCGCGAGGTCTTCAGCGCCTCGCTGATATTGCGCGTGCATTCGTCCATCTCGCCGTCCGAGAGGTCTTCCAGGCAGAGCTCCAGCAGGCCGGCGATGGTCGCCAGCGGCGCGCGCAGGTCATGGCTGGCGGAATAGGCGAATTGGGTCAGCTCCTCGTTGAGGGCCGAGAGCTGGGCGTTCTGCATCGCCAGCGCGCGCTCTTGGGCCAGGATTTCGCGCAGGTCGACGAGGGTGGCCATGATGCGCTGCCCGCCCACCCCGTTGATCGGGGTCAGGGCGATATGGACCGGCGTTTCCTGCCCGTCGAGGCCCACCACGCGCAGGTTGTTGGCGTCGGTCATCGCCCGCGGGCGCGGCGCCGAGAGGTAGGACTGGCGGAAGACGGCGTGTTTCAGGCGGTGTTCACGGGGCACGAAGGTATCGACATCGCGCCCGACGATCTCGGCCGAGAAGCCGCCCAGCAACTGGCAGGCGGCGGTATTGACCAGCTCGATGGTGCCGTCCGGGGCGACCAGCACCATGGCCGTGGCCGCCGCATCCAGCGCCTCGCGCAGGCGGCGTTCCCCCATGTGGCGTTCCGAGATGTCGATCACCGTGGTGAAGGTCAGCAGCTCGTCCCCCAGCGGGATCGGCGAGAGGCCGATCTCGACCGGGACGAAACTGCCATCGGCGCGCTGACCGTGAACCTCGCGGCCCTGGCCCATCTCGCGCCGCGAGGGGCGGGTGTTGAAGGCCTGCCGCAGCGCCGGGTGGCGGTGCTGGGACGAGAGCGGCACCAGGCGCTCGATGTTCTGACCGATCAGCGCCCGGCTGGGGTAAAGGAACAGCCGGTCCAGCGCCTCGTTGGTGGCGGTGATCATGCCCTCGGCATCGACCAGCAGGGCGGGCACCGGGGTCAGCGTCACCGCCAGCTTGTAGCGCTCCAGCAACTCCGATGCGGTCACCTCGGGGCCGGGCGCATCCGGGCCGATGAAACCGGCGCGGTCGGGGAAGGGCGGCTGTGGCTCGGAGGAGCCGATGTCTTGTCTCATCAGGGCAACTCGGTCTCGCGGTGCGAAGGGCTGGGCCGGGCCGGCATGGGCCAGGGGCGCTGGCAGGGAGCCCCCTGGTGGCGCCGGGCCCAGGGGCCGGACGGCACCGGCCCGAAGACCTTCCACCAGGCGGGCCCCCGAGGTCGGTTCACCCCGTAACGATAGGTTTCGAGAGCTTACCTTTGCCTTAAAATCAGCCGCCAGCCCGCATGAGTTCCCTTGCGATTTTAGGTTTCGCCCCGGCAGGGGCCCAAACCGGGGGGCCAAACCGGGGGCCGCGCCGGGGTGTCACAAAAGTATATTCAAAGCGATACAATTTCGTTTTGCTTCCCCAATAGCACCCGCCTCTAGGACCTGAGAGGTGATCAAGTGCTTCGCATCGCGCAACTGACCAAGAAATTCGGCCGCAATACCGCTGTGGATGCCGCGAGCATCCAGGTGGAAAAGCCGGCCATGATCGGCATCATCGGGCGCTCCGGCGCAGGGAAATCGACGCTGCTGCGCATGTTGAACCGGCTCGAGGACGCGACCTCGGGCAGCATCACCTTCGAGGACCGCGAGATCACCGGCCTGGGTGGCGCCGAGAAGCGCGCCTGGCAGGCCGATTGCGCGATGATCTTCCAGCAGTTCAACCTGGTGCCGCGCATGGACGTGGTGTCGAACGTGCTGCACGGGACGCTGAACCGGCGCTCGACGGTCTCGACGCTGTTCAACCTCTACCCGAACGAGGACATCCACCGCGCCATCGACATCCTCGACCGCCTCGGCATCGCCGAGCACGCGCCGAAGCGGGCCGAGGCGCTTTCGGGGGGCCAGCAGCAGCGCGTGGCCATCGCCCGCGCCCTGATGCAGGACCCGAAAATCATCCTGGCGGATGAACCGATTGCCTCGCTCGACCCGATGAACGCCCAGGTGGTGATGGAGGCCCTGCGCCGCATCCACGAGGAAGACGGCCGCATGGTCATCGCCAACCTGCACACGCTGGATACCGCGCGCCGCTACTGCGACCGCGTGATCGGCATGCGCGCCGGGCGCATCGTCTTCGACGGCACGCCCGAACAGCTGACCACCGACATGGCGCGCGAGATCTACGGCGCCGATGCCAGTTTCTCGGAAGAGGCCACCTCGACCGAGATCGGCGCCCTCGACCGCTCTGCCAAGGCGGCGGCGGTGCCTGCCTGAACGACCCCGAATTTCATCTGTTTCGGGGCAGGACGCTCCGGGACATATTCAAGGAGCTGAAAAGATGAAAAAACTGATCGCGGCCGCCCTGGCCACCACTGCCCTGGTTTCCGCCGCCGGCGCCCAGGAAATCACCGAATTCCGCATCGGCGTGCTGGGTGGCGAAAACGCCCAGGACCGCGTGCAGTCGAACCAGTGCCTGGTCGACTACACCGAGGAAGCCCTTGGCGTTCCGGTCAAGCTGTTCACCCCCGCCGACTACGACGGCGTGATCCAGGGCCTGCTGGGCGGCACCATCGACATGGCCTGGCTGGGTGCCTCCGGCTACGCCAAGACCTACCTGGAAGACCCCGAGGCGGTCGAGCCGGTGCTGGTCAAGACCAACCTGGATGGCTCCTACGGCTATTACTCCATCGGTTTCGCCCGCAAGGACGCCGGCATTGCCTCGCTGGAAGACATGCAGGGCAAGAAGTTCGGCTTCGGTGACCCGAACTCGACCTCCGGCTACCTGATCCCCTCGATCGAGATCCCCGAGCTGACCGGCGCCACCATGGAAAACGGCGATTACTTCGGTGAGGTCGTCTTCACCGGCGGTCACGAGCAGACCATCGTTGCCGTCAACAACGGCGACGTCGACGGCGGCGTGACCTGGGCCGACGGCATGGGCAACTGGGAAGACGGCTTCAACTCCGGCGCCCTGCGCAAGGCCGTGGATGCGGGCCTCGTCGACATGAACGACCTGGTCGAGATCTGGCGCTCCAAGCCCATCCCCGAAGGCCCCGTCGTGCTGCGCAAGGTCCTGCCCGAGGACGTGAAGGCCACCATGATCGAGCTGATGGCCGGCCTGAAGGAGAAGGACGAGGATTGCTTCTACGGTGTCGCCGCCGGTGAAGCGCTGGGCTTCAAGCCGATCGCCCATGACGCCTACCTGTCGATCATCGCGGCCCGCAAGTCGAAGATGTAAGGCAGCATTGCCTTCCGGCGGGTCCCCCAGGGGGCCCGCCATTTCCGTTGCACGCAACGCCCCAAGATCCCCGAGAGGCCAAAGATGAGTGACAGCGCCAAGGCGCAGCCCTCCGTGAACGTCCGTGCCGAGTATTTCGCGCAGATGAAACGGAAGCGGCTCTATTCCGGTATTCTGCTGGCCATCTTCGTGGCCCTCATGGCCTCGGGCTTCATGCTGGCCGACAGCCGCAACGCGGGCGGCTTCTGGGAGGGTCTGCACCGGGTCTTCGATTTCCCGAAGTCCGTGCTGAGCGAAGCATGGGAGAAGCGGGCGGAGCTGCCGGGCCATATCGTCGAATTCTTCCCGGCGCTGATCGAAACGATCAACATCGCCGCCGTTTCGACCCTCTTCGGCGCCCTTGGCGGAACGATCCTGTCGATGCTGGCGACCCGCGGCCTGGCGCGCTGGCCGCGCCTGATCCCCGTCTTCCGCCGCATCATGGACGTGATGCGGGCCGTCCCCGAGATCGTCATCGCGCTGGTGCTGATCTTCGTGCTGGGCGGCGGCCCGGTGCCGGCGATGATCGCCATCGCCTTCCACACGGTCGGCGCGCTCGGCAAGCTCTTCTCGGAGGTCAACGAGAACGCTTCGCTGAAACCCGTCGAGGGCCTGGCCTCGGTCGGCGCCAACTGGACGCAGCGCATGGTGCTTGGGGTGATGCCGCAGGTGGCCCCCAACTACCTCAGCTACGCGCTGATCCGCTTCGAGATCAACATCCGCGCCTCGGCCATCCTGGGCTTCGTCGGCGCAGGCGGCATCGGCTACGAGCTGAAGAACGCCATCTCCTGGGGCCAGGGGCGGTATGATTCCGCCGCGGCCATCTTCATCCTGCTCTTCCTGACCATCGTCGCGGTGGACCAGTGTTCGAGCTATTTCCGAGACCTGCTGACCCATGGTCGCAAGAAAGGGGAGATGCTGGCATGACCATGACCGCAGAGGCCCACGCCCCGAGCCTGAAATCCCAGGCCGAACAGATCTTCCGCCGCAAGCGCCTGCTGGCCTTCGCACTGCCCGCGCTGGTGCTGGTCTATCTGGCCTATGCCTTCTTCGCCTTCAACGTGCCGGCCCTGCTGGGCTCGGCCAGCCTGGAGAACGGCCAGAAGCTGGTGCGCGATACCTACAGCTACAAGACCCATGTCACCCGTGACAATCGCTCGGGCGAGGTGGCATTCTCGATCGAGGGAGAGCGCAAGGGCCGCTACCCAGAGGGCACGCATCCGGACTGGGTGTCGGTCGCGGGCGAGACCACCGTCATCACGCTGCCCAAGGGGCACGAGGTGCGCTACTTCGCCGATCACGTGGAATACGATCTGCCGGGCTATGGTCTAATTACCGCCGCGCCGGGCAGTGGCGGGGTCAATGCCACCTTCCCCGCAGGCGAGATGCCCGAGTGGATCAACGCCTCGAAGAACCGGGTGGCCATCACCACCGAGGCGGGGCGGCTGACCATCACCCGCAACCGCACCGAGGTCTTCCGCTATTCCACCGGCTGGGAGCTGTTCTTCTTCACCCTCGACAGCCCCTATCACGGTCTGTCGCTGGGCCAGATCGTCAGCCGCGCCGCAGGTGGCGAGGCGGGCGCGATCTGGCATGATTTCTGGTACAATTCGATGTGGCGCCACGTGGATGTGGCCTGGGCGCTCTTCGAGACCGTGCAGATGGCCTTCCTGGGCACCTTCGGCGCGGCCATCCTGGCCCTGCCGCTGGCCTTCCTGGCAGCGCGCAACTTCACGCCGCTCTTGCTGGTGCGCCAGGCCTTCCGGCGGCTCTTCGACCTCTTCCGTGGCGTGGATGCGCTCATCTGGACCATCATCCTGGCCCGCGCCTTCGGCCCCGGCCCGATGACCGGGGCGCTGGCGATCCTGCTCACCGACACCGGCAGCTTCGGCAAGCTCTTCTCGGAATCGCTGGAGAACGTCGACGAGAAGCAGATCGAGGGCATCCGCTCGACCGGCGCGAAGCCCGTGCAGCGCTACCGTTTCGGGGTGATCCCGCAGGTGACCCCGGTGCTGCTGAGCCAGGTGCTTTACTTCTTTGAAAGCAACACCCGCTCGGCCACGGTGATCGGTGCCATCACCGGCGGCGGCATCGGCCTGATGCTGACCCAGGCGATGATCACCCAGAAGGACTGGGAAGAGGTGAGCTATTACATCGTGCTGGTGATCCTGATGGTCTTTGCCATGGACAGTTTCTCTGGCTGGCTGCGGCGGCGGCTCATCAAGGGCGACGAGGGTGGACATTAACCCTCGTCTTCTTCCATGCGATGGCTGAAACTACTCCCGCCGGGGGCGGTCCCTCGGTTCATGAAAGCACGACAATGCCCCGTCTCAGCGCAACAGAGCCCTACCTGCATCCCGATGTGGAGCTGACCGAAACCAGCCTTGGCCGCTACGTCGAGATCGGAAAGGGCAGCCGCATCGCCTGGTCCAGCTTCGACGATTACGCCTATTGCGACCGCTATGCCGATATTGCAAATGCCTCGGTCGGCAAGTTTGCAAATATCGCCGCCTTCACCCGGATCGGGGCCACGGATCACCCGCTGGAGACGGCGGCCTGTCACCACTTCCTCTATCGCTCGTCCGACTACTGGGACGATGCGGAGGTGGATGAAGAGTTCTTCCGCCGCCGCCGCGCCCGGCGCGCGGTGATCGGCCATGATACCTGGATCGGCAATGGCGCGATGATCAAGCCCGAGGTGACGCTGGGCCATGGGGCGGTGGTGGCCTCGGGGGCGGTGGTGACGAAGGACGTGGCCCCCTACACCATCGTGGCCGGCACCCCCGCCAGGGTGTTGCGCCTGCGCCAGCCCCCGGAGGTGGCCGAGCGCCTGATGGCCCTGGCCTGGTGGGACTGGGACCATGATGTCCTGCGCGAAAGGCTTGAAGACTTCCGCCAACTGCCCGCGCTCGCGTTTCTCGAGAAATACGAGGGCTGAGGGCGGCGGGGTGAAACCGGCGGCGGGGTGAAACCCCGCCCTACGGGTGCGCGATGCGGCGGTGCAGGGCGGGGGTCACCCCGCCCTTGTCCTGGCCTTCACCCCGTGCTGGTTACTCTGCCGCCATGGCGTTGCGTTGCGGCGGCATGGCGAAACGATGCGCGGCCTCGCCTGCCAGATGGGCAATGCGCCCCCCCGAGATCGTCGCCTCGATGGCGCGGGTGTCCTCGTTGATCACCACCATGTCGGCGCGCAGGCCGGGGGCCAGGCGGCCACGGTCGTGCAGGCGCAGGATCTCGGCCGGGCGGGTCGAGACCATCTCCCAGGCGGCGGCCAGCGGCAGGATGCCCCGGTCCACCAGGGCGAAGGCGGCCTGGTGCAGCGCCGGGTAGTAGTAATCCGAGACCAGCGCATCGCAGAGGCCGGCGCGGATCAGCTCCTCGGCGGCGATATTGCCGGATTGCGAGCCGCCACGCACCACGTTGGGCGCCCCCATAAGGATCGGGTCCCCGACCGCATGGGCCAGCGCTGCCGCCGACCGCGCCGTGGGGAACTCGCAGATCTTGGCGCCGATCATCGAGAAGGTCTCTCGGGTCTCGCCATCGGGATCGTCATGGCTGCCGTAGGTCACGCCCATGCTGTCGAACTGCTCGGCCAGGCGACAGAGGTAGCGCGGCACCTCGCGGGCCTGGCGCTTGGCCTCCTGCACGATCTTCATGTGCTCCTGCGGGCTGCGCCCGGCCTTCTTCGCCCATACCATCAGGTCCTCGGGGCGGGCGGCCATCATCTGCGCGGCCTCTTCCAGGTGGTTGTTGAAGACCACGTAGTCGACGCCGTGGTCGCGGATGGCAGAGAGCAGCCGGGACTCGGTCTCGACGGTATGGGTCTCGCAGCGGATCTGCACCCGCAGGTCGGTCAGCGCATGGTGGTGGCGGTAGCGCGCCAGCGCCTCCAGCAGCTCCAGCGTGAAGGCGGGGCTGCGCGCGCCGCCCTCCCAGCTCCAGCTTTGCGCCAGCCAGGCGGTGGTCACGCCATTGGCGGCCGCCTCGCGGTCGGTGGCGCGCAGGCCGGTCTCGACGGGGAAGGGCGCCGAGGGGCGGGGGGCGATATGGCGCTCGAAGGCATCGCCGTGCAGGTCGATGATACCGGGCAGGACCAGGTAGCCCGACAGGTCGATCTCGGGCAGGGGGCCGCGGGTGATGCGGCCCTCGGCGAAGGCAATGGAACGGCTTTGCAGCGCGCCGTCGCGCAGGACCTGGGCGCCTGTGAGACGCAAACTGGGCAATGTAACTGGCATGACTCTGCTCGGGTTTTCTGCGTTGTGGATAACCTGCGATTGTATCGTCAGCGTGACGTTTCGCCGGCCCCGGCGCAGAATTGCGCGCGCCCGCCCGGTTCTGGCCCGGTCCCCATTCAGCCCCCCTGGTCGTCGTCTCCGCCAAGCGTCAGGGTCACCCGGTCGCCCGCGAACCAGGTGCGCCCGTATTCCAGTGCCGCGCCCGTCGGGTCGACGTTGAGAGAGGTGGTGCGCAGGATCGGGTCGCCCTCTTTCACCTGCAGGTGCAGCGCCTGGTGGGCATTGGCCAGCTTCGCCGTCACGCGGGTCCAGGCGCGGGTGTAATCGGGGATGCCGTTGTCGCGCAGGGCCAGGGTGATCGACGAGAGCCGCTCGAGCGAGGCGGGCATGCCGGGCAGGCGGTCGAGCGGGAAGATCGAGCGGAAGAGCGCCATGGGCTGATCATCGGCCAGCGAGAGCCCCTCGGTGACGAAGACCGGCGCACCCTGGGCGATGGCCAGTATCTCGGCCTCGTCGAGGGTGGCGGCGCGGCTCTCCTTCAGCAGGATGCGGCGGGCGGGCAGGCGGCCCGCGGCGCGGATGTTCTGGTGAAAGCGCACCCGGCGCCCGATGGGATAATCGGTGGGGCTCTGCGCCACGAAGACCCCGGCGCCGCGGCGGGCATGGGTCAGCCCGGCTTCGGCCAGCGCCGCCAGGCCGCGGCGCACCGTGTGGCGGTTGACCCCGAAACGGGCCGAGAGCTCGGCCTCGGTCGGCAGCCGGTCGCCGGGGCGGTAGCGCCCGCTGGCGATGTCATTGGTCAGCGCATCCGCGATCGAGCGCCAGAGAGCCGTCTTCCGTGGCCCGTGGGTCTTTGCATCTGTCATCAAAATTTCATCCGGATGTTTGCCGCCGGGGCTTGTGCGATGAGGGGCCGGGGCGTAATGATTTGTCTAGTTGTATAGTAATCTAGACAAATCGGCAAGGTGTCTAATGGCGGAAGCGCGCGAATTGACGGAAGCAGAGAAGGCCCGGCGCGGCTGGATGTCTCTGTTGGCCAAGGCGCCCCCGGCGCGGCTGGCAGAGCTGTGGGAAGCGCGGGGCGCGGCCCCCGGTTTCGGCTGGCTGCGGGCGCCCGAGGTGGGCGGAATGATGGTGCGGGGCCGGGCCGGCGGCACCGGGGCGGCCTTCAATCTTGGCGAGATGACGGTGACGCGCTGCGCGCTGAAGCTCTCGGACGGCCGGGTGGGCCATGCCATGGTGCAGGGGCGCGACCGCCGGAAGGCCGAGATCGCGGCCCTGGTCGATGCCGGCATGCAGGGCGTCGAGGCCGAGAGCCTGCGCGCGGAGCTGCTGGCGGTGCTGGAGGCCGAGATGGCCGCCGCCAAGGCCGCCCGCGCCGGCAAGGCCGCCGGCACGAAGGTGGATTTCTTCACCATGGTTCGGGGAGAAGACTGATGGCGATGGCAAGTGAGGCCCTGATGGGCGGTTTCAGCGATGCGCCCCGGCAATCGGCCCGCGCATTCCGCGCCGCGCTGGAGGCCATGGCGCAGCCCGGCAGCCTTCGCGAGCTGAGCGACCTGGCCCAGGCGCCCGCGCCGGTCAGCCCGGCGGCGGCGACCCTGCTGCTGGTGCTCTGCGACCCCGAGACGCCGGTGCATCTGGCGGGCGATCACGACCGCGCCGAGGTGCGCGACTGGATCACCTTCCACTGTGGCGCGCCGTTGACAGGCGCCGGTGAGGCGGCCTTCGCCCTTGGCACCTGGCAGGCGCTTGGCGCGCTGACGGCCTATCCCCAGGGCACGGCGGAATATCCCGACCGCTCGGCGACGCTGATCGTCGACGGGGCCTGGCAGGGCGTCGAGGTCAGCCTCTCGGGTCCCGGCCTGAAGCAGGCGCGGGCGGCCCTGTTGCCCGAGCGCAGCTGTTTCGAGGCCAACCGGGCGCAATTCCCGCTGGGGCTCGATTTCTACTTCACCCGCGGGGCGAGCCTCTGGGCGCTGCCGCGCTCGACCCGGATCGAGGAGGCTCTCTGATGTATGTGGCGGTGAAAGGTGGCGAGAAGGCCATCGACAATGCCCATGAGTGGCTGGACGAGGCGCGGCGCGGGGATCCCTCCGTGGCCGAGCTCACGATCCCGCAGATCCGCGAACAGCTGGCGCTGGCGGTGAACCGGGTGATGGCCGAGGGGTCTCTCTACGATCCCGACCTGGCGGCCCTGGCGATCAAGCAGGCGCGCGGCGACCTGATCGAGGCGATCTTCCTGATCCGGGCCTATCGCACGACCCTGCCGCGTTTCGGCTATTCGCTGCCCGTGGACACGGGGGCGATGGAATGCGACCGCCGGATCTCGGCCACCTTCAAGGATGTGCCGGGCGGGCAGGTGCTGGGGCCGACCTTCGACTACACGCACCGGCTGCTGGATTTCGCACTGGAAGCGGAGGGGCTGGAACGTCCCGAGGCCGCGCCCGAGGCTGGCGCGGAGGACCATCCCCAGATGCCGCGGGTGACCGAGTTCCTCAACAAGGAAGGTCTGATCCAGCAGGAGATCGCGCCTGCGCCCGCTGAGGATCAGCCCGACGACCTGACCCGCCAGCCGCTGGAGCTTCCCGCCGCGCGGCCCCTGCGCCTGCAGAGCCTGACCCGTGGCGACGAGGGCTTCGTGCTGTCGATGGCCTATTCGACCCAGCGGGGCTACGCCAAGAACCACCCCTTCGTCGGTGAGCTGCGCATCGGCACGGTCGCCGTCGAGGCCGAGATCCCCGAGCTGGGCTTCGCCATCGAGATCGGCGAGGTGGTGCTGACCGAATGCGAGACCGTGAACCAGTTCCTGGGCTCGAAGTCCGAGCCGCCGCAGTTCACCCGCGGCTATGGCCTCGTCTTCGGCCAGACCGAGCGCAAGGCGATTTCCATGGCGCTGGTCGACCGGGCGCTGCGCTGGAAGGAGTTCGGCGAGGACGACAAGGGCGCGCCGGCGCAGGACGAGGAATTCGTCCTCTATCACTGCGACAATATCCAGGCGACGGGCTTCCTGGAGCATATCAAGCTGCCTCATTACGTCGACTTCCAGTCCGAGCTGGAGCTGGTGCGCAAGATCCGCCGCGAGGCGGACGAGGCAGGGCATCAGGAGGCGGCAGAATGAACGGAGAGCGCGATTTCGTCCCCTGCGGGGCCGAAGCCTTCGGCGACAGTATTTTCAGCCATCGGATAGGGGCAGGGGGCGTGGTGCCCATGTCCAGGGAGTGCGGAGCATGAGCGCGGAACAGATCTCGGGCGAGTACAACTTCGCCTATCTCGACGAGCAGACCAAGCGGATGATCCGGCGGGCGCTGCTGAAGGGCCTGGCCATTCCGGGCTACCAGGTGCCCTTCGCCAGCCGCGAGATGCCCATGCCCTATGGCTGGGGCACCGGCGGCGTGCAGATCTCGGCGGCCATCATGGTGCCCGAGGATCGCTTCAAGGTGATCGACCAGGGCGCCGATGACACCACCAACGCGGTCTCGATCCGGCGCTTCTTCGAGAAGGTCGCCCAGGTGGAGACCACCGAGAAGACCACCGAGGCCACCGTCATCCAGACCCGCCACCGCATCCCCGAGCGTGACCTGACCGAGGGCCAGGTGCTGGTCTACCAGGTGCCGATCCCCGAGCCGCTGCGCTTCCTCGAACCCTCTGAGGTCGAGACGCGGAAGATGCATGCGCTCGAGGAATATGGCCTGATGCATGTGAAGCTTTACGAGGATATCGCGCGGCACGGCGAGATCGCCACCTCCTACGCCTATCCGGTGAAGGTCGAGGGGCGCTACGTGATGGATCCCAGCCCGATCCCCAAGTTCGACAACCCGAAGCTCGAGATGTCGGGCATCCAGCTATTCGGCGCGGGCCGCGAGCAAAGGATCTACGCCATTCCGCCCCATACCCAGGTGGTCAGCCTCGACTTCGAGGACTACCCCTTCCAGCGCATGAAGGCGCCGCAGTGCTGCGATCTTTGCGGCGCGGGCGAGAGCTATCTCGACGAGGTGATCACCGATGACGCGGGCGGGCGGATGTATGTCTGCTCGGACACCGACTTCTGCCGCGAGCGGCGCGAGGCGGGCCATGTCGGCGCCCTGGGCGTGGCGGAGGATGCGGCATGAGCGACCGGATGAATACCCCGGCAACCGGATGGAGCGAGGACCAATGAAGGACATGACCGATATCGACACCGGCCCGCTGCTGCGGGTCGAGGGGCTGGCCAAGTACTATGGCAGCCGCGTGGGCTGCGAGGCGGTCTCTTTCGATCTGCACCCCGGTGAGGTCATGGGCATCGTCGGCGAAAGCGGTTCCGGCAAGACGACGCTGCTGAATTGCCTCGCCGGGCATCTGGCGCCGGACCGGGGGCATGTGCTGTTTGATCGCGCCGGCCGGATGGTCGACACGGTGACCATGAGCGAGCCCGAGCGGCGGATGCTGTCGCGGACCGAATGGGCCTTCGTGCATCAGCATGCCCATGAGGGACTGCGGATGAATGTCAGCGCGGGCGGCAACGTGGGCGAGCGGCTGATGGGGCTGGGTGCGCGGCACTACGGCAATATCCGCGAACAGGCCGTCGACTGGCTGGGCCGGGTCGAGATTGCCGAGGACCGGGTGGATGATCGTCCGACCGCCTTCTCGGGCGGCATGCGGCAGCGGCTGCAGATCGCCCGCAACCTGGTGACGGGTCCCCGGCTGGTCTTCATGGATGAGCCGACCGGCGGGCTTGATGTCTCGGTCCAGGCGCGCCTGCTGGATCTCCTGCGCGGGCTGGTGCGCGAGATGGGGCTCTCGGCGATCATCGTGACCCATGACCTTGCCGTGGTGCGTCTTCTGGCGGACCGGCTGATGGTGATGAAGTCGGGGCAGGTGGTGGAAACCGGCCTGACCGACCAGGTGCTGGACGATCCGCAGCATGAGTATACCCAGCTGCTGGTCAGCTCGGTATTGCAGGTGTGATAGGCGCGGCGAGGCCGGGGGCTCTGCCCCCGGACCCCCGCAGTATTTGGAGCCATCGGATGAAACAGGAACAGGGCGGGACCATGATCTCGGTACAGGACGTCAGCAAGACCTTCACCCTGCACAATCAGGGCGCGGCGGTGATCCCGGTGATGGAGGGCGCCTCGCTGCAGGTCGCCGCCGGCGAATGCGTGGCGCTGGTTGGCGCCTCGGGGGCGGGGAAATCCACCCTGATGCGGATGATCTACGGCAATTACCTGGCGGCCTCGGGCCGGATCATGGTGGGCGATGTGGATGTGGCCGCCGCCGCACCGCGCGAGATCCTGCGGCTGCGCCGCGAGGTGCTGGGCTATGTCAGCCAGTTCCTGCGCGTGGTGCCCCGTGTGCCGACGCTGGACGTGGTGGCCGAGCCTCTGCTTTCGGTCGGTGTCGAGGCCGGGGAGGCGCGGGCCCGCGCGGCCGCGCTGCTGACCCGGCTCAACATTCCCGAGCGGCTCTGGGGGCTTTCGCCCACCACCTTCTCGGGGGGCGAGCAGCAGCGGGTGAACATCGCGCGGGGCTTCGCGCGCCAGTACCCTGCCATGCTGCTGGATGAGCCGACCGCCAGCCTTGATGCCACCAACCGCGAGCAGGTGATGCAGCTGATCGAAGAGGCCAAGGCGCGGGGCGCGGCCATCGTGGGGATCTTTCACGACGTCGAGGCCCGCGACCGGGTCTGTGACCGCGAGGTCGACGTGACCGGCTTCACGCCCGCGAAGGTGGCCTGAGATGGCCGGAAAGCTTCTTGGCGTCGTCGGCCCCTCGGGCGTCGGCAAGGACAGCGTCATGCAGGCGGTGGCCGAGGCGCGCCCCGGCATCGCCCTGGTGCGCCGGGTCATCACCCGCCCCACGGAAGCGGGTGGTGAGGATTTCGAGGGCACGACCGAGGCGGATTTCGCCGCCCGCGCGGCGGCGGGGGAGTTCCTGCTTTCCTGGCAGGCGCATGGCTTGAATTACGGGGTGCCGCGTGCCGTTCTGGATCAGCTGGCGGCGGGGCAGCACCTGCTGGTGAACCTCTCGCGCGGGGTGCTGCCCGAGGCGCAGCGGCGGGTGCCGGGCTTTGCCTGCCTGCTGCTGAGCGCGCCGCTGCCGGTGCTGGCCGAGAGGCTGGCCGCGCGGGGCCGCGAGGATGCGGCAGAGATCGAGCGGCGGCTGGCCCGTGCGGGCTTTGCCCTGCCCGAGGGCGTCGTGCCGCATGAGGTGGACAATTCGGGCGCCCTGGACGACACCGTCCGGGCCGTCCTGCAAATTCTGGACGCGCAGCAGATCGGCGCCGATGCCGACATGGGACATGTGAAATGAAAGACGAGATGGCAAACAGCACCCGCCAGGCCGAGATGGTCCTGGCCAATGTGACCCTGGTCCTGCCGGGCGAGACCCGTTCGGGGCATCTCGTGGTGCGCGACGGCAAGATCGCCGAGATCGGCTCTGGCGCCGTGCCCGCGGGCGCGGTGGATTGCGAGGGCGACTACCTGGCGCCCGGTCTGGTCGAGCTGCACACCGACAACCTGGAACGCCACATCACCCCGCGCCCCAAGGTCCACTGGCCGCATCACGCCGCCATCGTCGCCCATGACGCCGAGCTCTGCGGCTGCGGCATCACCACCGTCTTCGACGCGATCCGGGTAGGCTCCATCGTCGAGGGTTCGCGCGGGGATTACCGTCGCTACGCTCGCCCGATGGCCGACGAGATCGCCGTGATGCGCAAGGCGGGCGCGCTGAAGATCAGCCACAAGCTGCACCTGCGCGCCGAGACCTGCTCGGAAACCCTGATCGAGGAGCTTTCCGAGTTCGGCCCCGAGGACAACGTCGGTATCGTCTCGCTGATGGATCACACGCCGGGGCAGCGCCAGTTCAGCGATATCTCGAAGTTCGAGGATTATGTCTGCGGCAAGCATGGCCTGTCGAAAGAGGGTTTCGACAAATATGTCGAGTTCCTCTTCGATCTGCACGCCCGCCTGGGCGAGCGGCACGAGGCCGCCTCGGTCGAGGCGGCGGCGCGCTACGGCGCGGTGCTGGCCAGCCATGACGACACCACCCGCGCCCAGGTCGAGACCTCGGCAGGCCACGGCATCGGCCTGGCGGAGTTCCCGACCACGGTCGAGGCGGCGCGGGCCTGTCATGACCATGGCATCAAGGTGATCATGGGCGCGCCGAACCTGATCCGGGGCGGCTCTCACTCGGGCAATGTCTCGGCGGCGGAGCTGGCGGACCTCGGGCTGCTGGATATCCTCAGCTCTGACTACGTGCCGGCGGCGCTGCTGCAGGCTGCGGTGCAGCTGGGTGAGCACTGGGGCGACATGGCGCGCGGCCTTGCCACGGTGACCGTGGCGCCGGCGCGGGCTTCGGGGCTGACGGACCGGGGGGCGCTGGAGATCGGTCAGCGCGCCGACCTGATCCGCTTCGCCAAACGCGGCAATGTGCCCGTGCTGCGCGGCGTCTTCGTCGAAGGCGCCCGCGCGGGCTGAGCAAGAAGCCTCTGGGCCTGTTCCCAGGGCAGGCGCGCCGGAACACGGTTCGCGGCGCGCCACTTGACCTTTGCGATGGTCAGGTCCCATCTAGCGCCTGAAAGGTGGTGCAGCATGGACCAGAGGCTGACCGACGCCGGGGCCCCCCAATCTTCCGAAAACCCGTCCTCCGGGGCCAAGCCCTCGGGCACTTCGGGCACCCTGACGCTGGAAGTCACGGGCATGCACTGCGGCGGCTGCGTGCGCCGCGCCGAAACGGCGCTGAGCGAGATGCCCGGCACCACGGCTGCGCGGGTCAACCTGGCCACCCGGCGGGCCGAGATCGACCACGACGGCTCGCTGACCCCCGACATGGCGGCGGCGCGACTGGCCGAGGCGGGCTATCCTGCCTCTGAAACCACCCTGGTTCTCGAGATCGACGGCGCGACCTGCGGATCCTGCGCGGCGCGGATCGAAGGCGCCCTGCGCGCGGTGCCGGGCGTCGAGGAGGCCGGGTTCAACCTGGCCAACAGCACCGCGCGGGCGCGGGTGCTGACCGGGGCGGTGACGCCCGAGGCGCTGATCCGCGCCGTCGAGGCGGCAGGCTATGGCGCGCAAGAGGCGCTTTCGGGCGCCAGCGCCGCCGAGCAGGCCGAAGCCCGCCAGGCCGCCGAGGCCAAGGGCCTGAAGCGCGACACCCTGATCGCAGGCGCCCTGTCGCTGCCGGTGGTGGTTCTGGCCATGGGCGGACATGTCTTTCCCGCGTTCCACCACTGGGTCGCCATGAACATCGGCATGACCGCCTCGAACGTGGTGCAGTTTCTGCTGACCACGCTGGTGCTGGCCTGGCCCGGCGCGCGCTTCTTCCGCATGGGTCTGCCCACCCTGCGCCATCTCGCCCCGGACATGAATGCGCTGGTGGTTCTAGGCACTTCGGCCGCCTGGGCCTTCTCGACGGTGGCCACCTTCGCCCCCGCGCTGCTGCCCGAGGGCGCGGCGCATGTCTATTTCGAGGCCGCCGCCGTCATCGTCACGCTGATCCTGGCTGGTCGCTGGATGGAGGCGCGCGCCCGTGGGCAGGCCTCTGCCGCGATCCGCCGCCTGGCCGGGTTGCAGGTGCGCGAGGCGCTTCTGCAGGCCCCCGATGGCACGCTCTCTTCCGTGCGCGTCTCGGCGCTGGAACCGGGCGACCTGATCGCCCTGCGCCCCGGTGACCGCCTGCCGGTCGACGGGGTGGTGACCGAGGGCAGCTCGGACATCGACGAAAGCATGGTGACCGGAGAGCCCATCCCCGCCACCCGCCGCCCCGGCGACCCGGTGATCGGCGGCACGGTGAACGGGGCAGGGGCGCTGGTGATGCGTGCCACGGCCACCGGCGGTGACACCATGCTGTCGCGCATCATGCAGGCGGTGGACGAGGCGCAGGGCGCAAAGCTGCCGGTGCAGAACCTAGTCGACCGCGTCGCGCAGGTCTTCGTGCCCGCGGTGATCCTCGCCGCCCTCGTCACCTTCGTGGCCTGGCTGGCCTTCGGGGGTGGCTTCGGCAACGCGGTGGTGGCCTCGGTCTCGGTGCTGGTGGTGGCCTGCCCCTGTGCCATGGGGCTGGCGGTGCCGGTCTCGATCATGGTTGGCACGGGCCGGGCGTCCGAGCTGGGGGTGCTCTTCCGCCGTGGCGACGCGCTGCAGAAGCTGCGCGACGTGCGGGTGGTGGCCTTCGACAAGACCGGCACGCTGACCCTCGGCAAGCCCGCGCTGAGCGGCGTGATGGCAGAGGGTGACGAGGATGCGGCGCTGGCCCTGCTGGCGGCGCTGGAAAGCCGCTCTGAGCATCCCATCGCCCATGCCATCGTCAGCGCCGCCCAGGAGCGCGGCCTGGATCTGCCCGAGGTAGAAGAGGTGAAAGCCATTTCCGGAGAAGGCCTTACGGGGCGTTCTGAAGGTAGTGAGCTGCGCATCGGCAACCGCGATTTCCTGACCGTGCCGCTACCCCAGGCGCTGGCCGAACAGGCCGCCGAATGGGAGGGCACCGGCGCCACGGTGCTTTATGCGCAGCGCGACGCGCAGGTGCTGGCGGTGCTCTCGGTCTCGGACGTGATCCGCGAGGAGGCGCCCCGGATCATCGCGGCGCTCAAGGCCCAGGGGCTGCGGCCCGCCATGGTGACCGGCGACAGCGAGGCCGCCGCGCGCCACGTCGGCGCCGCGCTCGGCATCGAGATGATCCGCGCGGGCGTGAAGCCCATGGACAAGGCCGCCGCGGTCGAGGACCTGCGCGCCGAGGGCGGGCCGGTGGCCTTTGCCGGCGACGGCATCAATGATGCGCCGGCCCTGGCGGCGGCGGATGTGGGCGTGGCCATGGGCTCCGGCACCGATATCGCCATGGAGGCGGCAGAGGTGGTGCTGGTCGGTGGCGACCTGCGCGGTGTGCCGACCGCGCTCGAGCTCTCGCGGCGCACCATGGCCAATATTCGCCAGAACCTCTTCTGGGCCTTCGCCTACAACGTCGCGCTGATCCCCGTGGCGGCGGGTCTGCTGACCCTCTGGGACGGGCCCCTGCTGTCGCCCATGCTGGCCTCGGCGGCCATGGCGGCCTCCTCGGTGCTGGTGGTGACCAATGCGCTCAGGCTGCGCCGCGTGCAGCAGGCTTTGCAGTGATCCATAGGGCAAAATGTTGAGAAAGTGAAATAATCCCGACTTACCCACTGATCCGGCGGCCTTTTCCGCAGGGTTTCGGGAAATTCCCCGGTCGCGCGCCTGCCACCTCTCTACCCGTTAGTAGGTAGAGGAATTTTCTTGCGTGACAGGTCTGAGCCTTTAGTCTCCGACCCCACGAACGGTCCCGGAGGAGGGGCCGCACATGGGAGGAAATCATGAAGACATTTTTGACCGGCGCCGCTGCTGCGGCGCTGTGCCTTGGTGCAGCCCTGCCTGCGGGTGCGGAAGAGTGGAACGTCTCGCTCTGGGGCAAGGCGCGCGCCTTCACCAGTCACGTGGAAAAGCTGGCCGAGGTCCTGGACGAGACCACCGACGGTGAGTTCACGCTGAACATCTCTTACGGCGGCCTGTCGAAGAACACCGAGAACCTCGATGGGATCTCGATCGGTGCCTTCGAGATGGCGCAGTTCTGCGCCGGCTACCACCGCGACAAGAACCCCTCGATCACCGTGCTCGAACTGCCCTTCCTGGGCGTGAACACGCTGGAAGAAGAGATCGCCGTCTCGATGGCCGTCTACAACCACCCCGCAGTTCAGGACGACCTGGGCCGCTGGAACGCCAAGCTGCTGATGCCCTCGCCGCTGCCCCAGTACAACCTGGTCGGCACGGGCGAGCCGCGCACCACGCTGGAAGACTTCGACGGCATGCGCGTGCGCGCCACCGGCGGTATCGGCGAGGCCTTCCGCACCGTGGGCGCCGTGCCCACCTCGGTGACCTCGTCCGAAGCCTATGCGGCGCTGGATTCCGGCACCGTCGACACCGTGGCCTTCGCCCCCCACGCCCACCTCAGCTTCCGCACCATCGACATGGCGGACTGGTGGACCACCAACCTCAACCCCGGCACCGTGAACTGCCCGGTCGTGGTCAATACCGACGCCTACGAGATGCTCTCTGACGAGCACCGCGAGGCGCTGGACGCGGCCATTCCGGTGGTGATGGATCACTACCTGGAAGCCTACGGCAAGATCTACGAGCAGTGGGACCAGGTGCTGGAAGAGCGCGGCGTCGAGAAGGTCACCTTCTCTGAAGAGGACCTGGCCGCCTTCCGCGCCAAGGCCGCTGATCCGATCCGCGAGAAGTGGATTGCCGACATGTCTGCACAGGGCCTGCCCGCGCAGGAACTCTACGACGTGATGATGGATGCGCTCGCCAAGGCGCAGATGTAATCCTTAACTTCAAGATCGCCCCGCAAGATATTGTCGGGGCGGTCTTTTTTGAAAGGTAAAGGGGCGGATATGGCAGGGCATTCCTCAGTGCTGACCGATGGCGGCAGGCTGTCGCAGATAGATCGCGGTCTTTACCGCGTCGAGCGCTTCATGGCGCTCTTGTCGGGCATCGCGGTCTTCTCGCTGATGGTACTGGCGGTGGTCTCGGTCGGGGGCCGCAACCTCTTCAACGCGCCGCTGCCGGGCTATGTTGACTGGATTCAACAGTTGATGCCCCTGATCGCCTTCATGGGGGTTTCCTTCACACAGCGTGATGGAGGCCACATCCGCATGGACATCCTGGTGGGACGCCTGAAGGGCCGCGCTCTCTGGGGGGCAGAGTTCATCACCACTGCCTTCATGCTGGTGCTGATCGTGCTGCTGATCTGGGGCTCCTGGGCCCATTTCGAGCGCAGCTTCGATTTCACCCGCCCGCTCTGGAGCCGCGACAGCTCCATCGACATTGCCCTGCCGCTCTGGCCCGCGAAACTGCTGGCGCCGGTGGCCTTCTCGGTGCTGGCGCTGCGGCTGGTGCTGCAGCTCTGGGGCTACGCGCGCGCCTTCGCGCAGAACCTGGCCGAGCCGGTGGCGGTGCCGCTGGTACGATCGGCGGCGGAGCTGGCCGCCGAAGAGGCAGAACTCGTCTCGGGCGGCAAGGAGTAAGACCGTGGAACCCATTGAAATCGGCATTGCCGTCTCGGCCTTCCTGCTGGTCATCGTCGTCCTTGGCATGCGGGTGGCCTTCGCCGCCGGCATCGCCGGCCTTGTGGGGCTTTTCTGGATCTTCTGGGCCAAGTTCGGCTACGAGCCCGACCGCTTCGGCCGCGCCATGACCATCGCCGTGAAGACCGCGGGCCAGGTGCCCCATTCCAAGGTCGCCAGCCAGTCTCTCAGCCTCATTCCGACCTTCATCCTGATCGGCTACCTGGCCTATTACGCGGGCCTGACGAAGGCGCTTTTCGAGGCCGCCAAACGCTGGGTCGGCTGGCTGCCGGGCGGTCTTGCGGTCTCGACCGTCTTTGCCACGGCGGGCTTCGCGGCGGTCTCGGGCGCCTCGGTCGCCACCTCGGCGGTCTTCGCGCGCATCGCTATCCCCGAGATGCTGAAACTCAACTACGACAAGCGCTTCGCGGCCGGAGTTGTTGCGGCCGGCGGGACCCTGGCCAGCCTCATTCCGCCCTCGGCCATCCTGGTCATCTACGCGATCATCGTCGAGCAGGACGTGGGCAAGCTGCTGCTGGCGGGCTTCATTCCCGGGGCCTTCTCTGCGCTGGTCTATGGAGGGCTGATCGTCTCGATGGCGCTGGTCTGGCCGAAGTTCGGCCCGCCCGTGCGCGGCTTCACCTGGCGTCAGCGCCTGGCGGCCCTGCCGCCGGCCTTCCCGATCTTCTTCGTCGTCTTCATCATCGTCTTCTTCATCTACAACCCCTTCGGCGGCGACCCCTGGGGCACGCCCACCGAGGGCGGCGCACTTGGCGCGGCCGTGGTCTTCGTCATGGCGCTGATCAACGGGCTGAAGTGGGGCCAGCTGAAGGAAGCGCTGATCGAGACCGCCAAGCTGACCGCGATGATCTTCACCATCATCTGGGGCGTGCTGATCTATGTCCGCTTCCTGGGCTTCGCCGATCTGCCGCGGGCCTTCTCGGACTGGATCTCGGGGCTCGACCAGGCGCCGATGCTGACGCTGGTGATGATCCTGCTGGCCTATGCGGTGCTGGGCATGTTCATGGATGCCATCGGCATGCTGCTGCTGACCCTGCCGGTGGTCTACCCGGCGGTCATGGCGCTGAACGGCGGAGAGCTGGTCTCGGCCGCCGACAGCACCTTCGGCATGTCGGGCCCCATGTGCGCGATCTGGTTCGGCATCCTGGTGGTGAAGATGGCGGAGTTCTGTCTGATCACGCCACCCATCGGGCTCAACTGCTTCGTGGTGGCGGGTGTGCGGCCCGAGGTCTCGGTCCAGGACGTGTTCCGCGGCGTGGCGCCCTTCTTCGTCGCCGATGCGCTGACCATCGCGGGCCTGGTGGCCTTCCCGCAGATCGTGCTCTGGCTGCCATCGCTGGCCTGACCGGACGCCAGGGGCAAACGGGGGGCGTGCCGCATCGGCGCGCCCCTTCGCGTTTCTGCGGTGCTCAGCCGCGCAGGGGCAGGTCGGGGGCGTCGCGCCACTGGCCCGGTTGCAGGCCGTCGAGGCTCCAGGGGCCGATGGAGGCGCGGATCAGGCGCAGGCAGGGGTGGCCCACATGGGCGCACATGCGGCGCACCTGGCGGTTGCGGCCCTCGCGGAGCTCCAGCGCGATCCAGCTGTCGGGCACGGATTTGCGCACCCGGATCGGCGGGTCGCGCTGCCAGAGGCCCTCGGGCTCGGCAATGGCTTCTGCCTTCGCGGGCCGGGTCGGGCCGTCCTTCAGGGTGACCCCGCGCCGCAGGGCCTCAAGCGCGGCCTCGTCGGGCAGGCCTTCGACCTGCACCCAGTAGCGCTTGGCCAGCTTGTGCTTGGGATCGGCGATCCGCGCCTGCAGCCGCCCGTCAGAGGTCAGCACCATCAGCCCTTCGCTGTCCCGGTCCAGCCGCCCGGCCGGGTAGACCCCCTTGACGTCGATATGCGCCGAGAGCGTCGGGCGCGGGCTGCCCTCGCTCCCCTTGTCGGTGAACTGGGGCAGGGTGCCGAAGGGCTTGTTGAAGAGGATGGTGCGGCTCATGCAGGCTGACTAGCCTCTGGGCGGGGGGAAATCCAGTGGTGCCGACAGTCACAACCGCAGGCCCGACCGCAGGTCCGGGCGCGCGGGGCGGGGCCCTCCGCGGGCCACGCCCCGCGCCGCAGCCCTCTGGGCCGGGCGCAGGGCACGGGCTTCAGCGGGCTGACATGGCCGCGTCACACCGCTGTCACCTCGGGGCGCTATCCGGGGCGCGAGGCTGTTCCATGGATCGGGGGATACCATGACCGAGATTTCGCCGCTGCGTTTCGTACTGCACTGCCTGATCGCCCCGCGCCGGGGCGGCGTCACCGAGTGGCTTCTGCTGCGGGCCGGGGTGTTGCGCGCCTGAGAGGCGGCTCAGCCCGACCGCAGCGCCTCTTGCGCGGCCATTGTCCGCGACGGCTCTGCCGCCCGTTCCGGGGCGATTTCAGCGGCACTTGTCGCAGCCCTGTCGGCCTCGCGCTGCAGCGCGCAGGTCAGCAGCCTTGTGCCGCGGTGACGGCAGGTCTCTTCGGCGGTGAGCAGGGCGCAGCCCTCGGCGCGGGCCTGTCGGCCAAGGCCCGAGGCCGTGTCGGGCGGGGCCAGATCGGCCAGCCAGAGCGGCGGGGCGAGCTGCTGGATGCCATGCACCCCGGCGCCGCGCTCCTGCGCCGGCGCATGGATCACCCCGTCGATCCAGCCCCGTGTCATGCCGGGGCGAGAGAACTCGTGGAAGACCCCTTCGAGCGAGGCCAGCAGCGTACAGCGGATACCGTCGCGCTGCTGCATCAGGTTGGCCAGGGATGCTGCCTGGCTGAGGTCGGGGTCGTGGAAGGTCAGCCGCTTCACCCCCAGCCCGACCAGCGCCAGCGCCGCCGATTGCGCCTCGGAGCCGCCGCCGAGGATCAGCACATGTTCCGCAGCGCGGTCCTTCAGAAAGTCCTGCAGCGCATCCTGCAGCCCCAGGGTGCCCGCGTCATAGCCTTGCAGAGAGCCGGTCTCGTCCAGGTAGACCGTGTCGTAAAGCTGCGATCTGTCGGCGATCACCGCGCTGTCGTGGATCAGCTCGGTCAGCTCCCGGCGCAGGGGGTCGGCGCAATGCAGCAGGTCGAACCCCTCGCTGCGCACCGCCTCGATGAGCGCCCTGAGATGTGCCCGCCCGCCCCTCGCGCCCTGGTCAAAGCGGCGCAGTCGCAAGCGCATCCGCCGTCGCGCGGCCTCGATCTCGAGGCTGCTGCCGATGGGAGAGAGGATCGCTCCGTGCCCCGTCAACCCAATGCGAAGCGGCCGCCGCTCTAGTGTCTCTGCTATCGCCATGTCTGAAACTGCTGAACTCTTAACAATACCAGAGCAGCCTAGACCGGATGTGATGCTGGCAAATGCGACCTTGGAAGGGCTTGCGGCAAATCCCGTCGAAAGTGGGCCTTCCGGGGGCAAATGGAGAGGTTTCGCGCGGCTCCGGGCGGGGGGCATGACCTAAAGGTCGCAGGCGCGCGCAGGGCCGGGCGGAGCCTCGGCGCGGCCTCATTGGCCGGTTCGGGCGTCCCGTCGGGGGGAATCATCGCACGATCGGGGGAGGGTTCGAGCCCCTGCAAGACCCTGCCTTGCTTCTGCTGGCTGGCTACGGAGCCTCCTGGCCAAGGGGCTGCTCCGTCGCGCGCTGGCGGGGCTGGGTGGGTCTTCCCGCAGGTGCGGATCGGGACGCGCGTCCGGGCTGGCAAGGGCCATGGGCCATCGTCGCTTGCGCAGGGCGGTCTCGATGTCGGGAAAGCTGGCTGGAGCAGGCGGTGCCTGTCTCGCTGGCAGGAAGGGGAGCTGGCTGGCGTGAGGCTGGCTTGCTGTCCTTGGCCTTCATGTAGCGTGCGCCCTTCGGGGTCGCAAGGGAAAATGTAGCAAAATCAAATAGTTGAGTGATTTACTCAGGCGGATATGCCCAAGGGTTCTGCTTGGGCAAGCGGGCGCAGGACGTCAGGGTGCCAAGAAAGCCCCTAAGGATCAGGGTCTTGTGCCGCGGCATCGCGCTGCGACAGGGCGCGGCGGGCCAGCTCCAGGACGCCGGCGCTGCAGGGCAGTTCGGCGATCTCTGCAAGCGGCACCCAGGCGGCCTCGAGCGCGTCATCGGCGGCACGGGGGACGGGGGCGTCCTCGGGCAGGGAGCAGAGCAGGGCGATCAGCACGTAGTGAAAGGCCAGCCCCTCGCCGCTCTCGTCAGCAAGGATCACGTCTTCGGTGCCCAAGACCGGCCCGGCGGATTGCGCCCTGAGGCCGGTCTCTTCTTCCAGCTCGCGCAGGGCGGCGGCAGAGAGGGTTTCGCCAAGGTCGACCTTGCCGCCCGGAAAGCCCCAGAGGCCGGCGTCCGGCGGGTTGGCGCGGCGCACCAGCAGCACCTCGTCATCGCGCAGGGCGACCGAGAGCACGGCGGGGACGGGGTGGCTGGGTGCGGCAGGCATGGCGGGCTCCAATTTCTGCCGCGACCCTAGCCAAGCGCGCGGGGAAGCGGAAGACGCCGGGGCTGCGAAGGTTCAGGGTGAAAGGTACAGGGTGAAAGGTACAGGGGGGCGAGGGCTCAGGGCGTCAGCCGGATCAGCGCGCCGTTGCCGCTGTCGGTCAGCACCATGACCGCGCCGTCGCGCGCCACCGCCACATCGCGGATGCGGCCCAGGCCCTGCAGGTAGCGGGCCTCGCCGGTCACCCGGTCGCCGTCGAGCTCGAGCCGCACCAGCGCCTGGCTGGCCAGCCCGCCGATCAGCACCGAGCCGCGCCAGTCGGGGAACATCGAGCCATCGTAGAAGGCCATGCCCGAGGGCGCGATCACCGGGTCCCAGTAGTAGACCGGCTGCTCCATCCCCGGCGCGGCGGTGCGGCCCTCGCCGATGGGACGGCCCGAGTAGCCCTCGCCGTAGCTGATCACCGGCCAGCCGTAGTTGCGCCCGGCCTCGGGGCGGTTCAGCTCATCGCCGCCGCGGGGGCCGTGTTCGACGGTCCAGAGCTCTCCGTCCGGGGCCAGGGCCGCACCCTGGATGTTGCGATGCCCAAGGGACCAGAGCTCGGGCACGGCGCCCGGCAGCATCGGGTTGCCGCGGGCGGGGCCGCCCAGGGGCGAGATGCGCAGCACCTTGCCCAGATGCGTGCCGGGGTCCTGGGCCAGCTGGCGCGGCTCGGGGTCAGAGCGCTCGCCGGTGGTGACGAAGAGCGCGCCCTGGCGGTCGAAGACCAGCCGCGAGCCGAAATGCAGGGTCGAGCGCCAGCCGGGTTCCTGCCGGAAGATCACCGCCACGTCGCGCATTGCCGCACCATCCTCCGAGAGCACCCCTGTGGCGACGGAGGTGCCGTTGCGCCTGCCGCCACGCGGTTCGGCGTAGCTCCACCAGAGGCGGCGGGTCTGGGCGAAGTCCTCGGCCACCACCACGTCCAGCAGCCCGCCCTGGCGGCGGGCGTCGACCTTGGGCAGGCCGCGGATCGGGGCCGAGATCGTGCCCTTGGGGCTGACGAGGCGCATGCGTCCGGGGCGTTCGGTGACCAGCCAGCCGCCCGAGGGCAGCTCGGCCATGCCCCAGGGGTTCTCCAGCCCCGAGGCGATGACCTGGCGGCTGAGGGTGACGCCCCGGTCCAGCACCGGCGCGCGGGTCTGTTCGGGGAAGGCGGGGCGCTGGCCCTCTGCGTTCGGCGGCTTCTGGTTGAAGGCCTGGGTCAACGCGGGGGTGGTCGACAGCAGCAGGGCGGCAAGGGCCGCCAGTGCGGCGATGGCAGCGATACGGTCGGACTTCTGCATGATGGCTCCGGTTCGGGTCTCATGGTCGAATTCACACGTTGAGGTAGAGTGATCCGGCGCTTTGCCCATGGTTTGCGCGAATTTCAGCACTTTGAAACGGCAAGCGCCCGGCACGGGGGCCGGGCGCTGCAAGGGCCTCGGGGGGAGGCCGGAGGCTCAGTCCGAGGTCGAGCCCTCGGTGTCGCGGCGGGCGTGCATCCGCCCCTTGACCACCTTGCCGATGAAGATCGGCAGCACGAAGCCGACGATGGCGACGGTCCAGAGGCCGATGGACAGCGGGCTGTCGACGAGGGTCATGTAGTCGCCGTTCGAGATGGTCACGGCGCGGCGCAGGTTGTTCTCCATCGTGTTGCCAAGCAGCGTGCCGAGGATGATCGGCACCAGCGGCACGTCGAGCTTGCGCAGCACCCAGCCGGCGACGCCGAAGCCGATCATCACCAGCAGGTCGAAGGAGCTGCCCGAGATGCCGTAGATGCCGACGAAGCTGACCATGGCCACGATGGGCATCAGGATGCGCGGCGGCACCATCAGCACGCGGGTGAAGAGGCCGACCATGGGGATGTTCATCAAGAGCAGCATGATGTTGGCGATGAAGAGCGCCGCGATCAGGCCCCAGACCACGTCGGGGTTGTTCTGGAACAGCAAGGGCCCCGGCGTGATGTTGAGCGACAAGAGCACCGCCAGCAGCACCGCCGTGGTGCCCGATCCCGGCACGCCGAGCGACAGCATCGGCACCAGCGCACCACCGGCGGCTGCATTGTTGCCCGCTTCGGGCGCGGCCACGCCGCGCGGATCGCCATGGCCGAAGGTGCCCTCCTTGTCGACCAGCTTCTTCTCCATCGAATAGGAGATGAAGGAGCCAAGCGAGGCCCCCGCGCCGGGCAGGACACCGGCCACGAAGCCCAGCACCGAGGTGCGCAGCATGGTGGGGGTGCAGGCCTTCAGCATCGACCACGAGGGCGTCAGGCGACCGACTTCGATCTTCTTGCCCTCGGCATCGGCCGATCCGTGGCGGTGCTCGAGGAAGATGAAGACCTCGGACAGGGCGAAGAGGCCGACGATGGCGACGAGGAAGTCGAGGCCGTCATAGAGGTGGACCTCTCCGAAGGTCAGGCGCGGCACGCCGGTCTGGGTATCGACACCGACCACCGCAAGGCCGAGGCCCAGCATGGCGGCGAAGGCCGATTTGGCCTGGTTGGTCGAAGAGACCCCGCCGAGGGTGGCAAAGGCCAGGGCGAAGAGGGCGAAGTACTCCGCCGGGCCGAAGAGCAGGGCGAACTTGACCAGCTGCGGCGCCAGGAAGATCAGGCCCCAGGTGGCCAGGAAGGCGCCGACGAAAGAGGCCACGCCCGAGAGCGACAGCGCCTCTCCGGCGCGACCCTGCTTGGCCATGGGGTGGCCGTCGAGCACGGTCATCATCGCCGGTTCATCGCCCGGAATGCCCAGCAGGATCGAGCTGATGCGCCCGCCGTACATCGCCCCGTAATAGACCGAGGTCAGCAGGATCAGCGAGGGCGTGGCGCCGAGCCCCAGGGTGAAGGCCAGCGGGATCAGGATGGCGACGCCGTTCGACGGCCCGAGGCCGGGCAGGGCGCCCATGATCGTGCCGAGGAAGCAGCCCAGCACCGCTAGCCCGAGGTTCTGCCAGGTGAGGGCGATCAGGAAGCCGTCACCGAGGGAAGACATGATGTCCATCGGGATCTCCTCAGAAGCCGAGCGGGCCGCGGGCCAGCGAGAGCCCGAGCACGAGATGGAAGATGACGTAGATGCCGACCGAGGTGCAGGCGCCGACCAGCAGCGATTGCAGCGGGCGGGTGCCCAGGCGCCAGGTCAGGTAGCTGGCGGCCAGCGCGGTGGCGATGACGAAGCCCGCTTCGGGCAGGTATTGCGCATAGAGGATCATGACCACCACGGCGGCACCGATCTCGGCCAGGCGGCCGAGCGGCGGCCAGACCGGGTCTTTGTCGGGGCGCAGGGCGATGATCGCCGAGGCCAGGCCCAGGATCGCCGCGATGACCAGCGGGAAGGTCTTGGGGCCGACCTCGTCCGACAGGAAGCTTTCCTCGATCTGCAGGGTGGCCCAGGCGTAAAACAGGGCAAGGAGAAGCCCGAAGGCTCCGAAGATACGGTCGCTCATTCTGACCTCCCGGAATTAAAGGCGCGCGGCGGGCGAGAAGGCGGACCCGGGGCCCGCCGCGCGCCGGGTTGCATTACTTGATGATGCCGATCTCGCGGGAGATGGTCTGGATCTGGGCGACGCTGTCGGCCACGAAGGCCTCGAAGTCGGCGCCCTGCAGGTCGAGCGGGGCCAGGCCGTTGGCGGCCATGATGTCCTTCCACTCGGGCGAGCCGTAGAGCTCGGCGATCTTGCCGACCCAGGCGTCATAGGCCTCGTCGGACATGCCGCCGGGGGCGTAGAAGCCGCGCCAGTTGGCGCCGATGGCGTCGACGCCCTGTTCCATGGCGGTCGGGAAGGCGGCGAACTCACCCTCCAGGCGCTCGGGTGCCAGCACCGCGATCACCTTGATGTCGCCGCTGTCGACAAAGCCCTTGGCCTCGGAGAGGTCGCCGGTGAAGGCCTGCACGGAGCCGGCCAGAAGCTGGGTCACGGCCTCGCCGCCGCCGTCGAAGGCGATGTACTTGACGCTGCGCACGTCCTCGATGCCATAGGCGTTGGCCGCGATCAGCACCTTCAGGTGATCCCAGCCACCCACGGCAGAGCCGCCGGCCACGGAGATCGAACGCGGGTCGTTCTTGATCATGTCCAGCAGGGCGGGCAGGGTTTCGATCTCGCTGTCGGCGGCGACGGCGATCACGCCGTAGTCGGCACCGATGGTGGCCAGCCAGCGGACCTGGTCCATGGTGTTGCCCGGATAGGCGCCCTGGGCCAGGCGGGTGGCCGTGGCGGTCGAGGCGGCGACGATCAGGTCGTTGTCGTCACCGCGCTTGTTGACCACCTCGGCGTAGGCGACACCGCCGCCGCCACCGGCCAGGTTCACCACCTGCATGGTCTTCGAGATCAGGCCGATGTCCTGCATCGACTTGCCCACCTGGCGGCAGGTGAAGTCCCAGCCACCACCGGGGTTGGCGGGCGCGATGCACTCGGGCTGCTCGGGCGCGAACTGCGCCGAGGCTGCGGTTGCGGTCAGGGCCAGGCCCGCGACGGCCAGCGCCGTGCGAAGATGTTTGAATGCCATTGGTTTTCCTCCTCATGGGTCGCGGCCAGGCAGGCCCGCGACCAGTGCCGCGTGATATAGCGGTTGAACCTGTCACCAAGCTGTCACAGGCTTGGGCCTCTGATCGGCCCGCCGGGACGGTGACGCGGCAGCCGTTGGGGAGACTTGAATGCGCATATTGCTGGTGGAGGATACTCAGGACCTGGCGGATGCCACGCTGGCGCGGCTGCGCGCGGGGGGCATGGCCTGCGACTATGCGATGACGCTTGGCGAGGCGCGCGACTGCCTGCGGGTGCAGGGCTATGACGTGGTGGTGCTGGACATCACGCTGCCCGATGGCTCTGGCGTCGATCTGCTGCGCGAGATGCGGGCCGGGGGGCTGAAGATGCCGGTGCTGATGCTGACGGCGCATTTCTCGGTCGACGACAAGGTTTCGGCCTTCTCGCTTGGCGCCGACGACTACCTGGTGAAACCCTTCGACCAGAGAGAGCTCGAGGCCCGTCTGCATGTGCTGGCCCGCCGCGAGAGCGTCGAGAGGGCCGGAGAGATCGCCCTTGGCCGGCTGGTCTTCGATCCGGTCGCCGGCCGGGTGCTGCTGGACGGCGCGCCGCTGGACCTGACCCGGCGCGAATTCGCCCTGCTGGGCATGTTGATGCGGGGCCGGGGACAGGTGCATTCCAAGGACCGGCTGCTGGAGGGGCTCTATTCCTTCGACGACACGGTGGTGGGGGTGAATGCCATCGAGCTCTACGTGGCGCGGCTGCGCAAGAAGATCGCCGGATCGGGGGCGGTGATCCGCACCCTGCGGGGGCTGGGCTATGTCCTTGACGCCGATGGCTGAGCTGCGGCCCACCCTGTCGCTTGGCGCGCGGCTGGTTGCGGGGCTGGGGGCGCTTCTGGCGATCGGCGGCGTGGTGCTGGCGCTGGCGGCCTTCGCCTATGGGCGCACGGCCGCGCGCGAGGCCTTCGACCGGCTTCTGGTCGGCGCGGCCAATGACATCGCCAGCGCGATCTCGATCCGCGAAGGGCAGGTGGTGGTCGATCTGCCCGCCTCGGCCTTCCAACTGCTGGCGCTGGCCCCCGAGGACCGGGTGGCCTACCGGGTCTCGGGCCCCGGAGGAAAGCTGCTGACCGGCTACGAGGACCTGCCCGACCCGCCCTCGAGGGGCGGCGGTCCGGCCTTCTACGACGCCGCCTTCCTGGGCGAGCCCGCCCGCTACATCGTGGTCTCGCGCCGCTTTGCCGAGCGCAGCTTCTCGGGGCGGGTCGAGGTGGTGGTGGGGCAGACGCTGCGGGCCCGCAACGACCTGGCCCGCGACATCACCGGCAAGGCGCTGGTGGTGCTGGCCATCGGCGGGCTGGCAATGCTGCTGCTGGCCCTGCTGATCGTGCGCGGCGCGCTCGGGCCGCTGGACCGGCTGGCGGCACGGCTGGAGGCGCGCGACCCCCAGGACCTGACCCCGCTCGATGGCCGCGTCCCGCGCGAGGTGCTGCCGATGGTGCAGGGGATCAACGGGTTCATGGGGCGGCTGGACCGCCAGTTCGGCACCATGCGGCGGCTCATCTCGGACACGGCGCATCAGCTGCGCAATCCCGTCGCCGCCCTGCGCGCCCAGGCCGACCTGGCCCGTGACGAGCCGGACCCCGAGCGCCAGCGGCTGCTGGTGGCGCGTATCCATGCGCGCACCGTGGGGCTGGGTCACCTGCTGGACCAGATGCTTTCGCGGGCGATGGTGGTGCACCGCGGCGATTCCGCCCGTCGTGCGGTGCTGGACCTGCGCGACATCGCGCTGGCGGCGGTCGAGGCCGGAGATCCGCAGCTGATCGCCGAGGGCGCCTCGGTGGCGCTGGAGATCGAAGAGGACCCGGTGCCGGTACGCGGTGACGAGCTGTCGCTGACCGAGGCGGCGAAGAACCTGCTGTCCAACGCGCTGAAACACGGGCAGGCGCCTGTCCGGGTCGGGGTCAGCCAGCAGGGCCGGGAGGCCCGGCTCTGGGTCGAGGACGCGGGGCCGGGGCCCTCCGCAGAGGTGCGCGCGCGGCTTGGCGAGCGTTTCGTGGCAGGCGCGGCGCAGGGCGGCGGCTCGGGCAGCGGCCTGGGTCTGTCGATCGCCGGTGCCGTGGCCGAGGCCTTTGGCGGGCGGCTGGAAATGACCGGCGGAGAGGGCGCGCCCTTCCGCATGGCGCTGGTGCTGGAGGTGGCGGAATGAGGACGCTTCCCAAGGGCGGGCAAAGGCATCGGCGCGGGGTGCCGGGCCGGGGGGTGGCGCTGCTGGTCGGTGCCCTGCTGACCGGGGCGACGGTGCTCTTCGGACTGATGCCGGGGGCTGCACGGGCCGAACCCGAGGCGATCCGGGAGTTCGGCGAGGGGGCGCAGATCGTGCTGCGCACCACCACCGATATCGGCGCCATGGCCCCGGCAGTGGAGCGCTTCCTGGCGACGCGTCCCGATCTGTCGGTGCGCTACGAGCAATGGGGCTCCAACGACCTCTTCGCTCTCACCGCCGAGGAATGCGCGGCGGGGACGCCGGGGGCGCATCTGGTGATCAGCTCGGCGGTGCATCACCTGGTGAAGCTGGTCAACGACCGCTGCGCCGCGCCCTGGGTTTCCGGCCCCGCGGCCGCTCTGCCCGACGCATTGGTCTGGCGCAACGAGATCTGGGGCATTACCCGAGAGCCCGCCGTCATCGTCTACAACCGCGCCCTGGTGCCCGCCTCGGAGGTGCCGCGCTCGCGCTTCGACCTGCTGGACCTGCTGCGCCCCGAGCGCACGCCCTACGCCGGCAAGGTCGCCACCTACGACATCGAGGCCTCGGGCCTGGGCTTCCTCTTTGCCTTCATGGACAGCCAGGAGGCCAGCACCTTCGGCGCGCTGATGGAGGCCTTCGCCCGCACCGGCGCCGTGGCCACCTGCTGTTCCGCCGAGATCATCCGCGGTGTGCAGGAAGGGCGCTACCTGATGGCCTACAATGTGCTGGGCTCCTATGCGCAGACCCGCGCCGCCGAGGACCCGCTGCTGGGGATCGTGGCGCCGTCGGACTACACGCTGGTGCTGAGCCGGGCGGCGATCCTGCCGGGCCCGGTGGCCGATCCGCGCGCCGGGGCGCTGCTGGACTTCCTGCTGTCCGCCGAGGGTCAGCTGGCGCTGGCGCGGGAGCGGCTCATCGGGCTTGACCCCGATGCAGAGGAGGAGGCCGGGCGGCAGGTGCCCATCGGGCTGGGCCTGCCGCTGCTGCTGGCCATGGACCCCGCCAAGGTGGCGCAGTTCACCTCCCGCTGGCGCGATGCCTTCGGGCCGGGGCGTCCCTAGGTATGGTTGCGTATCCTGCACGAAAGCCGCAGAGTGTTGCGACTTTGGCAGGTCGTCGGGGCTGCTGCCCTTGGCAGACGGACAAAGCGGATCAGGCGGGGAGGGCCGGATGAACCTGAGAGGATTGCGGCTCTTTCGCGGGGTGGTGGCGACGGGCTCCCTGGCCGAGGCGGCGGACCGGCTGAACCTCTCGCCCTCGGCGGCCAGCCGGTTGCTGGCGCAGCTGGAGGGGCAGTTGCAGATCGCGCTCTTCTCGCGCGACCGGCGCAACCTGCAACTGACCGAAGAGGGGGCGCTGTTCTACCAGCAGATCTCCAACACCCTGGACGGGCTCGAGGAGATCCCGCTGATCGCCCGCGACCTGCGCTCTCGTTCGCGCAGCTGGCTGTCGGTGGTGACGGCGGCGCCCATGGCCAATGGCCTGGTGGTGCCGACCATCGCGCGGCTGCGCCGGGAGGGGGTCGAGCTGGAATGCACGGTCCACGTCGAGAACCGTTTCGAGATCGAAAGCAAGGTGGCGGCGCGGGGCTACAACATCGGCCTGATCTCGCTGCCGGTCGAGAACGAGATCATCCCCATCGACATCATGCCGCTGCTGCGCTCGCGCCTTTGCGTGTTGATGCCCGAGGCACATGCGCTGGCCGCGGGCGAAAGTGTCTCGCTGGGGCAGCTCGCCGAAGAGCCGCTTGTCACCCTGGCCACGGGGCAGCGCTGGCGCTACCGGCTGGAAGAGGTGATGGGCGAGGCGGGGCTGAGGCCGCGGATCGCCTTCGAGACGGGCTCGACCCTGGTCACGGTCGAGATGGTGCGCCAGGGCCTGGGCCTGACGCTGATCGACCCGGTGGTGCTGCCCGCCTCGGCCATGGCCGGGCTGGTGATGCGCCCCCTGGAGGGCGAGCACTGGATCACCTACGCCAGCGTCCATGCCAAGGGCCCGCGCGCCGATCTGTCAGAGCTTTTCCTGGATGGTCTGGCCGCCCATGTCGAGACGCGCCGGCAGGACGAGCCCGGCATGGCCGGACTCGTCTACCTGATCTAGCCGCTTGTCTGGCCGCTGATCTGGCCGGCGATGGCGCGCGCCGTCTGGCGCGCCAGTGCCGCCGCGTCCCGCGCGATCCGGGCGCTGTCGCCGCAATAGGCGGCAGGGTCCATGGCGTTGCGGATCTCGGCCTCCGAGAGATGGGCCCGCAGGCCTGCATCGGCCACCAGCGCCTCGGTCGGGGTCTCGCTCTCGGGGCGGTGGTCAAGGGCGTGATGGATCAGGTCATGGGCCTCGGCCCGTCCCGTCACCGGCGCCAGCCGCATCATCAGCCCCTCGGTGGCGATGGCCCCACCCGAGAGCGCGGCGTTCTCGGCCAT
Organism: Pseudooceanicola antarcticus; assembly: GCF_900215355.1. GTDB lineage: Bacteria > Pseudomonadota > Alphaproteobacteria > Rhodobacterales > Rhodobacteraceae > Pseudooceanicola > Pseudooceanicola antarcticus. The sequence goes on along the minus strand of NZ_OBEA01000008.1, from coordinate 58,202 downwards.
GCGGGGGGCATGCACCACGATACGCCCAAGCAGCGCGTCGAAACCCTCGGCCATGTCCCAGGCCAGCGGCACGGCACGGTCGAGCAATGCCGAGAGCATCTGGTTCTGCGCGGAATCCCCCTCGTGGCTGGAGCGCCCGGTCTCCATCGCCGGGGCGGCGAGGCCGCGCAGCTCGCCCGTCTGGGCCAGCACGCGCACCACGTACTTGGGGTTCACCTTGTGCGGCATGGTGGAAGAGCCCACGGTGCCCGCGTCCAGCCGTTCCGAGATCTCGCCGATCTCCTGGGTCATCAGCAGGTAGAGCTCTGCCGCCACCCGCTCCAGCGTCATGGCAAGCAGCGAAAGCTGGGTGACGTAGTCGGCAAAGAGATCGTTGATCGCCCGGCCCGGCACCAGCAGGGTGCCCAGCCCCATGCGCGCGGCGAGGCGGCGGTTCAGCTCGGCTCCCTCGGGTCCGAAGGCATGCATGGCGCCGACCGCACCGCCGAAGGGCAGCACGAAGAGGCGACGGCCGCCATCCGACAGGCGATCCAGCGCGCGGGTCAGCTCTTCGATCCAGCCGGCCACCTTGAAACCCAGGGTGATCGGCAGGGCGTGCTGGCGGTTGGTGCGCCCCGGCATCAGGGTGTCGGCATGGGTCTCGGCCATGTCGGCCAGCTTCACCAGCGCCTGGCCGAGCGCGCGGCGGATCGCCCCGTCGGCCTCGCGGATCAGCAGGATGCGCCCGGTCTGCATGACGTTCTGCGTGGTGGCGCCCCAGTGCACATAGGCCCCGGCCTCGCCCGCCGCCGCCGCCAGCAGACGGGTCAGCGACAGGATCGGCGCATGGGTGATGCGGATGTCGGCCTGAAGTTCCTCGATGCCGATGCGTGCAAGGCTGGCGGCCTCGCGGATGCCGCTTGCCGCGTCGGCGGGGATGATCCCCATCTCGGCCTGGGTCTCGGCCAGGGCGGCCTCGACATCAAGCCAGCTTTGCCAGAGCGTTTCGCGGGCAAAGAGCGTCGAGGGCGTCAGGGCGGGGGTCGATAGCTTCACTGCACCACCTCCAGGTCCCGCGTGGCGCCGAAGCGCGGCGCGGCGGCGAGCAGGCGCGCGGTGTAGTCGTTGGAGGGATGATCCAGCACCGCACTGGCGCTGCCCTCTTCGACCACGCGCCCCTGGTACATCACGGCGACGCGGTCGGCGATCTCATGCACCACCGCCATGTCATGGGTGATGATCAGGCAGGTCAGCCCCATCTTCGCGCGCAGGTCGTCCAGCAGTTCGAGGATCTGCGCCTGCACCGAGACATCCAGCGCCGAGGTCGGCTCGTCGCAGATCAGAGCCTCGGGCTCGGTGATCAGGGCGCGGGCGATGGCGACACGCTGGCGCTGGCCGCCGGAAAGCTGGCTGGGGTAGGCGTGGATCAGGCGTCCTGGCAGGCGCACCTTCTCCATGGCGTCCTTGACCGCGGCCAGGCGCGAGGCGCTGTCGCCCTCGCCGCGCAGCACCAGGGGGCGGGAGATGATCTCGCTCAGCCTGCGGCGCGGGTTGAGCGAAGTGTAGGGGTCCTGGAACACCGGCTGCACCAGGCTGGCGCGTTCGGCACCGGGCAGGTCCAGCACCGGGCGGCCCAGCATCCGCACGTCGCCCGCATCGGGCAGGTCGAGCCCCAGCAGGATCCGCGCCAGGGTCGACTTGCCCGAGCCGCTCTCTCCGATCACCGCCAGGGTCTCTCCGCGGCGCAGCTCGAGCGAGACATCGTCCAGGGCGCGCACGGTCTTCTTGGGTCCGAACAGCCCCTTGCGCGAATGGAACTCGCGGCAGAGGTTGGTGGCCGAGATGACCTTTTCCACCTCGGGCGCGGCGGCCTCCTGGGCCGGCACGCGGGCCGGGCCGTCAAGGCGCGGGATCGCGGCCAGCAGGGCTTTCGTGTAATCGTGTTGCGGGTGGTAGAGCACCTCCTGCGCGGTGCCCTGTTCGACCATCTCGCCCAGGTACATCACCGCCACGCGGTCGGTGCGTTCGGCCACCACGGCAAGGTCATGGCTGATCAGGATCAGGCCCATGCCCCGCTCGCGGCGCAGGTCGTCCAGCAGGTCAAGGATCTGCGCCTGCACCGTCACGTCCAGCGCGGTGGTCGGCTCGTCCGCGATCAGCAGCTCGGGGTCCAGCATCAGGGTCATGGCGATCATGACGCGCTGGCGCTGGCCGCCGGACATCTGGTGCGGGAACTGGTTCATCCGGCCCTCCGGGTCGGGGATGCCGACGCGGTCGAGCAGGTCGATGGCCTTGCGGCGGGCTTCGGCCTCGGAGAGCAGACCGCGGGCCACGGTGGCCTCGGTCATCTGCCGCCCGATGGTATAGACCGGGTTCAGCGAGGTCATCGGCTCCTGGAAGATCATGCCGATGCGGGGACCGGCGATCTGGCGTGCGAAGGCGGGATCGCCCAGATCGCGCAGCTCCTGGCCATCGAAGCGCAGCGCCTCGGCCTCGCAGGTGGCCGACCGGGGCAGCAGGCGCATCAGCGCCAGCGCGGTCATCGACTTGCCCGAGCCGCTTTCGCCCACGATGCCAAGGCTTTCGCCGGGCTCAAGCGTCAGGGTCACGTCGCGCACCGCCTTCAGCGGGCCGTTCGGCAGTGCCAGGGTGACGTCGAGGTTCTGGATATCAAGCAGGCTCATTCGTTGCGCCCTTCCGGAGAGGTGATGTCACGCAGGCCGTCGCCCATCAGGTTGGCGCCGATGACCAGCAGGAACAGGCAGATGCCGGGGAGAACGACCAGCCAGGGGCGGTAGAACATGGCCTGCTTGCCCTCCGCGATCATCAGACCCCAGGAGGGGATCGGCGGCTGGATACCGACACCGAGGAAGCTGAGAGAGCTTTCGGCGAGGATGGCGATGCCCAGCTCGAAGGTGAAGATCACGATGATCGAAGAGGCGAGGTTGGGCAGGATCTCGTGCCAGATGATCTGGCGCGAGGAGGCGCCCGAGGCCTTGGCGGCGGCGACGAAATCAAGGTTGCGGATGCGCTGCGTGGCGGCACGGGTGACCACCAGGTAGTAGGTCCAGTGCAGCACGCCGACGATGCCGATCACGACCCAGATCGACGGGCCGATGATGAAGACCAGCGCCATGGCCAGCAGCAGGCCCGGCAGGGCCAGCTGGGCGGTCAGCAGGAAGCTGATGGCATGGTCGATCCAGCCGCCGAAATAGCCCGCCATGACGCCGAGCGTAACGCCGATCATCAGGCCCACGGTGGCTGCGCCGATGCCGATGGTGATCGACACGCGGGTGCCGTAGATCAGCCGGCTGAGGTAGTCGCGGCCGTTCTGGTCGGTGCCCAGCAGGTGCTCCCAGCTGCCGCCCTCGGACCAGACCGGGGGCAGCATGCGGGTCGACAGCGACTGCACGTAGGGATCATGCGGCGCGATCAGCGGGGCGAAGATCGCCACCACGACGATCGCCAAGATGATCGAGGCGCCGATGAGGAAGCCGGTATGGCCGAACAGGCGCTGGCGGAAGATCTGGCCGGGGGTAAGGGGCGTGGTCTCGCTGTCCTCGACCGCCGTCAGGGTGATGTCTGTGGTGCTCATCCGATACGGATCCTCGGGTCAAGCGCCGCATTCAGGATGTCGGCGAGCAGGTTCATGGCGACGAAGACGATGGCGAAGACGAAGATCAGCATCTGCACGGTGGGGATATCCATGCCGAGGATGCTTTCCAGCGCCAGTCGCCCGAGGCCGTTGATGGCGAAGATGCTTTCGGTGATGACCGAGCCGCCGAACTTCTGGCCCAGTTGCACCGCAAGCACCGAGATCACGGGCAGCAGCGCATTGCGCATGGCGTGGCGGCGCAGCAGGGGCCAGCCGCGGAACCCCTTCGAGCGGGCGGTGCGGATGTAGTCGGCGCCCATGACCTCGATCAGGCCAGTGCGGGTCAGGCGCATCACGGCCGGCACCGAGGAGGCGCCGAGGACGAAGGCCGGCAGCACGAAATGCTTCCAGGTGCTGTCGCCCGAAACCGGGAAGATCGGCATCATCACCCCGAAGAGGATGATCATGATCAGGCCCAGCCAGAAGTTGGGCACCGCCTGCGCCGAGACGGCGACGCCGAGGGCGAAGCGGTCGATCCAGCTGTTGGGGTTCAGCGCGGCCAGCGCACCCAGGGGCAGGGCGATGATGATGGTGACGGAGAGGGCCGAGAGCGCCAGGGTGATGGTCTCGTCGGCGCGATCCGCGACCAGTTCGGCCACCGGCTTGTGCCAGTAGTAGCTGGTCCCGAAGTCGCCCTGCAGCACGCCGCCGAGCCAGTCGAAATAGCGCACGGGCAGGGGGCGGTCGAGGCCGTAGCGATCGCGGATCGCCTCGATCACGTCGGGGGTGGCGTCCTCTCCGGCGATGGCCTGGGCGGGGTCGCCGGCCACGTTCAGCAGCAGGAAGGCCGCGAGGGAAACGGTGAAGGCCACGGCGAGCGCGAGCGCGGCCCGCAGGGCGATGTATCTGAGCATTCTGGGTCCTCCAAGGGGCAGGGGCCGGATGCGCGGCCCCTGCCTTCGGGTCAGCCCGAGATCAGGTGATCTGATCGGGCGGTCTTATTTCCAGCTGGAATTCTGCAGACGGGGAAGCCCGTCGGGGTCCAGCGGGAAGTCCAGTTCGGGCGAGACGAGGTAGTTCGCCGAATAGGTGAAGAGCGGCGCCCAGAGGGCCTCGTCCGCGATCTTGCCGAGGGCGGAGGAATAGATCTCCTTGCGCTCTTCCTGGTCGACGGTCTGCTCGGCCGAGAGGATCTCGTCCGCCAGCGCCTGGTCGCCCGACATGTTGCGATCGCTTTCCATGTCGAAGTGGATACGCGCGATGGCCGCGGTGTCGGCGGTGCCGCCCGAGCCCCAGGTGCCGAAGTAGGCCGGGATCTCGCGCGCGGCGCGGGCCTGGTTCAGCGACTGCAGCTTGACGTAGCGCAGGTCGACGTCGATGCCGACGGCGGTCAGGTCCGCCGCGATGGCTTCGGCCGCGGCCTTGTCGCGGTAGGCCCAGAGCGGCAGGGTGAAGCCGTCCTCGTAGCCCGCTTCTGCCAGCAGCGCGCGGGCCTTCTCGGGATCGTAGGGGTAATCGGTGACCGAGGTGTCACAGCCGAACTGCGCCGGGTGGCAGGCGGTGTGGATCGCCTCGGACGAGCCGCCGATCAGGTATTCGGCCATCTCGGGCTTGTTGAGCGCGTGGTTGATCGCCTGGCGCACCTTGACGTTGGTCAGCGGGCCTTCGGGATCGGTGTAGCCGTGGCTGTCCAGCACCAGGAAGCCGACGCGCAGGTCATTGCCGGACAGATGGGTGGCCAGCGGCGTGGCGCCCAGGCTCTGCGCCAGGTCGAGAGGAACCTTGAACATCCAGTCGAGGCCGCCGGACATCATCTCGGCCTGCTGGGTGCCGATATCGGGGATGTTGCGCACCACGATGGTGCCGATGGCGGGCTTTTCGCCGAAGTAATCCTCGTTCCGCTCCAGCACCAGCTCGGTGCCGGGCTCGAAGGAGGCGACCTTGTAGGGGCCGGTGGCGATCAGGTCCTGGGCCATGGCGTCGCGGTCGACCTCGCCGCCGGCGTCATAGGTGCCGTCCTTGCGGATCATGATCCGGGCGGCCATGTCGCGGATGACCAGCGGATAGACCGAGGCCAGGTGGAAGCGGAGCGTGTTCTCGCCCGTCACCTCGGCAGTGTCGAGCCAGCGGCGCACCACGCCGGCGGCGTTGGACTCGCTGCGCTCGTCCTTGATCCAATTGTAGGTATAGGCGACATCGGCGGGGGTCAGCTTGCTGCCGTCGTGGAACTTCACGTCATCGCGCAGGGTCACGTCCAGCGTCGTCTCGTCGAAGAATTCATAGCTGGTGGCGATGGAGGGCAGGACCTCCTGCGTCTCGGGGTCGATGTTGAAGAGCGTGGCATCCGTCAGCTGGGCGAGGATGATGTATTCGCGCTTGGTGGTGTAATTGTAGTCGAGGTTCAGGATCTCTTCGGACATAGCTGCGCGCAGCGTATCGTCCGACGGGCCTGCGAAGGCCGGAGAGATCGCGGTGGCAAGCGCAAGTGCGCTCGCGGCGCCGAGATGGCGCCAACGGAATTGTTGCATGGTATCCTCCCTTGGATCGTGCCTCACCTTAGAAGCCGGGCGAGGGCAACAAAAATTGCAAAGATCGGCAGGTTTGTTGCGTTCACCGCAAGAGTTACCCGTGCAGATGCAGAAAGCGACCCTGTCGCAGCGCAGCATTCGGGCAGGGAGAGACCGGGGCCGGCTTTTTCTTGCGAATGGTTCTCAGGAGCCTTGACTTCCCGCGTCGTCGCGCTCTTACATGAGAATAACTCGCAACAAAAGGATGCAGAGATGAGGACCGTGGCAAGATCGCTGCTTGGAGGCGCCGCGCTGGCCCTGGCGCTGGGGCAGGGGGCATGGGCGGCGGAGAAGCTGAAGGTGGTGACCACCTTCACCGTGCTGGCCGACATGGCAAGCCAGGTGGCGGGGGACGCCGCCGAGGTGGCTTCGATCACCAAGCCCGGTGCCGAGATCCACGGCTACCAGCCCACCCCGCGCGACATCGTGCGGGCGCAGGATGCCGACCTCGTACTGTGGAACGGGTTGAACCTCGAGCTCTGGTTCGAGCAGTTCCTTGCGAACCTGCGCGACGTGCCCTCGGCGACGCTTTCGGACGGGATCGACCCGATCCCGATCGCGGCCGGCGCCTACGAGGGCCTGCCCAATCCCCATGCCTGGATGGGCCTGGATAACGCGCTGATCTACATCGAGAACATCCGCAAGGCCCTGAGCGAGCAGGACCCCGAGAACGCCGAGATCTATGCCGCCAATGCCGAGGCCTACGCGGCAGAGCTGAAGGCCACGCTGGAGCCCCTGCGCGCCGAGATCGCCGAGATCCCCGAGACGCAGCGTTGGCTGGTGACCTGCGAGGGCGCCTTCAGCTACCTGGCCCGCGATTTCGGCATGAAGGAGCTGTACCTCTGGCCGATGAACGCCGACCAGATGGGCACGCCGCAGCAGGTGCGCGCGGTCATCGACGGGGTGCGCGACAACGAGATCCCGGTGGTCTTCTGCGAGAGCACGGTGAACACCTCTCCGGCCGAGCAGGTGGCGCGCGAGACGGGTGCCCATTACGGCGGCGTTCTCTACGTCGACAGCCTGTCGAAAGAGGGCGGCCCGGTGCCCTCCTACCTCGATCTTCTGCGTGTGACGGCGGAAACCATTGCAAATGGCCTGGAAGACGGTCTGAGTTGAGTGCGGCGCGGCCGCCCCGGGGCGGCCCGTCACTGGCCGACCCGCCACCTGGTGGTGGCACCGGCGGAAAGCGAATGAGATGAAAGACGAACAGCAAGTCCCGGTGACGGAGCCGGGCCGGAAGGCAAGCTTCGACACCGACCCCGCCGGCGGCATCATGGCCGCCGATGTGACGGTCACCTACCGCAACGGCCACACGGCCCTGCGTCATGCCAGCTTCGAGATCCCGCGCGGCACCGTCACCGCGCTCGTCGGGGTCAACGGGGCCGGCAAATCCACCTTGTTCAAGGCGATCATGGGCTTCGTGCCGGTGGCGGGCGGAGAGATCCGGCTGCTCGGCATGACCGTGCGCGAGGCGCTGCGGCGCAACCTCGTGGCCTATGTGCCGCAGAGCGAGGAGGTCGACTGGTCCTTCCCGGTGCTGGTCGAGGATGTGGTGATGATGGGCCGCTATGGCCACATGGGCTTCCTGCGTCGCCCGAAGGCGGCCGACCATGCCGCCGTCGAACAGGCGCTGGGCCGGGTCAACATGCTGGACTTCCGCAAGCGCCAGATCGGAGAGCTTTCGGGCGGTCAGAAGAAGCGTGTCTTCCTGGCCCGCGCGCTGGCGCAGGAGGGTCAGGTGATCCTGCTGGACGAGCCCTTCACCGGCGTCGACGTGAAGACAGAGGACCAGATCATCCAGCTGCTGCGCGAGCTGCGCGACGAGGGGCGGGTAATGCTGGTCTCGACCCACAACCTTGGCACCGTGCCCGAGTTCTGCGACCGCACCGTGCTGGTCAAGGGCACCGTGCTGGGCTTCGGGCCCACCGAGACCACCTTCACCCACGAGAACCTGGCCCAGGCCTTCGGCGGCGTGCTGCGCCACTTCACCCTGGGGGGCACCGACCTGCATGACGACGAGGACGCGCGCCACGTCACCATACTGACCGATGACGAGCGTCCTTTCGTGCAATACGGCGAGCAGACCAAGGTGCAGGAGGGCGGTGAATGAGCCCGCTGCTGGAGCCCTTCTCCTACGGCTACATGGTCAATGCCATGTGGGTCTCGGCCCTGGTGGGCGGGGTCTGCGCCTTCCTGTCGTCCTACCTGATGCTCAAGGGCTGGTCGCTGATCGGTGATGCGCTGTCCCATTCGGTCGTGCCCGGCGTGGCAGGCGCCTACATGCTGGGCCTGCCCTTCGCCCTTGGCGCCTTCGTTTCGGGCGGGCTGGCGGCGGCGGCGATGCTCTTCCTGTCGGACCGCTCGGGCCTGAAGGTCGATGTGATCATCGGGCTGATCTTCACCAGCTTCTTCGGGCTTGGCCTCTTCATGGCCTCGGTGAACCCCATAGCCGTGTCGATCCAGACCATCACCATGGGCAATATCCTGGCCATCGCGCCGGAGGACACCCTGCAGCTGGTGATCATCGGTGTCGTCTCTCTCATCGTGCTGTTGGCCAAGTGGAAGGACCTGATGGTGGTCTTCTTCGACGAAAGCCATGCGCGCTCCATCGGGCTGCGGCCGGGTTTGCTGAAGGCGGTGTTCTTCGTGCTGCTCTCGGCCTCGGTGGTGGCGGCGATGCAGACCGTGGGGGCCTTCCTGGTCATCGCCATGGTGGTCACGCCGGGGGCCACGGCCTACCTGCTCTGTGACCGCTTCCCCCGGCTGATCGTCACCTCGGTCGCCATCGGCACCGGGACCAGCTTCGCCGGCGCCTATATCTCGTACTTCCTCGACGGGGCGACGGGGGGCGTGATCGTCATCCTGCAAACGCTGATCTTCCTGGGCGTCTTCCTCTGGGCGCCGAAGCACGGGATGCTGGCCGCCCGTCGTCGCGCCGCCGAGGCGCTGGCCGACGACAGCGGGGAGGCCGCCGCATGATCGACACCCTGCTGATGCCACTGCAATTCGCCTTCATGCAGAAGGCCTTCCTGATCGGCGCCATCGTCGCGGTGCCGACCGGGCTGCTGTCGTGCTTCCTGGTGCTCAAGGGCTGGGCGCTGATGGGAGACGCGATCTCTCATGCCATCCTGCCCGGCGTGGTGCTGGCCTATATCCTGGGCTTCCCGCTGATCCTCGGCGCCTTCGGCGCGGGCATGGCCACCGCCCTGGCCACGGGCTACCTGGCCGAGAACTCCCGCGTGAAGCAGGACACCATCATGGGGGTCGTCTTCTCGGGCATGTTCGGGCTGGGGATCGTGCTCTACACCTCGATCCATACCAATGTGCACCTCGACCATATCCTCTTCGGCAACATGCTGGGGGTGGGGACAGAGGATCTCTGGACCGCGGGCATGATCGCCCTGGTGGTCTCGGGCGCGCTGCTGCTGAAGTGGAAGGACCTGTTGCTGCATGCCTTCGACCCGGCGCAGGCACGGGCCTCGGGGCTGGCCGTGGGGCTTTTGCACTACGGGCTGCTGACGCTGCTGTCGCTGACCATCGTCGCCACGCTGACCGCGACGGGGCTGATCCTGGCCGTGGCGCTGCTGATCGCGCCGGGGGCCATCGCCTTCCTCATCACCCGCAGCTTCGGGCGCATGCTGGCGATCTCGGTCCTGGTCTGCGCGGTCTCGATGTTGCTGGGCACCTATGCCAGCTTCTGGCTGGACAGCGCCCCGGCGGCGACCGTGGTCCTGGTGCTGACGGCGATCTTCCTCGTGGCCTTCATCTGGCGCAACATCGCCACCCGCCGCGCTTCACGCATGGGGGTGCCGGGCTAGGTCCAAGGACCTGAGGCCCCGCGCCGGAAGGCCCGGCGCGGGGATTTGCTCAGTCGAGCCGGGGCGTGCCGTCGACCCAGATGCGCGCGATGGCACCCCGGTCCGCGGTCAGCACCAGTTTCTCGAAACAATCTTCCGGCGCATCGAGCGCGGCGTAATGGCGGAAGCCCGAGCCCGGCGCATTGGCTTCGATCGCCAGGGCATCGAAACGGTAGCCGGGGGCGAATTGCCCGATCGGCAGATCCAGCGCCGCGCCGCCGGAGGCGGTGGCCAGCCAGAAGGTCTCGACCGTGCTGAGCGGGCGGCTGCCGGGGCCGCGTGCCTCGGGGGGCAGCGAGGGGTCGGTGCCGGAGGCCGCATGGCGCGAGGCCATAAGCGCATGGCGCGCCGCATCGAAGAGCGAGGGGCTGAAGCCGCCCGAGATATCGGTGCCGAGCCCAACCTTCACACCGCGCTCCAGCGCCTGGCGAAGCGGGAAGACCGCATTGGCGAAATAGGCGTTGGACATCGGGCAATGGGCCACGGCTGAGCCATGGGCACAAAGCAGGCCCATGTCGTCCTCGGTGATGAAGTTGGAATGCGCCAGCACCGTGCGTTCGGTCAGCAGACCATGCCCCGAGAGCGCCTCGCAATCGGTCTGGCCGAGACGGGCGGCGACATGGCCGACCTCCCAGTCGCTTTCCGAGCAATGGGTCTGCACGTGGCAGTCGAGCTCTTTCGCCAGCGCCCCGAGACCGGCCAAAAGCTCGTCCGAGCAGGAGGGGATGAAGCGCGGGGTGACCACCGGCAGCACCAGCGGGTCCTCTCCGGCCATCTGGCGCAGCTCGGTGATGAAGCGGCGCGTGGCGTCCAGACCGGCCTGGGCGCTGTCGTCGCGGTAGTAGGGCGGGCAATTGTCGGGGTCGTCCATGGCGACCTTGCCGATCAGCGCCCGCTGGCCATGGCGCAGGCAGGCCTCGGCCAGCACCAGGTTGGGCTCGACCTCGACCGATCCGAAATAGACCGCCGTGGTGGTGCCATGGGCCAGCAGGGTGGCGACCATCTCGTCATAGACCTCGGCCGCGAAGGCGGTATCGGCGAAGCGCGCCTCCATGGGGAAGGTGTACTTATGCAGCCAGACCTCGAGCGGCGCATCCAGTGCCTTGCCGAGCTGCGGCCATTGCGGCGCGTGGATGTGCAGGTCGACCAGACCGGGGATCAGGAAGCTGCCCTTGGGCAGTTCCTCGAGCACGCCGCGGCTGCGGGCGGCCTCGACGAGTTCTGTCCGGCGGGCATCGCCTGCGGGCAGCATCTGGGTGATGGTCCCCGTGGAATCCAGCACGAAGGCGTGGTCTTCCAGCACCTCCAGACGGTCCCGGGCGGGGGTATGAAAGGCGGTGCCCGTGATGACACGGGCGAAGTCTGCTGTGCCCATCAATCAGGACCCGAGCTGGGCGGGGAAGATGCCGGGCATGACCGAGAAGCCGGGGATGCGCTTCACCCGGTCGGTCCAGCGCCGGATCGCCGGGTAGTCCTCGCGCGAGACGCCGCCCTCTTCGGACAGCATCACATAGGGGAAGCAGGCCAGGTCGGCGATGGTCGGATGCGCGGGCGCGCAGATCCAGTCGGATCCCTCGCGCTCGCGGAACCACAGGTGTTCGTCGAGCACGTCGAAGAGGCGGTAGGCGCCCTTGCGGGCGGCCTCGGCGTCGAAGTCGAAATCCATCCCCTCGGCTAGTCGCGCCGCCGAGGCGGTTGCGGTCAGGCCCTCGGCCAGCGAGAGCCATTGCTGGATTTCGCCCAGAAGCGCCGCATCGCCCGTCGGATACCAGCGCCCGGAGCCATCGTATTTCGAGGCCAGGTAGACCAGGATCGCATGGCTGTCGCGCAGGCTGAGGTCGCCGTCTTCCAGCACCGGCAGCTGGCCCAGGGGGTTCACCGCGAGGAACTCGGCGGCGCGGTGCTTGAAACCGGGGAAGAAGTCGACGTTCTTGCGTTCAAATTCGAGGCCGAGGATGCCGAGCAGCAGCCGGACCTTGTAGCAATTCCCCGAGAGGTCGAAGTCGTAGAGTTTGATCATGTCTCAGAGATCCAGGATGAGGCGGTCGGACTTTGCACGGCTGACACAGGTCAGGATCTTGTCTCCGGCGGCCTTCTCGGCCTCGCTCAGATAGACGTCCTGGTGGTCGGGCTCGCCTTCGATGACGCGGGCCATGCAGGTGCCGCAGGCCCCCTGGCAACAGGACGAGGGCGGCGCGACGCCCGCCTCCTGCAGGACCGACAGGATGGAGCGCCCGGCGGGCACCTCCAGCGTCACGGCAGAGCGCGCCAGCTCGATGCGGAAGCTCGACGAGGTGTCGATCTCGCGGGTGTTGGCGAAATACTCGAAATGCACGGCGGCGTCGGGCCAGCCCGCTTCGGCGGCGGTGGCGCGTGTGACGTCCAGCATCGGCGCGGGGCCGCAGACATAGACCTGTGCATGGGGAGCCGGGGATTTGAGGATACCCTTCAGCGCCAGGGCGGTCTTCTCGGGGTCGAGGCCGATGTAGTTGACCAACCGGTCGCCAAGCGCGGCCAGGCGTTCGCCGAAGGCGATCTGCTCTTCGCTGCCGGCGAAGTAGTGCAGGCGGAAGGGGAGCCCGTCGTCCTTCAGCGCGGCGGCCATCGACAGCAGCGGCGTCACCCCGATGCCGCCGGCGACAAGGATCGTCTCTTCGACATCGCGGCGCAGGGTGAAATTGTTGCGCGGCTCCGAGATCGCCAGCAGGTCGCCCTCGGCCAGGCTGTCGTGGATCGCCGCCGAGCCGCCGGTGCTTTCGGGCTCGCGCTTCACGCCGATGACATAACGACCGGTCTCGCCCGGCGCGTTGACCAGTGAATATTGCCGCAGCAGCCCGTTGGGCAGCGCCACGTCGATATGGGCGCCGGGCTGAGAGGCGGGCAGCGCGCCACGCAGGGGCTCCAGCTCGAGCGCGACGATGTCCTTGGCCACCAGCTCCTTCTTTGCCACCTGGACCCGCAGGCGGGCGGGGCCCGAAACCATCTCGGGCATCTCTGCCAGCTCCTCCGAGACGCGCTCGGGGCGGTGCGGGATGGGCTCGGGGGCCGGGGTCAGCGCCGCCTGGGCCAGGATCTGGTCACGGGCGGAGCGCAGGAAGAGGTTGAGGCGGCGCAGCAGCGCCAGCTCGGGCTCGTCGCTTTGCACGATGCCGCGGATCACGGCGCGGCCCGCGTCGGCGGGCTGGACCATCAGGTGCAGCGAACCCGCGGGGCCGCGGGCCTGAAGCGTCTCGTCGAGGGGGCCGAAGCCTTCGGGCGCGAGGCCCGCAAGGCTCTCGCGCACCATCTCGGGCGCGGCCGCAAGGGGCAGGGGCCGCAGCGCCGCGCCGCCCTCGGGCAGCTCGGGCAGGGGCGGGTCGCGGTCTTCAAAGTGGGTCCAGATCAGCCCGCCCGTCTCGATCACCGGCCAGGTCTTCGAGCAGATGGTGCGCGCCGGGGCATCGGCGGGGTGGGCGGGAATATAGGTGCAGCCGGCATTGCGGTTGGCATAGCGCCAGCCGTGGTACTGGCAGACCAGCTCGCTGCCGGTGTTGATGCCGATGGAGAGGCGCACGCCACGGTGCAGGCAGCGGTTCTCCCAGACGTTGACATGGCCGTCATCGGCCCGCCAGATCGCCAGCTCCTGTCCCATCAGCCGTCCCTGGAAGACGTGATGCGGCGCAAGGTCGGTGCTGTTGGCCACCGGGACCCAGGTCTTGTCGTGCATGTTCAGGTCCTTCTCGCCTCAGGCCGCTGCCGGGATCGTGCCGTAGGTCACGCCATGGCCGGTCAGCCAGCGGCGATACATGATCGAGGTCTTGTCGGCGCGGATCGGGGTCTCGGCGCGCGGATCAAGCGGCAGGCGCTTGGGCATCTGGTTCTCGAGGATCGGCTTGTCCTGGCCGAAGATGTGCAGCTGGAAATAGCTGATGAAATCGTCGGTGTTCACGTCGTCGAGGATCGACAGCACCATGTGGCCGCGGAAAGTTTCCTCGCCCGTGGGCTGGCCGAAGAGCGCGATGGCATCCAGCCGCTTCTCATCCATCGGAGAGCTCTTGTAGAGCACCGAGCAGGTGGGGTGGGGCACCCGGTAGATGTATTCCACATCCGCGCCCGAGGTCGACACGGTCGAGGCCATGGGCTGGTAGAAGAGGCATTCGGTGGCGATGATTTCGCGGCCGTCGCGGATCATCTCGACATTGTATTCCTTGACCTCGGTATGGGGCAGGGCACCCAGGATGCCGGTGTGCACGTAGGGGAAGTGGCCCATGTCGAGGAAGTTCTCGATGCCGCGCTGCGCCGAGACCTGCACGCCGACGGAGCCCGCGTTGACATTGCGCCGGTCGGGCTCGGCATATTCGGGCACATCGAAGAGTTCGTCCGGCTCGCCGAGCGAGGTCCAGAGGCAGCCGTATTGCTCGAGCACCGGCAGGGCGCGGCTGCCATCGCTGACCTGCAGGGCGCCCGCGACGTTACGTTCATAGCTGATACGCTGGCCAAAGAGCTTGGTGGCACGGGGCTGACCGGGCAGTATCTCTTGCAGAGATGCAATCGGATACCATTGGTTCAACATGAACGGGTCGGGCTGGGTCATGGTGTTCACCGGGGCTCTCCGTGCAGCATTTGAGCAGATTGAATAGCAATCTTTGAATTTAGCTATGACAATGCTTCGTCTGGCTTGACAAGATCAGATGCGCAATCGCTTTGTCGGGTCAACTTCGTTGCACAGGCAATAGGCAAAGCGGCCATGACCGACCGACCCAGACAGATCGCGAAGGCGATCATCGCGGCTATCGTCGCCCAGGCGCTGCCCCCCGGCACCAAGCTGGGCGAACGCGAGCTGGCCGAGGTCTGGGGCACCTCCCGCGCGGTGATCAAGCAGGCGCTGATCATCGTCGGAGAGAGCGGCCTGGTCGACACGCGCATGAACCGAGGTGCCTCGGTGGCGCAGCTTGGCCAGCGCGAGGCCTACGAGCTTTTCGAGGCGCTGAGCGCGGTCGAGCAGGGGGTGGCCTTCCAACTGATGCAACGGCTCTCGGGCCGCGAATGGGAGGTCATGGCGGCCAATGTCGACGAGGTCGATGCCGCGATCGACCTGGGCGACAATGTCCATGCGGACGATATCGGCCCGATCTTCCACGATCACCTGCTGGCCCTCTCGGGCAATCGCGCGCTGCAGGAGGTCCATGCCCGTCTGGTGCGCCGGATGCAGCTGCTGCGGCAGCTCTACGTCAACCGTGACTACCACCGCTGCCGCCTGAACGACGATCACCGCGATCTGCTGGATCACATGCGCGCGGGCCGCGTCACCGAGGCGCTTTCGCTGATCCAGAACCACTACCAATCCATCGCCCGAGGATATGACGTCGAGGCACCGGTTGCCGAACCGGCCAGTCTGAAAGAAGCACTGGCGCCATGGCTCGAGACGGAAACCGCACCCGCCTGAGACGGACGGTAAAGACCCAGACCGCCTGGCCCGTGCCGGGCCTGACAACAGGAGAAGAAGAGATGACCATCAACCGCCGCACCTTGCTCCAGGGCACCGCCGCCCTGGCGGGCACCCTGGCCCTGCCGCGCCTTGCCAGCGCCGAGGGCGTCCTGAAGATCGGCCAGGTCAATGCCTCGCCCGCCGCCGATATCGGCTGGGCCAAGCAGCACGCCCTGGGCATCGAGGCGATCAAGGCCGAGTTCGGTGACCGCGTCGAGGTGACCGTCGTCGACAACACCTTCCTGCCCCAGGACGCAGAGCGCGTCTTCCGCGAGATGGCCGCCACCGGCCATGGCCTGATCTTCGGCACCTCCTTCTCGCTCGGCGCGCCGATGCAGAAGGTGGCGCCGCGCTTCCCCGATGTCGCCTGGGAGCATTGCTCGGGCATCGTCCACCTCGACAACCTGGCCACCTTCGAGGCCAAGTACTACGAGGGCATGTACGTGGCCGGTGTCGCCGCGGGCCATATGACCAAGACCGGCAAGCTGGGCTTCATCGGCGGCTTCCCGATCCCCGACATCGTCGGCCCCGGCAATGCCTTCCTGCTGGGTGCGCAATCGGTGAACCCCGAGATCACCTGCAACGCCGTCTTCCTCAACTCCTGGTTCGATCCGGGCAAGGAAAAGGAAGCCGCAAGCGCCCTGATCGCCCAGGGTGCAGACGTTCTGCTGGGCATGACCGATACCGGCGTCGCCGTCCAGACTGCTCAGGAAAAGGGTGTCTTCTCTGTCGGTTACGCTTCGGACCTGATCTCGTTCGGGCCTGACAGCCAGCTGACCTCGGTGGTGCTGGACTGGTCCAAGGATTACGTCGGCGCCGCCCGTGCCGTGCTCGACGGCACCTGGGAAACCGAAAGCGCCTGGGATGGTCTGGCCGCCGGTGTCGTCACCATGGCACCCTTCCACGAGGCCATCCCGGCCGAGGTCCGCGCCGAGCTCGAAGCGCTCGTGGTCGCCGTCGGCTCGGGCGAGGTGCAGCCCTACGCCGGCCCGATCTCGGACAACGCCGGCAACGAGATCGTCCCGGCGGGCGAGGTGCTCTCGGATGGGGACGTTCGCGGCATCGACTGGCTGACCGCTGGCATGATCGGCACCCTGGGCTGATCGCCGGCCCGACGGGCTCACGACCGGAGATACCGGCAGAAAGGACCCCCTGCATGACTGCAAGGCTGCAACTGGCCGGTGTCTCCAAGGCCTACCCTGGTGTGGTGGCCAATGACGATATCTCTCTCTCGGTCGCCGGGGGAGAGATCCACGCCATCCTGGGCGAGAATGGCGCGGGCAAATCCACGCTGATGAAGATCATCTACGGGGTCACCACCCCCGATGCGGGCGAGATCCGCTACGACGGCAAGCTGCTGGAGGCGCATAGCCCCGGCCAGTCGCGGGCCCTCGGCATCGAGATGGTGTACCAGCACTTTTCCCTTTTCGAGACGGTCTCGGTGGCCGAGAACGTGGCGCTCTGCCTGGAAGGGCGGCTGGATCTTCCGGCCCTGCGGCTGCGCATCCGCGAGACCGCCGCGCGCTACGGGCTGGCGGTCGATCCCGACCGCATCGTCATGGATCTGTCCATGGGCGAGCGCCAGCAGCTCGAGATCCTGCGCTGCCTGATGCGCGATCCGCGCCTGCTGATCCTCGACGAGCCGACCTCGGTGCTGTCGCCGCAGGCGGTGGAGCAGCTCTTCACCGTGCTGCGCCGCATTGCCGCCGAGGGCTGCTCGATCATCTACATTTCCCACAAGCTGGACGAGGTGCGCGCGCTCTGCCACGCCGCCACCGTGCTGCGCGGCGGGCGGGTCACGGGCGAGGTCGACCCGCGTCAGGCCACCAGCCATGAACTGGCGGTGATGATGGTGGGCAGCGACCTGCCGATCCCCGAACGCCCCGCCTCCACGCCCTCCGCCACGCCGCGCCTGTCGCTGCGCGGGCTCTCGGGCCGGCCCCTTGGCCTGGCCGGGCGCCGCCTGCAGGATATCTCTCTTGATCTTTTCGGGGGCGAGGTCGTGGGCATCGCCGGCATCTCGGGCAATGGCCAGTCCGAGCTGGCGGCCTGCCTCTCGGGCGAGGCGCTTTGCCCGGCGGGCCAGGTGCTTCTGGGCGAGACCCCGGTTGGCCAGATGCGCCCCGATGCGCGTCGCCGCGCGGGGCTGGCCTATGTGCCCGAGGAACGGCTGGGCCGCGGCGCGGTGCCGGGCCAGTCGCTGACCGCCAACACGGTGCTGACGGGCTATGCCTCGGGCCTTGTGCGCCATGGGATGGTGCGCTTCGCCGAGGCCCGCCGCCGTGCGAGCGCGGTGATCGAGCGTTTCTCGGTCAAGGCCGACGGGCCGGGGGCGCTGGCCTCCTCGCTCTCGGGGGGCAACCTGCAGAAATTCATCCTGGGCCGCGAGCTGGCGCTGGCGCCCGACGTGCTGGTCGTCGCCCAGCCCACCTGGGGCGTCGACGTGGGCGCCGCCGCCTTCATCCGCCAGCGCCTGATCGACCTGTCGCGCGATGGCGCGGCGGTTCTGGTCTTCTCGGAAGAGCTCGACGAGCTGATCGAGATCTGCGACCGCATCCATGTTCTCTCGGAGGGCCAACTCAGCGAGGCGGTGCCCCGCGAGGAAGCCACGAAGGACCGCCTCGGCGCGCTGATGACCGGCGGAGAGCTGGGGCCCGTTGCCGAGCCGGCGGAGTAAGACATGAGCTATCGTATCGAACCGCGCCGCAATGCCTCGGCCCTGGCCAACCTGCTGGCCCCGGTCATCGCCGTGGCTCTGACCCTGCTCTTCGGTGGCGCGCTCTTTGCCGTGCTGGGCTATCCGCCCATCGAGACCCTCACCGCCTTCTTCATCCGCCCCGTTTCGTCCATGTACGGCTTCACCGAGCTGCTGGTGAAGGCGGTGCCGCTGATCATCATCGCCGCCGGGCTCTCGGTGGGCTTCCGCGCCAATGTCTGGAACATCGGTGCCGAGGGACAGCTGACCATGGGGGCCATCGCGGCGACCGGGGTGGGGCTCTTCGCGCCCGAGGCGCTCTACCCGATGCTCTTGCCGCTGATGTTCGTGGCCGGCCTCGTCGGGGGCGCGGCCTGGGCCGGGATCGCGGCCCTGTTGCGCACGAAGCTCAATACCAACGAGATCCTGGTCACGCTGATGCTGACCTATATCGCCGGGCTCTTCCTGTCGTTCCTGGTGCGCGGGCCCTGGCGCGATCCCAATGGCTACAACTTCCCCCAGACGGCGCTGCTGCCCTACGAGGGCATGCTCGAACCGCTCGATCCGATGTATCGCGTCACCGCCTCGGTCGTTTTCGCGCTGATCGCGCTGGTGGCGCTCTGGGTCGTCACCGCGCGCAGCTTCGCGGGCTACCGGCTGTCGGTCGGCGGCGCGGCCCCGCGCGCGGCGCGCTACGCGGGCTTCTCCGAGAAGGGTGCGATCTGGGTCGGACTGCTCACGGGGGGGGCCGCCGCCGGGATCGCCGGTTTCTACGAGGCCGCAGGCCCCCTGGGGCAGCTTTCGGCGGTGATCTCTCCGGGCTATGGCTTCGCGGCGATCATCGTGGCCTTCGTCGGCCGTCTCTCGGCCCCCGGCATCCTGCTGGGAGGTCTCTTCCTGGCGCTGACCTATGTCGGCGGCGAGAGCGTCCAGATGAGCCACGGCATCCCGTCGCCCATCACCCGCGTCTTCCAGGGCCTGCTGCTGTTCCTGCTGCTGGCCTCTGAATTCTTCGTCAGCTACCGGCTTGTCCGCACCGGGAGGGCCGCCGCATGAGCGAGCTTGCGATTTCCATCTTCACCGGCACGCTGATTGCCGCCACGCCGCTGCTGCTGGCCGCCCTGGGCGAGCTGGTGGTCGAGAAGTCCGGCGTGCTGAACCTCGGGATCGAGGGCATGATGCTGATCGGGGCGGCTGCGGGCTTCCTGGTCGCGGTGCAGGGCGGGGGCCTTCTGCCCGCCTTCGCGGTGGCGGCCCTTGCGGGTGCTGTCGCGGCGGCGCTCTTCGGGGTGCTGACGCTGCTTTTCCTGACCAACCAATATGCCGCCGGGCTGGCGCTGGCGATCTTCGGCTCCGGCGTCTCGGCGACGCTGGGGGTGGGCTTCGGATCACAGCCGATCGAGGCGCTGGCACCGCTGAACCTCGGGCCGCTTGCTGATCTGCCCCTGCTCGGGCCGCTGCTCTTCCGCTTCGACATCATGGTCTATCTTGGCCTGGCGCTGGTGCCGGTCACCTGGTGGTGGCTCAACCGCAGCCGGGCCGGACTGGTGCTGCGGGTGGTGGGCGAGGCACCGGGCAATGCCCATGCGCTTGGCTACAACGTGCTGCGCATCCGCTTCCTCGCGATCCTCTGGGGCGGCGCGCTGGCGGGGTTGGCGGGCGGCTACCTGTCGCTGGCCTATACCGCGATCTGGGTCGAGAACATGACCGCCGGGCGCGGCTGGATCGCGCTCTCGCTGGTGGTCTTCGCCACCTGGCGACCGTTCCGGGTGCTGGCCGGTGCGGTGCTCTTCGGTGGCGTGACCATCCTTCAGCTGCATGGCCAGATCCTGGGCCTGCCGGTGCCCTCCGAGGCGCTTTCGGCGGCGCCCTACGTTGCCACGATCCTGGTGCTGGTGGTGATTTCGCAGAACCGCGCGCGGATGGCGCTGGATGTGCCGCTATCGCTTGGAAAACCCTTCCGGGCGCGCGACTGAGCGCCCGGAAGACGGTCCCGCCGGGGATCAGCGGGACAGCATGAGGTCGGGCAGGTAGGTGGCCAGGCCGGGGAAGATCGCCAGCAGCACCACGCCCAGCACGAGCAGCGCGAAGAAGGGCAGCGAGGCACGGGTGACCGTCCACATGTCGCGCCCGCTCATGCCGTGCAGCACGAAGAGGTTGAAGCCCACGGGCGGGGTCAGCTGGGCCATCTCGACGACGACGATCAGGTAGATGCCGAACCAGATCGGATCGAAGCCGGCCGCCACCACCATGGGCAGCGCCACCGAGGTGGTCAGGACGATCATCGAGGCGCCCTCGAGGAAGCAGCCCAGCACCACGTAGATCAGCGTCAGCAGCGCCAGCAGCATGCCCGGCGAGAGCCCCAGACCCGAGACCCATTCGGCGAGCGTCACCGGGATGCCGAGGAAGGCCATGCCGACCGACAGGAAGGCCGCGCCGAGGATGATGGCGATGATCATGCAGCTGGTGCGGGTGGCGGCCAGCAGGCTTTCGGTGAAAGTGTGCCAGCTGAGCGCGTCCGAAAGCGCCGCCAGGCCAAGGGCCCCGAAGACGCCGAGGGTCGCGGCCTCGGTCGGCGTGGCATAGCCGCCGTAGATCGAGCCGATGACCGCGAAGATCAGCAGCATCACCGGGATCAGCCGGCGCGAGCGGCGCAGCTTCTCGACCAGCGGCAGGCGCTCGGCGGCGGCGGGAACCTTGTCGCGGTTGAAGGCGGACCAGATCATCACGTAGCCCATGAAGAGCCCCATGATCAGCAGCCCCGGCACGATGCCCGCGATGAACAGCCGCGAAATGCTCTGCTGCGCCGAGATGCCGTAGACGATCATCATGATCGACGGCGGGATCAGCAGGCCGAGCGTGCCCGAGCCCGCCAGGGTGCCGATGGCCATGGTCTCGCTGTAGCCGCGGCTCTTCAGTTCGGGCAGGCTCATCCGGCCCACGGTGGCGGCGGTGACGGCGGAGGAGCCCGCCACGGCGGCCATCACGCCGCAGCCGACGATGTTCACATGCAGCAGGCGGCCGGGCAGGCGGTCGAGCCAGGGGGCGAGGCCTGCGAACATGTCCTCCGAGAGGCGGGCGCGGAACAGGATCTCTCCCATCCAGACGAAGAGCGGCAGGGCGGTCAGGGCCCAGCCCCAGCTGTGGTCCCAGAGCGTGGTGGCCAGCAGAGAGCCCGCCGGGGCCGGAGAGAAGATGTCGAGAGCGATATAGCCCACCACCATCAGCGTCGCCCCGATCCACAGCCCGCCTGCCAGCAGAAGCAGCAGGATGGCGCCGAGGATGGCCGTGATTGTCAGAATGTCCATTTGGGTGTCTCCTCAGCGGGGCTCATTCGCCCTGTTCGATGTCGTCCAGGGCGGGTTCGTGCGGGGCGGCGAAGCCCGGCATGCGACCGCGCAGCAGCAGGGCCAGGTCGTCGAGGAAGGCGATAGTCAGCACCATCAGCCCCGCCAGCATCACCGATTGCGGTATCCAGAAGGGGATCGCCATCAGGCCAGGGCTGAGATCGCCGAAGCGCCAGGAATCATGGATCATGTCCCAGGTCTGCCAGCAGAGGTAGGCGCAGCCGAAGGCGGCGAAGGCGCAGCCCAGCACATCGGCGGCGCGGGCCAGCCCCGGTTTTAGCCGCGACAGCAGCAGCGAGACCCGGATATGTCCCCCGGTTTTCAGCGTATAGGCCATCCCCATGAAAGAGGTCCCGGCCAGGAAGAAGCCTCCGCTTTCGGTGGAGTCGATGGTGACGCCGATCAGGCGACCGATGATCTGGGCGACGATCGTGAGGGCGATCATCATCAGGAAGAAGGCGGCGATACCGCCGCTGACCTTGTAGAGAAGATCAAGACTTCTGCGCATGTGCGTGCTCTCCCGGAGCGGAACGTGAAAGACCCGCGCCCGGCATGTGCCGGGAGCGGGAGCAGCTTGGTCGGAGGGGATCAGAGCCCGGACTGGTAGGTCTCGAGCACGGCCTTGGCTTCGGGGCTGGCCGTGGCTTCCCATTCGCTCATCATGCTCTGGCCGATTTCCTTCAGCTTGGCGATGATTTCGGGGGAGGCCTCGGTCACCGTCATGCCGTTTTCGGCCAGGATGTCGAGTTGCGCGGCATAGGTGGCCTTGCTCATCTCCCAGCCGCTGGCGGTGGCGGCTTCACCGGCGGCGACAAGCGCGGCCTGCAGCTCTTCGGGCAGGGCCTCGAAGACGTCCTTGTTGACCACGATGGCGTTCTTGGTGTGGATCGCGCCGGCGGCGGTGAAGTAGTTGGTGTTGTCCCAGGCCTGGATGTCGATGCCGGTCTGCGGCGAGGTGAAGAGCGCGTCGATCAGCCCGGTGGCGAAGGCCTGGGGGATCTCGGCGAAGGGCAGGATGGTGGCCTCGAAGCCAAGCGCGTTGCCCATGTCCTGGGTGGCCTTGGAGTAGATGCGCAGCTTCTGGCCCTCGAAGTCGGCGAGGCCGTTCACCGGCTCCTTGGTGTAGAAGCCCTGGCCCGGCCAGGGCTGGTAGGCCAGCACCTTCAGGCCGATGCCGTCGAAGAGCTCGTCGAAGTAGGGCTTCTGGGCCTGCATCAGCGCCCAGGCGCTGTCGTAGTCGCCGGCCACGAAGGGCAGACCGGCCAGGTTGTACATCGGATCTTCGTTGGAATAGGAGCCAAGACGGATCTCGCCGATCTGCACCTGCTCGGTCTGCACCGCGCGGCGGATCGCATCCAGCTTCATCAGCGTGCCGTTGGAATGCAGGGTGATCTTCAGCTCGCCCTCGGTCGAGGCCTCGACCTCTTCGATGAACTTCTGGATGTTCTGGGTCATGAAGTTGCTGTCGGCATAGCCGCTGGCCATGGTCCAGGTGGTCTCGGCCGTGGCGGCGGAGGCGCCGGCGGCGAGGGCGGTTGCGGCCAGAAGGGTCCGGGCCTTGAGAAGGACGTTCATTGGATGTCTCCCTGAGTGTTTATCGTTGCCAGTTCCCGCGAGGCGGGCGGATGAGCTGATGTCAGTGAAAGGGGATCTCTTTTTCAAGTCCAATAGTATACGATTTTAGCGATGGATCGGAAAATCTGCCTCTGCGCGCCTCGCTGCGTGTTTTTTGGGCTCAATTGCGCGGCGGCCGGCCAAATCCCGCGAGTTTCGCGGGAATCACTAGGGAATCGCCTCTGAAAGCGAGTCAGGTTCGGTGGAGGGGCTTGCAAGGTCCGGGCGGCTGCGGCACAAGTGGTGTGCCAAATCATCAGAAGATAGTATACGATCTGGAAGTGGGAATGACGGCAACAACGGAACCAATGACCGACGACGAGATCCACCGCGAGATCTTTGACGCAATCGTCGGGGGTCGCCTCGCGCCCGGTGAGAAACTGGGGCAGGATGAGCTGGGCAAGGTCTTCGGGGTGTCGAAGACGCGTATCCGTCCCATCCTGCACCGGCTCTCGGATCAGAAGATCGTGGTGATGGAGCCGATGCGCGGCGCCTTCGTGGCCCGGCCTTCGGTCGAGGATGCCCGCGCGGTCAACGCCGCGCGCCAGATCATCGAAGAGGGGGTCATCCGCGCCGCCACCCGCGTCGCCCAGCCCCAGCACCTGAAGATGCTGCGCGAGATCGTTGCCGAAGAGCAGCGCGCCCGCGAGGGCCGCAACGGCGGCCGGGCGCATCGCCTGACAGGAGAGTTTCACTGCGAGCTGGCGCGGATCACCGGCAATGACGTGGTCTCGGAAGTGGTGCGCGAGCTGGTCTCGCGCGACAGCCTCGTGGTGGCTCTCTACCAGCGGCCGTCCTCTTCGGGCTGTTCGCTGGGGGGGCACGCGGACCTGGTCGACAAGATCGAGGCCGGGGACGAGGACGCCGCCGCCCATGCCATGCGCCACCACCTGCAGGACGTGATGGAGACGCTGGACCTCGGGGAAGAGGGCCGCAAGTCGCAGGCGCTGGCCAAGGCCTTTGCCCACCTGGGAGACAAGTCATGACCGCCGCCGCCACGCTTGCCGCGCGGGACTTCCTGCGCCCGGCGGATCAGCCCGCGGCGGGGCGCTGGCCCGGCGGCGCACGTATCGCGGTCTCTTTCGTGCTGAACTTCGAGGAGGGGGCAGAGCTTTCCATCGCCGATGGCGATGAGCGCAACGAACCCGTCTACGAGGTCCGCGAAGAGGTCTTCGGAGCACCTGATCCCTGCATGAACTCGCATTACGAATACGGCCCCCGCGCCGGTTTCGACCGTATCCTGTCGCTGCTCGAGGCCCATGACGTGCGCGCCACCATCAGCACCTGTGCCCGTGCCGCCGAACGTGTGCCCTCGCTCATCGCAGGCGCGGCCGAGCGCGACCACGAGATCGCCTGCCATGGCTATCGCTGGGAAAGCCATTCGGGGATGGAGGCCGCCGAGGAGGCGCGTGTCATCGCCCGCACCTACGATAGCCTGACGCGGATCGCGGGACGGGCTCCGGTGGGCTGGCACACCCGTTCGGCCTCTTCGGTGCATACCCGGCGGCTGCTGCGCGAGCATGGCGGCTTCCTCTACGACTCCGACGCCTACAACGACGATCTGCCCTATGTGCTGAGCGGGCAGGGGGCCCCTCACGTTGTGCTGCCCTACAGCTTCGACACCAACGACATGCGGTTCAGCCCCGGCGGAGGCTTCGTCTTTGCCGATGATTTCACCCGCTATTGCGCCGATGCCTTCGACTGGCTCTGGCGCGAGGGGGCGGAGCGTCCGCGCATGATGTCGGTGGGCCTGCACCAGCGGATCATCGGCCGGCCCGGCCGCATTGCGGGGCTGGAGAAGCTGCTGAAGCATATGCGGTCGCGGGGCGATGTCTGGTTCGCCACCCGCGCCGAGATCGCCCATGAGTGGCGCTCTGTCGCGGGGTTGCCGCGCTGGACGGCGGCGGCCTGATCCCCTGATGAAGCTGCTGATCGTCAACTCCAATACCTCTGCCGGGATCACCGACCTGCTGCGGCAGGAGGCCCTGCGGATGGCCGCGCCGGGGACCGATGTCACCGCGCTGACTGCCTCGTTCGGCCCTGCCGCCATCGAGACCCCGGCCCATGTAGAAACCGCCGCGCGGGCGACCTGCGAGGCGATCACCTCGGTCACCGGCTTCGATGCCGCCATCGTGGCCTGTTTCAGCGACCCCGGCCTGATGAAGGCCCGGCGCGCGGTCCCGTTCCCCGTGGTCGGGTTGGCAGAGGCGGCGATGTTCCAGGCCTGCATGCTGGGCAGCAGCTTCGCGGTGCTGACGGTGGCGCCCTCCGCGGTGCCGGGCATTCACGCGGTGGCCGATGGCTATGGCCTGGGCGGGCGGATGACCGGGGTGCATGCGCTGGAGCGCGGCGTGCTGGAAAGCCATGCCGACCCCGTGGGCACGCTGCGCGAGATGCGCGCGCTGGCCCTGCAGGTGCTTGAGGCCGAGGCGCCGGATGTGCTGGTGCTTGGCGGCGCGATCACGGCGGGCATGGCCTCGGCCCTGGCGCCTGATCTGCCGGTGCCCCTGCTCGACGGCCTGCGCTGCGCCCTGCGCCAGGCAGAGATGCTGACCCGCTGATCCCGGCAAGGCGGGGGAGGGCCTGTCTTTTTCAGTGTCATTGAAACAGTGACCCCGGCGCACCGGAAACGGTGGCCGGGGTCTTTCGTCTTCGCCGCGGGAGCTGCGCGCGGCTCTCAGTGATTGTGGCGGGGCAGCTTTTCCGCGATGCGGTGGAACCCCTTGGCCGAGCGCAGGGTGGCCCCGTCGCTGAGTTGCGTTGCCTCGCGCCGGTAGATCTTCTGCCAGGGGGTCTGCGCCTTCGGCGTGGTGGGCACGGCCTCTTGCTGACGCCGTGCAATCTCGTCCTCGTCCACCAGCATGTCGCAGCGCCCGGAATCGAGGTCGATGCGGATCATGTCGCCGCTCCTGAGCCAGGCCAGGCCGCCGCCTTCGGCGCTTTCGGGCGAGGCATGGACGATGGAGGGGCTGTCTGCGGTGCCCGACTGCCGCCCGTCACCGATGGTCGGCAGGCTGGTGATCCCCGCCCGGATCAGCCGATCCGGCGGCTGCATGTTGACCACCTCGGCAGAGCCGGGCCAGCCCAGGGGGCCCGCACCCCGGATCACCAGGATCGAGCGACCGTCGATGTCGAGCTCGGGATCGTTGATCCTTGCGTGGTAGTCCTCCGAGCCGTCGAAGACCACGGCGCGGCCCTCGAAGCAATTCGCCTTGTCGGGGTCCGACAGGAAGCGGCTGCGGAAGTCATCCGAGATCACGCTGGTCTTCATGATGGCGAAATCGAAGAGGTTGCCGGTGAGCACGCGGAAGCCCGCGCGCTGCATCAGGGGGTCTGCGTAGGGGCGGATGACCTCGCGGTCCTTGGCCTCGCGGCCCGCGAGGTTCTCGGCCATGCTTTGGCCGGTGACGGTCTGACAGCCGGTCTCGAGCACGCCCGCCTCGGCCAGTTCCCACATGATCGCGGGCACGCCGCCGGCACGGTGGAAGCGCTCGGACAGGAAGCGCCCGGCGGGCTGGACATCGGCCAGCAGCGGGATGTCGTAGCCGTGGATCTGCCAGTCGTCCTTGTTCAGCTCGACGCCCGCCGCCTCGGCGATGGCGGCGAGATGGGGCTGGGCGTTGGTCGATCCGCCGATGGCGGAGTTGACCCGCAGCGCATTCAGCATCGCGTCGCGGGTCAGGATCATCGAGGGGCGCAGGTCCTCTTCCACCAGCTCGACGGCCCGCTTGCCGGTGCGATAGGCCATCTGCCCGCGCTCGCGGTAGGCCGCCGGGATCGAGGCGCAGCCGGTGAGCGAGAGGCCCATGGCCTCGGCCAGGGCGTTCATCGTCGAGGCGGTGCCCATGGTGTTGCAATGGCCGATGGAGGGAGCGGAATCGAGCGCGGTCTCGAGGAATTCCTGCCGGTCGATCTCGCCGGCCGCGTAGCGGCGGCGGGATTGCCAGATCACGGTGCCCGAGCCCGCAAGACGGCCCTCGTGCACCGAGTCGAGCATCGCGCCGCCAGAGAGGACGATCGCCGGGATATCGACGGTGGCCGCTGCCATGATCGCGGCGGGGGTGGTCTTGTCGCAGCCGGTGGTCAGCACCACGCCATCCAGCGGGTAGCCATGCAGCAGCTCCACCAGGCCCAGGTAGGCCAGGTTGCGATCAAGGGCTGCCGTGGGGCGACGGCAGTTCTCGAAGATCGGATGGGTGGGGAACTCGATGGGAATGCCGCCCGCGTCACGGATGCCGTCGCGCACCCGCTTGGCCAGGTCGACATGGTGGCGGTTGCAGGGCGAAAGGTCGCTGCCGGACTGGGCTATGCCGATGATCGGGCGACCCTCCGAGAGCTCCTCGGGCGTCATCCCGTAGTTCATGAAACGCTCCAGGTAGAGCGCCGTCATGTCGGCGTGTTCGGGATTGTCGAACCAGTCCTGGCTGCGAAGGCGGCGCTTGGTCATTTCAGCGCCCCCCGCTCCGCGAGGTTGCGCATCAGGGCGGAGGTCCCGAAGCTCCAGGGCGCGACCGCGTCACAGGGGTGGACCCGGTTGACCAGCCGTCCGAGCGCGGGCGAGGAGACCGAGACGATGTCGCCGGTCTTGTGGGTAAAGCCCATGCCCTCGCCGTCGCGGTCCTTGGTCGGGGCGAACATCGTGCCGAGGTAGAGCATCGCCCCGTCCGGGTACTGGTGCGTCGCATTCAGCAGCTGTGCCGCCAGATCGGCCGGCTGGCGCGAAATTTGCGCCATGTCGGAGTGATCCGAGAGCAGGAAGCCGTCCTCGCCGGTGATCTCGAGGCTGACCCGGAGGGTCGAGAGTTCCTCGAGCGCGAAGCCGTCGTCCAGCAGGCGGATGAAGGGCCCCATGGCGGCGGCGGCGTTGTTGTCCTTGGCCTTGCCCAGGAGCAGGGCAGAGCGGCCCTCGAAGTCACGCAGGTTCACGTCGTTGCCGAGGGTGGCGCCGCGGATCTGGCCGCGCGAGTTGATCGCCAGCACCACCTCGGGCTCGGGGTTGTTCCAGTGCGAGCGGGGATGGATGCCGATCTCGGCACCGCAACCCACGGCGGACATCGGCTGGGCCTTGGTGAAGATCTCGGCATCGGGGCCGATCCCGACCTCGAGGTACTGCGACCAGAGACCGGCCTTCTGCAGATGCGCCTTCACCTCTGCCGCCTTGTCCGAGCCCGGCACCAGCCCGCGCAGGTTGCCGCCCAGGATCTCGGCCAGCTCGGAGCGGATCGAGAGCGCCATGGCCGGATCGCCCTTGGCGCGTTCCTCGATCACCCGCTCGATCATGGAGCCGGCGAAGGTCACCCCCGCCGCCTTGACCGCCTGCAGGTCGCAGGGCGCCAGAAGCTGGCCGGCGCTGCCCTTGCCGTCGCCCTGATCGAGGAACCCTTCGAGCGGTCCCAGCGAGGGGCCACCGGCGGAAAGCGCGCCGGCCAGGTCTTCGATCTCCAGCAGCTCGGCCATGGTGGGCGCGACATGGGTGAGGTCAAGCACCTCGCCGTCGCGCAGCAGCACCGGGCAGGGGCCCTCGGCGCTCTTCGACCAGACCCGGCCCAGCAGGGTGGCGTCGCCGGCGTCCGGCAGGATGTCCTTGGCGGCCAGCGCCATTGTCTTGTTCTCTGTCATTCCGAGATCCTCGTTCCGCGCCCATAGATCAGCAACATGCCGATGATGACGGTGCCGTAAATGATTTGCCGCAGTGCCTCGGGCATTTGCATGATCGACAGCACTGAATTCAACAGGACGATCAGCACGACGCCCATGAAAGTGCCGATGTATCGTCCGCGTCCGCCCAGGATATGGGTGCCGCCGAGCACCACGGCGGCGATGGCGGGCAGCAGGAAGCTGTTGCCCATCCCCTGGTAGGCCTTGGCCGAATAGCCGGCCAGCAGCACGCCGGCCAGGGCCGCGCACAGGCCCGAGCCGACGAAGGCTCCGGTGACGACCGCCCTGGTGCGGATGCCCGAGAGCCAGGCCGCGCGTTCCTTGGTGCCGATGGCATAGAGCGAGCGGCCGAAGGTGGTGCGTGCCAGCAGGAAGGTCACCAGCACCGAGACCGCGATCCAGACGAAAAGCGCCACCGGCACCCCGAGCAGCTTTGCCTTGGCCAGGTAGAGCATCGCCGGTGTCGCCTGGTCCTGCGGGGCGAAGCCCCCGGTGCGGGCGACCATGAGACCGCGCAGCACCGTGTCGAGCCCAAGGGTGAAGATCATCGCCGGCACCCGCAGCACCGAGACGCCGAAGCCGTTGACCAGGCCCACGCAGAGCCCCACCGAAAGCCCTGCCGGGATCGCCCAGGGGCCGCCGATCGCGGTGGCGACCATCGCCGCCGAGGTCAGTGTCCAGGGCACCGAGAGGTCGATGTGGCCGGTCAGGATGACCAGCATCATCCCCGCCGCGCAGAGGCCCAGGAACGAGCCGATCTGCAATTGCTGCATCAGGTAGGAGGGTTGCAGCAGCGGCACCGTGCCGGTGGTCGACAGCGTATAGGCGGTGCCGATCAGCAGGATCAGGATGGTGAAGCCGAAGGCGATGAGGATGGGGCGATCCGCCGGGCGGATGCGGGTCAGGGCGGTCATCGGAAGAGCTCCAGTTGGTTCTTCACGCGGAAGGTCCGGAAGGCCACCGCGCTCACGGCCGCCAGCAGCACGATCCCCTCGATCAGGGGCTGCAGCAGCGGGTCGATGTCGAGGATGCGGAAGTAGAAGGAGACCGCGCGCAGGATCATCGCTCCGAGGATCGAGGCGATCACCCCGCCGGTTCCCCCGAGAAGCGCGGTGCCGCCAAGCACCACCGCGGCGATGGAGTTCAGCGTATAGGCCCCCGCCTGCACCACGTCGGCATTGCCGGTCGAGGTCTGGATGGCGAGGTAGAGCCCGCCGCAGGCGGCAAAGAAGCCCGCCAGCGTGAAGGCCGCGATCCGCGCCCGGTTGATCGGCAGGCCAGAGGCGAAGGCCGCGCCCTCGGCAGAGCCGATGGCATAGATGGTGCGCCCGGTCACGGTGCGCTTGAAGGGCAGCCAGACCAGGCAGGCCATGCCGAAGAGCAGGATCAGCGGCAGCGGGATGTTGACGAAGGGGGCGAGCCAGGTGGCCTCGCCGTCCTGGCCGATGCCGTAGGTCTCGGCGAAGTCGAAGACGGAATTGGTCAGCGCCCAGTTCAGGTCTCCGTCGACATTGCCGCCGGGGTTGGGGCGGATGAGCAGCGCCAGGCCGATGGCGATGGCGCCCGTGGCCAGGGTGGCGATGATCGGTTGCAGCCGCCCGTAGACCACGATCAGCCCGTTCAGCAGGCCGAAGGCGGTGCCGACCGCGAGAGTGGCGATCATGCCGAAGGCGATCTGCAGCGGGGTGCCGTCGAGCAGCCAGGAGGCCACGCAGGCCGCCAGCGTCATGATCGCCCCCACCGACAGGTCGAGCCCGCCAAGCAGCACCGGCACCGTCTGGGCCATGGCGACGAAGCCGATGGCCACCAGCTCGTTGGAGTTCTGCACCAGCACGGCGGTCGAGAAGCCGCGCGGATGCATCAGGTGGTACGAAAGGTAGAGGGCCAGGAACAGCGCCAGCGCGGCGGCAAATCCCCGGTTCTGTCCGATCCAGCGGGTCATGCCATTTCTCCCTGAATGTTGAGCGAGGCGGCGACGATGGCTTCCTCGGTGATCGCCTCTCCGGTCAGCTCGCTGACCACGCGGCCGTCGTAGAGCACGATCACCCGGTCAGAGCAGCCGATGAGCTCGGCATAGTCGGAGGAATAGAAGAGGATGGATTTCCCCTCGTCCGCCAGCGCGCGCATCATGCGGAAGATCTCTTGCTTGGTGCCCACGTCGATGCCACGCGTCGGGTCGTTCATCAGGATCACGTCGGGCGCGATCATCAGCCACTTGGCCAGCACGACCTTCTGCTGGTTGCCGCCCGAGAGCGTCTTGACCGCATCCTCGGTGGACCCGGCCTTGATCTGCAGGCGCTCCATGCCCTCGGCAATCGCGGCATCGAGGCGCGCCTGGTCCAGGACACCCCGGCCCGAGACCTTGTCGAGCGCCGCGGCCACGATGTTGTCGGCGATCGAGAGCGAGAGCATCAGCCCCTCGGTCTTGCGGTCCTCGGGGATCAGCGCGATGCGGTTGCGTCCGGTCTTGGCGGCATGGGGCGAGGCGGCGAGCCCGTCGCCTTCGCCCACCGTGACCTTGCCCTCGACGCCTTTCAGTACGCCGAAGAGGGCCAGCAGAAGTTCCTTCTGGCCTTGCCCGTCCAGGCCGCCGATGCCCAGGATCTCTCCCTTGCCGAGCGACAGGGACACGCCGTTCAGGCGGTTTTCCCAGCGAAGCTCCTCGAGGCGGATCACCGGCTCGCGCTCCTTCGGCGCGGGTTTCGGGGGGAATTTCGCCGTGACATCGCGGCCGATCATCAGCCGCACGATCTCGGCGTCAGAGCGCTCGCCCTTGCCGAAGGTCTCGACATGGCGGCCGTTGCGGAAGACCGAGAGCCGGTCGCAGAGCGCCTCGACCTCGTGCATGCGGTGGCTGATGAAGAGGCTGCAGACACCATCGGCGCGCAGCTCGTCCAGCAGGCCGTAGATCGTTTCCACGTCCTTTTGGGTCAGCGCCGAGGTGGCCTCGTCGAGGATCAGCACCTTCGGGTCGCGGCCGAGCGCCTTGGCGACCTCGACCATCTGGCGGCGCGACAGCGACAGGTCGCGGACCATGGCGCGCGGATCGACATCCTCGCAGCGCACGCGGGCCAGCAGCGCCTCGGCGCGCGCGATCTGCGCGCGGCGGTCGATCAGCCCCATGTGCCGGGGCGGGCGCTGAAGAGAGATATTGTCGGCGACGCTGAGATCGGGGATCAGCGAAAGCTCCTGGAACATGCAGACGATGCCTGCATCCGCGGCCTCGGCCGGGCCCGCAAAGCGGACCTCCCTGCCGTTGACGGCGATGGAGCCGGTGTCGGGTTTCAGCACGCCCGAGATGGTCTTGATGAGCGTCGACTTGCCCGCGCCGTTCTCGCCGAGAATGGCGTGGGTCGTCCCGGCGTGGCAGGCGAAATCGACGCCTTCCAGGGCCTTCACCCCGGCAAAGCTGATCGATACGTCGGAGAGCTCGACGATGGGTCCTTGCATTCTACGCATCCTGACGGGAAGGGGCGGGCGGCCGGGCCAGGCCCGGTCGCCCGCGTGTCATCACTTCATGTCTTCTTCGCTCTCGGCCATGATGGCCGGACCGGAGATGTTCACGTCGCAGGGCGGGAATTCATTCACGGTGAAGAAGTTGTCCGGCAGTTCGGACCAGTAGTTCTTGCCGTCCTCGAGACCCTTGTAGGTGGCCACAGGCAGCGGCACCGAGATGAGCTGCGGCATCACGTTGCCTTCCAGCGCCGAGACCGCCGCCTTCATCGCCACGGCCACCAGGCCCGGCGACTGGCCGATCGAGATGCCCTTCAGGCCGTCGGCGGAATGCTCGGCGATGGCCTTGCGGAAGCCGTTCTCGGATTCACCTGCGACAGGCACCCAGGGGTGGCCCGAGTCCTGCAGCGCCTGGACGATCCCGTTGGAGCCGCCCTGGCCGATCACCGCATCGAACTGGCCGTGCACGGCGATGGCGTCGGCCACCACCTTCTGGGTCGTGCCGTCATCCCAGTTGCCCACGACCGAGACCACCTCCCAGTCGCCACCATCGGCAGCGATGGCCTCGTTGATCGCCAGCGAGCGGTCACGGTCGACGGAGTTGCCGGCCAGGCCGCGCACTTCCAGCAGCTTGCCGCTGTCGATACCCATCTCGTGCAGCTCGCCCAGGATGAACTCGCCCCACTTCTTGCCCATGGCAAGCTGGTCCTCGTTGACCTGCATCACCTTGTCGGTGTCCAGCACGTTGTCGAAGGGCACCAGCACCACGTCGTTCTTGTCGGCCAGGCGGATCACCCGGTCGAAGCCCGTGGGGGCCACGGCGATGGTGATGATCGCGTCATAGCCCTGGTTGATGAAGTCCTCGATGGCGCCCAGCTGGGCGGGGGCATCGGTGCCGGTCGAGACGACCTTGAACTCCGAGATCTTGTCCTTGATCGTCGGGTCCTCGGCAAAGGCCTTGGCGGTCTTCACCATCTGGATGCGCCAGGTGTTGCCCACGAAGCCGTTGACCACGGCGATCTTGTAGGGGCCTTCCTTGGCGGACCATTGCAGGAAGCTCGTGTCCTCGTCCCAGGGGGCGAAGCATTCGGGCAGGGCACCGGGGCCCGATACCACCTCGGGACCCGCGAAAGCCGCGCCCCCGCTCAGAAACGTCGCTGTCACCAGCGTCGCAAACAACGATTTCGTCTTCATTTTCTAATCTCCTCCCAGAGTAGTCTGAAGTTTGCAGTTTCCGGCCGGCTCATCCCGGCTCTCGTTCGTGATGCTCGTCAGCTCCTTTTTTCGGGGATGGGGCCCAGCTCGGGGAAGGTGGCGAGACCTTTCCTGAGGTGGGTCCGCATCAGGTATTGATAGGCGAGGTGATCGGTCGCCTCGATGGCGCGCAAGACGCCCTCGTGCTCCTGGAAGGTCTCGCCCTCGATGATGCGACGGGTCTTGCCGTGCTGCATGATGCGCAGGATCACCGGCTTCATGATGCCGTAGACATCGAGGATCGAGCGGTTCCCGGTCAGCGAGATCAGCTTGATGTGAAACTCGAAGTCGAACTCCGAGGCCTCGACGATGCTGCGGGCCTGCACCATGCGGTGGTTCAGTGCCCGCAGCTCCTCCATGTCATTGGGCGTCACCGCATCGAAGATGGCCAGCGCGGTGCCGGTCTCGATCAGCTCGCGGAAGCCCTGGATGTCATCGAAGGTCCGGCGAGAGATCTCGCCCACGTTGAACGAGAAGATATCCAGCGCCCGGTTCATCCGCTCGTCGATGATCGTGGCCCCCACCTTGGGGCGCACGTCGACGATGCCGTAGGCCTTCAGCATCCGCATCGCCTCTCGCACCGTGTTGCGGCTGATGGCGAAACGTTCGCAAAGCTCGCGCTCGGTCGGAAGCTTGTCCCCGACCGTGAGCCCATCGGTGTCGATGAGCTCGCGGATCTGGGCCACGACCTGGTCCACGGCGGATTCCTGGCTGCTCTCTTCAAAAGTGTCGTCCAACGTCTTCGCCTCGCTACTGTTCGTCAAAGGGCACTCAGATAAGCCAGGTTGCGATTGGCGGGAAGAAGAGGATGGTCAACAGAACCACCAACTGCAGCGCGATGAAGGGCAGGAGTGCCGTGTAGATGTGCTTCAGCGTGATCTCCTTCGGGGCGACGCTCTTCAGGTAGAAGGCGGCGGGGCCGAAGGGCGGTGTCAGGTAGGAGACCTGCATGTTCACCGCGAAGAGGATGCCGAACCAGATCGGGTCGTAGCCCAGCTGGATCACGATGGGCACGAAGATCGGCAGGGTCAGCAGGGCGATGCCGATCCAGTCGAGGAACATGCCCAGGACCAGCAGGATCAGCATCATCACCATGATGATCACCACCGGCGCCGCCTCGATCCCCAGGATCGACTGCGCGACGAAGCGGTTGCCGCCCATCAGGTTGTAGACACCGACCAGCACGGCCGCGGCGATGCCGATCCAGATGATCATGCCGCAGGTCTGCAGCGTGTGAACCAGGCTGTCCTGCAGCATCCTCAGGGTCAGTTCGCGCCGGATCAGCGCGATGATCAGCACCGCCGAGACGCCCATGGCCGCGGCCTCGGTGATCGAGGCGATGCCGCCGTAGATCGAGCCCAGCACGACGAAGACAATGAAGAGCGGCGCCGAGAGCGACTTCAGGGCAGAGCCCAGGGATTCCTGCGCGGCTTCCTCCTTCGACATGGGCGGGCCCAGGTCGGGGTTGCGCCAGCAGATGAAGAGCACATAGGCCACGTAGAAGCCCAGGAGCATCAGCGCCGGGGTGATGGCGGCGATGAAGAGGTCGGCGATGGAGGCATTGGCCACCAGCCCGTAGATGATCAGCACGATCGAGGGCGGCATCATGGTGCCGAGCGATCCGCCCGCGCAGACCACGCCGATGGAGAGATTGCGATCGTAGCCGAGCCGCAGCATCTGGGGCAGGGCAAGGATGCCCAGCAGGACGATCTCGCCGCCGATGACGCCGGACATGGCGGCCATCAGGATGGCGACGATCAGGGTCTGGACCGCGACGCCGCCGGGCAGGCGGCCGGCCAGGATGCGCATGCCGTTGAACAGCGACTTGGCAATGCCCGAACGGTCGAGCAGGGCGGCCATCAGGATGAACATCGGGATGGCGACAAGCGAGTATTCGGTGATGAAGCCGAAGATCCGCGAGGTCACCAGCGGCAGGGCCATGGGGCCGAACCAGCCGAAGGTGAAGATGAGCGCGACGAGCCCGGTGACCCAGGCCAGGGGCTGGCCGGTCAGAAGCAGGACGAAGATCGCGCCGACAAGAAGGTAGGATCCGTATTCGATCCCGAGAGCACTCAGGCCCATGGTCATTCGCCTCCGTCAGTGGCGTTGGAGGTGTCGCGCCGGATCGCGTCGATCAGGTGGAACACCGTCTGGATGAACATCGCCACCACGCAGATCAGAACCAGCAGCTTCAGCAGGGCGGGGGTGGGCGGGTTCCACGAGGTGCCGGTGCCCTCGAGGTGCAGGGCGCCCGTGGGGGTGAACCAGGACTTGCCGACCATGACCCAGGCCGCATAGGCCAGGCCCGCGAAGAAAATGAGCGCGATCAAGGAGTTCACGATGTCGAGCGCGCGCCGCCGCTTGGGGCCGGCCGCATCGTAGAACATCCGGACGCGGATATGCTTGTCGCGGGCCAGGGCGACCGGACCGCCGACCAGGAAGATCGCCGCGATCAGGAAGGACGTCGTCTCATGCGCCCAGAAGGTCGGGCTGTCGAAGACGTAGCGGGCGATGACCTCGACCACCGTGATCAGGAATGCCACGAAGATGGCCCATGCGAATACCTTGGAGCTGGTCGAGATCGCCTGATCCAATCCTGTGCGGATCTCGACGTCTCCCTGCTCGATCTTGTTGATGATGTCGCTCTCATCGGCCATTTCAGGCTCTCCTCCCCCTTTGAGCGCTGCGCCCGACACGAGCTCGGCCGGGCGCAGCTTGTTCCTGGACTGCGACCCGCTCAGAGCAGGTTGCGGCCCTTCAGATAGGCGGTGACCGCGTCGTAGTAGCGCTGGGTCATCTCGGTCTTGGGCGCCCAGTTCTGCCATTCCTGCTGCGCGATGCGGCGGAACTTGGCCCGTTCGTCACCCGACCAGTTGATGATCTCGATGTCCGGGTTGGCATTCGCCTCTTCCACGGCCGCGGCATCCAGCTGACGGACCGAGTAGATGTGGTTGAAGCTGAACTGCTGCACCGAAGCGGTCAGGATTTCCTGCAGATCCTCGGGCAGGCCGTCCCAGATCGCCTTGTTCATCGACACGTCGATCATCGGCAGCGAGTGGAAGCCGGGGTAGAGCGGGTAGTTGGCGATGTCGTTCATGCCGAGCGACTGGTTGGTGGCGAAGACGGTGTTGTCCGCCGCATCCACCACGCCCTTGTCGAGCGCCGAGAAGATCTCGGAGCCGGGCAGCGACACCGGCGCGGCGCCGGCCTTCGAGAAGATCTCGTAGACCATGCCTTCGGGGGCGCGCATCTTGACGCCCTTCAGGTCTTCCACGGTGCGGATCGGAACGCGCGAGACGAAGGCCTCCGGCTCGGTCGCCGCGGCGCCGATGAACTGCACGCCATAGGGGGCGACCAGCTCTGCATAGAGCTCGTTGCCGCCGCCGCTGGCCATGAAGCCCAGAAGCTCGAACGGGTCGCTCCATGCGCCGACGAGGTTGCCCATCATGGCAAAGGCCGGGTCCTTGCCCGAGAAGTAGCTGGGATCGGTCAGGTGGCCCTGAAGGATGCCTGCGCCGACCGCGTCCAGCGTGTCGGTGTGGGGCACCACGGAGCCGATCGGCAGGATCTCGATCTCGATCCGGCCACCGGACAGCGCGGCGACATCCTCTGCCCATTTCTGCTTGTTGACGAAGCCCGGCTCGCCCGCAGTTTCCGAGGTCTGGAACGTCCAGTTGTAATCGGCCGCCACGGCGGCGCCGGCGAGGCTCAGTGCCGAAACGGTCAGAGCCGCCAGCCCGGTAAGCTTTCTAACGAAATTCATGTCTTCCTCCCTTTGGTAGAATTCCGGCCCCATTCCTCCAGAGGACCGGCAGAGGCCTCTTCGCCTCTTTGGTTGGGCAAATAAGGCATAGGGTCAAAATTATATCAACATTCACTTTTCGCCTGAGGGCGCTCATTTTCGCTTTTTGTTGTACCAAGAGGGGGTAGAATCGCAGATGTTTGGTGCTGATCGGCGTCTGATTGTGGGTGATTATCGTGTGAATGGCTTTTCTGGTCAGACAAAATGGCATCGGGTCGCGCGGCGATTCTCCGCGAAGGGGTGTCGTATTTGTCGCCCAGATTGATTGGGCGGAACCCTGGGGAGGGCGCGCTGTGAGAGAAGGATACGGAAGATGATGAACCTTGAGGGAAAGGTGGCGCTGGTCACCGGGGGCAATGGCGGTATCGGTCTTGCCATGGC
Source organism: Pseudooceanicola antarcticus (assembly GCF_900215355.1). GTDB lineage: Bacteria > Pseudomonadota > Alphaproteobacteria > Rhodobacterales > Rhodobacteraceae > Pseudooceanicola > Pseudooceanicola antarcticus. Next base: position 20,533 of record NZ_OBEA01000008.1, on the reverse strand, counting down.
GAGCGCGCTCGCGGATGCGGGGGCTACGCTGGCCATCGTCGGGCGCAGCCCCGACAAGAACGCCGCCGCGGTTGCCGCCCTGGCACGGCCGGGCGCACCCGAGCCGGTGGCGATCGTTGGCGACATGACCGACGAAGAGAGCGTGGCCGAGACGCTGGCCGAGGTCGTCCGGCGGTTCGGCGGTCTGGACATCCTGCTCAACAACGCCGGAAGCAACGACCGCAAGCTGCCGCAGGACTATTCCCTGGCCGAGTGGAACAGGCTGATCTCCAGCAACCTGACCTCGGCCTTCCTGGTCTCTCAGGCGGCCTATCCCCTGATGGTCGCGCGGGGTGGCGGCAAGATCGTCAACATCGGCTCCCTGATGTCGGTCTTCGGGTCGCCCAAGTCCGCGCCCTATGCGGCGGCGAAGGGCGGGGTGGTGCAATTGACCAAGTCCCTGGCCACCGCCTGGGCGGGTGACAATATCCAGGTCAATGCGCTGCTGCCCGGCTGGATCGACACCGACATGACCGTCATGGCCCGAGAGCAGGTATCGGATCTGAACGAACGCGTCCTGTCGCGCACCCCCGCGGGTCGCTGGGGGCGGCCCGAGGATCTGGCCGGCGCGGCGCTTTTCCTCTGCTCCGGGGCGTCGGATTTCGTCACCGGGATCGGCCTGCCGGTGGATGGTGGGTATAGCTGCTCTGCCTGAGGCAGGCCGGACAGGAAGAAGCGGGGGCTGCCGGTGGCGGCCCCCGCTTTCGTTTCGGCACGAGCGCGATCAGCTGTGGCGGATCTCGGTGCCCAGCACCTTCAGGCATTCGCGCATGAAGGCCGCCAGCGCGGTCCAGCCCTTGGCCGAGACCATGTTGCCGTCGACATAGGCCTCTTTCGGGTCGGCATCGTAGTAGGTGCCGCCGACGGCCACGACCTCGGGCGCGCAGGCGCCAAGGCCCGCGACGGTCTTGCCCTTCAGCACGCCGGGCACCGCCATCAGGATCTGCACGCCGTGGCAGATGGTGAAGATCGGCTTGCCGGTATCGTGGAAGTGCTTGACCATCGCCTGGATGCGGGGGTCGGTGCGGATGTACTCGGGGCCGCGACCGCCGGCGGCATAGACCGCGTCGTAGCTGTCGAGCTCTGCCTCGGCCTCTGAGAAGGTCTTGTTGATCTCCGCGTTGTGGCCGGGCTTCTCGGTGTAGGTCTGGTGCCCCTCGAAGTCATGCAGCGAGGTGGCGATCATGTCGCCTGCGTTCTTGTCGGGGCAGACGACGTGGACCGTATGGCCGACGGCCTCCATGCCCTGCTGGTAAACGTAGATCTCGTATTCTTCGGTGAATTCACCGCAGAGCATGAGGATTTTCTTGCCGCTCATCTGGGCCTCCTGGATCTTTGGGTGGTCTGTCCGGCCGCCAGAGGGGCCGGACAGGTATCGGGGTGATCAGAACGGGCTGTCCGGGAAGTAGAACTGATCCGCGTTCTGCGGCGTGATCAGCGGGGCATCCAGCTTGAACGAGCCGCGCATCGGCGCCTGGCCGGCGAATTGCGCTGCGGTCATGAACATGGCCGAGGCGATCATCGACGGCGGGTAGGGGGTGGAGATCGGGGTGCGCTCGTCACCCGCCTTCACCATCTCGATCACCTGCTTCATGCCGTTGCCGCCCAGCATGTACTGCACATCTTCGCGCTCTGCCTGGTCGACGGCTTCGATCACGCCAAGCAGCATGTCGTCGTCATTGGCCCAGACCGCGTCGATGTTGGGGTACTTGCCCAGGTAGTCCTGCATCAGGGTGAAGGCCTCGTCCTGGTTCCAGTTGGCATACTGGATGTCGAGGATCTTGATGTCGGATTGGTCGATGACCTCGGTGAAGCCCTGGATGCGCTCGTCGTCGATCACGGTCGGGATGCCCCGCAGGACGACGATCTCCCCTTCGCCGCCCAGCTTTTCGACCAGCCACTGGGCCGTGTTGGCGCCGACGGCGATATTGTCACCGGCGACATAGAGATCCTGGATCGAGGGATCCGCGAGCCCGCGGTCCACCACCGTGATGAAGGTGCCGTTCGAGGCAACCTGTTCCACCGGGCCCGTCAGTTCCTCCGAGGTGAAGGGCAGGATCACCAGGGCGTCAAGCTCGTTGGTGGCCGAGAGATCCTCGAGAGAGGAGACCTGGGCCGTGGCCGAGGAGGCCGTCGAGACGATCACGTCGATGTTGGGGTAGGCGGCCTCGAGCTGCTTCTCGGCCTCCTGGGCGTGGTAGACCACGCCGCCGGTCCAGCCGTGGGTTGCGGCCGGGATCGACACGGCGATGGTGAATTGCTTGTCCTGGGCCTGTGCGGCGGCGCCGCTCAGCGCCCCCGCGAGCACCGCGGCAGATAAGAGTGCCGCACCTTTCGTCCTCAGTTTCATGTTTCCCTCCTCCATTGGGTATGAACAGCTCCAGCCGTTTTCAGCGTGAGCTTGTGAAGCGGTGAGCCAGCATGGCGATGATGATGATCGCCCCCTGGACCGCGGCCACGAGGTATTCCGACACCATGTCCGACAGGACCATGACATTGGCGATGACCTCGAGGATGAGTGCGCCGGCGACGGTGCCCCAGATATGGGCCTTGCCGCCGCGCAACAGCGTGCCGCCGATGACGACGGCGGTGATGACCTGAAGCTCCCAGAGCTGGCCGGTGGTGGGCGTCGCGGCGCCGAGGCGCGGCACGTAGCAGATCGCGGCCACGGCGACACAGAAGCCCTGGATCACGAAGGCCATGGTGCGCACGCCGCCCACGTGCACGCCCGAGAAGCGCGCCACGTCCGAGTTCGAGCCGACTGCGGTGACGCGGCGGCCGTACTTGGTGCGGTAGAGAATGAAGGCTCCCAGCAGGGCGATCACCAGCGTGATGATGACGGGGTAGGGCACGCCCAGGAAATCGCCGAAGTAGAGCGGCCGGTAGGCGCTGCGCAGACTGCGGTCGATCGAGAGCGAGCCGCCGTCGGTCATGTAGGTGATGAGGGCGCGGAAGATGCCCATGGTGCCAAGGGTGACGATGAAGGGCTCTATGCGTCCCACGGTGACGATGAGCCCGTTCAGCAATCCGCAGAGCGAACCCACCACCAGCGCGACCACTGCGCCGGCCGGGATGGCCCAGGGGCCAAGCGCGGGGGCCAGGGCGTTCATCGCCATGATCATGATGCCCACGACGAAGGCCAGCATCGAGCCGATGGAAAGGTCGAGCCCCCCTGTGGCGATGACGAAGGTGGCGCCGACGCCGATGATGGCGATGAAGGCGCTGCGGGTGATCACGTTCAGCAGGTTGTTTGCCGACATGAAGTTGGAGTTGATCATCGTGCCCAGCAGGATGATCACGCCCAGGGCGATGAAGGGGGCGAGGTCGCCCCAGCGTATCTTGAAGCCTTCGCTCTCTGGAAGCGATGCGATCTCTGCGCTGCTCATGCGCGTTTCCTCCCCTTGGTGTCGTTGCCGCTGCTTGCGGCGGCGTAGACGACGTTCTGCTCGGTGATGTCCGTGCCGGTCAGCTCGGCTGCGAAACGCCCGGCGCGCATCACCAGCACGCGGTCGGACAGGCCGACCAGCTCGGGCAGTTCGGACGAGATCACGATGCAGGCCTTCCCGGCCCGGACGAGATCGTCGATGAAACGGTAGATCTGGCTCTTGTTGCCGATGTCGATGCCGCGCGTCGGCTCGTCGATGATCACGACCGAGGGGTTGGCCTGCATCACCTTGGCCAGCAGCAGCTTCTGCTGGTTCCCGCCCGAGAGTTGCCCGGCCTGGATCGAGAGGCTGCGGATGCGGATGTCGTATTCCTTCACCGTCTCCCTGGTGGCGGCGAGCTCCTTCTTCCGGTCAAGGCGCAGGCCCGGATTGATCATGTCGAGCGCCTGCAGGATCAGGTTCGGCCCCAGGCCCTCGTTCAGCAGCAGGCCCTTTCCCTTGCGATCCTCGGTCAGGTAGACAACCCCCGCAGCCATCATGGTGCCGACATCGGGCTTGTTGATCGTCTTGCCGTTCACCCGCACCGCGCCCGCCTGGGCCGGGCGCAGGCCCATCAGGCCCTCCATCATCTCGGTGCGGCCGGCGCCGATCATGCCGCCGATGCCAAGGACTTCGCCGGGTTTCACACTGAAAGTGCCCCGGATGGCGCCGTGATCGACCGAAAGGTCCTCGACCATCAGGGCAGGCTCTGCCTCGACGGGTTCTCGCTTCGGCGGGTAGAGCATCGACAGCTCGCGCCCCACCATCAGCTCGGCCATCTGGCGCTGGTCGAGATCCGCCGCGGGCCAGGTGCCGATCATCTTGCCGTCGCGCAGCACGGTCACACGGTCGGCGAGGGCTTCGACCTCTTCCAGGCGATGAGAGATATAGAGAACGGCGACGCCCTGGGCGCGCAGGCTGCGGACGATATCCAGCAGCGCGTCGACCTCGTCATTTGCCAGCATCGCCGTCGGCTCGTCGAGGATGATCACCTTGCGATCATCGAGCAGGGCGCGGGCGATCTGCACCAGCTGGCGTTGCGCAAGCGGCAGGTCTCCGACGCGGGACCAGGGGCGGGCGGTGCAACCGACCCGCGCCAGAACCTCTGCGGTGCGCCGGTTCATGCGCTTGTCGTCGACGGCGAAGAAGCGGGACAATTCGCGGCCCAGGAACAGGTTCTGCGCCACGGAAAGGTCGGGGGCGAGCAGGATTTCCTGGTGTACCAGAACGATCCCGGCATCCTCGGCCTGGACGGCGTCGGAAAAGGCAACCTGCGCGCCGGCCATCTTCATCGTGCCGCCTGACGGGGCCGCATGACCCGAGAGCAGCTTCATCAGCGTCGACTTGCCGGCGCCGTTCTCTCCGATGATCGCGTGGACCTCGCCCGCCCGGATGTCGAGCGTGACATCGGTCAGCACCGTGATCGGCCCATAGGATTTCGACAGCCCCTCGGCGCGCAGCACCGGCGGTCCGGAGGTCGCCCGAACGTCCTTCGTATCTATCGCGGCCTGTTTCATTCGAAGGCCGCCGCCAGGCGGTCCCTGGACCGTTCGATATGATCGTGCATGGCCGAATAGGCGGCGTCGGCATCGCCGGCACGGAAGGCCGCGAGCAGGCGCTCGTGCTCTTCCAGCGCTTCCTGGGTAACGCGGCTGTGGAACATCAGGCGGAAGATATGCAGGTGGATATGCTGGTCGTTGAGCGCCTGGCGGACGAATTCATTGTCCGCCACCTGCAGGATCTCGTCGTGGAAATGCGCATCGGCCCTTGCGAAGCGCGAATAGCGGCTGTTGCGGTCCACGGGCTGTTCGCCCTGCTCCATGTCCGCGGCGGCGGCCTCGATCCGGGCCAGCGTCTCTGGTGTCAGGTTCAGGCAGGCCTGCCGGGCGCTCTCGGGTTCCAGCATCAGGCGGAACTTGTAGAGGTTGTCGAATTCCTTGTGCGTCAGCTGCGGCGAGGCGGAGTAGCCGATCAGATGCGCCTTGCGCACCAGTCCTTCGCGTTCGAGCCGGGTCAGGGCTTCGCGCACCGGGGTCTGCGAGACGTTCAGCTCGCGCGCCAGCCCGTCGATGGGGATGCGCGCGCCAGGCGGAATCTCGAGCGACATGATGCGTTCATAGATGCGTTCATGAACGCTTTCCGCGATGCTCAGAGGCCGCACGAACCCGCTTTTCTGGTCGCGATCCGTCGTTACAGCCATGCGCTTCTCCCCAAGTTCAGCATTCTTGACAAGGCCGAACCTAACACTGATAGGATGTCGTATGTCAAATACAATATCATATACGATCTGATCCGGGGAGGAACGTCGCTTGCAGGTTTCGGTCGGACATCTTCGGGAGATCTCGGAAAAATCTCTTATGGGGCAGGGGGTTGCCGCCAGTAGTGCGCAGCTTCAGGCCGACCTGCTGATCGAGGCCGAGCTGCGCGGCTTGCCCTCTCATGGGGTTCAGAGGCTGCCGCGACTCGTCGCGCGGCTGAAGGCCGGGCTGGCCGATCCGCAGGCCTCGGGCGATGTCAGAGAGACGCGGGCCGGGGTCCTTTCCGTGGACGGCGGGCGCGGCCTTGGTCCGGTGGTGATGATGCAGACCCTCGGGCGTCTGGCCGAGCTGGCGGCGGGGCAGGGCATCGCGCTGGCCGCGATCCGCAACGCCAATCACATCGGCATGCTGGCCTATTACGCCGAGGCCGCCGCCGCGCGGAACCTGATTGGCATCGTGATGACCACCAGCGAGGCCTTGGTGCATCCCTACGGCGGGACAGAGGCGATGCTGGGCACCAATCCCATTGCCATCGGCATCCCGACCGGGGCCCGGCCCTACGTTCTCGATCTGGCCACCAGCCGCGTCTCCATGGGCAAGATCTATCACCATGCTCTGACCGGCACGCCGATTCCCGAGGATTGGGCGGTCGACGCCCAGGGCCGGCGCACCACCGATCCCGAGGCGGCCAAGGCCGGGGCCATCGCGCCCTTCGGCGCGGCAAAGGGCTATGGTCTGGGCCTTGGGGTGGAGTTGCTTGTGGCGGCGCTTGCCGGGTCCGCCTTCGCGCCCGAGGTGAGCGGCACGCTCGATGCGAGCCAGGTGGCCAACAAGGGCGACATCCTCATCCTCATCGATCCCACAGCCGGGGAGGGCAGCGCTGCAGGGCTGGCCGCCTATCTTGACCGGCTGCGCGCCTCGCGGCCCGCGGACCCCGCCCGGCCGGTCGCCGTGCCCGGTGACGGCATGCGCGCCCGGCGGGACCGGGCGCTCTGCGACGGTGTCGAGATCCCGCAATCGCTACACGACGAAATCCGCGCCCTCGCTGAGGGCTGAGACCACATGACAGGAGAGAAGATGACCCTATTCGGTACGATCAGAGCCCCGCGAGAATTGATCTTCGGCAGCGGCCAGCGCGACGCCCTCGGCAAGGTTGCGGCGAAACTCGGCAAGCGGGCGCTGGTGGTGACCGACGAACGGCTGGAGGGCGACGCGGCCTTCCGCGCCATGGTCGCCCAGCTCGAAGCCGCCGGGCTGGCGGTCCGGGTCGATGGCTCGACCCTGCCGGATGTGCCGGTCGAGACCGCGGTGGCCAGCGCCAGAGCAGCGCGCGACTTTGCCCCCGACCTGGTGATCGGTGTCGGCGGCGGCTCCTGCCTGGACATGGCGAAATGCGTGGCGGTGCTGCTGACCCATGGCGGCAGGCCGCAGGACTACTACGGAGAGTTCATGGTGCCGGGCCCGGTCCTGCCGCTGATCGCGGTGCCGACCACGGCAGGCACGGGCTCGGAGGCGACGCCGGTGGCGGTGCTGTCGGACGCGGAGCGGCAGCTCAAGGTCGGCATCTCTTCGCCCCATATCATCCCCACCGTCTCGATCTGCGACCCGGATCTGACGCTGACCTGCCCGCCCATGCTGACCGCCATCGCCGGGGCGGATGCGCTGACCCATGCCATCGAGGCCTTCACCGCGATCCGCCGCGCGCCCACGCCAGGCCTGGCGCAGGAGCGGGTCTTCGTCGGCAAGAACGCCGCTTCGGACCACTTCGCCCTGAGCGCCATTACCCTGCTCTGGCAGGGACTTGAGACCGCCTGCACCGATGGCGGCGATGCCGGGGCACGGGCGCAGGTGATGATGGGCGCGACCATGGCGGGCCTAGCCTTCGGTGTCGCGGGGACCGCCGCCGCCCATGCGATCCAGTATCCCGTGGGGGCCCTCACCCATACCGCGCACGGGGCTGGCGTTGCTTGTCTGATGCCCTACGTCATGGCCTGGAACGCACCGGAGATCGGGGCGGAGCTGGACCAGATCGCCGGGGCCATCGGTCTGGGGACCGGGGCAGAGGTGATCCCGGCCCTCGCGTCGCTCTTCGGTCGCATCGGCATTCCCCCGACGCTCCGCGACCTGGGGCTGGCCGAGGACAAGCTTGACTGGGTGGCCGAGCAATCCTGCGGCATCGCCCGGCTCATCCAGAACAACCCGCGCCCGCTGGCGCTTGCGGACATGCGCCGCCTGGTCGGCGCGTCCTTCCATGGCGATCGCGCCGCACTCGAAACGAACTGAGGGAGACCCCGAATGACAAATGACACCGCCTTCACCGGATATGCCGACCCCTCGCTGCACGCCAAGGGTCTCTATATCGCCGGCAAGTGGGAGGCCGGGACGGGTATCCCCGTGACCGACCCCTCCAGTGGGAAGACGCTGGTCGAGGTGCCCGATGCCTCCATCGAGGACGCCATGCGTGCCGTGGATGCCGCCGAGGCCGCCGCTGCGGACTGGCGCGAAACCTCGCCCCGCGAGCGCTCGGAGATCCTGCGCCGCTGGTTCACCCTGATGAGCGAGCACGCCGAAGAGCTGGCCCTGCTGATCAGCCTCGAGAACGGCAAGGCCCTGGCCGATGCGCGCGGCGAGGTGACCTATGCGGCCGAGTTCTTCCGCTGGTACGCCGAAGAGGCCACCCGCATCGGCGGCGAGTTCCGCCATACGCCCTCGGGCGCGCACAACATCCTGGTGGATCACGAACCCATCGGGATCGCGGTGCTGATCACGCCCTGGAACTTCCCCGCCGCCATGGCCACCCGCAAGATCGGCCCGGCGCTGGCGGCAGGCTGCACCGTCATCCTCAAGCCCGCCTCGGAAACTCCGCTGACCGCCTATGCCATGGCGCGTCTCGGGGAAGAGGCGGGGGTGCCGCCGGGCGTGGTCAACGTGCTGACCACCACGAACCCCGGCCCCGTGACCTCTGCCATGCTGGCCGATCCGCGGGTGCGCAAGCTGTCGTTCACCGGCTCTACCGGCGTTGGCCGCACCCTGTTGGCTGAGGCTGCGAAGACGGTGGTCTACTGCTCGATGGAGCTTGGCGGCAATGCGCCCTTCGTGGTCTTCGACGATGCCGACCTCTCTGCGGCGCTCGACGGCGCCATGGTTGCAAAGATGCGCAACGGCGGCGAGGCCTGCACGGCGGCGAACCGCTTCTACGTGCAATCGGGCATCCATGATGCCTTCGTCAAAGGGCTGACCGAGCGCATGTCCGGGCTGAAGCTGGGGGCGGGCTACGACCCCGACACCCAATGCGGCCCGATGATCACCACCAAGGCCGTCGACAAGATCGACCGGCTGGTCTCCGAGGCGACCTCGCGCGGGGCGCGGGCCACCACCGGCGGCGCACCTCTGGACGGCAGCGGCTATTACTACCCGCCCACCGTGCTTGAGAACGTGCCCACGGATGCCGCCCTCGCTCACGAGGAAATCTTCGGCCCCGTCGCCGCGATCTACCGTTTCGACACCGAGGAAGAGGCGATCAGGCTGGCCAATGACACCGAGTACGGGCTTGCGGCCTATGTCTATTCGCGGGACATCATGCAGGCGATGCGCGTCGGGCGCGGGATCGAGACCGGGATGGTCGGCATCAACCGCGGGCTGATGTCGGACCCGGCGGCCCCCTTCGGCGGTGCCAAGCAAAGCGGGCAGGGGCGCGAGGGCGGTGTCACCGGCATCCTCGAGTTCATGGAGCCCAAGTACTTCGCCGTCGAATTCTGACGGCGGGAAAGGAAGACGATGTCCGCACGCGATCCCTACCGCAACCGGGACTTCATCCCCGATTTCGATGCGATCATGGCAGAGACGGAGGCGCGCAGCCGCGCCTTCGCCGAGACCGTCCGTATCGAGCGCAACCTCAGCTATGGCGAGACGCCCCGGCAGAGCTTCGACCTCGTCTTTCCGCCCGACCCGGCTCCCGGCGCGCCGCTGCACATGTTCATCCATGGCGGCTACTGGCGCGGCGGCAGCAAGGACGTCCATACGCTCGTTGCGGCCCCCGTGGTCGCGGCGGGCGGCATCACGGCGCTCATCGGCTATGACCTGATGCCGGACACCCGGCTGGCCGAGATCGTCGCCCAGGTCCGCGCCGCCGCGCGGCATCTGGCCCACCTGGCCCCCGAGATCGGCGCCGATCCCGCCCGCTTCACCGTGAGTGGCCATTCTGCGGGCGCGCATCTGACCTCTCTGCTTGCCGCCGAGGCACCGGGAGACTCCGGCCCTCCGGACGTGCCCGCGCTGCGCGGCTTGCTGATGGTCAGCGGGATCTACGATCTCTCGGGCATTCCCGGCTCGTTCCTCAGGGACGAGGCGAAGATGCGTGATGACGAGGCAAGTGCCTGGTCACCGCTTTCGGCCCGGCAGGAGCCCGTCCCGCGGCGCATCATCACCCGCGGCCAACACGAGACCGAACCCTTCCAAGATCAGGCCGTGGCCCTCGGCGCATTGCTGGAAGGCGGGGGGCAGCAGGTGGAGCTGAGAACCGAGGCGGCGACCAATCACCTGACGATCGTCCTTGATCTCGCCGATCCGCAGGCCGCTCTCGGCCAGAGGCTTTCGGACCTGGTGCGGACGTCCTGAGGCCCCAGCCCTGAGCTGGCCCTGGCATCATCACGCTGCGGCCTCGGGACCTCCCGCGGGCTGGCCGGAAACCCCGGCTCGACATTGGGCAATGGCCGCTCTTGGGGAACGCGCTGCGCCGTGTCGTTCGCCTCCGGGATCGCTTACCTGCTTTCCAAGCAGGGCAGGACGGGGTAAGCAGCCCGGTCCTTGGAAGGGTTGGGAAAATCATGGCGCAGAACGCCACTATCTACAAAGTCGAGCTGTCGGTCTCGGACATGGATCGCCATTACTACGAGACGCACAAGCTGACCGTCGCCAAGCATCCCTCCGAGACAGATGAGCGGCTGATGGTTCGCCTCCTTGCCTACGCGCTGAATGCCCATGAGCATCTCGAGTTGGCAAAGGGGCTTTCGACGGATGATGAGCCCGACATCTGGCAGAAGAGCCTCAGCGGCGAGATTGATGTCTGGGTCTCGCTGGGACTTCCCAGCGAGAAGATCATGCGGCAGTCCTGCAGCAAGGCCAAGCAGGTCATCGTCTACGCCTACGGGGGCCGGACGGCCGAAGCCTGGTGGGACAAGGTCGGCAACGGCTTGACCCGTTTCGACAACCTGCAGGTCTTCCGCTTCCCCGAGCCGGATACGGCGGCACTTGCCAAGCTCGCAAGCCGCGCCATGAAGCTTCAGGTCAATATCCAGGACGGCGAAGTGATGGTCAGCGCCGAGGACAGCGCGATCTATCTCACGCCGATTGCCTGGAAGGGCGCGGCCTGACGTCAGCTCTCAGGCTGGCAGCCAGGGGGGAGGGCAGGGCCTATCCCAGGGCCGCACGCCTGCGGACCCGGTTCGCGCCGCGTCCTTCAGTGCCCCTCCGCCCAAGGCCCTGCCTGGGGAGTGGCGGCCACCGGACGGGGGCGGCGCAGTGTCTTCCAGAGCCAGAACAGCATGAGCAGCACGATCGTCAGCTCCGGCAGCGACAAGAGGCCCGAGTTTCGCAAGGCCTCTGGAAAGACCGTGGCCCCCGGTCCCGTGAAGGCCGATCCGGCCGCGATGAAGAAGCCGATGCACATGCGCAGCAGATGCTGGGCGATGCGCAGCCTCTCTGAAACCTGCGTCCCGAGCGTCATGCGCAGATCGCCGAGACCGGCGATGGCGGCCATGCCGAAGAGGAAGAAGTAATCCTCTGCCGCAAAGCCGAAAAGATGCGCCTCCGGCAGGGTCGAGGCGTGCCAGCCTGCCAAGAAAAGACCCGCCGCATTGAGGGCATTCAGCCCGGCAATCGCGGCAAACACTCTCTTCACCCCAGGGGCGCGGATGCGAACCGCCAGCACACCGCTCGTGACCAGCGTGGCGCCCAGAATACCTGCGTGGAAGGTGATCCAGAGCGTCTGGTGATTCAGTGCGCCCAGAAGGGCGCCCAACAGGGACGACACCCCCATGCCGAGGGCGAACACCCGGCCCGCCCTTACATGAACCCTGCGCCCCTTGCGTGAACCAAGGGCGATGGCGCCGACAGCGACGGCCAGGGTGCCGAGCGCTACATGTGCAACAAGTATGAACAGATCCGGGGTGGGCATGAGACATCCTGTCTGGAGGGTTGGTTTTGCCCGGTTATCCGCATGAACCATGGTCCTGTCGTCCGCGTGTGACGGCGAGGACATCTTATTTTGCCGGTCTGGCGTGGCGGTTGCGTTGATGAGGCCCGGCAAACCGGCCTATCAAGGCCTATGGAAAACGCAGCACTTCTGACCCTCGCCGGGCTTTGCCTTGGCGTGGCCCTGTCCGGCCTGCTGACGGTCGTGCCGCGTCAAGAGCCGTGGCGCGCCTCGCAGAGCCTCGGGTTGGTCTACCTTGCCTTCATGGGCCTGGTCGCGCTGCCGCTGGTCCGGACCTTTGCCGGCGGCGCGCTGCTCAGCTACATGCCGCTGCTGCTGGTGCTGTTGCTGGCGATGCCGCCTGCGTTCCATCACTACATCCTTGCCAGGACATCAACGGGCCCGGCATCGCCCGTCCCCTGGCGCGACCTGGCCTTGCCAGTGGCGGGGGGCGTGGTCTGCATCGGCTATTGGCTGTTGCCCGCCCAAGCCAGGGAAACCATGTTTCTGTCAGGCGAGCTGCCTCCGGGCGTCCTGCCGGCGGCGCTCGCGCTTGCGACCTTCGTGCTGATCCTGCTCTGGCTGGTCGTGTCCCTTGCCTATGTTGTGGCAAGCCTTCGCCGCCTGGCGATCTACCGCCGCGAGATACGGCAACTCTACTCGGACGCCGACGCGCGGGATCTGCGCTGGGTCGACGTGATGATCGTCCTGATCCTGCTGATCTGGGCCGCTGGGGCAGGCTTTCTTGCCGATGAGAACCTCGCGGATGGAAGCCTGTTTGTCGCAGAGCTCTTCCTGGTGTTGGTCGCAGCCGGGTTGCTGGTTCTCAACGTCTTTGCCCCCGTCACTGTCCTGGACATGAACGTCACCGTTCATGAGGAAGAGCCGGAGCTCAAATATGCCCGCTCGGCACTGACCGGCGATCACGCCGCCAAACTGGCGGCCCGGATCGAGGCGGCGATGCGGAACGATGCGCTCTACCTCGATCCGAGCCTGTCGTTGCAGAAGTTGTCCCGGCATGTCGGGGCGTTGCCCAATCAAGTCTCCCAGACGCTGAACCAGGAAATCGGAGAGAGCTTTTTCGACTTCGTGGCGAAGTGGCGGATCGAGGCGTCCAAACCCATGATCCTGGCGGGCGAGGCATCGGTTCTTTCCGTGGCGCTGGAGGTCGGCTTCAACTCACGCTCGACATTCTACAAGGCGTTCAAGCGGGAAACGGGCATGACGCCGAAGGACTATCGCCTGAAGCACCGGAAGGCCGCCTAGGGCCTGCGGGCCTTTCGTGGGAGGCGAGCGGAACGCGAGCGTGGGGGCGCTGACAGGGCGCCCCCACCGTGACGTTTTGTGCGGCGAGCGTTCAGGCCTTGAGCCCAGCGGAGGGCGCCCACCCTTCCGGCGCCAGTTCCCAACCGGACACGTCGAAGCCCGGCGAGACGACGCAGGTGACCAGCGTCCAGCCCGACACGGGGCGGGCCGTCTGCCACAGGTCCTTGGCCACGAAACCTTGCGGGTGCAACTGATCCACGGTCTGCCGGCTGACCGGCCCGTCCTGGTCGGAACAGGTTTCAATGATCAGCGGGTGGCCGGCATGCCAAAGCCACATTTCCGCGAAGGTGTTGCGGTGCCAGGCGCTTTTCTGACCTTCCTCCAGGAGATAGTAGATCGCCGAGGCCGAGCCGCGCTCCGTCCCGTCGTCCTCGCGCCATTTGCGATTGTACCAGCCGCCCTCGGCGTGAGGTTCCAGGTTCAGGGCCTTGATGTAGTGTTCAGGTGTCGGGGTCATTGGTTTCTCCTCAATAGGGGGTATCGCCGCCATCCACGTTGATGGCCTGGCCCCGGATCGGCAGGGCCGCGTCGCTCAACAGGAAGGAAATCGCTCCGGCCACTTCGGATGGCTGAACGTGGCAGTGCATCTGGGTGCTGATCATGCTGTCGAAGATGTCCGTCTGCGCGCCACCCGTCATGTCGGCGAACTGCTCGGCGACATCCTGTAGCATGGGCGTGGCGATGCTGCCGGGGCAGAGGCAGTTCACGTTGATGTCGTGGGTGGCCAGGGCCTCGGACAGCATCCGGGTCAGGCTGATGACGGCCGCCTTGCTGACGCTGTAGGCCAGCATGGTTTCCGAATGGCCCTTCTTTCCCGCTTCTGAGGCAATGTTGACCATGGCGCCGGGGCGGCCTGCGGCGATCAGGTGCTTGGCAACCAGGGCAGCGGCTTCGTAGCCGCCGATCACGTTGATCTCCATCGTGCGCTGCCATTGGGACCGCTTGGTGTCGAGCGGCGCGAAATGCTCTGCGATGCCGATGCAGTTGACCAGGCCATCCAGCCCGCCAAGGGCGGTGATCGCGGCCTCGACACAGGCGGCGGTTTCGGTCTCCGAGCCGATGTCGACGGTCGCGCCGGGGATGTTCAGCGTGTCGGACAGTTGCGCGATCTTCTCGGCCGAGAGATCGGCGGCAAAGACCGCGGCGCCCTGGGCCTGCAGAAGGGCGCAGGTTTCAGAGCCGACGCCGCCCGTGGCCCCGAGGACCAGGAAGCGCTTGCCGGCGTGGATCGGATGCGGGTCGGCATCGCGGACCGGCAGGGGTCTGCGATGCTGCGAGGAAAAGGTGAATGCTGCCATGGGGCCCTGCTGTGAGAATGTTGGATCAGGCCGCCGACGGCAGGCCACGGTCTCAGCAAGGCATAAAGCTGACATTAATGTCAACTTTCGCAGATGGAAAAAATGACAGAAGTGTCAGCTCAGTTCGAGTTGGGCAGCACTCCTCCCAGTACGATCGCTGAAATCGCTTCGGCTGCGGCATCGAAGTCGGCCGGCTTGAGCGTGCCGGTCTCGAGGGTGTCGCAGGCCACCGGTTCGGACAGCGTCAGGAACTGGGTCGCCCCCCACAGCAGCATCAGCAGATGGCGCGCATCGACCCTGCGGATGCGCCCCTCGTCCATCCATTGCTCGAGCACCAGGATCCGTTCCTTGGTCAGCGCATGCATGTAGTCGCGATCGCGTCGGGTCAGGAACTTGGCCCCGCCCATGATTTCGGTGGCGAAGAGACGCGACTGGATCGGGTGGTGGCGGCCATAGTCGAGCTTGGCGCGAATATACGCGGAAAACGCTTCTTTCGGGTCGGATTCGGGTGAAAAGTGGCGCAGGGCCAGCTCCCACCCGTGGATCAGCTCGCTGATCAGGGCGCGATAGATGTCCTCTTTCGCGTCGAAGTAGTAGTAGACGTTCGCGCGCGGCAGGCCCGAGGCCTTGGCGATCTGCAGCATGCTGACCCCGTCGTAGCCCTTTTCGGCGAAAAGCTCTGCCGCGGCGCGCAGGATGGTGCGGGTGGCGCGTTCCCGGATGCGCTCGTCGCTTGCCTCTGTCGCGCGACCGCGACGCGCCTTGCTGGATGTCTTCCTCGAGCTGTCGTCCACTATCCGATCCCCTTTCGTGACCCGGTGCCTCCGAAATGCGCAAAAAAGCCGCGCAAGGTCAGGGCTATCATCCCATCTGCAAGGCGTCATCTGAAATTAAGTTGACACAGGTGTCAGCTTAAAACCAGTTTTCCCCTATCGCCCCGGCATGGTGGCGGGATGAGAACAGGTTAACGGGAATAGGGAAGGGACGTCACATGAACAAAGACAAGACAAATCGCCGAAATTCGGCCCGCCTCCGCCGTCGGGCGTTTCTGCGGGGCGCTACCGCTGGGCTGGTCCTGTGCCTGTCCATGACTGCGGGCAGCGGCGTGGCACGGGCCGACGGGGGCATGCTTGCGCTTGTGCATACCCAGGCTGCGGGCGACAACGGCCCGGTCGATTCCATGATCGCCCGTCTGCAGGACCTGGCGGAGGAAACCGGCATGACGGCCCGCGCCATCTATGCCCAGGATCCCGCCACCTACGAGACGATCTTCCGCACCCTGGGCGATGCCGGGGCCAGCGTCATCGTCACCACCTTCGCCGAGGTCGGCGCGCCGGTGAAGGCTCTGGCGCCTCAATATCCCGGCACCAAGTGGATCCAGCTTTACGCCGACCCGATCGAACCGGCGCTGCCCAACGTGGCGACGATCTCCTATGACTATCACCTGGGCTGCTACCTCTCGGGGGTTTTCGGCGCACTGATGAGCGAAACGGGCAAGATCGGCTACGTGGGCGGTGCCTCGCTGCCGACGCTGAATGCTGACCTGAACGCGATGAAGGCCGGCGCGTTGTCGGTGAACCCGGACATCAAGGTGCTGTCCGCCTTCGCCGGCTCCTTCCAGGATCCCGCCAAGGGCCAGGAGATCGCGACGCAGATGTACACCGAGGGCGCGGATTTCATCCAGACCGACGCCGCGGCCACCGATGGCGGCATCATCGCCGCCGCGAACGAGGCCGACGGCCGCATGGTCAGCGCGATCTCTCCTGCGCAGTACAGGCTGGGCCCGGCAACCGTGGCCACGCTGGTCTCGCTCGACTTTGGGCAGTCGCTCTACAACGAAGTCAGCCGTGCCATGGCCGACGGCTGGACCGGCGGTCATGTCAGTACCGGCCTGGGCACGGGGGTGATCGATTTCATCGCCTCGCCCGTCTTCGCCGAGGAAGGCCCCGAGGCTCAGGTCAGCAGGATCGAAGAGATCTGGCCCGAGGTCGAGGCGATCAAGCAGCAGATCATGGAAGGCACCGTCGAAGTGCCCTTCGACACCACGCTCTGACCTGCCTCTCCTCCGGGGCCGCCATCCTGGCCCCGGCGCCCTTCCGATCAACTGACCCCAGGAAGCCCGCATGACCTCCAACGCTCCCGCCCTTGAGTGCCGAGACGTGACTGTCCGCTACGGCGATGTCACCGCGCTGTCCGGCGTCACGGCGGCTTTCGCCCAGGGGTTGATCCACGCGGTGGTCGGCCAGAACGGCGCAGGCAAGACCACCTTCGCCCGTGTCGCGGCGGGCCTCGTTCAGCCCGCCGAGGGCGAGGTTGCGATCCACGGGCAGCCGATCCGCACGGGCCAGGTGGCTGCGGCGCGGGCCGCCGGGGTCGAGCTGGTGCATCAGAGCTTTGCCCTGCCGCCCTCCTTCACCGTCTCCGAGGCGATGGAGTTCGGGGCCAGTGGCAAGGGATCCCTTTTTTCACGGCGCGGCCTCCGGCGGCGTTGGCGGCAGCACCTGAGTGACCTCCAGGTGATCGCCGATCCGGCGCAGCGTATTCGCGACCTGCCGGTCGAAAGCCAGCAGGGTGTGGAGATCGCCCGCGCCCTGATCACCCAGGCCCGCGTGCTGATCCTGGACGAACCGACCGCCGTACTGACACCGCTTGGCATCGAGACCCTCTTCGCACGTGTGCGGCGTCTCAAGGCCAGCGGAGTCACCGTGATCCTGATCCTGCACAAGATCCGTGAAGTGCTGGCGATCGCGGATACCCTCAGCGTGCTGCGCGCGGGGTGTCTGGTCGACGGCCCGCGCCCGGCTGCGGCCATCGACGAAGCGGAGCTGACCCGGCTGATCGTTGGCGCGGCAGGCCCCGCACCGGGTATCCAGGCTGCGCGGCCCGAGGCCGGGCCGGCCTCTGCGGCAAGCTTTTCCACTCAGACGCCCGCGCTTGAACTCCACGCCCTGCACACCGGCGCCGACAGCGAGGGGCCGGGGCTTGAAGGCGTCGACCTCCGGATCGCGCCTGGCGAGATCCTCGGCATCGCAGGTGTCGAAGGCAACGGCCAGAAGGCCCTGGTGCGCGCCATCGCCGGGCTGGCCACCGTGCAGGGCGGGCGTATCCTGCTGGGGGGGCAGGATGTGGGCCGCAGGCCCCTGGGCGCCCGCCGCGCGGCGGGGCTACGCATCATTCCCTTTGAACGCAACACCGAGGGTCTCAGCCTCAGCAGCAGCCTTTGGGAGAACTGGAGCGCAGGCGGCCTGCTGCAACGCAGCCTGCTTTCCCCGGTGCGCCCAGATCGCCTGCGCCGCGATTGCAAGTCCGCCCTGGATGAGTGGAACGTGCGCTATCACAGCCCGGCGCAGCCGGCTGGATCGCTCTCCGGGGGCAATGCGCAAAAGGTGATCCTGGCGCGCGAAATCGATCCTGGCGCCCGGCTGATCATTGCGGCCCAGCCGACCCGCGGCCTGGATATCGGGGCCACGTCCTTTGTCTGGCAGGCGCTGCGCGCCGCCCGCGATCGCGGCGCTGCGGTGCTGGTGATCTCGTCCGACCTGGACGAGCTGTTCGATATTTCGGACCGGGTCGCGGTCATGCTGTCGGGCCGAATTTCCGGCAGGTTCTCGCCCCCCTACAGCCTGAACGCCGTTGGCGCCGCGATGACAGGCGCGGCAACTCAAGGAGAAGCCCTGTGATCACTCCCCTTGCCACCGTTGCGCGCAGCCTGGTCTTTGTCTGCCTTGCACTGGCGCTTTGCGCCGCCCTGATGCAGGGGCTTGGCTACAACGCGTTGCTGGTGCTCACCTCGGTTGCCGAAGGCGCCTTCCTGCGCTCGGGCGCTTTCGAAAACAGCCTGAGGTGGGGCGTGCCGCTGTTCCTGACGGCCACCGGCGTCAGCATCGCCTTTCGCGCCGGGTTCTTCAATATCGGCGCGCAGGGGCAGTTCTACCTGGGGGCCATCTTCGCGGCCACGGCGGCGCAGGGGTTGAACGGCGGTCCCGCCTTCTTGGTGATCCCGGCGATCCTCTGCGCGGGCATGATGGGCGGGGCGCTCTGGGCGCTCTGGCCGGCGCTGATGAAGCTGGGCTCGGGCACCGATGAAGTCATCACCACGCTGATGGGCAACTTCATCGCCGGGCTCCTGCTGGTATGGGTCACCTCGGGGCCCCTGAAGGATCCGGCGGGATCGGGTCAGCAGGCCTCGAGCCCGGTGCTGCCTCCGGCCTATCGCATCTCGGACAGCAGCGGCGTGTCGCCGATGACACTGGGGCTGGCCCTGGTGGTGGGCGTGGCGATCTGGCTGCTTGTCAACCGGACCGCCTTCGGCGTGCTCTCGGGGCTGGCCGGGCGCAACGGCACCATGGTGCGCTGGCAGGGCGCATCGTCCTGGCGCATCGGGCTGTCCAGCTTCCTGCTGTCCGGCGCGCTGGCCGGTCTGGCGGGGGCCGTCGAGTTCGCCGGGCCCACCGGGCGCATTGCCTCGGGCTTCCTGCCGGGGCACGGCTTTACCGCGACGCTGGTCGCGCTGGTTGCCAACTTCTCGATCCTCGGGATGGCGGCGGCGGCGCTGTTCTTCGGCGGACTTGCCGCGGCGGCGCTCTACCTGCCGATCATGGCCGGGCTGCCAGCCGCCGCGATCGAGGTCATCAACGCATCCATCGCACTTGTCATCACGGCGCGCGCACGCGTCCTGGATCGGCTGACCGGCCGCAAGGAGACCTCCTCATGATCGACCTGTTCATCGCCATCCTGCGGTCGGGCACACCGCTGGTCTATGTCACCCTCGCCGGCGTCATCGCGCAAAGGTCCGGCATCTGGCACCTCGGGCTGGAGGGGATCATGATCATCGGCGCCTGCGCGACGATCCTGGGCATCGTCTCCACCGGGTCCTTCGCGCTGGCGATGCTGATCGCCATCCTGCTCTGCGTGGCGGCCTCGGTTCTGCTGTGGGTCATCATCGAGAAGCTGCGCGCCAATCCGATCATCGCCGGCCTGGGCATGACGGGGCTGGGGCTGGGCGGCACGGCCCTGGCGGTGGAAGCGATCTTCGGCAGCCAGGCCACGGTCAGCGCCCCCTTCGGCGTGCCGCGCCTGGGCGAGGCCTTCGGCCGGTTTGGCGTCCTGTCGATCTTTGTCGCGGCCCTGCCTCTGGTGATCGCCGCCATGTGGCTGCTGCTGCGGCGGACACGCTTCGGCCTGCGCCTGTCGGCCAGCGGCGAGCATCCCTTTGCCTTGCGCAGCGTCGGCGGCAATCCCTCCGCGATACGCCTGGTCGCGCTGATGATCAGTGGCATCCTCTGCGCCATCGGCGGGGCCGAGCTTGCCGGTGGGACGCTGCAGTTCTTTGCGCAGGGCATGACGGCGGGTCGCGGCTTCATGGCCTTTGCGGCGGTCGTTTTCGGCGCCTCCCACCCGCTGGCCGCTCCGGCGGCGGCATTCCTCTTCGCGGTCCTGGGCACCCTCGGGATCCGTGCCCAGCTGGTCCTCGGAGACCGGGTGCCGCACGACCTGCTTCAGATGGTGCCGTACCTTGCAACCGTGATGGCGATATGGGTTTCAAGCCGCCTGCGCGGGCCTCAGCTGTCCGGAGGAAACTCAGAACTCAGGGATCGCTGAGGGCTCCCGACAATTGACCGAACCCCGAACCGGACCTCCCGGTTCGGGCCTCATGTCCGACAGGGCAAACCAGCATGAGCGCGGTGGCAGGATGGAGGGCGCTAGGGCCCGGTCCTCCGCTTCACCTGGTACGAAGGGCAACGATGGGCTTTGGCCGGTGCAAGGCCCACGCCGACGGGGCGTCTGGAAATCAGGGCAAAATTCTCCTGACCTTTTAGCGGACCGACGTATTCGTGTTCGGCCAATTGGAGGAAAAGCCCACTTCGGTTGGAATGATCTGTAAGCGATGGGGCCACTAAGGAACCTGCGCCGAAGTGGGTGGCGGCCCGAGGTGGGCCGCCACCGCCGTCTCAGGAGAGCGCGCGGCGCAGTCCGGGGCTGAGGCGCAGCAAG
>NZ_OBEA01000006.1 GCF_900215355.1 Pseudooceanicola antarcticus | reverse complement strand
GAAGAGCGTGTTCAGCGCCAGGTTCCAAAGGCCCATGTCACCCTCGTGGAAGGCGATGCCCCAGGCCATGGCCTTTGCATAGGCCGAGTAGTCCTTGTAGCGGATATCGGCCAGCACCTTGCCGGTGTAGCGGTCGATGTGCAGAGTGCGGTCGGCTGCGGGGTTGGGCCCGTCGTTCGACATGCTGTCGTGGCTGATGCTCCAGACCCCGGTCTCACCGGCGGGGAAGTTGAGCTGGAAGCGACCGACAAACCCCAACTGGCGGGCGAAGCCGACGACACTGTCCAGATCGACCGGGCCCGTGATGGCGGCCTCTCCGGCGAGCGACCCGGAGGCGGGAAGCGGCGTCTGCTCGAGCGTCCAGGCGACATCCTGGGTGCCCGCATGGTTCATGTCGGCATGGGTCGCATCCGAGAGCGGTGCACCCCATTTGTCAGCAGGAAACGTGTTCCAGGCCTGCACCATCTTGGTGCCCCAGATCCCGGCCCAGCTGAGGCCCGAGAGCAGGAAGAGGACCAGCAGGATCGAGATCCAGAAGCCCAGGACCGCATGGATAGACTTCCAGAGCGCGCGGCCCCGGCGCGACAGCGATGGCACCAGGACCTGCCGCCAGCCCTGGCCGTTGCGCGGCCAATGCAGGTAGAGACCCGAGGCGATCAGCACCAGTCCGAGGCTTGCGGCGATCTCGATGAGCCGGTCGCCGAAGTCGCCCAGCAGAAGGGTGCCGTGGATGTCGTTGGCAAGATCATAGAGACCCGCGCGCCAGGGGAAGCTGCGCAGGACCTCGCCCGTGTAGGGATCGACCGCGATGCCGGTGCGCCCGTCCGCGTGATCCACGGCGAAAACCGCCGCTCGGTCCGCCGCCAGAGGCTCCTGGTAGAGCGTGGCGGTGCCGCCGGGCAGGGCGTTCTCGGCGGCCTGCCGCAGGGTGCTTGCGGGAAGAGTGTCATTGCCTGGCGTGACCGCCAGCCGTTCGGCGCCGATCCCGGCGCCCCAGGAAATCCACAGCATGATCAGGCCGGTGGCGGCCAACATGATCAGGAAGGGAATGACGTAGAGACCGGCATAGAAGTGCCAGCGCCAGGCGATGAATTGGTACTTGTTCGCAGCCGTTGCGGCCGCCGGAGCCGCGGCTCCGTGGGTAGCGTCAGTCATGATGTCCTCGCAAGGGATCTGAGTATTCGTGAAGGGAAGGCTCAGATCCGTGCCGGAGGACCGGTTGCGGGGGGCAGGCCCGTGGCGCGGGCTGCGATCAGGATGACGGGGGTGACAGCCGGAGAGAGGGGCAGGGCACGCGCTTCGGGGCGTGGCAGGCGCAGGTCGGGGGCGAGGTTGGCCGCCATGTGGGCGAAGGACCAGCTGCACTTGCCGGCAGCGTCGGCCGGGCTGTCCTGATCCTCAAGCGGCTGACCGGTTTGAGGATCGACCAGCACTTCGCGGATCTCGTCGCCGGTACAGATCACCAGCCGGATACCCTCGGTGGTCTTGACCGGCATCACACCGCCCGAGACGAAGGACAACAGGAAGAAGGGCGCGCAAAGCACCCAGATCGTGATTGCCCCCCACTGTCCTGCGGATCGTCTCATGGACCCTAGCGCTAATGGCTGTCGATCCGGCCCGCAACGGTCATTCGCGCCCGGCTCGCTGGTACCTATTGCCGCGCGTTCAGGCGGTGCATTCTGCGGCACGAGCAACCTCGACCCGCCGGGCGTTCAGTCGAGCATGCAGCCAGGGGTCGTGGCTGGCCACCACCAAAGCCATTCCCTCGGCCACGAGCCCGGCCAGCAGGTCGCCGATCCGGGCGCGTGACAGGGTGTCCAGCGCGCTGGTCGGTTCATCCGCAATCAGCACTGCCGGACGCGCGGCGATGGCGCGGGCGATGGCGACGCGCTGGCACTGACCGAGCGAGAGTTCGGACGGGCGGGCCTCGGGGTCTATGGCGGCAAGGCCGACGCGGGCCAGCAGCTCTGCCGCGAGGTCCTTCTGCTGGTTCCGGTTCATCCGGTGCTGCGCCTGCGCCGGTTCCGCGACCGAGCGCCAGACGGGCCAGAGCGCATCGAGGCTGGCGGCAGGGTTCTGGAAGATCGGCATGATGGCGCCCGGCCGTGCCAGGGAGGGCGCGCGTTCGATCAGGCCGCGATCCGGGCGTTCTAGCCCTGCCAGCATCTTCAGCACGGTGGACTTGCCCGACCCGGAGGGGCCGCTGATCCCGGTCGTCTGACTGGGGATGACGCTGAACGAGACCTGTCCCACCTCGGGCCCGTCGCCGTGAAACCGCCGGGCAATGTCCTGAACCCGGATCAGCGGCTCTGCATGGCGGGGCTCTGCATGGCGGGGCGTCGGGGTGCCCTCGGGCAGGCTTTGCGATGCGGCAAGCAGGGCCTGGGTGACGGGATGATGCGCTTGCCCGCCCAGCTCCCTGGTGTCCAGGCTTTCGACGCAGTGCCCCTGGTCGAGGATCACGATGCGGTCGGCCTGGCGCTGGACCAGCGCCAGGTCGTGGCTGATCAGCAGGATCGCCGCGCCCGAGGCGCGCAAGGCCGTCAGGATGCCATCGGCCCGGTCCGCATCCAGCGCCGAGCTGGGCTCGTCGGCGATGATCAGCGGCGGCGCATGGGCCGATGCGGCGGCGATGGAGGCGCGTTGCAACATGCCTCCGCTCCAGCAATGGGGCGCGCGCAGGGCGATGCGCGGGGCGTCCTCGATGCCGATGGCGGTCAGCCTGCGGGAGATCTCGGCCGGGTCGGGGCTGAGGCCCCGGGCGCGCCAGGCCTCTGACAGGTGATGCCCGACGCTGCGCAGGGGGTCGCAGGCTGCAAAGGGGTCCTGCGCGACGTAGCCGATGCGCAGGCCTCGCAGCGCGCGCCAGTCACGCTCGGTGGCGCGGGACATGTCGCGGCCCTCGACCAGGATCTGCCCGCCGATACGGGCAGTTGGTCCCTGCATGCCCAGGATCGCTCGGGCGACGCTGGTCTTGCCCGAGCCCGAGGAGCCGACCAGGGCCAGGCATTGCCCCGGCGCGATGGTGAAGGACAGGCCGTGGACCACGGGGGTGGGGCCGTAGCTGACAGACAGGTTGCGGCAGTCCAGAACCGGGCTCATCGGCGGCCCTCCACGGCAAGGATGTCGCGCAGCGCGTTGCTGATCAGGTTCGAGGCCAGCACCGACAGGAAGATCATCAGCGCCGGCGCCCAGAGCAGCCAGGGCGCGATGGCGAAGTAAAGCCGTTGCGTGGAGAGCATGGCCCCCCATTCCGCATGCGGCGGCTGCACCCCGAGGCCGAGGAACGACAGGCCCGAAATCGCGCCGATCATGCCGCCAAGCGCCAGCGAGGCGACGACACCCAGATGCAGCGCGATGCCGGGCAGGATATGGCCCGACAGGATGCGCCAGCGTGGGACGCCTGCCATGCGGGCGGCGATCACCTCGGGGCGGTCGCGGGCGCCAAGCGCCATGGCGCGCGCCAGCCGGGCATACCAGGCCCAGTCGGCGACAATCAGCGCGATCAGCAGGTTGACGAAGCCGGGGCCCAAGACGCCTATGACGGCGAAGGCCAGCACGAGGCCCGGCAGGCTCATCATCACGTCGGCCAGGCGCATCATCACCGTGTCGGTGAGCCCGCGCGCCAGGCCCGAGATGCAGCCATAGACCAGCCCGATACTGAAGACACCGCCCAGCACCGCCAGCGCTGCGCCAAGCGAGCGATGCGCCCCGTCCATGACACGCGACAGCAGGTCCCGCCCGGTGTCGTCGGTGCCGAAGGGATGTGCCAGGCTGGGGCCTTGCAGAGCGACGGTGTAGTCGGGCCAGTCGGGCTCATAAGGTGTCCAGACCATGCCCAGCAGGGTCAGCGCCAGCAGCATAGCCCCCAGGATCAATCCGCGCCGCCCGCTGCGGTGCCGCCACAGCCGTTTCAGCAGGCGCCGGTCCGGGGCGCCGGGCAGGGCGTCGGGCGCGACGGCGCGGGCAGGCGAAAGGTTGGGCCAGCTGCGGGTCATGGGTGGGCCTCTCTCAGGCGCGGGTCGAGGGCGATGGCGGCCAGGTCGATCAGCAGGCTTGCGGCGACGTAGAGCAGGGCCGAGATCAGCACGAAGGCCTGGATGACGGGGAAGTCGCGGGCACTGAGAGCCGCGACGGTATAGCTGCCGAGGCCCGGCCAGGTGAACAGCTCTTCGATGATCGGAGAGCCGCCGAGCAGCGCGCCGACAGAGACGCCGATGGCGGTCAGGAAGGGCAGGGCGGCATTGGGCAGGGCATGGATCAGAAGGATGCGGCGCGGACGGGCGCCCCGGGCCCGGGCGACCTGGGCAAAGCCCGCCTCCTGGGCCTCGATCAGCGAGGCGCGCAGCAGCTGGGTCCAGCCCGCCGCCCGGTCGATGCCGATGATCAGCGCGGGCAGGATCGCCATCTGCAGGGCGCCGCCCGAAAGCACTTTGCCGACCCCGGCGCCGACCACGATGTACTGCAGTGCCAGCAGGCCGAAGAGGAAGGTGGGCAGCGCCGCGCCGATCTGGGTGTAGACCCGGATCACCCGGTCCGGCCATCGGTCGCGGAACGCAGCCGAGATCAACGCCAGCAGCAGCGCCACCGCGACCGAGACCACCAGTGCCAGCCCGACCAGCGTCAGTGTGGCGGGCAGGCGGCGCGAGATCTCTTCGGCCACCGGCTGCCCCGTGCGCCAGGAGCGCGCGAGGTCGCCCCGGGCGACCTTGCCAAGCCACTGCGCGTATTGCAGCGGCAGCGGCTTATCCAGACCCATCTCGTGCCGCAGGGCCTCGATCTCGGCGGGCAGGGGCTCTTTCTGGGTCTGGGAATAGAGGATGCGATAGGCCGGGTCGCCCGGCGCAAGCGGTAGCATGGCCCAGACCAGCAGGCTGGCCGCAAGGGCTGTCAGCAGGGCCTGGGCGAAGCGGCGGAGGGCGACCCGGATCATCTTACTGCAACGCGTCCGGCGCGGTCTGCCAGCCGACGTGGCGCCAGGCGACGCCGGGCTGGTAGCTGCGCCATGCGTCCGACACCAGGGCCCGCTCGCGCAGCATGGTGACGTTGAAGACGTAGGGGTCATCCTCGACCAGGATCTGCTGGATCTCGGCCAGGATCGCGTTGCGCGCCTCGGTGCCGCTTTCGGTGGTCAGCGTGGTGATCAGCTCATCCATGCGGGCGTTGGAATAACCGGCGTAGTTGCGGTCCGCGCCGGTGACCATGTAGCGGGTCAGGAAGCCCTGCACCGCGCCAACCGTGGCCGAGCCATTGCCCATGAGCGCGATATCCCACTCGACGCTGCCCGATGTGATGGCCTCGCTGACGCTGTCGACCGAAACGATTTCGGAGCCGATGCCCAGCTTGCGCAGGTAGGCCTGCATGGCATTGGACATGGGTGCCAGGTCGGGTTGCTGGGGGTAGATCAGGATACGCAACTCAAGCGGTGTGCCGTCTTTTACGCGCTGGTTGCCGTCCAGCAGCCAGCCGGCCTCCTCCAGCAGGGCGGCAGCCTCTTCGGGGTCGTATTCATAGTTGTCCACGGCCCAGGGCAGGGTGGGCGTGTAAAGCCCCTTGGCTTCCGCCGTGGCGCCCCGGAAGACCGTTTCGGCGATCTCGGCGTAGTTCAGCGACTTCATCACCGCCCGGCGTAGTGCGACATCGGTCAGCGCGCCTGCTTCGGTGTTCATGTAGGCCGCATAGCCGCCCGTTGAGACCGGGCCGAGGGCAAGGTTCACATTGGGCGTGGCGTCATAGACCGGCTTGGCCGAGACCTGCGGGTAAAGCGCGATATCGCCCTCGCCGTTCTGCACGGCCAGCACGCGGGCGTTGATATCGGTCACGAAGCTGACCGTGACGCCCGGCATAGCGGGTTCGCCGCGCCAGTAGTCGTCATAGCGTGAGGCGATCAGGGCCGCATCCGTCAGGTCTTCGACCTGGTAGGGGCCGGTGTAGATCCCCGCCGTCTCGAGCGACTCCCAGTCGCCCGCGGCTGCTTCGACGGCCTGCAGATCATAGATCAGGAAATAGGGTTCATGCGCCAGAACGTTGGGCATCTCGGGCAGCGGTGCGGGGGTGTGGATGGTGATCTCCAGCGGGCCGGTGACCTCGAAGGTGGTGCCAGCAGGCACGATCCCCTGCACCGAGGCCTTGTTGGCAAGGCGGAAGTCCATCAGCTCCTTCACCGCCTCGGCATCCAGCGCCCGGCCGTTCTGGAAGGTCACGCCCTCGTTCAGGGCGATCACCCAGGTCAGGTCATCGACCTGGGTCAGGCTTTCGGCCAGCCATGGGGCCACGGTGCCATCGGGCTGGAACTCCATCAGCAGCTCGGCGACGCCGAATTCCTGGAACCAGAAGCCATCCGTCTCGGGGTCCATCGAGTCGATCTGGAACGAGGTGATGACGCGGATCGGCTGATCCGCCTCCTGTGCGGTGGCGGGCTGCGCCAGCGTCAGGCCAAGCGCGGCCAGTACGGCAATGCGGGAAAGGGTCAAGAGAGGTCTCCTTCGTTGGAAATGCGGGCCTGCCGCGCGGTATGGAAATGGAACTCGGGCAGGGTGCCGCCCTCGCAGAGCACCTCGCGGACGAGGCGTCGGGCGGCGGCGCGATCGGGGATGTGGAACCAGTGGCCTTGCGGGTAGACCGCGACCACGGGGCCACGATTGCAGGGGAAGATGCAGCCGGTCGAGGTGGTCAGGCAGCGCTTCGATATGCCGGCCTCGGCGCATTCGGCCTTCAGCACATGGGTCAGGCTGGCCGCATCGCGCATGTGGCAGCGCGGCCCGGTGCAGACCAGCAGGTGAAAGTCAAAATCCGGCGGATCCTGCCAGCCGGGCTTGCCGAGCGCCGGGCGGACGCCCTCCAGCGGGCGGGGCTTCATCTCAAGCGCCTGCGCAAGCATGATGGCCGAAGCCGCCTCGGCGCGCGCCGGTTCTGGCCCGAGGCTCAGCTGGATCTCGCTGTTGCTGGGCTCGCCCTGCCAATGGGCCAGGACCCCGGGCAACCAGCTTTGCAGGCTCTCGCTGAAAGGCAGGCCGATCGGCTGTACACGGATGTCCTGTGCGCCGTCCTCGCGCATCTCGTCCAGCGCCGCCAGCAGGCCGGGCCCGGCTTCTTCAAGGCGGATCAGCCGATGTATAAGCGTGGTGGCGCCAGCGCAGATGGACTGAAGGCGCCGCAGGGCTCCGGTGCTGAGATTGGGCACCGAACAGGCGAACAGCACTTGCCGCGCCCGGCTTTCGACCGGGGGGTGTTCTGCTGACGTGCCTGCCTGATCGCCGCTAGGCGCCCGTTCGTCGAGTTGTTCGATATCCGTCATAGCGCCCTCCGCGCAGATGCGGGGCGGGCAGAATACCGGAACTGTCTTGCGGCTTGGGCCGTCTGGGCATGGTCGGGTCTCCTGCCGGGGCACCCCGCCCGGGTTGAGTGAAAATCATGACGGCAGGTCTCCTGACTCGCGGGTCTCAGCTTCCCCGAACCTTCCCGGACCGTCGGTCCAGTGGTTCGTTTCGGGGTCGCTCGCCGCCTACAGTTGCGGGGGCAGTCGCGGAATTGGTGCCTGAGGGGCACCGCACCGCATTCCCTTTTAATCCCGGCGACCTTTAGGCCGTCGGGAGCCATCGGGGGGACATAGAGCATCGCTATCCCTCACGGTCAAGGCGCTTGGTGGCGGGGCCGTAGCGACAGGGTCCACCGGGCGAGAAGTTGCGGCTTTCCTGTCGGTAGGATGCGCACCGCGCGCCAGATGCAGCGGGACAGGTCATGGTTGCCGTCGTCCGCGCTCCAGCGCCGCAAGGGCAGCGCCGCCAAGCAGTAGGGGCAGGGCCAGGAAGAAGACCGGGCCAACGGGCAGGCCGAAGATCAGCAGGTCGGCCAGCACGGCCCAGACCAGTGACACGTATTCAAATGGCGCCAGCCGCGAGGCCTCGGCGTAGCGGAAGGCCAGTGTCATGGCGATATGGGCGAAGCCCCCCATCAACCCGGCAAGGACCAGTAAGATCAGCGTCTCGGACGAGGGCATGATCCAGCCGCTGCTGAGGGTCAGAAGCCCGGCCAGCGCCGAGGTCAGAGCGAAGTAAAACGCGATTGCGCCGGGGCTTTCTCCGCTGCGCGCCAAGCTGCGAGTCATTGCCAGCGCCAGCGAGGTCAGCACCGCCGTGGCGACACCCAGGGCGAGCCCGGCCAGGCGGACCCGGTCCATCGGGCCTGCGCCCAGTTCCGGCCCGACGAGAACGGCAACACCGGCCAGGCCCAGGGCAATCCCGCCCACGCGGTAGGGGGTCGCTCTCTCGCCCAGCAGGACAACCCCTGCGATGGCGGTCAGCACCGGAGAGAGGTAGCCGATCAGCGTGGCCTCGGCGACCGGCAGCCGCGCGATCGAGGCGAAGGAGGTGAACATCGCCGCCGCGCCGAAGCCTGAGCGCAGGACATGGCCCCAGGGAAGCTTGCTGCGCAGGCCCGCCGGAAACTCTCCA
This sequence comes from Pseudooceanicola antarcticus, assembly GCF_900215355.1. Classification (GTDB taxonomy): domain Bacteria; phylum Pseudomonadota; class Alphaproteobacteria; order Rhodobacterales; family Rhodobacteraceae; genus Pseudooceanicola; species Pseudooceanicola antarcticus. The sequence goes on along the minus strand of NZ_OBEA01000006.1, from coordinate 324,607 downwards.
CGCAGGCGTAGGAAAATCACCAGCGGGATCAGGGCGAAGGCCGAGCGGAAGAAGACGATTTCGCCCAGGGGGATGTCTTCGCTCAGGGCCTTCACCATGACAACCATCCCGGCAAACAGCAGTCCCGAGAGCAGCCGCAGCAGTATGCCACGCGTGGGGTTCTCGACGGGGAGTTCGGCCGGGGTCATGCGGGTTCCGTTCTTTCGGTCAGCGCATCCCGCAGGATGTCGCCGGTAAGGTTGATGGCCAGGACGCAAAGGACAACGGCTCCGCCGGGCCAGATCATCTGCAAGGGGGTCGAGCGCATGTGGACGCGGGCGTCCAGCAGCATGGTGCCCCATTCGGGGGTCGGGGGCTGCACGCCGAAGCCAAGGAACCCGAGCGCCGAGATCCCGAGGATGGCGCGGGCCAGCATGCCGGTCCAGACTACGGTCAGCGAGGGCGCCAGCGCGGGCAGGTAATGCCAGCGCGCGATCGCGGCGGGAGAGAGCCCGGCAAGCCGCGCCTGCACGACATGCCCCCGTTTGGCAAGGCCAAGGCCGATGCCCCGGGTGACACGGGCGTAGCGCATCCAGCCAGTCGCGCTGAGGGCGAAGATCAGGCTGCCGGTGCCGGCACCAAGCACGCCAGCGATCACCACCGCCGCGACCAAGTCGGGGAAGGCCAGGAAGATGTCGGTCACCCGCATCACGACCCAGTCGATGCGTCGCCCGCCCATGGCCGCGGACAGCCCGATCAGGGTGCCGGTGACCAACCCGATGGTAGAGACCAAGAAGGCCAGTCCCAGCGACCAGCTGGCCCCGTGCAGCAGGCGAGACAGGATGCAGCGGCCCATGGCGTCGGTGCCCAGGGGATACTGGCCACCGGGTGCGGCCAGCCTGTTGGGAATGTCGATGGCGTTCGGCGCATTGGGCGCCAGCGCCGGGCCGAACAGGGCCAGAGCCGCCAGCAGCCCGGCGACGATCAGGACGGGACGCAGCTCACGCATCGCTCTCTCCTATTCTGGGGTCGACCAGTTGGTAGAGCAGATCTGTCAGCAGATTGACCACGACGAAGACCAGCGCGATCAGCAGCACCACGGCCTGCACCTTGGGGAAATCCCTCGCCTGGATGGCATGGATCAGGAAGCCTCCCAGGCCGGGGCGGGCGAAGATCACCTCGACCATGACCGTGCCTTCCAGCAGGAAGGCCAGCTCCAGCCCGGCGACGGTCAGAACTGGGATGGCGGCATGGGGGGCAATGTGGCTAAGGGCGCGTTCACGCCGCTGGACACCGCGCCGGGCGAGGGCCGGCAGGAAGGGCGCGCCACGCGCCTCCAGCAGGGCCGAGCGCAAGATGCGGGTCAGCGCGGCGGCAGTGCCCAGTCCCAGCGTTAGGGCGGGCAGGATGAGGTGTCGGGCGCTGCCGGTGCCCATGGCGGGCAGCCACAGCAGCTTGACCGCGAAGAGCAGGATCAGCAGCAGCGCCAACCAGTAGGCCGGCATGGCGGCCCCCAGCGAGGCCACGGCCACGGCGCCACGATCCACCCAGCCACCGGGATGGCGCACTGCCAGCATCGCCAGCGGGATCGACAGCCCCAGACCAATCAACAGCCCCGAGAGCGCAAGTGGCGCGGTCAGCGCCATGGCCGTGCGCATCTCGGGCCAGATCGGCCGTCCCGAGACCGCGGAGTTTCCCAGATCACCCGCCAGAAGCGGCGTGACCCAGTGCCGAAAGGCGGTCCAGTAGCCAGCATCCAGGCCCGCCTCGGCGCGGATCTGGGCGATGATCTCCTGTGAGACCACGCTGTCGTATCGGGCCACGGCGATTGTGGTCGCCGGATCGCCCGGCGCATGCCAGAGCAGGGTGAAGGTCAGCAGCGCGGCGCCGGCAAGCACCAGCAATGCCCGCAGCAGCAGGTCCAGGATCTGTCTCATGCAGCCGTCTGCCTCCCGAGCGCCCCGAGCGAGACCGCCGCCTCGACCAGGCTGCGGCCATAGGCGCTTTGCGGCGCGGCGAAGAAGGTGGCAGTCTCGGCGGTCTCTTCGATCTGGCCGGCACGCAGCACCGCGATGGCATCGGCATGGGCGGCGGCGTATCCAAGGTCATGGGTCACGACCAGCGCCGCGAACCCTTCTTCGCGCTGCAGCTCCGAAATCATCCGGGCAGTATGTTTCTGGGTCATCGCGTCCAGGGCCGAGAGCGGTTCGTCAAACAGGATCAGTGGCGGCGCGGCGATCAGGGCGCGCAGCACCCCGGCGCGCTGCGCCTGTCCGATGGAGACCTGCCCGGGCAGCCGGTCCAGGCTCTCGGGCGGTAGTTCCAGCCCGCGACAGAGCCGGGCAAGGCGCACGGGATCGTCGGGTAGCCTGCGCGCCCTTAGCGGTTCCTGGACGGAACGGCGCAGGGTCAGACGCGGATTGAAGGCGGCGCGGGGCTCTTGCATTACCAGCGCCGCGGCGCCGCGGGGCAGGGGAGCGCCGTTCCAGCGCACCTGGCCGTGGTCGGGGCGAAGCAGGCCCAGAACGGATGCGACGAGGGTCGATTTTCCGGCGCCGCTTTGGCCGAGCACGGCAAGGGTACGGCCCGGCGCAAGGGTCAGGTTCACGTCGCGCAGCACTGTGCGGCCTCCGCGGGTCACGGTCAGGGTCTCGACTGTCAGCATGGCAGATCCGCCCAGTTCCTGTGTGCGACAAGGGCCTGCGCCGCCGTGCTTTGCGGCTTGGTCAGCAGGGTTCCCGTGTCGCTATCCTCGACCAGCTTGCCCTCGTGCAGCACCAGCAGGCGGCGGGCGCGGGCGGCAGCCAGGCCGAGATCGTGGGTGACGATCAGCAGCGTGGTGCCGGTGCGCGCGGCCTGGGCCTCGACCAGTTCCAGGGTGGTCGCCGCGACGATGGGATCCAGCGCCGAGGTCGGCTCGTCCAGCACCAGCAGCGCGGGACTGGCCAGCAGGGCCAGGGCTATGACAAAGCGCTGTTGCATGCCCCGGCTCCAGCCCCAGGGCCGGACGTTCAGGGGGCGGCCCTCAAGGTCCAGTGCGCGCAGCAGCTGCGCGCGGCGGGCCGCGTCGGGCGCCAGACCAAGCGCCCGCTCGGCTTGGCTCCAGTGGAAATCCAGACGGCGCAACGGGTCCAGCGCCTCGTCCGGACTTTGCGGCACATGGGCCACGGCCACGCCGCGCGCCTGCAACTGGTCGACCAGCGCATGGCAGAGGGTGGACTTGCCCGAGCCGCTTGGACCGACCAGCCCAATGCGGTCGCCGGGGGCGAAGGACAGATCGGTCGGGTGCAGGATGGTGCGGCCTGCCCGCATCGCGGACAGGCCCTTTGCTTCGATGCTTTTCACGTCAGTCGGCCCAGCGGATGTCCGGGCTCAGCCAGTAGGTCATCGCCGGGTGCACGGCGAAGCCCTTCAGGCCGGGCTTGGCGACGCTGACCTGCGCGGCATGAAACACCGGGATCATCGGCGCGTCATTGGCGATGATGGCCTGTACCTGGTCATAGATCGCCTTGCGGGACTCGGGGTCGAAGGTCTGGCGCCCCTCGGCCAGAAGCGCATCAAGCGCCGGGTTGGCATAGCCACCGATATTGCTGCCAGCTTCGCTGTGGAGGACCGCGCCGGGGAAATAGGCCGGATCGCCCGAGGGGGCGACGCCCCAGGCCTGCAGGTGCATGTCGGCGCTGCCCGAGGCGATGGCGTCATTGTTGGCGCCCCATTCCCCGATGGAAACCCCGGCGTCGATGCCGATGGCCATCAGATAGGCCTGGATCAGCTCGGCGGTCGGCGGCAGCGCGGCGCGCGAGGCATAGGTCACCAGGTCGATGCGCAGCGGTTCCCCGTCCAGCATCCAGCGACCACCCTGCTTGACGGCGCCGGCCTCGGCCAGCAGCGCTTCGGCTGCGGCGGGATCGTAGGTCGGGGCGATATCCGCCGCCCAGGGCATCAGGGCCGGGTAAAGCGTGCCCGCAGGCTCGCCGCCGATGCCGGAGAGCGCCGCATCCACGATGCCCTGCCGGTCGATGGCCAACGACACGGCACGACGGATGCGGGCGTCCTTAAGCGGCCCATGGGTGGCGTCGATGTCCAGCCAGTAGAGCTGCACCGTCGGCGCCGAGAAGCCCTGGGCGCCTGTCGCAGTTATCCGCTCGAAGTCGGTTTCTGGGTAGTTGATCACCAGGTCCACGTCGCCCGCCTCGAAAGCCAGGGCCGCGGCGGCGGGATCGGTGACCGTCAGGGCGCGCACCTCGGAAATGCCCGGCGCACCGTCGCGGTAGGCGGGATTGGCCTCGACCCGGTAGAGCTGATCAGCGATGGCCTCGCGGAAGATATAGGGCCCGGTGGCGTTGATCGGATAGGCCTCCGAGGGCTCGCCCAGCACGACGACGCCGGGTTCGGTGAGGATCCAGGGGAAGGCCGCATTGGGCTCGGCCGTGGTGAAGACCACCACGCGGTCGCCCTCGGCCTCCATTCCGGCGATCTTCAGCAGGCCCGCGTTTCGGGGGTTGTGCAGCTCGGACCCGGCGTCGAGGATCGGGGCAATGCTGTCGATCACCGACTGAGAGGTGACCGGGCTGCCGTCGTGGAAGGCCAGACCCTCGCGCAGGGTCATCCGCCAAGTGGTGGGATCGACCAGCTCCAGGCTTTCGGCAAGGCGGGGATAAAGCTCCATCTCGGGGGTCAGCCCCATCAGGGTTTCGGTCACGCCGGTCTGGTTGGACAGCCAGCCATTGTAGCGGATTCGCGGGTCCGGCGCTTCGCCGGTCGGTCCGCTGAGATACGCGATGGTCAGGCTGTCGTCCTGCGCGATGGATGGGCTTGCGACAGGCAGCATGAGCGCCGCAAGGATGGAAAGGGCAGTCGATCTGATCACAGTGCGCCTCATGAGTTACAATATAACATAACGTTTATGGGCGCGGCGTATGACTGTCAATCGAGTTGGGGAGACGGGAGTGCCCTTCGCTAGGGGAAACGGGCGTGTAGTATCAGTTAGCGAATCCGAAGGTGTTTGAGAGTAGCTGGCGTCACATGGTGTGTGACGCCGCCGTAATGCGAGGTAGCCAAGCCCAGTCCAGCCATTTGTCTCCGGTCGTGCGCAGGTGACTGTATCGCTGCAGGCTTTGCCAGCTGCGGTGGCCTGATACGCTTGCGGCTTGTGGAATAGTTCGGCCCATCTCGAATAGTCGCGATACCCCCTCGTGACGCAAATCGTGGAAGTGCAAGTCTTCGATGCCGAGCAGCTTGCAGGCCCTGGTGAAGCTTGCCGAGACCGCATCGGTCGAGAAGGGGAAGATTCGCCTTTCGCCGGTTACCCTTGCCTGCGCCAGGGCGATTGAAAGAGCTTCTGGCGTCAATTCGCACCAGATGTCGTTTCCGATCTTTTCGCCCGGATGCTTCATATCCCGTACGAGAACACGTGAGTGGTCCGCTTCGAGGTCATCCCAACTGATCCGTAGTATCTCCTCTTGGCGACGGGTCGAGAAGAGAGCGAAGGCGCAGACATGGTGCATCGGAAGGCTTCGGCCTCGAAGATGCCTATCGGCGAAATGGCTCATCAGCTTGTCCATCTCTTCGACGCTCGGGCGACGCTCCCGTTTCGCTGATTTGGAGATCAAACCCATGCGTCGTGCAACGATCATCGCGTCCTGCATGGCTTGGCGATCGAGCGGCAAGCCCCATGCCGGCCGAGCAATCGCGAAGATTGCTGACAGGTGGGAGAGATAGTTCCCAACCGTTTGAGGCTTGCGACCCTCCGAGATCTCATGTGCGAACTGAACGAGGGTGTCGCTTGTGATCTCGGCACAAGGTAGGGAAGCAAGATCGCAACCTTTTATAGTCTCCAGAACCTGTGCCTTGGTCTTGCCGACCGCAGTTCGGCTTTCGCTGAGGTATCGGTCAATCGCATTGCCAAGAGTTTCTGCAGGCGTGGTCGCGCGTTCGAGGCCGCCGGGGGCGGCAAGCTCTCTTTCCTTCTTTGATATCCACCGCTTCGCCGCTTGCTCGCGATCAAATGTCTGAGTGAAGGTGTGGCGCTTGCCATCTCGACGGATGACGACAGCTGCGCGATATGCTATCGAGCCGTTTCCCCGGCGCCTTTCGGTGATACTTCCCATGTGGTGTACACCATGAGCTAGACCTGTACACCATTTGGTGTACACCACGCGAAAAATGGGGCGCAATAGGGAATAATGGTGCTCAATCGTGCATTGGTGAAGGTCTCTTAAGTGGCTGAAAAAGAAAATAATGTAGATCTTTTAGTGGCTTCGCGCCTGTCCGTTGCACCCATGATGGACTGGACGGACCGCCATTGCCGCTACCTGCATCGGCTGCTCAGCCGGCAGACGCTCCTCTATACCGAAATGGTCACCTCTCCGGCGCTGGTCCGGGGTGGGGCGATGCACTTGCTGGACTTCAACCCCGAGGAACACCCCGTGGCCCTGCAGCTCGGCGGCTCCGAGCCCGAAGAGCTGGCCCAGGCCGCCAGGCTCGGGGCGGAAGCGGGCTATGACGAGATCAATCTCAACTGCGGCTGCCCCTCGGATCGGGTGCAATCGGGCACATTCGGTGCGGTGCTGATGAAGCACCCCGAGCTGGTCGCGGATTGCGTCAGCGCCATGCGCGAGGCGGTGGATGTCGAGGTCACGGTGAAATGCCGCATCGGCGTCGACGAGCAGGACCCCGAAGAGGTGCTGCCGGACTTCCTAGAGAAGGTCTCTGCGGCGGGGTGCCGACGGGTGACGGTGCATGCGCGCAAGGCCTGGCTGCAGGGGCTGAGCCCGAAGGAGAACCGCGATATCCCGCCGCTCGACTACCCGCTGGTGCTGAAGATGCGCGCGGCCTTCCCGGATCTGCACCTGTCGATCAACGGCGGCATCACCACGCTCGACCAGGCCGAGGCGCTGCTGGCGCAGGGGCTGGACGGGGTCATGATCGGCCGCGCCGCCTACCATGAGCCCGCCAATGTGCTCTGCGGGGCGGATGCGCGGATCTACGGCCAGGATGGCGGCATGGGGCCGGAAGAGGCCGTGCTCTCGATGCTGCCCTATATCGAGCGTCACGTCAGCGGGGGCGGCAAGCTGGGCCAGGTGACCCGGCACATGCTGGGCCTCTTCGCCGGTCGCCCCGGCGCGCGGGCCTGGCGGCGGCACCTGTCCGAGCACGCGCATCGCGCGGGCGCCGGACCAGACGTGGTGCGCGACGCCCTGGCGCTGGTGGCGCCCGAAGCCGCCTAGAGACCGTCCAGGAACGCGATGCTGCGCGCGATCAGCGCATCGAGCGCCCGCGTGCCGTGGTGGATGTCGAAGGCATGATCGAAGGGGCCGGCATAGGCAGCCTGCGGCCCGTCATGGGCGGCAAGAAGTGCCCTGGCAGAGCTCTCGGGCACCAGCGGATCGGCGGAACCCCAGGCGACCATCAGCGGGCCGCGGTAGCGGGCGATCTCCTGCACCGGATCGAGGCTGGCGAGCTGCCGGAAGAACTGCCGTCCGAGCTTAACGCGGTCCCCCCAGGGCAGGGTGATCCCCACCGGGGTCTCTTGATCATCCGCAGCCATGCCGCGCGCCAGCATCTTCGGGCCAAGGATGCGGCCAAAGCTCTCTTGTGGCTCGGCCACGGCGTTCCACAGGATGACAGAGCCCACCTCGGCCCCGCGTCCGGCGGCAAGAGAGGCGATCATGCCGCCCTGGCTCCAGCCCAGCAGGTGGACCGGGCCGTAGCCCTGCGCCCGCAGCCAGTCGAGCGCGGACAGCACATCCGCCACCTGCGTTTCAAAATCGCTCTCGGCAAAGCTCATCTGGCCCTGGCTTTCGCCCGAGCCGCGAAAGTCGATGCGCAGGCTGGAGTATCCGGCCCCTGCCAGCTGCCGTGCGGTGCGGGCGAAGACACCTTCTCCGGTGGACGGGATCTGCATTTCGTCGCGGCTGCCAGTGAACCCATGCAGCAGCAGAACCACGGGGCCGGGCGGGCCCGAGCGGTTCAGCGTGGCGGCCATGGGCTGGCGTGGAGAGGGCAGGGTCAAGGTCTGGTCCATCGAATCTCCGGTGGCGACACGGCACAGCAGGGGGTGGGGGCTCGGGCCAAACTAGGCAGCCGGCCGGACACGGGAAAGCGCAAATCAGTTCCCGCAGAGGGGCAGGCCCATGCCGTGACAGGACGCATTTTTGCCATTTTCTACCAGATATGGGGACGGCGCCCTCCACCACTCCCAGAAGGAGGTCTTCTTACCCTGCCTGCGGCCACAGAAAATCTTGAGAAATTCCGGAGCTCGGCAAGATTTTGGCAACAATTTCTGCCATTCGGCGGGATCGTTTCCGTGCCGCATTCCCCCCGGAAATGGCCATAGGGCAGCCATATTCGGCTGCCAGATTATCCGCACGGCAAGAGGATCATCCCGCATGTTGGAGCTCATCTCAGTTGTCGCGCTGGCAGCGATCGGCGTGGCCTTCACATCCTACCAGGGCGAGCGTGACAGCTCTGCCGTGGCGCGCGGCTCCGCGCTCGAGGATGCTGATGAGCAGATCCAGTCAGTGGGCATCTTCGGACATGATGTGGGGCGCCGCTTGCGCGACCGTATCCGCCAGATCGGCGGGCAGGAGGAGACCTCCGGGACAGCCTCCGCAGAGGCTGCGGACGAGGCAGACGGGCTGGCGGCCCGGCTCTCGGCGACACTGGATCGAAACGGGGATCGCAGTGGCGACCGCGACAGGCTGGCCGAGGACCGGGTGGCCGACAGGGAATTCTCCCTCAGCCCCGAACGCACCGAAGCGCTGATCGCCGAGGCAATGCAGGACGACGAGGCCATCGACCCCGAGCTGCTCTCTGCCGAGGCTCCGGCTCTGGGCGAGGATGGGTTCGAGGCGCCGCTGGAAGAGGCCTGGGCCTCCAGCCTGGATGCCCCTCAGCCCGCTGCCGCCGAGGCTGCCGCGCCCGAGTTCGCCGCGCGCCCTGCGGTGGCCGGGATCGAGACGGCGCCGGTGATCTCTGATTTCGATCCTGCGCGCGACCAGATCGTGCTGGAATATCGCCCCGAGGACGCGGGCTCCGGCCGGGTGGGGATTGTCACCGACGACAGCCGCCCCGGCGCGGCGCTGATCACCCTCGGCGGGCGTGTCGTCGCGGTGGTCGATGGGGGCGCGGGCAAGGTCTCGGCCAAGCACGTGGAACTGGTGCAGGAAGCGCCACGCGGCAAGACTGCCGCCGCCTGACCCTTTCAGGACATCGAAGGCGAAGGACTACTGACCGCGCGCCATGCGGCCGCGCCGTCCGCCCTTGCGCGACGCTTTCAGCGGCCCACGCGCAGGCAGATCGGCCATGATGGCCTGACGCTCTTCCTCGCTCATGCGACCCCAGCCGGCGATCTCGTCGATCGAACGCAGGCAGCCGGTGCAGAGCCGCGCCTCGGGGTGGATGACGCAGATATCCACGCAGGGCGAGCTGATGCCATTGCGGCGCGGAAAATCCTCGCCGCTCATCCGCGCAGATGGCGCAGGCGATCCAACGCTCCCTGAAGGATGTAGGATGCCGCCACGTGGTCGATCACCTCGGCCCGGCGCCGGCGCGAGGTATCGGCCTCGAGCAGGGCGCGTTCGGCGGCGACGGTGGACAGGCGCTCGTCCCAGTAGCTGATCGGCAGCTCGGTGAGCCGGGCGAGGTTGCGGGCGAAGGCGCGGGTCTTCTGGCAGCGCGGCCCCTCGGAGCCATCCATGTTGCGCGGCAGCCCCAGCACGATGCCGCAGAGATCCCGCTTGGCGATGATCGCCATGAGGGCCTCGGCATCCAGGGTGAATTTCTTGCGCCGGATGGTCTCCAGCGGCGTGGCGACCGACAGCAGACCGTCTGAGACGGCAACCCCGATGGTCTTTTCGCCGAAGTCGAGCCCGGCCAGCGCCCGCATGGGGGGCAGGGCGGCGGCGAATTCCTCGATCTCTTCGTAGATCATTGCGACACTCCTGCCTGTTCGGCCGCCGAGGCCAGAAGGCCAAGCGCTGCGGCATCTCCGGCGAAGACCTGTTGCGATTCAACGTAGATGGCGCCGGCGCGGTCGCTCTCGCCCAGCACGCCGAGCGCGGCGATCAGCCGGGCCCATTCCTCGGCCGTGCCGCCTTCGCGGGCCAGCCGGTCGGCCAGCCCGTCGACCATGCCCCGGATCATCTGCTGGCGGTCCTCGTCCGAGAGCGCGCCTGCGGCCTCGATATCCTCGGCAGAGGGGCCGGGTGCCGTTGCGGCAGGGGGCGTGGCAACGGGGGGCTGGCTGTAGGAGGTTTCGCCGGCGAGATCGGCCACCTGGTCGATCTGGGCGCGGATGAGCGGGGTCCAGGGCGCGTCCTCGGGCGAGGACCGCAGAAGCCCGTCCCAGAGCCGGAAGGCGATGTCGGGCCGCCCGGTGCGCGCCATCAGCAGGCCCGAGTAATAGGTGGCAATGCCGTTGCGCGGGTCCTTGTGCAGGGCCACCTGCAGCGTCTGGGCCGCCTCGGCTGAGATCCGGCCTCCGGCGGCGAGGATCAGCATGTCGGCGTAATCGGCGTGGTCCTGCCCCGAGGCGGCGCCACCTGCCAGCTCAAGCACGCGGGCCTGGGCGCGGGCGGCCTCGGTGAAATTGCCAAGGGCGGCCTCGTTGCGGGCCAGCAGGCGCAGGCCCCGGATATCCTCGGGGCGCTCTTCGACGGCGCTGCGCAGCTTCTGCATCAGCTCGGCGAATTCGGCCGAGGCCTCGGGCGGGGAGAAGATCATCTCTCCGGGGTTCGCTTCGGCCTCGGCCTGGGTCGGCAGACCCTGCAGCAGATCCTGGGCATGAGAGATCCGCTCGGAGCGGGGCAGGTCGGGGTAGCCCGGCTGGCCGATCCTCAGGTAGAGCGCGAAGGCACCGCCGATGACCAGAAGCGTCACCAGCCCGGCCGCGATGCGGCCCGGACCCTTTGCCGTGCCCCTGGCGCCTGCGGCCCGCGTGGCGGCATCGGCGGCGAGCAGGCGGCGCGAGACCTCGGTGCGGGTGCGGGCGGCTTCGTCTTCCGGCAGGGTGCCGCGCGCGACGTCGCGGTCGATCTCGGCCAGCTGATCGCGGTAGAGGGCCACGTCCAGCGCCTCGGCCGGGGGCTCGGTCCGGTCGCGCGACAGCAGGCTGCGACCCAGCAGGGCGGCCACGACGAGCGATAGAATGGCGGAGATCACCCAGAAGAACATCGGCGGGACCTGTCTTGTATCATTGCACTTGGTCTAACCTGCCCGCGCCAGCGGCAAAAGGGGCATTCCGGCCCCCTGAGCGCCCATGTCGCAAGTACGGCATATTACGACGGATTGAGGCGCGGCTATCCTGCGTGACAGACTAGGGTCACCGCCAGGGACGCCCGCCGGGTGTTCCCGAATCCCTCATCTCGAGATCTGCGAGAGGCCGATGAAAAGATACTCCGCCTTTGCCATTGCCCGCGAAGCCGCCCGCTACCACACCGGATGGGAGCGCGCCTGGAAGTCGCCCCAGCCGAAGAGCCACTACGACGTGGTCATTGTCGGCGCCGGCGGCCACGGGCTGGCCACGGCCTATTACCTTGGCAAGAACTTCGGCATCACCAATGTCGCGGTGATCGAGAAGGGCTGGCTGGGCGGCGGCAACACCGGCCGCAACACCACCATCATCCGTTCCAACTACCTGGAAGACGACTCGGCGGCGATCTTCGAGAAGTCGCGTTCGCTCTACGAGACCCTGTCGCAGGACCTGAACTACAACATCATGTTCAGCCCCCGTGGCGTCATGATGCTGGCGCAGACCGAGCACGAGGTGCGCGGCTGGATGCGCACCGCCCATGCCAACGCCCACCAGAACGTCACCACCGAGTTCATCGGCCCCGAGCGGGTCAAGGAGCTTTGCCCGATCATCAACATCGACGGGCCGCGCTACCCGGTGCTGGGCGCGCTCTGGCAGGCGCGTGGCGGCACGGCGCGCCATGACGCCGTGGCCTGGGGCTATGCGCGGGCCTGTTCGGCCATGGGCATGGACATCATCCAGAAATGCGAAGTCACCGGCGTCATGTCCGAGGGCGGCAAGGTCACCGGGGTGGAGACCACCAAGGGCCGCATCGGCTGTGACAAGCTGGGCATCGTCGTGGCGGGCCATTCCGGTGTGCTGGCCGAGATGGCGGGCTTCCGTCTGCCGGTCGAGTCGATCGCCCTGCAGGCCCTCGTGTCCGAGCCGATCAAGCCCTGCATGGACGTCGTCGTCATGGCCAACACGGTGCATGGCTACCTCAGCCAGTCCGACAAGGGCGAGATGGTGATCGGCGGCGGGACCGACGGGTTCAACAACTACACGCAGCGCGGCTCTTTCCATCATGTCGAGGAAACCGTGCGCGCCCTGGTCGAGACCTTCCCGATGATCTCGCGCCTGAAGATGCTGCGCCAGTGGGGCGGCATCGTTGACATGACCGGGGACCGTTCTCCGATCATCTCGCCCACGCCGCTGGGCAATACCTACATCAACTGTGGCTGGGGCACCGGTGGCTTCAAGGCCATTCCCGGCTCTGGCTGGGCCATGGCCGACATGATGGCCAAGGGCACGCCGGGGCCGCTGGCCCGCGGTTTCGGGCTGGAGCGTTTCCGCGAGGGCCGTTTCATCGACGAGAGCGTCGCCGCAGGCGTGGCGCATTGAGGCCCGGAATGGCGCTTGGCCCGATCTCTCTCACGTCCCGGCGCGGATCACTCCGCAGCCAGCGGCACCTCGGCGGGCAGCTGCGCGGCCTCGATGGCGCGCAGGGCCTCCTGTCGGGTGTTGATGGGCGCGCGGTGGCGGCGGCCAAGGGCGCGGACGATCTCTTGGGCACCCGCGCCATGCGGGGCAGGGGCGATGCCCACGGCATAGAAGCCTTCGCGCAGGGCGGCGGCGAAGTCGCTGCCACGGGTCAGCCGCGACAGGCTGTGTGTGGCGCCGAAGGCCAGCGGCTTCAGGCCCTCGGGATCGCTGCCCAGCAGGACGTAGAGCCCGCCGTGATCCGGCAGCTGGTCGAGGCTGTCGAGCAGGGTGAACCGCAGGCTCGTCCCGGCATGGGCCAGGGTGCCATCGGCCTTCGTGTCGAGCGGGAAGTCGATCATGTCCGTCATGGGGGGCTCTCTCTCTCGCTTGAGACATGCCTGCAGGGGCATGTTGAATACGTAACACAAAATGTTGTGGTTTGGTTAACGCTACCCCACTCCGCATGGGGTGTAGTGGCGCAATCGCTCAATTCTCAAGCAGAACGCGCCGTGCATTCGTCTGGTTCCCTAAGGGCTTACGCTGGGTCATCCGGCGTGTCGGCTGCCTGCCGCCCGGTGCGGAACCCATCGGCGGTCAACCGCGTTTCCCTTCCAATCGCAGGAATTGGAAAGGAAACGAAATGGCTGAGAAATCCGGAAACAATGGTCTGGCCTTCATCCTTGGCGCCGTCGTCGTCGTGCTCGCCGGTGTCATCTGGTACGTCTCGAGCGGCGGTGAGATCCCCGGTGCCGATGAGCCCGAAATCCAGGTCGATCTTCCCGACGGCGGCTGACACCTCCGCCGCACCCCAGTTTTCCGCCCGAGCGCCGCGTGCGCTCGGTGCGGCCTTCCCGAAAGGCCGTCGGCATCCGCCGCGCGGCCTCTTTTCATGCGTGACCGCCGGGGCCTCCTCCCCGGATCAGACTTTTGGAGGGCGCGATGCTGCTGCTTGATTGTCCGTGCTGTGGCCAGCGGGGCGAAGAGACCGAGTTCCACTGCGGGGGCGAGGCCCATATCACCCGCGAGGGGCCGTCCTCGGACGATGCCGCCTTCGAGCACTACATGTTTGAACGGGTCAACCCGCGCGGTGTCCACTTCGAGCGCTGGCGCCATGTGGCGGGCTGCGGCAAGTGGTTCCATGCAGCGCGGGACACGGTGACGCTGGAAGTCTGGGGCACCTATCCGGCGCAGACCTCGCGTCCGCCGGAAGAGCTTCTGGAAAAGATCCGGGCCGCGCGTCCGGGATTCAAATGGCGCGATATCGCGTGAGCCGCTTGGGCATGATGACGAAAGGAGCAGGGGCGCAATGAGCAGCAGGCTTGCGAAAGGCGGACGTCTGATCGACCGCGGCGCGATGCGCGATTTCACCTTCAACGGCAAGCGTATGAAGGGCATGGAGGGCGATACGCTCGCCTCTGCCCTGCTGGCCAATGACCAGGTGATGATGGGGCGCAGTTTCAAGTATCACCGGCCGCGCGGCGTCGTGGCCTCGGGCGCGGAAGAGCCCAATGCCCTGATGGGCATCGGCACCGACGGCCATTTCGAGCCGAACCAGCGCGCCACGACGCAGGAGCTCTTCGAGGGGCTGACTGCTGAAAGCCAGAACCACTGGCCCAGCCTTGAATTCGACGTGGGCGCGGTGAACGCCAAGCTGTCGCGTTTCTTCCCCGCGGGCTTCTACTACAAGACCTTCCTCTGGCCGCGCAGCTTCTGGGAAAAGGTCTACGAGCCCATCGTGCGCCAGGCCGCAGGCCTGGGCCGCGCGCCGAAGGACCGCGATGCGGATACCTATGAACACCTCTACACCTTCGCCGACGTGCTGGTCATCGGCGGCGGCGTGGCGGGTCTGACCGCCGCGCTGGAAGCCGGTCGCGCCGGCGCGAAGGTGCTGGTGCTTGAGCAGACCGCCCATTGGGGCGGCCGCGCCCCGGTCGACGGCGGCGAGATCGGCGGCGTCAGCGCCGAAGAGCATATCGCGGCGCTGGTCACCGAGCTCGAGGGCCTGCCCAATGTCACCCTGCGCCTGCGCTGCATGGGGGCGGGGGTCTATGACCACGGCTATATCCTGGGCTACGAGCGCCTGACCGACCACATCGCCGACAAGTCCGGCCCGCGTCATCGCCTGTGGCGCATCCGTGCCGCCCAGGTGATCACCGCCACCGGCGCCATCGAGCGGCCGCTGTCCTTTGCGGGCAACGACCTGCCGGGGGTCATGCTGGCCTCTGCGGTGCGCGACTACGTGGTGAACTTCGGCGTGGCACCGGGGGACCGGGTCGCCGTGGTGACCAACAACGACGACGCCTATCGCACCGCCTTCGCCATGAAGGAAGCCGGTCTCGACGTGGCCGTGATCCTCGACGCCCGCGAAGCGGGCGGCGGTGCGCTGGCCATTGCCGCGCGCGAGGCGGGTATCCGGGTCGAGCCGGGCCGCGCCGTGGCCAAGGTGCTGGGCGGCAAGCGCGTCACCGGCGTCGAGATCTGCGCCCAGGCGGGCAGCGGCTCGACCATCGAGACGATCCCCTGCGACGTGGTGGCGATGTCGGGCGGCTGGTCCCCGGTGGTCCACCTTTGGTCCCATTGCGGCGGCAAGCTTTACTGGGACACCGAACACGCCATGTTCCGTCCCGACCCCGAGAAGGCCCCGACCAGCCATGACGGCCGCGCCTTCGTGCGCTGCGCCGGCACCGCCAATGGCGAGATGCTGTTGTCGCAGGTGCTGAAGGACGCCGCCGCCCAGGGCCATGCGGCCGCGCTGGCCGCGGGCTTCGAGGGCACGCCCTCGGGGCTGCCCGAGGTGAGCGAGGTCGCCGAGATCCCCCTGGCGCCGGTCTGGATCATGCCGGCGGGCGCGAGCTACGACAAGCGCTCCAAGGCCTGGCTGGACTTCCAGAACGACGTCAAGGTCAGCGACATCCAGCTGGCTGCGCAAGAGGGCTACGAGTCGGTCGAACACGCCAAGCGCTACACCACGCTCGGCATGGCGACGGACCAGGGGAAACTGTCCAATATCAACGGTCTGGCGATCCTGTCGGACAGCCTGAACGAGGCGATCCCCCAGGTCGGCACCACTACCTTCCGCCCGCCCTACACGCCCATTTCGATGGGCGCCATCGCGGGCCAGGGCCGGGGAGAGACCTTCCAGCCGCTGCGCCGCACGCCCCTTCATGCCTGGCACGAAGCCCATGGCGTGCAGTGGGAGCCGGTCGGCCACTGGCGCCGCCCCTATGCCTTCCCGCAGGCGGGCGAGAGCACCCATGAGGCGGTCAACCGCGAGATCACCACGGTGCGCGAGAAGGTCGGCCTGCTGGATGCCTCGACCCTTGGCAAGATCGTGGTGAAGGGGCCGGACGCGGGCAGGTTCCTCGACATGCTCTACACGAACATGATGTCCACTCTGAAGCCGGGGCGCTGCCGCTACGGCCTGATGTGCAACGAGAACGGGTTCCTGATCGACGACGGCGTGGTCGCCCGGATCGACGAGAACACCTTCCTCTGCCACACCACCACCGGCGGCGCGGACACGATCCATGCCCATATGGAGGAATGGCTGCAGACCGAATGGTGGGACATGCAGGTGCATGTCTTCAACGTGACCGAGCAGTACGGCCAGATCGGCGTCGTGGGTCCGCTGGCCCGCCAGCTGCTGGAGCTCCTGGGCACGGCCGAGATCAGCAAGGACGAGCTGCCCTTCCTCGGCTGGGCCGACCGCCTGGTCGGTGGCATACCCTGTCGCCTCTACCGGATCTCGTTCTCGGGCGAGCTCAGCTACGAGCTGCGCGTGCCCGCCGGTCAGACCCTGGCCCTGTGGGAAGCGCTGATGGAGGCCGGCAAGGCCCTGGGCGTGGCCCCCTACGGCACCGAGGCGCTGCACGTGCTGCGCGCCGAGAAGGGCTTCATCATGATCGGGGACGAGACCGACGGCACCGTCACCCCGCAGGACCTGAATCTGCATTGGGCGGTGTCGAAGAAGAAAGAGGACTTCCTGGGCAAGCGCGGCCAGCTGCGCAGCCACCTGTCCAGCCCCGACCGCTGGAAGCTGGTCGGGCTGGAGACCCTGGATGGCATGGTGCTGGAGGACGGCGCCTATATCCTCGACGCGGGCCAGAACGATCGTGGCCAGCGCAACATGCAGGGCCGGATCACCTCCAGCTACTACTCGCCGACCCTGGGCCGGGGCATCGCCATGGCGCTGCTGAAACATGGGCCGGATCGCATGGGCGAGACGGTGCAGGTGACGAAACTGGGCGCAGAGCCGGTCGCGGCGAAGGTCGTCGACCCGGTCTTCTACGACAAGGACGGAGAAAAGCAGGATGTCTGATCTGACGGGACCCGCGCCGGTGACGGCGCTCGGCGGGGCGGCCTTCGAGGGCTACGTCCGCGTCGCGGAAGAGCCCCAGCGGGCGATGTTCACCCTGCGTGGCGATCTCTCTGCCACGGCGATGAAGAACGCCGCCACCGGGCTGGCGGGCGTCGACATGCCGGGGCAGGGGCAGGCGGCGCTCAATGCCGAGCGCATGGTGGCCTGGATGTCGCCGGACGAGCTGCTGCTGACGCTGCCCTGGGCAGAGCACGACAAGGCCTGTGCGCAGCTGGACGCCACGCTGGGCGATCCGATGCTCAACTGGGGCGATGTCAGTCAGGCGCGGGCGCATTTCTCGCTGTCGGGCCCCGATGGCGCGGTGCGCGAGGTCGCGGCCAAGCTGGCGCCGGTGGATTTCTCGCCCGCCGCCTTCCCGCAGGGCAGCTTCCGCCGCAGCCGGATGAACCAGGTGGCCGCCGCCTTCTGGTGCCCCGCGCCGGGCCGGATCGAGGTGATCTGCTTCCGCTCGGTGGCCGATTACGCCTTCCGCCTGCTCAGCGATGCGGCCCGTCCGGGCAGCGAGGTCGGGCTTTACGCCTGAGCCGCAGAAGCCGCTTTTACAGGGGCCGGCGCATTCCCGCCGGCCCTTCCGTTTTTTGGCTCCCAATTTGTGAAACATCCGGCTGTGCAGACTTGCACGGGGATAATCCCTTGACCTTCCACCCCTAGGTCTACCATCTAAGCGCAGACACGATAATCCAAATCCAGGAAAAGGGGGCCCTCCCATGGCTTTTGAACTTCCCGATCTTCCCTACGCCCACGACGCGCTCGAAGCTTTCGGCATGTCGAAGGAAACGCTGGAATTCCACCACGACATTCACCACAAGGCCTATGTCGACAACGGCAACAAGGCCATTGCCGGCACCGAGTGGGAAGGCAAGTCCGTCGAAGAGATCATCAAGGGCACCTACGATGCCTCTGCTGTCGCTCAGAACGGTATCTTCAACAACGCTTCGCAGTTCTGGAACCACAACCAGTTCTGGGAAATGATGGGCCCCGAGCAGACCGGCATGCCCGGCGAGCTGGAAAAAGCCCTGGTCGAAGCCTTCGGCTCGGTCGATGAGTTCAAGTCGCAGTTCTCTGCTGCCGGCGCCGGCCAGTTCGGCTCGGGCTGGGCCTGGCTGGTCAAGGACACCGACGGCTCGCTGAAGGTCACCAAGACCGAGAACGGCGTCAACCCGCTGTGCTTCGGCCAGACCGCCCTGCTGGGCTGCGACGTGTGGGAGCACTCCTACTACATCGACTTCCGCAACAAGCGTCCCGCCTACCTGTCGAACTTCCTCGACAAGCTGGTGAATTGGGAAAACGTGGCCTCGCGCCTGTAAGTCCCGGACCTGCGGGCAAGCAAGCGCCTGCATGCATCAGGCCCCCGTGCGGTTCTCCGCGCGGGGGTTTTTCTTTGCGGAACTGCCAGCGCTACGAGGCGTTTTCTTCATGACGGCCCCCGAGGGGGCCTGCACAGAAGAAGGAGAGACCCGATGGCAGAGCGCGCACGATCGAAGGATCTGAGCCGCGAGACCGAGGCGGTTCTGGGCGAAAGCCCCGAAGAGATGGAAGACACTCCCAGCCATGGCGGCCGCAAGGGCGGCGAGATCCAGCGCAAGGTCGGCACCCGCGACGAGCAGAAGCTCGACGGCGGCGTCACCACCCCCAAGGCGCAGGATCAGGACGGCAGCGGCGACAAGGAGAACGTGTGATGACCGAGAAGAGCCATCTTCCCCACAAGGCCTGGGTGCTGGTCGCCGACGGTGAGAAGGCGCTTTTCCTGCGCAATGTCACCGATGGTGAAGATCCCTACCTGCAGGTGATCCGCAAGGAAGAGCAGGACAACCCCAAGGATATCGACCAATCCGCCAACCGGCCCGGCCGGATGCAGGACACCGGGGTGGGGCAGCGCTCGGCCATGGATGACACCGACTGGCACGAGCTGGCGAAAGAGCGTTTCGCCGATGAATTGGCCGAAATGCTCTATGCCCGCGCCCATCGTGGCGCCTTCGAGCACATCGTCCTGGTGGCCCCGCCCAAGGTGCTGGGCGAGCTGCGCAAGCAGTTGCACCAGGAGGTGACGAACCGGGTCATCGGGGAGGTCCCGAAGACCCTGACCAACCACCCGCTGGACGAGATCGAAGCCCAGGTGAAGGCCGACCTGGCCGGCTGAGCGACCCGCGCGTGACACTCCCCCGGAAGGCTCCTGTGCGGGCCTGCGGGCGAAGACATCAGCATGGCCCCGGCAGGACAGCTTGCCGGGGCTATTTGCTCGTCTGCTCGAAGTGCCGGGCCAGGCTCTCTACCGCGCTCTCGGCGCTTTCGACGACGCGGATGGTGTGCAGCATCGAGGTCTCGGCAAAGCCCTGGGTGGCCATCTTCTCAAGCATCTGCAGCAGCGGGTCCCAGTAGCCGGCGACATTCATCAGCACGATGGGCTTCTGGTGCAGGCCAAGCTGGCGCCAGGTCAGCACCTCGAAGAATTCATCCAGCGTCCCCGCGCCGCCGGGCAGGACCACCGCCGCGTCGCAGTTCATGAACATGACCTTCTTGCGTTCGTGCATGGTCTGGGTGACCACCAGCCGCGAGAGGTCGCTGCGGCCGCGTTCGACCCCCAGCAGGTGCTGCGGGATCACCCCGAAGAGATCGGCACCCGCCTCGCGCGCGGTGCGCGCCACTTCCCCCATCAGACCCACGTCGCCCGCGCCGTAGACCAGCTGCCAGTCGTTTTCGGCCAGCAGCCGTCCAAATTGCCCTGCATGATGCAGATACGCGGGCTCAAGCCCCGGACGTGAGCCACAATAGACACATATGGATGCTTTCGACATTCCGGGGACCTCCGTATGGGTTTGTAGTTTTGACCGGTCTGATGCCTATTGATATACGGTCTCAACCGCTTCCAAAGGGTCAATTATCAGTCGAAATCTGGGGGATTTGACGTGAAAATGGGGAAAATCGGCGGCCCGGCAGGCATCGGTGCCGCGGGCGTCGCGATCGTTGCACTGGGCGCGCTTGCCTTCTGGCAGGGCTGGATCGGCCCGCAGGGGGTCTCGGAAGAGACCGCCGAGGTGCAGCAGGCCGCCGCGGCCCCCCAGGCCGAGACCCAGCCGGAAGCCCAAACCGAAACTCAGCCGGAAGCCCCATCCGGGACCCAGGCCGGGGCCACCCCCGAAACCACGCAAGAGACCCCGGCCGAGGCCGCCGAAGAGGCGCCGATGCCCGCGCCGCCCAGCTTCGACGTGGTCCGTGTCGAGCCGGATGGCTCTACCTTGGTGGCCGGACAGGCCGCCCCGGCCTGGAGCTTGGTGGTGCTGATCGACGGCACCCGGCTCGAGGCCGTTACGGTGGGCGGCGATGGCCGCTTCGTGACCTTCCTCGACCTTGGCGCCTCGACCGAGCCGCGGGTGCTGAGCCTGGTGATGACCGATCCTGAAGGCGGAGCCGAGATCGTCTCGGACGAGCAGGTGATCCTGGCCCCCAGCCCGCAGGTCGCCGCAGCCCCGGCGGCGCCCGAGACCGCGCCTGCTCCTGGGCCCGCGCCCGAGGCCGAACAGCTTGCCGCGCTTGCCCCTGAGGCGGGTGCCGAGCCCCAGGCAGAGCCGATCCCGACCGCTCCCGAAGCCCCCGCGTCCGAAGCCCCCGTGGGCGAGGCCGCGCCGGGTACTGATGCCGATCCGGTGATGCCCGAGGCCCAGACCCTGGCCGCGGCTCCTGCCGCCGAGGGCCAGCTTGAGGCCGGGGCCGGGGCCGCTGCCCCCGAAGCGCCCGACACCATGGCGGATGCCGCCCCCGAGGCGGCGGTTGAAAGCGCCGCCGCCACCGCACCTGCCTCCGAAGCGCCCGCCGCTGCGCCCACGGTGCTGCTGTCGGATGCACAGGGCGTCCGCGTGCTGCAGAAATCCGGCGCGCCCGAGGTCTCGGATGACGTGGTGCTGGATGCGATCTCTTATGACGAGGCCGGAGACGTGGTGCTGACGGGCCGGGGCCGCCCCGGCACCTTCGTGCGCGTCTATCTCGACGATACCCCCATCACCACTTCGCGGATCTCCGAGGATGGCAGCTGGCGCTCCGCGCTGCCCAATGTCGATACCGGCATCTACCGCCTGCGTGTCGACCAGGTCGACGAGGGTGGCGCCGTGCTGTCGCGCGTCGAGACGCCGTTCAAGCGCGAGGACAGCGCCAAGGTGGCCGAGGTGCTGGCCGAGAAGCCGGTGACCCAGGTCACCGTGCAGCCGGGCAATACGCTCTGGGCCATCGCGCGGGAGAATTACGGGGACGGGGTGCTTTACGTACGGGTCTTCGAGGCCAACAAGGCGCTGATCCGCGATCCCGACCTGATCTATCCGGGCCAGGTCTTCACGGTGCCCGACGCAGGACCCGAGGCCGAGTAGCCCCGCTCAGGCGCGCCGCATCTGGGGGGCGCCGCCCTGCTGGCAGCAGGCGCTGACCTCTGCATTGCCCTGACAGCAATCGTTCAGCAAGTAGTGGATCAGACCGCCCATGGCGCGATGCTCGAGCCGGTAGAAGACCTGCCGTCCGCGCCGCTCTGCCGCGACCAGCCCGGCCTGTTCGAGAGCGTTCAGGTGGAAAGACAGCCGCGAGGCCGAGATCGAGACCTCCTGCGCGATGGCGCCGGCGGCAAGGCCCGCGTCTTCCGCCTCTGAATGGCGCAGGCAGCCGCCGTCGTGGCCCCGCCCGACCAGCAGGCGCACGATCTGCAACCTTGTCTCATTGGCGAGCGCTGCGAGCGCGTCGAGGGCTTGTGGCTGGTCCATCGTTTCAATTACTCATGAAGTGTTGAACTATTTGCTGGATAGTCTATATCTCCGCTTCGGGCAAGTGTGCCCGTGCCAGCCATCGCCAGAAAGATCCTCATGCGTTCGACCAGATCCGCGCCGCCGCCGGGCGACAGCCCCACCAAAATTCCCGAGAACTCCGGCCGCATCCTGATGCGGGTCGCCCCCTATCTCTGGCCCGAGGGGCAGGGCTGGGTGAAGCGCCGGGTGGTCGCGGCGCTCTTCGTGCTGGTGCTGGCCAAGGCGGTGACCGTGGGCACGCCCTTCCTCTACAAGGCCGCGGTGGATGCGCTGGCGGACGAGGGGGATGGCGTCGGCTGGTTGCTGGCCTATGGCGCGGTCGGGCTGACCCTGGCCTATGGCATGGCGCGGGCCATGTCCGTGGGCTTCCAGCAGCTGCGCGACGTGATCTTCGCCCGCGTCGGCCAGCGCGCCCTGCGCCAGCTGGCGCTCGAGACCTTCACCCATATCCACCGCCTCTCGATGCGCTATCACCTGACGCGCAAGACCGGCGGTCTCAGCCGTATCGTCGAGCGTGGCGTCAAGGGCGTCGAATTCCTGCTGCGTTTCCTGATCTTCTCGATCGGGCCGCTGATCATCGAGCTGGTGATGGTCTCGATCGTGCTGGCGGTGGTCTTCGACCTGTCCTACGTGGCTGTCGTGCTGGCAGTGATCGGTCTCTACACGATCTTCACCTTCGCGGTGACCGAATGGCGCGTGAAGCTGCGCCGCGAGATGAACAACCAGGACACCGATGCCAACCAGAAGGCCATCGACAGCCTGCTGAACTTCGAGACGGTCAAGTATTTCGGTGCCGAGGCCCGCGAGGCACGCCGCTACGACAGCGCCATGGCGCGCTACGAAGTGGCGGCGGTGAAGACCCAGTACTCGCTGGCCTTCCTGAACTTCGGCCAGTCGCTGCTGATCACCCTGGGCCTGGTGGGCGTCATGGTGATGGCGGCCATCGGGGTCGAACAGGGCCGCCTGACCGTGGGTGATTTCGTCCTGGTGAACAGCTACCTGGTGCAGATCTCGATCCCGCTCAACATGCTGGGCACCGTCTACCGAGAGATCCGCCAGGCACTGGTCGACATGGGAGAGATGTTCCACCTGCTGGACCAGCCCGCAGAGGTGCAGGACGCCCCTGACGCCCGCCAGCTGGAGGTGCGCGGCGGCGAGGTTGTCTTCGACGACGTGCGCTTCGGCTATGATCCCGACCGCGAGATCCTCAAGGGCGTGACGATCAGGGTGGAGCCGGGGCAGAAGGTGGCGCTCGTGGGCTCTTCGGGCTCGGGCAAGTCGACCATTGGGCGTCTGCTCTTCCGCTTCTACGACGTGACCGGCGGCGCGGTGCGCATCGACGGCCAGGACCTGCGCTCCGTCACCCAGGACAGCCTGCACGAGAACATCGGTGTCGTGCCCCAGGACACCGTGCTCTTCAACGATACCGTGGGTTACAACATTGCCTATGGCCGCGAGAACGCCTCGCAGGCCGAGATCGAGGCCGCCGCACGCGCGGCGCAGATCCATGATTTCATCTCGTCCCTGCCCGAAGGCTACGAGACCCGCGTGGGCGAACGTGGTCTGAAGCTGTCGGGCGGCGAGAAGCAGCGCGTGGGCATCGCCCGTACCCTGTTGAAGAACCCGCCGGTGCTGCTGCTGGACGAGGCCACCAGCGCCCTGGACACCGATACCGAGCGCGAGATCCAGGCGGCGCTGAACCGCGCCGGCGAGGGGCGCACCGTGCTGACCATCGCGCATCGCCTCTCCACCATCGCCGATGCCGATCGCATCGTGGTGCTGGAGAAGGGCGAAGTGGTCGAAACGGGCACCCACGAGGCCCTGCTGGCGCGCAACGGGCGCTATGCGGCGCTCTGGACGCTGCAATCGGCAGAGGCCGAGGCCGCCGCCTGAGGCCGCTGCTCGCTCGCAGCGGAGCGGAACCGCGAGAACGAGAAAGGGCCGGCGCATGCGCCGGCCCTTTGCTTTTGGCTCTTGCCCGTGTCGCCTGGCCCCTGCCGCGTGGCATGGGGCGGGCGGAGCGGGAGGATCACTCCGCCGCGTTCAGCGGCTTGGCGAAGGGATCGGGGTAGCGCTTCTTGCCATCCTCGTCCTCTGCCTCGGGCTTTTTCCCGGCGGCGGTCTCATCTTCCAGCGGCCAGAGGATCTCGGAGGTTTTGACCCGGCGCGCGGCGCGGCGCAGCGACCAGTCGCGGGCCGCGGTGGAGGAGCTGCCGAGCGAGAGCTTGGCCAGCAGCCGCGAGATCCACAGCGCATAGGTGCCCAGCCAGACCCGAAGCGCCAGCATCGTCGGCGTGAAGACCAGGGTCAGCATGGTGGCGATGCCCAGGCCGAAGACCACCGCCGTGGCCAGCTGCTTCCACCAGAGCGCGGTCGGGCTGTCGATGGAATAGCCGCCGCCCCAGAAGTCCAGGCTGAGGCCGAACATCATCGGCGCGAGGCCCGCCATGGTGGTGATGGTGGTCAGGAAGACCGGACGGATACGATCCTCGGCGGTGCGGATGATCGCCTCGATCCGGGGCATGTAGCCCGAGTATTCCTGGTAGGTGTCGATCAGCACGATGTTGTTGTTCACCACGATGCCCGCCAGCGCCACGATGCCGGTGCCGGTCATGATGATCGAGAAGGCCTGGTCCATGACCAGCATGCCGATCAGCACGCCCGCCGTGGAGAGCACCACCGCCAGCAGCACCAGCACCGAGTTGTAGAAGCTGTTGAACTGCGCCAGCAGGATGATGAACATCAGCGCCAGCGCCGCCGAGAAGGCCGACATCAGGAAGGTGGCGCTTTCGTCCTGGTCTTCCTGGTCGCCGGTCCATTCAAAGCTGACGGAGGCGGGCAGGGGGGCGGTGTCCAGCCATTCGGTGAGATGGGCGATCCGCTCTGCCGGGGTCATCGGGACCTTTGTGGTCTCGCCGCTGCTCGGGTCGGTGACCTCGGCCATCAGCCCGGTGGCGACCCCGGCCTTGACGTCGAAGTAGCGCTTCTGCTCGACCCGCTTGATCTGGGCCAGCTTCTCGACCGGGCTGCGGGTGATGAAGTTCGACAGCGGCACCAGGCCCTGGGCCGTGCGTACCTTCAGCGTGTCCAGGGTCGAAAGCACCCGGTCCTCTTCCGGCAGGCGGACGCGGATCGGGATCTCTTCGTCAGAGGTTTCGACCGGCATGGTGTCGAGCTGCAGGCCCTGGGTGATCAACTGCACCATGGCACCCACGGTGGCCACGTTGGCGCCGTAGCGGCCGGCCTTCTCGACATCTACGTCGATCTGCCAGTCGATGCCGGGCAGGGGCAGGGTGTCTTCGACCAGGGTCAGGCCAGGGGTCGCGTCGAACTGCTCGCGCACCAGCTGGGTGGCGGCCTTCAGCTCTTCCCAGTTGTCGCCCTTGAGGCGCAGGTGCACGGGCTTGGCCGAGGCCGGGCCCATGTTGGCCGAGAGGATCTCGATCTTGATGCCGGGGATGCGGCTGGTGGCCTCGGTCAGCTCGGCGATGACGATGTCACCATCCAGTTCAGGCTGGTCGCGGCGGTCTTCCCAGGGCACGATTTCCAGCTGGATCTGGCCGATGGTGTCCAGCGGCGGCTCGGCACCGCCGGTGTTGGTGGACAGGCCGCCATCCCCGGCGAAGGCGAAGGCGTTCATCACGCCGGGATGCTCCAGCACGACGTCCTCGACCTCGCGCACCAGCGCATCCTTCTGGGTCAGCGAAAGGTTGCCGCGGGCGCGGACGTAGACGATGGCCTGTTCGGGCTCGCTCTCGGTGAAGAACTCGACGCCCTTGTTGTTGGCACCGAAGTAGGTGAAGACCGAGACGACGAAGGCCAGCACCGCGGCGATGGTCACCAGCGGCATCAGCGGATTGGCGACCAGCAGCCAGATGAAACGTCCGAAGATCGTGCGGCGGTGGCCCGCCCGCACCTGCTTGCGGCGGAAAGAGACCTTGGCCGCGCCGATCACCACCGAGGCAGCGAAGCTCGACAGCAGGAAGAGCAGGATGCCGGGCAGGGCGGCCACGGGGCCCTCCAGCGGCGACTTGGCGAAGTAATCGGGATTGATGGTCATCATCGCGCCGAAATACATCCCCGCCAGTACCACCGGCACCAGGGCGGCGCGGGCCACCCAGGGCAGGCGGGCGCGCAGCAGGTCAGAGCCACGGGCGAAGACGCGGCTGATGCGCCCGATCACCCCGCCCATGACGGGCAGGTAGATCAGCGCCACCACCAGCGAGGCGGCCAGCACGAAGATCAGCGTCACCGGCAGCATGCCCATGAACTGCCCCGGCACACCGGGCCAGAAGAGCATCGGCAGGAAGGCGCAGAGCGTCGTCGCGGTCGAGCTGACCACCGGCCAGAACATGCGCTTGGCGGCCTCGACATAGGCGCTCATCGGGCCGACGCCCTCGGAAATCCGCTTGTCGGCGTATTCCACCACCACGATCGCCCCGTCGACCAGCATGCCGACGGCCAGGATCAGGCCGAACATGACGATGTTCGAGATGGTGATATCCATCAGCCCCAGCAGGACGAAACACAGCAGGAAGGAGGTCGGGATGGCGAAGCCCACCAGGATCGCCGGGCGCGGCCCGAGGGCCGCCAGCACCACGATCATCACCAGCGCGATGGCCGTCAGTACCGAGCCCTCAAGCTGCTGCACCATCGAGCCGACAACCCGGCTCTGGTCGTTGGAGGTGCCCACGTGCACCGCCGCGCGCAGCTCGTCGGGCCAGCCTTGCGAGGCCCGCTCGACCACGGTCTTCACCTCGGCGGCGGTGTCGATCAGGTTGTAGCCCTTGCGCTTGACCACCTGCAGCGCCACCGTGGTCTCGCCGTTGAAACGGGCGGTGCCAGTGCGGTCCTCGAAGGTCATCCGGATCGTCGCCAGCTCGCCCAGGGTCACCACCCGGTCGCCGTTCAACTTGACCGGCAGCTCGTAGATGTCGCGCACATCGTCGAAGGAGCCGGGGATCTTCACCGCGAAAGTGCCGGATTCGCCCTCGATCTCGCCCGCCGCGATCAGCTGGTTGTTGCTCTGCACGACCGAGATCAGCTCATCGGCGGTGACGTTGTAGCTTTCCAGCCTCAGCGGGTCGATCAGCACCTCGACCATCTCGTCGCGCTTGCCGGCGATACCGGCCTCCAGCACCGCGTCGATGCCCTCGACCTGCTCCTGCAGATCCTCGGCCACGCGGGTCATGGTGCGCTCGGGCACCTCGCCGGTGAGGTTGACGATGATGATCGGGAATTCCGAGAAATTGATCTCGTTGACCGAGTAGCTGTCGGCGCCCTCGGGAAATTTCGATTCCGCCCGCCCCATGGCGTCGCGGACATCGGCCATGGTCTTGGTCTTATCCCAGCCGAATTCGAATTCCAGCGCCACGCCCGCATAGCCCTCGGCGGCGGTGGCGGACATTTTCTCCAGCCCGTCGAGATCCTGCAGCTCGGCCTCCATGGGCTTCACCAGGAGCGTTTCGGAATCCTCGGCAGAGATGCCCTGGAAGGGGACCGAGACGAAAAGCGCCGGGATCTCGATATCCGGCTCGCCCTCTTTCGGCAGCGACACGTAGGTATAGCCCCCCGCCAGCAGCGAGAGGGCGATGAAGGCCAGGATCATGCGGGCGCGCGAGGCGGCCCAGTCGATGACGCCGGTCATTGCGTGGCCTCCAGCGGGTTCTCGAAGGAGGGCTCAACGGCGACGCCCTCGACCACGTAGTCCTGGCCGATGATGATCACGTCGGCGGTCGCGGGCAGGCCGGTGACCCAGATGCCCTTCACCTCGTCGCGCAGCACCTCGACCGGGGCGAATTGTGCCAGCTTGTCCTCGTCGACGACGCGCACGCCCAGGACGCCCTCGTCATTCAGGGTCAGCGCCGATTGCGGCAGGAAATGCGCCTCGACCCCCTCGGCCTCGATGGCGATGGACACGGTCTGGCCCTCGCGGATCTTCAGCTCGGGGTTCGGCACCGAGATCTCGACCTTGAAGGTGCGCGTGGTCGGATCGGCAGAGCGCGACAGGAAGCTGACCTCGCCCGCGACCTCGGTGCCGGCGGCGGCCAGGCGGGCGCCGGCACGGGCCCCCGGCTTGACGCGCTCGACCTCGGTTTCGGGCAGGTAGCCGGTCAGGCGGATGGGATCGAGGGCGATCACCGTGGCGCAGGTGCCGCCGACGGTCAGCAGGGAGCCCAGCTCGGCGGTGTCATCCTCGAGAATGCCCGAGAAGGGGGCGTGGATCTGCAGCCGTTCGATTTCCTTCTCGGCGGCGGCGATGCCGGCCTCGGCGGATTGGATCGCGGCCTCGGTCGAGGTCAGGCCGGCCTCGGCCCCCGCCACGGCGGCCTCGGCGGCGCGCACACCGGCCCGGCGCGAGGCCAAGGTGGTGGTCGAGGCATAGCCCCCTTCCGAAAGCTTCTCGGCGGCGGTCAGGTTGATCTGCGCCTCTTCCAGCCGCGCCTCGGCCTCGGCCAGGGAGGCCGCGGCGGTGGGACGCGAGGCCTTGGCCTCTGCCAGGCGGGCCTCGGCTTCCAGAACCGAGGTCATGCGGGTGCCCGGATCCAGCTCGCAGAGCAGCTGACCGGCTTCGATCAGCGTGCCACGGGGCAGGGGCGCTGAGACCACGGTCGAGGTCGTCTCGGAAAGCAGCGTCACGCGGCGCGCGGCCTCGGTCTGGCCACGCAGCTGTACCGCCGTGTCCACGGTGCGCGCCTCGGAATGCAGGGCGACGACACGCACGGCGCGACTGTCGGTCTCGGCCGCGTCGGCGGACATTGCTTCGCCGCTTTCGGCGTCGGTCTCGGGGGCAGCCTCGTCTGCGGTCTCGGCTACGCTTTCCTCGTCGCCCAGCCGTGCCTTCACCGCGTCAGAGGGCTCGGCCTCGTCGCGGGCCACGGCCAGGGCCTGCTCGAAGCCCTCTCCTTCGGCGAAGGTGATCAGCGCGGGCCGCTGCAGCAGCACAAGATACAGAAGGCCAATGACGAGCAATGCCGAGACAAAAGGAATTAAACGCATGGTCCCCACCATTGGTTCCGTTGAATTGGGAATGGAGTTATGCTCCGCCGCTACGGATGCAAGCCCCCAGGGCGCCTTGACACAAATTATGCTGAAAGATTGCTGCCAGTCTTGCTGCAGTGCAACAACTTTTGCATTTGCAGCGAAACTTGGTGGGCAATTTAATTGATATTAACAACTCCTTTTCGCGGCAATTCGCGCCTGGAGTTTCCCGCATCACGGGAATTGAGTCTTTCGACCTGCACGACAGGCAATGCCCTGCCGGGTCGGGGAAATTGCTGCCCTTGGCAGGCCGGGGGCGACGGGGTAAGAGGGGCCAAAGGCCGAAGGGGGCAGATGTGAGCGACACCGACAGTTTCATCGACGAGGTCAACGACGAGGTCCGCCGCGACCGTTTTTATGGCATGTTGCGCCGCTATGGCTGGATTGCCGTGGTGGTGGTGCTGGCCATTGTCGGCGGTGCAGCCTGGAACGAATGGAAGAAGTCCAGCGAGCGCGCCAGCGCCGAAGCCTTCGGCGACGCGATTCTCGACGCCCTGGACCAGCCTGAATCCGAAGACCGCATCGCGGCGCTCGAGGCGGTCGAGGCCGAAACGCCGGGCCAGCAAGCCCTGGCTTCTTTCCTGGCGTCCTCGGAAGCCGCTGCCGGCGCCGAAGATCCGGCCCGTGCGGCTGCGGCGCTTGACGGGCTGCAGCTGGAAGGCATCTACGGCGATATCGCCACCTTCAAGAAGCTGATCCTCGAAACCACCGAGACCTCTGCCGCCGAGCGGCGCGAGGGCTTCCGTGCGCTGGCCGCACCGGGCAACCCGCTGCGGCTGCTGGCGGAAGAGCAGATCGCGCTGACCCATGTCGAAGAGGGCGAGACGGATCAGGCCATCACGGTGCTGCAATCCATCCTCGACGATGCCGAGGTGACGCAGGGCTTGCGTCAGCGGGCAAGTCAGTTGATTGTGGCCCTGGGTGGCGAGCCGGGCTCCGGCGCGTGACCCTGCAGGCCCGCGCGGCCGCGACAGACTGAACGATCCGGGGGAGGGCAAACCCCTGTCCCGGCAAGGAAAGATACGGCAAGGCAAGACAGGGGGGCAAAGCCCTCCGGGTCGGGACAGGCGGAAGGTGAAGCGCGGCATGACGAAGCGGGGCAGCTCTCTCAGGATCAACGCAGACCCCTCGGGCACGCTCGGGCAGCGGACAACCGTCTGGCGCCTGGCGCCGCTCGGCCTCGCGGCCGGGCTGATGCTGGCTGGCTGCGCCGAGCGCGAAGTGCAACTGGTAGGCGAACGCGAGGACCTGCGCTCGGTCTTCTCCGAGCAGGTGCCGGGCGATATCCCCCAGGTTCCGGTGAACCAGGCGCTGCCGATCGCGCTGCCCGCCCAAAGCAGCAATGCTGCCTGGACCCAGGGATCGGGCACGCCCTCGACCCGCACGGCACATCCGGCACTGGGCGCCGCGCCGCAGCTTCTCTGGCAGGCCGATATCGGCCAGGGCGATGGTCGCAAGGTGCGCATCACCTCCGACCCCGTGGTCGCCGAGGGCCGTATCTTCACCGTAGACGCCACCGGCCATGTAACCGCCACCGCAGCCTCCGGCGCGACGCTCTGGCAGGCCAACTTGGTGCCGGCGCAGGACCGCGAGGGCGAGGCCTCGGGCGGTGGTATCGCCTATGGGGCGGGGCGCGTCTTCGTCACCACCGGCTTTGGCGAGCTGACCGCGCTGGACGCCGAGACCGGCGCCGAGCTCTGGCAGCAGAAGCTGCTGGCCCCGGCCACCGGCGCGCCGACCATCTACGCGGGCCTGGTCTATGTCACCGCGGGCGAGGCCCAGGCCTGGGCGCTGGATGCCGAGACCGGCCGTGTCCGCTGGCAGCTGTCGGCGACCCCCGACGTGAACAATTTCGCCGGAGCCCCGAGCCCGGCGCTGACCGATCAATATGCGCTCTTCGGCTTCGGCTCCGGAGAGGTCCAGGCCGCCTTCCGCCAGGGCGGCATGGGCGTCTGGTCGACCCTTGTCACGGGACGCCGCCAGGGCTTTGCCCGCGCCAATGTGAACGACATCACCGGCGATCCGGTGGTCGTGGGCAACCGCGTCTACACCGGCAACCAGTCCGGCCGCATGGTGGCCCTGGCGCTGTCGACCGGCGAACGCCTCTGGACCGCCGACGAAGGCCCGATGGGCCCGGCCTGGGTGGCTGGCGGCTCGGCCTTCATCGTCACCGACCGCAACCAGCTGGTCCGCCTCGACGCCGATACCGGCGCGCGGATCTGGGGTGTCGATCTGCCGTACTTCCAGAAGTCGAAGCCCCGCAAGCAAGAGGCCGTCTACGCGCACTACGGCCCGGTGCTGGCCGGTGGCCGCCTGGTGGTGGCCTCCTCCGACGGGCTGCTGCGCTTCTTCGACCCGGTCTCGGGTGCCCTGACCCATAGCGCCGAGCTGCCCGCGGGCGCGGCCTCCGCCCCGGTGGTCGCAGGGGGCGTACTCTACGTGCTCAACAAGAAGGGCCAGCTGCTGGCTTACCGCTGAGGTCGACGCCTCCGGCGGGAGTATTTCCAGCCTGGTGATGATGCAGGGGGCTGCCCGATGGGGCGGCCTCCTTTTGTCTCAGGGAGCGTGTCCGGCCCGAAAAGGGGCTGAAGGTGCGCCTGTCTCACTGGCCCCCTGTCATCACCAGGCTGAAAATACCTCCGGGGGGAGCCGCATCGCGGCGGGGGGCAGAGCCCCCTCCCTGCCTGTCACGGACGCGACGTCCCGAGGGGGCCCCGTGCTGGCGCCACACCCCGCAGGTGATTATCCTTTGCCACCGGCGCCGTTCTGCGTTATGCGGCGCTTTCGCAACCCCAGAGGCACGTCATGTCCTTCACCCTGGCCATCGTTGGCCGTCCCAATGTCGGCAAGTCGACCCTGTTCAACCGCCTGGTGGGCAAGAAGCTTGCCCTGGTGGATGACCAGCCCGGCGTCACGCGCGATCTGCGCGAAGGGGCCGCCCGGCTGGGCGATCTCGACTTCACGGTGATCGACACCGCCGGTCTCGAAGAGGCCACCGACGACAGCCTCGAGGGCCGCATGCGCCGCCTGACCGAGCGCGCGGTCGAGATGGCCGACATCTGCCTCTTCATGATCGACGCCCGCACCGGGGTGACCCCCACCGACGAAGTCTTTGCCGAGATCCTGCGCAAGAAGGCCGATCACGTGATCCTGGCGGCCAACAAGGGCGAGGGCCGCGCCGCCGATGCCGGTGTCATCGAGGCCTGGAACCTGGGCCTGGGCGAGCCGCTGCGCATCTCTGCCGAGCACGGCGAGGGCATGGCCGATCTCTTTGGCGCCCTGCTGCCGCTCTCCGAGGCCTTCGCCGACCGCACCGCCCGTGCCGAGGCCGCCGCCCCGGTGATGGATGTCTCGCTGCCCGAGGAAGACGGCGGCGAAGCCGAGGCCGAAGCCGCCTGGGTGCCCTCCGAGGAGCGTCCGCTGCAAATCGCCGTTGTCGGCCGCCCGAACGCGGGCAAATCCACGCTGATCAACAAGATCCTCGGTGAGGACCGGCTGCTGACCGGGCCCGAGGCGGGGATCACGCGGGATTCGATCTCGCTGCGGATCGACTGGGAAGGGACGCCGACGCGGATCTTCGATACCGCCGGCATGCGCAAGAAGGCCAAAGTGCAGGACAAGGTCGAGAAGCTCTCGGTCGCCGATGGCCTGCGCGCGGTGAAGTTCGCCGAGGTCGTGGTGGTCCTGCTCGACGCCGCGATCCCCTTTGAACAGCAGGACCTGCGCATCGCCGACCTGGCCGAGCGCGAGGGCCGTGCCGTGGTGGTCGCCGTCAACAAGTGGGACATCGAGGACGAGAAGCAGGACAAGCTGAAGGCGCTGAAGGAGAGCTTCGAGCGCCTGTTGCCGCAGCTGCGCGGCGCGCCGCTGATCACCGTCTCCGCCAAGACCGGTCGTGGGCTCGAGCGGCTGCGCGAAGCGATCCTGAAGGCCCATGCGGTGTGGAACCGCCGGGTCTCGACCGGCCAGCTGAACCGCTGGCTCTCCGGCATGCTGGAGCAGCACCCGCCGCCCGCACCCGGCGGCCGCCGCATCCGCCTGCGCTACATCACCCAGGCCAAGACCCGCCCGCCGGGTTTCGTGGTCATGTGCTCGCATCCCGACAAGCTGCCCGACAGCTACTCGCGCTACCTGGTCAACGGGCTGCGCACCAGCTTCGACATGCCGGGCACGCCGATCCGCCTGACCATGCGCGGGCAGGGGGACAAGAACCCCTATCAGAACAAGACCAAGTCCACGCCCTCGCGGCTGCGCAAGCACCTGGGCAAGGGCCGCGCCGACGAGAAGCCCAAGCGCAGCAGCCGTCCTTCGGGCGGCAAGCCCCTGGGGCGGAAGCCGGTGAAGTGATCAGGGGGCGCCTTCGGGCGCCCTTTTTCTGTCCGGCAGGGAATGGAGCGCCTCCACCCTGCGGCTCTGGTCGGCCGCAGGGGCATTGCACCGGGGGAAGAGCGGGGCCCCCCTCTGGCTAGCGGCGCATGAAATCCCGGACGTGGCGCGCGAAGACCGGCAGCAGCACCAGCAGCACCGCGCCTGCGAGCCCGGCAAAGAGCCAGCGCCCGACCGCGACATTGTCGATGATGATCCCCAGAACGGCCCAGAGCACCGCGACCAGGTAGAAGGGGCGCGGCTGGCTGGAGAAACGGGCCACAGCATAGGCGATCCAGCTCGCCAGCAGCAGGAAGGCGGCATGGACCCAGAGCTCCGGCGTGGCGCCATAGCCCGTGGCCACGACCGCCGTGCCGACCGGCGCAGCAGCGGTCAGCCAGCCTGCGTAGAGCCCGACCGGCCCCTGGAGCCAGAAGCGGTCACGGCCCGGCACCAGCCAGAGCGCGCGCAGGGTGGTGGCCAGCATGGCCCAGATCAGGACCAGCGCCCAGATGGGCGAGACATTGGCCACTGGAATCCAGGCCGCGCCGATCACCAGCGAGGCCAGCAGCCAGGGCCGGTGCGGTGCCCAGTCCGGCGCATCGGCCCGGCGCAGCAGCCCGAAGCCCGACATCACGATCAGCCAGCCGTAGATCACCGTCCAGATCACCGCGAAGGTCAGCCCCATGGGCTGGATCGGCGGATCCGGCTGCGGCACCGGGAACTGGTCCGCGGTGAAACCCGAGAACCCGGTCGAGAGCACCGGCGAGAGGGCAAAGGCAAGGGTCGCGAGCAGGATCAGCAGGGGCAGCAGAATACGCATGGAAACCTCCTAGGTGTCATGGGACATACGCAAAAGGCCCCGGTGTGGTTCACCGGGGCCCTCATATTTTCCGAAATGACGCAACGCCTTAGGCCAGGGTGCCCTCGGTGGTCAGCGTCAGCTTGCCGCCGAGGTAGGGGGCCAGAACCTCGGGCAGGCGGACAGAGCCGTCTTCCTGCTGGCCGTTCTCCAGCACGGCGATCAGGCAGCGCCCGACCGCCAGGCCCGAGCCGTTCAGCGTATGGACGAACTGCGGCTTGCCACCCTCGGCGGGCTTGAAGCGAGCGTTCATCCGCCGCGCCTGGAAGTCGCCGCAGACCGAGACCGAGGAGATCTCGCGGTAGGTGTTCTGACCAGGCAGCCAGACCTCGATGTCGTGGGTGCGCCGGGCGCCGAAACCGATGTCGCCGGTGCAGAGCGCCATGGTGCGATAGGCCAGGCCCAGCTTCTCGAGGATGCCCTCGGCGCAGGCCGTCATGCGGTCGAGCTCGGCGCGGGAGTGATCAGGATGGGTGATCGAGACCATCTCGACCTTCTCGAACTGGTGCTGGCGCAGCATGCCGGCGGTGTCGCGGCCGGCCGAGCCCGCCTCGGAGCGGAAGCACTGGGTGTGGGCCACGTAGCGGCGGGGCAGATAGCTTTCCTCGATCACCACGTCATTGACGATGTTGGTCAGCGGCACCTCTGCGGTCGGCACCAGCCACCAGCCATTGGTGGTCTGGTAGCTGTCCTCGCCGAACTTCGGCAGTTGGCCGGTGCCGCGCATCATTTCTTCGCGGACGAGGACCGGGATCCAGGTCTCGGTCAGCCCGTTCTCGTCGACATGGGTGTTGACCATGAACTGCGCCAGCGCCCGGTGAATCCGCGCCACGGCGCCCGAGAGCACCACGAAGCGCGAGCCGGACAGCTTGGCCGCGGTCTCGAAGTCCATGCCGTCCTGCACACCGGCGAGCTCGTAGTGCTCCTTCGGGGTGAAGGCGAACTCCGGGACCGAGCCCCAGCGTTTCATCTCGACGTTCTCGTCCTCGTCGGCGCCATCGGGCGTGTCCTCGGCCGGCAGGTTCGGGATGCCCATGAGCATCTCCGTAAGCTTCGCGTCCAGCTCCTTGGCCTCGGTCTGCATGGCGGCAACCGCCTGCTTCTTCTCGGCCACCAGCGCGCGCAGGCGCTCGAACTCGGCCTCGTCGCCCTTTGCCTTGGCGGCGCCGACCTGCTTCGAGGCGGCGTTCTGCTCGGCCTGGGCGGTCTCGGCGGCCTGGATCTTGGCGCGGCGCTCTTCGTCCAGCGCCAGCAGGGAAGACGAGAGACCCTCCACGCCACGGCGGGACAGGGCGGCGTCGAAACCGGCCGGATTGTCGCGGATGGTGCGGATGTCATGCATGTCTTGCACTCCTTTGGGTCTGAGTCGTGCGGGCCTTATGCCGCAAAAGATTGCGAAAGGGTACAGGGGAGTGACGGGCAAAGGGCGGCTGTGGCAGGCGGGCGCTAGGGAAAGGGCGCAGGGTGGGGGTAAACCCACCTTCGGCAGCCTCCTGTAGGTAGCAAGCGTGCAGCTGGATGTCGCGGTGGCCGGCCGGCGGAAGAGGGCGGGTGGCCCCCGCCCTAAGGCTCCTGGCCGGCCTCGGGGCCTCCGGTCAGAGCGCGGGTCAGATGCGCGCCGGACAGAGTGGCGCCGCGCAGTTCCGCGCCTCTCAGATCAGCCCCGGCGAGCTCGGTGGCGCGCAGCCGCACCCCCTGCAGTTCCGCCTGGCGAAGGTCTGCCCCCTGCAGCAGCGCCGAAGAGAGCTCCGCCCCCTGCAACTCTGCCCCCACGAGCCGCACCCCCTGCATCTGGGCACCGCTCAGATCGGCGTTCCTGAGGTCGGCGCCCGAGAGATCCGGCGCGCCCAGGGCCGCGATGCGGTACATCCGTCGGTGAAACCACTCTGCCTCGTAACTGCGGCGGAGCTGGCCGAGGTAAGCGGCGCAGCGGGGGAAGTCTCCGCCCGCGTCATGACCCGCGCCGGTCTCGCACCAGGGGGTGATCAGGTCGATGCCGAGAGCGGCGGGGGGCTCGATGGGGCCGGACCAGGGGTCGGGGTCGATCTGAGCGCAGACCGGGCCCGGCACCCCGTGGCTGTCACACCAGCCGGGCCAGTCGGCGCGCAGGGCGTCGTCCCAGAGCAGCCAGCCCTCGGGCTTCGGCGTGAAGATGACCCCGGCCAGGTCGGCGCGCGCCAGGGTGAAGGGACGCCGGTTCAGCGGGCTGGCGGCCAGCGCATCGGCCCAGGCGGGGCGGAAGTCCTCCAGCGCGTCCTCGGGGTGATCGCCCAGGCTCTCCATCAGGCCGGTCTGGATCTCGACCGCGCTGTCGATCAGACCATCTCCGGTGGAGGTCCAGGAAAAGAGCGCGATGCCCAGGGCCAGGACCACCGACGCGGCGCGCAGTCCGGGGCTGGGGCTGGGCTCTTCCCCGGCGCGGGCGCCCTGGCGGATGTGATGGCGCAGGTAGACCAGGCTCAGCGCGCTGATCACCAGGCTGATCCAGAGGCAACTGCCGATCACGCCCAGGGTCAGCAGCGGATCGTGGCGCGGCATGGAGCGGGTCCAGAAGAGCAGCAGCGTCAGCGGCGTCGCGGCGAAGATCACCAGCCCCGAGACCACCCCCACGAGCCGGTCAAGCGGCGTGCCGGCGCGGCGCGTGCCATGGCCATAGGCAAAGGCCATGTCGACCACCAGCCAGGGATGGGCCGCCCGCGACAGGGTGGCGGCGTCAAGATCGGTCAGGGCCTCTCCCAGCGTGTCCCAGAGCTTCATCAGCTGCAGGTGCAGGTTGCCGTAGAGCGCCAGGATCAGCGGCGGGGCGACGTAGAAGAGATAGACCGTGGGGATCTCGGCATCGAGGATCGGCAGGGTGGTCTGGCGCGAGGGCAGGAAGAAATCCGCATCCGAGACCGTGGCCAGGGTGATCACCGCGAAGGCGAGGAAGGTCAGCAGCAGGAAGAAAGCCGAGGTGCCCTTGCGCACCAGGGTGTCGATCCGCTGGATCACCGAGGGGGTGCGCATGGGGGCAGGGCCCCTGGCGCGACGGCGGGCCAGCCGGGCCTCGGGCCGGTCGCTGCGGGTCTGGGGCCGGGCCTTGCGGCTCATCGGGCGGGGCGGGGTGTCATCTTCATGGCAAAAGGCTAGGCGCGACAGGGGGATCGGCGCAACAACCTTGCACCCGCGCCGGATGCAAGGCGGGCCGGACGGGCAGGGAGGCCACAATGCCGCCGCCACGCCAGTGCTGCGCGGAACAGGCTTTGGCCGGGGCAGGCTTGTCGCGGGCCGTAGGGTGGGTGCGAACCCACCTTTGCCTGACCTGCGGGCTTCGGGGCCGTCGCGCGGGCGACCTGGCGGGGTGGCGGCGGGGGCAAGCGGCCCTGCGGCAGCGAGCATCCCTCCTTGCAATCCCCCCCGGCCACACATAGGTTCCGGCAAAATTCAGCGGGGTTCCCCGCAGACAGATGAAAGAGGACCCTTCATGGAAACCAACGCGATGGCGCAATTCCTGCCGCTGATCCTGATCTTTGCGATCATGTACTTCCTGCTCATCCGGCCGCAGCAGAAGAAGATGAAGGAACACAAGGCCATGGTCGAAGGCGTGCGTCGCGGCGACCAGGTGATCACCCAGGGCGGGATCATCGGCAAGGTGTCCAAGGTCAAGGAAGACGGCGAGATCGAGGTCGAGATCGCCGAGGGCGTGAAGGTCCGTGTCATCCGCTCCACCCTGGCGCAGGTCGTCTCCAAGACCGAACCCGCCGAGGCGAAGTAAGGCCCCGAAGGCTAACCCGAGGAAGGGGCCAAGATGCTGCAAATCGAGACGTGGAAACGGGTCCTGATCTGGGGGCTTGTCGCCCTCGGTCTGCTCTTGGCCCTTCCGAACGGCTTCTACGGACGCGTGGAAGCCTATAACGACAAGGTCGCGGCCCAGGCGGGCGACAGCACGGGCGTCGAGGGATGGCCTGGCTTCCTGCCCTCCGGCCTGGTGAACCTGGGCCTCGACCTGCGCGGCGGTGCGCATCTGCTCGCCGAGGTGAAGGTCGAAGAGGTCTACCAGACGCGGATGGAAGGGCTCTGGCCCGAGGTCCGCAACCTGCTGCGCGACCACCGGGGCGAGGTCGGCACGATCCGCCTGCAACCCTCTGACGACGGCACCCTCGCGGTGCGTATCGGCGATCCTGCCGGCCTTGACCGCGCGGTCAAGCTGGTGCGGGGGCTGGCGCGTCCGGTCACCTCGCTCACCGGCGCCGGCGCAAGCGACATCGTGGTCAGCGGCGAGGGCGATCTGCTGACCGTTCAGCTCTCCGAGGCCGAGCGCGTCGCCACCGACGACCGCACCGTGCGCCAGTCGCTCGAGATCATCCGCCGCCGTATCGACGAGGTCGGCACGCGAGAGCCCACCATCCAGCGCCAGGGTGCCGACCGCATCCTGATCCAGGTGCCCGGCATCGGCAGCGCGGATGAGCTGAAGGCGATCATCGGCACCACCGCACAGCTCAACTTCCAGCCGGTGGTCACCTCGACCTCGGACCCCGACAGCCGTGTCCCTGCCGGGCAGGAGGTTCTGCCCTCCGCCGACCAGGAGGGTCTCTACTACGTGCTGGAACAGGCCGCCGTGGTCTCGGGCGAGGAGCTGGTCGATGCGCAGCCCTCCTTCGACCAGAACGGCAATGCGGCGGTCTCTTTCCGCTTCAACCCCTCGGGCGCGCGCAAGTTCGGCGATTACACCGCCCAGAACATCGGAAACCCCTTCGCCATCGTGCTCGATAACGAGGTGATCTCCGCCCCGGTCATCCAGGCCCATATCTCGGGCGGGTCGGGCATCATCACCGGCAATTTCACCGTCGAGGAAAGCACCAACCTGGCCGTGCTGCTGCGCGCGGGCGCGCTGCCCGCCGGTCTGGACTTCCTGGAAGAGCGGACCATCGGGCCGGAACTGGGCGCTGACAGCATCCAGGCCGGCAAGATCGCCTGTATCGTCGCCGGTATCGCGGTGCTGGTCTTCATGGGGGCCAGCTACGGCCTATTCGGTCTCTTCGCCAATATCGCGCTGATCCTCAACGTGGGCCTGATCTTCGGCCTGCTCAGCCTCATCGGCGCCACGCTGACCCTGCCGGGTATCGCGGGCATCGTGCTGACCATCGGCATGGCGGTGGACGCCAACGTGCTGGTCTTCGAGCGCATCCGCGAGGAACTGAAGACCGCCAAGGGGCCGGCCCGCGCCATCGAGCTGGGCTATGACCGGGCGCTTTCCGCCATCATCGACGCCAATATCACCACCTTCATCGTGGCGGTGATCCTCTTTGTGCTGGGCTCCGGTCCGGTGCGCGGCTTCGCGGTGACCCTGGGCCTTGGCATCATCACATCGGTCTTCACGGCCATCTACATCACCCGCCTGCTGGTGGTGATGTGGTTCGAACGGGCGCGGCCCAAGACTCTGGAGGTCTGACATGAGGCTGAGACTGGTTCCCCAGGACACCAACTACGACTTCTTCAAGTACCGCTTTGTCACCTTCGGCATCTCGGGCGTGCTCATGGCCGTCTCGCTGGTGCTCTGGCTGGTGGTGGGTCTGAACTTCGGCATCGACTTCCGTGGCGGCACCACCATCCGCACCCAGTCCGAAAGCTCCGTCGAAGTGGCCGACTACCGCGCCGCCATCGACCCGCTTGGCCTGGGCGACGTGGTGATCTCCGAGGTCTTCGACCCCTCCTTCGCCGCCAATGAACACGTGGCGATGATCCGCATCCAGTCCCAGGACGACCAGCAGGCCGTGGCCTCCGACACCATCGCCACCGTCGAGGCGGCGCTGCAGGAGGTCGACCCCTCGATCCGTTTCACCAGCGTGGAAAGCGTCGGGCCCAAGGTCTCGGGCGAACTGATCCGCACGGCCGTTCTGGCGGTCGGCGCGGCGCTGGCGGCGATCCTCTTCTACATCTGGCTGCGCTTCGAATGGCAGTTCTCGCTGGGGGCGGTCTTCGCGCTGTTCCACGACGTGATCCTGACCATCGGCATCTTCTCGGCGCTGCAGATCCGCTTCGATCTGGCGACCATCGCGGCGCTGCTGACCATCATCGGCTATTCGATCAACGATACCGTGGTGATCTTCGACCGCCTGCGAGAGAACCTGAGGAAGTACAAGCAGAAGGCGCTGATCGACGTGATGAACCTCTCGGTCAACGAGACCCTGAGCCGGACCATCATGACCTCGGGCACCACGCTGATCGCCCTGATCGCGCTGCTGGTGCTGGGCGGCGACGTGATCCGCAGCTTCGTCTTCGCCATCACCTGGGGCGTCGTGGTCGGCACCTATTCCTCGGTCTACGTGGCCAAGAACGTGGTGCTCTGGCTGGGCGTGAAACGCGACTGGTCCAAGCCCTCGGGCGGTGCCGGTACGCAATTCGCCAATATCGACGCCTGAGATGGCCGACATGATCGGCGAGGGCCTCATCCAGGCCCTCGCCACACCCGGACTGCCATGGCTTCTGCTGACCTGCCTGGTGGCCGGTGGCGTCCGGGGCTTCGCGGGCTTCGGCTCGGCGCTGATCATCATGCCGGTCGCCGGCATCTTCCTGCCTCTTCCCTATGCAATCGTGGCCATGATGGGCATGGGCGTGCTGTCCTGGCCCGTCATCGTGCCGCGTGCCCTGCGC
Source organism: Pseudooceanicola antarcticus (assembly GCF_900215355.1). GTDB lineage: Bacteria > Pseudomonadota > Alphaproteobacteria > Rhodobacterales > Rhodobacteraceae > Pseudooceanicola > Pseudooceanicola antarcticus. The sequence goes on along the minus strand of NZ_OBEA01000006.1, from coordinate 283,850 downwards.
CAGGCCGACCTGCGCGAGGTGGGCACGCTGGCCCTGGCGGCGGTGGCCGCGGCGCCGCTCGGGCTCTGGCTTCTGGGCTGGCTCGAGCAGGAGGTGCTGCGCTGGTGCGTGACCGGGGTGGCGGGGCTGACCCTGCTGGCACTTGCCACGGGCTGGCGCTACGAGGGCCGGGTCAACTGGCCGGGCCTGCTGGCGGTTGGCGCGGTCGCGGGCGTGCTGGGCGGCACCACCGGGCTGACCGGACCGCCGGTGATCCTCTTCTACCTGGCCGGCGCCGCAGGTGCCGCGGTGGTGCGGGCCAATACCATCGTCTTTCTCGCCCTGCTCGACCTGGGCCTGATCGCCGGCATGTTCTGGCAGGGACGGGTCAGCGCCGATGCCCTCTGGCTGGCGCTGGTGCTGGCTCTGCCCTATGCTGCGGGCACGCTGGCTGGCCAGCGCGCCTTCGCCCCGGACCGCGAAACCGCCTATCGGCGGGTGGCCTACGGGGTGATCGCCCTGGCGATCCTCTCGGGCCTGCCGCTCTTTCAATCCTGACGTCGGAGACCTCCATGGAACTCGTCGAAATCTCCTATGACCACGCGCGCCCCATCGACGGCTACGGACCGGGCTTCATCCGCATCGGCGCCGAGGCCGTGCCCGCGCCGGTCCTCGTGCTGGCCAATTCCACCCGCCCCTGGGGCGGCGAGACCGACACCGACCCGCTGCTAACGCTGGCGGGGGATGTCGATGTGATCCTGCTGGGCACCGGCGCCGAGATGCGCCCGGTTCCCACGGCCCTGCGCGAAGCGCTCGAGGAGGCCGGTATCGGGATCGAGCCCATGGCCACCCCCACGGCCTGCCGCAGCTTCAACGTGCTGCTTTCCGAAGGCCGCCGCATCGCCGCCGCGCTGCTGCCTGTCTGACCTTCTGACCAACCACCGGCCGCGGGCCTCGGGCGGCCCGGACCTGCCTCAGGCGGGCGTATGTCCGGCCCGGTGATGCAAGGGCACGGCGCCCCATGTCATCACCAGGCTGAAAATACTCCCGCCGGAGGCGATCCCCCCGTGCCATCTGCGCCAGATCAAGGACAGGGGGTGCCCTCGTGGCGTCTTTTGCGCGGCAGCGGAACGGGTTAAGGGTTTCACATGGATATGCGCGTCAAAGATCTCTGCGTCGCCCGTGGCGGCGTGGCCCTGCTGGAGGGCGTCAGCTTCACGCTGGCGCCGGGGCAGGCGCTGATCCTGCGCGGGCCCAATGGCTCGGGCAAGACGACGCTGCTGCGCTGCCTTGCCGGGCTGCAGGACCCGCGCGGCGGAGAGATCGGCTTCGACCGCGAGCTCGCTGCCTATGGGGCCCATGCGGATGGCCTGAAGGCGCAGATGAGCGTGACCGAGAACCTGACGTTCTGGGCCGCGGTACACGGGCTGTCCGATATCGCCCCGGCGCTGGCGGCCTTCGACCTGGAAGCGCTGCGCGACCGCCAGGCGGGGATGCTCTCGGCCGGGCAGAAGCGCCGGCTGGGGCTGGCGCGGATGATGGTGACGGGCCGGGCGCTCTGGCTGCTGGATGAGCCGACGGTCTCGCTCGACGCGGCCTCGGTCGCGCTCTTCGCCGAGGCCGTGCGGGCGCATCTGGCGGGCGGCGGCATGGCGGTGATCGCCACCCATATCGACCTTGGCCTGCCCGAGGCGGCGGTGCTGGACCTGGGCCCGCTGAAGGCCAGAGCCGAGATGGACGATTTCGACGATGCATTCGGCGGGGCCTTCCTGTGATCGCGCTGCTGAGACGGGACCTGACCCTGGCCCTGCGGGCGGGCGGAGGCTTCGGCCTGGGCCTGGCCTTCTACCTGATCCTCGTGGCGCTGGTGGCCTTCGGCGTCGGACCCGAAGGGGCGCTGCTGGCGCGCATCGCGCCGGGCATCCTCTGGGTCGGCGCGCTGCTGGCCTGCCTGTTGTCGCTCGACCGGATCTTCGCGCTGGACCGCGAGGACGGCTCGCTGGAGCTGCTGGCCACCGCGCCGCTGCCACTGGAAGGCATCGTCACCATGAAGGCTCTGGCCCATTGGATCACCACGGGGCTGCCGCTGGTGGTGGCCGCCCCCCTGCTGGGGCTGATGCTGAACCTGCCGGGACCGGGCTTTGCCTGGCTCTTCGTCTCGCTGCTGATCGGCACCCCGGCGCTGTCCGTGCTGGGCACCTTCGGCGCGGCGCTGACCGTGGGGCTGAAGCGCGGCGGCTTGCTGCTGAGCCTGATCGTCCTGCCGCTCTACGTGCCGACCCTGATATTCGGCGCCGAGGTGGCAAGGCGCGGCGCCGAGGGGCTTGCGGTTCAGACGCCCCTGCTGCTGCTGGCGGGGATCACCTGCGGCACTCTGGCGCTGCTGCCCTTTGCCAGCGCCGCGGTCTTGCGCGTGAACTTGCGATGATGTGAATGTCCCTCGGGACGCCAGGAGGATATGGGAAGCTATGCGCTCTCTCTGGGAATATGCCAATCCGAAGAAATTCATCGAGACCTCGCAGCGGGTCCTGCCTGCCGTGACCTGGGCCTCGGTGGCCTGCCTCGTCGTCGGGCTGATCTGGGGGTTCTTCTTTACCCCCGAGGACTACCGCCAGGGCTCGACCGTGAAGATCATCTACCTGCATGTGCCCTCGGCGCTGATGGCGATCAATGCCTGGTTCATGATGCTGCTGGCCTCGCTGATCTGGCTGATCCGGCGCCACCACGTCAGCGCCCTGGCGGCCCGCGCCGCGGCCCCGATCGGCGCCGTGATGACCATGATCGCCCTCGCCACGGGCGCCATCTGGGGCCAGCCGATGTGGGGCACCTGGTGGGTCTGGGACCCTCGGCTGACCTCCTTCCTGATCCTCTTCCTGTTCTACCTCGGCTACATCGCCCTCTGGGCCGCGGTCGAGGATGACGACACCGCCGCCGACCTGACCTCGATCCTCTGTATCGTCGGATCGGTCTTTGCCGTTCTGTCGCGCTACGCGGTGAACTTCTGGAACCAGGGGCTGCACCAGGGCGCCTCGGTGATGCGCGCGGGCGCGCTGGCGGGCGATACCGAAGAGCGGGTGAGCAATGTCTTCGCCCTGCCGCTCTTCGTCTGCATTGCGGGCTTTGTGCTGCTCTTCGTGGCGCTTGTGCTGCTGCGCACCCAGACCGAGATCCGCGCCCGGCGGATGCGGGCCCTGGTGGCGCGCGAAAGGAGGGGCTGAGATGCCTGAACTTGGAAAATACGCGGCCACGGTGCTGTCGGCCTACGGGGTGTCGCTCCTGCTGCTGCTGGCGCTGACGGGTGTCAGCCTCTGGCGGGCGCGGCGCGTCAGGGCAGAGCTGGCCGAGGTCGAGGCAAGGACGAAGAAATGAAGATCAAACCGCTGATGCTGCTGCCGCCCGTGGCCTTTGCCGGGCTGGCGCTGATGTTCTTCCTCGGCATGCAGCGCGAGGACCCCGACCAGCTGCCGACCGCGCTTGCGGGCAAGCCCGCGCCCGCCGTGGTGGTGACCCCGCTCGGCGATCTGCCGGCCTTCTCGGACGAGACCCTGTCCGATGGCGAGGTCAAGCTGGTGAATTTTTGGGCCTCCTGGTGCGCGCCCTGCCGCATCGAGCACCCGAACCTGATGCAGCTGGCCGAGGCCGAGGGCCTGTCGATCTACGGCGTCAACTACAAGGACAAGCCCGACGCGGCGCTTGGCTTCCTGGCCGAGCTGGGCGATCCCTACCGCGCCATCGGCGCCGACGAGAGCGGCCGCATGGGGCTCAACTGGGGGCTCTATGGCGTGCCCGAGACTTTCGTCATCGACGGCGAGGGCCGTGTCGTCACCCGTTTCGCCGGGCCGATCACCGAACGCGTGCTGGAAAGCACCATCCGCCCGGCCCTGGCCCGCGCCGCGGGGCAATGACACGGGCAATGATACGGGCCGCCAGTCAATCCTGAGACAGGACGGGACGGGGCAGGGAGGCCCCATCCACCTGTCGTTTGGCCTCATGGCAGGGCAGGCGGGACCTAGGCCTTGGCCTCGAAGACCTTCGCCTCGCCTTCCTCCAGCCCCGAAGCCTCCAGTACCGGAAGCCACTCGCCACGGTAGCTGTCCCAGAGCGCGGCCCTGCCGGCCGAGAAGGCCAGCAGCCCGCCGTCGATGATCTCGACCTTCACCAGCTCGCCGCCAAAGCCCATGCCCTCCCAGGAGGAAGAGCGCGGGTCCCAGACCCAGACATCGGTCTCGGAGGCGACATAGATGGTCGAGAGGGTGACGTTGATATCGCTCTTCTGCCCCGGTGTCAGCCGGACGCCGGTGTCCCCGGCCTCGATATCCTGCGGCGCGCCGCTACCGCCGCCGCCGCCCGAGCGGTTGTCCTTGTCGTCCTTGGCCTTGTCTGGCGGATCGGCGGGCTTGGCCTTTGGCCTGGCGCCGGGGCCCACCCCTGCGCCCTTGCGGGGCCTGCCCCTGGCGATGGCCTCCAGTTCGTCCTCCAGCTCTTCGATCTCGCGTTCGGCGGCCTGCTGCGCGGCCTTGCGGATCTGCTTGTCGAGCCCCTCCAGCTTGTCTGCAAGCCGTTGCTCGGCCTCGCCCGCGTCGCCTGGGGGAATGTGCTGACGGGCGATCTTCAGCTTCTCGCGGATGCGCTTGCGTTCGGCCTCGGCCTCGTCGATGCGCCTGATATCCTCGTTGGCCTCGATCTTGGGGTCGCGGGCATTGGCGGGATTGTCTCCGCGAATGCCATGGTTGAGCGCCACCGCCGCGTCCAGCAGCTGGCGAATCTCTGTCCGGGCCTCGGCGTCCAGCTCCTTGATCACGCCGGGCAGGTATTCGCCCAGGTAGTCCTTCAGCGGTTCAGGATCGCCTCCCAGCTCTTCGATTTTCCTGATCTTTTCCTTGATACGGTCGACCTCGTCGGTGACCTCCTGCACCTTGCGCGGCAATGTCGCGGGCATGATCTCCTCCTTCAAATGCTCTTTGAAATAAGGCCGAGGATATCACGAAGGCGCGCCCGGACAGAGCGCTAATCTGCTCAAGGTTGTGCCTGGCGCTACAGGCGGAAGCCGCGCGAGACCGGCAGGATGACCCCGGTGACGCCCTTGGCCTCGGCCAGGAAACGCACGGCCAGGGCGATGTCCTCGGGCGTGGCCAGGCTGCCCAGGGCGGCGTCGGCCTCGAAGAGCGCGATCAGCTCGGGCGGGCGCGGGGCGTGGTCACGCTCGACCGCGCCGGGGGCGATGGCATTGACCCGGATGCCCTGCGGCCCCAGCACCTTGGCATAGCCGCGGGTATAATTCTCGAGCGCCGCCTTCGAGGCGCCATAGGTCAGCGCGCCCGTGGGCGGGAAGGTGGCATTGACCGAGGTGATGTTGATCACCGAGCCGCCCCTTGGCATGAACCGGCCCGCCGCGGCGGTCAGGGCGGCGGGGGCCAGGGCATTGATCCGCATCTGCCGCTCGGCCGATGCCATGTCGAAACCCAGCGGATCTTCCTCCTCCACCGAGCCCGCGGCATTGACCAGCAGATCAAGGCGCGGGCTCAGCGCCTGCACCTGCCGCATCAGCGCCTCGGGCGCCCCGGCCTCGGCCAGGTCGCAGGGCAGGGCCTGGGCCTCGGGCAGCTCGGCGGCAAGCGCCAGGGCGGCGGCTTCGGCGCCGAGATAGGTGAAGAGCACGCGGTGGTCGCGGGCCAGCTCGCGGGCAATCGCCGCGCCGATGCCGCGCGCGCCGCCGGTGATCAGGGCTGTGGGTCTTTCGTCTGTCATCCGGGAAGAAGACATGCTGCCGGGCGAAAGCGCAACCCGCGCATCACCAGGCTGAAAGTACTCCGGGGGAGTCTCCGGCACGGAGACGGGGGCAGAGCCCCCTGCGCGCGCGCCCCAAACGGGAAAGGGCGCCCGAGGGCGCCCTTTCTGCATCGCTCAAGCTGAAGATCAGCTCTTGGCGAGGTCACGCAGCACGTAGTGCAGCACGCCGCCGTGTTCGATGTATTCCTTCTCGATCGCGGTATCGATCCGGCACTTCAGGGTGATCTCCTTCTTGGAGCCGTCGCCCATGGTGATGGTCGCCGGAACTTCCTGCAGCGGGGTCACCGTCTCGAGGCCCAGGATGTCGACGGTCTCGTCGCCCTTCAGGCCCAGGGACTTGCGGCTGTCACCGCCGGTGAACTCGAAGGGAATGACGCCCATGCCGACCAGGTTCGAGCGGTGGATGCGCTCGAAGCTCTCGGCGATCACGGCCTTGACGCCCAGCAGGTTGGTCCCCTTGGCCGCCCAGTCACGGGAGGAACCCGCGCCGTATTGTTCGCCACCGAAGACCACCAGCGGCGTGCCGGCTTCCTGGTAGGCCATGGAGGCATCGTAGATCGAAGCCTGCTCGCCCGAGGGCGCCAGGGTGTAGCCGCCTTCGACACCGTCCAGCATCTCGTTCTTGATGCGGATGTTGGCGAAGGTGCCGCGCATCATCACCTCGTGGTTGCCGCGACGCGAGCCGTAGGAGTTGAACTCGCGCACCGGAACCTGGCGCTCCAGCAGGTACTTGCCTGCCGGGGTGGTGTCCTTGAAGGAACCGGCCGGAGAGATGTGGTCGGTGGTGATCATGTCACCGAGGATGGCCAGGACCTTCGCGCCCTGGATGTCCTTCACCGTGCCCGGCTCGGCACCCATGCCCTGGAAGTAGGGCGGGTTCTGGATGTAGGTCGACGACGCCGGCCAGTCGTAGGTCTCGCCACCCGAGACTTCCACGGCCTGCCACTTCTCGTCGCCCTTGAAGACGTCGGCGTACTTGGACTGGAACGCCTCGCGGGTGACGACCTTTTCGACCAGCTCCGCGATCTCGGCATCCGAGGGCCAGATGTCCTTCAGGTAGACATCCTTGCCGTCCGGCGTCTGGGCGATCGGGTCGTTGGCCAGGTCGATGTTCATGTCACCGGCCAGGGCGTAGGCCACCACCAGCGGCGGCGAGGCCAGGTAGTTGGCGCGCACATCGGGAGAGATACGGCCCTCGAAGTTGCGGTTGCCCGACAGCACCGAGGTGGCGATCAGGTCGTTGTCGTTGATCGCTTTGCTGATCTCGGGCTGCAGCGGGCCCGAGTTGCCGATGCAGGTGGTGCAGCCGTAGCCGACCAGGTTGAAGCCGATGGCATCCAGGTGCTCGGTCAGGCCGGCGGCGTCCAGGTACTGGGTGACGACCTGCGAGCCGGGGGCCAGAGAGGTCTTCACCCAGGGCTTGCGATCAAGGCCCAGCTCATGCGCCTTCTTGGCCACAAGGCCCGCGCCGATCAGCACGTAGGGGTTCGAGGTGTTGGTGCAGGAGGTGATCGAGGCGATGACGACGGAGCCGTCGTTCAGCTCGTAATCCTCGCCGTCGACCTTGGCGGTCTTGTAGAAGGAGCGGGGCTTGGTTGCCACGGGGCCTTCGTCGGCCATTTCCTTGGCTTCCTCGGACATGTCCACGCCGCGGAAGTCGGCCACGACCTTCTCGAAGGCGGGTGCGGCGCCGGTCAGGGCCACGTAGTCCTGCGGACGCTTCGGACCCGAGATGGCGGGCACGATGTCGTTCATGTCCAGCTCGAGGGTCGAGGAGTAGACGGGATCGTAATCGGCGGTGCGCCAGAAACCGTTTTCCTTGGCATAGGCTTCGACCAGCGCGATGCGGTCCTCGTCGCGGCCGGTCTGACGCAGGTAGCGCAGTGTCTCGTCGTCGATCGGGAAGAAGCCGCAGGTGGCGCCGTACTCGGGCGCCATGTTGGCGATGGTGGCACGCTGTGCCAGCGGCAGGTTGTCGAGGCCGGGGCCGTAGAATTCGACGAACTTGCCGACCACGCCATGGGCGCGCAGCATTTCGACGACCTTCAGCACCAGGTCGGTGCCGGTGGTGCCTTCGACCATGGCGCCGGTCAGCTTGAAGCCGACGACCTCGGGGATCAGCATCGAGATCGGCTGGCCGAGCATGGCCGCCTCAGCTTCGATACCGCCAACACCCCAGCCCAGGACGGCTGCGCCGTTGACCATGGTGGTGTGGGAGTCGGTGCCGACGAGGGTGTCCGGGTAGGCCACTTCGTTGCCGTCCTGGTCCTTGTCGGTCCAGACGGTCTGGGCCAGGTATTCCAGGTTCACCTGGTGGCAGATGCCGGTGCCCGGCGGCACGACGCGGAAGTTCTCGAACGCGGTCTGGCCCCACTTGAGGAAGGTGTAGCGCTCCATGTTGCGCTCGTACTCGCGGTCCACGTTCATCTGGAAGGCGCGCGGGTTGCCGAATTCGTCGATCATGACCGAGTGGTCGATGACCAGGTCGACGGGGACCAGCGGGTTGATCTTCTTGGCGTCGCCACCAAGCGCCTTGATGCCGTCACGCATGGCGGCCAGGTCGACCACGGCCGGAACGCCGGTGAAGTCCTGCATCAGCACGCGCGCGGGGCGGTAGGCGATTTCCTTGGGGTTCTTGCCACCAAGCTTGCCCCAGTCGGAGAAGGCCTTGATGTCGTCGACGGAGACGGTCTTGCCGTCTTCGAAACGCAGCATGTTCTCCAGCACCACCTTCAGAGCGGCAGGCAGATTGGAAAACTCGCCGAGCCCGGCAGCTTCGGCCGCGGGGATCGAGTAATAGGCAATGCTCTGGCTACCGACCGTCAGCGTCTTGCGCGTCTTGGCGGTGTCCTGTCCGACTACGATGGGCATGGAGATGGCTCCCTTCCAATGGAGATGAGGGGTTCGTGCTGACCTGCTTCTGCCTTAAAGCCCCGGACCGATCAAGGGGGCTTGGGCAATTTTAGTATACCTTTGCACACAAAATACCGTGTACTCTTCTGACGCTGGGTTAACCTTTGCCGTGGGGTGGGGCGACCTTGGTATGGGTGCCACAGTTAAACCCGGCTTCTCGTCTCTCGCAAAACCTTGATTGGCAGTTGAGGCGGGGGCTGGTTACTTCTGGTGCATCGGGAAGCAATGAGAGTCTGTAGAATGTTCGCAAGCCGCAGGGGTATGCTGCTGGCCGGGGTGCTTGGCCTCGCGTCGGCGCTGTTCGCAACGAAAGCGCCGGCCCAGGAGGCCGTACAGGCGCATCGTTCACCCGTGGTGGTCGAGCTCTTTACCTCTCAGGGATGTTCCTCTTGCCCGCCCGCGGACAGGATGTTGGCCGACATGGCCGGGATCGATCAGCTGCTGCCGCTGGCGCTGCATGTGGACTACTGGGATTACCTGGGCTGGAAGGATGCCCTGGCCGATCCGATGTTCACCCGCCGCCAGAAGGCCTATGCGCGGGCCACCGGCTCCCGCATGATCTACACGCCGCAGATCGTCATCAATGGCACCACCTTCGTGAAGGGCGCCCATCCGAAGGAAGTGGCCGAGCACATCGCCCTGGCGCGCCGCGCGCCGGTGCATGTCTCCCTGGACCTGCGCAACACCGGAGAGGGGCGCTTCCGGCTCGAGGCGATGCCGCTGCCGGGTCTCGAGACCGGGCCGATGCAGGTCACGCTGGTGCATTTCATTCCGATGAAGTCGGTCGAGATCCTGCGCGGCGAGAACGCCGGCTCGCGGATCGACTACGCCAATATCGTCACCTACTGGAAGCCCGTCGCCGAATGGGACGGCCGCCGCCCGCTGGAGCTTGACCTGCGCGCGGCACAGGACCACCCCGGCGCTGTGCTGCTGCAACGGGCTGGGTTCGGTGCGATCGAGGCCGCCGCCCGGCTGCCCTGATCCTTCCGCTTCTCTCTTTCTGAAACCTGCGCAGTGTCGCCGGGCAGTACCTAGCGCCCTGCCTGCGCCGGTTGCTGCGACCTGCGTCGCTTCCAGCGCCGATGCACCCAGAACCATTGCTCGGGGTGGGCACGGGTCATCGACTCCAGCGAGTCATTGAGCCGCTGCGACATCTCCTCGGCGGAGGTATGGGGCAGGGGCGCCTCCACCACGATCCGGAAGCTCAGCCCGTCGGGCTGGCGAATGCCGTAGATCGGCAGGATCTCGGCCTTGTACTTCAGCGCCATTTCGGCCGCCGAGGTGGCGGTCATCGCCGGCTGGTCGAAGAAGCGCAGCGGTGCGCCGGAGTCGAAGTGCTGATCCGAGAGCATGGCGACGATATTGCCGGCGCGCAGGAAGCGCACCATCTGCGCCATGCCGCGGCGGCCGCGCGGAAAGAGCGGCTTGGCGATGCTCTCCATCGCGGCGACGTAGTGTCGGTTGAAATAGATGTTGTTGAGCGGGCGGTAGATCGCGCCCACCTCGCCATGGCGGGCGGCGACCTTGGCGTGGAAGGCCTCGTAATTGCCGAAGTGGCCCGAGACCAGTACCACCGGGCGGCCCGCGGCACAGGCGGCATCCAGCGCCTCGAGGCCCGGACCTTCGATCGGCGCGTCGCTGAGGCGGGCCTTGAACTCGGGACCCGAGTAGATCTCGATCAGGGTACGGCCGACGTTGTCTGTCACCGCGCGCTGCATCCGGCGCACCTCGGCGGCGCTCATCTCGGGCGAGACGAGGGCCAGGTTGTCGCGGATACGGCGGTTGTAGCCCGCCAGCGGTGCCACCAGGCGCGAGACCAGCCAGCCGAAGAGCGGCACCCGGCGCTCGTAGGGCAGCGCCAGCCCGAGGCCGATCAGCCCGCCGAGCGCGATATTCACCACGTAATGCCCGAGGCGCTCCCTGGCTGGCAGGTCGGCGGGATCGGTGATCTCGCTGGCCACGACGGGGCGCTTGCCTGGGGGGGGAGCGGAGCGGGTCATCTGGGCGTCTGGTCGGTCCGGTTGTCGAGGACAGGGGATTCAGGGGCCGGAGCGGCCTTGAGGCTGGCAATGCCCGGCGCGCGGGCGCTGCGGGTTTCGCGGTGCCAGACATAGACCCCGGCCGCCACGATCACAAGCGCGCCGATGATGGTGGCCCGGTCGGGGAACTCGCCGAAGGCCACGACCCCCCAGAAGGTGGCCGAGATCAGCCCGACATAGGAGAAGGGCGCCAGCATTGCCGCCTCGCCCAGGGTCAGGGCGCGGATCAGCAGCAGCTGCGCCGTGGTGCCGAGCCCCGCCAGCGCCAGCATCAGCAGCGCGGTGCGCGGCGAGGGCATCTGCCACTGGCCGGGCAGCAGGGCGGTCAGGATGATGGCCCCCAGCAGGGCGGAATAGAGCAGCGAGGTCCAGGGGTCCTCGCGCCCGCCGATGAAGCGGGTGGCCAGGGCAAAGCCCGCGTAGGCGATGGCGGCGGTGAGCGGGAAGATGGCCGCCGGAGAGAAGACCTCGGTGCCCGGACGGATGACGATCATCGCGCCGATGAGCGCCGCGCCGATGGCCGCCAGGCGACGCGGGCCGAGCCTTTCGCCCAGGAAGAGCGCCGCGCCGAGTGTGATCAGCACCGGGTTCACATCCATGATGGCAGTGCTCTCGGCAAGGCCCAGGAAGTTCAGGCCGAAGAAGAAGGCCGAGGTGGCGGTAAGCTGGCAGATGGCGCGCAGCAGCTGCAGGCCGGGAAACCGGGTGCGGGCCACCTGGCCGAGGCGTGGCGCAACCAGCACCAGAACCAGCACGGCCTGGCCCGCGTAGCGCGCCCAGAGCGCCATGACCGTGTTGCTTTCGGCGGCGATGGCCTTGGCACAGGCATCCATCGCCGAGAAGCAGAAGATGGCGAGGATCATCAAGAGGATGGCGCGGGCAGTCTGGGTCATCTGGGGCTCCGGTCAGCGGCGTCGGCCGCAGGTCCGGCGGACGGTATGGGCGCACGGCGGCGCTGTCCAGAGCAGGACCGAGAGAGGCCGGGGCATCCCCGGTCTTGCAGCGCCGGTTCTGAGACGTAGAGGGGGCCTCGGGGGCCCCGCCCCCGTACCCCCCGGCTGGCGGTCCCAAGGGCAGGTCCTGCGCTTCGATTGGTGAGGCTTCCAGGTGTGGGTGACGGGGGGCAGAGCCCCTGTGTTGCAGGGGGAGCGTGGGGCGACGGAAGGGCGCGAAGGGAACACTGGCTGCGGACATGCGGCCTGGTTGGCGAGAGGCCATCCGGGCTAGCTGCGTTTCCTGGCGAAGGGGGCTTTCGGACGCGGGCGCTACTTGGTGCCGACTGCCTCCGCGTGCGTGGGCGGCCCGCTTAGCGCGCTTTGGGGCGTGAGCGCTGGCTGACACAGCGCGCTTTCGGGCCTGCGGCCTGACCGGCAAAGGGCGCCCTGGGGCACGGGCGCTGGTTGGCAAAGCTCACTTGGCCCCACTTGGAGCGGTATTGCTGGAGAGCCGGGCGCCCGGCTGAGGGGCCGGGGGGCCAGGGCGCGCGCCGCATGCCTCCTGCACCGCCCCACGGGTGAGGGGCGCCTGGAGCTAGTCCTCTTCCTGGTCGTCGCCGGCGAGCAGCAGCAGTTCTCCGGCAGCTTCGAGGTTGCGGATCTCGGCGACCACGGCGTTCATCGCCTCTTCGGCATCCTTGGCCTTGACCTTGTCGCGGTCTGCAACCTCCTCGCGCAGGCTGTCGGCAAGGCGGGCCGACATGTTGCCCAGGATGTACTCCGCCGTCGCGGCCTCTTCCCCCGCGGTAGAGGCGGCAAGGGCCGTGACCAACATCATGGGGTCGAGCTGGCGGACCACCTTGGGGATGTCGCGCGGCGCCACGCGAGCGGGGATGTTGGTATAGGTGAAGATCGCCTTGCGCACCTTCTCGGCGAACTCGCTGTCGGTCTCGTCGAGACCCTCCAGCACGTCGTCGCGGGTCGAGGCGGTCGAGAAATTGAGGATCGCGCCGACCCGTTCCACCGGGTCCTTGTCGAAGACGCTGTCGGGCTGGGCGTCGAGCTGGCTGGCCAGGGAGAGGCCGATGCGGTCGAGCGCCTCGGGCGAGATGCCGGAGGTCAGCGAGATCGCATAGGTGATGCGCCGCGCGCGGGGGCCGGGCAGCTGCGACAGCAGCTCTGCCGCCTTGCCGGTGTCGAGCTTCGACAGCATCACCGCGGCGATCTCGATCGACTCGGTTTCGGCAATCGGGCGCAGCTTCTTCAGGTCGAGGGCGCGGACGCGATCCCAGGGGTCGCCGGTCTGGCGCACGCCAGCCTCCTTGCGCAGGCGCGCGGCGGTATGGGCCGAGATCTTGCCATCGAGCGCCGAAAGCGCGCCCGCCACGCCGCGCGGGAAGGTCAGGCCCAGCTCTTCCAGTTCTCCGATGAATTCCTCGACGATGCCGGACAGCGTGTCACGGTCGATGTGGCGCATGTTGCCAAGCAGCATAGTGAGCTCTGCCTGAAGATCCTCGGGCAGCTCTTTCAGGGGCACATCCAGCCCGTTGATCAGAAGCAGCCGTATGATGACGGCCGCCTTCTGCTTGCGTGACATCTGCCCGGCCGTGAGCGGGGCAGGGGGCGCGAGCCGCGCCAGCGGAGCCAGGTCGCCCATGTTCCCCTCGTTCTGCGTTCCGCTGCAGATAATCAGGGAAGGGTGAAGAAAGGCTGAAACCGCGACAGGCCCGGCCGGGATACCTACAGACCCGGCGTTCAGCCGGTGACGATCTTCTCGCAGGTGCCGGTCTCGGCGTTCCAGCTATGGCCTTCTGTGCAAGAGCTGGCCTGCTCTTCATGGTAGCTGCAGCCGGCCTGCAGCGGGGCGGCGGCGAGAAGGCCCAGCAGGGCCGAGGCAATCAGAGTTCTCTTGGGCAGAGTTTTCACGGGCAGAGTTCTCATGGCGGGTCCTCCAATGGATGACACAACCATAGCACGATTCCCGTTTTGGCCGAAGCTTCGGGTGCCGGGGGCAAAGACCCCCCCCCCGACCGATGCCCGAAATGCAAACGGCGCCTCCCGAGGGAGACGCCGTTGATACAAGCGGGCAGACGATCGGCCCTCGAAGCGGATCAGCTTTCGCCGAAGACCCGCTTGAAGATCGTGTCGACGTGCTTGGTGTGATAGCCCATGTCGAACTTCTCGTTGATCTGCTCGACGCCAAGCGCCTTGACCACGTCCTCGTCCGCCAGCAGCTGCTCGCGGAAGTCGACGCGCTCTTCCCAGACCTTCAGGGCGTTGCGCTGGACCATCGCATAGGCGTCTTCGCGCGACACACCGGCCTGCGTCAGCGCCAGCAGCACCCGCTGGCTCATCACCAGGCCGGGGAACTTGTTCATGTTGTCCAGCATGTTCTCGGGGAAGATCAGCATCTTCTCGACCACGCCGGCCAGGCGGTTCAGGGCGAAGTCCAGGGTCACGGTGGCGTCGGGGGCGATGCCACGCTCGACGGAGGAATGCGAGATGTCGCGCTCGTGCCAGAGGGCCACGTTCTCCATCGCCGGGATCACCGTCATGCGGACAAGACGCGCCAGGCCGGTCAGGTTCTCGGTCAGCACGGGGTTCTTCTTGTGCGGCATCGCCGAAGAGCCCTTCTGGCCCATCGAGAAGAACTCGGCGCCTTCCAGCACCTCGGTGCGCTGCATGTGGCGGATCTCGATGGCGACGTTCTCGATGCTGCTGGCGATGACGCCCAGCACGGCGAAGAACATCGCGTGACGGTCGCGCGGGATCACCTGGGTCGAGATCGGCTCGGGCGCGAGGCCCAGCTTGGCGCAGACGTGCTCTTCGACGGCAGGGTCGATATTGGCGAAGGTGCCGACCGCGCCCGAGATGGCGCCGGTGGCGATCTCTTCACGGGCCGCCTGCAGGCGGGCCTTGTTGCGGTCCATCTCGGCGTAGAAGCGCGCGAAGGTCAGGCCCATGGTGGTGGGCTCGGCGTGGATGCCGTGGGAGCGGCCGACGCGCACGGTCATCTTGTGTTCCATGGCGCGGGTCTTCAGGGCGGCCAGCAGGCGGTCCATGTCCGCCAGCAGGATATCGGCGGCGCGCACCAGCTGCACGTTCAGGCAGGTGTCCAGCACGTCGGAGGAGGTCATGCCCTGGTGCACGAAACGCGCCTCTTCCGAGCCGACGTGTTCGGCCAGGTGGGTCAGGAAGGCGATGACGTCATGCTTGGTGACAGCCTCGATCTCGTCGATGCGGGCAACGTCGAATTCCACGTCCTTGGCTTTCCAGACGGCCTCGGCGTTCTCCTTGGGGATCACGCCCAGCTCGGCCATGGCATCGCAGGCATGCGCCTCGATCTCGTACCAGATGCGGAACTTGGTTGCGGGCTCCCAGATGGCGGTCATCTCGGGGCGGGCATAACGAGGGATCATCGGCGATATCCTTTCGGGCCAGGCAGCTTTGCTCGCCTCATAAGCGAGGGGCGCGCCGGGGACAAGGTGGCGCAGCCCCGCGCGAGGCGCTAAGGCAGGCGAATGGAGAGCAAAAGCAGACGTGACATCTCTCACTTCGAGGGGACCTGGCAGATCGCGCGGCAGATCGAGGACCGGATGGGCGGGCAGGAGGCGCACTTCTCGGGCCGGGCAAAGCTGCGGCCCCTGGGCGAGCACTGGCTCTGGCAGGAGAGCGGAGAGATCCGCTATGGCGCGGGGCCCGCGCTGAAGGCGGAACGAAGCTACCTCTGGCGGCCCATGGGCAGGCGGATCGCGGTGCATTTCGAGGACGGCGCCTTCTTCCATGATTTCGACCCCGAGGCCCCGGCACCTGAGGCCGAGCACTTCTGCACCCCCGACCTCTACCACGCCGCCTATGACTTTACCCGCTGGCCCCGCTGGCAGGTGACATGGGAGGTCGCCGGGCCGCGCAAGGACTACCGCATGACATCCGAGTGCCGCCGGCCCGAAACGGGCTGACTTTGCAGGCTTTGCAATCTGTCGCCTTTTGCAAATCGGCGCTTTGCAATTTGCTTGGCGCCACAGGGGCCAAGATCCTTGCCTGGTAGGAGACCTTCGGGCATCACAAGTGCAGAACAGACAGAGAGGGAGGGAACGAGATGTCCCAAACGCTGAATGAACGTGTCCTGAGCGAAACCTTCGGACCCACCCAGGGCGCGGCGCTGCGCATCAAGCAGGCCGTGCTGGTGGTCATGGGGATCGCCCTCCTGGCCATCATGGCCAAGATCCAGGTGCCGGTGCCGGGCTCTCCGGTTGCCATCGGCATGGGCACCTTTGCCGTGCTGGGGATCGGCGCCGCCTATGGCCCGCGTCTCGGGCTGGTGACGATCATGGGCTACATGCTGATCGGCATGCTGGGCTTCGACGTCTTCCAGAGCTCCACCGCCGATCTGAACGGCGTGGAATACATGATGGGCGGCACCGGCGGCTACCTGCTGGGCTATGTCATGGCCACCGTGGTGCTGGGCGCGCTGGCGCGCCGGGGCTGGGACCGCTCGGTCCTGTGGATGGCGCTGGCAATGCTGATCGGCAACGTGGTGCTCTACATCCCCGGCCTGGCCTGGCTGGGCGCACTCTATGGCTGGGACAAGCCGATCCTGGCCTGGGGCCTGACGCCCTTCATCCTGGGCGACGCGCTGAAGCTGGCCCTGGCGGCCCTGGTGCTGCCGCTGGCCTGGAAACTGGTCGGCAACGCGCGCGGCTGATCGCGGCCTGAGCGCAAAGATCGAAGGGGCGTCCTGCGGGGCGCCCCTTTCGCGTTTCCCCTGCCGCTTTACAGCTTTCCCTCGGGCGTGGTTCACTTGGGCTTTCAGTCAACGGATTTGCCCATGAAGCCCTTTTCCTGCCTTGCCGCCTTCCTCTCAGTACTCTGGCTGAGCCTGCTGCCCGCGATTGCCGGGGCCCAGGACCTGCCGCCCTCGCAATGGCTGCTGTCGCTCTGGGGCCAGACCGCCCATTACGCGCCGCCGCCCTGGGTGCGCTCGCGCGAGCTTGAGCAGGAGGTCGAGATCTTCCGGCAGCAGGGCGTCAATCCCAACGGTGTCGAGACCTTCATCTACGAGTACATCCCCGAGGGAGAGCGCTTCGAGGACTGGTCCGAGCTCTACGCGATCTATGCCGAGCGGCGCGGTGGCGTGGAGATCGAAGAGGCGGTCATCGGGATCTACGGGATCTTCGCCAATGCCTGCGAAGAGGCCCTCTACCAGGAGATTGAGGCGCCCAGCCGGGACCGGGCCCATTTCGCGATCTACTGCACCCGCTACATCGCGCGGCGCGAATACGGCGAAGTGGCGGTGTTCTCGGTGGTCAGCACCGGCGAGCTGCTGGTGCGGAACTACTACGAGAAGCGCCTGCCGGCCTTCAGCCGCGTTTCGCTGAACCATGGCCCGCCGCTGCCGGTGGCGGAGCTGGAAAAGGCCATCGCGACGGTGCGGCGCTTCGAGGTGAAATGACCGCGCAGGGTGGGGGCGCCGTGGCGGCGCTTCCTTGGCCAGGGCTCAGGCCGTCGCGGTGCGCCGCGCCTCGACATGGGCGGCGAGCTTGTCCAGCGTCTGGCCGCCATATTCCACCGCGCCGAAGCCGATGACCACCGCTCTGCGTTCGGGGCTGGGGTGCAGCTGGCGCAGGGTGATCACGGTCTTGCCATTGGCCTGGGCGTCGAAGGTGACGAGCATGCGGAAGCGCTCGGGGTCGTCGTCGCTGTCGGCGCCATGCTCGACCTCGATCAGGCGCGGCGCTTCGAGGCGCAGGAAACGCATGCGGTTGGGGAAGAGCGTGCCGTCGGGCGCGACCATGTCGAAGCGCCAGAGCCCGCCGGGGCGGATGTCGACCTCGTGGGTGGTCAGCTTGAACCCTTCCGGGCCGAACCAGAGCACGATCTGCGCCGGATCGGTCCAGGCGGCATAGACCAGGTCGGGCGGGGCATTGACGACGCGTGCAATGACCACTTCGCGGTCCAGAGGGGCCGTGGCCCAGGCCGAGGGTTCATTGGTCATCTGACTGTTCCTTCTTCATGGTTTCCAGATGCGCTTCGAGCCGGTCGAGGCGCGCTTCCCATTGCCGCCGATGCGCGGCCAGCCAGTCCTCGGCCTCGCGCAGGGCCGGACCGTTGAGCGCGCAGAGCCGAGAGCGGCCCTGGCGGCGCGAGGTGATCAGCCCGGCCTCTTCCAGCACGCCAAGGTGCTGGGTGAACGAGGGCAGGGCCATGGCGAAGGGCGCAGCCAGCTGGCTGACCGTGGCAGGCCCCTCGCAAAGCGCCTGCACCACGGCGCGGCGGGTCGGGTCGGACAGGGCGCTGAAGGTGCGCTCGAGCTCATGGGTTTGGTTAGGCATGCGCCTAAGTAAGCGCGCGTCATTACTTAGGTCAATACCTAAATGACAGGAGAGTCCGGGTGGTCGAAACTTCAGCAGGGGCGCAGATCTTGCAACGGTGGCGGGTCCGGGGGCTCTCGCCTTCCGTTCGGAGCGGGGCTAGGCTGCCGCCGGTCCGGCAAGAAAGGGTGGACATGCGTGATATCTTCGAGAGCGCCGATGCGCCGATCCTGCAAACGGGCCTTCCCCATGCGCCCAACGACCGCCTGCCGGGGGTGGCGCCGCTCGTGGCAGAGGATTGGATCATCGTCGATGACGCCTTCGCGGCCCAGATGGCCCTGCGCCGCCGCCTGATCGCCGAGCGCCGCGCCGATGTCATCGCCCTGGACGAGGCCGCCCGGCCTGCGGCCGAAGAGCTGCTGAATGCGGTGCTGCAGGCGCTGGCGAGCCGTGATGACTACCGGGTCGAACCGGGGCACGTGACCCGGCCCGACGGGGTCACGGTGGCTCTGGAGCGCGACGATCCCATGGGCACCATCGGTCTTCTGGTGCAGCAGGACTTCTGCCTGATGGAAAAGCGCGGTGCGGAACATGTGCTGACCGGCGCGGTGCTCTGTTTCCCCGCCAACTGGACCCTGTCCGAGAAATTCGGCCATCCGCTTCTGCGCATCCATGTGCCCGTGCCCTCCTACGACGAGAACCTGGCGCGGCGGGTGCAGCGGCTTTTCGACGGGGTGCAGGCGGGGCGGCCCCTCTGGCGCTCGAATTGCCTGGTCTACGACGACCCGCGCCTCTTTGCGCCGATGTCGGAAGCCATGTCGCGGGAAGAGCGCCATCCGCGCGAGGGCGACTACCTGCGCTCGGAACGCCAGAGCCTCTGGCGGCTGCCCGAGAGCGGCGCGGTGGCCTTTGGCATCCATACCTTCATGGTGCGGCGCAGCTCGGCCCCTGGGGCCTGAGGCGCAACAAAAAACCGCCTGCCACGAGGGCAGGCGGACAGAGACTCCGGGGAAGGTAAGTCCGAAGGAAATATCGAGAGCGGCGGCCTCAGATCGGCAGCAGCGCGAGCGTCTCCGCCATGACCTGGGTGGCGCCGGTGCCGACGGCGGCAAAGACCGCCGAGAGGGTCAGCGCATGGGTCGAGATGCGGAAGTCCTCGCCCTTGATCATGTTGTAGGCCAGAAGCGCGCCGGCGACCGGCGGGTTGATCAGCGCCACGGTGGCATTGACCGTATAGGTCGCCACGCGGTGCTCCAGCTTCTTGGGGTCATCCTCTTCGTCCAGCTCGATATCGGCGCGGAAGACATCGCGCAGCTCATCGTCCGAGCTCAGGGTGCGGCCGGTGACGCCGGCCGGGTCGGTGCCCACCCAGGTGTTCTGGCGGCGTGCCTTCAGCTCGGCGCGCAGTGCGTCGAAACGGGCATCCAGGTGCGAGGTCTCGGACTGGATCTCGGGGAAGATCTCGGAGGCGACGGCGGCGCGCACCGGCTGAGAGGCCATGGTGGCGGTCTCGGGGTGCTGCACGCGCGCCGGGTGCATCGGGTGATGCAGGGCGGTGGCGTCGGTGTTGCGCATCGAGATCGGCGTGAAGGCGGACTGAAAACGGGCCGAGGTCAGCACGGTTTCACGGTCCAGCCATTGCACGAAGGGCGCGCAGGTCTCGGCGATCAGCCGGTGGACGATCTCGGCCAGCATGGCCTTGGCCGTCTCGGGGTGGCGGCGATCGTCATAGGCGGTCTCGGAGACCGAGACATGCACCCAGAAGGTCGGGTTTTCCAGCGCCTGGCGCGAGCTGGCGGAAAGATGGGTGCGCGGGCCGGACGACAGGACACGCAGGGTGTCCGGGTCGGCCTCGGGCGCATCGAAGATCTGCAGCTCGACAAGCATCGTCTGCGAGGCGATGGCAGCCTGGTCGAAGTCGACCTGCATGGTTTCGCCCTGCTGCCCGAAGGCGCGAAGGACGGAATTGACCGGCTCCAGCAGTTGCTCGACCGTCACGTCGCTATCGTCCGTGAAGATCAGGCCAGCCTGGTGGCTTTGCGCGGAATGAGACATGGATCTGTCTTTCAGTGGTTTGCTCTCGATGTCCTCACTCTGGTGCTCGAATCAGGAGAAAGTTGGTCCGAAACCCGAGCAATTAAGGTCTGGTTAGGGAATTTGGCGGCGATGCGCCGCAATCCCGCCTCATTGCGGCGAACTTGGGATACATCTGCCCCAATCCCGCCCATATCTGCCGTCAAAGGCCACGAGAGCCGGGGTTTTCGAGGATTTTTCGGCCAAGTTGGGTGAGTGATCCGGCGTCAGCACACGTTTAGCGGGAATATTGTGTCCTACTTGGTGGCAAAGCCGGGTGTGCAGATCCGCAATACGCCGCAATATGGCGCGATTGTGGCGGGATTCTTTACCTTTTGGCCTTCATTCCCACGGAAAAGCGGCCAAAGGCGCCCTTGGTCAGGCAAGGGGACAATGGTCTTGGGGTCCTATCCGAAGGGATAGGGCCACTACGATTCGGCGCCATCTGGCGGCGGGAGGGGCCGCGAGCGACGGCATGGGCTCAGGGCACCGCATGGGCCCGATGAGCGCTGCCATCGGGGTAAGGGTCTCTCGGGGATGGGCAAAGGGGGCTCGATTGCAGGGCAGGGGCTTTGGCCGTTGTCGGCGATGGCTGGGCTCTGCTCTGGGGCGCAAAGCAAAAGGGGCGCCCTGGGGCGCCCCTTCCGATGTCTCACTGTCCCGATGGGGATCAGCAGGAGTAGTACATTGCATACTCGACGGGGTGCGGAGTGTGCTCGTAGGTTTCCAGCTCTTCCATCTTCAGGCCGATGTAGCCTTCGATCTGGTCCTTGGTGAACACGTCACCGGCCAGCAGGAAGTCCATGTCCTTCTCGAGCTCTTCCAGAGCCTCACGCAGCGAGCCGCAGACGGTCGGGATGTCGGCCAGCTCCTCTGGGGGCAGGTCGTACAGGTTCTTGTCCATGGCTTCGCCGGGGTGGATCTTGTTCTTGATCCCGTCCAGGCCGGCCATGAGCAGGGCCGAGAAGCAGAGGTAGGGGTTTGCCGACGGATCGGGGAAGCGAGCTTCCACACGCTTGGCCTTCGGGGATTCCGCCCACGGAATACGGACGCAACCGGAACGGTTACGGGCCGAGTAGGCGCGCAGAACCGGGGCTTCGAAGCCGGGGATCAGGCGCTTGTAGGAGTTGGTGGACGGGTTGGTGAAGGCGTTCAGGGCCTTGGCGTGCTTCAGGATGCCGCCGATGAAGTACAGGGCTTCGTCGGAGAGATCAGCATACTTGTCACCTGCGAAGAGCGGCTTGCCGTCCTTCCAGATCGACATGTTCACGTGCATGCCGGTGCCGTTGTCGCCGGCAATGGGCTTCGGCATGAAGGTTGCCGACTTGCCGTAGGCCTGGGCCACGTTGTGGATGACGTACTTGTACTTCTGCAGTTCGTCAGCCTGCTTGGTGACGGAGCCGAAGATCAGGCCCAGCTCGTGCTGGCAGGACGCCACTTCGTGGTGGTGCTTGTCGACCTTCATGCCCATGCGCTTCATGGTCGAGAGCATTTCGCCGCGGATGTCCTGACCGTCGTCGATCGGGTTCACGGGGAAGTAGCCGCCCTTGACGCCCGGACGATGGCCGGTGTTGCCCATCTCGTAGTCGGTGTCGGTGTTCCAGGAGGCGTCCAGAGCGTCGACCTCGAAGGAGACCTTGTTCATCGAGTTCGAGTACTTGACGTTGTCGAACAGGAAGAATTCGGCTTCCGGACCCATGAATGCCTGGTCGCCGATACCCGAGGAGATCAGGTAGGCTTCGGCCTTCTGGGCGGTGCCGCGGGGGTCACGCTCGTAGGGCTCCATGGTGTCGGGCTCGACGACCGAGCAATGGATGCAGAGGGTCTTCTCGGCATAGAACGGATCGAGGTAGACCGACTCGGTGTCGGGCATCAGTTTCATGTCGGATGCTTCGATCGATTTCCAGCCGGCAATGGACGAGCCGTCAAACATGAAGCCTTCCTCGAGGAAGTCTTCGTCGACCTGGTCGGCCATGACGGTGACGTGCTGCAGCTTGCCGCGCGGATCGGTGAAGCGGATGTCGACATATGCGACGTCCTCATCAGCCATCAGCTTGAGAACCTGTTCCTTGCTCATTCCCTTTTCCCTTCGGTTTTGAGTCTCTTAAAGTGCGTCCGCGCCGGTCTCGCCGGTACGGATGCGAATGGCTTGTTCGATCGGCGACACGAAGATCTTGCCGTCGCCGATTTTCTCGGTCTTGGCTGCATCAATGATCGCCTGGATCGCGCCATCCACCTGGTCGTCGTCGAGAACGGCCTCGATTTTCACCTTCGGCAGGAAGTCGACGACATATTCAGCCCCGCGATAGAGCTCCGTGTGACCTTTCTGACGGCCAAAACCCTTGACCTCGATCACGGAGAGGCCCTGCACGCCCACGTCCTGAAGCGCCTCCTTCACTTCATCAAGCTTGAACGGCTTGATGATCGCTTCGATCTTCTTCATGGGAAACTCCTCACAGTAACGTCGCAACGGTCAGACCACTTTCGCAGCGGGCTCACAATCGACTAAAGTGAAAGCTGGGGGAGAGGCCAGAGACCGCGTGAAAATGGCGCGTGAAAAAATGGCGCTCCGCATAAAATTTGTGCAGATTGGAAAGATCATGTCAAATCTGCTGACCGGATCGCAGATGCGCGCGGTCGAAACGGCGGCCATGGCGGCGGGCGAAACCAGTGGGGCCGCCCTGATGGAACGCGCCGGTAAAGCCGTTGTAGGCGAGATTTATATAAGCTGGCCAGAGCTTTATGCCGAGAAAGCGCCTCGGGTGGCGATTCTGGCCGGTCCGGGCAACAACGGCGGGGACGGTTTCGTGGTCGCCCGATGCCTGGCCGAGCGGGGCTGGCAGGTGACATGTGGATTCGCTGGCGATCCGGCCCGTCTCGGCCCCGATGCGGCGCTGGCGCTGGAGAGGTGGAAAGCGTTCGGGCCTGTCTTTACCCAAGAGGAACTCGCCGCTGGGTTGCGCGCCGGGATGGTGCCGGACCTGGCGCTTGATGCGCTTTTCGGCACCGGCCTGTCGCGGCCCGTGGCGGAAGAGAGCGCGGCGCTGCTGGCCCGGCTCTTCGGTCAGACCGCCCGGCGGGTGGCGGTGGATATCCCCTCGGGGCTTTGTGCCGACAGTGGCCGGGTGCTGGGGCCGGTGCCCCCCGCCGCCGATCTGACGGTGACCTTCCACAGCGCCAAGCCGGGGCATCTTCTGGGACAGGGGGCCGAGCTTTGCGGGCGGCTGGTGGTCGCCGATATCGGCCTGGATGCGGCCCTGGACCCGGCGCGGGCCGGTGGCCCCCTGGCCTCGGTGGTCGGGGCAGAGCTCTGCCGTCCGGCGGCCTGTAAATCGTCCCTGGGGCACAAGTACACCCATGGCCATGCGCTGGTTCTGACCGGCGGGCCGGGGCGGACCGGCGCAGCACGACTGGCGGCCCGTGCGGCGCTGCGCATCGGGGCGGGGCTGGTCACGCTGGCCGTGCCCCCCGCCGCGCAGCAGGAGGTCGCCTGCCAGATCACCGCGCTGATGCTGGCGCGCTGCGGGGACGCCGAGGCTTTGTCCACTCTCCTTGAGGATGTGCGGCTCAACGCGCTTTGCCTCGGGCCGGGGCTGGGCCTGGACGCGGTGGCGCGGGAAAAGACCGAAGTGGCGCTTGGGTCAGGCCGCGCCGTGGTGCTGGACGCCGATGCGCTGAGCCTGCATGCCGAAGAGCCCGAGGCGCTCTTTGCCATGACCCGGGGCAAGCCGGTTGTGATGACCCCCCATGGCGGAGAGTTCGCCCGGCTCTTTCCCGACCTGGCCGGGAAGCTGCGCGGTACGCTGGAGCACGGCCCCGGCTATTCCGCCCTCGATGCGGCGCGGGACGCGGCAGCGCGGGCGGGCTGCGTGGTCCTGCTGAAGGGTGCTGCGACGGTGATCGCGGCCCCCGATGGCCGGGCGCGCCTGCACTCGGCGCAGGGGGCACGCAGCGCGCCATGGCTGGCCACGGCGGGCTCCGGCGATGTGCTGGCCGGCTTGATCACCGGGCTGTTGGCGCGCGGGGCCTCACCCTTCGACGCGGCCGCCCAGGCCGCCTGGCTGCATGTGGAAGCCGCGCTGATGCGCGGCCCCGGCCTTATAGCTGAAGACCTGCCCGAGACAGTGCCGGCCGTCCTCTCTGCCCTTGCAGTTGAGGGCTGAGGCGCGGCGTCGGCGGCTCTTCCACGAGAAGCTCAAGCCCCTCGGCATAGAGGGTTAGCGGCTCTGGCAGGATGAGCTGGCAGAGCCGGGTCAGGCTACGCCCGCTGTGCTGGATGCCGAGGGCGCGACCGCAGGGGCTGTCGGCAATGGCCCCGGCGGTCATGTGGGTCCTGTCACAGCCGTCGAAACCCCAGGCGGGGGCACCGCGCAGCAGGATCTTCTGGGCGGCGGGCAGCAGCAGGCTTGCGCCGGGTCGGGCCTTGCCGAAGCAGCCGGCGGCGATCCGCACCATCGGCGTGCAGCGCGCCTCGACCAGCATGTCGATCAGCGGCACCATGCCCCGCTCGCGGGTGATCAGACGGTCGCCTGGTTGCAGCTCCAGCGCCGGCACCGCCCCGCGTGCGGTCAGCAGCGGCAGTTCTGCCGCCAGTCCCGAGACTGCGGGGCAGAGCGCCTCGGCGGTCTTTTCACAACGTGATGAGGTGGCAGCACAGTGAAGCATCGGCAGAGACCCGGTAAGGATGAGACCTCACTTCTGCTAGGCGGCGAAAGTTTACAGGCCCTTTAGCGGTGAAAGGAAAATCATCGGCTGCGCGGGCAGGGCGCACGGCCTCGGAAACGCGTGCGCCGGACCCCTGAAGGTCCGGCGCTTGTAGTCGCGGCGCTGGTTGGCCGCCCGCATCAGGGGTCGCGCGTTCGCTCAGGCTACGCCTGCCTCCTGCAGTTGCTCGGCGTCGTATCGCGCCGTGCGTTCGGCCGAGGGGCGCGCGTCGCAGCGTTCGATCCAGGCACGGACCAGAGGGTGATCCGGCGTCGAGGCAGGGGCCCAGGTGAAGGGAGAGACCATCAGCAGATCCGCCGCCGTGAATTGCTCTCCCATCAGGAAGGGCGAACCCTCGAGGGCGCGCACCAGCCGCTCGGTCATCTCGGCCTGGCCACGGAAGGTGGCGGTGAGGATCGGATGGCTGAGCTCGGCGGCGCCCATGACGATCACCGGCTCGACCACGTTGCCGTACCAGGCCAGCCAGCTCAGGTAACGGCCCCGCAGCGGATCGCCCGCGACCGGGCCCATGCCCGCCTTGGGGAAGAGATCGGTGAGGTAAAGGATGATGGCATTCGATTCCCAGATCTCGACACCATCGTGGACCAGCAGCGGCACCTTGCCATCGGGGTGGGGGTTCGACGGGTCCTGGCCGCCCGCGCCGTCGAGTCTCGCCACGCTGACGCGGCGGATCTCGATCTCGGACCAGATGTCCAGCTCGTCGATCAGGCGGATGATGCGCGAGGCGCGCGACATGGGAGAGTAGTAGAGGGTAAGCACCGATGTTCCTTCCGGTTTGGCTTTCAGTTCCCCTGCTGTATAGATCGGGCCTACTGTCAGTTTCCGTCAGGAAGTCATGAGCCGCTCTGAACGCCTCTTTCGCTTGATGAATGCGCTTCGGGTGCTGCCCAAGCCGGTCACCGCCGCCCGGCTGGCCGCCGAGACCGAGGTCTCTGAGCGCACGCTCTACCGGGACATCGAAAGCCTGCGGAACAGCGGTGCGCGCATCGAGGGCGCGCCGGGGCTGGGCTATACGCTCAGCGAAGATCCCGCCCTGCCGCCGCAGACCTTCGACCGGATCGAGATGGAGGCGCTCGTGGTCGGGCTCAGCGATGTGCGGCAGCGGGGGGATGTGCAGCTGGCAAAGGCGGCAGAGACGGCACTGGCCAAGATCGTGGCGACCCTGCCCGAGAGGCTGCAGCGCCAGGTGCTGCATGCGACCCACATGGTCTATCGCTACGAGCAGCCCGAACAGGCCTCGGCGGATCTATCGGATATCCGGCTGGCCTGCTGGGAGGAGCAGGCCCTCGATCTGCGCTACCGCGATGGCACGGGCGCTGTGACCGAGCGCCGGGTCTATCCGCTGGCCATCGTCTATCTCGACAGGGGCTATGGCCTGCTGGCCTGGTGCTGCCTGCGCCAGGACTTCCGCAAGTTCCTGGTGGGGCGGATGGAGGCCGCCATTCCGACCTCCGAGAGCTTCCGCCCCCGCCGCGTCAGCCTGCTGCGCGAATATATCGCGCTGCTCTATGACTGAGCGGCCGGCGGGAGGCGCTGAGAGCGGCGCAGCCCTCGGCGCCTAGCCGGCCATCCAGCCGCCATCGACCAGCAGGTTGTGCCCGGTCACGAAGGTGGTGGCGGGATCTGCCAGGAAGAGCACCGCCTGAGCGACATCGGCGGGGCGTCCCAGCCTGGGCAGCGGGGTTCGGGCCTCGGAATAGGCCAGCATCTCGGGGGCCACGGCGGGGCCGCTCTTGCCGGTCAGGATCTTGCCCGGCGAGACGGCGTTGCAGATGATGCCTTCCTCGGCGTGCTCCACCGCGATCTGGCGCATCATCTGCAAGACGGCGGCCTTGGAGACCCCGTAGGAGAAGCCACCGGGCGAGGCGACCATGCCGTGCTGCGAGCCGATGATGACGAAGCGCCCGCGCACCTCGTCCCTGGGCGCCTGGGTCAGCATCTGGCGCAGCCCGCCCGACAGGATGTTGTAGACGCCATCCACGTTCACCCCCATCACCCGCCGCCAGTCCTCGGGTGAGGTCGCGGCCAGGCTGCCCCGTCCCGGTGTCATCGCCGATGGCACCACCAGATCGAGCCGCCCGTGCTGCTCTGCTATCCGGGCGCAAAGCTCGGCGCAGGCGGCGTGGTCGCGCACATCGAGGCGCTCGAAGCAGGAGGCGGCAGAGATCCGGGACAGCGGATCGGCCACCGGCGGGCCGCCTTCGACCACCTCTTCGGTGATATCCGTGGCCCAGACCGTGGCGCCGGCCCTGGCCAGGCGCAGGGCGATGGCCCGCCCGATGCCGGAAGAGGCGCCGGTGACCAGGGCGCTCTGGCCGCTAAGTGGGCCCGCTGTCGAGTCGGCTGTCGGGCCGAATTCCGTGCCAGTGGTGGGCGGGGTCATCGCGGGGTCTCCTGGGTGTGTTCGGACTTGGTTTCGGGCCAGCCTTGCTGCCAGGCCTTTTCATCGGCCACGGCCTCTTCCATCGGGCGGCCGCCGTCGATGCCGGTCAGTGCGGCCAGGGCGGCGGTGGACATCGGGCCGCGGCGCGGATCGGCGCGGGGGGCGATGTCGGGGGTCTCGGGGTCGATGACCGGGCAGGGCAGGCCCATGGCCTCGGCCCAGCGGGTCAGCGCGAAAGGCGCGCCACCGGCGATGTTGAAGCACCCGCCCGCGGCCTGGTCCATGCGGGTGGTAACGGCGGCGATCATCGCGGCGGCATCGCGGGAATAGATCCAGTCGCCGCGCATCTCATGGGCCAGCCGGACCGGTTGCCCGCCCGCCGAGAGCCGTTGCAGCTGCCCGTGGGGCGAAAGATCGGGGCGGGCCTCCCTGAGGCTCTCCCACGGTCCGAACATCGGACCCAGGCGCAGGGTGGCCAGGCGCAGCCCCAGCGTGGGCGCGATCCGCGCGCAGAGCATCTCTGCCGCCAGCTTGGTCTCTCCGTAAAGCGTATCGGGCAGGGCGGGGCCGTCCTCGCGCAACTCCGCCGCGCCGCTGCCAAGCCCGCCATAGACCGAGATCGACGAGAGCAGCACCACGTCCCCGATGCCCGAGGCGCTGGCCGCCGACAGCAGGCGCAGCGCGCCCGAGACATTGACCTCGGCGATGCGCAGGGCCTGGGTCCGGCTGGTCTCGTCATTGGGGGTGATCGCCGCCGCATGGACGACCAGCTCGGCGCCGCAGTCGGACAGGCAGCGCCGCAACAGCGCCTCGTCCATGATATCGCAGGGCAGGAAGGCGGTGCCCGCCAGCTCGGGCCGGGCGAAGAGCCGCGGGTCGGGCGGGGCGAGGTCGAGCAGCGTGACGCGGTCACCGCGCCGGCGCAGCGCTTCGGCCAGGGCCAGGCCCAGGAAGCCCGCGCCGCCGGTGATGGCGATGGATCTCTGCATGCTAGCTGTCCCCCGGCGCTGTGCCCGCGCGCGCGGAGACCAGGCCCGGCATCTCCAGCGCGGCGGTGGCACGGCGCATCTCTTCCATGAAGATCTTCAGCAGCCCCGAGTGCGGCACGCCGCGCCGGGTGAACATCATGCAGCGCACCGGGCAGTTCTGCGCCAGGGGGCGGGCCACCAGGCTGCCGCCTCCGGTCTCGCCGTCGAGGTAGGGCTGTGCCGACCAGGGATCGACGATGCAGACGCCCATGCCGCTCGCCGCCAGCGAGGCCGCAGTCTGGCAGTACCGGGTCTCGATCTGCGGATGATAGGTGACATGGGCCTCCTCGAAGGCCTGGGCGACCATGCGGCCAAGGTAGCTTTCCTGGTCGATGCCGATGAAGCGCTCTCCGGTCAGAGCAGAGACCTCGACCGTTTCCTGCTGGGCCAGGGGGTGATCGCGCGGCAGCAGCGCCACCATCTGCCCCAGGAGCAGCTCTTCGGTGTTCACATTGGGGACGCGCCCCGAGGCCAGGCCGATGCCGACATCCGCCTGGCCGGTGCTCACCGCGTGCAG
The DNA here is from genome assembly GCF_900215355.1 of Pseudooceanicola antarcticus. GTDB lineage: Bacteria > Pseudomonadota > Alphaproteobacteria > Rhodobacterales > Rhodobacteraceae > Pseudooceanicola > Pseudooceanicola antarcticus. The sequence goes on along the minus strand of NZ_OBEA01000006.1, from coordinate 255,157 downwards.
CACGTTATCCAGGCGGCGGACATCGAAACTGACCGTGACATCGGGGCGGGTGTCGAGGAAGCCGCGCATTGCCTGCGGGATCACCGAATAGCCCGGCGGCGGCGTGGCGATGACCCGCAGCCGCCCGACGCGCCCGTTGCGCAGATCGCGGGCGCGCATGGCGAAGCTGCGCACGATGCCGAAGAGCGGCCGGATTTCCTCGTAGAGGTTGCGGGCCTCAAGGGTGGGTTCCAGGTGGCGGCCGGTGCGTTCAAAGAGGGTCAGGCCCAGTTGCGCCTCGAGCTGGCGCAGCCCCGCAGAGACGGCGGGTTGCGAGATCCCGAGACTTTCTGCCGTCGCCACCGTGGTGCGCTGGCCCATCATGGCGGCGAAGATCTCCAGCAGGCGCATGGAGGTCTCGGGCAGGTTCTCGGGTCCCTTGGTCATGAGGCAGGGTCGCCGAAGTCGAAGGCCGGGTCGCCCTGCAGGGCCGCGACGGCCTGGGCCACGGCGGCAGAGACCGGGTCGATGACGGCAAGGCCGGTTTCCGCTTCCAGCCGGGCGCGGATCAGCGCCATGCCGGCGCAGCCCAGCACGATGGCGCCGGCGCCCATCCGGCCCAGCTCTTCGGCGCGGGTGCGGATCAGGGCGTAGGCCGCGGGGTCGCGCATCGGTGCCTCGGCGGAACAGCCGGACAGGTGCAGCTCTCCGGCCAGGCGTCCCTCGATGCCCATCATCCGCATCTTGCGCAAGTGGCGCGGGATCGAGGCGGGGCCGAGGGCGATGACGCCGAAGCGATCGGCGCGGGCCAGGGCCGAAAGCAGGGCCGCTTCCTGGCAGCCAATGGCGACGGGGCCCTCGGGCATGGCGCGCAGCAGGTCCAGGCCGGGGTCCGAGAAGCAGCCGGTGATCACCACGCGGGCGGGGGTGCGGCGCGCCAGCTCGAGCACGCCGAGACCCGCGCGGGCGACATCTTCGTCGTTGGCGATGGTGGCAGGGCTTTCGGGCAGAGCCAGCGAGCTGAGAGACAGGCCCGCCGGCAGCATGGCGCGTGCTGTGCGGTCCATGCCCTGCGTCACGGTGGTCGAGGAATTGGGATTGATCAGCAGGATATCGGTCATCCGCGCAGCTCCGTGCCGAAGTTCTGTGCCGGGTCGAATTCCTTCACCGGCGCGCCGGGGCGCGCGCGCAGATCGACGGGCGCGCGGCCGAAGAAGCGGCCCTGGCCTTCGGCGGCCTTCAGTTCGCCCTTGTCCACGACCACCTCGCCACGGGTCAGCACCGTCTCGGGGCGGCCGGTCAGCTGACGGCCCTCGAGCGGGGTGTAATCCATGTTGTCGTGCTGGTCTTCCAGCGTGACGGTATAGCGCGCCTCGGGGTCCCAGATGGCGATATCGGCATCCATGCCGGGGGCGAGACGTCCCTTGGTGGTGCAGCCGAAGACCTTCGCGGTATTCGTGGACGACAGCGCCACGAATTGCTCCAGCGTGATCCGGCCCGCGACGACGCCTTCCGAGAAGAGCCAGGGCAGGCGCAGCCCGATGCCGGGCATGCCGTTGGCGATCTTGGGGTAGGGCACGTCGAAACCGTTCAGGAACTTGCCGGTGTCATCCGCGCGGTAGGGCGCGTGGTCGGAATGCACGCCGACGAAGGTGCCCATGCGGATGTGATGCCACAGCGCTTCCTGCGTGGCCGCATCGCGCAGCGGCGGAGAGCAGATGTACTTCGCCCCCTCCATGCCGGTCCGGTCCAGGTCGTCGCGGGTGAGCGAGAGATACTGGGGGCAGGTCTCGGCAAAGAGCTTGGCACCGTTGAACTGCTCGCGGCGGATGATCTCGGCCCCGCCCTCGGTCGAGACATGGACGACGAAGAGCGTCGCATCGGCGAGCTTGGCCAGCTGCACGGCGCGGTTGATCGCCTCCTGCTCGGCCAGCTCGGGGCGCGAGATGGCGTGGTACTTCGGTGCGGTCAGGTCGCGCTCGGCCAACTGGCGGTTCATCCATTTGACCATGTCGTTGTTCTCGGCATGAACCATGGTGATGGCGCCGTGCTTGCGGGCCACCGTCAGGATGTCCAGCATGCCGCCATCGCCGATGTTCATCAGGTCATAGGTCATGAAGACCTTGAAGCTGGTGATGCCGCGCCCGAAGGCACGGGGCAGCTGGTCTTCCAGCACCTCGGGGCGCGGGTCCGAGATGATCAGGTGGTAGGAATAGTCGATGACGGATCGCGCGCCGCGTGCGTCATAGGTGGCCAGCACGTCATCCACGTTTTCGCCGCGCTGCTGCGCCGCGAAGGGGATGAAGCTGGAATTGCCGCCAAACGCCGCCGAGATCGAGCCCGACAGGTAGTCATCCGCCGTCATCACGCCCGAGGAGCTTTCCTGGGCGATATGGGCGTGGGTCTCGATCCCGCCGGGCATGACGATGCGGCCCGAGGCGTCGATGCGGCGGTCGCCGCCCTCGATCTTCTCGGCCATGGCGGCGATCTTGCCACCCTTGATGCCGATGTCGCCGGTGGTGACGCCCTCGGTGGTGGCGATCTGGCCGCCGTGGATCACGGTGTCGAAAGTCATGAGGTAGTACTCGCAGTCTTATTCGGGCAGCTTGACGCCTGTCTGGGTGGCAATGCGGCCATAGTGCTCGATCCGGCGGTGGGCTGCAAAGTTGAAGACGGTGGACTTGCCGAAGGCGCATTTGGCGAAATCGGCCTCGGCGGTGATCACCTCGTCGCCCTCGGTTTCCGCCTTGGCGATGACGAAGCCGTCGGGGTCGACGATGATCGTGCCGCCGATCATGTGGTTGCCGTCCTCCATGCCGCACTTGGCCACGGCCATGGCGTAGGTGGAGTTCTGGTAGGCCCCGGCACAGACCGAAAGCTCATGGTGGTAGAGGCGCTGTTCCAGCCCCTCGTCCTTGGAGAGGTTGTTCTGAGAGGGCGTGTTGTAGCCGATGCAGACCAGCTCGACCCCCTGCAGGCCCAGCTCGCGCCAGGCCTCGGGCCAGCGGCGGTCGTTGCAGATCGCCAGACCCATCAGCACGTCCTGGCTGCGGGCGACGTTGAAGCCCAGGTCACCGGGCAGGAAGTAGCGCTTTTCCAGGTGCTGGTGCGTGCGCTCGGGCTCGTACTCGGCATGGCCGGGCAGGTGGATCTTGCGGTACTTCAGGGTGATCTCGCCCTGCGGAGAGACAATGATTGCCGTGTTGAAGTGCTGCCCCTCGGGCGTCAGTTCGCAATAGCCGAAGGTCATGCCCATGCCATAGGCCTTGGCGGCGTCGAACAGGGGCTGCGTGGCGGGGCCGGGCATTTCCTTTTCGAACCAATGGTCGAACTCGGCGCGGTCCTCGACGTAGAAACGCGGGAAGAAGGTGGTCAGGCACATCTCGGGGAAGGCGATGAAGCCCGCGCCCTTTGCGTGCGCCTCGGCCATCAGCGCCAGCATCCGCGCCACGACCGCTTCGCGGCTCTCGTCCTTCTGGATGCCGCCCATCTGTGCTGCGGCCAGGATCATGCGTGTCATCGTTACGCTCTCTTCTAATAGTTCAATGGCTGATCGAAAGGCCACGCTGGAAGCGTGAGATCACGCGGACGAGCGGCCAGAGGAGGAGGAGGTAGAGGCCGGCGGCCATCACCAGGGGCGAGGAATTGTAAGTCACCGCGCGGGCCATGTTGGCGCTGTAGAGAAGCTCGGACAGCGACACGACCGAGGCGATCGAGGTCAGCTTGACGATCTCGACCACGTTGGACAGCAGGTCGGGCAGCACGTTGCGCACGGCCTGGGGCAGGATGACCCAGGCCTGGGCCTGGGCGGGGCTGAGCCCGGTGGCCCGCGCCGCTTCCATCTGCCCCTTCGGGATCGCCTTGATGCCCGACCGGAAGATCTCGGCGAAGTAGGCGGAGTTGTTCAGCAGGAAGGCGATGCAGACGGCGACGAAGGGCGGCACGCGCACGCCGACGAAGGGCAGGCCCGCGTAGATCAGGATCAGCAGGATCAGCGGCGGAATGGCACGGAAAATGTCGATGAAGAGGAACGAGGGCAGCCGCAGCAGGGCCGATTTCGACGAGGCCAGCAGCGCGAGGCCGAGGCCGCCGAACAGCCCCAGGAAGATCACCACGGCGCAAAGCTGCAGGGTGACCCAGGCGCCTTTCAGCAGCAACGGCGTGGCCTGCCGCATGATGTCTATGTTGAAGAAGGCGTCGATGAAGTTTTCCATTGCGGTCCCTCAGTGCTCGTAGTGGAACCGGTCTTCGATGTAGCGGGAAAGCAGCATCGCCGGAAAGAAGATGATCAGATAGGCCAGCGCGGCCATGGTCAGCGGTGTCGCCGAGCCCGAGAAGGCCTGTGCTGAGCCCGCGACCGAGACGATTTCCTTCACCCCGATGACCGAGCCATAGGCCGTCATCTTCGAGATCGTCAGTGAGCGGTTGACCAGCGGCGGGATGTTCATGCGCAGCGCCTGGGGAAAGATCACGTGCACCAGCACCTGCAGGAACGACAGGCCGGTGGCCGCGCCCGCTTCCCACTGGCCGCGCGGCAGCGAGGTCATGGTGGCCCAGAATATCTCTTCCACGAAGGCGGCCAGCACCAGGGTCAGGATCAGGTAGAGCACGAACCAGTCGTTCAGGATGATCCCGATGGAGGGCAAGCCGAAGAACAGGATCAGCATCAGCACCAGCGGCGGCAGGGCGCGCATCAGGTCGGCAAAAAGCACGATGGGCCAGCTCAGCCAGCGCTTCTGGTAGGCGCGCAGCCCGGCCAGCAGGGCGCCAAGCGCAAGGCCCGAGATCACCACCAGCACCGAGATCCAGATCGTCACCCAGACCGCGCGCACCATGGGGCGCAGGTAGGTGGCGATGATCTCGGGATTGAGGAAAGCGTCGAAGAAGTCCATCAGGCGGCCTCTCCCGAGACACGCGACAGGAAGGCCTTGAGGCGGTCGGATTTCGGGTTGCCGAAGATCTCTTCAGGCGGGCCTTCCTCGACGATGACGCCGCCGTCCATGAAGACGACGCGGTCCGCGGCCTCGCGGGCGAAGTGCATTTCGTGGCTGACGACGATCATTGTCATACCCAGCTCGCGCAGGTCGCGCATGACCTTCAGGACCGAGCCCACGAGCTCGGGGTCCAGTGCCGAGGTGGGTTCGTCGAAGAGCATGACCTTCGGGTCCAGTGCCAGGGCGCGGGCGATGGCCACACGCTGCTGCTGGCCGCCCGAAAGCTCTGACGGCATGGCATCGGCCTTGTGCTTCAGGCCCACCTTGTCCAGCATTTCCAGCGCGCGGGCCTCGGCCTCGGCCTTGGAGCGGCCAAGCGCCTTGCGTTGCGCCAGCGTGACGTTCTTCAGCGCCGAAAGATGCGGGTAGAGGAAGAAGCCCTGGAAGACCATGCCGACCTGCAGGCGCATGCGGTCCAGCTCTTTCCGGGGGATGCCCAGCATCGGCTTGCCGTTGACGTGGATCGCGCCCGAGGTGGGCTCTTCCAGGCGGTTGCAGCAGCGCAGCATGGTGGATTTGCCCGAACCCGAGGGGCCGATCACGAAGACCAGCTCGCCGTTCTGGACCTTCAGGTCGATGGAGCGCAGCACCTGCGTCTCTCCGAAGCGCTTTTCCAGCGCGGTGATTTCTAGCGTGGGGAGGGGCTGTGCTGCCGTCATGTGCAAACCTGGAACTGAGGTGGTCGGGCCGGAGGCAAGCCCCCGGCCCGGTGGGGACGAGTGACGGGGGTCACTCGAAGGTGCAGGAGACCTCGTGCTCGTCGGGCTGGTAGCCCTCGAAGCCGGGGGTGCCGTAGCCGGCGTCGGGGGTGACGATCAGCTCGCCTTCTTCCGGGGTCAGGCCGAACCACTTCTCGGAGAGGGCGGCCATGGTGCCGTCGGTCTTCAGGCACTCCAGGACCGAGTCGAAGAGGTTCCGGGTGGCATAATCGTCACGACGGAAGGGCAGCGCCCAGCTGAGGCCGGTGTTGATCTGGAAGGCGAACTCCAGGCGCGGGTTCTGCTTGCCGGCCCATGCGGTCACGGTCATGCCCGCCATCGAGGCATCGGCACGGCCCGAGGTGACGGCCTCGAAGGCATCGGCCTGGGAGCCGAAGGTCAGCACGGTCATGTCCCATTCTTCGGCTTTCTCGGTCAGCCAGGTCTCGTAGAGCGAACCCTTGTTGGCCGTGACGGTCTTGCCCTTCAGGTCCTCGACCGAGTCGATGTCAGAGCCGGTCAGGGTGGCGAAGCCGAAGTTGGTTTCCATGAAGCCCTCGGTGAAGAGCAGCGTCTTGGAACGCTCTGCGGTCACCGTGGTGGGGGCGGCGATATAGTCGAAGGTTTCCGAGTGCAGCGCCGGGAAGAGGCCGGTGTACTGGCCCGGAACGATGCCGATCTCGACGCCCAGCTTCTCGGCCATGGCGGCGGCCAGGTCGATGTTGAAGCCCTGCACGCCACCGTCCAGCGTGGGGAAGGCATGGGGGGCGAAGGTGCCGTCGACACCGGCCTCGTAGCCGCCGGCCTTGATGGGCGCGATTTCGGCGGGCGGCTCGCCCTCGGCATGGGCGGCGGTGGAGGCGAGGAGGGCGGCGACGAGGCCGAAGGATGCATGTTTGAAGGTCAAGGGAGGTCTCCTGTTGGAACGCGCATTGTCAGCATGCGCTGTGCCGCCAACCTCTGCGTGGCGACCGGATGAGACCAGATAAATTCGGATTATCTCAGGAGTAAACGTATTAGCTGAGGTTATACTATCCTGTCCGGGATAGTTCAGGTGCGCGCCGGTAGGGGTGGTTAGTCAACTGTAATAAAAGCATATTCCCGATCTCTTCGGGTTGCACTTCACAACCCGAAAATCCGGCCAGATCGGCGCTTGGCGCCGGATCGTCTCGATTTCGGGTGGATGATTTTTGAGCATGTGACGCGCAATCGCTCCAGCCGGATGGCCCGAAAACTGGCCATGGGGCCGATTTCGGCGCCCCGCGCGCCTGGCCGATTTGGAGAATCCCGCCGGGCCGTGGAATAGGCATGCCTGTCGCATCTGTCAGGAGCCTACCCGATGTCCGCCCGCCGTCATGTCAATGTCCTCTTCTCTGCCCCCAAGGCCACCTACGAGGAGTTCCACCCCGCCATTTGCGCCGCACTTCAGGCGGCAGGCGTGCCCGCGCGCGTGGCAGGGGACCTGGCCCCGGAGGAGGTGGATTACATCGTCTTCACCCCCAACGACCTGATCAGCGACTTCTCGGTCTTTCCCAGGGCGCGGGCGGCGCTGTCGATCTGGGCGGGGGTGGACAAGGTGCTGCACAACCCCACCCTGACCATGCCGCTGGCCCGCATGGTCGATCCCGGCCAGCGCGAGGGAATGGTGGAATTCGTCACCGCCCATGTGCTGCGCCACCACATCGGCATGGACCGCCATATCCTGTCCTCCTCGGGCTGGGATCAGGTGGCGCCAAAGCTGGCGCGGCACCGCAAGGTCACCATGCTGGGACTGGGAGAGCTGGGCGGCGCCTGCGCGCAGGCGCTCTCGGCGCTGAACTTCTATGTCCATGGCTGGAGCCGCCGGCCGCGTGCGCTGGAGGGCATCACCTGTCACGCGGGCCCCGATGGGCTGGAGGCGGCGCTTGCCGGGGCCGAGATCATCATCTGCCTGTTGCCCACCACGCCCGAGACAGAGAACGTGCTGAACGCCCATACCCTCAGCCTTCCGGCGGCGGGCGCCGTGGTGATCAATCCCGGTCGCGGCGCGCTGATCGACGATGCGGCGCTGATCGCCGCGCTGGACAGTGGCGCGCTTGGCCATGCCACGCTCGACACCTTCCGGGTCGAGCCGCTGCCCGAAGATCATCCCTTCCGCGCCCATCCGAAGGTCACCGTCAGCCCCCACGTGGCCTCTCTGGTGCGGGTCGACACCAGCGCCGCGGTCATCGCCGAGAACATCCGTCGCGGCGAGGCGGGCGAGGCCTTCCTGCATCTGGTCAACCGCCAGGCAGGCTACTGAGCAAAGCGTCAAGCACCGCCTGCCGCGCGGCAGCGCGGTCGGGGGTGGTGGGGGTCAGCAGGATCAGGCGGCGCTGGTAGCCCGCGCCGTCGGGCAGGGGGCGGGCGCCCTGCAGCCCTGCCCATTCCGGCACCAGCGAGGCCCCGATGCCGCTGGCCACCAGGTCCGAGATCACCTCGAGCCCGTCCAGAGCGCAGAGCACCTGCGGCATCAGCCCCCGGTCGGCCAGGTAGCGTGACGCGATCTGACCGCCCCAGCTCTCGGGGTCATAGGCGATATGGGGCAGGCCCGAGAACGCCTCTTCGGCGCTGCGGGCGGGGTGGCCTTCGGGAGTGAGCAGGCAGAGCGGCTCGCTGCGCAGCGGGTGCTGTTGCAGCCCGAAGGGCGTGAGGAAGGGCGGCGCCACGATCAGCGCCGCGTTCAGCTCTCCACTGCGCACCGCCTCGTAGAGCGCCGCCGATGATCCCGGCGTGATCTGCATCTCGAGCCGGGGCGCGCTCTGGCGCAGGGCGATCAGCATTCCCGGCACCGCCGCTGTCAGCAGGGTCGAGATCGCGCCCAGCCGGAACACCCCCTGCGCTACCGCCGGATCGGCGCTGCGCTTCAGCTCCTGCGCCTGGTTCACGATCCGCCGCATCGCTGGCAGCAGGTCGCGGCAGGCCGCCGAAGGGGCCGAGGCATTGGCGCGCCGCTCCAGCAGGGTCTGGCCAAGGTCGCGCTCCAACACCTGTATCCGCTGGCTGACCGCCGCCGGCGTCAGCGCCTGCGCCTGTGCCGCCGCCACGATGGAGCCATGGTCGACAACTGCCAGCAGGCTTTCCAGGAACCGCGTATCCAATAGTTTTTCTTTCGCTCAGGGGTAAAGAAATTCGTTTTTCGTTTCTCTCTCGTTTGGCTACCCCAAGACAAGACCTAACCCCGGAGTTCCCCATGCAATCCGTCTTCCACCTTGCCCTTCATGTCACCGACCTGGACGAAACCCGCCGCTTCTACGGCGATGTCCTGGGCTGCGCCGAGGGGCGCTCGACCGAGACCTGGGTCGATTTCGACTTCTTCGGTCACCAGCTCTCGCTGCACCTGGGCAAGCCCTTCGAGACCACGCGCAGCGGCAAGGTCGGCGATCACATGGTGATGATGCCGCACATGGGCGCCGTGCTGGGGCTGGACGACTGGAAGGCCCTGGCGGCGCGGCTGGAAGAGAAGGGCGTCGCCTTCGACATCCCCCCGGTCATCCGCTTCGAGGGTGAACCGGGCGAGCAGCGCACCATGTTCTTCTTCGATCCCTCGGGCAATCCGATCGAGATCAAGGGCTTTGCCGATACCTCCGGCATCTTCGCGAGCTGAGCCATCCGGTTGAAGGAGACGTGAAATGGATCTTGGTCTGAAGAACCGCCGCGCGCTGGTGCTGGCCTCGTCGCGGGGCCTGGGGCTGGGCGTCGCCGAGGCCCTGGCCGCCGAGGGCGCTCGCGTGATGCTGACCGGCCGGGACGAGAGCGCCCTGGCCGAGGCCGCCGCCGCGATCAACGCCAAGGGTGTGGGGCAGGCGGAATGGGTGACCGTCGATCTCTCTGCCGCCGATTTCGCCGCCTCTCTGGCCCGCCACGCGCAGGAGCGCTTCGGCGGTGTCGACATCCTGGTCAACAACACCGGCGGGCCGAAACCGGGCCTGGCGCGGGATATCAAGGCGGCCGACCTGCTGGCCCAGGCCCAGACCATGGTGGCGCCGGTGATCGAGCTGACGGGGCTTCTGCTGCCGGGCATGTGTGCCCAGGGCTGGGGCCGCGTGCTGACCATCGCCTCTTCCGGCATCGAGCAGCCGATCCCCAACCTGTCGCTGTCGAACACGCTGCGCGCCGCGCTGGCGGGGTGGAACAAGACCCTGGCCACCGAGGTCGCAAGCGAGGGGGTGACCTGCAACATGCTGCTGCCGGGCCGCATCCACACCGCCCGCGTCGATCAGCTGGATGGGGTTGCGGCGGAAAGGCAGGGCAAGCCCATGGAGGAGGTCCGCGCCGCGTCGCAGGCCTCGATCCCCGCCGGTCGCTACGGCCGCGTCGAGGAATTCGGTGCAGTCGGCGCCTTCCTGTGCAGCGCACCGGCCAGCTACGTGACCGGTACCATGATGCGCTGTGACGGCGGCATGATCCGCAGCGTCTGAGGACCGGCCCGGACATTGCAACGGCCGTGGTGCTTTGCGAAGACACCGGGCGCACCGCGGCCGCCTGTGTCGGGGCGGGGCCGCGCCGGGATCACCGCTCGGCCAGCAGGTCCTCGAGGAAGTCATTGGCGCAGGCGATGAAGTTCTCGGCGGCCTGGCTCAGCGGCATCTCGGCGTTGAAGGCGAAGGCGAAACGGTCGGTCATCGCCGGGGCAATCGGCTTTTGCACGACAGGCAGATGGGCAAAGTCGCGCGCCATCAGCCCGTTGACGATGGTCAGGCCAAGCCCTTCGGCAACCAGAGAGCAGGCGGACATCACCGAATGCGCCTCGATCCTGACCGAGGGGCTCTGACCTGCCGTCCAGAAGGCCGCATCGAGATCCCGGCGCGGCGCGCGCATCCGCCCCAGCAGGATCAGCGGCTCACCGTTCAGATCCTCCATCTTCACCTCGTCGCGGGTGGCCAGCCGGTGACCGGCGGGCATGACGCAGACACTGCGTGCCGAGATAGTCGGCAGGATGCTCAGCCCCGCCCGCTGGATCGGGATGCGCAGGAAGCCCAGCTCGGCCCGGTCATCCTGCAACATGCGCTCGATGGTGTCATAGGGGCCGGTGTGCAGCTCGACCTGCACGCGGTCGTTCTCGGCCAGGAAGCGGCTGAGGATGCGCGGCATGATCGACAGTGTCATGCTGGCAGGCACCGCCACCCGCAGGCGCAGGGCAGGGGAGTTGCCCCGCCGCAGGTCCCGCGCAAGATGTTGCAGGCGCTGGCCACGGTCGACCATGCCGAAGATCTGCCCCTGCAGCGCCTGGCATTCCCGCGTCGGCACCAGCCGTCCCCGGTCGCGCAGGAAGAGTTCGAGGTTCAGCTCTGATTCCAGCTGCGAGATGCGCCGCGAGACGGCGGACTGGGTGATCCCCAGCTCCGTCGCCGCGGCCAGGGTCGAGCCTTTTTCAAGGACCACGCGAAAGGTTTCGAGAAGATTGAGCTGCATTCGTTGATCCCGGCATTGTATGCGAGATGCGCATATAGGTAGGCCAATTTCTTATAATATTGCATATGCGCGAATCTTCGCACAAGGTCTTCCGAAAACAGGGACACAGCAAAGCAAGCCATGCCTCAGAACATGTCGGACCAACCGGGAAAGGGCGACGCCCGATGACGGTCTTCATTCTCCGCCGGGTGCTTCAGGCCATTCTGGTCCTGTTCATCACCTCGCTCGTCGTCTTCCTCGGGGTCTATGCCATCGGCGACCCGCTGGAGATCCTGCTGCCCGCCGATGCCTCCATGGCCGAGCGCGCCCAGGTTGCCGCCTCGCTGCACCTCGATGACCCGCTGCCGCTGCAATACCTGAATTTCATCACCTCGGCGCTGCAGGGCGATTTCGGCCGCAGCTTCGTCTACAACCGCCCGGCGCTGGACGTGATCTTCGAGCGCCTGCCGGCGACGCTGGAACTGGTGACGACCTCGCTGATCCTGTCGCTGATCCTCGGCATCCCGCTGGGCCTGATCGCGGGTGTGAAGCCGGGCAGCGTCACCGACGAGTCGATCATGACCGGCTCGATCCTGGGCTTCTCGCTGCCGAACTTCTGGCAGGGCATGATGCTGATCATGATCTTCGCCGTCTGGCTGGGCTGGCTGCCCTCGACCGGGCGCGGCGAGACCGGGTACATCCTGGGCATCCGCACCAGCTATGCCACCTGGGACGGCTTCATCCACCTGCTGCTGCCGGCCACCAACCTGGCGCTGGCGCAGATCGCCCTGGTGATCCGCCTGACCCGGACCGGCGTGCAGGAAACCATGCCGCTGGATTTCGTGAAATACGCCCGCGCCCGTGGCATCAGCGAGCGCCGCATCCTCTTCGTGCATGTGCTGAAGACCATCCTGATCCCCATCGTCACCGTGCTGGGGATCGAGTTCGGCTCCCTCATCGCCTTCGCGGTGGTGACCGAGACCATCTTCGCCTGGCCCGGCGTCGGCAAGCTGATCATCGATAGCATCAACATGCTCGATCGGCCCATCGTCGTGGCCTACATCCTGGTGATCGTCGCCATGTTCATCGTCATCAACCTTGTTGTCGACGTGCTCTATTCGCTGCTCGACCCCCGCATCCGGAGCCGCGCATCATGACCACGTTCTCCCTCCGCAAGAGCGAGAGCATGGCGGCGCGCATCCTGCGTGGCCTGCTCTCGAGCCCCAAGGCGACCATCGCTGCGGTGATCTGCCTGATCCTCGTCTTCTCGGCCATCTTCGCGCCGCTGATCGCGCCGCAGAACCCCTACGACCTGAACGAGATCGACTTCTTCGACGCCAAGCTGCCGCCGATGAGCGAAGGCTACTCGGGGATGACCTACATCCTCGGCACCGACGGGCAGGGGCGGGACATGTTTTCGGCCATGCTCTATGGCCTGCGCACCTCGCTGGCGGTCGGCGTGACCTCGGGCCTTCTGGCGATGCTGGTCGGCACGGCGCTTGGCCTGATCGCGGCCTATCGGGGCGGGTTCCTCGACAGCTTCATCATGCGCTTCGTCGACCTGATGCTGGGCTTCCCGACGATCCTCGTGGCGCTGATGGTGCTGGTGGTCTTCGGGCAGGGCGTCGGCAAGGTGATCCTGGCGCTGGTCTTCGTGCAATGGGCCTATTTCGCCCGCGCGGTGCGGGCCACGGCACTGGTCGAATCCGGCAAGGAATACGCCGAGGCGGCCCGCTGCCTGGGCATCCCCGCCTGGCGCATCATGGGCGGGCACATCCTGCCCAACTGCCTGCCGCCGCTGATCGTCATCGGCACCATCCAGGTCGCAAGCGCCATCGCCGCCGAGGCCACGCTGTCCTTCCTGGGCATCGGCCTGCCGATCACCCAGCCCTCGCTGGGGCTGCTGATCTCGAACGGCTACCAGGTGATGCTGGCCGGGCTCTACTGGATGTCGGTCTACCCCGGCCTGCTGCTGCTGGTGCTGGTCTTCTCGGTCAACATCGTCGGCGACCGCCTGCGTGAAATCTTGAACCCGAGGCTGGCCCAATGAGTGATCACCTTCTGGAAGTGCGCGGGTTGCGCACCTGGTTCGAGACGCCGAAAGGCACCGTGAAGGCCGTGGATGGCGTCGATCTGACGCTGGAACGCGGCGAGATCCTGGGGCTCGTCGGCGAGAGCGGCTCGGGCAAGTCGATCACCGGCTTCTCGCTGCTGGGTCTGGTCGACCCGCCGGGCCGGGTGGTCGAGGGCGATATCCGCTTCCTTGGCGAGGATCTGCGCAGCGCCAGCCCCCGCCGGCTGCGCGACCTGCGCGGCAACCGCATCGCGATGATCTTCCAGGACCCGATGATGACGCTGAACCCGGTTCTGCGCATCGGCACCCAGATGATCGAGACCGTGCGCGCCCATGCAAAGGTCAGCAAGGCCGAGGCCCGCGCCATGGCCCGCGATGCCCTGGGTCAGGTCGGCATCCCGCATCCCGATGAACGCATCGACGCCTATCCGCACGAGTTCTCGGGCGGCATGCGCCAGCGCGTGGCCATCGCCATCGCCCTGCTGCACAAGCCCGACCTGATCATCGCGGACGAGCCGACGACGGCGCTGGACGTGACGATCCAGAGCCAGATCCTCTCCGAGGTGCAGACCCTGACCCGCGAGATGGGCATGGGCCTGATCTGGATCAGCCATGACCTGGGCGTGGTGGGCCAGCTCGCCAACAAGGTGGCCGTCATGTACGCCGGTCGCATCGTCGAGCGCGGCACAGTGGACGAGGTGCTGGACGCGCCGCGCCATCCCTATACCCGCGGGTTGATCGACAGCCTGCCGATGGAGAACGACCGCGGCCAGCCGCTGCGCCAGATCCCCGGCAATGCGCCGCCGCCGCTTGGCCGCCCAGAGGGCTGTCCCTTCCGCCCCCGCTGCGCCCGCGCCACCGAGGCCTGCCTGACGGAACCCGCCGAGACCGAGGTGCAGGGCAGGGGCTGGCGCTGCTTCCACCCGCTAGACGAAAGGGCCATGGTATGACCGGGACCGCTCCGATGATCCAGGTGGCGGGCGTCACCAAGCATTTCCGCCGCAAGACCGACCTGGCCGAGCGCCTCGCCATGCGTGTCGGGCTGGCCGAGGAGCCGCCGACCGTGCATGCGCTGGATGACGTCTCGCTGCAGATCGCCGAGGGCGAGGTCGTTGGCCTCGTGGGTGAGAGCGGCTGCGGCAAGTCCACGCTGGGCCGCGTCGTGGCGGGCATGTTGCCTGTGACTTCCGGGCAGGTCGCCCGCGACGGCAAGGACATCGCCAAGCTGAAGGGCGCCGAGGCGCGCGCCATGCGCCTTGCCACGCAGATCATCTTCCAGGATCCGATGTCCTCGCTGAACCCGCGCAAGAAGGTGATCGACATCATCGGCGAGGCGCCCCGGCTGCACGGGCTGGTCAAGCGCGGCGAGGTCCGTGCCGAGGTCGAGCGGCTGATGGGTCTGGTCGGTCTCGATCCCGCCATGGCCAACCGCTATCCGCACCAGTTCTCGGGCGGGCAGCGGCAGCGGATCGGCATCGCGCGCGCCCTGGCCGTGAACCCCGATTTCCTGATCTGCGATGAAAGCATCGCCGCGCTGGATGTCTCGATCCAGGCGCAGGTGATCAACCTGCTGGTGCGGCTGCGCGAGGAGCTGTCGCTGACGCTGCTCTTCATCAGCCATGACCTTTCGGTAGTGCGCTACATCTCGGATCGGGTGGTGATCATGTACCTCGGCCGGGTGGTCGAGACCGCCCCCACCGACCGCATCTTCGACGCGGCGCGCCATCCCTATACCCAGGCCCTGCTGGAAGAGATCCCCCGGATCGACCGGCGCGGCCATCGCTTTTCCTCGGTGAAGGGAGAGATCCCCTCGCCGGTGAACCCGCCGCAGGGGTGCCATTTCCACCCCCGCTGCCCCTTCGCCATGGACCGGTGCCGGATCGAACGTCCGGTGCTGACCCAGGCCAGCCCCGGTCATTCCGTTGCCTGCCACCTTGATGGCGGCACCGGGCGGCCACTTTCCGAAGCCGGCGTCACGACCGGCGACATCCCCGCAATCGACTGACCAACAAGGAGCCAACCCAATGCGCCTGACCAAGACCGCCGTTCTCGCGGCCCTTCTGTCCACCACCTGGCTGATGCCCGCCTGGGCCGCCGACCTGACCATCGGCCGCGCTTCCGAGCAAAGTTCGATCGACCCGCAGTTCTCGCGGACCGGCAACAACCAGATGACCTCGACCATGTTCTTCGATCGCCTCGTGGCCTTCGACGAGAACCTCCAGGTCTCCCCCGGCCTCGCCGCCAGCTGGGAGATCCAGGACGAGACCACCTGGCTGCTGCACCTGCGCGAGGGCGTGACCTTCCACGACGGTTCGGCCTTCACCGCCGCCGACGTGGTCTATTCGCTGGAACGCGCCGACGAGGTGCCGAACTCGCCCGCGCCCTACACCGACATGGTGTCCTCGCTGGCAACCGTCGAGGCCGTCGATGACCTGACCGTCAAGATCACCACCAACGTGCCGAACCCGGCGCTGATGGAGGATATCGGCCGCGTCTTCATCATCTCGAAGGCCGCAGCCGAGGGCAAGGCAAGCGAGGACTTCTCGTCCCCCGCCACCGCCGTCGGCACCGGCCCCTACGTGCTGGAAGAGTGGAAGCCGGGCGAGACCCTGACCATGCACGCCAACGACAGCTACTGGGGCACCGTGCCCGAGTTCAACGAGGTCGAGATCCGCTACATCTCGAACGACGCGGCCCGCGTGGCGGCGCTGCTGTCGGGCGCGGTCGACGTGATCGACGCCGTGCCGCCGCAGGACGTGGCGCGCCTCGAGGGCACCGACGGCACCCATGTCTTCTCGACCCCCTCGGGCCGGGTGATCTACCTGGGCCTGTCCATGCGCTTCGACCAGGCACCGGCTGTCACCGATCTTGATGGCAACCCGCTGGCCGAGAACCCCTTCAAGGACGCCCGCGTCCGCAAGGCGATCTCGCTGATGATCGACCGCGAGCTGATCGTGGATCGCATCCTCGGCGGCTCCGGCGTGCCGGCGGGCCAGCTGGTGCCCGACGCGCTTGGCGGCCACAACACCGATGTGCCGGCCGACAAGCCGGACGTAGCGAAGGCCAAGGAACTGCTGGCCGAGGCCGGCTATCCCGAGGGCTTCGGCCTGACGCTTTACAGCTCGAACGACCGCTTCCCCGGCGACGGTGACCTTGTGCAGGCGCTTGGCCAGATGCTGTCGCGCGGCGGCCTGAAGGTGAACGGCGTCGAAGCACTGCCCTACTCGGTCTATTCCAAGGCCGCCTCGGCGGGCGACTACGGTGCCTTCGTCTTCTCGCTGGGGTCGTCCACCCCGACCTCGGCGCCGAACCTGCAGTCGCTGCTGCACAGCTACGACAAGGAGGCCGGCAAGGGCGCTTTCAACCGCGTGCGCTTCTCGTCGCCCGAATTCGACGCGGCCCTGGCCGACGCGCTGCAGGAGTTCGACGCCGAGACCCGCATCGCCAAGCTGGAAGATGCCACCAAGCTGGTCTTCGACGAGACCCCGATCGTGCCGCTCTACTGGCAGAAGGTCCACTGGGGCCTGCGTGACGGGCTGACCATCGAAGCCGGTCTGTCGGAACAGACCCTGCCGCAAAAAGTGACCTCTGCCGAGTAATGATCCCAATGACCACCCCCACTGATACCCTGCTTGAAACAGCGTCCCTGACCCCGGCCGAGCCGGTGGCACCGGGGGTGGTCGTGCATCGCAACGTGATGGTTGCGATGCGGGACGGCGTGCGCCTTGCCACCGATGTCTATCGTCCGGCAGGCGCCGACGGCGGAGCCGATCCGGCTCCGCGCCCGGTGATCTTCGAGAGAACACCCTATGACAAGGCGGGCACGCCGCGGACCGAGCTTTCCGTGGCGCGCCCCACCTCCTACAGCCGCCCCGAGCTGGCCATCAAGCTGGTCGCCGAGGGTTACGTGGTGATCTGGCAGGACTGCCGGGGCCGCTACGACAGCGAGGGCAGCTTCACCAAGTATCTGAACGAAGCCGAAGACGGCTACGACAGCATGGTCTGGATCGCCGAGCAGGACTTCGGCAATGGCCGAGTGGGCACCATGGGGCTGAGCTATGACGCTCATGTGCAGATGGCCATGGCCTGCCTGAACCCGCCGGGACTGGCCTGCATGGCGGTCGACTCGGGTGGATTCTCGAACGCCTTCACCTGCGGCATCCGACAGGGTGGCGCGCTCGAGATGAAGCAGGCGACCTGGGCCTACAACCGCGCGATGGAAGCGCCGCTCGCCGCAGCCGAGCCCGCCGTGCTGGGCGCCATCGAGGCCGAGGACCTGGCCGGCTGGATGACCCGCACGCCCTGGACCAAGGGCCGCTCTCCGGTCCGCTGGGATCCCGACTACGAGGATTACCTGCTGGACCAGTGGCAGCACGGCACCTTCGACGACTTCTGGAAGAAGACCGGCATCTGGGCGGCAGGCTACTACCACGATTTCCCGAAGATCCCGATCATCTTCATGTCCAGCTGGTATGACGCCTATGTCCAGACCACGCTTGAGAATTACACCGGCCTGAAGGGCGATGCCGCCCGGCCGCTGACCATGATCATGGGCCCCTGGACCCATGGCAACCGCTCGCGCCGGGTCTTCGGAGACGTGGATTTCGGCCCCCATGCCACCTTCGACGGCCAGGTCGACGAGGATTGGCTGGCCTTCCGGGTGAAGTTCTTCGCCCGCTGGCTTAAGGATCAGGACCAGGGCGCAAGCCTGCGTGACGAGCGGGTGCATCTCTTCGTCATGGGCGGCGGCTCTGGCCGCAAGACGCCCGAGGGGCACCTGGATCACGGCGGCCACTGGATCGAGGCCTCTGACTGGCCGATCCCCGAGGCCGAGGCGCTGCGCCTCTACCCGTCGCCGGACATGTCGCTGTCCGAGAGCCCGGCTGCGGGCGAGATGGGCTATGCCTATGACCCGGCGGACCCGGTGCCGACCATCGGCGGCTCGCTCACATCCGGTGAGCCGATCTTCGAGGGCGGCGCCTTCGACCAGACCGAGGACGCGCGCTTCTTCGGCTGCACCAATCCAGGCTTGCCACTGATCGCGCGGCGCGACGTGCTGTCCTTCCAGACCGCGCCGCTGGCCGAGGACCTGCTGGTGGCGGGGCCGGTGACGATCCGCCTCAAGGTCTCGACCGATGCGCCGGACACCGACTTCACCGCCAAGCTGGTCGATGTCTATCCGCCCTCGCCGGACTACCCGCGCGGCTATGCGATGAACATCACCGACGGGATCTTCCGGGTGCGCTACCGCAAGGGCTACGAGTGCCCCGAACTGGTCGCCCCGGACGAGGGCGCCTTCGAGATCACCATCACCCCCTTTGCCACGGTGAACCTGTTCAAGGCCGGGCACCGGCTGCGGCTGGATATCTCCTCGTCGAACTTCCCGAAGTACGACATCAACTTCAACACCGGCGAACCCGAGGGCACGGCGCGTGGCAGCCGCGTGGCGCATAACACCGTCCACCTGGGCGAGGGCACGGTGTTGGAGCTTCAGGTTCTGAAGGGCTGATTGGCCCGCTGCCGGCCTCCGCAACTTGGCGGGGGCCGGCAGCGGTGCCGGAACGGGACGTGCCGTCAGCCACGCGCTCATGGTCCGGGGATGTCGGCATGACCGACCGGAGCTGCAAGCCCCCGGATCGCGGCGTGCATCATGGGCCGTCGAGGCAGATGCACCGGCACCAGGGGGCGCCGTGCTTCGCACAAGGGGGCTGGTGAAAATATGTTTGAAATCAATGTGGTGCGGGTGAAGGGACTCGAACCCCCACGCCAAAGGCGCCAGAACCTAAATCTGGTGCGTCTACCAATTCCGCCACACCCGCAACCGGCAGCCCCGAGCAGGGCTGCGTGGAGCGCTTACTAGCAAAGCACCGGGGCGGATAGAAGAGAAAAACGCGCCCCCGCCGCCTGAAGCCCAGGGGCAGGGCAGGGCGGTGACAGCAGAGCTTCCTCTTGCGCGGGCTTTGCGATATTTGCGGCCCATGGCGATCAAGCTCACTTCACTCAACGACCTCTCCACCCTCGGTTTCGACGAGATCATCGACGTGCGGGCCCCGGCGGAATATGCCGATGACCACCTGCCCGGAGCGATCTCGCTGCCGGTGCTCGACGATGCCGAACGCGCCCGCGTCGGCACGATCTACAAGCAGGTCTCTCCCTTCACCGCGCGCAAGGTGGGGGCGGCTCTCGTGTCGCGCAATGCCGCGCGCCACCTCGAGGGGCCGCTGGCCGACCGGGACGGCTCCTGGCAGCCGCTGGTCTATTGCTGGCGCGGCGGACAGCGCTCGGGCTCCTTTGCCACGATCCTGCGCCAGATCGGCTGGCGGGTGGAAACCATCGAGGGCGGCTACAAGGCCTTCCGCGGGCTGGTTGTCGATGCGCTTTACGAAAAACCCTTCCCGGCGCCGGTGGTGCTGCTCGATGGCAATACCGGCTCGGCCAAGACCGAGCTGCTGCACCTGATGCAGGCGCAGGGCGTGCAGATCATCGACCTCGAGGGGCTGGCCAATCACCGGGGCTCTCTCTTCGGCGCCATGGGGCCGCAGCCGCAGCAGCGCGGTTTCGAGACGGCCCTGGCCATGGAACTGGTGAAGCTCGACCCCACGCGGCCCGTGGTGATCGAGGCGGAGAGCTCGAAGGTGGGGGAATGCCGGGTGCCGCCGGCGCTCTGGACGGCGATGAAGGCCGCGCCGCGGATCGTGCTGAACGCGCCGCTGGACGAGCGCGCGGCCTACCTGACCCGCGCCTATAGCGACGTGATCGCCAATGAGGCGAGGTTGCATGACATCCTGGACAGCCTGCGCCCCTATCTTGCCGCCGAGCAGGTCGAGGTCTGGCACGAACAGGCCCGCGCCGGTGACTTCCGGGACCTGGCCCGCAGCCTGATGGAAATCCGCTACGATCCGGGCTACCTGCGCCACCGTGCGCGCATGGACCCCGCCCAGGTGACCGAGGTCGAGGTCCCCAGCCTCGCCCCCGAGGACCTGCCCGAGCTGGCCGCGCGCATCGCGGCGCAAGTGACCGCCCTGACCTCAGGAGACAAATGATGGCCGATACCAAGCTTCCCTCCGAACCCCGCCTGACCTCTCTCAGCCACGGCGGCGGCTGCGGCTGCAAGATCGCGCCGGGCGTGCTCTCGGGCCTGTTGCAGGGCACCAAGGCGCTGCCGGTCCCGGCGGAGCTGCTGGTCGGCATCGGCTCTTCCGATGATGCGGCGGTCTTCAAGATCTCCGAGGATCAGGCCATCGTCGCCACCACCGATTTCTTCATGCCCATCGTCGACGATCCCGAGCACTTCGGGCGCATCGCGGCGACCAATGCAATCTCGGATGTCTATGCCATGGGCGGCAAGCCCCTCTTCGCGCTGGCGGTTGTGGGCATGCCGGTCAATGCGCTCTCGGGCGAGACCATCGGCAAGATCCTGGAGGGCGGCGCCAAGGCGGCGGCAGAGGCGGGCATCCCGGTAGCCGGTGGCCATACCATCGACTCCGTCGAGCCGATCTATGGCCTGGTGGCCATTGGCATCGTCGACCCCCGCAAGATGAAGCAGAACGACACCGCGCAGGCGGGCGACGTGCTGGTGCTTGGCAAGCCGCTTGGCGTCGGCATCTACTCTGCCGCGCTGAAGAAAGAGACCCTGTCCGCCACCCAATACGACCGGATGATCGAGACCATGACCCGGCTCAACACGCCCGGCCCCGAGCTGGCGGCGCTGGAGGGGGTGCATGGCATCACCGATGTCACGGGCTTCGGCATTGCCGGCCATGCGCTGGAGATGGCGCGGGGCTCGGGCCTGCAGGCGCAGATCGACTGGGCCTCGGTGCCCATGCTGGACGACGTGCGCGCCCTGGCCGAGGCCGGCAACATCACCGGCGCCTCTGGGCGCAACTGGGCAAGCTACGGCGAGGAGATCACCCTTTCCGATGATCTGGACGAGATCGACCGGGCGCTGGCCTGCGATCCCCAGACCTCGGGCGGGCTGCTGGTCGCCTGCGCCCCCGACGCGGTCGAGGAGGTGCTGGCCACCTTCGCCCGCCATGGATTCGACGCCGCCGTTTCCGTGGGCCGTATGGCCCCCGGCGCCGGCGTCAGTATTGCCTGAGCCCCACGCGGCAAAGGCACCAAGGAAAGTCCGCGCAAGCGGCACGAGCGGGGCATGGCGCCCCAACCGAAACCCTGTGCAAGAGAGAGGCCCCATGAAACGCCTTGCTGTCCTCCTGTCGCTGCTGGCAAGCACTGCCAGCGCCGAAACGCTCTATTTCTCGGCCATCCCCGATGATGACGAGACCAAGCTGGTCGAACGCTTCGGCGCCGTGGCCGATTACCTCTCTGCCGAACTGGGCGTCGATGTCGCCTATGTGCCGGTGAAGAGCTATGCCGCCGCCGTGCTGGCCTTCCGCAACGACCAGATCCAGCTGGGCTGGTTCGGTGGCCTTTCGGGCGTGCAGGCCCGCGCGCTGGTGCCGGGCTCGACCGCCATTGCACAGGGTGAGGAAGACCAGAGCTTCGTCACCTATTTCATCGCCAACGCGGACGCCGGGATCGAGGCCTCGGAAGACTTCCCCGATATCGCGGGCCGCAGCTTCACCTTCGGCTCGCAGGGCTCGACCTCGGGCCGGCTGATGCCCGAGTTCTACATCCGCGAAGAAACCGGCCAGGCGCCGGAAGAGCTGTTCTCGGACGTGGGCTTCTCGGGCGATCACGGCCAGACGCTGCGGCTGGTGGCCTCGGGCGCCTATGAAGTCGGTGCGCTGAACTACACCGTCTACGACCAGGCCAAGGCCGATGGCGCGCCGGAGGCAGACCAGGCCCATGTGATCTGGCAGACCCCGCCGTACCCCGATTACAACTGGACCATTCGTGGCGACGTGGATGCGCGCTTCGGCGAGGGCTTCACCGCCAAGGTCCAGCAGGCGCTGCTGTCGCTGACCGACCCGGAGCTTCTGGCCTCCTTCCCGCGGGCCTCCTTCATCCCGGCCGAGAACGGCTTCTACCAGCCCATCGAAGACACCGCGCGCCAGCTCGACATCATCGACTGATGGCGCCGCTCGTCTCCCTCGCGGGGGAGCGGCTGGGATGGGGTGACAGCGCCGTCCTTTCCGATGTCTCGCTCGAGATAGACCCCGGAGAGCGCATTGCGCTCCTGGGCCGCAGCGGGGTGGGGAAATCCACCCTGCTGACGGCGCTCGGCCAGCGTATCGCGGGCGCAAGGGTGGCGCTTGTGCCGCAGGACCACGGGCTGGTCGATGCGCTTTCGGTCTTTCACAACACCTGGATGGGTCGGCTCGACGCGGCGGGCACGGCGCGCAACCTGCGCATCCTGCTGCGCCCCTCCGCCACGGAACGGGCCGAAGTCGAGACGGTGCTTGAACAGGTCGGCCTGGCAGGTCTTGGCCGCCGCCGGGTGGGGCAGCTCTCGGGCGGGCAACGCCAGCGGGTGGCGCTGGCGCGTGCGCTGCTCAGGGGCGGGGCGGTGGTGCTGGGGGATGAGCCGGTCTCGGCCCTCGATCCCGCCCAGGCCGCAGAGCTTCTGGGCGCGCTGGCAGGTACGTTCCAGACCTCGGTGCTGGCGCTGCACGATCTGGACCTGGCGCTGGATACCGCTACGCGGATCATCGGGCTGAAAGCCGGGGGCGTGGTGCTGGATGCGCCCGTGGCCGAATGCGACCGCGCCCGTCTGATGGAGCTCTACGCGTGAGCGCCGCGCGCCGCATCGGCCTGGGTTTCCTGGCCGCGAGCCTGCTGGCGCTTTGCTTGGCCGATCTCTCGTCCCCGCGCCCTGACCCCTGGCTGACGCTGGCGCGGATCGGGCAGGGGCTGGCGGCGCCCGATTTCTCGGACCCCGGCGGGCTGGCCCATGCGGCCATGCTGACCCTGGCCTTCGCGCTTTGCGGCGTGGCGCTTGGCGCGGTGGCGGGCCTGCTGCTGGCGCCGCTCTATCACCTGCGCGCGGTGCGGCTGCCCTGTATCGCCATCCGCGCCCTGCACGAGCTCTTCTGGGCGCTCCTGCTGATGAACCTCACCGGGCTTTCGCCGCTGACCGGGGTATTGGCCATCGGGCTTCCCTACGCGGGCATCTTCGCCAAGGTCTTCTCGGAATACCTCGACGAGGCGCGGGGCGGGGGGCTGGCGCTGCCCGCCGGCACGGGCAGGGTCACCGCGCTGATCTGGCAGCGCTACCCGCAGGTGCTGCCGCAGGTGGCCACCTATACGCTCTACCGGCTGGAATGCGGGCTGCGCAGCTCGGCGGTGCTGGGCTTCATCGGCCTGCCCACCCTGGGCTTCGAGCTAGAGACCTATTTCCGCCAGGCACAGTACGACCGCGCCATGGTGGTGCTGGGGGTGTTCTTCCTGCTGATCCTGCCGATCCGCTACTGGGCGCGCTGGCGGCTGATGCCCGCCTACCTGCTGGCCAGCCTCTGGGCGCTGTCGCGGATCGAGGTGCCGCCCATGGGCGCGGGCGCCCTTGGTCGCTTCCTGGAGGACATCACCCCGACGCCCCTGCGCACCGGCGCGGATTGGGGAGGCTGGTTGGACAAGGTGCTGTGGCAGCAGGGCTGGCCCGGTCTGGTCGATACGCTGGTGCTGGGGCAACTGGCGCTGGTGCTGGCCGGCGTGCTCGCGGCGCTGGCCTTCCCGCTGATCGTGCCACGGGTTGCGGGGCGGCTCGGAGCGAAGCTGGGCCATGCGCTGCTGGTGCTCTTCCGCTCGACGCCCGAGTACATGCTGGCCTTCCTGCTGTTGCAGATCCTCGGCCCCTCCATGCTGCCCGCGGTGCTGGCCCTCGGCCTGCACAACGGCGCCATCATCGCGCACCTTCTGGGCCGCCAGGCCGCGACGCTGCCCCTGCGCGCTGACGCCCCACGCGGCCTGACCCTGTGGGGGTGGGAGCTGATGCCCCGCCTGCAGGGCAACTTCCGCGCCCTGTGCCTTTACCGCTGGGAGATCATCCTGCGCGAGAGCGCCATCATGGGGGTGCTGGGCCTCGGCACCCTGGGTTTCTACGTCCAGAAGAACCTGGAAGAGCTGCGGCTGGACCGCGTGGCGGCGCTGCTGGTGGTGACGGTGCTGCTGACGCTGGCGGTCGACAGCCTGTCGCGGCGGCTGCGGGCGGTGCTCCTGCCGGGGCGGCGGGTGCGGATCGAGGGGACCAGGGGGCGCGATCCGGGAGAGCGCGCGCGTTGACAGCCTCCCCGGCAGCTTGCAGAGATGGGCTGTCAGGTCTTCCAGCTGTGCCCGAGCCCTTGCCCGTTCTCGACGTTCCCTACTTCATCCAGTCCACAGAGCGCGATTGCCAGGCAGCCGTGCTGGCAATGTTCGCGGCCTATCTGGACGGGCGCGCCGGGCAACCCGTGGCGCGCCGTGACCTGGCCGGGATTGCCGGCACCATCAATGCCCACCCCGAACGGCCCGTGCAGGCGCTGAACGCCTGGGCCAACATGCGCTGGTGGCTGGCGCGTGAATTCCCCGAGCGTCGCTTTGCCATGACCTCGACCAAGCTGCGGTGGCGGGCGCTGCACATCCTGCAACGCGCGCTCTCGCGCGGCTCACCCGTGCTGGTCAGCACCGACCACAACCAGAAGGGGCTGGGGCACATCCTGCTGGTGACGGGGATGATGTCGGAGCGGGGCGGGGCGCTGGTCGACCCCACCGGCTGGCCCGTGCCGCGTCGCCCGGTCTTCACCGTGCATGATCCCAACGGCCGCTACGGGGCCATGGTCTCTGCGCGCCCCGGAGGCTGGGGCGACGAGCGCTTCGACGGTGCCTTCAGTCACCTCGATGCCGCGGGGCAGGAGGGGCCGGGGCGGGCGTTGCTCTACCGGCTCGAGGGTATCCGCCGCCGCAATGGCCGTTTCCTGCTGATCCGCGCCGAGGGCTGAACGGAGCCTTTCTGCACATGCGCCGGACGGCATCTTGCCCGGACGGTCGTGATCGGGAATAGAGAGGGCGTTTCCATTCAGTCATTCCCCCGAGCCCCTCATGTCGCCCCGTCCCCAGACCGCCACCATGGACCCGCAGCGCCAGGCGCGCGAGATCGTCTTCACGCTGGCCTCCTACGACTTCCCCTGGGACGTTGAGAAGGCGCTGGAGTTCGCGCTCTTCCGCACCTACGCCGTGCCCGGCATCTCTTCGCTGCTGGCGCGCACGGGTGAGTTCGAGACCCGCACCCGCAAGCGCTATGACGATACCGAGCTGATCCTGTCGGAGATCGTCGAGAACGGCCCCGACCACCCCCGCGGGGCCGAGGCCCTGGCGCGGATGAACGAGATGCACGGGCGCTACCGCATCCCCAACGACCAGTACCTTTATGTCCTGTCGACCTTCGTCTTCGAGCCGATCCGCTGGATCGCCCGCTTCGGCTGGCGCGATCTGAGCGAAGGCGAGAAGGCCGCGATCTTCGCCTATTACCGCGACCTCGGCCAGCGCATGGGGATCACCGATATCCCCGAGGACATGGCCAGTTTCGAGGCCTTCAACCGTGACTACGAGGCCCGTCACTTCGCTCCCGCCGAAAGCAACCGGCGCATTGGCGACGTGACGCTGGACCTGATGCTGGGCTTCTACCTGCCGCGCGGGCTTTTCCGGCTGGGCCGCCCTGCGGCGCTGGCGCTGATGGATGCGCCCCTGCGCGCGGCCATGGGCTATGAGGCCCCGCCGCGCTGGCTGGAGCGCGCCGTGCCGGCGGGCCTGCGCCTGCGCGCGGCCCTGCTGCGCGTCCTGCCCAAGCGCCGCCGCGCGAAGCTGATCACCGCCCGCAAGCGCCCGACCTATCCCGGCGGCTATGCGATCCGGGATCTTGGAACCTTCCGGGACCGCTAGTTCGGGCGTCCAGTTTCGGGCTCAGTGGAAATCCCGGCTGGGAAACAGGCGCTTGGCCTGTTCGCGGGGATGGCGCGCGGAAGGGCCCGAGGGGCGCGGGCGCGGCGCGTCATCGCCCACCGGATGGGTCACCCCGACCTGATCGCTGAGCGGGTGGCCCATGTCGGCCAGGCGATGCGACAGGTCCTCTACCTGTTCGGCGATGAGATGCACCACGATGCCCTCCCGCTCGATCCGGCCCGTGACGCGCAAGAGCCGACCGCCCATGACGGCGCGGCGGTAGCGTTCATAGAGCTTCGGCCAGACCACCACGTTGCAGACCCCGCTTTCGTCCTCAAGCGTGATGAAGATCACACCCGAGGCGGTGCCGGGCCGCTGCCGGGTGATCACCAGCCCGCAGACCGAGATCCGCCCCGGCGCAATGGTCTGAAGCTCCGCATGCGGGGTCAGGCCGGGCAGGGCGGGGCGCAGCAGCTCCAACGGGTGGGCGCGCAGGGAAAGGCGCAGGGCGACGTAATCCTCGACCACCTCTTCGCCCAGGTGCATCGGCGGCAGGGTGACGGCGGGTTCCACGCCGCCCTCGCCATCCAGCGCATCGTCGAAAAGCGGCAGCGGCTTCGGTGCCCGGATCGCCCGCACGGCCCAAAGGGCATCGCGGCGGGTCAGGCCCTGGACGGCGAAGGCATCGGCCTCGGCCAGGCGCTCCAGCGCCGCCGGTACCAGGCCCGCGCGCAGCCAGAGGCTTTCGGGATCGGGATAGCCATTGCCGCGCGCCGCGACGATCCAGCCCGCGTCCTCTTCCCGGAAGCCCTTGATCTGGCGGAAGCCCAGGCGCAGGGCCAGAGCGCCATCGGTGCGCCGCTCCAGCTTGTTGTCCCAGTGCGAGGCGTTGACGCAGACCGGGCGCACCTCGATGCCGTGCTCGCGCGCATCGCGCACGATCTGGGCGGGGGCGTAGAAGCCCATGGGCTGAGAGTTCAGCAGCGCGCAGGCGAAGACCGCCGGATGATGCCGCTTCAGCCAGGACGAGACATAGGTCAGCATGGCGAAGGCGGCGGCATGGCTTTCGGGGAAACCGTAATCGGCGAAGCCCTCGATCTGGGAGAAACAGAGCGCCGCGATCTCGGGGTCGTAGCCGTTGGACAGCATGCCGTTGATGAACTTGTCACGGAAGACGCCGATGGTGCCCATGCGGCGGAAGGTCGAGAGCGAGCGGCGCAGGCGGTCGGCCTCTTCGGGGGTAAAGCCCGCGCCCACCACGGCGATCTGCATCGCCTGTTCCTGGAAGAGCGGCACGCCCAGGGTCTTGGCGGTGACCTCGGCCAGGGCGGGGCCGAAGGGCTCGGGCTGCTCGCGGCCCTGCCGGCGGCGGATGTAGGGCTGCACCATGCCGCCCTGGATCGGGCCGGGGCGGACGATGGCGACCTCGATCACCAGATCGTAGAAGGTGCGTGGCCGCATCCGGGGCAGGAAGTTCATCTGCGCCCGGCTTTCCACCTGGAAGACCCCGACCGCATCGGCGCGGCAGAGCATGTCGTAGGTCTCGGGATCTTCCTGTGGCACGGTCTCCAGCGTCAGCTGGCGCTTGTCGTGCTCCTCCAGCAGATCGAAGCTCTTGCGCAGGCAGGTCAGCATGCCGAGGCTGAGGATATCGACCTTGAGGATGCCGAGCGCGTCGATATCGTCCTTGTCCCATTCGATCACGGTGCGGTTCTCCATCGCCGCGTTCTCGATCGGGCAGAGCGCATCCAGCCGCCCGCGGGTGATGACGAAGCCGCCGACGTGCTGGGACAGGTGGCGGGGGAAGCCCACGATCTCGCCGATCAGGCGGATGGTCTGGGCAAGGCGGCGGTCCTCGGGATCAAGGCCCAGCTCGCGCATGCGGTCGGGGTCGGCGCCCTTGTCGGACATGCCCCAGATCTGCCCGGCCAGGCTGGCGGTCACGTCCTGTGAAAGCCCCATGACCTTGCCCACCTCGCGGATCGCGGCGCGGGAGCGGAAGTGGATGACGGTGGCGCAGAGCCCGGCGCGGTCGCGGCCGTAGCGTTCGTAGATCCACTGAATCACTTCCTCGCGGCGCTCGTGCTCGAAATCCACGTCGATATCGGGCGGCTCGCCCCGGTGGCGCGAGATGAAGCGCTCGAAGACCATGCCGATCATGTCAGGCGCCACATCGGTGATGCCGAGCGCCCAGCAGAGGATCGAATTGGCCGCCGAGCCGCGCCCCTGGCAGAGGATGCCGATGGAGCGCGCATAATCCACGATATCGTGGACGGTCAGGAAATAGGCCGCAAAGCCCAACTCTTCGACCAGGCCCAGCTCTTTCTCGGCCAGGGCATAGTAGCGGTCGGGGATGCCACCCGGGCAGCGGCGGCGCAGGCCTGCGCGCACCAGCCGGTCGAGGCGGTCCTGGGCGGGTTCGCCCTGGCTGGCCTCGTCGGGGTATTCATAGCTGAGGTCCGAGAGGTCGAAGGCGCAGCGGTCGGCGATTTCCAGGCTGCGGCGCAGGGCGGCGGGATGGCGGCGGAAGAGGCGGGCCATGTCGGCGGGGCCCTTCAGGCGGCGTTCGGCATTGGGCAGGGCGCGGGTGCCGATCCGGTCGATGGTGCAGCCCTCGCGCAGGCAGGTCAGCACATCGGCCAGCTGGCGCCGCGCGGCCTGGTGCATCAGCACGTCGCCAACCGCCACCATCGGCGCCGAGGCGCGCAGGGCGATCCGGGCGCAGGTGTCGAACCATTGCTGGTCCGAGCCGTCGTAGCGCGGTGCCGCGCCCAGGAAGACATGGCCCGGAAAGCGGCGCTGCATGGCCTGCACGGGACGCAGGGCCAGGTCGGGATCGCCGGGCAGGGCGATCAGGATCAGCCCCTGGCCATGGGTCAGGAGGTCATCGGTGAAAAGCGTGCATTGCCCCTTCTCGGCGCGCCGCTTGCCCAGTGTCAGCAGTTGCGAGAGCCGCTCGTAGGCGGCGCGGTCGGTGGGCAGGGCCACCCAGTCGACCGGGCAATCCTTCAGCACCAGCCGGCAGCCGGTCAGCAGGCGCGGCAACTTCGGTGCGCGAGGCAGGGGTAGGTCGCTGCCGCCGTGGGTCTGGCGCGAGGAGGGGTCCTGGCGCTGCTGCGAGCGGATCGGCAGGCCCGCCTCGCCCTCTTCGGCGGCGCGCTTCAGCTCCTTCAGGGCCGAGAAGGCGCGGACCACCCCGGCCAGGGAGTTGCGGTCGGTGATCGCGATGGCGGCAAGACCCAGCTCGGCGGCGCGGGTGACCAGCTCCTCGGGGTGCGACGCCCCTGTCAGGAAAGTGAAATTCGAGGTGACGCAGAGCTCGGCATAGCCTGTCTCCTGCGGGTCCGGCGGGGTGACGAGAGGCGGAAGATCCGCCTCGGGCGCGCGCCCGCCTCCGAGGGGCGAGAGATGCTGGTGCAGCACCGCCTCGGACAGCAGCGCGAAGGGAGAGGGTGTGTCGGTCGGGGCGGGCGTCGGGATCATGCGAATTCTCCCTCGACGAACCAGCCCGGCGCCTGCGGGGTGTGGAAGAGCCACAACCGTCGCCCCTGCCGGGTCTCGATCAGCCAGTAGTCGCGCAGGCCCCGGCGCCAGTCGGGATCGTCGAACCACCATTCCGGGGCGATGCGTTCCGGCCCCGTGGCACGGGCGGTGACCAGGGACATGCGGCGCCAGCGGAAGCGCTCGGGCGGGCGGGGGCCGTGACCGGCAATGGGCTCGGGCGCGAAAAGGCGCAGGGGACGGGGGCGCGGCGGCACCCAGCCTTGGCCCGGCTCGGTCCATGCGGCGGGCAGGGTGCGGAAGGCGCGGGCCGGGATATGGCTGTCGGCGGGCAGGAAGCGCTGCACGTTCTCCAGCCCGATACGGGTGCCGATCCGGGTCAGCAGGTCTTCCAGCCGGGCGTTGCCGTTACCTCCATTGCGGGGGCCAAGTTGTTGGGCAGGAAGGGATTCTACCTGGGTGGCCTCCAGCCGCATCTGGTCGATGCCGAAGCCTGCGTCGATGCCGTCGAGCCCGCGCTGGAAGAGTGGCAGGATGCGGGCGGCGTCGCGCATCGGTGCGGCCAGCCGCAGCTCGACCTGGCGGCTGTCGCGGTCGACGCGGCGCAGGGTCAGGCAGAGACGCCGGGCGCCGGTCTCCTGCCGCTCCAGCGTCTCGCAGAGGCGGGCGAGCAGGCGGCGGGTGCCCTCCATCACGTCCTCCTGCAACCCGATGGGTTCGGGCAGGGTGAGGCGGGTGGCGTAATGGGGCGGCTCGGCCTCGGGGCTGACGGCTTCGCCCTGCCGGCCCATGGCCTGGTCGAGACGCATCAGCGCAGAGGGGCCGAAGCGACGGGTCAGGGGCGCGCGGGGGGTGGCCTCGAGCTCTCCGACATGGCGCAGCCCGAGGCGTTCGAGACCGGCCACCTCGGCGGGCTCCAGGCGCAGGGCGGCAACCGGCAGGGGCGCCAGGGCGGCGGCGGTTTCGCCGGGTGCGGCAAGGCCCGGCGCGTGATGCGCAAGCGCCCAGGCAGCGCCGCGGGTATCGGCCAGGCCGACCCGGAGGGTCAGCCCGGACCGGGCCGCGCGGGCCTGCATGTCGGAGAGCATTTCCTCTTCTCCGCCAAAGAGATGCGAGGCGCCGCTAATGTCGAGGATCAACCCGTCGCGACCATCGGTTCCGACCCAGGGGCAATAGCGCGTGGCCCATCTGCGCAGCACGCCAAGGAAGGCCGCATCGCGGTCGGGGCGCGCCGGGTCGGTCATCAGGCCGGGGCAGAAGGCACGGGCGTCGGCCAGGCTCATGCCGCGCGACAGGCCGGCCTTTTCGGCAGCGCGGTTGAGGCAATAGAGCCGCTCGCTATTGGCCTCCATGAGCGTCAACGCGAAGGGGCCCTCCAGCGGGCGCACCCGCAGAACCCGGTCGCTGGCCAACCGAGGAAACCACATCGAGACGATACGTCTTCCGGTTCCAGCGGACATCCCAGGCTCCAAGTGTTCCCGATTTGTTCTTTATAAGCTGCCAGCGCATCAAAGTCGAGTCTCCGGCCCTGTCGAGACGCCCCGGCCCCTGGTCCAGCAGCGGCGCCACCTGCCAGCGGCTTTCGGCAGCGTTGGAGCCCATGCCCTCGGGGATCAGGCAGAGCCCGGTGGTGCCCCCGGCCTGGGCGGCCAGTTGCAGCCGCCGCCCCTCGCGCAGGTCGAGGGGGCGGGTGACCTCGAGCAGCACCAGCGACACCGCGCCGTCGCGCAGCGCCTCTTCGGCGACGGCCAGCACGTCGACGGCAGAGGGGGCATTGGCCAGCACCAGCCGGGCGGGGTCGAAGAAATCCACCAGTCCCAGCGGGTTGAGCCCCTCAGGCTGCCAGCTCTCGCGGATCCAGATCAGCGCACCGGCGCGGGCGCGGGCACAGGTCACGGCGGCGAAGGCGGTGGCGCCGGGGCCACAGACCTCGTGGACGCGCCCGGCGCGCAGGGGGAAGGCATTTCGAAACATGGGCGATGATGAACAGACAGGGGGGCAGCGGGGTGAGCGAGACAGGTGAGCGGGCACGCCGGGCGAATCGTGCCGGCGTTTGTTCTCTTTCTGTTCTATATGCTGGGAGGGGGTTGCTCCAAGCCCCGCGGGCTCAACGTCCCGTGACGACCCGCGCCAGCAGGGGCACCAGCAGGGCCAGCACCGCAAGGCCCCAGAAGGTGGCCGAGATGCTGGTGGCCTCGGCGACGAAGCCGATGGCGGCAGGCCCCATGAGGATGCCCGCGTAGCCGGTGGTGGTGACGGCGGCGATGGCCAGGCCCGGCGGCATGGCGCGCTGGCGTCCGGCGGCCGAGAAGAAGATCGGCACCATGTTGGCGATGCCCAGGCCGATGCCGGCAAAGCCCAGAAGCGCCAGCGGCGGCCAGGGCGAGAGCAGCAGCAACAGGAAGCCCGCCGTGGTGAAGGCACCGCCAAGCAGCAGCACGCGGCGATCTCCGAGGCGGGTGATGATGCGGTCTCCGGTCATCCGGGCCAGCACCATGGCTGCCGAGAGGGTCATGTAGCCAAGCCCCGCGCTTTCGGGGGGCAGCAGCCCGCGTTCCAGGACCAGCAGCGCGCCCCAGTCCAGCATGGCGCCCTCGGTCAGGAAGGCCACGCCCGCCAGCAGCGCCAGCACCAGCACCAGGCCGCGCGGCAGTACCAGGGGCTCTGGCGCGCCGCCGCGATGGCGCAGGAAGCGCGGCGTGGCCACCAGCATCGCCAGCGCAGTCAGCACGGCGCCCAGAAGGGCCGAGGGCAGTGGTGCGGCACCAAGCGAGAGCAGCAGCGTCAGCAGCCCCGCCCCGGCGAAATTGCCCAGCGAGAAGAGCCCGTGGAAGCCCGACATCAGCGGTTTGTCCGAGCGCGCCTCGACCTCGACCGCATGGATGTTCATCGCCACGTCGATCATGCCGAGCGAGGCCCCGAAGAGCGCCAGCGCCGGGGCCAGTTGCCAGACGCTGGCGGCCAGCGGCAGCAGCGGCAGCACCAGCGCCATGCCGAAGCCTCCGGTGAGGATCAGCGCCCTGGTGCCGATACGCGAGACCAGCACCCCGGTCAGCGGCATGGCGGTGACCGAGCCCAGGCCGAGGCAGAGCAGGAGCAGGCCAAGCTGCGCTTCATCCGCGCCGATGCGGGCCTTCACGAAGGGGATCAGCGGCGCCCAGCAAGCGACCGCGAAGCCGGACGAGAAGAAGGCCAGCCGGGTCGCCAGCCGGGCGGCGGCGGTGCGGGTGGCCTCTGCGGTGACGGAGGTCTCTTGGGTCAGGTCGGTCATGGCGCATCCTGCGGTCTGCCGCGAGGGCAGGAAAGGGGCCGGAAGGGGCCGGGTATCTGGGGGAAGAGGGGCCGGGGCCAGCCTCAGGAAATGACAGATCACGCCGGCATCGAAGGTGCAAGGGCAAGGGGCGCAGAGGTGGGGATGCAGGGATGCAGAGGCGCGGGGCAGTAGAAAATCGGGGTAAGAATCCGGGGGCGAAGGTCCGGGTGGGACCTTCGCCCGAGGCGCATGCGGATCACTCCGCCGTATCGGCCAGGAAGCCCCCCGATTGCCGGGTCCAGAGGCGCGCATAAAGCCCCTCCTGGCGCAGCAGATCGGCATGGGAGCCATCCTCGACGATCCGGCCGCGCTCCATCACCACGATCCGGTCCATTTCGGCCAGGGTCGAGAGGCGGTGCGCGATGGCAATCACCGTCTTGCCCTCCATCGCGGTCTGCAACGAACGCTGAATGGCGGCCTCGACCTCGCTGTCGAGTGCCGAGGTGGCCTCGTCCAGGATCACGATCGGCGCATCCTTGAGGATCATCCGGGCAATGGCGATCCGCTGCCGTTGTCCGCCCGAAAGCCGCACGCCCCGCTCGCCCACCTGGGCGTTGTAGCCACGCCGGCCCTCGCGGTCCTCCAGCCCCTGGATGAAGTCATGCGCCTCGGCCTGGCGGGCCGCCGCGATCATCATCTCTTCGGTGGCGTCGGGGCGGGCATAGAGCAGGTTGGCCCGGATCGAGCGGTGCAGCAGGGAGTTGTCCTGGCTGACCACGCCGATGTCATGGCGCAGGCTTTCCTGGGTCACGGCTCCGATGTCCTGACCGTCGATCAGGATGCGGCCCTGCTCCACGTCGCGGAAGCGCAGCAGCAGCGAGATCAGCGTCGACTTGCCCGCACCGGAAGGGCCGACCAGGCCGACCTTCTCGCCCGGACGGATGGTCAGATCCACGTGATCAAGACCACCGCGCCGCTTGCCGTAATGATGGCTGACATCCTCGAAACGGATCTCTCCGGGGCCCTTGACCAGCGCAGGTGCCTCCGGTGCATCGACCACGGAATGCGCCACGGCGATGGAGCGCAGCCCCTCGCGGATCACCCCGAAATGCTCGAAGAGCCGGATGGTGACCCAGAGGATCCAACCCGACATGCCGTTCAGCCGCATGGTCAGCGCAATCGCCGCCGTGACCTCGCCCACGCTCAGCAGGCCCTTGGACCAGAAGAGCACCGCCAAGCCGCCGATGGAGACCATCAGGTAGCCGTTCAGCAGGTTCAGCACGACCTGCATCTCGGTCGCCAGCCGCAGGAAGCGGTGGACGCGCAGTTGCAGCCGCTTGAAGGCCGAGAGGGCATAGGTCTCTTCCGCCTTTGTGCCGGCAAAGAGCTTCACCGCCTCGATATTGGCATAGGCATCGACCACCCGGCCGGTGACGGCGGAGCGGCCGTCGGACCATTTCTCGGCCGCCTTGGTGATACGGCGCACCAGGAACTGCATGTAGAAGATGTAGAGCACCAGCCAGCTGACCAGCAGCAGTGCCAGCCAGGGATTGATCTGGGTCACCACCAGCGTGGCGCCGATGATGTAGACCGCCGAGAACCAGATCGCTTCGAGGAAGATATAGGCCGAATCCTCGGTCGCCGGGCCAAGCTGCATGACCCGGTTCGACAGTCGCCCGGCAAAATCGTTCTGGAAGAAGGACATGGACTGTCCCAGCAGGTGCTTGTGGGCTCGCCACTGCGATTGCACGTTAAGCGTGCCGACCAGCGTCTGCTCGAGCAGAAGGTGGTTGATGCCGATGACAGCAGGACGCAGCAGCAGCAGGGCCAGGGCCACCAGAAGGGTCTCTCCGCCGTGCTGACTCCAGAAACCATCGGGCCCGGCGCCGGTCATCAGGTCGACGATGCGTCCGGCGTAGAAGAAGAGCAGGCTCTCGCCCAGCGCCACCAGCAGAGAGGTGAAGGCCATGAGCGGCAGCCAGCCCCCGAGCGAGCGCAGCTGGGACCACATGTAGGGCATCAGCTTGGTGGGCGGGGTCTCGGCCGGGAAAGGTTGGAAGGGGTCGATAAGACGTTCAAAAACGCGGAACATGACGATGCATCCGTTTGGAAATTCAGGGGGGATTGGGGATGTGAGAAGAAAGGCAAGAGGCGGGGCGTGCGCCCACCCGTACCGGACCGGCGCTTAGTGCTGATCGGGAATACGGGTCTTTTGCATCTTGCGAATCTCCATTGTCGCCATGGCGCAAATTCATAGTCCGCCAGATCGCATCCGTCACCCCTAAGGGGGCAGTTTTCGCAAAAATGTCGTGGAGTTGGTGGTCGAAGCTGCTGTGGCCAAGGCGGGCATCGGGATGAGTGGGAAGGGCGGAGGGGGCTGTTTTTTCTCCGTTTTTGTATTTTAATTTCAGTGTCTTGTGAGGCATTCTTGAGGCTTTGATGTTGCGGTGCAGCAGCCTGGGCGCGCTTAACCGAATCTCCATCTTCCGGCGCGTATCTTCAGAGGCCATTTCTGCCGCCTGACGGGGACCGGATGACCAAGCTGCGCCTGTTCTGCAAAATGATCCTGACCTTGCTGGCCTTGGATCTCATACCGGCTCTGGGCATCGCGCCGCTCCTTGCGGCGACCCCGCTTTCGGCCTCAGAGGCCAAGCACAAGATCAACCTGGCCGGGCGCCAGCGCATGCTGTCGCAGCGCATGGCGATGCTCAGTTGCATGGCCGACAGTGACGTGCAGGCCGAAAGCGCGGTGGCGCGTGCAGGCGGGGCCTTCGCGCTTTTCGATCAGACACTGAACGGGCTGCGGTTCGGCGATGCAGAGCATGGGCTCTCGACCGAGAAGAACATGGAGATGCTGGATGCCCTGGCCGCCGTGGACCTGCTCTGGCAGGGCTACGGCCGCGCCGTCGAGGGCTATGTGACGGGCGGAGAGGCCGCCTCCCTGCGGGTGATCCATGCGCGCAACCCGGCGGTGCTTAAGACGATGAACGACGCGGTCGGGCTGATGGAGCGGCTCTATGGCGAGGGGCTGATCGCGCCGGACCTCGCGGCGGCGATCAATGTCGCCGGGCGCCAGAGAATGCTGATCATGAAGGCGCTGAAAGAGGCCTGCATGGTGGGGCGTGGCTTCGATCCCGAAGGTGATCGCAGGGCCCTGCAGGGCACGATCGCTCTCTTCAGCTCCAGCCTTTACAAACTGCGGGTCGGCAATGCCTGGGATGGTATCATCGCGCCGCCAAGTTTCGAGATCGACATGCAGTTGGAGCTGGTGCAGGCGGTCTGGGACTGGATGGAACCCTACCTGAAAGAGATCGCCGCGGGCGGACCCGCCGATCCGGCGCGACTGTCGGAATTGCTCTACCATGGCGAGGTGGCGTTGCGAGAGATGAACGTCGCCGTGGGTCTTTACGAAAAGGTCTGACCGGGTCGTTCCAATGCCTTGGTGCCCCCTGAAGTGGGCTGCCCCGGCGACAGGAATGGGAAATGGGCGCAGAAACCCGCGCTGGCAGCGGTTTTCGGCGCCCTTATAGCTTGCAACGGCGCGGGGCTGCTCATAGAAGGGCGTCTGATTTCGATGGCCGTGCGAAGGATACGGCCCCGGTATGGAAGGACAAGCGACAATGCAGGTCACCGAGACCCTGAACGAGGGGCTGAAACGCGGCTACACCATAACCCTGACCGCCGATGAGCTGGACAGCAAGGTGAACGAGAAGCTGGCTGAAGCTCAGCCTGAAGTCGAAATGAAAGGCTTCCGCAAGGGCAAAGTGCCCATGGCCCTGCTCAAGAAGCA
Organism: Pseudooceanicola antarcticus; assembly: GCF_900215355.1. Taxonomy (GTDB): domain Bacteria; phylum Pseudomonadota; class Alphaproteobacteria; order Rhodobacterales; family Rhodobacteraceae; genus Pseudooceanicola; species Pseudooceanicola antarcticus. The sequence goes on along the minus strand of NZ_OBEA01000006.1, from coordinate 218,640 downwards.
GTTCGGCCCGCGGGTGCTGGGCGAAGCGATGCAGGAAGCCGTCGACGGCGCCATGAACGCTCATTTCGAAGAGACCGGTGACAAGCCTGCCATGCAGCCTTCCGTCAACATGGTCGACGGCGAGACCTGGAAGGAAGGCGACGATGTTGTCGTCGAGATGTCCTACGAGAAGCTCCCCGAGATGCCCGAAGTCGACCTGAAGGCGATCAAGCTGGAGAAGCTGGTTGCCAAGGCCGGTGACGAAGCCGTGGACGAGGCTCTGGCCAACCTGGCCGAGACCGCCAAGGACTTTGAAGCCAAGGACGGCGCAGCAGAAGACGGCGACCAGGTGGTCATCGACTTCCTGGGCAAGGTCGACGGCGAAGCCTTCGACGGTGGCGCAGCGGAAGACTACCCGCTGGTGCTGGGCTCCAACTCCTTCATCCCGGGCTTTGAAGACCAGCTGGTCGGCACCAAGGCCGGTGAAGAGAAGAACGTCGAAGTGACCTTCCCCGAAGAGTACGGCGCCGAGAACCTGGCCGGCAAGGCCGCCGTTTTCGAGTGCAAGATCAAGGAAGTGAAGGGCCCGAAGGCGGCTGAGCTGGACGATGAACTGGCCAAGAAGTTCGGCGCCGAGGATCTGGCAGCCCTGAAGGGTCAGATCGCCGAGCGCCTGGAAGCCGAATACGCCGGTGCCGCCCGCGCCGTGATGAAGCGCAAGCTGCTGGACGTGCTGGACGAAACCGTCTCCTTCGAGCTGCCGCCGAGCCTGGTGGAAGCCGAAGCCGGCCAGATCGCGCACCAGCTGTGGCACGAGGAAAACCCTGACCACCAGGGCCACGACCACGACAAGATCGAGCCGACCGAAGAGCACACCAAGCTGGCCGAGCGCCGCGTGAAGCTGGGCCTGCTGCTGGCCGAGCTGGGCCAGAAGGCCGAGGTCGAAGTCACCGACCAGGAAATGACCCAGGCGGTCATGAACCAGGCACGTCAGTACCCGGGCCAGGAACGTCAGTTCTTCGAGTTCGTGCAGCAGAACCAGCAGATGCAGCAGCAGCTGCGTGCGCCGATCTTCGAAGACAAGGTCGTCGACTACATCGTCGAGCTGGCCGAGGTCTCGGAAAAGGAAGTCTCCAAGGACGACCTTCAGAAGGCCGTCGAGGAGCTGGACGAGGAGTAATCCTGCCCACTTCCCTTGCATTGAAGGGTCGCCCATTGGGCGGCCCTTTTTCTTTACTCCTCAGTCAGTTGACAACTGATTGCCGGCAGGGAGATTTTGCCTCCCGAAAGCTCCAAGGGGCGTTGCCGGAGGATCGCGTCCATGCTGCCTGTCGTGGAAATGCGCTATGCATATTTTGGCCAGTCCGGTTGGCGATCCGAAGCCAGCCGCGACAAGGCGGTGCTCTTCGATAGCGACCGCCTGGCCGAGCGTTTCCGCCTGTTCCGCAGCCTTGCTCTGGCCTCTCTGGCCGATCAGAGCGACGGAAATTTCCACTTCGCCCTGCTGACCAGCGAGGATCTTCCCCCAGACCACCTGACACTGCTGCGCGAAACGGTCGGCGATACCCTGGGCGATCGTGGTTCGGTGCACGCGCGCGGCCCCGGCATGGCGGGGCGGATTTTCCGCGAAATCCGGCAGGAGGTCATGGCAAATCGCGCCGACAGTCACGTGCTGGAGGTGGTCCTGGATGACGGCGATGCGCTGGCGAAGGACTTCCTGGCCGACCTCGGCCAGAGCGCCCGGCTGGCCAGGGCCCGCCCCACGCCAAACCGCGACTACATGTTCTTCAGTCACTCCCGCGGGATCTCGATGGTGATCGAGCAGGACGGCAGCCTGAACTTCTATCTGCGCGAAAGCCCCTATAACAACCAGGGCCTCGCGCTGCTGGCGCCGGTCGCGTCGAAGCGGAATATCTACCTGGTTTCGCACAAGAGATTGGCGTGGAATCACCCTTCCGTCGTGGTCAACGACATGCAGCTCCATTACCTGCGCACGATCCACGCCGGCAACGACAGCGCCGGGAGATACAACCGTTCCAAGCCGCTGAAGCCGCTGCATCGGCGCCAGATGCGGGACCGCTTTCCGCTCCTGCAATCCTTCCTGGCCGAGCAGAAGGCCCGCCGGCAGGGCTGATCACTCGGCGCTTTCGGCCAGGCAGAAGCCGGGTAGGGCGGTGTCGTTCTTGAAGCTGCGCAGCAGGAAGTTGGTGCGGTAGGAGGCGACAGAGGGCCATTCGCCGAAGACCTCCTGGGCGAAGTCGTGATAGGCCTCGATCGAGCGCTCCTGCACGATCAGCAGGAAATCGAACTCTCCGGTCACCGCATGGCACTGGCTGACCTGTTCGCAGGCGGTGATCCGCCGTGCGAAGTCCTGGCTGACGCTGGCCTTGGGCGCGGTCAGGGTGACCATCACCGCCGCCGTGACGGGCCTCCGGAAGCGGCGGCGGTCGATCAAGGCAGGCGCACGCAGCAGGAAACCCTCGGACCAGAGCCGGGCCACGCGCTTGGCACAGGCCGACAGGGAAAGGCCCACGTCCTCTGCCAGCTCTGCATTGGTACGGCGCGAATCCCTTTGCAGAAGACTGAGCAGGCGCTTGTCGCGGTGGTCGAGCATATCTCTCTCGTATCGGCTGATTTGAGCGGGATCATAGCGCGAAGAGCGCCTCAGGGACAGAATTAGTCTCAGGACGGTCGTTCTTCAGGAAATCTGCGATCCGCGATCTCCTATCGTCAGGGCAAATCTGAACCGGAGATCCCCATGTCCAACTTTCTGGCTCGCGCCGACGCCACCCTGCTGCGCTATGGCGCGCATTTCTTTGACCAAGAGATCGTCGCCGCGCGCGGCACCCATGTGATCTCGGCTAGCGGGCAAGAGATCCTGGACTTCACCAGCGGCCAGATGAGCGCCGTGCTGGGCCATTCCCACCCCGAGATCAGCGCGGTGATCCATGAATGGGCCGACAAGCTGTGCCATCTGCACTCCGGCATGCTGAGCGCACCGGTGCTCGAACTGGCAGAGGGCCTGGCCGAAGTGACGCCCGAGGGGCTGGACCGGACGCTGCTGCTGACCACCGGCGGAGAGGCCAATGACGCCGCCATCCGCCTGGCCAAGCTGGTGACCGGCCGCCACGAGGTGGTGAGCTTCGCTCAGAGCTGGCATGGCATGACCGGCAGCGCGGTGGCCGCCACCTATGCCGCGGGCCGCAAGGGCTATGGCCCCGTGATGCCTGGGAACTTCTCGATCCCGGTGCCCAATGCCTTCCGTCCGCGCTTCCCCGGCCTGGCGCTGGATTGGCAGAGCGAGCTGGATGATGCCTTCGCCCAGATTGACGCGATGTCGACCGGCAACCTCGCTGCCTTCATCGCCGAGCCCATCCTCTCGACCGGTGGCATCATCGATCTGCCCGAGGGCTACCTAGCCGCGCTGAAGCGGAAATGCACCGAGCGCGGCATGCTGCTGATCCTTGACGAGGCCCAGACCGGGATCGGGCGCACCGGGCTGATGTTCGCCTTCGAGCGCGACGGCGTGGTCCCCGATGTGCTGACACTGTCGAAGACACTTGGGGCCGGGCTGCCGTTGTCGGCGGTGATGACCTCGGCCGCGATCGAGGCCGAGGCCCATGCCCGCGGCTTCCTCTTCTACACCACCCATGTGGCCGACCCGCTGCCGGCGGCCATTGGCTGCAAGGTGCTGGAAATCGCCCGCCGGGACGATCTGCCGGCCCGCGCTGCTCGGCTTGGCGCCCACTTCCGCTCGGGGTTGGAACGCCTGATGGAGCGTCACGAGAAGGTGGGCGATGTTCGGGGCAGGGGGCTTCTGCTGGGGGTCGAGGTGGTCGCGGACCGTGCTTCCAAGCGCCCGGACGAGCCCTATGGCAACCGTGTGATGGAGATCTGTGCCCGCGACGGGCTGTCGATGAACATCGCGGCCTTGCCGGGACTGTCATCGGTCTTCCGCATTGCCCCGCCGCTGACGGTGACCGAGGCCGAACTCGACCAGGCGCTGGAGATCTTCGATGCCGCCCTGGCCGAAGCTGCCTGAGCCGATCACGGAATGAACGCCGTCGCCGCTCCTGTCGGCGACGGCCGCCACGACGCCCCCCTTGTCCCATCACCAGGCTGAAAATACTCCGGGGGAGGTTCCGGCACGGAGACGGGGGCAGAGCCCCAAAAGAAAACCGCGCCCCCCGAGGGGAGCGCGGCCTGATCTTGCATCCGGTAGAAGAGGATTAGTCTTCTTCGGAGGTCTCTTCGCCAGCGGCGGGTGCATCGTCGTCGTCAGCGGCAGAGCCGATGTCGTCGAAGAGCTCGGAGATTTCGAACTCCGCGGCAGCTTCTTCCTCGGCGGCCAGTTCCTGGATGGACTTGCCGGCGGCCTGGATCTCGGCCTCTTCCGGGGAACGGGCGACGTTCAGGATCACTTCCACTTCCACTTCCGGGTGCAGCGTGACCACGGCGGTGTGCAGACCCAGTTCCTTGATGGGCTGGGGGATGATGACCTGCTTGCGCTCGACGGTGAAACCGTTCTCGGTGGCGACGTTCGAGACGTCACGCGGCGAGACGGAGCCGTAGAGGTTGCCGCCGTCGGAGGCAGCGCGAATCACGACGAACTTCTGACCGTCGAGCTTTTCGCCCAGGGCTTCGGCTTCTTTCTTGGTCTCCAGGTTGTTCGCTTCCAGCTGAGCCTTCTGGGCTTCAAACTGGGCGATGTTTTCCTTGGAGGCGGTCAGCGCCTTGCCCTGCAGCAGCAGGTAGTTGCGCGCGTAGCCGGGCTTGACGGAGACGACGTCGCCCATCTGGCCGAGCTTTGCGACGCGTTCGAGAAGGATGACTTCCATGATCTGGGCTCCTTACTTGACGGCGTAGGGCAGCAGGGCGAGGAAGCGGGCGCGCTTGATGGCACGGGCCAGTTCACGCTGCTTCTTTGCCGAGACGGCGGTGATGCGCGAGGGAACGATCTTGCCACGCTCAGAGATGTAGCGCTGCAGCAGACGGGTGTCTTTGTAGTCGATCTTCGGCGCGTTGTCGCCCGAGAAGGGGCAGACCTTGCGGCGGCGGAAAAACGGTTTGGCGGCCATGGTTTATGTCCTTTCCTGGGCTAGATCAGCGACGTTCGCGGCGACGGTCGTCGCGCTCGTCACGCTTCTGCATCTGGACCGAGGGGCCCTCTGCGTGCTCGTCGACCTTGATGGTCAGGACGCGCATCACGTCGTCATGCAGACGCATCAGGCGCTCCATTTCCTGCACGGCTTCCGACGGTGCGTCGGTGCGCAGGAAGGCATAGTGGCCCTTGCGGTTCTTGTTGATCTTGTAGGCCATCGTCTTGACGCCCCAGTACTCGTGGTCAACCAGCTTGCCGCCGTTGTCCGAGAGAATGGCACCAAAGTGTTCGATGAGACCTTCGGCCTGCGCGTTGGAAAGGTCCTGACGCGAGATGAAGACATGCTCGTAAAGCGGCATGTGCACTCCTGTTTCTGTCGAGGCGCATTTCATAGGAGGGTCAATCCTTCCGCCACCCGTCCACGAGAGGCTGCGCGGTTCAATAAATCCTTGCGGAAGGAGGCCCCCCATTACAGCGGATGCGGAACGATGGCAAGCGATGTCGGGCGATAGGCGTCGCGGCATGTTCGGCGCGCGTCAGGGGGCTCCGCCCCCGTCTCCGTACCGGAGCCTCCCCCGGAGTATTTCCAGCCTGGTGATGAGGCGGGACAGGGCCCGGAGGGGCGGCCTACTTTTCCATCGAGAGGGTCCAAGCGCAAGACGGCAGGCGAAGGCCGCCATTCGGGCAAGACCTGCTTCATCACCAGGCCGAAAATACTCCCGCCGGAGGCGGTCTTCCTTGGCCGCGGGCGCATCGGCAAGTTTGGCAAGGCAATGTTCGCAAATCCACAGGTGCTGTGGGGGGATGCGGAATTGCGAACATGCTGCATTGCCGCGACATGTTGGGCATCGCAAATGCATCTCCTGATCAAGGATAACCTGTTATGAAATCTCTTCTTCTCGGCTCCGCACTGACCCTCGCAACGGCAGCTTCCGCCTTCGCAGAGCCTGTCAGCTACACCCTGGACAACACCCACACCCAGATCGTCTTCCACTACAACCACCTGGGCTTCTCCACCGGCTTCGGCATGTTCTCGGGCTTCGACGGCACGATCTCCTTCGATGCCGAAGATCCCGCCAACTCCTCGGTCGAAGTGGCCTTCCCCGCTGCTTCGCTGCTGACCGGCATCGACGGCCGCACCGCGCACTTCCTGACCGAGGACTTCTTCGGTGCGGAAGCCAATGACACCGTTTCCTTCGTCTCGACCGGCATCGAAGTCACCGGCGAAGACACCGGCCTGATCACCGGCGACCTGACCATCAACGGCATCACCAACGAGGTCGTGCTGGATGCCAAGCTGAACCAGCTGGGCGAACACCCGATGGAAGGCAAGCAGTGGGCCGGCTTCGACGCCACCGCCACCGTGCTGCGCTCGGACTACGACATGGGCATGTTCGCCCCCTACGTCAGCGATGAGGTCGAAGTGCAGATCTCGATCGAGGCCATGCAGGCCGAGTAAGACCTCCCCCCTTGATCCCCGGATCTCCCCATCATCCGGGGTTCAGCTGGGCCGCCTTTCCCGAGGCGGCCCTTTTCGTTTGCGTAAGTCAGGGACCGGCAGACCGGACGTTTGGGGGGACGGCGCTCAGAGGCTGCGGGCGGGGGGATTGCGACCCTGGAGCGATGCCTGTCGGCACGGGCGGCCTTGGCAGGAGGTGTGGAGCTTGGGGGCCAATGCGTGGCGGTTGAGGGCTCAGCCAGGAAGCTGCGCGGCGCTTTGTCGATGCGGCTCTTGGGGCGATGAGCAGGCAGCCCCCAAGCGGTCGATTGCCCACGCTTGCCGACACCCCAGGGCCGTGCAGATGAAAAAGCCCCCGGCAGAGCGCGCTGCCGGGGGCTGTTCCTTGCGGGTGAGGGTGGGCTCAGGGCCGTTCGGCGGTGAGCTCCCAATTGGTCGCCACGGCGAAGGCCACGGTCTTCTCGTCGGGCATGTTGGCGCCGACGCCGTAGTCGCGGCGGTCAAGCTCGAAGCTGGCCGAGGCATGGGCGGTGCCCTCTGCGTCGATCTCGAGCTCGAAGGGGAAGGAGAGCGGCATCTGCTGGTCGCGCAGGCTCAGGGTGCCCTCGGCGATATGGCTGCCGTCCGCCTGCTTGATCAGCTGGGCGTCGAAGATCGCCGTGGGGTGATCCTCGGCTGCCAGGAAATCTGCGCCGAGCGCCTGGTTGGTCACCGAGCCAAGGGTCAGCGAGGGCACGGAAACCTGGACGGTCACCTGGCCGGCGGGTCCGGCGGGGGCATCCGGGTCATAGGTGATCTCTGCCACCCAATCGGCGAAGCTACCCTCGACCTGGTTGCCGAACTGGGTGACCTCGATCCCCAGGCGGCCATTGGTGACCTGCCATTCGCCGCCTGCCGCGGCCAGGGTGGGAGCCTGGCCCGCGGTGGCGCCGGGCTTGGCCGGGGTCAGCGAAACGCCGAGCGCCGCGATCAGGGCCAGCAGCAGGGTGGCGGTGGCCATCGGCGCGGCGTGGCCGGGCTGGCGCGGCGAGGGGACGGCGCTGTCGCCGCGCCACATGCGCCGCAGGGTGGCGTCACGGTCGATCACGTGGTGCTTCAGCGCGCCGCCGATATGCAGCGCCAGCACGCCGGCGAGGGACCAGGCGAAGATCCAGTGCAGGGCGGTGGTGACCGAGGCCAGGGTTTCGCTCTGGGGAACGAAGGGCAGGCCCTGGCCGAAGGGCCAGAGGATCGGCGCGAAGCCGGCGGTGGCGGCGTGATGCACCCAGCCCGAGACGGGTACCAGGATCAGCAGGCTGTAGAGCATGTAGTGCACGGTCTCTGCGGCCAGGGCCTCGGGGCGGTGGTCGCCCTTGATCAGGCCGGGACGGCGCTGCGAGAGGCCCCAGGCGATGCGGAAGATCGAGACGAAGACCACGGCCACGCCGAGGGTCTTGTGCACCGAAAAGAGCGTGGCGGTGCGCGCCACCAGCGCGGCCTGGTCCTGGGCCGCCACCTGGTCGAGCTTCTCGGCCATCTCGTGGGCGATGAGGCCAAGGGGGAAGGCGGCGAAGATCAGAAGGGCGGTGAGCCAGTGGATGGTGCGGGTGACGACGCCGTAGCGGTCTCCGGCGTCGGGCAGGGAAGAGGAAAGAGACATGGCAAGGGTCTTTCGCTGGAAACAGGTTTGGGGCCAATTTAGCTGCGCTGCGGCGTAGCTCAATTCCGGGCCGCCGCGCAGGGGGTGTGCGCTGGTGCGGGGCGAGGCACGCTGAGCTGCCCGGTTGTGCGGAAGGGTGCGCAGGATTGCCTTGTGGAGCAGCAGGTTGTATCCCCGCGCGCAATCCGCCCGGAACCGGGCGACAGGCAAATGCCCCGTGGGGCAAGGATCAAGGAGTGGGATATGAGCCGCGCATTCGTCTTTCCGGGGCAGGGAGCACAGACCATCGGCATGGGCCGGGCGCTGGCCGAAGCCTATCCGCAGGCCAAGGCCGTCTTCGACGAGGTGAACGAGGCCCTGGGCCAGGACCTGAGCGCGCTGATCTGGGAGGGCGAGGCCGAAGAGCTGACCCTGACCGAGAACGCCCAGCCCGCCCTGATGGCAACCTCGCTCGCGGCCTTCCGCGCGCTTGAGGCCGAGGGGGTCTCGATTTCCGATGCCGCTTTCGTGGCCGGTCACTCGCTGGGGGAATATTCGGCTCTGGCTGCCGCCGGCACCGTCAGCGCGGCCGACGCGGCGCGTCTGCTGCGTATCCGTGGCCGTGCCATGCAGCAGGCCGTCCCCGTGGGCCAGGGCGCCATGGCCGCCCTGCTGGGGCTCGACTTCGCTGCCGCCTCTGCCGTGGCCGAGGAAGCCGCCCAGGGCGAGGTCTGCCAGGCCGCCAATGACAATGATCCCAGCCAGGTGGTGATCTCGGGCCACAAGGCTGCCGTGGAACGCGCGGTCGAGATCGCCAAGGCCGCCGGCGCCAAGCGCGCCATGCTGCTGCCGGTCTCTGCCCCCTTCCACTGCGCGCTGATGCAGCCCGCCGCGGAGGCGATGCAGGCCGCGCTGGCCGAGGTCACCTTCGCCGCACCCGCCGTGCCGCTGGTCGCCAATGTGCGCGCCGAGGCGGTCTCGGACGCGGAAGCGATCAAGGCGCTGCTGGTCGAGCAGGTCACCGGCTCGGTGCGCTGGCGCGAGAGCGTGGGTTACATGGCCCAGCAGGGCGTGACCGAGGTCTGGGAGATCGGCGCTGGCAAGGCGCTTTCGGGCATGATCCGCCGCATCGCGCGCGAGATCTCCTGCGCCCAGATCGGCACGCCCGAAGAGGTCGCCAAGGTGACCGCGGCGGCCGAGTAAGAGCTCGGGCGCGCGGGAATTCGGGATAGAGTACCCGCGGGGCCAGGCCCTGCGGGAGATTTGAATAGGATGATTGGGGCGGGACCCCGACTGGGAGAAAGACATGTTTGATCTGACGGGCAAGGCGGCGCTGGTAACCGGCGCCAGCGGTGGCATCGGCGGCGCGATCGCCAAGGCGCTGCACGGCGCGGGCGCGACGGTGGGCCTGAGCGGCACCCGCGAGGCTCCGCTGCAGGAGCTGGCGGCAGAGCTGGGTGAGCGCGCCCATGTGCTGCCCTGCAATCTTTCCGATGCCGAGGCTGTCGAGGCCCTGCCCAAGGCGGCTGCGGCGGCCATGGGCTCTCTCGATATCCTGGTGAACAATGCGGGCATCACCCGTGACCAGCTCTTCATGCGGATGAGCGACGAAGACTGGCAGTCGGTGCTTGACGTCAACCTGACCGCCACCATGCGCCTCTGCCGTGGCGTGATGCGCCCGATGATGAAGGCTCGCTGGGGTCGCATCGTGAACATCTCGTCCATCGTCGGTGCCACCGGCAATCCCGGCCAGGTGAACTATGCCGCCGCCAAGGCGGGCATGGTCGGCATGACCAAATCCATCGCCTATGAAGTGGCCAGCCGTGGCATCACCGCCAACTGCGTCGCGCCGGGCTTCATCGCCACCGCGATGACCGACAAGCTGAACGACGAGCAGAAGGCCAAGATCGACGCGCAGATCCCGGCCTCGCGCATGGGCACCCCGGAAGAGATCGCCGCCGCGGTTCTCTACCTCGCCAGCCCCGAAGCAGGCTATGTGACCGGCGCCACGCTGCATGTGAACGGCGGCATGGCAATGCTGTAAGGCCTGGGCTCTCGGGGGAGGGGCAGGGGTCCCGCCCCCGAGGCTGCCGCCTGCGTGCGGTTTCGCATGGGGTTGCTTTTGCGGACGGCTTGGGGCCTTCTGGCGAAATTCACGGCGAGCCCGGCCTTGCATCGGAGCCGCCGGGGGACCAGCTTAGGAAAGCGGGCCCGAAAGCGTTTGCGTTGCCGAAACCATGTGCTATAGGCGGCGCAGATTTTGCGGGACCTGTGCTGGAATTGCAGGATCCTGCGCCTCGCAATGCGGGGTGGAAGAGCCCCGGTTGGGGCAATGAAGCTGCCCGCTAGGGGCGAGGCAAGAAACGGGCCCAGAGGCCCATGTGACGTGAGGGGAAGACCTATGAGCGATGTCGCAGAGCGCGTGAAGAAAATCGTTGTCGAGCATCTCGGCGTGGAAGAAGACAAGGTGGTTGAGAACGCCTCCTTCATCGACGATCTGGGCGCAGACAGCCTCGACACCGTCGAGCTGGTCATGGCCTTCGAGGAAGAGTTCGGCATCGAGATCCCCGATGACGCAGCCGAGAACATCCAGACCTTCGGCGACGCGGTGAAGTTCATCTCCGAAGCCGCCTGAGGCTGACGCAGACAGGCCGCATGCCGGACCTGCCGCGAGAGACAAGAAAGGGGCTTCTGTCTGATGACAGGAGCCCCTTTTTCATGGCGCGCCGCTTCGGAGGCAGCGCGTGGCAAAGCGCTTCGTTTCACCGCCTATGAAGTGGTGCGCAGGCGCGGAAGCCTTGCCCCCGAGGCGTGGCCTCGGGTATGAGCGGGCAAAGAGTAGATTTGAGGGGCGGAAGCATATGCGTCGTGTTGTTGTCACTGGTCTGGGGCTTGTGACCCCGCTGGCCTGCGGTGTCGAAGAAAGCTGGTCGCGGATCCTGGACGGGAAGTCGGGCGCCGGTCCGATCTCCCAGTTCGATACAGAGGGCCTGACCACCACCTATGCCTGTGAAGTGCCGCGCGGCGATGGCTCGGACGGTACCTTCAATGCCGACCAGTGGATGGAGCCGAAAGAGCAGCGCAAGGTTGATACCTTCATCCTCTTCGGCGTTGCCGCCGCCCAGCAGGCGGTCGAGGACGCGGGCTGGATGCCCGAGGACGAAGAGGCGCGCTGCCGCACCGGCGTGCTGATCGGCTCTGGCATCGGGGGCCTGAACTCCATTGCCAACACCGCCGTGATGATGGAGCAGAAGGGCCCGCGCCGCGTCAGCCCGTTCTTCGTGCCCGGCGCGCTTATCAACCTGATCTCCGGTCAGGTTTCGATCAAGTACGGCTTCAAGGGGCCCAACCACTCGGTCGTCACCGCCTGTTCCACCGGCGCCCACGCCATCGGCGATGCGGCCCGGATGATCCAGTGGGGCGATGCGGACGTGATGGTCGCAGGCGGCGCCGAGGCGGCGATCTGCAAGATCGGCATCGCGGGCTTCAACGCCTGCAAGGCGCTGTCCACCAAGCGCGGCGACGAGCCTGAAAAGGCCTCGCGCCCCTATGACGCCGACCGTGACGGCTTCGTCATGGGCGAAGGTGCCGGTATCGTCGTGCTGGAAGAATACGAGCACGCCGTGGCCCGTGGCGCCAAGATCTACGGCGAATACCTGGGCTATGGCCTGTCGGGTGACGCCTACCACATCACCGCCCCGTCGGAAGATGGCGACGGCGCACGTCGCTGCATGGAGATGGCGCTGAACCGCGCCGGCCTGACGCCCTCGGACATCGATTACGTGAATGCCCATGGCACCTCGACCATGGCCGACACCATTGAACTAGGCGCAGTGGAGAAACTGATGGGCGACCATGCCGGGGATGTCACCATGTCCTCGACCAAGTCCGCCACCGGCCACCTGCTGGGCGCTGCAGGCGCGATCGAGGCGATCTTCTCGATCCTCGCCATCCGCGACCAGGTCGCCCCGCCGACCATCAACCTGGACAACCCGGCCGTCGAGACTAAGATCGACCTGGCGCCCAATGCCAAGCGCGAGCGCAAGATCGACGTGGCTCTGTCGAATTCCTTCGGCTTCGGCGGCACCAATGCCTCCCTGATCTTCGGCAAGGTGCGCTGACATGTGGCGATCCATCGCCTCGAACGCCTTTACCCTGCTGATCGTCGCCACCTTCCTGCTGGCGGGTGCGGTGGTCTGGGGTAAACGGCAATACGCCGAGCCAGGCCCCCTGGCCGAGGCGATCTGCCTGCGCGTCGCGCCGGGCTCCAACATGCGGCGCGTGAGTGCCGAGCTGGAAGAGCGCGGCGCGGTGTCCAACGGCTCGATCTTCCGGGTCGGCGCGGATTACACCGACAAGGCCAATGAGCTGAAAGCGGGCGCCTTCCTGGTGCCGGCCGAGGCCTCGATGCAGCAGATCGTCGATATCGTCACCCGTGGCGGTGCCTCGACCTGCGGCACCGAAGTGGTCTACCGCGTCGGCGTGCGCCAGTCCGATGTTCTGGTGCGCGAACTCGACCCGGCCACCACGCGCTTCGTCGAACGGGCCCGCTTCGTGCCCGGAGAGGCCGAAGCGCCCGAGGTCTACGAGGAAATCCGTGCCGCTGCCGACACCCGCTTCCGGGTGCAGATGGCGGAGGGTGTGACCTCGTGGCAGGTGGTGCAGCTGCTGAACCAGATCGGCGAGCTATCCGGCGAGATCTCCGAGATTCCCGCCGAGGGCACCCTGTCGCCCGACAGCTACGAGTTCGCCAAGGGCGAGAGCCGTGCCGAGCTGGTGCAGGAGATGCAGAGCCGTCAGAGCGCCATCCTGGCCGAGGCCTGGGCCAACCGGGTCGATGACCTGCCGCTGAAGAGCCCCGAAGAGGTGCTGATCATGGCGTCGATCATCGAGAAGGAAACCGCCGTGCCGGACGAGCGCCGCACCGTGGCCTCGGTCTTCGAGAACCGCCTGAAGCGCGGCATGCGCCTGCAGACGGACCCGACGGTGATCTACGGCATCACCCGCGGCGAGGGCGTGCTGGACCGCGGCATCCGCCAGAGCGAGCTGCGTGGAGAGACGCCCTACAACACCTATGTGATCGACGGCCTGCCGCCGACGCCCATTGCCAATCCGGGCCGTGCCTCGATCGAGGCGGCGGTGAACCCCGAACCCACCGACTACATCTACTTCGTGGCCGATGGCACCGGGGGGCATGCTTTTGCCGAGACGCTGAACGAGCATAACCGCAACGTCGCCCGTTGGCGCGAGATCGAGGCGGAACGGGCGAACCAGTGATGGATCGCCTGTGAAAGCCTCATGATTTCATAGGTTTGATGTCTGGGTTCGGGCGGGAGTTAACATTTCGTTACCCCGCCCGAACGCCCCTATAAGTTGACTAAGCGCACGGTCTCATCTATAGGTTGTGCCATGCTGGAACAAATGGGCAAGCGGCCTGGGAGCAATCCCACGGCCGTTTTTTCGTGCGTCTCAGGTCGCGGTTCGTGTCGCGGTCGGTGTCGGGGGGACAACGATAATGCGCGAGGCAAATAACAGACGATGGAAATGATCGCAGAAAAGGAAGCCCGGCTGCGCGAGGCAGTCGAGCGTGTCGAACGGCAGATCCGCGATCTCGCGGAAGACCTCGAGGGTGTGCAGGACAGGGTGCGCGCCGGAGAGATCGTGGCGGCAAAGGACGCCGTCAAGTTGAGCGGAGAAATCCGGTTCTGGATTCGCTTCGCGTTGGAGATGGAGGCCAAGCTTGATGAAGGACGACAGCGCAATGGACAGGGAGGCGCCGAGGAAATCGACCTCGACGCCGCGCGGGCTTCGATCGGGTGCCGCCTGGATCGCCTCCGCCGATGCGGATGTGCAGAAACGGTTTCTGGATGAACTGGATGAGGGAGAGCTTCGTGCTCTCCCTTTCTTGTTCGAGTTCTGGGCCATGCCGCACCAATTGCCCCCCGAGGGTGAGTGGAAGTCCTGGGTGATCCTGGGTGGACGCGGCGCGGGCAAGTCGCGCGCCGGATCGGAATGGGTGCGGGCCGAGGTCGAGGGCCCGCGGCCTCTGGCGCCGGGGCGATGTCGGCGGCTGGCGCTGGTCGGAGAGACCTTCGACCAGGTCCGCGACGTGATGATCTTCGGCGAGAGCGGCATCATGGCCTGCTCTCCGCCAGACCGGAAGCCCGAGTGGCAGGCCACGCGGCGGCGGCTGGTCTGGCCCAACGGGGCCGAGGCGCAGGCCTTTTCGGCAAGCGAGCCCGAGGCGCTGCGCGGACCGCAGTTCGATGGCGCCTGGCTGGATGAACTGGCCAAGTGGAAGAAGGCCGAGGCGACCTGGGACATGCTGCAGTTTGCCCTGCGCCTGGGGGATGATCCGCGGATCTGCGTTACCACCACCCCGCGCAACGTCGGCGTGCTGAAACGCCTGCTCGAGGCGCCCTCGACGGTGAGCACACATGCTCCGACCGAAGCCAATCGGGCCAACCTGGCAGAGAGTTTTCTTGAAGAGGTGCGCGCGCGCTACGCGGGCACCCGGCTTGGTCGGCAGGAGCTGGACGGACTCCTGATGGGCGAGACGGAGGGTGCCCTGTGGACCTCGGACATGCTTCACGCCGCCCAGGTCGAGGAGATCCCCGAGCTGAGCCGGATCGTGGTCGCGGTGGACCCGCCCGTGACCGGGCACGAGGGCTCGGACGAATGCGGAATCGTGGTCGCCGGGGTGGTGGCCAGGGGGGCACCACAGCATTGGCGCGCCTATGTGCTGGAGGATGCCTCGGTCGCGGCGGCGCGCCCGGCGCAATGGGCCGAGGCGGCGGTGGCCGCCTTCGAGCGGCATGGCGCAGATCGGATCGTGGCGGAGGTGAACCAGGGCGGAGACCTGGTCGAGGCCGTTCTGCGACAGGTCGATCCCCTGGTGCCAGTGAAGAAGGTCCGCGCCTCTCGTGGCAAGGCCGCACGGGCCGAACCCGTCGCGGCGCTCTACGAACAGGGGCGGGTACGACACGTGAAAGGGTTGGGTGCGCTTGAAGACCAGCTGGCGCAGATGACGCAGCAGGGATGGGAGGGCACTGGCAGCCCGGATCGGCTGGACGCGCTGGTCTGGGCGCTGCATGACCTGATGCTGAGCGCCCAGCCCCCAAGGCGTCCGCAGATGCGGAGCCTCTGACCATTTGCAGAGTTCGCACTTTGCGAAGTCAGGCCGCAAAGTGAAAAAGCGAAGTGCAAACTGCGAAGTGCAATTTGCAAAGTGACAGATAGAGCGAAGCGCCGGTCCGCGAGGGCCGGCGCTTTTTGCGTTCCGAGGTGATCAATGCGTGGGCCGGGGGAGAGAGACTAGCGGGCGGGAATAGGGCGTGGATTCTTGTAAGGCATTGAAAAAAGTCACTTATACTTGGTGCATCGGACCTCCGGACGTTGGGCTCGGCGCTTCTTAACAAAATGATCACAGTTTTCTTCGCAACGGGCCGCCGGATCGGGGGCCGGAACCGAGCGAAGGAGACACGCATGGGGGTCATCGACTATTTCCGGCGCGACGCAGGCCAGGGGGCCTCCAAGCCTGCCGGGGCCACGCAGGCCGCGCCCGAGCGGAAGGCCTCTGCCACCGGGCGGGTCATGGCCTATGGCTCGGCCGGTCGTGTGGCCTGGAGCCCGCGTGACGCAGCCTCTCTGACCCGCATGGGCTTTGCCGGCAACCCCGTGGGCTTCCGCGCGGTGAAGATGATCGCGGAGGCCGCTGCCGCCCTGCCGCTGGTGCTGCAGGACGATGCGCGCCGCTACTCCGAACATCCCGTGCTGCGCCTGCTGCGCAGCCCCAACCCGGCCCAGGGCCGCGCCGAGCTGCTGGAAAGCCTCTACGGCCAGCTGCTGCTGACCGGCAATGGCTATCTCGAGGCCGTGTCGGCGGAGGAGGGCGCGCCGGTCGAGCTGCATGTGC
Organism: Pseudooceanicola antarcticus; assembly: GCF_900215355.1. Lineage (GTDB taxonomy): Bacteria > Pseudomonadota > Alphaproteobacteria > Rhodobacterales > Rhodobacteraceae > Pseudooceanicola > Pseudooceanicola antarcticus. Next base: position 202,568 of record NZ_OBEA01000006.1, on the reverse strand, counting down.
TGCGTTCGGATCGGATGAGCCTGGTGCCCGGGGCCAATGGCTGGCCGGTGGCCTTTGAATATGCGGTCGGCGGGCAGAAACACCGTTTCGACGTCACCGGAGAGCGGCCTCCGATCTGTCATTTCAAGAGCTTCCATCCCCAGGACGATCACTATGGCCTCTCGCCCATGCAGGCGGCGGCCCAGGCGCTGGACGTGCACAACGCCGCCTCGCGCTGGTCGAAGGCGCTTCTGGACAATGCCGCGCGGCCCTCGGGCGCGATCGTCTACAGCGGGCTCGATGGCGAGGGAGTGATGACCTCGGACCAGTACGACCGGTTGGTGACCGAGATGGAGACCTACCACCAGGGCGCGGCCAATGCGGGTCGGCCGATGCTGCTGGAAGGGGGGCTGGACTGGAAACCCATGGGCTTCAGCCCCTCGGACATGGAGTTCCAGAAGACCAAGGAGGCCGCCGCGCGCGAGATCGCCCTGGCCTTCGGGGTGCCGCCGATGCTTCTGGGCATCCCTGGCGACGCGACCTACGCCAATTACCAGGAGGCACATCGCGCCTTCTTCCGCCTGACGGTGCTGCCGCTGGCAGCCCGCGTGACGGCGGCGCTCGGGGAGTGGCTGGAGCGCTTCACCGGCGAGGATCTGCAGCTAAGCCCGGACCTGGACAAGGTGCCGGCGCTTGCCGCCGAGCGCGATGCGCAATGGAGCCGCGTGGCGGGGGCGGATTTCCTCAGCCAGTCCGAGAAGCGCGCCCTGCTGGGCCTGCCACCGCTGGAGGCCCGCGGGGCCTCGCTGGATGGCGCGGATGTCTGAGCTTCGCGAGATCCGGCGCAGCGCGGGCTACGAGGAGTTCCAATGCGGCCCGGCGCTGCGGCTGGACGCCCATGAGCGGCTCTCGGGCCTGCAGATCGAGGCGCTGAATGCGCGGATCGACCGGATAGAGCAGCTGCTGGAGCGGCTGGAAAAGCGGCTTTGGCTGATTGTCTTCGGCGTCGTGGGCGTGGTCCTGGCCGAGGCCTTCCAGTCGGTGATCGACAAACTGCCCTGATGGGAGAGAGTGATGGATTTTCAGAATCTTGCCGGGCTTGAGCACAAGTTCCACCGTTTCGATTCCGAGCTTGTAGTCGAGGCCGATGGCATGGCGATCGAGGGTTATGCCTCGCGCTTCGGGGCCTGCGACCAGGGTGGCGACGTGGTGCAGAAGGGGGCCTACGCGGGTTCCCTGGCCCGGATCGCGGCGCAGGGGATGCGGGTGAAGATGCTCTGGCAGCACGACCCCTCCCAGCCCATCGGTGTCTGGGAGGAGATCCGCGAGGATGCCACCGGGCTCTGGGTCAAGGGCCACCTGCTGGAGAGCGTCGAGAAGGGCCGCGAAGCCGCCGCGCTTATCCGCGCCGGCGCTATCGACGGGCTCTCCATCGGCTACCGCACCAAGCGGGCGGCAAAGGATGACGGGGGCCGCAGGCTCCTGACGGAACTGGAGCTCTGGGAGGTCTCTCTGGTGACCTTCCCGATGCTGCCCAGTGCGCGGGTCGCGGCCAAGGGTGAAAGCCCGGCCGAGGATGCCCTGCGCGAAATGGCGGCGGCCTTCCGGGCCGCGCGGGCCGAATTGGGCGGCCGCTAGGGCGCTCTCTCACTTCCATCCCAGGAGACGACGATGGGTATGACCGAGACCGAAACTCGGGCTGGGGAGAGCCTCTCTCCCGTGGCCGAGGTGAAATCCGCCGTTTCGGATTTCATGCGGGAGTTCAAAGGCTTCCGCGCCGAACTTGATGAAAGACTTCAGCAACAGGAAAGCCGACTGACCATGCTTGATCGCAAATCCCTGACCGCCGCGCGCCCGGCGCTGGCCTCTGCCGCCGACAGCGGCGCCCCGCATCGCAAGGCGGTGTCCGCCTACCTGCGCTGTGGTGATGACGACGGCCTGCGCGGGCTGGAGCTGGAGGGCAAGGCGCTCTCGATCACCGGCGATGGCGGCTACCTGCTGGACCCCGAGACCTCGGCCACGATCAGCTCGGTGCTGAAGAGCTCGGCCTCGATCCGCCAGGTGGCGAACGTGGTGAACGTCAACGCCAGCTCCTATGACGTGCTGGTGGATACCAGCGACATGGGCGCCGGCTGGAACGACGAGAGCAGCGTCTCCGAGACCTCGACGCCCGCGGTTGACCGGATCTCCATCGAGCTCTTCGAGCTCTCGGCCCTGCCCAAGGCGAGCCAGCGTCTGCTGGATGACAGCGCTTTCGACGTCGAGGGCTGGCTGGCCGAGCGTATCGCCGACAAGTTCGCCCGCGCCGAGGCCGATGCCTTCATCAATGGCGATGGCACCGACAAGCCCAAGGGCTTCATGACCCATACCAAGGTGGCCGAGGCCTCCTGGGCCTGGGAGAGCCTGGGCTACGTGGCCACGGGCACCGATGGCGACTTCGATCCCAATGATCCCGCCGATGCGCTGGTCGACCTGGTCTATACGCTGGGCGCGCGCTACCGCGCCAACGGCACCTTCGTGATGAACTCGAAGACCGCCGGTGCCGTGCGCAAGATCAAGGATCTGGATGGCCGTTTCCTGTGGTCCGATGGCCTGGCCAATGGCGAGCCCGCGCGCCTCATGGGCTACCCGGTGCTAATCGCCGAGGACATGCCCGACATCGCTTCGGACGCCTATCCGATCGCTTTCGGTGACTTCCATGCCGGCTACACCGTGGCCGAGCGCCCGGACCTGCGCGTGCTGCGCGATCCCTTCAGCGCCAAGCCGCATGTGCTGTTCTACGCCACCAAGCGCGTCGGCGGGGATGTCAGCGATTTCGCCGCCATCAAGCTGCTGAAGTTCGGCACGTCGTAAGACGCGTCGGACCGGCGGGGCCGGGTCTTCGGCCTCGTCGGGCGCGTGTCTCTCTCAGGCGTTGTCCAGCAGCTCCCTCCGTCCGAGCAACGTTGGGAGGCACGCGTCGGAGGCTCTTGCCCTGATGCGCCGCGGGCCGGACAGGCCGGTCCCGAATATCGGAGTACGGTGATGATATTGATCGAAGTGAACCAGGTAGCCGCAGAGGTCCTGCCGGTCGGCCAGTTCAGGCAACACTTGCGCCTGGGCACGGGCTTTGCCGAGGACAGCGCGCAGGACGACGTGCTGGAGGGCTACATCCGCGCCGCGCTTGCCGCGGTCGAGGGGCGCACCGGCCAGGCGATCTTCCAGCGCGACTTCATCTGGACCGTGCAGAGCTGGGCCAACCCCAAGGCGCAGGCCTTCCCGCTGGCGCCGGTGCGGCTGATCCAGCAGGTCACGCTGGTCGACAAGGATGGCGCCCGCAGCAGCCAGGATACCGCGGACTACACGTTCGACGAGGACGTCTTCGAGCCGAAGTTCCGCGCCATCGAGGGCGATTTGCCCGAACCACCCAAGGATGGCCGGATCGAGGTCGTGCTGACCGCCGGCGCGGCGCTCAGCTGGCAAGAGGTGCCGCCGGACCTGGCGCAGGCGGTACTGCTGATGGCCTCTCATTACTACGAGTACCGCAACGATGTGGCACTCGGCAAAGGCTGCACCCCCTTCGGGGTCACCGCCCTGCTCGAGCGCTACCGGCCCATGCGGATCGGGTTGGGAGGTCGCCAATGATCCCGCGTCTGAACCGAGAGCTGATCCTTGAACGGCCGGTCCGCGTCGCTGATGGCGCGGGTGGTTTCGAGAGCAGCTGGGATGCGCTCGGCATCCTCTGGGCCGAAGTCACGCCGGGCCGCGACGGGCTGCACCAGCGCGCTGACCTGGCCTCGCACCGGAACCTGCTGAAGATCATCGTGCGCGGTGCGCCTCCAGGGGCCTCGAATCGGCCGCAACCGGGGCAGCGCTTCCGCGACGGAGAACGGATCTACATGATCGACGCCGTGCAGGAGGCCGATGCCTCGGGCCGGTTCCTGCGCTGCCGCGCCCGCGAGGAGGTGCTGGCATGAGCTATGCGGTTTCCGCCGCGCTGCAGGCAGCGCTCTATGGCCAGCTCTCGACCAATGCGGTGCTGATGGCCCTGGTCGGCAGCGATATCTTCGATGCGCCGCCCCAGGGCACCCCGCCCGCGACCTATGTCAGCCTCGGTCCCGAGCTGGTTCGCGACTGGTCGACGGTCTGCGGCAGCGGGGCGGAGCATGACCTGACGATCTCGGTGGTGACCACCGAGGCCGGTTTCCAGACCGCCAAGGAGGTGGCCGCCGCCATCTCCGACGCGCTGGAGCTGCCGATGCCTGCGCTGAGCCGCGGTCACCTGGTCAGCCTGAATTTCCTCAAGGCTCGGGCGCGCCGGGACGAGGCGGGGCAGTTGCGCCGCATCGACCTGAGCTATCGCGCCCGCGTGCAAGACACCTGAACCCTTTCGACGGAGTGACGACAATGGTGGCCCAGAACGGCAAGGACCTTTTGATCAAGGTGGACATGAACGATGCCGGCCTCTTCGAGACGCTGGCGGGCCTGCGCGCGTCGCGGTTGAGCTTCAACGCCGAGGCGGTGGATGTGACGAGCCTGGAAAGCCAGGGCGGCTGGCGTGAGCTGCTGTCGGGCGCTGGCGTCCGCTCGGCGGCGATCAGCGGCTCGGGGGTCTTCAAGGATGCGGGCAGCGACGAGCGCGCCCGGCAGATCTTCTTCGATGGCGAAACCCCGGCCTTCCAGGTGATCATCCCCGACTTCGGCGTGGTCGAGGGGCCCTTCCAGGTCACGGCGATTGAATACTCGGGCGCGCACAACGGCGAGGCCACCTACGAGCTCTCCATGGCTTCGGCCGGCGCGCTCAGCTTCACGGCGCTCTGATCATGGCCAACCCCCATGCAGGTGAGGTGGCGCTGGTGCTGGATGGTCAGCGTCACGTGATGAAGCTGACCCTCGGCGCCCTGGCCGAGCTGGAAGCGATGCTGGAGAGCGGCTCTTTGCTGGAGCTGGTCGAGCGCTTCGAGAGTGGCGGCTACAGCACCCGTGATGTGCTGGCGCTGATCGTGGCCGGGCTGCGCGGGGGTGGCTGGCAGGGTCGGGCCGAGGATCTGCTGAGCGTCGAGATCGAGGGCGGGCCGATGCTGGCCGCCCGCAAGGCCGCCGAGCTTCTGGCGCGGGCCTTCACGGTGCCGCAGGGCACGGAATGAGCGGGCCGGGCATGAGCGGCCTCGATTGGCCCGCGCTGATGCAGGTCGGGCTGCGGGTCCTGGGCCTGCGCCCGGCGGAGTTCTGGGCCCTCACCCCGGCCGAGCTGCGGCTGATGCTGGGGGAGGGCGCGCAGGCTGCCTCGGTGCTGAACCGGGCGCGGCTGGATGAATTGCTGGCGGCCTACCCCGATGGGGCGGCTGAGCAGACAGGAGGCGAGAATGGATGATCTGAACGGTCTGGAAGCGCTGCAGGCGCAGGTGGACAGCTTTGATGCGACCCTTGGCGGTGCCGCCGACATGGCCGCCGGCTTCGACAGTGAGCTGCGCCGCATGCGTAGCGCCCTGGCCGAGACGGGCAAGGATGTGCAGACGCTGGAACGCGGCCTCAGCCGAGGTCTGCGCCGGGCGCTGGACGGGGTGCTCTTCGACGGGATGCGCCTGTCGGACGCAATGAAGACCGTCGCCAACTCGATGGTCAACGCCGCCTATTCCGCTGCCGTGAAGCCGGTGACGGACCATTTCGGCGGGCTTATCGCCCAGGGCGTCGGCGGGCTGGTGCAGAACGTCATGCCCTTCGCCAAGGGCGGCGTGGTGTCCTCTCCCACCTATTTCCCCATGCGCGGCGGCACGGGCCTGATGGGAGAGGCGGGTCCCGAGGCGATCATGCCGCTCTCGCGTGGCGCCGACGGTCGTCTTGGCGTGCGGATGGAGGGGCAGGGGCCTGCCAACGTGGTGATCAACATCACGACTCCGGATGTCGAGGGCTTCCGCCGTTCGCAAAGCCAGATTGCCGCCCAGATGAGCCGCGCCCTGTCGCGCGGTGCCCGCAACCGCTGAGGAGATCGCCATGTCCTTCCACGAGGTCCGCTTTCCCGCCAATCTCTCTTTCGGCTCCACCGGAGGCCCAGAGCGGCGCACCGAGGTGGTGACGCTGGCCAATGGCTTCGAGGAGCGCAACACGCCCTGGGAGCACTCGCGGCGGCGCTTCGATGCGGGGGTGTCCATGCGCTCTCTCGATGATGTAGAGACGCTGATTGCCTTCTTCGAGGCGCGTCAGGGGCAGCTGCACGGGTTCCGCTGGAAGGATTGGTCCGACTACAAGTCCTGCCTGCCCAGCCTGGAGGTCGACTATCGGGACCAGGTGATCGCCATCGGGGATGGAGAGACGCTCAGCTTTCCGCTGATCAAGACCTATGCCTCGGGCGCCCAGAGCTATGCGCGGCCCATCACCAAGCCCGTTCTGGGCACGGTGCGCGTCGGGGTCGAGGATGACGAGTTGCAGGACGGGCTGCATTACTCGGTCGATGTCACCACGGGCGTGGTGACCTTTGCCACCGCCCCCAATACGGGCATGGAGATCACCGCCGGTTTCGAGTTCGACGTGCCGGTGCGGTTCGATACCGAACGTATCCAGACCTCGGTGGCCTCCTTCCGGGCCGGCGATGTACCCAGTGTCCCGGTGGTGGAGCTGCGGGTCTGATGGCGTTCAACAGCGAGCTGGCCGCGCATCTGCAAAGCGGCGCCACCACCACCTGCCATGCCTGGGCGATCACCCGTACGGACGGCGTGGTGCTGGGCTTTACCGATCACGACCGTGACCTCAGCTTCGAGGGCATCACCTTTCGCGCCGACACCGGGCTTTCGGCGGCGGCGCTGCAACAGGGCACCGGGCTTTCGGTCGACAATTCCGAGGCCATCGGCGCACTGAGCTATGCCGCGATCCGCGAAGAGGATATCGAGGCAGGCCGTTTCGACGGGGCCGGGGTGGTGGCCTGGCTGGTCAACTGGGCTTCGCCCGAGGCGCGGCAGGTGGTCTTCCGGGGCAGTATCGGAGAGCTGACCCGCGCCGGTGGTGCCTTCCGGGCCGAATTGCGCGGGCTTTCCGAGGTGTTGAACCAGCCCATGGGGCGGATCTACCAGAAACCCTGTGCCGCCGTTCTGGGCGGACAGGGCTGTGGCGTCGACCTGGCGCAGCCCGGCTACCGCGCAGAGGTGCAGGCCACAGGGATCGAGAGCCTCTCGCAGATCCACTTTCCCGCGCTGGCAGGCTTTGCCGCGGGCTGGTTCTCGCACGGTCGTATCGAGGTTCTGGATGGGCCCGCCGAGGGGCTCTCGGTGCCGATCAAGCAGGATCGGGACCTGGGCGAGATCCGGCAGATCGAGCTCTGGACGCCGCTGCCGGTCGATCCCGGAGCAGGGGCGCTTTTCCGCCTCGAGGCGGGATGTGACAAGCGCTTTGCCACCTGCCGCGCGAAGTTCGACAATGCGCTGAATTTCCAGGGGTTTCCGGATATCCCCGGCGAGGATTGGGTCATGGTCCATCCCTCTCAGAGCGGGGCTGCCGGCGGGGGATCGCGGCGATGAGCCGGGCGGACCAGGTGGTTCAGGCCGCGCGTGGCTGGATCGGCACCCCCTACCTGCACCAGGCCTCGCTCAAGGGGGCAGGCACAGATTGCCTCGGGCTCTTGCGTGGTGTCTGGCGCGAGGTGCTGGGACAGGAGCCCGCAGCGGTGCCCGCTTATACGCCCGACTGGTCCGAACCGCAGCGGCAGGAACGCCTCTGGAGCGCCGCGCGCCGCCACCTGCTGCCACGCGAGGGTGCGCCGCAGCCGGGCGATGTGCTGCTCTTCCGCATGCGCGCCGGTGCGGTGGCCAAGCACCTGGGCATCCTCGCCCAGGGTGGGGCCTATCCGACCTTCATTCATGCCTATTCCGGCCACGCGGTGCTTGAAAGCCCGCTGAGCCAGCCCTGGCGGCGCCGGATCGTGGCCAGTTTCGCATTCCCCGACGAGGTGTAACCCATGGCAACCGTTCTTCTCTCCGCCGCCGGCGCGGCCATCGGCGGCTCTGTCGGCGGCTCGGTCCTGGGCCTTTCGGCCGTTGCTGCCGGGCGCTTTGTCGGGGCCACCCTGGGGCGTGTCATCGACCAGCGCCTGCTGGGTCAGGGCTCTGAAGCCATCGAGACCGGTCGCGTCGACAGGTTCCGCCTGACCGGCGCCGGAGAGGGGGACCCGGTGGCCCGCGTCTATGGCCGCATGCGGGTGGCGGGACAGGTGATCTGGGCCTCTGAATTCCTCGAGACCACCCGCACCTCGGGCGGTGGCAAGGGCGCGCCCTCTCAGCCCAAGGTCACCGAGCATTCCTATTCCGTCAGCCTTGCCATCGCGCTCTGCGAGGGCGAGATTTCCGGTGTCGGGCGTATCTGGGCCGACGGGGCCGAGATCGCCCCGTCTGATCTCGACATGCGGGTCTACAGGGGCAGTGCGGACCAGCTGCCCGACCCGAAGATGGAGGCGGTCGAGGGTGCGGGCCAGGTCCCCGCCTATCGCGGCACCGCCTACCTGGTCATCGAGGACCTCTCGCTGGAGCAATTCGGGAACCGGATCCCGCAGTTCTCGTTCGAGGTGCTGCGCCCGGCGCCCGCCGCGCTGCCCGAGGCGGCCAACGAGCCCGCCCATGCCATCCGTGGCGTGGCGCTGATGCCCGGCAGCGGCGAATACGCCCTCGCCACCACCCGCGTCAGCTACGACTACGGGGCAGGTCACGTGGGGCTCGCAAATGTCAATTCACCCTCGGGCAAGAGCGATCTCGAGACCTCTCTGGATCAGCTAGACGCCTCTTTCACCGATTGCGAGGCTGTCTCGCTGATCGTGTCGTGGTTCGGAGACGACCTGCGCTGCGGCTCTTGCGAGATCCGCCCTAAAGTCGAGCAAACCCAATATGATGGCAAGGAGATGCCCTGGAACGTGGCCGGGCTTTCGCGCGCAGCGGCAGCTTTGGTGGCTCAGGATGACGAGGGGCGGGCGCTTTATGGCGGAACTCCGGCGGATGCCTCGGTGATCGAGGCGATCGCGGCATTGAATGCGCGCGGCAAGGCGGTGATGTTCTACCCCTTCCTGCTGATGGACCAGGAGCCGGGCAACAGCCTGCCCGATCCCTACAGCGACGAGGACACCCAGCCGCATCTGCCCTGGCGGGGACGCATCACCACCTCGCAGGCGCCCGACCGTCCGGGCTCGCCCGATGGCACGGCAGTGGCCGAGGCGGAGGTGGCGGCCTTCATGGGGATCGCCCAGGCTTCTGATTTCGGCATCGTCCCGGGGGCGGTGAGCTACGCGGGCCCGGCTGAATGGCGCTATCGGCGCTTCATCCTGCATTGCGCAGCGCTTTGCGCGGCAGCAGGTGGGGTGGACAGCTTCTGCATCGGCTCCGAGATGGTGGCGCTGACCCGGATCCGAGGCGCGGGCGGCAGCTTCCCGGCGGTCGCGGCGCTGAGGGACCTGGCCTCGGAGGTGCGCGCGATCCTCGGGCCGAATGTGAAGCTGGGCTATGCCGCCGACTGGACGGAATATTTCGGCTATCAGCCCCAGGATGGTTCGGGCGATCGCTACTTCCATCTCGATCCGCTCTGGGCCGATCCGCAGATCGACTTCATCGGGATCGACAATTACATGCCGCTGTCGGACTGGCGCGAGGGCGATACGCATCTCGACGCGCAGCAATACGACAGCATCTACGATGCCGCCTACCTGGCGGAAAACATCGAGGGCGGAGAGCTTTACGACTGGTACTACCATTCGCCCGAGGCCCGCGCCGCGCAGATCCGCACGCCGATCACCGACGGGGCCCACGATGAGCCCTGGATCTGGCGCATCAAGGATCTGCGCAACTGGTGGGACAACGACCACCACGAGCGTATCGGCGGTGTGCGGCAGGAGACGCCAACGGCCTGGGTGCCGCGCTCGAAGCCGATCTGGTTCACCGAGCTGGGCTGTGCCGCCGTCGACCGTGGCACCAACCAGCCGAACAAGTTCCTGGACCCGAAGAGCTCGGAATCCGCCTTGCCGCGGTATTCAACCGGGGCGCGGGATGAAGTGATCCAGCAGCAATACCTGCGGGTGATGCATGGCTACTGGAACGATCCGGCGCATAACCCTGTCTCCGAGCTTTACGGAGCGCCGATGCTGGACATGTCGCGCGCCTTCGTCTGGGCCTGGGATGCGCGGCCTTTCCCGCATTTCCCCAATGACCTCGGGACCTGGAGCGACGGAGAGAACTACCGCGCCGGCCATTGGATCACCGGGCGGGCCTCTTCGCGGTCACTGGCGCTGACGGTGGCCGAGATCTGCGCCCAGGCGGGGCTGGAGCACTACGATGTGCGCGCGCTTTACGGAGTGGTCAGCGGCTATTGCGACGACGAGGTGCGCGAGGCCCGTGCGGCGCTGCAACCCCTGATGCTGCGCTACGGCTTCGACGCAGTGGAACGCGACGGGGTGCTGCGCTTCACCATGCGGGGTGGCCCGCTGATCGCAGAGCTGGACCAGGACACCCTGGCGCTGAGCGCAGAGCTGGAGGGCACGGTGGAGCGCCAGCGTGGCCCCGAGGCCGAGATGGCCGGCCGGATGCGCCTGCGTTTCGTCGAGGCCAATGCCGATTTCGCCCGCGTCTCGGAAGAGGCGATCCTGCCCGACGAGGCAAGCCGCGCCGTGGCCGGCAGCGAGATCGCCCTGGCGATGACGCGGGGCGAGGGGCGGCAGGTGGTGGAGCGCTGGCTGGCGGAGGCGCGGGTGGCGCGTGACAGCCTGCGGCTGGCCTTGCCGCCCTCGCGCCGGGAGCTGGGGGCGGGCAATGTCATCGCGCTGGAGGAGGACGAGGGCCAGGCGCTCTACCGGATCGACCGGGCCGAACATGGCCCGGCCACCCTGGTCGAGGCCGTGCGGATCGACCCGCAGGTCTACCGGCCCGGCGCGCTGAGCGAGCCCTTGCCTTCGGTCGCCGGTTTCTCGGCGCCGCTGCCGGTGATGCCGCTCTGGCTGGACCTGCCGCTCATTCGCGGCGACGAGGCCCCCCATGCGCCGCATATTGCGGTGACGGGCGATCCCTGGCCGGGCAGCGTCGCGGTCTATGGCGCGGGTTCGGATGCGGGCTACCAGCTGGACCAGGTACTGAGTGCCCGCGCCACCATCGGCGTCACAACGACCCCGCTTGCCGAGGGACCCGTGGGGCGCTTCGACCGGGGGGCGCCGCTTGGCGTCTCTCTGACCTCCGGGACGCTGTCCTCGACCGACGAGGCGGGGCTTCTTTCTGGCGCCAACCTGATGGCCATCGGCGATGGAGACCCGTCCAACTGGGAGCTCTTCCAGTTCCGCGATGCCGTCGTGACGGGACAGGGCAGCTACCTGCTGTCGCACCGGCTGCGCGGGCAGCTGGGCTCCGAGGCGCTGATGTCCGAGGTCTGGCCCGAGGGCTCCTGGGTGGTTCTGCTTGACCAGGTGCCGCGGCAGATCACCCTGGCGCCCAGCCAGAGGCGGCTGGCACGGCATTACCGGGTCGGACCGGCGGCGCGTGGCCCGGATGATCCGGCCTACCGGCACGAGGTCTGGGCCTTCGACGGGATAGGCCTGAAACCCTATGCGCCCTGTCACCTGCGGGCAGAGACGCAGCCTTCGGGTGACATCACCTTCAGCTGGGTGCGCCGCACGCGGATCGAGGGCGACAGCTGGGACCTGGCCGAAGTGCCACTGGGGGAAGAGGCGCTGGCCTTCCGGCTGCGTATCCGCAAGGCGGGCGCGGTGCTGCGCGAGGTCACGGTCGAGGCGACCTCCTGGACCTACAGCGCGGCCGATCAGGCGGCCGACGGTCTTTCGGGGCTTGCCGAGATGGAGGTGGCCCAGATCTCGGCCAGCTTCGGTCCGGGGGCCTTTGCCAGGCTGACCTTCTCGGTCTGAGCGGCGGGGTGGGGCGATCACGGGAAATCTTGCATTCCTCATCGTGATCGCCCGCCTCACGCCTTTGCATTTTCCCCGGCGTACCTATCTGCTATGATCTACGGATCTTAGGGTCGCTCAAATGGCCCGAAACGGGAAAATGACCATGGCACATTCCAACCCGAAGCTGGCAGAGCTGGACCCCGTCTGGGACCGCATCCTGCGCGAAGCCGAAGAGGCCGTCGCCGATGAACCGCTGCTTGGCGGGCTCGTCCACTCGACGCTGTTGCACCACCCCTCCTTCGAGCGGGCGCTTGCGTACCGGGTCTCGATGAAGCTGGCCTCGGACGAGATGCCCGGCCAGCTTCTGCGCGAGATCTGTGACGAGGCGATCCGTAGCGATCCCGAGATCGCCGCCTCGGCCCGTGCCGATATCGTCGCCACCTACGAGCGCGATGCGGCCTGCCATCGGTTCATCCAGCCGCTGCTCTACTTCAAGGGCTACCAGGCGGTGCAGAGCTACCGGATCGCCCATTGGCTGTGGACGGAGGGCCGCCGCGACCTGGCCTATTTCTTCCAGATGCGTTGCTCCGAGGTCTTCGGCGTGGATATCCATCCGGCCGCGGTCATCGGCAAGGGCATCATGATCGACCACGCCCATTCCATCGTGGTGGGCGAGACCGCCGTGGTCGGCGACAATGTCTCGATGCTGCATTCGGTGACGCTTGGCGGGACCGGCAAGGAAGAAGAGGACCGCCACCCGAAGATCGGCAACGGCGTTCTGATCGGCGCTGGTGCCAAGGTGCTGGGCAATATCAAGGTCGGCAATTGCTCGCGCGTGGCCGCGGGCTCCGTCGTGCTGCACGAGGTGCCGCCCTGCAAGACCGTCGCCGGCGTCCCGGCCAAGATCGTGGGCGAGGCGGGCTGTGACCAGCCGGCGCTGCGCATGGACCAGCTTCTGGGCAAGTGAGCCCGTTACACGGACCTGCATTCGGGGCGCCTTCGGGCGCCCTTTTGCGGTCTAGCGGCGGAAGGTGACGACCTTGCCCTCGGGCTTGGCCTCGGCGGCGGTATAGCAGACACCGTCGACCTTCAGGCCCTGCGGATCGAGCAGGGTGATCGTGCCACCCCGGTTCGACAGCACCACCCCGGTCATCGGCACCGCCAGCACGGCCCCCGGCGCCAGCCAGGCATCGCCCGCCAGTTCGCGTACCTCGTCGAGCTTGTTCAGTATTTTCCAGCCTGCCAGCGACAGCCCCTCGTCCGAGCGGTTCATCAGGTAGACCGTCTCGGGCTGGCCCTTCGAGCTGGGGCGGTTCTCGACCCCCGCCGGATTGACCAGCGCGCCGCTGATCACCACCCGCCGGTCGGGCCGCAGCGGCATCGCCGGTGGTACTGCCGCCTCTGGCGAGAGCGGGCGGGCACCGAGGTAGCTGGCGAAATTGGGCGCGCCCGGCAGGGCATGGCCCGTGACCTCGTCGGTATGCACCGCCTGAGAGGCAAAGGCCATAAAGAGCCCGGCAAAGCGATCCTCGGCCTCGTAGTGCAGGATCACCGCGCCGTCCTGCCAGGGGCCGTTGTACTTGGCGAAACGCTCGGTGCTGCCCTGGTTCATGTGGATGTCATGCAGGCCCTGACGGTCGGAGTAGGGCTCTCCCAGCAGGTAGACGGTGGCACGGCGCGCGATGGCGGCTTCGAGCTCGGGCAGCACGAAGTCGATGATGTCGTTGGCGATATGGCCCGGCTCGTCATGGGGCAGGATGCGGCCCGCCTCGAAGTCGAGGATGTTCGAGCGGATGTAGTCCAGTGCCAGCCCGCCGGGGAGGCTCTCGACCGGCGTGAAACCGCGCGAGAGATGACGCAGGGCATCGGTGATGGGATGGCGCAGGTCGGGGATATGCCAATAGACCAGCTCGGACAGGGTCGAGAGCGACTTGACGTTGATCGAGGCGCGCTTGGTGCCGGCGAAATGACCGCCCGTGCCATCGTCGAAGAACAGGTGGATATGCGGGCTCGTCGCATCCTGGTCCAAGCGCTCGGCAGAGACGCGGACCGGGCGGCCTCTCCAGACACCGTAATCGAGAATGGGCATGGCAGAAACTCCCGGACCTCGGCGCAGCTTCGCGCCCCGGCGCGGCAGAGTCGAGAGGGGACGAACCCTTTGGGGCAAAAGAGAAAGGGCCCGCCGGATCGCACCGGCGGGCCCTTCGATTAGACTGCCAAAGTTACTGTCGCCCAAGGCTCGGCCCCGAGGGGCCGAAACCGTCAGGCCAGCATCAGCATCGGGTTTTCCAGGTTCTCGACGATGGCCTTCAGCAGCTCGGCGCCAAGGGCCCCGTCGATGACCCGGTGATCGACCGAGAGGGTCACGGACATCACCGTGGCGACCTCGACCTCGCCTTCCGCGTTCACCACCGGCTTCTTCACGCCCGCGCCGACGGCCAGGATGGCGCCATGGGGCGGGTTGATCACCGCGTCGAAGTTGTCGATGCCGAACATGCCGAGGTTGGAGACCGCAAAGGCACCGCCCTGGTATTCATGGGGGGCGAGCTTGCGATCGCGGGCGCGACCGGCCAGGTCCTTCATCTCGGCGGAGAGGGCGGACAGCGACTTGCTGTCGGCATCCTTCAGCACCGGGGTGAAGAGACCGCCTTCGATGGCGACCGCAACGGCCACGTCCGAGGGCTTCAGCTTCAGCACGCGATCCCCGGCCCAGACGGCATTTGCGTCGGGCACGGACTGCAGCGCCAGGGCGCAGGCCTTGATGATGAAGTCATTGACCGAGAGCTTCACGCCCCGCGCTTCCAGCTGCTTGTTCAGCTGGCTGCGGAACTTCATCAGCGCATCGAGCTTGATGTCGCGGCGCAGGTAGAAGTGCGGGATGGTCTGCTTGGCCTCGGTGAGACGGGCGGCAATGGTCTTGCGCATGCCGTCCAGCTTGACCTCTTCAAACTCGCGGCCCTCGTACATCTTGAGGACGGCGTCGGTCGAGGGGCCGGCAGGGGCGGCAGCAGCGGCTGCGGCCTTGGGCGCGGCGGCCTCGGACTTGGCAGCGGCAGGCTTGGCCTCGGCGGCTTCGACATCGGCCTTGACGATACGACCCTTGGGGCCCGAGCCCTTCAGGGACGCCAGGTCCAGGCCCTTCTGAGCCGCGATGCGGCGGGCCAGGGGCGAGGCGAAGATACGCTTGCCGTCCGCGCCCTTGGGCGCGGCGGGGGCGGGCGTGTCGACGGGTTTGCCGGTCTCGGCGGTGGCGCCACCCTGGGTCGCGGTGGATGCGGTTTCGGCAGGGGCGGCCTTTTCCTCGGACTTCGCCGCCGGGGCAGAGGCCCCGCTGTCGATGTCGTCAGCCGACTCGCCCTCTTCCAGCAGCACGGCGATCGGGGTGTTGACCTTCACGCCTTCGGTGCCGTCGGCGATCAGGATCTTGCCGATGACGCCTTCGTCGACGGCCTCGAATTCCATCGTCGCCTTGTCGGTCTCGATCTCGGCCAGCAGGTCGCCGGAGGAGACGGTGTCGCCTTCCTTCACGAGCCACTTGGCCAGGGTGCCTTCCTCCATCGTCGGAGAGAGGGCGGGCATCAGAATTTCTGTGGGCATCTCTCTCTCCTTAGCGGTAGGTGACTTTCTTCACCGCGGCGATCACCTCGTCGGTGGTCACCAGGGCGTGCTTTTCGAGGTTGGCGGCATAGGGCATCGGAACGTCCTTGCCGGTGCAGTTGATCACCGGCGCATCGAGGTAGTCGAAGGCGCGTTCCATGATCGTGGCCGACAGGTGGTTGCCGATGGAGCCGACCGGGAAGCCTTCCTCGACGGTGACGCAGCGGTTGGTCTTCATCACGGAGGCCAGCACGGTGTCGTAGTCGATGGGGCGCAGGGTCCGCAGGTCGATGACCTCGGCGCTGATGCCCTCGTCGGCCAGCTTGTCGGCGGCTTCGAGCGCATACTGCATGCCGATGCCGAAGGACACGATGGTCACATCGCTGCCCTCGCGCCAGATGCGGGCCTTGCCGAAGGGAATGGTGAAATCTTCCAGCACCGGAACCTCGAAGGAGCGGCCGTAGAGGATCTCGTTTTCCAGGAAGATCACCGGGTTCGGATCGCGGATGGCCTGCTTCAGCAGACCTTTCGCGTCTGCGGCGGAGTAGGGCATCACGACCTTCAGGCCGGGGATATGCGAATACCAGGCGGCGTAGTCCTGGGAGTGCTGGGCGCCGACGCGGGCGGCGGCACCGTTGGGGCCGCGGAAGACCATGGGCGCGCCCATCTGGCCGCCGGACATGTAGAGCGTCTTGGCGGCGGAGTTGATGATCTGGTCAATCGCCTGCATGGCGAAGTTGAAGGTCATGAACTCGACGATGGGCTTCAGGCCACCGAAGGCGGCACCGACGGCGAGGCCGGCGAAGCCGTGCTCGGTGATGGGCGTGTCGACGACGCGCTTGGGGCCGAACTCGTCCAGCAGGCCCTGCGTGACCTTGTAGGCACCCTGGTACTCGGCCACCTCTTCACCCATGACGTAGACATTGGTGTCGGAGCGCATCTCTTCGGCCATGGCGTCGCGCAGGGCTTCGCGCACGGTCTGCTCGCGCATCTCGGTGCCTTCGGGCCAGTCGGGGCTGGCGTTCGACTTGACCTCGGCAGGGGCGGAGGCTGCGGGCGCCTCGGTGGCCGCAGGGGCCTCCTCGGCGTCCGCCTCGGCCGGTGCGGCCTCGGGCGCTGCGGAGATCTCGCCGATGTCGTCGGCCGACTCGCCTTCTTCCAGCAGCACGGCAATGGGGGTGTTGACCTTGACGGCCTCGGTGCCCTCTTCGATCAGGATCTTGCCGATCGTGCCTTCGTCGACGGCTTCAAACTCCATCGTCGCCTTGTCGGTCTCGATCTCGGCCAGGATGTCACCGGAAGAGACGGTGTCGCCTTCCTTGACCATCCACTTGGCAAGCGTGCCTTCCTCCATGGTCGGAGAGAGGGCGGGCATCAGAATTTCGGTAGGCATTCCTCGGGTCCTCCCTCAGGCGTTGTGCTGCGGAATTTCATCCGCGTAGATGTCGGTCCAGAGCTCTTCGAGCGCGGGCTCGGGGCTTTCCTTGGCGAAATCGGCCGACTTGTTGACGATATCCTTGATCGCCTTGTCGATCTCTTTCAGATCCTCTTCCGAGGCGTGCTTGCCGTCGAGCAGCATGCCGCGGATACGTTCGATGGGATCGTTCTTCTCGCGCATGTTCTGCACTTCCTCGCGGGTCCGGTACTTGGCCGGATCCGACATGGAGTGACCGCGGTAGCGGTAGGTCTTGACCTCGAGGATGTAGGGGCCTTCGCCGGAGCGGCAGTGCGCCACGGCCTTCTCGCCGGCTTCCTTGACCGCCAGCACGTCCATGCCGTCGACCAGCTGGCCGGGGATGCCGAAGGGCTCGCCGCGCTTGTAGATCTCGGGCGAGGAGGTCGAACGCTTCTGGGCGGTGCCCATGGCGTACTGGTTGTTCTCGATCACGAAGATCACCGGCAGCTTCCAGACCGCGGCCATGTTGAAGCTCTCGTAGACCTGGCCCTGGTTGGCCGCGCCATCGCCGAAGTAGGCGAAGGAGACCCGGTCATTGCCGAGGTACTTGTCGGCGAAGGCCAGGCCGGTGCCGATCGGCACCTGGGCACCGACGATGCCGTGGCCGCCGTAGAAATGCTTCTCTTTCGAGAACATGTGCATGGAGCCGCCCTTGCCCTTCGAGTAGCCGCCTTCGCGGCCCGTGAGCTCGGCCATGACGCCGTCGGGGTCCATGCCGCAGGCCAGCATGTGGCCGTGGTCACGGTAGGAGGTGACGCGCTTGTCGCCTTCCTCTGCCGCGGCCTCGAGGCCCACGACAACCGCTTCCTGGCCGATGTAGAGGTGGCAGAAGCCACCGATCAGCCCCATGCCGTAAAGCTGGCCGGCCTTCTCTTCGAAGCGCCGGATAAGCAGCATGTCGTGGTAGTACTTCTTCAGCTCATCTGCCGAAACATTCGGCTTGGCTGCGGATTTGCGGGTCGCCATGCGGTGTCCTCCCCGTGAGTCGATGTGCAAATCTTGGATAGTTTAACGCTAAACTATCTCCTACAGCAATTCAGACCCTGATGCGAGGGCCAAAATCGCCGCGGGTGGCTGGCTTGATCCTGGTGCAAGACTAAGAGGCATTGCGCCTTTGTCCATGGGGCAATTGACGCAAGTTTGATTTGAGCGGGGATTGGGCGTCCCGGAATGCGCGTGGCGCGACCACTCTCGCGGCGGTCCGGTCGTCGAGAGGGGCAGGGGGCTGCGCCCCGGTCGCCGGATGACGATGAAAGGAGGGAGAAGGGGTTGCGCCCCTGTCGCCGGACGGCGACGAAAGGAGAGAGAAGGGGCTCTGCCCCGGTCGCCGGATGGCGACGAAAGCAAAGGCAGAGGGGGCTCCGCCCCCATCTCCGTGCCGGAGACTCCCCCGGAGTATTTTTAGCCTGGTGATGCCTGCAAGAGCCGCTTCATTCCATGCGGCGGCGCGAAATACGCGCGTGCGAGGCGGAAATCTCTGCCGGAACTGTCTGCGGGCTGTGCGGGGCGCGCGTCAGCGCAGGACGAATTCGTCGACGCGGACGAGGCCCAGAACATCGCGGGCCTGCTGGTCGAGCAGGTCGAGATCCAGGTAATCGTCGGAAAGGCGGCGCGTCTTGTTCTGCATGTCGATGATGCGACTATCGAGCCGCGCCAGATCGCGGGCCAGTACCTCGTTTGCGGCGACAACCTCGGCCCTGCGGAAAAGACCGTACTCCCCCTGCACGGCGGCAAAGGTGAAGTACATCCCCAGCAGGAGGATGGCTCCGAAATAGAGGAATAGCCCGATACCCGGACGCGACTCGATGCTCATGACTGCCTCAATCAACCCGCCTCTTCGTGCGGTGTATGCGAATCATGCCACAGGTGATTCGGGATGTGAATCCCCTAAGTGACCACTAGGCGAAATAACGCGGATTTTTCCTGATTTGGCGGGAGTCTCCGGTGGCCCGCGCGGGGGCCAGCCCAAGAGGTGCTAGGCTGCGAGCCAGAGACATCAGGGAGAATGACCATGCCGTTGATAGACATCCATGTGATGGAAGGCGTCTTTTCGCAAGAGGAGAAGGCCCGGATCATCGCCGAGACCGCGAAGGGCTTCGGCCGGGTGGCAGGCCAGGCGATGCAGGCCAATACCTCGGTCCGGGTGCACGAGGTGCGCAGCGGCGACTGGGGCGGGGCCGAGGGGGTCTGGACCACCGAACGGGCGCTGGCCCTGAAGGCCGAGGGCTAGGCGCATGTGAAAAGGGCGCCCCGCAGGACGCCCTTCGTTGGTCTGTCGGTCTCGGGGGTCAGCCCGCGACGGAGGCCGCGTAGATCCCGGAGATCGAATTGGCCAGCGTGGCATCGAACTCTTCATCGGACTGCTGGGCCGAAAGCCCCTCGGTCAGGGCGCGCGAGAAGGAGGCGATCATCCCGGTCTGGCGCGACAGCTGGTCATTGGCCTCGGCGCGCTCGTAGCCGCCCGAGAGGGCCACGACACGCATGACGGCCGGGTGGTCGACCAGCGCCTTGTACTGGTTGTCGACCTCGGGAAGGGTCAGCTTCAGCATCACCTCGGTGCCCTCGGGCAGGGCGTCGAGCTGGGCCAGGATGGCGTCGCGCAGCAGGGTCTCGGCCTCGGCCTTGTCGGGGATCGAGATGGTCACCTCGGGTTCGATGATCGGGATCAGCCCGTGCGACAGGATCTGCTTGCCGATGGCGAACTGCTGTTCGACCACCTTGGCGATGCCCGCCGGGTTCGCCGCATCCACCACGGAGCGCATCTTGGTGCCGAAGATCCCCTTGGCCACGCCCTTCTCGCAGAGCGCGTCCAGCTCGGGCATGGGCTTCATCAGCTTCACGCCATCCTCGGCCTCGTCCAGGCCCTTGTCGACCTTCAGCAGGGGCACGACCTTGCAGGTCTTCCAGAGGTACTCGGCGGTCGGTACGCCGTCGATCTCGCCGTCCATGGTGCGCTCGAAGAGGATCGCGGCGATCACCTTCTCGCCGTTGAAGGCCGGGGACTTGATGATCCGCGCGCGCATCTGGTGCATGAGCGAGAACATCTCGGCCTCGCCCTCGTAGGCGTCTTCCTCGATCCCGTAGAGCTTCAGTGCCTTGGGGGTGGAGCCGCCGCTCTGGTCGAGGGCTGCGATGAAGCCGTCGCCGGAGCGCATCTGCTCCGCCATGGCGGGATCGGATTTGACCATCTCGGAATGCAGGGTGTCGGACATGTCAATCGCCTGAAATATTTGGGTTTCACCAATCGCGGGGCGGGAGGTGCCGCCGCGGCTGCTCCCTGAATAGGCGAGCCATGTGACAGAGGCAATTCAGGTTGCGCTAACTGTCCGCAGTTCGCGTCCCGGGAGGGCGCGGGGGGTGTTTTCGCGGCAGCTTGCCCAGGCTTTCGGCCTGCACGGGCCGGGACGGGGCGGGAAGCGTCGGGCCATGGCGTTGCCCATGCCACCGCGCCATGCGAGGCTCACGGTGAAATGCAGCCAAGGGGAGCGACCGTGATGACTGCCTTCATCATCGGACAGATGACCATCGAGAACCGTGACTGGATGGAGGCCTATTTCGCCGAGATCCCCGATGTGGTCGCCCGCCACCAGGGCAGCTTCAGCGTGCGCGGCGGCAATCCGACACGGATGGAGGGGGAGGCCACGCTGCCCGATGCGGCCTTCGTGATCCGCTTCCCGGACCGCGCCCATGCCGAGGCCTTCTGGGGCTGCGATGACTTCCAGCGGCTGGCAAAGCTGCGGCGCTCTGGCTCCTCTCTCGACGCCATCCTGGTCGACGGAACGCAATAGCCCCCGAGCCGGAACTCGGGGGCTGCATCATGTCGAGGCCCCTGGGCGGGGGCGGTGCCGGTGAGGCGGCTCAGCCTTCCAGCGCGGCGACGCCGGGCAGGGTCTTGCCCTCCATCCATTCCAGGAAGGCACCGCCGGCGGTCGAGATGTAGGAGAAGTCCGCCGCCGCGCCCGAGGCGTTCAGCGCGGCCACGGTATCCCCGCCGCCGGCCACGGATTTCAGCTTGCCGGCCTTGGTCAGGGCCGCCGCCTTGAGGGCTGCGGCATCGGTGGCGGTATTGAAGGGCTCGATCTCGAAGGCGCCGAGGGGGCCGTTCCAGATCAGCGTCTTGGCGCGCTCGAAGGCGGCACCGACACGCTCCACGGCCTCGGGGCCGGCGTCGAGGATCATCGCATCCTCGGGCACCTGGGTCACGGGCACGGTCTCGCTCTCGGCACCGGCCTTGAACTCGCGCGCGACGACCACGTCCGAGGGCAGGATGATCTCGCAGCCCACGTCCAGCGCCTTCAGCTGGATCTGCTTGGCGGTCTCGGTCAGCTCGTGTTCGCAGAGCGACTTGCCGACGCTGATGCCCTGGGCGGCGAGGAAGGTATTGGCCATGCCGCCGCCGATCACCAGCCGGTCGACCTTCTCGACCAGGTTGCCCAGCAGTTCCAGCTTGGTCGAGACCTTGGCGCCACCCACCACGGCCACAACCGGGCGGACCGGCTGGCCAAGTGCGCCTTCCAGCGCCTCCAGCTCCGCCTGCATCAGGCGGCCGGCGCAAGCGGGCAGCTCGCGGGCCAGCGCCTCGGTCGAGGCATGGGCCCGGTGCGCCGCAGAGAAGGCATCGTTGCAGTAGACATCACCCAGCGTCGCCAGTTCCTTGGCGAAGGCCGGGTCGTTGGCCTCTTCGCCGGGATGGAAGCGGATGTTTTCCAGCAGCAGCACCGGCGCCTCGTCCTGCTCGGCGGTATGGGCCTTGGCGGCCTCCAGCGTCTCGATGAAGACCACCTTGCGGCCAAGCGCCTCTTCGAGGGCGGGAATGCAGATGCGCAGCGACATCTCGGGCACGACCTTGCCCTTGGGCCGGCCGAAATGGGCCAGCAGCAGCGGCTGACCGCCCTTGGCCAGTATGTCCTGCACGGTGGGAACGATTCGCTCGATCCGCGTCGCGTCGGTCACGCGGCCGTCTTCCACGGGCACGTTGATGTCGACGCGGGTCAGAACCCGCTTGCCGTCCAGATCCATGTCATCAAGCGTTTTCCAGCCCATAGCGGTCTCCCGAATGCAAATTTGGCGTCTGTTGGGCTCAAGTGATGGCCGCTTACCGCCGCATGGTCAACCGGCCCGGCTTGGCATTCGGCCCGCATCTGCATAATGCTGACGCAAACAGCCTAAAGGAGGGCCCCATGGCCGAGATCAAGGACCCCGAGAACACCATCCTCATGGAACTGAAGGGTGGCACCGTCACCATCGAGCTGCTGGCCGACGTCGCGCCGCAGCATGCCGCGCGCATGAAAGAGCTCGCGCGGTCCGGTCAATACGACGGTGTGGTCTTCCACCGCGTGATCGACGGCTTCATGGCCCAGACCGGCGACGTGAAGAACGGCAACACCAAGACCGGCTTCGATATCCGCATGGCCGGCACCGGCGGCTCGGACCTGCCGAACCTGCCCGCCGAGTTCTCCAAGCTGCCGCACGACCGTGGCACCCTGGGTGCTGCGCGCAGCCAGAACCCGAACTCCGCCAACTCGCAGTTCTTCATCAACTTCAAGGACAACCATTTCCTCAACGGCCAGTACACCGTCTATGGCCGCGTCATCGAGGGCATGGAGCACGTCGACGCCATCACCCGTGGCGAGCCGCCTGCGGAGCCCGATGTGATGATCTCGGTCAAGGTGGCCGCGGATGCGTAAGCTGGCCCTTTCCGCCGTGCTCGGCCTCCTGGCCGGGCCGGCCCTTGCCACGGGTCTCGATATCGAGATCGCCGGCGAGGCCAACGGCACCGTCCACGTGGATCTCTTCGAGGATGTCGCGCCGCTGCACGTCGAGCGCCTGACCACGCTGGCCGAGGAAGGTGCCTATGACGGCGTCTGGTTCCACCGCGTGATCGACGGCTTCATGGCCCAGACCGGCGACGTGGAGTTTGCCAAGGAAGGCGGCGACATGCGCATGGCCGGCCGTGGCGGCTCGCAGTACGACGATCTGCCGGCCGAGTTCTCGGACATTCCCTACACGCGCGGCGTGGTGGGCATGGCCCGCAGCCAGAACCCCGACAGTGCCAACTCGCAGTTCTTCATCATGTTCACCGAGTACCCCTCGCTGAACGGCGCCTACACGGTGGTGGGTGAAGTGACCTCGGGGATGGATGTGATCGACCAGATCAAGCGCGGCGAAGGCCGCAACGGTGCGGTGATGGGCGCGCCTGATCGCATGGTGTCGGTCACCGTCACCGAGTGAGCTGAGCTGCTGCTGGAACGACAAGCGCCCCCGGTCCCGCCGGGGGCGCTTTGTGTTTGCGGGAAGGGGATCAGAACCGCCCGGAAGAGCCGCCACCCCCGGAAGAGCCGCCGCCGAAGCCGCCGCCGGAACGCCTGTTTTCGGTCTTCAGCCGCGGCAGGTTGATGTAGGCGACCGTCTCCCACCCACAGGACCCGCAACGGGTGATCCGGCGCGCCTTGCCCGAGGCGTGGCGCGTCGCCGGCATGTCGGTGATCCGGCTGCGGCGCAGCGCGCGCTCTCCGCAGTTCGGGCAGCGGCGCAGGCGGGTGGTCAGGTTGCCGATCCGGCGGCGCGCCCCGAGCAGCGCGAAGAGCCCGAAGGCGCCGCCCGCCACCAGCGGGCCGGTCAGATCCCTGGCAGGCGCCTCGCCGGCGGCGAAGGGCCGGGCGACCTCTTCGACCAGCCGGATCGCACCGTCCTTCATACCGCGCGCGTATTGGCCTTCGCGGAAGGCGGGCAGCAGGGTCTTTTCCATGATCGCGTCGGTGACGCCCTCCCACTGGCTGGCAAAGCCCCGGCCCAGCTCGATGCGCACTTCGCGCTCCTGCATGGAAAGCAGAAGCAGGATACCGTCATCACGGGTGGCATCGCCGATGCCCCAGTCGTTGAAGAGCGCCGTGGCGAAGGTCTCGAGCGTCAGTCCGGGGGCTATGGCCTCGCGGGATGGCAGGGTCAGCACGGTGATATGAACGCCGGTCTCGCTGCGGGCCGCGCGCAGGGCGGCGCGGATCGCGTCTTCGTCGACGGGCGTCAGGACCCCGGCACGGTCGTTGACATAGGGGTCCGCAGGCTGCGGGAAGTCCTGCGCCAGCAGGGGTGTGGCGCAGAGCATCAGCAGGGCGACACCGAGGCGCAGCAGGCGCGTCATCGCTGGCAGACTCATTCCGGCCGGGCGCCCTTCAGCAGCATGGCATCGACCTCTGCGCCGGGCACCGACTTCTTCAGCTTCGAGAAGCTGCCATCCTCGAAGACCTCGGACATGGCATCCAGGATCACCCGGTGCGTCGCCCGCGCCAGCGCCGAGCCGAGCGAGATCCGTGCCACGCCGATGCGGGCGAAGTCCTCCATGGCGTAGCTGGC
This sequence comes from Pseudooceanicola antarcticus, assembly GCF_900215355.1. Classification (GTDB taxonomy): domain Bacteria; phylum Pseudomonadota; class Alphaproteobacteria; order Rhodobacterales; family Rhodobacteraceae; genus Pseudooceanicola; species Pseudooceanicola antarcticus. The sequence goes on along the minus strand of NZ_OBEA01000006.1, from coordinate 178,347 downwards.
CAGGTGCCCGGCGGCCAGGGCGTTGACCGGCAGCTCGGTGCTGTCGACCAGCCGCTGCAGGTCCTCGAAACTGGGCGGGCCGGGGACATAGAGGCAATCGGCGCCCGCGGCCTCGAAACCGGCGGTGCGGGCCAGGGCCTCTTCCATGTCGTAGGTGCCGTTCATCACCCCGTCGGCGCGCGCCACCAGCACGAAGTCGCGGGGCAGGGCGCGGGCGGCGGCGGCCCCGGCGCGAATGCGCTCGATGGCCAGGTCGCGGTCGTAGGAGGTCTCTCCGCCCGCGGGGTTGTCCTCGATCGAGATGCCGGCAAGGCCTGCCTCGGCGGCGAGGCGCACGGTCTCGGCCACGGTCTCGGGGTCGTCTCCGAAGCCATTCTCGAAATCGCCGGAGACGGGCAGGGGGGTGGCGGCCACCAGCTCTGCCGCATGGGCCAGGGCCTCGTCGCGGGTGACGTTTCCGTCGGGCCGGCCCAGGGTGAAGCCGAAGGCGGCCGAGGAGGTGCCGATGGCCTGGGCCCCGAGGGCGGCCAGCATCCGGGCCGAGCCGGCATCCCAGGCATTGGCCAGGACGAAGGGCTGTCCCTTCTGGTGCAGGGCGCGGAAGGCAGGGGCGGGGTCGTGCATGGTCGTCTCCTTGGGGCCGTGGGACTTTGGCTGGCCGGAGGGTCGGGCAGAGCGCGGCCCTTAGCAAGGATTTTCCGCCCGTTTCGCTGCGGGACGAAGGGAGGAGGGGGGCGCTGCCCCCCGTCTCCGCAAGCGGAGCCTCCCCCCGCAGTATTTTCAGCCATCGGATGGAGAGAAGGGCCGCATGCAGCTGGTCGATGGCGGAAAACACTCCCGCCGGAGGCTTGGCCCGGCAGGGCCATATATGGGGGGCACCTGCGCAAGAAGGCTTGCCAGCTGCGCCACGCCGGGCTAGGCAGGGCGCATGTACGGAAGCATTGCCATCATTACCGGCTGCTGCATTACCTGCTGAGATATTCTCGCGGGCTGCTTCCTCGTTTCCCTCTCAGAAATGACCTGCTAAGCCGCCCGCGGGCAAAGCCTTCACCGGCCCCTGCGAGGAGCGAGACATGGTCGAGATCAATCTGCACAATTCCCGGACGCGGAAGAAGGAACCCTTCGCGCCGATCGACGCATCGGATGTGCGGATCTATGTCTGTGGTCCGACGGTCTATGACCGGGCGCACCTGGGCAATGCCCGGCCCGTGGTGGTCTTCGATCTGCTCTATCGCCTGATGCGCCATGTCTACGGGGAAGAGCACGTGACCTACGTGCGCAACTTCACCGATGTCGACGACCGCATCAACGCCACCGCGCTTGCCCGGCGCGAGGCGGGGGCCGAGGGGTCGCTGGAAGAGCTGATCGCCGAGCGCAGCGAAGAGACCATCCGCTGGTATCACGAGGACATGGATGCGCTTGGCGCGCTGCGCCCCGCGATCAAGGGCGACCAGAGCCGTGCCGAGCCGCGCGCCACGCAATACATCGGCCAGATGATCGAGATGATCGAGGGGCTGATCGCCTCGGGTCACGCCTATGCCGCAGAGGGGCACGTGCTTTTCTCGGTCGAGAGCTACGAGGACTACGGCGCGCTTTCGGGCCGGCTGGTCGAGGACATGATCGCCGGGGCGCGGGTCGAGGTGGCTCCCTACAAGCGCAACCCGATGGACTTCGTGCTGTGGAAGCCCTCGACCGACGAGCTGCCCGGCTGGGACAGCCCCTGGGGCCGGGGCCGTCCGGGCTGGCATATCGAGTGCTCGGCCATGAGCTACGAGTTGCTGGGCGAGAGCTTCGACATCCACGGCGGCGGCATCGACCTGCAGTTCCCCCACCACGAGAACGAGATCGCCCAGAGCTGCTGCGCCCACCCGAAGGCGGATTTCGCGCGGGTCTGGATGCACAATGAGATGCTGCAGGTCGAGGGCAAGAAGATGTCCAAGAGCCTGGGCAATTTCTTCACCGTGCGCGATCTGCTGGACCAGGCGGTTTCCGGTGAAGTCATGCGCTATGTCTTCATGTTGACGCACTATCGCAGTCCGATGGATTGGACTGAAAAGAAGCGCAATGATGCGCAGAAGGAACTCGGTAAGTGGCACCGAATGAAGGGTGACAACCAGCCGGGTGAGGTGCCTCAAGAGATTCTGGCGGCGCTTGCCGATGACTTGAATACGCCGAGAGCGATCACCGAGTTGCGTCGTCTAGCTGATATCGGCGACATCCCGGGGCTCTTGGCTGGTTTGGAGTTGTTGGGGCTTAAGACCGTCAGCTCCGATATGCTGGATCTCCTGCAGGCTGCTGATCGAGAGAAGCTTGGAGAGCTGGCCGAGAGCCTCGCGGCTGCCCGTGCTGCTGCCATGGAGAGCAAGGATTTCTCGAAGGTCGATGAGCTCAAGAATGCGCTGATCGCGGCGGGTGTCGAAGTGCGCATGTCCAAGGCCGAGATCGAGCTTCTGCCGGGGCCGGGCTTTGATGCGGCCAAGCTGGAGGGGCTGGAATGAGGGCCTTTCTGAGAGCAACACAGGTCAGTTTCCGGCCGCGGGGGGGGGCGAAAGCCCCCGCCCGGGGGGGCGGCCGGGGGCTGACCGGGCCGCTGCGCGACCCGGTCGAGTGCCTTGCAGCTAGCGGCTGTGCGAATTCCCAACGACACACGGGCCCCGCCCGCCATGAGGCCGGGGGAGGGCTCTGATGGAACGTCTTTATCTCTACGACACCACCCTGCGTGATGGACAACAGACGCAAGGCGTCCAATTCTCGACGCCCGAGAAGCAGCGCATCGCCAAGATGTTGGATGAGCTGGGCGTCGACTACATCGAGGGCGGCTGGCCCGGTGCCAACCCGACCGACAGCGCCTTCTTCGAGGATGCGCCCGCCACCCGCGCCACGCTGACCGCCTTCGGCATGACCAAGCGGGCGGGCGTCTCGGCCGAGAACGACGACGTGCTGGCCGCCGTGCTGAACGCGCGCACGCCTGCGGTCTGTCTTGTCGGCAAGACGCACGACTTCCACGTCTCCACCGCGCTCGGGATCTCGCTGGAAGAGAACCTCGAGAACATCTCGCGCTCGGTCGCGCATCTGGTCGCCGAGGGGCGCGAGGCGCTGTTTGACGCCGAGCATTTCTTCGACGGCTGGAAGGCCGACCGCGACTATGCGCTGAAATGCGTTCATGCGGCGCTTGAGGCCGGGGCCCGCTGGGTTGTCCTTTGCGACACCAATGGCGGCACGCTGCCGGTCGAGATCGGGCGCATCGTCGAGGATGTCATCGCCTCGGGCGCGCCGGGGGACCGGCTGGGCATCCATACCCACAACGACACCGCCAATGCGGTGGCGGGCAGCCTCGCGGCAGTCGATGCGGGCGTGCGCCAGATCCAGGGCACGCTGAACGGGCTGGGCGAGCGCTGCGGCAATGCCAACCTTATCACCCTGATCCCGACGCTGCTGCTGAAGGAGCCCTACGCCAGCCTCTACGAGACCGGCGTGGCGAAGGAGGCGCTGGTCAACCTGGTGCCGGTGTCGCGGATGCTGGATGATATCCTGAACCGCGTGCCGGTGAAGCAGGCGCCCTATGTCGGGGCCTCGGCCTTCGCGCACAAGGCGGGGCTGCATGCCAGCGCCATCCTCAAGGACCCTTCCACCTACGAGCATATCGACCCCGCCCTGGTCGGCAACGAGCGCATCATTCCGATGTCGAACCAGGCCGGGCAGTCCAACCTGCGCCGCCGCCTGGCCGAGACCGGGCTGGAGGTCGAGAAGGGCGATCCGGCCCTGGCCGAGATCCTGCGGGTGGTGAAGGAGCGCGAGGACAGCGGCTATACCTACGACAGCGCCCAGGCCAGCTTCGAGCTGCTGGCGCGCCGGGTGCTGGACCGGCTGCCCGCCTTCTTCGATATCGACCGCTACCGTGTCAGCATAGAGCGCCGGCGCAATGCCATGGGCGATATCGTCACCGTCTCCGAGGCCGTCGTGTCGACGATCATCGACGGAGAGAAGATCCTCTCGGTCTCGGAAAGCCTTGATGAGGCCGGCAATGACCGCGGCCCGGTCAACGCGCTCTGGAAGGCGCTGGCCAAGGACCTGGGGGCCTACCAGGGGCTGATCGGGGACATGCGGCTTGTCGACTTCAAGGTGCGTATCACCCAAGGCGGCACCGAGGCGGTGACGCGGGTCATCATCGACAGTGAAGATGGCGAGGGCCACCGCTGGTCCACCGTGGGAGTTTCGGCGAATATCGTCGATGCCTCCTTCGAGGCGCTGGTGGATGCGGTGCGCTGGAAGCTGCTGCACGGCCAGGCCGCGCGGGCCGCGGCAGAGTAGACGACCCGGCAATCGAAGCGCCCAAGCCTCCGCCCTTGGGCGGGGGCTTCGGGCACAGCACCGTGACCCACGGGGCCGGTAGCTGCAGCTTCTGCACGGTCAATGTTGGGCAGATGGCTTGCAGCCGGGCCGCGTCGGGGCTACCTGCCTCACCAGCCCAAGCCCAGCAGAGACGCCGGAGAGCCCCTTGCCAGAGATCCAGTGGAACGATGACCTGACCGCCTGTGCCGAACTGGTCGAGCGCGGCGATCCCGCCCGGTTCCGCACCACCATGGCGGCGCCCCCCGCGGCGCGGCTGGCGCTCTTCCCGCTCTGGGCCTTCAACATCGAGGTTTCCCGCGCGCCCTGGGTCACCCAGGAGCCGATGATCGCCGAGATGCGCCTGCAATGGTGGCGCGATGCGCTGGAGGAGATCCGCAAGGGCCAGGGCATCCGGCGGCACGAGGTGGTGACACCGCTGTCCGAAAGGCTGACGCCTGGAGGCGCGGCCCTGCTCGACGCGCTGGTCGAGGCGCGTCGCTGGGATATCTGGAAAGAGCCCTTCGAGGACGAGGCACATTTCCGCAGCTATCTCGACGCCACCTCGGGCCACCTTCTGCGCGCGGGTGCGGGCATGCTGGGCGGCGCCCTGCCGGCAGAGCTGGCGGCGGATGCGGGCTTCGTCCTGGGGCTCGCAGGCTGGTTCCGCGCGATCCCTGCGCTGGAGGCCGCGGGCCGCATGCCGCTGCCCGATGGTCGCGAGACGGCAGTGGCAGCGCTGGCCGCCGAAGCGCTAAGCCGCGCCAGCGCCCTGCGTGCCCGCCGCAAGGCGCTGCCGTCGCAGCTTGCGCCGCTCTTCTACGGGCTGCCCGAGGCGGTGGCGGTGCTGAAACTGGCGCGCAAGACACCGGCACGGGTGCAGGCCGGGGCGCTCGAGATCGCCCCGCTGGCGCAGCGACTTGGACTTCTGAAGGCCAGCCTCGGGCGCTGGTAGATGCCGGGCGATGGTGGGAGGTATCCACCATCACGCCTGGTCTCAGGGTTCGAGTGTCTCGGATCTGACCCAGGCCTCGTAGCCGGGATTGGCCTGCACCTCGTGGCGCAGGACGGCGGGCAGGTCATAGGGATGCCAGCGCAGGATCGCCGCTTCGACCTGGTCGCCCAGCTCGATGCGGGTCTTCACCCGCAGCGCGTATTCCTCTTCGGCCCGGACCTCTCCCTCCCAGCGGTAGAGGCTGACCACGGTGCGCGAGCGATTGGCGCAGGCGATCAGCCGGGCCTCCAGCAGATGGGCGGCGATACGGTCCGCCACGCCCCGCGCCGGGCAGAGCGTTTCCACTTCCAGGATCATGCGGCCTCTCCCTGATGTGCCGCGGCAGGTCTCAGGCGCCCGCCGTCTGATCCTTCGGTCGTAGCACCAGCCAGATCAGCGCGCCACCCGCCAGCACCAGCAGCGGCGCCATTGCGAGGTTCACGGCGCTCCAACCGGCCGCGGCGGAGGCACCCGAGCAATTCATCAGCCCGCCCGAGGCGAAGGAGGCGCAGGTGACGCCGCCGAAGACGATCAGGTCGTTCAGACCCTGCATGCGGCCGCGCTCGGCCTTGGTGTGGCTCTGGGCCAGCATCGAGGTGGCACCGATGAAGCCGAAGTTCCAGCCGAGCCCCAGAAGGACAAGCGCGCCAAAGAAATTCTCCAGCTCGACGCCCTGCAGCGCCACGGCGCCGGCCCCGGCAAGGATCAGCAGGCCCGCGCCCATGACCTTCTCGACCCCGAAACGGGCGATCAGGTGGCCGGTGAAGAAGCTGGGCACATACATGGCCAGCACGTGGGCGCTGACCACATCGGCGGCGTTGGACTTGTCGAAGCCGCAGCCCACCACCGCCAGCGGGGTCGAGGTCATCACCAGGTTCATCAGCGCATAGGAGACCATGCCGCAGATCACCGCCACCAGGATGCGGGGCGTGGTCAGCAGTTGCCAGCGGTTGCGGCCCTTCGGGGCGTCCTCGCCGGTCTCGGGGCGCTCGGGGCGCGGAATGTCGAGGAAAGAGAACAGGATGGGCCCGGCGAGGTTCAGCGCCATGACCAGCAGGTAGGTGCCCATGAAGGGCACCACCAGCGCGTCATTGGTCAACTTGCCGAGCTGCGGCCCCAGGAGCGCCGCGATCAGCCCGCCGGCCATGACGTAGGAGATCGCCTTGGGCTGGAACTTGGGGCTGGCGGTGTCGGTGGCGGCGAAGCGGAAGAAACCCTGGGTCGACATGTAGGTGCCGGTGAAAAGAGAGCCCAGCAGGAAGATCCCGAAGCTCTGCTGGAACAGCCCGTAGGCCGCGACCAGCGCGCCGAGGGCGCCGAAGGCCGAGCCGATGCTGAAGCCCACACGCCGCCCGTAGCGCTGCATGATGCCCGAGACCGGCGTGGCCGAGAGCATCGAGCCCAGCACGATCATCGAGATCGGCATGGTGGCCAGGCAGGGATTGGGCGACAGGCTTTGCCCCGCCAGCCCGCCGATGGTGAAGATCATCGGCATCTGGGCGCCCAGCAGGGCGTTGGCCAGGAAGAGCACGATGACATTGCCGCGCGCGCGGCTGTCGGAAGCGGGAGGGGCGGTCATTTCACTCATTCCCCCGCGTTAGCGCGCGGCAGGGGGGCCGACAAGAGGCAGAAGCGTCGCGGGGGCGCGCGACCGCCGTGCCGGTTGTGCAGTCCGCGCGGGGCGGCCTAGCCCGCCTGCAGCCCCTGCCAGTCGAGGATCTGCCGCATCGCAACGTTGCGCCCGACGCAAAGGATCGCCGGCGGCTCGATGCCCGAGCGGTCGAGGTCATCGGCCAGCTGCGCCAGGGTGGTCTCCATAACCTGCTGGCCGGGCAGGGTGGCATTGCTGACCACCGCCACCGGCTCTTCCGCCGCCCGGCCTGCCGCCAGCAGTGCATCGGCGATCACGCGGGCATGCTTGATTCCCATGTAGATCACCAGCACCTGCGAGCCGCGCGCCAGGGCTTCCCAGTCCAGCGAAGAGGGGGTCTCTCCGCTCTGGTCATGGCCTGTGACGAAGGTGACGGACTGGTTGAACTCGCGGTGGGTGACGGGGATGCCGGCATAGGCCAGCCCGCCGATGCCCGCGCTGATGCCGGGCACGATGCGGAAGGGCACCCCGTGCTGCACCAGCGTCTGCGCCTCTTCGCCGCCGCGCCCGAAGACGAATGGGTCTCCGCCCTTCAGCCGCAGCACCCGCTTGCCCTCGCAGGCGAGCTCGACCAGCCGCAGCGAGATGTCGCTCTGCTTCGCCGAAGGCTTGCCGCCGCGCTTGCCGGCGAAGATCTTCTCGGCCTGGGGCGCCCAGTCGAGGATCGCGTCCGAGACCAGCGCATCATGCACCACCACATCCGCCTGCCGCAGCGCGTTCAGCCCATGCAGGGTCATCAGCCCCGGATCACCGGGGCCGGCGCCGCAAAGCCAGACCCAGCCGGGTTGCAGCTCGGGCCAATCGGAGGGCGGGAGGCCCGGAGGTTGTGGGGTCTTGTCGTTCATCCGCGCAATATGCCCCCTGCCGCGGCCAGAGTGTAGAGCCCGCGCAGATTAAGGATTATCGCCGCCCGAGGGGCATTTGCCTGAAACGCCGTTCTCTTCGCGCGCGGTGCTCAGGGCGATCTCTCTGCAAGATGCGCGCCGGGCGAAACAGCCGCTCTGCCGGGCGGGGCCCATTGCCACCACCCGCGCGCCCGCTAGGATGGCGCGCGACCCAAGCCGGAGCCCCCATGGCCGAGATCCTCTCTGATATCCGGACCCTCGCCAGAGGGGCCTCGTGGCTGGCGGGGCAGGACCCGGCGATGGCGCGGATCGCTGCACCGCTGCCGCCGCTCAGGCGTCGTCCGCCGGGCTTTGCCACGCTTCTGCAGGCGATCGTCGGCCAGCAGGTCTCGACCGCCTCGGCGGCGGCGATCTGGGCCCGGCTCGAGGCGGCGGGGCTGACGCAGGAGGCCTCGATCCTGGCTGCCGGAGAGGAGGGGCTGCGCGCCTGCGGCCTGTCGCGGCCCAAGATCCGCTATGCCCTGGCGCTGGCTGGCACCGGGGTGGATTTCGCCGCGCTCGAGACGCTGCCCGATGAAGAGGTCATTACCCGTCTCGTGGCCCTGCCGGGGATCGGCCGCTGGACGGCCGAGATCTATGGCACCGTCGCCCTGGGCCGCGCCGATATCTTCCCGGCGGGCGATCTGGCCTTGCAGGAGGCCACGCGGCTCCTTTACGGCTTGTCCGAACGGCCGAAGGAGGCCGGGCTCAGGCAGATGGCGGAGGCCTGGTCGCCCTGGCGGGGCGTCGCGGCGCGGCTGCTCTGGGCCTATTACGCGCAAGAGAAGAAGCGGGAAGGGGTGACATGACAAGAGTACTGAATGCCGAGAAGCGGGCACCGCTGTCGGGGGAGACCCGCTCTGCGGTGGTCTTCCTGCATGGCTATGGCGCCAATGGCGCCGACCTGCTGGGTCTTGCCGATCCGCTGGCCGAACATCTGCCCGACACGATGTTCGTGGCCCCCGATGCGCCTGAAAGCGTGCCCGGCGCGCCCATGGGCTACCAGTGGTTCCCGATCCCCTGGATCGACGGCTCCTCCGAGGAAGAGGCCGAGCGCGGGCTGCTCGCCGCCGCCCAGGACCTGGACGCCTTCCTTGATGCCTTCATGGTCGACGAGGACCTGCTGCCGGAACAGGTCTGCCTTTTCGGCTTCTCGCAGGGCACCATGATGTCGCTGCACGTCGCACCCCGCCGCGAGGATCCCGTGGCGGGTATCGTGGGCTTTTCGGGCCGCCTGCTGCGCCCCGAGCTGCTGCCCGACGAGGTGGTCTCGAAGATGCCGGTGCTGCTGGTGCATGGGGATGAAGACGACGTGGTGCCGCCGCAGAGCCTGCCGCTGGCCGCCGAGGCGCTGCAGGAGGCCGGCTTCAAGGAGGTCTTCGCACATATCATGAAGGGCACCGCCCATGGCATCGCGCCGGACGGGCTCTCCGTGGCGCTGGCCTTCATGCGGGACAAATGCGGCTTCTGACGGGCAGGGGGCTCTGCCCCCATCTCCGTGCCGGAGATTCCCCCGCAGTATTTTCAGCCGTCGGATAGGTAAAGGGGCGCGGGAGTGCGGGCCCCTTTTTCATTCCGGCGCCATGGCTGCTGTCTGCGCCGTGGCAGGCTGCGCGGGGGTGTGGCCTACGTCTCGGGGAACCAGAGGCGCGGCTCTGCGAACTCAAGGGAGTTGCCCGCCGGATCGCGGAAATAGATCGAGCGGGCACCGTTGGGCCAGTGGAAATCGGCCTCGACCGGAACACCCTGGGCCTCGAGGTGGTCCTTCCAGGCATGGATCTCTGCGGCGGTGGCCGAGAAGCAGAGATGGCCTGCACCCGTTGCGCCATGGGGCGGCACCGGCAACGACGGGTTGGACGAGCCGAGCAGCGTGGCCTCGGGCGAGAAGAGCAGCAGCACGACCTCGCCCAGGCGGAAGAAGTGATGCCGCTCCTCGACCCTGGCTATCTCTTCCAGCCCCAATACCCCGGCGTAGAAGGCGGCGCATTCGGCGAGGTTCGAGGCATAGAGTGCGCATTCCAGTGGCGCGCGGGGCGGGGCCGGGGTCTGCTGGGGCATCTGTTGCATGTAAGTGAGGATAGCACGGGCCGGGCGTTCGCCAAGCGCGGTGCGCGGCGCAGATCGGCGGCAAGCCGCGCCCCGCGCCGCAGGTCTCGGGCGCGGGGCCGATGTTTGTCATTTCAGCGTTACGCTGTGCGGGTAGGGCTTTGGCGGTAGACTTGCATATGATGGGGCTTGTCAGGTCCCTGACGCGATATATAGTCGAAGAAAGCAATCTGGTCATTGGGGTGGGGGTCCCCGCCTCGGTGCCGTCGACGGCAGGCAGGCAGGAGCGCAACGCAGATGGACGGAGACTTCAGACGTGAATTCGTGAGAGAGCCGGCCGCTCTCAAGCAGCACCCGGCATTGGTGCTGAACGCCGACTACAGGCCGCTGTCCTATTATCCCCTGTCGCTCTGGCCCTGGCAGGAAGCCATCAAGGCCGCCTGGCTCAACAGGGTCGAGATCGTCGCCGAATACGACCAATGGGTCCGAAGCCCCAGTACCGAGATACGCATCCCCTCGGTTGTCGTCCTGAAAGATTATGTCAAACCCCAAAAGCGCGTGGCCTTCACGCGCTTTAATCTTTTCTTGCGGGACGAATTCTGCTGCCAGTACTGCGGCGCCAAGGGGGATCTGACCTTCGATCACGTGGTGCCGCGCGCCAGCGGGGGCATCACCAGCTGGGAGAATGTCGTGGCCGCCTGCGCGCCCTGCAACCTGCGCAAGGGCTCCAAGAGCCTGCGCCGGGCGGGGATGGCGCTGCGCAAGCCGCCGCGACCCCCCTCGGCCGACGAGCTGCGCAACATGGGCCGCAAGTTCCCGCCCAACCACCTGCATGAGAGCTGGCTGGACTTCCTCTACTGGGACGCCGAGCTGGAGGCCTGAGACCCGCTGCGCGACACCGCGTGCAGGCAGGGCTTTCCGTTCCGGTCCGCAGCGCCTAGCATCGCGCCGGTTCCGACCCGCGAGGCCCCATGCGTCTTCTGCTTCTGACTGGCCTGGCCATGCTGGCCTTTGCCGCCAACTCCCTGCTGAACCGCCTGGCGCTGGCCGAGGCCGCCATCGGGCCGGCGAGCTTTGCCGCGATCCGCGTGGGCTCCGGTGCGCTGGTGCTTCTGTCGCTGCTCTGCCTGCGGCAAGGGCGCTGGCCCGATCTGCCGCGGCCCGAACCCTGGTCCGTGCTGGGACTTGCCGCCTACATGCTGGGCTTTTCCTTCGCCTATGTCTCGATGGACGCGGGGCTGGGGGCTCTGGTGCTCTTCGGCGGGGTGCAACTGACCATGTTCCTCGGTGCGGTGATCGAGGGCGACAGGCCCGCGCCGCGTCGCTGGCTGGGCATGGCGCTGTCGATGGCGGGGCTGGCGGTGCTCAGCCTGCCGGGCGGAGAGCTGCATATCGCCCCGTTTGCGCTTGCCTCCATGGGGCTGGCGGCCCTCGGCTGGGGGATCTATTCGCTGCGGGGACGACGGGCGGGCGACCCGCTGGCGGCAACCGCCTGGAACTTTCTCTATTGCCTGCCGCTGATGCTGGTCGTGCTGCCGCTCTGGCCGGACGGCACCCCGGCCAGCTGGGCGGGCATCGGGCTGGCGGTGCTCTCGGGCGCTGTCACCTCGGGGCTTGGCTATGCGCTGTGGTATGCGCTGCTGCCGGCGCTCGGGGCCTCGCGCGGCGCGCTGGCGCAGCTCTCGGTGCCGGTGCTCGCACTGGCGCTGGCCGCGCTCCTGCTGGGCGAGGCGATAGGCGGGCTGGCCGTGGTCTCGGCGGCGATGATCCTGGGCGGCATCGCGCTCGGCCTGACCGGCGGGACCGGCCGTCGCGGTTGACGTTTGCGTGAGCGTCGCCGCAGGCGGTTGTCGTAAGGGAAACCTCGGGGCAGGGTCTGCCGGCCAAACGGAGACCCAGCCTTGCCGCCCGAGATCACCTTCACCCGCCTCTCCGAGGTGCCTGCCGAGACGATCCGCGATCACATGTCCGACCCGCGCGTGGCCGAGCATATGCCGCTGCTGACCGGCGACTGGGATCTAGAGACGGCGCAGCGCTTCGTGGTGGCGAAAGAGGCGATCTGGGCGCGGGACGGGCTGGGCCATTGGGCCATCCTGGCCGATGGCGTCTACGTCGGCTGGGGCGGTTTCCAGAAGGAGGGCGAGGAATGGGACTTCGGTCTGGTCCTGCGCCCGGAGGCCTTCGGCCTGGGATTGGTCATCGCCCGCAGGGCGCTGGACCTGGCCCGCGACGATCCGTCGATCCCCTATGTCACCTTCCTGCTGCCGCCGTCGCGCCGCCACTTCGGGGCACTGGCGCGACTTGGCGCGCAGGAAATCGGAAAAGTAGATCTGGCCGGGGCTCAGTTCCTCAAGTTTCGGCTTCAGACCCCACCTAAGGTCGCAGTTGTACATGAGGATTCTTGATCCGCACTTCGGGCCCCGTTACGAAGGGGCGGATTGGTTCTACAAGGTTACCACAATGAATTTCGAAGGACCGCGCCCGACACTCCGGGCGCTCGTCGGCCTCCTGTCAGTTACAGCCTGCCTGGTTTCGGCATCCCCCATCCTGGCACAGACCTATACCGAGGGAGATCTTCTCGAGTGCTCCTTCAAAACCACCCGAGGCACCTTCCTGCTGAACTGGAATCCGCAGGAAGAACTGCTGACTTTCGGCAAGAAGACCATCGAGCTGCGCGGGCCGGTGAAAGTCAGCGAGCAGGCGGTGAACATCCCCATGGTTCTGGAAGGCGAAGACGCCGACATGATCTATCTCAACGAGCGCGGCTCGGCGACGATCCACCTCAACTGGAAGGGTGGCGGGGTGTCGCTTTGGGGCCCGTGCACGGTGACCACGCCCTGACGACGGGCGGGGGACCCGTCCCCCCGGCGCACCGGAGGCCCCTTCATCTGAACGCCCCGCGACCTGACGCCTGCCCCTTGCTGGCACCACAAACGAAAACGCCCCCGCAAATCCTGCGGGGGCGTTTCGCATTCGGGGGGCGAGACGGGCTTACTTGCCGGCGGTCTCTGTTGCAGCGGGGGCCGCGGCGGGCTTCTTCGCCGGAGCCTTGCTGCCACCAGGCGACAGCGGGTCGTCCTGGCGCTGCACGGAGCCTTCAAAGTGGGCGCCGCTCTCGATGGCGATGGTCTTGTGGATGATGTCGCCTTCGACGCGGGCGGTCGAGGTCAGGCGGACCTTCAGGCCACGCACGCGGCCGATGATGCGGCCGTTGATCACCACGTCGTCGGCGGTGACTTCACCGCGGATCGTCGCGCCTTCGCCAACGGTCAGCAGATGCGCGCGGATGTCGCCCTCGATCGTGCCCTCGACCTGGATGTCACCGGTGGTCTTGATGTTGCCGGTGATGTGCAGATCCGAGGAAAGGACCGATGCCGGGGGTTTCGCCTTGGGAGCGGAGCTCTTGAAATCCATGCTGGGTGCCGTCGTCTTGGTGGCCGTCTCAGCAGGAGCCGGCGTGGTGTTCTCGGTGGTCTTCGGACCGGGTTCGTTGATCTTGCTCTTAGAAAACATCTCTTGCCGCCTTGATATAGATCATCGGGTTTACGGGCTTGCCGCCCATTCTGATTTCATAGTGAAGGTGGGGGCCCGTCACACGTCCGGAAGCTCCCATATCACCGATACGTTCCCCGCGCGAGACCCTTTGCCCGACTTTCACGCCGAGGCGGGACATGTGGGCGTAGCGGGTCTCGAAGCCGAAATCATGCTTAATCTTCACCAGCCGGCCATAGCCCGAGGACCAGCCGGCATGGGTGACCACGCCGTCGCCGGCCGCGTAGAGCGGCGTGCCCACGGGGGCGGCCATGTCGGTGCCGTAGTGCTGGCGAATGCCGCCGGTCTTGGGGTCGCGGCGGGTGCCGAAGCCCGAGGAATAGCGGAAGCGCGATTTCACCGGGTTGGCGAAAGGCGCCTTCTCGGCGGCGATACGATACAGATCCAGCTCTTCCAGGCGCTGCAGGATCGCATTGGCGCGCTCGGCGTCGGGCGAGGGCAGCTCGCCCATGGTCGAGAAGGAGATCGGGGTCATCGGGCCGCCACGGCCCGTGTAGCCCCGGCGCACCTGGTCGATCAGGGTGTTGGTGTTCATCCCGGCGGCGCGGAACATCTTGTCCAGCGGCTCGACCGAGACGGTCATGGCTTCTTCAAGCTGACGGAAGATGGCGTCGTTCTGGTCTTCCATCAGCGCGATGCGCTCGGCCATCTCGTCGGCCTGGGCCAGGGCGTCCTGGGCGTGGACCTCGGTCTGGTCGCGCTCGGCGGCGGTCTCCGACAGGGCCGCGGTCAGCACGTTGAGCGTATCCTCGGCATAGGCCGGCAGCGGTTCGCGCTCACCGTTCTCGGAGGGCGCCTGCAGGGCCAGCAGTTCCTGCCGGGTGGTGTCGCGTTCCTTGAGGGTCTTGCGCAGCGTCGCCTGGATCACGTCGATCCCGGTCTCCAGCTCGCGGCGGCGCGCCTCGGATTGCAGCAGCTCGGTCTGCATCGCCGAGATGCGATCGAGCGCGGCGTTGAAACGGTCCTGGGCGGCCAGGGCCTCCTGCTCGCGCAGGTCGCGCTCGGCGGCCATGGAGTTCAGGCTCTCGCGGTAGGTTTCCTGATCGCGCAGGGCCTGTTCGCGGTAGTTGCCGGAGCCGATGCTGTCCATCAGCAGGATCGCCGTGGCGATGATCGTCCAGGAGACGATCATGGTGCCCCCGGCGGCGGCAATGATCTGCGTGACAGGCCGCAGCCGGATGAAACGCGTGTCATTGTCCGAACGCAGGAAGACCCGGCGCTCGGGAAAATTGCGTTCCAGAAACGCGTGAGTGCGAATTGCTAGTCTGGTTCTCACGGGGTCCCGATCCCTCTTCGTCCCATCCTGGCGCCCGGCAACGAGGTCCCCACCTCAGGCGCTTGCAATCAGTTACCCGTGCCAACCAAGCGGGGCAATATATTTGTCCCGCTGCCCATGGGAGCTGCGCGAAAAATGGCGGATCTGGCGAGAAACCGCCGAAAAATGTCCATTCGAGCAGGGGGGCGCAGGCGCGGATGCCTGCGCCTTGAGCTCAGCTCTCGCCCGCCAGCGGCCAGTAGAAATCCGGCGGCAGACCGGCCTCGGCGCGTTTCTCTTCGTTGAAGGGCGGCTTCAGGGCACCGTGGAAATAGCGCTGCACCAGGGCGTGGAACTGCGGTTTCGGATCGAGGTTGTCGCGCCCGCAGAGGAAGTGGAACCACTTCGAGCCATAGGCGACATGGCCCACCTCTTCGCCGTAGATGACCTCCAGCGCCTCGACGACATTCTCGAGCTTTGCCTTGCGGAAGACCTCGATCATGTTGGGCGTCACGTCGAGGCCGCGGGCCTCGAGCACCATGGGCACCACCGCGAGACGGCCGAAGATGTCGTCTACGGTATCCTCGGCGGCGCGCCACATGCCCGCATGGGCGGGCAGGGCACCGTAGTGCGAGCCGAGGCTCTCCAGGCAGTCGCAGATCAGGTTGAAGTGCTTGCTCTCCTCATCCGCCGCCTTGACCCAATCGTCGTAGAAGCCGGGCGGGAAGGAGACATGGGGAAAGCGCGCCACGAGGTCCCAATGCAGGTCGACGGCGTTGAGCTCGATATGGGCCACGGCATGCAGGATCGCGATGCGGCCTTGCTCCGAGCCGGGGCGGCGGCGCGGCACCTCGCGCGGATCAAGCAGCTCGGGCCGCTCGGGCCGGGCCGGGCGCAGGGGCGGCCTGGCATCGCCCAGCGGGATCTCTTCGCCCGCGGCGCGGGCCGCGAACCAGGTGGCCGCATGCTTGTGCGAGAGCGCGGTCTTGGCGCGGCCATCGGCGGTGCTCAGCACCTCGACGGCCATTTCGGTCAATGTGGTCATGGCTTCTCCGCCGATGGTCATTCTGTCGGGTGGCCGCGCCAGAGGCCGGGGGAGCGCCTTCGCAGGGGCATCGAGCCCCCGAGAAGGCGGGGGGCGGGGCCCCCGGCGCATCGTGCGAAAGGCGCGCCCCTGGCCGGGCCTGTGGCGCGGGCCTGGCGTGCGGGGAATGGCGTCGGCTAGAGAGCCTGCACTTCCTTCAGCACTTCCTCGGCATGGCCCGCGACCTTCACCTTGGGCCAGATCTTCACCACCTTGCCATCGGCACCGATCAGCACCGTGGTGCGCTCGATCCCCATGAAGGTCTTGCCGTACATCTTCTTTTCCTTCCAGACACCGTAGTCCTCGCAGACCGTGCCCTCGGCATCGGACAGCAGCTCGGTCGCCAGCTCGTGCTTGGCGCGGAACTTCTCGTGCTTCGAGAGCGGGTCCTTGCTGATCCCCAGCACCCGCGCACCGGCCTTGGCGAACTCGGGCGCGAGGGTGGTGAAATCCTTGTTCTCTGTGGTGCAGCCGGGGGTGTCGTCCTTGGGATAGAAGAACAGCACTACCGGAGCGGGCCGCAGGGCCGAGAGCGTCACCGCGTCGCCGCCGGTGCCGGGGAGGGTGAAATCGGGGGCGGGGCTGCCTTCCGAGAGCATTGTCATGGGGCGTGACCTTTCTTGCCTGTCGCTGTTGGCTTCCATATTAGGCCGCGGCAACGCAGAATGAAAATCCGCGATCGCTTCGGTGCGCGTGTTTCGATGACAGGACCCAGATGAAAGACCCCCAGCCCAGCTCGACCGGCGCGCCGTCCCCCGGACGCAGGCGCCGACCCCTGCGGGCAGCGCTGCGGCTGACGGGCTTCCTTGCGGCCCTGGTGCTGCTGGCCGCTCTGCTCTGGGCGGGCAGGCTGCTGATGTCGAGCGATCCGATCCCCGCGCCGGACTGGCTGCGCACCCGCGTGGCGGAGCGCATCGAGGCACAGAGCCCTGGCCTGGGTGTGTCCTTCGACGCGCTTTCTGTGGTCTTCGAGGAGCGCTGGCAGCCACGCTTCCGCCTCGACAACCTGCGCCTGACCCTGCCGGTCAGCGGTGCCCGGCTGCAACTGGATCAGAGCACGGCGCGGCTCAGCGGGCGGGCGTTGCTGGCCGGACGGGTCGAGCCGCGCGAGGTCACCGTCACCGGGGCGCAGCTGCGCCTCAAGCGACGCGCCGACGGCAGTTTCGACCTCATCGGCCGCGCGCCCGAGGGGGACCGCTCTCTTGGCGATGCCATGGCAGAGCTCAAGGCCGCCCTGCGCCGCCCCGAGCTGGAAGGGTTGCGACGCATCGAGGGGCTGGGCCTGACCCTGGTCTACGAGGACGCCCGCGTCGGGCGCCGCTGGTCGGCCGACGGCGGCCGCCTGGTGCTGGAACGCGAGGGCGAACGGCTGGTGATCCGCGGCGATGTCTCGGTGCTGGGCGGGCGCAGCTATGCCACGCTGCTGCGCGGCAGCTACAGCTCCGCGCTGGACAGCCGCTCGGGCGACTTCCAGTTCTCGGTCGAGGACATGCCCTCGGAAGAGCTGGCAACCCAGAGCGCCGCGCTGGCCTGGCTGGGCGTTCTGAGGGCGCCGCTCTCGGGCGCGCTGCGGCTGTCCGTGGACGAGGCGGGGGCGCTTGGGCCGCTCTATGCGACGTTGCAGATCGGCGCCGGGGTGCTGCGGCCTTCCGACGAGACCCGCCCGATCCCCTTCGATGCGGCGCGCAGCTATTTCTCCTTCAACCCGGCCAACCAGATGCTGCGCTTCACCGAGCTTTCGGTGCAGAGCCAATGGGTCAGCCTGCTGGCCGAGGGTGCCTTCCGCCTTGGCCTGGGCCCCGGCGGCGGCGTCGAGATGACCGGCCAGCTTTCGGCCACCGAAATCGTCGCCAATCCCGGAGACCTCTTCGCCGCCGCGCTGCGCATCGGCCGTGCCGAGGCCGAGCTGCGCCTGGCCGTCGATCCCTTCGTGCTGGAACTGGGAGAGCTGACCCTGTCGGAGGGCGGGCATGCGCTGCACCTGTCGGGCTGGATGGAAGCCGCCGAGGGCTGGGAGCTGGGACTTGCGGGACGGCTGGCCGATCCCGCCGATGGCTCCCCGACGCTTTCGCCTGATGACGTGCTGGGGTTCTGGCCGCCCATGGCCAAGCCCAAGACGCGGGGCTGGGTGTCGAAGAACCTGCTGGAAGGGGGGCTGTCGCACCTGCAATTCGGTCTGCGCGCCAGCGAGGGCAGCAAGCCCGAGCTGCAACTGGGCTTCGACTTCGAGGACACGACGCTGACCTTCCTGCCCGACATGCCGCCGGTACGCGGGGCCCGCGGCCATGCCTCGATCGACGGCCACCGTTTCGTGGTGCAATCCGAGGCGGGCCTGGTCAATGTGCCCGGCGGCGGTGTTCTGGACATGGCGGGCACCAGCTTCACCGTGCCGGATACCCGCCCGAAACCCGCCGATGCCGATCTATCGCTGCGCGCCAAGGGGGCGCTGCGCGACGTGCTGCTGCTGCTCGACCAGGCACCGCTGAACCTGCTCTCCAAGGCCGGGCAGGACCCCGAGATGGCCGACGGAGACAGCCTGCTGACCGCCCAGGTCCAGTTCCCGCTGATGAAGAAACCGCCCCCCGAGGCGATCTCGGTCAGCTATGCGGCGCGGGTCGAGGACGTGGAAAGCCGCAGCCTGGTGCCGGGCCGGGTCCTGCAGGCCGAGGCCCTCGAGATCAGCGGCAACAAGCAGCGGATCGAGGTCGCGGGGCAGGGGACGCTGGACGGTCTGGGCTTCGATGGCCGCTTCGATGCCCGCTTCGGCACCGGGGCCGCGCCGGCCGAGGTACAGACCCGCATCGTGCTGGACGCCGAGGCCGCCAGTTCCTTCGGTCTGCGCCTGCCCGAGGGCACGCTCTCGGGACGCGGCACGGCGGACCTGGCGCTGGTGCTGCATGGGGCCGAGGATATCGGCTTCCGGCTGGAGAGCGACCTTGCCGGCCTGGGCCTGTCGATCCCGGCGCTGGATTTTTCTCTGGCCCCCGCCACCCGCGGCCGCCTGCGCGCCGAGGGCCGCATCGGTCCCGAGATCAAGATCGACAGCTTCGCGCTGGAGGCGCCGGGGCTGGAGCTTGCGGGCGGGCTGACGGCCACCGAGGGCGGCGGGCTCGAGGCGCTGACACTGCAGCGCCTGAAGGCGGGCGGCTGGCTGGATGTCTCGGTCCGCATGCGCCCCGCGGCAGGCGGCGAGATGGCGCTCGAGATCACCGGCGGGCGGGTGACCCTGTCGCAGATGCCGGCGCTGTCGAGCGGTGGCAAGCTGCCGGCCTCGCTGGTGCTTGACCGGCTGGTGGTCAGCGAGGGGCTGAGCCTGACCAATTTCCGCGGCCAGCCCGCCGGGGGCGGCGCGCTGCGCTTCTCGGGGCAGATCAACGGCGGCGCCAGCGTCAACGGCATCTGGAGCCCGCGCGGCCTGCGTATCGAAGCCGCCGACGCCAGCGGAGCACTGGCCTCGGCCGGGTATCTCAAGCAGGGCAGCGGCGGGAGCATGGTGCTGGACATGACCCCGACCGGCGCGCCGGGCCACTACACCGGCCACCTCGAGATCACCGACATCCGCATCCGCGAGGCCCCCGCCATCGCTGAGATCCTCAATGCGCTGTCGATCGTGGGCCTGCTGGAGCAGCTCTCGGGCCCCGGTATCCTGTTCAGCGATGTCGAGGCCGATTTCTCTCTCTCGCCCGGTGTGCTCAGGGTTTCTCAAGCCTCGGCGGTCGGGGCCTCGATGGGGATATCCCTGGACGGGCTCTATGACCTGAAGCAGGACCGCCTGCAGATGCAGGGCGTGTTTTCCCCGGTCTACCTGCTGAACGGCATCGGTTCGGTGCTGACCCGCAAAGGCGAGGGGCTCATCGGGTTCAGCTACCGGCTGGACGGGCCGGCCTCGGCGCCGAAGGTGCGGGTGAACCCGCTGTCGGTGCTGACACCGGGGATGTTCCGCGAGATCTTCCGCCGCCAGGTGCCGGGCGGCCAATAGGCCATGGCACCTTGGCCGGCATCCGCGCGTGCCCTGCGGGCGGGGAGCGGGAGGCAGGGGGCCAGCGGACACCGGCGGCGTGCGGCCTTGCAGGTGTTGCGGCGCCCTGCGGGAAGGTGTAGCGGAGCGCCAAGTTTGCCTGAGTGTTCCGGGGGTTTGCCGTGCAATTGTCCGACTTCGATTTCGACCTGCCCGAGGGGCTGATCGCCACGCGGCCCGCGCGCCCGCGCAGCTCGGCCCGTCTGCTGGTGGCCGAGGGTGAGACGATCCGCGATGCGGTGGTGCGCGACCTGGGAGATTTCCTGCGCCCCGGCGACCGGCTGGTGCTGAACGACACCAAGGTGATCCCGGCCCGGCTCTCGGGCCTGCGCCGCCGCAGCTCGGAGCAGGGCGAGACCGAGGCACGGATCGAGGTCACCCTGCTGGAACCCCGCGCCGAGGGCACCTGGGCCGCCCTGCTGAAGCCGCTGAAGAAGGTGCGCGACGGCGAGGTCATCCGCTTCACCGAGCGCCTTTCGGCCAGGGTCGAGAGCCGCGAAGAGGGCCAGGCCCTGCTGCGCTTCGAGGCGGAGGGGGATTTCGACAGCGCGCTTGCCGAGGCCGGGCAGATGCCCCTGCCGCCCTATATCGCCGCGCTGCGTGCGCCCGATGAGCAGGACAAGCAGGATTACCAGACGGTCTGGGCCCAGAACTCGGGCGCCGTGGCGGCGCCGACCGCCTCGCTGCATTTCGACGAAGAGCTGCTGGCGCGGCTGGCCGCGCGCGGCATCGCCTTCACCCATGTCACCCTGCACGTGGGTGCCGGCACCTTCCTACCGGTGAAGGTCGAGGACGTGACCACCCACAAGATGCATGCCGAATGGGGCGAGGTGACCGAGACCGCCGCCGCCGAGATCGCCGCCACCAAGGCCGCCGGTGGCAGGGTCATCCCCGTCGGCACCACGGCGCTGCGCCTGATCGAAAGCGCGGCCCGCGAGAGCGGCGCCATCGCGCCCTGGCGCGGCGAGACGGATATCTTCATTTACCCCGGCTTCACCTTCGCCGTGGCAGATGCCCTCATGACCAATTTCCACCTGCCCAAGTCGACCCTGATGATGCTGGTCTCTGCCCTCATGGGCCCCGAGGCCATCCGGCAGATCTATGCCCATGCCATCGAAGAGAAATACCGCTTTTTCTCTTATGGTGATGCCTCGCTGTTGATCCCGCAGCCCTGACGTGAAATCCATGGGGCAGCACGGGCTGCCCCGAACGTCCGCCCCCTGACCACCCGCGATCGAGGAGACGCACCATGCTTCAGGTTCTCGGAACCTCCTGGGCCCTATTGCTCGGACTTATGCTCCTTATGCTTGGCAACGGCCTGCAGGGCACCCTGCTGGGTGTGCGTGGCGAGATCGAGGGCTTCTCGACCTTCGAGATGTCGCTGGTCATGTCGGCCTATTTCGCGGGTTTCCTCGGCGGCTCGCGCCTGGCGCCCGAGATGATCCGGCGGGTCGGCCACGTGCGGGTCTTCGCGGCGCTCGGCTCGTTCATCTCAGCGGTGCTGATCCTCTACCCCGCCTATCCCAACCCCTGGGCCTGGTCGATCGAGCGGGTGATCATCGGCTTCTGCTTCTCGGGCGTCTACGTCACCGCCGAGAGCTGGCTGAACAATGCCGCCAGCAACGAGAACCGGGGCAAGTCGCTGGCGCTCTACATGATCGTGCAGGTGCTGGGGATCATGGCCGCGCAGGGCATCCTGCTGCTTGGCGACCCGGCGGGCTTCATCCTGTTCATCGTGCCGTCGATCCTGGTTTCGATCTCCTTCGCGCCGATCCTGCTGTCGATCTCTCCGACACCGGCCTTCGAGACGACCCGGCCAATGTCGCTTAAGGAGCTGTTCCAGACCTCGCCGCTGAGCCTGGTCGGGGTCTTCCTGGTCGGCGGCGCCTTCTCGGCGCAGTTCGGCATGGCGGCGGTCTTCGGCACCCAGGCGGGGCTGACCCTGCCGCAGATCTCGCTCTTCATCACCATGTTCTACCTCGGCGCGGTACTGTCGCTCTTCCCGCTGGGGTGGCTGTCGGACCGCATGGACCGGCGTCTGCTGATCGCCATCGAGGCCATCATCGGCGGCGTCGGCGCGGGCATCGGCTGGATGCTGGGCGAGAGCTACGTGGCGCTGCTGGTGGCGGCGCTGTTCATCGGCGGCATGACCAACCCGCTCTATTCGCTGCTGCTGGCCTATCTCAACGACCTGCTGGAGCATGACCAGATGGCGGCGGGCAGCGCGGGGATGATGTTCGTCAACGGCCTCGGCGCCATCGGCGGCCCGATCCTGACCGGTTACGCCATGACCCTGGCGGGGCCGGGGGGCTTCTTCCTCTTCATCGCGGTGCTGCTGCTGGCGACCGCGGGTTACGCCTTCTACCGGATGACCCAGCGTCCTTCCGTCGCCTCCGAGGATACCGGGGCCTATGCGCCGGTCTTCATGTCCTCGACCCCGGTGGCGGTCGAAGCGGCGCAGGAATGGGCATATGAGGTCGCGGAAGAGGCCGCGGCCGAGGAAAGCGAGACATAGCGCGCGGAAATGCGCAAGCGCGGTAAATCCATCATTCCATTCCGGTAAAAGCTTTGTAACACTGGGGCAAACGGCGCAATCGCCAGCAATGAGGAGAGAGCCATGATTGCCCCCGAAGAGGTATTGTCCTTCTGGTTGGACGAGGTCGGCCCGTCGGGCTGGTACAAGGGCTCCGACGACCTGGACCAGCAGATCCGAGACGCGTTCGGAGAGGCCTGGCAAGCGGCAGTGAACGGCACCTACGGGCTGTGGCTCACCTATCCCAGCGGAGCGCTGGCCTATATCATCCTGATGGACCAGTTCCCGCGCAACATGTTCCGCGGTCAGGCCAAGGCCTTTGCCAGCGACAAGATCGCCCTGGCGGCCTCGAAGATGTCCGTGGACCATGGCTGGGACATGAAGATCGACGAGCCCGCGCGGCAGTTCTTCTACCTGCCGATGATGCATTCCGAGAACCTCTGCGACCAGGATCGCTGCGTGCGCCTGATGGCTGAGCGCATGCCGGTCAGCGGCGCGTCGAACATGATCCATGCCAAGGCGCACCGCGAGGTGATCCGCAAGTTCGGCCGTTTCCCCTATCGCAACGAGGCCCTGCAGCGACGCGGCACGGCCTCCGAGGCGGCCTATCTCGAGAAAGGCGGCTACGGCGCCACGATGCGAGAGCTCGAGGCCGCCGCGAGCTGAGCATCTGGCCCGGCAGTAGCCTGCGACAAGATCGAACCCGGCCCGCCTTGGCGTGCCGGGTTTTTGCTTTTTCGGGCGGGGATTCGCCGCGCGACCTTTGCGCCCTTTGACAGGGGCGCGGCAGCGGATAGGCTCTGATCAGGCATCGGCGCGGGTTTCGCCGGGCGCATAGCGGCCTTTCGGCGGGCGACCGCGTCGGAGGGCTTCGGGCGCTTGTTCGGTGCTGGCAGATAGTTTAACGTCAAACTATCTATTGAGCCAAGGCACAGCGGAGGGGCAAATGGCAGCCAAGTCATTCGATTTCATCGTGATCGGGGCAGGCCCGGGGGGCTATGTCGCCGCGATCCGTGCCGCACAACTGGGCCTGAGCGTGGCCGTTGTCGAGCGCGAACACCTGGGCGGTATCTGCCTGAACTGGGGCTGTATCCCCACCAAGGCACTGCTGCGCAGCTCCGAGGTCTTCCATCTGATGGAACGGGCCAAGGAATTCGGCCTCTCGGCCGAGAAGATCGGCTACGATCTCGATGCGGTGGTCAACCGCTCGCGCGGGGTGGCCAAGCAGATGGAAGGCGGCGTGCGCGGCCTTCTGAAGAAGAACAAGGTGACCGTGATCATGGGTGAGGCCTCTGTGCCCGCCAAGGGCAAGGTCTCGGTCAAGACCGACAAGGGCACCGAAGAGCTGACCGGCAAGACCATCGTGCTGGCCACCGGCGCCCGCGCCCGTGAGCTGCCGGGCCTTGAGGCCGACGGCGATCTGGTCTGGACCTACCGCCACGCGCTGAAGCCCGCCCGCATGCCGAAGAAGCTGCTGGTCATCGGCTCGGGCGCGATCGGCATCGAATTCGCCAGCTTCTACAACACCCTCGGCGCCGACACGACCGTGGTCGAGGTCATGGACCGGGTGCTGCCGGTGGAAGACGCCGATATCAGCGCCTTCGCCAAGAAGCAGTTCGTCAAGCAGGGCATGAAGATCATGGAGAAAGCCATGGTCAAGAAGCTCGACCGCGCCAAGGGCAAGGTCACGGCCCATATCGAGGTCGGCGGCAAGGTCGAGACGCAAGAATTCGACACCGTGATCTCGGCCGTCGGCATTGTCGGCAACGTCGAGAACCTCGGCCTGGAAGAGCTGGGCGTGAAGGTCGACCGCACCCATGTGATGGTGGACGAATACTGCCGCACCGGCGTCGAGGGGCTCTATGCCATCGGCGATATCGCCGGCGCACCCTGGCTGGCGCACAAGGCCAGCCACGAAGGTGTCATGGTGGCCGAGCATGCGGCGGGCAAGAAGGTTCATCCGATCCGCCCCAACTCCATCGCCGGCTGCACCTATTGCCATCCGCAGGTTGCCTCTGTCGGCCTGACCGAGGCCAAGGCCAAGGAGGCGGGCTACGAGCTGAAGGTCGGCAAGTTCCCCTTCATCGGCAACGGCAAGGCCGTCGCCCTGGGCGAGGCCGAGGGTCTGATCAAGACCGTCTTCGACGCCAAGACCGGCGAGCTCCTGGGGGCCCATATGGTCGGCGCGGAAGTGACCGAGCTGATCCAGGGCTACGTCGTGGGCCAGGCGCTGGAGACCACCGAAGAGGACCTGATGCACACGGTCTTCCCGCATCCGACCCTGTCCGAGATGCTGCATGAATCGGTGCTGCAGGCCTACGGGCGCGCCATTCACATCTGATCCGCCAAAGGATCACACATCCAGGGGCGTCCCGCCGGGGGCGCCCCTTTTTCGTTTGGAATCCAGGGGTTTCCGGCTAGGCTCTGCGCGGGACAAACCGCCCGGACGGGGCGGAAAGGGGACGACGTGGCACGAAGCCTCAATCGCATTGTCATGCGCAAGAGCTCTCGCAAGTGGATCAGGGAGCTTGATCCGCAGGGGCTGGACGTGGCCGAGATCAGCGGCAAGTGGGGCCAGCAGTTCGGCTTTGCCAGCTACCAACGCTTCAGCTTTCCGCGCCACGATATCTGCAAGGGGCCCTTCACCGATGCGGCGGGCGCGGTTCTGCAGTTCGACCTGGTGATCGCGGATCAGGTCTGGGAGCACCTCGACCGTCCCTTCACCGCCACGCAGAATGTCTTGCAGATGCTTCGCCCCGGCGGCTGGTTCTTCATCGCCACGCCCTTCTATGTGCCCTTCCACGGCGCGCCGGTGGATTGCTCGCGCTGGTCAGCACGGGGTCTGAAGAACCTGCTCATCGAGGCGGGCTTCCCCAGGGGGGATATCCGCGCCCGGCAATGGGGCAACGCCAGCGCCGCGCGCCGCAATATCGAGGCGCAGCAGGCGGGCGCCTGGCCGCCGGTCTACGACCCGGCCAAGGATGATCTGGAGAACGACCCCGACGTACCGATCATGTCCTGGGCCCTGGCGCGCAGGTAGGGCCGGGGCTGACCCCGGCCCGAAAGCTCAGTGAGAGATCATCTCGTCGACGATTTCTGCGCCGCTCAACTCGGCCGGGTAGTAGGTCGGCCAGTTGGTGACCTCTTCCAGCAGTGCTGCACGGTCATCGCCCCAGTAGAGGTGGAAATGCCCGGCATCGGTCGGCGCCACGGCGTGGTCGCTGAACTGCACGAACTGCGGGGCTTCCGCGTCGCCTTCGATCTTCTCGAAGATGTAGCGCACGCCGCGGTTGCCCTTGGCATAGGTCAGCACCTCGTAGCCGTCCGATGCGTAATGGCCAGAGACCGCCTGATCGCCGCTGTGGAAGGTGAAGACATCTCCCGAGATCTCGATCCGGTCGACATCGGTCTTGTAGCCGATCTCGTAGTAGGCGGTGTATTCTTCGGCTGTCTTGCTGCCGCTCTCGGCCTTGTGTTCCATGACCGGAGCGAGGGTGCCGTCCGTCAGCAGCGGATAGACCGACTGCCAGTCGCCCTGCCAATCCTCAAGGCTGCGGGTCTGGATCTCGTGATCCTCGAAATAGCCATCGTAGATGCGTTTGCTGTCGGCATCATGGGCGTGCTCGTGCTCATGGGCGTGATCATGCGACTTGTCCTCGGCCAGGGCAGGCTGGCCAAGCGCCAGAAGGGCCCCAAGGGCAATTCCGCCCATACGGCGGCTGTGGGGAAAGTTCATCTGGGTCTCCTCAGGAATTGATTCGTGATGTTATACCATCACATGCACGGTCCTAGAGAGGTCCGGCCGCAGCCGCAACCCGGATTGCCCGGCCACGGGTCCGACCGGGCGGCGGGCCGCCGAGCGCTGCGTGCCGCCAGCTTTCGCGGCGTCACGGGGCGGCAGCTTGTCAGTGGACAGGCAAAGTTCACCTTTGGTTCTCATTTTCCCCTTGGACGTGGCCGATCTCTCCACTATCTCTTGCGAGAGCTTATTCCGGGGGCAGTCATGGCCGATCAGAAGTACATCGAGGTTCGCGGCGCGCGAGAGCACAACCTCAAGGGGATCGACGTCGATATCCCGCGTGACCAGCTGGTGGTGATCACCGGGCTGTCGGGCTCGGGCAAGTCCAGCCTGGCTTTCGACACGATCTATGCAGAGGGCCAGCGGCGCTACGTCGAAAGCCTTTCGGCCTATGCGCGGCAGTTCCTCGACATGATGGAAAAGCCCGACGTGGATCATATCTCGGGCCTGTCGCCGGCGATCTCGATCGAGCAGAAGACGACCTCGAAGAACCCGCGCTCGACCGTCGGCACGGTGACCGAGATCTACGACTACATGCGCCTGCTCTTCGCGCGCTCCGGCACCCCCTACAGCCCCGCCACCGGCCTGCCCATCGAAGCGCAGCAGGTGCAGGACATGGTGGATCGCGTCATGTCCATGGAGGAGGGGACCCGCGGCTACCTGCTGGCCCCGATCATCCGGGATCGCAAGGGCGAGTACCGCAAGGAATTCCTCGAGCTGCGCAAGCAGGGCTTCCAGCGGGTCAAGGTGGATGGCGAGTTCCACGAGCTCGACACCCCGCCGACGCTGGACAAGAAGTATCGCCACGACATCGACGTTGTGGTCGACCGGATCGTGGTCCGCGAGGGCATGGAGACGCGGCTTGCCGACAGTTTCCGCACCGCGCTGGACCTGGCCGATGGCATCGCCGTGCTGGAAACCGCCCCGAAGGAGGGCGAGCCCGAGCGTTTCACCTTCTCCGAGAAATTCGCCTGTCCGGTCTCCGGCTTCTCGATCCCCGAGATCGAGCCGCGCCTCTTCTCGTTCAACGCCCCCGATGGCGCCTGCCCTCATTGCGATGGCCTGGGGATGGAACTGTTCTTCGACGAGCGCCTGGTGGTGCCCGATGCGCAGCTGAAGGTGGCCGACGGCGCCATCGCGCCCTGGCGCAAGGGCAAGTCGCCCTATTTCCTGCAGACCATCGACGCCATCGCCAAGCACTACGGCTTCGACAAGAACGCCCGCTGGAAGGACCTGCCGAAGAAGGTGCAGAACGTCTTCCTGCGCGGTTCCGGCGACGAGGAAATCGCCTTCCGCTACGACGAGGGCGGCCGGGTCTACAACATCACCCGGGCCTTCGAGGGCGTCATTCCCAACATGGAACGCCGCTACCGCGAGACCGACAGCAACTGGGTGCGCGAGGAATTCGAGCGCTACCAGAACAACCGCTCTTGCGGCCACTGCAACGGCTACCGCCTGAAGCCAGAGGCGCTGGCGGTGAAGATCGACGGAATGCACATCGGCCAGGTGGTCCAGATGGCGATCCGCGAGGCGCTGGACTGGATCAAGGCGGCGCCCGAGCACCTCTCGAAGCAGAAGGGCGAGATCGCCGGCCCCATCGTCAAGGAAATCCGCGAGCGCCTTGGTTTCCTGAACAACGTGGGCCTGGAATACCTGACCCTGTCGCGCGCCTCGGGCACGCTGTCGGGCGGGGAAAGCCAGCGTATCCGGCTGGCCAGCCAGATCGGCTCGGGCCTGACGGGCGTGCTCTACGTGCTGGACGAGCCCTCCATCGGGTTGCACCAGCGCGACAACGGGCGGCTGCTGGAAACGCTGAAGTCGCTGCGCGACCAGGGCAATTCCGTGCTGGTGGTGGAACATGACGAAGAGGCGATCCGCGAGGCGGATTACGTCTTCGACATCGGGCCGGGCGCCGGTGTGCATGGGGGGCAGGTGGTCTCTAAGGGGACGCCGGCAGAGATCGCCGCCGATGCGGGCTCGGTCACCGGCCAGTACCTGTCGGGCAAGCGCGAGATCGCCGTGCCCGCCATCCGGCGCGAGGGCAACGGCAAGGCGCTGAAGGTGGTCAAGGCCACGGGCAACAACCTGAAGAACGTCACCGCCGAGTTTCCCCTGGGCAAGTTCGTCTGCGTCACGGGCGTGTCGGGCGGCGGCAAGTCGACGCTGACCATCGAGACCCTGTTCAAGACCGCCTCGATGCGGCTAAACGGTGCCCGCCAGACGCCCGCGCCCTGCGAGACGATCAAGGGGCTGGAGCACCTGGACAAGGTGATCGACATCGACCAGCGGCCCATCGGGCGAACCCCGCGCTCGAACCCGGCCACCTATACCGGCGCCTTCACTCCGATCCGCGACTGGTTCGCCGGGCTGCCCGAGTCAAAGGCGCGCGGCTACAAGCCGGGGCGGTTCAGCTTCAACATCAAGGGCGGTCGCTGCGAGGCCTGCCAGGGCGACGGTGTCATCAAGATCGAGATGCACTTCCTGCCCGATGTCTACGTCGAATGCGAGACCTGCAAGGGCGCGCGCTACAACCGCGAAACGCTGGAGATCAAGTTCAAGGGCAAGTCCATCGCCGACGTTCTGGACATGACCGTCGAGGATGCGCAGGAGTTCTTCCAGGCCGTGCCCTCGATCCGCTCCAAGATGGATGCGCTGGTGCGGGTCGGGCTGGGCTACATCAAGGTCGGTCAGCAGGCCACGACGCTCTCGGGCGGCGAGGCGCAGCGGGTGAAGCTGTCGAAGGAGCTGGCGCGCCAGTCCACGGGCCGCACGCTTTACATCCTCGATGAGCCGACCACGGGCCTGCACTTTGAGGACGTTCGCAAGCTCTTGGAAGTGCTGCATGAACTGGTCGAGCAGGGCAACACGGTGGTGGTGATCGAGCATAACCTCGATGTCATCAAGACCGCCGACCATATCATCGACATCGGCCCCGAGGGCGGCGATGGCGGCGGCGAGGTCGTGGCCTTTGGCACCCCCGAAGAGGTGGCCGAGGTCGAACGCAGCCATACCGGGCATTACCTCAAGGACATGCTGAACGGAGCCAAGGTCGCGGCCGAGTAGGGTGATGAAGCGGCGAGGGGCCGGGCGCTTGCGCCCTGTCCTGC
Source organism: Pseudooceanicola antarcticus (assembly GCF_900215355.1). Taxonomy (GTDB): domain Bacteria; phylum Pseudomonadota; class Alphaproteobacteria; order Rhodobacterales; family Rhodobacteraceae; genus Pseudooceanicola; species Pseudooceanicola antarcticus. Next base: position 149,095 of record NZ_OBEA01000006.1, on the reverse strand, counting down.
TGCGCCGCTCAGGTGAAGGCGAAGGCCAGGTCGAGGCGCTTTTCGAGCTGGCGGTACTTGTTCTGCTGGAAAGGGAGGTCGGCGAAGCGCGCCTTGTCGATCTCCAGCCATCTGATCAGCATGTGCGCGCGCAGCAGGAACGTCACAAGCGCATCGTCCACCGGCTGACCATAGCCCTGAAGCAGCGCGGCGCGCAGGTGGCGTCTGACGCCGCCCGCGTCGATCTCTTCCGCCGACGCATCGAAGCGGTAATCGCTCTTCAGGAAATCCACGAGGTCATAGACCGCCAGCTTCTGCCCCGCGTCGGCCATATCGAGACCCAGCATGCGGTCCCCGTCGATCAGCAGGTTCCTGGGATGGAAGTCGCCGTGACAGAAGGGCCGCGGGAAGACGCGCCCGCGCAAGCCATCGACCTGCTGGCGCAGGGTCCGGATCATCGGGCGGTAGCGGGCGGGCCTTGCCTGCGGTCCCCTGGCGTGCAGCTGTTCCAGGCGATCAAAGATCCATTTGGGCCAGAATTGCCCCTCTTCCGCGGGGCCATGGCTGTGCAGCACGGACAGCCAGCGACCGGCGTGCTGGAAGAGCTCCGTGAGGGGGGCGTCGTGGTGCATCCGCTCCCAGAGGGTATGAGCCTTGTGAAACCGGCTCACCATGAAGGTTTCGTCCCTGGATAGGTAAAGCGCTTCGACGACACCGAGGTCAGGTTGCAGGTCAAAGCGGCGGGCAGCCTGCCGCAGGGCGCGGTATTCGGTGGCGGTGCTTCCGGCCTCCCTGGGCATCCGGTTCAGCTTCACCACGAAGTCGCCGCCTTCGCCGAGATCCATGCGCAGCACGCAGCGATCGGACGTGCTCGCGCCGTCGAGACGCAGGAAATTCGCTGGCCGCGTCTTGCCCATGGGAAGCGCAGCGCGCCCGGCGTCCGAGGTCAGGAACTCGGCCGCGCAGGCTTCGGCCAGACCGCTGTCAAAGTCGAAAAATCTCTGCAATGCCGTACCCTTGCGACGCTTCCGGCCGCCTCGTTTCCCCAGCCCTCGGTGAAAGCTAACCGGGGCAGGGGGGCGAGGCAAGCTCAGCCGTTGCGCTCGGCGAAGCGGGGCAGCATGGCCGAGAAATCCTTGGCGCCCTGGCCCTCCTCCTCGACGAAAGCGGTGTAGAGCTCTTCCGCCGCGGCGCCCATCGGGGTTTCGGCACCGGCGCTGGCGGCGGCGAGCTGCGACAGGCGCAGGTCCTTCAGCATCAGCGCGGCAGCGAAGCCGGGCTGATAGCCGTTGTCGGCCGGGGAGTGCGGCCCGACGCCGGGGGCGGGGCAATAGGCGTTCATCGACCAGCTGTAGCCAGAGGAGGTCGACACCACGTCGAACATCGCCTGTCGGTCCAGCCCCAGCTTGTCGGCCAGGGCGAAGGCCTCGCAGGTGGCGATCATGGTGACGCCGAGGATCATGTTGTTGCAGATCTTCGCCGCCTGGCCATTGCCGGAGCCGCCGCAATGCACGGCCTTCTGGCCCATGATCTCGAAGAGCGGGGCGACCTTGGCGAAAGCCTCGACCGCGCCGCCGGCCATGAAGGTCAGCGTGCCTGCGTCCGCGCCGCCGGTGCCCCCCGAGACCGGCGCATCCATCGCCTGCACCCCGTGGGAATGGGCCAGCTCCGCCACCGCGCGGGCGCTGTCGACATCGACGGTCGAACAATCCAGGTGCACCGCGCCCGAGGTCATCACCGGCAGGATCTGGGCGGCGACGGCGCGCAGGATCTCTCCGTTGGGCAGCATGGTGATCACTACGTCCGCCCCCTCGGCTGCCGCCGCCGAGGTATGGGCGAGGCCGACGCCCGGCACCTGGACCTCGGCCATGTCATAGCCCGTGACCTCATGCCCAGCCTTGGCCAGGTTGCGGGCCATGGGGGCACCCATGTTGCCCAATCCGATGAAACCGATCTTCATATGCTCTCCTCCCAGGTGGCGCCTCAGGGCGCGTCGAATGTCAGGTCCTGCTCCAGCGGTGCCAGCATGGCGGAGACCGTTTCAGGTGTCACGTCCAGCCCGTGGCGCCAGCGCGGCTTGCGGTCCCGGTCGATGATCTGGGCCCGGATGCCCTCGATGAAATCCCCGTGCTCCATGGCGCGGGCGGTGAAGCGGAACTCGAGGGACAGCGCCTTGCGGATATCCTCTTCGCCATGCAGCCGCTCGAGCAGCTCCAGCGTGGCGGCCATGGAAAGCGGACAGCCCGTCTCCAGTGCCTTCAGCGCCCGGTCGGCGATGTCGTCGCCGCTTTCCTCGGACAGCGCGGCACGGATGCCGGGCAGGGTGCCCGAGGCAAAGAGCGCGTCGATGTAGTCCTGGTTCTCTGCCAGCCGGGAGACCGGGGCAGGGCGCGCGGCTTTCAGCAGAGGCGCAGTTGTGCCGGTCTCGCAGAGCGCGGCCTTGGCGGCCTCCCACCCGGCCTCGGGCAGGTAGTGATCGGCAAAGCCCGCGTGGATCGCGTCGCCCGGCCCCATGCGGGCGCCGGTCAGGCCCAGGTAGGCCCCAAGCCGCCCCGGGGCGCGCGCCAGCAGCAGCGAGCCGCCGACGTCCGGCACCAGCCCGATGCCGCATTCCGGCATGGCGATACGGGCGCTCTCACCCACCACCCTGTGGCTGGCATGGCAGCCGACGCCCACGCCGCCGCCCATGACGAAGCCATTGAGGAAGCTGACCACCGGCTTGGGGTACTCGGCCATCAGCGCGTTCATGCGGTACTCGTCGCGCCAGAAGGTCCGGCCATAGGCGTAATCCCCGGCGCGGCCGGTGTCATACATCTCGCGAATGTCGCCGCCGGCGCAGAAGGCCTTGTCGCCTTCGGCGTCCAACACCACCAGTGCCACCTCCGGGTCCTCGGCCCAGCTCCGAAGCGCTGCTTCGATCTGCAGCGACATCTCGTGGCTCAGCGCATTGAGCGCCTCGGGCCGGGTCAGGGTCATCCGCCCGGCGCGTCCTTCACGCCGGATATTCACTTGGCTCATTTCGACACGAGGCTCCTTGCCACGATGAGGCGCATGATCTCGTTGGTTCCTTCGAGGATCTCGTGAACCCTCAGATCCCGCACCAGCTTCTCGATTCCATAATCGGCAAGATAGCCGTAGCCGCCGTGCAATTGCAGGCATTGATTGACGATGCGAGAGCCCGCCTCGGTGACGAATTTCTTCGCCATGGCGCAATGCTTGGTGGCATCGGGGGCGCGCTGGTCAAGCTTCCAGGCGGCCTGGCGCAGGAAGACGCGGGCCGCCTGCAGCTCGATCTCCAGATCGGCCAGGCGGAACTGCAGGGCCTGGAAGTCGGTCAGGCTCTGGCCGAAGGCGCGGCGGTCGCGCATGTACTGCAGCGTCGCATCCAGCGCCGCCTGTGCCGCGCCGAGAGAGCAGGCCGAGATGTTCAGCCGCCCGCCGTCGAGCCCCTTCATCGCATAGGTGAAGCCCTGGCCCTCTTCGCCGATCAGGTTTTCCGCCGGGATCTCGCAGCCGTCGAACTGCACGGCACGGGTCGGCTGGCTCTTCCAGCCCATCTTGCGCTCCAGGCCGCCGAAGCTGAGGCCGGGCGTGCCCGCGGGCACGTAGAAGGCCGAGACGCCCTTGGGCCCCGGCCCGCCGGAGCGCGCCATGACCACGTAACCGTCCGAGTAGCCCCCGCCCGAGATGAAGGCCTTCGACCCGGTGAGCTTCCAGCCCGTCCCGGTGCGTTCGGCGCGGGTCTTCAGGGCGGCGGCATCAGAGCCGGAGCCCGGCTCCGTCAGGCAGTAGGAGAGCACCGTCTGCATCGATAGCGCGCCGGGCAGCAGGCTGTCCTTCAGCGCCGGCGCGGCAAAATCGTCGAGCATGCGCGCGCACATGTTGTGGATCGACAGGAAGGCCGCCACCGAGGGGCAGGCCATCGACAGCGCCTCGAAGACCAGGGTTGCCTCAAGCCGCGACAGGCCGGAGCCGCCCGCCTCTTCCGAGACATAAAGGCCGCCGAAGCCAAGCTCTGCCAGCTCGGGCCATAGTTCTTTCGGGATCTCCCCTGCCTCTTCCCAGGCCTGGGCATGTGGCGCGATGCGATCCTGTCCGAACGCGCGCGCCATGTCGAAAACGGCGCCTGCTTCGGCACCAAGAGCGAAATCCATCGCTTCCTCCTCCCCTTACTGGCCCTTGGCCGGTACGGGCAGGTCTCCTCAAACCTGCTGTTGTACCAGGGCCGAAATGGATGTCTCACGCAGCCCCAGGATCTGGAGCGCCTGTTCCTCTGTCCGGACAATCCTGTGGGTGATGCCCGGCACATGTTCCCAGCTTCTGACGGCGAAGCCGGCGATCTTCTGTGCGACCGTGGTGGGGGCGAGATGGACGAAGAGCCGGTCGGTTTCGGCGGCGCAGAAGATCTCGGCCTTCTGGGCGTGGACCTTCAGCATGTCCACGACGTTCATGTCCATTCCGGTCACATCGCGCATGTCCAGCAACTGGTTCAGTTCAGAAGCGGCACGGCGATCGGTCGAATAGTTCTTCAGTGCCTCCAGGCTGTCCTGGGGTCGTACAATTCCTGAAAATCGCACGTGGACCAACCCGAGGTGGGGCAGGATTGTGTAATGACAAGACATCGGCTGGTAAAATCCGGGGAGCTGGAATTCAATTGGCTATGCCCCAGTCTTAGCACCCGGTGTATACCAGTCTACGCGCTTTGGCGTCAGTCCCGCCTTCCGGCCCGCGAAATTGCACGAATGCATCGGTTTTTGACCTTTACCTCCTCATAGGTTGTGCGGACCCCCTGTTTAGGGGGAGGCGATCAGGGGGATCGCCTCCGCCGGATGGATCAGTCCATCGCCTTAAAGTTGAACTCGCCACCTTCCTTGATTCCGGAGAACCAGCGCGCGGTGACGGTCTTGGTCTTGGTGTAGAACCGGAAGGCGTCGGGGCCGTACTGGTTCAGGTCACCGAAGGCCGATTTCTTCCAGCCGCCGAAGGTGTGGTAGCTCAGCGGAACGGGGATCGGGAAGTTGATGCCGACCATGCCCACGTTGACCCGGTTGGCGAAATCGCGCGCGGTGTCGCCATCTGCGGTGAAGATCGCGGTGCCGTTGCCATAGGGGTTGTCCATGGTCAGCTTGAGCGCGTCCTCGTAGGTGTCGGCGCGGACCTGGGACAGCACCGGGCCGAAGATCTCTTCCTTGTAGATGTCCATCTCGGGCGTCACGTTGTCGAAGAGCGTCGGGCCGACATAGAAGCCGTCCTCATAGCCCTGAAGGCTGAAACCGCGGCCGTCCTTCAGCAGCGTCGCGCCCTGGTCCACGCCCGAGGAGATCAGACCCTCGATGCGTTCCTTGGCGGCGGCGGTGATGACGGGGCCGTAGTCGACTTCGTCTTCCGAGGTGTAGGGCCCGACCTTCAGCTTCTCGATGCGCGGCATCAGCTTCTCGATCAGCGTATCGGCGGTTTCCTTGCCCACGGGCACGGCAACCGAGATCGCCATGCAGCGTTCGCCGGCGGCGCCGAACCCGGCACCGACCAGCGCGTCGGCGGCCTTGTCCATGTCGGCGTCGGGCATGATGATCATGTGGTTCTTGGCACCACCGAAGCACTGGGCGCGCTTGCCGTTGTTGGCGGCGCGGCCGTAGATGTACTGGGCGATCGGGGTCGAGCCGACGAAGCCCACGGCCTGCACGGTCTCGTTGTCGAGGATCGCGTCCACGGCTTCCTTGTCACCGTTGACGACCTGCAGCACGCCATCGGGCAGACCGGCTTCCTTCAGCAGCTCCGCCAGGCGCAGCGCGGTCGAGGGGCAGCGCTCGGAGGGCTTCAGGATCATCGCGTTGCCGGCCGAAAGGGCGGGCGCCATCTTCCACAGCGGGATCATCGCCGGGAAGTTGAAGGGGGTGATGCCGGCCACGACGCCAAGCGGCTGTCGCATGGAGTAGAGGTCGATGCCCGGACCGCCGTCATTGGTGAACTCGCCCTTCAGCATATGCGGCGCGCCCATGCAGACCTCGACCACTTCCAGGCCACGCTGCACGTCGCCACGGCCATCGGGCAGGGTCTTGCCGTGTTCCTTCGAGACCAGCTCGGCCAGCTCGTCCATGTGCTCGTTGATCAGGGCACCGAACTTCATCATCACGCGCGCACGGCGCTGCGGGTTGGTGGCGCCCCAGCCCTTCTGCGCCTCGGCGGCACGGGCCACGGCGTCATTGACCTCTTCGACGGTGGCCAGCGGCACCTTGGCGGTCACTTCGCCGGTGGCGGGGTTCAGCACGTCGGTGAAGCGGCCGGAGCCGCCCTTCACATGGGCGCCGTCGATGAAATGGCTCAGTTCCTGCATGGAATCCTCCTGTTATGGGGTTGGCGGCAGGTTAGCCTTGCGGAAATGGGCGTGAAAGGGGAAAAGGCTCAAATGGGTTTTGCAAAAATGCAGCTATGAACTGGGACGATCTGCGCGTCTTCCTCTCTGTCGGCCGGCTTGAGAGCCTCTCGGCCGCCGCCCGTGCGCTGCGCATCGACCCGGCCACCGTGGGCCGCCGCATCGCCCGGCTGGAGGAAGAGACCGGGACGGCGCTCTTTGCCAAGTCGCCACAGGGCTATGCGCTGACCGAGGCCGGGCAGCGGTTAATGGCCCATGCGGCGAAGGGCGAGGCGGCTTTCCTTGCGGGGGCGGCAGAGGTGGCGGGGCAGGGCGGTCCGGGTCTCTCGGGACAGGTGCGCATCGGCGCGCCGGACGGGGTGGCGAACTTCCTGCTGCCGCAGGTCTGCGCCTCGATCCTCGACGAGAACCCCGAGCTGGAGCTGCAGATCGTCGCCCTGCCGCGTCTGTTCAACCTCAGCCGGCGCGAGGCCGACATGGTGGTGACCGTCAGCGCGCCGACCGCGGGGCGGCTGCTGGTGCAGAAGATCTCGGACTACCACCTGCACCTGGCGGCGACCGAGGGCTACCTGGCGCAGCACCCGCCGATCCGCGCGCTGGAGGACCTGGGGGGGCACCGGATGGTGGGCTATATCCCCGACATGATCTTCGACAAGGAGCTCGACTACCTCGAAGAGACGGGGGTGAGCCGGGTGCAACTGGGCTCGAACTCGGTTTCGGTGCAGTTCCACTGGGTCGCGGGCGGGGCCGGGCTGGGCATCCTGCACGATTTCTCGCTGCCGCATCACCCCGGCCTGCGCCGTGTCCTGCCCGAGACGATCCGCCTGAAACGCAGTTTCTACCTCGTCCGGCACGAGGATGATGCGCGCCTCGACCGCCTCAATCGGCTGGCCGCGCTCTTGTCAGAGCGGCTCCGGGCCGAGATCACCCGACAGGAAGGGCTCTCTTGACAGGTTGACCTTGGGCAACCACGCTTGAACCGGAGGAGCGCGGATCAACCTACGGAGGAAAGCGATGCTGGTTCAGCAAATTTTGAAGTCCAAGGCCACGGATGGCGTCTTCACCGTGACCCCAGATGTCACGATCCGCGAGATCGCCCAGATCCTGCGCGACAAGAGGATCGGCGGCGTGGTGGTCAGCAGCGATGGTGAGAGGGCCGAAGGCATCCTGTCGGAGCGCGATATCGTCCGTGCGCTGGCGGTGCGCGATGAAGGCGTGCTGGATCTGACAGCCACGGCGCTGATGACCCGAGACCCGGTTTGCTGCTCGCTCGAGATGAGTTCGGACCAGGTGCTGGAGAAGATGACCGAAGGCCGCTTCCGCCACATGCCCGTGGTGCAGGAGGGCGTCCTGGTGGGCATCGTGACCATCGGCGACGTGGTGAAGGCGCGGCTCAGCCAGCTCTCGGCAGAGAAGGATGCGCTGGAAGGCATGATCATGGGCCATTGAGCCCGGCGGGCCCCGGACTTCGGCAAATGCGATTGCCGTGCCCTGCAGGGTGGTAGGGCCCTTTTGACTGCGGACCTCACGAAGACGGCGCGCCCGGATCTCGGGCGCGCCGCTTGTTTTCCGCCAGGCCACCTTAGGCCCCGCGCGTGTCAGACGTAGCGGTTGACGATGTCTTCCAGGTACTCCTGACGGCCCGAGCGCGGCTGCGGGTCGATGCCCTCGGCGATCACCCTTTCCGAGATGCTGGCAAGGTCGGAAGACAGCATGGCCTGCGCTTCGGGCTTGTCCCAGCCGGCGTAGCGTTCGCGGCGCGGGGCTTCCAGCGCTTCGTCCTCGAGCATCTTCGCCGCCGCCTTGAAGCCGCGGGCGCAGATGTCCATGGCCCCGGCGTGGCCGATGATCAGATCCTCGGGGTCCAGCGACTGACGGCGCAGGCGGGCGTCGAAGTTGGTGCCGCCGGTGGTGAAGCCGCCGGCGCGCAGGACCTCGTAATAGGCCAGGGCGGTCTCGGGCACGTTGTTGGGGAACTGGTCGGTGTCCCATCCCGACTGGTAGTCGTTGCGGTTCATGTCGATGGAGCCCAGCACGCCCAGCTCACGCGCCAGCGCCAGCTCATGCTCGAAGCTGTGGCCTGCCAGGATGGCGTGTCCCTGCTCGATGTTCACCTTGACCTCGTTCTCGAGCCCGAAGTCCTTTAGGAAGCCGTAGATCGTCGCCACGTCGTAATCGTACTGGTGCTTGGTGGGTTCCTGCGGCTTCGGTTCGATCAGGATCGAGCCCTCGAAGCCGATCTTCTTGGCGTAATCCACCACCATGCAGAGGAAGCGCCCGGCGTGCTCGCGCTCGCGGCCCATGTCGGTGTTGAGCAGCGTCTCGTAGCCCTCTCGCCCCCCCCAGAGCACGTAGTTCGCGCCCTTCAGCCGATGCGTGGCATCCATGCAGGCCTTCACCGTCGCCGCCGACCAGGCAAAGACATCCGGATCGGGGTTGGTGGCGGCCCCCGCCATGAAGCGGCGGTTGCTGAACAGGTTCGCCGTGCCCCAGAGCAGACGGGTCTTCGAGGTCTCCATCTTGCGCTCGAAGATGTCGATGATCTCTTCAAAGTTGCGCAGGCTCTCGGTGAAGCTTGCGCCCTCGGGGCGGATGTCGGCATCGTGGAAGCAGAAGAAGGGCACGTTCAGCAGGTCGAACATCTCGAAGGCCACATCGGCCTTGCGGCGCGCGGCCTCCATGTCCTCTCCGAACCAGGGCCGGTCGAAGGTGCGCCCGCCGAAGGGATCGCCGCCCTCGAAGGCGAAGCTGTGCCAATAGGCCACCGCGAAGCGCAGGTGGTCCTCCATGCGCTTGCCCAGGACGATCTCGTCGGGATCGTAGTGGCGGAAGCAGGGGCCTTCGCCCTCGGGGTCGAAGGTCAGCGGTGCGAGGTCGCCGAAGAAATTGGTCATTTGCGATCCTTTCTTCGCCTCCGCCTCGATGGGAGGGAGGAGGCCGGGAGTTTGCAGGGAGACAGGCGTCAGGGCCGCCCGCCGGGGATCAGCGCGCCGCCCAGAGCAGGCCGCGGCGCAGGATTTCCTTCATCTGGGGCACCTCGAATTCCGAGGCGACATGGCCGAGGGCCGAGTAGAACACCCGCGCCTGGCCGTAGCGGTGCTTCCAGACCACCGGCATGACGGTGCCCTTGGTCCAGGGCGCGTGTTCGCCGCTGAAGGTCGTGGTCGCCAGGACCTCGATGCCGGGATCGACATGCAGGTAATATTGCTCCGAGCGGTAATCGAAATCGCCGATGCCTTCGACCAGCGGGTCCTCGGGGCGGGTGATCTCGATCCGGTAGTCCAGGATATTGCCCGGATGCGCCACCCATTGCCCGCCGACCATGAACTGGTAGGCCGGGTCCGCGCGGAAGGTGTCGCCCATGCCGCCATGGAACCCGCCAAGCCCGGTGCCCGCCTCGATGGCGGCCACGAGATTGGCCAGCTCGTCCTTGCCGACCTGGGCCTGGGTCATCACCGGCACGATCAGGTCGTATTGGCCAAGGCGGTCTTCGCCCAGCACCGCCGTGCCCTCTTCGCGGCGGGTGTCGAAGCCTTCGGCCCGCAGCATATCCTCGACGACCTTGGAACAGGCTTCGGGCTCGTGCCCCTCCCAGCCCCCCCAGAAGATGAGTGCTTTCTTGGTCATGCGGCCTCCGCTGCGCTGATGTCTCCGGTCCTGCCGCCGGCTGGCATGGCCGCCGGGCGTTCGCAGGTGGTTTCCAGGGGGATGGCCCGGCCGCTTTCGGCCGAGGCCAGAAGAGTCTCGATCACCTCGAGCGCATGCAGCGCCAGCGCGCCGCTGGCGCGGTGCGGGCGGCCTGCCTGGATCGCCGTGGCCATCTCGGCCAGGCCCAGCCCGCGGTAATTGCCATCGCCATGGGCGTGGGTGGTGGGCTGGTCCTGCCAGTCCTCGCGGTAAAGCCGCACGGTGCCGTCGAAGCGGTTCGGGTCGGGAATGATCAGGGTGCCCTCGGTGCCGTAAAGCTCAAGCGGCGCATGGCCATGGGCCTTCACGTCGAAGCTGGTGACGATCTGCACCAGCGCGCCACTGGCGAATTCCAGCACGCCGGTGATGTGGGTGGGGGTCTCGACCGGCACCGACTGACCGGCGCGGGGGCCGGTGGCGATCACGCGGCTGTCGCGGCCCTTTGCCGCCAGGGCGGTGACCCGGCGCACGGGGCCAAGCTGCGCCACCATGGCGGTGATGTAATAGGGGCCCATGTCGAAGAGCGGCCCGGCACCGGGGCCTGCGTAGTAGAAATCGGGGTTCGGGTGCCAGCGCTCGTGCCCGGCCAGCATCAGCGTCGCCGTCCCGGCGGTCGGCGTGCCGATCCGCCCGGCATCCAGCAGCGCGCGGGCCGATTGATGGGCACCGCCCAGGAAGGTGTCGGGGGCGCAGCCGATGCGCAGGCCCCGTGCCTCTGCGGCCTCCAGCAGACGCCGCGCCTCCGCGGTGCTGCCGGCCAGCGGCTTTTCGGAATAGACGTGCTTGCCCGCCTCCAGCGCCGCCAGCCCGACCTCGACATGGGCCGCCGGGATGGTGAGGTTGAGCACGATGTCGATATCGTCGCGCGCCATCAGTTCCGCCGGGCTCATCGCGGGCACGCCATGGGCCTCTCCCTTGGCGCGGGCGGCCTCGGGGTTCAGGTCCGCCACCGCCCGCAGCTCGATTTGGGGAAAGAGCGCGGCATTGGTCAGGTAGATTTCGCTGATGACGCCGCAGCCGACGACGCCCACTCCCAAGGGTTTCACGATGGGTCCTCCATCCGCTTGCCGTCCTGGTCGAAGAGATGCAGGTTCTCGCGCTCGGGGCTGAGGAAAAGCTGCTCTCCGGGGGTGAGGCGCATCTTGCCGGGCAGGCGCACGGTGATCTCGCCCAGCTCGCCCGCATCGGCATAGACCACGGTATCGGCGCCCAGGGTCTCGACCACCTTGGCGGTGGCGGGCCAGTCGCCCGAGGCCTGGTCGGCGTGCAGGTGCTCGGGGCGGATGCCCACGGTCTTCACGTCGTCCCGCCCGATGGCCTTGCCGGGCAGCAGGTTCATCTTGGGCGAGCCGATGAAGGCGGCGACAAACTCGGTCGCCGGTCGGTCGTAAAGCTCCATCGGCGCGCCGACCTGTTCGATCTGGCCGCGGTTCATCACCACGATCTGATCGGCTAGGGTCATCGCCTCGACCTGGTCGTGGGTGACGTAGATCATCGTCGCATCCAGCGACTGGTGCAGCTGCGCCAGCTCCACCCGCATCTGCCCGCGCAGGGCGGCGTCGAGGTTCGACAGCGGCTCGTCGAAGAGGAAGACCTTGGGCTGGCGCACGATCGAGCGCCCGATGGCGACCCGCTGGCGCTGCCCGCCCGAGAGCTGGCCCGGCTTGCGGTCCAGGTAGTCCTCGAGCGCCAGGATGCGCGCGGCCTCGGCCACCCGCGCCTCGCGCTCGGCGGCGGGGGTCTTGGCCAGCCGCAGCCCGAAGTCGATGTTCTGCGCCACGGTCATATGCGGGTAGAGCGCGTAGCTCTGGAACACCATCGAGATGCCCCGGTCCGAGGGTTCGGCAAAGGTCACGTCCTCGCCGCCGATCATCACCTCGCCGTCGCTTGGCATGGTGAGGCCCGAGATGATGCGCAGCAGCGTGGACTTGCCGCAGCCGGAGGGGCCGACGAGCACGGTGAAAGACCCATCGGGCACCGTCAGCGAGATGTCGGGGATCACGGTCAGCGGACCGAATTGCTTGGTGATGTTCTTGAGGCGGACTTCAGCCATGGGTGCGGCTCCTTGCGTATCTCATGTCCGGGGCTCGTAGGTGAAGTGCAGGAAATCTGCGGGGCGACCGCGGCCAGAGGTGTCATGGGCGCAGATCCCGACGAAGGCGCCGGTGAAGTTGTTGCCGGGCCCGTTGCCCGCCTCGTCCGAGATCGCGGATTGATCGAGGGTGATGCCAAGGTCCTGCCAGGCGCCGTCTTCGCCGGTCGCATAGCGGAACCGCAGGCTGGCACCGTCGACATCCACGCCAAGCCGCACCGTGCCGGAGGCGGGCAGGGGGATCGGCGTGATCGGATAGCTCACCTGCGCCTCGGGCCAGTCGGCGGCGCAGCTGTAGACCGTCAGCAGCCGGTTGCCCTCTGCATCGGCGGTGATGGCGAGGTAGTGGAACTTGAACCGCCCGTACCAGGAGATCAGGCCCGCGAACTGCTGGTAGTCGCCGGGGGTCACGTCGATTTCCGTCTCGGCGGCATAGGCCAGGTCGGTCTGCCGCCGTGCGACTAGCGCATGATCGAACTGCGAGCCCGGTGCTTCGCGCCCGAAGAGGCGCAGCGCGCCGGGGCGTTCGGTGAGCGAGAACAGGCGCTCGGGCTCGGGGCTGCGCAGCCATTGCAGGGGCTGGGGCAGGGCGCCGGGGGCGAAGGTCATGCGGGCGGGCTCTGGATCGAACCTGTGCTCAGGCAGGTCGGGGGCTTCGACCGTGGCCGCCGGCACGCAGCCGCCATGGGCCAGGCGGGGGAACTCGCCCTCCGGCCAGACCAGCTTCTGGATCGCGGTCTCACGCCCCAGCGGAGAGCGGCGCACGTCGTCGGCGTGGATGCCCTTCGCGCGGCCGGTCTCGATGGAGCGGGTCTCGTCCAGCGGACGAGAGCAGAGGTGCACGAGGTAGTGCTCTCCGTCCTGGGTCTCGACGATGTCGGCGTGGCCTGCGCGTTGCAGGTAGGCCTCGGGCGCGTCCTTGGAGGTCAACAGGTGCTTGGCCGGGTCGGTCTCATAGGGGCCCAGCAGATCGCGCGAGCGCGCCATGGTCGCGGCGTGGTCGTAGCCGGTGCCGCCCTCTGCGGTCAGCAGGTAGTACCAGCCATCGCGGCGGTAGAGGTGCGGGCCCTCGGTCAGCTTGTGATCGGTGCCGCGGTAGATGTTGTGGACCGGGCCGACGAGGCGCTGCTCGTCGACGGAATATTCCTGGCAGACGATGCCGCCGAAGCGCTCTCCGCCGGTCTGGTTGTGGTCCCAGATCATGTTGAGCAGCCACTTGCGCCCGTCCTCGTCGTGGAAGAGCGAAGGATCGAAGCCCGAGGAATTGAGGTAGACCGGATCGGACCACGGCCCTTCGATGGAGGGCGCGGTGACCAGGTAGTTGTGGCTGTCCTTCCAGGCCCCGTCCCGGCGCTTCACGTCTGTGTAGATCAGCCAGAACAGGCCATCGGCATGGGTCAGGCAGGGGGCCCAGATCCCGCCGGAGTCGGGATCACCGCGCATGTCCAGCTGGGCCGCGCGCTCCAGCGGGCGCTTCACAAGCCGCCAGTTGCGCAGGTCGCGCGAATGGTGGATCTGCACGCCGGGGAACCATTCGAAGGTGGAGGTGGCGATGTAGTAATCATCGCCGACCCGCACGATAGACGGGTCCGGGTTGAAGCCGGGAAGGATCGGATTCCGGATTTCGGTCATTGAAGTCATCCTTTGACGGCGCCGCCGGTCAGGCCCGCGACTATGTATTTCTGCGCGGCGAGGAAGAAGACGATGGCGGGCACCAGCGTGAGGGTCACGAAGGCCAGGGTGCGGTTCCATTCGGTGACGTACTCACCTCGGAACTGCATCATGCCAAGCGGCCAGGTGAAGACCTCGCGCGAGTTCAGCACCACCAGTGGCAGCAGGAAGTTGTTCCAGCTCTGCACGAAGACGAAGACCCCCACCGTGGCCAGGATCGGGGCCGAGAGCGGCAGGGTGAAGCGCCAGAAGAAGCGCACGTAGCCGCAACCGTCGATATAGGCGGCCTCGAAAAGCTCTTTGGGGAGCTGTTCGAAGAAGGTGCGGAAGAGCAGGATCGCCAGTGAGAGAGAGAAGGCGGTCTGCGGCAGGATCACCGCCCACCATGTGTCCAGCAGGCCGACGTCCCGCACCTTGATGAAGAGCGGCAGGATCGCCGTGGCGAAGGGGAACATCAGCCCCAGCAGCAGGTAGGAAAAGAGCATCCGCGAGCCGAAGAACTTGATCTGCGCGAAGACATAGGCCGCCGCCGCGCCGACGATCAGCGTGAGCACCACGGCGACCGAGGAGATCAGCATCGAGTTGCCCAGGTAGCGCCAGAAGGCCGGGTCGGCGACGATGGAGCCGTAGAACTCCCAGTTCCAGCTGGCCGGCAGGGCGAAGGCATTGGTGCGGATCTCGGCGTTGGACTTGAAGCCGCCCAGCACCGTCGCCACCATCGGGGCCAGCACGAAGCTGGCCACCAGGCAGAGGAAGGCGACGCGGAGGATGTTGCGAAGCAGATGGCCGCGGGTCATGCCTTGTCGCCTTTCATGAAGAAGCGTTGGTAGAATACGGCGACGGTGATCGCCGCGACGAAGAGGATCACCCCGACGGCGCTGCCGAAGCCGATGTTCAGGCGGGTCAGGCCGAAGGTGTAGAGGTAGGTGACGATGGTATGGGTCTGGTTCGACGGGCCGCCATTGGTCAGCGGGATGATCACGTCAAAGACCTGCAACGCGCCGATGATGGCGAAGAAGGCGCTGACGATGATCGCCGGCTTGATGTGCGGGATCTGCACGTAGCGCACGATCTGCAACCGCTTTGCGCCCTCGATCCGGCCTGCTTCGATCAGGTCCTCGGGGACCGATTGCAGGGCGGCGATGTAGATCATCATGTGGAAGCCGAAGTACTTCCAGACGATCACCGTCATCACCGCGACAAAGGCCCAGTCCCGGTCGGCGAGGATGAAGAAGCTGTCCATGCCGAGCGATTGCGCGATCGAGGCGGTGACACCGTAGTTGCCGTCGAAGACGAAGCTCCAGATCAGGCCTGCGGCCACCTCGGCCAGGATATAGGGAAGGAAGAAGATCAGCCGGAACACGGCATTGGTCGGCGTCTTGCGGAAGATCAGCAGCGCCAGCAGCAGAGCCAGCGGCATCTGGATCAGCAGCGAGATCGCCACGATCTTCACCGTGTTGCCGACCGCCTTGTGGAAGACCGAATGTCCCGCGATGCGCTGGTAGTTTTCCAGTCCGACAAAGTCGCTGGGGGCGCCATAGCCGTTCCAGTTGAAGAACGAGTAATAGCCGGACTCGCCGAGCGGCAGGATCACGAAGAGGGTGAAGAGGATCAGCGCAGGAGGCAGCAGGATCAGGACGGCGCTGACGCGACCGTTTCCGAGGCTGCGGCGCAGGCGTTCGGACGCCGGCAATCTCCGGCTGGCGGCGGCAGGGGCCATGCCAGTCTCCGGTATGTCAGGAATTTCGAGGTTCTGATGCCGCGCGCCGGATCGGGCGGCGCGCGGCGCTCTGCGAGCGGGGCGTCAGCGGAAGCTCCAGGCCTCCTGGACCTGTGCTGCGGCCTCCTCGGGCGTGATCGCATCCTGTGCGAGATCCGCCGAGATATCGTTGACCGTTGCACCGACCGAGGCTCCCAGGAACTGGTCCAGGAAGATCTGGTGGTAGGAGCTATCCTCGATGTCCTTCGAGACCTTGGCGTAGAACGGGTTGTCCAGTGCGTCGCCGGTGCCCTTCACGATGGGGATGAAGAGCTGCTGACGTGCGCCCTCGCGCTGGTTCTCGGCGCTGAGCATATAGGCGAGGAATTCGACGGCCTCGGGCTCTGCCGAATTGGTCACGGCCCAGCCGTTGATGCCGCCCAGCGTTGCGGCGTCGCCGCCCTCGGCCACGGGATCGGAGATCGCGGGGAAGTTGACGATCGCCAGCTGGTCGTCCGGCAGGCCTTCGCCACTGGTCGAGCGTTCGCGCATCGGCAGGTAGTCCCAGTCGCCCATCAGGTGGAAGGCGCCCGCGCCATCGGCGAACATGCCGCTGGCGGTTTCATAGGTGGTGCCCATGTAGCCGGGCTGGAAGGGTTCAAGTGCGACCAGCTCCTGGAAGTCCTCGCCCGCGGCCACGAAGGCCTCGTTCTCGAAGCCGCCATCTTCACCGGCCATCGCCTGCGAGATGATGTCCTTGCCGCCTTCACGCAGCGCCAGGTAGCTCCAGTAGAAGTGCACCGGCCACTTGTCCTGACCGCCGACGACGATCGGGGTGATGTCCGCGTCCTTCAGGGTCTGAACCGCGCCGAGGAAGTCTTCCCAGGTCTTGATCGCGTCCAGGTCGATGCCGGCCTGATCGGTCAGCGCCTTGTTGGTCCAGAAGATCACCTCGGTGGCGTAGAGGGGCAGGCCGTAGAGCGTGCCATCGACCGAATAGGCGGTCAGGCCGGCCTCGGGGATGGTCTCGACGAAGCTTTCCGACAGCATGCTGCTGATCGGCTGCAGGAAGCCGGCTTCGGCCTGTTCGACCAGCGTCTGGCCGCCCCAGCTGTAGAAGATGTCGGGGCGCGCATTGGATTGCAGCAGCGTCGGCAGCTTCGACTTGTAGGCCTCGTTTGCGATGTACTCGAAGGTGACGTTCACCCCCTCGTGCTCGGCCTCGAAGGCCTCGGCGATCTGCTCGTAATAGGCTTCCTGCTCTTCGTTCACGGTGACGCGCAGCACGTTGATCTCGGTCTGCGCCATGGCACCGCCAGCCGAAGCCAGCCCAGCCAGAAGCGCCGCCATTGCAACGGTATGTTTCATGGTTTCCTCCCTTGATTGATCTGCCGCGGGTCCTCCACCCGTTCCCGGCAAATTCCAAATGTTTGACTAACGTACATCAGAAAATGCCCCAAAGCAATCCAGCTTTCTCTCGGGCGGCTTAGGGGAGGTTGTCGCGCATGTAGATCTCGACGCGGATCGGCTCGGAGAGCGCGGGCTGGGGCTCGCCGTCCAGCAGGCGGCGCAGCAGCTCGATCGCGCCCTGGACCTCGCGGCGGCTGTTCTGGTGCAGCACCGCATCGAAGCTGCCGTCGAGCAGCGCTTCGCGCGAAAAGCGGGTCAGTTCGTGAACGACTACAGAGACATCGCGTCCAGCTGGCAGACCGGACAGCGCCTCGGCCACGCCGCGGTTGCCCGCGCCCAGGCTGTAGACGCCGACGATATCGGGATCTTGCGCCAGCCGCTCGGCCAGCTGGTCGCGGACGCGGTCCTTGTCATCCAGCCCTTCGAGCGGGGCGATAATGGTCTGATCGGGAAACTCGCTGCGCAGGACCTGCTCGAATCCAAGCCGCCGTTCGGCGTGATCGCGCAGCAGCATCGAGCCGCTGACCATGGCGATTCGGCCCGTCCGTCCGCGGCAGAAACGGCCCAGAAGACTGCCCGCAGTACGCCCGGCCTGCACGTTGTCGATACCCACGAACCCTTGTTTTTCAGAGCCGGGAAGGTCCGAGACCAATGTCACGACAGCAACGCCGCGGGCGCGCAGCTCGCGCACGGCGATGCGCACGATGGTGGCGTCGGTCGCTACCATGGCAACGCCGTCCACGCTCTCGGGGTCGAGGCTGCGCAGCAGCTCGGCCAGGGCGCCGGCGTCGAAGGCGGGGACCTTGCGGGTCTCGATGACGGTGAAGTCGCGCAGGGCGGCGGCGGCCTCTTCGGCCACGTCCTCCTCGAGCACGCGCATGAAGCTGTTCTGGCCGTCGGGCAGGATGAAGCACAGCCGGTAGCGGCGCTTGCGGGACAGGTTGGCGGCGGCGATGTTGCGCTCGAAGCCCAGGCTGTTGATCGCGCTCATCACCCGGCTGCGGGTTTTCTCGCGCACGCCCTCACGGTCGTTCAGCACCCTGTCGACGGTCGAGAGGCTCACGCCCGCGACACGGGCAACATCGTGAATTGTCGGGCGTGTCATCTGGCCGCTTCGCCTCCGGTGCGGGGACCTTCGCCAGGATCTGGGCCTGATAAAGGTACGTACGTCATTTTTCGAAAGAATAGCAGAGAAAGCGAGGGGAATGAAGGCATTAGATGGCGAGGGGTCGCCAGCTTGACGGGCGGGACAGCCGGCGGGTCTTGATAGACGTCTATCAAATTTCGATTGACGGAATGCGGTTTCGCTGCAAGCCTGCGCGCAGGGAGGACTGCAATGAACAGACGGCCACCGACATTGTCGGATGTCGCCCGTCGCGCTGGCGTGAGCTACGCGACGGCGGATCGTGTCGTGAACGGCCGCGCCGGGGTATCCGAGAAGGCGGCGCGCAACGTGCAGGCCGCGATCGAGGATCTGGGCTACGTGCGCAACGTGGCCGCGGCCAACCTGTCTCAGCAGCGCCTCTATCGTTTTGCAATCGTATTGCCCGCGGGCTCCAACGGCTTCTTCCAGCGCATGCAGGCGCTCTTTGCCGAGGCCGCGTCGCGGCTGCTGGCGGATCGTGTCAGCCTGCAGGTGGAAAGCGTCGAGGCCTTCGATCCGGAGGCCCTGACCAGCAGGATGACCGCCCTGGCCGAAGCGCCGCTGGACGGCGTGGCGCTGGTCGCCAGCGATGATGAACGGACCGCCGCCGGCATCGCCGCGCTGAGAGCGCGCGAAATCCCCGTGGTGACGCTGGTCTCGGACCTGCCCGGTTCGCAGCGCAACGCCTACGTGGGGATCGACAACGTGGTGGCCGGGCGCACGGTCGGTCGGTTGATCCGCATGGCCCATGGCGGGCGCCGGGGTCGGGTGCTGCCAGTGGTGGGCGCGCTCTCGGCGCGCGACCACGCAGAGCGCCTTTCGGGCATGCGCGAGGTGCTTGGCGACGATTTCGAGATCGCGCCGGTGCTCGAGGGCCGCGACCGTCACGAGATGGTCGAGACACTGGTCGGGCTGGCCCTGGCCGATGATCCCGAGATCACCGCGATCTACAGCGCCGGGGCGGGCAATGCAGGCCTCGTCCGGCTGCTCGAGGCCCTGCCGCCGGATGCGGCGCGGCCCTATGTTTTCCTGCATGAGCTGGTCCCGCATTCGCGCCGCGCCCTGGAGGAGGGGCGCATCGACGTGATCATCGACCAGCGACCCGAGGAAGAGGTGGCGCGGGTGGTGGAGCACCTGACGCTGCTGGCGGACCGGCGCGCGCTGGTGCGCACGGATCCGATCGTTCCGACCATCTTCCTGCGTGAGAACCTGCCACAGGCGCAGGCCGACGCGCTGGAGGCGGCGGGCTGACACCGTCGGTGGTCGCGGGGGCCTCCCCGTGGCAGCCGGCAAACCGAATAACCAATGGAGGCCGCCGTTCTTCGGCGGTGAAAAGGGGGGAGACCATGAAGACCATCAAGGGACCGGGACTGTTTCTGGCGCAGTTCGCCGGCGATACCGCGCCGTTCGATTCCTGGGACGGCATCACCAAGTGGGCCGCGGATTGCGGCTACAAGGGCGTGCAGGTCCCGGTCTGGGATGCGCGGCTGGTCGATCTGGACAAGCTGGCGTCCTCGCAGACCTATTGCGACGAATGGGCGGGCCAGGCGCGCGACAACGGCGTCGAGGTGACGGATCTTTCGACCCATATCCTGGGTCAGCTGGTCGCCGTGCATCCCGCCTATGACGCCTGGGTCGACGGCTTCGCCGCGCCAGAGGTGCAGGGCAAGCCGAAAGAGCGCACCGAATGGGCCATCGAGCAGGTCAAGAAGGCGCTCACCGCCTCGAAGAACCTTGGCATCGGGCAGCATGTGACCTTCTCGGGCGGGCTCTGCTGGCCCTTCATCTACCCCTTCCCGCAGCGCCCTCAGGGCATGGTGGACACGGGCTTTGACGAGCTGGCGCGCCGCTGGCGTCCGATCCTGGATCACGCCGAGGATTGCGGCGTCGATGTCTGCTACGAGATCCATCCGATGGAGGACCTGCACGACGGCGTCACCTTCGAGATGTTCCTTGAAAAGCTCGACGGGCACGCGCGCTGCAACATGCTCTATGACCCCTCGCACTACGTGCTGCAGTGCCTCGATTACCTCGACAACATCGACATCTATGCCGAGCGCATCAAGATGTTCCACGTCAAGGATGCCGAGTTCAACCCGACCGGGCGGCAGGGCGTCTACGGTGGCTACCAGCCCTGGGTGGACCGCGCCGGGCGGTTCCGCAGCCTGGGCGACGGACAGGTCGATTTCAGCGCGATCTTCGCCAAGATGGCCGCGATAGACTTCGACGGCTGGGCCGTGGTCGAATGGGAATGCGCCCTGAAGCATCCCGAGGACGGCGCGCGCGAGGGCGCGCAATTCGTCAAGGATCACATCATCCGCGTCACGCCGCATGCCTTCGATGACTTCGCGGGCGGCGACATCGACGAGGCGACCAACAAGAAACTCCTGGGGATCGGCTGAGATGACACGTATCAGACTGGGAATGGTCGGCGGCGGCAACGACGCCTTCATCGGCGGGGTTCACCGCATCGCAAGCCGCATCGACGGGCATTTCGACCTGGTGGCGGGCGCGCTTTCCTCGACCCCCGAAAAGGCGCGCGCCAGCGCCGAGACCCTGGGGCTCGACCCCTCCCGTTCCTACGGCAGCTTCGAGGAGATGGCAGAGGCGGAGGCCGCGCGCGAGGATGGGATCGAGGCCGTCAGCATCGTCACCCCGAACCACGTGCATTTCCCCGCCGCACAGGCCTTCCTGTCGCGCGGCATCCACGTGATCTGCGACAAGCCGCTGACCGCGACCTTCGAGGATGCCGAGGCGATGGAAAAGGCCGTGGCCGAGAGCCAGGCGCTCTTCATCCTGACCCATAACTACACCGGCTACCCGATGATCCGGCAGGCCCGGCAGATGGTGGCCGAGGGCGCGCTTGGCAAGATCCGCCTCGTGCAGGCGGAATACCCCCAGGACTGGCTGACCGACGCGGTAGAGACCGAGGGCGTGAAGCAGGCCGAATGGCGCACCGACCCGGAACGCTCCGGGGCAGGGGGCTCCATCGGGGATATCGGCACCCATGCCTATAACCTTGCCTGCTTCGTCTCCGGCCTGACCGGGGAAGAGCTGGCCGCCGACCTGCAAAGCTTCGGCGCGGGACGCAAGCTGGACGACAACGCCCATATCCTGCTGCGCTACGAGGGCGGCGCGCGGGGCATGCTCTGGTGCAGCCAGGTTGCTCCGGGCAACGAGAACGGCCTGCGCCTGCGCATCTACGGCGAAAAGGGCGGTCTGGAGTGGGCGCAGGAAGATCCCAACTACCTGTGGTTCACCCCCCATGGCGAACCCACCCGCCGCCTGACCCGCAACGGGCCTGGTGCCATCGAGGCCTCGACCTCGGTCAGCCGCATCCCGGCAGGCCACCCCGAGGGCTACCTTGAGGGCTTCGCCACGATCTACACCGAGGCCGCCGAGGCGATCCGCGCCGTGCAGGGCGGCCAGTCGCGCGAGGCGGTGATGGGTGTTCTACCGGGCATCGGTGCCGGGCTGGACGGCATGGCCTTCATCCGGGCCTGCGTCGCCTCGGCGGGCGACAACGCGGCGTGGACCAAGCTATGAGCACGCCCTCTGTCCTTGCGCTCCGGCAGGTGACCAAGAGCTTCGGCCCCGTGGAGGTGCTTCACGGGGTGACGCTCGACCTGCGGGCGGGCGAGGTGCTGGCGCTGATCGGAGAGAACGGCGCCGGCAAATCGACCACGATGAAGATCCTCGCCGGGATCGAGGCGCCGAGCGGAGGCCGCATCCTGCTGGATGGCGAGGAGGTATCCTTCGGCTCCCTGCACGACGGGGAAGAGGCCGGGGTGGTGATGATCCACCAGGAATTCAACCTGGCCGAACAGCTGACGGTCGAGCAGAACATCTTCCTGGGCCGCGAGCTTAGGAAGGGGTTGCTGCTGGACAAGGCGCGGATGCGTCGCCTGACGCGGGAATACCTGGCACGCATCGACTGCCAGATCGACCCCGACACGCTGGTGTCGAAATTGTCGAATTCCGACAAGCAGATGGTCGAGATCGCCAAGGCGCTCAGCCGCGATGCGCGGGTCCTGATCATGGACGAGCCGACGGCGGTGCTGACCGGCTCGGAAACCCGCATCTTGTTTGAGCAGGTCCGCGCGCTCAAGGCCTCGGGCACGGCGATCCTCTTTACCTCGCACAAGCTGGGCGAAGTGGCAGAGATCGCCGATACGGTGACCGTGCTGCGCGACGGCACGCTGGTGCATGACGGCCCGGCCCGCGACATCACCGAAGACCAGATGGCCACCGCCATGGTGGGCCGCGATGTCTCGGACCTTTTCCCCGACAAGCCGGAGGCCGCGCCGGGGCGCGAGGTGCTTCTGCGCGTCGAGGGGCTGAGCGTTCCGGGTCGTGCCAGCGACATCTCCTTCGAGCTGCACCGGGGAGAGATTCTGGGGATTGCCGGTCTCATCGGCTCGGGTCGTACTGAGGCGATGGAGGGGCTATGCGGACTGCGTCCTGCCACCAGCACCCGGATCGAGATCGGCGGCACCCCGGTCAGTATCTCGCGGCCCGGTGACGCGCTGGCCCATGGGCTGTGCTATCTGACCGAGGACCGCAAGCTGCGCGGGCTGCTCTTGGACAAGGGTATGCGCGAGAACCTGACGCTGCAGGCGCTGCACAAGTACGGCCGGGTGCTGATCGACTTCGCCGCCGAGGAACGCGCGCTGGACCAGGCCATCGACGAGTTCGACATCCGCGCCGGGGCCAGGACCATGCGCGTCGGCAACCTCTCGGGCGGCAACCAGCAGAAGCTGCTGCTGGCCAAGGTGATGCAGTCCGAACCGATGATCCTGATCGTCGATGAGCCGACCCGCGGCATCGACATCGGCACCAAGCAACAGATTTACGCCTTCCTTCGCAAGCTGGCAGAGGACGGCCACGGGATCGTGGTGATCTCTTCCGAGATGCAGGAGGTGATCGGCCTCTCGGACCGGGTGATGGTGATGCGCTCGGGCCGCTTGGCCAAGGTGCTGACCGGAGACCAGATCACAGAAGACATAATCGTCCGGCACGCCATGGGCGTCGGCACGGGCAGCACGGAAAGGGTAGCATGATGACGACCGAAACTGCGGCAACCAAGCCTCGAAAGGCGCTCCCCTCGATGAGCGTCCTGGGGCCGGTGATCGCGCTTCTGGTGCTGATCCTGGTGGGCACGGCGCTGAACTCCAACTTCCTGAGCGCGGCCAATATCACCAACGTGCTGGCGCGCTCGGCCTTCATCGGCATCATCGCCGTCGGCATGACCTTCGTGATCACCGCCGGCGGGCTCGACCTCTCGGTCGGCTCCATGGCGGCCTTCATCGCCGGGCTGATGATCCTGGTGATGAACGCCGCCCTGCCGGTGCTGGGGGTCGGGATACCGATCATCCTGCTGGGCATGGTCGTGGCGCTGGTCGCGGGCATCGCGGCGGGGCTGTTGAACGGCTTCCTGATCACCACCCTCGGCATCGAGGCCTTCATCGTCACGCTTGGCAGCATGGGCATCTACCGCAGCCTCGTCACCTGGCTGGCGGACGGCGGCACGCTCAGCCTCGATTTCGGACTGCGCACCTTCTACCGCCCCGTCTACTTCGGCGGCCTGTTCGGGATCAGCTGGCCGATCATCATCTTCGCGCTGACCGTCATCGTTGGTGAGGTGCTGATGAGCCGCGCCCGCTTCGGGCGCCATTGTGCCGCCATCGGCTCGAACGAGAACGTGGCGCATTATTCCAACGTCAACGTGAACCGCACCCGGCTCTTGACCTATGCCATGCTGGGCATGCTCGTGGGCGTGGCGACGATCATGTACGTGCCGCGCCTTGGCTCTGCCTCGGCCTCGACCGGCGTGTTGTGGGAGCTTGAGGCTATCGCGGCGGTGATCATCGGCGGCACCATCCTCAAGGGCGGCTTCGGCCGGGTCTGGGGAACGGTGATCGGCGTGCTGATCCTCAGCATGATCGACAATATTCTGAATTTGACCGACCTGGTCTCGCCCTATCTCAACGGCGCGATCCAGGGGGTCATCATCATTCTGGCTGTGATCTTGCAGCGAGAAGCCAAGGCGAAGGGATAGCCCTTCGCCAATCCAAGGGAGGAAACGAAATGTCTTACATGAAGACGCTGATGGCCGGTTGCACCGTGCTCGCGCTGAGCGCTGGCGGGGCCCTGGCTCAGGACACCAAGGTGATCGGCGTGTCGATCCCGGCGGCGACCCATGGCTGGGCCGGCGGCATGAACTTCCACGCACAGCAGACCGTGGAGCGCCTGGAGGAGGTGTACCCCGGTCTCGACTTCGTGCTCGCCACGGCTTCCGATCCGGGCAAGCAGGTCAATGATATCGAAGACATGGTGGCGACGCGCAACATCGACGCGCTGGTCGTGCTGCCCTTCGAATCCGATCCGCTGACCCCGCCGGTGCAGGCCGTTGCCGAAAGCGGCGCCTGGGTCACCGTGGTCGACCGTGGCCTGTCGGTGGAAGGGATCGAGGATCTCTACGTCGCCGGTGACAACCCCGGTTTCGGGCGCGTCTCGGGCGAATACATGGTCTCGCAGATGCCCGAGGGCGGCAAGATCGTCGTTCTGCGCGGCATCCCGACCACCATCGACAACGAGCGCGTCGCGGGCTTCGAGGCGGCCATCGAGGGCTCGGGCATCGAGATCATCGACATGGAGCACGGCAACTGGAACCGTGACGACAGCTTCAACGTCATGCAGGACTTCCTGTCCAAGCATGAGCAGATCGATGCGGTCTGGGCCTCGGATGACGACATGGCGGTTGGCGTGCTGGCGGCGATCGACGCGGCCGGGCGTGACGACGTGGACTTCGTGCTTGGCGGTGCCGGCATGAAGGAGATGATCAAGCGCGTGATGGACGGGGACGAGATGATCCCCGCCGACGTGACCTATCCGCCGTCGATGATCGCCACGGCGATCGAGCTGACCGCGGTCGGGCTGACCTCGAACGCGCCGGTCTCGGGCACCTTCACCATCGGTTCGGTGCTGATCACCTCCGAGAACGCCGAGCAGTTCTACTACCCCGACAGCCCCTTCTAAGGGCCATCTCCGGGCGGGCAGGAATGCTCGCCCGGAACCCCTCGCCCCCGCAGGCCGCTCTGCCGGGACGCGGTGACCTCAACGGGCGGTTTCTCAGATACATCTGACGTCTGGCGCAGGGCAGGGGCCCCGATCCCCTTGGCGCGCCCTGCTGCCGCCCACCAGGGGCCGCCGGGCAGGCTTTGCGTTCTTGCGACGCCTGAATGTCCCGGCCCGAGGCAGCCCTGGCTTCCGCCAGGCGGAACAGCGTCAGCTTGAGCGCCATTCCCTCAGGGTTCGCCCTTGCAATTCCCGGCGTAATATTGTTGCGTGCGACGAAGGTGCAAGCGGAGGAGCTGCCAGATGCGTATCGGACTTTATCCGGGCACTTTCGATCCCGTGACACTCGGCCATATCGACATCATCCGGCGCGCAACGCTGCTGGTCGACCGGCTGGTGATCGGCGTGGCGATCAATCGCGACAAGGGGCCTCTGTTCACCCTGGAAGAGCGGGTCGAGATGATCGAGGCCGAGATCGCGGAGCTGTCGAAAGAGACCGGCTGCGAGATCGTCGTTCATCCCTTCGAGAACCTGCTGATCAATTGCGCCCACGACGTCGGGGCCTCGCTGATCATCCGCGGCCTGCGCGCGGTCACCGATTTCGAGTATGAATACCAGATGGTTGGCATGAACCGGGCGCTGGATGCCACGGTCGAGGCCGTCTTCCTGATGGCCGATGCCGGGCACCAGGCCATTGCCTCGAAGCTGGTGAAAGAGATCTGCCGACTGGAGGGCGACGTGTCGAAATTCGTCACCCCCAACGTCAACGATAGACTTCGGGCGAAGCTCTTCTGATCGTCAGGCTGCCGCGCATCTTGGTCGATGCATCGCGGATGAACTCGGCGCAGACCTGCGGCTGGGTCACCGGCAGCATGTGCCCGCCATGGATCAGCTTCAGACCCATCTGCGGATGCCGTCCCACCAGTTTCGCGCCATGGTGCTGCGGATCGAGGATCTGGTCCTCGGTGCCATAGAGCAGGCGCACCGGCACCGTCAGGTCGGCATATTTGCGCGAGGTCTCTTCGAGGCCACGGACCGAGTTAATGTAGTCGCGGCTGGTGTGATAGAAGTGGCGCGGCACGAGGCTGAGCAGCGCGCCACCCTGGGTGACGGCATTGGGCGGCATCTCCTCGGGGCCGTAGAGCTGCTGGATCACCGCTTCGCCGTTGCGCAGGGCGGCGGGGGTGGCGAAGGTCCAGGCGGTCAGGAAACGCTGCACGTCGGATTGGATGGCCAGCCCGTCGAAGACCGGAGAGGGCTCCTGTCCGCGCAGGGTCAGCGGTGCCAGCAATGCGAGGCCCCGCAGGCGCTCGGCGTTCTGCACGGCCATGGAGAGGGCGATGGCGCCGCCCAGGGAATGGCCCACCACGAGCGGCTGCTCGATGCCCAGCTTGTCCATGATCTCGAACATCAGCCGGGCGGTATCGGCGGGGGTGCAGGGCTGCGAGAGCGGCCGCTCGGACCAGCCCATGCCGGGACGGTCGATGGCGATCACCCGGTGATCGCGGGCCAGGTCGTCGATCAGGCCGCAGTCGAAATTGCCCATCTGGCCGCCGAGGCCGTGGATCAGGAAGATCGCCGGTCCCTGGCCCACGTCGAGGTAGTGCAGCCGTCCGGTCGAGATACGGGTGAATGCGCCTCGGGGCGGCACCGCGCGCTGCGCCCTGCGCTTCCACATGTAGGCGTAGAGGGCGAGGCCCAGGAAAAATGCGAGCAGGAGGCCGAGCAGGGCCAGAACAATAGTCATCCATCAAACCCGTATGCGCTGCGGCGACTGCCGAAGCCGGAGAGTCCTAGCGCCAGAAGGCCAGCCATTCGACGAAATCAGCGAATTTGCGCATCAGGAACAAGGTAGTTTCCCCGCTCCCGGCGAGGTTGTCCAGAACCAGCAGTGTCACGATGATGACACCAAGCACGAACGCGAGGCGGTTTGTCACCAGGCTCCTCCCCCTGACAAGCGGGCTCGGCCTGCTATGCCTTGGACGGGTCGAAAAATCAAGCGTCCAGAGCAGCTTGCAGCACCAGGCTGCGATGGCGGGCAGCCCGAAGGGCCGCCCGCGCAGAGCGATCAGAGGGTCTTGCCGATGGTGACGGCCATGTCACCCATGCGGCAGGAGAAGCCCCATTCGTTGTCGTACCACGACAGGATCCGGCAGAGCGTGCCTTCCATGACCTTGGTTTGATCCAGCGCCACGGTCGAGGAGTGGCTGTCATGGTTGAGGTCGATCGAGACCAGCGGCTCTGCGGTGACGCCCAGGATGCCTTTCAGCGGTCCAGAGGCGGCAGCTGCCTTGATCGCCTCGTTGATCTCTTCGGCGGTGGTCTCGCGCTTGGCGACGAAGGTCAGGTCGACGCAGGAGACGTTCGGCGTGGGCACGCGGATCGACACGCCGTCGAGCTTGCCCTTCAGTTCCGGCAGCACCAGGCCGACGGCCTTGGCAGCCCCGGTCGAGGTCGGGATCATCGACATGGCGGCGGCGCGGGCGCGGTAGAGATCCTTGTGCATCGTGTCCAGCGTCGGCTGGTCGCCGGTGTAGCTGTGGATCGTGGTCATGAAGCCCTTCTCGATCCCGATGGCGTCGTTCAGCACCTTGGCGACGGGCGCGAGGCAGTTGGTCGTGCAGGAGGCGTTGGAGATCACCTTGTGGTCGCTGGTGATCGCGTCGTGGTTCACGCCGAAGACCGAGGTGACATCCGCATCGGTGCAGGGTGCCGAGACCAGCACGCGGGAGGAGCCGTTTTCCAGGTGACGGGCGGCGGCGTCGCGCTTGGTGAAGATGCCGGTGCATTCCAGGGCGATGTCGACATCGGCCCAGGGCAGTTCCTCGGGGTTGCGGATCGCGGTGACCTTCATCCGGCCCAGGCCGACGTCCATCCAGTCTTCGCCGGTGGTCACCTCGCCACCAAAGCGACCGTGGACGCTGTCGTAGCGGAACAGGTGGGCGTTGGTCTCGACGGGGCCGAGGTCGTTGATGGCGACGACCTCGATATCCTTGCGGCCCGACTCGACGATGGCACGCAGGACGTTGCGGCCGATGCGTCCGAAACCGTTGATGGCGACAGTGGTAACCATGGGAAAAGTCCTTTTCTGAAAGCTCGACAAGGCACGTTTGAGGCAAGTCAGCGCCAGCCCGCATGGCTGGTTAGCGCTAACGTCGCGTGCAAACTCTACCTCTCGGGCGAAAAGGTCAAGCTTGGAGAGGTGACAAAACGATAAACCCGCCAGTCTTCACTGGCGGGTTTCAGTCGCTGTGCAGGAGAGGGGCGTTCAGTGCTGCAAGCGGCCCAGGGCGGCGGCCACATCGGCCATGCGGCAGGAGAAGCCCCATTCGTTGTCGTACCAGGCCAGGACGCGGACCAGGCGCTTGCCGCGGACCTTGGTCTGGTCGGGGGCGAAGATCGAGCTCTGCTCGGTATGGGAGAAGTCGATGGAGACCTTGGGTTCGGGATCGTAACCCAGCACATGGCCCATGTGACCGGCAGCGGCCTCGCGCACCACCTCGTTCACGTCATCGACGGTGACGTCCTTCTCGGCGATGAAGGTCAGGTCGACGGCCGAGACATTGGGGGTGGGGACGCGGATGGCCGAACCATCCAGCTTGCCGTCGAGCTCGGGCAGCACCAGGCCGATGGCCTTGGCGGCGCCGGTCGAGGTGGGGATCTGGCTCATGGCGGCGGCACGGGCGCGGTAGAGATCGCCATGGCGGCGGTCCAGGGTCGGCTGGTCGCCGGTGTAGCTGTGGATCGTGGTCATGATGCCGCTGTCGATGCCGATGGCGTCGTTCAGCACCTTGGCCAGAGGGGCCAGGCAGTTGGTGGTGCAGGAGCCGTTCGAGATGATCGTGTCGCCGGCCACCAGGTCGCGGTGGTTGACGCCGTAGACGATGGTCTTCTCGACGTTCTTCGCCGGAGCAGAGATCAGCACCGACTTGGCACCGCGTGCCTTGTGCACGGCGGCCTTCTCGCCGTCGTTGAACTTGCCGGTGCATTCCAGCACCACGTCGACGCCTTCCCAGTCCAACTCGGAGGGGTCGTAGGTCGAGAAGACCTCCATCGGGCCGCGGCCGATATCCATGGTGTTGCCGGCGACCTTCACGTCGTTGCGGAACCGGCCATGGACGCTGTCGTATTTCAGGAGATGGGCATTGGTCTCGATCGGGCCGGTGGCATTGATCTTCACCACCTGCACGTCATTGCGCGCGGCTTCCGCGATATGGGCAAGCGTGCAGCGCCCGATGCGACCGAAACCGTTGATGCCGAGAGTGACCGTCATGCCGCTGTCTCCTGCTGTGATCCTCGGGGCTTTCATACGCGAAGCGGCGCCGGGGAGTAAGGATGAAAAGTGTTGCATGACAGTATGTTAGCGAAAACATTAACGCGCGCGCCTTTGGTTGCGCTAACCCTGTCTCGGGGTTCGCGCTAACAGGTGCTGCGCCGCAGCGTCACCCGGCAGGCCCAAGAGAATCGCCCGTGGGTTGCCGGGGTGGGGGCGCCGCCCCCGTCTCCTGCGGAGACTCCCCCGGAGTATTTTCAGCCTGGTGATGGGCAGAAGAGGCTCTTGCTGCATCACCAGGCTGGAAATACGCCCGCCGGAGGCGGCTGCCAGCGTCGCTCGCGCCCACGAAAAAGGCCGGGCGCCACGGGGACGTCCGGCCTTTTCGATCGGTCTGACAGGGCTCAGAGCAGGGATTTCACCTTCTCGGCCACGGCCTCGGCGGTGATGCCGAACTTCTCGTAGAGCTCTTCCGCCGGGGCGGAGGCGCCGAAGCTGGACATGCCGACGAAACCAGCCTTGGCCTCGCGGCCACGCTCACCGAGCAACCACTTGTCCCAGCCCTGGCGCACGCCGGCTTCGACCGCGACACGGACCGGACCCGCGGGCAGGACGCGCTTGCGGATCTTCTCGTCCTGCTCCTCGAAGAGCTCCCAGCAGGGCATCGAGACGACGCGCGTGCCGATGCCTTCGGCTTCCAGCAGCTTCTTGGCTTCCATGGCGATGGCAACCTCGGAGCCGGTGGCCATCAGGATGGCTTGGCGCTTGCCCTCGGCCTCTGCCAGCACATAGGCGCCCTGGGCGACCATGTTCTTCGACTTGTGCTCGGTGCGGACGGTGGGCAGGCCCTGACGGGTCAGCGAGAGCACCGAGGGGGTGCCCTTCTGGCTGAGCGCGATTTCCCAGGCTTCGGCGGTTTCCACCACGTCGGCGGGGCGGAAGACCAGGGTGTTGGGGGTGGCACGGCACATGGCCAGGTGCTCGACCGGCTGGTGGGTCGGGCCGTCTTCGCCGAGGCCGATGGAATCGTGGGTCATGACGTAGACCGGCGCGATCTGCATCAGGGCCGAGAGGCGCATGGCGGGACGCGCGTAATCGGTGAAGCAGAAGAAGGTGCCCGAGTAGGGCTTCACGCCGCCATGCAGCGCCATGCCGTTCATCGCCGAGGCCATGCCGTGTTCACGGATGCCCCAGTGCACGAAGCGGCCCTTGCGGTTGTCGGTGTCGAAGATCCCGAGGTCGCCGGTCTTGGTGTTGTTGGAGCCCGTCAGGTCGGCCGAGCCGCCCACGGTTTCCGGCATCACCGGGTTGATCACTTCCAGCGCCATCTCGGAGGCCTTGCGGGTCGCAACCTTGGGCAGGGTCTCGGAGGCCTGCTTCTTCAGCGCGCGGACAACGGAGGCCAGCTTCTTCGGCGCATCACCCGCGACGCGGCGCTGGAACTCTTCCTGCTTGCGCTCGGAGAGCGCGCCGAGGCGGCCTTCCCAGGCGAAACGCTCTTCCGAGCCGCGGCGGCCGATCTCTTCCCAGGCGGATTTGACATCCGAGGGGATCTCGAAGGCGCCGTGGTTCCAGCCGTAGGCGGCCTTGGCGGCCTCGAGCTGGCCGGCGTCGGTCAGTGCGCCATGGCCCTTGGAGGTGTCCTGTGCGGCATGGCCCAGGGCGATATGGGTCTTGCAGGCGATCATCGAGGGCTTGCCGGCCTTCTTGGCGGCGGTGATGGCCGCGTCGATGGCCTCGGGGTCGTGGCCGTCGATTTCCTGCACGTGCCAGTTGTTGGCCTTGAAGCGGGCCACCTGGTCGGTGCTGGACGAGAGCTCGACCTTGCCGTCGATGGTGATGTTGTTGTTGTCCCAGAAGACGATCAGCTTCGAGAGCTGGTGGCGCCCGGCGAGCGAGATCGCCTCTTCCGAGACACCTTCCATCAGGCAGCCGTCACCGGCGATGACATAGGTGTAGTGATCGACCAGCTTCTTGCCGAACTGGGCGCGCAGCATCTCTTCGGCCATGGCGAAACCGACCGAGTTGGCGATGCCCTGACCCAGCGGGCCGGTGGTGGTCTCGATGCCCTGGGCCAGGAAGTTCTCGGGGTGGCCGGCGGTGCGGGCGCCCCACTGGCGGAAGTTCTTCAGCTCTTCGATGGGGAACTGCTCGTAGCCGGTCAGGTGCAGCAGCGAGTAGATCAGCATGGAGCCGTGGCCGGCGGAGAGGATGAAGCGGTCGCGGTCGAACCAGGTCGGCTGGCTGGCGTCGAACTTCATGTGCTTCTCGAAAAGCACCGTGGCCACGTCTGCCATGCCCATGGGCATGCCGGAGTGACCCGAGTTTGCCGCCGCAACGGCGTCGAGGGTCAGGGCCCGGATGGCAGTGGCCTTGGACCAATGGTCCGGGTGGGCGGAGCGCAGCGCGTCGATATCCACGTGTGTTGTCCTCTCGCAGGGTCAGGCGGTCGATGTTAGCGCGCTCTTACCAGCCGCGGCGCGAAAGGCAAGCACAGCAGGGCATTTGTGCCGGTTTTCGCGCTGTATTTGGGAAAATCCGGGGGTTTGGCTACACTCCGCTCGATACGGGCCGAGCCGTTGATTCGGCTGCAATGACAAGGCTCTGGGCGAAAAGCCTCATCCCGAGAGCGGCGCGGGGGCGCCGGCCCGGTGATTTCGCTTTTTTCGGCTGGACCCAGGCGCCATGGCCCGTCGAGGCAAGAACAATGGTTTCGGTCCGGCCCCGAGGCGCGTAGGATGCCCGGACGGTATTCGAACGGCGAAGGGACGACACCCCCGGTAGCCGGGGGTCTGTGAGGCAGAGAATGAGTAACCTGGAAGAATTGCAGGGCCGGATCCTGGCGGCGATGGACCGGATCGGATCTGGTCTCGAGGGGCTGGTGCCCGCTCCGGCCCCTGGCGAAAGCCCGGAAGAGCTGAAGCAGTTGCTGGAAGACGAGCGCACCGCCAATGCCCAGCTCGAAGAGCGGGTGAAGGCGCTGCACCGCCGGCAGGAGGCGCTGGAGGCCGAGCTGGTCGAGGCACGCGCGGCACCTGCCGCCGGGCCCCGCGAGGATGTGACCCGCGCCATGGCCGACATGGAAGAGGCGGTGAGCCGCCTGCGCGCCGTCAACACCCGCCTGCGCGAGAACAACCGCCTGCTGCGCGAGGCCAAGGGCGGTGCAGACTCCGATGTGCTCAATGAAAGCATGGCGGCCGAGCTGGACGCGCTGCGTGCCGATCACGCCGCCGCCGGTGCCGAGGCCGAGACGATCCTGGCCGCGCTCGGCGCCCTGGTGGACGAGCCCGCGCCCGCAACGGAAGGGGAAGCCTGATGCCCGAGGTCGAGATCACCATCGGCGGACGCCGCTTCGACGTTGCCTGCCAGGATGGCGAAGAGCACTTCCTGGAAACCGCCGCGCAGATGCTGGACCGCGAGGCCAGCACCCTGGTGCAGCAGACCGGCCGCATCCCCGAAGGACGCATGCTGCTGATGGCCGGGCTGATGCTGGCCGATCGCACCGCCGGCGTCGAGGACCAGGTGCAGAGCCTGACGCTCGAGCTGAAGGCTGTGAAGGACGAGCTGGAAGCCCTGCGCAACGCCCCGCCGCCCGAGCCGCAGCGCGTCGAGGTGCCCGTGGTGCCCGCAGAGGTGACCGACACTCTGGCAGAGCTTGCCGCCCGCGCTGAATCGCTGGCCGAGCGGGTCGAGGAAGGCAACGGCCAGGCGCCGGGCCTGCGCGCCATCGAGGACGAGGGTTAGCCCCGCAGTCTCAAGACCTGAAGACAGCCCAAAGCAAACGGGGCAGAGGTTGCCCTCTGCCCCGTTTCCATATTGTCGGGATATGTCCCCGGCGGATCAGCCGTTGGCGGCGCGGATCTTGTCGGCGGCGTCCTTGTCGTAGGCCACGCCGTTCTCGTCGAAGAGACCGTCCAGCTCGCCCGAGAGGGTCATCTCGGTGATGATGTCGCAGCCGCCCACGAACTCGCCCTTGACGTAGAGCTGGGGAATGGTCGGCCAGTCGGAGTAATCCTTGATGCCCTGGCGGATCTCGTCATCGGCCAGCACGTTCACATCGGTGTATTCCACGCCCATGTAGTTCAGCACCCCGGCCACACGGCTGGAGAAACCACATTGCGGCATCGACTTGGTGCCCTTCATGTAGAGCACGACATCATTGCCTTTGACGGTCTCGTCGATACGGGTCTTGGCGTCGCTCATCTGGCATCCTTTCCGGGGCCTGGCCCCTTGCTGCCCCGCCGAGGGGGCACAGTTCATTCCGTTTGCGGGCTGTAGCGCCCCTGTTGGGTGCCGCTCAGGGCGCCTTGGTGGTCAGCGCCAGGGCGTGTAGCTCGCCGGCGGGGCCATCCATCTTGCCCTTGAGCGCCGCGTAGACCGCCCGCTGCTGTTGCACGCGGTTCTTGCCGCGGAAGCTCTCATCGACCACCATGGCCGAGAAATGCTGACCGTCATCGCCCTCGACGATGATCTGGGCATCGGGGAAACTCTCGCGGATGAGGGCTTCGATGTCAGAGGCCTGAATGGTCATGCATGTCTCCATTTGTCTTGGGCCTGAAATGTAAGCCCTGCCGGGCCGGGCCGCAAGGGCACCCGCATGGCTCTGGCACGGGCCCCTGCGCGGGCCCTTGTGCGCTGTCGCACGGGCTTTTCTGCCGGGCTGGACAGGGGCGGTGGCCCCTCGGCCGGGCGCTGGCAGCCTGGGTCTGCGCGGGCTCAGGCCAGGCGCAGACCCTGGGGCAAACGGGGCTGAGGCTCGACCCGCTCTGCCACCCAGCGTCGCAGGGCGGCGCATTGGCGGATCTGGCGGTTCTGGGTCAGCGGCAGCTGGATATGACAGGCCCGGAGCGCCGAGCGACAGCCCATGCCCTCGATCAGCATCAGCCGCCGGGGGGCTTCGGCGAGGACCAGGTTGTCGGGCCAGATGTCGCGGGTGACGATCCCGCTGGCGGCCAGGTTTTCGAGGAAATCCTCCAGCAACTCCGGGATCGAGGCATCGAGACGTCCGGTATTGGCCAGGTCGCGCAGGGTCGGCGCCAGCTCTCCGCCTGGAGCGCAGATCTTCTCGACCAGCAGCGCGGGGCCCAGATCGGTGGGGCAGATCCCCAGGTGCAGCGGCACGAAGCCGGGCAGGGTGCCCTCGCGCGCCACGGCGGAGAGGTACTCGGAGTATTCCAGATGCCAGCTGACGAGATGGCGGAAGCGTCTCAGCAGGGGGCGCTTGAAGCCGGGGCGCTGCATGCGCAGGGCGGCCCGGCCGTCCTGCCGCGGCAGTTTCAGCAAGAGGTCCTGGAAGCGCGGGTGCTGGTAGACCAGGCTCTCCTCGCCCGAGCGCAAAGGTTCCTGCCCGGCCAGCGTAACCGGCCCGGTGTCGAATTTTGTCATCTGTCCCATCCTGGGTCCTGTCCCTGGACCCCTGTTTCCCCCTCGGGGGCCTCAGAGGTAGCAACCGGGTGGGCACCGGTCCAGAAATAACACATCCGCTACCGTAGGTTTTTGGGCGCAAAGGCGCATCGGTGCAGGAAGTGGGCAGAAAATGACAAGGGCGGCGCCGGAAACCGGCACCGCCCCGTCAGGATGTCAAAGCGCGTGTCGCCGCGGCGCCGCGCTTAGGCGAAGGTCTCGCCGAAGGCATTGCGATAGAGGGCCGAGAGCTCCTCCAGCGGTGCAGAGCTGCCGCCCATGGTCACCGTGTCGCCGCCGAACTTGCCGACGGTGGTCAGGGTTACACCGGCCTTGCCGGCGGCCACCATCAGGGCCTCGGCGCTGTCAAAGTTGCAGGCCACAAGGTAGCGGCCTTGGTCTTCGCCAAAGAGCTGTGCCTGGTCGGTCAGATCCAGGGTCACGCCGACGCCTGCGGCCTCGGCCATCTCGAAGGCCGCCAGCGCGAGGCCGCCATCGGACAGGTCCGAGCAGACAGAGATCCATTCGACATTGTCGCGGATGAAGTCGCCATTGCGCTTCTCGGCGTCCAGGTCGACATGCGGTGCATCGCCCTCGGTCCGGTTGAAGACCTCTGCCAGCAGGGCCGACTGGCCCAGGTGGCCCTGGGTCTCGCCGATCAGCAGTGCCACGTGGCCTTCACGGGCGGTGCCGTCGATGGCCTTCTCGGCGCTTTCGATCAGACCCACGGCGCCGATGGTGGGGGTGGGCAGGATGCCCGAGCCATCGGTCTCGTTGTAGAGCGACACGTTGCCCGAAACGATGGGCATGTCGAGCGCCTGGCAGGCCTCGCCGATGCCCTTCAGGGCGCCGACGAACTGGCCCATGATCTCGGGCTTCTCGGGGTTGCCGAAGTTCAGGTTGTCGGTGGAGGCCAGCGGCTTGGCGCCGGAGGCGGTGAGGTTGCGATAGGCTTCCGCCACGGCCTGGCGGCCACCCTGCACCGGGTTCGCCTTGACGTAGCGCGGGGTCACGTCCGAGGTGAAGGCCAGCAGCTTGTCGGTGCCATGCACCCGCACCAGGCCGGAACCGAAGCCGGGGCCGCGCGCGGTATCGGCCATCACCATGCTGTCGTATTGCTCGTAGACCCACTGCCGCGAGCAGTAGTTCGGAGAGCCGATCAGCGCCTTCAGCCCGTCGATCGCATCAACCGTGGGGATATCGGCATCGGTGAGCGGCTCTGCCGCCGGGGTCTCGACCCAGGGGCGGTCATACTCGGGCGCCGAGGACGAGAGCTTGGACAGCGGCACATCGGCCCAGACCTTGCCCTGGTGGATGATCTCGAAACGGTCCTCGGCCATGGTCTCGCCGACGATGGCGAAGTCGAGGTCCCACTTCTCGAAGACGGCGCGGGCTTCGGCCTCCTTCTCGGGGTTGAGGACCATGAGCATGCGCTCCTGGCTTTCCGAGAGCATCATCTCGTAGGCGGTCATGTTCGGTTCGCGCTGCGGCACGTCGTCGAGGTTCAGGCGGATGCCGAGGCCGCCCTTGTCGCCCATCTCCACGGCCGAACAGGTCAGGCCTGCCGCGCCCATGTCCTGGATCGAGACCACGGCGCCGGTCTGCATCAGCTCGAGGCAGGCTTCCATCAGGCGCTTCTCGGTGAAGGGGTCGCCGACCTGAACGGTGGGACGCTTCTCTTCGATGGTGTCGTCGAATTCGGCCGAGGCCATGGTGGCACCGCCGACGCCGTCGCGGCCGGTCTTGGCGCCGAGGTAGACCACCGGCATGCCAACGCCGGAGGCGGCGGAGTAGAAGATCTTGTCGGCATCGGCGAGGCCGGCGGCAAAGGCGTTGACCAGGCAGTTGCCGTTATAGGCGGGGTCGAAGCGGATCTCGCCGCCGACGGTAGGCACGCCGAAGCAATTGCCGTAGCCTCCGATGCCCTCGACGACGCCATGCACCAGCTGCCGGGTCTTGGGGTGGTCCTTCTCGCCGAAGGAGAGCGCGTTCATCGCGGCAATGGGCCGGGCACCCATGGTGAAGACATCGCGCAGGATGCCGCCGACGCCGGTGGCCGCGCCCTGGTAGGGCTCGATGTAGGAGGGGTGGTTGTGGCTTTCCATCTTGAAGATGACGGCCTGGCCATCGCCGATATCGACCACGCCCGCGTTCTCGCCGGGGCCGCAGATCACCTGGGGGCCCTCGGTGGGCAGGGTGCGCAGCCACTTCTTCGAGGATTTGTAGGAGCAATGCTCGTTCCACATGGCCGAGAAGATGCCGAGCTCGGTGAAGCTGGGCGCGCGGTCCAGGATACGCAGGATCTCGGCGTATTCCTCATCGTTGATGCCGTGGCTGGCGATAAGGTCCTTGGTGATTTCCGGCTCTTGCATGCTGACCCCCTGGGTGACGTTGCCCGGCGTTTACGCGATGGCGCTGGTTTGGGGAAGGGGGGCAGGGCGATTTCCCTTGGATTGCGGGGGATGGGGGACGTCGCCGGAGAGGGGGCGCTGCCCCCGTCCGCCAGGGCGGACTCCCCCGGAGTACTTTCAGCCTGGTGATGTATGGGGCCCAATTCATCACCAGGCTGAAAATACTCCCGCCGGAGGCATCCTGCGGGGGTGTTTCGCGGTGTCCCAGAAGAAAGACGCGCCGTGTTTCGGCATGGGGGCCAAAAAAAAGGCCGGACACAAGGTCCGGCCAAGTCCAACAGGGAGGTATGAAGATGATGCGCTGGTAAGCGCGATCATCATCGAGTGCCCAGATATTGGTCGGAGTTGAAACGATCAAGTCCCAAAATGCCGCAGGCTTTACATTACTGCTATGCATTCAGCGCAGCCCTTGACCGGGGCTGTCGCTTTCCGCGGCTCACCTGTCGGTTGTGCGTTACTCGGCGTCGCGGTCGCGCAGGTCGCGGATCGTGCGGCGGTGCGCCATGATCTCTTCCTGGACGAATTCGCGGAACGCGGCGACTCGCTTGGAGTGGCGCAGCTCTTCGGGGAAGGCCAGGAAGACCGGCACTTCGCCCGACTCGATCTCGGGGAAGACCCGTTCGAGCGAGGGGAAGTCCTCGACGATGTAGTCGGGCAGCACGCCGATGCCGAGGTTGTGGACCACCGCCTGCAGCACGCCGAAGTAATTGTTCACCGTCAGCGTCGAGCGCACGTCAGAGGACATGAGCTGTGCCACCAGCGAGGCACCGGCAGAGACCTGCGGCGCCGAGGGGGTCTGGCAGATCAGGCGGTGCGGCGAGAGGTCTTCCAGCGTTTCCGGGCGACCGAAGCGGGCGATGTAATCGGCGGAGGCATAGCAGCGCATGCGGATCGACATCAGCTTCTTGCGGATCAGGTCGGCCTGGGAGGGCTCTTTCATACGCACGGCCACGTCGGCCTCGCGCATGGGCAGGTCCAGGACACGCTCTTCCAGCATCAGGTCGATCTTCAGATCGGGGTATTTCTCGTAGAGCTTGGGCAGCCGCGGCGCCAGCCAGAGGGTGCCGAAACCGACCGCCGTTGTCACGCGCAGCTCGCCGAAGACTTCCTCTTCGCTGTCGCGGATACGGGCGGTGGCGGTTTCCAGGCGCTTGGCCATGGCGCGGGTGGCGTCGAACAGCAATTCGCCCTGCTCGGTGAGAATCAGTCCGCGCGCGTGACGGTGGAAGAGGGTGGTGTTCAGGCTCTCTTCCAGGCCGCGTATCTGGCGGGAAACAGCCGATTGCGACAGATGCAGCGCATCGCCCGCATGGGTCAGGCTGCCGGCATCGGCCACCGCGTGGAAGATTCTGAGCTTATCCCAATCCATATTGAAACTGCCTGTCGCCGTTTTCGAGCTCCGCACAATATTTCTACTGCGGCTCACGTGGCGCTTGTCTTAACGGGGTCGCCCTTCTTTGGATAGCGAATTTTTCGTTATTTTTCGGCCCGGTCATCGGTGCTGACCCGTTCTTCGGCTATACTGCTTCCCAAGGAGGCACCAATATCATGAGCCAGGAGAAAATTTCTCTGAACGACCGGTTCGACCTCTCGAAGTCCCCGGTCCTGCTGAACGGAACCCAAGCCCTAGTCCGACTGATGCTGGCCCAGAAGGCCCGCGACGAGGCCGCCGGTCTCAACACCGCCGGCTATGTCACGGGCTATCGCGGTTCGCCGCTTGGTGCGGTCGACATGCAGATGCGGCGCGCGGGCAAGATCCTAGATGCCGCCGAGGTGCGCTTCGAGGAAGGGTTGAACGAGGACCTCGCGGCCACCGCCCTCTGGGGCGCGCAGCAGGCGCATCTGCGCGGAGAGGGGCGCTTCGACGGGGTCTTCGGGCTCTGGTATGGCAAGGGGCCTGGCGTCGACCGTTCGGGCGATGCGATGAAACATGCCAATATGGCGGGCACCGCGCCCCATGGCGGCGTGCTGATGGCCATGGGCGATGATCACACCGGCGAAAGCTCGACCGTGCTGCATCAGAGCGAATGGGCGCTGGTCGATGCCTATATGCCCATCGTTTCACCAGCGGGCGTGCAGGAGATCCTGGATCTGGGTATCTACGGCTATGCGCTCAGCCGTTATGCGGGCGTCTGGGTCGGGCTGAAGACGATGAAGGATACGGTCGAGGCGACCTCGGTCGTCGATGGCGATCCCTTCCGCATGAAGCTGGTCACACCAAGCGACTTCCCGATGCCCGAGGGCGGGGTGAACATCCGTCTCGGCGACAGCCCGCCCGAGCAGGAAGCGCGGATGATCGACCACAAGCGCTTTGCCGCAGAGGCCTTCGCCCGCGCCAATCGCATCGACAAGCGGATCTGGGGCAAGCCGGGGGCGAAGATCGGCTTCGTCTCGGCGGGCAAGAACTACCTTGACCTGGTTCATGCGCTGTCCCTGCTGGGCATCGACGAGGCCGAGGCCGAGCGGCTTGGCATCACCACCTACAAGGTGGCGCAGGTCTGGCCGCTGGACATGGACAGTTTCCACGAATGGGCCGAGGGGCTCGACCTGATCGTGGTGGTGGAAGAGAAGCGCAAGCTGATCGAGGTGCAGGTCAAGGAGGCGATCTTCGACGATCGCCGCGGCCGTCGCGTCTATGGCTGGCGCAAGGGTGGCGCCCATGCCGAAGAGCTGTTTCCGACCAAGGGCGCGCTCGATCCGGTCTGGATTGCCGAGAAGCTGGGCGCGATCCTGGTGGAAGAGGGGCGCGGTACCGAGGCGGTGCAGGCGGCACTGACCCGTTTCACCGAGACCCGCAGCAATGACAATGTCACCGACCTCGCGGCGCGGCTGCCCTATTTCTGCGCCGGCTGCCCGCACAACAGCTCGACCAAGATCCCCGAGGGCTCGCGGGCCTACGCGGGCATCGGCTGTCACTACATGGTGCAGTGGATGGACCGCGAGACCACCGGCTTCACCCATATGGGCGCCGAGGGCGCCAACTGGATCGGCGAGGCGCCGTTCTCGACCCGCGATCACGTCTTCCAGAACCTGGGCGACGGCACCTACAACCACTCGGGCATCCAGGCCATCCGTGCGGCCCAGGCGGCGGGTGTGAACATGACCTACAAGATCCTGTTCAACGATGCCGTGGCCATGACCGGCGGCCAGAAGAACGAGGGCGGGCTGACCGCCTATCGCATCGCCGAAGAGCTGAAGGGCATGGGGCTGGCCCATATCGCCGTGGTGCATGATCAGAAGGAAAATATTGATCTTTCGCAATTCCCGAAAGGGATCGAGATTGCCGAGCGCGCCGATCTGGAGGAGGTGCAGAGGAATATTGCAAAGGTCAAAGGCGTCTCGGCGCTGATCTACGTGCAGACCTGCGCCGCCGAGAAGCGCCGCCGGCGCAAGCGCAAGGAGTTCCCGGACCCCGACCAGCGGGTCTTCATCAATACCGATGTCTGCGAGGGCTGCGGCGATTGCGGCGTGCAGTCGAACTGCGTCGCAATCACCCCCGTCGAGACCGACTTCGGCCGCAAGCGCGCCATCGACCAATCGGCCTGCAACAAGGACTTCTCTTGCCTCAACGGCTTCTGCCCCAGCTTCGTGACGCTCGAGGGGGCTGTGCCCAAGAAGGCTCCGAAGCGCAGCCTGGAGCTGCCCGAGGGGATGGACCTGCCCGAGCTGCCCGAGATCCACGGCACCCACAACATCGTGCTGACCGGCGTCGGTGGCACCGGCGTCGTCACCATCGGTGCCGTGCTGGCGCAGGCGGCGCAGATCGACGGCAAGGGCGCCGGCATGATGGAGATGGCGGGCCTCGCCCAGAAGGGCGGCGCGGTGCATATCCATCTGCGGATCGGCGAGACGCCCGAGGATATCTCGGCCATCCGGGTTGCCGCGGGCGAGGCGCATGCCCTGATCGGGGGCGACCTGGTGGTCAGCGCGGGCTCGA
The DNA here is from genome assembly GCF_900215355.1 of Pseudooceanicola antarcticus. Classification (GTDB taxonomy): domain Bacteria; phylum Pseudomonadota; class Alphaproteobacteria; order Rhodobacterales; family Rhodobacteraceae; genus Pseudooceanicola; species Pseudooceanicola antarcticus. The sequence goes on along the minus strand of NZ_OBEA01000006.1, from coordinate 107,939 downwards.
AGACGCTTGGCCTGACCCGGCAGGGCCAGACCGGCGCGGTGGTGAACTCCCATGAGATCGTCACCGGAGATTTCACCCGAGATACCGAATTTACCCTGCCTTCTGAAAGGCTTGCCCTTCAGTTGCAGGCGCGGTTGCGGGATCGGGTAGAGCTCTTCGATGCCTCGGCCCTGGCGCAGGTCGCCATGGGGGACAGCATCTTTGCCAACATGATCCTTCTGGGGGCAGCCTGGCAGCAGGGGCTGGTGCCGCTCAGCCATGACGCGATCCGCCAGGCGGTGACGCTGAACGGCGCGGCGGTCGAGCGCAACCTGCATGCCTTCGAGGTCGGCCGCTACGCCGTGCTGCACAAGGAGGAGGTGGCGCAATTGATCGCCCCCGCGGCGCAGAAGCCCGAGCCGCTGAGCCTGGACGCGCTGATCGAGACCCGAGCGGCGCATCTGCGCAAGTACCAGAACCGCCGGCTGGCCCGTCGCTATCGCGCCATGGTGGATCGTTTCGAGGACGAGGAGCTGCGTGAAGCGGTGGCAAGATCGTATCACAAGCTCTTGGCATACAAGGATGAATACGAAGTTGCCCGGATGCATCTGGAGACCCGCGCCAAGGCGCGCGAGGTCTTCGACGGCGATTTCAGGATCTCCTACCACCTCGCGCCGCCGATGCTGGGCGGAGAGGATGGCACCGGACGTCCGAAGAAGCGCAAGTTCGGGCCCTGGATGAAGGCGCCCTTCTGGCTGCTGGCGCGGATGAAGGGGCTGCGGGGCACCCGGCTGGACCCTTTCGGCCGCCAGGCCGAACGCCGGATGGAACGCGGTCTGATCCGCCAGTTCGAGCAGGATATGGAAGATATCCTAAAGGGTTACGACCCGGAGTTGAAGGAAAGCGTCAAGGCGCTGATCGAGCTGCCGATGCAGATCCGCGGCTATGGTCCGGTCAAGGCCGAGAACGAGGCCCGCGCCGCCAAGCAGCGCGAGGCCTATCTTGCGGTGCTGCGCGACGGGCCGTTTCGGGCCGCTGCCGAGTAAGGCGCCGCGTGAGACGACTAGACCGGGCGCCGCTCTTGCGGCGCCCGAATGCGCTTCCCATCTGGTGGCAGGGCGGCCGGGGTGACGGTCGCCGCCACCTTCGCAACCGGGGGCGTTAACCGGCTGTTCGGGCCCCTCGGTCAGGATAGCGGGCAGCACCGCTGCGGGGGCGCAATTCACTGGAACGAATCCACCGCCGCCGGTAAGAGGGCGCGACCCGTTCGGACATGGCCATGACTGCAGAAATCCTCCCCTCTGAGCAGAATCCGCGTCCGCCGAGCGAGCGCCAGATCGCCCGCGATATCTCCTACGCCTCCAGCGCCGAGACGCGCTCGGGTCAGATGGTGATCCGTCTGATGGAGAACGCGCTTGGCCGCCCCTCGCTGATCCGCAGGGCCGATGGCTACGCCGAGGACGTGCGCGCAGGGCGCGACTTCTGGTCGGTGATGGTGGAGCGCTACGGGCTGCAACTGGAATACTCTGCCGGCAGCCTGCAGAACATCCCAGCCGAGGGCCCGGTGGTGGTGGTTGCCAACCACCCCTATGGCATTCTCGACGGGCTGATCCTGGGTCATATGCTGCAAGAGCGGCGCGGCGATTTCCGCATCCTCGCCAACAGGGTCTTCCGCAAGGCCAGCGATCTTGACCGGGTGATCCTGCCGATCAGCTTCGATGAGACCCGCGAGGCGGTACAGACCAATGTCGAGACCCGCCGCGAGGCGCTGCGCTACCTGCGCGAGGGCGGCGTGATGGGGGTCTTCCCCGGTGGCACCGTTTCGACCGCTGCCACGCCTTTCGCCCATCCCATGGACCCCGGCTGGCGCGGCTTCACCGCACGCATGATCGCCAAGAGCGAGGCCGCCGTGGTGCCGGTCTTCTTCGAGGGCACGACCTCGCGGCTCTTCCAACTGGCCAGCCATCTGCACCCGACCCTGCGCATGGGGCTGCTGCTGAAGGAGTTTCGTTCCCGTATCGACGGGCCGGTCCGCGTGGTGGTCGGAGAGCCGATCGCGCGCGAAGAATTGCGCAGCCGGGCAGGGGACACGAAGGCGATGATGGATTTCCTGCGCAGAGCGACGTATGAGCTTTCTCCAATGCCGTTGAAATCTTATGCATACGGCTACGAGTTCGAGGCGAAGCGCAGGGCAGAAGCCCGCGCGTAAGGCAGAGGCGGTGCCCGAGAGGGACCGGGGCATGACATGGCGGTAGGTATCTTCGATTCCGGTCTGGGCGGGCTGACGGTGCTGGACGCCTGTTCCAAGCGTCTGCCGGATGTGCCCTTCGTCTACCTGGGCGACCAGGCCCATGCGCCCTATGGCGTGCGCACCGCCGATGACATTCTCGATCTGACCAAGGCGGGCGTGCAGCGGCTTTTCGATGCCGGTTGCGACCTGGTGATCCTGGCCTGCAACACCGCCTCCGCCGCCGCGCTGCGCCGCATGCAGGAAAGCTGGGTGCCGGAAGGCAAGCGGGTGCTGGGGGTCTTCGTGCCGCTGATCGAGGCGCTGACCGAACGCCAGTGGGGCGACAATTCTCCGCCGCGCGAGGTCGCGGTGAAGCATGTGGCACTCTTTGCCACGCCTGCCACGGTCGCCAGCCGGGCCTTCCAGCGCGAGCTGGCCTTCCGCGCCATCGGCGTCGATGTCGAGGCCCAGGCCTGCGGCGGCGTGGTCGATGCCATCGAGGACGGCGACATGATCCTGGCCGAGGCGCTGGTGAACTCCCATGTCGATGCGCTGAAGCGCAAGATGCCCGAGCCCGAGGCGGCGATCCTGGGCTGCACCCATTACCCGCTGATGGCCGAGGCCTTCCAGCAGGCCCTGGGAGAGCACGTGACCGTCTATTCCCAGGCCAATCTGGTGGCCGAGTCTCTGGCCGATTACCTGGACCGCCACCCCGAGCGGCGCGGACCGGGCGAGGTCTCGATGTTCCTGACCACCGGCGATCCGGCGCGGGTCTCTTCCAGGGCCACGCAATTCCTCCGACGACGGTTGGATTTCCACGCCGCCTGAGGCGGTTGTCCAACGGGCCACAGGCCCTTGGCCCTGCGGCGTGCAGTCGCTGCAAGGGCTGAAATCCCTTGAATACGCGGCCCCCATGCCGCATCTAGAGCGCGTTTGACGCGCGGAGCCGACATGACCAAGAAAATCGCAATCATCGGCGCCTCGGGCTATACCGGGGCGGAACTGATCCGGCTGATCTCGACCCATCCGGGTCTGGAGATCGCCGCGCTGGCGGCCAATTCCAAGGCCGGCATGCGCATGGCCCAGGTCTTTCCCTTCCTGCGACACCTCGATCTGCCCGACCTGGTGACGGTGGATCAGATCGACTTTTCCCAGATCGACCTGGCCTTCTGCGCCCTGCCGCACAAGACCAGCCAGGAGGTCATCCGCGAGCTGCCCAAGTCGCTGAAGATCGTCGATCTTTCGGCCGACTTCCGGCTGCGTGATCCCGAGGTCTACAAGCAGTGGTACGGCAATGATCATGCCGCCGTCGAGATGCAGGGCGAGGCCGTCTATGGCCTGACCGAATTCTACCGCGACGAGATCAAGTCCGCGCGCCTCGTCGCCGGCACCGGTTGCAATGCGGCCACCGGCCAGTTCACCCTGCGCCCGCTGATCGAAGCCGGCGTGATCGGGCTCGACGACATCATCCTCGACATGAAATGCGCCGTCTCCGGCGCGGGGCGGTCGTTGAAGGAAAACCTGCTGCATGCCGAGCTGTCGGAGGGCTACAACGCCTATGCCGTCGGCGGCAAGCACCGGCACCTGGGCGAGTTCGACCAGGAGTTCAGCAAGCTGGCGGGGCGCGAGGTGAAGATCCAGTTCACGCCGCATCTGCTGCCGGTGAACCGGGGCATCCTGTCCACGGGCTATGTCTCGGGCGATGCGCAGGAGGTCTATGACACCATGGTCGCGGCCTATGCGGGAGAACCCTTCATCCAGGTGCTGCCCTTTGGCGAGGTGCCCTCGACCCACGACGTGCGGGGCTCGAACTTCGTCCATATCGGCGTCACCGGCGACCGTATCGCGGGCCGGGCCATCGTGGTGACGGTGCTCGACAACCTGTGCAAGGGGTCCTCCGGCCAGGCGCTGCAGAACGCCAACCTGATGCTGGGGCTCGATGAGACCGCTGGTCTGATGGGGGCGGCACTTTTCCCGTAACACATGAGGTTTGGAGGGTAAGCCGATGAAAGGCTTGAAGAAGAAGCGCCGCGTGCAAATCATCGTGCTGGCCTTCGTGGCGCTTGCCATCTCTGGCGCGCTGATTGGCTATGCCTTCCAGGACGGCATCAACTTCTTCCGCTCTCCGAGCCAGGTGGCCGAGGCACCGCCCGCGCCGAACGAGGTGTTCCGCCTGGGCGGGCTGGTATCCGAGGGGTCCCTGGAGCGCGGCGAGGTGATCCGCTTTTCGGTGACCGATGGCGGGGCAACGGTGCCGGTGACCTATCGCGGCATCCTGCCCGACCTCTTCGAAGAGAACCAGGGCATGATCGGCACCGGCAGCCTCGTCGATGGTGTCTTCGTGGCGACCGAGATCCTCGCCAAGCACGACGAGAGCTATATGCCGAAAGAGGTCGTGGACGCGCTGAAAGAGCAGGGCGTCTACCAGCCGCCCGAGAGCTGATCCCCCAGGCGCAGTGACGGACGGCTTGGCGAGACCGGGCCTCCGCGCGCTGCCGTTGCGCGCCGTTAACCCTTCCCGCGCAGGCTGATCCCCGAGGCAAAGCTTCGGGAGATTGCACCATGTCCTTGGATGTTCAGCAGATTGCGGATGAGATCCTGACCCGCGAGGGCGGGTTCGTGAATGATCCCGACGATCCCGGCGGGGCGACCAATCACGGGGTGACGATCCACACCATGCGCCGCCTGGGCCTTGACCTCGATGATGACGGCGATGTGGACGTGGCGGATGTGCAGCGCCTGAGCCGCGACAAGGCGCGCGAGATCTTCCTGGATCACTACTTCCACAAGCCGCGCATCGCCGATCTGCCGGAGCCGCTCTGGGCCTCGGTCTTCGACATGTATGTCAACGCCGGTGCCAATGCGGTGAAGATCCTGCAGCGGCTGCTGCGCGAGATGGGGTGGGAGATCAGCGCCGATGGTGTCATCGGGCCGCGCACCATCGCGGCCTGCCACGAGGCCCATGCCGCTGCCGCCGACTACATCGTCGATGCCTATGGAATCGCGCGGCGCAACTACTACTTCCGCATCGCCGATGCCCGCGCTCGGAGCCGCAAGTACTGCCGCACCCGTTCGGGCGGCAAGGGCGGCTGGATCAGGCGCGCCGAGAGCTTCATTGCGCCGCGCTACCACATGTCGGACGCGGAATTCGCCGAGAGGGTCGCGGCATGGGGCTGATGTCAGGTCTTCTGGAGGTCGTCTTCGGCGGCGGGCGCAACGTGATCCGCGATACTGCAGAGGTGTTCCGGACCAATGCCGAAGCCACGGACCAGCGCGACCTGGCAGCCTTCCAGGCGGCCCTGGCGCAGCATGGGCGGGAGTTCCGCGACCAGCGCAGGGGCTTTGACCGTTTCATGGACGGGCTGAACCGGCTGCCCCGGCCGGCCATGGCCCTTGGCGCCATCGGCCTCTTCGTCTCGGCGATGTGGGATCCGGTGTGGTTTTCCGAACGGATGCAAGGGCTTGCCCTGGTGCCCGAGGCGCTCTGGTGGCTCCTGGGGGCGGTGGTCAGCTTCTACTTCGGGGCAAGGCACCAGGTGAAGGGACAGGAATTCCAGCGCGAGATCGCCCGCAGCATGACCCTTGTGCCGCAGGTGGTCGAGAACATCGAAGCGTTGCGCCAGTTGGACGCGCCGGACTTGGCAGAGCCGGTCCGGGCGGCAGAGGCGCCGGGAGGTGCGAACCCGGCGCTTGAGGCCTGGCGCAAGGCCGGGTGAGCCCTGGGGGGCGATCCGGGGGCAGGGGCGCGACAATTCGGTCGCGTCCCTGCCGCGCATTTGAATTGAGGCCTGACCAGCCCTGAGACTATAGTCCGGGCATGATGACAGAACTTGGCCATTTCGCCCTGATCCTCGCCTTCGCCGTGGCCCTCTTCCAGGCGGTGGTGCCCCTTGTCGGCGCCTGGCGCCGCTGGCCCGGCTGGATGGCGGCCGCCGAGCCCGCCGCCGTGACCCAGGCGCTGCTGGTGGCCTTCGCCTTTGCCGCCCTGACATGGGCCTTCGTGACCTCTGATTTCTCGCTGCGGCTGGTCTGGGCCAACAGCCATTCCGCCAAGCCGATGCTCTACAAGATCACCGGGGTCTGGGGTAACCACGAGGGTTCCATGCTGCTCTGGGTGCTCATCGTGGCGCTCTTCGGTGGCGCGGCGGCGCTCTTCGGAGACAACCTGCCCGCCAGCCTGCGCGCCCGCGTCCTCGGGGTGCAGGGGCTGATCGGCGCGGCCTTCCTGGCTTTCCTTCTGTTCACCTCGAATCCCTTCCTGCGCCTGGCAGTGCCGCCCTTCGACGGGCAGGACCTGAACCCGCTGCTGCAGGACCCCGGCCTCGCCTTCCATCCGCCCTTCCTCTACCTCGGCTACGTGGGCCTCTCGATGTCCTTCAGCTTCGCCGTGGCGGCGCTGCTGGAAGGCCGCGTCGATGCCGCCTGGGGTCGCTGGGTGCGGCCCTGGACCCTGGCTGCCTGGATCTTCCTGACCATCGGCATCGCGCTTGGCTCGTGGTGGGCCTATTACGAGCTGGGCTGGGGCGGCTTCTGGTTCTGGGACCCGGTCGAGAACGCCTCCTTCATGCCCTGGCTGGTCTCTGCGGCGCTGCTGCATTCGGCCATCGTGGTCGAGAAGCGCGAGAGCCTGAAGGCCTGGACAATCCTGCTGGCGATCACCGCCTTCGGCTTCTCGCTGATCGGCGCTTTCATCACGCGCTCCGGCGTCATCACCTCGGTCCACGCCTTTGCCAACGACCCCGAGCGCGGCGTCTTCCTGCTGGCCATCACCGGCCTCTTCATGGGCGGGGCGCTGACACTCTTTGCCTTCCGCGCCGACGAGCTCTCGGCCAAGGGGGTCTTCGGCATGGTCAGCCGCGAGTCGGCGCTGGTGCTGAACAACATCTTGCTGGCGGTGGCGGCCTTCGTGGTCTTCGTCGGCACCATCTGGCCGCTGGCGATCGAGCTCGCCTCGGACCAGGAGATCTGGCGGCTTGGCGGGGCGGCTTTCCGCAACCCCTTCTATGCGCTTGGCCTTTTCGATCACCCCGAGAAGCTGTCGGTGGGGGCGCCCTTCTTCAACATGGCCTTCACCCCCTTCATGGTGGCGCTCGGCGCGGTGCTGCCCCTGGGCGCTATGCTGCCCTGGAAGCGGGCCCGGCTCGGCCGGGTCATGCCGCGCCTCATCCCGGCCGCCGTGCTGGCCCTGGCGGTGCTGGCGCTCTTCTTTGCCCTGCAGACGGGGCGCTCGGCACTTGGTCCAGTGGGGCTGATGCTGGGAGCCTGGCTGGTGGCGGGCGCCGTGGCGGATCTCTGGACGCGCAAGGGCAAGGGGCCGCTTTCGCGGCTCTGGCGCCTGCCGCGCGCCGACTGGGGCCGGGCGGTGGCCCATGCGGGACTTGGCGTCTGCATGGCGGGCATCGCCTCGATGCTGGCCTGGCAGGAAGAGGATATCCGCGTGGTGCAACCCGGCGACCGGGTCGAGATCGCGGGCTACGAGCTGCAGCTGCAGGGGGTGAACCGGGTCGAGGGCCCGAACTATGTCTCGACCATGGCCGATGTGGCGCTGTCGAAGAACGGCCGCACGATCGGCCTGCTGCACCCCGAGAAGCGGGTCTACCCGGTAGCGGGCATGCCCACCACCGAGGCCGCGATCAACAACGGTTTCCTGCGCGATATCTACGTTGCGCTCGGCGATCCGCAGCCGGACGGGGGCTGGGCCATGCGCAGCTACTACAAGCCCCTGGCCAACTGGATCTGGGGCGGCGCCATCCTGATGGCGCTCGGTGGCGGCCTGAGCCTGTCGGACCGGCGCTACCGCGTCGCGGCGGGGGCGGCAAGGACCGTGAAGGCGCAGGGAGTGCCGGCGGAATGACCTGGCTGAGACGGATGGTGGATAGCATCCACCCGACGCTGTTGGTGCTGGCGGTGCTGGTGCTGGCAAGCCCGGCCCTGGCGGTGCAGCCCGACGAGATGCTGGACGACCCGGTGCTGGAAGAACGCGCCCGCGAGATCAGCAAGGAGCTGCGCTGCCTGGTCTGCCGCAACGAGAACATCGACGATTCCAACGCCGAGCTGGCCCGTGACCTGCGCCTGCTGGTGCGAGAGCGCCTGCTGGAAGGCGACACCGATGAAGAGGTGCTGGACCATATCGTCGGGCGCTACACCGAATACGTGCTGCTCAAGCCCACGACGGGCGGGCTGAACATCGTGCTCTGGGCCGCGGGCCCGCTGATGCTGCTCTTCGGCCTGGGCCTCGGCCTGGGCTTCGTGCGGGCGCGGGGACGGGCCCAGGCGGGGGCAGATGTGCTCTCGGACGAGGAAGAAGCGCGCTTGCAGGAAATCCTGAAGAAATGACGCTGTGTTCAGGTTTGACGCGGGGGCGCATCCGGGCTTCTGTGGAGCCGAGGATGACAGGAGGAGGGCTCTCGTGAGCTATCAGACCATTTCGCTGGAAATCGAGGCCGATATCGCCGTGCTGCGGCTGACCCGGCCCGAGGTGATGAACGCGCTGAACAGCCAGATGCGGGCCGAGATCGCCGATGCGGTGCGGGTCGCCGGAGAGAAGGCGCGGGTGCTGGTGCTTACCGCCGAGGGCCGGGCCTTCTGCTCGGGCCAGGACCTGAGCGATCGGGCCAATGTGGCCAATCCGGATCTCGAGCGCACCCTGCGCGACGAATACGTGCCGATGCTGAAGGCCATCGTGGATTGCCCGATCCCCACCATCGCGGCCGTTAACGGCGCCGCAGCCGGGGCAGGCGCCAACCTCGCGCTCTGCGCCGATGTGGTGATCGCGGCCGAGAGCGCCTATTTCCTGCAGGCCTTCACCCGGATCGCCCTGGTGCCGGATGCCGGCGGGACCTACTTCCTGCCGCGTTCCATGGGCAGCCAGAAAGCCATGGGGGCCGCGCTCTTCGCCGAGAAGATCACCGCCGCCCAGGCCGACGCCTGGGGCATGATCTGGGAGGCTGTTCCGGACGAGGGCTTCGAAGCCCACTGGCGCGCAAGGGCCGAACACCTGGCCAAGGGGCCGACCGCCACCTATGCCGAGGTCAAGCAGATCATCCGCGGTTCCTGGCAGAGCGACCTGGACGGCCAGCTCGAGGCCGAGGGCAAGGCCCAGGGTCGCTGCGGCCAGAGCCGTGACTTCAAGGAGGGCGTCGTGTCATTCCTGGAAAAGCGCCCGCCCCACTTTGAAGGCCGCTGAAAGAGCGCCATCATGCAGGACCTGCGTCCTGCCTCCGGCGCGCGCGGGGGAGGGGGCGCCGCCCCCTCTTGAGCCCTTGCGGGCCCAATTCACCCCCGGAGTATTTCCAGCCTGGTGATGTTGCAGAAGGGGCGCCTTGCAGGCGGCCTCCTTTTGCCGCTTGCGGATCCGCGGTCTGACAGCGGGCGCGTCGGGTGACAAATCCGCGCCAGGCCCCCATCATCACCAGGCCCCAAATACTCCCGCCGGAGGCGCCCCGCCCCGCAGGGGCGCAAGCAAGCCCAGAACGGCGGGACACAAGAAAAGGGCGGCTCCGCAGAGCCGCCCTTTGCAATTTCGGGATGTGCCGCCGATCAGCGGGTTTCCACGTCCGTGTAGTCGCGCGAGGTCTCGCCGACATAGAGCTGACGGGGGCGACCGATGCGCAGGGACGGATCCTCGATCTGTTCCTTCCACTGCGAGATCCAGCCGATGGTGCGCGAGAGCGCGAAGATCGGGGTGAACATCGACGTCGGGAAGCCCATGGCCTCGAGGATGATGCCCGAGTAGAAGTCGACGTTCGGGAAGAGCTTCTTGTCGGCGAAGTAGGGATCGGCAAGCGCTTGCTTTTCCAGCTCTTTCGCGACCTGCAGCGTCGGGTTGTTCTCGATGCCCAGCAGTTCCAGAACCTCGTCCGCGCTTTCCTTCATCACCGTCGCACGGGGATCGAAGTTCTTGTAGACGCGGTGGCCGAAGCCCATCAGGCGGAACGGATCGTTCTTGTCCTTGGCGCGGGCGATGTACTCGGGGATCTTGTCGACCGTGCCGATCTCGCGCAGCATCTCGAGGCAGGCCTGGTTGGCGCCGCCGTGAGCGGGGCCCCAGAGGCAGGCGATGCCGGCCGCGATACAGGCGAAGGGGTTGGCACCCGAAGAGGAGGCCAGGCGCACGGTCGAGGTCGAGGCGTTTTGCTCGTGGTCGGCGTGCAGGGTGAAGATCCGGTCCATCGCGCGGCTCAGGATCGGGTTCACCTCGTATTCCTCGGCCGGGACCGAGAAGCACATGCGCAGGAAGTTGGACGCGTAGTCCAGGTCGTTGCGCGGGTACACGAAGGGCTGGCCGACGGTGTACTTGTAGGCCATGGCGGCGATGGTCGGCATCTTGGCGATCAGGCGGATCGAGGCGACCTCGCGCTGATGCGGATCATTGATGTCGGTGCTGTCGTGGTAGAAGGCGGACATCGCCCCCACGACACCGACCATGATGGCCATCGGATGCGCATCCCGGCGGAAGCCGGTGAAGAAACGGTGCATCTGCTCGTGCACCATGGTGTGGCGCGTCACCAGCGTCTCGAAGTCCTCGAGCTGCTTGGCCGAGGGCAGGGCGCCGTAGAGCAGCAGGTAGCAGACTTCCAGGTAGTGCGACTTGCCGGCCAGCTGGTCGATCGGGTAACCGCGATGCAGCAGTTCGCCCTTCTCACCGTCGATGTAGGTGATGGTCGATTCGCAGGAGGCGGTGGAGGTGAAGCTCGGGTCATAAGTGAACATGCCGGTGGTGGCATAGAGCTTGCGGATGTCGATGACATCGGGCCCGGCAGAGGGCGAAAGCACCGGGAATTCGTAGCTCTCACCGTCGACCGTCAGAGTCGCCGTCTTCTTAGGTTCAGACATTCTTGATATCCCTTCCTCTGTTCCCGCACCGGCCCGTCGCAGCGACAGCCCGGCGCCCCTTCTCTTTCACGGCGCCTCTCAACGAAAGGTTAAGCAGCACCGTTGCCGGTCACATCCCCGAGCCTGAGAAGCACTTCTTCCCGGCCAAGGACCAGCATCATGTCGTATACGCTCGGCGTCGCGGACCGGCCTGCCAGTGCTGCACGCAGGGGTGCGGCAAGCTGGCCGAACTTCATCTCGCGAGCTTCGGCGAAAGTCGTCAGTTCCCCCTCCAGATCCTGACGCGTCCAGCTAGCATTTTGCAAGTGCGGCGTCAATTCGGTCAGTATACCGATGGATACTGGGTCAAGCGATTTGGCCGCTTTCTCTTCAACCTGAAGGGGGCGTTCTGCCAGGCAGAAGTGAGCCTTATCAAGAAGTTCCGGGAAGGTCTTGGCGCGCTCCTTCAAGACCGGCATGGCCAGGGAAAGGAGATTAATTTTTTGCTCGGACAGCGCGGGCTGCCCGGTGACTTCGCGGAAGGCCAAGGTCTCTTTCAGCAGTGCAGCATTGTCGGCCGCGGCGATGTGCTGGCCGCAGATATTGGCCAGCTTCTTGAAATCGAAACGGGCCGGAGATTTGTTCATCCCGTCGAAGCCGAACCATTCCTGGGCCTGGGCGTCGGTGAAGTATTCATCATCGCCGTGCGACCAGCCGAGACGGGCCAGGTAATTGCGCAGGCCGGCGGCGGGATAGCCCATGTCGCGGTACTCTTCGACACCAAGCGCCCCATGGCGCTTCGACAGTTTCTTGCCGTCTTCGCCGTGGATCAGCGAGATATGACCGTAGACCGGCAGCTCCCAGCCCATGGCGGTGTAGATTCCCATCTGCCTGGCGGTGTTGTTGAGGTGATCGTCACCTCGGATCACATGGGTCACGCCCATGTCGTGGTCGTCCACCACCACTGCCAGCATGTAGACAGGCGTGCCGTCCGAGCGCAGCAGGATCATGTCGTCGAGCTGATCGTTGCGGATCGTCACGCGCCCCTGCACCTGGTCCTCGATCACCGTCTCCCCCTCCTGCGGGGTCTTCAGGCGGATCGCGTAGGGCGCATCGGGGTGGCTGGCGGGATCGGCATCACGCCAGGGGCTCTGGAACAGGGTCGAGCGTTTCTCGGCCCGCGCCTGCTCGCGGAAGGCTTCGATTTCTTCTTGGGTCGAGAAGCACTTGTAGGCGGCGCCCTTCTCGAGCAGCTCCAGCGCGACGGCGCGGTGGCGCTCGGCCTGCTCGAACTGGCTGACGATCTCGCCGTCGTGGTCGAGACCCAACCAGGCCATGCCGTCGATGATCGCCTGCGTCGCCTCGGGGGTCGAGCGGGCGCGGTCGGTGTCCTCGATCCGGATCAGGAACTTGCCGCCACGGCCCCGCGCGAAGAGCCAGTTGAACAGCGCCGTGCGGGCGCCGCCGATATGCAGGAAGCCCGTGGGCGAGGGGGCGAAGCGGGTGACGATCTGATCGGACAAGGGGAGATCCTAACGATTGATTAACCATACGCGGCATAGCGTTTCGGGCATTGTCTATCGGCGGGCCGGAGGCGAGACAAGTGCGGCGGCTGGTACAGATCATGCGGCAGGCCCTGCTGGCACAGCGCGGGCATATGTTCCCCTGGGTTCCGGTCTTCCTGGGCCTGGGCATCGGCTGGTACTTCACGCTGCGTCAGGAGCCGGGACCGGAACTGCGGCTGGCGTTGCCGGTGCTGACTGTGGTGCTGTCGGGCCTGGCCTGGGGCGCGTCGCGGCGGGACAGGCCGCTGTTGCAGGCGGGTTTCGTGGCGCTGGCGCTGATCGCGGGGGGGATGTGGCTGGCGGCAGAGCGCGCCGCGCGGGTCTCGGCTCCGGTGCTGGGCTATCGCTACTATGGTCCCGTGGAAGGGCGCATCATCGGCATGGACCGTTCGGCTTCGGACGCGCTGCGCCTGACGCTGGACCAGGTGCGACTGGGCCGCATGGCGCCCGCGCGCACCCCGGCGCGGGTGCGCATTTCCCTGCACGGAGACGGCGGCACGGTGCCGCGTCCGGGGCAGCGCGTCATGACCACCGGCCATCTCTCGCCCCCCGGCGGCCCGGTCGAGCCCGGAGGCTTCGACTTCCGCCGCCACGCCTGGTTCCAGAAGCTGGGCGCCGTCGGCTACACGCGCATCCCGCTGCTCGGGGTCGCCCCACCCGAACCCGGCGCCGCCCGCATCTTCCGGGCCCGGATGGCCCTGGCCGAGGCCTTCCGCCAGGCCCTGCCCGGCGAGACCGGCGCATTTGCGGCGGCGATCACCGCGGGCGATCGCTCGGGCATGGGGCAAGAGACCTTGCAGGCGCTGCGGGTGGCCAACCTGGCCCATCTTCTGGCGATCTCGGGGCTGCACATGGGGCTGCTGACGGGCTTCGTCTTTCTTTCCCTGCGCCGCCTGCTTGCCGTGTCCGAGCGCCTGGCCCTGCACCTGCCGCTGCGCAGCATCGCGGCGGCGGGCGCGCTGGTGGTGGCGGTGATCTACCTCGGGCTCTCGGGCGGCTCCATCGCCACCGAGCGCGCCTTCGTCATGGTCGCCGTGGTGCTGGTCGCCGCCATGGCGCTGCGCCGAGCCCTGACCCTGCGGGCGGTAGCGCTGGCCGCACTGGTGGTGCTGGGGTTGCGCCCCGAGGCGCTGCTGTCGCCGGGTTTCCAGATGTCCTTCGCCGCAACCCTGGCGCTGGTCTGGATCTTCTCGCTGATGACGCCGAAGGACGGGCAGGGGGCTGGCTGGCCGGGCCGGGGCTGGCGTGGCCGGGTACTGACACTTGTCATCTCCTCGGCCGTGGCGGGGGCGGCCACGGCGCCTGTGGCGGCGGCGCAGTTCAACCAGCTGGCGCATTACGGGCTGCTGGCCAACCTGCTCTCGGTGCCTGTGATGGGCACGCTGGTGATGCCCGCGGCGCTGGTCTCGGTCCTGCTGATGCCGCTCGGGCTCGAGGCGCTGCCGATGACACTCATGGGCTGGGGGCTGGACTGGATCCTTGCGGTGGCGCGTTTCACGGCGGGGCTGGAGGGCGCGCGCGGCACGGTGCCAAGCCCGCCGCCGGTGGCCCTGCCGATGCTCTGCCTCGGCGGGCTCTTCGTGATCCTATGGGCAGGGCGGGCGCGCTGGCTTGGCGTCGCGCCGGTGGCCCTGGCCCTGATCCTCTGGCAGGGCACCACCCGCCCCGACATCCTGATCGCCGAGACCGGCGGCCTCGTCGGCGTGATGACGCCTGAGGGCCGGGCGCTCTCGCGCGAACGCTCTGAAAGCTTCACCGCAAGGGTCTGGCTGGAGAACGACGGCGACAAGGCGCAACAGCTCGAGGCCGCCGGGCGCTGGCAGGCGGGCACAGCGATCCGCCACGCGACGGGCAAACGCGCCGCCGGGGCCGCCGGACCCTGCGAGGAAGCAGAGATTCTGGTGCTGAACGTCGAGGCCGCGCTGGCAAGCAGGGCTACCGGCTGCGAGATCTACGACCCCGCCCGACTGCGCCGCACCGGTGCGGTGGCGATCTACCTCGACAAGCAACTGGTCGTCACGGCCAGCGAGACCGACGGCACCCGCTACTGGAACAGCCCCGAGCTGTCCCGCAGTCCGGGCCTCTGGGCCTCTCTCGGACAGCGCCTCTCGCGCAGCGACCTCACCGCCGCGCGCGGGCCGGAATAGCAAAAGGACGCCCGACCGGGGCGCCCTCTTCATGTCATCACCAGGCTGAAAATACTCCGGGGGAGTCCGCGTCAGCGGACGGGGGCAGAGCCCCCACGCCCCCTCAGTAGCTGCGGATCAGCCCGACCAGCCGTCCCTGCACCCGCACCTTGTCGGCGGGCAGGGTGCGCGTGGCATAGGCGGGGTTGGCGGCCACCAGGTCGATCGAGCCGGACTTGCGGTAGATCTTCTTCAGCGTCGCTTCCTGCTCTTCCACCAGCGCCACGACGATATCGCCGTCATCGGCGGTGGCGGTCTCGCGGATGATCACCACGTCGCCATCGTTGATCCCGGCCTCGATCATCGAGTCGCCGCTGACCTCCAGCGCATAGTGATCGCCACCACGCGACAGCATCGAGCCCGGCACGGCGATATGGGAAGCCACTTCCGAGATCGCCTCGATCGGGACACCGGCGGCAATCTTGCCCATCACCTGGAGTTCCTGCGCATGCAGCGCCTCCAGCGGCTGCCCACCCGAGGGCCGGTCGGCCGCGGCCGAGGCATCTGCGCCGCCGTCGATTACGCGGGGCCGGAAACCACGGCTGGTGGCGGCCTCCTTGGCGAGCAGGCTGTCGGGCAGCTTGACGATTTCGATGGCGCGCGCGCGATGCGCCAGGCGGCGGATGAACCCGCGCTCTTCCAGCGCGGTGATCAGCCGGTGGATGCCCGACTTCGAGCGCAGGTCCAGCGCTTCCTTCATCTCGTCAAAGGACGGCGGCACCCCGTCACGGGCCATACGCTTGTGGATGAATTCCAAAAGATCTAGCTGCTTTTTCGTCAGCATTGCGGGGGCTCCTGCTCTGGTCCTCTGGGTTCGTTCTACAGGTGTTCCCGTTTTGTGTCAACGAAGCCGGTTGAATCCAGCTCAAAGCGGCAGGTAGGGCAGGATCTCTCCGGCGCGGGCGGCGGGCGCCTCGGGCGGGCGCATGATCAGCGCGCCGGCCTCCGAGAGCAGCGACAGCAGGGAGCTGTCCTGCGAGCCCGCGGGGCGCAGGCCCTCGGGCGAGAGCAGGGCGCGCATGTAGTGGGCCCGCGGGCCGTTGGCGGGCAGGTCTTCCAGCAGCGGCGCGCGCGCCAGCGGCGCGGGCGCGGGCGGCAGGCCCTGCAGGGCGCGCAGCACAGGGGCCACGAAGACATGGCCGCAGACCATGGCGGAGACCGGGTTGCCGGGCAGGCCGATCATCATCGCGCCGCCCATCTCGGCCCCCATGCGTCCGGCCATCAGCGGTTTGCCCGGCCGCATGGCGACCTTGTAGAAGCTCTGCTCCATCCCGAGATCGGCCGCCACGCGGCCAACCAGGTCATGGTCGCCCACCGAGGCGCCGCCGATGGTGACGACCAGGTCGGCTCCACTGGCCAGCGCGAAGGTGGCCTCCAGCGAGGCGCGGCTGTCGCGGGCCAGCGGCAGCAGGCGGACCGTCGCGCCATGGGCGCGGAAAAGCGCCTCTAGCCCGAAGGTATTCGAGGCGATGATCTGGTCGGGGCCCGGGTCCTCTCCGGGCAGCACCAGCTCGTCGCCGGTCGAGATCAGGGCGACCTCGGGGCGGCGCGAGACGGTGAGGCGCGGGGCATTCATCGCCGCCAGCAGCGCCACGTCGGCCGGCCGCAGCAGGCGAGGGGCGGTCAGGCGGTCTCCGGCGCGGAAGTCGATGCCGGCGGCGCGGATATGGGGGCCGGTGTCGAGGCGCTCGCCAAGGGTTATGCGATCACCTTCGCGGGTCACATCCTCTTGCAGCACCACGCGGGTTGCGCCGTCGGGGATGGGGGCGCCGGTGAAGATGCGGACGGCCTGACCGGCGCTGACGGTGCCATCAAAACGATGCCCGGCGGCGCTTTCGCCGATAACCTCGAAGCTGGCGCCCACGACCGCCTCTTCCGCAATCAGCGCATAGCCGTCCATGGCGGAACCGGCAAAGGGCGGCTGATCCCGGCGCGCCACAGCATCTTCGCGCAACACACGTCCTGCGGCCTCGCGCAGGGGCACCTCTTCGGTGCCAAGGGGCTGCGCCAGCGCGAAAAGCTGCGCCAGGGCCTCGTCGACCGAGATCATTGCGCCTCGAAGCGGCCCGACTTGCCGCCGTCCTTCAGCAGCAGGCGGATGGCGGTGATCTCCATCGCCTTGTCGGCTGCCTTCACCATGTCATAGACGGTCAGCGCAGCGGTCGAGACGGCGGTCAGTGCCTCCATCTCGACGCCGGTCTGGCCCGAGGTCTTCACGGTGGCCTCGATACGCAGGCCCGGCAGGGCCTCGTCCGGGGTGATCTCGAGGGCGACCTTGGTGATCGGCAGCGGGTGGCAGAGCGGGATCAGGTCAGAGGTCTTCTTGGCCCCCATGATCCCCGCCAGCCGGGCGATCCCGGCGACATCGCCCTTCTTGGCCTCGCCCGAGGAGATCAGCGCCAGCGTCTCGGGTGCCATGCGGACAAAGCCCTCGGCCACCGCGAGGCGCGCGGTTACTGCCTTTTCCGAGACATCCACCATATGGGCATCGCCCTTGCCGTCGAAATGGCTGAGCGCCATTACATCACCCCGCCGGTCGGCTGGGCCAGCAGCTTGCGGGTGGCACCGGCCACGTCGTCCTGGCGCATCAGGCTTTCGCCGATGAGGAAGCAACGGGCCCCGTAGCGGGCCATTTCGGCCAGGTCCTCGGGACCGTGCAGCCCGCTTTCCGAGACCAGGATACGGTCCTCGGGGGCCAGACGCGACAGCTTGCGGGTGGTGTCCAGCGAGGTCTCGAAGGTCTTCAGGTTGCGGTTGTTGATGCCCAAGAGGCGGCTTTCCAGGTGCGCGGCGCGCTCCAGCTCTTCCTGGTCATGCACCTCGATCAGCGCATCCATGCCCCATTCGGTGGCCGCCGCCTCGAGCTCGGCCGCCTGCTCGTCCGAGACGGAGGCCATGATGATCAGGATGCAATCGGCGCCCATGGCGCGGGCTTCGGCCACCTGGTAGGTGTCATACATGAAGTCCTTGCGCAGCACCGGCAGCGAGCAGGCGTTGCGGGCCATCGGCAGGAAGTCCTTGGACCCTTGGAAGGACGGCGTATCGGTGAGCACCGACAGGCAGGTGGCGCCACCCTCTTCATAGGCCCCGGCGATCCATTCGGGATCGAAATCCTCGCGGATCAGCCCCTTGGAGGGCGAGGCCTTCTTGACCTCGGCGATCAGCCCGTAGCCCTGGCGCGAGGCCTCGTGCAGGGCGTCGGCAAAGGGGCGCACGGGCGAGGCCTGACGGGCCGCGTCCTCGACTTCCGACAGCGATTTCGCGGCCTTGTCGGCGGCAATCTCTTCCAGCTTGTAGGCCTTGATGCGGTCCAGCACGGTTTCGCTCATCCTGAGGCTCCCTTCTGCGCGGACCCCTGGCCGGTCCAGTTGATTTCGGTCTCTCCTCTCGCTCTAAGCCAGTTGTTGACCTTTGAAAATGGCCGCGAGCCGAAAAACCCGCGGCGCGCGGAGAGCGGAGAGGGATGCGGCGAGGCAAGCACCAGGTGGTCCTGCCCGGCAATATAACGCTGATAGCTTTGCGCGGGTTTCCCCCAGAGCAGGAAGGCGCGCGGGCGGTCCGACAGGCGGGCCATGACCTCTGCGGTCAACTGCGACCAGCCGAGCCTGGCATGGGCGCCGGCCTCGCCCGCCGGCACCGAGAGCGCGGTATTGAGCAGGAGCACGCCCTGGGCGGCCAGGAAACGCAGGTCGGCGTCGGCCGGGCAGGAGCCCAGGTCCTCGGTCATTTCCTTGTAGATATTGCCCAGGGACCGGGGCAGCGGGCGCACATGGGGTTCGGCCGAAAAGGCCAGCCCATGGGCATGTCCGGGCGTCGGGTAGGGGTCCTGGCCCAGGATCACCACGCGCACCGCCTCGGGTGGGCAGGCGTCGAGCGCGGCGAAGCGCTGCGGCGCGGGCGGCAGGATCTGCCGGGTCTCCGCCGCAAGGGTCGTGGCTATGCCGGGATAGCTTTCGGCGAAGAAGGGCAGATCCGCCCAGGCCGGGGGCGGTGCGGGCTGGCCTTCAGGCAGGCTCATGCGGCGGCTGTGGTCAGCGCAGCCAGCGCCTCGATCCGGGCGCGGGCGGCACCGCTGTCGATGCTCTCGGCGGCGATGCCCGCGGCTTCCTTCAGGTCGGACGAGTGGCCCGCGACCACCAGGGCGGCGGCGGCGTTCAGCAGCACCGCATCGCGGTAGGCCGAGGCCTCGCCTGCCAGCAGCGCGCGCATGGCGGCGGCGTTTTCCTCGGGCTGGCCACCGATGATGGCCTCGAAGGGATGCACCGGCAGGCCAGCCTCTTCGGGGTGCAGCTCGAATTCCCGGATGGAGCCGTCCTCTTCGAGGGCGGCGACCCAGGAGATGCCCGAGATCGCCAGCTCGTCCGTGCCGTCCGAGCCATGCACCAGCCAGGCCTTCTCGGAGCCGAGGGCGCCCAGGGTTTCGGCCATCGGGCGGATGATCTCGCGCGAGAAGGCGCCGGTGAGCTGGCGGCGGACTCCGGCGGGATTGGTGAGCGGCCCGAGGATGTTGAAGATGGTGCGCGTGCCCAGCTCGGCGCGGGCGGGGCCCACGTGGGCCATGGCCGGGTGATGCATGGGTGCCATCATGAAGGCGATGCCGGTCTTGGCCAGGGCTTCTTCGACGATCTGCGCGCCGACCATGACGTTGATGCCCATCTGGCCGAGCGCATCCGCCGCGCCGGACTTGGACGACAGGTTGCGGTTGCCATGCTTGGCCACCGGCACCCCCGCGCCGGCCACCACGAAGGCGGTGGCGGTCGAGATGTTCAGCGTGCCCTTGCCGTCGCCGCCGGTGCCGACGATATCCATGGCGCCTGCGGGGGCCGTCACCTTGTGGCACTTCGAGCGCATCACCGAGGCGGCCGCGGTATATTCCTCGACCGTTTCGCCACGGGTGCGCAGCGCCATCAGGAAACCGCCGATCTGGGCCGGGGTCGCCTGGCCCTCGAACAGGAGCTCAAAGGCCTGCTCGGCCTCCTCGCGGCTGAGCGCGCGGCTGGCGGCGGCGGCGATGAGCGGCTTCAGGGCATCGGACATTCGGGCTCTCCTCACCCCCTTTCCGAGGGCGGATATGGTGGTATAGTTTCCCGACACCCCAAGGGGGCGTGGTCTTGGCAGGACCCGTGGCGCAGCGGCGCTCCGGGTCCGCCGGTCCGCAGCGGGACGGCGCGGGGAGGCCGCGCTGACGGGCCGTTGCATTGATCCCGCGCCAGCCGGGCAGCGTCAAGGGCTGTTCCGGGACGCGGGGGCGAAATGACAGGCGGGCCGGGGCTT
This sequence comes from Pseudooceanicola antarcticus, assembly GCF_900215355.1. Classification (GTDB taxonomy): domain Bacteria; phylum Pseudomonadota; class Alphaproteobacteria; order Rhodobacterales; family Rhodobacteraceae; genus Pseudooceanicola; species Pseudooceanicola antarcticus. The sequence continues at coordinate 87,891 of NZ_OBEA01000006.1, read as the reverse complement.
GGCCCGGTCCAGACCGGGCGAAAGACCCGGAGAGAGCGAGAGGGTCGAGTGGCACGCGGTGCGATTACTGGATTTGTCTGGGGAAGCCTCCTGACCGGGATGGCGCTGGCCACGGCTTCGCTGACCGCGCCGCCTCCTGGGGGCGTGCCGGTCATGGGGGACATGGCGCAACCGCCTGCCACCGAGGCCACGACGCCGCCCGAGGCGGAGGTCTCGCCGGAGCCGGAAGAAGAGGCCGACCAACAGCCAGAGGCGGAGCCGGAAGCGGCGCCAGAGGCCGAAGCGGAGCCGGAGATTGATCCTGCCCCTGACGCCGAGCCGGCGGCCGAGCCCGAAACCGTCGCAGAGCCCGCGCCCGAGAGTGCGGACGAGCCCGAAGCCGCGCTGTCGGAAGAGGTTCCCGCAGAACCCGCCCCTGCGCCTGCAGAACCTGCCGAGGCTGCCGAACCGGCGCGCGAGCCCGAGGCAGAGGTGACGCTGCAGGGGCTTTCCCCCGTCACCCCGCCGGCGGAAAGCGCCGGTGGCACGACCATGGCCGCCTCTGACCCGGTTGAAAGCGCCCCGACGGGCTTCCCGGCGAGCGAGCTTGACGCGCTTGGCACGGCCCCCGAGATCGCGCCGGAAGTCTCGGTTGAAACCGCGCCCGAGAATGCGGAAGGCGCTGAGACGGAGCTGGCCGCCATGTCCGTGCCCGAGGCGGAGACGCCTGCGCCGGAGGCGGAGGCTGACCTCAGCCCCGAGCCCGAAGACCTCGCACAGCCCGAGATCAGCCCGCGCCTGCCGCAGGTCGGCGAGACGGCTGCGACCGAGGCAGAGGCACCGCGTCTGCCGGGCAAGGCCGCCGACGGGCCTCTCACCCTGCGCGAGGACGCGCCCGATGCCACCTCGGTCCGGCCCTTCGAGGCCTACGCCGTGGACTACGACGCCACCGACCCGCGGCCGCGCATGGCGGTGGTGCTGATCGACGCGGGCGACAGCCCCGTGACCTTCAACGCCCTGCGCCGCTTCCCCTATCCGCTGAGCTTCGCGCTTGATCCCTCGCTGCCCGATGCCACCCGCACCATGCGCGCCTACCGCGATGCGGGCTTCGAGGTGCTGGCGCTGAGCGATCTGCCCGAGGGGGCAGCTCCTGCCGATGTCGAGACCGCCACCCAGAGCTGGATCGGCGCCATGCCCGAGGCGGTGGCCCTGATGGAGGCCACCCCCGGCGCGCTGCAACGCGGCCGCGAGAGCTCCGAGCAGCTGGCGGCGGCGCTGGCGGAGATCGGGCAGGGGCTGGTGCTCTACCCCGAAGGGCTGGATACCGCGCGCAAGCTGGCCGAGCGCGAAGGCGTACCGGCGGCGACGCTCTTCCGGGATTTCGATGCCAAGGGCGAGGATCAGAAGGTCATCCGCCGCTTCCTCGACTATGCCGCGCTGAAGGCGGACCAGGAGGGCGGCGTTGTCATGGTGGGCCGTCTGCGCCCCGAGACGGTCTCGGCGCTGCTGGTCTGGGGCCTTGCGGACCGTGCCGGCAAGGTGCAGCTGGTGCCGGTGACCGCGGTTCTTGCGGACAGGGGCGAATGACCCCGCGCCGGAACCCCACGGGCGGGCGTGATCCGGCGGAATGGCCCGCTGCGCGGCCCATGCGACATGTCTTGAGGGCCCCGCGGCGGGGCCTGTCCCCGCAATGAGCGCGCTGCACTCCTGCTGGATCACCGCAGAGGGCGAGACCGGCAGCCTTGGCAATGCCGACGCGCTCTTTCCCTGGTGGAGCTTCACCAAGACCGTCATCGCCATCTCTGCCCTGCAACTGCAGGAGGCGGGGCGGCTTGATCTCGACCGGCCCGAGGATGGGGCCTCGCTACGCCAATTGCTGCGCCACGAGGCGGGGCTGGGGGATTACGCGGGCCTGCCCTCCTACAGACGCGCGGTGGCCGCGAATGTCGAGCCCTGGACGCCGAGCCGCATGATGGCCGAGCTGGGCGCGGGGGCCCGGCCCGATCCGCAGGCGCAAGGCTGGCGATACTCGAACCCCGGCTACATGCTGGCCCGCGCCCGAATCGAGGCGGCGGCGGGCTGTGATTTCGGCTCCTATGTAGAGCGGCACATCTGCGCGCCCCTGGGCCTGAAAAGCGTGCGACTGGCCCGCTGCCGTCCAGACATGGCGGCGATCCACTGGCCAGAGGGGCGCGACTACCATCCGGGCTGGGTCTACCACGGGCTGCTTCTGGGCTCGGCACGGGAGGCCGCGGCGCTGCTGCACGGGCTGGCCCATGGCGCGCTGCTTTCAGACAACAGCCTGGCCGAGATGCAGGAACGCCGCCCGCTGGGAGGTGCGATCGAGGGACGCCCCTGGCAGGAAACGGGCTATGCACTGGGCCTGATGAGCGGTCGGCTGAAGGACATGGGCCGGGCCTGGGGACATTCGGGCGGCGGACCCTTCTGCGTCAACGCCGTCTATACCTTCCCCGATCTGGCGCCCGCCGTCACGGTGGCGAGCTTCACCGACGGCTGGAACGAGGCCCCCGCGGAATGGGAGGCCCTGCGCATCGACCAAGCCATTGCCGCGGGCGAGGCGCCCTGAGCTGAGCCCTCGTCCGACGTCTGTCCAGGCACTTCAGGCAAAGAAAAAGGGGCGCCGAGGCGCCCCTTTCCGATCCGATGTCCCAGGGCTCAGCGGAACTGGCCGTGGACCGCGTTCAGCGCGTCCTGGTCGATGCGCACATCCATGCTTTCCTGCACCTCCGCCGCATAGGCCTGGTAGAGATCCTGGGCCAGGCCGCTGGAAATCTGGCTGGTGATCTGCTGACGCAGCAGCTCGGTCTGCTCATCCCCCTCGTCGGGCGGGGTCACCGCGTCGAGACGGGTCAAGAGGACCGCGCCGAAGGCCTGGCTGATCATGGTCTCGCCCTCGGCCAGCTCGAAGACGCTGGCGTTGAAGCCGGTGGCGGTGCCAAGGACAGAGCCGCCGCGGGTCACGCCGGTCTCGGTGCTCAGCTCCAGGCCGGTCTCTTCGGCGATCTGTTCCAGCGTGGCGCCGGCCTCGGTCTGGGCCTGGATCTCCTGGGCGCGGGCGCTGAGCGCGGCTTCGGTCTGGGCGGCTTCCCAGTTGTTCTGCACCCGGTCACGCACGTCCTCGAAGGGCTCGGGCGCGGCAGGGACCACCTCGTCGAGGCGCAGGGCGAAGATGCCGCCGTCGTCGAGCTCGGCGATCTCGGGGTAATCCTCGGCGGTGACCGCAGCGGCGGCCTCGTCGAAGTCGGCATAGCCCGCGATCCCCTCGGAGAGGCCGTCGAACCAGTCGATGGTGCCAAGCTCCATGCCGGTGTCGGCGGCCAGCTCTTCCAGCGTCGCGCCACCGGCCAGCAGGTCCTCGGCGGGTTCAGCCTGGCGCGAGACCTCGCGGCGGGCCGCATCGGCGGCCAACTCTTCGCGGATCATCAGCGCGGCGGTGCCGTAGTCGACATTGTTCGCCGCCAGAACGCCGTTCACCCGGTAGAGCGCCGGGCCCAGATCAGAGGGCAGGGGGCCCACGACCTCACCGCTCTCGGCGGCGAAGACGGCCTCGCCCGCGGCGCCGAGGGCGGCCTCGGAGACATCGCCCCGGTCCACGTCGGCCAGCGTCAGGCCTCGGTCACCGACCAGTGTCTCGAAATCGGTCTCGCCGGCGTCGAGCGCGGCCTTGGCGGCCTCTGCTGCAGCCTCATCGGCGAAGGCCAGGCGCTCGACCAAGCGGCGCTCGGGCTGCTCGAACTCGTCGATCCGGGCCTCGTAGGCTTCGCGGACGGTCTCGGGGTCGATGGGCATCTCGTCGATCAGCGCATCGGGAGAGAGCATCGCATAGGTGATGCGCTTCTTCTCGGGGGCGGTGTAGTCAGAGATGTTCTCTTCGTAGAAGGCGCGCAGCACCTCGTCCGAGGGTGTCTCGAGCGGCGCTTCCAGATCGTCCTGGTCGAGGCGCAGCATGGTGATGTCACGGGTCTCGGCAATATAGCCGATCAGCGCATCGGCATAGCTCTCGGGCATCCGCGTGGCGGCGATGACGGCGGCCTGCAGGACCGAGCGCGCGGTCTCGTCGCGCAGGTCGGCCTCGAAGTCCTTTTCCGACAGGCCCGCCTGGCTCAGCGCGAAGGTATAGGTGTCGCGGTTGAAGCTGCCGTTGGCGCTCTGGAAGGCCTGGATCTGCATGATCTGGTCGCGCAGGGTGGCGTCACCGACCGACAGGCCAAGGCGCGCGGCCTCGGCGTCCAGGGCGCGTTCGCTGACCAGCTGGGCCATGACGCCATCGGGAATGCCGAAGGCCTCGGCCTCGGTGATGGTCAGCGGCCGGTTCAGCTGCGACTGGCCGATCTGGTTCATCTGGTTCTGCAGCTCGCGCGAGTAGCTGTCGATGCGGATGGACTTGCCCTCGACCTTGGCGACGGAGCTGACCGAGCCGGTGAAGCTGGTCGCGCCGAAACCGCCGAGGCCCAGGATGAGCAGGGCCAGGAGAACCCAGACCAGCCCGTTGGATGCTTTGCTCGCCATGCGGCGCCTCCGATTTTCTGCCGCGCCAAAGCGCTGGCGGGCCTTAGTGATATGATTTTGCGGCCTTTCGGGAAGGCCGTTCCGGCATCTTGTTAAAGCCTTGCCCCTCGGGGGGCAAGGCGCGCCTCGGTGAAGCCGGTCCGCCCGCTCAGGCGGAGGCGAATTCGCTCATGCGGGTCAGGAAGCTTTCGATGCCCGGCAGGTCGAGGTTGGCCACCGCAACACGCATCTGGCGCTGGCCGAGGGCGTCGCCCGAGGGGGTGAACATGGTGCCCGGCAGCATCAGGATACCGGCGTCGCGGACCAGCTTCGGCGCGAGCTCGGCCGAGGAGATGTCGAAGGGGTGGCTGAGGTAGGCGAAATAGGCGCCGGCGGAATGCAGGGTCCAGCCGGCCTCGGCCAGGCGCTCGCGGCCCGCCCACATGGCCCGACCGCGTGCCAGCACCTCGGCGCGCTCTCCGGCCAGCCATTGGGCCAGGTTCCGCATCCCCCAGAGTGCCGCGATCTGGCCCGGCTGCGGCGGGCAGATGGCCACGCAGTCGAGGAATTTCTCGATCTCGCTCAAAAGCCGCTCCGAGGCCACCACCGCCCCGGTGCGGTGCCCGGTCAGCCGGTAGGCCTTGGAGAAGGAGTAGAGATGGACCAGCACATCGTCCCAGTCGGGATCGGTGAAAAGATCATGCGGTGCCTGCTCGGACGAGTGGAAGTCACGGTAGGTCTCGTCGAGGATCAGCGCGATGCCACGGTTGCGGCAGAGATCTCGGAAGGCGGTGATCAGCTCGGGCGGGTACTCGGTGCCGGCGGGGTTGTTGGGCGAGACCAGGGTGATCGCTCGGGTGCGCGGGGTGATCAGCGCGGCGGCCTGGTCGGGGTCGGGCAGCATGCCCGCGCCGCAGGGCAGCGGCACGGCGGCGACGCCGGCCATGTCGAGCCACATCTTGTGATTGAAGTACCAGGGCGTCGGCAGGATGACCTCGTCCCCCTCGGCGGCCAGGGCGAAGAGCGTGGCGCAGAAGGCCTGGTTGCAGCCGGCGGTGATGGCGACCTGGGCGGGGCGGATCTGGCCTGCGTAGGCAGCAGACCAATCGGCGGCGATCTGTTCACGCAGGGCCGGCAGACCCAGCACGGGGCCGTAGAGGTGGGTTTCGGGCTCTGCCATGGCCTCTTGCAGCGCTTCGATCATCGGCGCGGGGGGCGGGGCCACCGGCGCGGCCTGGCTGACGTTGATCAGCGGGCGCTCGGCGGGAAACGTGACCCCGTCCAGCCAGCGGCGGGCCTCCATCACTGGGGGCAGGAAGGTGGCGCTGGTGCGGGTCTTGGCAGGGATCATGGCGGCCTCTGGTCATTGGTCGCGCGACGCTAGCAGCGGCGGGCACAGAGGGGAAGGGGCGGCGCGCCGGGCGCGGTCCGGCGCAGCACCGCCAGGGGCAGGCAAGGCCCTTGCCGCAGCGCAGCAAAGGCGTCACACTGGGCCAACGCCGGAGGACACATGCTGCACAGCTTTGGACCGGACCTGCATTACGCCGAAGGGCCGGTGATCACCGCCGCCGGAGGGTTCCGCTTTCCCACCCGCATGGCCGTTGTGCGGCTGGACGGGGGCGGGCTATGGATCTGGTCGCCGATACCGCTGACCGCAGAGCTGCGCGCGGCGGTCGAGACCCTGGGCCTGCCACAGGCGCTGGTGGCGCCCAATCACCTGCATGACAGCTGGCTTGACGATTGGGTACAGGCCTATCCGCAGGCCGAGGTCCATCTGGCGCCGGGCCTGCCCGCGCGCCACCCCGAGCTGACTCGGGCGCAGGAGCTGGGGGATGCCGCGCCGGACGCCTGGGCCGGGCAGATCGACCAGCTGGTGTTGCGCGGCAATGCGATCACCACCGAGGTGCTCTTCTTCCATCGCGCCAGCGGCACGGTGCTGGTGACGGATCTGTTGCAGAACTACCCGGTCGGGTGGTTTCCCGGCTGGCGTGGCGTGGTGGCGCGGCTGGATGGCATGGTCGGGCCCAGGCCCCGGATGCCGCGCAAGTTCCGCCTTGGTTTCCTGGGCCATCGGCGCATGGCCGGCCAGGCGGCGCGGCTGTTGCTGGACTGGCCGATCACCCGCTTGCTGGTGGCCCATGGCACGCCCGTGGAACAGGGCGCGCGCGGGCTCATGCACCGCGAGTTCGGCTGGCTCTTCCGGCGCGGCTGAGCGCTCAGCCCGCGGCGGCGTCGAAGCCCTGGCGCGCGGCGCGGATCTCGTCATGGGCCATGGCCGCCCAGCCAACCAGCCCCGCGATAGGCGGCAGCGCGGATTCACCGAGCGCCGTCAGAGAATATTCCACCGCCGGAGGCTTGGTCGGAAAGACCTGGCGCGCCACTAGCCCGTCCCGCTCGAGCGTGCGCAGCGACTGGGTCAGCATCCGCTTCGAGATATCCCCCACCTCTCGTTGCAGGGCGGCGAAGCGGCGGGGCTGGTGCGACAGCGCGATGAGGATCAGCAGGCTCCACTTGTCGCCCACCCGGTCCAGCACGTTGCGCACCGGGCAGTTCTGCAAGCCGCCTTCGTCGCTACCGCCATCGCCGCCGGCGAAGGACGAGAAGCGATCCAGCACCGCCCGCGCGGTGGCATCCAGCACGACGGGGTTACCCGGACGTTCCCTTGTCATGAAAAAGTGCCTCCTTCACAGGGCCTCATAGGTGGTCTACATCCGAGACCATATCCCACAATGAGACCGGGTTGAAGACCCGGCTTCGCAAGGAAGGAAGATGTGATGAGCAAGAAGATCCTGGTGACCGGCGCCTCCGGTCAGCTTGGGGCGCTGGTGATCGACAGCCTGCTGTCCAGAACCAAAGGCTCCGACATCGTGGCGCTGGTGCGCCGTGAGGAAGCCGCGGCTGCGTTGCGCGCCAAGGGTGTCGAGGTCCGCCTGGGTGACTACGAGGACCCCGCCGCGCTCGCCGCTGCGGTGAAGGGCGTGGACCGCGTGCTGCTGATCTCGGGCAGCGAAGTGGGCAAGGACCGTCCGGCGCAGCATGGCAACGTGATCGAGGCGGCCCGCGCCGAGGGGGTCGAGCTGATCGCCTATACCTCGATCCTGCATGCCGACGAGAGCCCGCTGTGGCTGGCCGAGGACCACAAGGCGACCGAAGCGCTGCTGGTGCAAAGCGGTCTGCCGACGGCGCTGCTGCGCAATGGCTGGTACACCGAGAACCTGACCGCCGGGCTGGCGCCCGCGCTGGAAGCCGGTGCACTGATCGGCGCCAGCGGAGAGGGCCGCTACAGCCCCGCCGCCCGTGCCGACTATGCCGAGGCCGCCGCCGTGGTGCTGCTCTCCGACGCGCCTGCGGGCATCTACGAACTGGCCGGCGGCGAGAGTTTCTCGATGGCGGAATTCGCAGCCGAGGTCAGCGCCGTGACTGGCCGCGAAATCGGCTATGCCGACCTGCCCGAGCCTGCGTTGAAAGAGGTCTATACGGGCGCCGGGCTGCCCGAGGTGGTGGCGCATATGCTGGCCGACAGCTCGGCCAATGCGGCCTCCGGTGCGCTGGAAGGATCGGGCGCCCAGCTGGAAGCGCTGATCGGCCGGCCGGCGACGGATTGGCGCGACACCCTGCGCGCGGCGCTCGCCTGAGGCCGGGCATCGGCCTGATCCCGAAAAGACGAAGGGCGCCCCGAGGGGCGCCCTTTTGCGTGAAGCTCTGCGGTTTCAGTCCTTGCCACGGTAGGGCTGGACGTATTGCAGGGCCATGTCCCAGGGGAAGAAGATCCAGGTGTCCTGGCTGACCTCGGTGATGAAGGTCTGCACCTGCGGCCGGCCCTGGGGCTTGGCGTAGACGGTGGCGACATGGGCCTTGGGGTAGAGCGCGCGGACCAGCTCCAGCGTCTTGCCGGTGTCCACCAGGTCGTCGATGATCAGGATGCCTTCGCCGTCGCCCATGATCTCGGGGTCGGGGGATTTCAGCACCTCGGCGTCGCGGCGCTCGTCGGCCTTGCCGCCGCCCGAGTGGTAGGATTTGACCGAGATCGTGTCGACGGTGCGGATGTCCAGCTCGCGCGCGACGATCATCGCCGGGGCCATGCCGCCACGGGTGATGGCAACGACAGCCTTCCAGGCGCCGCCTTCCAGCGGGCTCTGGTTGTCCAGCCGCCAGGCGAGCGCGCGGGCGTCACGGTGGATCTGGTCCCAGGAAACGTGGAACCCCTTTTCATGGGGAAGGCGGTTGTCGACCATGGCGGCGGTCCCTTTCTTGGTCGCGTAGCAGCGGTGTCGGTTCAGAAGGCAGCGATCTTGATGCCAAGGGCGGCGAGCAGCCCCCCCAGCACCCGGTCGATACCGGATTTCAGACGGGTATAGCCCAGGCGGGCGGATTCAAGCGAGAAAATCCGTGCCACGATCAGGTTCCAGGCGAATTCGTTGACGAAGACCACGCCCAGGATCGCGGCAAAGAGCAGCGGTCCGGCATGGGCGGGGACCAGGGTGACGAAGACGGCGCCGAAGAAGACCGCGGGCTTGGGATTGGCAAGCTGGGTGGTCACGCCGCGCAGGGCCAGGCGGACGAGCTCTCGCAGGCCCGCGCGGGGCAGGGGGGCGGCGCTGGCGGCCGCCGCGACCGAAAGCGGCTGATCCGCGCCGCGCCACATCTTCCAGGCCATCCAGATCAGATAGGAGGCCCCGGCGATGCGCAGGGCGATCAGCAGGCGCGGCGCCAGCTCGAAGAGCGTCGCCAGTCCCAGCACCGCGGCGCTGGCCCAGGCCATGGCGCCAAGGGCCACGCCGAAGGCAAAGCCCGCGCCGCGTGCCATGCCGCGGGTCATCGCGGTGCGCATCGTCATCAGCACCGCGGGCCCCGGAGAGATCGCGGCCACCAGGTGGACGGCAAAGACGGAAAGAAGAACAGCGGACATGGGCGGAAACCTCGTGCAACGGGAGGACGCGCGCCCTCCCGAAGCGCGCGGCCGGTCAGCTCTTGTCGATGTCGGGCGCGTCGACGGCCTTCATGCCGACGATATGGTAGCCCGAGTCGACATGGAGGTTCTCGCCGGTGACACCGGACGAGAGGTCGGACAGCAGGTAGAGCGCCGATTTGCCCACGTCGTCGATGGTCACGTTGCGGCGCAGCGGCGAGTTCAGCTCGTTCCACTTCAGGATGTAGCGGAAGTCTCCGATTCCACTTGCCGCCAGGGTCTTGATCGGCCCGGCAGAGATCGCGTTGACGCGGATGTTGTCCTTGCCGAGATCCTCGGCCAGGTACTTGACCGAGGCTTCCAGCGCGGCCTTGGCGACGCCCATGACGTTGTAGTGGGGCATCACCTGCTCGGCGCCGTAGTAGGTCAGCGTCAGCATGGAGCCACCGTTCGGCATCAGCTTCTCGGCGCGCTGTGCGACGGCGGTGAAGCTGTAGACCGAGATATCCATGGTCATCTGGAAGTTGCCGCGGCTGGTGTCGATGTAGCGACCGCGCAGCTCGGACTTGTCCGAGAAACCGATGGCGTGGACGATGAAGTCGATATCGCCCAGGTCGGACTTCACCGACTCGAAGGCCGCGTCGAGAGAGGCCTCGTCGGAGACGTCGCAATCATAGAGGTGCTTGACGCCCAGTTGATCGGCCAGCGGAATGACACGTTTCTTGAACTGATCGCCCATATAGGTGAAGGCCAGCTCTGCGCCTGCATCGGCGAGGGCCTTTGCGATCCCCCAGGCGATGGATTTGTCATTGGCCAGGCCCATGATCAGACCCTTTTTGCCTGCCATGAGGTTGTTCGACATAGCGCGCTCTCCGCCCTGTAACTTCCGGTCAAACTCCCTTAAGCGATAGGTCAGGACGCTTCAAGCCTGCCGGGCCCCAAGCGACCCGGAGAGGACCCAGAAGGGTCCACAGAGTGACAGGAGGATGCCCGCATGTCGGACAGAGACGGGATTTTCGTAGGCGACGACCCTTTCGTCATTGCGCAACGCTGGCTTGAGGAGGCGGTCAAGACCGAGGTCAACGACCCGAACGCGATCGCCCTGTCGACCGTGGACCAGGACGGTTTGCCGAACGTGCGCATGGTGCTTCTAAAAGATATCTTGAGCGACGGCTTCGTATTTTATACGAATTACCAAAGTATGAAGGCTAATGAACTTGACCTAAGCGGCAAGGTGGCCTTTGTCATGCATTGGAAATCCCTGCGGCGGCAGATTCGGGTGCGCGGCCTCGTGACACGTTTCGACGGTCCCGAGGCGGATGCCTATTACGCGTCGAGATCGCTGAAATCCCGGCTGGGGGCCTGGGCTTCTGCACAATCCCGACCCTTGGCATCGCGTGGTGCGCTCATGGCGGAGGTGGCGAAGGTCACTGCAACCCATGGCACGAATCCGAAGCGGCCTCCGTTCTGGGGCGGCTACAAGATCGAGCCTGTTGAGATTGAATTTTGGGCGGATGGCGCGTTCCGGTTGCATGACCGTTTCCGCTGGACGCGTGCTGAAGTGACCGGGAATTGGGATATCCAGAGGTTGAACCCCTGAAAACTCGCGTCACTTGAGCTTTTTAACGCTACTGGCGGGTTGCCGTTGGTACGCGAATGTTGTTGATAAAAACAGTGGGGGTTTACGACGTCGAGTTTGGGGACGGGCGTCGTGAATGCAAGCGGGGTTTGAAGTGAATCATCATGACGACACCACCCGGAAGCTGATCGGCCGCGTGAAGTGGTTCGATCCGGCACGCGGGTTCGGCTTTGTCGTGGCCGAAGAAGGCGGGCCGGATATTCTGCTGCACGCGAACGTGCTGCGGAATTTCGGTCAGAGCTCCGTCGCGGACGGGGCGGTCGTGGATATCTTGGTCCAGCGCACCCAGCGGGGAGCCCAGGCGATCGAGGTTCTCAGCATCGAGCCGCCCGAAGGGGCGGGCACCGCGGTGCTCGAGGATTTCCGAACGCTCGATCCCGAGCAGATCCAGGCCTTGCCGATGGAGCCTGCGCGGGTGAAGTGGTTCGACAAGATCAAGGGTTTCGGCTTCGCCAATGTCTTTGGCCGCGACGAGGATGTCTTCATCCATGTCGAGGTGCTGCGCGCCTCGGGCCTGGCAGATCTCGCCCCCGGCGAGGCGGTTGCCCTGCGGGTGATCGACGGCAAGCGCGGACGCATGGCCACCGAGATCTGCGCCTGGGAGGCGGCGGCCCGCTAGGGCTGCCGGGGTTCCATGGCGCGACTGGCTTGCCTCGTCCTTTGTCTTTCGGTGCTGATGCCCCAGCTCGGGCAGGCCGGGGCCTGCCGCGATGACCGGGTGGAGGTGATCACCGATGCCGGCCTTCAGGCCTTCCGCGTCGAGATCGCCGATGATGCCGCCGAGCGCGCCCGCGGGCTGATGTACCGCGAGAGCATGCCGCTCTCGCAGGGCATGCTCTTCGTCTATGACCGCCCGCAGCAGCTGGCCTTCTGGATGCGCAATACGCTCATCCCGCTGGACATCCTCTTCTTTGACGAGACCGGCACGCTGGTCCGCGCGCAAGAGATGGCCAGGCCGCTGGACGAGACGCCGCTGCCGGGGGGCGTCAGCCAGTTCGTGCTCGAGATCAACGGCGGCCTGGCCGCGAGAATGGGCATTTCCGAAGGCGCGAAGCTGCGTCATCCGGCGGTTGACCCCGCTCTGGCGGCCGCACCCTGCGATCAGGGCTGAAAGCGCTGCAAGAGCCTCTTTCCATCGTCGTCATGACAGGCTAGAGAAGCGCACGGTCCGGGGCGTAGCGCAGTCTGGTAGCGCACCTGTTTTGGGTACAGGGGGTCGTGAGTTCGAATCTCGCCGCCCCGACCACACCATCAACGACTTGCAAGGCATCTCCGTTGAAACGGATTGGCTTTGGGCAACGGGCTTGAGACAAGTCGTTTTCCAGGGGGTCCGCAGCTTCACCACTTTCGCGATCGTTTCTGCCTCGGCCATAGCGGTCGGTCGTAGAAACCTCCAAGTGCTGGCCGGCATCGCGCTTGAACAGCGTTTCCAGGTTCGGCTCCAAATGAGGCAGAAGACCGGGAAACGCGACGCCGGCCGCTCGAAACGGCCGGCATCCCTTGCCCGATCTATCGATGTCAGAAGAACCCGAGCTTGTTCGGGTTGTAGCTGACCAGCATGTTCTTGGTCTGCTGGTAGTGGTCGAGCATCATCTTGTGCGTTTCGCGACCGATACCGGACTGCTTGTAGCCACCGAAAGCAGCGTGCGCGGGATACGCGTGGTAGTTGTTCACCCAGACGCGGCCGGCCTCGATATTGCGACCGAAACGATAGGCGCGGGTGCCGTCGCGGGTCCAGACGCCGGCGCCGAGGCCATACATCGTGTCGTTGGCGATGGCGAGGGCCTCCTCCTCGTCCTTGAAGGTGGTGACCGAGACCACGGGGCCGAAGATCTCTTCCTGGAAGACCCGCATCTTGTTGTGGCCCTTCAGGATCGTCGGCTGGACGTAGTACCCGTTCGCGAGGTCGCCGTTGAAGCGCGCGGCATCGCCGCCGACCAGGACCTCGGCCCCTTCCTCGACGCCGATGGTCAGGTAGGACATGATCTTGTCCTGCTGTTCCTTCGACGCCTGGGCGCCGACCATCGTCTCCATCTGGCGCGGGTCGCCCTGCTTGATCGCCTTCACCCGTTCGATGCAGCGGGCGATGAATTCCTCGTAGATGTCTTCCTGGATCAGCGCGCGCGAGGGGCAGGTGCAGACCTCGCCCTGGTTGAAGGCGAAGAGCACGAAGCCCTCGACCGCCTTGTCGAGGAAGGCGTCGTCCTCGGCCATGACGTCGGAGAAGAAGATGTTGGGCGACTTGCCGCCCAGTTCCAGCGTCACCGGGATCAGGTTCTTGGTCGCGGCCTTCATGATGATGCGCCCGGTCTCGGTCGAGCCGGTGAAGGCGATCTTGGCGATGCGGTCGCTTTCGGCCAGCGGGCCGCCGACCTCGGGGCCCATGCCGTTGACGATGTTCAGGACGCCCGCGGGCAGCAGGTCGGCGATGGTCTCTATCAGGACCATGATCGCAGCCGGGGTCTGCTCGGCCGGCTTCAAGACGATGCAATTGCCCGCCGCCAGCGCAGGCGCCAGCTTCCAGGCCGCCATCAGGATCGAGAAGTTCCACGGGATGATCTGGCCGACAACGCCGAGCGGCTCGTGGAAGTGATAGGCCACGGTGTCGGAATCGATTTCGGACATCGTGCCTTCCTGGCTGCGCAGCACCCCCGCGAAATAGCGGAAATGGTCCACCGACAGCGGGATGTCGGCCGCCGTGGTCTCGCGGATCGGCTTGCCGTTGTCCCAGGTCTCGGCTGCGGCGATCAGGTCGAGGTTCTCTTCGATGCGGTCGGCGATCTTCAGCAGGACGTTCGAGCGCTCAGCCGCGCTGGTCTTGCCCCAGGCCTCTTTCGCGGCATGGGCGGCGTCCAGCGCCAGCTCGACATCCTCGGCGGTCGAGCGGGCCACTTCGCAGACCTTGGCGCCGGTGATCGGGGTGATGTTGTCGAAATACTGGCCCTTCACGGGGGGCACGAATGTGCCGCCGATGAAGTTGTCATAGCGGGTGCGGAAGGGCGACTTGAATGCGCCCGTGACGTCGGTCATCTCGTTCATTGGGTATCCTCCTTTGCGCCTCCGGTCCTCCACCAGAGACGAAGAGAAGGTTGCAGACGACAGCGCCCGCGTCAGCCCGGGCAACCGAACCGGCAGGCGCGACGTGTCTCATCCCTGAGACATTCAGTTCGGATTTCCGCCGAGCCCCAGCCGTTTCATGCGGCGATAGAGGGTGGCACGGCCGATCCCCAGCATCCGGGCGGCCTGGGACACGTTGCCATCGGCGCGCGACAGTGCCCGATTTACCGCCGCTCTTTCGGCCTTCTCGAAGCCGGTCGGCCCGTCGTCGCGCCCGAAGAGGTCGGAGGCGGGAACCGACTTGATCGGTCCGCTGCTGTTCAGGCGAAAGGCCTTGCGTGCGCCGCGGGTGGCGCCCATCACCAGATCGTCGCGATCCACCGCCAGCAGCGTCGCCGCTTCGCTGTCGTCGGTATCGGCGACGATGATCCGGGCCCCCGAGAAGGCCGCGCGAAAGTTGTCGGTTTCGATCTGGCGAGCGGTCTGGACCACCATCGCCGCGATCAGGTGATTGAACGCCTCGGTCTGGTCGGCCCGGGCCGAGGATACGTCGAGCGCGCCGATCAACTCGCCCTCGGGGCCGAAGATGGGGGCGTCCATGCAACTCATCCCGGTGTTGCGGGCATGGAAATGGTCGTCGCGGTGGATGATGACGCGCCGCCCTTCGGCGATGCAGGTGCCGATGCCATTGGTGCCTTCCGAGGCTTCGGACCAGTCGGAGCCGGGTGTCAGCCCCCAGCCATCGAAGGCGGCAAGATCGCTGTCCGCGGTGCGCAGGTCGAGCACCACCCCATCTGCATCGGTCAGGAGCACGCCGCAGCCCGAGCTGCCGACGAGCTGGAAGAGCGCATCGAGCTTCGGAGCGGCCACGTGCAACATCGCTTCCGATCGCTCGCGCCGCTCTGCCAAGGCCTCTGACGTCACGCGCTGCACGCCGGCCTTCTGGCCCGGATCCAGGCCATGATGGTCGAACGACCGGCGCCACGAAGCAGCAAGCCGGGATCTGGCCGCGGCACTGGGATGACTGGCGACCGCCACCACGCGATCAATGTGCTTCGTGTCCGACATCAATCCTGAACTCCTCCCTGCGCTGATGGTATCGCGTCTTTTCTGATCCGTCGAGCGACAGCCAGAGATACCCGCCAGCTCGGATCGAGTGGGGCGACGCACTCCGGAAGGATCGGGGCCACCGGCGCAGCCTTTCCCGCGCAGGGCATCTGGGGTAGGGAATGACCCCATGCAATGACCCCCGAACCGCTCCCGTAGATCCCGCCCATAGGCCCGCCTTGCCGCGGGGCTTTGGCCCCAGGATCGCCGGTGCAGCATCCGGGCCCCCTGAACGACAAGATGGTTTCTGATGCTGCTGACACTGGATGATTTCGAGCCCGCCGCCCGCCGCCGCCTGCCGCGCCCGCTTTTTGGCTATGTCTCGGGCGCTGCCGAAACCGGCGCGGCACGGCAGGATAACCGCGCGGCGCTGGATGCCTGGCGCCTGGTGCCGAAGGTGCTGGCCGGGGTCGAGGGGCGCTCTGTCGCGCAGAACCTCATGGGCAAGACGTATACCGCCCCCTTCGGCATCGCGCCCATGGGGCTCTCGGCGCTGATGGCGCGCGACGGCGACAGGGTTCTGGCGCGGGCGGCCGGGGCGGCGGGGCTTCCCTTCGTGCTCTCCGGCTCTTCGTTGACGCGGATGGAGGACGTCCGGGACGCCAATCCCGACGCCTGGTTCCAGGCCTATCTGCCCGGCGAAGAAGACCGCATCCGCGCCCTGATCGCCCGCGCCCGAGAGGCCGGTTTCGGCACCCTGGTGCTGACCGCCGACACGGCGGTGGTGGCCAACCGGGAAAACAACCTGCGGGCCGGTTTCTCGACGCCGCTCAGGGTGACGCCGAGGCTGCTGTGGGATTTCGCCATCAAGCCCCGCTGGGTGCTGGGAACCTTCGTGCCCACCCTGGCCAGGGGCATGCCCCACTTCGAGAACTCCGATGCCATTCGCGGCGCGCCGATCATCTCGAAGCAGGCGATGCGGGACTTCGGGCGCAAGGATCACCTGAGCTGGGATCACCTTGCGCTGATGCGCGACCTCTGGCCGGGCAAGCTGGTTCTGAAGGGCGTGATTGCCCCGGACGACGTGGGGCGGGCGCGGGCGCTTGGCTGCGACGGGGTGGTCCTGTCCAACCACGGCGGGCGTCAGCTGGACCACGCGATATCGCCGCTGCGCATCCTGCCCGAAGCGCGCGCGCAGGCGGGGGACATGGCGCTGCTCGTCGACGGCGGCATCCGGCGCGGCACCGATGTGATCAAGGCCCTGGCCCTGGGCGCGGACATGGTGCTGGTGGGACGGCCGCTTCTCTACGCGGCGACACTGGGCGGGCAGGAGATGGCTACACGGGCCATCGATATCCTGAAGACCGAGATCCACCGCAACCTGGGCCTCCTGGGTTTGCGCAGCCTGTCCGAGGTCGGCCCGGATATCCTGCATCGCGTCTGACACTGGCCCCCTCGGCGCTCGCCTGCACCGGCGCACCGATGACTGCCTGCCAAAACGCATGGGAGCGCCCCGAAGGGCGCTCCCATCTGTCGCTAAAGAGGGGGGAGGGGGCGCCGCACCACGGGGAGCGTGGGTGCGGCGCGGGGCTCAATCGGCCTTTCGGCTATCGATGAAGCGCTTCTTCAGCGACGGTCCGATGATCACGGCGACGGTCAGCGCCACCAGGATCAGGCTTGTGGTGTTCTGGAAGAGCACCATCGGGTCGCCGCGACCGATACGCAGGGCCAGGCGCAGGTTCTCTTCGGCGAAACCGCCCAGGATCAGGCCCAGCACCACCGGCGGCAGCGGGAACTTCAGCCGGTCCATGACCCAGCCGACCGCACCGAAGCCCAGCATCAGGTAGACGTCGAACATCCGGCCGTGGATCGAATAGACGCCGATCAGCATCAGAACGATGATCACGGACCCCAGCAGCGGGCGCGGCAGGTTCAGCAGGCGGGCGAAGCTGTTGGTCGCCAGCGAGCCGCCCAGGATGATCAGCAGGATCGCCCCGAAGAGGAACTGCCACATGAAGCCGAAGACGATGTCGGGATTGTCCCGGAACAACATCGGACCCGGCTGCAGGCCATGCACCAGCAGGCCGCCCAGCATCACCGCGGCAACGGCGGTGCCCGGAATGCCCAGGGTCAGGGCGGGGATCAGCGCAGAGGCGGTGTCGGCGTTGTTGGCAACCTCGGCCGCGGCCACGCCCTCGGGCTCGCCCTCACCCCATTCCTCGGGGTTCTTCGAGGTGCGGCGCGCCTCGTTGTAGGACATGAAGGCCGCCATGGAGCCACCCGCACCGGGCAGGATCCCGATCCAGATGCCCAGGAAGGACCCGCGCAGCCAGGTCTTCCAGAAACCCTTCATGCGCGGCAGGGCCTTCCAGAGCGACTCGGTCCCCAGCTTGGAGCTCGAGACACCGCCGGTCTTCAGCGGCGTTTCCAGCAGGTCGATCACCGGCGGCAGCGCGTAGAGGCCGACCAGCAGGATCACGATGTTGATGCCGTCCAGCATTTCCAGCTGGCCGAAGGTGAAACGGTCGTTGCCGTAGATCGGGTCGGAACCGATGACCGAGACGAAGACACCGAAACAGGCCGAGATCAGGCCCTTCACCGGGTTGCCACCCAGCAGGAAGATGATCGAGGCCAGGCCGAAGACCGCGACCCAGAAGACCTCGGAGGGGCCGAAGAGCAGCGTCACCTTGGACAGCGGCGGAGCCAGCAGCATCAGCGCGAAGGCCGAGGCGATGCCCCCGAAGGCAGAGGAGACAACCGCGACCTGCAGGGCGAAGCCGCCTTCACCCTTCTGCGCCATCGGGTAGCCATCGAAGGTCGTGGCGACGGCGGCGGGGGTGCCGGGGATGCGCAGCAGGACGGCGGGGATTGCGCCGCCATACATGGCGCCGTTGTAGATGCCCGCCATCAGGCCGAGCGCGACGAGCGGCTCAAGTCCGAAGGTGAAGGGCACGAGAACAGAGATTGCCATGGTGGCCGAGAGGCCGGGCATGGCGCCCACGACGATGCCCGCGATGACGCCGATGATCACGGCGGCGAAGTTGGTCAGGGCAAAGACGTCGGGCAGAGCATGAAGAAGATCGGAATACATGGATCAACGCCCCCAGAAGCGGCCAGTGGGGAAGTCCTGCGACATCCCGAAATCGAAGATGGCCCAGATCGTGCCGACGACGATCACCGTGGCGACCAGCAGCCCGAGCGGATTGCGATAGCCAAAGAGCCAGGCGACCAGCGGAATGGTCACGGCGGTGCTGACGTAGAAACCGATGAAATCGGTGGCCAGCGCGTAGGAGACGATCAGCAGGAAGGCTCCGACCACGCGCTTCGGCGACTGGGTGACGGGCTTTGCCTCTTCTCCGGCGGCGGCCTTGCGCTGGTCGGCGAGCAGCAGCAGCACGGCCAGAACGATCAGGCCGATCAGCATTGCGGCGGGCAGCAGCGCGGAGATCGGGCGCAGCTCGGAGGTGGGGATAAGGAACCCGGCGGCGACCAGAAGGATCCCGAGTGCGGTCAGGGTCTCGGGCCGGGTCAGACGGGATTTGCGGCTCTCGGGCATGGGTTTGCTCTTGATGACAGGTGGGGGGATGCGTGAGGGGGAAGATCCCCCTCACGCTCTTGGCCTCAGTTCCAGGGGGTGGTTTCCCACACGCCCTTGGCGAGATCATAGAGGTCCGAGGTCAGCTGCTTGAAGTCCTCGCCGGTGACCACTTCGACCGGGTTGGCGGTCGCGGCCATGGCGTCGAGGAACTCCTGATCGCTGGACAGCTGGGAGAAGGCGTCGATCAGCTTGGCCTGCACGTCTTCCGGCAGCCCCTTGGGGGCGATGAAGCCGCGCATGGAGCCGTTGACCAGGTCGAGGCCCTGCTCCTGGAAGGTTGCCAGCTCAGGTGCGAAGGGCGAACGCTCCTTGGTGGCGACGCCCAGGACGTTCAGCTGGTCCTGGAATTCGGCCACTTCCGAGATGTTCAGGATGCCCATGGCGACGTGGCCGCCCAGAAGCGCGGTCCGTGCGGGGGCGGAGCCCTTGAACGGAACGATGGTGAACTCGGTCTCGGTGAGGTTCTGCAGCTTGATCAGCGCGAAGTGGTCATCGCCACCCAGCGAGGACATGCCGACGGTCACGGCGAAGGGGTTTTCCTTCGCTTCGGCGATCAGCTTGTCCAGGGTGTCCAGGCCGCTGTCCTTCGAGGTGACGATCACGTTGGGATCGTTCACGACGTTGGCCAGGTAGGTGAAGCTGTCGCGGTCGTAATCGGCCTCGCGGTCGATGGTACGCGCCATCATGCCCGGCAGGTTGAAGGTGCCCAGGGTGTAGCCGTCCGGATCGGCATTCGCCGCTTCGGTCACGCCGATCTGGCCCGAGGCACCGGGCATGTTCTTCACGACGAGGCTTGCGCCGTCGCCCAGGTACTTCTCGATGAAGGGCGCGGCGGTACGCGCCATGACATCGGTGCCGCCACCAGCGGAATAGCCCACGATCACCTCGATGGGTTTCTCGGGATAGTCGGCCATGGCTGCCCCTGCGGACAGGATCATTGCGCCGGCAATGGCAGTTTTCTTGAAGATGTTGAGCATGTCACTCCTCCTTTGCATGCAGGTTTGCTTAGTCTTGGGGCAGGGCACAACCGCGTTCCTTGAGTGCGCGGTCAACCCAGCTCCGGTCGTTGGTGCCAGCTTCGATGTCAGCCATCTGCTTGATCTCGGCGGCGGATTTGGCCTGAGTGGATTTCAGGATCGTATCGGCCCCGTCGATAGGCACGCATAGCACGCCATCGCTGTCACCGATGATGATATCGCCGGGATGGATAACCATTCCGTCGATGGAGATAGGAACATTGACCTCGCCGGGTCCGTCCTTGTACGGGCCGCGATGGGTGACACCCGCTGCCCAGGTCGGCAGGTTTGTCTCGCGGAAATTGTCCAGGTCGCGGATCGCGCCGTCGATGACGAAGCCGACCACGCCCTTCTTGATAGCATAGGCCAGCATCAACTCGCCCATGAGTGCATTGTCCAGGGCACCGCCCGCGTCGACGACGATCACGTCGCCGGGCACGGCACGGTCGATGGCGGCATGCAGCATCAGGTTGTCGCCGGGGCGCGCCTTCACCGTCAGGGCGACGCCCGCCATGCCGCCGGAGCTGTGCATCGGGCGCAGGCGCGAGCCGGCGGCGGTCATGCGCGACATGCTGTCGGAGACATTGGCCACCGGAAGCTTGGCGAACTCGGCGACGAGCTCGGCAGGGGCGACGCGGTCACGGTTGAGGATGCGGAAGCCGATGGTCATTGTCACTTCTCCATGTTTGCCGGCTCTGCCTGTGCGGCGGCCAGCAATTTGCGGTTGATGATGCGTTCGGGGGCGACGGGCTGGCCGTCGAGGATCTGGAAGATGCCGGTCACCGCATCGACGCCGACACGGGCGCCGGCCTGGCGGGTGACGCCGCCGATATGCGGGGTCAGCACGATTTCCGGAACGTCGAAATAGGGGTGATCGGGGGCGGGGGGCTCGACCGCGAAGGTATCGAGGCCCGCGCCTGCCAGGTGGCCGCTCTCGATCGCTGCCACCAGGGCGGGCTCGTCGATCAGACCACCGCGGGCGGTGTTGATGACATAGGCCCCCTTGGGCATCTTGGCGATGCTCTCGGCGTTCAGCATGCCGCGCGTCTGGTCGTTCAGCGGGCAATGCAGCGAGAGGATGTCGGATTGCACCAGCATCTCATCGAGCGTGGCGCAGCGGGTGACGCCGAGCGCCTCGAAGGCGCTGTCGGGGGCGTAGGGGTCATACCCCACCAGGTTCAGACCCAGGCCCTTGGCCATGCGGCCGGTGGCCTGGGCAATCGCGCCCATGCCCATCAGGCCCATGGTGGAGCCGGCGATCTCTCGCCCGGAGAAGCCGGGCTTTTCCCAACGACCGGCGCGCAGGCCCGCATCCAGCGGCAGCACCCGCTTGACCGTTGCCAGCAGCAGCGCGATGGCATGTTCGCCCACCGAGACCGCGTTGGCGCCGGTGGCGACCAGCACCGGGATGCCGCGCTCGGCGGCGGCCTCGATGTCGATGTTGTCGACGCCGACCCCGTGCTTCGAGATCACCTTGAGGTGCGGCGCCACATCCATGACCGAGGCATCCAGGCGGCCCATGCGAGAGACAATGCCCTCGGCGCCGGTCTTCTGAAGATACTCGGAAATGACCGCGCTGTCGGCATAGGGCGGGGTGTGCACCGTCTGGTACCCATGCTCGGCCACGATACGGGCCGCTGCCGGGTCGAGGTCGGGCCCCGTTACGAGGATTGTCTTGCTCATCGCGCGTGTCTCCATAGCGTCCCGAGACGTCGGGGCGCGCCATTTCGTCTCTGTGTCTGTCGATAGATCTGCAGCGGTCTCCTCAACCGGGCTGCAGGTCTCCTCCTTGGGTGGTGACCCTAACGCAAAGAATGTCTTCACAAAAACGCGTAATTCTGGTTATTAGATTTAGAAAAACTGGATGTGATGATGGAAACCCGGCAACTGAAGACCCTCTTGGCCATTCAATCCCATGGCACTTTCGCCCAGGCGGCAGATGTTGTCGGCCTGACCCCCTCGGCCGTCAGCCAGCAGGTTCACGCCTTGGAAGAGGAGCTGCGCGTGACCATCTTCGACCGCAGCACCCGACCGCCGCGGGTCACGCCCGAGGGACATCAGGTGCTTGAAATGGCACGTGATATCCTGCGCCGCGCCGAGGATACCAAGGCCAGCCTGAGCGGTGATCAGATCGCCGGCACGCTGATGCTGGGCTCGGTCCGCTCAAGCGCGCTGAACCTCCTGCCGCGCGCTTTGATACAGATGCGCCAGCGCTATCCGGCGCTGAAGCCAAGCCTGCGGGTGTCGCTCTCGACCAGCCTCATCGCGGATGTCGCGGCCGGTCGTCTCGACGCGGCTATCGTCGCGGAACACCTGGGATTCCCCAGTGCGCTGCGCTGGAGTCCCTTCCTGCGCGAGCCGCTCTGGCTGATCGGACCGCCGGGCATGCAGGCCGTCGACCCCATCGAGTTGCTGAATACGCGGCCCTATATCCGCTTCCGGAGCGCGGTGCCGCTGGCCAACCTGATCGACACCGAACTCTCTCGACTCGGCGTGGTGACCAATGACGTGGCCGAGATCGACACCATCGGCTCGATCGTCACCTTCGTGCGCCAGGGGCTGGGCATCTCGGTTGTGCCCCATGTCGCCTTGCAGGAGCCCGAGGACCTGGGCCTCAGCCGTCACCCCTTCGGCTCGCCGCAGGTGAACCGCCAGATCGGCATCGTCGAGCGGACCTCTTCTCCGCGCGCCGAGATCATCGGCCTGTTGCACGGCGCCCTGTCCGAGCTTTGCGGTGAATACGGTGTCGACCGCGACGCGACCTCCTGAACGTCACACCGGCCCGGCCCTTCCTGGCGATGCGTGTCGGTTGGCTGGCGTCTGTTCTCACGAGGCGCACCAACACGCACAGGGGGCACTGTATATATAGTAGGGGGACTGGCCTAAGCCTTGGCCACCCGGGGGCAGGGGCCCGCCTTCGGTTGGCCCGGTATCTTTGGCGCCTGGGCTTCCAGACCTGACGCTTTTCCGCATCTCTTTGATTTGCTTGGCTTTCCCTGGGGAAAGCCCTGTCGCTTTCCTTGCCGCGAAATTTGACCGCGCGGTTGATTCCCCTCCGCGCAGGGGGATGCATTTCTGCAAGCCCGGACCTACCAGATGTGGTGTGATTTAAAGATCAAACACCGGGCATTTTGTGGGCAGACCGAGGAGTGTTGCGCTCGCGCCCAGGTTGCCGCGACGCGGCGGAAGTTCAGCCTGAGCCTGAGCCGCGGCGGTAAGCTTCTTGAACGAAAAGGGTTTTCTGTCTCTCGGGTCAGTAACGGGAATCAACGCCCTGCGACAAGATCACGTCAAGGGATTTTTAGGTGATAAAATCCGTTGATATCGACCTTCAAATACCGCAGATTGTGACGGCAGGCGGGGTGCCCACTAAATGTAGTGAGCTTCGCGGCAAGACAACACAAGCAAGCAGGGTCCTGTCCCGAGGGCCCCGAACCGCCTCCAAAAGGCGGTCGCCATGGAGTCTTGCTCGGCCTTGCCGAGGCGGAGGGCCAGGAGGCTGATGTCCAGAAGGGCGGATGCGGGCTTCGGGTTCGAGGACAGGAACCAGTATTAGGGCGCAAATCATGAAGATCGAACGCAGGTTTACCGAAGCAGGCCAGGACGCATACGCGGGCATTCCCTTCATCACCACCACCAGCGAGATCCGCAATCCGGACGGCACCGTGGTCTTCAAGCTCGACGAGCTGGAAGTCCCCGAGAGCTGGAGCCAGGTGGCCTCGGATGTCATCGCACAGAAGTACTTCCGCAAGGCGGGCGTGCCCTCGAAGCTGAAGCGCGTGCGCGAAAAGGGCGTGCCCGAGTTCCTCTGGCGTTCGGTCGCCGACGAGGGCGCCGAGATCGGCGGCGAGACCTCCTCGAAGCAGGTCTTCGATCGTCTGGCCGGGGCCTGGACCTACTGGGGCTGGAAAGGTGGCTATTTCACCACCGAGGAAGACGCCCGCGCCTATTACGACGAGATGCGCCACATGCTGGCCACGCAGCGCGCCGCGCCGAACTCTCCGCAGTGGTTCAACACCGGCCTGCACTGGGCCTATGGCATCGACGGACCGGGCCAGGGCCACTACTACGTGGACTACAAGACCGGGAAGCTGACCAAGTCGAAATCCTCTTACGAGCATCCCCAGCCCCACGCCTGCTTCATCCAGTCGGTGAAGGATGACCTGGTCTCGGAAGGCGGGATCATGGATCTCTGGGTGCGTGAAGCGCGCCTGTTCAAGTACGGCTCCGGCACCGGCACCAACTTCTCGTCCCTGCGTGCCGAGGGCGAGCGGCTGTCGGGCGGCGGCAAGTCGTCGGGCCTCATGGGCTTCCTGAAGATCGGCGACCGGGCGGCCGGCGCGATCAAGTCCGGGGGCACCACCCGGCGCGCGGCCAAGATGGTCATCGTTGATGCCGATCACCCCGACGTGCAGGAATACATCAACTGGAAAGTGAAGGAGGAACAGAAGGTTGCCTCCATCGTTGCCGGTTCCAAGATGCACGAGGCCAAGCTGAACGACATCTTCGCGGCGATCCGGCAATGGGACGGGGCCGAGGCTGACGCCTACGACCCCGCCGCGAATGCAGGCCTGAAGAAGGCGGTGCGCGAGGCAAAGAAATCCTCCATCCCCGAGACCTACATCAAGCGCGTGCTGGACTACGCGCGCCAGGGCTATAGCAGCATCGAGTTTCCGACCTATGATACCGACTGGGATTCCGAAGCCTATGCCTCGGTTTCTGGGCAAAATTCGAATAACTCTGTCCGGGTCACCGATGCCTACCTCGAAGCGGTGCGCAACGATGACGACTGGGCGCTGATCAACCGCACCGACGGCTCGGTCGCCAAGACCATCAAGGCGCGCGACCTTTGGGAAGACATCGGCCATGCCGCCTGGGCCTGTGCCGATCCGGGCATCCAGTTCCATGACACCGTCAACGCCTGGCACACCTGCCCGGAAGATGGCGAGATCCGTGGCTCGAACCCCTGTTCCGAGTACATGTTCCTGGACGACACCGCCTGTAACCTGGCTTCGATGAACCTGCTGACCTTCCTCAAGGACGGCAAGTTCCAGGCCGAGGATTACATCCACGCCACCCGTCTCTGGACGGTGACGCTGGAGATCTCGGTGACCATGGCGCAGTTCCCCTCGAAGGAAATCGCCCAGCTCTCCTATGACTTCCGCACCCTGGGCCTGGGCTATGCCAACATCGGCGGCCTGCTGATGAACATGGGCTACGGATACGACAGCGACGAGGGCCGCGCCCTTGGCGCCGCGCTGACCGCGATCATGACCGGCGTCGCCTATGCCACCTCCGCCGAGATGGCCGGTGAGCTGGGTGCCTTCTCGGGCTACGAGCGCAACGCCAAGCATATGCTGCGCGTCATGCGCAACCACCGCAACGCCGCCTATGGCGCGACCGAGGGCTACGAGAAGCTTGCGGTCAAGCCGGTGCCGCTGGATCTGGGCAACTGCCCCGACCAGGATCTGGTGAAGCTGGCCATGGCCAGCTGGGACGAGGCCGTGCGCCTTGGCGAACAGCATGGCTACCGCAACGCGCAGACCAGCGTGATCGCCCCCACGGGCACCATCGGCCTGGTCATGGACTGCGACACCACCGGCATCGAGCCCGACTTCGCCCTGGTGAAGTTCAAGAAGCTGGCCGGTGGCGGCTACTTCAAGATCATCAACCGCTCGGTTCCCGCGGCACTGGCCAAGCTGGGCTACAGCCCCTCGCAGGTCGAAGAGATCGTCTCTTATGCCGTGGGTCACGCCAGCCTCGGCAATTGCCCCGGCATCAACACCACCTCGCTGGTCGGCCATGGCTTCGGCCCCGAAGAGCTGAAGAAGGTGAACGGGGCGCTGAAGTCGGCCTTCGACATCCGCTTCGTCTTCAACCAGTGGACGCTTGGCGAAGAGTTCTGCACCAAGACCCTGGGCATCCCGGCGGCCAAGCTGAACGATCCCAGCTTCGACATGCTGCGTCACCTGGGCTTCACCAAGGCCGAGATCGACGCCGCCAACGACCACGTCTGCGGGACAATGACGCTGGAAGGCGCGCCCTTCCTGAAGGAAGAGCACTACGCGATCTTCGATTGCGCCAACCCCTGCGGCAAGAAGGGCAAGCGCTTCCTCTCGGTCGACAGCCACATCAAAATGATGGCGGCGGCGCAGTCGTTCATCTCGGGTGCGATCTCGAAGACCATCAACATGCCCAACGATGCCACCATCGAGGACTGCAAGGCCGCCTACGAGCTGAGCTGGTCCCTGGGCGTCAAGGCCAATGCGCTCTACCGCGACGGCTCGAAGCTGAGCCAGCCGCTGGCAGCGGCCCTGGTCGAGGATGACGACGAGGCGGCCGAGGTGCTGGAAAGCGGCTCGACCCAGGAGAAGGCCGCGGTGCTGGCCGAGAAGATCATCGAGAAGGTGATCATCAAGGAGGTCGAGCGCGGCCGCGAGAAGATGCCGATGCGCCGCAAGGGCTACACCCAGAAGGCCAGCGTCGGCGGTCACAAGGTTTATCTGCGGACGGGCGAATACGAGGACGGCTCGCTTGGCGAGATCTTCATCGACATGCACAAGGAAGGCGCCGGCTTCCGCGCGATGATGAACAACTTCGCCATCGCGGTCTCGGTCGGTCTTCAGTACGGCGTGCCGCTGGAAGAGTTCGTCGACGCCTTCACCTTCACCAAGTTCGAGCCGGCCGGCATGGTGCAGGGCAACGAGACGATCAAGAACGCGACCTCGATCCTCGACTACATCTTCCGCGAACTGGCCGTGTCCTACCTGGACCGTACCGACTTGGCCCATGTGAAGCCGCAGGGCGCGTCCTTCGACGACGTAGGCCGTGGCGAAGAGGAAGGTGTCAGCAATATCAAGGAGATGAGCGAGACCGCCGCGACCAAGTCCCTGGAAGTTCTGAAGCAGATCTCTTCCACGGGCTACCTGCGCAAGCGCCTGCCGCAAGAGCTGCTGGTGATGCGGGGCGGCGAGGGAAGCTCGGGCGCCGTGGCACCCCAGGCCTCCGCCAGCCCGGCGGCCTCGGGCAGCGTGGCGGCTTCGGTCAGCACCTCCAGCGTGGCGATCTCTGCCGGTGTCAGCACCATGGATGCGCGCACCAAGGCCAAGATCCAGGGCTACGAGGGCGAGGCCTGCGGCGAATGCGGCAACTACACGCTGGTGCGCAACGGCACCTGCATGAAGTGCAACACCTGCGGCGGCACCTCCGGCTGCAGCTGATCTTGGACAGTGACAGGGGCAGGGGCCTCAGGGCCCCGCCCGAGGGACGTGTCGGGATGGCACGGCAGCCGGGGCAGGCAGATATCGAGAGCAGTCAGCAGAGAGAGCCCGGCTGAACAGACTGAGGGAGGGGAAACCCTCCCTCTTTTTCTGTCTAGCGGCGGCTGAGGCTGCCCAGGAGACCGCGCACCAGGGCCCGGCCGACCTGGGTCGAGACCGCGCGCACGATGGACTTGGCCGCGGCCTCGCCGATGCTCTGGCGGTTCGAGCTGCGGCGACGGCGGGTGCGGGGCATGGAATAGCTGCGCGCGGTTCTGGCCTCGCGGGCCTCGCGCTTGGCACGGGCGGCCTCTTCCTTTTCCTCGGCCTCGCGGGCTTCTTCTTCTTCTCGCTTGCGCGCCATCTCCTCGGCCCGGCGGGTCAGGATCTCATGGGCGGAGTCGCGATCGACGGCTTTGTCGTATTGGCCCGCGACGGGGCTGATGTTCATCACCCCGCGCCGCTCGGCCTCGGTCACCGGACCCAGCCGGGAAGAGGGCGGGCGGATCAGCGTGCGCTGGACGATCCCCGGCACGCCCTTGGCATCGAGGAAAGAGGTCAGCGCCTCGCCCACGCCCAGCTCGGTGATCACGGTTTCCGTGTCCAGCTCGGGGTTCTGGCGGAAGGTCTGGGCGGCGGTGCGCACGGCCTTGGCGTCCCTCGGCGTATAGGCGCGCAGCGCATGCTGCACCCGGTTGCCCAGCTGGCCCAGCACCTCGTCCGGCACATCCTGCGGGTTCTGGGTGACAAAGTAGACGCCCACCCCCTTCGAGCGGATCAGCCGCACCACCTGGCCCAAGCGTTCCAGCAGCGCCTTGGGGGCATCGTCGAACAGCAGGTGCGCCTCGTCGAAGAAGAAGACCAGCCGGGGTTTCTCGGGGTCGCCGACCTCGGGCAGCTCCTCGAAGAGCTCGGAGAGCAGCCAGAGCAGCACGGTGCCGTAGACGCCGGGCGACAGGATCAGGTCATCAGCGGCAAGGATGTTCACGTAGCCGCGCCCGTCGCGGGTGGTGCGCATGAAATCGGCCAGCTCAAGGGCGGGTTCTCCGAAGAACTGTTCGGCCCCCGCGGCCTGAAGCTTCAGCAGGCGGCGCTGGATGGCGCCAATGGAGGCCGCAGAGACATTGCCGTATTCCTTGCGGATCTCGGCGGCATTCTCGCCCAGGTAGGTCAGCATGGCGCGCAGGTCGTCAATATCCAGCAGCATCAGCCCCTGGTCGTCGGCCACCTCGAAGGCGACGAACAGGACGCCCTCCTGGGTGTCGTTCAGCTCCAGCAGGCGGGCGAGCAGCGTCGGGCCCATTTCCGAGATGGTCGAGCGCACCGGGTGGCCCTGCTTCCCGAAGACATCCCAGAAGATCACCGGGCAGGCCTCGTAGGCGTAGTCGTCAAAGCCGATGGTGGCGGCGCGCTTCTCCAGGAAATCCTTCGAGGTGCCCGGCTGGCTGAGGCCCGAGAGGTCGCCCTTCACATCGGCCACGAAGACCGGCACGCCCTGGGCCGAGAGGCCCTCGCAAAGGATCTGCAGGGTTACCGTCTTGCCGGTGCCCGTGGCGCCCGCCACCAGCCCGTGCCGGTTCGCCCGCTTGAGGTTGAGCCATTGCGGCAGCTCTGCGCCGCCCACGAAAATGCTGTTGTCTTCGGTCACTGACCCGCCCTCGGTTGTTTGACCGAAGCTTTCCATGTCGCGGAATGACGGGCAAGAAAATCCGTCGCGGAGCGTCGCCTCGGGTCAGGGTGGGTGCCAACCCCCTTCCGCCCCTGCCGTCAGGCGGTGGTGATCAGTCGCGCAGGTAGGCCCAGAGCCAGACCGCCACCAGTCCCAGCGACAGCACCGCGTTCCAGCTCGCCATGGAGAGGCCCAGGAACTCGAAGGCCACCTCGTCGCAGCGGATCAGCGGCGCGGCCATGATCTGGTCGAAGAGCTGGTCGGCACTGACCGAGCCTGTGCTGGAGGAGGTGCAGGAGGTGGGGCCCTCGAAGATGTCGCGCTCGACGCCGGTGTGGTAGATCCCGATGCCCGCGGTCACTGCGGCGGCCAGAGCGCCCAGCAGGGCCAGCAGGCGCTGCCCCGTCGCCACCGCCGCCCCGGCGATCACGATCGCGGCCAGGTGCGGCCAGCGTTGCAGCAGGCAGAGGTGGCAGGGCGCCAGCCCGCCGATGAACTGAGAGCCCAGGGCGCCCAGCAGGAGCGCTGCGGAACCGGCACCGGCCAGGGCCGTCTTCAGTCGGAAGGTCATAGATATCTCACCACCAGGAAACCGGCGAGCAGAATGGCGAAAAACACAGTGAAGACAAGACCAAGGCGCTTTTCGATGAAGTCACGAACGGGTGAGCCGAATTTCCACAGCAGGATTGCGATGATGTAGAAACGCAGGCCGCGCGCGACGATGGAGGTGACCACGAAGGTGGCCAGCGGCATGCCGGTCCAGCCCGACATGATGGTGATCACCTTGTAGGGGAAGGGGGTCACGCCCGCCCCCAGCACCGCCCAGAAGCCCGCATCGTTGAAGCGCTGGTTGAACTCTTCCATAGCGTGGCCCTTGCCCATGCTCTCGAGGATGGGCTGGCCGATGGCGTCGAAGGCGAAGGCGCCGATGGCATAGCCCGCCATGCCGCCTGCGACCGAGGCCGCCATGGCGACAGCGGCGATGGTGAAGGCCCGCGAGGGGCGCGCGATGATCATCGGAATCATCAGCAGATCCGGCGGGATGGGGAAGAAGGAGGATTCCGCGAAGGCCACGAGCGCCAGAACCCAAAGGGCATGAGGATGATCCGCCATGCGGATGGTCCAGTCATAAAGGCGTCTGATCACGAGAGAATCCTTTGAAATGATTGTCGGCTAAATGCGGGTCCTGCGACTCTCGCCCAGAGACCATGCACCCAAGGTGTGGTCAAGCTGCGCAGGTGGAATCCCCGCCTCTGGCGCGGCCGGGCGGGAAGGCTTTGCCGCCATGGGGGCAGGTCGACCTATCCGAAGGGATAGGAACCTGTCCGAACTTTCCCATTGTTCTCCTGTTGCGCCCCTGCCCGGCACGTCAACTGGTGCTAAAACAAGGTCAACAGGGCGACACAGACAGCCCGACACTCACAAGTGCCCAAGGGCCGACAACAGGAGCAACGAAGATGCGCAAAGCAAAAGCCACCCGGAACCGTACCGTGACCCTGGACATGCTGAACGCCGCCGTCGACGAGGCCATGCAGCAGCTCTCCGAAGCGCCCGCTCAGACCTCGGGCTCCGCTCGCTCCGCACGTCGCGTGCTGGACCAGTCCGGCGTCTACTCCCTGCGCCAGGCCCTGGCCCGTCGCGGTGGCATCGCTCGCCTGCCGCAGCACATGGTCGACGCTCAGGCCGAGACCGTCGCAAGCGCCTGCGCCGCATAAGATCCGCACCGGATCAAAGGTTTCCACTCACGGAAAGGGGCAGGCTCGCGCCCCGCTTCAACTGAAGCGAAGCGGGTCATAGGGCGCCAGATCCAGCCCCGGATCGCGCCCTGACAGCAGATCGGCAATGATCTCGCCTGTCTTCGGGGCCATCATCAGACCATAGTGCGAATGTCCGAAGGCCGCGTAGAGGCCGGGCTGGCCCCTGACCGGGCCGAGCGCGGGCAGGCTGTCGGGCAGCGAGGGCCTCCGCCCCATCCACAGCCGCATGTCGCCAAGCCCGATATCGGGGCAGAGCGCCCGCGCCTGCGCCTTGAAGAGCGCCTCGCGTTTCGGATCGGGGCGGGCGTCAATGGCGGCGAACTCTGCGGTGCCGGCGATTCTCACCCCGGTTTCCATCGAACTGGCCACCACCTTGTTCTCGACATCCATTACCGAGTGATTGAGCTCCAGCCCGGCCTGGGGGAATTCCCCGTGATAGCCCCGCTCCGAGACCATCGGCAGCTTCGAGATGATGCCGCGCAGGAGCTCTCCCGACCAGGCCCCGGCCGCCATCACGACGTTCCCGGCCTCGATCGGACCGGCCTCGGTCTCGACCCGCCATCCGGTCTCCTGGCGCCGAAGCTCCTGCACCCTGGCGCGGGTCAGTTGCATCCCCTCGCGTTCGGCATGGCCCGCCAGCACCTGGCCGAGCCGTCCCGGAGAGCGCGCCCGTGCCTGTCCCCGGATCACGATCGCGGCCTCGAAGCCTGGGCCGAGCGCGGGCTCGAGGGCCTTCAGCTCGGCCGGGCCGATGAGCGTGATATCCGCGCCGGCCTCGCGCCGCACGCTGTATTCCAGGTCCTTCAGATTGGCCTTGGCGGCGTCGCGGAAGACATGGACATAATAGCTGTCGGTGACCAGGTCGCTGTTCTCTCCGGCAGCGGCAAGGTGCTGACGGAAAAGGGAAATGCAGGGGGCATTCAGCGGTGCCATGGCCTGCGACAGGGCGCGGAACCGGGCGTTGCCGCTATTGGCCAGGAAGCGCGTGCCCCAGCCCAGCATCTGCGGCCAGACACCGGGCCGGATGCTGAGGGGCCG
Source organism: Pseudooceanicola antarcticus (assembly GCF_900215355.1). Taxonomy (GTDB): domain Bacteria; phylum Pseudomonadota; class Alphaproteobacteria; order Rhodobacterales; family Rhodobacteraceae; genus Pseudooceanicola; species Pseudooceanicola antarcticus. Next base: position 56,414 of record NZ_OBEA01000006.1, on the reverse strand, counting down.
GGCCGGGGACATCAGCAGTCCGGGGATCTTCTTCCAGATGCCCGGCGTGGCCTGCGGCGCGATGGACCAGGGAGAGATGATGCCCGCGTTCCCCGCCGAGGTCTGCTGGCCGGGCTCTCCGGGCTCCACCATGTGGACCTTGAGCCCCCGCGCCAGGGCCGAGACGGCGCAGCAAATGCCGACGATACCGCCGCCGATGATCAGGATGTCGTGCTTCATGGTTCAGGCTCCGGCCTCCTGGACCGCGCCTCGGCGCAGGCCCAGAAACTGCTGCAGGACCACCGGCAGGCAGATCGCAACGGCGATGAGATCGGTGCTCCAGTCCGGGGCGATGAAGACGAGGCCGGCGAGGGCCAGCAGCACCCGGCCCCAGACCGGAACCGCCACCTTCCACATGCCGACCACGGCGACCGACAGCGCGAAGACGCCCGCGATGGCCGAGGCGGCGGCATAGGCGAAGAACAGCGGCTCGAAGGTGGTGGCGGTGAAGAGCAGCACCGGCGCATAGACGAAGGCCATCGGGGCCACGACCTTGCCCAGACCCAGCGTGAAGGCCGAGACCCCGGTGCGGAAGGGGTTGGAGTTGGCAATGGCCGAGGCCGCATAGGCCGAGGTGCAGACCGGGGGCGTGATCTCGGCCACGACGCCGTAGTAGAGCACGAAGAGGTGGCTGGCGAGCGGCGGGATGCCCAGTTGCGCCAGCGCCGGCTGCGCGACCGAGACCAGCATGATGTAAAGCGCCGTGGTCGGGATGCCCGCGCCCATCAGGATACAGGCCAGCGCGATCAGGATCAGCGACAGGAAGAGCGTCAGATCGGGGATCGAGGCCAGCTCCCATCCGCCGATGGAGATCAGCGTATGCAGGTTCTCGGCCATGGTGGCGGCGCCCGAGGTCACCATGAAGCCCAGGCGGAAGCCGATGCCGGTGGTGTTGATGACACCGACGACGATGCCGACGGCGGCCGAGGCGGCGCCGACGGCCAGGGCGTATTTCACTCCCGTTTCAAGGGTTTCCGACATCTCGGGCAGGGTGATGCGGGGCTGCGGGCTGAGGCAGGCCAGCAGGGTGGCCGCGCTCAGCAGCGCGGCAATCACCGGATCGAAGCCGCCGCCTGCGAATTTCCATAGCACATAGCCCAGGAAGGCCGCCGGGTAGACCAGCGTCAGCGGGTTGCGCCAGCGCGCCATGCCCGCGACCAGTGCCAGCGAGATGCCGCAGAAGGCCGACATGTAGGGCGTGTATCCCGAGAAGAGCACTGCCAGCATGCCGACGAGCGGCAGGAGATTGGCCCAGCCCTCGGCCCAGACCGCCTTGAGGCGGGGCAGGGCGTCCTTGGGAAGGCCCTCGAGACCCAGCTTGCGGGCCATCAGGTGGACCACGGTGAAGACGCCGAGGTAGTGCAGCATCGCCGGGAAGATCGCCGCGATGACGATGGTGGTGTAGGGCAGCTCCAGGAACTCGGCCATGATGAAGGCGGCAGCGCCCATGATCGGCGGGGTGATCTGGCCCCCGGCGGAAGAGGCTGCCTCGACCCCGCCCGCGAAGTGACCGGGATAGCCCAGGCGCTTCATGTTGGGGATCGTCAGCGCGCCGGTTGAGACGGTGTTGGCCACCGAGCTGCCCGAGATCGTGCCGAAGAAGGCCGAGGACACGACCGAGACCTTGGCCGGGCCCCCGCGATAGCGGCCGGCGAGGATCGTCGCATTGTCGATGAAGAGCTTGCCGAGGCCGGTGCGCTGCGCCACGACGCCGAAGAGCACGAAGTGGAAGACGATGGTGGCGGTGACCCAGAGGGTGACGCCGAAGATGCCTTCCGAGGGGAAGTACATCGAGGAAACGAAGGTGCGGAACTTCACGCCGGGGTGTTGCAGCAGGCCGGGGAAAACGGGCCCGAACAGCGCATAGGCCATGAAGACGCAGATGATGGCGGGCAGGATCCAGCCCAGGGTGCGGCGCGCCAGGTCCAGCACGGTGCCGATCAGGATGATGCCGAAGACCATGTCCCAGGTGTTGGGATTGCCCATGCGGAAGGTCTGTTCCTCGACCCCCATCCAGGCGATCCCGCGCCAGGCGAAGGGCAGGTAGAGCGCCGCCGCGACGCCGAGCGCCATCAGCACCAGGTCGGGGATCGGCACATTGCCGACGCGGAACCGGCTGACCTTCAGGTCATAGGCGCCCTTGCTGTGGAAAATGGGGAAATAGGCGTAGATCAGGATGAAGAGCCCGGCCAGGTGCCAGCCCATGTGCCAGTGATCGGCCGGCAGGCCGAAGCCTGCGGTGAGGAAGTGGTAGACCGCGAAGCTCAGCGCCACCACCTTCAGCACCAGGGCCATTGCGGGGGGGACGGCGCGGGTGGCGGCGCCCTCGTCGTACTTGCGTTCGATCTCGCGCAGCTCTTCCGCGCTCAGCGTGTCGCCGGATGCCTGCATCGGGTCGTCTCCTGAAATAGTGAGGGGCCTGCCTGTGGCGACAGGCCCCGGTCTTCGGGGTCATTCTTGTGCCGGGCCGCGAAAGGGGGAGCATGCGGCCCGGCAGGAGAAGGGGGAGGATTACTCCAGCATCCCCGCTTCCTTGTAGAAGGCCTCGGCACCGGGGTGCATCGGCACACCGAGCGCCTCCAGGCCGTCAAGCGCGGTCTCAAGGGTGATCTGCTTGCCCTTGGCGTGGCCATTGTCCAGCAGCTTGCGGCTGTTCGCGTTCCACATCGCCTTGGTGATGCCGTAGACCAGTTCTTCATCCAGGTCCGAGGAGACGACCAGCAGCGCCGAGACGGCGGGGGTCAGCACGTCGTAGTCGATGCCTTCATAGACATTGGCCGGGATCTTCGAGGGGATATATGCGGGGACGGCTTCGTTGATGGTGGCCAGGTCCTCTTCGGTGAAGCTGTGCAGCTCCATGCCCTTGGTCGAGGCCAGCTGGACCATGGCGGCGACGGGCCAGCCGGCGGCGTAGAAGTAGCCATCAAGCTGACCATCGGCCAGGCGCTCGGCGGACTGGGAGTTGTTGAGCTCTGCCTCGTCCATGTTGTCGCGGGTCACGCCCCACTTCTCGAGCATCTGCAGCACGGCCACCTGGGTGCCGGAACCGGCCTGTGCGATGCCGACGCGCTTGCCTTCGAGATCCGCAAGGCTGTCGATCGAGGCGCCCTCGGGCAGCACCAGGTGCAGGTCCTCGGGGTAGAGGTTGGCGATGACGCGCAGCTTGGGATGCGCTTTGCCCTCGAACTTGCCGGTGCCCATGTACATGGCGCGCACCACGTCTGCGGCGGCCATGCCGGCCTCGAGCTCACCGTTCTGCACGGCGGCGGCGTTGAAGACCGAAGCGGTGGTGGATTGGGCGATGGCGATCAGGCCGGGCACGCCGCACTGGCCGCCCTCGTCGCAGGGACGCGAGCCGGGAGGGGCCGAGATGGCGTTGGCGATGGTGCCACCAATGGGGAAATAGGTGCCGCCGGCGCCGCCGGTGCCGATGCGGAAGAAGGTCGGGTTTTGCGCTTGGGCCGCGGTCCCGGCCGCCAGGGCCAGGGCCGCGCCGAGCAGCGCGCCGGTAAGCTTGGAGGTGAAGGTCATTGGATTGTGCTCCCTGTCGAGGTTCTTGTTGTTGGTGAAAACACCGATACCCCCTGAATTCATAAATACAAATTTGAATTTCTTTGGTATCCATAAGTTCCGAAAATGGACTTGCCGCGGGGGAACCGATGAACCTGACCCAGCTGACCGCCTTCAGGGAGGTGATGAAATCGGCCTCTCTCAGCCAGGCGGCGCGCAACCTGAACCGATCCCAGCCCGCCGTCAGCCTGGCGATCAAGTCATTGGAAGAGAGCCTGGGCTTGAAGCTCTTCCAGCGCGAGGGGCGGCAGATGGTGCCCGTGCCGGAGGCGCATTATCTCTTTGACGAGGCTGAGGAAATCATCGGCAGGCTGGAGGGGATCACCGGGACGATGCAGGCGCTCTCGGAGGCGCGCACGGGCCATCTGAACCTGGCCACCATGCCGGGCCCGGCCTCGCATCTGATGCCGGAATTCCTGTCCCGAGAGATCGGGCCGCAGGCGGGCGGGGCGGCTGGAATCACCGTCTCGCTGGCCACGCGGACCTCGCCGCAGATCCGCCAGCTGGCCGGCAGCCAGTCCATCGACTTCGGCTTCGGAGACTTCCAGGAAGGCACCGGGAACGCGCGTTTGTTCGACGAGGATGTCATCCCTGCCCAATGTCTGTGCGCTTTGCCGGTGAACCACCCGCTGGCGGCGCGCGACAGGCTGTCCCTGGCGGATCTGGACGGAGAGCGCTTTGGGGTGCTCTCGGGCGGGCACCCGCTGACGACGCGGGTCACGGCGGCGCTCGAGGCGGCGGGGGCGCAATGCCCGCAGGTGGTGCAATGCCAGTTCTTCGTGCCGCTTCTGCATTTCGTCGCGGCGGGGCAATGCCTGTCGCTGGTCGATCCGCTGACCGCGGTGACCGAGGCGGCGATCCACAAGGGACCGCCGCGCGTGGTGTTCCGGCCACTGATCGAGCCGATCGCCTACAGCTATGCCATCTATACCCCGGTGCACCGGCCGCTCTCACGGCTGGCCGAGCGCTTCCGCGCCGGTTGGCGCGCCCAGGTCTGCGACCACCTGCGCGAGCTGGGGGCCGGAGGCTGAGTGGCCGCGCTCAGGCCGCCTGCGGTGCGGGCAGGGTTTCGGGCCGCAGGCAGCCCATGTCGATGAGGCTGGCGCGCAGGCTGTCGTCCAGCGCGGTCCTGGGTTCCGGTCCGATGAGGACCTCCAGCCGGCTGTTGTCGAGCCGCATGGGCGTGTGCCAATGGGGCGCCACCTCTGCCATCTCGCGGCCAAAGCGCCAGAAGGGCGCCACCAGCTTCACCACCCACCAGGGGAAGCGCCAGACCGGGACCTTGTGGCCCACGACCCGCTGCAGGGCCTGGGCCATCTGCTGCCCGTCGGGATCGTCGTAGCCCGAGAATTGCAGCACCTCGAAATCCGATAGTCTCTCGGGCACTTCCAGCAGCCGGGCCGTGGCCTCTGCCAGGTCGGGCAGATAGGCCCATGTATGGCAGGTGCGGGCCGGATTGATGATGCGCTTCACCGGCTTGCCCTTCTGCACCATGGCCTCCGACAGCCAGCTCGAGCGCGCGTCGGGACCGTAGAAATCCCCCGCTCGCAGGATCAGCACCGGGACATTGGCCGAAGCCGCCCGCAGGCGCTCTTCCAGCTTCACCCGGATGCGCCCCTTCACCGAGCGCGGGCGTTGCGGGCTGTCGGAGCGGATCAGGCTGACCTCGGCGGGATCGAAATTGTAGATCGTGCCGGGGAGCATGATGCGGGCGCCATTGGCGCGGGCGGCGGCGATGGTGTTGTCGATCATCGGCAGCACCAGCTTGTCCCAGTTCCGGTAGTTGGGCGGGTTCACAGCGTGGACGATCAGCGCCACCCCCTCGGCGGCGCGGGCCACATCCTGTGCCTGCATCGCGTCACCTCTCAGCCAGTCGACCCCCGCAAGGCCGCGCGCGCGGGCGGTCTCGAGGTTCCTTGCCATGCCGCGAACGGTCCAGCCATGGCGCAGGAGCGCTCGGGCAATGGCGCTGCCGACACCGCCGGTGGCGCCCAGGACAAGTGCGATCTTCTTCGTCATCTTCCGATCCTTTCCGTAGGGGGTGGGCAGAGACTGCGCCCGGCCCGCATGAAAGGGAATTGCCAGAACGCCTACATTTGATAGAAAGAAAGTTATGAGCAAACCTGTCTCCTGGGAAGATCAGCGCATCTTCCTCGCCGTGCTGGAAGAGGGCAGCCTGTCAGGCGCCGCCCGTCGTCTTGGCCTGTCGCATCCCACGGTCCGCGCCCGGCTCGAAGGGCTCGAGCGGGACCTGGGCACGGTGCTTTTCACGCGGTCCGTCAATGGTCTGACCCCGACCAGCGCGGCCGAGGCCCTGCGCGCACCGGCGCGCGCCATGGCCATGGCCTCTCAGCTGTTCATCCGTCAGGCCTCGGGCCCGGCAGAGGAGGTGGCGGGAAGTGTGCGGATCAGCGTGCCGGACATGATGGGCATGGAGGTGGTTCCGCCGATGCTGGCGCGGCTGCGCAGGAAGGCTCCGGCCCTGCGCATCGAGCTGGAGCTAAGCAACCGGCCCGCCGATCTCCTGTCGCAGGAGGTCGACGTGGCGGTGCGCACCGTCGAGCCGCGGCAGGCGGCCCTGGTGGCCCGCAAGGTGGCCGAGATATCTCTGGGGTTCTTCGCCTCGCCGGATTACCTGGCACGGCGCGGCACGCCGCAGAACGCCGAGGAGCTGAAGCAGCACGACACCATCGGCCCGGACCGCAGCGCGGGCGATCTTGCCCTGGCGGCGGGGCTGGGGATGGGTGAATCGGCGGATTTCTCGCTGGTCACCGACAGCCACCCGGCGCAGCTGGCCGCCGCGCGGGCGGGCTGCGGCATCGCCGCCACCCAGGTTCCGGTCGGTGATCGGGATCCGGGCCTGGTCCGGGTGTTGCCGGGTCTCGAGCTGGCGCGGCTGCCCACCTGGATCGTCACCCATGAGAACCTGGCCAAGCTGCCCAGGGTGCGTGCCGTCTTCGATCACCTGGTGGCCGAGTATCGCCAGCTGGGCCGCAGCGCGCGCGCCGGCGGCGCAAGCAGCGATCAGGCCGGCTGACGGCTGCCCTTGTCGGCCCCGGAGTCGCCTGCGGCCTCGGCCTCGTCCCTGGTCAGGGTCGTGATCTCGCGCCGCATGGCCTGCAATTGCTCCAGCAGATCCTTGATCAGCGTGGGCGCCTCGCCATGGGGGTCGGGCAGGGATTCCAGCAGCCGGCACTGGGTGGTCATCGTCTCGCACCCGAGCGTCGAGAAGATGCCGACGAGCGAATGGAAGCTGCGGGCCAGAGCGGTGTTGTCGGCGGTCTCCGGCGTGGCGGCAAGCTGGGTCTTCAGCAGGCCGATATGACGGTCCACGTCGCGCCGGGTGGCTTGCAGCATCTTCTCGGTCAGCCCGCCGCTGAACTCTTCGTTCAGCGACACCAGCCGTGCCCGGAAGGCCGCTGAATCGACGAAATCCACCGCGCCCGAGATCTCGGCAGAGGCCTTGGCGACCTCGAGCTGACCGGGCGCCGGGGGCAGGGGCTCGGGCGCGCGCTGCGTCGGCGAGGATGTCGGCTCGATCACGGTGCCGGGCTCCGAGGAGAGCTCAGCGGGAATCCAGCGATAGAGCGCAGCGGCCAGCTGATGCGCGGTGATGGGTTTGGTCAGCACCTCGTCGAAGCCGGTCTCCAGGTAGAACTCGTGCTGATCGGCACCGGCATGGGCGGTGAGACCCAGGATGGGCAAGGGGCGGCCCCGGCTGGGCAGGGCGCGGATCTGGCGGGTGGCGCCGGTGCCGTCGAGCACCGGCATCGAGACATCCATCAGCACGATGTCGTAGTCGAAGTCGCGCACCGCCTGCACGGCCTCGGCGCCATTGACCACCAGGTCGACGTTCTGGCCCATGCGGTCCAGCATCGAGCGGATGACGAGCTGGTTGGTGCTGTTGTCCTCGGCGACGAGGATGCGCATGCGCGGCAGCTCGATCTGCTGGTCCTCGGGGTCTTCCTTGCGGTCGACGGCCTCGGTGGCCTCGACGGGCAGGTCGAGCCAGAAGCAGGAGCCCGCGTTCTCGCGGCTGGTGAAGTCCATCTTGCCGCCCATGAGCTCTGCCAGGCGCAGGCTGATCGACAGGCCCAGCCCGGTGCCCGCCATGCGGTTCGAGTAGGAGGCGCCGAGCTGTTCAAAGCGGCCGAAAACGCGCGAATGGTATTCCTCGGGGATGCCGGCGCCGGTGTCCCGCACCGAGAGCCGCAGCTCCAGCCGCTCGGGCGTGGAATTCGGGCTGGCGCCGATGGAGAGCACGACGCTGCCCTCGCTGGTGAACTTGATGGCATTGCTGATCAGGTTGGACAGGATCTGGCGCACCCGGCCCGCGTCGGCCCTGACCCAGGCGGGCAGGCCCGCGTCGATCCGGCCTTCCAGCTCGATACCCTTCTCCTGGGCCTGGCGGCCGTAGAGGTGGATGACCGAATCCACCAGCCCCTCGAGCTCGAAGTTCTCTTCCTCGATCTGCATCCGGCCCGCTTCGATCTTCGAGGCGTCCAGGATGTCGTTGAGGATGACCAGAAGGTCATTGGCGCTGCGGCGCGCGACCTTGACCTGCTCAAGGGGTTCGCCCGCGAGGTTGCCGTCCTCCAGCGCGCCCAGCATGCCCAGGACCCCGTTGAGCGGCGTGCGCAGCTCGTGGCTGATCACCGCCAGGAATTCGCTCTTCGAGCGGTTTGCCATCTGGGCCGCTTCCACGGCCTCATGCAGCTTGGCCTCCTGGGCGACCTCTTCCGAGACATCGCGGAAGACGGCACGGATGCTTTCGAGCTCGCGGTCCTCATCCAGGGTCGCCTCGAAATAGGCGCGCGCATAGAGGTTGCTGTCATCGGTACGCTTCAGCTTCAGCGTGGTGGTGTGATTGACCTTGCCGCGCCCGACGCCCTCGTCGCGCTGCTTCTCGAAGCGTTCAGAGAGCAGGCGGAAGTCATCGCGGTCGATGTAGTGGCGCAGCAGCAGGGGCGGGGCGTCGTCTGGGCGGCCCAGAAGGCGGTTCATGCCGTTCGACCAGGTGACCTTGCCCGTGGGGTGCTCCTGGCGCAGCCAGTGCAGGTCGGCCACGCGCAGGGCGGCGGCGAGGTTGTGCTCGCTTTCGGCCAGCTTGGCCTGTTGCGCCAGCTCGTCGGTCACGTCGCGGATGGTCGAGATCAGGTAGAGCGGTCTCCCGTCGCGGTCGGCCATGAGCTCGGAAACCGCAGAGATGTCGATGATGCGCCCGTCGCGGGCCCGCACCTTGTAGACGATCTCGCGCCGGGCCGGCTTGCCGGTCTTGGCGGAGGTGGCAATGGCGGTGCGTTCGCTCTCGACCACCTGGTCTTCGTATTCGGGCAGCAGCATGGCCTGGAACTCGCCCCCGGTCATGTGGCCGCCGAAGGGCAGGGCCAGCAGGCGGGCATATTCGTCGGTCCATTCCACGCGGTCCTGCTGGAAGTCCCAGCGGACGGTGCCGATGCGGGCGATGCGCTGCGATTCCTGCAGGTCCTGGGCCAGCTGGGTCATCCGGCGGCCACGGGCGCGATAGGCGCGGCCCTGGATCAACAGCGCGAGGATCGCCAGCAAGATGGCGCCAAGCTGGACCAGATGGTGCTGGTCAGTCTCGAAGATGTGCATCAGCTCCATGCGGATCTCCTCCGGCGGGGGGCGGTCGGGCAGAGCGCCGTCCCTGTGAGGGTTCCGTAAAGGTCAACGTGGCGTGGACAGGCGTCAGGCGCGATGGCTCGCTGGTCGGGAGAGAGTGTGATCCGTTGGGACTGCTCGAGCATTCCTGAGGATTCCGATCGAATGAATAACGTCAAAACTGGTTCCGCTGCACTACAACGCTTATCGGAGCGATAGGGATAAATGATGGCGATTCTAGGACCTGTGAACAGGCCTATTTACGCACTGTTAACGCAAAAGCGGGTTCTTTGCCCTTGCGGCACAGGGTCTCGGGGCGCGCGATTGGTCAGCTGCCGCGCCCTATGCGGTCGCCCCTCGGTCGGACCGGCAACCTGGGGTTGACGCAGCGTCGCGGCTCTTGCTGACGACGCGGTATTTTGCAAGTGTGACGTTACTTGGCGTCAGATGGCCGTAGGCGGAACTCTGCCAATGCCCTCGCGGCATTCCGCGAGGGCATTTCAGAATTGCTTGAACCCGCCCCTGCGGACATTAGGCTGCCGCAATTCCGTCGCGTGGCCGGGGAAGCGCCAGCGCGTCTGGCATGTGCCCGTGACGTGGAAAAGCCTTGATAAATGAGGAGAGGAAACATGAAACCCATCACCAAGCTGGCCATTGCGGCCCTGCTGTCGGGGACGGCCCTGTCGGGTGTGCAAGCTGCCACCCATCCCGAAACCGGCCAGGAACTGGCTGCCGACCAGACCTTCACCTACCGTCTGCTGGACGACGTCAGCTCCTTCGATCCGCAGATCGTTGAAGACGTGGACGGCGCAAACGTGGTGCGTGACCTCTTCGAAGGCCTGATGAACCAGGACGAAGACGGCAACCTGGTGCCCGGCGTGGCCACCGGCTACGAGCTCTCCGACGACAAGATGACCTACACCTTCACCCTGCGTGACAATGCGGTCTGGTCGAACGGTGATCCGGTTGTCGCCGGCGACTTCGTCTTCGGCTGGCGCCGTGCCGCGGATCCCGCGACCGCCTCTCCCTACCAGTGGTTCGTCGAGCTGATGTCGATCGAGAACGCCTCGGAAGTCATCGCCGGCGACCTGGCCCCGGAAGAGCTGGGCGTCTCGGCTCCCGATGACCACACCCTGGTCGTCAAGCTGACCACCCCGCTGCCCTACTTCCCGCAGATGACCACCCACTCCACCACCTTCCCGGCGCCCCAGAAGGTGATCGAGGAGTTCGGTGCAGAGTGGACCAAGCCCGAGAACATCGTCTCGAACGGTGCCTATGTGCTGACCGAGTACAAGCCCGGCGAGCGTATCGTGCGCGAGCGCAACGAGACCTATTGGGACAACGAGAACACCATCCTCGACAAGACCGTCGGCCTGATCATCAACGACGAGAACGTGGCCCTGACCCGTTACCTCGCCGGTGAACTGGACCGCACCGACGTGCCCGCAGGCCAGTACCCGCGCCTGAAGGAAGAATACCCCGACGAGGCGATCTCCTTCCCGCGCCTGTGCAACTACTACTACACCTTCAACCTGTCGGACTCGGGCCCCGAGGCCTTCAAGGATCCGATGGTGCGCAAGGCCCTGTCGCTGGCCGTCGACCGCAAGATCATCACCGAGAACGTGATGGCCGGTGGTCAGCCCGAAGCCTACAGCTTCACCCCGGAAGCCGTTGCCGGTTTCACCCCGCCGTCCTCGGACATGGTCAACATGACCCAGGCCGAGCGTGACGCGAAGGCCAAGGAACTGCTGGCCGAAGCAGGCTACGGTGCCGACAACCCGCTGTCCTTCGAGATGGTCTACAACACCTCGGAAGCCCACGAGAAGGTCGCCGTGGTTCTCAGCCAGATGTGGAAGCAGAAGCTGGGCGTCGAAGCCACCCTCGCCAACATGGAGTGGAAGGTCTTCCTCGAAGAGCGCGGCAACCAGAACTTCGACCTGGCACGTGGCGCCTGGTGTGGTGACTACAACGAGGCCTCGACCTTCCTCGACCTGATCACCACCCCCTCGGGCTACAACGACGGCAAGTTCTCGAACGCCGAGTACGATCAGCTGATCACCGACGCGAAGACCGCCGAGGACACCACGCCGCTCTACACCCGCGCGGAAGAGATCATCGCCGAGGAAACCCCGGTGATCCCGATCTACCACTACGCGGGCGTCTACATGATGGACAGCGACGTCGGCAACTGGCCCGTCGATAACGTCGAGCAGAACTGGTACTCGAAGAACCTGTACAAGCTCGCCGAGTAAACTCGTGTGTTAACCCGTTTGGCCCTCGGCTTCGTCATGCAAATGGCGCAGTCGGGGGCCATCCCAATTCCGGTACATTCCAATGCTCGCATATGTCGCGCGCCGACTGCTGGTCGCGGTTCCCACCATCCTGTTACTGGTGGTCGCCTCCTTCTTCCTGATGCACACCGCACCGGGCGGCCCCTTTACCTCTGAACGTCCGCTGCCGCCGGCCGTTCTGGCGAATATCCAGGCCCAGTACGGGCTCGACCAGCCGCTGTGGAAGCAGCTCTGGGATTATCTTTACAACATCGTGGTGCACTTCGATTTCGGTCCCTCCTTCGTGCAGAAGGATCGCAGCGTGAACGATATCATCGCCCATGGTTTCCCGATTTCGCTGACCTATGGCAGCCTGTCGTTCCTTGCCGCCTCCGTGGTCGGCATCGCGCTCGGCATTGCCGCCGCCATCCGTCACAACACCTGGATCGACTATATTGCCGTCTCGCTCGGCATTGCCGCCCAGGCCCTGCCGAACTTCATCATGGGCCCGATCCTGATCCTGACCTTCACCCTGTGGCTCGGCATCCTGCCTGGCGGCGGCTGGAATGGCGGTCAGTGGCAGTACCTGATCATGCCCGTGATCGCGCTCTCGACCTCCTACATGGGCAATATCGCCCGGATCACCCGATCCTCGATGCTGGAGATCATGAATTCCAACTTCATCCGCACCGCCCGCGCCAAGGGCCTGCCGACCCGCGCCATCATCTGGCGCCACGCGATGAAGCCGACGCTGCTGCCCGTCGTCAGCTACCTCGGTCCGGTCTTCGTCTACGTGCTGACCGGCTCGGTCTTCGTCGACATGTACTTCTCGACCGGGGGACTTGGTGCGAGCTACGTCAGCTCGGCCCTTACCCGCGACTATGCCGTCCTGCTGGGGGTCACCATCCTCTACGGCGCGCTGACCGTCATCGTGAACCTTCTGACCGACCTCGCCTATGCGTGGTTCGATCCCAAGATCCGCTACTGAGGCTGCCATGTTCGGAAAATCTGAAAAGGCGGCCGAGCTTGCCGCCGACATCACCGATTTCAACGCGATCCGGGGCCGTTCGCTGTTCCGCGACGCGATGGATCGCTTCCTTCGCAACAAGGCCGCCATGGCCTCGGTCGTGGTGCTGGCGCTGATCATCGCCTTCGTCGTCTTCGGCCCGCTCTTCGCGCAGTACAGCAACGAAGAGATCGACTGGACCCGCATGGGCGACATCAAGGGGATGGGGGCGCCCTCTCTCGAGACGGGCCACTACTTCGGCCTCGACGAGCTGGGCCGCGACCTCTTCGCGCGCACCATCCAGGCCACCCAGACCTCGCTGCTGGTCGGGCTGATCGGTGCCGGCATGGCGCTGATCGTGGGCACGGCCTGGGGCGTCATCGCCGGCTACTACGGCGGGCGGCTGGACAGTTTCATGATGCGCTTCGTCGATATCATGCTGGCGATCCCGCTGACCCTGGTGCTGATCCTGATCCTGGTCATCGCGGGCCGCAGCTTCGTGACGCTCTTCGTGGCGCTCGGCGCGGTCAGCTGGCTGACCATGAGCCGCATCGTGCGGGGCCAGACCCTGACCCTGAAGACGCGCGAGTTCATCGAGGCCGCCCGGGCTGGCGGCGTCAGCGAGACCGGCATTATCTTCCGCCACATCCTGCCGAACCTGATCGGCGTGGTGATCGTCTATGCCTCGCTGCTGGTGCCCGAGATGATCCTGGCCGAAAGCTTCATCTCGTTCCTGGGCCTCGGGATCTCGGAACCCATGACCTCGCTCGGGCGTCTGATCGCCGAGGGGGCGGGGACGATGAACTACGGCACGCTCTGGCAGCTGCTGTTCCCGCTCTTCTTCTACGTCACCATCATCATCACGATGTTCTTCATCGGCGATGGCCTGCGTGACGCACTCGACCCGAAGGACCGCTGACATGAGCATTCTTTCCGTCAAAGACCTGAAAGTCAGCTTCGACACGCCGGACGGGGCCGTGGAGGCCGTGAAGGGCGTTTCCTTCGACATCGCGGCGGGCGAATGCCTGGGCATCGTCGGCGAAAGCGGCTCGGGCAAGAGCCAGAGCTTCATGGCCGCCATGGGCCTGCTGCCGCCGAACGGGCGCGCCACGGGCTCGGTGCAGTTCCAGGACCGCGAGATCCTGAACCTGCCGCCCAGCAAGCTGAACCTGATCCGCGGCGCCGACCTGGGCATGATCTTCCAGGACCCGCTGACCGCGCTGACCCCGCATCTTCGTGTGGGCGAGCAGATGGCCGAGGTGCTGAAGATCCACAAGGGTCTGTCCGGTGCCGCGGCGCGCAAGGCCTGCCTCGACTGGCTGGAGCGCGTGCGCATCCCCGAGGCCGCACGGCGGCTGGAGCAATATCCGCACGAGCTTTCGGGTGGCATGCGCCAGCGGGTGATGATCGCCCAGGCCATGCTCTGCGAGCCGAAGCTGCTGATCGCCGACGAGCCCACCACCGCGCTGGACGTCACCGTCCAGGCCGAGGTGCTGGACCTGATGTCGGCGCTGCAGCAGGAGATGGGCACCGCCATCGCGCTGATCACCCATGACATGGGCGTCGTGGCGCGCATGTGCGACCGCATCAAGGTCATGCGGCTTGGTGAATTCGTCGAAGAGGGCGAGGCGGTCGAGATCTTCGCCAACCCCTCCCACGCCTATACCAAGCGCCTGCTCGACGCGATGCCGCGCATCGACAGCGACAGCAGCGTGAAGGCCGAAGGCTCGGGCGAGACGATCCTGGATGTCGACGACATCAAGGTGCATTTCCCGATCAAGCAGAAGGGCGGTCTCTTTGGCCGCACCGTGCCTCTGAAGGCGGTCAACGGTGTCTCCTTCGAGCTGAAGGCGGGCGAAACCCTGGGCATCGTGGGCGAATCCGGCTGCGGAAAGTCCACCCTGGCCCGCGCCGTGCTGCGTCTGGTGGAACCCACGGCGGGCGAGGTCAGCTGGCTGGGCACGCCGCTGACCGATCTCGACCGCAAGGCGCTGATCAAGGAACGCAAGGACCTGCAGATCGTCTTCCAGGACCCGCTGGCCTCGCTCGATCCGCGCATGACCATCGCGGACAGCATCGCCGAGCCGCTGAAGACCTACCGCCCCGAGATGACCAAGCGCGAGCGCCGTGACGCCGTGCTGGAAATGATGGAGCGCGTCGGGCTGGAGGCGGAGAAGTACAATCGCTATCCGCATGAGCTGTCCGGCGGTCAGAACCAGCGTGTCGGCATCGCCCGCGCCATGATCAACCGCCCCAAGCTGATCATCTGCGACGAGGCCGTCTCGGCGCTCGACGTGTCGATCCAGGCGCAGATCGTGAAGCTGCTGAAGGACCTGCAGGCCGAGTTTGGCATGTCGATGCTCTTCATCAGCCACGACCTGTCGGTGGTGCGCGAGATCTCGAACCGGATCATGGTGCTCTACCTGGGCCGGATCGTCGAGATGGGCGAGGCGAACACGATCTGCGCCGAGCCGCAGCATCCCTATTCGCGCTCGCTGATCTCTGCCGTGCCGATCCCAGATCCGGTGGCCGAGCGCGCGCGCGAGCGTCTGCGCATCCCCGGAGAGCTGCCCTCTCCGCTGGATACCAAGGCGGCGCTGCGCTTCCTGCCCTCGAAGCTAGACGCCGGAGAGCTCGACTACGTGCCGCAGCTTCGGGAAGTCGCCCCCGGTCACTACGTGGCCGAGCACGACAGCCTCGACGCCATCATGGCGCGCGGCGCCTGAGACCCGAGGGCCCCGGAGCATGCTTCGGGGCCCCTGGCCGTCGCTTTGTCGGGCAAAGCGGCCCGGCCGGATGCCTTGGCAGAGACATTCGGATTTCCTTTGCCGTGACATGCGGTTACCTGACGCCTAACCTTTGGTGAAAGCGATTCAGGAGCGCCCCATGTTCGATCTTCTCATCCGCAACGCCAATCTTCCCGACGGTACCGCAGGTGTCGATATCGCCGTGAAGGATGGCAAGATCGCCGAGGTGGCGCCCGGGATCACCGCCGAAGCCGGCGAAGTGATCGACGCGGAAGGCCAACTGATCACGCCGCCCTTCGTCGATCCGCATTTCCACATGGACGCGACCCTGTCGCTGGGTCTGCCCCGAATGAATATCTCGGGGACGCTGCTGGAAGGCATCTCCCTCTGGGGCGAGCTGCGGCCGACGCTGACCAAGGAGGCACTGATAGACCGCGCCGTGCGCTACTGTGACCTGGCGGTCTCGAAGGGCCTGCTGGCGGTGCGCAGCCATGTGGACGTGTCGGACCCCCGCCTTGTCACCGCCGAGGCGCTGCTGGAAGTGCGCGAGATCGTCGCCCCCTATATTGACCTGCAACTGGTGGCCTTCCCGCAGGACGGCTTCTACCGCTGCCCCGAGGCGGCCGAGGCGCTTGTCCGCGCGCTGGACATGGGCGTCGACATCGTCGGCGGCATCCCGCATTTCGAGCGTACCATGGAGGACGGCGCCCGCTCGGTCGAAGCGCTCTGCCGCATCGCCGCCGACCGGGGCCTGCGCGTCGACATGCATTGCGACGAGACCGACGACCCGCTGTCGCGCCATGTCGAGACCCTGGCCGCGCAGACCGTGCGCTTCGGCTTGCAGGGCAGGGTGGCCGGCAGCCACCTGACCTCGATGCATTCGATGGACAATTACTATGTCTCGAAGCTGATCCCGCTGATGGCCGAGGCCGAACTGGCCGCGATCCCCAATCCGCTGATCAACATCATGCTGCAGGGCCGCCACGATACCTACCCCAAGCGCCGCGGCCTGACCCGCATCCCCGAGCTGCTGGAGGCCGGCATCACCGTGGGCTTCGGCCAGGACTGCGTGCTGGATCCTTGGTACTCCATGGGCTCGGGCGATCTGCTGGACGTGGCGCATATGGCGCTGCATGCCACTCAGCTTGGCTCTGGCGAGGACAAGAAGCAGCTTTTCCAGATGGTTACGACCAACTCCGCGAAGATCATGGGGCTCGAGGGCTACGGCCTGGCCAAGGGCTGCAACGCCGACCTGGTGCTGCTGCAGGCCCGCGACGCCGCCGAGGCGATCCGCCTGCGCCCGAACCGTCTGAAGGTCTGGCGCCGTGGCAAGCTGGTGTCGGAGACCGCGCCCGAGGTCTCGCGGCTGTCGCTTGCGGGGCGGCCCGGAACGGTCAACCCCGCCGACTACGCGCCGCAACATGCAACTTGACCAGATGGTCAGATATTTGCCCAATTACAGGGCAGAGCCTCGGGGGAGTGTCGGAGCGCGGGCGTATGGAAAGCGCTGGCGCTTGACTTGCACCGGCCCGCGTAGCCGACATGGAGGCATGGCCGCACCGGCCCACGAAACACCCCGGACAACCCGGAACGACAAGGGAGACTTCCTGTGACGAAACTTCTCATCAACCGCCGCCGCCTGCTTGGCACCGGCGCCGCGCTTGGCGCCTCGACCCTCTTCGCCCCCTCGATCCTGCGTGCGCAAGGCGCGCCTGTGAAGGTCGCGGGCATCCACGCCAGCCCGGTCGAAAACGCCTGGAACTCGGTCCTGCACGCCGCCATGGTCGCAGCCGACGAGGAAGGCGTGATCGAATACACCTTCTCGGAAGGCGTCTCGGGCACCGATTACCCGCGCGCCATGCGTGAATATGCCGAAGCCGGCAACGTGCTGATCGTCGGCGAAGCCTATGCGGTCGAGCGCGAGGCGCGCACCGTGGCGGGCGACTATCCCGACACCTCCTTCCTGCTGGGCTCTTCCGGCGAGGCGGCAGGCGACAACTTTGGCGTCTTCGGCACCTGGAACTGGGAAGCGGCCTACCTTGCCGGCATGCTGGCCGGCGCCATGACCGAAACCGGCGTGGTCGGCTCGGTCGGGGCGATCCCGATCCCCGAGGTCAACATGCTGATCAACGGCTTCGCCGATGGCGTGAAGTCGGTGAACCCCGAGGCCAAGCACCTGACCAGCTTCATCGGCACCTTCTTCGATCCGCCCAAGGCCCGCGAAGCTGGCCTGGCGCTGATCGACTCGGGTGCGGATATCCTCTTCGGCGAGCGTATCGGCACCGCCGACGCGGCGCAGGAGCGAGGCATCAAGGCCATCGGTTCGATGATCGACTACACGCCGCGATACCCCGAGACCGTCTTTGCCAATGCGCTGTGGTCCTTCCGTCCGCTGCTGGATGCCGCGCTGGCCGATGCCACCGCAGGCAACCCCACGGGCAAGAACTACACCCCGCTCAGCCTGATGAAGGACGGCGGCAACGACATCAACTATGTCGAAGGCGTTGCGCCCGAGGCGGCCGTGAAGGCCATGCTGGAAACCCGCGAAGCCATCATCGCGGGTGAATTCGAGGTGCCGCGCAACTTCGACGAGCCCGAGTAAGCTGCTCTGACGCTTGTGAAATCCTGTCCCGCCCGGTAATCGGGCGGGACTTTCTGTATCTCCTTTCGGGACCGCGCCCCGTGCCTGACAGCCCCGCCGCCCTCGCCATGCCTGATGATGCCACCGGCCTCGCCGCCGCGCTGGCCGCAGGCGCGATCTCGCCCGCCGGAGCCATGTCGCAGGCCCGTGCCCGTGCCCGTGCCTGCGCCGACCTGGGCGCTGTCTGCTGGCTGAGCGAGGCCGAACCTGCAGCGGCCGAGGCCGGCCCCTTCGCGGGGGTCCCCCTGCTGGTCAAGGACCTGGGCGGCCCCTTCGCCGGTATCCCCATGCGGGCCGGGTCCGCCGCGCTGGCGCGCAAGAAGGGCGCAGCCGACAGCGATCTGGCGCAGCGCTTCCGGGCCGCCGGGTTCCGCCCCTTCGGCGCGACGACGGTGCCGGAGTTCGGCCTGTCGCTCTCCTCTGAACCTGCCGTCGGTCCGATCTGCCGCAATCCCCTGAACCCCGCGCTCTCTGCGGGCGGCTCGTCTGGTGGCTCTGCGGCTGCCGTGGCGGCGGGGATCGTGCCGCTGGCCCATGCGACGGATGCGGGGGGCTCGATCCGGGTGCCCGCGGCGGCCTGCGGGCTGGTCGGGCTGAAGCCTTCGCGCGGGGCCATTCCGGGCGGGCCGGGCTTCGGCAACCACCTGGGCGGCATCGCCACCGAGTTCGCCGTGACCCGCAGCATCCGCGATGCGCAGGCGCTCTGGCCCTGCCTGACGGGACATGCGCGCGGACCTTTCCCGGACCCGGCGCAGCTGCCTGCCGAGGGAGCTTTTACCATCGGCCTCGTCACCGGCGATGCAAAGATCGCGCCCGAGCGGGCCGAGGCCGTCGAGGCCGCCGCGCGGGTGCTTGAGACCCTCGGTCATCGTATCGTCCAGATCGACGCGCAGGCGCTGGCGCCTCTCCGCAAGACCTGCGCCCGCGCCTTCGATCGCATCGTCTCGGCCAACCTGGCCACGCTGGTTCACGCCGGTCTGGACCCCGCGCAGTTCGAGCCGCTGACCCGCGCCTTCGCGGAACGCGGCGCGGCGCTTGCCGCCGTGGACCTGTGGCAGGCGACCGAGGCCGGGGCAGGGGCGGCCCATGCGCTCTGGCAGATCTTCGAGAGCTGCGACGTGCTGCTGACCCCCATGCTCTCGACCGCGCCGCCGCCGCTCGGCAGCTTCCCCACGGACCACGCCGAGCCCGAGACCCAGCTGGCCCGCATGGACGCGCTCGCGCCCTATGCGGCCCTGGCCAACATCACCGGCGCCCCGGCGCTGACGCTGCCTTTCGGTGCCCATGAGGGGCTGCCGCTTCCCGTCCAGCTCATCGCGCCCATGGGCGGCGATCTGCGCCTGCTGACGCTTGGTGCGGCCCTTGAGGCCGAGCACCGCTGGACCCACCCCATTCCACTCTTCGGAGGCCAAGCATGACCCGCGTCCTTGAACTTGACGGGATCACCAAGCGCTTCGGCGCCGTCACCGCGAACGAGGATGTCTCGCTGCATCTCGACCGTGGCGAAATCGTTGCCCTGCTGGGGGAAAACGGCGCCGGGAAGACGACGCTGATGTCGATCCTCTTCGGCCATTACACTGCCGATGAGGGCACGGTGAAGGTCGAGGGGGCCGAGCTGCCGCCCGGCAAGTCCCGTGCCGCGATCAAGGCGGGCGTCGGCATGGTGCATCAGCATTTCGCGCTGGCCCCGAACCTGACGGTGCTCGACAACGTGATGACGGGAACCGAGAGCCTGTGGAAGCTGCGCTCGGACCGGCGTGCGGGGCGCAAGCGCCTGGTCGAGCTGTCCGAACGCTTTGGCCTGAAGGTCGATCCGGACGCCCGCGTCTCGGATCTCTCCGTCGGTGAATGCCAGCGGGTCGAGATCCTGAAGGCGCTCTACAATGACGCCCGCATCCTGATCCTCGATGAACCCACGGCGGTGCTGACTGCGCAAGAGGCCGAGGGCCTCTTTGCCACGCTGAAGGACATGGCCGCCAAGGGGCTTTCGCTGATCTTCATCTCTCACAAGCTAGGAGAGGTCATGTCGGCCTCGGACCGGGTCGTGGTCTTGCGGCGCGGCAAGGTAGTGGCCGAACGGCGGACGGCCGAGACCTCGAAAGAGGAACTGGCCGAGCTGATGGTGGGCCGTGCCGTGAAACGTCCCGAGCGGCCCCCGGCGACGCCCGGTGCGGTGCTGCTTGAGGCTGTCGATCTCAGCCTCGGCGGGCGCGGCGGGGCCTCGCTGAAATCCGTCAACTTCCGCCTGCATGCCAATGAGACCCTGGGCGTGATCGGCGTGTCGGGCAACGGCCAGACGACGCTGGCAGGCGTGGTCTCGGGCCTGCATGCCCCGGACGCCGGCGCGCTGCTGGTCGAGGGGCAGGAGGTGACCCGCTTCGACGTGCCCCATGCCATCGCTTCGGGCATCGGACGCATCCCCGAGGATCGCAATGCGGAAGGCTCCATCGGCGACATGGCGACCTGGGAAAACGCGGTGCTGGAGCGGATCTGGTCGCCCGAATTCTCGAAGGGCGGCGTGGTGAAACGGGGCGCGGCGCGGGCGGAAACGCAAGCTATCATAGACACCTACGACGTGAGGGGCGCCAGCATAGACGGCCGTATCCGGCTCTTGTCTGGGGGCAACATGCAAAAGCTGATCCTGGGCCGGGTGCTGAACGCGGGGCCGAAGATCCTGGTGGCGGCGCAGCCCAGCCGGGGGCTGGACGAGGGCGCCATCGCGGGCGTTCATGAGCGCCTCCTCGAGGCCCGTGGCCGGGGGGCTGGCGTGCTGCTGATCTCTGAGGACCTGGACGAGGTCATGGCGCTGTCGGATCGGATCTGCGCCATCGTGAACGGGCGGCTGTCGCCCGCGATCCCGGCCGAGAAGGCCAATTCCCAGCTTCTGGGGCTGATGATGGCGGGCGACTGGTCCGCCGCCGAGAAGATCGAGGGCGACAATGCGCTTTGAGAGACGAGACCACCCCTCCCGCGGGTTGACCCTGGCCGCGCCGCTGGTGGCGATCCTGGCCGCGCTTCTGGGCGCAGGCGTGCTGATTGCCATCGCGGGCGCCAACCCGCTTGAGGCCTACCGGCTGATCCTGAAGGGCGCGCTTGGATCGCGCCTTGGCTTCTCGGAGATGCTGACACGGGCGACACCGCTGATCCTGACGGGCCTGGCCGCCGCCGTGGCCTTCCGCGCGCGGCTCTGGAACATCGGCGGCGAGGGGCAGTTCTACATGGGCGCCCTGGCCGTGGCGGCCTTCGGCATGATCCCGGCGATCGCCGCTCTGCCCGCGCCGCTGGCCATCCTGTTCTGCCTCATCGCCGGGGCCGTGGCGGGGATGGTGCTGCTGCTGCTGCCACTCGGTCTGCGGCTGAAATTCGGCGTCGACGAGGTGGTCACCACGCTGCTTCTCAACTTCGTCGCCGTGCTCTTCGTCTCGCTGATGATCGAGGGACCGATGAAGGACCCGCTGGCCTTCGGCTGGCCGCAATCGGTGCCGGTGCCCGACAGCGCCTTGCTGCCGAAGCTGCTAGAGCGCACCCGCCTGCACGCCGGTCTCGTCATCGCCGTCGTGATGGCGGTGACGGTCTGGTGGATCCAGTCGCGCACGGTCTTCGGCATGCGCGCCCGCGCCGCCGGTCTGAACCCGCGCGCCGCCTCTTTCGCCGGTGTGCCGCTTGGCCGGACGCTGATCATGGTGGCCTGCCTCTCGGGCGGGATGGCGGGTCTTGCCGGCGCCATCGAGGTCATGGGGGTGAAGGGCTACGTCAGCACCGATCTCTCGCCGAACTATGGCTACTCGGGCATCATCATCGCCATGCTGGCCAATCTCTCGGCCCTCGGCGTGATCGCCGCCGCGCTCTTCTCGGCGGTGATGTTCGTCGGCGCCGACAGCATGTCGCGCGCCCTGGGCATCCCCAGCTATATCGCCGATGTCACCGTCGCCCTGTCGCTGCTGACCATGTTGGTGGCGATCTTCCTGACCCAGTACAGGATCCGCAAATGAGCACTCTTCTCGATATCCTCTCTTCCATCGGCATGTGGGAAGCGGTGCTGCGCATCGCCACGCCGCTGATCTTCGGTACCCTCGGCGTGCTGCTTTGCGAACGGGTCGGCGTGCTGAACCTCGGCATCGAGGGCATCATGACCTTCGGCGCCATGGTCGGCTGGCTGACGGTCTACTCTGGCGGAGACCTCTGGACCGGCATGCTGGCCGCCGCCGCCGCCGGGGCGCTCTTCGGCCTGCTGCATGCGCTGATGACGGTGCCGCTTGGCCTCAGCCAGCATGTCACCGGTCTGGGCATCACGCTCTTCGCCTCGAGCCTGTCCTATTACATCTTCCGCCTGGCGGTGCCGACGGCCTCGTCCCCGCCCACGGTCGAGCCCTTCCGGCCGATCGAGATCCCCGGCCTGTCGGATATCCCCTTCGTGGGGCAGGTGCTCTTCAGCCAGACCCCGCCCACCTACCTGGCGCTCGCGCTGGTGGTGCTGCTGGCCTGGGGGCTTTACCGAACGCCGCTTGGCCTGGCCCTGCGGATGACCGGAGAGAACCCCCATGCCGCCGACGCCCAGGGCATCGACCCGATCCTGCTGCGTATCGGCGCGATCATGGGCGGCTCGGCACTGATGGCCATGGGCGGAGCCTTCCTGACGCTGGCGGCCTTCAACAGCTTCTTCCCGACCATGGTGCAGGGCCGGGGCTGGATCTGCGTTGCGCTGGTGGTCTTTGCCTCGTGGAAGCCCGCGCGGGCGCTTCTGGGCGCGCTGCTCTTCGCCTTCTTCGACGCCTTCCAGCTGCGGCTGCAGACGGTGGTTGATGGGGTGCCCTACCAGCTCTTCCTGATGCTGCCCTACCTGCTGTCGATCCTGGCGCTGATCCTCATGGCGCGCCGGGCGCGGGTGCCCCAGGCGCTGATGCAGCCATACCGGCGGGGCGAGCGCTAGGTCCCCAACCAAGCCCCGCGGCGCCTGTCCCGGCGCCGCGTCAGGGACCCAGGCTGGCCCGGCCAGACACCAGCGCCAGTCATCCGGGCAGGCATCGGGGCAGCGCTGCGACCCAAGTCTGGCTTTGCTCACCCCCTCTCACCCTCTAGAGTGGCGACGCTGACCGGCGTCAATCGCGGCTCGTTTCCGGGCCCGATTCCACCGTTTCTGCGGCGCAGAAAGCGGGCTCCTCCCCGAGTCCTCACGCGGGCGTGAATTTCTAAGTATCTGAAATCGCGTGATTAACTTACGGCTTTACAGAATCAAATAAGTCATACTTAATGATTTTCACGAACATGCTTTGTTCGAAGGGAGGAAATCATGAAACTTAGAACCACGCTCCTTGCGAGCGCCGTATCGCTTTTGCCTGTCGCCGGGATGGCGGCTGACATGACCATCGGCTTTTCCCAGATCGGATCGGAATCCGGCTGGCGTGCTGCCGAGACCACGGTCACCAAGCAGGAAGCGGAATCCCGTGGCATCGACCTGAAATTCGCCGATGCCCAGCAGAAGCAGGAAAACCAGATCAAGGCCCTGCGCAGCTTCATCGCCCAGGGCGTTGACGCGATCCTGCTGGCTCCGGTCGTCGCTACCGGCTGGGACCAGGTCCTGGAAGAAGCCCAGGATGCCGAGATCCCCGTCGTGCTGCTCGACCGGACGGTCGATGCCGCAGATGACCTGTACCTGACCGCCGTCACCTCTGACCTCGTTCACGAGGGCAGCGTTGCCGGTCAGTGGCTGGTCGATGAGGTGGCTGGGGAGGACTGCCGCATCGTCGAGCTTCAGGGCACAACCGGCTCGTCGCCGGCCATCGACCGCAAGACCGGTTTCGAGAACGCCATCAGCGGCCACGACAACCTTGAAATCGTCCGCAGCCAGACCGGCGATTTCACCCGGTCCCAAGGCAAGGTCGTCATGGAGAGCTTCCTGAAGGCCGAGGGCGGAGAGAACATCTGCGCGCTCTATGCCCATAACGACGACATGGCCGTCGGTGCGATCCAGGCGATCAAGGAAGCCGGTCTGAACCCCGGTGAGGACATCCTGATCGTCGCCATCGACGCCGTGCCGGATGCGCACCTGGCCATTGCCCAGGGCGAGATGAACGCCACGATCGAGCTGACGCCGAACATGGCGGGCCCGGCCCTGGACGCCCTGGAAGCCTACTTCGCCGATGGCACCATGCCGCCGAAGTGGATTCAGACCGAAAGCAAGCTCTATACTGCCGATGACGACAACCAGGCAGTCTACGAGATGAAAAAGGATCTGGGCTACTGATCCCCGGCGGGTCCCGGAGGAAGGGCTCCGGGACCTGACGGTAGCTGCCCGGCAGGTCATGATGTCGGGCAGCTTTTTCACCCTCGGGCGGCCCAACACGAGTTGACGAAATGCCAGATGATATCCGCCCGCTGCTTCATGCCAGCGGGATTTCCAAATTCTTTCCCGGCGCCGTGGCCCTGGACGAGGTCGAGCTGAAGCTGCTCCCCGGCGAGGTTCACGCGCTTCTGGGCGAAAACGGCGCGGGCAAGTCCACGCTGATCAAATGCCTCACCGGCGCCTATCGCCGCGATGGCGGCAAGATCGAGCTGGAGGGCGTCGAAGTCGACCCGGCCTCGACCAATGAAAGCCAGGCGCTCGGCATCGGCACGGTCTACCAGGAGGTCAACCTGCTGCCGAACATGACCGTGGCAGAGAACCTCTTCCTCGGTCGCCAGATCACCCGCGGCGGCCTGCTGCGCCGGCGCGCGATGAACCGCGCCGCCCGCGACGTGCTGCTGGACTATGGCCTGGACATCGACCCGGCCGAGCCGCTGACCTCTTATTCCGTTGCAGTGCAACAGGTCATCGCCATCGCCCGCGCCGTCGAGATGTCGGGCAAGGTGCTGATCCTGGACGAGCCGACCGCCTCGCTCGACCGCGAGGAGGTGCAACTGGTCTTCTCTGTCATCCGCAAGCTGAAGGAGCGCGGGCTGGCGGTGGTCTTCATCACCCACTTCCTCGACCAGGTCTTCGAGATTTCGGACCGCGCCACCGTGCTGCGCAACGGCCAGGTGGTGGGCGAGCGTGACCTGCGCAAGGTCAGCTCCAATGACATCGTCACCCTGATGCTGGGCCGCCAGTTGGAAGAGAAGGTGCAGGAGCGCAAGGGCGGTCATGCCGGCGAGGTGCTGGTCGAGATCGAGGACCTGGGCAAGCGCGGCATGGTCGAACCCTTCAACCTGACCCTGCACGAGGGAGAGGTCGTGGGCCTTGCGGGCCTTCTGGGCTCGGGCCGGACCGAGACGGCGAACCTTGTCTTCGGTGCGGTGCAGGGCGATCAGGGGAAGATCTCGAAGCGGGGGCGGGAGATCCGCATCAATCGCCCGCGTGATGCGATCACCCATCGTTTCGCCCTCTGTCCCGAGGATCGCAAGACGGAAGGGATCGTCGGCGACCTGTCGGTGCGCGACAATATCATCCTGGCGCTGCAGGCCCGGCAGGGCTGGATCAGGCCGTTGCCCCGCGCCCGCGTCAACGAGATCGCCGAGCACTACGTGCGTGCGCTGGATATCCGTCTGGCCAGTCTCGACATGCCCATCCGGCTGCTCTCGGGCGGCAACCAGCAAAAGGCGCTGCTGGCGCGCTGGCTGGCGACGCAACCCGACCTGCTGATCCTCGATGAACCCACCCGAGGCATCGACGTCGGCGCCCATGCCGAAATCATCGCCCTGATCGAGCGGCTGCGCGAAGAGGGCATGGCGCTGCTGGTCGCCTCGTCGGAGATGGAAGAGCTCGTGGCCTATTCCACCCGCGTGGTGGTGCTGCGGGATCGCCGCCAGGTCGGCGAGCTGACCGGAGACCAGATCACCCCGTCCAACATCATCCGCGCCATCGCCGCCGAAGAGCCCGCCAAGGAGGCAACAGCCTGATGTCCGCCACCACCCCGTCCGTCTTCAAGCGCATCCTGCCGCAGCTGATCATCCTCGGCGTCGTGCTTGCCTTCAATGTCGCGGTCTTTCCCGGCTTCCTGAACATCGAGATCCACAACGGCCGAGTCTTCGGCAACCTGATCGACGTGCTGAATCGCGGCGCGCCGGTGGCGCTGCTGTGCATCGGCATGACCCTGGTCATCGCCACGCGCGGCATCGACCTCTCGGTCGGTGCGGTCATGGCCATCGCGGGCGCCACCGCCGCCTCGCTGGTCAGCGAGGGGCACCACTGGACCACCGCGCTCATCGGCGCCCTGGCCGTCGGTTCGCTCTGCGGGCTGTGGAACGGCTTCCTGGTGGCGGTGCTGCGCATCCAGCCCATCGTCGCCACGCTGGTGCTGATGGTGGCCGGTCGCGGGATCGCGCAGCTGATCACCGAGGGCACCATCCTGACCTTCATCGACCCCGGCCTGATCCGCCTCGGCGCAGGCACCATCGTCGGCATCCCGACCCCGATCCTGATCTGGATCGCGCTCGGGGCAGGGGC
Organism: Pseudooceanicola antarcticus; assembly: GCF_900215355.1. GTDB lineage: Bacteria > Pseudomonadota > Alphaproteobacteria > Rhodobacterales > Rhodobacteraceae > Pseudooceanicola > Pseudooceanicola antarcticus. The sequence goes on along the minus strand of NZ_OBEA01000006.1, from coordinate 30,097 downwards.
CATCTTCGCGGTGCGCCGCACGGCCCTCGGCATGCTGATCGAGGCCATCGGCATCAACGAGGCCTCGTCGCGGCTGGCGGGCATCAACTCCCGCGTGCTGCTGATCTGCGTCTACGCCATGACCGGCTTCTGCGCCGCGCTGGCTGGTGTCATCGTCGCCGCCGACATCAAGGGGGCGGATGCCAACAACGCAGGCCTCTGGCTGGAGCTTGACGCCATCCTCGCCGTGGTCATCGGCGGCAACTCCCTGCTGGGCGGGCGGTTCTCGATCCTCGCCTCGCTCCTGGGCGCGCTGATCATCCAGTCGGTCAACTCGCTGATCCTGCTCTCGGGCATGCCGCCCGAGTTCAACCTGATCATCAAGTCGGTGCTGATCCTGGCGATCCTGGTCATCCAGTCGCCCAAGGTCGGCCACCTGATCTACATGCTGCGGGCCTCGAGCCTGCATGTCCAACCCGAGAAGAGCTCTTCGCGGCCCGTACTGACGCCCAAGGAGGATGCCCAGTGATCCGCTCGACCCATCTGCCGCTGCTGGTCACCCTGCTGACCTTCGTGCTGGCCTATGCGCTTTGCACGGCGCAATACCCGGCGATGTTCTCGACCCGTGTCGTCGCCAACCTGCTGACCGACAACGCCTTCCTGGGCATCGTCGCGGTCGGGATGACCTTCGTCATCTTGTCGGGCGGTATCGACCTCTCGGTCGGCTCGGTCATCGCCTTCACCGGGGTCTTCCTGGCCGTGGTGCTGCGCGATACCTCGATCCATCCGCTGACCGCCTTCGCCATGGTGCTGGTGCTGACCACCGCCTTCGGCGCGGCCATGGGGGCGGTGATCCACTACCTGGAGATGCCGCCCTTCATCGTCACCCTGGCCGGCATGTTCTTCGCCCGTGGCGCGGCCTACGTGCTGTCCACCGACAGCGTGCCGATCGAGCATGAGTTCTACGACTTCCTGCAGTCGATCTACTACAAGGCACCGGGCGGAGGCCGCTTCCGCCTGATCGGCGCCATCATGCTGCTGGCCTTCATCGCCGGCGCCCTGGTGCTGCACCGCACCAAGCTGGGCCAGAACGTCTATGCCTTGGGCGGCGGCGTCGCCACCTCGCGCCTGATGGGGGTGCCGCTGGCACGCACCACCGTGTCGATCTACGCCATTTCGGGCGGGCTGGCCGGGCTCTCGGGGATCGTCTTCTCGCTCTACACCTCGGCGGGCTACTCGCTGGCCACCGTGGGGGTCGAGCTGGACGCCATCGCGGCGGTGGTCATCGGCGGCACGCTTCTGTCCGGCGGATACGGCTTCGTTGCGGGCACCTTCTTTGGTATCCTGATCATGGGTCTGATCCAGACGTACATCGTCTTCGACGGGACATTGTCGAGCTGGTGGACTAAGATTGTCATCGGAGCTCTGCTCTTTGCATTCATCCTGCTGCAAAAGGGACTGACTTGGGCCACGACAAGCCGAAAGAGAGTTCGGACTGGCTCCGCCACGCCGTCATGACAGTCGTCTCGGCCGACGCCCGGCGGGCGCGGACCTCGAACCATACCAGCTTCGTGGTCGAGCAGCTCGGGCGCGCGGTGGTGGCGGGGGAATACCCGGCCGAGACGATGATCCCGCTCGATCCCGACCTTTGTGAAATGTTCGACGTCTCGCGCACCGTGGTGCGCGAGGCCAAGAAGACCCTGGCGGCCAAGGGGCTGATCCAGTCGAAGGCCAAGGTGGGCACCCATGTGCGCCACCCCGACGACTGGAACATGTTCGACGAGGACGTGCTGCGCTGGCACTCGGCGGTGAAGTCTCCGGGGCGCTTCTACGACGAGCTCTTCGAGATCCGCCTGATCTTCGAGCCCGCCGCCGCCGCCCGCGCCGCGCGCCAGGCCAACCAGCTGGAATGCGATCAGCTCTTTGCCCTCTGCGACGAGATGGAAGCCGCCAAGAGCCGCGCCGATTTCGCCGTGGCGGACTACGAGTTCCACAAGCAGGTGCTGCGCATCTCGGGCAACCGCTTCCTGCGCTCGCTCGGCGACATGGTGCAGACCGCGCTCTACTCGCTCTTCCTGATGGAAAAGGAAGAGAACTTCCCCACCACCCGCGCCGATGTGGCCGGCAATCACCGTGCCATCGCCCGCGCCATCGCCAGCGGCCTGCCGGAGCTGGCCGAAGAGGCGATGCGAAAGGTGATCCGCGACGGGCGCGAGAGGACCTCGGCCACCCCGGCGGAATAGGCCCTAGTAGCCTGCGAAATGCGCCCGCATGATACGCTCTTCCTGGGAGATCCGGCGCCGCAGGATGATGGCATAGAGCGGCAGGCCGATGACCAGCGTCGACCAGGCATGCATCACCAGTGCAAAGCCCAGGAGCTCGGGGATGATGTTCAGGAAGTAGTTGGGATGGCGCAGCCGGGCAAAGAGCGAGCCGGTGACCAGCTCGTGGTCCTTGGCGATCATCAGCTTCACCGTCCAGAGCTGGCCCAGCTGGCAGATCACCCAGACCAGCGCCAGCATGGCGCCGGCGTAGATCACCAGCCCGGCAAGCGAGACCCAGTCCAGAGCCGGATGCCGCGAGATCCCCTCGACGAAGGCCAGCACGTAGAAGGCCACATGGGCGATGGCCAGCAGCCGGGTGGTGCCGGCATGGTGCTCGACCCCGCCACCGGCGCGCAGCCGGGCCTCGTTGCGCATCGAGATGATCAGGCTGCCGATCCGCAGCACGGCGGCGATGACAAGGAAATAGATAAGGAACATGACACGACCGGGAATATTGAAAAGACTTTGGCCAACTGACTAATCCTCTCGTGGGCTTCGGTCGAGAGATTTGATGCTCTTTCAGCCGGAAAGTGCCGCTTTTTCAAGGCGCTCAACCCTATGTGTCGTGGCCCTAGGTCCAGGGCGCTGCCAGGGCAGGGCGTGTCGGCTGTCTCGAAGCGCCTCGGCCGTGCCCTGCGCGCGGACAGGGCCAATCAGCAGATTGACGATGTCCCGACTTGCCAGTAGGAATTTTCGCGTTGCCCCGCTGGCGGAATGGTAGACGCATCGGATTCAAAATCCGACGGCTTAACGGTCGTCCCGGTTCGAGTCCGGGGCGGGGCACCACTTCCCTGAACGGCCTTTGAAAAGAAACAATAAATTCCCAAATTTGTCCCACGGATTTTGGGCGTGGGACACTTTTGGGCCAAGCCGGGTGGCGGCGGCTCGCTGTTTTGGGGCCGTCCCAGGGGATCACCGCAGTGGGAAAATGGCACCCGTGCCATGGCCTGGGAGTTTCGCAGATGGTCGGCAAACTGCGGACGGGCGCTCAAAGCAGATGTCGATTCGGTCGTAGGTCAGCTCAAAGCGGACGCTAGTGCATGGTGCAGCGAATGACCGGAGTCAGCCCTTCCGCGACATTCCTTCCGGGCGCAGCATCTCTCCAGGTCCGGAAAGAAAGGGCGGGAACCGGATCTTCGCTGCGAGTTGGAGCAAGGTCTCCTCAGCGGGACAAAGGGTGCATTCGCTGCGGATGCGCAGATGGCTGCTTCAGGTTTGGCGCACCGATAGGACATTGCAGCAGGTCGCGCCGGTTAGTCCGTATAGCTTTGGCAGGCATCAACTCCGTTGGCTGTCGAGGCAAGTAGCTGATCTGCATCACGGATGAGATCGGCGACCCGCCTGTCCGCCAGACGATACCGAACGAAGCGGCCTTTGCTGCGGCGACTGACCAGCCCGCATTCCAGCAGACAGCGCAGATGGTTCGAGACGTTGGGCTGACCCAAACCCGTATGCCCGACGATTTCCTGCACGTTGCGTTCGTCCGACACCAGCGCATCGAGGATCGTCAGACGGCTGGGATCGCTTAGGCCCCGGAAGAGCTTTGCCCGCAGATCCAGTGTATCGGGTGCCGAAAGATCGTCTTGAATGTTTTGCGCTGTCATATCATTATCCACTGATACGTTAGCAGCGTACCTTTTCGCCCGCCACCACAAAAAGGATCGCACATGAGCCAGCCCGATAACAGCAAGTTGGCGACAGCCTCCTCCCCGATCCGAATGCGGGTGCAAGGCATGGACTGCGCGAAAGATGCCGCCGAGATCGAGCGCGCGGCCCGGTCTGCGGGCGTGGCCGAAGGCGACGTGAAGGTGTCCGCCGCCACCCACATCATGACATTGCGGATCGCGGACGGCGATCTGCCGAAAGTGCGGCCCGCGCTCGACGCGACCGGCTACGGTTTCGAGAAGATCGAGGACGGCGATACATCGTCCGATCCGGCCTACAAGGACCCGAGCTATCGCCGCGCGCTCTGGATCGTGGTCGCGCTCAATCTCGGATACGGCGTGGTCGAAATGTTCGGCGGGTTCTTGTCCGGTTCGCAGGCGCTGAAGGCAGACGCGCTCGATTTTCTGGGCGATGGTGCGATCACGTTTCTGGGCCTGCTCGCCATCGGCTGGAGCCTGACATGGCGGGCGCGGTCGGCGATGATCCAAGGCGTGTTTCTGGGCCTTCTGGGCCTTGGCGTTGTCGGCAGCACGCTCTGGCGTGTCCTCAACCAGACCACGCCAGAAGCCGGGTTGATGGGAGCCTTCGCGGTAGGTGCGCTGATCGTAAACATCCTCGCGGTGCTGCCGCTGCTAAAGCACCGCAAGGGTGATGCCAATATGCGAGCCGTCTGGCTGTTCTCTCGCAACGACGCCATCGGCAACCTCGCCGTGGTCATCGCCGCCGGGCTGGTCGCGTGGCTTGGCAGTGCATGGCCCGACCTGATCGTCGCGTTCGCGATCGCGGGGCTTTTCCTGCATTCGTCGTGGATGATCATCCGCGATGCCCGGAGTGACTTGGTGGAAGCTGACTAACTCCATCATGGTGCGACGCGCCGGACGAAAGCCGACATTCGCGCGCCCCGCAGCATCGGTGAGTCTGGGCTCAGACCTGCCGTTCGCCTCCCTTCGCATGAATGACGGCCAAGGGCCGGAAGCGCCTAGCGGTGCGGCTTAAGACAGCCCGCCGGGCGTGTCCGGTTCCTGCGCTAAGCCGCCATCCTGGTGCTGCCGCTCGAACGGCAACTCCCTGCGCCTATTGGCCACGAGCAGGAAGTTCGATGAATGTCAGATTCGGAAGCAGCGGACGCTTAAAGAGAGAACCCTTTGATCGCCTGCATGGCTGCAGCAGCCATTCGGCGCCGGTCCGCGCGGTGCGTATAGATCGCCGAAGTCGCTGGCTGCGTGTGCGCCATCACCGCCATGATCTGGTGTTGCGTGGCGCCGGCCTCGGCCAGGATCTCGCCCATGGCCTTGCGCAGCCCGTGCTGGCTTCTGTTCTCCAGGCCAGCCGTATCAACCCACCTACGGATGCGCTGGTGCAGTGCCGCGGTCGAGCGGTAGGGCCGGCCGTGTTCGCTCAGGATATAGGTCGCACCTTCGTCCTCGGTTGCGCGCAGCTCGGTCAGAAGCTGGGGCGCGATAGGGACGGAGACGAATGCTGAGCCCTTCTTCTGCGGCTGCCAGTCCAGGAACACCACGCCATCGCGGATCACCTCGTGCTGCCGACCAAGGATGCGGACATCGGAGATCCGGCAAGCCGTGAACATGGCCAGGAAGAGCCAGCGGCGGGCGGTGGTCCCTTCTGGGTGGGCATCTAGGAAGGCGCGTACGTCGCTGGTGCTCCAGGGCACGGCGCCGCCACGGCTGCGGTGTACGCGCGCGATGCCGGTGCAGGGGTTGCGTGTCGCGCGGCCGCGCGTGATTGCCCACCTGTATGCGGCACTGAGCGCCTTGCGGGAGTTGTCTGCCTGGGCGGTGGCCTCGCCCCACTGGTCGATGATGTGGTGGATGCCGGCCGGGGGCAGGTCATGGTGCAGGTCGCCCATGCGCTCACCTTCGGGGTCCTTCATCTCGCAGACCTTGCCAAAGAGGCTACGGCGCTGCTTGAGGGTCATGGGGGAGGCGTTGCCTGCCTGCACCTGCGCTTCCAGCCAGATCAGGTAGTCGCGCACCAGTTCGTCGAGAGAGTGGCGCACCACCGGCTTGAGCGGCTCTGTTTCCACGACCTGGCCGGCACGGGCGGCGTAGTAGTGCTCGGTGAAGGTGGGGTCGTCGGGGCCGACCGGGATGCGGATACGCTTCTTCGGGTTACCCTCGACGCGGACACGGTGCCGTATCTCGCCCGACCGCAACTTTTCCGGCACATAGCCGGGAAACTTCACCTTCATCAGTCAGCCCGTGCCTGGCCGAATTTCCGGGGCTCTCCCTGCGCGACCGGCGCCGGCCGGTCACGCGGTTTCAGGGTCTCGACCGAGAAGCTGCCATCGGCGGCGACCTGGACCGAGCCGGGTTGCAGGCCGCGCGCGATCATCGCGTCGAGGACATTTCTGACCGCAGCGGCTGAGGGTTTCGCGCGCGCCATATCTAGGCCTCCTGCGTGGTCGGCATAGGAGTGCCGCGCAGCTCTGCCGGCAACCAGGCGTCGATAGCCTTCACCTGCTCGCGCGAGAGGCCGAGGGCCTCCTGGACGCTGGCGTCTGCGAAGAGCGCCTCCAGCTCCTTGGCGCGCTCGCCTTTCTTCAGGTCGGTGAAGCGCTTGAGCTCGTCGCCCTCGGCGCCGGTCAGCTCTTCCCAGATCGCCACCTGCAGGTCGGGGCGGACGCGGCCGAAGTAGTTCGCCGCGTCGGGCGTCCAGATCTTGCGGACCATGCGCTGCGCATCGACGTGCTGCGCCAGGATCTCGGCCAGCGGGCCGTTGCTCGGGCCGTTGGCCGTGCGGGCGAGTGAACGCGCGAGGACCTGATTGCGGTGCTTCTTGCCCTTCGCGCGAAAGGCGGTGAAGGCGTCCCAGTCGCGCGCCGCGCTGGTGTCGGGCGAGAGGTCGGGTAAGCGGGCGTCATGGTGGAAGCCGCTGTCTTTGTCGGGCCGGATCATCGGCTCGGCCAAGGAGATCCCGAGCGCGCCGCCCCAGCTTGGCAGGCGGGCTTCGCATTGCCAGGCGAAGAGATCGAGCAGCAGCTCGGTCTGGTCGATCAGCGCGACCTGCAGGGCGGCATGGCCGATGCGGCGCAGATCCTCGACGGCATTCTGGGGCAGGGCGGGCTTGTCCCGACCGGGGCCTTCGCTCTGGCCATCCTTGGCCCTCTTGCGCTCGGGCTTGCGCCAGGCGCGGTCGATGGTCAGCTCGCCGCCGGAATTGACGTAGGCGATGATCCCGCCGCTCTCGCGTTGGTCGTCGCTGAAGTCGCCTGCGGCGCGGCGGGTCAGATCCTGCATTCGCGCGGTCTGCGCTGCGGAGCGCTCTTCGGGGTGGAGGGCCTGCAGTCGGTCCAGCTCCGCGGCATCGCCCTCGGGCAGCTCTACCGGCTCGGGCCAGAGGCGCTCCAGCTTGTCGATCAGGCTCCACGGTGTGTAGCTGTCCTGGCTCACCTCGAGCCAGCTCCAGCCTTCCTCCTCGCCGATCCGGGCCGCCTCGCGTTCCAGCTTGGCAGACCAGAGCCTTTCCAGCAGCGCGGCGTCCTCAAGGAAGGCATCGTCGGTGAAGAGGTCACGCGCGACGGTGCCGCCTTCGACCTCGTATTCGGCCAGCCCCAGGAAGATGGCGCGGCGGTCGCTGGCGGGGATCGAAGCGCCCTTCAGTTCGCCCCGGATCTGTGCGGCGCTCAGGCCGCGCGCCGCGGCGGTCTCGGCCATGGCGGTCTGGCGGGCAGGGTCCTCGGAGAGGCAGAGCGCCTCGGCGGCGGAGAGACCGATCTTGTCGGCGGCCAGCAGGTCCAGCACCGGGGCCGCGAGCCCGGCCAGCTTGAGGCGCTGGCGCACGTGGCGCTCGGTCTTGCCGAAGGCGCGGGCGATGGTCTCGACCGGCACCCCGTGGGTGGCCTGCTCGCCATAGGCGCGGATCTCTTCGGCTGGGTGCAGCGCGCTATGGGTGACGTTCTCGGCCAGCGCCCAGGCGCGGGCTTCGGCAGGATCACGGGTGATCTGCACCGGCACAGGGTCGATGGGATCGGCGAGGCCGCGCGGTTCCCAGCCCTGCGAAGCCAGCAGCTTGAGCCCGCGCAGGCGGCGGCCGCCGGCGACGATGCCGATGCGGCCGTCCTCCTCGATGCCGCAGAGGTTCTGCAGCAGCCCGGCAGAGGCCAGCGACTGCGCCATGGCGGCGATGTCCTCGTCGGGCACCTGCTGGCGCGGGTTCATAGGGTGCAGGAAAAGCTGGTCGAGCGGGACCATGCGGATGGTCTGCGACAGGTCGGTCATTTCGCGGTCTCCTGCAGGGTGATCGGCGTTGTCGGATGGAAGGGGGCGCCTGCCAGCCAGACCAGCGAGGCAGTGGCTAGCGCCCAGCCCGTTGCAATTGCAGCGAGGTAGGGCAAGCTCCCGAGGCTGAGCGCGCTCATGCGAGGCCTTCCCGCGCGATGATCTCGCGCACCTTCAGCCGAACGCGCCCGGCGATCTGGATGACCTCGGCCATCTCTGCGCTGGCGGGGCGGGACAGGTGCTGCGGGTTCAGGCGGGCGAGCCGCTCAGGCGCAATCGGGTGGCCCTTCGCGGCCTTGCGGTTGGCCCAGTTGGCCATGATCCGCGCGCTTTGGTCTGGTGTGAGCATGTGATGCCTCCATCGGGTTGATGGGGGTCATGAAAAAGGAAGAAACGTCCATAGTCAATATTGAAAATGGACAAAACGTCTATTGCATTCGCGTCAGCTAGGGCGGAGAGTGGGCCCCGTTCCTAATTTGTTCTGGGGTGGGGGATGCCGGAAGAATATGACCTGGAGGAGAGGGTGCTGTTTTGGGCGGCGGGAGTTCTGGGGGTCTCGATAGATAAGGCCTACAGGCTTCAGTTGGTGCGGTTGCTGATGAAGCTCTCCGCCATCTTGTGCGGCAAGTCATCAAGGCGCCCGCGGTAAAGGAAGTCCATGCTGACGCCCCATCGTTCTGCAATTGCAAAGGCCATGTCCGCCTTTAGGGCCTTGGTGCCGCGCTCGATCTTGGAGTAGCTCGAGCGGTCGATGTTGACGGAGTCTGCGAAGTCGCCCTGATTGATCCCGTGGTAGTCGCGCAGGCGCGCAAGGCGCTCGCCTACTGCGATTGGGTCGATGGTCTTCATGGCGCTTGCTCCCGGCGGGCTGTGGCTGTCTGCGCATGATGCCGGATATGGGAAATTCTTCCATTGAAGAAGCTTCCGCTCTTGACGAATGGGAGAATCGTCCATTACCTGAGCCTATGACCGAGCTGACTTCGTTCCGTGAACTGATTTCTTTGTGGCCGTCGCGATCCTGTTTCGCGAGTGACCTTGGCGTGTCTCTGGCCCGTGTTCACAAGTGGGCGCTTCCGAGCGGCAAAATTCGCGCTGAGTTCTTCGTCTCCATACTCGCAGCAGCCGACAAGAGGCAGATAGCTCTTACGGCTGATGACCTCTGCAATGTGGCGGCTTCTCAGGCCGCCGCACAGGGTCTGCCTTCTGAGGTCTGCAGTAGGGAGAATATGGCTCGGCCTGCCTCTCCTCCAGCTAAACGGGCAGGGGGGCATTCACATGCGTAACCACCCTTACGGCACGATCCAGGAAGCGGTGCAGTCGAGCTACCGCGCCTCGGGGCACACCAATGAGGAAATCGCGGAGCTGCTCGGGGTGCGGGGATCGACGATCTCCTACGGCGCCGAGATGAGCGAAGCGCGACCTGGCGGGCTGGGGGTGAACTACCTTCATCGCCTCGGCCGGATGCGCCCCGCTGCGGCGGTGCCGATTGCCCAGCATTTCGCGCGCCTCGGCGGCGGGGTTTTCCAGCCGGTCGAAGTGCCTGCTGGTGTCACCAGCCTCTTCGCGCATTGCGGCACGGTCGCCAAGGAATGCGGCGAGGCTCAGGCGGCCGCCCTACGCGCCGCCGAGATGGCCAGTGCCGACGCCTGCGAAGCAGCAGAGCGCGAGATCGCCGAGGCGGTCGAAGCGCTGCTGCGCGCCCGCGCCATGATCCAGGAACGAAGGGGGGCAGCATGAGGCGTCCCGCGAAATCTCCCCACCCTGGTGCGCAGGTCTGTGCGCATCGGGGCACTGGCGCGGAGGGCCCTTCTCCTCCCGGCCCTCCGCGCCCCTTTTCCGATGACAGCCGGGGTCGCCCGACCTCGGACGAGAACGTGCATACGCTCTGCCGGCGCCTCGGGCGCGGGCATTGCGCCTGCGCGGCCCATGGGACGGGACCCTGCCGCGAGCTGCGGTCACTGTTGGGCGTCTATGGCTCTGTCGAGGCGGCGCATGAAGCCGAGCTGAAGCGGCTGGAACGTATCGCGCGCAACGCGCGGACCTGAGTGGCCCGGGCAGATCCGGGCCTCTGAACAATGGAACTTGAAGACGGAGTCGACCTGGTCGGCTGCGAACGGTGCCTTGCACCCAGGAGAGCAGAATGAGCCACAAGGCCACCAACTGGTTGTCGAGCATCCCGGCGAAGGCGCTGACCAACAGCGAATTCCGGGTGCTCTTCCACCTCTGCGATTGTCACAACCCCTCGCAGGGGTGCTTCCCGACGCAGGCCTACCTGATCGACTGCTGCGGGATCTCGAACGGGACGCTGAACAACGCGCTGAACGGGCTGGAGGCCAAGGGCCTGATCGCCCGGCACCAGGAACGCGACGGGCGGACGCGGCGCCAGAAACCGACCCGCTACGTGCTGGGCTTCGAGCTGGGCGCGGCCAAGGAGCCGTCTCCAGCATCTGGAGGCGGGGCAGGTGCAAAGCCGTCTCCAAGAACTGGAGGCGGGAAACAGGGCAAGCGGTCTCCAGAAACTGGAGACGGAGCCGTCTCCAATTTGAGGGCCGATCCGTCTCCAATTTCAGCGGGGAGCCGTCTCCAGCCCACTGGAGAGGTAACCTGTAAAGAACCTGTAATTAACCCGCGCGCCGCGCGCGAGGGGTCGAAAAATCCCCTCGTAGTGGCCGAGGCGGAACGGGCAATCCGGGTGTTCCGGGAAGGCCGCCAGGACGCGCTGCGAGAGCTCAAGCCCTGGGTGCAGGACCACATCCGAAACGCGGAACTGCTGACGCCGGACGAGCGGCAGCGGTCGGGACTTTTCTGAGAAAGGAATTGCGATGAGCAGCCACGTGACCAATCAAACCGTGTCCTTCGTCGGGCAATTGCCGGATGATCCTGATCATCTGCCTCTGGCGCCGCCGTGCGGCTTCATCTGGATGCTGGGCAGTGGGTGGCATGGCACCGGTGAGTGCTTCGGAACCACCGACGTGCGTGTCAGCTTCAAGGGGCGCACGATGGACTTCGTGATGACCTTCTCGGACGTGGAATGCCTGCAACAGCTTGTCGAGGAGACGCTGCAGGCGATGCGGCATTGCGGGGCCGAAGACGGAATGCCTCGGGAAAGCGAGCGGGGCGATAGCGATGCGGACTGAGGGAGAGGGCTCCGAAACCAAGCGCGACCGGGTGCGGCGTGTGCTGCTGGAGCCGCTGGAGGCCATCGGTTTCCGGTTCCAGCGCGGCACCGATCCCGATGAAGCGCGCAAGCGGCTCGACCGCCTGGCGGATGACCTGGCCTACATGAGCGACGAGAACCTGCGCCGGCTCTTCGAGGCGATGCGCACCAAGGGCGAGGGCAAGGCCCGCGACTTCTGGCCGACCCATGCGGGTTTCGTCGCCTTGGCGCAGATCGCCCAGCCCCGACCGCTGGAGGAAATGCCAGGCCTTGCGTCCTGGTTCGGCAGCGAGGCGGGGCGGCATGCGCTGGCCGAGGGGCGGCTTGTCGAGGAATACCGCTGGTGGCTGGCCAAGCATCGCCCGCCGCTGAACGCCCAGGAGCGCCGCATTGTCGCGGATCGGGGCGGGGCAGGGCAGTCGCGCGCGGCCCGGCTGAAGGAGCGGCTCGGGCTCGGCCTACCGGTCGATGCGGTTGACCGCGAATGGCTGCTGGCCTGGCAGGCGCATGAGGCCGCGGCGCGCGAGCTGGTGCGGCTCGGCATGGAGAAGGGAAACGCGGCATGACCATGATGATGCGGATGACGCCGGCGCAGCCGGTCGGCGTGAAGGAGGTCTCGATCCTGGAGCTGATCGAATGGGCCTTCCAGCGCGAGAAGGTCTCCATCGAGTTCGACCAGGTGCGGGCCTCGATGCCGGGCCAGCTGCCGGGCTTCGGCATGGAGTGGGTGATGATCGAGCGCGCCAAGCTAGGGTGCCGTGTCGATGGCGGCGGACGCTCGGATCCGCACCCGGATGCCGAGGCCGTGGCGGATGCGCTGGCGCAGCTGCCGGAGGGCGTGGGTGGGCGCCGCATGGCGCTGACCATCGCCGAGCTGGCGCGGGCGGGGCAGCATCATGGCTGGGGTGCTGGCGCCGCGCCACGTGTGCGGCCCCGTGGGTGGCGTGAAACGAAGCACGGGCGCTTCGCCGAGACGGAACGCTGCGGCCTGGTGCGTTATCGCAGCCGCGGCAAGGACCGCGAGGTCGAGGCGCGCTGGTGCCCGATCACTATCGAGAACCATCCGCGCGACGAGGCGCGGGCGCGGCGGGCGTATCTGCTGTGGTGGTCTGCGCTGAGGGAGCTGCGGGATACGTTCCGGGTCTATGGCGGGCTGACGGGTCATCAGGTTTCCGAGTGGATGCCGTCGCACTCACCTTGGAGCAAGACGCTGGTCGCATAACATGTTCGGTGTTTTTTGATCACAGGCATTAGAATACGAATTCCTATGTATTCTCCCGGTGGCTGAACTGAGCTTTTCTTGGGCGCTGATTGTCACAACATTTGGAACGAACAATGCGCTTCATTACTCTTGCCACGCTCTCGGTGCTTGCTCTCACAGCTTGCGCGAAAAAGCCGGATCAAATCGCCGCGGTTGAAATGTCGGATGACGCATACCGCTCTGCCTCGTGCCGGTCTCTTGCTGCTGAAGAGCTTAAGATCACTCAAGAACTCGCAAACCTCTCGGCAAAACAGCAATCCGCTGCGAACGGAGATGCCTGGGGTGTTTTCTTGCTCGGGTTGCCGGTGTCTTCGATGTCTGGCAATGATCAGGAAGCTATGATTGCAATCGCAAAAGGAAAGCTTCAGTCGATTGATCGCGCCCAAGCTGCTAAGGGGTGTTCCTGACTTCGGCAATAACACTAAAGGTGCGTAGGATTTTTTCTTGACGAAATCCTAAACCTCTTGCATCAATGCACTCGACCCATTTGCGCCCGGAGCTGATCACCAGCTGCCGGGCGTTTTCGTTTCCTGACATCGAGGTTTCCCATGCCGCGCAAGATCTGCGTCGCTTTCGGCTGCGAAGAGTTGGCCGAGGCGGGGCTTTCGCATTGCCAGACGCATGAGGCGATCCGGCAGGAGAAGATCGCGGCGCGGAAGGCGGCGGCTCAGCAGAGCGAAGAGGCGCAGGCGAACCGGCGGCTCTATCGCTCCGCTGCCTGGCAGCGGGCGGCGAAGGGCTTCCTGGCGAAGCATCCGCTTTGCGCGCATTGCGCCGAGCTGGGGCTCGTCGTGCCGGCGCGCGAGGTCGATCACGTCGAGCCGCACCGTGGTGATCGGGCGAAGTTCTGGGATCGGTCGAACTGGCAGCCGCTCTGCAAGCCCTGCCACTCGCGCAAGACGGCCGGCGAGGTCTTTCACCGCACCCCCAGGGGGTAGGTCGAAAATCAGCGCCCAATCACCCTGACCGGTGAGGGGACCGACGTTTTCGTGCGCGCCTAATTGAGAAAAAAAGCCCAACTGAAAGGAGGGTAGGATGAAAGGGAAGAAGCCGACCCTCGACAACGTGGTGCCGATGAAGGGCGACACCTATCGCCCGACACCGCCGGCGCCCGAGTGGTTCCCGCATCCCGAGGCGGTCGAAGCCTGGGAACACCTGGCGCCGGTGATGATCGCCAAGAACCGGCTGGAGCCGCATCATGAAGATCTCTTTGCCGCCTATTGCGTGGCGGTCGGGGACTTCATCCGCTTCAGCGGCGAGCTGGCGCTTACTGGCAATTACTACGAGGTGAAGACCCGCAACGGTTTGCAGGAAAAGAAGCGGGCCGCCTGGGGGCAGCGCCAGGACGCGCTGGCCACGATGCAGAGGATCGGCGCGCTCTATGGCATGTCGCCGGTAGATGAAGCGCGCCTCGGCAATGGCGGCCAGGGCTCTTTCCTGGAGGAGCTGGAGAAGGCGATGCGCGGTGGTGCATCCTGACGACCATCCGGTCACGGCCTACGCCCGCGACGTGGTCGAGGGGCGGGTCGTGGCCGGCGAGCTCGTCACCATGGCCTGCGCGCGGCACCTCTCGGATCTGGAGACCGGCACCGAGCGGGGGTTGTACTTCGATCCTGAGGGCGCCGACCGGATTCTGAACTTCGCCAAGATCCTGCGGCACACCGAGGGGGCGCTGGCGGGCAAGGCCTTCGAGCTGCAGCCCTGGCAGGTCTTCCGTATGGGATCGGTCTTCGGCTGGAAGCGCGAGGGCGGGTTGCGCCGGTTCCGCAACACCTATCACCAGGTGGGCAAGAAGAACGGCAAGACCACCGACACGGCGGTGCCGATGCTGTTCTCGCAGCTGCTGGATGGCGAGGCGGCGCCGCAGGCCTATTGCGCGGCGACGACACGGGACCAGGCGGGGCTGCTGTTCCGGGGCATCAAGCGGATGATCAAGCATTCGCCGGTGCTGAGCCGGGGCATGGATGTCTACCGGACCCAGATCGAGAACCCGCACACCGACGGATTGATCGCCTGCCTGTCGCGGGACGGGAACAGCTCGGACGGGATCAACCCGCACTTCCTCGCGCGGGACGAGATGCACCGCTGGACCGACCGAGAGCTGGCCGAGACGATCACGGAATCGATGATCGCGCGGACCCAGCCCATCGACTGGGTGATCACCACGGCGGGCCATGACCGGGCCTCGCTCTGCGGCGAGCTGCGCGACTATGCCGAAAGCGTGCTGCGCGGCGACGTGCAGGATGATCGCTTCTTCGCCTACGTGGCCGAGCCGCCGGTCGACTGCGATCCGATGGACCCGGTGAGCTGGGCCAAGGGCAACCCGAACCTGGACGTGTCGAAGCCGCGGGCGGAGATCGAAGCGGCGGCGAAGCTGGCGCAGATCATCGCGGCCAAGATGCCGAACTTCCGGCGGTTCCACCTGAACCTCTGGACCGAGGGTGCCGAGACCTGGATTGCCAGGGATGTCTGGGACCAGGGCCGCGCGGCGGCGCCGCAGGATATCAGCGCTTTCCGGGGCCGGCGCGCCTGGGTTGGGCTCGACCTGTCGAACAAGGTCGACACCACGGCAATCGTGGTGGCGATCCCGGAAGGGGAGCAGATCCACGTCTTCGCCTATACCTTCCTGCCCGAGGGGCCGCGGGGCTTCATCCACCGCGCCCAGACCGAGAAGCGGGAATATGTCGGCTGGCAGCAGACCGGCTGGCTGGAGATCTGCAAGGGCGGATCGGTTGACGAGGAAGAGATCCGGGCGCGGCTGCACTGGCTGCGCAAGCACCTCGACATCCAGGAGGTCGCCTATGACCCCTGGGGCATGAAGTACCTGGCCGAGCGGCTGGAGAAGGACGGCTTCCCGATGGTCGAGCACCGCCAGGGCTTCGCCAGCATGTCCAACCCGATGAAGCGGGTGGAGGAGCTTGTGGCGCAGAACCGCATCCGCCACGGCGGCAACCCGGTGCTGGCCTGGCAGGTCGGCAACGTCCACCGCGACGAGGACGCCTCGGAGAACGTGAAGCCGAACAAGAAGAAGAGCACGGGCCGGATCGACGCGGCGGTGGCGATGATCATGGCGGTCGGCCGGGCCGTGGCCGGCAAGGGCAAGACGAAACACCGGGAGATCGAGGTGATATGAGTATTCTGGCAGCACTGACGCGCAGCCTTCGGGACGATCCTGTCCCGGCGGCGCGTTCCGAGCCGGTGATCAGCGCCGCCGCGCCGGTCGCCACCAGCGGTACGGCGCAGCCCGAGGCCTGGATGTACGATATCGGCTTCAACGGCTCGGGCAGCCGCGTGACGGCACTGCCTCGCGTGACGCCGGTGATGGCGCAGCGCCATGCCACCGTCACCGCCTGCTGCACGATCATCGCGGGCGACCTTGCCAAGCTGCCTCTGCAGGTCTGGCAGCGCGACGGCGAAGGCCGCGAGGTGCGGGTGCGCGAGCATGCCGCCGGCCACCTGCTGAACGTCGAGGCCTCGGAGGGCGTCACCGCCATGGTGACGCGCTTTGCCATGACCTACGCCTTCGCGCTGCGCGGCACCGCCTTTGCCTATGCGCCCCGCGACGGGGCCGGCGAGCTGACCATGATCGACTGGGTGCATCCCGACTTCTGCAGCGTGCTGCGCAACGGGCGGGCGCGGTTCTACGACTTCGAGGACGGGGCAGGAATCCGACGCCGTTCTCCGGGCCGCACCATGGTCCACCTGCGCTACATGTCCGAGGACGGCTGGACCGGGCGTAGCCCGATCTCGGTTGCGGCCGAGAGCTTCGGCATTGCCCTGGCCGGGCAGGAGGCGGCGGCGCGCTCGGCCTCGGGCACCTCGATGAAGGCCTATGCCAAGATCCAGGCCTTCGACGCAGACGAAGAGAACTACCAGCGCCAGCGGGAACGCCTGCGCCGGGCACTGCGCGACGAGGGCGACAACGGCATTCCGGTGATCGGCCCGGATGACGAGATCAAGCGGCTGGATCTCTCGGCCGCCGATCAGCAGCTGCTGGAGAGCCGCAAGTTCGACCGCGAGCAGATTGCCGCGACCTACCGGATGCCGCCCTCCAAGCTCCAGATGCTGGAGCATGGGGTGAAGGCGAATGGCCAGCAGCAGGCCATCGACTACCGTTCGGACTGCCTCAGCCACTGGGGCAGCTTCATCGAGACCCAGCTGGCCCTTGGTCTGCTGACCGAGGCCGAGCGGCGCCGGGGGCTCTTCCTGCGCCACAACTTCGACGCCCTGCTGCGGGCGACGACGAAGGAGCGCTACGAGGCGCTCAACAAGGCCGTGGGTGGCCCCTGGATGTCGCTGAACGAGGCGCGCCGGGAAGAGGGCTTGGGCGACGTGGCGGGCGGCGACGCGATCTATCCGCCGTCGAACATGACCCGTGACGAGAACCCGACAAAGGACAAGGAGACCGAGGAATGAGCCGACCGACCCTTCGCGCCCTGCTGGGCGGCAGCATCATGGCGCTGCACGAACCCGCCGCGCGGTGGCTGCTGGAACATCCGATGCCGCAGGCGATGGAGGATGACGAGGCGCGCGGCCCGGTGGCCTCCGCCGTCGAGCGCTTCGCGGTGGAGCGCAGCGTGGCGGTAGTGCCAGTGCGTGGTGTGCTGACGCCCAATTCCGCGGTGCTGGAACGCTGGTTCGGCTGGGCCACCTATCGCGGGCTGATCGAGACCTGCGAGCAGCTGGCGAGCGACGAGGCGGTCTCGGCGGTGGTGCTGGAACTCGACACGCCAGGCGGCGCGGTCCTTGGCTGTGCCGGGGCGGCGGCTGCCATCGCCGAATTGGACAAGGTGAAGCCGGTGCATGCGCTGGTAGATCCGCTGGCCGCCAGCGCGGGCTTCTGGCTCGCCAGCCAGGCACGCGAGATCTCGGTGGCGCCGGGCGCCGAGCTGGGCAGCATCGGGGCCGGGCTGATGACCGGGGCCTTCGTCCAGCCGGGGGCGGGCACCGGCCTGCAGCTCTTCGAGTTCACCTCACCCCATGCCCGCGCAAAATGGCCCGACCCTTCGACCGAGGAAGGCAAGGCCGAGCTGGAGCGCAGCCTGGCCGAGGCCGAGACGCGCTTCCATGAAGCCGCGGCGGCGGGCCGGGGCATGAGCGTGGAGGACCTGCGCAGCCGGGCCAGCGTCTCGGATGATCCCCGCGACGGCGGCGCTCTCTTTGACGGTGCCGAGGCGATCTCGCGCGGGTTGGCCGACCAGGTCGAGACCCGGCGCGCCTTCTATACCCGCATCCTCGGCACCTATGCGCCGGCACCGCGCAAGGCGCGCAGCGCCCGCAGCCGCGGCGCTTCGGCGCTGGCTCTCGCAGCCCAGGCATCTGCCCTGAGCTGATCCCGACACTCTCGGAAACCCTGAGATCCCCGCCGCAGGTCGCGGCCGGGGCTGAACCGCTGCGCGCGTGCAGCATCCCCAAGGAGAAGATCCATGAACCTCGACGACCTGCGCCGCGCCCGGAAGGCCGCGGCTGACAAGATGAAGCTGGCGGCCGACAAGCTGTCCGAGCTGGACGGGGCCGAGAGCCCCGACGAGACCGCCCTGGCCGCGGCTCAGACCGAATTCGACGGCGCCGAAACCGAGTTCCAGGCGGCCGACAAGAAGGTGAAGCGCGCCGAGGCGGTCGAGGCCGCCCAGTCTGCTGCCGCCACCGGTGATGCGCAGCAGCCCGGCACCCCCGCAGCCCCGACCGGTTCGGTCCCTGCACAGGCGCAGAACCCCGAGCACCAGGGTGTCGAGGTCGGCTTCATGGCGCTGGCCCTGGCGGCGAGCCGGGGTGACAAGGATCGCGCTGTGGCGATGCTGGAGCGCGAAGGCCATTCCGGCATCGGCGCCACCCTGGACTCGACCACGGAAAGCGCGGGCGGCGTGCTTGTGCCGCGTCCGCTGGCCAGCCAGATCATCACCCTGCTGCGTCCGCGCGTGGTGGTGCGCAAGGCCGGTGCGCGCACCGTGCCGATGTCGGCGGGCGAGCTGCGCCATGCCAAGCAGACCGGCGGCGCGACCGCCAGCTACGGCGGCGAGATCGACCCGATTGTCGAGAGCGAGCCGAGCTTCGACAAGATCGACACCAAGCTGAAGAAGCTCAGCTCGCTGGTGCCGGTCTCCAACACGCTGCTGATGCGCGCGACGCTCGGCGGTGCCCAGATGATCCGCGACGACATGCTGAAGGTCATGGCGCTGCGCGAG
The DNA here is from genome assembly GCF_900215355.1 of Pseudooceanicola antarcticus. Classification (GTDB taxonomy): domain Bacteria; phylum Pseudomonadota; class Alphaproteobacteria; order Rhodobacterales; family Rhodobacteraceae; genus Pseudooceanicola; species Pseudooceanicola antarcticus. The sequence goes on along the minus strand of NZ_OBEA01000006.1, from coordinate 11,288 downwards.
GACCTGGCCTTCCTGCGCAATGACGGCTCGGGCGATCTGCCGAAGGGCCTGCGCTACTGGGCGCCGGTGGCGAACTGGGATGCCGGTCCCGTTGCCGCAACGGCCATGGCGGCCGATACCGCGCTGCGCCGCTGCATTGCCCTGGTCGAGGATGCCAATGTCTCGATGACCTCGGGCGGCTGGATCATGCGCGCCAGCGCCAAGGCCTTCCTGTCGAGCCTGCGCGATGCCAACGGCAACACGCTCTATCCCGAGATCGAGCGCGCCGGCACGCTGAAGGGCTTCCCCGTCTACACGACCTCGCAGGTGCCGAACAACCTCGGCGCGGGCAGCAACGAGACCGAGATCTACTTCGCCGACTTCGCGGAGATGATGATCGGCGAGGGTGGCGATCTGCGCCTGGCGCAATCCACCGAGGCCTCCTTCGTGGATACCAGCGGCGACACGCAGTCGGCCTTCCAGCGCGACCTGACCCTGTTCCGGGCCATCGCCGAGCACGACTTCGCGCCCGAGCATGACGAGGCCATCGCGGGCTTCAACGCTGCCGACTGGTCGCTGCAGGCGGCCTGATCCCCTGCGCCGGGATGACCCCGGTGCAGCCCTTTCCCTCTGACATTGGAGACCCCGAGATGCTCACTCCCGTGACGTTCAAGAAACACGTCGGCCGCTACAATCCCGGCGAAACCGCAGGCTTCCTGCCGCAGCGGGCGGCCCAGTACATCGCCTCTGGCCTGGCGGTCGCCTACCAGGCACCGAAGACGACCTCGGCCAAGGCAACCGAGGCGTCCGAGGCCGCGCAGGCCCTGGCCGAAGCGCAGACCCTCAAGGCCGAGATGGAGGCGCGGGCCGCCGAGCTCGACGCCCGCGAGGCCGCTCTGGCCGAGAAGGAAGCGGGTGGAGCCACCACCTCGGCCAAGTCCGACGCCGGCATTCCGCCTGCGCAGGGCGCCAAGACCGCTGCCAAGAAGTAAGGCGGGCCGATGCAACTGACCGGGGAAGCACCTGCGCTCGCGGTGAGCGTTGCCGAGTATCGCAGGGCCACGGGCTTCATCGAGGCCGATGCCGAGGCGGATCTGCTGATCGAAAGCTATCTGCGCGCGGCGCAATCGGTGGTCGAGGCGGGCACCAATTGCCCGCTCGGGCGGCGCTCGGTGCGGCTGTCCTTCGCGGCGCGGCCGGGGCTGCTGCGCTGGTGGTTCCCCTGTGCGCCGGTGGCGGAGGTCACCGGCGTGAAGCTGATCCAGGGCGACGGTGAAACCACCGTCGCCCTGCCGGATCTGGGACTGCGGATGCTGCAGGATGAGCCGCAGATCCTGTTCCCGCTCGGCACCGTCGCCGGTGGCCCGGCGGTGATTGAGGTGGAGGCCGAGGTGGGCGCTGACGTGGCCGACCCTCGGCTGAAGCAGGCCATCATCCTGATCGCCAAGGAATGGCGCGATGCGGGGATTGCGGTTGATCAGCCCGACGTGGCGCGGCCGAGCTACGGTGCGCGCCATCTGATGAAACAGGCGCGCTACCAGCGCCCCGCCCAAACGGAGTTCTTCTGACATGGCCCAGTCACAGGGTGCGCCGCTGTCGCGCGGGCGCGAGGTGCTGCTGCGTGACCGGCTGGTGGTCTTCGAGCGGTCCGTCGAGACTGGACGCACTGCGCTGAACGAGCCGACCTACCAGTGGTCAGAGATCGGGCGCTCCTGGGCGGCTGTCGAGAACCTCGGCGCGCAGGAACAGGTGGCGCTGCAGATCGAGGGGCTGGTGGCCGCTGTGCGCGTCCTGGTGCTGGACACGCCGCAGGCGCGCAGCATCACGCTTGCGGACCGCCTGCAGGTGCTGGGCGAGACCTGGGACATCGTGGGCAGGGGGCCTCATGCGGTGCGCCGGGGTGTCTTTGCCTTCGCAGCGGCCCGAGCAGCCCCTGGAGCTCTGTCATGAAGGCGGCTCTGACGGCTCTGCTGCTGGCCGATCCAGATCTGCAGGCGCGGATCGGCAGCCGGATCAACTGGGGCACACCGCCGGCCCATGCGGCGGGCTTTCCCTGCCTCAACCTGACGATGGTCAGCGCGCCGGTGACCTACACGCTCGACGGCGAGGTGGAAACCCAGAGCTGCACAGTCCAGGTCGACGCCTGGGCGCAGACTGCCAGCGAGGCCGAGGTGCTTCGCTGGGAAGTGCGCAGCCTGCTCTCGGGCTACAGGGGCACGACCGGGGGAGTGCGCTTCCGTGGTGCCTTCGTGAGGGGCTCGCGGGATCTCGACGGGCGCGGGCTTGGCGACCTCGGGCCACTCTTCGGGATGTCGATTGACCTGTCGATCCGCTGGAACGCGGCATGAAGATCGATCTAAAAACCCATGGCTGGGATGAGCTGGAGCGCGCTCTCAATGAGCTGCCGAAGCACACCACGCGCAAGTCGCTGGTGCGGCGCATCCTGAAGCGGGCGGCGCAGATCTTCGCGGATCGCGCGAACGCGCTGGCGCCGCGCGGGGCCTCAGGCGCGCTTGAAGAGAGCTATGGTGCCGGCGCCCGGCTGACGAAGCGCCAGGCCGCGCAGGCCCGGCGCGAAGGGCGGGCCGATGTCTTCATGTACGCGGGCACCTCTGACCCGGCGGGGCTCCAGCAGGAGTTCGGCAACGCGAACCACGCGGCCCAGCCCCATGCCCGGCCTGCCTGGGACGAAACCAAGCAAGAGATCTTCGACCAGATCCGCGACGACATGCGTGTCGAGGTCGAGAAGGCTGCCGCGCGGGCGCGGCGGAAAGCGGCGCGCCTGGCGCGCAAATCCTGAACGGCAGAAAGGAAATCCAATGCCCGGTGAAACCGAACTGTTTGGCGGCAGCGTCGAACGCTCCGAGGACGGCGTGACTTTTACCCCCGTCGCCAAGGTCACGGGGGTGAGCGTCCCCACGCTGACCAAGAACACGCGCCAGCGCACGACGCTGGACAGCCCCTCGAAGATTCACGAGTACGGCGAGGGCTTCGCCGAGCCGGGCGATCTTTCGATCTCCTGCCTCTATGACCGGGCCGGCTTTGTCGCCGCGAAGGCCGATGAGGCTCGCGCCGGCGGCACCTTTTACCGCATCACGCTGGAGAACGGCGACACCTTCGACTGCCTGATGATCACGCCCGTGGTCGAAGTCTCTGGCCTCGATCAGCTCGATGCCGATGCAACCTTCACCATCTCCGGCAAGACGACCGGCGAAACCGAGTTCACCGCGGGCGCCTGAGCCGCGCCCTGACGGGCCACCTGCAGCAGCTGCAGCGGCCGTTGAAAGGATACCGAAATGACCCTGAAGAACTACGTGGATCTCGCGCCCAAGTCGGGCGGCGAGGGCTGGAAGCTTGCCTTCACCACCAACGCCATGTGCGCCTACGAAGACGAGACCGGCAAGGACTTCACCTCGGTGGCTGGTGCCCTGGCCGGCGCCGGCGAGGGCCGGATCTCGATGCGCGTCATGCGCACCATTCTCTGGGCGGGCCTGCTGGAATACCAGGAAGGCACCACCATGCGTGATGCGGGCGAGGTGCTGGACGCCTGCGGCATGACCCAGGTCGGCGGGGCCATCGCTGCCGCCATCCGCCTTGCCTTCCCGGAGGCGAAAGACAGCTCGGGAAACGGCGGCAAGGCCGGCAAGGCGGCGCCGGGCAAGGTCGAGGAACCGACTGGCAAGAGCTGATGCGCCAGTGGGTCGCGGCCGGTCAGGATCATGCCCGTTTCGGGCACCTGACCCTGCGCCAGATCGACCTTGTCCTGTCCGGGGTGCTTCTCGGGCAGGAACGGGCGGCGCGCCAGCGCCGGGGCGAGGTCTACAGCCTCGGTCAGCTGATGCTGGTCGCCTTCAATGACCCCAAGAAGTTCCCCAAGCCTGATGCCTTCATCGAGGGGCGCCGCAAGCGCGGCTCCTCGAGCATTGAGATCCGCGCCTACTTCCAGGGCCGGATCGCGCAGACCCGGGCCAAATCCGCAAAGAGAAAGAGCTGACAGATGTTCAAGGGCCTGATCGGCGCGCTGCGCATCGACCTCGGGATGAACTCGGCCGAGTTCCACAAGGGCATGAGCGACGCCACCCGTGGCATGCGCAACATGCAGAAGGAGTTCTCGGGCCTGGCGCGGGACTTCCGCAAGATCGGGGGGCGGATGTCGCTGGCCCTGACGGCGCCTTTGGTGGCCATCGGCAAGAAGTCGATGGACCTGCAGAAGGTCCAGGCGCAGGCGGTGGCGCAGGTGGATGCTGCGCTGGCCTCGATGGGGACCACGGCGGGCTTCACCTCGGCCGAGCTGCAGAAGGTAGCCAGCGAGCTGCAGGGCAATTCGCTCTTCGGAGATGAGGAAATCCTCGGCAAGGTCACCTCGAACCTGCTGACCTTCGGCAATGTCACCGGCGATGTCTTCAGCCGCGCGCAGAAGATGGCGCTGGATATGTCGGCGGCGCTTGGCCAGGACCTGCAGGGGTCCACCGTGATGCTGGGCAAGGCGCTGAACGATCCGGCCCAGGGGCTGACGGCGCTGAGCCGGGTCGGCGTATCCTTCAGCGAAGAGCAGAAGAAGCTGATCAAGACCATGGTCGAGGTCGGCGATGCCGCCGGCGCCCAGGAGCTGATGCTGACCGAGCTGGAAAAGCAGTAAGGCGGCCAGGCCGAGGCGCTGCGCAATCTGCCCTCGGGGCAGATCGAGGCGGCGATGATGGATATCGGCGATGCCATGGAGCAGGTCGGCGCGATCATCATGCCGGTGGTGGCGGGTATCGCGGGCGGGATCTCGGATATGGCGCTGGCCTTCCAGGGCCTGTCGCCCGAGGTGAAGCGCTTCCTGGTGGTCGGTGGGGCCGTCGCGGCGACCCTCGGCCCGGCGCTGCTGGCGCTTGGCGGGCTTGCGGCGGCGGCTTCGGCGCTGCTGCCAGTGGTGGTGGCCATCGCCTCGCCGGTCGGCCTGCTGGTCGCGGGCTTTGCCGGGCTGGCTGCGGGCGCGGTCTATGTCGGGCTGAAGGTGAAGGGAATGGCCGAAGCGGTCGGAGGCTTCGGCCAGCTGATGCGCCTGGTCAAGGACGTGGTGGCGGAGACCTGGGATCGGATCGAGATGCGGGTGCAGGCCGTCGGCGCAAGCATCGCGGCGACCTTCCAGGAGCTGAGGGCCGATGCGGCGGACTGGCTGGCGAGCACCGTTGACCGCTTCACCGGCTTTGCCAATGGCGCGGTGAATACCTTCCAGGGCGCCTTCGATGCGATCAAGGTGCTCTGGTCGAGCCTGCCCCAGGTGATGGGTGATATCGTCTTCTCGACGGCCAACCGGATGATCGACGGCATTGAGGCGATGCTGAACGGTGCGATCCGGCGCGTGGAAGCCTTCACGATGAAGATCGGCGAGGCCCTGCGGGCGGTCGGCATTGACACGGCCTTCGGAGAGCTGGGCAGCGTCGACCTGGGCGGCATTGCGAACCCCTATGCCGGCGCCGCCGAGGTTGCCCGCTCGCAAATGTCCGAGGCCTTCGGCGCGGCCTTTGACGAGGATGCGCTGAAGGCGCCCGTCGAGGGGCTCGACCGAACGGTTCGGGATGCGCTGCAGGCGGCGGAGGACTTCCGCACGGCGGCCAGTGATCTGACCGCTGGAGCAGAAGCGCCTCTCGCATCGGTGAAAGCGCTTGGCGAGGCCACATCCGATGCGGGGACCAAAGGCGAAGAGGCTGCCGAGGGAGCCCAGGACGGCGCGGAAGGCGTCACCACGGCGATCACCACCACCAGCGATGCGGTGCAGGGCCTGGGCGATGACTTCGACGATCTTGGCGGCTCGGGCGGCAAGGCAATGAAGAAGGTGAAGGACGGCGCCAAGGACGCGGCCAAGGATCTCTATGGCCTGCAGGGTGCCTTTGACAGCGCTCTGTCCTCGCTCGCCAAGGGAGACATGGCCGGCGCCTTCGGCAACCTGAAGTCCGGGATCTCCTCGGCGGCCAGTGATGCTTTCGGCGGGCTGCTCTCGACCTCCTTCGGCAAGGGCGGCGGCGGCTTTGCCGGGATCTGGGGCGGCCTTCAGGGCGCCTTCAGCGGCGTGACTTCGGCGCTCTCCGGGATCGGCGGCGGGCTGGTCTCCAGCCTTGGTGCCATCGGGGGCGCGATCTCGGCTGCGCTGCCGATCATCGGCGCGGTGACGGCGGTGGTCGGTCTGATCAAGGGCTTCAGCTCGAAGAAGCTGGTCGGCTCGGGCCTGCAGCTCGGGGTCGAGGGGGGCGACCTGACGGGTGGCACCTTCGAGACCATCAAGAAGACGAGCTTCTGGGGGCTCTTCTCCCGCACCAGCACCAACCTGACCGCCTTCGATGCAGAGGCGCGAGAGGTGCTTGGCGCGCAGTTGGCGCAGGTCCAGGGCGCCGTGCGCGAGACCTTCGGGCAGGCCGGACTGGATGTGACCTCGGCCATGGTCGAGGGCGTCGACTTCGCCATGCAGAAGATCGACACCCGCGACATGTCCGAAGCGGAGATCGAGGAGGCCGTGGCGGGCTGGTTCTCTGGCTATGCCGACGCGATCTCGCAGGCCATCGCGGGGCTCAGCTTCGACCAGGTCGAGGTCTTCGCCGCGATCAAGACGATGATCGAGCCGCTCGGTCAGGCCTTCCGGGGCACCTTTGAGGACATGGCCCTTGCGGCCGAGGACCTGGCCGGGATCGCCGGCGGCGTGGATGCGCTGGCGGGCAATCTCTCGAGCTTTGCCGACAGCTTCTTCAGCGATGCCGAGCGGCTCCAGATGGCCAGTGACGCGCTGCAGGCGCAGTTTGAAGGCCTGGGGCTGGCCGTGCCTGAGACGGCGCGTCAGTTCCGCGAGCTGGTGATGAGCCAGGACCTGATGACAGAGGCCGGGCGCGAGACCTACGCGGCGCTGCTCTCCCTGTCGGATCTCTTCGCCAAGGTCGAAGGCGGCATCGACAGCCTGAGCGGCGCGGCCGACCTGGGCAGCTTCTATGCCAGCGAGTTCGACGCCCGCCTGGCAGCCATCGCCGAGGCGCGAGGCTACTCGGCCGATGTCTGGGCGCAGGGCGATGCCGGGGTCACTCTTGGCGGGACGCTGCGCCAGCTCTCCGAGGGAGGGACCGCGCAGACCACGACCCTGCGCCGCCTCGTCAGCCTCATGGAAAACTGGGATGCCTGGGGCACCCCGCCTGAACGGGAGATCGGCTGACATGTATGTCGCGCGTGAGTTCTCGCCTGACCTCGACCAGGTGCAAAGCTCGATTGTCGAGGATGAGGCGCCTGCCTGGGATGCCGGGACAAGCTATGCCCTGAATGATCGGGTGATCCGGGGGCATCGGATTTACCAGTCGGTGATCGCGGATAACCTCGGTATCGACCCCACGCTGGAAGACCAGTCGGCGCTGGCTGCCCGCTGGGTCTTCGACCGCTTCACGAATGCCTTCTCGGCCTTCGACGGGATACTCAGCAATCCGACAGTGGCCTCGGACGATCCCGGCGCCTCTGTGCCCTGGCTCGACCCTGGGCTCGGGATCGACCCGGCGACCACGCCGGTGATCCTCGACATTCCCGGAATCTCGTGGGTCGATACGCTCATTCTCTTCGGGGTCGTCGCCACCTCGGCGCGGGTGATCTGCTACGACGTGGCCGATGCGGTGCTTCGGGACACCGAGACCAACCTTTCCGGGCGCCAGGTGAGCAATTGGTGGGAATGGTTTGCCGAGCCCTTCGAGGGCTTCCAGGACAAGCTGGTGGATCTCTCGGTGCCCGGCACCACGGCGCGTATCCTGATCGCGCTCAGTGGCGCCGAGGTCAGCCTGGGAGAGGTCTTCCTTGGCGACCAGCTCTTTGTCGGCGACGGCATGGCGCAGCGTACCGAGGGCCGGTCAGTCGGTGGCACCCGCTACAGCTTCAACGACTACGGCTCGCTGACCCTGGCCAAAGGGCCGACCCGGATCGAGATGGATTATGCGGTGGTTGCCTCACACGCGCTCTGGAAACAGGTCAAGCCGCAGCTCGACCGCCTGTCTGGTTCGCTGGTCGCCACCATCGGCTCCGAGCTCCGCCCCTCCAGCATCCACTTCGGCATTCTCGGCCCGGTGCGCTGGCTGGAGGATCTGCCCGACGAATACGAATACTCCTTCACGATCATGGGGATTGCCTGATGCCTGTACCTGACTTCACGCCCTACGCCGGGCTGCTGCCCAGCGAAACCGACCCGGCGACCTTCCCGGCGCGCGCCGAGGCGCTGATGGCCTGGTTTACCCAGACCGGGGCACCGCAGCTGGCCGCCCTGGTCACCTTCCTCAATGGGCTCCTGGAGGATGAGGCGACCGTGCTCGATGCGCTGGATGCGCTGGAGGACTCGCTCGGTGGCCTGGCCTTTCGGGATGTCCTCAATGAACTCGACTTCGCCAGCGACAGCGAGGAGCGCCCGCCGAGCCAGAAGAGCGTCGGAGCTTTCGCGCGCTCAGTTGCCGTGCCACAGGCACAGTTCTCATACACCGAGCCTGCGGGGGTCACGGGAAACGCTTGGAACACTTCGGCGTTCACCAAGCTTGATATCAATACAGAGGACAAGAACGACCTGGATATCACGTTGTCCGCCAACACTCTGACATTCGGGGCGGCGGGCACGTATTGGGTGGAGGCGTGGAGCAATGTCCGCAACAACAGCACGGGGAGCAGGCACTTCGCTTGCAGGCTCCAGAACGCCACGGCGATGACAACGGCAGTGATTGGTGCAGGCACTGCGGCTACCGCGAATGGGCCGTCTGCGAACATGCATGTTTCCGGGCAATTCACCGTTGCCGAAGGCGATGTCATCGAGCTGCAAGGCTACGCCAGTGGCAGCATCGTTGCCCCTAACCCAGCCAATCTTGGTCAGACGGAACTGTATTCTGTGGTCAAGTTCTGGAGGGTTTCGTGACACCCCATCCTGACTTCGATCTCGGTCTCGGCATTGGAAACCGAGGCGTCGACACGCATCAGGCACTGGGCTTGATTGGGGCAGTCTGAAATCGGCCAGCATCGCTATGCCGAGTGTGCAATGAGCGCTGCCGGCGGAACTCTCAAACGACAGGGGACTGGACAGATGGATGAAGCCCGCCTCGCGCGGATCGAAGAGAAGCTCGACAAGTTGAGCGATGCCGTGGTCGCCATGGCTCGGATGGAAGAGCAGATGATCACGCTCTTCAAGCGGATGGACCGCTATGATGCGGACCAACGTGAGCTGATGCGCCAGGTCGCACAGCTGGAGCGGATCAGCATCGGGCGCGGGGCATTCTTCCGCTCCTTCGACAAGGCCTTCTGGCTGGCACTCGGCGGCGCGGCCTCCTTGCTGATCGGCTGGCTGCAGACCCGGCTTTGATCCGGCGCGGCGCTACTGCGCGTCGCGCTCCGCAAGGGCATTTTCCAGCAGCGCGATGGTCTCGTCATAGGTGTCGCGGCATTTCGAGAACATGCTGCGCTGCTCGACGTAGAAATCGCGCCAGCGCTCCAGCGTGTCCAGCGGATAGGTGTTGTGCCAGGTCGCCAGCTGAAGGGTGAAGGTGCCGGCGGCGCGGTCGATCTTGCAGTACTTCTCGGTCATGGCGGCCTTCTGACGCCGCTCTCTCGGATGTTCAAGACGGGCATTCGTGTCATCGGCCTCGCGCATTGCGCGGGGCCTTTTCCTTTCCTGGAGGTTCCCATGAAACTACGCCTGCTTTCCAACTGGCAGAGCATCCTGCGCTACGCCTGGTCGATCTGGCTGATGCTGGCCTGCGCGGTGCTGATCCTGTGCTCGGTCGCCCTGATGTTCCTCGATGCCCGCATGCTCGGCATCCCGGCGCCGGTCTTCGCGCTGCTGGCGGGCCTGCTGGCGGTGCTGGCGATCCCGGCGCGCGTGATCTTCCAGGAGAAGGTCGAGGCCTTCCTGGTCGAAGAGGATGGCGCCATGCGCATTGGTCTGCCGCGCAGCTGGTTCGGTCGTGGCGCGACCGGCGCGGCGGCGGTCATCGCCCTGGCAGTCAGCTTCATCGAGCCCTGGGAGGGCACCCGGCTGAAGGCCTACCTGGATATCGCCGGCATCCCCACGATCTGCACCGGCCACACCGAGGGCGTCGAGCTGGGCGATACGGCGACGGCCGCAGAGTGCCGCGAGATGTTCATGGCCGAGGTTGTCGCCTTCGAGGCGCGCATCCGGCCCTGTTTGCCCGAGTTGCTGCCGGAGCAGAGCCGCGCGGCCTTTGTCTCGGCCGCGTACAACATCGGGGCAGGGGCCTTCTGTGGCTCCTCGATGTCGCGCCGTGCGCTGGCCGGAGATCTCGCTGGCGCCTGTGATGCGCTGCTGATGTGGAACAAGGCCCGCATGAAGGGCCGGCTGCAGCCGGTGCGCGGACTGACGCGGCGGCGCGAGGCCGAGCGTGACCTCTGCCTGCAGGGGCTGGCGGCGTGATGCGGTTCCTGATGCCTTACCTGGCCGGAGGCGCGCTGGCGGCCTTCCTGGCTGCGGCCGGGCTTGCCTGGCTTCTCTCGGCCAAGGTCGACCGCCTGCAGGCGCGGGTGCAGACCCTCGACACCATGCTGACCGGCTGCAACGGCCGGGTGGCGGATCTTCACCTCGACAAGGAGCGCGACCATGCGGTGGACAGCATTCCCGATTCCGATCTCGGCCGTTCTGTGCCTGACCGCTGGCTCCTGCCTTCGGAATGAGCCGGCGGTGGTGGCGCCACCTCCCGGCCCGGCCTTCTGCGATGTCGAAGAGATGCGGATCTTCAGCCAGGCCGAGATCGACTGGCGGGCGGCAAATGCGCCCTGGAACCTGCGGCGGGATCTGAAGACCAACGCGACATGGGAGGCGGAGTGCCCTTGGAGGTGAAAGCCCCTCGACGTAAATGGCCAGGGGGCGGGTTCGTCTGATCCGGGATCGGTATGGCTCGTTGCCGTGAGCAAAAAGCCATACCGAAAGTTCTAAACGCCGACGCCTGAAAGCTCGCGTCTTGCGGCGGACGCCAGGAACGAAGAGCGCGTCATCTTCCTTGCCTTCGCGGTCTCATCTATCGCGCGGAGCAGTGACCGCTCCAAGGTCACGTTCACGCGTTCCGTGGCGGTGTCAGCCGGGATGTAGGGAACCGGCATCAGCGAAGCGCCGGCCGCCAGCTCTTCAGCTACGTCGGGGCGGGCTCGAAGATCATCGATGGACGCGCCGGCCACGTCGGGCTGGTCTTCGAACCAAAGGTCAAGTGCTTCAGCTGCAGCAGTGGGAATGTCATCCCAGGTGTCGGCAGCGGCAAAGGCTCCCGGTAGATCCGGGAAGGTAAGGCCGTATGCACTTCCTTCGTCGTGATGAACGAGGG
>NZ_OBEA01000001.1 GCF_900215355.1 Pseudooceanicola antarcticus | reverse complement strand
TCTGAATTTCTATCACCACCTCAGCTTCAGGTCCTTCAAGCAGCTCCGCCGCCCTCCGTTCCGTCCGCCTCCGTGGCGCCCCGGTGCGCCTCAGCGCCGCCGGTGAAGGGGGTTCTACGGTTAGTGACCCAAACCCGCAAGGGGTTTTTGAAGGGAAAATCGAAATTCTTGCAAAAATATGAATTTGTGTGCAAAATCAAATGGTTAGAGACACAATTATCTTCGCTACTGCGCGCGCACCCAGGCTTCCCTTTGGTCAGCCATCACGCCACTTTCCCCATATCTTGGGTTATCCACCGGGTTATCCTCAAGAGGCCCCGGAATCGCGGGGGAATCCCCCCTCCTACCCCTCGGCACCTTCCTGAATCGGTGTCTCGAGACGTCTCGGTGACTCGGTCAGCCCGGACTCGCCCTATCCCCTGCCAATCCCCCTCCTGGGAGCGGGACGGTGGAAGAAGGATAGGCTGGGCCGGGTTCCGGCGCTGCGTGGGGATGGCGGACTACATCGGACGGCCTGAGCCATGGGTGCCCTGCCCCCACTAGAGCCCCCGGTTGCGGAGCGTCGGGCTGTCAGGCGTGACGACCGCCGAGAGGCCTCACCCCCGGCGCTCCACGCTCTCTCTATATAGAGGTCGGACGACAGCGGAGATCGAAGCTCCGGGCACCATGGCCAGGGCCGGCACTGCGCGGATCCGTGAGAGGGGGAAGTCAGGACCACCTGCCGGAAACGACAAAGGCGCCCGCGGGGGCGCCTTGCATCAAGCTATTAGTGATATTGGTCGGAGTGAGAGGATTCGAACCTCCGACCCCTGCCTCCCGAAGACAGTGCTCTACCAGGCTGAGCTACACTCCGACCGTGCAGCGCGATCTACAGCCAGCCAGTAGGCTTGGCAAGAGCCAATCACAGGTTTTTACCGGCCCATCCCCAGTGCCGCTACCTCGCTCCGGTCTCGACCTCCGAGGTGCGCATCCGCATGAGCGGCCCGATCCTTAGCGCGGCAGGGGTGCCGGTCCGGTTGCGGGTGCGCAGCACGGGCTGCTTCGAGCCCCGGCCCTGGCGCGATTCCCGGATGACGATATAGAGGCCCGAGCCGATGATCAGCGCCGATCCGGCGGCGACATTGGCTCCGGGGAACTCGTCGAAGAGAAGCCAGCCGTAGAAGGTCGCCCAGAGGATCTGGGAATATTGCATCGGCGCGACCAGCGCGGCCTCTGCATTGCGGTAGGCCGAGATCATGAAGGTCATGGCCACCACCGACAGCAGGGCGATGGCGAAGAAGCCGCCGAGATCCAGCACCGGGACGGGTTTGTAGTAGAAGGGCATCAGCGCGCCCATCAGGACGAAGTTGGCCAGCAGCGGGTAGATCAGCATGACCACGTTGCGCTCGTCATTGCCGATCTTGCGCACGATGACCGAGGACAGGGCACCGCAGGCCGCCCCCGCCATGGCGGCGAAATGGCCGAGGCCCAGGGTGGCATTGCCCGGCTGCAGGACCACGCCCACCCCGAGCAGGCCGACGATTACCGCGATCCAGCGGCGCATGCGAACCTTCTCTCCGAGGATCGGGATGGCGAGGACGGTGATCAGCAGCGGCGAGGCGAAGAGGATGGCGTAGGTGTCGGCCATCGGCAGGACCGAGAAGGCGTAGTAGCCGCAGCCTGCCGCCACCACCGAGGCTAGGGTGCGCACCAGCATCCACCAGGGATGCACCGGGCGCAGCGTACCGGGGCGAGCGTCGCGGATGAGGATGATCGAGGTCAGCGGGAAGCTCATCAGCACGGTCAGCCAGACCATCTGGAAAGCAGAGTAATTCGCGCCGAGGATCTTGATGATCGCATCATGGCCCGAAAAGATCGCAAACCCCGCAAGGGCAAAGGCGATGCCTCGCATCGTTCCCGTCATCCTGCTGCTCCCCAAAAGAAAACCCTTTCCGTCACTATGGAGCGGAAAGGGTTCATGGCAAGCGGTCTGCCCGGCAAAGCCGGGATTACCGGGAAGAGGCGTGGCTCAGAGGCTCGCTTCGAGGGCTGCAACCACGGCATCGCCCATTTCGGAGGTCGTCGCCGGGGTGATGCCCTCTTCGTTCAGCAGGTCGGCGGTGCGGACACCATCGGCCAGCACCTTCTCGACCGCGGCTTCCAGGCGGGTGGCCTCGGCGCCCAGGTCGAAGGAATAGCGAAGCGCCATGGCGAAGCTGAGGATACAGGCACAGGGGTTGGCCTTGGCCTGGCCGGCGATGTCCGGGGCGGAGCCGTGCACCGGCTCGTAGAGCGCCTTGGGACGGCCGTTGGCCATCGGCGCACCCAGCGAAGCCGAGGGCAGCATGCCGAGCGAGCCGGTCAGCATCGCGGCGGCATCCGACAGCAGGTCGCCGAAGAGGTTGTCGGTGACGATGACGTCGAACTGCTTGGGCCAGCGGCAGAGCTGCATGGCGCCGGCATCGGCGTACATGTGCGACAGCTCGACCTCGGGGTAATCCTTGGCGACCTCGGTGACGACTTCACGCCACAGGATGCCCGATTCCATCACGTTGGCCTTTTCCATCGAGCACAGCTTCTTGCCGCGCTTCATGGCCAGCTCGAAGGCCGAGCGGGCAACCCGGTCGATTTCCGACTCGGTGTAGCGCTGCGTGTTGATGCCGACGCGCTCGTTGCCTTCTTCGATGATGCCGCGCGGCTCGCCGAAGTAGATGCCCGAGGTCAGTTCGCGCACGATCATGATGTCGAGGCCGGCGACCACATCCTTCTTCAGCGAGCTGAAGTCGGCCAGGGCGTCGAAGCACTGGGCCGGGCGCAGGTTGGCAAACAGGTCCATCTCCTTGCGCAGGCGCAGCAGGCCGCGCTCGGGCTTCACCGAGAAGTCCAGCACGTCGTACTTGGGGCCGCCGACGGCCCCCAGCAGGACGGCGTCGACTTCCTGGGCCTTGGCCATGGTGTCGTCGTGCAGCGGCGTGCCGTGCTTGTCGTAGGCGGCACCGCCCACCAGGTCTTCGGACACGTCGAAGGCAATGCCCCGCTTGGCGCCGAACCAGTCGATGATCTTGCGCACTTCGGCCATCACTTCGGGGCCGATCCCGTCACCGGGCAGGATGAGGAGCGAGGGGTTGCTCATGGGTGGGTCCTTCCTGATCTCTCTTGTCGCCCTCGGGTATCCTTGGGCGCGGGAAAGATCAAGAAACGAAAGGAATCCGGGCGCGGCCTCCAGAGACGGAATCTGGCGGCGGCCCGGCGCAATCCTTCCGAAAAATGCGCTCCGGTGGCGGCAGGGCCCCAAAAACCCCGGCGGTCTCAATGTTTCGGCAAGGACTTTGCCCGTAAATGCGAGCGAGAACTGGCTTGGAGGTGTTCCGCATGGGCTATGATATGCCCCGGCTGCTTGCGCGGATGGGAATGGATCAACAGAAGATCCGGCTGCTGATCGAGGCCGGCAAGGTGATCCTGCCCCGCATGGACAAGATCCTCCTTGGCCAGGCCGAGATGATCGAGGCCGATCCGACGCTCCATTCGATGTTCAAGGGCGAGGCCCATCTGCAAGCGGTGAACGCCGGGCAGGTGAAGCACTGGACCAAGCTGTTCCAGGGCCGCCTCGACGAAAGCTTCGCCGAGGAATCAATGGCGATCGGCAAGCTGCACTTCCGCGTCGGCCTGCCCTTCGAGGATTACTTTGCCTCCTACGCCAAGACCCTGACCGCCATGCACAACGTCGTGGTCTATTCCCACAGCCGCATGGGCCGGGTGAAGACCGGCGAGGTGAAGAAGCTGATCGACGTGGTCAATTGCGCCACGATGATCGACCAGCTGCTGGCCGTCGAGGGCTATACCCGCGCCCAGCGAGAGGACTTCGCCCGCCGCCTCGGCTCTCTCAGCGACAGCTTCCAGTCCGAGGTGGGCAATGTCTCGGAGGTGGTGAAGGATTCGATCACCAGTCTCGCCGGGATCGCCGGCGGCATGAGCCGCGGCACCGAAGGAGCGCTCAGCCAGGTCGACTCGGCGGTCAGCTTTGCCGGAGACACGGCCAGCATGATCCTGTCGGTCTCGACCGCCGCGGAAGAGCTCTCTGCCTCGATCAAGGAGATCACCGGCCAGGTGACCGACGCGCATCAGATCTCTGCCGTCGCCACCGAGAAGGCCGAGAAGACCGATACCCTGGTCCGCACCCTGCGCACCTCGGGCGACGAGATCGGCGGCGTCGTCGAGCTGATCTCGGACATTGCCTCGCAAACCAACCTGCTGGCGCTCAACGCCTCGGTCGAGGCCGCGCGCGCCGGCGAGGCGGGCAAGGGCTTTGCCGTGGTCGCCAGCGAGGTAAAGCACCTGTCGATGCGCATCTCCGAAGCTACCGAGGAAATATCGCACAAGATCGCCCAGATGCAGCAGGACATGGCAGAGGCCGTCTCGGCAATCCAGGACGTGGGCGGCACGATCCGCAAGATGGCCGAGATCTCCTCCTCGATCTCGGTCTCGGTCGAGCAGCAGAAGCTGGCCACCGACGACATCGCCCGCAACGCCGAAAGCACCGCCTCCAGCACCGATCAGATGACCCGCAGCATAGAGGCGGTCAGTGGGGTGATGCGACAGACCAGCAACGACACGCAGACGGTGCTCACCGCCGCCGAAGGGCTGCGCGGCAAGTCGGATGAGCTCAGCGCCCAGATCCGCAACTTCGTGCAGGGCATCAAGGCCGCCTAGGCAAGCGGCCCGCCAAGCCTCGGCCCGCCGCCTCGGCCGGGCACCGGGCCAGCCCCCCTCACGACCGCCGGCCCACTCCGTAGGGTGGGAGCCATCCCACCATCCCTGCCGCAGCACCACTGGCGCACTGATCGTGCCGCATCATCCCTGCCGCAGCGCCCTTGGCGCGCTGTCGCTGGCGCACCATCCCTGCAGCACCGTCCCCGCTCGACCGTCCCAGCCCGTCCCGGCGCCACCTAGGGCCAGCGCAGATCCAGCCAGATCAGCCGGTGACGGCTTGCCTGCGCCACCTGGCGCGCGAGGGGGGCCTCGCCTTCCGGCCAAAGCACCCCGCTGTCGATGACCTTCAGCCCGGCGGATGGCAGAAGGTAGTCCACCCGCATCTGTCCCGGCCCCGGCGCGGGCCAGTCTACCGTTGCAAGGGGCACCTCCGCCCTCCCCGGCCGCATCGGCCTTGTTTCCTGCAGGCGCCTGTCTTGCAGGAGCGCCCGGATCGCCGCCCGCCGGCCCTCGCTGCGATCACCATCCAGATTGGCGCCGCCGAGAATCACGAAGGGGTCGGGCAGCGCACCGGGCAAGGCGCCGTCCAGCAGCCTGACCCAGAACAGGATCTCGTCGTGATTGCGGCGACCGTTGCGATCCTCCGGCCCGTCGAAGACTGGCGGCGTGGCGTGGAAGATCCCCAGGTGCAGCCGCCGCCCCCGCACCTCGACTGGCAGCACCCAATGCACCATCGAGGACAGGCGCTGCACCCCCAGCCCCGGATCTCCGTCCGGCATCAGGTTGCCCGGCAGATCCTCCCAGAGCAGGGAGCTGAAGTCCTGCACCGTGCTGAACCCGTAGCGCGACAGCACCCCCATCCCCCCCGCCCCGGTGAACCGCCCATAGCCCTGCGCATCCCGCGCCTCGGCCAGACGGCCATTGCCATCAAGGTCGCGCCCCGTTGGCCTGCCGGCATTGGGACGGGCGGTGAAAAGATGGGGATAGGGCCGGGCCAGGGCCGCATTCAGCGCAGCAAGCGCCAGCCCCCCGGCATCCCAGTCCACGCCCGAGAGCACCAGCACATCAGCCTCCGCTGCCTCGATCACGGCCAGGACCGCCGCGACCTGGGCGTCCTCGTCGCGCAGGATATCGCGCAGGAGGAGGCCCGGACCATCGCGTTCCAGCTCGGAGTGGAAATAGGCCAGCCGCAAGGGCTCGGCCCCGAGGGGCGCGGCCAGCAACAGCAAGAGAAGGAAGATCAGGTGGCCAGGATGCCTTCGGCCTTGGCGGCGGCATAGGTGCGGCGGCGCTTGGCCTCGACCATGGCCGCGACACGGGCCAGGGCCACGCCGCGCATGATCAGGTTTGCCGGAAGGAATGCCCATGCCACCATCGTCCAGATCAGCGTCTGCGGCAGCGCGAGCGCATGCAGATCCACCATCGGCAGAAGGAAGCGCACCACCACCGGCGCCAAGAATGGCAGCAGGAAGCCTAACAGGATGTTAACCACCGAGTCGCGCTTCAGCCGCGCCAGCACGTCACCGCCGCCGGTCGGGTCGAAGAGCGGCAGGTTGATCCAGACGTTGAAGGCGCCGTATTGCGCCGGCCAGCCGTAGACCCGCACCAGGATGCCAAAGCCCACGAGGCCACAGAGCGAGGTCAGGTAGGCGATGCCGGCAGCGGCGCGCACGGTCTCGATAAAGGCGGGGCCAGCGTCAGACGGCAGGGCCAGGATCACCAGGCGCACCGGCGAATAGGGGAAGTCGACCGCGTTCACCAGCATCTGACCGACCCGCTGCAGCAGGTCCGAGATCGGGGAATCGAGCGCCGGGCCGGACTGGTAGACCGTCAGCAGCAGGATCATCCCGAAGGCGGTGAAGTAGCGCAGGCGGTTCACCGGCGGGGCGAAGCGGAACTCGATGATCGTCGGGAACTGGCTGAAGTACTCGATGAAGGTGTAGAGCGAGGCGACCATGGCAACGAGCACCACGATCTGTGCGGCATCGGCAGAGACATCCGGCAGCAGCAGGGACGGCGTGGCAATGGCCAGCGCAATCAGGATGGCACGCATCAGCGCGCCCGTGACTCGTACGATCACTGCTCGTTTTCCTTCAAACTGGCCCGGGCGGGTTCTGCGTCTGCCCGTGTTTCCACTTTGATGCCGCTGCATGGCGGTCTGCCTCATTGTTGCCACGATGTTGACGACCTTTCGCCGCATGCTCAAGGGTCACCCTCACAAGACTCTGATAATGAGGCAAAATGCGGGCCAAACTGGTGCCATCTTGCATCATTTGGCACGTGCAAACAGGGCCCCTTGGGCGCATGAGAAAGAGTTTTCGTTTGTCGGCAATGGGTTGAGTGCGCAGGCGGCTCAGTACCCCCGGTTGCGGGTCAGAAGCCCGAAAGCCATCAGCCCCAGCCCCTCGGCCAGCAGCTGCAACCCCAGCAGCATGCCCAGGACGGCACCGACCGCCGCCGCGCTGTCCAGCAGTACCACCCCGCCGATCATCGCCGAGACCAGGCCCGACAGCAGCACCAGCCAGAAATAGGGCAGGCCGCGCAGCGAGACCGACATCAGCACCCGCACGACGCCCACCACCAGGAAGACCGCGCCAAGCATCAATGTCAGAGAGATCGTCCCCGCCGTGGGATTGGCCAGCAGCCAGATCCCGGCAACCATGGTGAGAAAGGCAACGGCCCCGTTCGAGAACCGGCCCTTGTGCCGGCCCGCCTGGAACAGCACCCAGGCCTGGACCACACCGGAGCCCAGGAAGACCACCCCGACAAGGGTCGTCGCCGCCAGCGATGCTGCGAAGGGATTATTCAGGGCAAGGACACCGAAGATGGCCAATAGCAGCCCGATCACCAAAAACGCGGTGGATAGTCTCACCTTGCACCTCCTCTTGAAGCGCTTGGATGGGCGGAGAAACCGTCCGCCAGTACAAACAATATGGTTCCACGAATACCCCAGCATGACGCAAAGGCAAAGGGCCCCTGACGGGGCCCTGAGAAAATCTTGTGTTGTTGTTACGGATCAGACCCAGGGACGGGACTGCGCAAGGCCGGTCTCGAAGGTGTCGATCGAGGCGGCCTTTTCCAGGGTAAGGCCAATGTCATCAAGGCCTTCCAGCAGGCAATGCTTACGGAAGGGGTCGATCTCGAAGGAGAAGACCTCGCCGTCCGAGGTGGTGATGGTCTGTGCTTCCAGGTCCACCTCCATGCGGGCGTTTTGGCCCTTCTCGGAATCCTTCATCAGCACGTCCACAACCTCTTGCGGCATCACGATCGGCAGCATGCCGTTCTTGAAGCAGTTGTTGTAGAAGATGTCGGCGAAGGAGGTCGAGATCACCACCTTGATGCCGAAGTCCGCCAGCGCCCAGGGGGCGTGCTCACGCGAGGAGCCGCAGCCGAAGTTGTCACCGGCGACGATGATCTGGCTCTCGCGGTAGGCGGGCTTGTTCAGCACGAAATCGGGGATCTCGTTGCCCTGCTCGTCATAGCGCATCTCGGCGAAGGCGCTGACGCCCAGGCCCGAACGCTTGATCGTCTTCAGGTACTGCTTCGGGATGATCATATCGGTGTCGATGTTGACCAGCGGCATCGGCGCCGCGACGCCCGAGAACTTTTCAAACTTTTCCATGGGACTGGCTCCTCAGACGGCTTCTGCCGCGGTGAACTCGCGGATGTCGGTGATGCGGCCGGTGACGGCAGCGGCAGCCGCCATGGCGGGCGACATCAGGTGCGTGCGGCCTCCGCGGCCCTGGCGGCCCTCGAAGTTCCGGTTCGAGGTCGCGGCACAACGCTCACCCGGCGCCAGCTGGTCGGGGTTCATCGCCAGGCACATCGAGCAGCCCGCAAGACGCCATTCAAAACCGGCTTCCTTGAAGATATCGGCCAGGCCTTCTTCCTCGGCCTGGGCACGGACAAGACCCGAGCCCGGCACGATCATCGCCCGCATGCCTTCCTTGACCTTGCGGCCCTTCAGCACTTCGGCCGCGGCGCGCAGATCCTCGATCCGGCCATTGGTGCAGGAGCCGATGAAGACCGTGTCGATCTCGATATCGGTCAGCTTCTGGCCGGGGGTCAGACCCATGTAGTCGAGCGAGCGCTTGGCCGCCTCGACCTTGCCACCCTTGAAGCTTTCGGCCGCGGGGACCTCGGCGGTGACGGGCAGCGCATCCTCGGGCGAGGTGCCCCAGGTGACGGTCGGCGCGATGTCCTCGCCGCGGATGGTCACGACCTTGTCCCAATGGGCGTCGTCATCCGAGTAGAGCGTCTTCCACCAGTTCAGCGCGGCGTCCCACTGGGCGCCCTTCGGCGCATGGGGGCGGCCCTTGACGTAGTTGAAGGTGGTCTCGTCCGGCGCGATCAGGCCGGCACGGGCGCCGCCCTCGATGGCCATGTTGCAGATGGTCATCCGGCCTTCCATGGAAAGCGAGCGGATGGCCTCGCCACAATATTCGATCACGTAGCCGGTACCGCCGCCGGTGCCGGTCTCGGCGATGATGCGCAGCACGACATCCTTGGCGGTGACGCCCGGAGCCAGCTTGCCGGTGATCTCGACCTTCATGTTCTTGGACTTGGACTGGATCAGCGTCTGGGTGGCCAGCACGTGTTCCACTTCCGAGGTGCCGATGCCATGGGCGAGCGAGCCGAAGGCGCCGTGGGTCGCCGTGTGGCTGTCGCCGCAGACCACGGTCATGCCGGGCAGGGTCCAGCCGTTTTCGGGGCCGACGATATGCACGATGCCCTGGCGGATATCGCTGACGGGGTAGTAGTGGACGCCGAATTCCTTGGCGTTGGTGTCCAGCGCGGCCACCTGGATGCGGCTGTCTTCCGGCATCTGGTCGGGGTTCTCGCGGCCCTCGGTGGTGGGCACGTTGTGATCCGGCACGGCGATGGTGCGCTCGGGCGCGCGCACCTTGCGGCCCGTCATGCGCAGGCCCTCGAAGGCCTGGGGGCTGGTCACTTCGTGGACCAGGTGGCGGTCGATGTAGAGCAGGCAGGTGCCGTCATCGGCTTCGTGGACGACATGGGCGTCCCAGATCTTGTCGTAGAGTGTCTTGGGGGACATGAGTCCTCTCCCTTGATGTTCGTGGAAATTCGCAAAACTGGGAAACGCGCGCCGCGCAAGCGGGCGCGCCCGGCCTCATAGGCGGGCCAGGATCGTCATCGTCGCGCCGAAGAAGCGCCAGGGCAGGCGCGCGCGGTCATCCATGTCGAAAATCTGCGTCATGAGGGGTCAAATACGCCTGTCGGGCGCATTCATCAAGCCTCGGCTGAGGGCGGGCGCATGGAACCCTGCCCAAGCCGCATCGGTTGTTATCCCAAAGGAGACCCCGATGAGCCACCTGCTGACACTGCAGACGAGACAGCGCCTGACGCCCGACACCCAGGCCTACACCTTCACCCGGCCCGAAGGCCTGAGCTTCGCCCCCGGCGAGGCCACCGAGCTTTCGCTGCTGCGCGAGGGTTGGCGCGACAAGGGACGTCCCTTCACCTTCACCTCCCTGCCCGATGCCCCGGAGATCCAGTTCGTCATCAAGTCCTACGACGACCATGACGGGGTGACCCGGCAGATGGCCTCGCTGAGCTCGGGTGAGATGGCCCTGGTCACCGAGCCCTTCGGCGCCCTGCAGGACCAGGGGCCCGGCACCTTCCTGGCCGCCGGTGCCGGAATCACGCCCTTCCTCGCCATCCTGCGCAACCGCGCGGCCGGGCAGAGGCTGGACGGCAGCCGCCTGATCTACACCAACAAGACCACCTCCGACATCATCCTTAGGGACGAGCTCTCTTCCATGCCGGGCCTGACCACCCATTTCACCGTCACCGACGAGGAAGATGCCCCGGTTGAGACGGCACGGATCGACAAGGACTGGCTGGCAGACCGGCTGGAGGATGTCTCTGGGCGATTCTACCTCTGCGGCCCGCCGGGATTCGTCGACGCGATGCGTGACGCGCTGCGCTCGCTCGGTGCCGCCGGCGACCAGATCCAGACCGAGGATGGCTGGTGACATCGCCCATGATATGCCCTGAAGCCCTGCCCCGATCGCCGTCACGGCACTTCGGGGCAGGGTTCATTGAAATACCACGCCCGGACTGCTAAATTGGGGCCATGCCCAGCACCGGGGCCCTGACGGTGTGCTTCCAGGGAGGACAATGTCCTGTCACTTGACGCAACAGCGGAACTTTCCGCGCCTGAAGGGGCCCAGCTGATGGCCGCCCCGCAAGAGCTGAGTGTGAAAGACCAGCTCAACCTCATCCTGAAATCGCTGGAAGACGACAAGGCGGAAGAGATCGTCCAGATCGACCTCGCCGGGAAATCCTCTATCGGGGATTACATGGTCGTCTGCTCGGGCCGCTCTTCGCGGCAGGTCGGCGCGATGGCAGAGAAACTGGTCGAACGGCTGAAAGAAGCCACGGGCCGCACCGCCAAGGTCGAAGGCAAGGAAACCGGCGACTGGGTGCTGATCGACACGGGCGATGTCATCGTCCATGTCTTCCGTCCCGAGGTTCGCGAGTTCTACCAGATCGAGAAGATGTGGATGCAGCCGGGCCAGAAGGCCACGGTGTCCTGAGCCGGACCCTGAAGACCGGCTCATGAAACTGCATATCTGCGCCATTGGCCGGCTCCGCAAGGGGCCGGAGAAGGCGCTTCTTGACGATTACCTCGACCGCGCCGGCAAGACCGGCCGGGCGCTCGGGCTTGGTCCCTGCGCGGTCTCGGAAGCTGAGGCGAAGCGCGGCGGCGGTATGGCCGAAGAGGCTGAGCTTCTCTCCCGCATGATCCCCGCTGGCGCGGCGCTTGTCTGCCTGGACGAGCGCGGCAAGCTGCTAAGCTCGCCGCAGCTGGCCGATCAGCTGGGCCGCTGGCGCGACGACGGTATCCGCGTCGCGGCCTTCGTCATCGGCGGCGCCGACGGTATCGACCCCACTCTGCGCGCCCGCGCCGACCTGTCGATCTCCTTCGGCAAGATGGTTTGGCCCCACATGCTGGCCCGCGTCATGCTGGCCGAACAGCTCTACCGCGCCACCACGATCCTCGCCGGATCGCCCTATCACCGGGTGTGATGCCCGGCGGCACCCCCCCCCCGGACGCCTCCGGCGGGAGTATTTTCAGCCTGGTGATGAGATCAGGGCCGAGAGTTGAAGCCCCCTTCGTTTCCATGAAGAGCGTGCCACGCCCCTGGCGGGAAAGTAGGCCGCCATCCCGGGCGCCATCCCGCCATCATCACCAGGCCTGAAATACTCCGGGGGGAATGGCGCCGCAGGCGACAGGGGG
This sequence comes from Pseudooceanicola antarcticus, assembly GCF_900215355.1. GTDB lineage: Bacteria > Pseudomonadota > Alphaproteobacteria > Rhodobacterales > Rhodobacteraceae > Pseudooceanicola > Pseudooceanicola antarcticus. The sequence continues at coordinate 919,312 of NZ_OBEA01000001.1, read as the reverse complement.
GCAGCGCCCCCTTCTCGGGCAGCCTCCGGCGTCCTGCCGCCTCTCTGCCGCACCAGAGGTTTCCCCCTGCCCGCGAAGGGTCTAGAACCGGGACAACAGGCTCTAGGCCCAGGCAGGAGAATCCGATGTCCATCCCGAAACCCGTCGTCCTTTGCATCCTCGATGGCTGGGGCCTGCGCGAAGAGCGCGAGGCCAATGCCCCTGCCCTGGCCCATACGCCGACCTTCGACCGCATCATGGCCACCTGCCCCCATGCGACCCTGGTGACCTTCGGCCCCGACGTGGGCCTGCCCAAGGGCCAGATGGGCAATTCGGAAGTCGGCCATACCAATATCGGCGCGGGCCGCATCGTTGCCATGGACCTCGGCCAGATCGACCTGGCCATCGAGGATGGCTCCTTTGCCAAGAATGAAGCCATGGGCGAGATGATCGCCAAGCTGAAGGAAACCGGCGGCACGGCGCATGTCATGGGGCTGGTCTCGGACGGCGGGGTCCATGGCTCGCTGACGCACATCCTGGCCGCCGTGAACACCATTGCCGCAGCCGGTGTGCCCGTCGCGCTGCACGCGGTCACCGATGGCCGCGACGTGGCGCCGAAATCCGCCCTGGGCTACCTGGCCAAGCTGGAAGCCGGTCTGCCCGAGGGCGCGAAGATCGCCAGCGTTTCGGGCCGCTACTACGCCATGGACCGCGACAACCGCTGGGAGCGGGTCAGCCTCGCCTATTTTGCCATGATGCAGGGCAAGGGCGAAGCCGCAGCCTCTGCCGCCGAGGCGGTCGAGGCCAGCTATGCCGCCGGGAAAACCGACGAATTCGTCCTGCCCACGGTCATCGGCGATTGCGCAGGCGTACAGGACGGGGACGGCTTCTTCTGCCTCAACTTCCGCGCCGACCGCGCGCGCGAGATCCTGCGCGCCATCGGCGAGCCCGGCTTCGAGGATTTCGACACCGGCGAGCGCCCCGATCTGGCAGCGCTTCTGGGCATGGTCGAATATTCCGACGGCCATAACGCCTATATGACCACCTGTTTCCCCAAGCGCGAGATCGTCAATACGCTGGGCGCCTGGGTGGCATCCCACGGCAAGACCCAGTTCCGCCTGGCCGAGACCGAGAAATACCCCCATGTGACCTTCTTCCTCGATGGCGGGGTCGAGGCGATCAAGGAGGGCGAAGAGCGCTTCATGCCGAAATCGCCCAAGGTCGCCACCTACGACCTGCAACCCGAGATGTCCTCGGTCGAGGTCACCGACACCTTCGTCGAGGCCATCGAACGCGGCTTCGACCTGATCGTCACCAACTACGCCAACCCCGACATGGTGGGCCATACCGGCGATATCGACGCCGCGGTGAAGGCCTGCGAGGCCGTGGACCGGGGGCTGACCCGCGTGGTCGAGGCGCTGGAGAAGGTCGGCGGCGCCATGGTGGTCACCGCCGATCACGGCAATTGCGAAACCATGGTCGACCCCGAGACCGGCGGCCCGCATACGGCGCATACGACGAACCTGGTTCCGGTGGCGCTCTTCAACGGCCCCGAGGGGGCAGAGCTGCGCGACGGGCGGCTTGCGGACCTGGCCCCGACCCTGCTGCAGCTCATGGGGCTGGAACAGCCCGCCGAGATGACCGGCCAGAGCCTGATCAAGTAAGGGGCCTGATCGAGTGATGAGTCTGACCAAGTGAAAACGCTCTGCCGCCTTGCCTGCCTGGCGCTCATCGCGCTTGCCACGCCCCTCCGGGCCGCGGGCGATGCGGCCGAGCTGGCACAGGCCGCTGCCTCCGAGCTTGCCGCGGCCCATGACCGGCTGGAACGGGCCGAGGGCGCCTCGGACCGGGTGGCGGCGCTGACCGCCACCATCGCGGCCTATGAGAAGGGCCTTGCCGCCATGCGCGAGAGCCTGCGCGCCGCCGCCCTGCGCGAGGCCCGCATCCGGGCCGAGTTCGAAGCGCAGCGCGACGAGATCGCGGCGCTTCTGGGCACCCTGCAGACCCTCTCGCGCGAGCCGGCGCCGGTGCTGATGCTGCATCCCGATGGTCCCATCGGCACCGCGCGCTCGGGCATGCTGATGGCCGAGGCGACCCCGGCGCTCAATGCCCGCGTCGTCGAGCTGCGCGAGCGCTTGATGGAGGCGCGCCAGATGCGCGCGGTGCAGGAAGCCGCCGCCGACCAGCTGGCGCAGGCGCTGTCCGGCGTCCAGCAGGCGCGCACCGCACTCAGCCAGGCGGTGGCCGAGCGCACCGACCTGCCGCGCCGCTTCACCGCCGATCCGATCAAGACGCAGATCCTGATGGCCACCGCCGAGACCCTGCGCGCCTTCGCCGAGGGCCTGCCCGAGATCACCGATGGCCCCGAGGACCCGGCGCCGCAGGATATCCCGGCGCTCAAGGGCGAGCTGGCCCTGCCCGTCCAGGGCACCCTGCTGCGCCGGGCCGGAGAGACCGATGCGGCGGGAATCACCCGCCCCGGCATCGTCCTGGCCACCCGCCCCCGCGCGCTGGTCACCACCCCCCTGCCCGCCACGATCCGCTACCTTGGCCCGCTGCTGGACTACGGAAACGTGATCGTGCTTGAACCCGCTTCCGGTTTACTCTTTGTTCTCGCGGGGTTGGATATCGTCTACGGAGAGATGGGAGAGGTGCTGCCGCAAGGCGCGCCGATCGGCCTGATGGGGGGAGAGGACCCGGAACCGGGGGCCATTCTGACACAGGCCCAGCGGGGCTCTGGCCAAGACCGCTCGGAAACGCTTTACATGGAGGTCAGAGAGGGCGGCACGCCCCAGGACCCCGAAACCTGGTTCGCAGTCACGAAGGACACGCAATGATGAAGAAATTCGCCATGGCAGCGGTCAGCGGCATGACGGTGGCCATCGTCGCCACTACCCAGATTGCCCCGCCGCTGCTGGCGCAGGACAAGGCCCGAGAGAGCCTGGTCTACGAGCAGCTCGACCTTTTCGGTGATGTCTTCGAGAGGATTCGCAGCCAATACGTCGAAGACGTCGAACCCTCCGAGCTGATCGAGGCGGCGATTGACGGCATGCTGACCTCGCTCGATCCGCATTCCTCCTACCACCCGCCCGAAGAGGCCGACGACCTGCGCGTGCAGACCCGCGGCGAATTCGGCGGCCTTGGCATCGAGGTGACCCAGGAAGAGGGCTTCGTGAAGGTGGTCACGCCGATGGACGACACCCCCGCCGATGAGGCAGGCGTCGAGGCCGGTGACTTCATCACCCATGTGGACGGCGAATCCGTTCTCGGCCTGACGCTGGATGAAGCGGTGAAGATGATGCGCGGCCCCGTCGGCTCGGAGATCGTGATCACCGTGGTGCGCGAGGGCGAGCCCGAGCCCTTCGATATCACCATCGTCCGCGACACCATCAAGCTGACCGCCGTGCGCGCGCGCACCGAAAGCGATACCGTGGTGCTGCGGATCTCGGCCTTCAACGACCAGACCTATCCCAACCTCGCCGACAGCCTCGCCGAAGAGATCGAGGCCGCGGGCGGCCTGGACAACATCAACGGCGTCGTGCTGGACCTGCGCAACAACCCCGGCGGCCTGCTGCTGCAGGCGATCAAGGTCTCTGACGCCTTCCTCGACGAGGGCGAGATCGTCTCGACCCGTGGCCGCAATCCCGACGAGGGCAAGCGCTACAACGCGGTGGCCGGCGACCTGGTCGAGGGCAAGCCGATCGTCGTGCTGGTCAACGGCGGTTCCGCCTCGGCCTCCGAGATCGTCGCCGGCGCCCTGCAGGATCACCGCCGCGCCATCGTCGTGGGCACCAAGAGCTTCGGCAAGGGTTCCGTCCAGACGGTGATGCAGCTGCGCGGGGATGGCTCGATCCGCCTGACCACGGCGCGCTACTACACGCCCTCGGGCCGTTCGATCCAGAACCTCGGCATCTCGCCCGACATCGTGGTGCGTCAGCCCCGTGTCGATCCCAATGCCGAACCGGAGGAGGAGACGCCCAGTCGCCCCCGCCGCTCCGAAGCCGACCTGCGCGGCACGCTGGACAACGACTCGCTGAGCGAGGACGAGATCCGCCAGATCGAGCAGGAGCGCGAGATGGCCGAGAAGGCCGCCGAGCTGCGCGACGAGGATTACCAGCTGGCCTATGCCATCGACATCCTGCGCGGCCTCGCGGCGCTTGGTCCGCAATATCGCGCCCTGGCCGATTTCGCCCCCGAGGCTGCCGACCAGTAAGCGCCTGCCAGAGAAACCGAAAACCCCCTCGCAGCCTGGCCGCGAGGGGGTTTTTTCTTGTCCGCGGCCGGGGCCGGATGGCTCAGGCGATGCGCAGCACCGCCGCGCCACGCTTGTGGCGGCCTTCCACCAGCCGGTGTGCCTCGCGCACCTCCTCCATCGGGAAGACCCCAGCGATCACCCCGCGCAGCAGGCCCTGGGCGCGCAGGTCCACCAGGTGCTGCAGGTCCTCGCTGCGATCGCCGCTGATATGCAGCTTCACCTTGCGGGCCCGGAGGCAATTGGTCAGCGCCTGAAGCATCTCGGGCAGGCCGAAATTCAGCGGTACGAAGACCCCGCCGCGCACCAGCACCCTGCGTGCCTCGGGGGTGGTGACGGCCCCGAAGGTGTCGAAGACCACGTCGAAGCGCCGGCCCAGATCGGCCACGGGATGTGTGCGATAGTCCAGTGCCTCCTCGGCGCCCAGCTCTTCGAGCAGGGTCAGGTTGCCTGCGCTGGCCATGGCCGTCACATGGGCCCCCATGGCGCGGGCAATCTGCACCGCCATGGCACCCACCTCGCCCGAACCGCCGAGGATCAGCACCCGAGAGCCCCGCGCCACCTTGGCCACGTCGCGCAGGAAGACCAGCGCCGACAGCCCGCCGAAGGGCATCGCCGCCGCTTCCTCGACGCCCAGGTCCGCCGGGCGCTCGATGATGCATTCGCCGGGCTTTACCAGCAGGTACTCCGCATGGGCCTTGCCCATGACGAAGCCCATCACCGGGCCCTCGGAAATCTCGGCACCCACCCCGGCCTCGACGACCTCTCCGGCAAAGGCGCTGCCCAGCACCGGGTTCTTCGGACGCCGCCAGCCGAACATCGCCCGGCCAACCGGCCCCAGGATGCCCGGAAAGGCCGCGGCCCGCAGCCGCCAGTCTGCCGTGGTCACCGCCGAGGCCTCGACCTTCACCAGCATCTCGCCGGGGCCGACCTCGGGCCGCTCCACCTCCGCCACCGAGAGCACCTCGGGGCCACCATATTCCTTGTAGACAATCGCTTTCATTTTCTTGGCTCCATAAAAATCCTGAGCCGGAAATACGCGCCGGCATACCCAAATATAATTGACTGATTTAGCATAGTATCCAAACATAAACGCATGGACTTCACCCATGTCTCCTTCGACTGGTCCCGCGCCCGTGCCTTCCTGGCCACGGCAGAGACCGGCTCTCTCTCCGCGGCAGCGCGCGAACTGGGGCTGACCCAGCCGACGCTGGGCCGCCAGGTGGCGGCGCTGGAAGAAGAGCTGGGCCTGCTGCTTTTCGACCGCACGGGCCGCAGCCTGGTGCTGACGCCCGCGGGCCGCGCCCTGCTGCCGCGCGCACGGGCCATGGCAGAGGCCGCGCTGGCCTTCTCGCGCTCGGCGGCGGGGCTGACCGACGAGATCGACGGCAAGGTCGTGATCACCGCCTCGGAGTTCTACGCCGCCTTCCGCCTGCCGCCGATCATCGCCCGGCTGCAGCGCCTGCACCCCGGCATCCAGGTCGAGATCCGCGCCGACAACGACATCAGCGATCTGGCCCGGCGCGAGGCCGATATCGCGCTCAGGAACACCCGCCCCGACAACCCCGAGCTGGTGGCCAAGCGCCTGCCCGACGACGAGGGCCGCTTCTACGGCAGCGCCGACTACATCGCCTCGCTCGGTCCCATCGAGCGCCTCGAGGATCTCTCTCGCGCCCGCTTCCTGGCATGGGACAGCGACGAGGCGCTGCCCCGCCTGCTGCAGGGCTTTGGCGTGGCCACCACGGCAGAGAGCTTTCCGCTCGCCACCCGCAACCACCTGGTGCAGTGGCAATTGTGCGGCGCGGGCCTGGGCCTGGGTGCCTTCGCCACCCCCGAGGGTGATCGCCACCTGACCCGCGTGCCCCTGCTGCCCGCCATCCCCTTCCCGGTCTGGCTGGTGGCGCACAAGGACCTGGCCCATTCACGCCGGCTGCGCATCACCTGGGACCTGATCGCGGCGATGATGCCTCAGCTCTCGGCCGCCTCCTCTTCGGCGTGACAGGCGACACAGACCTTGTTGCCATCCGGGTCGCGGAAATAGGCGCCGTAGAAATCGGGGTGATAGCGGGGCCTCAGGCCCGGAGCCCCCTCGTTCTTCGCCCCTGCGGCAATCGCAAGGTCGAAACAGGCCCGCACCGTCGCCCGGTCCCGCGCCAGGAAGCCCACCATCGGCCCGTTGCCGGGCGTCGCCTCGCCCTCGAAGGGCTTGGTCAGGAAGAACAGCGGGCGCGGCTTGCCGGGCTCGCGGTAGGCCGCCTCCTGCCCCGGCGCCAGCCAGGTCTCGTCAAACCCCAGCCGCGTCATCAGCGGCAGGTAGAAGTCCCGCGCACGGTCAAAATCGGAAACGGCGATGGTCACATGGCTCAGCATCCACCCATCCTGCCACGCCCCCACGACAGGAAAAGCCCTATTCCCATCCGATGGCTGAAAATACTGCGGGGGAGCCCGCCGCAGGCGGGTGGGGGCAGAGCCCCCACGACCTATCCATTTGTCGCCATGCGATGGAGAGAGCGCCAAGCTCCCAACAGAAAGGGCGCCGATCTCTCGACGCCCTTCTCTCTTTCAGCTGACCCGTGGGATCAGAAGAAGGCCTGAAGCCCGGTCTGTGCCCGGCCCAGAATCAGCGCATGCACGTCATGGGTGCCCTCGTAGGTGTTCACCGTCTCGAGGTTGGCCGCATGGCGCATCACCTGGTACTCGATCTGGATGCCGTTGCCGCCGTGCATGTCGCGCGCCATCCGCGCGATATCCAGCGCCTTGCCGCAGTTGTTGCGCTTGATGATCGAGACCATCTCGGGCGCCGCCTTGGCCCGGTCGAAGAGCCGCCCGACCTGCAGCGAGGCCTGCAGGCCAAGCGCGATCTCGGTCTGCATGTCGGCCAGTTTCTTCTGGTAGAGCTGCATGCCGGCCAGGGGCTTGCCGAACTGCTTGCGATCCAGCCCGTACTGGCGCGAGCGATGCCAGCAGTCCTCGGCCGCCCCCATGACGCCCCAGGCAATGCCGTAGCGGGCGCGGTTCAGGCAGCCGAAGGGACCTTTCAGGCCCGAGACATGCGGCAGCAGGGCCTCTTCGCCCACCTCCACGTTGTCCATGACGATCTCGCCGGTGATCGAGGCGCGCAGGGACAGCTTGCCGCCGATCTTCGGCGCGCTCAGACCCTTCATGCCCTTTTCCAGCACGAAGCCACGGATGGCGCCGTCATGGGCCTCGGACTTGGCCCAGACCACGAAGACATCGGCAATCGGCGCGTTCGAGATCCACATCTTGGAACCGACCAGACGATAGCCGCCCTCGGTCTTGATGGCGCGGGTCTTCATGCCCGCAGGGTCCGAGCCCGCATCGGGCTCGGTCAGGCCGAAGCAGCCGATCCATTCACCCGAAGCCAGCTTCGGCAGGTATTTCATCCGCTGCTCTTCGCTGCCGTAGGCATAGATCGGGTACATCACCAGAGAGCTCTGCACCGACATCATCGAACGGTAGCCCGAATCGACGCGCTCCACCTCGCGCGCCACCAGCCCGTAGCTGACGTAGCCCGCACCGATACCGCCGTATTGCTCGGGCACCGTGACACCCAGCAGGCCCATCTCGCCCATCTCGGCGAAGATGCCCGGTTCGACACCCTCGTTGAGATACATCTCCTCGACCCGCGGCATCAGCTTTTCCTGCGCGAAGGCATGGGCGGTATCGCGGATCATCCGCTCTTCCTCTTCCAGCTGGTCATCCAGCAGGAAGGGGTCCTCCCACGAGAAGCCGGACATGTTCGGGCGGTCCTTGTCCTTCAGGACGGGGCGGTTGGGGGTATCCATCAGATGTCTCCTCGGTTCGCGGGGGCCGCGCGGCCCTGGCCTTTGCGGCGCAATCTAGGCCATGGACGAGGCGGGCGCTAACGCGTAATTCTTGCAAAGCTATGAGTTCGATGAATAGGCGTCCCGAAAATGCGTAAGCCCTACATACCCTCGGTCGGAGAGCTTGAAGCCTTTTGCGCATGCGCCCGTGTCGGCACCACCACCGGGGCGGCGCGCGAGCTGGGGTTGACGCAATCCGCCGTCTCGCGCTCGATCGCGGCGCTGGAGGACCGGCTGGGAGTGGCGCTCTTCACCCGCGCGCGTCAGCGGCTGGCGCTGTCGGACGCGGGCCGCTCGTTCCGGGTCGAGGCCGAGGCCCTGCTGGCGCGGCTCGATGCGGCGGCGACCTCGGTCATGGCCTTCGGCGGACAGGAGAGCGTGCTGCGGATCTCGGTGCTGCCCAGCTTCGGGCGCTCTTGGCTGATCCCGCGCCTGGGCGCCTTCCAGTCGACCATGCCAGGCATCAGCTTCGACGTGGCCGCCCGGCTCGCCCCGGTGAACTTCGACGCCGATCCCTATGATCTGGCGATCCAGCGCAGCGCGCATCGTCAAAGTGGTGCGCAGCATCTGCACCTTCTGGACGAGGTGCTGGTCGCCGTGGCCGCGCCCGCGCTGACCCGCACCGGCGTGCTCTCGGATACCGAGCTACTGGCCCTGCCGCTGCTACAGCAGTCGACCCGCCCCACGCTCTGGCCCGACTGGTTCCGCGAAGCCGGCGTCGACCCGCGCCGGGCGCTGCGGGGTGCGCGATTCGACCATTTCGACATGGTGGTGGATGCGGCCGCCGCCGGGCTTGGCGTCGGCCTGGTGCCCGAGGTCATCGCCGAGCGTCCGCTGGCGGAAGGACGGCTGCGGCTGGCCTCCGACCGACGGCTGGATACCGGCCAGGCCTACATGCTGATCCATCCGGAGCGCTCCGAAGCCCTGCCGGGCTTCGCCCGCTTCCGCGACTGGCTGGCGGCAGAGCTGGCGGGGATCTGGGCCTAGTTCCCGCCCCGAATCGCCCCCCGTCCGGGTCAGGCCGGGCCAGACAAGGACAGGCGTATTCTTTGCCTGCGAATAGGGATATCTTCAGTGCATGTTTGCGAACTTTCTACTCTGCAGTAAGGCACAGGACACCTGCGCTTCTGGTGGAATGGACAAGCCCGCGCGGGTCCGTAGGATGCGTTGAAATCTTGAGGAGAACCGATGACACCGGACGAGAAATCCGCCCTCCCCTACCGCGCTTGCGTCGGCGTGGTCCTGGTCAATTCCGAGGGACAGGTCTTCACCGGACAACGTCTGGATTCAGAGGTCGCCGCCTGGCAGATGCCCCAGGGCGGAATTGATCCGGGAGAGACGCCGCAAGAGGCCGCACTGCGCGAGCTCTGGGAAGAGACCGGCGTGCAGGCCGAAAAGGTCACCGTAGAGGCCGAGACCGAGGAATGGATTCCCTACGACCTGCCCGATCACCTGCTGGGCAAGGTCTGGGGTGGCAAATACCGTGGCCAGGAACAGAAGTGGGTGCTGATGCGCTTCCACGGCACCGATGCCGATGTGAACATCGCAACCGAACATCCCGAGTTCAGCGAATGGCGTTGGATGCCGCCGCAGGACCTGGTCGAAAACATCGTTCCGTTCAAGCGCGCCGTCTATGCCCGCGTGCTGGAGCTGCTCGGAGATCGCCTGTGAAAAGCCCCATCCCCGCCCTCGTCACCGGCCTCTGGGCAGGCCTCGTGGCCAGCCTGGCCGCCGGTCCCGCGCTCGCGCTGTCCTGCGTGCCGATAGGTGTCGGCCAAAGCTACAACGAGCTCTCGGCGGCCCCCGGTGACTACGTGGTGCTGCTCGGCGATTTCGACTTCGAGAAGATCGAGCTGCCCGAACAGGATCTCAGGAACCCGGACCCGGAAGAGGTGCGCTTCCCGGCGCGGTTCACCGGGCAGGTCCTGGACGACGATGGCTTCGGCGGTGACTTCGCGCTGGACCTGACGGTGCTGCTGCGCTGCTTCGGGCCCTGGTGCGCCGGCCAGCCCGATCCGGGCGAGGCGCTGGCCTTCGTGCAGAAGACCGCCACCGGGCTGGTGCTGGGGCTGGGTCCCTGCGACGGGCGCCACTTCTCCCGCCCCGAGCCCTCGGACATCGCGCTGATCGAGGCCTGCCACGCCCAGGGCGCCTGCCCGACCGGCTGACCTCAGCTCTTGAAGTCGAAGAAACCGGCACCGGCCTGGGCCAGCAGTGCCTCGGCCATCTCAGTGCCCAGCGCCGCGCCGTCCTCGATGGGGGCGGAGCGGTCATCTGCCAGCGCCTCCGAGCCATCGGGGCGCAGGATCTCTCCGCGCAGGCGCAGGGTCGCGCCGTCAAGCTCCGCCAGACCCGCAATGGGCGTCTCGCAAGAGCCGTCGAGCCGGGCCAGGAAGGCGCGCTCTGCCGCCAGCCGCTGCGCCGTCTGCGTGTCGTGGATCGCCTCCAGCAGCGCCGCCGTTGCGCTGTCGGCCGCACGCCGCTCGATGCCGATGGCCCCCTGGGCAACGGCGGGCAGCATCTCTTCCGGCTGGATCGGGCTTTTCGCCACGTCGGCCATCTCGAGCCGGTTCAGCCCGGCCATGGCAAGGAAGGTCGCCTCCGCCACGTTTTCAGAGAGTTTGCGCAGGCGGGTCTGCACGTTGCCGCGGAACTCCACCACGTGAAGGTCGGGCCGCCGCACCAGCAGCTGCGCCCGGCGGCGCAGCGAAGAGGTGCCCATGACCGCGCCCTCGGGCACCGCCGCCAGCGATCCGTGCTTAAGCGAGACGAAGGCATCGCGCACGTCCTCGCGCGGCAGATAGCAATCCAGCACCAGCCCCTCTGGCTGATCCACCGGCATGTCCTTCATCGAATGCACGGCGATGTCGATCGTGCCATCCGAGAGCGCCACCTCGATTTCCTTGGTGAACAGGCCCTTGCCGCCCACCTCGCGCAGCGCGCGGTCCTGGATGCGGTCGCCGGCCACCGAGATCACCACGACCTCGAAGGCCTCGGGCGGCAGATCGAAGGCGGCAGCAATGCGCCCCAGGGTCTCATGCGCCTGGGCAAGCGCCAGCGGAGAACCTCGGGTGCCGATCTTCAGGGGCTGGGCGGGGGTCGGAAGCATCTGCGTCATGGCCCTTGGTTACGCGCGCCCGCGCGGGCTGGCAAGCATTGGCAGGCGGGCCGAGGTGTCGCAGGCCCCACGCTTGACATCAGGCCCTCGGGACGCGACCAGAGACACGACAACCAGAGAGGGACGACATGGCCGACAAGACGATCCTGCGCGCGCTGAAAGGCGAAACGCTGCCCACGCCGCCGATCTGGATGATGCGCCAGGCGGGCCGCTACCTGCCGGAATATCGCGCCACCCGCGCCCAGGCCGGAGACTTCCTGTCCCTGTGCTACAACCCCGAGCTGGCCGCCGAGGTCACCCTGCAGCCGATCCGCCGCTATGGCTTCGATGCGGCAATCCTCTTTGCCGACATCCTGCTGCTGCCCCAGGCCCTGGGGGCCGATCTGTGGTTCGTGACCGGCGAGGGCCCGCGCCTCTCGACCGTGACCACCCAGGCCGACTTCGACGTGCTGAAGCCCGCCTCGGATGTGCACGAGGTCCTGTCTCCGATCTACGAGACGGTGAAGATCCTCTCGCGTGAGCTGCCCGCCGAGACCACGCTGATCGGTTTCGCCGGCGCGCCCTGGACCGTGGCCACCTACATGATCGCCGGACGCGGCACCCCCGACCAGGGCCCTGCCCATGCGCTGATCGCCGAGAACCGCCCCCTCTTCGAGGCCCTGCTGGAGCGGCTGACCCTTGGCACCATCGAATACCTGTCGAAGCAGATCGAGGCCGGCGCCGAAGTGGTGAAGCTCTTCGACAGCTGGGCGGGATCGCTCTCGGGCGAGGACTTCGACCGTTACGCGCTGGAACCGGCCCGCCGCATCATCGCGGAACTCAAGGCGCGCCATCCGGGCATCCCGGTCATCGCCTTCCCCCGCGAGGCGGGCGAGAAATACGTGGGCTTTGCCAAGGCCACCGGCGCCGATTGCGTCGCGCTCGACAATTCCGTCAGCCCCGAATGGGCCGCGGCCAATGTGCAGATCGACGGCTGCGTGCAGGGCAACTTGGCCTCGAAGCACATGGTGACCGGCGGCGACGCCCTGGTGGCCGAAACCCGAGAGATCGTGAAGGCCTTCTCGAAGGGCCCGCATATCTTCAACCTCGGGCACGGGATCACGCCGGATGCCGACCCCGAGAATGTGCAGCTGATGATCGACACGGTGCGCGCAGGCGCCTGACCTTCTGCGCCGTCAGACCTTGACCTGACGCGGGTCATGCTCGGGCGGCGCGGGGGTATCCTCGGGCAGCTCGGCCGAGGTGTGGATCGGGCCTTCCTCGACCAGCTGATCCTCCTGCGGCGCATCCACCGCGCCGCCATCGGCCTCTTTCCCGGTCAGCACGGTATCCGCCTTGCCCCGCTGCGGCGCCGGGTCCGGGCTGCCCGCGGCCTGCGCCCGCGCCCGGTCGAGCTGCACGTTCAGCGAGGCTCCGAGCAGCACCACGAAGGCCGAGACATAGAGCCAGAAGAGCAGCGCCATGGCCGCCCCGAGCGAGCCATAGACCTCGTTGTAATTGGCGAAATTGGTGAAATAGAGCGACAGCCCGTAAGAGGCCCCCATCCACAGCACCACGCTGAGCAGCGCGCCGGGGGTGGCCCAGGACATGCGCTCTCCGCGGTTGTTCGGCCCGAAGCGGTAGAGCAGCGACAGGCCGACCATGACGGCGACGACGGCGCAGATCAGGCGCAGCGCCTCGACGGCGATAGAGGCCACGGGGCCCAGCGGGATGAAGGTCAGCACGATGGGCAGCACCACCACCGAAGCCAGCGCCACCAGCCCCACCCCCAGAAGCGCCACGGTCAGCAGGAGCGCGATCAGGTAGTGGCGCAGCGAGCCGCGGTTCTCTTGCCCGTGAATGGTGTTCAGCCCCAGGATCATCGCCGCCACGCCCGAGCGCGACGACCAGATCGCCACCGCGAGAGAGGCCACCCCCGCCCAGCCAAGGGTCGAGCCCGAGGAGGCCGAGATCTTGTAGACCTGCGCGGCGACCAGCGTATAGACCTCGTCCGGCATGATGTTGCGGGTCAGCTTGAGCTGCTCCATCACCACCGACGGGTCCGAGATGATCCCCCAGAGCGCGATCAGCGCGGCGATACCGGGAAAGAGCGCCAGCATGGCGTAGAAGGCCACCCCGGCGGCGACCAGGGCCATGTTGATCTCGCCGATCTGGAGGAAAATCCCCACCAGCACTGCCCAGGTCGTCTTCAGATACGCCATCCCGCCTCCGAGGCTGCTTTGCTCAGACCCACTTTGCCAGTGGTGGCAGGGACATCAACACGGCATTGGCATCATGGCCGGTTTCCAGGCCGAATTTCGTGCCCCGGTCATAGACCAGGTTGTATTCGGCATAGAGGCCGCGATGCACCAGCTGCGCATCCTTGTCCGCGTCATCCCAGGGCTGGGCGCGGCGCTTGTCGGCCAGCGGCAGGAAGGCGGGCAGGAAGGCCCGGCCCACGTCCTGGATGAAGGCGAAGTCCGTCTCCCAGTCGCCGGTGTTGTAATCGTCCAGGAAGATGCCGCCGACACCACGGGCGCGCTTGCGGTGCGGGATGTAGAAATACTCGTCCGCCCAGGCCTTGAAGCGGGGGTAATGACCCGCGTCGTGGCGGTCGCAATGCTCTTTCTGCACGGCATGGAAATGCGCGGTGTCCTCGGCATATTCGATGCAGGGATTCAGGTCAGAGCCACCGCCCAGCCACCAGCCATGCGGGGTCCAGAACATGCGGGTGTTCATGTGGACCGCCGGCGCATGGGGGTTCTGCATATGCGCCACCAGGCTGATGCCCGAGGCCCAGAAACGCGGATCCTCGGCCATGCCGGGCAGACCCTTGCGTGCCGCCATCGAAACCTGCGCCCGTTCGCCCAGGGTGCCGAAGACGGTCGAGATGTTCACGCCGACCTTCTCGAAGACCCGCCCGCCGCGCATCACCGACATCAGCCCGCCACCGGCGTCGCTGCCATCCTCGCTGGTGCGTTTCGTCGGCGTCACCTCGAACCGGCCCGCGGGCTGATCCGACAGCGGCCCCTCGACCTGAGCATCCTCGAGCCCCTCGAAAGCCGCGACGATCTGGTCCCGCAGCTCGCGGAACCACGCGCTGGCCCGCGCCTTCTCGTCCGTCATCTCTGCCATGAAGCGCTCCTTGTCACTGCTTGCCCCCTCCCTAGCAGCCCCGACGCGCAGGCAGAAGAGGGCGCCCCCTTCCATCTATCCGACGGCCACAAATACTGCCGCCGGAGGCTCGGTGCTCCGCAGGAGCGCCGAACGGCCAGGTCCGCAAGGGGTTGGCCCCTGCGGGGCCATGCCTCCGGCGGCAGTAGTTTTGGCCATCGGATGAGGAAAGGGGATTGCTGCCCGAGGGTCAGTGCGCAGGCGCGGCGACCGGGTCCAGCAGGGTGCGGCCACCGTCGACGGTGACGATCTGGCCGGTCATGAAGGACGAGGCATCGCAGGCCAGGTACTGCACCGCCTCGGCCAGTTCGCTGGGGGGCGCGATGCGCGACAGCGGGGTGTGGTCCTCGATATCCTCGCGGAAATCGGAATTGTCGCGCAGGGTCTCCTTCAGCGACGAGGACATGACCGAGCCGAAGGCCAGGGCGTTCACGCGGATGCCATGCGGCGCCAGGGCCACGGCCATCGAGCGGGTCATTTGGTCCAGCGCCGCCGTTGCCACCGAGAAGCCCATGAGGTCGGGGTGGGTGCGGCGCGCGGCAATGGACGAGAGATTGACGATGGCGCCGCCGCGCGGCCCTTCGGGCTCTTCGGCCTGCTTGATCATCCGCTTGGCCACCGTCTGGCTGACCCGCAGCGCCGTCAGCAGGTTCTGCTGCAGCATGGTCTCCATGGCATCGTCATCGGGGTTCAGCGGGTCCGAGACCAGCACCTGGCGCGAGGCATTGACCAGGATATCCACCTGGTCGAAAGCGTCGATGGTGGCCGAGAGCAGGTTGGCGATGGTCAGCTTTTCGCGCAGGTCGCCGGCGAAGTAGCGGATATTGCCCTCTTCCACCGCTTCGCCCAGTTCTTCGCGCAGGCGGTCTTCATCCATGTCGGCAAACATGACATTGGCGCCCTTGTCGGCAAAGAGCCTGCCGATGGCCAGACCGATTCCATGCGCGGCTCCGGTCACGATGGCGGTCTTGCCCGCAATCGAAAAACTCATCGCTATCTCCCCTGACGTCCCGTCCCGGACCCTAGCCCGGTACGCGGGCTTTGGCGAGAGGGGCGCTCGGCGCGGAACAGCTTGAAGCTGCGATCGCCGCCGATCCGGCTGACTTCGCCGAAGTTTTCGTCCAGGACGTTCTCGTATCCGAGATGCGCATTGGCCACCATCAGCAGGATGCCTCGCGGGGCCAGCATGCCCGCCGCTGCGCGGATGAAGGCGCGGCCCAGCTCCGGGTCCTGCTTGCGGCCCTGGTGGAAGGGCGGATTCATGATCACGAAGTCCAGCATCCGGTCCGGACGCCAGGTCAGCGCGTTGTTCCAGTGGAACTGCGCGCGCTCGTCGTCGATGTTCTGCTCTGCGCTGTCCAGGGCGGGATAGTCGGCCTCGACCAGGTGCAGCGCCTTGATGCCCTCGTTCTGCTTCAGCGCCATGGCCGACAGGTAGCCCCAGCCCGCGCCCAGGTCCGCGCCGTGGCCCTTGAGGGACGAAAGCTCTGCCGCCAGCAGCGCCGAGGCCCGGTCGACCCCATCGGCCGAGAAGACGCCCGGCTGGGTTTCCCAGCCATCGGCAGTCTTTCCAGGGTCCACCCACCAGTCGACGAAGTCGCCATCCTCGATCACGAAGAGCTTGCCATGGGCCTTGTTGACCGGCGCATCGATCAGGACCCGCTCACGGCAGGCCTTCAGCATCGAATCGACACCGTCTTCCTTCTGCCCGTCGACGATCACCGGCCCCTTGTCCGCAAGCAGGTGACGCCCCCAGGCGACCAGCAGCCGCCCCAGCGGCTTTGAGCGGGGCAGGCAGACGACCGCGGCGGCATAGCCCACCGAGGGAGCGGTACTTACCTTGTAGCCGCGGGCCTTGAAGACCTGGTGATCGGGATAGAAGCGCGAGATCACCTCGACCCGCTCTTTCGGCAGGGCCGAGAGATCGGCATCGACGGGCGGTTCGAAAACGGCGATTGTCCCGCTCTCGGGCAGGCTCAGCCCGCCATCGAGGGCGAGCTTCAGACGGGTTCCCAGCATGGGGCCCTATTCCTTTTCCATGGTGCATTGCAGCGGGTGCTGGTGCTTGCGGGCGAAATCCATCACCTGGGCCACCTTGGTCTCGGCGATCTCGTGGCTGAAGACGCCGACCACGGCGACGCCCTTCTTGTGGACCGTCAGCATGATCTCGAAGGCCTGGGCATGGTTCAGGCCGAAGAAGCGCTCAAGCACCAGGACGACGAATTCCATCGGCGTGTAGTCGTCGTTCAGCAGCAGAACCTTGTAGAGCGGCGGGCGTTTCGTCTTCGGCTTGGTGTCGAGCACCACCGAGAGATCGCCATCGTCACCGCCTTCATCATCCTTGCCCGCCATCCGCAGCACGTCGGCGCGAACCACCATCGGGTCCTTCAGCAACAGGGCATGCTGCCCGGCTTTCAGGGTCATCGTCACATCTCTCATTGTCACGTCGGTCGTCGCTTCCGCCGGTTTGCTGTCTGGGTCTTGCAGACCCTGACCGCGAGAACTGCGCGTCGAGGAGGCTGCCAGCGGTCAAGTTTGAGGTTTCGGGGTCAGGCTGCTCTATATAACGTCAGTCGGGCCTCAGGGAAGGCCCAGGCCGGGAGTACGTGGACAAAATGACTCGAAAAATCACAACAATCGGTTTCGATGCGGACGATACCCTCTGGCACAACGAGCGGTTCTTCCAGCTCACCCAGGAGCGATTCGCAGAGCTGCTGGCCGAGCATGCCGATCCCGACCACCTGGCAGAGCGGCTTCTGGCCGCCGAACGGCGCAACCTCGGTCACTATGGATTCGGCATCAAGGGCTTCGTTCTGTCGATGATCGAGACCGCGCTCGAGGTCACCGACAAGCGGGTCCCCGGCGAGGTGATCTCTCAGCTCATCGCCGCCGGGCAGGAAATGCTTCAGCATCCGATCGAGCTTCTGCCCCATGCCCGTGAGGCGGTAGAGCAGCTTTCCGAGGATCACCTGGTGGTGCTGATCACCAAGGGCGACCTGCTGGACCAGGAGCGCAAGCTGGCGCAATCCGGCCTGGGCGATCTCTTCGACGGGATCGAGATCGTCTCGGACAAGACCTCCGATATCTACGCCCGGATCTTCGCCGCCCATGGCGGGGGGGCCACGCAGGCGCTGATGGTGGGCAACTCGATGAAATCCGACGTTCTGCCGGCGATTGCCGCCGGTGCTCATGGGGTCCACATCCCCCATGGCCAGACCTGGGCGCTGGAACATGCCGAGGCGCCCGAGGCCGAGCCGCGCTTCCATGCCCTGCCCGATCTGGGCGAGCTCCCCGAGCTGGTGGCAAGGATCGGCTGACGGCGGAATGCGCAGGCTTTTCCGCCTGCGCACCTTAGCTGCGGCCTGCATCCAACTGAAAAACCTTCGCATTTGCACAATTACAAGAGCGCCTTTGCTTTTCGCATCGCGGCGGGTGCAATCGCACTTCTGGTAGGACCACATCTGTGGATAACTACATCTTGAAGCTGTACACAGCCCCCTGCGTTTCGCCCAGAAATGGTCGCTTTGTTCACTATGCGCCCTATGATATCACTTGCAGAAGACGACTGTCCCGGCCAACGGGGCGAAAAATGGGCCGACCGGAAAACCGGCGGCAACGAGGCAGATGGTGAATGACGTGGCAGGGCGGAGCATGAGGCCGGCTCTTACCGGGCTTTTCCTGAGATTTTCGATGCTTATCCTGATCCTGATGGGGTCGGGAGGCTTCTCGACACAGGTCCATGCGGCGCCCTACGCCGAGATGGTGGTCGACGCTCGCACCGGCGAGGTATTGCGGTCGCGCAATGCCGATACGCGGCTGCATCCGGCCTCCCTGACCAAGATGATGACGCTCTACATCGCCTTCGAGGCGGTGGAGAACGGCGAAATCTCGCTGGATACGATGGTGCGTGTCTCGCGCAATGCGTCGCAGGAGGAGCCCTCGAAGCTGGGCCTGCGCGAAGGGCAGCGGATCAAGCTGCGCTACCTGATCCGGGCCGCGGCGGTGAAGTCCGCCAATGACGCGGCCACGGCGATCGGCGAAGCCATCGAAGGCTCGGAGGCGGCCTTTGCGCGGCGGATGAACCGCACCGCCAAGGCGCTTGGCATGACCCGTACCACCTTCCGCAACGCCCATGGCCTGACCCGCGAGGGGCACATGTCCACCGCGCGCGACATGACCACCCTGGGCCGGCACCTCTATTTCGACTACCCCGAGTACTTCCATCTCTTCTCGAAGGTGACCGCGAACGTCGAGGGGCGGACGCTCTACAATACCAACCGCAAGTTCCTGGGCGCCTATAGCGGCGCCGACGGGATCAAGACCGGCTATACCCGTGCGGCGGGCTTCAACCTGACCGCCTCGGCACATCGCGGCAACAAGCACATCATCGCCACCGTCTTCGGCGGCCGCTCCACCGCATGGCGCAATGCCAAGATGGCCGAGCTGCTCGATCTCGGGTTCTCGCGTGCGCCGGCCTCGGCCACGACCCGTGCGCCCGGCAAGCCCAACTACGCCCCCAGCGATCCGCTGCTGATGGCAGGCAAGACTGTCCGGGTGAACGGCGCGCCGCGGCGCTCGCTGCGCCCCAAGGCGCGTCCCGCCGCCCCCGCCGCGCTGCCCTCGCAGGAGATGCTGCTGGCGGAAGCCGGCGCGCAGGAGAGCACCAGCCTCGATGCCGCCGCCGCCGAGGCCCTGGCCTTTGCCACCACCGGCCAGCGCAGCGATGCGCTGAGCCCGACGGAAGAGGTCATCGCAGAGGCCCCCGCCGCGCCCGCGGGTCCGGTGATCAACCCGGTCTCGCCCATGGCCCGGCCCAAGACACTGATGCAGCAACGCGCCCAGGACACCCCTGTCGCGGCGGCGCGCCCGGCAGCGCCGGAGCCGCAGCTGGTGACCCGCTCCGCCTCCAGCGGTGATCCGAACTGGGCGGTGAACGTGGGCCGCTATCCCAGCGAGGGTGCCGCGGAACGCGTGCTGCTGACCACGGCCCTGTCGGAAATCGAGACGCTGGAGGGGGCCGACCGTAAGGTCGTCCGCTCGCCCACCGGGTTCGACGCCAATTTCGCCGGGCTGACCCGCGACGCGGCGGACCGCACCTGCCAGCGGCTGAATGCGCGCAACATGACCTGCTTCATGGTGGGTCCCGGCGCCTGACACGACATTGCCGCGCCGGGGCTTGGCCACCGGCACGGCAATTCAGATCAGAGATCCACGATTGGGGCCCCTTCCGGGGCCCTTCGCTTTTCAGGGTTTCGGGTGGTCGTCCCATTGATCGGAGAGAATGCGCTGCGACGACCCGTCGGGGTCCTCGTATTGGTCGCTGCGCACGGTCCAGATGAAGGCCACCAGCCCCAGCCCGCCAAGAAACAGCGAGATCGGGATAAGCCAGACCAGTATATCCATTGCCTTGTCCCCTTTCGGGCCGATTGCGGCCCTGATGCCCCTGCCCCGGTCCCCGGCTGTCAGCGCAGCCGCAGGGCGTTGAGCGATACGGTGATCGAGCTGGTCGACATGGCCAGCGCCGCGATCAGGGGCGAACAGAGCCCTGCCACGGCCAGCGGCACCGCGATCACGTTGTAAAACGTCGCTATGCGGAAGTTCTCACGAATGCGCCGAGTCGCGCGAGAGGCAGTTTCGAGCGCCCCCGGAATGGGCGACAGCTCGCCTCCCAACAGCACGATATCGGAAGCAACCCGCGCAGCATCCAGCGCCGAGGCCGGCGAAATGGACACATGTGCGGTGGTCAGCGCGGCGGTGTCGTTCAGCCCGTCCCCGACCATCAGCACCTTTGCGCCCCCGTCCTGCAGCGCCGCGACACGGGCGGCCTTTTCGCCGGGCAGCGCGCCGGCCTGCCAGTCGGTGATGCCCAGCCTTGCGGCCAGCGCAGCGACCGCGCCCTCGGTATCGCCCGAGATGAGCGCCACCTTCTTGCCCTGCGCCAGCAACTGCGAGACGGCCTCCTGCGCGCCGGGGCGCAGGCTGTCCGCAAAGCGGATCTCGGTCAGCCCGGCGGGGGTCTGCAGCCAGGTGGCGGTCTCTTGCCCGCTGCTGGCGCCCAGCCATTCGGCGCGGCCAAGACGGACGCGCTGCCCGGCCAGGAAGGCCTCGGTGCCATAGCCCGGCACCTCGCGCAGATCGGTCAGGGGGGCGGGGGTCTCCTCCGCCAGCGCCGCGGCCAGGGCCTGGGACAGCGGATGCGAGGACCCGGCAGCCAGTGCCAGCGCGATGCCCCGCGCCTCGGGGGCCAGCACGTCGAGATTGACCACCCGCGGCTTGCCGGACGTCAAGGTGCCGGTCTTGTCGAAGACCACCGTATCGACCTCCGAGAGCCGCTCGAGCGCGGTCTCGTGCTTGACCAGCATCCCCTTGCGGAAAAGCCGCCCCGAGGCGGCGGTGGTCACGGCGGGCACGGCCAGGCCGAGGGCACAGGGGCAGGTGATGATCAGCACGGCGGCGGCGATATTGAGCGCCACGCGCAGGTCGCCGCTCCAGAGATACCAGCCCAGGAACGAGAGCGCCGAGAGGATATGGACCCCCGGCGCATAGAGCCTGGCCGCGCGGTCGGCCAGCGAGGTGTAGCGCGAACGGCCGCTTTCGGCGATGGCCACCAGGTCGGCCATGCGCGCCAGCGAGGTATCGCGGCCGATGGCCGTGGCGCGCAGGGTCAGGGGGCCGGTCAGGTTGACCTCTCCGGCGCTGACCGCCTGCCCCGGACGGGCCGGGACCGGGCGCGTCTCGCCGGTCAGCAGCGAGCGGTCGAGCTCCGAGGTCCCCTCGGCGATCTCGCCGTCGACCGGCATGCGGCCACCGGGCCGGACCAGAACGAGGTCCCCGATGCGCAGCTCGGCTATGGGCAGCTGCACCTCGGCACCGTCGCGCAGGGCGATGGCACGGGGCACCTCCAGCGCGGCCAGTTCCTCGGCGGCGGAGCGCGCGGCGGAGCGGGTGCGGTGGTCCAGGTAGCGGCCCGCCAACAGGAAGAAGGTCAGCGTGAGGGCGGCGTCGAAATAGGCGTGTTCGCCCGAAAGCGAGGTCTCCCAGAGAGAGGTGACCAGCGCCAGCGTGATGGCCAGGGCGATCGGCACATCCATGTTGAGACGGCGCACGCGCAGGGCGGCCGCGGCATTGGCGAAGAAGGGCTGGGCGCAGAAGGCGATGGCCGGCAGGGTGATCGCGGCGCTGATCCAGTGGAAGAGATCGCGGGTGGCATCCTCGGCGCCCGACCAGACCGAGACCGAGAGCAGCATGACGTTCATGCTGGCAAAGCCCGCCACTGCGAGACGCATCAGCAGGGCGCGGCCCGCGCGGTCGGTGGCGGTGGCGGCGATGGTGCCGGGGTCGAGCTCATGGGCCTCGTAGCCCACCCCCTCGACCACCCGCACCAGGTCTTCGGCGGTGACCTCGGGATCGGCTTTCACCTGCGCCCGCTTCAGGGTCAGGTTCACCCGCGCCTCGCGCACGCCCGGCGCCGCGACGAGGGCCCGCTCGACCGTGTCGATACAGGCCGCGCAATGGATGCCGGGCAGGGAAAGCGACAGGCTGGCGCCCTCGAGCTGCGCGGCGCGCGCCGCCAGCTCCTCTGCCGCCGGGGTGACGGCGCAGGCGGGACAGGCGGCGAAACCGCCGCGTTCCACAGTCGGAGAGACGCTCAGATCCGCCATTTCACCCTCAGCGCACTACGTGCAGGTCGAGCCGCTGCAGGAACTCGGTGCCGTCCTCGGCAATGGCCGAGAAGCGGACGATCCACTTGCCCTCGGTCAGCGCCAGCGGGGCCTCGAAGCCGGTGCCGTTCCAGGCCAGCTGGGGCACCAGGTCGTCGGTGGAATCGGTCGGGCGACCGACCACGGCGTGGATTTCCTGCGGGCGCACCGGCTGGCCGGCGGGGTCGGTGACGGTCAGGGTGATCCAGCCGTCGCGGTCCTCGGCCTCGACCACCCAGCCCAGGCGCTCCTGGTCCGCCACGCGCTCGTTGAACTCCTGGCTGAAGACATAGGTGTTGTCGACTTCCAGGCCGGGGAAGGTGCCGATGGCCTGGGAGGCCATGTAGACATTGACCGAGATGACCACTCCGAAGAAGCCCACGAAGCCGGCCAGCACATGCCAGCCCTTCAGCCGAAAGCCCGTATCCGCCGTTTCGCTCATCAGTCTGCCTTTCCGTTGAAGACCGTGCCCTCGCTGGCGCGGTCGCCGTTTTCCAGGTCCTCGACCCAGAGCGTGAACTCCGTCCGGTCGGTGCTTGCCGGGGCAGAGCCCGCGGGGGCGGTGACATAGACCCGTGCCAGGTGGGTGGCATCGGGGGCCACTTCGACCAGGGCATCCTCGCTGCCCTCGACCTGGACCTCAAGGGCCGTGGCATCGGTGGCCGAGACGCGGAACTCGCGCGCTTCGCCATGCTTGTTGCGCAGGCGCACGTCGTAGACGTTGCGAATCGTGCCGTCCGAGAGGGTGATGTAGGTCGGGTTGCGGACCGGGGCGACGGTGATGTCGATATCGGAGCGGATGAAGAGCGCCACCACCAGCCCGATGCCGACAGCCGCCCAGAGCGCAGTGTAGAGAATCGTGCGCGGACGGAAGACATGCTTCCAGATCTTGCGGGGCGCCTTGCCGGCGCGTTCGTTCACCTCGTCGGTCAGGGCCATGTAATCGATCAGCCCGCGCGGCTTGCCAACCTTGTCCATCACGTCATCGCAGGCGTCGATGCAGAGCGCACAGGTGATGCAGGCCATCTGCTGGCCATCGCGGATGTCGATCCCCATGGGGCAGACGTTGACGCAGGCGTTGCAGTCGATGCAATCCCCAAGCTTGTCCGCACCCTCGGCCTTGCGGTGCTTGCCGCGCGGCTCGCCGCGCCAGTCGCGATAGGCGACGGTGATCGTGTCCTCGTCCATCATGGCGGCCTGGATGCGCGGCCAGGGGCAGGCGTAGATGCAGATCTGCTCGCGCGCGAAGCCACCGAAGAGGAAGGTGGTGAAGGTCAGGATCAGCATGGTGGTATAGGCCACCGGATGCGCCGAGAGCGTCACCAGGTCGCGCAGCAGGCTGGGTGCATCGGCGAAGTAGAAGACCCAGGCACCACCCGTGGCCAGCCCGATGAAGAACCAGGCCACCCACTTGGTCACCCGCAGCCGCAGCTTGCGCAGGTCCCATTTCTTCTGCCGGTGCAGGCGCAGGCGCGCGTTGCGATCGCCCTCGATCCAGCGTTCGACCAGGATGAAGAGATCGGTCCAGACGGTCTGCGGGCAGGCATAGCCGCACCAGACCCGGCCCAGGGCCGAAGTGAACAGGAAAAGCCCCAGCCCCGCCATCACCAGCAGGCCGGCGATGAAGTAGAACTCATGCGGCCAGATCTCGATCCAGAAGAAGAAGAAGCGCCGGTTGGCCAGGTCGATCAGCACCGCCTGGTCGGGCAGGTTGGGGCCACGGTCCCAGCGCAGCCAGGGGGTGACGTAGTAGATGCCGAGGGTCACGATCATGATGACCCATTTCAGGTTCCTGAACCGGCCTTTCACTCTGCGGGGAAAGATGGGCTCCCTGGGAGCGTAGAGCTTGGGATCTTCGGTATCTGAGGCGGACACGTGGGGATTCCTTCGGTCATGTCGTGGCAGTCTTCTCGCAGCCGCAGGCTTTCGGAACATTGACTTGCATCAAATGCGACATTTTGAGCTTACCTATTCAGCTTCCCCCCAGGATTGCCGCGCCTGGCGCCGCACCCAACGAGCGAAATCCCGCGCAGCCGGGCGCAGCCCGTCTCGCCGAGTCACCAGATAATAGCCTTTTTTTCTTGTGTCTTCATGCAGAAGCCTGAGTCGCCCGGCCTCCAGGTCGGGCTCGGCAAAGGCCCTGGCCATGGGCCCCACACCGCGCCCCGAGCGCAGCGCCTCGATCATCAGGTTGCCCGGCAGCGACGTCACGCCGCGGGTCGGGTTCAGCCGCGCCCCCTGCCATTCCAGGAAATCGCTGGCCTCGTTGGTGCCCAGTTCCTGGAACCAGGGGTAATCGGCGAGCTCGGCGGGGGTGGGGTTGATCTCCCAGGGGATCAGTTCGGGCGAGGCCAGCACGCTGACCGGGCTGCGCACCAGCAGATGCGCCTCGAGCCCCGGCCAGGTGCCATTGCCGTAGCGCAGGGCGATGTCGGCTCCGCCGGGGCCGAGGTCGCGCAGCTGCGGCGTCGGGTCGATCATCAGCGAAACCTCGGGGTGGGCCTGCTGGTATTCTGCCAGGCGCGGCATCAGGAAGTAGCTGGCCAGGGTCGGGGTGCAGGTGACCAGCACCGGGCGGCTGGCCTCTTCGCCGCGCAGCTGACGCACGACCTCCTCGATGCCCGCCACTCCGGCCAGCACCGCCTGGGCCAGCTGGCGGCCCTCTTCGGTCAGTTCCAGCGCCTTGCCGCCACGGCTGACCAGGGCCAGGCCCAGGTGCTCTTCCAGCGCCTTCACCTGCTGGCTGACCGCGGCGTGGCTGACGCTCAGCCGGGCGCCCGCCGCCACGGTCGAGCCGGTCTCGGACAGCGCGGCAAGGGCACGCAACGCGGTAAGCGGGGGAAGGGAGCGCCAGTCTATCATGTAAGCACACCTTACAGCTTAGCAGCATTCCTGAATAGGTGCTTTGGGTCATGGGCCTTAAAACAAGGGTCAGACACCAGTTGAGGAGTAAGCCCCATGCTTCAGATATTCGCAAAAACCTACATGACTGCCACCCGTCGCCCGATCAGTGCCTCCGCCGCCCAGGGCGAAGAGGCCCTGCCCCGGCTCAACGCCGCCGCCCTGCATGGCGCGCGCGCCGCGGGCCGCCCTGACCGGGAGCAAGCGTGATGGACCCGATCCTCTACCGCCCGCTTGACGTGCTGGACGAGCGTATCCGTCGCGCCGATCCCCATCAGCGCCACGAGGCCCGGCCGCACCAGCCCCTGAAAGCCCCCGGCCCGCGCCGGGCGCGGCTGGGATGGCTGAACCCTCGGCGCTGGTCGCGCGGACCCGACGGCTTGCTGGAGTGAGGCGCGACACCCAGAGGCAGGCATAGGGTGGGAGAGATCCCACCGTCCCGACAAGCAAAGCCCGCCGCGGAGTGATCCGCGGCGGGCTGCCCCGTGAAGCGGGGGAGGAGGAGAAAAAGGGCGCCGGCCGTTTCAGGAAACGCGCGAACAGGACGAAGCGGCCAGCGCCGACCCCGCGATCTGGCGGGGTTGGGAGGGGCCGGGGACAGAGCGCCCCCGGCCGATCTTGTCAGGGGCGGTTACTCACCGCCGCCCAGCTGGTGCACGTAGCTCGCAACGGCACGGATCTGCGCTTCGCTCAGGCGGTTGGCCCAGGCGGGCATGACACCGAAGCGGGCATTCTCGACCGTCTCGCGGATGGCGGCATAGTCCCCGCCATAGAGCCAGATGGCATCGGCCAGGTTCGGAGCGCCCTGCTCGCGGTCGCCAAGGGCCTGCTCGCCGTGGCAGGCGGCGCAGTTCTCTTCAAAGACCACGGCGCCTTCCTCGACCAGCGCCGGGTCCTGCGGCGTGCCCGAGAGCGACATGACGTAGTTCACCACCGCGTCGATCTGCTCGTCTTCCAGCAGCTCGTCGGCACCGAAGGCCGGCATCTGGCTGTAACGGGCGTCGAAGTCTTCCTCGTTCCGGATGCCGTGGCTGACCGTGTAGTGGATATCCTCGATCGAACCGCCCCAGAGCCAGTCATCGTCCAGCAGGTTCGGATAGCCCTTGGCACCGGCGGCACCGGAGCCGTGGCACTGCGCGCACCAGGTCTGGAACACCGAGGCCCCGGCGGAAACCGCGAATTGGTTCAGCTCGGGATCGGCGCTGATCTGGGTCAGCTCTGCTTCGGCCAGGCGCTGGTTGATACCTGCGTTGGCGTTCTCGACCTCGGCAACCTGCTCGGCCAGTTCGGCACGGCTGGAATAGCCCAGGATGCCCCCGGTTGCACGGTTCACCAGCGGCCATGCGGGATAGAGGATCGTGTAGATGATCCCCCAGACGATGCAGATGTAGAAGGTGTAGAGCCACCAGCGCGGCAGCGGCGTGTTCAGTTCCTCGATACCGTCCCAGCTGTGGCCGGTCGTACCGTGCTTGTCCTTGAGGTCATCGCTCATTTTGCAAGGTCCTTTCCTGCCTGAGCTTCCACCGATGCGCTCGCAGCGGCGGGACGGTCTTCGTGACGGAAGGGGATGCCGGCGGTCTCCTGGTAGGTGCGGCGGGCGCCGGGCCGGAAGACCCAGAGCACCACAGCACCGAAGAACAGGAACAGCACGAGAAGCATCCAGCTGTCCGCGAATTCACGCAGAAGGGAATAGGTGTCCATGGCTCCCTCCTCAGCGGCTGTCATCGGGGTAGAAGGTCGAGAAATCGACCAGCGTGCCCAGCATCTGCAGGTAGGCGACCAGCGCATCCATCTCGGAGACACCGGGCTCGCCATCGAAGTTGCGCACGCTGACGCTGTCTTCGCCATAGCGCTCCAGCAGCCCGTCGTAGTCGCTGTCGGGATTGGCCTGGGCCAGGAAGTCGGCCTGACCGTTCTCGACCATCTCTGCCGTGTAGGGCACGCCGAGCAGGGCATGGGTGCCCATCTCGTCGCTGATGTACTCGCCCTCGATCATCCGGTCCGTGAGGAAGCCATACTTCGGCATCACCGATTCCGGCACCACGGACTGCGGGTTGGTCAGGTGATCGACATGCCATTCGTCCGAGTAGCGGCCGCCGACGCGGGCCAGGTCAGGCCCGGTCCGCTTCGAGCCCCACTGGAACGGCCGGTCGTATTTCGACTCGGCCGCCAGCGAGTAGTGGCCATAGCGCTCCACCTCGTCGCGCATCGGGCGGATCATCTGCGAATGGCAGACGTAGCAGCCCTCGCGGATGTAGATGTCCCGACCAGCGAGCTCGAGCGGCGTGTAGGGACGCATGCCCTCCACGTCCTCGATGGTGTTCTCGAGGTAGAACAACGGTGCGATCTCGACGATACCGCCGATGGTGACGACGAAGAACGAGCCTGCCAGCAGCAGAGTGGCGTTCTTTTCGAGGAACTTGTGTTTATCAAGAATACCCATTTATCCGCTCCTCATTCCGCCGGCACGAGGCCGTTGGCGGTTTCCACGGCCGGCGCCTTGCGGACGGTCAGCCAGAGGTTGGCGCACATGATCAACGCCCCGGCGAGATACATCACGCCACCCAGGCCACGCACCACGTACATCGGGAACTTGGCAGAGACGGTGTCGGCGAAGCTGTTCACCAGGAAGCCGTTGGCATCCACTTCACGCCACATCAGGCCTTCCATGATACCCGTGACCCACATCGAGGCGGCGTAGAGAACGATGCCGATGGTGGCGAGCCAGAAGTGCCAGGAGACCATGGAGAGGCTGTAAAGCTTCTCGCGGTTCCAGAGTTTCGGCACCAGGAAGTAGAGCGCACCGAAGGTGATCATCCCGTTCCAGCCAAGCGCGCCGGAGTGGACGTGACCGATGGTCCAGTCGGTATAGTGGCTGAGCGAGTTGACGGCCTTGATGGACATCATCGGGCCCTCGAAGGTCGACATGCCGTAGAAGCCGACGGCGATCACCATCATGCGGATGACCGGATCGGTGCGCAGCTTGTCCCAGGCGCCCGAGAGGGTCATCAGACCGTTGATCATGCCGCCCCAGCTGGGCATCCACAGGATCACCGAGAACACCATGCCAAGGGTCGAGGCCCAGTCAGGCAGCGCGGTGTAGTGCAGGTGGTGCGGACCGGCCCAGATGTAGAGGAAGATCAGCGCCCAGAAGTGGATGATCGACAGCTTGTAGGAATAGACCGGCTTCTCGGCCTGCTTGGGGATGAAGTAGTACATCATGCCCAGGAAGCCTGCGGTCAGGAAGAAGCCCACGGCGTTGTGGCCGTACCACCACTGCGTCATGGCATCCTGCACACCGGCGAAGACCTGCACCGACTTCGAGCCGAAGATCGACACCGGGATCACCAGGTTGTTCACGACGTGCAGCATGGCGACGGTGACGATGAAGCTCAGGAAGAACCAGTTGGCCACGTAGATGTGGGGCTCTTTCCGCTTGATGATCGTGCCCAGGAAGACCGCCAGGTAGGCCACCCAGACGATGGTCAGCCACAGGTCGACGTACCATTCGGGCTCGGCGTATTCCTTCGACTGGCTGCCGCCCAGAACGTAGCTGAGTGCCGCCAGCACGATGAAGAGGTTGTAGCCCCAGAAGACGAACCAGGCGAGGTTGCCGCCCCAGAGGCGCGCCGCCGAGGTCCGTTGCACCACGTAGAACGAGGTACAGATCAGCGCGTTGCCACCGAAGGCGAAAATCACCGCCGAGGTGTGTAGCGGGCGAAGCCGGCCGAAGTTCAGAAGGCCCTGGGACCATTCAAAGTTCAGTACCGGGAAGGCCAGCTGGAAGGCGATGAAGACCCCCACGAGAAAGCCCACGACGCCCCAGAAGGCGGTGGCGATGACCCCGTAGCGGACCACATCGTCCATGTATTCTCCGGACAGATCCCTGAGGACCCGGTCCTCATCTGCCTTGCGCAGCGTGATGACGAACATCACCGAGGCGACCAGCATGATCACCAGTGCGTTCACCATATACGCCAGATCGCGCGCGTAATTGGCTGCGATCGCGGCGAACAGCGCGACCAGCCCCAGCACGACTAGCTTGATTGCATTTGCCATAACGCGTCCCTTTTTCAGTCCAGCAGAGGGAATGGCCCCGCTCTGCCCAAATCGGGTTAACGACTTCCCGCTTCATGCGGCGCGAGCGAGTCGGATGCCTTGATCTGTATCAATCGCGGACTCGTGATGGGTTGATGCTGATCAAAGTGCGGCGATTTCCCACATGATAATGTGACCTTATCGACCGGGGACCGGTCAAGTTATCTCTCGGTAGGGTAACGGTTCATCTGAAATACAGATCAGGAGGCTCCCATGGCCTACAAGACGATCTTCACCATCCTGACCCGCAGCGAAGGGCTGAAAGCCCAGCTCGACCAGGTGGCTGCTCTCGCTCAATCCCACGATGCGCATCTCGACGTGCTCTGTCTCGGCGTGGATCGCACCCAGATGGGGTACTACTACGCCGGCGCCAACGCGGTGATCATGCAGGAAGCCATCGGCCGCGCGACCAAGGAAGCCGCCGCGCTCGAGGCTCAGGCCTCTGACGCGCTGAAGGGCACCCCCATCCGCTACGCCGTGGATACCGACGTGGCCCAGATGGGCGATCTCGGCCGCCACGTGGCCTGGCGCGCCCGTTTCTCGGACCTCGTGGTGCTGCCCAAACCCTATGGAGAGGGCAAGGGCGTCGAGGACGAGCCGATCATCGAATCGGTGCTCTTCGAGGGCCGCACGCCGGTCATGGTGCTGCCCGAAACGCTCGGCAGCCCGCAGGCGCCCGCCGCCCCGATGATCGCCTGGAACGAAACGCCCGAGGCCCTGGCCGCCGTGCGCAAGGCGCTGCCGCTGTTGCAGAAGGCGGGCTCGGCCCATGTGGTCATCATCGACCCGCCGGTGCATGGCCCGAATCGCTCTGATCCGGGCGGCATGCTGGCCACCTGGCTGGCCCGCCACGGGGTCACCGCAGAGATCGACGTGATCTCGAAGACCCTGCCCCGCGTCTCCGAGGTGATCCGCCGCCACGCCACCGACATCGGCGCGGACATGATCATCATGGGCGCCTATGGCCATTCGCGCTTCCGCGAAGCGATCCTGGGCGGGGCCACGCGGCACATGCTGGAAGATACGGATCTGCCGATCTTCATGGCCCACTGAGCCACGCCCTGGCCGAAACCCGACGCCCGCCCTTGCTCTGCAAGCGGCGGGCGCTACGGTTTTGAGTCTCGCGTGTGATCAGGAAGGGCCTGCGGTGACCAACACAAACAGCAGCACGACGCGGGAATTCATCGCCGACACCCTGGCACTGGTCCTTTTCTTCACGCTGGCGGGCGCACTCAACGAACGGTTCATCGTCGGCATGTCCTGGGAAGAGGTCCTGCGGGCCCGGTTGATCGGAGCGCCGCTGATGGTGCTGACGGCGCGGCCCTACGGCATCTGGCGCAGCTGGCTGATGGCCCGTTTTGCAGGCGACGGGCGGGTCTCTCAGGGTCTCTGGGACTCGCTGGCCCTGCTGCTGTTCCAGGTGCCGATCTACGTGTCGATCATCTGGACCAGCGGCGCGCGCGGAGGCGAACTGCTGCTCGGCGCGCTCGGCGCCGTGGCCTACATGTTCCTGTTGGGGCGCCCCTACGGGATGTTCCTGGATTGGGTGCGGGCGCTCTTCTCTCTGCCGCCCGGCGGGCAGAAACCGATGTCACCCGGCGGCTGAGGTCCGTTTAGACCAGCAGACCGCCGTCCTGGTCGTCGCCCGCCTCTTCCAGCAGGCGCGAGAAATCGGGCACGGTCACATGGCGCTTGCCCTGCAGCTCGATCACCCCATCCTTCTTCAGCGCCGAGACCTGGCGGCTGACCGTTTCCAGCGTCAGGCCCAGGTAATCGGCCATGGCCTCGCGGGTCAGCGGCAGATCGAAGACCACCCTGTCGGCGACGCTCACCGATTGGATCGAGGCATTGCGCCGCCCGATGATCGCCAAGAGCGAGGCGATCTTTTCGCGCGCGGTCTTGCGGCCCAGCACCAGCATCCATTCGCGCGCGGCGTCGAGCTCGTCCAGGGTCATCTGCAGCAGGCGCTGCGCGATATGGGGCGTGGTCTCCATCATCTGCTCGAAGGGCTTCTTGCGGAAGCAGCACATCACCAGGTCAGAGGTCGCCACCACGTCATAGGCGGCCCCGTCCCGACCCGGACGGCCGACGAAATCGCTGGGCAGCAGCAGGCCCACCATCTGGGTGCGGCCGTCTTCCATGGTCTGGGTCAGCGTGGCGATCCCCGAGACCACAGAGCCCACGAAGTCCATCCGGTCACCGGACCAGATCACGGTCTGACCGGCCTCGAAGCTACGGTAATACTTGATTTCCTCCAGCCGGGCGAGCTCATCCCCGTCACAGCGAGCGCAAACGGCGCGGTGGCGGATCGGACAGCCGCTGCAGTCCGGGGTCGCGAAGGAGAGAGTGTCCTGAAGCATGAAGTCCGGCCAGGTTGATCTGCGTCAAAGCGCAGGGGAAAACTATGAATAAATCCTAGTCCCATGGTCACCAAAACGCAACTTGAAGCCCTGGGACTGTTTGACGCGAAAGTACCGCGCTACACCAGTTACCCGACGGCCCCGCATTTCTCCGATGCCGTCGGCTCGGAGCTTCATGGCAACTGGATCGAGGCGCTGCCCGAAGGCGCGCGGATCTCGCTATATGTGCACGTGCCCTTCTGCCGCAGGCTCTGCTGGTTCTGCGCCTGCCGCACCCAGGGCACCCAGAGCGAGGCGCCGGTGCGCGCCTACCTGGACACATTGCTGGCGGAACTCGACATGCTGGCGCAGCGCCTGCCGGCGGGTGTCCGCCTGTCGCGGCTGCACTGGGGCGGGGGCACGCCCACCCTGCTGGCCCCCGACATGATGGAGACCCTGGCCGGTCGAATCGCGGAGATCCTTCCCTTCGCCGAGGGGGCCGAGTTCTCGGTCGAGATCGACCCCAACGAGGTCGACGAGATGCGGCTGGCGATGCTGAAGGCCGCCGGCATGAACCGCGCCTCGATCGGGGTGCAGGACTTCGACCCCGAGATCCAGAAGTGCATCGGCCGTGACCAGAGCTACGAAGTCACCCGCGACGTGATTGCCGCGATCCGCGCCCATGGGGTGGAAAGCCTGAATGCCGATATCCTCTTCGGCCTGCCGCACCAGACCCGAGGCAAGATCACCGAGAGCGTGCAGAAGCTGCTCTCGCTCTCGCCCGACCGGGTGGCGCTTTACGGCTATGCCCATGTGCCCTGGATGGCACGGCGGCAGGGCATGCTGCCCTCGGACGCGCTGCCAACCCCCGCCGAGCGGCTCGAGCTCTTCGCCACCGCCCGCAAGCTCTTCCTCTGGGACGGCTATGCGGAGATCGGCATCGACCATTTCGCCCTGCCCGAGGATGGCCTGGCCCGCGCCCAGACCGAGGGGCGGCTGAAGCGCAATTTCCAGGGCTACACGGATGACCAGGCCGTGGCGCTGATCGGGATCGGCGCCTCGTCGATCTCGCGTTTCCCGCAGGGTTTCACCCAGAACGCCCCGGCCACCGGCGCCCATACCCAGGCGATCCGCGAGGGGCACTTCTCGACCGCCAAGGGCCATGCCTTCGCCGGAGAGGACCGCCTGCGCGCCCGGCTGATCGAGGCGGTGATGTGCGATTTCCGCATCCGCAGCGCCGAGATCCGGCAGGACTTCGGTCTCTCCGACGCCGCGCTTCAGGCCATGTTCCAGGAGGTCGCCGCCCGTTTCGACGGGTTGGTGCAGGTCACGGCAGAGGGGCTTTTCATCCCCGAGGAGGCCCGCCCCCTGACCCGCCTCGTGGCCCGTGCCTTCGACGCCTATGACGGCAGCCGGGCGCGGCATTCTTCGGCGATCTGAGCTTTCACGGCAGCCTTGCCCGCCTTCCTCCCCTGGGGGTCCGGCCCATCCGGGCCGGGCCTCCGGCGGGAGTATTTTCAGCCTGGTGATGGGCTAGTGGTCCATCGCGGCGGCGAAGAGCTCCTTCGTGTAGGCGGCTTGCGGGGCCTCGAAGATCTGCTCGGCCGCGCCTTCCTCGATCACGTCGCCATGGCGCATGACCATGACCCGGTGGGACATGGCGCGGACCACCTTCAGATCGTGGCTGATGAAGAGATAGGCCAGCCCGTACTTCTTCTGCAACTTGCGCAGCAGGTCGACGATCTGCACCTGCACGGTCATGTCCAGCGCCGAGGTCGGCTCGTCCAGCACCACCAGCTTGGGGCGCAGGATCATCGCGCGGGCGATGGCGATGCGCTGGCGCTGCCCGCCGGAGAATTCATGCGGGTAGCGGTCCATCATGGCGGGGTCGAGCCCCACCTCTGCCATGACCTCGGCCACCTGCTGGCGCACCGGGCGGTCGTCGTCGGTGCGGTGGATCGTCAGGCCTTCCGAGATGATCTGTTCGGCCGTCATGCGAGGCGAGAGAGAGCCGAAGGGATCCTGGAAGACGATCTGCATGTCCTTGCGCAGGCTGCGCAGCTCGCCGGTCGAGAGCGCATGGATATCCTGCCCCTCGAAGCGCACCACCCCTTCCGAGCCGATGAGCCGCATCAGCGCCAGCGCCAGGGTCGTCTTGCCCGAACCGGATTCGCCCACGATGCCAAGGGTTTCGCCCGCGTGCAGGGTCAGGTTCGCATCGTTGACCGCGCGCACGTGGCCGACGGTGCGTTTCATCAGCCCCTGCTGGATCGGGAACCAGATGCGCAGTTTCTCGGCCTCGAGCACGGCGGGCGCATCGCCGGCGGGCGCCTCGGGCTGACCCACCGTGGCCGCCGAGAGCAGCATCTTGGTGTAGAAATGTTGCGGATCGGAGAAGATGCGGTCGGTCGGCCCCTCTTCGACGATCAGCCCGTCCTTCATCACGCAGACCCGGTCGGCGATGCGGCGCACGATGCCCAGATCGTGGGTGATGAAGAGCAGCCCCATGCCGGTCTCATCCTTCAGCTTCGCCAGAAGCTCCAGGATCTGCGCCTGGATGGTGACATCCAGCGCCGTGGTCGGCTCATCCGCGATCAGCAGCTGAGGGCTGTTGGCCAGGGCCATGGCGATCATCACCCTCTGGCGCTGCCCGCCCGAAAGCTCGTGCGGATAGGCGGTCAGCCTTTCCTCTGCGTCGCGGATGCCCACCTGCTTCAGCAGCGCCAGCGAGCGTTCCCGCGTTTCGCTGGCCATGATCCAGTCCGAATAGCGGCTGTTCAGCACCATCTTCCCGAGCATCAGCAGCGCCGTCAGGCCAAGCGCCCAGAGCACAGCTCGGAAAAGCCTTTGCACAGCCTCGATGCCGAAGGCGCCCAGGAAATCGAAGGACGGCACATCGGGCGCCGTAGCCATGAAGGCGCCATAGGCGGCAAGGAAGGCGAAGAAGGCCAGCAGACCCACCAGCACCGGCGCGGGCTTCAGCCGCGACCAGCCCTCGAGCCAGCGCTTGACCCATCCGCGCCCGGCAAGCCCCTGGTGCAGGGCCATGCTCTCGGCCAGCTGCTTTTCGATGGTATGCAGCGGGTTGAGCGAGGTCATCGGCTCCTGGAAGATGAAGGAGATCTCGTTGCCGCGCAGCTGGCGCAGGCGCTTGGCGCTGGCGCCGACCATCTCCTGGCCCTCGAAGGTGACAGAGCCCGAGACCTCTGCGTTGTCGCCCAGGAGCGAAACGGTCGAAAGCGCCGAGACGGACTTGCCCGAACCCGATTCGCCGACCAGCGCCACGGTTTCTCCGCGTTCGACATGGAAGGAGACGCCCTTCACGGCTTCCACCTTCTGGCCGTCCTGGGCAAAGGCGACGCGCAGGTCGCTGACCTGTAACATACTCATTTGAAGGTCTTTCTGGGATCGAAGGCGTCGCGCACGCCTTCAAAGATGAAGACCAGCAGCGACAGCATCACCGCGAAGACGGTGAAGGAGGTGAAGCCCAGCCAGGGCGCCTGCAGGTTCTCTTTCGCCTGCAGCGTCATCTCGCCCAGCGAGGGCGAGGAGCTGGGCAGGCCGAAGCCGAGGAAGTCGAGGCTGGCCAGCGTCGAAATCGTGCCGGTGACGATGAAGGGCATCATGGTCAGGGTCGCCACCATGGCGTTCGGCAGCATGTGGCGGAACATGATGGTGCGGTTCGGCACGCCAAGCGCCTTGGCCGCGCGGACATATTCCAGGTTGCGGGCGCGCAGGAACTCGGCCCGGACCACACCCACCAGGGACATCCAGCCGAAGAGCACCGTCAGGATCACCAGCAGCCAGAAGCTGCGGCCGAGGATCGCGAAGAGGATGATGATGATGTAGAGCGAGGGGGTCGAGGCCCATATCTCGATAAGGCGTTGGAAGATAAGGTCTATCTTGCCGCCGAAGTAGCCCTGCACAGCACCCGCCGCGATCCCGATGGCCGAGGAGAGCGCGGTGACGATCAGGGTGAAGACGATCGAGAGCCGGAAGCCGTAGATCACACGCGCCAGCAGGTCGCGCTTGGTATCATCGGTGCCAAGCCAGTTCTGGCCATTGGGCGGCAGCGGCGCGGCGCCCGGGCGCTCGACCGGGCTGTCGTAGGAATAGGGGATGGGCGGCCAGAGGGTCCAACCCTTCTCGATCTGCTCGCCGCCGATCTCGCCGTCGGCGGCATCTTCGATCAGCCCTTCGGGATCGTCGAAGCAGGCGTCCAGGCCGCCGGTCTCGATCAGGCATTGCACCTCGGGGTCGCGGTAGACGGCCTCGGTGCGGAAGTCGCCGCCGAACTCGGTCTCGGGATAGAAGGAGAAGATCGGCGTGTAGTAGCTGCCCCGGTATTGCACCAGGATCGGGCGGTCATTGGCCAGGAACTCGGCAAAGAGCGACAGGCCGAAGAGCACGCAGAAGACCACAAGCGACCAGAAGGCGCGGCGGTTGCGGCGGAAATTGCGCCAGCGCCGCTGGTTGAGCGGCGACAGACAGCCACGCTTCTCGGGCGGGGCCGTCACGGCGGTCGGGGCGTCAGGGCCCTTTTCGGGCGGGTTCACGGCGGGATCAGCCAAGGCTCAGCCCTCGCGTTTTTCAAAGTCGATCCGGGGATCGACGAAGACATACATCAGGTCCGACAGGATGCCGACCACGAGGCCGATGAGGCCGAAGATGAAGAGCGTGCCGAAGATCACCGGATAGTCCCGTTGCAGCGCCGCCTCGAAGCCGAGCCGCCCGAGGCCGTCGAGCGAGAAGAGCGTCTCGATGATCAGCGAGCCCGAGAAGAAGACCCCGATGAAGACCGAGGGGAAGCCCGCGATGACGATCAGCATGGCATTGCGGAACACGTGGCCGTAGAGGACCTTGCGTTCCGTCTGGCCCTTGGCGCGGGCCGTGATCACGTATTGCTTCTTGATCTCGTCGAGGAAGGAATTCTTGGTCAGCAGGGTCAGCGTGGCAAAGGCCGAAATGGTCGATGCCAGCACCGGCAGGGTGATGTGCCAGAAGTAATCGGCGATCTTGCCGAGAATCGAAAGCTCTTCCCAGTTGTCCGAGACAAGGCCCCGCAGCGGGAAGATCTGCCAGTAGGAGCCGCCGGCGAAGAGCACCAGCAGCAGCACGGCAAAGAGGAAACCGGGGATCGCATAGGCGACGATGATGATGCCCGAGGTCACGTTGTCGAAGCGCGAGCCGTCGCGCACCGCCTTGCGGATGCCCAGCGGGATCGAGACCAGGTAGGCGATCAGCGTCGACCACAGCCCCAGCGTGATCGAGACCGGCATCTTGTCGATGACCAATTCGATCACCGTTCCGGCGCCAAAGTAGCTGTCTCCGAAATCCAGCCGCACGTAGTTCCACAGCATCAGCATGAAACGGGTCAGCGGCGGCTTGTCGAAGCCGAACTCCTTTTCCAGCTTCTCGATGAATTCAGGCGGCAGGCCACGGGCGCCGGCATAGTCCGAGTTGCTGGCCTCCTCGAACATGTTGGCGGTGTCGGGCCCGTTGCCGGTGAAGCCCGCGGTGACATCGCCCTGCCCCTGGAGGTTGGCGATGATCTGCTCGATCGGGCCACCGGGCACGAACTGGGTCAGGGCGAAGTTGATCACCATGATCCCAAGAAGGGTCGGGATGACCAGGGCCAGGCGGCGGAGAATATAGGCTCCCATCGGGGTTTACCGCAGTGCTCCGCTTGCTTTCAGCTGGGCCTCCGCCTCGGGGTCGACCCACCAGAAGTCCAGGTAGCCCAACCCGTAGGGCGGCATCTTGTCCGCCGTGGGGTGGCGGTACATGTCGTAATAGGCAACCCAGTAATCCGCGATGTAGCCGGTCGGCACGATGAAGAACTCGTAGCGCAGGGCGCGGTCCAGCGCGGTCAGCGCCACGTCGGTCTCTTCCTGGCTCTGCGCCTCGAAGGAGGCCTCGAGGATGGCATCGACCAGCGGGCTGGCAAGGCCTGCGGGGTTGAACAGGCTGAACTCGGATTCCTTGGAGCCATACATCTGCGTCAGCCCGCCACCCGTCGACAGGAAGGCGCCGTACTGCGTGGAATAGAGCATGTCGTAATCCCGCTCGCGCCGGCGCAGGGTGTATTGCGAGGGGTCGATCTTCTCGAAGGAGGCATCGACGCCGATCTGGCGCAGGTTCTGCACGAAGGTGTCCTGCATCCCCTCGACCGAGGACTGGATGTTGGAGGGGATCAGCATGTTGACCTTCAGCGTCTCGCCATCGGCATTGCGGCGGATACCGTCATCGCCCACTTCCCAGCCCGCTTCGGTCAGCAGCCCCGAGGCGCGACGCAGGTTGCCGCGGTCGTTCAGCCGCTCTGCATCCGAGACGTGCATCTGGTAGGGTTCGGTCGTCATCAGATCTTCCGGCACCACGTCGCCGAGCCCTTCCAGGAAGGCCTTTTCCGCGCCCTCGGGCAGGCCCATGGCCTCGACCGGGGTGCCTTCGACGAAGGAACTGCGCGGCGAATAGAGGCCGAAGAGCAGGGAATCGTTGGTCCATTCGAAATTGTAGGCCAGCGCGATGGCCTGGCGGACGCGCTTGTCGGCCAGCTGCGGGCGGGCCAGGTTGAAGACGAAGCCGGTGGGGTTCGGCGGGCTGCCATCCGGCACTTCCTCAAGCACCACGGCGCCGCTTTCAACCTTCGGGAAGCGGTAGCCGGTGGACCACTGCTTGGGATCGCTTTCGACCTTCAGGGTGTATTCGCCGGCCTTGAAGGCCTCGAAGGAGGTCGTCTGGTCCGAGAAATACTCGACCCGGATGGTGTCGTAGTTGTTGCGGCCCCGGTTGATCGGCAGGTCCTTGCCCCAGTAGTCGTCGCGGCGCTTGTAGACGATGCGGCGGTTCACCTCGAAGCTGTCGAGCTCATAGGGGCCCGAACCGGGGGCCACTTCCATGCGCGGCTCGTCGAGACGGCGGTTCTCGGGGTCTGCCTCGAACCAGGATTTCTGGAAGATCGGCGTATTGCCCACCGTCTCGATCCGCGAGCGCTTGGAAAGCTCGGGGTTGAAGGTGAATTTCACCGTATGCTCATCCAGCGCCTCGGCGCCGGTCACCATCTCGCCCACGGCCTGGGCGTAAGAGGGCAAGCCTTGCGTGATAAAGAGCTTGTGAGAGAACACCACGTCCTCGGCGGTGACGGGGCTGCCGTCGAAGAACTTCGCCTCGGGGCGCATGTGGAAGATCACCCAGTCGCGGCTTTCGGGGTATTCCAGGCTTTCGCAGACCACGCAGTAATACTGGCCGACGCTGTCATCGAGGCTGCTCAGCAGGCTGTCGTACTGGATCGAGGTCAGGACACCGGAGCGGCCCTTGCGGGAATAGGGGTTGAGGCTGTCGAAGGTGCCCGTGGCGCCGATGGCGATCTCACCGCCCTTCGGCGCATCGGGGTTCACGTAGTCGAGGCTTTCGTAATCCGCCGGGTAGTCGAGATTGCCGAAGTAGGAATAACCGTGGCTCACGGTGATCGCGTCTTCGGCCTCCTGGGCCGGGGCGGGGGAAACGAAGGCAAGGACGGCAATGCCCAGCCCTGCCAGCAGCGCCAGCGCGGCGCCCTGCATCCCGGATGACTGGGTTCGGACAGCGGTTCGAGCGACAGACCGGGGGGCGGCAGGGGAATCTGGACGATGCATCGGAAACTCCTCGACTTCCTTCTGGAACCTGGCCTTCAACATGGCACGAATGCGGGACAGGTCCACCGAAGTTTCCCGATGAAGAATGTCCACAGCCTGCGCGCCAAGCCAGCCTTCTTGTCGAGGACAGGCTAATCAGCGCGGTCAATCATGTTCAAGACGAGAATGCGTGAGAAGTGGTTACCAGCTGCTTACCAACGCAAAAGGTCGCCGGCATTTCCTGCCGACGACCCGAATTTCAGCCCGGTTTCCGGGCAGATGGCGCCTCTGCGCCCGGCGGTGCCGCTGCCTCAGCCGTCCAGCGAGGCGAGGTAGGCGATCACGTCCGCGCGGTCTTCCATGTCCTTGAGGCCCGAGAAGGACATCTTGGTGCCCGGCGCTGCGGAGCGCGGGTTTTCCAGGAAGGCCTGAAGGTTTTCCGGCGTCCAGACGTCGAAGTGCTCTTCCAGTGCGCCCGAGTAGGAGAAGCCGGCGACTGCGTCGACCTCGCGTCCCACCACACCATTCAGGTGCGGGCCGGTGCCGTCGGTCCCGTCGACCTTGTGGCAAGCCTTGCACTTGTTGAAGACGCGCTCACCCGCACCGGCATCGGCCTGGGCAAAGAGCTCTTCGAAGGAGGGACCCTCCTCCTCGACCGCGCCGCCTTCGGCTTCGTCGGTCTCAATAACATAACCGCGGGCATGTTCTTCGCCGCCATGGCCCCCGGCGCTCGTATCATAGAGCTCGTCCGCAGCCCAATTGGCCAGCAGGAAAATCAACAGCGTGCCGCAGAAGCCGCCAATGATCTTCGTTCCCGTCATCGTGTCAAACATATGCGCTGCGTCCCTGATGAATCCGTAGCCAGTTCTCGGCGGGTATGTATCCGCTTCCCCTCACCCAAGGCAAGGTGTAGTTACCGCGACCAAACGCCCTCCTGGGCGGATTTGTCGGAAACAACACGGAAATCCCCAGAATGACACGCCGAATTGCCTTCCAGGGAGAGCTGGGTGCCTATTCGCACCAGGCCTGTGTCGAAGCCTGCCCGGAACTGGAACCCCTCCCCTGCCGTACCTTCGAAGATGCCATCGCCGCGGTCAAGGACGGGCTGGCCGATAAAGCCATGCTTCCGGTCGATAATTCGACCTTCGGGCGGGTCGCCGACATTCACTACCTCCTGCCCGGCTCGGGGCTGCATATCGTGGGCGAGGCCTTCGTGCGCGTGCACATCAACCTGATGGGCCTGCCCGGCACCCAGCTTGCCGAGATCAAGACGGCCACCTCGCACTCGATGTTGCTGGGCCAGTGCCGCGGTTTCCTGGCCGAACATGGAATCGAGCGCATCACCGGCGCCGATACCGCCGGTTCGGCGCATCTGATCTCGCAGCAGAGCGACCGCACGCGCGGCGCCCTGGCAAGCGAGCTGGCGGCCGAGGTCTATGGCCTCGACGTGCTGGCCCGCCACATTGAGGACCAGGCCAACAACACCACCCGCTTCCTCGAGATGTCGACCTCTCCCGATTACACGCGGCGCGGCGACAGCGGCATGATCACCACGCTGATCTTCCAGGTCCGCAATATTCCGGCGGCGCTCTACAAGGCCATGGGCGGCTTTGCCACCAATGGCGTCAACATGACCAAGCTGGAAAGCTACATGGTGGGCGGCAGCTTCACCGCGACCCAGTTCTACGCCGATATCGAGGGCCACCCAGAGGACGACAACGTCAAGCTGGCGCTCGACGAGCTGAGCTATTTCTCTTCGATGATGGAGATCATCGGGGTCTATCCGGCCGACGCCCGGCGACATTGAGCCGCAGGTAGGCGCGCAGCGGCAACCCGCTGCGCGCCGAACGGCAGGGCGAAAGCCTGGCCGTATCGGGCCGGGTATGGTGGCTTGGCAGCCACCTTACGCGGGGCTCAGCCGTGGGAGCTTGGGGGTTTCTCGAGCGCTGCGGCGAACTCCGCCATACGCTCGGCCAGGCGTTTCTCGATGGTGCCCCGCGCCAGCCGCAGGGACTGGATCAGCAGGCGGGCCGAGAGGGTCTTGGGCTTGATCTCTGTCTCGATGCGGATGCGGGTGCGCGAGCGCGACAGCGCCACAAGATCCACCAGCACATGCCCCTTCACGCCCTCCGAACGCAGCTTCAGCTGCATCCGCTCGGGGCCGTCGAACTCGGTGACTTCCAAGCCGATGTCGCGGCGCTTGCCGCGCATGTCGAAACGCACGTCCCAGGCGGCGCCCTCACCGTTGACCGGAGGGCTGTCCCGCCGCGTCACCTCGGCCCCGCGCCGAATCGCCGAACGCTCGAACGCATGGAAATCGCTGACCTTCGAGAAAACCGCGTCGATCGGGGCCCCGATGTCTTCCTTGGTCACGAATTTCATGAAGTAACGACCACCGTTTCCGCCTTGGTTTACAGGGCCGACATTCGCGTCAATCCACCCGGTCCGCAAGCCAATTGCGCAGAAGATACTCTGCAATTGCCCCCCTGCGGGGGCGACGGATTGCCGGATGATCACCTGCAAAGACCTGCACCAGATCCTCGCGCGACAGCCAGAGCGCATCCTCCAGCTCGACGGGGTCCAGGGTGATCTCTTCCGAGAGCGCCTCGCCCTCACAGCCGAACATCAACGAGTTGGGGAAGGGCCAGGGCTGGCAGCCCAGGTAGCGCACCGGGCCGACTGCGACGCCGGTCTCTTCGCGGATCTCCCGGCGGGCGGCGGCCTCGATGGTCTCGCCCGGTTCGACGAAGCCCGCGGGCAGCGAATACATCCCCTCGGGCCAGGCCGGCGAGCGGCCCAGCAGGACCCTGTCGCCCGAGGTGATGAGCATGATGACCACCGGATCGGTGCGCGGGAAATGCTGCCCTCCGCAGGCGGGGCAGGAGCGCTGCCAGCCCGCCTGCACGATCTCGGAGGCCGCGCCGCAGCGGGCGCAGAACCCATGGGTATGATGCCAGGAAAAGAGCGCCCGCGCCGTGGCGGTCAGCTCTCCGTCTTCCGGGGTCAGCCCGAACATCACCGCTCGCAGGTCGGTCAGCGCCTGGGTCTCGGTGAAGGCGGGGTGGCGGGGCGGCTCCTCTGCGCCCTCTGGCGGCCGCCAGCCCGAGATATCCTGCGCGAAGACCGGCCCCGATGCGGCCTGGCCCAACAGGATCAACGGCTGGTCCGAGAGCGCCAGCAACGGGTGGTCCAGCCCGAGCCGCGCCGGGTGTTCGCCATCGACCAGCAGGGCGCCGCGCCAGAACAGCAGGCAGCGCGCGGCGGGATCGGCGGCCAGCGCCGAGATATCGCCCCGCGCCTCGGCCAGCCGGTCGATACCGCTGTCCCCGAAGGTCAGCCCGCGTGCCTTTTCCCGAATGATCCCGTCCATCTGCAGCCCTTTCATCGCTTGCCCCCAGCTTGCCCGCGCGCCCCGGCAAGCACAATGGCGCTTGCCACGCGGGCCTGGGCGGCGCCATGCTCGAATGGACGGACGCGATGCTCATTACGCTGGCAGCGCCGCAAGGTCAGCGGTGGCATATCGCCTGTCTGAAACCGGACATGACTTACCCGACGGCGCTAACAGACCGTAATGATACTGTTACGGGATAGCGAGATGTTGACGCCCGAACCCTGAAGGAGTCCAATTATGACCTTGAAACAATCCACCAGCCTGTCCCGCCGAGGCTTCCTCGCAGGGACCATCGCCGGAGCTTCCTTGCTCAGCCTGCATCCCTTCTCGGCGCGTGCCGCCGGCACCCAGGCGCATCTGCGCATCATGGAAACGACGGACCTGCACGTT
This sequence comes from Pseudooceanicola antarcticus, assembly GCF_900215355.1. Classification (GTDB taxonomy): domain Bacteria; phylum Pseudomonadota; class Alphaproteobacteria; order Rhodobacterales; family Rhodobacteraceae; genus Pseudooceanicola; species Pseudooceanicola antarcticus. The sequence goes on along the minus strand of NZ_OBEA01000001.1, from coordinate 876,533 downwards.
CACGTCTTCCCCTACAATTATTACGCCGACAAGCCCGATGACACCGTTGGCCTGGCCCGTACCGCAGCCCGTATCGAGGCGCTGCGTGCCGAGGCTACCAACACCATGCTGATCGACAACGGCGACTTCCTTCAGGGCAACCCCATGGGCGATTACATCGCCTACGAGCGGGGCATGGCAGAGGGTGACATCCACCCGGTCATCGCCGCCATGAACACCCTGGGCTACGACGCCTCCACCCTGGGCAACCACGAATTCAACTACGGCCTCGACTTCCTGATGAAGTCCGTCGCCGGCGCCGAATTCCCCATCATCTCGGCCAACGTGGTCAAGGAGATGGCCGCCTCGCCAACGGGCGACACCACCCTGCTGCCCCCCTACGTGATCCTGGACCGCACCGTCACCCTGGGCGACGGCACCGAGGCGCCGATCAAGGTGGGCCTGATCGGCTTCGTGCCGCCGCAGATCATGACCTGGGACCGCAAGCACCTGGAAGGCTCGGTGCAGGCGCGCGACATCGTCGAGACCGCCCGCGCCTACGTGCCCGAGATGAAGGAAAAGGGCGCCGAGATCATCATCGCGCTCAGCCACTCGGGCATCGGTTCGGCCAACCACGAAGACGGCATGGAGAACGCCTCGGTTCCGCTGGCAGAGGTCGAGGGCATCGATGCGCTGATGACCGGCCACAGCCACCTGGTCTTCCCCTCTCCCACCTATGCCGACTACGCCGCCGTCGATGTCGAGAGCGGCAAGATCCACGGCAAGCCCGCCGTCATGGGCGGCTTCTGGGGATCGCACATGGGTCTCATCGACCTGCTGATCGAGCGCGAGGGCAACGAGTGGCGCGTCGTCGCCTCGGAAACCGAGGCCCGGCCGATCTACGAACGCGGCGAGGATCGCAAGATCGTCCCCCTGGTCGAGCCGGTCCCGGCCGTGCTGGCCGCCGTGCAGCAGGAGCATGACGAAACGCTCGCCTATGTCCGCCGCGCCGTCGGCAAGACCGCGGCACCGCTGCACTCCTACTTCGCACTGGTGGCCGATGACCCCTCGGTGCAGATCGTTTCGAATGCCCAGAAGTGGTACATGACCGAGATGCTGAAGGGCACCGAGTACGAGGCCCTGCCGCTGCTCTCGGCCGCCGCGCCCTTCAAGGCCGGTGGCCGTGGCGGACCGGAATACTACACCGAGGTGCCCGTGGGCGACGTGGCGATCAAGCATGTCGCCGACCTCTACCTCTACCCGAACACCATCCGGGCGGTGAAGATCAACGGCGCGCAGCTGCGGGGCTGGCTGAACCGCTCTGCGGGCATGTTCAACCAGGTCGAGCCGGGCTCTTCGGATGCGTTGCTGCTGAACCCCGACTTCCCCAGCTACAACTTCGACGTGATCGACGGCGTGAGCTACAAGATCGACCTGTCGAAGCCGATGATGTTCAACCGCGACGGAGAGGTCATCTCGGACGAGAACCGCATCGTCGACCTGACCTATGACGGCCAGCCGGTGACCGACGACATGGAATTCGTCGTGGCCACCAACAACTACCGCGCAGGCGGCGGCGGCCACTTCCCCGGCGCCGATGGCTCGACCGTGATCTTCGAGGGTCCGGACACCAACCGCGACATCATCGTGCGCTACATCGTCGAGAAGGGCACCGTCGATCCCAAGGCCGACGCCAACTGGACCTTCGCGCCCATGGACGGCACCACCGTGCTGTTCGAGACCGGCCCGGCAGCGGCGAAATACGCCGAAAGCGTCGAGGGCGTCTCGATCGAGGAAGCCGGTGCGGGTGAAGGCGGCTTCGCGCTGTTCCGCATCACGCTCTGACCGGGTGCAGATCGTCGGGAGGGGTCGCCGGTGGCGGCCCCTTCTGCTTTCCGGCCCTGGCCTGTCACACGACCGGACCTGCGCAGAGGCCACCCGGCGGGCTTGCCCTCAGAGGGGGCCGGGGCCAGACTGACGCCAGCCTCGACAGCACCGGACGCCGCATGTTCCTCGCCCACCTTCCCGCCGGATATCTTCTTGCCCGCCAGCTTGCGAAACTACGGCCCGAACGGCGGGCGCTGATCCTGACCGGCTGCGCCGCCTCGCTGCTGCACATGGTGCTTGATTCCCTTACCGGGGGCATCGCTTGGCTGGCCCCGCTTTCGGATCTCGAGCTGCGTCTGGTCGAGGTCCTTGCCCGCCACGGCTGGTGGGTCTGGAACTTCGTGCTGCACTGGACCATGCTGATCGAAGTGCTAATCCTTTCGGCCTTCGCCATCGCCCTGTGCCGGGACCTGCGCCGCCCGTCACCGGGCGCAGGTGTCGCGCCGTGACCATGCCTCCCGCCGCCTTCGAGTTGCGCCGCGCCCTCGACGGGCTGGTCTACCGGTTCGATCTTGCCCGCGATTCAAGGGGCCGCCCTGGCTACCGCCGGGCCGACCGCGACCTCTGGATCCGGCGCCATCCCCGCCTTGGCTGGATCGCCGGCAGTCCCGAGGCGGACGAGGTCTTCGGCCGTCCCTGGGACGTTCCACCGAAGACCAGGGAGAGGCCCCGCCCGAGGGCACCTGGGTCAGCCGCAAGGGGGACAAGTCCTATGTCTACGCGCTCGTCTGGCTGTAGCGGGGGTTTTGTCCCCGGGCTTGCAAAGCCCCGCCCCATTTCCTATATGCGGCCTTGAGAGGTTGGCGCGGGCAGGCGCCTCGCCAACCCGGTCAGGTCCGGAAGGAAGCAGCCGTAACGAGTCCCGCTTGGGTCGTTGTCCAATCTCTCACCCAAGCGCTTTTGCAAAGCAAAAGCGCGAAGCCCGGCAGCGTATTTCAAAGAAATGCGCGAGAGGGCCCCTCCCCCCAGGAAATTCCAGAAGAAACACGCCGATACGGCCCCCATTTCCGCCCCCATGCGGGACGGCGGGCGGGGCGATGCGCAAAGCGCGAGCGCCGATCCGTCCGGTCGCGCCCCTCCCGCTGGACGCTGCCCGCCCGGCCCTTTAGTCTGCCGCGCAGACGACCCCAGAAAGGCGCATGATGTCCGAGTCCGAGCAGACACAATCCGGCCCCTACCAGGTCCTGGCGCGGAAATACCGCCCCGAGACCTTCGCCGATCTCGTCGGCCAGGACGCCATGGTGCGCACCCTGAAGAACGCCTTCGCCGCCGATCGCATCGCCCAGGCCTTCATCATGACCGGCATCCGCGGCACGGGTAAGACCACCACGGCCCGGATCATCGCCAAGGGCATGAACTGCATCGGCCCCGATGGCGAGGGCGGCCCCACCACCGAACCCTGCGGCCAGTGCGAACATTGCCGCGCGATCATGGAAGGCCGCCACGTCGACGTGATGGAGATGGACGCGGCCTCCAACACCTCGGTCAATGACATCCGCGAGATCATCGACAGCGTGAACTACCGGGCCGCCTCGGCGCGCTACAAGATCTACATCATCGACGAGGTCCACATGCTCTCGACCAGCGCCTTCAACGCGCTGCTCAAGACGCTCGAGGAACCGCCGGCGCATGTGAAGTTCATCTTCGCCACCACCGAGATCCGCAAGGTCCCGGTGACGGTGCTGTCGCGCTGCCAGCGCTTCGACCTGCGCCGGATCGAACCCGAGGTGATGATCGCGCTCCTGCGCAAGATCGCCACCCGCGAGAACGCCGAGATCAACGATGACGCGCTGGCGCTGATCACCCGCGCCGCCGAGGGCTCGGCCCGTGACGCGACCTCGCTGCTGGACCAGGCCATCAGCCATGGCGCCGGAGAGACCACCGCCGAGCAGGTCCGCGCCATGCTGGGCCTGGCGGATCGCGGCCGGGTCATGGACCTCTACGAGATGATCATGAAGGGCGACGCGGCCGCGGCCCTGACCGAGCTTTCGGCCCAATACGCCGATGGCGCCGATCCGCTGGCGGTGCTGCGCGACCTGGCAGAGATCACCCACTGGATCTCGGTGGTGAAGATCACGCCCGATGCCGCCGAGGACCCGACCATCGCGCCCGACGAGCGCGCCCGCGGCATCTCACTGGCCGAACGGCTGCCGATGCGGGCGATGACCCGCATGTGGCAGATGCTGCTGAAGGCGCTGGAAGAGGTCTCTGCCGCGCCGAACGCGATGATGGCCGCCGAGATGGCGGTGATCCGCCTGACCCATGTGGCCGAACTGCCCTCGCCGGAAGAACTGGTGAAGCGGCTGAAAGATGCCCCGCGTCCGCCGGATGGTCCCGGCGCCGGACCCAATGGGGGACCCAATGGCGGCGGCGGGATGCCTGCGCGGGGCGCAGGCGCGCCTGCGGCGGGCGGAGGGGGGGCCTCGGCTTACGCCTCGGCCCCGCAGGGCGGCGGCGGCGGAGCGCCCTCAGGCGCCGGGCACTCCATGCTGGCCCAGGAGGTGGAGCAGGCCCTGGCCCGTTATCCCACCTTCGAGCACGTGGTCGAGCTGATCCGCGCCAACCGCGACGTGAAGCTTCTGGTCGAGGTCGAGACGGGCGTGCGGCTGATCTCCTACCGGCCCGGCCGGATCGAGTTCGCCCCCGCCTCCGGCACCCCCAAGGACCTCGCACAACGCCTTGGCGCGACGCTTCAGCGCTGGACGGGCAACCGCTGGGTAGTCACCATCGGCAACGAAGAGGGCGCCGAAACGGTCTCGGAGAAGCGCGACGCCAAGACCCGCGAGATGCATGAGGAAGCCTCGGCGCATCCGCTGGTACAGGCGGTGCTGCTGGCCTTCCCCAAGGCAAAGATCACCAAGGTCACCAGCCGCCAGGAGCTGGCCGCCCAGGCCGAGGCCGAGGCCCTGCCCGAGGTCGAAGACGAATGGGACCCCTTCGAGGACGAGTGACCCCTCGCGCCCCGCGCCAGGACGCACTATCTGACACGGCAGAGACCAGCCTACTTTAGTACAGGGGGCGCCCAGGGCGCCCGACACCACAGGAGAGACAAGATGTTCAAGGGCCTTGGCCAGATGGGCGACATGGCAAAGATGATGAAGACCGCCAAGGAGATGCAGGACAAGGTCCAGCAGCTCCAGGAGGATCTGCACGAGATCATGGTCACCGGCGAAAGCGGCGCGGGCCTGGTAAAGGCCGTGGCCTCGGCCAAGGGTGAGCTGAAGAGCCTGGATATCGACCCCTCGATCTTCGACCCGAACGAGAAGGAAGTGGTCGAGGACCTGATCCTTGCCGCGATCAAGGACGCCCAGGCCCGCGCCGCCGAGCGCAGCCAGCAGGAGATGTCCAAGATCACCGAGGGCCTCGGCCTGCCCGCCGACTTCAAGATGCCCTTCTGATCGGCCGCCGCGCATGTCCGGTGGCCGCGATATCGACGCGCTGATCGAGATGATGGCGAAGCTGCCCGGCCTGGGCCCCCGCTCGGCCCGCCGGGCGGTGCTGCAGCTCGTGCGCAAGCGCGAGCTGCTGCTGATGCCGCTGGCGGACCTGATGCAGCAGGTGGCGATCACCACCCGCGAATGCACCCGCTGCGGCAACCTGGGCGAAGGCCCGCTCTGCCTGATCTGCCTGGACATGAAGCGCAACGGCTCCGAGCTCTGCGTGGTCGAGGACGTGGCCGACCTCTGGGCCATGGAGCGCTCCGGCACCTTCAAGGGCCGCTACCACGTGCTGGGCGGCACGCTCTCGGCGCTGGATGCCATTGGCCCCGAGGAGCTGCGCATTCCCGAGCTGGTGAACCGCGTGGCGGAGGAAGGCACCGAAGAGGTGATCCTCGCGCTCAACGCCACGGTGGATGGGCAGACTACGGCCCATTACATCGCCGAGCAGCTGGAAGGCAGCGTGCGCCTGACCTCGCTGGCCCAGGGCGTGCCCATCGGGGGAGAGCTGGACTACCTCGACGACGGCACGATCACCGCCGCCCTGCGGGCGCGCAAGGATATCTGAAGCCCTCTGCCCGCAGCGCAGGCCAGCGCGCAAAGGGGGCCCTGCCCCCCTTGAGCCAGAGGCTCAATTCCCCCCGGAGTATTTCCAGCCTGGTGATGGAACAGGTTCCGAGCAGCAGGCTCCCTCCTTCTGGACTTGGAGCGTGCACCGGCTTGGTGGCCAAGGGCGGGTGCCAAGCCAGGCGATGTCCCGCATCATCACCAGGCTGGAAATACTCCGGGGGGAATCCGCGCAGCGGATGGGGGGCAGCGCCCCCCTCCCCCCTCTACGTCGCCGCGACAGCGGCTTCCGATGCCCACTCCGGCAGGGCCTCGCCCGCGACCCGCAGCGCCCCGAGGCGCCCCAGCTCATCCGAGTTCTTCGCCCCGCGTCCGCTATCGGCGAAGGCGGTGAAGACGTGCTCGGAGACCGCCTCGAAATGCGGGACGTTGCTGGGTGTATAGGTCGTCACGCAGGCACCCGAAGAGGTCGAGAGAATGTCGAGCGAGGGCATCCGCGCGCGCATCATGCTCTCGACATAACTCGCGACCTCGGGATCTCCGGTGGAGCGGAACCACTCGGTGAGCTCTTCCGGGGTGGTGACGGCGTTGTCGACACGGTCCCCGCCCATCTTCAGGTAGAGCTTGCCATCGGGATAGCGGACCGGCGGCAGCATGTAGGGGTCCTCGCCATTGGGCAGCAGGGTGATCAGCGTCGGCATGCCGGTGATCCGCTCAGCCTCGGCCTCGGAGATCTCGAAGAAGACCACGGTGCGGCGGTAGACCGAGAAGGGCAGCACATCGCCCAGAAGCTTGCGGGTGAAACCGCCGGTGGCCACCAGCGCCCGGTCAGCCGCGAGCGTCTCACCCGAACCTAGGCGCAGGGTGACACCCGAGGCGCCGTCGTCGATGCCCTCGACCGTATCGCGCACAAGCCGCGCCCCGCCAGCCGTCGCGCAGGTGATCTGGGCGCTGACCATTCCGCGGGGGTTCACCACCCCCGCCATGGCGGGCTCGTAGAGACCCAGCATGCCCGGCTCGAAGTCGAAGAAGGGGAAGCGTTCGGCAAGCGCCGCACCGCGCAGGGTCTCGCAGGGGACACCGTCGCGGTCGCGGGTCGCTTCCAGCCGGTTCATCTGCTCCGAGCCATCGGGCCCCGCCATGAGCGATCCGACTTCTGAGAAGAACTCCACGCCCGAGGCCTTTTCCAGCGCGCGGTAGCGCCCGATGGAGGCACGCGAGACGCGGGAATAGAAGAGATAGGGGTCGAGCTGGCGGGTGATCCGACCGGCGTCGTAGTGCGAGGCGTAGGGGCCCGTCCAGGTGGCGAGATCGGCGGGTTCGGCAGGGCCGACCAGGGTCACCTGGTGGCCCATGTCAGTCAGGTGACGGGCGGCGGCAGAGCCGATCATCCCGGCTCCGATTACGGCAATATGCATGTGGCGCAGTCCAATTCAAATAATGTCGGCGCCAGCTTTGCGACCCCATCTTCCGCATTGCAAGAAACAGCGGGACCTGAGTCGCCGCCCATGGAGAAGTGCTTAACTCGCAGGCGCAGGGCATTAAAAAACCCGCCCTGGACAGACCGGGGCGGGTTCAATTCTGCGCGTCTGGAGGGGATCAATCCTCGTCTTCGTCCTCGTCGCCGCCCTTGGGCAGGTTGAAGAAGCTGTCCGCGTCCGGCACATCGTCCGACACCAGGGTGTCCTCGTCGTCACCGGAGAGCGAGAAGGTCTCGAGCCCCTCGATGGCGGTCGGGATGCGCGGCTCGGCCTCCATGCCCAGGCTCTGCTCGGTCGAGAGCAGCTTGCGGCGCTCGTCGTCGGTCATCGCCTCGCCACGCTTGGCTTTCTCGGCAGCGGCCTTCTGCACGGCGGCGTCCAGCTCGGACTGCTTGCAGAGGCCCAGGGCAACCGGGTCGATCGGCTGCATGTTGGCGATGTTCCAGTGGGTGCGCTCGCGGATCGACTGGATCGTCGGCTTGGTGGTGCCGACCAGCTTCGAGATCTGGCTGTCGGAGAGCTCGGGGTGGAACTTCACCAGCCACAGGATCGAGTTCGGACGGTCCTGGCGCTTGGACAGGGGGGTGTAGCGCGGGCCACGGCGCTTTTCCTCGCCGACGGCGGCGGCGTTGAACTTCAGCTTCAGCTTGTGAAGCGGGTCCTTCTCGGCCTTGTCGATCTCTTCCTGGGTCAGCTGGTTGTTGGTGATCGGGTCGAAGCCCTTCACGCCCTGTGCCACTTCGCCATCGGCGATACCCTGGATCTCGAGCTCGTGCATGCCGGTGAAATCGGCGATCTGCTTGAACGAGAGAGTGGTGTTGTCCACCAGCCAGACGGCGGTGGCCTTGGCCATGATCGGTTTGCCCTGCATGTCTCAACTCCTGAACAAATGCGACAACGGGCCAGCCGGAAGATACGTCTCTACCGGGCCCTGGCCTTTCGGCCGGGGCGCATTGCCGGGGCAATGCAGGTTTCCGTTGTCGGGGAACTTGGCCGCTATATAGTCGGCCACGTGCGAAAATGGAAGAGCCTATGCGTCGCAGCCCACACCTGTTGAGTCAGGCCCTGCTGATCCTTGTCCTGCTGTGCCCGCTGCTGACGGCCCGCGCCCTGCGCGCCGAGGATCGTGCGGGCGTGTTCGACTACTACGTCATGGCGCTGAGCTGGTCGCCCTCCTATTGCGCCACCAACGAAAACCCCGAGCAATGCGCGCCCGAGCGGAAGCTGGGCTGGATCCTGCACGGGCTCTGGCCGCAGTACGAGACCGGCTATCCGCGCGACTGCCGCAGCAGCGCCGCCGCGCCCTCGCGGGCGCAGACCGGCGCCATGGCCGATATCATGGGCACCTCGGGGCTGGCCTGGCATGAGTGGAAGGCCCATGGCACCTGCTCGGGGCTGTCGTCAGAGCGCTATTTCGCGCTCTCGCGGCAGGCCTTTGAAAGCGTCACCCGCCCGCAGGTGCTGCGCCTTCTCGGTGAAGACGTGACCCTGCCCGCCTCGCTGATCGAGGAAGCCTTCCTGGAGGTAAACCCGGACCTGGACGCGCGCGGTCTGACCGTCACCTGCAAGGACAACCGCATCCGCGAGGTGCGCATCTGCCTGACCAAGGACCTGGAGCCCCGCGCCTGCGGTGCCGACGTGGCGCGCGATTGCAGCGCCACGCAGGCCCTTTTCGAGGCGATCGACTGACCGCTAGGGGCTAGCCCCCGGCGACTTCCAGAACGATCTTGCCGATATGCTCCGAGCTCTCCATCCGCGCGTGTGCCGCGGCAGCCTCGGCCAGCGGGAAGGCGCTGTCCATTACAGGCGCAATGCGGCCGGCGGAGAGCAGTGGCCAGACGTGTTCCCGCAGGCCCTCGGCGATCTCGGCCTTGGCCTGGTCCGACTGCGCCCGCAGGGTCGAGCCAGTCACCGACAGGCGCTTCATCATCAGCTGGGCAAAGTTGACCTCGGCCTTGGGGCCACCCAGGAAGGCGATCAGCACCAGCCTCCCTTCAATCTTCAACGCCTTGATATCACGCGGAATATAGCTGCCGCCCACCATGTCGAGGATCAAGTCCGCGCCGCCGGCCTCTTTCAGCACCTGGGCGAAATCCTCGGTCCGGTAGTTGATCGCCCGCTCGGCACCAAGATCCAGACAGGCCTGGCATTTGGCGTCGCTGCCGGCGGTGGCGAAGACCCGCGCGCCGAAGGCCCGCACCATCTGGATCGCCGTGGTGCCGATGCCGGAAGAGCCTCCATGCACCAGGAAGACCTCACCTGCCTTCAGCCGGCCGCGGCGGAACACGTTCTCCCAGACGGTAAAGTAGTTCTCGGGCAGGCAGGCGGCCTCTTTCAGGCTCATGCCATCGGGCACGGGCAGGCAATGGGCATAGGGGGTGACCACTTCTTCGGCGTAGCCGCCACCGGGCAGCAGGGCACAGACCCTGGCGCCAAGGGCGTCTTCCGGCACGCCTGCGCCGATGGCCACGATCTCGCCCGAGGCCTCGAGGCCGGGAAGGTCGGAGGCACCGGGGGGCGGATCGTAGCTGCCGGCGCGCTGCGCCACGTCGGGGCGATTCACCCCGGCCCAGGCCACGCGGATACGCACCGCACCCGGCCCCGGCTCGGGCAGGGCCCGCTCGGCCGTCACCAGCACCTCGGGCCCGCCGGGCCCCGCAATCTCGATCACCCGCATCTCAGGCGCTCCCCTTCATCGTCATTCTGTCGGGATACTCCCGCCGCAGGCCGCAAGCTGCAAGCCCAGCCTGAAAGGCCGCCGCAGCTACGGCGCACCTGCCGGGACTTGAGCCAAGGTGGCTCAGGCCTTCTGGTGGCCGGGCAGGTCCGCGTCCCGCTGCGGCGCGCGCACGCGTCCCAGCACCGACAGCGGCCCCTTCTCGAGCAGCTTGCCAAGCGGAGAGGCCAGCACCTGCCCCTTCACCTTCTCGAAGCGCATCACGTCGCCGATCCGGCGGTCGAGGAACTCCCAGCTGGCCTGGTGGCCCAGCGAATCATCGCCCAGCCAGAACAGCACCACCGCGCCATAGACGCCCGAGAGCGTGGCCCGCTTCGAGTACCAGTTGATATCGTCGGAGGTATCGCCGAGCGCATTCCAGATCGCATCGGCAGAGCCCCAGACCGCGCCGGCCCCGTCGCTGGCATGTTGCGGCAGCGAGAAGAGCGCGGCACCACGGCGCACCAGCTCCTTGTCCGCGATCTCGAGCCGCAGCTGCACGGCTCGGGCCACCTTTTCGGAATAGCGCAGCGCCTCGTGGGCACCGGACGCGGCCTCCTCGGCGAAGAGGCGGGCCATCTCGGCATCGCCCGCGCGGTGGTAGGCCAGCGCCAGGTCCACCGCACCGCGCGGATAGAGCGCGCGGGCCAGAGCGGGGGAAATACCGACCTCCTCTGCGGCGGCGCGCAGGGTGGTTTCGCTCCAGCCATCGAAGGGGACATGGGCGCAGGCCGCTTCCAGAAGCCGTTCGGCGGCGGACGGATCCGATTCGCCGGGGGACGCAAAAGTCTCTGTCATCGTGCTCTCCTTTCCAGGCGCCGGGGGCGCTTTGGGCCCCGGATCAGGCCCGATCTGACGAAACCGGGTCCGGGCACCAGTCTGGAGGACCGCTTCGGCCCTCTCCTTCTGGACAAATAGGGCGGGCCTTGCTAAGAGGCCACCTCCTGCAACTTATGCAACTTTAACTTAGGAAGGTGGTGACAACCACATGCAGGTTAGTGTTCGCGACAACAATGTCGATCAGGCGCTCCGTGCCCTGAAGAAGAAGCTGCAGCGCGAAGGCGTTTTCCGCGAAATGAAGCTCAAGCAACATTTCGAGAAGCCGTCCGAGAAAAAAGCGCGCGAGAAAGCTGAAGCTATCCGTCGTGCCCGCAAGCTGGCGCGTAAGAAAGCACAGCGCGAAGGCCTCCTCTGAGGACTTTGCCTTAGGCTTCGTCTTCCCACGGAAGACCCGACACGAGAATACGACCCCCGAGGCCCAGCCACGGGGGTTTTTCTTTGTCCCGGCTCAGCCCCAGCGGTTGAGCGCGCCCGCGACCCTTGCGCCGTAGAGCCGCGCCGAGGCGTCGCAGCCGGCGCTCAGCTGCCCGTCCAGGGCACGTTCGACCGCCAGCCCAAGGAAGGTGCCTGAGCTGTTCAGCCCGACGCGCTCGGGGAAGACCGGGGCGCCGATGGCCTCCTGCCCGACCCAGAGCATGGCGTGTTGCGCGGCAAAGACCGACAGCGCCTGCAGGGTGGCCAGCTTGTCGCCCGCCTGCTGAATGCCGCAGGTGAAGCCGCCCGCCAGCTTGTCCTTCCAGCGGCGCTCGGACCAGATGGTCTCTCCGCTGATGTCCATGAAGGCTTTGAAGCCCGCCGCCACGCCGCCCATGTAGGTCGGAGAGCCCATGAGGATCGCCCCCGCCTCTTCCAGCAGCGCCCAGTCCACCGCGCCCAGGTCCGAGACATCGACCAGGTAGGGTTCGGCCCCCGCCTCGGCGGCGCCACCGGCGATGGCACGGGCGACGAGGGTGATGGTGCCGGAGCCGCCCCAGTAGGTGATCGCTAGCTTGCTCATGAGGGGCCTCTCGGTGGGGTCAGACGGGAAGGGCGGTGGTCTTGAAGACCGTGCGCAGGGCGAAGGAGCTTTGCATCCGCTGCACGCCGGGCAGCCGGGCCAGGCTCTGGCGGTGGATGCGGGCGAAGTCCTCCGAGCTTTCGGCAACCACCTTCAGCAGGTAATCCGCCGTGCCGGCCATCAGGTGGCATTCCAGCACCTCGGGAACACGGCTGACGGCGGTCTCGAAGGCCTCGAGCAGCTCATCCGCCTGCCCCGACAGGCCGATTTCGACGAAGACCGTGGTGGCGAACTGCATCTTGCGGGCATTCAGCAGGGCCACGTAGTCGCGGATATAGCCCTCGGCCTCGAGCCGTTGCACCCGCCTGTGGCAGGCGGATTGCGACAGGCCGACCTTTTCGGCCAGCTCGGCATTGGAGACCCGGCCGCTTCGTTGAAGCACCCGCAAAATGGAACGGTCCAGCTGATCGAGCGCCATGGCTGCTCCCGGCTTGAAGACCCGCGCAGAGCCAATCCCCGGCAGGGCCGGCCCCCAAGAACCACAGGACGAGAGAAAGGAAAAGACCGGGGCTGCATTCGCGACCGAGGTTTCGCACGGGATTCGATCGTCCGACTGGCTGTCGGCGGCCTTCTGGGGGCCTGGAGGCGCGCCCAATCGGGGGGAGGCAAGGCCATGCGCCCTCGGCCCCGCACGCAAGAAAGGCCCGCCGGTCCGAAGGGCCTTTCCTTGAGCGAAGCTATCCGGCGGCTTGCGCCGCCTCAGCCGGTCTTCTTCAGCGTATCCCGGATCTCCAGCAGCACATCCAGCTGGGTGGGGCCGGCGGGCTTGGCCTCGGCGGGGGTCTCGGGCTCGGCCTCGCGGGTCAGGCGGTCCTTCACCCGGTTCACATAGCGCACCAGCATGAAGACCACGAAGGCCACGATGAGGAAATTGATCACCGCCGAGATGAAGGCGCCATAGGCGAAGACGGCGGCCCCGGCCTCGCGCGCGGCGGCCAGGCTGTCGTAGCTTCCCTCGCCCGAGAGGACGATGAAGTTGTTGGTAAAGTCGAGCCCGCCGACGATCAGCCCGAGCAACGGGTTGAGCAGGTCCTTGACCATGGATTGCACGATCGCGGTAAAGGCCGCGCCGATGATGATGCCGACGGCCATGTCCATGACATTGCCCTTGGCGATGAAGGCCTGAAACTCTTTTAACATCACTGTCCTCGCATTCTCACTACATGCGGGTTCATTCTGCGCTGATGCACAGGGAAATCCATGTTTTCCGGCGCCGTGGCGGTTCTTTGACCTCGGGTAGGCTCTATATCGGGGTAACTGCGCAACAGGAGAGAGACATGTTTCCCGAGGATTTCCCGATCAATACCCGCTGGCCCGCCGAAAACCCGGAGGTGATCCAGCTCTATTCCTTCCCCACACCGAACGGCGTGAAAGTGTCCATCGCGCTTGAAGAGCTGGGCCTGCCTTACGAGGCGCACAAGGTCACCCTCGCCGATGCCGACGTGAAGAGCCCCGAGTTCCTCTCGCTCAACCCCAACAACAAGATCCCGGCGATCATCGACCCGAACGGCCCCGACGGCAAACCCATCGGTCTTTTCGAAAGCGGTGCCATCCTGGTCTACCTGGCCGAGAAGACCGGCAAGCTGATGCCAGCGGAGGGCCCCGGCAAATACGAGGTCCAGAAGTGGCTGTTCTGGCAGATGGGTGGTCTCGGCCCGATGCTGGGTCAGCTCGGCTTCTTCTACAAGTTCGCCGGCGCCGAGATCGAGGACCCGCGCCCGCGTGAGCGCTACATCAACGAGGCCAAGCGCCTGCTCGGCGTGCTGAACGGTGCACTGGAAGGCCGCGACTGGGTGGCGGGGGATTATTCCATCGCCGATATCGCGATCGTTCCCTGGCTGAACGGGATCGAGTTCTACGGCGCCCGCGAGGTTCTGGAATGGGACAGCTTCCCGAACCTGCAGCCCTACCTCGACCGCTTCTATGCCCGTCCCGCGGTAGAGAAGGGCAAGAACATCCCGGCGCGCGACGGCTGAAACGTCACGCGGTGACGGAGAGCGGGGCGGAGGGGGCTCTGCCCCCTCTTGAGCCTTCGGCTCAATTCACCCCCGGAGTACTTTCAGCCTGGTGATGATAGTTGCGAGGGTGCCTGCAAGGCTCCCTCCTTCTCTATCAGGAGCGTGCCATGCCCTCGGCGGGAAAGGAGGGAGCCCCTCCGGGCACCGCCCCCAAGTTCATCACAAGGCCGGAAATACTCCCGCCGGAGGCGTTCGTCGGCTGCCTCAGGCGGGGAGCTTGCCGGTCAGCACGTAGCGCAGGATCTGCACGACCTGTTCAGGCGTCTCGGCCACGGCGAGGGCTGCACCGTCGACTTCCTTCAGCGCGTGACGATGCTCCGGCGCGTGCAGCACGATCAGGGACTTGCCGAGCGCCGCCGCATAGCCCGCGTCGAAAGCCGCGTTCCACTGCTTATACTTCTCGCCGAAGCGCACGACGACCACATCGGCCTGCTCGATCCCCATGCGGGTGCGGATCGCGTTGACCTTGGCCCCCTTGTGATCATGCCAGAAGGGGTTTTCTTCCGCGCCCAGGATCGCAACGCCGCAATCGTCCGAGGCGCCGTGGTCGGTGACCGGGCCGTCGAAGCTGATGGGCAGATCCGAGGCGCCCTCGGTAATCTGTTCGCGCCAGTCGGTGTGAATCTCGCCGGACAGGTAGACGTTCAGCATGGGCTTACCTCTTCTTCACGAACTCGGTCCGCAGCACGAGGCCGCGGATTTCGGGGTGGCGGCAGTCGATTTCCTCGGGGTTGTCGGTCAGGCGGATGGTCTTGATCAGGGTGCCCTGCTTCAGCGTCGTGCCCGCGCCCTTCACCTTGAGGTCCTTCACCAGCACCACCGCATCGCCATCGGCAAGCGGCGTGCCCTGGGCGTCCACCACCTGCACCGCGTCGCGGGCCGCCAGTTCCGAGGCCGGCATCCATTCACCGGACACTTCGTCGTAGACGTATTCTTCATCGGCGCTCATGGCGCGTCCCTTCTGATCAGTTGGACGGGACGGCGGGCGGGGCGTCTCTCCCCCGCAGGGGAGAGCGCGCCGCACACCGTCAGCCGCGCAGGGTGCCGCCGGTGGCCTTCTGGACCTTCTCGACGATCTTAGCAGAGATCGCCTCGATCTCCTTTTCCTTCAGAGTCGCGTCCTTCGGCTGGATGCGCACGGTCATCGCCAGGCTCTTCTTGCCCTCACCGAGGCTGCCGCCGATGAACTCGTCGAAGATCCGCACGTCCTCGATCAGCGCCTTGTCGGCACCGGAGGCGGCGTTGACCAGGGCCAGCGCCTCGACGCTTTCGTCAACGACGAAGGCGAAGTCACGCTCGACCGCCTGCAGGTCGTTGAGGATCAGCGCGCCCTTGGAGGCATCCGCATTGCGCGGCAGGGGCACTTCGGCGGGCCAGATAGTGAAGCCCACGACGGGGCCCTTCACGTCCATTGCGGCCAGCACCTTGGGGTGCAGCTCTCCGAAGACGGCCAGCATCTTCTTCGGGCCAAGGCAGATGCGGCCGTGGCGACCGGGGTGCCACCACTCACGCGCCTCGCGCAGGATCTGCACCTTGGCCGGGGCACCGATGGCCGACAGGATCGCCTCGCAATCGGCCTTGGCGTCGAAGACATCGACGGGACGGGACGCGCCATGGACATCCTTGGGGCCGGTCTGACCGACGAGGATGCCCGAGACCTGCAAATGCTGCTCGCCCGGCTCACCGCCGTGCCAGGCCGCGCCCACTTCAAAGAGCGCCATGTCGGTCATGCCGCGCGCCTGGTTGCGGGCCGCGGCCTGCAGCAGGCCGGGCAGCAGCGCGGGGCGCATGTGGCTCATCTCGGAGGAGATCGGGTTCGCCACCATGGTCGCGTCATCGCCGCCGTTGAAGAGTTCGGCCGAGGCCTTGTCGATGAAGCTGTAGGTCACGCATTCGTTGTATCCCAGGGCCGCCGCCGTGCGCCGTGCCACCTGCTCGCGCTTCTGCAAGGGCGTCAGGATCGGCTTCGGCACACCGGGGGCCACACGGGCCAGGGGCTTGGGCTCGAGCTTGGTCAGCGAGGCAATGCGGGCCACTTCTTCCACCAGGTCGGCCTCGCCCTGCACATCGGGGCGCCAGGAGGGCACATGGGCCATGTCGCCTTCCATCACGAAGCCCAGGCGCTCCAGCGTCGCGCGCTGCTCTTCCGCCGGGATATCCATGCCGACGAGGGACGAACACCGCGCGGTATCCAGCTTGTAGGCACGGGAGACGTCGGGGGCTTCGCCTGCCACCACGGCCTCGCAGGCTTCACCGCCGCAGAGCTCGAGGATCAGCGCCGTGGCGCGGTCCAGGGCTTCACGGTTGAAGGCCGGGTCGATGCCGCGTTCGTTGCGGTAGCGCGCGTCCGAATTGATCTTCAGCGCCCGGCCGCCCTCGGCGATCGAGATGAAGTCCCAGAAGGCCGCTTCCAGGAAGACATCGGTGGTTTCCTCGGTGCAGCCGCTCTCTTCACCGCCCATGATGCCGCCGATGCTCTCGACGCCCTTGTCGTCCGAGATCACCAGCACGCCGGCGGGGATGGTGTAGGTCTTTTCGTCCAGCGCCAGCAGCTCTTCTCCGCCCCTGGCGCGGTGAACCACCAGGTCGCCCGAGACCTTGGCCGCGTCGAAGACGTGCAGCGGGCGGTTCAGGTCGTAGGTGAAGTAATTGGTGATATCGACCAGGGTCGAGATCGGGCGCAGCCCGATGGCGCGCAGCTTGTCCTGCAGCCAGGCGGGCGAGGGCCCGTTCTTCACGCCCTTGATCAGGCGACCGGCGAAGGTGTGGC
Organism: Pseudooceanicola antarcticus; assembly: GCF_900215355.1. Classification (GTDB taxonomy): domain Bacteria; phylum Pseudomonadota; class Alphaproteobacteria; order Rhodobacterales; family Rhodobacteraceae; genus Pseudooceanicola; species Pseudooceanicola antarcticus. The sequence goes on along the minus strand of NZ_OBEA01000001.1, from coordinate 859,781 downwards.
AGCCGTCCCTGGCGCTCTCGTCGATGGTGACCTTGATCGGCGACGGGCCGGCGGTTTCGGCCACCGAGACCTCGGCCAGGGGCTTCAGCGTGCCAAGGCCACGGGCCGCGAGGTCACGGGCCACGCCGTGCACGCCAAGCGCATCGGGACGGTTCGGGGTGATGGCGATCTCGATCACCGGATCGACCTTCACCGGATCGTTCTGGGCCAGCCAGTCGGCGAACTCCTGTCCGACTTCACCGCCCTCGAGCTCGATGATGCCGTTGTGCTCGTCCGAGAGCTCCAGCTCGCGCTCCGAGGCCATCATGCCGTGGCTTTCGACGCCGCGGATCTTGCCGACCGAGATGGTGATGTCGAGACCGGGGATATACATGCCCGGCTTGGCCAGCACGGCGGTGATGCCGGCGCGCGCATTGGGGGCGCCGCAGACGATCTGGGTTTCGCCCTCGTCGGTCTGCACGCGGCAGACGCGCAGCTTGTCGGCATCGGGATGCTGTTCGGCTTCCAGGACCTTGACCAGCTTGAAGCCCTTCAGCTTGGCGGCCGGATCCGCGACTTCTTCGACCTCGAGACCGAGGTCGGTGAGTGCCTCCAGGATCTCGTCCAGGGACGCCTGGGTGTCGAGGTGCTCCTTGAGCCAGGAGAGGGTGAATTTCATCGCGGGTCCCCTTTGTTCCTTGCGCTCAGCAGACTGAGCCGTCGGTGGGCTTGTTGCGCATCAGCGGGGATTTGTCGAGAGCCACGCGCCGGGAACGCCCGGCGCCGCGGCAATCGGGTGGCGCTCAGACCGGCTGCCCGGCGGGCTGGTGTCGGCGCAGCCGCGCAAGCCGGTCGCGCAGGCGAACATTCTGGCGGACCTGCGCGGGCCAGACCGGCGCCGGCCAGGCCGCGGTGGCTGCGGGATCGAGCGCCTGAAGGTAGGCTTGCGCCATGGGTCCCGCCATGCGCATCAGCGAAGCGCCGATGCGGCCGTTGATCTCCAGCACCAGCGGCGCACCCTCCTCGACGAAGTAGTCGATGCAGCAGAAACCGCGAAAGCCGATGTGGCGCAGCATGGCGGCGAAGACCGCCGCATGGGCCTGCGGCAGCGCCTGCACTTGGCCCTGGCCGTCGCGCAGGCCGCGGCGGATCAGTCCGGGCCGATGCGCATAGCGCACCTGGCGGGCCATGCGGATCTCGCCCGCGGCATCGACCAGCATATGCGCTGCATATTCACTGTCGGTCTCGACCCGGCGCTGCCAGGCCCATTGGTCGCCCTGCCCCACCTCGTCGAAGCTGCACTCCGTCGCGTGCTTCCCGCCAGTGCCGATCCGCGGCTTGCGCAGCACCGGCGCGTCCTCGCGCGGCAGGGGCAGGTAGGCGCCGAAGCCCGCCTCGGCCAGATGCTCGACCAGGGCGCGCTTGTCCTCGCAAAGCCGGTAGGTCGCGGGATCAGGGGCCAGGTACTTCTTGCCGGAGAGCTCGGGGTAGACCGTGTTCAGGTAGCAGATCTCGGCCCCCTCGGTGGGCAGCAGCGCATCGGCATCCGCCACCAGGTCCGAAGAGAACCCCCGCGCATCCAGCGTCACGCCGAGCGGCGCCAGGTGCCTTTGCATGTCAAGAGAGCGGCCGCGTCGCTGGCCGGAGGTCAGAAGGATCATGCCGCCCTCCACCCGGTGCCGAAGACCGGGATAGGCCCAGAGGCCGTGGCCCCGCCTGCAAGCCGCTCGAATATGCCCCGCGCCAGAGACTCCCTGCGCATTGCCGTCACCTGTCTTAAATACTTATCCGTAATAAGACGGTTTCTTCACCCATACAGGTACACAAGCAAGCGAAAAGCGCGCGCGGGTGCCGGCCTCACTCTCCGTGCAGCCGCTCCGCCAGGGTCTCTTGCTTGCCCATGCGCCAGAGCTTGATTTCCCGCGCCAGGCGCAGGGTGGGCTTGGCGGCAAAGAGGAAGGAGCCCACCAGGAAGAGCCAGGTGCCCGCCCTCATCAGGCTGTCGTAGAAGAACATCACAGAACCAATGATGAAGCAGATCGCGGCCATGAAATCGACCAGCGTGTAGACGATCTCGAAGAGCGCATAGATGCGCCGGGTCTCTGCATTACGTTCGCGGTTACTGTGGTGGAAGAGCGGCATCGGGGTCTCCTTCGGCAAGGTCGCGGACCACGCGGAAGCGTTCGCAGACCAGCATCATGTCGGGGGAGAACCCCCCGTTGCGGGTGAAATAAGCCTCATGCCCGGCGCGCCAACCCGCGAGGCTCTCGTCCTCGCCCTCGGCCAGGGCGAAATCCTCGCTCACCTCGTCGAAGCGGCAGGTGAAGACCTCGACGGTCTCGATCTCGAGCGCCGGGGTGCCATCCCAGTTGAGCGCGATGTCCCGCCGCCCGACCACGGGCATCGCCTCGCCACCCTCACCGAAGTCGCGCAATGCGCCGCAGGTCGCGGTCTTGGCGCCCGAGCGCACTAAGGCGATCAGTTCAGAACAGAGCGCTTCGCTGTCACCGAAGGTGAAGCTGATCTGGGGAGGGTTGGAAATGGGACGGCTCCCGGTTGTGTCGCGGTCAGATTGACCCGTTTGGCGGGGAGGGCGCAAGGTGGCGTGGTTTGTGGGGGTGTCTCCCGGAGTTCCCCCCTTGGGCAGAAGCGCGCAGGAACGGGGGCTCAGAGCAGGGAGAGTGGAACGTCGAACTTATGCCCCAGCCGGGACGCTTGAGGCCCGGCCAGCCCCCGACCGCCCCCCCGCGTTAGGAGGTTGGCCTTGGGAGTCATCGAGACGGCCTGTGCTGACTTAGGCCATATTCAGCTCTGACAGCTTCAATAAACCCGTCAAAATCGTCTCCCCAACCACTAAATGCTGAAGACGCGAGTGCTCTCATCAAGACCTGCGCCTCGACCTCGCTGGCTAGACTGAGCACCTTTTTGTTAGCCTGGAGCCCAATTGAAAACTTCCAGAAGCGGTCAAACAGGAGGCTCCCTGCTGCGACAACTCGAGCGGAAGCGACCACTTTCAGCTGGGAGAAAGCGAAGTCCGCCTCTATCTGAATTTCTTCCACGACACGTTCAACTTCCTGTCGAAGGTCGCGGAACTCTCCTGACTTATTGCCTAAAGGGCTCGAAGGGCGCCCTAAAAGGAAGATCCTCTTGTGCAGGTCATAGTAGCTTTGATGCACTAGCAGACAAACGGTGCGAGCCTCTCGCGCAGCTTCAAGCTTTTGATCCAGTGACTTCTGACGGGGATAGACGCAAATAGCGATGTAGAGAGCGGTAAGAGAAGCAATAAGCGCCGCAAGAAGCGTCAGCAGCGCCTGAAAGGGCTTGGGCTCTAAGAACCAAATCAGCGAGAAATCACGGCAGATGCTCTCGCAAACCGTGATTGCCTCGCCCATGGGTCAAACCCCGCCGCGGATCGTCGGCACCTGCAGCGCGCTGAACCCGTAGTGCCTCAGCCAGCGCAGGTCGCTGTCGAAGAACGCCCGCAGGTCCGGGATGCCGTATTTCAGCATGGCGATCCGGTCGATGCCCATGCCGAAGGCGAAGCCCTGCCACTCGTTCGGGTCGATCCCGCCTGCCTGAAGCACCTTGGGGTGCACCATGCCGGAGCCCAGGACTTCCAGCCAGCCGTCGCCCTCGCCCACCTTCACGGTGCCGTTCTCCCAGGAGCACTGGATGTCGACCTCGGCCGAAGGCTCGGTGAAGGGGAAGTGGGAGGCGCGGAAGCGGGTCTTCACCTTGGTGCCGAAATAGGCCGAGAAGAACTCCTCCAGCACCCATTTCAGGTTCGCCATCGAGATATCGCGGTCGATGGCCAGGCCCTCGACCTGGTGGAACATCGGCGTGTGGGTCTGGTCGTAATCGGCGCGGTAGACGCGGCCGGGGCAGATGATCCGCGTCGGCGCGCCAGTGGCCTCCAGCGAGCGGATCTGCACGGGCGAGGTATGGGTGCGCAGCACGTGGGGCGGACGGTCGTCGCCCTCTGCGCGGTGCATGTAGAAGGTGTCCATCTCGGCCCGCGCGGGGTGGTGGCCGGGGATGTTCAGGGCGTCGAAGTTGTACCAGTCGGTCTCGATCTGCGGCCCTTCGGCCACGGCAAAGCCCATGTCGGCGAAGATCGCGGTGCATTCTTCCCAGACCTGGCTGACCGGGTGGATCGAGCCCTGGCGCTGCGTCCGGGTCGGCAGGGTGACGTCCAGCCATTCGGCCTTCAGGCGCTCATCCAGCGCCGCATCGGCCAGGCCGGCCTTCTTGGCGGCAAGGGCGGAGTTGATCTCGTCCTTGAGGGCGTTGAGCTTCGGGCCCATCACCTGGCGCTCTTCCGGGGTCATCTTGCCCAGTTCGCGCATCTTGAGGGAAATCTCGCCCTTCTTGCCCACGGCCTGAACGCGCAGCTCTTCCAATGCGGATTCGCTCTCCGCGCCGGAAATGAGCCCAAGATATTTCGCCTTCAGATCGTCCATCACCGCCTCCGTTCGCAGACCGCGACGGGGTTACCACAGGTGGACGGGAATGCAAGGATCATGGGCCGGCGGCGCGGGCTGGGCAGAGGCCATGGCGCGGGCACGAAAAAACCCCGCTCCGATGGGAGCGGGGTTTCCTGTCTCTCGGAAGGTCCGGTCGCTTAGGCGGCCAGGGCTTCCTTGGCCTGGTCGACGATCGCGGCGAAAGCTGCGGGTTCGTTGACGGCCAGGTCGGCGAGAACCTTACGGTCCACTTCGATGCCGGCCAGGGTCAGACCGTTGATGAAACGCGAGTAGGTCATGGCTTCGTCATGCGCACGCACACCTGCGTTGATCCGCTGGATCCACAGGGCGCGGAAATTGCGCTTGCGGTTCTTGCGGTCACGGGTTGCGTACTGGTTGGCCTTGTCGACGGCCTGACGGGCGACCTTGAAGGTATTCTTGCGGCGGCCGTAGTAGCCTTTTGCTGCCTTGATGACCTTCTTGTGACGGGCGTGGGTCGTGGTACCACCTTTAACACGGGACATACTGCGACCTCCTTATTTCTTGCGGGCGTAGGGCATCATCGGCTTGATGATCTGCTCATCAGCCTTCGACAGGGTGGTCGTGCCGCGTGCGGTACGGATGAACTTGGTGGAGCGCTTGATCATGCCGTGGCGCTTGCCGGCCTGACCAGCCAGGATCTTGCCGGTCCCGGTCACCTTGAAGCGCTTCTTGGCGCTCGACTTGGTCTTCATCTTGGGCATTTTCGTCTCCTCTTATGAGAATTACACGCGACTCGGCATGCCTCGTCGGCCGGCCGCGCAGGTAGAGATCGGGCGTATATGGGCGGATTCGCCTTTTGGCAAGGGGTAAGCGGGGCAAATGGCCCGCTGCCCGCGACGTCAAATGGCGCGCAGCACCTCGGCCAGAACGCGGATGAAGACATCCGGCAGATTGCGCGGCGCATAGCGCTCGGGGTCGTCGAGGTAGGCCCAGGCCACCATTCCCGCGCCACAGCAGATGGAGAAGGCCGAGACCGAGGGCAGACGCCGGTCCGCCCAGGCCGAGACCAGGGCGGGGATGGCGAGCAGGCAGAGCAGGACTCCGCCTGCATAGATCATGTCGAAGTTCATGCCCCCGGCCTATCCCATCCGGGCGCCGGGGGGCAAAGCCTAATCCGCGCTTACTCGGGGTCGGCTGCGAAGATCAGGCGCTCTTCACAGGGGGCGACGCGCAGGATGTTGGTGGTGCCCGAGGTGTTGAAGGGCACACCGGCGGTCACGACGATCGAGTCGTTCTCTCCGGCCAGGCCGGTGGTGCGGGCGCCACGGGCGGCATTGACCACGGCCTGCTTGAAGCGCGACAACTCGCCGACGACCAGGTTCATAACGCCCCAGGACAGGGTCAGACGCCGCGCGGTGCCGCGCAGCGAGGTCAGCGCCAGGATCGGCACGCGGGGCTTTTCACGGCTGACCAGAAGCGCGGTGGTGCCGGACTGGGTGAAACAGCAGATGGCGCAGATGTTGGTCGTCTCGGCGATCTCGCGCGAGGCGGCCACGATGCCTTCTGCCACCGAGCCCACGCCCGAGATGGACGACCGCTGCGCCTCGATCACCTCGCGGTAGAGCTTGTCGCCCTCGACCTCCTGGGCCACGTTGTCCATCGTCTTGACCGCTTCGACCGGGTACTGACCGGCGGCCGATTCCGCCGAGAGCATCACGGCGTCGGTGCCCTCGTAGATGGCGGCGGCCACGTCCGAGACCTCGGCCCGCGTGGGCATCGGGCTCTCGATCATGGATTCCAGCATCTGGGTGGCGACGATCACCGGCTTGGCCGCGGCGCGGCACTTGCGGATCAGGCGCTTCTGGATCGGCGGCACCGCGTGGACGGGCAGTTCGACGCCCAGGTCACCACGGGCGACCATGATACCGTCGGACACCTCGAGGATCTCGTCGAAGCTCTTCACCGCGGCGGGTTTCTCGATCTTGGCCAGGACGGCGGCGCGGCCATCGACCAGCTTGCGGGCCTCGTGCATGTCCTCGGGGCGCTGCACGAAGCTGAGCGCGATCCAGTCGACACCCAGCTGACAGGTGAACTCCAGGTCCTTGCGGTCCTTCTCCGACAGCGCGGCCAGCGGCAGCACCACGTCGGGGACGTTCACGCCCTTGCGGTTGGAAATCGTGCCGCCGACGGTGACTTCGCAATCGGCGAAATCGGGGCCGCAGTCCTTCACCTTGAGGCGGATCTTGCCGTCGTTGACCAGCAGGGAGGAGCCGGGCTCGAGCGCCGCGAAGATCTCGGGGTGGGGCAGGTTCACCCGCTCGGAGGTGCCGGGCGTCGTGTCCAGGTCGAGGCGGAAGTCCTGGCCCTCGACCAGATCCTCACCGTCTTCCGAGGCGAAGGTGCCAACGCGCAGCTTCGGGCCCTGAAGGTCGGCGAGGATGCCGATCACCGAGTCCAGGTCCCGCTCGATGCGGCGGATGATGCGGTGGCGTTCGCGGATCTCGTCATGGCTGCCGTGGGACATGTTCAGACGGAAGACATCCGCCCCGGCTTCATGAAGCGCGCGGATCGTCTCGTAGTCCGAGGACGCCGGGCCCAGGGTGGCGACGATTTTCGTGTTGCGCTGACGTCTCATTAAGGTCATCCCCGTTGTCGCTTCCCGGCCCCGCCGGGAATGTTAGCGTTCACATCTACACTAAAGCGCGGCGTTGCGATTGCCAATGGCGCCTATATGTCTCGAATAGAGGTGACAGCCGGATGACATATGTCCCTTACCAAATCCTTGGACAGGAGCGTCCGTCCCGCTGGCTTGTCACCTGCGATCATGCTGCCAACACCGTACCGGGATTCGTCGGCGACGGTAGTCTTGGGCTGTCCCAAAGCGAGATGTCCCGCCATATCGCCTATGATCCGGGCGCGGCGGGGGTCACCGCGGCGCTTGGCGAAGTGCTTGATGCGCCTGCGATCCTGTCGAACTTCTCGCGCCTGGTGATCGACCCGAACCGCGGCGAGGACGATCCGACGCTGCTGATGAAGCTCTATGACGGTACGATCATCCCCGGCAACCGCCACGCCGGCCCGGCAGAGCTGGAGGCGCGGCTGGAGGCCTGCTACCGGCCCTACCACGCCGCCCTCGGTCAGCTGGTCGCCGCCCGCGCGGATCGCGTCTACCTGTCGATCCATTCCTTCACGCCGCAGCTGAAGGGCCGCCCGCCGCGCCCCTGGCAGATCGGCGTGCTCTATGCCGCCGACGAACGCCTCTCGGCGCCGCTGATCGCGCGCCTCGCGCAGGAGCCCGACCTCTGCGTCGGTGCCAACGAGCCCTATGGTGGCCACCTGCCCGGCGATGCGGTCGACCGCCACGCCATCGCCCATGGCTTGCCCAATGTGCTGATCGAGCTGCGCAACGACCTGATCGCCACGCCCGAGCAGCAGCGCGCCTGGGCCGAGCGCCTGGCGCCGATCCTGGAAGAGGTGCTGGCGGAGACCGGGCTATGAGCGAAGACGTTGCCAGCGGCACCCGCCTGATCATCGACTTCCACGGGCTGGAGGTGCCCTACCGGGCCCTCGTCGGCATCCTCTCGGGCCTTGCGCCCTACATGGAAGAGATGGACGACTTCGGCCTGCTGGCCGAAGAGCAGCCGCTGCCCGAAGACGGGTTGCCGCTGGTCGAGCTACGCCTCGACGGCCCTGTCGATGCCGATATCCTGCAACTGACCCATGCCGCGGGCGAGGCCCTGGCCGCCGAGCTGCCGCGCGGCACCCGCATCGCCCTGCCCGACTACCCAGCCTGACCAGACCGGAGGCCCCATGCCCCATATCGTGATCGAATTCGGCGGCCTCGCCCTGCCCCCGGCCCTGCCCGACGCGCTCTGCGCCGCCATGGCGGCCCACCCCGAGGTCCCCGAAAGCGCCGTGAAGCTGCGCGCCCACGAAGTCAGCGCCTTCCGCCTGCTCTCGGGCGAACCGGGCTTCGTCAATGTCTGCCTGCGCCTGATGGACTCGCGTCCTGAAAGCCAGCACGTCGAGCTGGCGGATGCGGTGATGACGGTGCTCGAGGCGCATCTGCCGCCCGAGATCGCCCTCGGCGTCGAGACCGCCCGCATCCCCAGGGCTTCCTTCCGCAAGCGCGGCGGCCTATCTCAGGGATGACACAGGAGGACATCATGGACGACCAGACCCGCATCGAACTGGAGGCAGCCGCCTTCCGCACCCTGCGCGCGCACCTGATGGAAAAGCGCACCGATGTGCAGAACATCGACCTGATGAACCTGGCCGGGTTCTGCCGCAACTGCCTCAGCCGCTGGTACATGGAAGCCGCGCAGGAGCGTGGCATCGACATGGACAAGGAAGAGGCGCGAGAGATCTTCTACGGCATGCCCTATGACCAGTGGAAGTCGCAGCACCAGTCCGAGGCCAGCGACGCGCAGCAGGAAGCTTTCAGCAAGGCTTTCAAAGAGAACGTCAACGAAAAGTAACCGATAGGGTCACTTTTCGGTTAACTGGCTCTTGAGCCGGGCACCGGAGACCCCATCTGCATCATGATGCCTTGAGGTTCGCCCCCGAGGCAAAAAGCATGTTCAAGACCTGGAATAGACGAGGAGACGGGAATGGGGCTACGGCGCGAGTTGGACAGATTTTTTTCGAGTGATGCTTCGGGCGGGATATTCCTGATCCTGGCAACTGCCCTGGCGCTGATCGTCGCCAATTCCTCTCTGGGGCCGGCCTATGACGACTGGCTGCACACCTATCTAAAGATCTCCTTCGGGGAGAGCGAGCTGAAGAACTCGCTGCTGCATTGGATCAACGACGGTCTGATGGCGATCTTCTTCTTCCTGGTCGGGCTCGAACTGAAATACGAGCTGCTGGAAGGCAAGCTGAAGAACCCGGCGGACGTGGTGATGCCCGGCGTGGCGGCGATTGCCGGCATGGCCTGCCCGGCGATCGTCTATGTCTCTCTGAACCTCGGCAATTCCGCGACCCTGGGTGGCTGGGCCATCCCGGCGGCGACCGACATTGCCTTCGCGCTCGGCGTGCTGGCGCTTGTCGGCCCCAAGGTGCCCTCGTCGCTTAAGATCTTCCTGCTGACGCTGGCGATCCTGGATGACATGGGCGCCATCGTGGTGATCGCGCTCTTCTACACGGCCGATCTGCAGATCGACTACCTGTTCCTGGCGCTGATCCCGCTGGCCGGCATGTACATCCAGCTGCGCCGCAAGGCGCACCGGATCGCGCCGACCCTGCTGCTGGCGGTGGTGCTGTGGTTCCTGGTGCTGAAGTCCGGCGTCCACGCGACCCTGGCGGGCGTGCTGGCGGCCTTCTTCATCCCGATCAAGGACCGCTACGGCAAGTCGCCCCTGCACGCGCTCGAGCATGGTCTCTCGCCCTATGTGCTGTTCTTCATCGTGCCGCTCTTTGCCTTCGGCAACGCGGGCGTGAACCTGACCGGGCTGACCTTCGCCGACCTGCTGGACCCGCTGGCGCTCGGCATCGCGGGTGGCCTTGTGCTGGGCAAGCAGGTGGGTGTCTTCGGCGTGGTCTGGGTGATGGTGAAGACCGGCATCGCCCGCATGCCCACGGGGGCCAACTGGGCGCATATCTACGGTGTCGCCTGCCTTGCCGGTATCGGCTTCACCATGTCGCTCTTCATCGGCACGCTCAGCTTCGCCGATCCCACGCTGATGAACTCGGTCCGCCTCGGCGTGCTGACCGGCTCTGCCATCTCGGCGGTGCTGGGCTTCACTGTGCTCAAGATCGCCTCCCGCGATGGCGACGTGCACAAGCACGAGCCTGAGCCCAAGACCGAGCTGGCCTGAACGCCACGCCCCTGAAACGCGAAAAGGCCCGAGCTCTGCTCGGGCCTTTTTCAGTTGCGGCTGCCGTCATTCCTGCCCGGCGTCAGTTCTGCATGGGCGGTGCGGGCTTCACCGTCTTGGGCCGCGCGACCGGTCCCTCGGGCAGCGGCGGCGGTCCCGGAGGCAGCGGCGCCACCGAGACATCGGGCAGCGGTGCCGGGCCCTCGGGCATCTCCAGGCGGTAGGGCTCATCGCCCAGTATCAGGGTTTCGGCGGGCATGCGGAAGGTGACCTTGCCCAGCACTCGGTTGCGACCGAGGCGGCGCTCGCGCAGCTCGCCGTCTACGATCTCGAGGTCGCTGACCGTGTAGTCCCGTGCCACGCCCTCGGGATCGATCAGGCGCAGCACCGCCGCCTCCGGCCCCCTGTCGGCGTCCAGCAGGACAAAGCGGGCGGGGTCGGCGTCTTCCGCCATGTAGAGCAGGACATCCAGCACCGCGGCGCTGTCGCTGCGCCGCGCCTCGCGCAGGGAACAGACGCCCTCGAAGGCCGAGATGCCGATGACCCCCGCGACCACCGAGACCGGGGCCGAGACCGCGGCGGCGACGACGCCCGTGACCTCGGCGATCCGGTTGCCGTCGGGGCTGGGGCTCAGCAGGTTGGCACCCGAGGCCACGTCAGACAGGTCGAAGCCCGCGCCGCTGCGGATCGCATCGCCCAGCATCGAGCCGCCGACATCCGACAGCACCTCGCCGGGACGATAGCGGCAAAGGTCCGCGGCGGCGGGGGTGGCAAGGCAAAGCAGCGGGGCTAGGAACAGGGCGGCGCGCATGGGGCTCTCTCGGACAATCGGCGCAGCCTTGGCACGGCGCGGGGGATTCGCACAGCCCCGCCACGTCCCGGCCCGCCAAACGGCAGAAAGGCGCGGGCTTTCGCCCGCGCCTCGCCAAATCCATAGGGTGGGAGCCATCCCACCTTCCACGTCCCGCCTCAGACGGCGGCCTTGCGCATTTCGTCCAGGTAGATCTCGCGCAGGCGCAGGGCGGTCTTGCCCGGCGTGCCGTCGCCCAGCTGGGTGCCGTCGATCTCGACCACCGGCATGACGAAGGCAGAGGCGGAGGTCGTGAAGGCCTCATCCGCCTGCTGGGCTTCCTCGATGGTGAAGTTGCGCTCTTCGACTTCCATCTGCGCCTCGGCGGCCAGCTTCAGCACCGCGGCGCGGGTGATGCCGTGCAGGATGTCGGTCGACAGCTCACGGGTGATGATCTTGTTGCCCTTGACGATATAGGCGTTGTTCGACGAGCCCTCGGTGACGAAACCGTCCTCGACCAGCCAGGCGTCGTCGCAGCCGGCCTTCTTGGCCATCATCTTGGCCATGGAGGGGTAGAGCAGCTGCACGGTCTTGATGTCGCGGCGGTGCCAGCGGATGTCCGGGACCGAGAGGATCTTGGCACCTTTCTTGGCCGCCGGGCTGTCGGCCAGGCCGGGTTTGTTCTGCGTGAACAGCACCAGGGTCGGCTTGGTGGTCTCGGGGTCGGGGAAGACGAAATCGCGGTCGCCGTCCGAGCCACGAGTGACCTGCAGGTAGACCAGGCCTTCGTCGATGTCGTTCTTCTCGACCAGCTGGCGGTGGATCTCCAGCAGCTCGTCCATGGTGCAGGGGGCGGGCATGTCGAGCTCGTTCAGCGAGCGCTCGAGGCGCTTGGCGTGGCCCGCGAAGTCGATCAGCTTGCCGCCCAGCACCGAGGTCACCTCGTAGACGCCATCGGCCATCAGGAAACCACGGTCGAAGATCGAAACCTTGGCCTCTGCCTCGGGGATATACTCACCATTCACGTAGACGATGCGGCTCATGGGCCTTTCTCCTGTCGCTGGCGGGGCTGGCCCGCGTCTCTCGTTGTCCTGTTAGCCCCCGGACTGCGTCGAGGCCAGAGATTTAGCTGGCAGACCGCCGGAAGGGAAATCAACGGTCTGCCGGATGCCGGTGGCGATAGGGCCTCCGGCATGTTCGATTGCGCGCGGGCGGGCGGTGAAAGCAGGGGGCGGAAGGTGGATTTGCATCCACCCTGCACCTGCCGGACAGGCCTGCGCCAAGGGCGCAGGGCGGGAGTGATCCCAACGTCCGGTCCACCGACCGTTCGCCACACGAGAGGTCCGCCGGACCTCACGCCGGGCGCAGGCGCCCGGACAGCGGCTCAGCCCCAGAGCACGGCCGTCGACGGATGCACTCCGGCCTCGTCGTATTGCAGCGCCGCATCGCGGTCCTTCGCCATCAGCAGCGGGCCATCCAGATCGGTGATCATCGCCCCCTGCGCCACCAGCACGGCGGGTGCCATGGCCAGAGAGGAGCCGACCATGCAGCCGACCATCACCTTGTAGCCCTCGGCCAGCGCGGCTTTCCGCAGCTCGAGCGCCTCGGTCAGGCCGCCGGTCTTGTCGAGCTTGATGTTCACCACGTCGTACTTGCCCTTCAGATCGGGCAGGCTGGCGCGGTCATGGCAGCTTTCGTCGGCGCAGACGGGCACCGGACGCTCCATGCCGATCAGCGCCTCGTCCAGCCCTGCCGGCAGCGGCTGCTCGACCAGCGCCACGCCAAGGCGCACCAGATGCGGCGCGAGATCAGCGTAGACCTCGGCGGACCAGCCTTCGTTGGCATCGACGATGATCGTCGACTTGGGCGCGCCGCGCCGCACGGCTTCCAGCCGGGGCATGTCGTCGGGGGTGCCGAGCTTGATCTTCAGCAGCGGCCGCCAGGCGTTCTTCGCGGCCTGGGCCTCCATCGCCGCCGGTTCGTCCAGCGACAGGGTATAGGCGGTGACCTCGGGCTTGGGCGCCTCGAGGCCGGCCAGTTCCCAGACGCGCTTGCCGGCGCGTTTGGCCTCGAGATCCCAGAGCGCGCAGTCCACGGCATTGCGCGCGGCACCGGCTTCCAGCAGATCCTGCAGGCCCTTGCGTGTGATGTCCGGCGGCAGCGCGGCGATCTGCGCCTCGACCGAAGCCAGGGTCTCGTTGTAGCGGGCATAGGGCACGCATTCGCCCCGGCCCTGGTGGGTGCCATCATCCAGCGTGACGGTCAGCACCTCCGCCTCGGTCCGGGCGCCGCGACTGATGCGGAACACCTGGGCCAGGGGAAAGGTATCGCGGGTCACCTCGATCTTCATCGAAAGCCCCTCCTTCATCTTGCCGAGAATTTGCCCGCCGGAGACATCCATGCCCCCGGCGGGTCGATCCGATCAGCCGAGCGCAGCCAGCGCGTCGACCAGCGGGCCGGCGCCGTAGCGGTAGGGGTCGGTTGCGGGCAGGCCCATCTCTTCCTCGACCTTCGCCAGGTAGGCGCGGGCGTCCTCTTCGGACATGTGCTGCGTGTTCACCGAGATGCCCACGACCTTAACGTCCGGGTTCACCCAGGAGGCCAGGCCCATGGCCATGTCCCGCACCTGCTGCAGCGAGGGCAGCTTGTAGTCGGGCAGGCCGCGCATGTGTTCGCGGGTCGGCTCGTGGCAGAGCACCAGCGCGTCCGGTTGGCCGCCGTGGATCAGCGCCATGGTCACGCCCGAGTAGGAGGCGTGGAAGAGCGAGCCCTGGCCCTCGATCATGTCCCAGTGGTCATCATCGTTGTCGGGCGTCAGGTACTCGATGGAGCCCGCCATGAAGTCGGCGATTACCGCGTCAAGCGGCACACCGTCGCCGGTGATCAGGATGCCGGTCTGGCCGGTGGCGCGGAAGCTGGACTTCAGCCCGCGTTCCTTCATTTCCTTGTCCATGCACAGGGCGGTGTACATCTTGCCGACCGAGCAGTCGGTGCCGACGGCCAGGCAACGCTTGCCCTTGCGCTTCACGCCGGTGGCGATCGGATACTGGACCGAGGGGATACGCACGTCGTGCAGGGTGCGGCCGCAGGCCTTGGCAACGGCGACGAGGTCTTCCTCGTTGCGCAGCAGGTTGTGCAGGCCAGAGGCGATGTCGAAGCCCTCTTCCAGCGCCGCGATCAGCACCTTCTTCCAGGCCGGAGAGATCACGCCGCCGCGGTTGGCGACACCGATCACCAGCGTCTTGGCGCCGGCGGCCTTGGCCTCGGCCAGGGTCATGTCGGTCAGCTTCATGTCGGCCTTGCAGCCTTCCATGCGGAACTGGCCAACGCAGTTGCCGGGGCGCCAGTCCTTGATGCCCTGAGCCACTTTCGCAGCCAGAGCGTCGGGGGCGTCGCCGAGGAACAGAAGATACGGGGTCTCGATCATGTCTATGGTCTCCCTGAGGATATTTGCCCCCAGCTTGCGTGGTTTTCCCATCAAGGTGCTTGCGAATTGCGCGCGCCTGGCGGGAATCCCGCCAGTATCTCCCGGATTCTGAGCGCTCTTTCGAAGATCCTGCCGCCGCGACGCAGAACCATGCTGCGGCGCAAAATCCGCCTTGCAATCCATCGCGCAACTTAATAACCCTACAAGCAGTCTATGTGTAATTTCCTTTCAAGGAGGCCGAAATGTCCTTCCGCGTTCAGCCCCAACCCCCGGCGCGGCCGAATCGCTGCCAGCTCTTCGGCCCCGGCTCCAACACCAAGCTCTTCGCCAAGATGGCGGCCTCGGCGGCCGATGTGATCAACCTGGACCTCGAGGACGCCGTGGCGCCCGACGACAAGGCACAGGCCCGCGCCAATGTGATCGAGGCCATCGGCGCGGTCGATTGGGGCAACAAGACGCTTTCGGTGCGAATCAACGGGCTGGATACGCCCTGGTGGTACCGCGACGTGGTCGACCTGCTGGAGCAATGCGGCGACCGGCTGGACCAGATCATGATCCCCAAGGTGGGCTGCGCCGCCGACATCTACGCCGTCGACGCGCTGGTCAGCGCCATCGAGACCGCGAAGGGCCGGAGCAAGCGCATCGGCTTAGAGGTGATCATCGAAAGCGCCGCCGGCCTGGCCCATGTGGAAGAAATCGCCGCCGCCTCACCCCGGATGCAGGCCATGAGCCTGGGCGCCGCGGATTTCGCCGCCTCCATGGGGATGCAGACCACAGGCATCGGCGGCACCCAGGAAGACTACTACATGCTGCGCGAGGGGCAGAAATACTGGGGCGATCCCTGGCACTGGGCACAGACCGCCATCGTCGCCGCCTGCCGCACCCACGGGCTGCTGCCGGTCGACGGCCCCTTCGGCGATTTCTCCGATGACGAGGGCTACCGGGCGCAGTCTCGCCGCTCTGCCACCCTGGGCATGGTCGGCAAATGGGCCATTCACCCGAAGCAGATCGCCCTGGCCAACGAGGTCTTCACCCCGTCCGAGGAGAAGGTCTCGGAGGCCCGCGCAATCCTTGCGGCCATGGAGGACGCCAAGCGCACCGGGGCGGGCGCGACGGTCTTCAAGGGAAGACTTGTTGACATTGCATCTATCAAACAGGCAGAAGTGATCGTGAAACAAGCCGAGCTGATTGCTTGCGGGGTCTGACCGCTGCTCGCTCGGTGGGGCGCCCGCGTGAGGAGGACTCGCGGGCGCTTCTTTTTTCCCAAGCCTGCAAGCGCCAAACATACCCGATCGCATGGTCAGACCGCGGCGCCGGCGCCGCAAGATGCGCTGACGTATGGGCGAATCACGTCTGCAAGCACATGGGCAGTCTCATGGGCAGGGGTTCGCCCAGATCCGACTCAGGCCTTGGCAGCGCGCGAATCCGGTATAGGTTGCCCCAAGCAGTACCTCCCGGAGATGACAGATGCGCGCCATTCGCACCGCCCTCAGCCTTGCCCTTCTCGCCAGCCCCCTGCCGCTCGCCGCGCAGGACGTGGTCGAAAACGACGTGGCGAAGATCTTTTCCGAGCACTGGCTGCAAAGCAAGGAAGCCGGCAAGAACGGCCTGCTGATGTACCTGAGCCAGGAACGCGCGGTCGAAGGTGACTACTTCTCGATCCGCTGCGAGGGCGATGGCCGCTCTGTCCGGCTGGGCTTCGGCACCGACCTCGAAGAGCCCAAGACGATCTTCCGCGTCGACGGCCGCGCCATGACCTTCCCGCTGGAAGCCACCGGCGTCACCCCCGACCCCGCGATCTCGCAGGGGGATATCCACGGCTACCGCATCGCCTTCTCGGGCGCGGATCAGCTGGAGGCCTTCCTCGGCGACCTGCGCCGCGGCTCCGAGCTGGTGATCGACGGCCAGGCCCTGCCCATCGACCTCTCGGGCTCGGCCCAGGCGATCCAGGAGCAGGCCGGCTACTGCAAGTGAGCCCGGCTCAGGCGCGCTCGTCCTTCGGAGAGCCCATGACCACATAGGTGGTCAGGGCCGAGACATGGGGCAGCGTGCCCAGCACATCCGTATGAAAACGCTTGTAGGCGGCGAGGCTCTCGGCCTCGATCCGCAGCAGGTATTCGCGCGACCCGGTGATGTTGTGGCATTCACGGCATTCCGGAGCGGCGGTCATGGCGGCCTCGAAGGCCTCCTGCGCGGCCTTGGTGTGCTCGGAGAGCCCGACCGAGGCATAGGCGATGAAGCCCGCTCCCATGGCCTCGGCATCCAGCACCGCGCGATACCCCAGGATCACGCCCGAACGCTCCAGCTCCTGCACCCGGCGCAGGCAGGCCGAGGGCGAGAGCCCCACGCGCTCTGCCAGGTCGAGATTCGAGATCCGCCCGTCGCGGGTCAATTCACGCAATATCTTTCGGTTGAGGTCATCCATCTTCGCCATGGATTGCAAAGTAGCACGTCTGACACGTCATTTTGCAACCTCATTCCGGCGAAGCCGCTCTAGGATTGCATCCAACAGACATTCCGGCGCCACCGCGCCCCGCCCCGGAGCCCCCCCGATGACCCTCCAGCTCTTCTCGGCGATCTTCGCCTTCTGCCTTGTCGGCACCATCACCCCCGGCCCCAACAACCTGATGGTCATGGCCTCGGGGGCCAACTACGGCTATCGTCGCACGGTGCCGCATATGCTGGGCATCGCGGTCGGCTTCTCTGTCATGGTGGCGCTGGTCGGGCTTGGCCTGATGCAGGTCTTCGACCTCTACCCGGTGGTACGCCAGGTGCTGATGGTCGCCTGCGGGGCCTACCTGCTCTATCTCGCCTGGAAGATCGCCCATGCCGCCCCGCCGGAAAGCAGCGATGCGCCCGAGGGCAAGCCGCTGACCTTCCTGCAGGCCGCCGCCTTCCAGTGGGTGAACCCCAAGGCCTGGGCCATGGGGATGAGCGCCATCACCCTCTACGCCCCCGAGAGAGAGCTCTCTTACGTGCTGCTCATCGCCGCCTGTTTCGCCCTGGTGGCGATCCCGTCGAACTCGGCCTGGATCCTGATGGGCCAGCAGCTGCGCCGCCTGCTGCACCGCCCGGCCCTGCTGCGCGGGTTCAACTGGACCATGGCGGGGCTGCTTGTGGCGTCCCTGGTGCTGGTGCTCTATCAGTAGCCCATGGCCCTGATGCTTCACACCGCCGAGGTCCACGTGGCGACCTTCGATGCCCTGCGCGACAGTCTCGCGCCGGGCCTGCCCTTGCGCCACGCCGTCCACCCGGACTGGCTCGAGGACGCCCGCGCGGGCCGGGCAGAGACGCTGCGGCCGAAGATCGCCCGACTGGCCGCCGAAGCTGATGGCCCCTTCATCTGCACCTGCACCACCCTTGGCCCGCTGGCCGAGGAACTGGGCGCGCTGCGCGTCGATCGCCCGATGATGGAGACCGCCGCCGGGATCGGCGGGCGCATCCTGATGGTCTACGTGCTGGAAAGCACCCGCGCGCCCAGCCTGGAGCTGCTGGAAAGCCTGACCGACGCAGGCACCACGTTGCGCCCCCTCGCCCTGCCCGAGGCCTGGCCGCTTTTCGAGACCGGCGAGACCGACCGTTTCCACGCCCATATCGCCCAGGCCATCCGCGCCGACCTGGCCCGCGAGGGCGCTGACGTGGTGGTTCTGGCACAGGCCTCCATGGCCGGTGCCGCGACGGCGTTGCAGGACCTGGGGCTGCCGGTGCTCAGCTCTCCGCGGCAGGCGATCCTGGCACTGGCGGCGGGCTAGCAGGTCCTGCGGCCGGGACATGCGCCGTGCAGAGGGGCCTCTGCCTGCCCCTGCGACGCCCATTCAAGCGGCCCTTCTCTGCCGGAAGCCGGTGGGGCAAATCTTGCCATATTGCACTTCGCCCCCATGGACTGCATATAACGTGCGACCGAAGCGGGAGCGCCAGATGACGAATTACCTCGATTTCGAACGTCCCCTTGCCGAGATCGAAGGCAAGGCCGAAGAGCTGCGGGCCATGGCCAGGCAGAGCGAGGAAATGGATATCGAATCCGAAGCTGCGGCCCTCGACAAGAAGGCCGCCGACATGCTGGTGGACCTCTACGCCAAGCTGACACCCTGGCGGAAGTGCCAGGTGGCGCGGCACCCCGACCGCCCGCATTGCAAGGATTACATCCAGGCGCTGTTCTCGGAATTCACGCCGCTGGCCGGTGACCGCAACTTCGCCGAAGACCTCGCCGTCATGGGCGGCCTCGCCCGCCTGGGCGACCGTCCGGTAATGGTGATCGGCCACGAGAAGGGCCATGACACCAAGTCCCGGATCGAGCGCAACTTCGGCATGGCCCGCCCCGAGGGCTACCGCAAGGCGATCCGCCTGATGGAGCTGGCCGACAAGTTCGGCCTGCCGGTGATCAGCCTCGTCGACACCGCCGGCGCCTATCCCGGCAAGGGTGCCGAAGAGCGCGGCCAGTCCGAGGCCATCGCGCGTTCGACCGAGAAATGCCTGCAGCTCGGCGTGCCGATGATCTCTGTCATCATCGGCGAGGGCGGCTCGGGGGGCGCGGTTGCCATTGCCGCCGCCAACAAGGTCGCCATGCTGGAACATTCGATCTACTCGGTGATCTCGCCCGAGGGCTGCGCCTCGATCCTGTGGAAGAACTCCGAGAAGATGCGCGAGGCCGCCGAGGCCATGCGCCTGACCGCGCAGGATCTTCACTACCTCGGCGTGATCGACCGCATCATCGGGGAACCCACCGGCGGCGCGCATCGCGCCCGCGAAGACGCCATCACCTCGGTTGGCAGTGCCCTGGAAGCGATGCTGAAAGAGATGGACGGGATGGACCGCAAGGCGCTGATCAAGGCGCGGCGCCAGAAGTTCCTCGACATGGGAGCGCGCGGCCTCGCGGCCTGAGCCCCCCTTCCGCGACCACGACATCTGAACGGCGCCCGGCACCCCCGCGGCGCCGTTTTCATTGGCCCCAGGCCCGCCACCCCCGCTGCCCAGAAAATGTGCAACGAGGGCCCTGCGGCTCTCCTCACGATGGTTAATCGTTAAATCAAACATTGACGCGAGGATTTCTGCTAGCTTAATCGTTTCACCAAGTGAGGTGAACGCATGGCCAGCCTGAAACAGATTGCCAGTGACCTGGGGGTTTCGACCGCCACCGTCTCCAATGCGCTCAGTGGCAAGGGCCGGGTCTCGGAAGAGCTGGCCGAGAAGATCCGCGACCATGCAAGCCGGCTGGGCTATCGTCCCAGCAGCGCGGCGCGGGCGCTGAAGACCGGCCAGAGCGGCATCCTGGGCCTGGTCATGCCGGACCTGACCAACCCGCTCTTTCCCCGTATCGCGCAGAACCTGTCGATTGCCGCCGAGGCGCGCGGTCTGGGCATCCTGATCGCCGACAGCCGTGGTGACGCGGCACGCCAGGACGAGGCGCTGGCGCAGCTCGTGGGGCGGGGCGTCGACGGGATCATCATCGTACCCCGGCTGGGCACCGCTCCGCCGCAGATGGATGTGCCGATGGTGGTGATCAACACCGCCTCGGACCCACGCAACACCGTGGCCGCCGATCACCGCGGCGGGGGCCGACAGCTGGGCGCCCACCTGGGCGAGCTGGGCCACCGCAACGTCGTCCTACTGGGCGGCAACCGGGCCTCGGAGGTGCAGCAGGACCGCATGCGCGGCATGACCGAAGGCCTCGGACCCGAAGCCCACACCTGCGCCGTCTGGGGCGAAGAGGGCATGAGCGCCCTGCCCGGTCTCGTGGCAGAGGGCGCCACCTGCGTCATGGCCACCTCGGACCTGCTGGCGCTCGGCGCGCATTCCCATCTCAGCCGGGCGGGCCTTTCGGTGCCGGGCGACGTCAGCCTGACCGGCTTCGACGATCTGCCCCTGGCCACCGCCATGCACCCCGAGCTGACCACCATTGCCCAGGATGTCGAGGCCATCGCCGATCAGGCGCTGGACGTGCTGACCCTGCGCATCGCCGGACGCCCCGACCCGGCGCCGGTCTCCGCCATCCCGATGCGGCTGGTGCTGCGCCAGTCCACCTGGCCGCCCCGCAGGCGGGATCTTTCCGTCACCCTCTCCTCCCACCACTCAGAAACCGACCCAACAGGAGCCAAATGATGAAAACCACTCTCTCCCGCCTCGCGCTCGGCTGTGCGGCTGCCGCCCTGGCCACCGCGGCCCAGGCCCAGGACAAGACCCTGACCATCTCGGTCTATTCCTTCGCCCAGGACCAGTACAAGGAAGCGCTCTACGATCCCTTTGAAGAGATCTGCGGTTGCGACGTCGTCGTCGAGACCGGCAACTCGGTCGAGCGCATGGCCAAGATCGAAGCCAACGCCGCCGATCCGGTGATCGACATGGCCGTGATCTCGACCCAGGATGCGCTGGCGCTGGCCCAGAAGGGCCTGCTGGCCGAGCTGGACACCGCAAAGCTGTCGAACTTCGACAAGCTCTATGACAGCGCCAAGGACCCGAACGGCGATGGCATGGCCGTGGGGTATACCTACTACGCCTCCTCCATCGTCTACCGCTCGGACCTGCTGGAAATCGAAAGCTGGGGCGACCTGCTGAGCGACGAGCTGGCCGGCCAGGTGGCCCTGCCCAACATCACCGGCACCCAGGGCCCGCTGACCCTGATGATGCTCGACCGCGCCATGGGCGGCAGCGGCGACTACGCCCCGGTGATCTCGACCATCGGCGAGCATGCCGACGACATCGTGACCTTCTACTCGCGTTCCTCCGAGCTGGTGCAGCTGATGAACCAGCAGGAAGTCATCGCCGCGCCCGTCGGCAAGTTCGCCTGGGGCAGCTTCAAGGAGGCCGCCCTGCCCTTCGCCTGGGCCGATCCCGTCGAGGGCCAGGCCGGTGGCATGAACGTCATGATCATGACCAAGGACAACGGCAACGAAGAGCTGGCCTACCAGTTCATGGACTACTGGCTCTCGACCGAGGTCCAGACCAAGGTCGCCGAGATGCAGGTGGACAGCCCCGCCAACAAGGAAGTCGTGGTCTCTGACGAGATCGCCGAGAACCTGACCTATGGCGCCGATGTCATCGACAACCTGAACATCATGCCCGCCGCCGACATCGTCGAGCAGCGCGAGGCATGGGTCGAACAGTGGAACACCGAGGTGATCCAGTAACCCGACAGGAGGCGGGCCTCCCATCCTGCCTCCTACCTGCCCCGGCGTGTGCGCTCCCCCCTTCCACGCCGGGGCCTTTTCCCGCCGCTGCCCGACGACAGGATTGTTCCCATGTTCCGCAACACGCGCGAAGGCCTGGCCCTTGCCCTTCCGGCCGCCATCTTCTCGACGCTGCTCTTTCTCGTGCCCGTTGGCATCCTGCTGTCCGAAGCCTTCCGCTTCGAGGGCGGCTGGTCGCTGCAGGGCTATATCGACTTCTTCGCTACACCGCTCAACCGCACCGTCTTCCTGCGTACGCTGAAGCTGGGCGCACTGGTGGCGCTGACCGCCGCCGTGATCGGCTATGCGGCGGCCTTCTGCATCGTGAACCTCGGGCCGAAAAGCCGGGGCACCATCTTCGGGATGGTCGTCCTGCCGCTGATGATCTCACCCGTGGCACGGACCTATGCCTGGATCGTCATCCTGGGCCGCACCGGCATCGTAAACGAGACGATCACCGGCCTCGGCCTTTCCGACACGCCGCTGCGGCTGCTGTTCACCGAAACCGCCGTCTTCCTCGGCCTGCTGCAGCTCTTCCTGCCGCTGATGATCATCTCGCTTGTCTCGGCGATGGAGAACATCCCCCGCGACGTGATCCCCGCCGCCCGCGTCCTCGGCGCCAGCTGGCTGGCCGTCTTCTTCAAGGTGATCCTGCCGCTGACCAAGGAGGGCCTCGTCATCGGTGGCACCCTGGTCTTCACCGGCTCGCTCACCGCCTACATCACGCCCGCGATCCTCGGTGGTTCCAAGGTGCTGATGCTGGAGACGCTGCTCTACCAGCGGGTGAACGTCAGCAATGACTTCGTCTCGGCCTCCGTGATCGCGATGATCCTGATCGTCATGTCCTTCTCGGCGAACCTTCTGCTGAAGAAGATCGCCTCGGCCCGGAGCTAGATCCCATGAACACCTCTTCCCGCCTGCTGGCCAACTGGATCATCCTCGGGCTGACGCTGACCTTCCTGATCGGCCCCTTCCTGATCATCATCCTCGCCGGTGCCTCGGACACCAGCTACCTGGCCTTCCCGCCCGAGGGGCTGACCCTGCGCTGGTATCTCAAGGTCTTCACCGTCGAGAGCTTCCGCGCCTCCTTCCTGCTGTCCATGGCGCTGGCGATCTTCGGCACCCTGGCCGCGCTGCTGCTCGGCGTGCCCGCCGCCTATGCGCTGAACCGCTATGACCTGCCCGGCGCGGAGACCGTCCGCACCATCGTCGCCGCCCCGATCATCGTGCCCGGCATCATCGTGGGCCTCGCGCTGCTGCGCTACCTTGTGGTGCCCACGGGCGTGACCGTCACGCTGGCGCTGTTCATGGCCCACACGGCGCTGGTGCTGCCCTATGCGGTGCGCGTCGTGTCGTCCTCGATGCACAACCTGCGCGCCGACATGGAGGAAGCCGCCGTCCTGCTGGGCTGCTCGCGCTTCCAGGCCTTCACCAAGGTGGTGTTGCCGAACATCCGAGGCGGCGTGCTGGCCGCCTTCATCCTGGGCTTCGTGACCTCCTTCAACCAGGTGCCCGTGTCGCTGTTCCTGTCGGGCCCCGGGGTCCGCACCCTGCCCATCGACATGCTGGCCTACATGGAGATCACCTTCGACCCCTCCGTCGCCGCGCTCTCGGCCCTTCTGGCCTTCATGTCGCTTGCCATTGTCTTCGTTGCCGAACGCCTGCTGGGATTCTCTCGCTATGTCTGACTCTTTCGTCCAACTCTCCGATGTCACCCTGATGTACGGCAAATCCACCGCCGTACCCGAGCTGAACCTGTCGATCCGCGAAGGCGAGCTGATCTGCCTGCTCGGCCCCTCGGGCTGCGGCAAGACCACCACCATGCGCGCCATTGCGGGGCTTCTGAACCCGGCCTCTGGCAGCATCCATATCGACGGGCGCGACGTGACCCGCGTGCCCGCGAACAAGCGCGGCATCGGGCTGGTGTTCCAGAGCTACGCCCTGTTCCCGCACCTCAACGCCTTCGAGAACGTGGCCTTCGGCCTGCGCCTGCAGAAGCTGCCCGCCTCCGAGATCAAGGCCCGCACCGAGGAAGGTCTGGCCACCGTCGGCCTGACGGGCTTCGAGACCCGCAAGCCCGCCGAGATGTCCGGCGGTCAGCAACAGCGCCTGGCGCTGGCCCGCTCGCTGGTCATGAAGCCCAAGGTGCTGCTGCTGGACGAGCCGCTGTCGAACCTCGATGCCCGCCTGCGCCTCGAGATGCGGACCGAGCTGCAGCGGGTGCAGAAGGAAACCGGCGTCACCATGGTCTTCGTCACCCACGACCAGGCCGAGGCGCTGGCCCTGGCGGACCGCATCGTGCTGATGCAATCGGGCAAGATCGAGCAGCTCGGCACCCCCGCCGACCTCTACGCCCGCCCAGAGACCGCCTTTGCCGCAGACTTCATGGGCTTCGAGAACATCTTCCGCACCGAGGGTGGCAAGGTCGTCACCGACCATGGCGCGCTCGAGCTGGGCTTCGTGCCGCAAAGCCCGATGCTGGCCTGGCGGCCGGATGGCGTGACCGTGGGCAGCGGCCCGCATCAGGGCCGCGTGCTGGCGACCTCCTTCGCAGGCGCGCACCGCGAATACGTGCTGGAGACCGCCCTTGGCCCCGTGAAGGCCGATGCCGACATCGCCCTGCCCGAGGCGGCGATCGGAGAGACGCTCTCCTTCGACCTGCCCGAAGCCACCGCCCGCCCGCTGGCCGCATGAGGCTCTGGGTCGATACCGACTACGGCTTCGATGACCTCTGGGCGCTCCTGGTGCTGCGGCACGGGGGCGTCGAGGTCGCGGGGATCTCGCTGGTGGCGGGCAATGCGCCGCTGCCGCAGGTCATCGCCAATGCCCAGGGCGCGGCACGGCACTACGGCTTCACGGCCCCGCTGCATACGGGCGCCGACCGGCCCCTGAAGCGCGCGCCCGAGACAGCAGAGCGCATCCTGGGACCACGCGGCATGCAGAGCCGCGGCGCCCATCTTCCGCAGGTTGACCTGCCCCCGCCCCCCTTTGATGCCGTCGCGGCGCTGGTCGCATGGCTGATGGCGGGCGGCGACCACGTCCTTGCCCTTGGCCCGCTGACCAACATCGCCCGGCTGGTGCAGGACCACCCCGAGGCCGCGGCGCGCATCCAGCGGCTGGTGTGGATGGGCGGCAGCGACGGGCCGGGCAACCACTCGGCCGCCGCCGAGTTCAACGCCCTGGCCGATCCCGAGGCCGCCGATATCGTCGCCCGCGCCGGGCTGCCGCTGGAGGTGGTGGACCTGATGGCCTGCCGCAAGGTCACCTTCACCCCCGACGATCTGCCACCCTCGCCCCCCCTTACCGCCGACCTGCTGGGCGGCTATCTGGACATCGGCCTCTCGCGCGGGCGCCCCGGCATGGCGATCTATGATCCGCTCGCCGCGCTAGCCATCACCCGGCCCGAGGCCCTGCGGTTTGAACCCCGCGCCATGGCGGTCTCGCTTGCGCAGGATGACAGCTACGGGGCCACGACATTCACCGCCGGAGGCGCGGGGCGCACCCGCCTTGCCACCGGCGTCGACGACAATGCCGCGCGGCTCTGCCTTGCCGCGCTGAAGACGGTGGACTGAGATGGGCTTTCCGCAAGACCTGAACGACCCTGAGCTGCGCGCCCGCGCGGTGCGCGCCGCCCGAGGGTTGGCGCCCTTCGACCTGCTGATCACCGGCGCGCAGGTGATGGACATGGTCACCGGGCGCATCCGCGCCGCCGACGTCGGGCTGATCGGCCCGCTGATCGCCTCTGTCCATGCGCCGGGCAGCCGCTCGGACGCGGGCGAGGTGCTGAAGGCCGAGGGCCAGACCCTGGTGCCCGGTTTCATCGACACGCATATGCATGTCGAAAGCTCCATGGTCGGCCCCGCCGCCTATGCCGAGGCCGTGGTGCCGCGCGGCGTGACCACGGCCCTCTGGGACCCGCATGAGCTGGCCAATGTGGCGGGCGAAGCGGGGCTGGCCCATGCCTGCGCCGAGGCCGCCGCCGTGCCGCTGCGGTTGATGCCGCTGATGCCGACCTGCGTGCCCTCTGCCCCCGGCTACGAGGCCTCGGGCGGCGACTTCGACGCCGGGGTGGTGGCCCGCTGGCTGGCCCGCGACGATATCCAAGGCGCCGCCGAGCTGATGACCATGCACCCGCTGCTGGATGGCGATCCGCGCGTCACCGGCATCGCCAATGCCGCGCTCGAGAGCGGCAAGAGGCTCTGCGGCCATGGCCGGGGCCTGACGGGCGGAGACCTTGCCGGTTTTGCCGCCGCGGGCGTCGAGACAGACCACGAGCTGACCTCGGCTGCCGATCTGATGGCCAAGCTCGAGGCCGGTTTCACCATCGAGCTGCGCGGCTCCCACGCGCATCTGCTGCCCGAGTTCGCCGAGGCGCTGCTGGCGCTTGGCGAGATGCCGCAGACCGTGACCCTGTGCACCGATGATGTCTTCCCCGACGACCTGCTGCACCGGGGCGGGCTGGACGCGGTGATCCGCATGCTGATCCAATGCGGGTTGCCGCCGCTCTGGGCCTACCGCGCCGCGACGCTGAACGCCGCCAGCCGTATCGGCCGCGGCGACCTGGGCCTCGTCGCACCGGGCCGCCGCGCCGACCTGGTGCTGCTCGCCGACGTGGCGGCGGTGAAGGCCGCAGCGGTGATCACCGATGGCAAGCTGGTGGCCGAGGGCGGCGCGATGCGCACGGCGCCATCCCCGCTGCCGCTGCCTGCCGCGCTGCGCGACACCATGAAGATGGCCCCGCTGACGGAGGCCGATTTCGAGATCGCCGCAGAGGGCAGCAGCGCCCGCATCGCCACCCTGTCGAAGCCCCGCTTCCCCGAGTGGGGCGAACGCGAAGTGGCGGTCGAGGAGGGGCGGCTCGTCCTGCCCGACGACATGATCCGCATGGCGGTGATCAACCGCCACGGCGCCGGTACGCCGCCTCGGGTGGCCTTCCTCGAGAACTGGGGCACCTGGCGCGGTGCCTTCGCCACCAGTGTCAGCCACGACAGCCACAACCTGACGATCTTCGGCCGCGATCCCGCCGACATGGCCGCCGCGGGCAATGCCCTGCGCGAGGCGGGCGGCGGGCTGGCGGTGGCGCAGGGGGGCGAGGTCTCTCACCTGCTGGCGCTGCCGATTGCCGGGCTCTACAGCGACGCGCCGCTGGAGGAGATCGCAGCCCAATTCGCCGCGATCCGTGCCGAGATGGACCGCCTCGTGGATTGGCAACCGCCCTACCTGGTCTTCAAGGCACTCTTCGGCGCTTCGCTCGTCTGCAACCCCGGCCCGCGCCTCAGCGACATGGGGTTGGTGGATGTCTTCGAGAAGAAGCGGCTGGAAAGTTGCCTGCTTTGACTGGCCCCTGAAAAGCAGGAAGCCGGCCACCCTTTCGGGCTGGCCGGCTTCCGATTTCTGGCAGTTGGCGGCCCTGATCAGGCGCGCAGCACCATTGCCACGGCACAGGCCGCCGTGGCCGGCAGGCGCAGCAGATCGTGGATCTGGGCCACGCGCTCGGGCGTGTAGTAGCCCTCTTCATGCAGGATGTTCATCGTCGCGATGACCTTGCCGCCGATGATCAGCGGCAGGTTCACAACCGAGCCGCAGCCCAGCTTGCCGATCAGCTCGGCATCGGGGAAGACGGTGTCGATATCGGCCAGGGAGTTCGAGACGAAGGCCTCCTGCTGGGTCAGCACCTGGTCGAACCAGCGGTTCAGGGTGATCGGCTTCTCGCCCGAGGTCGGGTAGTTCACCGCATCGTCGGTATAGGCGCGGCGCGCCACCATGGCCTCGGTGTCCGAGGTCATCACGGTGAACAGCTTCGCCCCCACCGTCGCCTTGGTCAGCGCGCAGAGCGCGTCGAAGGCGGCCTCTTCGGTCGTGGCAGCCGCGAGGGCGGTGGTGAAATCGGCGAGCGCCTTGGTCGTATCGGTCATGCGGGGTCCTTGCTTTCTGATGCCGCCGCAAGCGCGGGATCGGCATCGGGGTTGCCGCCCGAAGCGGCATAGAGGTCGCGCGTATAGGGATCGGCGAAGCTGCCGTCATAGAGCGCGGTCTTGGGGGCGATCTCGACGATGCGGCCCTTGTTCATCACTGCCATGCGGTCGCACATGAAGCTGACCACCGGCAGGTTGTGGGTGACCATCAGGTAGGTCAGCCCCTGTTCGCGGCGCAGCCGCTTCAGCAGGTTCAGGATCTCGGCCTGTACCGAGACATCCAGCGCCGAAGTCGGCTCGTCCAGCAGCATCACCTTGGGCTCAAGCATCAGGGCGCGGGCGATGGCGACACGCTGGCGCTGCCCGCCCGACAGCTGGTGCGGAAAGCGGAAGCGGAAGCGCTGGTCGAGGCCGACGGCGCCGAGCATCTCGACCACCTTCTCGCTGCGCTTGCCGATGCCGTGGATCGCCAGCGGCTCGGACAGGACAGTGTCGATGGTCTTGCGCGGGTGCAGCGAGGCATAGGGATCCTGGAACACCATCTGGCAGGTTTCCGAGAAGGCACGGTCGGTGCCATGGCCGCGCGGCTTGCCCAGCACGGAGATCTCTCCGGTCCAGTCCGGGGCCAGCCCGGCGATGGCCTTGAGCACGGTCGACTTGCCCGACCCGCTCTCGCCGACCAAGGCAAAGCTCTCGCCTTCCGCCACGTCGAAGGTGACATCGCGCACCACCTTGGTGTCGCCGTAGGAGATATCCAGATCCTTGAGGGAAATCGCGGCTTTGGGATTCTCGGGGCTGCTCATGTGCCTGCTCCTCCGCTGCGGTCCAGGACCGGCAGCTCGTCTCGGGTTTCCTGCATCCGCGGCTGTGCCGCCAGCAGGCCCTTGGTGTAGGGATGGCTGGCCTTGTGCAGATCCTTGGCCGCGCAGGCCTCGACCACCTCGCCGCCGTTCATCACCAGGATGCGGTCGCAGTAGCGCGCCACCAGGTTCAGGTCGTGGCTGATCAGGATCAGGCCCATGCCGTTGCCGGTCACCAGCTCTTCGATCAGGTCCAGCACCTGCGCCTGAACCGAGACATCCAGCGCCGAGGTCGGCTCATCCGCGATCAGCAGCTGCGGGCGCGGGATCAGCATCATGGCGATCATCACCCGCTGCCCCATGCCGCCCGAAACCTCGTGCGGATACATCTTCGCCACCCGCTCGGGCTCGTTGATGCGGACGGAGTTCAGCATCTCGATCACCCGCGCCTGCAGGTCGCGGCGGGGCAGTTTTTCATGCACCTGCAGCGCCTCGGCGATCTGGTGGCCAATGGTCATCACCGGGTTCAGCGAGAACTTCGGATCCTGCATGATCATCGAGATCCGCGCGCCACGGATCTGGCGCATCTCGCGGTTGCTCTGGCCCATCAGGTCCAGCCCGTCGAAACGCAGGGTCTTGGCGGTCTGCTTGCCCGGAGACCGGATCAGCCGCAGGATCGACCGGCCCGTCATCGACTTGCCCGACCCGCTTTCGCCGACGATGCCCAGGCGCTCTTCGCGGCCCAGGATCAGGTTCAGGCCCTTCACGACCTCCACCGGCCCCTTGGGGGTGGCGAAGCTGACCCGCAGGTCCTCGATTTCCAGAAGCGGTGCCTCGGTCATTTCTCGCCCCCCTGTTTCGGGTCCAGCACGTCGCGCAGCCCGTCGCCCAGGAAGCAGAAGCCCAGCGAGACGAGGATGATGGCGAAGCCCGGCATGGTGGCGACCCACCACTGGTCCAGGATGAAGGTCCGCCCGCGCGAGATCATGGCCCCCCATTCCGGCAGCGGCGGCTGCGCGCCGAGACCCAGGAAGCCCAGACCGGCGGCGGTCAGGATGATGCCCGCCATGTCCAGCGTCACCCGCACGATCATCGAAGAGGTGCAGAGCGGCAGCACGTGCCGGGTGATGATCCGGGTGTGGGAGCCGCCGACCAGCCGCACCGCCTGGATGTACTCGGCATTGCGGAAGGTCAGCGTCTCGGCCCGTGCGATACGGGCATAGGCGGGCCAAGCGGTGATGGCGATGGCGATGATCGCGTTCTCGATCCCCGGTCCCAGGGCGGCGACGAAAGCCAGCGCCAGGATCAGCTTGGGCAGCGACAGGAAGACGTCCGTCAGGCCCATCAGGATGCGGTCGACCCAGCCGCCGAAGTAGCCCGCAACCGCGCCGATGATCAGACCCAGCGGGGCCGAGATCACGGCGACCAGCGCCACGATCATCAGCGTGATACGAGAGCCATAGACCACGCGGCTGAAGATATCGCGTCCCAGCTCGTCGGTGCCCATCCAATGCTCTGCCGAGGGCGGCAGCAGGCGCGCCTGCAGGTTCTGCCCCACGGGGCTTTCCGGCGCGATCCAGGGCGCGAAGAGCGCCGTCGCCAGCAGCAGAAGGATGATCAGCAGACCCGCCACGGCCAGCGGATTGCGCATCAGCGCGCTCATCATCCGCCAGGCGCGGCCCAGGTTGGCCTGGGTCAGCGTGGCGGGACTGTCGTCAAGAAGCCAGTCTCTGGTGCTCATCATTTGCTCCTCGGGTCGAGGACGCGGTAGAGCACGTCCGAGATCTTGTTGATCAGGATGAAGACAGAGCCGATCACGAGCGTCGCGCCCAGAACGGCGTTCATGTCGGCATTCAGCAGCGCCGTGGTCAGGTAGTTGCCGATGCCGGGCCAGCTGAAGACGGTCTCGATCATCACGGACCCTTCCAGCAGCGCGGCGTAGCTGAGGCCGATGACGGTGATCAGCGGCACGCGGATCGGCTTGAAGCCATGCACCCAGATCACCCGCCATTCTGGCACGCCCTTGACGCGGGCGGTGGTGATGAACTCCTGGCCCAGCTGGTCCAGCATGAAGCTGCGGGTCATCCGCGCGATGAAGGCCAGCGAGAAGAAGCCCAGGATCGAGGCCGGCAGCACGAGATGCGAGAGCGCGTTCCAGAAGACATCCCAGTCGCCCGCCAGCGCGGCGTCGATCAGCATGACATTGGTGCGCGCGGGCACCAGGCCCTCATAGAAGATGTCCAGCCGCCCCGGCCCCGCGACCCAGCCCAGACCGGCATAGAAGATCGCCAGACCGACGAGGCCCAGCCAGAAGGCGGGCACCGAGTAGCCGAGCAGCGCGAAGACGCGCATCACCTGGTCGACCCATTCGCCGCGTCGCGTTGCGGCCCAGACTCCGGCGGGTACGCCGAGGACGACACCGATGAAGATGCCCAGGGTGGCCATCTCGAGCGTCGCCGGGAAGACCCGCAGCAGATCGTCGGCGACAGGCCGGTTGGTCGAGATCGATTTGCCAAGGTCGCCCTGCATCACCGACCAGACGTAGTCGAAGAACTGCACGACCATCGGCCGGTCCAGCCCCATGGCGATGCGCGCCGCGTCGTATTGCGCTTGCGTCGCGCGGTCCCCGACCACCGAGAGCACGGGGTCGATGGGCACCACGCGCCCGATGAAGAAGGTGATCGCCAGCAGGCCCAGGAAGGTCAGCGCGGTGACCACGACGAAACCGCCAATCCCCCTTACGCCGCGTCCGGCCCGGACGGCCATTGTTGCTTCTGTCGCCAAGGTCAGCGCCTCCTTTGGCATCGGTCGAGTGAAATCTCGCCACCAGTTCTACAAAAAATTTTTGCCATAGTAAAAAAATTTTTGTACCGTAGGGGAAATGATCTCGGAGGAACGTGCCATGGCACGGGAGAAGCAGAAAGCAGAGCGGCAGCTCGGACCGCTTATTCGCAAGCGCCGAAAGCAGCTTGGGCTGACTCTGCAGGCATTGTGCGACAGCGCGGGAGTTTCGGTCGGCTACCTCAGCCAGGTCGAGCGCGACAACGCCACGCCCTCTCTCGGCACCCTGGCGCAGATTGCCGCGGCGCTGGATGTCACTCTGGAGTATTTCATCGCCGCGCCGGGCCCCACCGAAAGCCTGACCCGCTCTGAAACGCGACCCCAGTTCTCGCTGAATGGCTCCTCCATCGGCTACGAGAACCTGGCCACCGATTTCCCCGGCGCCGAGCTGTCGAGCTACATCCTGCATGTGCCCGCCGGTTACACCTCGGAGGTGGTCAGCCACGAGGGCGAAGAGATCATCTATATCCTGGACGGCGAGATCGAGCAGACCCTCGACGGACAGGTCATCCGGATGAAGGCCGGTGACAGCCTGCATTACAGCGGGCTGCGGCCCCATTCCTGGACCAATCCCACCGACAAGCCTGTCCGGATTCTCTGGACCGGCACCCTGGCCGTGCTGAACCGCAAGGGCGGGATGAAACTACCGGAGATGGCGCAGCTGGAAAGCTGAGCAACGCCACCCCGCTCACTCAACCCCAACAAGGAGAGCCACATGAACATGCTGAAATCCGCGCTGTTTGCCTCGGCGCTCGCGCTGCCCCTGGCGGGCACCGCGGCCCTGGCCGACACGCCCGATGACGTCCTGGTCATCGCCCAGAACATCGACGACATCGTCGCGATCGACCCGGCGCAGGCCTATGAATTCACCTCCGGTGAGCTCGTGACCAACCTCTACGACCGCCTGGTCCAGTACGATGCGGAAGATCCCACCGTCCTGGCCCCCGGCATCGCCACCGACTGGGAGATGGACGCCGAGGCCAAGACCATCGCCTTCACCCTGCGCGATGACGCGGTCTTCAACTCCGGCAACCCGGTGACCGCCGAGGACGTGCTGTTCTCGCTGACCCGCGTGATCAAGCTGAACCTGACGCCCGCCTTCATCCTGGCCCAGCTCGGCTGGACCCCGGAGAACGTGGACGACTTGGTCACCGCCGACGGCAACGTCGTGACGGTGAAATACGAGGGCGACTTCTCGCCCGCCTTCGTTCTGAACGTGCTGGCCGCGCGCCCCGCCTCCATCGTCGACAAGGCGCTGGTGATGGAGCACGAGGAAGACGGCGACATGGGCAATGCCTGGCTGAACGCCAACTCGGCAGGCTCCGGTCCCTTCGAGCTGACCGCCTACACCCCCGGTCAGATGGTGCGCATGGCCGCCAACGAGGACTACTTCAAGGGCGCGCCCGAGATGTCCCAGGTGATCATCCGCCACGTGGCCGAAGCCGCCACCCAGCAGCTGCTGCTGGAACAGGGCGACATCGACATGGCCCGCAACCTGACCCCCGACCAGATCGCCTCGCTGTCCAGCGATGACATCAAGGTCGAGACCTTCCCGCAGGCCGCCGTGCACTTCCTGTCGTTCAACCAGAAGACCGACAGCCTGACCGACCCGGCCGTCTGGGAAGCCGCGCGCTACCTGGTCGACTACACCGGCATGACCGACACGATCATCAAGGGCCAGATGGAGGTCCACCAGGCCTTCTGGCCGAAGGGTTTCCCCGGCTCCTACGACGAGACGCCCTTCACCTATGATCCCGAGAAGGCCAAGCAGATCCTGGCAGACGCCGGCATCGAGACCCCCATCGAAGTGACGCTGGACGTGATCAACGCGGCCCCCTTCACCGACATGGCGCAATCGCTGCAGGCCAGCTTCGCCGACGCAGGCATCGAGTTCGAGATCCTGCCCGGCACCGGCGCCCAGGTGATCACCAAGTACCGTGAGCGGACCCACCAGGCGATGCTGCTGTACTGGGGCCCCGACTTCATGGACCCGCACTCCAACGCCAAGGCCTTCGCCTACAACTCGGACAACTCGGACGACAACTACCAGGCCACCACCACCTGGCGGAACGCCTGGGCCGTGCCGGACGAGCTGAACACCAAGACCATGGCCGCGCTGTCGGAAGCCGATCCCGAGAAGCGTCTCGACATGTACCGTGACCTGCAGGCCAAGGTGCAGGAGAGCTCTCCCATCGTGATCATGTTCCAGGCCTCCTACGAGGTTGCCATGGGCGGCAATGTCTCGGGTTACGTCAACGGCGCGACCTCCGACTTCGTCTACTACCGGCTGGTCGAGAAGGAGTAATCCTTCGACCGCCCGCAAGACCACAGGGTCGCCGGTTCTCCGGCGGCCCGTTTCGTTTCAGGAGTAAAGAATGTCCTATCTGATGCAGGCCGAAGAGCGCCTCTCGCGGCTGCGCGCCCGGATGGCGGAAACCGAAACCGACCTGGTGGTGCTGGGCCCCTCCAGCCACATGGCCTGGCTGACCGGGCTCAACCCCCATGGCGACGAACGCCCCGTGATGCTGCTGGTCAGCGCCGATCACGCGGGCTTCCTGATGCCCTCGCTCAACGCCGGCATGGCGAAGGAGGTCACCTCCCTGCCGCTCTTCACCTGGGCCGATGACGATGGCCCCCGCGCCGCGCTGGATGCGCTGCTGGACGCCAGCAACGCCCGCCGTCCCGGCCTGTCGGTTGTCATCGACGAGACCATGCGCGCCGATTTCGCCCTGCTGCTGCTCGACAGCCTCGAGAGCCCGCGCCGCCGCTTCACCGAGGATACCGTCGGCCTGCTGCGCACCCTGAAGGACGCGGATGAAGCCGCCCGCATCAAGGCCTCGCACCTGCTCAACGATGCCGCCGTCGAGGCCGCCTTCGCCGCCCTGAAGCCCGGCATGACCGAGGCCCAGGTGGTCGAGCTGATCGAGGCCCACTACAAGGCCAATGGCGCCGCCACCGCCTTCTGCTCTGTCTGCTTCGGCGGCAACGGCGCCTTCCCGCACCACCACCCCGGCGCCACGGCCCTGGGCGAGAACATGGCCGTGCTGATCGACACCGGCTGCGTGCTCGACGGCTATCCCTCGGACATGACCCGCTGCCGCTGGTTCGGCCCCGATCCCGACCCCGAGTTCCTGAAGGTCCGCGACGTGGTCGAGGCCGCCGTGCAGGCCGCCCTGGCCGCCGCCAAACCCGGCGCGCCCGCCAGCGCCGTGGACGCCGCCGCGCGCGGCGTGATCACCGAGGCAGGCTACGGCGACCGCTTCCTGCACCGCACCGGCCACGGCCTGGGCATCGACATCCACGAGCCGCCCTACATCACCGGCACGTCCCAGACGCCCCTGGCCACCGGCAATGTCTTCTCGATCGAGCCGGGCGTCTACCTTGAGGGCAAGTTCGGCCTGCGCCTGGAAGAGATCGTCATCCTGCGCGAGGACGGCCCCGAGATCTTCTCGGAACTGCCCCGCGTCTGAGCCCCTCCGGCCGCCGGAGAAGACCATCGCAAGACAGAACCGCGCGCCCCACCCGGCGCGCGTTTCGCGTTTCCGCGCCAAGTCTTTGTGTCAGGAGAAATGGTGACCCCGGCAGGATTCGAACCTGCAACCTGCCCCTTAGGAGGGGGGGGTAGTCGTCTGCTCGGTCGAACCAAAGGCGGCATGAACACCAGGCTCCGGTCGTCTACTGGTCAAGCATCCTGCCCCTAGGCAGACCAAATTCACTGCCGTCTATCGACAGTACTTCCTCGCCAAATCCTCAAGCACCAGTTTTCCCGACAGAACCCCATCGAAGTCCTCTTTAGAAATCTCGTAGGTATCAGTTCCTCCACCCTGCCGGGCGGCCCAAAATTCAAAGAGATACCTTTCTTCCTCCCGTCGGACACTCCAAGTCCGTTCCTGGAACAAATCCGGGATGCGTAAGATGGGGCGCGGTTTGAGGCCCTCGTACCGCCACCGCTTCACCTTCACACCACCAATCGTGTCATATCCAACAAAGACTTTTCTGGGCTTACTTTCTTCTGTCAAAGCCTGAGCTCCACGACACTGTACTTGTGCAGTTATCGAACTTAAATCCATAGCGGCCTCTGCCACTCCCCCACTTGCATAACCGCCCGGACTCCACTTGTCATTGGCGCCAGGCTCGCCTCCACCAGGTTCAGGATGCATTGATTGTCGCTATTCGGCGTGGCTCACGGCTCTGAAAACGGATCGATGACATGAGCGACCTTTCCGGCTGACCGACGAGCAGATGGCCAAGGGCGGCCGCTCAATCTGTTCGTCACGGCAAGACTGGTCAGCGACGACATCGCTGCGCGGGCGCTGCTGAGCAGCCTGCCGAAGGTCGACTGATTGCCCGGGGATCGCGGCCATGATGCCGACTGGTTCAGAGACGCGTTGAAAGACAAAGCGAGGCGCACCTGCATCGCGGGCCGAAAGCGGCGCAAGGCAAAGGTGAAACACCCCTCTCGGGACATTCCTTCGGAATGCCCTGTCGGGCAGCGATCGCGATCATGTTCGGCGGGCTCAAAGACTGGCGGCGTGTGGCGATCCGCTACAACCGCTGCCCCAAGGTCTTTCTCTCCACCATCGCTCTCGCTGCAGTCGTCATCTACTGGTTGTGAAGCCTGAACCTAGGTCAGCGTCAGAATTCGAGCGGAGCATGCAAATGCGGGCTATCTCTATCAGAGGTCTGAACTCAACGCCTGTTGAACATTTCGAAATCCCACTGAGCCAGGACTTTCGGTGAATTTGTTTCCCTTCTCAGGCACTCCTCACCTCGATCCCTGGCCACTATGGCGGCCTTGCCGGATGTTGATATTTCAATATACGGCGCACCAAATTCCTCAATGTCCGTACCTAGTGGAAAGTTCTTGTAAGGCTTCCCCTGCTGCAGCGCATACTCGAAGAAACAGCTCGTGATCTCATCAAGTGTCATGTCACCTCAGCTCGTTTACTTTCATGATGAAGCCTTCACTGACCAATTCATCAATGCGCTTAGGCAATTGATACTGAACGCCACCGCCAGGCTTTCCAAGGCGACATACGGCCAGTTTTCACCGCACTACCTGCGTCGCGCCGCCGGCTCGCTGGAGTTCGGTGGACCTTCCTTGGTTCAATGAACCAGAGAGAAACCCCTTAACTCCACCTGTGTCATTGATTTCATGGTGACCCCGGCAGGATTCGAACCTGCAACCTGCCCCTTAGGAGGGTGTTATCCATTGCCCATTTCTCCATTTTCTTTCTGTAGGTTATCATTATTCGACGAGTCCGTCTGTACGGACCGTGTACGAAAACGCGCCCGAATGTCGGCCTCATCGCTCTCCGGATGGGCGTAGATGCTCATCGGCAGATTGGCATCGGACCACCGACCCGCCCGCGCGGCAGTAACAGGGTCCACGCCCTGACGTATGACCAGCTCGGTGAAGAATCCGTGCCGTCCTGCGGCATGAGCCGAGAGGTACGGAATACCCGCGCGGCGGCAGATCGTCTTCCAGCGGTTGTTGTAGCCGGTCGAGCTCGCATACCCGAAGACCCGCGGCGGCAAGATCGCCCCAGTCCTGCGGTTGCGGGGACGCTTGGGACGCAACTCCTGCAGCTCCTCCATCATTTCCGATGAGACGGTTATCCAGCTTTCCGGATGTCCCTTCTGAGCTTTGACCCGGACCTGGGATTTCTCCGGGCGCAGATCGTCCGGGGTCAGAGAAACTGCCTGATCAATCCTGGCGGCCGTTTCGAACATGAAGCGCGCCATGGCTGCATTGTACGGATCGGCTTCTGCACAGAAGGCGTCGATCCAGGCCCGTGTTGCCGGAACCCGCTCAACACGGCTGGTCTTGCCGCGGCGCTTGTCCTGGGCGTTGCGCTCGAATTGGTCATAGCGACGCACGCGCAGCAGTGGCGTCCCCTTCAGCTCGTGCGCATTGTTGATGACCGCCCGCGCTGGCGTAACGATTTCCCGCCACCAAGTATCCGTGGACGCGTTCGGGCGTAGCTTCGGACCGAGGTTCTTCAGCAAGCGCCCGGTAATGGCCGCAAGGGGCAAACTGCCGATCTCATCGAGGATCGGTAGTAGTTGGCGGGCACTCCTACTGTCAGGCTGGTAGAGTTCGGTTGCATCCGCGAAGCGAAGCGCCCGCTCCTCGCCGACGATGTGCTTGCGGATCTGTAACTCGGTTTCTTCGCTTATCCAGTCCCGCGCGCCAGCTTCCGAAGTCGATCTCGTGCTTTGTCGATATGGGCCGGCGATCGGGCGACTGTTGTATTCGATCCAGCCTTTGACCCAATAGACCTTGCCTCTGAGGTACGGTTCGAGCGGCACTTCCAATCCTCCGTCAGAATTTCATCGATCTGTTCGGGGGTGATGATCATGGCATTGCCGATCCGAAAGCACGCCCCCAAGCGGTTCGCCTTCTCCCGCAACGTTCGCTCAGCGATGTTGATCTGGCGGTACTCCTGCAACCAGGAAACCCAATCTGCAGGTGACTTGCCTGCGTCCAGAATGGCCGAACCACATCGAGCCTCCTCCGGGCGTCTTGCCGCATCGTTCTCTCGATCGAAATCACTTCCCACGGGACCAAGTCCTGATAGCTTGCCCGCCTCTCCGAACCTGGGCTCCTTCGACGGATAGGATCGCCTCGACATGCTCCGCTGACAGCAGCATGACCCGGCCGAGGGCGTAGTAGTGGCCGCAGGAACGAGCTTTCGCCCGCAAAACGCGCGCTGAGACCTCTGCCCCCTGTGAGCGCAGACGCTCGCACCAAATCTCTGGCGTGACTGCGTTCTCAAATGTATCGTTCATCTGCGCCTCCAAACCGCTTTTCCGCTAAGATCATGGCCCGCGAAAATGGTCCAAGCAAATGAAATCATTATGTTTTCTCAGGAGACCAAAAAGCGGCAAGATCTGGCAGGTTTTCGATCTGATGAAGGAACGTTCAATGCCATTCCAGTTCAAGCCCGACCCGGACCAGGACAATTTGGTGATTCGCCCGGGCATGTCAGCGCAGCAAAAGGGCTGGATCAGGCGGAAGCAGATCGAGCGTTCTCAGAGCGCACGAGCCCAGGAAGCTGAAGAAGCTCGAACCTTTGAACGCATCCGCCGGCGAAGCGAAATGAGCCTCAGCCAAGGGCTTCGTAAATACCGCGGTCGTCGCGAGCTCACCCAAGATCAGTTGGCAGAAGAACTGGGCTGCTCCGTACGGGCCTATCGGGGCTACGAAAGTGGAGAGCGCGACATGCCGAGCTCTCTACTCCTGCAGATTCTGGCACGCGAAGACGTCGACATGCACGACCTGCTCAACGTTCGCCGCGATCCTGTTTGGGCTGAAACCCGCGATATGGTCATTGATCGCTACAACGAGGCCATGGCGCTTCTTTCCCAGCACGATCTCTACTTGGCCGTTGATGCCGAGGCTCCAGCACGTCGCATTGCGGGGGAAATCAACGAGTTAGGGGCCGAACAAACCACCTCGATAGCCATGCGAGTTGAGGAAGAATGGCTACACTTGGACCGCTGGTATCAAGCGGGTGGTTGGGGCTGGGACGGCGTTGAAGATCTCTGGAAAGAGCAACAAGAGGAAGAGCGTCGCGCCGAGCGCCGCGCACGTGATGCGAAAAGAAGAGACCACGGGTAGTCGCGGACGTTGAGGGTCACCCTATAAACCTCGTCAGCTTCAAACAGAGGTATACAGTGCTCGGCAAAGCATTCTTTAGAGCTTGAAGAGGGGCGGCGAGCGGCGCCCTGTACCATACCTTCGGGATGCCCACCTTGAATTATGATGTGAATAATTTGACGTTGCATTTGTAAAAAAATGGTCGTATCAGGGTGGCAACAAGCAAGGCGTGAGCATGTCAGTTCCTGTTGAAGTCACCGTACGTCCCATTCTGAATGAAATCCGCAGCGAGGTCATCTCTGCGATACAAGAGGCGTGGGCAGACTGGTTGGCCAGCGATTTCAACGGCGCGTGGCGGTGCAAGCGAAGCCGCGCGAATTTCGTATGGGAGCAGATCATTGAGCGTGCGAGTAGCGCCCTGTTTGACCATGATTTAGTTCATGTTATCGAAGGCCACGAAACGGTGAAGTTTCTCGTTCGGGACACAGTATTGTTTCGATTTAAAAAGGCAGACGAGATGGGCCGTTCGTCAAATGTCGCAACTCAACTGGCGTTAGCATTCCATGACCATGACTGCGACCTATTCGGGTTGCCGGAGGTTCAGCGCGTCGAGGTCGTATACAAGCTGAATAGTTTGGAAACAAAGATCTCCGATATTTGTGTCGTGGCTCGCAATGGCAATCAGGTTGCCTGGGAGTACAGCCTGCTGGATGCGGGTGAGGTCGCGGTTCCATTGCCCATGCCAGAGCCGAAACCCGAGCGGCCCGCCGCGGCCATTGTCAAGCTCAAGGATGCAGCGGACGACAGTAAGAAGCGTCAAGACTGATGCAGGCTGGTTTCAATCAGGACCTGCTGCGTATTGCGCGGCAGGCACGGGGGTGGAGTCAGACTGAGCTCTCCGCACGCTCAGGTGTGTCACAAGCCAATCTTTCTAAACTTGAAAACGGACTTATCGGGCCGACCGAAGATGTGTTGAAAAGTGTCGGAAAAGCTTTGGACTTCCCGACCGATTTCTTTTTCCAGAATGATCGGGTCATTGGCTTGCCGATGAGTGTGCAATACCGGAAGCGGGCAAGCGTCGGACAGAAGGCGATTGAGCGCCTGGAAGCCGAGCTCAATATCCGGATCTTGCATATCAGAAGATTACTCGATGCAGCCGAGTTGGAGCCAGAGCTGTCCCTTCCGCGAATGGATGTCGACGAATACGGCGGCAGCCCCGAGCGTATCGCTGATCTTATCAGGCGCACCTGGCTTGTTCCTTCGGGTCCAATTCGGGAGCTTGTCGCATGGGTGGAACGAGCGGGGTGTATCGTTGTTCATTGCGATTTCGCCGAACTCAAGGTCGATGGCTTCACCGTTCAGATAACAGATATGCCGCCATGCATTTTCCTGAATCGCCACATGCCAGCCGATCGGCAGCGGTTCAGCCTCGCGCATGAACTTGGGCATGTCGTAATGCACCAAGTCCCCTCACCCCAAATGGAAGATGAAGCGAACGCGTTCGCATCGGCGCTACTCATGCCTGCACGCGATATTCGTCCTCAACTTTCTGGACGGCGCCTGACAATCCAACGTCTCGCTGCATTGAAGCCCGTCTGGCGAACGTCGATGGCGGCGCTCCTTTACAGGGCCAAGGAGATCGGAGCAATTACCGATAGCCAGAGTCAGTATCTATGGAGGCAGATGAGCTCGATGGGCTACCGCAGAGCGGAACCGACCGAGCTTGATCTCGAGGTCGAGACTCCTACCGTCCTCCCTGAGATCGTTAGGCTTCATCTTGATGAACTGGGCTACGGCGTATCTGATCTCGCACGGGCTCTCCGTTCGACAGAAGACGACCTACGCGCTCTTCATCCACTCCCAGGTTCCACAGCGCGTTTTCTGCGAGTGGTAAAATAGGCATTTTTTGATGCGCGGACTTAACGTTCGTTAAGCGTCAAAACCGAAATATCAATTGATGGCCGTTATCTTCCATTGGCCATCTCCACGGTTCGAAAAAACCCGGTTCAGATACGAAGCGAGAAACCCTATGTGTTCCACTTTTGGAACGAATAGCATCACGGGAGACTGCTTTTGCTCGACAGTCTCGTGCTCAAGCCTTTGAGACAAGACTCTTTCGCCAGCGACGAAATCCTTCCTTTGCAAAGTATGCCATGGAAGAGGATCGCGCACATATAGAGTGTTTACAGCACGAAAATATCCGAGAACCTGTTCTCGGCTGGTCCCGGGCAAATCGAAGCGGATGACGGGACGTAAGTCCAAGGCTACTTTAGGCTTATTCGACATAATAAGCTCACACAGCCGCCTACCGTGCAATCCATCCATTGCAACGATTTCGACGCGATGGCCTTCGCAAGCGTCTACATCATCGAAGCAAAAGGAGAGCTGCTCACCCGATCGCACCCGCGGACGGTGCGCCTCAGATACCATCTGTGGCGCAGGAAGGTCGTAGCTTTCGTTGGTAACGAGACGTAAGATGGGGTGTGACATAGCTACTTCGTTAAGGCTGCTTCGAGGTCAGGATACCCTACGGTGAACGGGGACCACTCGTCCCCCCACTCTGGCGCTTCCATCTCGAAATTTCCAGTGACCTTATCCTTCAAGCGCCAGGTTTTCTCAAAGGCTCTTGTGTACATGCGCGGCGACACGCCGACAAACGGTCTAAAGAGCACCTTCCCTGGTTGGCTCGGCACCGCCCCAACGTCGCTTCGCTGCTGCTGCTCAGCATCTTTCTTCTGGGCTGCCATAGACTTACGCTCAGGCGGCTGCCATGTGAAGGGATTTGTTTCAATAGCATCGTTGTGCAACTCGAGGGCGAGGCTCTTCGGGTAGGGTTCAATGTACTGAACCTCGTACACTCCTGCGCCAACTATGTGGCGCGCGCAATAGTGACATGGGAAGGTGGTTACGAAAAGCCTTGTCCCTACAGTCGACACGCCCTCGCGCCCCGCAGACAGCAACGCGTCCATTTCCGCATGTACCGCACGGCTGAACTCGATGAGTCCGCCCAACCGCGTCTTCCTGATCCGAGCAGCAAGCCCGAGTTTGTCGTCGACACCATCAAGCTCCGGAAGCGCGGCGATCAGCTCGTCGACGATCTTGTTCTGCTGTTGGTTGCTACTGCAGAACCTTGTTTCACGAAAGGCACACCGATGGTCTTCATGTTCGTGTGGCTGTCCAAACCCTTCCCCATACACCCCACCGCCCGCGGCAGGTACCTCGTTTACGCCTGTCGCAACAACCGTGCCATCGCTATCGACTAGTGCAGCGCCCACTTGCCTCGAAAGACATGCGCTCCTCACGCGCGCAGAATGCGCATGGTGCATAGCCGTCTCTTCCATAGTTGGTCGAACGATCTGATCATGAGCGACAATATTTACTAGCCGGCCAAGAGGCTCATCCAGCGCGAACTTCTTTCCTTCGGGGTCATTTTCCGAGTTGTCGACAAAGTAGTCCGCCTCAAAGAAGGCCTCCGCTACATGTTGGCCACGCTTGTTTCCCGCATCATCAGAATCGCGTTGCATGAAGCGTTTCACTTGCTCCCTGACTAACTGCTCTCCATGTCGTGGCCTGCGAAAATACTTCTCAAGTATCCGTTGCTCCCGTCTGCTTTCTTCGCAAACGACACCGACAAGAGCAAAAGCGTTCCCATATGTGCGCCGAAGTAAGCTGACTTCCGCGGGATGCCTAATAGAATCAATAAGATAGGCGCGCCGCTCGCTATTTGGTCGTACCGGTTCACCTGGCACATAGTCAACTTCGGTCGCCGCGGCTCGACGTCGAGCAATCTCACGCATTACCGCCCGTGCCACCTCAGCAGCATCCCGCTCCCGCATTTTGTCGCCGGCGTCTTGATGTGCCTCGACAAGCTCCAGCGTCTTGTCAGTTGCTTCTGGAAGGGGCGTTCCAGCGTCCTCGTGCCACTTTCTGATCAGAGTGCTGGCTTTAATCCACTCAGCTTTATACCCAGACGCCTCACAGGCCCTAACTAGGGACTCGACTACCCGAGATCCACCTGCGCCAACCGGCCCGACCACTGCGAAAAACATTTCGCTGGACCTATTCTGGGAAATGACTTCTCTCGAATCCTTGGCACCCGGGATTTCACCCTTGCTAGACAGCTTTTCTGCAACCTTAGGCATTTTTCCCCGACCAAGCTATTTCGACGTTATTGTTAATCTTACGAATTTCACACCGATCGTCCTTGCCGTCAATCAGCCAGCACGCCTCGAAATTGTCATCTGCGCACATCGCACCGGAGCGACAGTGAGGTGCCGATTGTGCACCGAGCTGAAGTGCGTAAAGCAATAGCTTCCATCTGCCTCCATTGGTCTTTTGAGTACTCTCTTCATCCAGATACTAACCTGCGGCAAATTCCAAGTGCGAAGCAGATACGCACATTTCATGCGCTTCCTCTTCCATCCTGGACAGCTACAGCGACTTCGGCCAAGCTACCGGAACTCCTGAAGTTTCGGTTCCTGATTGTCCTCCACTAACGCTCTCTGCGCCATCTGCACCCAGAACGTCGCTGGTATCATTCCAGCGCCGCGGCACGTCCTGGAATGGGGTAGCCTGAGCTCAGCGGAGCAGATGCAAATGCTTGGCGCTCTTGCTGGCGCCTTATCGAGCGGCATGTCGCGGCTTCGGACGTCTACCGCCTTCGGTCATTTCCATTTCGTGTTGGATGACAGGGGCCGGCTGACGACTGGTGGCGCCGACCCACTCCTGCCGCTTCTTGGTGAACACATCGACAGGGCCACTTCGGTCGACTTGGCCGTGGCCTTCGCCATGGACAGCGGCGTCGCACTGCTCGAGCCTTGGTTGAGGGAGCTTCTGACCCGCAAAGGGCGCCTGCGCATCATCGTGGGCGACTATCTCGATACGACCGATCCCGCCGCCCTACGCCGGCTGCTGGATCTGGATGGCGCCGAGCTCTTTGTGTTCGAGACCCGAGGTCTGAGCTTCCACCCCAAGGCTTGGCTTTTCCGTGCGGCCGATGCCTCGGGCATGGCGGTTGTGGGCAGCTCAAACCTGTCGAAGTCCGCGCTGGAGGAGGGCGTGGAGTGGAACCTCCATTCTGAGGCCGCGACGGATCAGGTTGCCGATGCCTTCGAGGACCTACTGCGCAGGCCACAGGTTACGCCGCTCACCGAGGAATGGGTCGAGAGCTATGCACGCCGCCGTCGCGCGCAACCGTTGCCCGAGTTCTCCCGCAAAATGGTCGAAGATGAAGGCCCGCCTCCTGAGCCGCACCCGATCCAAGTCGAAGCTCTGGAGGCTTTGCGGGCCACGCGTCAGACGGGGCATCGGGCAGGGCTCGTCGTGCTTGCAACCGGGCTCGGGAAAACCTGGCTGGCGGCCTTTGATACCCAGCGGGCCAATGCCGGCCGTGTCTTGTTCGTCGCGCATCGGGACGAGATCCTGACACAGGCCATGTCTGCCTTCCGGAAGGTGCGT
Organism: Pseudooceanicola antarcticus; assembly: GCF_900215355.1. Classification (GTDB taxonomy): domain Bacteria; phylum Pseudomonadota; class Alphaproteobacteria; order Rhodobacterales; family Rhodobacteraceae; genus Pseudooceanicola; species Pseudooceanicola antarcticus. The sequence continues at coordinate 815,545 of NZ_OBEA01000001.1, read as the reverse complement.
CCACAGGCCCGCATGGGCCGCTACAGCGGGACGGAGAAAGAGGCCGACGCCGATATTCTCTTTGCTTCGATCCAGACCCTTGGCCGGGCCCAGCACCTGAGGCGTTTTGCGTCGGACCACTTCGACTACATCGTCGTCGACGAATTCCACCATGCTGCCGCGCGAACATATCAGAACCTGATCGACCATTTCACGCCCCGCTTCCTGCTTGGGTTGACCGCCACACCGGACCGGACAGACGGTGGCGACCTGTTAGGGCTCTGCGGTGAAAACCTCGTGTACGAATGCGACCTCTTCCGCGGAATCGAGGCTGGGCGGCTGTCTCCCTTCCACTATTTCGGCGTGCCGGACGACATCGACTACGCGCAGATCCCATGGCGGTCCGGCCAGTTCGACCCAACCGAGCTTGAGGCGCAACTGGCGACCACCGCCCGCGCCGAGAATGCGCTGGAACAGTTCCGCAAACGGGCAAAGGGCCCTGCGATCGGCTTTTGCTGCTCGAAGCGACATGCTGACTACATGGCCCAGTTCTTCCGCGACGCGGGGCTGCGGGCCGTCGCCGTCCACTCAGGCGAGGATTCGGCGCCGCGTGCGTCTTCGCTGACCCAGCTGGGCGCAGGAGAGCTAGATATTCTCTTTGCCGTCGACATGTTCAACGAAGGCGTCGACGTGCCCGAGATTGGCACCGTGCTGATGCTGCGCCCGACCGAAAGCGCGATCATCTGGCTTCAGCAGCTGGGTCGCGGGTTGCGCAAGGTTGAGGGCAAGGTGCTCCAGGTCATCGACTATATCGGGAACCACAGGTCTTTCCTGACCAAGGTAGCGACCCTGACCGGCGCCGGGGCCGGTGACCGGTCCATCACCCGCAAGCTGGACGAATGGGAGCGTGGAGAACTGACCATACCGCCCGGCTGCGAAGTGACCTACGAGCTTAAAACCATCGACATCCTACGTACGCTTCTGAAGCCTAGGGAGGGCGCGGCCGAGCTTGAGGCCTTCTACCTGGACTTCCGCGACAGGCAGGGCGTACGACCAACGGCGATCGAGGTCTTCCGCAACGGCTTTGACCCAAGGGCGACTGGGCACGGCAGCTGGTTCAGCTTCATACGCGACATGGGAGACCCGCTGCCCGAAGAAGTCTTCGCCAGCCATGCGCGATTGCTGGCGGATATTGAGCGACCGAAGCGCTACACGGCTGAAGCACTCGCAGCCATCGAGGCAATCCTTGCAGGGCAGCAACCTCGGAGCGGCACTGAAGCCCTGGCGTTCGATCCGCATTTTAGCGATGGCCGCGACGGCTGGCAGCTTACACGCCCAAGTCGCGGAGCGGCTCTGCTCGAGCTCGCCCAAGAACTGATTGCCTGGCGAAAGGCTGAAACCCCTGGCACCGAGGTTGCAGAACCCGAAGCGCCGTTCGTTCATCGATCAAAGGGCCTGCAGCTTTGGCAGCGATACCTTGCCCCCGAAATCGCCGAAGCCTTTGGTGTCGAGTACAAGCAAAACGTCTGGCGCACCGGCATCCTACCGATCCGGGAGAAGAACGCTCTGATCTTGCTTGCCAACGTCTCGACCCAGGATCTGGTCTACGAGAATGGGTTCCTGGCGCCGAATCGCCTGCGTTGGTTCAGCCAGAACCGGACGACGCAGAACGGTCACCATGGCCGGATCATCTCAGGCAAGGAAGATGAGGAAGTCCACCTCTTCGTGCGCCGTGGCAACAAGGTGAACGGCAAGGTGAACCCCTTCATCTACTGCGGGAAACCCCGTTTCCTGTCCTGGGAGGGCGAGAAGCCGATTGCCGTGACCTGGCAACTTACCGAGCCAGTGCCGATGGCGCTGCAGCCAGAGCTCGGTGTGCCTGGCCCAGCCTGAGGCTTCTAGGCGCCGGCAGACCGCGGCTCGGCGTCTTTCCAATGTGAATTCACCGGAAGACTGCGCGCACGACGGCTGATCGCCTCGAGTTGCACCGGACAATAGTCCCAGACATCTACCCCAACGTTCACCGCGTTCCGCGTCCCTGCCCAATTCTCATGGACATGACCGAAGAGCTGCAGCGCGCCGCGCCGGGCGTGCTCCCAGGTGATCATAGGGTAATGGCAGAGGGTCAGAGGCGGCTCCTTTGGCGCGTCCTCCACTTGAACGAGATGGCCAATACTGTCCCAAGGCAACGAGCGCGTCGCAGCACCATCATGGTTCCCGATGACCAGATGACGCCGCGCACCTGGCAGCTGCTGAAAGATGCCGTTTAGCCAGGCCTCATCATCAGATCGCTTTCCCCAGGCAAAATCACCCACGATCCATAGATCGTCCTCTGGGCCGACCTTGGACCAAAGGTTCTCTAGCAGCGCGCCGTCCATATGGCTGGCGCTGCGGAACGGACGTTTGCAGAAACCGATGATCGCCTCATGTCCGAAATGCAGGTCCGCCGTGTACCAATGCGCCATCAGGCCCCTCCCCCTGCCGGACTGCGCGCGAAGATAAGGCAGGCCCGTCGCAACACGTCGTTCTCGGCGCGCAGCCGCTGGTTCTCCAGCTCAAGCTCGGTCTTCGACATCGCAGCGAGGCGCTTCCGGTTGTACAGAAGCACTGGATCAACAGTCTGCAGCAGACCGCTGTCCTGAACCCACTCCAGCAAGGTCTTGGGTGCACAGCCGACGCGTGGCGCCACCTCGGAGACGGCAGCCCAGAGGGACGGGTGATCATCCTGAATATCCAGCACGTCCTGGACCGCACGTGCCCGTGTATCGGCCGGGTACGAAGGTCTTGCTGCTCTCCCCCGCACAGTTTTTGCTGTCATATCTTTTTCCACTTTCACTGCTCTGGCTCGGAGCCTCCTATCAGGGGCGTCTGCGAATGAACCCGGTCCGGTTGCGCTCCTCTGGCTCGGTCTGCTCCAGCGGCCAGCGCCCGGCCTCCAAGGCGCCGTGCAAGGTCGACAACGAGGTGTTCAATTCGCTCCGCAAGTCGGCGAGCGCCTTCTCTTGCTCGAGTTGCCGCTGCATGCACGCGGAGACGCTCTTCTCCAATTCTTCGACGCAGGCGAGCAACTCTTTCTCGAGCGGTGTCAGGGGCATCGGGGATCACTCCATCGTCAGGCAGGTGCGGTTCGTTCCAGCGCCGATCGGGCAGCTTGCGGGCGGCAGTCCCGGCGGCAGGACGATCACCTGTCCCAGGCCGCCGACGCCACGGATAGTCCGGCTGCCTGTCAATTGCTCCGGGATCAGCTGGATCGGTGGTTCGGGCGGCGGCAGTGTCGCCACCTTCGCGCCTAGGAACGCGCTGAAGGCCGCCATCAATCCGGCGAGGGCGATCCCCGACAGGATCAGGGCCACCACCTTCCCTGTCACGATCTTGCCGTGGCTCAGGCGCTGCTGCTCCAACTCCCGCATCAGGCTCTCGATCTCGGCCCTTCGGTGCGCCACCTCGTCCTTCAGGTCCTGCGTGCTCTTGCGGGACAGGTCGCGAAGGCTCTCCAAATCGTCCGAGATTGTAAGCGCCGCGCTTTGCGCAGTCTTCTGCAACGCGGCGTTCGAGCTCTTCAATTGGGATTGCAGCGAGTCGAGCTGAGCCGCCAGCATCTGCTCCATGTTCTGTCGGATGCGGGGGCTGAGCTGCATCTGCGGTCCAGTCGTCATAGAAGTATCTTCCTCTCAAACGCCATTTATTCTTTGGCTGGTCTGGGTCTGCGACGGTCACGTAATCGCCCCCCGCTCTCGGGATGGCGAAGCCGACGCTCTTGAGCGCTTCGAGCAGCGTGTCGCGGTCAAGGATCGCCCCCAGACCGACCTGCTCCTTCACCCACTCGTGGACCGCTTCTCGTGTCTGCGCCCGTTCTGGCGCTTCGGTGATGGTCTTCACGTCGCGTGCCCGCGCCGGGTCCATGGGATCAGCCCAGCCATGCCGGCGGTTGTGCAAATCCATGAAAGCCAGGAACGACTGCTCGTGCCCCGGCGGCGCGATGTTGAGGGACTTTCCCGTCCTCAGCTCCATCCGCGGCATGAGGAAGTGCAGCTCCACGCGACCTGCATGAAGATGGCGCACCCAGAGCATCCGATAGCGGTCATGGTTCAAGCCCGGGCAAGCAAAGCCCTCAAACGCCTCCATCAGCTGCCGCTGCTGTGCTTCTGTCGGGGCATCCTCGGCCGCAAAGCTCAACACCCCGGACTTATAACGCCAGCGATGCGGCACGGCGTCCACCAGATCGATCATCCGCTCCGGGTGCCCCTTCAGAACCTCGGGAGCGATCGAGCGGCGCACACGCTTGATCCTGCCAGCCGCGTCGCGCTTGGGCTGGCGGTACTGGTCGTAGTTTACCACTACCTCCTCGATGAGGTATTTCACCGCCGGGGCAGCCTCCCCCTGACCATGGTCGAAGAACTTGACCATCATCGCCAGCTCCAATGCCGGTGCGCCAGCTTGCCCAGCTTCCGATCAATGGCGACCAGTAGACTCAGGATTGCCAGGCGGTCCAGGTAGCTGCCATCTGCCTCGGTGGCCCGCAGAGTGCTCATGACTTCATCCATGTCGGCCTCGAGGCGAGCGACGGCGCGCATCAGCTCCGGCGGCGCCATGGGGACGTTGGTGCGGTGGCCGGACGTCACCATCCCGAGGGCCTCCCTCAGCAGCTCCGCCAGCGGGCGGCGGGCCTGACGTGCGATGTCATCCAATGCGTCCTTCTCAAACTGGGACACCCGGAAGGTGATCGATCGGGACAACTGATCGGCATACTTGGCTCCTGAAACTGCTCGGGGGTTCGAAGGGGGCGCAGCCCCCTCGCCTGTTCCCGCGTCGCAAGACGTGGGTGAACTTGATTTCCGTCCCGTGACCATCACTCGGCCCCCTCTGCCATTTCGCGGAGATCCTGCCCCGTTGCCTCTGGAAGCCGCCGCTGGCGTCTGCGAAGCGGTGGCTCGCCTGCCGTGTGGAAGGCGATCTCACCACCACTCCGCGGCACCCGACCGGAAGCGTCGGACATGTTGCCGCTGGCGTGCAATTGGCGCCGCAAACCTTGGAGTTCTCCGATCAAACCGTGAAGTGCGGAACCACGCGCAGCGGTGTTGCGCGCCAAGCCCAGAAACGCGCGGCGCATGTCATCGACCTGATGCGCACTGCCGTTCCTCTCTGCATTTCGATCTGCGACGAGAAGACAGATGGCCGCCTTCTCCGGACCGAGGCAGTCGACCTGACGCTGCCAGAGACCAACCGGGATGCCCCGTACCTGCGCCCAATCCTTTGCCGCGGCAGGGATCGTGCGCCAATCCGGCGGGGCACCGGGGGGCGCGTACTGCTGAACCGCATCTTCGAAGCTTGGGTTGGCGAGAATGCAGAACTGCGCCGGGGTCAGCCGGGGTTCGGGATGCCCGCTGCTACATCTTTTTGAGTTTGTTTTTCTACCTTCCCTGGGTGCGACATCCGCGTCGCACCGGTCGGACATTTCTACTGCCACAGACGCGTCGGCAAACGTCTCGATCAACGCCTCCAGCGCGTGGGCGATCTCCTTCAGCCGCGCATAGCGCCAGATGCGGGAGGGGCGCCGAGATGGCAGGATCACTTCCGCGGCCTCTTCGGCGGAAGCATCCCCGGAGGTTCGGACCAGCTCTAACAGCTTTGGGATATGAAGGCGCAGACGCTTGGCCTCTTCCTTCTCAAAGCAAACCTTCCGCGCGGCGGCCTCGATCTCGCGGGCCCGATCCACAAGGGGAGCCAGGTTGATACCGAAAGCGTAGCGGATGACGTTTTCCGATCTGACGCCGTAGCGCCGACACCGTGCCGCACTGGATTTCACGATGAAGCCCAGCTCCGCCAAGCGCGCCTCGGCCCGGGCAATCTGGCGCGGGTCCGCCTCCAGCTGCGATGCGGTTTCCGAAACCGAGGGCCACAAGGCGCAGATCCTACCTGCGGCATAGTCCTGGTCCTGCGTCCGGGAGATCGCGAAGCGCAGGTACTTGAGCGTCGTATCGGTCAGGCCGAAATGCTTCGCCGCCTTCACCAAGAGGCCGTAGAGGTCCCATCGGGTCATCCCATCCGGCAGACCGCGGTGCGTCAACACATGCGTCATGCGAACCTCCCATCGGGACGGTCGGCCCGCAGGATTTTCGTTGTGACAGGGCGGCTCGATGCGCTATACTTGGGGAAGCAGAATTTCGTGCCTGCTTTTGAATTTGCCTCGGTTTCGGTTGCCGCCGGACCGAGGTTTTTCTTTGCCCATCTCCCAGCTGAATCAGAGCCAGACCGGTCCGATTGTACGGGTTTTGTACGGGATGCGCTCGATCCCGCACCGAAAACCGCCGGAAAATCTTGCAAGAAGCTGCAGGATACGCGCGCACGGATCGCGTAAGCATCTGATACAATAGTGAAAAGTGGTGACCCCGGCAGGATTCGAACCTGCAACCTGCCCCTTAGGAGGGGGCTGCTCTATCCAGTTGAGCCACGGGGCCGCGGGCCTCTCTTAGCGGCTCGTCCCGAGCTTGTCATCGCCTGAGTCGCGCTCGAACTGGTTTCAATGCGAAGCAAAAAGTCGCGCCATCCGGCCAAGAGCGCCCGGCGCTTAAGCCGTCCTTAAAAAGCCGGTGCCATAGCTTGCCACGATTTTCCGGAGGGATGGCCTGTGTCGTCCCGTGGGGGCGTTCTGGCGCCTCCGGCCCGGTGGACTTGGTCGAGAGGGTTCAAGACATGACGGCAATCGACGGCTCCGGCCTGAAGAGGGGCATGAAGACCGCATCATTTTCTCTGTTGGGGAACGTGCGGCTTGCCGTGAAACTGCCCCTGATCCTGACGCTGTTCGCGTTGATTGTCGCCTCTGTGCTGACGGCCACCGCCTACAGGGATACGCGCGACATCCTGCAGGCGCAGCTGAAGCTGCGCTTCACCGCCTTGCTGGATTCCCGTGTCGACCAGCTGAAGGATATCCTGCAGGACACCGACCAGCTGATGGTCGCGCAATCCCATGACCCGACGGTGCGCTCGGCGATGAACAGCTTCATGCTGGCCTGGGTCGCATTGGGAGAGAACCCGACCTTCCAGCTGCAGAAGAACTACATCCACGACAACCCGAACCCGCGCGGCGACCGCGACTTCATGATGTCTGCCCCGACCGCGCTGCAATACGACGTGGTTCATGGGCGCTATCACCCCTTCCTCGACGAATTCGCCTCGATCCGCGATCTGCAGGACCTCTATCTCGTCGACCGTGAAGGCAACGTGATCTACTCCGTCGAGAAAGAGGTCGATTTCGGCACCAACCTGCTGACCGGCCCCTACAGCCAGACCGGCCTGGGCGAGGCCTTCCGCTCGGCCATGGAGGCGGCGGATGGAGAGGTCTCCTTCGCGGATCTCGCAGCCTATGAGCCCGCCGATGGCGAACCTGCCTTCTTCACCTCGACCGTTGTCAGCGGACGCGATGGCAAACCCATGGGGGCGCTGATCTACAACCTGCCCAGGGATCGCATCAATGCGCTGATGAACGACCCGGCAGGCCTGGGCGAGACCGGCGATGCCTACGTCGTTGCCGGAGACCGCGTGCTGCGCAGCGACTCCCGCTTCGAGGACGGGCCGAAGATGCTGGAAACCATCCCCGAGAACCAGGCACTGCGCGAAATGCTCTCTGCCGAAGAGCCGGTCTTCATCTCGAGCACCAACTCCCGCGGCAATCCGACGATGATTCTCGGCGGGCTGATCACCTACCACGATGCGGTCTGGGCGGTGCTGGTCGAGCTGGAAGAGAAAGAGCTCTACGCGCCGGTGGTCGTCCTGCGAAACCAGCTGCTGACACAGGTTGGCGGGCTTCTGGCGGTGCTGACGGTGATCGGCGTGGTGATCGCGCAATCCATCTCGAGGCCCTTCGTTCGTATCGGCGAGGCGATTGCGCGCGTGGCGGATGGAAACATCTCGGCACCGGTGCCGATGGTGGAACGGCGCGACGACGTGGGTCAGCTGGCCACGCACCTGGAGGATCTGAGAGGCAAGCTCTCTGCCGCCGCGGACATGCGGCGCCAGCAAGAGCGCAAGGCGAAGGAGCAGCACCAGGTGGTGGAACATCTGACCGGCGCGATCTCGCAGCTCTCCGAAGGCAATCTGACCGGGGTCATCCAAAACGAGTTCGCCGAGGACTACGAAGCCCTCCGACAGGGTTTCAACACCGCCCTGCTGAAGCTCAACGAGTCGATCTCCGAGCTGGTCAATTCGGCCCGCGAAATCGACAACTCGGCCCATGACGTCGAGAACGCCTCCAATGATCTCAGCCAGCGGGCCATCGAACAGGCCGCAAGCCTGGAGGAAACCGCCGCCGCGATCACCCAGCTCTCGGCCTCGGTGAAATCCACCGCCGACAGCGCCTCGGAGGCCGACAACGTGATGACCCGCGCCAAGGAAGGCGCGAAGGAAAGCGGCGCGGTGGTGAACCAGGCCATGGTTGCGATGGACAAGATCGCCAACTCTTCGCAGAAGATCACCCAGGTCACCTCGGTGATCGAGGATCTGGCCTTCCAGACCAACCTGCTGGCGCTCAACGCCGGCGTCGAGGCCGCCCGTGCCGGTGAGGCCGGGCGTGGCTTCGCCGTGGTCGCCTCGGAAGTGCGGGCCCTGGCGCAGCGCAGCTCGGAGGCCGCGAAAGAGATCAACGGCCTGATCCAGGAAGCCGCCGAGAATGTCACCGGCGGGGTCGAACTGGTCGATCAGGCGGGACAGAGCTTTGAAAGCCTGATCGGCGAATTCGACAAGGTCTCGGCCTCGGTCTCTTCCATCGCGACAGCGGCGCGGGAGCAATCCGTCGGCCTGGAAGAGATCAACTCGGCCGTCGACCAGCTGGATCAGGTCACCCAGAAGAACGCCGCCGTGGCCTCTTCGGTGCACGGCACCGGCAAGATGATGGTCACCGAAGCGGCCAAGCTGAATCGGATCTCGGCCAGCTTCCGCTGCGACGACAGCAAGGTCCGGCGCGCCATGGCAAGCGGGACGCCAAAAACGGCGCCGCAGCAGGCGCGGGCAGTGGTCAACGCGCCGGTGGCCGCGGATTCCATCGCCGGTGACGACTGGGCCGAATTCTGAGCGTGATGACAGGCGCTTGCCTGACAAGGGGGAAAGCCAGGCTGGCCCCCCTTCAGGCGGGACAAGTTTACGCAGAGACGAATGCTGGCTTGATGAAAGGCACGGTCGCGGGATAGCATCTGTTAACTTTGCAGGTCCTCCGGGGACCGGCGCAGCAACAGGACCTTCCCGTGACCAAACCCCCGAACCGCCCGCTGACCCTTCGTGATGTCTCCGAGGCGTCGGGCGTGTCCGAGATGACCGTCAGCCGGGTCCTGCGCAACCGGGGCGATGTCTCGGAAGCGACGCGGCAGAAGGTGCTGCTGGCCGCCAAACGCATGGGCTACGTGCCCAACAAGATCGCCGGGGCCCTTGCCAGCCAGCGGGTCAACCTTGTCGCGGTGATCATCCCCTCGATGTCGAACATGGTCTTCCCTGAAGTGATGACCGGGATCAGCCGCGTGCTGGAGACCTCTCCGTTGCAACCGGTGGTCGGGGTCACCGATTACCAGCCTGAAAAGGAAGAGAAAGTTCTCTACGAGATGCTCTCCTGGCGGCCCTCCGGCGTGATCATCGCCGGGCTCGAGCATTCCGACGCATCGCGTGCCATGCTCGAAGCCTCGGGTATTCCCGTGGTCGAGATCATGGATACAGATGGCACGCCGATCGACTCGGCGGTCGGGATCTCTCATCGCCGGGCCGGGCGCGAAATGGGCCGGGCCATCCTGCGCGCAGGCTACCGCAAGATCGGCTTCCTCGGCACCAGGCTGGGCGCAGACCACCGCGCCCGCAAGCGCTTCGAGGGTTTCACCGAAGCCCTGGCAAAGAACGGCATCGAGATCGCGGACACCGAATTCTACACCTCAGGCTCGGCGCTCGGGAAGGGTCGAGAGATGACCGAGGCGATGATCAAGCGCCGCCCGGACCTGGATTGTCTCTATTATTCCAACGACATCGTCGGCGCGGGCGGGCTGCTTTGGCTGATGGAGCAGGGCTATGACATCCCCGGCAAGCTGGGCCTTGCCGGTTTCAACGACGTGGAACTGCTGAAGGGCCTGCCCAAGAAGCTGGCCACCATGGATTCCTGCCGGGTCGAGATCGGCAGCCGCGCCGCCGAGATCATCCTGGAACGGGTTGAAACCCCCGACATGCCGCCCGCCGGCAAGGTCGAGCTGAGCCCCAAGATCAACTTCGGCGACACGCTGCGGATGGGATGATGACCCGTCCGGCGCTCGACAATCGCGGCGCGCGGCGGCTGTTCCTGCATCGGCACGGGCTGGGGATCACCCCCACCGGGCCGGGCAAGGGTGCCGATCTTCTGGCGCTGATCCAAAGCCTTGGCTTCGTGCAGATCGACTCGGTGAACACCCTGGCGCGGGCCCATGACATGATCCTCTACGCCCGCCGCCCGGCCTATCGCCCAGGTCACCTGCAGCGGCTGATCGAAAAGGACCGCGCCCTTTTTGAACATTGGACCCACGACGCCTCGGTCATCCCGACGGACTACCTGCCCCACTGGCAATTGCGGTTTCGCCGCGATGCCGAGCGCCTGAGAAGTCGCTGGCCACGCTGGCAGGGAGAGAAATTCCTCAAGGAACTCCAACAGGTTCGTGATCACGTCACGGCGCATGGAGAGGTCTCTTCCGCCGAATTGAAGGCCGAGGAGGCGCCGACCTCGACCGGCTGGTGGGACTGGCACCCCTCGAAGGCCGCGCTGGAATATCTTTGGCGCAGCGGCGAATTGGCGATCTCTCGCAGGCAGTCATTTCGCAAGTATTACGACCTCAGCGGCCGGGTGCTGGGCAGTTGCCCGGTCCCGGAAGAAGCCGAGACCCTGGACTGGCTGATGCAGGGCGCGCTGGACCGGCTGGGCTTCGCAACCAGCGGAGAGCTGGCGGCCTTCTGGGACATCGCCTCGGCGCAGGAGGCGCGGGACTGGTGCGCCGCCGCCCTGGCCCGCGGCGAGATCGAAGAGGTCGAGATCCAAGGCGCCGATGGCGCCATGCGGCGTTGCTTTGCCCGGCCCGGCACCCTGGAGGGTGCCGCGGAGCTGCCGCCGGCACCGGCACGGATGCGGGTGCTCAGCCCCTTCGACCCCGCGTTGCGCGACCGCAAGCGGGCAGAGCGGCTCTTCGGCTTTCACTACCGGATAGAGATCTTTGTCCCGGCGCCGAAACGTATCTACGGATACTACGTCTTCCCGCTGCTGGAGGCAGAGCAACTGGTCGGGCGGATCGACATGAAGGCAGACCGCGACAGCGGCAACCTGCAGGTCACCCGGCTCTGGCCCGAACGCGGCATCAGCTTCGGCAAGGGGCGCCGGCAGCGGCTGGAAGCCGAACTTGACCGCGTGGCGCGGTTTGCCGGGCTCGACCGGGTGGTCTTCGGCCCGGACTGGCTGGCCGAGCCGAAATAGCGGGCGGCAGGTGGGTTCGCACCCACCCTACGCCAGCTTCAGCGCTCAGGCCGCAGCGGCGACCGCGCGCTTGGTCAGCACCTTGACCAGGTTGGCGCGATAGGCGGCCGAGCCATGCAGGTCGGACATCATCCCCTCGTCCGAGACCGTCAGCCCCTCCAGCGCCGCTTCCGAGAAATCGGCAGAGAGCGCGGTCTCGGCCTCGGTCCAGCGGTAGACCCCATCTTCGGAGACGCCGGTGACCGCGACGCGGACACCCTCGGCGAAGCGGGCCACGAAGACACCGCAGAGCGCGAAATGCGAGGCGGGCTGTTCAAACTTCTCGTAGGCCGCCGCCTGGGGGACGGGGAATTTCACCGCCGTGATGATCTCTCCCTCGTCCAGGGCCGTGGTGAACATGCCGTCGAAGAAATCGTCCGCCGCGATCTCGCGGGCATTGGTAATCACCGTCGCGCCCGAGGCGAGCGCCGCTGCCGGGTAGCAGGCCGCCGGGTCGTTGTTGGCCAGGCTGCCGCCGAGGGTGCCGCGATTGCGCACCGCCGGATCGCCGATCCGCAGGGCCAGGGCGGCGAGGGCCGGATAGGCCCCGGCGCCGCGAGCGACCTCGGCATGGGTGGCGGCCGCGCCGATCCGCAGTGTGTCGCCTTCCAGGCCGATGCCCTTCAGTGCCTCGATCCCCAGAAGGCTGACAAGAACCGACGGCTGGTTCAGCCGCTGCTTCATCGACGGGATCAGCGTCTGCCCACCCGAGAGCGGCTGAGCATCCTCTTCGGCCAGGGCGGCAATCGCCTCTTCTACCGTCGCGGGCTTCACGAAGTCGAAATTGTACATGTTCTTCTCTCCCGATCAGGGTCCGGGCCGCGGAGGGCGCGGCCGGCCGCCGGATCTACAGCTATTCGTCACCGCGCAGACTCTGGCGGCAAGGCCGCCCATGTCAATACGAAGCGCCGCTATTCCGCCACCTCCGCAGGTCCCGAGCCATCCAAGGAGCGCGCGCTTGACCACCCCGATCCCTGCGCGATGTTCCGCAATGCGGATGAAAGCCATGGGACTTAAGTCGTAAATACGCGCACTCTCATTGTCTGGGTACGGTTAGGTTGTAAGGTGACGCTTAATAGAGACGGTGACAATATACGAAGCATTAAGATTGAAGTAGAGTGTCAGTACACAGGCGAGGGGACGCGCCATGAACCACAATCGTATGGAGACCGCACTGGTGGTGGACGACCACCCGTTGTTCTGCGACGCCCTGGCGCTGACCTTGCGCAGCGTGGCAGGCATTTCCGAGATCCGGAAGGCGGCAACCCTGGCCGAAGCGCTGGAGGCGCTGCAACGGGACGGGGCGCCGGATATCGTCGTGCTCGACCTCAATCTGCCAGATGTCACCGGACTCGACGGGCTGATCCGACTGCGCAATGCGGCGGGGGTCCCGGTGGTGGTGGTCTCTTCCATGTCCGAAGAACGGCTGATCTCTTCCGCGATGCGCGCCGGTGCGGCGGGCTACGTGCCCAAGCATTCCGAACGCGAGGTGTTCCGCACCGCGTTCGACCGGCTCCGCCGTGGCGAAAGCTTCGTGCCGGACGAGTTTCTCGACAGCGCCAGCGGCGATGACGACGGCTCGGTCAAACGGGACGAGGTGCTGATCCGCATGGCCACCCTGACCCACCAGCAGGCCCGCATCCTGGACCTGATCAAGGCGGGGATGCTGAACAAGCAGATCGCCTATGAACTTTCGATCGCCGAGACCACTGTGAAAGCCCATGTGACGGCGATCATGCGCAAGCTGGGGGTGCAGAGCCGCACCCAGGCGGCCCTCCTGGCCAGCGAAACCAGCTTCAGCCACGTACTTCAGAGAGAGGCCTGAACCGGGAACGAGGCACCAACCTGAGACCTGTTCGAGGCAGCCATGGGAGCGCTACCGGGGGACAAAATGGACACCAACGCCAGCACCACAGCCTTCGCGCTGCCAGGCGGGCAGAGCATTCTCAGCTCCGCCTCGGTGGATATCCAGATGCCGATGGCGGCCCAGATCCTCGCCGAAAGGCTGGGGCGATCCGATCTCGACTGCACTTTGCTCTTTGCCTCTCCCGAGGCCGACACCAAGGCCTTTGCCGAGATGGCCAGCGGGGTCTTCCGGCCCGGCAAGGTGCTTGGTTGCACCAGCGCGGGCGAGATCGACAGCACCGGATATACCCACGGCAAGGTGCTGGGAGTCGGCCTGCCGCGCAGCCATTTCCGCACGGCCTCCATCGCCTTTACCGAAGGAGAGGCCCATTCCACCGGCGCCCTGGTCCGCAAGATCCTGACCGCGCGATCCCGGCTGAACCGCGAAGCCCCTGACTGGCCTCATGAATTTGCGATCCTGCTGATCGACGGCACGAAGCTGCGCGAGGATGAGATGATGGCACGGGTGGCCTCCGCGCTTGGTCCGGTGCCGCTGGTCGGCGCCTCGATCGGATGCGCCGAGGCTGAAGAGCCGGCCATGGTCTTCGGCAGCGATGGCACGGGCCACGGGGCGGTGCTGCTGCAGGTCCGCACCCGCTGCCCCGTCCGCACCTTCCGCACCGATCACTTCCACCCCACCAGCCGCCGCATGGTGGTGACCCGCGCAGACCCCGAACGCCGCCTGGCACTCGAGATCAACGGCGTCCCGGCGGCACGGGAATATGCCCGCCTTCTACGGCTCGACCCCGAGACCCTGACCGAGGCCGATTTCACCGCCAATCCGCTGGTCGTGCGCGTCGGCACCGACCACCACGTCCGCGCCATTCGCTGCGCGACCCCCGAGGGAGCGCTGCAGTTCCACTCGGCCCTTGGCGAGGGCATGGTCCTGACCGTCGCCGCCGGGGAAGAGATGGTCATGCACCTGGAAAGAGAGCTGGCCGCGCTGTCCCTGCCCGTCGCCCCCGAGATGATCCTGACCTTCGATTCTCTGCTGCGCCGCCTGGAGGCGACGCGCAGCAACCGTCTGGCCTCGCTCTCCCGCATCCTGACGCGCCGCCGGGTGCGGGGCCTTTCGACCACCGGAGAGCAGCAGGGCGGCATGCACATGAACCACACGATGACCGGGCTCGCCATCTATGCGCCTGGCACCACGCGGGGCCCGCGTTGATGTCGATCGAAGATCTGGTCGATACCAGCGAACCGGCTGACGCCCAGATCGCCCGCCTGCTGCGGATCGCCGAAGCCCTGATGCGGCGTGTCGAGCAGAAGGTCGACACCTCGGACGTGGCCTATGCCCAGTTCCAGCGCGCCTCGCTGCTGGAACAGGAGGTGCAGAAGCGCACCCGCGAGCTGGAAGATACGCTCGACCTGCTCAACACCTCGAACGAACGCCTCGCCGCCGCCTACCGCGAAAAGGAGGCCGCGCGGGCCAACCTGATCAATGCGATCGAGGCCGTGCAGGGGGGCTTTGCCCTGTTCAGCCAGGACGAGCGGCTGATTCTGTCGAACTCGCGCTTCGGCATGCATATGCCCGATGTGCGCGCCGCCCTGACGCCGGGCCTGAACTACGCCGACTACATCGAGATCGTCAGCCGCTCGCCTCACCTCACCCTGCCGCCCGGCGAAACCCGCGAGGATTGGCAGCGGCGGCGCATGGCGCGGCACAAGGACCGCAACGTGTTGCTCAACGTGCGGCTCAACTGGAACCGATGGGTCCAGGTCAGCGAGCACCGCACCCCCGATGGCGGCTCGGTGATCCTGCAGACCGATGTCACCGACATCATGCGGATCGAGCGCCAGGAACGCGAGCGGATGCTGGACGACCAGGCGCGGCTGATCCGCGCCACGCTCGAGCACCTGGACCAGGGGATCTGCATCTTCGACCGCCAGTCGCGGCTGGTCGGCTGGAACCGGCGGGTCGGAGAGCTCCTCGCCTTCCCGCTGCGCATGTTCTACATGGGCATTCACGCCGAGAAGCTGGTCGACTGGATGGAGGGCAGCTTCACCTTTGCCGATGGCATCAAGGCCGAGCTGATCCGCAACTGGACCCGGCGCCAGGACGGTCGGCCACCTCTGTCCTTCGAGATCATCCGCGAAGGCGATTTCACCCTCGGCGTCTTCGCTCAGGAGATGCCCGACCGCGGCTTCGTCATCAGCTTCACCGATCTGACCAATGAACGAGAGGCCGTCCGCGCGTTGAGTTTCCTCAACGAAGCGCTGGAGGCCCGCGTTTCGGAGCGCACCGAGGAACTTGAGGCCGCGTTGGAAGAGGCCGCGCTGGCCAATGAAACCAAGTCGCGTTTTGTCGCCGCCGCCAGCCATGACCTGCTGCAACCCCTTTCGGCGGCCAAGCTTTTTCTTGCCTCGGCCGAAGACGAGGCCTCGGTCGAGGCGGCACCGATCCTTGGCAAGGCGCGCCGCGCCCTGGAAAGCGTCGAGCACCTTATGGATGCGCTGGTGGATATCTCGCGCCTCGATTCCGGCCGCACCGAGGTCCATGTGGGCAATGTCTCTCTCTCGCGGCTGATGCGGCAGCTTGGCGACGAACTGGCGCCCGAGGCCCGCGCCAAGGGGCTGCGGCTGCGCGTCGTGCCCTCCTCCGCCATCGTCGCCAGCGACCCCACCTACCTGCGGCGGGTCTTGCAGAACCTGCTGACCAATGCGGTGCGCTACACCCGCGAAGGGACCGTCCTGATGGGCGCGCGGCGGCGGGGCGATGAGGTCAGCGTCGAGGTGATCGACACCGGCCCCGGCATTCCTGCCGACCGGACCCGCGATATCTTCCGCGAGTTCCAGCGCCTCGATTCCGCCGCCAGCGCTTCCGAGGGCATGGGTCTGGGCCTTGCCATCGTCGAACGCGCCTGCGCGCTGCTGGACCACGAGCTTTCTCTCGATTCGGAGGTGGGCCGAGGCACCCGCTTCGCCGTCACCCTGCCGGTGCTGCGCTACGACACCTGAAAGCATCGGCCCGCTCCTAGCTTCCCGACCGGGGCCGGCCCCCCGGCGCATCCTGATTGCGGGGCGGGAAGGGCAAAATCCGTGGATCAGGCCGCGCGACCTCCTGCGTCTCTTCGCGTCTGGCGGCCTCGGGATCGCGGATCTCGGGCACCAGGGCCGCCAACAAGCTGCGCATGTCCTCGGCCCATCGAGAGAGCCCGAATTGCCGCGCCCAGGCCGCGCGGGTCTCCGCCCGGTGGCGGAAGGGCGACCGGCCGTGCGCCTCTGCGAGGGCAACGATCCGCAAGGCATCCTCTACCGGATTCTCCGCCTCCCGCCGGGTCAGCGCCACCGCGTGCGGATGCGCCGAGAGCAGAGCCTGGCAACCCGGAATATCCGGAAGTGCCAATGGCAACCCCGCCTCGAAGGCTTCGAGCGCGCCGATCGGCTGGCCTTCGTAGAGCGAGGTCAGCAGGTAACAGCCCGAAATCGCCAGGTAGGGCCTGACATCCTCGACCACGCCGGCAAAGTCGATCCGCCGCAACGCATGGGCCCCGACGATTCTGCGGGCGCGTTTGCGGAAGGCGAAGCTGTCGGTCCCCTCGCCGCAGAGCACCAGACGGTAACTCCCTGGCAATGCGGTGAATATCCGCAACGCCCGTTCCAGGCATTTCTGCCGCGACACCCGTCCGGTGACCAGAATGCGCCGTTGCCCGTCGGCCGGGGGCAGCTCCGGCAGGGGGCCAACATCCGAGGTATTCCCCAGCGCCGCCAACCTGTGCCTTACACAGAGTGCCGGGCCGACGGCTTTTCGATACTCCGACAGCGCGGCGGTAGAGAGGAAAATCAAACAGCGTGGTGGCCCGCGCCTGAGAGAGAGCCGCTCCAACCGCAGCGAAAGCGCCGAGAGCAGCCTGCGGTGCCCCGGACCGAAAGGGAGCCCGTGGTAGGTGATTGCCAGGTGCATCTCGGGCCGCCCGCGGAAAAACCCCGCAATCACAAGCAGGTGCAGTAGCAGCACCCCCATCCTGGCATGCGCCCAGACGAGCTGTGGCTGTTCACGGCGCAGCAATCGCACCAGCAGATGCGCCGTCCTCAAGATCTGCCGCGGCGATAGGGTGCTGCGTAGCCCCTGCAGGGAAATATGCCGCGCCGCGCCGCGTCTGAGAAAGCCATACCCGCCCCGGTCTCGTTCCGACAGGACGATGAAACGTGCCTGTCCTTCACAGGCCTGCAACAGGTGCTGCAAGTGGCGCGGTACACCACTGCGCCCGCCTTCGCCGCCGATCAGCAGCACTTTCGGTATCATGGGCGCTCCGGCCTCAGATCTTTCCAAGGATCGCGGCCCCCCAGAACCCCAGGTTGCCCGGCCAATTCTGGCGATAGAGTCCCGCCTGCCAAAGCTTCTGCAACCGTCGCGCCATGCCGACGCGCCGCGCCCGTGCCAGCAGCAGAAGGATGGCGCGATTCTCTGGCAGCAACAGGTGTTGACAGCGCTCAAGAGCCCCAAGTTGCGCCCCGATGCGCAGGGCGTAAAGCCCCTGCAGCACGGCAATCTTCCGCCCGCTCCACTCTCGCGGCCCGCCCGGAGCGCCAATCGCGTTGTGCGGGTGCTGTCGGTAGAGCAGCGCCGGGCTGCGCTCGGCCAGACAGAGCGCCCCGGCACCGGTCAGCAGCTGGTAGAGGAACCAATCATGGGCGTAGATCCCACCCGCATGGGGCGCAGCGGCGCGGGCAATCCGCGCGGCGGCGCCGTTCATCACGATGGTATTGCCGAAGGCGACATTCTCGATCAGCGCATTGGCGAAGGAGGGTCGGCGCCGCAACGTGGCTGAGGGCGCCATCCAACCGGTCGATGCCTCCCAGTCGATCCGCCGCGCGCAGGTGAAGGCAGGCAAGCGCCCCGGCACCCGGTTGAGCATCTGCATCGCATGGGCCAACCGGTCGGGCAGCCAGATATCGTCCTGGTCCGCCAGCGCCACGGGTCCCGGAAACTCGGGCAAATTCGCCAGCATGGACATGTAGTTGGCTGCAAAGCCCCGCTGAGGTCCATCGCTGACGACGACCCGGTTCGGCCCCTCTGCCAGGCTCCTCGAGAACCGCGCCAGAATCGCGCGCCCCGCGTCGGTCGAACCGTCGTCGCTGACCCGCAGTTCCCAGCCCTCAAGCCCGCAGGACATGAGGCTGGCCAGCTGCGGCTCAAGATGGCGGGCCCCGTTCCGCAGGCCCATCAGGATCAACATCGCCGTTCCCTCCTCGCACGGGCCTGGCGACCCGATTCCTCCTGATCCTGCCCCCGCTGCGGTTAACAAGCGGTATGCGGTCTTCCGAAAGAAATTCATGCCCGTACACGCTTCCTTCACCGCCCCGCCCCTATGACTCGGAAAGACACCAGAAGGGACGGCGCTGATGAGACGGATCGACTATGCCCTGCGCCTTGCGCGGCGCTTCCTGCAGTGCCTGCGGGACGAGGGATGGTCTGCGACCTGGGCCCGCACACGGCGCTGGTGGCGGATGGCGCGCAGCGGGCAATTGCCCTCGATCGCACCCGAGGTGACCGGCACCCTGACCTTCCAGGGCGGTTGGGACGTGCATGGCTTCTGGCTGGAAAGCGCCGAGAAATCCAGCTTCCGGATCAGCGCTCCACCGATGCTGCGGCAACGAAGAAAAGTGGCGCTGATCGGCGATCTGAACCTGCCCCAATGCCGGAAATACCGGGTAGAGCAACTGTCGGAAATCTTCCACGAGGCCGGAGTGGAATACATATTCGCTCACTACGAAGATCTGCCACGTTCCATGGATATCCTTCAGGATTCCAGTCACCTGGTGCTCTACCGACTGCGCAGTTCGGCCCTGGTCACCCGCCATCTCTACGAGGCGCGGCGGCTGCGGTTGCCCGTGCTTTATGACATCGACGACCCGCTATTCTCGATCCCCGCATATACCGATTATCGGAACATGTCGGCGCTGCCGCCTGAGATGGTGAAGGGTTTCCTTGCGGATGCGCCCTTCTACGCAGAGGTCATGAACCTTGCCGATGCGGTCAGCGTCTCGACCCCCGCGCTGCAGGACCATGCGCGCGACTTCACCGCACGCCCGGTCTACCTGCGCCGCAACTTCGCGGATCGCGGCTCCCTCTCCGCCAAGGTGCAGCAGGGCACGTCGGAAACTGACGCGTTCCGGCTCTGCTTCGCCAGCGGCTCACAGGGGCATGAGGTTGATTTCGCAG
Organism: Pseudooceanicola antarcticus; assembly: GCF_900215355.1. Classification (GTDB taxonomy): domain Bacteria; phylum Pseudomonadota; class Alphaproteobacteria; order Rhodobacterales; family Rhodobacteraceae; genus Pseudooceanicola; species Pseudooceanicola antarcticus. Next base: position 795,995 of record NZ_OBEA01000001.1, on the reverse strand, counting down.
AGATTTCCGGACAGATCGCGCGTTTTCTCGCGCAGAACAGGAACCGTCGGCTGGTGGTTCTCGGCCACTTCGACCGCAGCCACTTGCCTCAGGCATTGCGGGGCCAAATCGAATGCCACCCATTCTCTGGCTACGCCGCCTACCTGGAGCATCTGTCGCGCTGTGACGCGGCGATCATGCCCCTGACTGATGACCTCTTCAATCGCTGCAAGAGCGGTGTCCGGGTCATCGACGCCGCCTCGGTCGGGGTGCCCAGCCTCGTGGGGCGGGTTTCGGACATGCAGGCGATGGTCGAGGATGGCGTGACGGGACGCGTCCTTGGCGACGGCGCCGATTGGGCCGCAGCATTGGAGGACCTGGCGACGGAGAAGGGTCTTGCGCAAGAGCTTGGGCAACAGGCCCGAAAAGCCCTCGAAACGCGTTGGTCAGCACGTCTGGACGACCCCGTGATAGATCCGGAGCTGGTCCGTTGGGTGGCAGCCTGAACATGCCTCATATCCTTGTCGGCAATGTCTTTTTCGCGCCCTACACCTATGGCGGCGCGACCATCGTCGCCGAAGAGGTGGCACGCGCCCTGCATCGGGACCACGGCTGGCAGGTCTCTGCGCTCTCGGCGGTCAGCCGGGCCGATCTGCCCCCCTATGCGCTGCGCAAGCTGCAAACCGGCGCGATCGCCAGCTATTTGATCAACCTGCCGCCCGAACGCGCCTATGCAGAGATGTACTCGAACCCTGTTGTGACCGAGATCGCGGCGCGGCTGATACAATCCCTCTGCCCGGACCTGGTGCATCTGCATTGCCTGCAAGAGCTGGGCGCGGGCCCGATCCGCGCCGCACGTGAGGCCGGCGTGCCGGTGGTGGTCTCGACACATGACTTCTGGTGGCTCTGCGAACGGCAGTTCATGATCGACCCCGAAGGGCGGTATTGCGCCCAGACCCCGGTCCGGGTGGAGAACTGCCGCGGCTGCGTGCTGGATCATGGCCGTGCGCAGACGCGCTCCCGGCATCTTGCCGCGGCGCTGGAACAGGCGGATCTGGTCACCTACCCTTCTGAATTTGCAAGGAATCTTTCCAGATCCTCCGGGCTCAGGGGGAAGCGAGATGCGGTTTGGCAGAATGGGGTGACCCTGCCCTGCCCCGGCTTCTCCGAGGCCCAGGCAGAACGGCGGCGCAAAGGCGGGCCGCATGTCTTCGCCTTCTGCGGCGGCCCTTCGCAATTGAAGGGCTGGCCGCTGATCCGCGATGCCTTCCTCACACTCGAACGCGGCGATTTCCGCGTCCTGCTGGTGGATGGCGCCCCCGGTGGCGGCTGGTGGGACAAGGTGCAATTGTCTCGGCTCCCCGGCCAGTGGGAGGTCGTCCCCCGCTACGAGCAGGATGCGATGGATGCCTTCTGGGCCCGCGTCGACACGCTGCTCTTCCCCTCTCAGTGGAAAGAGACCTTCGGCCTTACGGTGCGCGAAGCGCTCTGTCGTGGGGTCCGCGTGATCCAGACCGACAGTGGCGGCACGGTGGAACATCAGGGCCCTGACCGGGACCGTATGCTAACCATCGGCGGCGGCGCAGCAGAGCTGCAAGCCGAGCTGCGTCATGCGCTGGACCGGCCCGATCCCCATCCCGCCCCCGTCCCGGTGGCGGGGTTCGCAGATCAGGCGGCGGAGTTCGTCCGGCTGACCCAGGGGTTGATCGAACCCCAGGGTGCCTGGTCGCGGAAACACCCTATCCCAAAGCGCAAGAGCGCCTGACCCCCGGGGCCAGGCTGCAGAATGATCGCAGGCGTCGCCCCGGCACCGCCAGGACTTCTCGCTCTAGCGGGTCCAGCTTTCAGGCACCTCGAGGCCCTCGGCACGGACCTCTGCAATGATCCGGGCCACGTCCTTTGCGACCAGCGCCGGGAAGAAATCGGGCATCGGGATCGAGGCCGAGGCATTGACCTGCCGGTTGATCAGCGCCTCGGGGTAGCTGGCCGGGTCGAGCCCCAGGAAGCTTTCGATCCGGCGCAGAACCGCGAGCGGCTCGCTCCGCATATCCTCGTAGAAGAGCGGCAGGAAACACTCTTCGGGCAGCCCCGCCCGCATGCGACGCAGGGCGGCGCCATATTCGGCATTGGGCCAGAGAAAATCCCGCCGCATGAAACGGTTGAGCTCTTCCGGGCTCCATTGATCCAGCTTTTCCAGCTGGCCGGTGACCTGCAGGTGGAATTTCACGTGGCTCCACAGGCGTTTGACCGGGTGCCGCATGGTGTAGATGACGCGCAGCCGACTGCAGCCGGCGCGGATACGTGGCCAGGCCTCTTTCGGCAGATGCGCATAGAGGTTGGAGAAATCGCAGGCGTAGAGCTCCCCCCTGGGGCGGGTGAAGAGGCCGCGATACCAGAGGTCGTCGACCGGCCGCGACAGGTAGGCGGCGACCCAGTGCAGGTTGGCGCGGACACGGTCCGGGTTGGCGCGCTCGGGATCGAACCGCTCAAGATAGCGCTCCTTCGCCAGTCGCAGGCGCGCCGGGTCGGACAATTGCCGGTCGTCGACGTAGCGGTGGTAGAAGTAATGCAGCTCCTTCTCGGGGGTGAAATGCAGCTCGGGGTGTTGTTCCAGCACCGAGTAGAGCCAGGTCGTGCCCGCCTTCATCGCCCCCGCGCTGAGAAAGAGGTGCCCGAACACCGTCGGCGCGTTCTGCGCGGTCATCTGCTGCCCTCCTGGCCTGCTGTCCGGGGCAGGCTAGGGCCGAAGGTTGAACCAAAGGTTTACCACGCCGGGCAGCAGCTCAGAACAGGAAGTCCCCGGCGTCAAGTTCGCCGAGCGAGACACCTTGCAGCAGGATCTGGTCTCCATCCGCGCCGGCGATCAGCACCGAGCCGCCGATCTCGAAGACATGGTTCTGCATCAGGTCAGCGAAGTCACGGATCGCCGAGACACCGGAAAGGTCGATCTTTTCCAGGGCGTTGTTCGCGTCGAAGTCGCCTATGGTGTCGTCTCCGTGGCCATCGCCGAAGACGAAGATATCCGCGTTGAAGTTGCCCCGGATCAGGTCATCTCCGGCCCCGCTGTCGATCACGTCGAACCCGGCCCCGCCGGCCAGCTGGTCATCCCCCGATCCGCCATGCAGCGTGTCATTGCCGCCGCCCGCCCAGATCCGGTCCCGGTCGGCACCGCCAAGGAGCAGGTCGTTGCCCGCCTCTCCGAAAAGCGCATCGGTGCCGGCGCCGCCAAGGGCGGTGTCATCGCCCTCTCCGGTGAAGAGACGGTCGAACCCCTGGTCCCCGGACAGCAGGTCATTGCCGCTGCCGCCATAGAGATTGTCGGCCTGGTTGCCGCCATAGAGGCTGTCCTCGCCGGAGCCGCCCGAGAGGAAATCGAAGCCGCCGTCACCGAAAAGAAGATCCGCTCCGCCGTCGCCATGAAGGCGGTCCTCGTGGATGCCGCCGCGCAGCAGGTCTTCCCCCTCGCCGCCATAGAGACGGTCATTCTGATCGCCGCCGATCAGCCGGTCCGTGCCGGTGCCGCCATAGAGGTTGTCCTGCCCGGTCTCGCCCAGCATGCGGTCGTCGCCCGCCTCGCCGTAAAGCCTGTCGGCCTGGCCGCCACCGTTCATGAAATCTCCGCCCGCGCCGCCGTGCAGCGTGTCGAAGCCCGCGTCTCCGGTCAGCACGTCCATGCCGTCGCCGCCCTCGACAAGGTCGTTGCCATTGCCGGCATGGATGCGGTCGTTGCCCAGGTCCCCATAGATGCGGTCGTCCCCGGCGCCGCCGTAAAGCTCATCGGCGGCGCCCATGCCGCGGATCGTATCGGCGGCGTCATTGCCCAACATGCGGTCGGTGCGCTCGCTACCCTGCATGTAGCGACCGACCTCGCTTTCCACGTAGCTGTCCAAAGACAGGCGCGAGAGCATGTAGAGCAGATCCGAACCGAAGTCCGAGGCCTCCAGCGGGGCGCCATCCGCAGTGCGGATCTGGATCACCTCGTCGCCGATATGGAACTCTCCGCCCCATTCGCGGCTGACGAAAAGCAGGCGCGAGGGGTCGGTCTGATTGGTGATGCGCGAGAGATCCAGCCGGTCCACGCCGAGCTCGAAGTCGGCGATGACATCGGTCTCGCCATCCGCGGAGAGGGCAAAGATATCGGCCCCCGCACCGCCCGTCAGCGTGTCGGCCCCGCTGCCGTCGACCAGGATATCGTCCCCGCCGCCGCCATCGAGCTGGTCATCGCCGCCACCGCCGGTCAGCGCGTCATCGCGGGAGGTGCCGGAAAGCTGGTCCGCCCCGGCTCCGCCGCCCCGCGCCACGCCCTGCCCGCCAAGATCCACCTGGGTTGAGGTGATGCCCGCCTCTCCCTCGCCCGCCGCATAGATCGTCAGCACATCGCCCGAGACCGCCGTGGCGATGGCAGAGACATTGGACAGGCTGAGGTCGGTGCGATCGGCCAGGGTGCAATGGTGGAAGAGCTCTCCGTTCGGCAGCAGCTCGAAGAGACTGAGCCCGTCATCCGCGCCGCCCACAAGGACATAGGCACGGCCGCCGACCTCGACGGTTTCCAGCGTGGTGACATTCTGGAAGCGGGTCGAAAGGTCGTCGATCACGTGATCCGTGGGGGTGAGAGAGCCGTCGCTCCCCAGCCGCATGACGGTCAGGGAATCCGACCCGGCAGAGGCCAGCACCAGGTAGCTTTGCCCGCCGCTGGTGACATCGGCCACGGCGGTCGGCGCGTCGATCCAGATGCCGTTCTCGGCGCCGATATCGGCGGTGCGGCTGAGGTCTCCGTCTGCTTCGACGCGGTAGACGCTCATCATGTCGCCGGTGGCATAGGTGGCGACGACGAAGTCATGGCCGCCCGCGCGGGTCAGCAGCAGATCGCTTTCCGCATGCGAGGCCCCCGCCCCGCTTCTGGTGATCACGCTGGCGCTGGCAGAGCCCAGCGACAGGTCGAGCCGCACCAGCCCGCCCCCCGCCAGCGCGCCATAGCCCCAGGAGCCGCCATCCCCATCAGCGCGCACCTCGAGCTCGGTCAGCTGGCCCAGGTCCAGCCCGTCGCTGACGAAGTCATTGCCCCAGCTCAGCTCTCCGGTATCGCGCTGCTGCCAGGTCTCCAGCCGGGCGCTGTCCAGGCCGACGACCCCCAGCAGGGACTTGCCGCCGACCTCGATCAGCTCCAGCTCGGGCACGGTCAATTGCAGCAGATTTTCCGACAGTTCTTCGCTGTCGACCAGTTGCGGGGCCCCCTCGCCCAGGGCGTAGACAGAGATCCCGCCGCCCGCACGGGTCAGCGAATACAGATGGGTCCCGCCCTCGGTCTCGCTGACCATCAGGTCGGTGATCCCCCAGCTGCGCCCGTTCCCCGCCAGGGGCAGCAGGCCACTGTTCTCGAAGCTTAATTCCGACATTCCGCACCCCACGGCGTGCCCCCGACAGGGCCGCGCAACCACTCGGGGGCACCCTGCGCGCGGAATGCGGAGACAGACCGGCGGAACTGATGGCGAAAACTGGGCCCTTATCGGCGTTTCGGCTCAAATGCCTTCAGAAGTTCTCGGAAAGTTAACCAAGCATCTAAAGGGCGAGGGATTGCGGCGGCAGGTCTTAACCCGCCCGTTTACCGCTTTGCCCCTATCCCGTGGTCACCCAGAAGCGTGACGGAGACCACGATGCCCCAACAGCCTGTCAGCCAGCCGAAACAGATACCGCCGCTTGCGCCGCGCGATACCGGCCCGCGCAACATCGGGCTGAACGGCACCGGGCCGGACAGCAGCCCCGGCACGGGCGGTGGCGGCGCCGTGCCGGTGGCGCCGCATCCGGTCGCCGCAGGCGCCAACCCGCTTTACGGCTCGCAATGGCACTTCGGGCTGATCGGCGACATCGACAGGGTCTGGGAAGACTATACCGGCAGCGGCGTGGCGGTCGGCGTCTATGACGACGGGGTCGAGGCCGCCCATCCCGACCTGGCGGGCAACTACGACGCCTCGCTCGAGCTGAGCCTGATCGACGCCGCCCCCAATGCCGATAGCGACGGGCATGGCACCTCGGTGGCCGGGATCATCGCCGCCTCCGAGAATGCCGTCGGCGGGATCGGCGTGGCTTATGGGGCCAGCATCACCGGGGTCGACTACCTGAACGATGCCTTCTCGCTGAACTACTCCGATTACCTGACCGTGCTGCAAGAGACCGCCCGCTTCGACGTGGTGAACAACTCCTGGGGGTCACTGCCCAGCTATTCCGAGTACACGGATATCGGCGAGCCCGGCCAGCAGGCGGGCCTTGAAAGAGAGGCCCTCGGCACGGCACTCAGCGAGGGGCGCGGCGGGCTGGGCACGATCCTGACCAAGGCCGCGGGCAATTACGCCAATGACAGCGAGGCCGAGGCGCTTGGCGTCTGGGGCAATGCCCATGCGGACGGGCTGAACAACCTGCATGAGATCATCACCGTCGCCGCCACCGGCTCCACCGGCCATGTCACCTCCTATTCCAACTTCGGCCATGCGGTGCTGATCGCCGCCCCCGCCGCTTCGGTCACCACCGACCGCACGGGCAGCGCGGGCTACAGCAGCGGCGATTATACGACCAGCTTCGGCGGCACCTCGGCGGCGACGCCGGTGATCTCGGGCGTGGTCGCCCTGATGCTAGAAGCCAATCCCGACCTGCACTGGACCGATGTGCAGAATATCCTGGCGGCCTCGGCCAGCCAGACCGGCTCTGCCTTCGGGTCGCCCGGCAGCGGCTACGAGCGCGCGGCCTGGAGCGCCAATGGCGCAGAGACCTGGAACGGTGGCGGGATGACCTATTCCCCGAGCTACGGCTACGGCATGGCCGACACCCATGCCGCGGTGCGCATGGCCGAGGTCTGGACGCAGATCTCTCCGGCGACCCGCGACACGCTGATCACCCGCAGCGCCAGCAATACCCAGAGCGTCGAAATCCGGGACCTCGCCACCACCGAAATCAGCATCACCCTGCCCGATGACCAGATGCTCATCGACCACCTCTATGTCACGGTCGACTACCAGCATTCCTGGGAGAACGACCTGAACCTGTCGCTGATCACCCCCGATGGCGATGAGTTGATCCTGAAGCAGCAAGAGGGCTACGGCAGCTATGACGCGGACTGGACCTTCGGCATCAGCTCGCTGCGCGGCATGACGGATGGTGGCACCTGGACGGTGCGGGTGGTGGACAGCGTGAGCGGCGACAGCGGCACCCTGCGCGGGATCACCCTGGACTTCGAGGGCCGTCAGCCCGCCAACGGCGATGTCTATACCTTCACCGACGACTTCCTCGACCTCGCTGCGGCAGAGGCCGGGCGCAGGGATATCTCGATGGCCGACGGCGCCAGCGACTGGATCAACGCGGCGGCGGTGAGCGGCGACACCCAGATCACACTGGGCGACAGCGCGGGTTCTCTGCGCGTGGCGGGCAGCCTCTGGGCCGGGCTCGCCGGTAGGGTCGAGCATCTGGCCACCGGCGACGGCAACGACAGCCTGGCGGGCAATGCGGCCGACAACAGGATGCTCGCGGGTCGAGGCGATGACACGCTTGAGGGCGGCGCGGGCGCGGATACGCTGTCTGGCGCCCGCGGCGCGGATCTGCTGACCGGCGGCAGCGGAGACGACCAGCTGACAGGCGGCAGCGGTGACGACATCCTCCATGGCGGCGCAGGCGCGGATACGCTCTCGGGCAGCTTCGGCGATGACGAGCTCAGAGGCGGCGCGGGCGATGACCTGCTGACCGCCGATGCCGGCTTCGACACGATCTACGGCGAGGCCGGGCATGACACGCTGAACGGCGGCTCGACCGCAGACGAGATCCACGGCGGCAGCGGAGACGACCTGCTGATCGGAGAGCTGGGCACGGACCACCTTCTTGGCGACCGGGGCGATGACCTGCTGCGCAGCAATGCCGGCAACGACTACCTCTATGGCGGCGCGGGGGCCGATACGCTGCTGGCCGGCACGCAGGAGGACCGGGCCTACGGCGGCGCCGGGGCGGATCTTCTCTTTGGTGAGGGCGGCTTTGACCGGCTGGAAGGGGGGTCGGGCGACGACAGGCTCTATGGCGGGTTACAGGCGGACAACCTGCTGGGCGATGCGGGCAATGACCTGCTGGAAGGCGGGCAGGGCCTGGACCGACTGTTCGGCGGGGCCGGGAACGACACGCTCAACGCCGGCACCACGGGCGATGGCCTCTTCGGCGGGTCGGGGGATGACATCCTCTATTCCGGCAGCGGCGACGACAGGATCTTTGGCGGCAGCGGCAATGACCTGGTCAACCACGGGGCCGGGAACGACACGGTCTTTGCCAACGCCGGCTTCGATACCATCCTGAGCAGCTCCGGCGACGACGAGCTATACGGAGGGTTCAACGCCGACACCTTCCTGTTCTCGGGACACTTCGGCAACGACACGATCCGCGACTTCGACGCGACCAACGACCTGGAGCAGATCCAGTTCGCCAATGCATCGCCGATCAGCGATTTCACCGACCTCATGACCAGCCATGCCAGCCAGCAGGGCAGCGATGTGCTGATAGAGGATGGCCACGGCAACAGCATCCTGCTGGAGGGGGTCAGTCTTGCCAGCCTGGACGAAGCCGATTTCGTCTGGGCCTAGGCCGCGAACAGCTCGTCGCCGGTGAAGATCAGCAGCACGCCACGCAGCTGGCGGCCATCCAGCATGCGGTCGAAGGGGAAGCAGCGGATCTCCAGCCGGGCCCCTTCGTAGTCGCCGCTGCGGCTGACATAGCGGTCGCTGTCCAGCACCTCTCGCGCCAGCTCGGCCAGGTCGACGAAGCCGGGGCGCGGGCCGACCACGCCAAGGCTGCGGTCGACATCGTGCTCTTCCATGTGGAAGACCTCTCCGATCAGGCGCGAGAAGCGGCGAATGCGCAGCCCCTCGTCCAGCACGATCACCCCCAGCTTCATGAAGCCCAGCACCAGCTCCATGTCGCGGCTCAGTTCCGAGAGCATCTCGATCTTGCGCTCGTGCTCCGCCGAGACCGACACAAGTTCCTCGTTCACCGCGTGCAGCTCTTCGTTCGAGCTCTGCAACTCCTCGTTCGAGGCCTGGAGTTCCTCGTTGGAAGCCTGAAGCTCCTCGTTGGAGGCCTGAAGCTCTTCGCCGCTGGCCTCCAGCCGCTCGGTCACATGTTGCAGGGTCTCTTCGGTCAGGCGCAGATCACGCTCCAGCTCCTGGATGCGCCGGCTGAGCATGGTCTCGTCATCGACGGCCAGCGGGAGGGTGCCCGTGCCGGTCTCGTCACCAGGAAGCGAGCCATCGGCCTCCACCCGCGTCAGCCCGACCAGGATGCAGTGGAACTGGCCCTTCGACTGCAGCGCTTCCATCTTGACCGCCAGGTTGTGGGTCTCGCCCTCGACGACATTGACCTGGACCTGGCGCAGGTATTCGCCCTCCTCGCCCTTGCGCAGGCGCTCGATGCCGACGTTGATGACGAAATGAAGATCGGGATGGACGATCTCTTCGACCGTCCAGTCCGCCAGGTTGTTCAGCGTGTCGATATAGGTGGCCGCGATCCCGAACCAGGCCAGGACCCCGCCCTCGGCCGTGATGATGATGGAGCTTGGCGCATAGCGCTTGAGCAGGCTGTCATAGGTGCGCACCAGGCGCTCGCGGTCGGCATGCAGGGCCTGATGCGGCCGCGGGATGGAGGGGCGCATCGCGGGGACGGCAAGACGGCGGGAATCAGGCATGTCCAAGTCGTTCCTGGTAAATTTCGGGCGGGCACCAACCGAAAGGAAACGATCGTGGGAGGACCGCTTCGAGGTGTTGCGATAGATGCGCCATCGCCCGTTCAACTGCTCAAAATCACTGACGAAACGGCCAAGGCTCTCTGATGGGCCAAGCATCAGGAAGCCATTCTGCCGCAGGCCGAAGAGGAACATGGAGATCACCCGGATCTGCGCCTCTTCATTAAGGTATATCAACAGGTTGCGGCATGTAATCAGGTCGATCTGCAAGAACGGCGGATCGCTGAGCACATCGTGTATCGAGAAGATCAGCTTCTGCCGCAGCACCGGGTCGATCACGTAGTGGTCGTCGACCTTGTTGAAGTAGCGGTCACGCAGCACCGGGTCGATCTTCTCCATCGACTGGGCCGAGTAGATCCCCATCGAGGCGCGCTCGATCGAGCCGCGATGCAGATCGGTGGCGATGATGCGAAACTTGCGGTCGATCCCCGCCTCGCGCAGCACCTCGGAAAGCTCGATGGCGATCGTATAGGCCTCTTCTCCGGAGGCGCAGCCGGGCACCCAGATGCGCAGCGAGCTGTCCTCTCTGGTGCGCGCCACCAGGGGCTCCAGCACGTGCTCGCGCAGCTTCCGGAAGGAATCGCGATCGCGGTAGAACTCGGTCACCCCGATCAGCAGATCGTGGTAGAGCTCTTCCAGCGCAGTGGGACTTTGCTCCAGCAGCTCGAAGTATTCGGCCATGCGAGAGATCCCGCGCAAGTGCTGGCGCCGCTCGATCCGGCGATGCACGTTCGGAGACTTGTAGGCCGAGAAATCCACCTGGTGATGGCGCTGCAACAACGAGACGACGGCCTGCACATCAGGGGCGCTCTCGTCCTCTGCCCGCTCGTGTTTGATACCGCTGAGCATTTCGCGCACCGCGGTCGGGATATCCGCCACTGACAGCACGCGGTCCGCCGCTCCCACGGTCAGCGCCGAGCGCGGCATCGAGGCAAAGGCGGCCTCCTGCGGGGATTGCACGAAGACCGAACGGCCAGCGGTGCGCATCGCCTGCGCCCCGCGTGTCCCGTCCGAGCCGGAGCCAGACAGGATCACCGCGCAGCTTTGCACCACCGAATTCTGCGACAGGGACTTCAGGAAAGCGTCGATGGGCAGATGCGGCAGCGCCGCGTCGGGCTCGAACCGGGTGACCTTGAACTTCCGCCCGACCAGCTCGACCTGCACATTGGGGCGATTGAGGTAGATCGTGTTCGGCTCGGGTATCATCCCGTCGTCCACATGCAGGATCGGCATCGACGAGCGCCGGGCCAGGAGCTCGTCCATCATCGAGCGGTAGTCGGGAGAGAGGTGCTGGATCACGACATAGCACCAGCCTTCATTGCGCGGCGCGAAGTCGAAGAAGGTTTCGAGAGGGTCGAGCCCGCCCGCAGAGGCTCCGATGGCAACAAGCGGCATGCCGCCGGTTTCGCCGCTGGGTTCACTCTCTCCCATTATCACTCGCCTACCCGTGTTCCAATTGGCATTTAATTCTGATTAAGCTTTCAATGCAACCATCACACGAGAAATCGGGGGGACAAATTGGCACGTATACTTATTGCAGACGATGATCCCGACTACCTTTCCGCATTCCGGGAAGGGATGGCGGCGCTTGGCCATGAAGTCGTTGGCGTCGGCACCGGTGCCGAGGCGGTCGAAGCCCTTTCAGACGGGGTGTTCGACATTGTTTTTCTTGACGTTTTCATGAATGGCGGCGGGGCCATCAGCGTCATACATACGGTCAAGAACATTGATCCTGACGTATCGGTAGTAATTATTACCGGTAAGACAACAATCCTTAATTCCCCAATACTTGAAGATGGGTTGCGACTGGCAAAGGCGAAGATATCGAAATCCGCGTCTCTTGCCGAATTGGACAGGCTCGTCCGCAACAATGGCCGGAGGACATCATGAAGAAAGGGGTCCCGCATGCTGACTTGAACGGGTCGCGCTGATGTCTCTGCGCGCCCTGCTGCGCCGGCTGACCGCGCGCAGACCCCTGCCCCGCCGCCAGTTGCGCATCCTCGACGGCCTGGAAACCGCGGTCTTCATCATCGACCCCTATGGCCAGCCGGCCTTCGGCAACCGCGCGGCGCGCGACCTTGCCGGGGGCAGTGACAGCCTGGCCGCCTGGCTCTACGACGCCCCCTTCCACGACCCCGGAGACCGCCGCATCCTGCGTCCCTCGGATCGCCCGCTGGCCAGACTGCGCGCTGACCCGGAACTGACCGAGGCCTTTTCGGCCCTGATCGACGCCGAGGGGGGCGAGGCGGTCTGGCGCTTCACCCGCACCCGCCTGCCCAGGTGGCCCGGCTGGCAGATGATCCACGTCGAGGACGGTTCCGCACGCCTGCACCTGCGGCGCAGCAGCGACCACGCGAACCGGCTGGAATCCATCGGCCAGATGTCGGGGGGCATCGCCCATGACATGTCCAACCTGCTGGGGGTGATCCGTCTCTCTGCCGACACCCTCTGGCTGGAAGATACCAGGGCCAGGACTGCGGTCAGCGCGATCCAATCGGCCTGTGACAGGGGGACGACGCTGGTCGACCACCTGCTCTCAATCGCCCGGCGCGAGGATGGGCAGGTCACCCGCATCGAGCTTGGCCCCTTCCTCTCGTCCCTGCGCGAGCTGATGCGCAGAACCATCCCTGCGCATATCCGCATCGAGCTGGTGCTGGAGAGCCCCGATCTGTGGATCATCTCGGACCTGGGGGCGCTCGAGAGCGCCTTTCTGAACCTTGCGATCAACGCCCAGAATGCAATCCTGGACAGCAGCGCCAGCGAAGGGCGCATCAGTCTCGGCGCGGATGGTGAAGGGGACCGGATCACCCTCTGGGTCGAGGATGACGGGCCGGGGATGGAACCCGCGGTGCTGGCGCGCGCCGCCGAACCCTTCTTCAGCACGAGGCATCAGGACGGCGGCAGCGGGCTGGGGCTTTCCATGGTGGCCAACTTCGCCGAGGTCTCGGGCGGGGAGATCGCCATCGACAGCACGCCCGGCAACGGAACAAGGGTCTCGATGACCCTGCCGCAGATCTCCCGCCAGGACCCGTCCAGCCCAGAGGCCCAGGCAGAGCAGGCGGAGGAAGAGCAGATCGACCTGACGGGGGCCAGGCTGCTCATCGTCGAGGATGACCCCCTCTTCGGAGAAGTCCTGACCCAGGCCCTGCGGGCGCTCGGCGCAGAGGTCAACCTGGCGACCAGCGCAGAGCCCGCCCAGGCGGCGGTGGCCGCCCGGCCTCCGGATCTGCTGATCACCGATATCGTCCTGCCGGGACCAATGAACGGCCACCAGCTGGCGCAGCATCTGCGCGGGCTCGTGCCGGAGCTGCGGGTGATCTATGTCTCGGGCTACGCCGCGCCAAGCGCCTACCCCGGCGACTACGTGCCCGGTGCCTTCCTGCGCAAACCCGTCTCGGCGCGGACCATGGCCAATACCATCGCCCTAAGCCTCGCCCCAGGGCCCCAGGACGGCCGCAAGGGACACGGAGGGCGTTAGCCCTGCCGCCGGGCCGCGTCGCCACCCATGGGCAGCAGGATGCGCTCTGCGCCCCCCTCCGCCGCCGCATCGGGTGAGGCCGCGGCCTCTGCGCCGAAGATCACCCCGGCGCGCATCGGGCGCCCGAAGCCATAGCCCTGCCCCAGGTCACACCCCATCTCGAGCAGCAGCTGCGCCTGTTCCTCGCTTTCGACCCCTTCGGCCACCACGCGGAAGCCAAGCTCTTGCGACAACTGCAGGATAGAGCCGACGATGGCCCGGTCGCGGTGGTTGAGGCAGATCATCTGCACGAAGGATCGGTCGATTTTCAGCATGTCCACCGGCCAGGTCCGCAGGTGCTTCAACCCCCCATAGCCGGTGCCAAAGTCATCCAGCGCGATCTCGGCACCGCGGTGGCGCATCTCGGTGAGCGAGCGGAAGACCTGCCCGTTGGCACCATCCATGACCACGGTCTCCTGCACCTCGACCACCAGGTCGGACCAGTCCAGCCCGTTCTCGTTCAGCATGACCTGCAGATCGAAGACGAATTCCCGGTCCATCAGGTCGAAATAGGTCAGGTTGAGCGACAGCTTGGTGCCCGGCGCCATCTGCGGCCAGGCGTTTCCGAATTCGGCGAAGGACTCGCGCGCCATGTGGCGGGTCAGGTGGGTGGCCAGCTCGTGATCGGTGAAGACCGAAGGGAAGCTCTCGGGTGCCATCAGCCCATGGCGCGGGTTGTTCCAGCGGCAGAGCACCTCGTAGACCTGTGGCCGCCCGCTGCGCAGGTCGACCATGGGCTGGAAGTAGGGCACCACCTGCCCCTCGTCGCAGGCCGCGCGCAGGTTCTTGGCCAGGGCCGCGTAGTCGTAGCGATTGCCGATCTCTTCGGAATAGATCAGCGCTGCCCCGCGCCGCTTGGCCTTGGCGGCATAGAGCGCCAGGTCGGCGCAGCTATAGAGCGCGTCATAGTCCCGCGCGTCCTGGGGATAGCGCGCGGCGCCGATGCTGACACGCCCAAGGTCAGGCTTGTTGAGCAGGGCGGTGGCGCGCAGGATCATGTTGTTGCAGCGGGTCAGCAGGTCGCGCAGGGCCTCCGTGCATTGCATCTCGGGGCCGAGCGGCAGCACCATGCCGAATTCGTCGCCGCCAAGCCGCCCGGCCACGGCCCCCTCGGGGGCGCAATCGCGCACCGCCCCGGCAACACTGCGCAGGTACTTGTCACCGAACTGGTGCCCGTAGAGGTCATTGATCGACTTGAAGTGGTCGATATCCAGCAACACCAGCAGACCGGGTTTCATCGGGTCCGAGAGCAGCCGGCGGCTGTATTTCGCAAAGGCGGCGACATTGCACAATCCGGTCAGCGGATCGCCCTCGCTGACACGCAGCAGCCCCTGCATCCGCGCCTGGTGATCCGCCAGCTGCTGGTGCAGCTCGATCTGTCGCATGCGGCTGTTCAGCAGCGACTCGACGGTTGTGCCCAGCATGTCCAGCGTCTGCGACAGCCGCGAGCCCCCGATCACCGCCGTCGCCGTTTCCGTCTCGTCGTCAACAAGCGAAAAGGCCAGCACACCGATACAGGTCCCGTCCTTCAGGAAGAGCGCCCGCGCCGCGGCCTGCTGGCGCCGGTTGCGCCCGATGCGCGCCACCGAGATCGGCTGCGCGGCCACCGGCACGGTGCCGCCCTCTGCCACGTCCTGGTAGACCCGCAGCAGGTTGCGGGACATGACCTGCAAGGGTCCGACATCCTCAAACTGGCCGATCATGCAGTCGCGCAGATCCATCTGCCTTGCGCGCTCGCTGCCAAGGTAGAGCACGACCGAGCTGGCACCGACCATCTTCTGGGTCAGCAGCGCCAGGTTGCGCAGCGCCCGGCTGAGGCGGCGAATCTCATCGTCAGATCCCTCGGACTCGGCGGGAATCAGGTCGGGCAGCTCGAAAGAGGTCATGCGCGGCGCGCTCCTGCCTCTTGCTCCGGTCCGGCGACCGTGCCGCTGCCTTTCCCCAATGCCCGCATCGCAATCCCGTCCGGGCCAGGGTGGCCCTACATGAAACCTTGTCGCGGGCCCGCACCACCCAGCCTGACGCAACCCGCCCCGGGAGCATCTGCAGGATTGATTAACAACTAATTAAGATTTCGCTAAGTCGGGTAACGATTGCCGCATGGCCCGCCGTCTGCATCTCAACGGCAGCGCCCAAGCGGAACATCCCCTCGGGACGTGGCAAAGCCACCATCCCCGGTGGTGTCAGTCTGATTTATTCAGGTCTGAGGGGGATTTGGTGGAGCCTAGCGGGATCGAACCGCTGACCTCCTGCATGCCATGCAGGCGCTCTCCCAGCTGAGCTAAGGCCCCATTCCACAAGGTCGTTCGACCCTGTGCGGCGCTATCTATGGGAAGCCCGAGGCGGGATCAAGCGAAAAAATCGCGCCTCGAGTTTTTTTCCTGACAGGGCCGTTTGCGCCCGTTTTCCCTGTCCGGAAGTGACCCTGCGAGAGGGTCGGCCGGGGCCCCATGGGGCCACCGGATCAGCTTTCGTCGTCGTCGCCGGGCACGTCGGCCAGGTCATCGAGCGAGACGTTGTCGTCATCGTCGTCGTCATCCAGCAGATCATCATCCAGATCCACGTCGACATCGTCTTCCAGCACGTCATCCCCCGAGGCGTTCTCGCGGGTGGTGGCCTTCTTCGAGGCGGCGTCTTCGGCGTCGGCAGCGATCATGCGGCTCTTGCCGGTCTCGACTTCGACGATCTCGCCGGTGTAGGGGCTGACGATCGGATTCTTGTTCAGATCGTAGAACCGCTTGCCGGTCGTCGGGCATACGCGCTTCGTGCCCCATTCTTCCTTGGGCATTTCGGGGTCCTTCCTGGCTGACATCACTTGTCCGGGATCAGCGCCACCTGCCATAACGGACCCGAGGTATCAAGTCCTTTAAGGCCCGAAGACGGGCACATCCCTCATCGAGGAGCCATATGGGCCAGCATCATCTTCCCGGCAACCCCCCGATCCCGCTGATTCTGCGCCGTTCGGCCCAGGCCAGGCGGATCTCGCTGCGGGTCTCTTCGCTGGACGGGCGGGTGACCCTGACCCTGCCCCGCCGCGTGCCCGAGCACGAGGCCCTGGCCTTCGCGGCCGAGAAAGAGAGCTGGCTAAGGCGTCACCTGGCACGGCAGGAGGCCCCGGTCGCGGTCGCTCCGGGCACCACGCTCCCCGTGGAAGGCAAGCCGCGTCAGATCGTTGCGAGGCCCCAGCGGGGGATCAGGCTCTTTGCGGACCAGGTCGAGGTGCCCGACCGCGCGCCCGCCACTCGGCTTGCCGCCTGGCTGCGCGAGCTGGCGCGGGATCGCCTGAGCGAGGCCTGTGACCGCCACGCCGCGGCGCTTGGCCTGCCCTACAGCCGGATCACCCTGCGCGACACCCGCTCCCGCTGGGGGTCCTGCACCGAGGCCGGGGCGCTGATGTTCTCCTGGCGGCTGATCATGGCCCCGCCCGAGATCCTGGATTACGTCGCGGCGCATGAGGTCGCGCATCTGGCCGAGATGAACCATTCGCCCGCCTTCTGGGCCGTGGTCAACCGGCTCTACGGCGATTACGCCCCCGCCCGCGCCTGGCTGCGCAGCGATGGCAATGCGCTGCACCGCTATCGCTTCACCGATTGAGCCCCGAATGCAGGTCGCGGGATCTTCTCCTGGAAGTGCCTCCTGGGCCCGGCCTGCCGCTCGGGGCATCTTGACGCTGCGCGGCTTTGTGATCACAAGAAATCCATGCTGATCCAGACCCGCCCCGATCCCTCGCCCTCCGCCCATGACCGCGTCTATCGCGGGCTTCGGACGCGGATCATGCATGGCGAGATCGAGCCGGGCCAGGCGTTGACCCTGCGCGGCATCGGGAAGGAGTTCGGCGTCTCCATGACCCCCGCCCGCGAAGCCGTGCGGCGGCTGGTCGCCGAGGGGGCGCTGCTGCTGTCCTCGTCGGGCCGGGTCTCGACTCCCGACCTCTCCAACGAGCGGATCGAAGAGCTGGCCGCGCTGCGCGCCCTGATCGAGGTCGAGCTCTCGTCCCGCGCCCTGCCGCGGGCCCACATGGCGCTCATCGACCGGCTGCAGCTGATCAACGGCACCATCTCGGATGCGGTGCGGGCGCATGATCCCGTGGGCTATATCCGCACCAACCTCGAGTTCCACCGCACGCTCTACCTGCGCGCCCAGGCACCGGCCATGCTGGCCATGGCCGAGACGGTCTGGCTGCAGCTCGGCCCCACCATGTGCAAGCTCTACGGCCGGATGAACCGTACCGAGGCCCCGCATTTCCACCGCCATATCATCGCCGCGCTGAAGGCAGGCGACGAGCCGGGGCTGCGCCTGGCCGTGCGGTCGGACGTGACCCAGGGTCTGCGGATGCTGACCACCTGAAAGCGTGCTGGGGGGCTCTGCCCCCGTCTCCGTCGGAGACTCCCCCGGAGTATTTCCAGCCCGGTGATGGGCAAAGGGGCTCTTACCTCCATTCGACGGCTGAAATACCCTGCGGGAGGCCCGCAGGGCCGGGTCAAAACCCCTGTGGGATCAGGCCCCCAGCCGGGGCTACTTCACCCAGATCGCGCGGAAGTCGTTGACATTGGTGCCCGTGGGGCCCGGGGCGAAGATCTCTCCGGCGGCCTCGAAGGCGGTATAGGCATCATTGCCCGACAGCGCCTCGGCCGGGTCGACACCACCCGCGCGGATCGCCTCGACCGTGCCGCCATCGGCAAAGGCGCCGGCGTTGTCCTCGGAACCGTCGATGCCGTCGGTATCGGCGGCCAGCGCCAGGATGTCGCGGCACCCCTCGATCTCCATCGCAAGCGACAGCAGGAACTCGCTGTTGCGCCCGCCGCGACCGCGACCGCGCAGGGTCACCGTGGTCTCGCCGCCCGAGAGCATCAGCACGGGCGCCTTGAAGGGACGGTCCCGGCGGCGCACCTCGCGGGCCATGGCCGCCTGCACCCGCGCCACTTCGCGCGCCTCGCCCTCCATGGCGTCCGACAGGATCACAGTGGGCACGCCCTCGGCCTCGGCCAGGGCGGCGGCGGCTTCCAGCGAGCGGGCGGCGGAGGCGATCACATGGACCTCGTTGCGCTCGAAACAGGCATCATCCGGCGAAGGCGCGTCTTCGGGGGCTTCCTCCAGGAAACGGCTGATCCGGCCCGGCAGGCGGATGTCATAGGCGCGGATCGCCGCCAGCGCCTCGGCCCGGCCCTTGGTGCAGGGCACCGTGGGCCCCGAGGCAACCTCGGCCGGGTCATCGCCCGGCACATCCGAGACGATCAGGCTGACCACCCGCGCGGGCGCTGCCGCCGCTGCCAGCCGCCCGCCCTTGACGCAGGAGACCTGCTTTCGGATCGCGTTCATCGCCGAGATCGGCGCGCCGGAGGCCAGCAGCGCGGTATTCAGCGCCTGTTCATCCTCGAGGCTGAGCCCCTCGGGCGGGGCCGCCAGCAGGGCCGAACCGCCCCCCGTGACCAGCGCCACCACCAGGTCGTCCTCGCTGAGCCCTTCGAGCAGCGCCAGCATCCGCTCGGTCGCCGCAGCGCCCGCAGAATCGGGTACCGGATGGGCGGCCTCCAGGACCTCGAGCGAGCGGCAGGGCGCCGCGTAGCCGTAGCGGGTGACGATCAGACCCTCGACGGGTCCATTGCCGGCGGCCTCCCAGGCATCCTCGAAGGCCTGCGCCAGCTGCGCCGCACCCTTGCCCGCGCCGATGACCAGTGTGCGGCCACGGGGGCGGGCAGGCAGGACGCCCTGCAGCGCCTTCGCCGGGTCGGCTGCCGCAACGGCGGCCTTGAAGAGGCGGGTGAGGAAGGCGCGGTCCTGGTCGTTCATGAAGCTCTCCGGCTGGCTTTCCCGCAGTCTAGCGACCAGAGGCCGGCCCGCAATGGCGCAGGCCGCTCCGCCCGCCGGGGAATGGGCCCTAGGTGCCCGTGATCGCCTCACGATCCCGCAAACCTTCGGCGCGGGGCGCGGGTTCGGCGCGCAGCCAACCGCCCTCGGCACGGTGAAAGAGCGAAACCGACGCGGGCGCAAAACCGTTCTGCCCCGCCGCGTAAGTGGTCACCCGCAACGCGCCGCCCGCTTCCCAATCGAGCAGGTTGAAGGAGTTGTCCTCGCCACGTTGCCGGGTCGAAAGCCCGGTGCCCGCCTCGATCAGCAAGAGCCCCGGCGCGGCGCGCACCGGCCCCGAGGCAGAGCGGTGCAGGTGCCCCGAGAGCACGATCTGCGCGCCGCTCTCGGCCAGACCGGCCAGCGCGGCACTGGCGCCGCGCATCGGGCGCTTGCCCGCGTCGGGGCCGTGCTCCAGCGGATGGTGCAGCGCCACGAGGCGCAGGGGGGCGGGGTGGTCCCGGAACACCCGCGCCACCCGCGCACGGGCCGAGGCGCGGAAACGGCCCTGCTGCCAGGCCAGCGGGTTCACCGTGTTCACCCCCACGACCGTCAGCGCCTCGGAGGTAAAGACCGGCTCGGTCTCGCGGTTGATATGGCGGCGGTAGCGCCGGAAGGGTGTCATAAGGCGCTGAAACAGGTTGTCCAGCGGCGTATCATGGTTGCCCGGCACCGAGAGCACCGGCGCCGAGATCCGGTCGAGGAACGCGCGCGCATGGCGGAACTGCTCGACCCGCGCCCGCTGGGTCAGGTCGCCCGAGACGACGACCAGATCCGGCGCCAGCTCGGCGATCATTGCCAGCAGCGGGGCTTCCAGCGCCGGGTGGGAGCGGCCGAAGTGCAGATCCGAAAGGTGCAGGACACGGGTCATTGCTGCGCCTCCTCCGGGCTTGGCAGCAGCACCTGCAGCGGCACCTCGTCCATGGCGAAGTCCAGCGGCGGACGGGTGCGGCGTTTCTCTCCGTCGAAGGCCAGCAGCGGCCGCGAGGAGGCGGTCTCGACCCGGATCGCCTCGGCCTCGATCAGCTCGTAGTCGCGGCCCTCTTCCATGCGCCGCGTGATCAGCCGCCAGCAGAGGCGGAAGAGCGCCGCCCGGCTGTTGCCGCGACCCAGCAGCACGGCGAGGCGGTCGCGGTGGATGGCGGACTGCCCGGCCAGGTGGAAACGCTCCAGCTGGTAGGAGGAGCGGGCGACGAAGAGAAGCGGTGTGCGCAGGCTGCGCGTGGTGCCATCCTTCTCTGTCAGCGTCAGCCGCATCGGGTTCTGGAAGCGCCAGAAGGTGCGCACCACGGACCAATGCGCCATCAGGCGGCGGCGGCCGAAGCGCCGGTAGACATCCTCGCGCTCTTTCAGGATCGCAGGGTAGATCCCCAGCGAGGCATTGTTCAGGAAGACCCGCCCGTTGACCGTCGCCACGCGGATCTCGCGCGGGCGGGCCTCCAGCAGGGCGCGGGCCGCCGCCTCCGGGTCCTCGGGCAGGCCCAGGCCGCGGGTGAAATAGTTGAAGGTGCCGAGCGGCAGTGCGGCCAGCGCCGCATCCTGACCGTGCAGCGCATCGGCCACCGCCATGACGGTGCCGTCTCCACCCGCCGCGACGACGGTGCGGGCGCCACGCCGGATCTCTTCGGCAATGAGCGCCCTCAGGTCCTCTCCCGGCGCCCAATGGCGCAGCCGGGCGTCCTCGTCAGAGAGCACCTCGAGGGCGCGGGTCAGCGCCTCCCCGTCGCGGGCATTGGTGCCCGAGCCTTTGTTGGCGATGACCAGGAAGGGTCCGTTGCCGGTGTGCGGCGCCGGTTGCGGGTCCTGAGGATAGGCGATCTGGGCCATGGGGCTTCCCTTGTGTGACCGGGCTCAACGCCCGAGGCCGCGAAAGGTTGCCCCGCCCGAAAGATGCGCGCCCCTACTTGCGCTTGCGCCAGGAGTTCAGCCAGCCGCCGACCCGGCCCCGGCCCTCGTCCCAGCTGTCCTCTGCGCCCTCGACAAGCGGGTCGATGCGGCGTTCGCGGAAGCGGATCCAGCGCACCCGGATGGCCCAGAAGATCGCCGCGACGAAGAGCAGGATGACGATGTTCAGCCAGGGGATGAGGCGCACGTCGGGCCCCTCGACCGGCTTCATCGCCACCGCATTGGGGAAGATCGACAGGAACTCGTTGCGCCAGCCGTAGTGGGTCACGGCGACCCATTGCGGCGCGGCCGAGGTCGAGCGCAGGTCGGCGGCCTCGGTCTGCAGGTTCGAGGTGTCGAACTTGAAGTAGGGCGGCCAGCCCCAGCCGGTGTCCTCGTTGCGATAGACCATGGGCTTGCCGTTCTTGCGGATGGTCTGGATGAAGAAGACATCCCGGTTGATCGAGGCGGCGGCATTGCCGGTGTCGGCCTTGGCCCAGAAGATCGAGTTCTCGCCGAAGTCGATCCGGCGCTCGTAGGTGTCCGAGATCCGCACGATATCCCGTTGCGGCAGGGTATAGTGGAAGAAGGCCGCCACCAGCAGCCAGAAGAGCCCCCACAGGGTCCATTTCACGTAGCGCATGGCTGTCTCCTTACATGAAGTTCACGGCGTAGACGATGAAGGCGACGACCAGCACCGGTACGATGTAGATAAGAAGGATGAGCTTGCGGCGAAAGCTGTCGTCGTACTCATCCAGGCCCTTTTCGACATAATCCCGCCGGTCGCCGGGTCGACCCTCGGCCTCCCATTCCTTGCGCAATTTGCGTCGCCGCATCTGGCGCGACCAGAGCGAGACGATGCCATAGGCGATGGTCAGCAGGACGAAGGCCACCAGGGCCAGTCGGAGGAAGGCGAAGATCATCTCAGTCCCTCTCTCGGATCACGGCGCCCCAGGGGCCGACGAAGGCCACCGGGTCGCGTTTCGGGCGGGCCTTGGCGCGGGACCAGGGACCGGGGCGGGCGATATCCTGCGGCGGCTGCGCGGCACCATGGCCGAAGAGCTCTTCGCGCAGGCGGGTCTTGTCCGCCAGGTAGTCGCGCGCCAGCATGTCGGCGGCATAGGATTTCTTCGCCTCCGACCAGCCGCGGTAGAGCTGGTAGAAGAGCTCCTTGTGGCAGATGAAGAGCTGCAGGATATCCAGCGGGCAGAGCTCGGCCAGCAGGCGGTTGACCAGCTCGGCCTCGGGGCAGTCCGAGGCGCGCAGCACGTAGAAATAGGCCGGGTCATCGGGCGAGAGGCGCGGCTTGCGGCCGCCCTCCTCCAGCGCCTGCACGATGTGGCGCAGCTGGTGGTAGGCCTCGGGCAGCTCTGCGGCGTGGCGGCGCGCGATCTGGCGCAGGTCGTGGCGGGTGGCACCCGAGAGGTCGCCCCCGTGATCCGTCGCGGTATCGACGACGATGAAATCCATCTTGCGCCGCAGGATCGCCGCCGCATCCACGCCCGAGGCCTGGGTCAGCGGCTGCACCAGCCCGTTGCCGTGCAGCCAGGCCGCCAGGTCGCGCCGGGCGTCGAAGCCGATCACCGGCAGGTTGCTGCCCGTCAGCCGCGACGGGTCCCGCGCCACGATCCCGCGCGAGGCGACACCCGAGAACAGATAGGTCCCGCCCAGGTGCGAGGTCCAGAAGTTGTCCTGCGTGTAGGAGGTCTGGCGCAGCGTCACCGGGTTGCGGGTGACATCGCCGGTACGATGCGCCAGCTCGATCATCTCGGCGATCAGCACGTCGTCGAACCAGGCGTCCTCTTCTTCCAGGAAGCGATCCGCCCGCTGGCTGAGCGCCTCGGCATCGCGCAGCGTGCCGCCGGCCGTATCGGCCTCGACGGTGACGCGGCGCACGTCCAGGAGCTTGGCGGGGCTGTCCATCAGGAAGACCCCGTTGACCAGCTCCCCCGCCACCGCATCTCGGGCGGTCAGCGCGAAGAGCGCGGCCTCGTTGGCGTCGATGAAGCGGCGCAGGATGGCGCGGGTGGTCGAGAAGGAGGCCTCGAGCAGCGGCGCGGTCTTCTGGCGGGTGGAGAGCAGGATGAACTGCCGGTTGACCCCGTTGTGGTTGAGGTACTGCGTATCGCCCAGTTCATCCGCCACCTCGGGGGAATAGCCCGAGATGTCGACGTGGAAGTCGGTGAGTTCCGTGCGCTTGCCGGTCAGGTGGAGGAGCGCACGGTTATAGCGCTCGACCAGCGCGGGCGTGTCGACCGGAGTGAGGTTGCCGTAGATGAGGCCGGTGCGGATGAGGCGGTTCATTGGGGGGCTCCTTTCCGTCCTAGCTTAGACCTAAGGTAGCCGTCTCGGATTCTGGAGATGGCAGCCTTCAGGTCATTCCCGAACGAATCAATGTCAGCACTGTATTCTTCAAGCAGAACTGCACGACGGGATGAGCGGTCCAAGCTACCGGTACCAGTCTCCACCGGTTCCTGATCTGGGCGCAAAGCGTGAAACTTCCCCACCAACGCCTCCATTAGCTCTTTCTCAAGAGGATCTATGCTTCCGACAACTGAACTGAACTCGGCACCCCATAGAAGAAGCCCCTCACTTAGCTCATTCCGAAGATCATGTCTGATACGGACCATGCGAGGTAGGCACCTTTTTAAGGCTTCTGCCTTCTGCCGGCATTGGTCCTCCGCAAGCCTTCCATCGTGGGCACTACCGCCTTCTGAGTGCTCAGAAGGTAAATCTCGCCACTGATAGGTTCGGATGCGATTTAGCTTCTCTTGGTACGTATCCAAGGCCTGAATTGCTCGTTTCGCCGCAGCAAAATCCTGCTCCCAAACCTTCTGCTTCTTCCAGGCATCGACGCCCGCGAAAGCGACAACGCCCCCTGCGCAGGCGGCTACCGCAACCACAAGATTTGTCACCGTACCAATTGCTTCAAGCTGCACGACGGAGAGG
This sequence comes from Pseudooceanicola antarcticus, assembly GCF_900215355.1. Classification (GTDB taxonomy): domain Bacteria; phylum Pseudomonadota; class Alphaproteobacteria; order Rhodobacterales; family Rhodobacteraceae; genus Pseudooceanicola; species Pseudooceanicola antarcticus. The sequence continues at coordinate 772,056 of NZ_OBEA01000001.1, read as the reverse complement.
CCCGAAAGAAACAGCAGCAGAGAAAGACAAGCAAATAGCGCGGTTGCAGGTATCCAGAACACGCTAGCTGAACGCATACTTAGCCCTCCTATTCTCTCCTCCCTCAACCGTCTCACCCGCCCGGCACCGCCGGGCAGCGCCCGACCCGCCCCGTTTCGCCGAAGGCGAACCTGCGGTTCGACGGGCGGGCGCAACACGCCCACCCTCGGGTCCGGCGCTGCCCTGAGCGCTCATACCCGGACGTTGCAGCTTATTCGTCATAGGGCGACCTCCCTTCGGGCAGCCGGCCGCCAGAGGTGGATTGCATCCACCCTACGCAAGCGGCTCCGTCCGCGCGCAAGGCCCGGAGGCCGGCCAGGGCCGTAGGGTGGGTGCCAACCCACCTTCCCCCGGCATCCGGACAAAGCACCATCAGTCGCGCCCTTTCAGGTATCGCCGCTTGGCCTCTTCCGTGCGGCCCATGTCGCGGACCATGCTCTCGATGGCGGCCTCGTCGGACTTGTCGGCGTAGCGGAATTCGCTGTCGGCGTAGCGGTTGATCTCCTGCACCACCATCTCGACGGTGATCGGCTGACGCAGCTCCTCGATCATCCCGCGCTTGGTGTCGTAGTCGCGGAACAGGAAGAGCTCGGGCTCTTCCATCCATTCGTCCGGCAGCTCGAAGTCCATGGCGCGGACCTTCACCGCGTCGGTGATGTTCTTGATCGCCCGGCCGGTGAAGCGCGGGTCGGCCTCCTGGATCGCCTTCAGGTAGGTCCCCAGCTTGGCGATGGTATCCAGCGGACCCAGCCGCTGCTGCACCGCGTCGTAGACCGTGACCAGACCGGCCTCGGAGGGGCGGGCGTGGGAGGCAAAGCTCTCGGCCACGGCGCGCTTGATCTCCTGCGCGGCGTAAAGCTCGTGATCGCCGAGCGGGATGTCGTGACGCTTGCCCAGAAGCAGGGCCAGGATGTCCACGTAGTCCTCGCGGGTGCGCGGGCCGTCGACCAGGAAGCGGGCCCCGGCGCGCTGGCGCAGGGCATCGTCGACGTTCTCGGGGTAGTTCGAGAACATGCCGAAGGTGCAATTGCCGCGCACCACCGTATTCGCGCCCGCGAAGCTTTCCATCAGCACGGCGGTGATTTCCTGCTGACCGGCCGAGGACTGGCGGTCGCCGCGCTTGCCGGCGATCTGGTCGATATCGTCGACGGTGCCGAAGCCGATGACGGCGGGGTCCATGATCTCGGAAATGAAGGCCTTGGCGTTCTGGCCGGACTTGCCCTGGTAGCTGTCGATATTCTCGGTCGAGAGGTTGCGGTAGCGGAAGGGATAGCCCGCGACCTGGCAGTAGTCGTTCAGCAGCCCGGCCATCATCTGAATCAGGGTGGTCTTGCCCGTGCCGGGCATCCCGTCGCCCATGAAGGTGAAGATGAAGCCGCCGAGTTCCGCGAAGGGGTTCAGCTTGCGGTCGAAGTCATAGGCCATCAGCATCTTGGCGAGTTTCATCGCCTGGTACTTGGCGATATGGTTGCCCACCACCTCGTGCGGCTTCTTGAAGCTCATCACCAGAGTCGAGGACTTGGCATGGCTGGCGGGAGAGAAGCCACGGATGGTCAGGTCATCGGCCTCGATCCGCCAGGTGGCGGCGGTGAAGGCGCCCAGGTGGGGATGGCTGTCGGCGCGCCTGGAGACCTTCTCCATCACCAGCTCGCACCAGGCGGCGATGGTGGGCACCAGCCGTTCCTCGTCGCCCAGGGCAAAGCCGGCCAGCTTCTGGTCCAGCTCCCACAACGCGCCCTGCAGGGCGAGCGGGGCGTTGTCGGTCAGCACCTCTTCGGCATCGCCGGGGTCGACCGTCACTTCGCCAAGCTGGGCCGACAGCAGGTAGGACAGCCCATTGGCCAGTACGTACAATTGCAGCAGCGCCTCGGCGGCCAGCAGCTCCGAGAACTCGCCCGCGCGGTCGCGCGGCAGGGTATTGTCGAGGTTGGCGCGTTTCAGCTCGGCCAGGGCGGTGGTTTCCGAGAAGGTATCGCCCAGGGCCATGGCGATGGAGAGCGCCCGGCGCAGGGCGCGCGCCACCGCGGCCTGGCGCGGCGAGGTCAGGGGGTCATCGGCGTCGCATTCGGCAATTCGCGCCAGCAGATGCACGCCCGAGGCCGCCTCGGTGCGCCGTGTCGCCAGCCCGACGGTGGTCGAACGGAAGCGCCGCCGGGTGCCGATGCCGGGAGAGCGCTCTTCGCGCTGCACAGGGGCCGAGACCGTGGCCCGCGCGATGCGCGGCGCATGGTCGAAGCCGTCCAGCAATGCCTCGGCGGCGGCGTAGTGCTTGCGGATGTCCTCTTCCCGCAACTCCATCTGGTCGCCCGTCAAACTCATCGCGTCAAACCTTCATCTTGCTGCAAATATGCCCGCCAGAGCCCCGGCGGTGGCAATTCTCAATAGCTGAGCACCCGGTCCCCGGCGCCCACCACGTATTTCTTCACCCGCGCGAAGCCGGGCGGGTTCATCTCGGAAAGCACCTGGAAGGGCCGGGCGGGCAGGATCAGCGCCCGCTCGCGCGTCGTGGCGCCCAGCTCGGCGCCCTCGTAGGGGGCCAGTTCGAAGACCTCGCGCTCGACCGCGCCGAACCAGCCGGTCTTCTCGGTCTGGACCTCTTTCGACACCAGCTCTTCCGAGGTCCAGGCCAGGGCCCAGTCCTCGGTCTCTTCGCCGGCGGCCTGGGCCAGCACGTCGCGGATCGGGCCGGACTGCTGGGTATAGCCGTGGGAATACATCGGGCCCAGGTGGATGCGCCGCAGCCGCTTGGGGTGCAGGCTTTCGAAATCCTGGTCGAACCCCTTGGCGATGGTCAGCAGCTTCAGCCCGCCCAGGCTCTGCGCCATCAGATGCGCCTGCACCTGCGGCCAGCGGTTGGCATCACCGGGCAGGCCATGGCGGCCCGTGTCCTCGACCTCCATCAGGTACAGCACCGGGATGTTCGCCTGCGTGTCGTAGACCGACCAATGCAGCAGGTAGCTGCGCCGCTTGCCGTCGGGGGAATTCTTCAGCCAGATCGCCTCGGGATCGTTGCGCGGCCAGAAGAGATCCCCGCGCGACAGCTCTTCGTAGTAAAGACGCTGCGACATGGCGAACTGGGTCCGGGTGGGCACCTGCCGCTCCGAGATGATCTCGTCCAGCATTTGCCGCTTGAGTCCGTCCGCCGAGGGCATCGAGGCCAGGTGCCGCCCGGCCTGGCCCGCGTCATTGGCCATGACCATCAGCTCCTGCGCCGTCGGAAACCCGCTTTCGTGGTTGTCGATGGTCAGCGAGCCGAAGAAGCGGCCCGTGTCACGCCCGGCCAGAAGGTACTTCATCGACAGGGCGCGGAAGGTGAAGGTCAGCATGGCGACGTGGCGCGCCAGCACCTCGGTCTCTCGATCGTCAAGATGCTTCTCGGCGCGCATCACCCCAGCCACATGGGCAAGATGACCCATGATTGCCTCGAACTTGCGGAAGTACCGCCGCGAGACATGGGATTCGGTCAGGCCGACCCTATCGCTGACATTGGTCTCGTTCATTCCCTCGTCCCGTCTCAATCTCCGCCGCCGTCGCTGCCATCACCCGCATCGCTTCCGTCGTGACCGCCCCGGAGGGTGGCCTCGCTCTCGCCATCGTCACCGCGTCCCAGGGTGGCGAAGAAGAGCAGGATGATACCGACGGTGAAGGCCACCCCCGGCCCGCGCCCGCCGGGCACCAGCTCGGGGCGCAGCAGCTGCGCCAGCCCCCAGGCACCGGCCAGGGCCATCAGGCTGAAACCAACCTGCTGTCCCAGCCGGGGGAGGGGCGCGCCCGCCATGTTCAGCTGCCGTAAAGGTTCTTGTCGTGCTTCTCGACGATCTTCTGGAAGCGGCGGGCGAAACGCTCATCCGCCTTGGCCTTGGCCTCCAGCACCTCGCGGGCAAAGACCATCTGGCCTTCGTGGGCCTCCATCATGTCGGCCATCCGCGCGTTGGTGGCCGCGCCGATCTGCGCCATGGCCTGCTGCGCCTGCTTGTCGGTCTCGACGCCGATCTCGTTGATCCGGTGCGCCACTTCCTGCTGCTGCGCGGTCTTCAGCGACTTGGTCAGCGCATCATAGAGCACGACCCGCTGGCTGGTGTCGGTCTTCAGCTTGTTGATCAGCACCATCTGCGTCGCCGCCTGGTTCTGCAGGCTGTCGACCCAGGACTTGCCCTTCTCGATGTAGCGCTCAAGGGTCTGGCTCTTCGCCAGCTTGACCTGCTCGTCCTGCACCAGCGCGTTGTAGCGGGTGTTCATCTCGGCCAGCTTGGTTTCAAGCTGGGTCCGCGCGGCGGCGTCCTGCTCGACCGCGATCTTGTTCTCAAGCTCGATGATCTCGGGGTCCATGTCGGTGATCTCGGAACGCACGTCCTCGAGCCCCGAAACGGTCGCCTCGCGCTCGGCCAGGGTCTCGGTCAGCTTGGCCTCGACCTTGTCCTTCTGCTCGTTCAGCACCGACAGCTGGCCCTCCAGCAGCTGGATGATCACGTCGGACTTGGCGATCAGGTCCTGCAGCTTGTCGTCGATCGAAGCGGTCCGGATGCGCTCCTGGCGCAGGTTGTCGGACTTCGCCTTCGAGAAGATGCCGATGAAGCTCTCCCAGCCGGTCTTGCCGCGCATCTCGTCGAAATCCTTCGAGAACTGCGCCGTGACATCGTCCAGCCCCATGATCAGCTCGGCGATATTCGCATTCATCTGCTCGGTATGGGCGTGGACATCATCCAGCGTCGCATTCTCGATCTCGGCCGAGACATCCTGGCCCGTGGCCATCTTCTCGCGCGCGGTCTCGATGCGGGCGGTCAGCTCCGAAATCTTCGACTGGGCGTCGGACACCTGTTTCTGGCTCTCCGCCAGCTGGACCTCGAATTGCGACATCTGTCCCTCCGTTTTCAAATTCCATGATCACAATATGGGGAGTGTTAATGCGTTTTACATCACCCCCCTGCGCCTTACCCAATTTCATGAGGGGGCCGTGGCGTCTTTACAAGTGTCTTGACCGTTGCACCCGGCCCGAGGGCGCGGTTTAGTGCCGCCGGAACGACACTTAAGGAGCGCCCGATGCAAAACGTGATCACTGACGTGGAGGGGCTGCTGGTCGGCCAGGCGCAGGATGACAAGGTGAAGACGGGGGTGACGGTCCTGACCTCGGACCGGCCCTTCACCGCGGCCGTGCATGTCATGGGCGGAGCCCCCGGCACCCGAGAGACCGACCTCCTGGCCCCCGACAAGACCGTGCAGAAGGTGGATGCGCTGGTGCTTTCGGGCGGTTCGGCCTTTGGTCTGGACGCGGCGGGCGGCGTGGCCGATGCCCTGCGCGAGGAAGGCCGCGGCTTTGTCGCGGGGCCGGTGCGCGTGCCCATCGTGCCCTCGGCGATCCTCTTCGACCTGGTCAACGGAGGTGACAAGGACTGGACCCGGAACCCCTACAAGGCGCTTGGCCGCGAAGCCTATGCCGCGCGCGGCACCGAGGTGGCGCTCGGCTCTCACGGCGCCGGCACGGGCGCGATGACGGCAGGGCTCAAGGGCGGGCTGGGGTCGGCCTCGGTCCGGCTGCCCACGGGCCATGTGGTGGCGGCGCTGGTGGCGGTGAACGCGCTCGGTACGGCGACCGTCGGCGCCGGCCGGCACTTCTGGGCGGCCCCCTGGGAAGACGGAGCGGAATTCGGCGGCCTCGGCCTGCCCGCCAGCTTCCCAGACCCGCACCACCCGGTCACCAAGGCAGAGCTCATGGGCATTTCCAAGGGCAATACCACCATCGGCATCATCGCCACGGATGCCGATATCGACCAGGCCCAGCTGACCCGGCTGGCCACCGCCGGCCACGACGGTTTCGCCCGCGCCCTGGTGCCCTCGCATACCCCCGCGGACGGAGACCTGATCTTCGGCGCCGCCACCGGCGCGAAGCCACTGTCCGGAGAATTCGACATGCTGGCGCTCTGCCACGCGGCCTCGGTCGTCATGACCCGCGCCATCGCGCGCGGCGTCCACGCGGCCACCCCTGCGGCAGGCGATCCCTTCCCCTGCTGGTCCGAGGTCTGAAACGGCGCTATCGGCCTGAAGGCCGATGCCTCCGGCGGCAGTATTTCTGGCCGTCGGATAGAGGTAAGAGGCTCTTACTTCCATCCGGCGGCTGAAAATACTGTGGGGGAGTCGGCGCAGCCGACGGGGGCAAAGCCCCCTGCCCGCTGTCAGCCGTTCAGACGCCGGCTTCCTTGGCGATCTCAGCGCGGGACTTGCGCGCACGCTCGGTGGCCGACTTCAGCTGACCGCAGGCGGCCATGATATCCTCGCCACGCGGGGTGCGGATCGGAGAGGCATAGCCGGCCTTGTGGACGATATCCGCGAAGGCCTCGATCCGCGACCAGTCCGAGCGCTCGTAGGGCGAGCCCGGCCATTCGTTGAAGGGGATCAGGTTGATCTTCGCCGGAATGCCCTTGATCAGGCGCACCAGGCGGCGGGCGTCCTCGTCGCTGTCGTTCACACCCTTCAGCATCACGTATTCAAACGTGATCCGTTCCGAGTTCGACAGGCGGGGATACTCGCGCAGCGCGTCCAGCAGGGTCTCGATGTTCCAACGCTTGTTGATCGGCACAAGCTTGTCGCGCACCTCGTCGGTGGTGGCGTGGAAGGAGACCGCCAGCAGGCAGCCGATCTCTTCGGCGGCGCGGGCGATCTCGGGCACCACGCCCGAAGTCGACAGGGTGATGCGGCGGCGCGACAGGGCGATGCCCTCGCCATCCATGGCGATCTTCATCGCGTCGCGGACGCCCTCGAAGTTGTAGAGCGGCTCGCCCATCCCCATCAGCACGATGTTGGACAGCAGGCGCGGCCCGTTCTCTCCGGTGCCGGTGCCCGGCTCGGGCCATTCGCCCAGGTCGTCGCGCACCAGCATGATCTGGCCCACGATCTCGCCCGGCGTCAGGTTGCGCACCAGCTTCTGGGTGCCGGTATGGCAGAACGAACAGGTCAGCGTGCAGCCCACCTGGGAGCTGACGCAGAGCGTGCCGCGGTCGGTCTCGGGGATATAGACCACCTCGACCTCATGGCCGCCGGCGATCTTCACCAGGTACTTGCGGGTGCCATCGGCCGAGACGTTCTTCGAGACGATCTCGGGCAGCTCGATGGTGAAATTCTCGGCCAGGTTGGCGCGGAAGTCCTTGGCCAGGTTGGTCATCTGGGCGAAATCACGCACCCCCCAGTGGTAGATCCACTGCCAGAGCTGGTTGACCCGCATCTTGGCCTGCTTCTCGGGCGTGCCGATCTCGATCAGCGCCTCGCGCAGCAGCGGGCGGGTCAGACCGACGAGATTGCGCGCGCCCTCGGGCAGCTTGCGCGGGATCGTCAGGACGTCTTGCGTGATCGGAGCTTGGATCTGGCTCATGGCGGACTCGGTACATTCGGGGGGCGGAAGCCGGGTCTATAACGGATTCCCTCGCCCGTGAAAACCCATGCCGAAAAGGGCGCCCTGCGCCCTGCCGGTCACGTCATCGAGAGGGATCGCCCAGCCCCGAAGGGCCCGGCTTACTGGCAGCGGCGCGCGCTGTCTTCCACCGCCGCGGTGAACCCCATGAGAGAGAAGGTGTCCTTGGTCACCGTGCCGCGGCCCGACCGTCCGGTCAGCACGGCTTCGGAGCCCGCCTTCATCGAGGCCAGGATCTTGCCGTCGTCCTCGGTGCTCGCCGGCCAGGCCCATTCGCCCTCGGTATAGAGGTCGTAGCTGGTGCCATCGACGTCGATGGTGACCACGGAGCCCTCGGCGAAGGGATAGCCGCCGGTGAAGGCCAGCTGCCCGCCGACCGAAGCGTCGGGGCGGTAGAAGGCCATCAGCTGGATCTCGCTGCGACGGACCGAGACGACCTCGCCGTCGCGGGTGTTCACGGTCTCTTTCGGCACCGAGACCGCCCAGCATTCGCGCGGGTCATTGTCCTCGAATACCGACCAGTCGGTCACCGCCGCGACCTGGTTCTCGCTCACGTCCTGTTGGGCCGATGCGGCACCCGCCGCGCAGGCGATAATCGCCGCAGCTACGCTACCCCGAAATGTCATCTGTCCAGCCTCCAAGCCGTCCTTGCCTCTGTCTTGCCCCTTGCTGCCTTGGCGGCGTCTTGCGGGGCGCGTTCACTCGACATTGCAATACTAGCCGAGATACTGCCACAAGCGAAAGACCGATTGGCGAGATTTCGCACATGGATCGGGCACATCACGGTGAACGTCGAAAGGACATCCCATGCAGGCTTCGGGCGCAGAGAGCCATGGCAACATGATCGGGGCACAGGACAGGGGCGCCGTGCCCATGGTCGAGCTCTGGCGCGGCAACCTTTGTGAATCGCTGCACTACGGGCATGCGGTGGTGGTCGACACCACGGGCCAGATCGTCGAGGCCTGGGGCAACCCGCAGGCGGTGATCTACCCGCGCTCGTCGTGCAAGATGGTGCAGGCCCTGCCGCTGCTGGAAAGCGGCGCCGCCGATGCCGCCGGGCTCAGCCCGAAGCAACTGGCGCTGGCCTGCGCCTCGCACAACGGCGCGGCGATCCACTCCGAGGCCGTGACCTCCTGGCTGGGCGAGATGGGCATGGGCGAGGCCGATCTGCGCTGCGGCCCGCAGGAGCCCGCCGACATCCCCGCCCGCGATGCGCTGATCCGCGCCGGGGAAAGCCCCTGCCAGATCCACAACAATTGCTCGGGCAAACATGCGGGTTTCCTGACCCTGAACCGCCACCTCGGCGGCGGCTCAGAGTACACCGAGTTCGATCACCCCGTGCAGCAGGCCTCGCTGCAGGCCTTTGAAGAGGTGACCGGAGAGGCAATCCGGGGCTGGGGCGTGGACGGCTGCTCGGCGCCCAATTTCTCGACCTCTCTGCTGGGTCTGGCGCGCGCCATGGGCCGCTTCGCCGGGGCACGTGAAGGCCAGGGCCTGCGCGAAAGCGCCCAGGCCCGGCTGACCCAGGCAATGATGACCTACCCCGAGATGGTCGCCGGAGAGACCCGCGCCTGCACCGATCTGATGCGGGCAATGAACGGCCAGGCGGCGATCAAGACCGGCGCCGAGGCGGTCTTCGTGGCGATCCTGCCCGGCAAGGGGCTGGGCATCGCGCTGAAGGTGCTCGACGGCACCACCCGTGCCAGCGAGGCGGCCATCGCGGCGCTGCTGGTGAAGTATGGTGTGCTGGACCCGGCCCATCCGGCGGCGAAGGAACGGCTGAACCCCGAGCTGCGCTCGCGCCGCGGCTTGCTGGCCGGCGAGATCCGGGTGGCGGACGGGTTCGCCTGACACGTAGGGAAGCTGGATTGGCATCCACATTACGCGACGATTGCGTAGGGCGGGGTTCACCCCGCCGCGCACGCCCTCGCCGCTGCGCCCAGTGCCAATCGAACTCTCGGCCCCATCAACTGGCGTAGGGTGGGCGCGAACCCACCCCGCCAACATCAGTGCGCCTCGGCCCAGTTGGCCCCGCGCCCGGCATCCACGACCAGCGGCACGTCCAGCTTCACCGCCGGATCGGCGGCACCTTCCATGATCGCGCGAGCGGCCTTGATGACGTCCTCTTCCGCGCCGGCTTCGACCTCGAAGACCAATTCATCGTGGACCTGCAGCAGCATCTTGGCGGGCAGCTTGGCAATCGCTTCGGGCATCCGGATCATCGCCCGGCGGATGATATCCGCCGCCGTGCCCTGGATCGGCGCGTTGATCGCGGCGCGCTTGGCGAAACCGGCGCGGGGGCCCTTGGCGGCGATCTCGGGCGTGTGGATCTTCCGACCGAACAGCGTCTGGACGTATAGGTTTTCCTTCGCGAAAGCCGTGGTCTCGTCCATGTATTCGCGGATACCGGGGAAGCGCTCGAAATAGCGGTCGATGAAGCCCTGCGCCTCGGCCCGCGGGATGCGCAGGTTGCGTGCGAGGCCAAAGCCCGAGATGCCGTAGATCACGCCGAAGTTGATCGCCTTGGCCTGACGGCGCACCTCCGAGGTCATCTCGTCCAGCGGCACGCCGAACATCTCGGAGGCGGTGGCGGCGTGAATGTCCTGCCCCTCGTGGAAGGCCTGTTTCAGCGCGTCGATCCCCGCCACATGAGCGAGGATGCGCAACTCGATCTGCGAATAGTCGAGCGACAGCAGAACCTTGCCCTCGGGTGCCACGAAGGCCTCCCGGATGCGGCGGCCCTCTTCCGAGCGCACGGGGATGTTCTGCAGGTTCGGATCGGTCGAGGCCATGCGGCCCGTGTTCGCCCCCGTCTGCACGTAAGAGGTATGCACCCGCCCGGTCTCGGGGTTGATGTGCTCCTGCAGGGCATCCGTATAGGTCGATTTCAGCTTGGACAGCTGCCGCCAGTCCAGCACCCGCGCGGGCAGCTCATGCTCGGTCGCCAGATCCTCAAGGATATCCGCCCCGGTGGCATAGGCGCCGGTCTTGCCCTTCTTGCCGCCGGGCAGGGACATCTTGTCGAACAGGATCTCGCCCAGCTGCTTCGGGCTGCCCACGTTGAAGCTCTCCCCCGCCAACTCGTGGATCTCGGCCTCGAGCTGCGCCATCTTCTGGGAAAAGGCGTTGGACATGCGCGAGAGCGTGTCGCGGTCGACCTGCACGCCATGCATCTCCATCTCGGCCAGCACGGGCGAGAGGGGGCGTTCCAGCGTCTCGTAGACGGTCGTCACCTTCTCGCGGTGCAGGCGCGGCTTCAGCACCTGCCAGAGACGCAGGGTGATGTCGGCATCCTCGGCGGCATAGCGGGTAGCCTTGTCGATCGGCACCCGGTCGAAGGTGATCATCGACTTGCCTGAACCCAGAAGCTCCTTGATCGGGATCGGCACGTGATCGAGATAGCGCTCCGAGAGCGTATCCATCCCGTGCCCGTGCAGACCCGCGTTCAACGCGTAGGAGATCAGCATCGTGTCATCGAAGGGCGCCACGTTGATCCCGTAACGCTTCAGGATCTTGGCGTCGTACTTCATGTTCTGGCCGATCTTCAGGACGGCGTCGTCCTCAAGCACCGGCTTCAGCATGTCGAGCGCCTGGTTCAGCGGCATCTGCCCCTCGGCCAGCTCGTCGTTGCCGAAAAGGCCCCCGGACTCGCCCTCGGCCTTGTGGGTCAGGGGAACGTAGCAGGCCGTGCCCGCATCGACGCAGAGGCAGATGCCGACGAGGTCGACGCGCATCTCGTCGAGGCCGGTTGTCTCGGTATCCACGGCGACATGGCCGACCTCGCGGATGCGGTCGATCCAATTCTGCAAAGCCTCGGCGTCGCGGACGGTCTCATAAGCCTCGGGGTTGATCGCCGGCGCGTCGGGCACGCTGTCCTCGATCGCGCCGGTGCCGGCGGAAACCTCGGGCTCGGGCACGCTCGGTGCCTCGACGCCCAGGCCCTCGGCGATGCGCTTGGTCAGGGTGCGGAACTCCATCTGCGCCAGGAAGGGCAGCAGGACATCGGGGTCCGGCTCCTTCACCTCGAGATCGTCCAGGGTGAAACCCAGCGGCGTGTTGCAATCCAGCGTGACCAGCTTCTTCGACAGCTCGATCTGCTCGCGTTTCTCGATCAGGGTCTGGCGGCGCTTGGGCTGCTTGATCTCTTCGGCGCGGTCCAGCAGCTCTTCCAGAGAGCCATATTCGTTGATCAGCAGCGCCGCCGTCTTGATCCCAATGCCCGGTGCGCCGGGCACGTTGTCGACCGAGTCGCCCGCCAGCGCCTGCACGTCGATCACCTTGTCGGGCGTGACGCCGAACTTGGCCTCGACCCCCTCGACGTCAATGCGGAGGTTCTTCATCGCGTCCAGCATCTCGACCCCGTCGCCGACCAGCTGCATCAGGTCCTTGTCCGAGCTGATAATGGTCACGCGCCCGCCCGCATCGCGCGCCTGGCAAGAAAGCGTGGCGATGATGTCATCGGCCTCGTAGCCCTCGATCTCTTCGCAGGCGATGTTGAAGGCGCGGGTGGCCTCGCGGGTCAGCGGCATCTGCGGGCGCAGATCCTCGGGCATGGCCTCTCGGTTGGCCTTGTAGAGGTCATAGAGGTCGTTGCGGAAGGTATGGCTGCCCTTGTCGAAGATCACGGCGACATGGGTCGGCGCGTCGGGGCCGGTGTTCCCCTCGACGTAGCGGTGCAGCATGTTGCAGAAGCCCGAGACGGCGCCAATGGGCAGCCCGTCCGACTTCCGGGTGAGCGGCGGCAGCGCGTGGTAGGCGCGGAAGATGAAGGCCGATCCGTCGATCAGGTGAAGGTGGCAGCCCTTGCCGAAACTCATGTGTCTATCCCCGGTTGCTTGGGGCTCAGATGTGCCATGAAGCGGGGGCCGGGGAAAGCCGGTTTAGCCGCCCTGCCCTAGTTCAGGCGGATCGAGGCGCGGGAAGAGCGGCCGTCTGCATCAACCACCGTCACATCCGCGAAACCGGGTCCGGGTCCGGGCAGGAGGGCCTCGGCCCGGCGCTGGCCGGTCAGCACCGGGGCACCATTCAGCAGCCAGGTGAATGGCGGGCGGCCGCGGTCGACACGCACCGGCAGATCGGCGGCGCCGAGTTCCAGCATGGCGCCATCCGGCGGGAAGGCCAGCTTCGGCGCATCCGGGTCGTGCCGTGCGGCCCCCCGGCGGCGGAACTCACGCAGGGGCTGTGGCAGTTCGGCATTGCTGACCAGCAGCACTTCGCGCGGCGGCGCGGGCAGCTCCTCGGTTTGCGGAGAGATCCTCTGGAACACGCGGAAAAGCAGCGGCGCGGCCAGGTCGGCACCGAAGGCCCCCGGCACCGGGGTGCCGTCCGGGCGACCGATCCAGACCCCCACCACATGCGCGCCATCATAGCCGATGGCCCAGGCATCGCGGTGCCCGTAGGAGGTGCCGGTCTTCCAGGCCACCCGCCCCCGCGGCCCGCCATCGGGCGGCACCAGCTCGCTCAGGATATGCCCGACCTGCCACGCGGCAGCCGGAGAGGTGATGCGACCGGACGCCTCCGCCCGGTCACCCATACGCCAGTGCAGGTTCATCGCCGCGCCCCCCTGCGCCAAACCGCCATAGAGCCGTACAAGATCCTCGAGCGAGACCCCGAGCCCGCCAAGCGAGATCGCCAGCCCCGGCACGCCCCCCGGCAGTTCGGCCTCGACACCCGCGCGGCGCAGGCCGGCCATGACATTGGCCGGGCCAAGCGCCTCGGTCAGCGAGACCACGGGCAGGTTGAGCGAGGATTGCAGGGCCTCGCGCACCGAGACCGGCCCCCGGAAGCGCCCGTCGAAATTCACCGGGCGGTAGCCTGCGAAATCCGTCGCACGGTCCTCGATCATGGTCTCGGGATGGGCCAGCCCGCGGTCGAAGGCCAGCGCGTAGACCAGCGGTTTCAGCGTGGAGCCAGGCGAGCGCAGGGCCCGCGTCATATCGACAAACCCTTGCGCCTGCGCGGAAAATCCACGCGACCCCACCGAGGCGAGCATCTCTCCGCTGCGGTGATCGGCGACCAGAATGGCGATCGAGAGATCCTGTTGCCGCCCCTGCAAGGCGTCCGAGGCCAGCGCCTCGAGCTTGGCCTGAAGGCTGGCGTCCAGCGTCAGGTCGTGGCGGATCAGGGTGGGCGCGTCGGCCCGCGCGCGGTCGGTCAGATGCGGGGCCAGCGCCGGGAAAGGTCGCCTTGCGCGCGGGACGGTGTCGACCCTCGCGGCCTCGGCGGTCTCGGCGTCGATCACTCCGGCGTCGACCATGCGCGCCAGGACCCGATCCCGCGCAGCCTGCGCGGCCAGGGGATCGCGGTCCGGGCGGCGCGCCTCGGGGGATTGCGGCAGAGAGACCAGCAGCGCGGCCTCGGCGGGGGTCAGCCGGGCGGGTTCCTTGCCGAAATAGGCCAGCGTCGCGGCGCGCAGCCCCTCCAGGTTGCCCCCCATCGGGGCCAGGGTGAGGTAGAGCGACAGGATCTGCGCCTTGCTCAACCGCCGCTCCAGCGCCAGCGCCAGCCGTGCCTGCCGCAGCTTGCCGGACCAGCGCCCCGTGCCACTGTGTTCCAGCAATCGCGCCACCTGCATGGTCAGGGTCGAGCCGCCCGAGACGACCTCTCCATGCTGCACCGCTTGCAGCGCGGCGCGCAGCAGGGCCACGCCATCCACCCCCGCATGGTCATCGAAGCGGCGGTCCTCGTAGGCGCGCAGCATCGCCAGGTAGAGCGGGTCCACCTCGTCGAGCGCCAGCTGCAACCGCCAGCGGCCATCCTCGACCGTATAGGCCCGCAGCAGGGCACCGTCGGCCGCGCGCATCTCGACCGAGTGGGCCGGTGCGAGCGGTGGCAGCTCGGTCGCCCCGACCCAGGCGTCGAAGCGATCCCGCGCCAGCCCCCCGCCCCAGAGGCAAAGCCCCAGGGCAAGCAGCGAGAGGGCGGCGCGGCGCGGCTTCATTCGACGACCCTGATCCGGGTCTCAGAGGTATTGGCGCGGTAGCGCGGGCGGTACATGTCCTCGACCGAGGCGGCCGGCAGAAGGTAGTCACCCGGCGTCACCGCGCGGACCACATAGGCCAGGGTGAAGCTGTCATCGCTGCTCCAGTCCACCGCTGCAAGAAAGCGGTCCAAGCGGAATTCGCTCATCTCCGGCGAGGCGCGTTCGACCCATTCCAGCGCCCCCAGATCGCCCGAACGCAGCAGGCGCGGGTTGTCGATCTCGAAGCCGGCGGGCAGCGGGTCGTTGACCATCAGCCGGGCGCCGGTTTCCTCGAAGGGGGTGACCTTCAGCATGACCACCAACCGTGTGCCCATGCGGACCCCATCGGGAGAGACCTCTTCGCCATCGGTGGAGTAGTATTTCCGTTCGATTGCGTATCCATAGCCGCCTTCCGAGAGCATCCCCTCGGGCACGCCGATGGTGGTCAGGGTCAGGTCGGTGACCTTCGCGCCCTCGTTGCGGATCGCCACCGGGGTGGGGGCGGTGCCACGCAGGGTGCGGATCATCGGGCCATCGACAGGGGCCCCGTCCACCGACAGCCCCGCGGTCGCCGGATCGCTGATCAACGCCTCGGCGGCCATCAGTGTCCAGGCGCTTTCCTGTGTCGAAAGCGGCCCCTCGACCGAGGAGAGATCAGCCAGAAGCGCTTGCCGATCAAGCACATCCGAGCCCGCCTCGACGGCCAACGTCAGCAGCCCGGCGGCATCGCGCATGGAGGTGCCGAAGTCGCTGCGGATCACCCGCGCGCCCTCCTGCCGCAGCGGCGTCAGCAGCTGCTGCGCCCGTGCGAACATCGCATCGGCGCGCGGCTGGTCACCGTAGAGCGCCAGTGCCGCACCCAGTTGCGCCGCCGCCATGGGAGAGCCGAAGTCCCCACCCTTCACATCCGCATAATAGCGCAGATCGCCCATCGAGGCCTCACCCTCGCGCGCCAGGACCATCAGCTGATAGGCCAGCGCCTCGCCGCCGCCGTTGATCTCGGCGGTGAAATCGGGGGCGTAGTTGACCATGTTGCGCAGGTTTTCCAGCGCGCGGGTGAAGGCCTGGTCGGGAACCTCGTAGCCGGCCAGGCGGGCCTGCGACAGGAAGTCGGTGACATAGGCGTCCAGCCAGGAGGTGCCGCCGCCCCCGGACCACAGCCGGAAGGCGCCATCTGCGCGCTGGCGCGAGAGCACCCGGTCGATGGCCTGATCCATACGGGTCCGGATCTCTGCCTGGCTGGCCAGCCCCATGCTCTCGGCCACCGTCCCGAGAGAGAGCAGCGGCATGGCCTTCGAGGTGATCTGCTCGGTGCAGCCGTAGGGGTACTGGTTGAGGACCGAGAGCACGCCGGGCACATCCAGCCGCGCCAGCGGACCGGCAGAGATCACCGCATGGGCGGTGTCGATATCGAAGCCGTCGAAGGCCTCGGCATCCAGGGTGAATGTCGCGCCCGAGGCCAGGTCGAAGCGCTGCGTGCGCGAGACCTCCGGCGTGTTGCGCCGCACCGGCAAGGTCAGCTCCCGCGTCAGTACGGAGCCGTCCGGCGTGGTCAGCGAGACCAGCAGCGGATAATCCCCGACCGCCCCGGCAGAGAGCGGCACGCGGAAACGTGCGGTCTCTTCGGCACCCAGTTCGAAGCCGCCGGGCAGCGCGCCCAGCTCCAGCCCCGGAGCCTCGATCGCCAGCTGCATCCGCCCCGTGGGCCCTTCGGTATGGACCACCTCCAGCAGCAGGCTGGAACGGTCGCCGGGGGCCAGGAAGTTGGGCAGAGAGGCGGTGACGACGACCGGATCGCGGACCAGAAGATCCTGGCTGGCCGCGCCGACGCCGGTGGCGCTCCAGGCGATGGCGACAAGGCGCAGGGTGCCGTTGAAGGCGGGAATATCGAAGCTGGCAGAGACCGTGCCATCGGCTTCGACCGGCAGCGGGCCCGAGAACCAGGTTACCAGATCCTCGGTCGGCGGCGGCGAGGCCGTGCCCGCGCTGGCGGCGGAATCGCCGCCCGAACGGATGCGCCCCATCTCACCTTGGCCGGGGTCGATCAGACGGCCGTAGAGGTCGCGGATCTCCATCCCGAGGCGGCGCTGGCCGAAGTAATGCCCATGGGGATCAGGCACTTCAAAGCCGGTGAGGTTGAGGATGCCAAGATCCACCGCGGCGAAGGTCACATAGGCCTGCTCGCCCTCGGTCACGCCCGAAACCCGCATCTCGGCGCTGAAACTGCCGCGCGGATCGGCTTCGGCCGGGCTGGTGAACTCGACCGCCAGCGCCTTCGGGCCGGGGTCGACCGAAGTATAGTCGAGGCCAAGGGCCCTAGCCGGGTTGCGACCCGAGGCCAGGTCCATCGGGCGCAGGAGGGTGGCGGTGACATAGGCGCCGGCGCCCCAGTCCTCGGTCACCTCAAGGGGCACGATGCTCTCGCCCTCGGGGACCTCGACCACCTGCATGTCGATCAGCCGGTTCGACATGACCGAGATCAGCGCGGTGCCCGCGTAGCGCGGCACGATGCGCAGCTCTGCCACGTCGCCGGGCCGGTAGCTTTCGGCATCCAGCGAGAGCTCGAGCGTGTCGGGGGTCGAGGTGGTGTCGGCCGGCACATACCAGCCCGCGTAGAATTCGACCGACGCCGCAGTGCGGTCATCGCGCGCACCCTCGACGACCAGCTCGTAGCGACCCCATTCCACCGGTGCCGAGACCTCGACCGGGCCGCTGCCAAGCGCGGCGCTGCCCGAGGCGACCTCGGTGCGGGTGGTGAAGCTCTCCCATTCCCAGTTGCCCCACTGGTTGTACCATTGGTAGCGGGTGGTCACACGGTTGAGGCGCCAGATGACTTCCATCTCGGCGGGGGCCGCGTCGGGGCCCAGGGCAATCAGGTTGAAGCTGGCCTCGCTGCCTTCCGACACCACGCCGTCGAAGGCGGGCCTGATGCCCAGGAAGGGTTCCGCCGGCAGGACGGTTTCGGCCAGGCGGCGCTCGATTGGACGGCCCGAGCCTTCCAGCACCTGCACCTGCAGGCTGACTTCGGCAGGGGCCGGGATCTGCTGCTGGAAGCCCTCGAAGTCGACCCGCAGATCGGCCAGGCCCTGCGCATCCGTATCCACATCGTCGAAATAGAAACGCTCGCGCTCGGTGGCGGCGTCGTAACGGCCGAACTGGTAGCCCGGATAGGCCTCGAGGCTGGGCACGGATTGCAGCAGGTAGCTGCCCGAGACGCCAAGATCCGCCGCCGGGGCGCCGAAGAGATAGCGCGCCTCGACCGAGAGGTCGCGCGCCTCGGCAAGCGACATCGGGCCATCGCCCGAGAGTGAAAGCTCGGCGTCGATGCGTTCGGGCAGGAAATCCTCGACCAGCACGGTCGTGCTGGCCAGCGCCGGAGCATCGAGATCGGATTTCAGCGCGATCCCCCAGGAGCCGCGCGGCACCGTCACCCCCACGGGGAAAGAGAAGACATAGCCACCTGCCATCTCGGATGTCATTGTCTTGCGGGCATACTCCACCCCATCCGGACGGGTCAGGATGGCGGTGACCGGCAGCTCCTCGGTGGCATGGGCGACGCCGTCGCGGGCCAAAGCGGTGATGTGGATCACCTCGCCCGCGCGGTAGGCGCCACGGTCGGTGGCCAGGAACATGTCGATGGCGCCGGCGGGCTCACGCCCGGCCACGCCGCGGTCGGTCAGGTCGAAGGCCGGGTCCTTGAGCGAGAGGAAGGACATGTCGCCCTCGCCCCGACGCGCGACCAGCAGGGCGGGGGCTGCGGCGCCGGTGCCTCGGGTCAGGCCGGGGGCGAAACGGGCATAACCCCGCGCATCGGTCTGCGCCGTGCCCAGCACCGCGTTGGCGGTGGACAGCAACGTCAGCTCGACGCCCTCGCGCGCCCCGGCATCGCCCAGGCCGCGCACCACCGCATGCAGACCATCCGCGCCCGTGTAGCTGGACATGCCGAGATCGGTCAGCACGAACCACTGGGTCGCGGCGGGGAAGTCGTATTCTTCCTTGTCGGGCACGCGGGCGCGCAGGGCGTAGACGCCGGGGGCCTCACCGGCCAGGGCCTCTTCCAGCGGCAGGCGAGTGGTGACCTCGAGGTTGCGATCCTTGCGCACCACGCCCTCGCCCTGCCAGATCCGCGTGGCGATCTCGGACGAGAAGTCGCGCAGCTCCCATTCCGAGATCTGGCGGTTGAACATGCTTTCCTGGATGGCCCGGATCAGGTTGCGGTCGGTGACCTTGTAGAGCTCAAGATCCACCCGGTCGATGTTCACCGTCTCGACCGGCAGCGCGGCCCCGGCGCCGGAGGCCAGCACGTAGCCGCGACCGGGGAAACGCACCTGCGGATCGCGGTCGGGGATCGAGATGCGCAGCTCGACATCGCGGGCCAGCACCTCGCCCATGCGTGAGGGCAGGCCCTTGCGGAAGGTCACCTGGTAGCCCTCGCCATGGGTGCCGCCGATGATGCAGAGATCCGCGCCCTCGGCCTCGACCGCCATCGAACTGTCGGGCAGGCGCAGGTAATCGGCGTAGGTCACACCCTTCGCCAGAGGCTCCGAGAAGGTGACGCAGGCGCGCGGCAGGGCGTTGTTGTGCTGCACCTCGTGCTCGGCGATGCGGAAACCGTAGAGAGAGCGGGCGTGGTCCAGCAGCCCCGAGATTTCGCTGCGGGACGAAAGCTGCCTTGCCAGAACCAGCGCCGGGATCATCGCATTGCCGCGGTCGTTCTCCTCGTAGGTGAGGGCCAGCATGTAAAGCGCATCAGCCCGGTCCCGGTCGCTTGCGGCGCGCAGGTAGGCGTTGAGCGCCGCCGACATGGCGCGGCGACGCAGGCGCGTGGTCTCGCTGGAATCATCCGTGGTGACCTGGCGCAGCATGTCCGCGTAGAGCGCCCAGTCGGTGTTCTCGTCCGAGGCCGCCGCCGCGGCGCCCGCGTAGCGCGCCGCGCGTTCATAGCTGCCGGAGGCGCCCAGCTCCCAGGCCCGGCTGCGCAGGACCGCTGCCTCGGTATGGCCCGCCGTGTGGAAATAGGAGATCCGCAGCGCCAGGTCCCTGGCATCGCTGAAGAGACCGCCAGAGACGAAGGGGTCGACCTCTGCGGCACGCAGGGCGGCAAGGTCACGCGCCGCCTGCGGGATCTCGACCACCCGCGCCGAGAAGGCGCCGTCGAAGGGCACCTCTTCGCGGATCGAGGACTTGGGGAAACAGGAGTTGTTCTGGCGGTTGAAGGTCAGCCCGACGCAATTGTCATCCGCCAGGCAGGCATTGCGGCAGGCAGAGACCGAACTGTCGAAGAGCTGCTGCAGGTCGGCCCCGGCGAAGTCCATGTCAGAGATCACCCGCAGCCTCTTTTCCGGCAGATAGGCCCTGTCCTGTGCCCCGGCGGGTAGGATGGCGGAGCTCAGGGCGATCAGACCTGCTGCGAAGAGCGCCAAAATTCGGGTCATGGGAAATCTCCTGCAATATGGGCCCAGACTGCCCCGCAGTCCCGCGCCGGGGCAAGGATTCCTTGACCGGGCCAATGGTTCTAAACGGATTTTTCACGAATGCGCGGCCAGTCTTCGACGGGGCCGGAGGACCGGCAGCAACGGAGAACCGGCAATGAGCCTGGCAGGCAAACTGGCGGAAGAGCGCCGCGCGCGCCTTGCCGCCGAACGATTGCTCGAGCTGAAACAGGCCGAGCTGCATGCCGCCAATCGCAAGCTTGGGCGGCACGCCAAGCTGCTGTCCGAACAGATCCACGAAAAGCGCGCCGAGGTCGAAACGGTGCTGAGCGCCCATGAGAAGGTGAAGTCCGACCTGGACGTGGCGCAACAGCGCATCGCGGTGGCCGAGCGGCGGCTCTGGCTGTCGATCGAGACCATCCCCGACGGCTTCGCCTTCTGGGATGCCGATAGCCGGATGATCGCCGCCAACCGCGCCTGGATAAAGGTCTTCGACGGGCTGGAAGAGATCGCGCCGGGCGTCACCTACATGCGCACCCTGCAGCTGGCGACCGAGGAAGGCGTGATCGACATCGGAGACACCCGCCCCGCCGACTGGCGCCATGAGATGCTGGAGCGCTGGCAAAGCTCCTCCCCCGATCCCTGCGTGATCCGGTTGTGGAACGGCCAATACGTGCGCCTCATGGACCAGCGCGGGCACGAGGGCGACATGGTCAGCCTGGCGCTCAACATCACCTCGACGGTGCATTATGAACGAAGGCTGCGCGAAGCCCGCCAGCGCGCCGAGGCCGCCAATCGCGCCAAGTCCGCCTTCCTCGCCAACATGAGCCACGAGATCCGCACCCCGATGAACGGCGTCGTCGGCATGGCCGACCTGCTGCACGACACCGATCTGACCGAGGAACAGCGCCTTTATACCGAAACGATCCGCAGCTCTGGCGAGGCGCTTCTGGTGATCATCAACGACGTGCTCGACTACTCCAAGATCGAGGCCGAGCGGCTGGAGCTGCACCCGGTGCCCTTCGACCTGGAACGCTGCATCCACGAGGTGCTGCTGCTGATGCGCCCGACCGCCAAGGAGAAGGGGCTGTCGCTGCTGATCGACTACGATCTCTTCACGCCGACGGGGTTCATCGGCGATCCCGGCCGCATCCGCCAGGTGCTGACCAACCTGGTGGGCAACGCGGTGAAATTCACCTCTCATGGCCATGTGCTGATCCGGGTCGTGGGCCTGCCGCAGGGTGAGGGCGACGAGGTCAACGTCACGGTCTCGGTCGAGGATACCGGCATCGGCATCGCCCCCGACAAGGCGCAGCTGATCTTCGGAGAGTTCAACCAGGCCGACACCGAAAGCTCCCGTCAGTTCGAGGGCACCGGGCTGGGGCTGGCGATCTCGGAACGGCTGATCCGGCTCATGGGCGGGCGGATCTGGGTCGACAGCGAGCTGGGAGAGGGCTCTGCCTTCGGCTTCCGGGTCGGGCTGCCGGTGGCGCGCGGCGTGGGCTACCACGGGGCGCCGGAGCCGGTGCAGGACCTGGGCCGGGTGCTGCTGGTCGACGACAACGAGCTGCAGCTGGACATCCTGCAAAGGCAGCTCGAGGTGCTGGGGGCCGAGGTGATCAGCTGCGACGGCGGAGCGGCGGCGCTTGGGTTGCTCGACGGTGTGGACCTGGTGATCACGGATCACAACATGGCCGGCATGGACGGCATGGAACTGGCCGAGGCGATCCGCGAGGCGGGGCATGGGGTGCCGATCATCCTGCTCACCCCGGCGGTGCATTTCGCCGAGCTCGACCCGGCGCGGCGCCATCTGCATGCGGTGCTGCAAAGCCCCACCCTGCGCGACGACTTCTTCGATGTGCTGCGCTCTCTCGCGGCCCCCGCCGAGGTGGCCGATGCGACCGACACGTCCCCGCCCCCGCCGCTGCCCGCACCTGAACCCGCCTTCGAGGCCCCCGGCACGCAGCGTTGCGCCCGCGTGCTGGCGGCAGAGGACAACAAGACCAACCGGCTGGTCTTCTCGAAGATCCTTTCGGCCGCGGATATCGAGCTGCGCTTTGCAGAGAACGGCGCGGAAGCGGTTCGCATGCATACCGAGTTCGACCCGGACCTGATCTTCATGGATATCTCGATGCCCGGCATGGACGGCAAGGAGGCGACCCGCCGCATCCGCGCTACCGAAGTGGTGACCGGCCGCCACGTGCCGATCATCGCCATGACCGCCCATGCGCTGGACGGTGACGAGGCGCGTTTCCTGGCCGCGGGCATGGATCACTACCTGTCGAAGCCGCTGCGCAAGGCGGATGTGCTGGACAAGCTGGCCAGCCTCACCCCTTCGGAGTTGCGCGCGCCCTTCCATGCGCCGCCCGACGCAGAAAAACGCAGCGAGAGCGGATAGGGGGTGGGGGGCGCTGCCCCCATCGGCTGCGCCTCCCCCCCGGAGTATTTTCAGCCTGGTGATGCGTGCAAGGGGCGCTGGTCGCGCCGTCCTGCTTCCATTCTGAGGCCGTGAATGCTCATGACCCGGCGGCGGAAAGAGCCTAGGCGGCCATGGCCTCGGCGTTGCGCAGGAAGACCAGTTCGGTCTCGGAGGACCGGTCGGGCTGGAAGTGGTAGCCGCCAAGGTCGAAGTCGGCGAGACCGGCGCTGTCGGTGATCCGCCGGGTGATGGCGAAGCGGGCCATGGCGCCACGGGCGCGCTTGGCGTTGAATGAAATCACCTTCTCGGCGCCGTTCTTCACGTCGAGGAAGACCGGCGTGACGATCTTCAGGCCAAGCGCCTTGCGGTCCACCGCGCCGAAGTATTCCTGGCTGGCGCAGTTCAGCAGCGTCTCGGTGCCAAGCGCCTCGGCCTGGGCCTTGAGCTGCAGCGCGATCCTGTCACCCCAGAACTGGTAGAGGTTGGTACCGCGATCCGTCTTCAGGCGCGTGCCCATTTCCAGCCGGTAGGGCTGCATTCCGTCGAGCGGCCGCAGCAGGCCGTAAAGGCCAGAGAGGATGCGCAGGTGATCCTGCGCGAAGGCCACTTCCTCGGCCTCCAGGCTCTGGGCGTCGAGGCCCTGGTAGGTGTCGCCCGCGAAGGCGAAAATGGCCGGACGCAGCGCCTCGGGCGCCGGATCGTCCTGGTAGTCGCGGTAGCGGTCGTAGTTCAGCTTCGACAGGTTTTCCGACAGGTCCATCAGCTTCGAGATCTCGGCCACCGACTTCCGGCGCATCACCGAGATCAGCTCGGCGCTGTCTTCGGGGAAGGGCGGCGCGGTCAGCGCGTGCTCTCTCTCGCTCCAGTCCAGTTTCTTCGCCGGTGAGACCACGATCAGCATGTAGTTACCCTTTCTTGCTCAACCCCGACTTATCGCGCGAGGCAGAGATGTCCACCCCGGTGCCGGGGCGGGTTTCACGCGGTTTCGCGCAATGCATCCAGGAAGGCCGCGCCGAAGCGTTCGGCCCGGCGCTCTCCCAGCAAGCGCTCGAGCTGCGCCGCGTCCGAGGGCCGTGCCTCGGCCACCTTGGCGATCAGCGAGGCAGAGCAGGAGAGCGGTTTCTCGTTGCCCTCTTCGCCGCGGGCCAGCGCCTGCTGGATCTCCATCAGCCGGTCATAGAGCGTGCCCGCCTCGCGGCCCGCCAGCCGGGCGCGCTTGGGGTGCAGCTCTTCCACGGCGCCGGTGATCACCTCGAGGAAGGTGGCGCCATAGGCCTGCAGCTTCTTGGCCCCGATGCCGGTGATCCCCGCCATCTGGTCGAGCGTCGCGGGCTTCTGCTCGGCCATCTCGATCAGGGTGCGGTCGTTGAAGATGACATATGCCGGCACGCGCTGTTCCTCGGCCAGCGCGCGGCGCTTGGCCTTCAGGGCAGAGAGCAGCGGTTCGTCCTCTTCCGAGACCAGCGTCTTTGCCGCCGGGCGGCGGGCGGTCCGGGCGGCGGCGATGCTGTCGCGGCGCAGGCGTATGCTTTCCTCTCCGCGCAGGATCGGACGTGCGGCCTCGGTCATGAAGAGCGCGCCGTGGCGTTCACCATTGGGGCGGATCAGGTCGTGCCCCTGCATCTGCCGGAAGATCGCCTGCCATTCGGCCTTCTTGAACTCGGTCCCCACGCCGTAGGTGGGCAGGCTGTCATGGCCGCGCTCGCGGATCTTGTCGGTCTCGGTCCCCGTGAGGATGTCGATCAGGTGGCCCGCGCCGAACCATTCCTCGGTCCGCAGCATGGCCGAAAGCGCCTTGCGCACCGCCTCGGTGCCATCGAAGACCTCGGGCGGGCGGTCACAGAGATCGCAATTGCCGCAGCTTTCGCAGGTCTCTCCGAAGTAGCGCAACAGGTTGGCGCGGCGGCATTCCAGCGCCTCGGCCAGGCCCAGCAGGGCGTTCAGGCGGCCATGGTCGGCGGCGCGGCGTTCGGGCGGCGCCAGCCCCTCGTCGATCTGCGAGCGGCGCAGGCGGATGTCGTCGGGACCGAAGAGGGTCAGCGTCTCGGCCGGTGCCCCGTCGCGGCCGGCGCGGCCGATCTCCTGGTAGTAGGCCTCAATGGACTTGGGCAGATCCGCATGGGCAACCCAGCGGATATCCGGCTTGTCGACGCCCATGCCGAAGGCCACCGTGGCGACGACCACCAGCCCGTCCTCCTGCTGGAAGCGCAGCTCGGCTTCGCGGCGGGCGTCGGGCTCCATCCCGCCGTGGTAGTGGATTGCCGAGAGCCCCACTTCGCGCAGGGCCTGGGCGATGCCCTCGGTCCGGGCGCGGGTGCCGCAGTAGACGATGCCCGACTGCCCCTTGCGGGCGGTGGCGAAGTCCAGGATCTGGCGGCGCGGAGAGTTCTTGGCGGCAAAGGCGAGGTGGATGTTGGGCCGGTCGAAGCCACGCAGGAAGCACTGCGGTTGCTGGCCGGCGAAGAGGCGGCGGATGATTTCCTGCTGCGTCTCTTCATCGGCGGTGGCGGTGAAGGCGGCCAGGGGCACGTCCAGCATCTCGCGCAATTCGCCGATACGCAGGTAATCGGGGCGGAAGTCATGGCCCCACTGGCTGACGCAATGGGCCTCGTCGACGGCGATCAGGCTGACATTGATGCGGCGCAGCATCTGCATGGCACCGCCCGAGGCCAGCCGCTCTGGCGCCAGGTAGAGCAGCTTGAGAGAGCCCTCTTCCAGCGCCGTCCAGACCGCCTCTGTCTCTTCTTCCGTATTGCCCGAGGTCAGCGCCCCGGCGGCCACGCCGGCCTCGCGCAGCGCGCGCACCTGGTCGCGCATCAGGGCGATCAGCGGTGAAATCACCACGGTGACTCCGTGGCGCATCAGCGCGGGAAGCTGGAAACAGAGGGACTTGCCGCCCCCCGTGGGCATGATGGCGAGCGTGTTCTGCCCCGAGGCGACGGCCTCGACGATCTCGCCCTGACCCGGGCGGAAGGCGTCGAAGCCAAATACGTCGCGCAGCAGCTTCTCTGCCTCGGCCATCCTGTCATCCCCTGTCTGCAAACAGGGGACACCATCCCATATTAACAAGGGGTGAACAAGGCAGGGACCGCCAGATGCGGGGGTCTTGTCGGGTTACATATACCCGATGTTGTTGGACACGACGATGCGGATCACCATGATGCCCAGCAGGACGATCAGCGGCGCCAGGTCGAGACCACCCATGGGCGGCAGGATGCGACGGATCGGCGCATACATCGGCTCCAGCAGGCGATTCAACGCGTACCAGATCTGGGCGACGAACTGCTGGCGCACGTTCAGCACCTGGAACGAGATCAGCCAGGACATGATCACATGGGCGATGACGAAGAACCACACGACGCTGAGCACGAGGTCGAGGATCATCAGCAGGGATTGCATTGGCATACTCCGGGTTTCAGGGCCGAACACAGGTAAGCAAACCGGGCCGAAAGAACAAGGAGAACGCAGGGTTTCGGTTGACGTTCGGGACAAGCCGCCGCAGCAGAGGGCCGAAGGAGAGCCCAATGTATCCCTATATTCGCCTGGCCAAGGAATTCCTCAAGTACCGGAACGCGCCCAAGCTGGCACCGGGCGAGGTGCATGTGTCGCATCACATCGTCTGGCCCTGGGATATCGACCCCTGGATGGAGCTCAACAACGGCCGCACCCTGACGCTCTTTGACCTTGGCCGCATTCCCTATGCCGCGCGCACGGGGCTCGTCGACATGATGAAGCGCGAGAAGTGGGGGCTGACGGTGGCCGGTACGGCAATCCGCTACCGCAAGCGGCTGACCGCCTTCACCCGCGTCGAGATGCGCACCCGCCTGATGGGTGTCGACGAGCGTTTCATCTACATGGAGCAGAGCATGTGGGTGGGGGACGAATGTGCCAACCACGCGACCCTGCGCACCGGCGTGATCAAGAATCGCAAACTGGTGCCAGTGTCGGAGGTGGCGGCTGCCCTCGGGTCGGATGTGGCGCTGCCCGCCCTGCCCGCCTGGGCAGAGGCGCTCTTCAAGGCCGAGAACGAACGTCCCTGGCCGCCCGAGATGTGAGCCCGAAGCGTGAGCCGGCGGCTCAGGTGTCGGCCACGGAGCCCTTCAGGATGTACTTGGCATCGCAATAGCCGCATTCGACGAACCCGGTCTCTTCCGGGATGACCAGCCAGACGCGGGGATGGCCCAGTGCGCCCTCGCCGCCATCACAGGCGACCTTGGCGGTTTCGACGATCTTGGTTTCCGGGGCTTCGATCGGCATTTGGGTCCCTCGCATGAGCTGCCTATGGCGTTGCAATTAGCGTGAAAGCGCGGGCGCGTGCAAGTCGCGCCGCGCGCAAGTCTGAAGCGGATCTTACTCGGCCGGGTCCAGCATACGGCCCAGCATCCGGCCACCCAGCACATGCAGGTGGAAATGCGGCACTTCCTGCACGCCGTGTTCCCCCGCGTTGGAGATGAAGCGCGCGCCTGGTCCCGCGTCGGCACCCACGCCGGTCATCTCGACCACCTTGGCCACGGCACGGGTGAAATCGACGATCTCCGCGTCCGAGGCCTCGGCTGCAAAATGGTCATAGGTGACATAGGCGCCCTTGGGGATCACCAGCACATGAGTCGGTGCCTGGGGCCGGATATCGGCGAAGGCCAGCGTGTGCTCGGTTTCCAGCACGGTGTCGTTGGGGATCTCGCCGCGCAGGATCTTGGCGAAGATGTTCTGATCGTCGTAGGCGTAGGCCATGGGAACCTCAGTCTGTGAAGAGATGGGGGTGAGAGAGGATCTCCTCTGCCGTGCTTTCGCTGACAGAGAGGAATTGCGCCAGCGCGGCGGCGTTCTGCGCCAGGCTGTCGGATTGGCGGATGGTGGCCATGTTGTCGAAACCCGCATCGCGGATGCGGTCGCTTTCATGGGCGATGTCATGGCGGATCGTCGGCAGCAAGCGTTCGAGCGAGGCGCGCGCGGTCTCTTCGCCCGCCAAGCCGACCCGGCGAGCATGGCCGATCAGGTAATCGTCAGAGAAATCGCATTCCACCTCGAGCAGCCTCGTCCGTGCCCGGTCGCTGCAGAAGTCCTGCAACAGGTGCAGCCCCTCGGGGTCCAGGCAGACCACCATGCGGTCGGTGCCGTGGTAGTCGAAGAGCATCCGCATCAGCGCCCGCCGGTGCCGCATGCGCTTTTCCAGCGTCGACTGGATGCCACCCAGATCCGGCAGCGGGGTCGAGCCCTCGTGGAAGAGGTATTCGATCACCCTGATATCGGTCAGCGCCGCGATCCGCTCGACCAGCCTTTTTGCCACGTGCCACTTCTTGCAGATCACGATCATCAGCTCGCGTTCGCGGCCAAGCGAGCTTTCGGTCTCCCAGAAGCGTGTCGCAAAGCGGCGGCCCAGCCGGCCCCGGTCGGTGAGGAAGCGGAAGAGCGAGCTGCCCTCGTTGGAGATCTGGAAACGGACCCCCTGGGCGGCATAGAGCTGCCCCAGGCGGCGCTTGATCTCATGCGCTTCGGGGCTGATCTTGCGCGCGAAGAGGTAATCCTGGCTGAGCAGCAGATCGTAGTGGTCGTTGTAGAAGGTCACCGGCATGCCGTAGTCGGTGAACATGAGGAAGGTCAGGGTGCGCGAGCGGATCTCGGTCTCGGGCACGAGGTGACGCACCAGGGTCTGGAAGAAGGTCTCGTCGGGAATCCAGGTGGTGCGGAAGAAGCGCATCACGTCGCGGCGCTGGCGGGTGAAATCCAGGATCGCCTCGATGGTCCGCCTGCGCAGGCACCACCACTGAGAGCCGATCATCACCTGGATATCCTCGGGGATCTTGCGCTCCAGCCCCAGTTTCTTCTGCCATTCCATCAGCTTGTAGAACCAGAACTTGTGCTTCCGCTCATTCAGGTAATGGCGGTAGATCAGGCGTTCTTCCTTGATCCCGGTCTTGATCCAGCCGGATGAGAAGAAGTCGAAGCTCTCGATATAGTCGACCTCTTCGCGGTCGAGCAGCTCATGGGCATATTCGGCCGACTTGATCGCCATGCAGTCGCCCGAGAGCATGTAGAAATGGGTGGCGCGCGGGAAGGCCTCGACCGCCGCTTCGACGGCGTGCAGCGTGGCCTCGACCAGCGACCACTCTCCCCAGCCGCATTTGCAGCGCTTGCGGGCGAAGGTGACACGCGGGTTGTCCTTCAGCGCTTCGCGGATCTGGTCGTAATCGGCGGGCTTGGCGCGGGCGTCGAAATGGATCGCCATGTAATCGCCGACCGCCGTCAGCCGGTTGGCCTGGTCGATGATCCCCTGCGGGTCCTTGTGACAGAGCAATATGAAAGCGATCGTCGCCATTGTCGCCTGCGGCCCTTCCACGGCTTGCGGTCCGATCAGTGATACGCGCCATGCAGGATTGATAAAACAGGGTTTCTTTGCTTTTTTGTGCGACAAGCGCGCCGGTCCCGAAAATCGGGCAATGATAACAGAGCGGCGCCACGCGGAGGGCGGGCAGAATGGGGTTTCCCGGAACCTGGATGACGGAAAGCGAAAGCGTGGTCTATCGCGTGGTGCCGAAGTGCGCCTGCTCGACCATCGGGCAGATCATGTTCTACTCGGACCATGGGCGCTTCTTCGATGGCGACATCCACGACTCGACCGAGGGTCTGCACAAGTGGTCGCAGGAGCATAGCCAGCCGCTGATCCAGGCGAATGCGAAGGCGCATGGCTCCTACGCCTTCACCTGCGTGCGCAATCCCTACACCCGCGTGCTGTCCAGCTTCTTCGACAAGATCTGCGGCATCCAGCGCAATGGCCGCCGCTACCGGGGCAACCTGGTGCCGCTGCTGGTCCAGAAATACGGCATCGAGGTCGGCGGCGAGGACGGCAAGGAAGAGTTCGACCAGATCGCCAGCTTCCGCCGCTTCCTGCTGTTTGCCCGCGACACCATCCGCTGGCGCCGCCCGATGGAGCCCGACATCCATTGGTCCGCCATGTCCGGCCATGTCTCGACCTTCATCGTCAACGGCGGGCGCTACGACAAGATCTTCTGGACGGAAAGCTTCAACGAGGGGATGCAGGAGGTGCTCGATGCCATCGAGACACCGCACCAGGTCGACCTCTCGACCATCCCCCGCTTCAACGAGAGCGAGGGCCACGGGCCCAAGCGCGCCCATCCGGTGGAAGACTACTTCGACGATCTCTCGATGCACCTGGTGCGCGAGATCTATCACCGCGATTTCAAGCTGTTCAAATACGACTTCGACAACCCGGCCAACAAGATGCCCGTCGGAGAGATCGACCTGGACGAGGTTCACGCCAAGCTGGGCGAGTGATCACACCCCGAGGTAGCCGCGCGCCGCGCGTTCCAGCCGGGGCAGGATCGCATCCACGTCCCGCTCTCCCGCAAGGCAGGCCGCATCGGCCATGGCATTGGTCATCGCGGCCAGGTCACGGGCGGCCCGCTCGGGCTCGGGCACGTCATGGGCGCGCAGCACGGCGATGACCAGCGCGGTGATCTCGGCCTTCAGCGCCAGGGTCTCGGCATCCAGCGGCAGGTGGCGCTCTGCCTCCTCGATGGCGGCGGCGCGGGCCGGGTCGGCGCGGTGATGCTCCAGCGAGGCCGCCAGCAGCAGGTGGACCGCACGGGTGATCTCCTGGCCCTCGCAGGCGCGGGCGGCACGGCGCAAATCTTCCAGCATCTCGGCGCGCATGGCGCGGACCAGTTCGGCCAGGATCGCCTCCTTGCCGGGATAGTACTGGTAGAGCGAGCCGATGGAGACCCCCGCCAGCTCCGCCACCGCATTGGTACTGACCGCCGCCACCCCGCCACGCTGCAAAATGCGAGCCGCCGCCTCGAGCACCGCCTCGCAGGTCGCCCGCGCCCGCGCCTGGCGCGGAGATTTCCTAAGGGTGACAGGGGGTTCTCTTGTCATCTGCGGGGCACCTCGGGATGCGAGTATGAAACCTGAGCCTTTGCTCGGATTCTGCATGTGTCCGCTTTTCTTGCAAGGTGCCCGATGACCCAGACCTACTTCCTGCTTCTCACCGCCCTGCCCGCCTTCCTGCAGATCCCCCGCGCCGAGCGCGATGCCCGCGCCGCCGAGGCGCTGGCGCAGGCCGGCCTGTCGCAGATGCGCTTCTTCGATGCCGAGGCCTTCTCGGCCCAATGCTCCGACATCGCCATGGTCGAGGGGATGTCCCCGAAGGCCTTCCACCGCGCCATGGAGGTGCTGCGGGACGGCCCTGTCTTCAGCACCCCCTGGTTCCGGCTCGAGGCGGTGATCCCGACGCTCGAGAACGGCCACCAGATGATGCGGGAGGACGCGTGATGGCCCGGACCATGCTTGTCACCGGCGCAACGCGGGGCGTCGGCCGGGCGCTGGCGCTGCAATTGCAACAGACCGGCTGCCGCGTGATCTCGGTGGCGCGGTCTCTCGATGCCCTGCCCGCAGGGGTCGAGGGGCTGGCGCTGGATCTCGCCACCCCCGATGCCGCCACGCGCATCGCCAGCTGGGTGCGTACCGAGCATCCCTCCTGCGCCGGGCTGATCAACAACGCGGCGATCATGGTGCATTCTCTGCTGACCGAGGACCCCCAGCCCGAGCAGATCGCCCGCGAGATCGCCATCAACCTTATCACGCCGATGCAGCTTTCGGCGCAGCTGCTGCCGGTGATCGCGGCGCAGGAGGGGTTCATCTGCAACGTGACCTCGGGGCTGGCCCTGGCGCCGAAACCCGATGCCGCCGCCTATTCGGCGTCGAAATCCGGGCTGCGCGCCTTCACCCGCGCGCTGCGCGACCAGGTGCGCCTGGCGGCTCTGCCGGTGCAGGTGCATGAGGCCCTGTTGCCGCTGGTCGACACCAGCCTGTCGCAGGGGGCGCCCGCGGGGAAGATGCCGCCCAAGGAGGCCGCGCGGCAGATCCTTGCCGGTATCCGGCGCGGCGAGGAAGAGATCGACGTGGGCAAGGTCCGGCTGCTGCGGCTGCTGCTCAGGCTCGCGCCGGCGCTGGCCTATGGGATCATCCGACGGTCCTGAAATGCAAAAAGCCCCGCCGCAAGCGGCAGGGCAAGGTGGCGGCGCCGCGTCCCCCAGGATGCGGCGCCCGCGGATAACTGTTTGGCTCAGCGCATTTCCTGGCGGATCTGCTGGCGCATGGCGTCGATCGGGATCTGCTTGCCGTCCCGCTTGATGCACCAGTAGGTCCAGCCGTTGCACGACGGCGCACCCTCGAGCTTGGCGCCGACCTGGTGGATCGAGCCCTTGATGTCGTCCTCGTTGGTCAGCGTGCCATCGGCGCGCACCTTGGCCTTGTGACGCCCATTCGAGGACCACAGCTCTTCACCCGGACGCAGCATGCCGCGCTCGACCAGCTGGCCGAAGGGCACACGCGGCTCGGCGCGCTTGGCGCGGGTCACTTCCAGCGCCTCGTTGTCGAACTTGCGGATCTTGGCGATGCGCGCCTCGGCGACCTTGCGGTAGCTCTCTTCGCGCTCGATGCCGATGAAGTCGCGGCCCAGCATCTTGGCCACGGCGCCGGTGGTGCCGGTGCCGAAGAAGGGATCAAGCACAACGTCGCCGGGGTTGGTCGAGCCGACCAGCAGGCGATGCAGCAGGCTTTGCGGCTTCTGCGTCGGATGCGCCTTGTCACCATTGGCATCCTTCAGACGCTCATGGCCGTTGCAGATCGGCAGAACCCAGTCCGAGCGCATCTGCACGCCCTCGTTCAGCTCTTTCAGCGCCTCGTAGTTGAAGGTGTACTTGGCCTTCTCGGATTTCGACGCCCAGATCATCGTCTCATGGGCATTGGTGAAGCGCTTGCCACGGAAGTTCGGCATCGGGTTGGCCTTGCGCCACACCACGTCGTTCAGGATCCAGAAGCCCTCGTTCTGCAGGGCCGCGCCGACGCGGAAGATGTTGTGGTAGCTGCCGATCACCCAGATCGCCCCATTGGGCTTCAGGATGCGCCGCGCCGCCTTCAGCCAATCCTTGGTGAAACGGTCATAGGCCTCGAAGCTGGCGAACTGGTCCCAGTGATCGTCGACCGCATCGACCTTGGAGTTGTCGGGCCGGTGCAGATCGCCGCGAAGCTGCAGGTTGTAGGGGGGATCGGCGAAGATAAGGTCAACGGAGTTCTCGGGAAGCGAGTTCATCACCTCCACGCAATCGCCGGACAAAATGGTATTGAGAGGGAGCTCGGGAGCCCCTTTTGCTTTGGTTTTCATCATGTACTGCCTCAATGCACGGCGCTATTTTCGCGCTCGTTGTTGTGGACAAATGATGAGTCAGACCGGAGTCCGCGTCAATTTATTAATTTGAATCAGCTGGTTAGTTTTCGTCTCGACACAAGATATTGCGCACAGGTCCGAAAGAACGCCTATGATGTGGTGTTACCCCTAGGTCGTGTAAAGCGGATCTATGTGCCTTCGTCGGGTAGCCCGCATTCGATTCCCAACCGTAGCCGGGGAACTGTTGCGCCAAATCCTCCATGATCGCGTCGCGGGCGATCTTGGCCACGATCGAGGCCGCCCCGATCGACAGGGAACGCGCGTCCCCCTTCACCACGGCGGTCGCCGGCAGGTTGAGTCCCTTGGGGATCTTGTTGCCGTCGATCAGCACGTGGTCGGGCCGCACCGGCAGGGCACTGATGGCGCGCATCATCGCCAGGTGGCTGGCCTGCAGGATGTTGATCTGGTCGATCTCTTCCACGCTGGCATGGGCAACCGAGACCTGGGCGCTGGCGGTCAGGGCCTCTTCCAGCATCCGCCGCCGCTTCACACCCAGCTTCTTGGAATCGTTGATGCCCTCGGGGATCGCCTCTGGGTCGAGGATCACTGCCGCCGCCGTCACCGGCCCGGCCAAGGGGCCACGCCCCACCTCGTCCACCCCGGCAATCAGCCGGGCACCGCGCGCCATCAGCGCCTGTTCCAAAGAGTAATCGGGTCCCATCCCCGCGTTTGAGCAGGCCCTGAGGCGCAAGACAAGCCGCCCCGGCGTGGCAGGCAGCAAAAACCCCGCCCCGGATGATCCGGGACGGGGCAGGTGGCTGCTCGATCTTGGTTTCTTCTTATCAGGCGGTGGTCCAGCCTTTGCGCTTCATGCAGGCCTTGCGGTAGATGAATTTCACGCCCCGCTGGCCGCGCGGCACATCGGTGCGCTGACGGCAGTTCTCGGGCAGGGCCTGGGGCCGCGAGGCGTTGTTCTTGGTGCAGGCGGCGGCGTAGCCGACGGCGCGGTAGCCGTTCACCCAGGTGCGCACTTCGCAGAACTGCGGCACGGTCTTTGCGGGACGCGGGCGGGGCTGCGGCTTGGGCTGCCAGCCGCCGTTGTGGTGGTGGTTGTTGTTGTTTGCCTTCGACTCGTTGGCGATGGCGGTACCGATGATCGCCAGGGCGCCGATGCCGATCAGGGCGCGGGCGAGCTCGTCATTGCCGGCGCGGGCCGGGGTTGCGGCGACGGACGTCAGCGCAACGGCGCCGGCGATGGTCGAGATGATGGCCTTGCGGGAGATCTGGAAGAAGCGGGTCATGTCGTGGTCCTTTCGGTCGGATACATGTGGCGTCGTGGCGCCTGATGGGTGGGGCCCGAGCAAGGGGCCCGGAAGCGATGAAACGAACATGGCCCTCCTCCCGACTGCCGGACAATATCACCCCGCCGCTATCCGATAGCCCCGCGAAAACCTTCGCTGCTATCCGATAACAAGCCGCGAAAACCGCGCGGGATCAGCTTGTTATGGGATATCAACCGAAGCGGGCCTCTCTGTCATTGAATAGCGCCGGGCGATGACCCAGAGTGGCGGCATGACACGTTTCATCGCCTCTCTCACACTGGTCTTCATGACCCTGGCCCTGCCGGTCTCGGCACAGGCCGCCTGCTACGCCGACTACAAGGCCAAGCGGGACCAGCCCTACGAACTGCACTACGGCGTCATGCAGGTTTCTGCCTGCGACAAGGGTGCGGCGACAGAGGAAGTCCGCGGAAGGCTTGCACAAGCGGGCTGGGTGCTGCTCAATGTCGTCTCCGTATTCGACGACGGCGGGCTGGCCGACAGGAAGGCAAATGCAGGACCCTATTATCTTCGCTTCTGATCTCAGGAAGTCCGGGACGCGCGCCGTGGTCATTGGCCTCGGCGCCGTCGTTGCGATTCTGGCCCTGGCGGCCGTCTTCCTGTTCCTGAACCTGCCCGATGCCGGCGCCTTCAACGCCCGAGTCGAGCGGATCTTCATCGAGAACGACCTGACCAGCCAGGCCGAGGTCAAGCTGCTGAACATCCTGGCGCTCTCGGGCACGGCGTTTTCCGAGACTCTGACCTCCTACCGGATGGTGATCTTCGTGCTGCTGGTCTTCTCGGCGGCGCTCTTGCTGGCGGCGCTCGGCTTCCTGATCATGCTGGTCTCGATGAACCGCCGCATGGCGCAGATCGAACGCGCCGGGATCGAGGTCAACTCGCTGATGATCTCGCGCGATGAGAAGATGGTCTACCTGAACAACCTGGGCTTCAAGCTGACCGATGCGGCGCTCGAGACGCTCTCGGTGCTGGCAGAGGCACGGATGGATGACGACGTGCTCTCGGGCGTGCAGATCGAGGCGATGATCTCGGGCCGCGAGGAAGCCGATTGCGAGGAAGCCGCCGGCGCGACCCGCATCAAGCGGCTGCGCGACACCCTGGGCAACCAGATCGTCAGCGAGTTGCTGATCAAGAACATTGCGCGGCGTGGCTATGTTCTTTCGGTGGGCAAGGATGTTATCCGGATGCTGTAAGCCAGCGACCGGAGGCCCAAGTGACCCGCACCATCGACATCAACTCGGATCTCGGCGAGGCCTATGGCCCCTGGCCCATGGGCGATGACGCCGCGATGCTGGATATCGTCACCTCGGCCAACGTGGCCTGCGGTGGCCATGCCTCGGACCCCGAAACCATGTACCGCACGCTGGTCATGTGCCGCGAAAAGGGCGTGACCGCGGGGGCGCACCCCGGTTACGCCGACCGCGAGGGCTTCGGCCGCCGGGTGATCCCGATGAAGCCCGCCGAGATCACCAACATGGTCGCCGCCCAGATCGGTGCGCTGCGCGGGATCGCCACGCTGGCGAACTGCCCGGTGACCTACGTGAAGCCCCATGGCGCGCTGAACAACTTCGCCTCCGCCAACCGCGAGGCCGCCGATGCGATTGCCGTCGCGGTGAAGGCCTCGGGCCTGGCCATGCTGGCGATCTCGGGCACCGAGCTCGAGAAGGCCTCCCGCGCTGCCGGGATCGAGACCATCTCGGAAATCTTCGCCGACCGTGGCTACCAAGAGAACGGCCTGCTGGTCCCCCGCAGCGAACCGGGCGCGATGATCCACGATCCGCAGGCCGCCGCCGAACGCATCCTGCACCTGCTGAAGACCGGCAAGATGCAGACCGTCTCGGGCGCAGAGATCCCCCTGGCCGCCCAGTCGATCTGCGTCCACGGCGACGAGGCCAGCGCCGTGGCCCTTGCCGCCGAACTGCGCGCGCGGCTGGAATCCGAAGGCGTCTCGATCACGGCCTTCGCCTGATCCATCTATCCGATGGCTGAAAATACTGTCGGGGGGTCTGAGCGGCGTTCAGGAAATCGTCCGGGGGACGATTTCAGCCGCGAAGGGGCGGAGCCCTGCGTTGCCCCGCAACGCAAGAGGGGGGCTGAAAGCCCCCCTCCTCTGTTTCAAGAACCCTCTGAAGATCAGCTCGGCGACATGCCCCGCAGACGCTCGGAGCGACGGCGCAGCAGTTCGACCGTGGTCAGCAGGCCGATCGAGATGATCACCAGGATCGTCGCCACCGCAAGGATGGTGGGCGAAATCTGCTCTCGCAGACCGATGAACATCTGCCATGGCAGCGTCTTCTGACCGGCCGAGCCGACGAAGAGCACCACGACCACCTCGTCGAAGGAGGTGATGAAGGCAAACAGGCCCCCCGAGATCACGCCGGGCAGGATCAGCGGCATCTGCACGCGGAAGAAGGTCGTCACCGGGTCCGCCCCCATGTTGGCCGCCGCCCGTGTCAGCGAGTTGTCGAAGCCGACGAGCGTCGCCGTCACCGTGATGATGACGAAGGGAATGCCAAGGGCGGCATGGGCCAGCACCACGCCCAGGTAGGTGCCCTGAAGCCCGATGCGCGAGTAGAAGAAGTACATGCCCGCAGCCGAGATGATCAGCGGCACGATCATCGGAGAGATCAGGATCGCCATGATCGCCTGGCGGAAGGGCACATGCGGCTGGCTCAGGCCGATGGCTGCAAGGGTGCCGAAGCCCACGGCCAGGATCGTCGCCACCGGCGCGATACGGACCGAGTTCCAGAGCGCACCCTGCCAGTCGGAGTTGGTGAAGAAGTCACGATAGTGCTTCAGCGAGTAGCCCTCGGGATCGAAGGAGAGCATCTCGGGGGTGAAGGTGAAGAAGTCCTCGGCGTTGAACGACAGCGGCATCACCACCAGGATCGGCGTGATCAGGAAGACCAGGATCAGCCCCGCGATGGTGCGGAAGGCGAAGTGCCACAGCACCTGGCGCGGCGTGGAATAGGGCGGCAGCCCCGTCCGGTAGCGCCCCGATGCGACGTAGAAGGTCAGCCAGCCGAAGAAGGTGCCGAAGATCAGCCCCAACACCAGGCCCGGCACGCCCGAGAACAGGAAGCCCCCGGCCGTGAAGAGCACGATGAAGCCCCAGCGGGCGGCCTTTTCCTGACCGCGCAGGAAGGTGGCCGCCGCCCAGGACAGGGCGAAGATCACCGCCGCGCCGCCGACCAGCCCCAAGAGGGTGCTGCCCGTGGCGGTGCCGACGAAGATGCCGAAGAAGGCGCCGAAGAGGGCCGCAACCCCTGCGGCGAAGACGGCGGATGTGGGTTTTGCGATTGTAAGTGCCATGATCTCGCCCTCCTCAGCCCAGTTTCACGTTATCGATGCCGACGATCTTGTCGTAGGCCCAGTAGAGCAACAGCACCACCGCCAGAAGGATCGCGCCGAGCGCCGCACCCAGGCCCCAGTTCAGCGAGCTGGAGATATGGTAGGCAATCCGGTTCGAGATGAACGTACCCGTCGTACCACCCACGATTTCAGGCGTGATGTAGTAGCCGATGGCCAGGATGAAGACGAGGATCGAGCCCGCGCCGATGCCCGGCACCGACTGCGGGAAGTAGACCCGCCAGAAGGCCGTCCAGTTGGTGGCGCCCAGGGATTTCGCCGCGCGCAGGTAGCTGGGCGGGATGCCCTGCATCACCGAGTAGAGCGGCAGGATCATGAAGGGCAGCAGGATGTGGGTCATCGCCACGATCGTGCCGAACTGGTTGTTGATCATCACCAGGCGCGCCGCATCGTCGACAAGGCCCAGCCAGACCAGCACGTCGTTGATCACGCCCTGCTGTTGCAGCATCACCTTCCAGGCAGAGGTCCGCACCAGCAGCGAGGTCCAGAAGGGCAGCAGCACCAGGATCATCAGCAGGTTCGCCTTCGAGGCCGGCAGGTTGGCCAGCAGCCAGGCCACCGGGTAGCCGAGCGCGATGCAGGAGAAGGTGATCGCCAGCGACATGAACATCGTGCGCTTGAACAGCATGATGTAGATCTGCTGGTTCTCGGGCCGCGCCTCGATCCCGTCGGGGGTCAGCTGCAGGTCCACCGCGTTCAGGAAGTAGCCCGAGGTATACTTGCTGGAGTAGGTCTGCACCGTGGCCCAGATATCGACGTTCAGCCAGTCCTCGTCCTCTTCGGCGAAGAAGGTCTTCAGCGGGATGTATTCGATGCCTTGCGCGGCCTCGGCGGCAGTTTGCAGGGCCTCGGCCTCGGGGCCGGAATAGCTTGCGACATCCGCGGTTTGCAGGTCCGTCATCAGACCGACATAGACGCTTTCCCAGGGGTCTTCCTCGGCCACGACGTCCCCGTCCACGAGCGCCGTGTAGACCGCGAAATCGGCATAGGCGGCGGTGGTCTTGGGCAGCAGGGCGGCGATCTCGGTGGAGGGCGCGAAGCCCACATCGCCCGAAAGCTTGTCGCCGGTGAGCTGCTCGAGCCGCTTGGCATGGGCCGCGACCAGGTCTTCGTCGGTGCTGCCGGTGCCGGTCATCAGGTCGTACCAGAAGGCGCCCTCGCCCCAGCGGTCATCGACCTCTTCCAGCTCGTCCAGGTAGTCGTCACCCAGGTCGTCCAGCCCCCGCCCGGTCGAGCGGAAGAGCGACGAGACGCCGGTGTATTCGTAGTTCAGCCGCGTGCCGAGCTTGGTGTGCTCCTTGGCTTCGGCGGCGATGAAAAGATCGTAGTAGAGAGCCTCGTATACGGGCTCGGCCGGGGGTTCGCCGGCGGAGTGGTCCCATTCGCCCAGCACCTGCGTGGTGGTCGGCAGCGTTTCCGAGACCATCTGGTTCTCGACCGAGCGGAACAGCATGTCCGCGATCGGCGCGATGAAGGTAACGAGCACGAAGATAAGCAGCGGCGAAATCAGCATCAGCGCGCGCATTTTCTGGCGCCGCAAGGCGCGGGCGAGGCTGCGTTTCAGAGGCGTGCCATCGGCGGCCAGCATGGGGCCGTTCTGGGTCGTATCGCTCATGTCGTCCCTGTCGGTTTTGATGTCCCGGCCCACTCGCGGGGCCTTCGGGGGTCAGGGACGGGCCGCATGGGCCCGCCCCTCTCTTCACACGGTTGCCCGTGGATTACTTGGCCAGCCAGGACTGGAACTTCGCGTCGATGTCGTCGCGGTAGTCAGCCCAGAACTCGTAGTTGTAGAGCAGCGTGTTCTTGGCGTTTTCCGGGTCGGTCGGCATATGCGGGGCCATCTCGACGCCCAGGTCGGCGTGAGTGGAAACCAGCGGAGCCGAGGACAGACGTGCCGGGCCGTAGGAGATGTACTTGGACTGATCCGCCAGACGGGTGGTGTCGGTGGCGAACTTCACGAAGTCCTCGACAGCCGCCTGCGATTCTTCGTCCAGACCGGCGGGAATGATCCAGCCGTCCAGGTCGAAGACCTGCATGTCCCAGAGCATGCCCACGGGCTGGTCCTGCTCGACGATGACCGAGAACAGGCGACCGTTGTAGGTGGAGCCCATGAAGATCTCGCCGTCAGCCAGCAGCTGCGGGGTGTCCGCACCGGCGGACCACCAGATCACTTCGTCCTTGATGGTGTCGAGCTTGGCCAGAGCCTGGTCCTGACCTTCGGGGGTCGCCAGGACGTCGTAGATCTCGTCCTTGGCAACGCCGTCACAGTACAGCGCCCATTCCATGTTGTTGATCGGACGCTTTTCCAGCGAACGCTTGCCCGGATAGGTCTCCAGGTCGAAGACCGAGCAGACATCGGTCGGCGCTTCGACGCCCTCGGGCACCAGGTCGGTACGGTAGCCGAAGGTGGTCGAGTAGACGATCTGCGGAATGAAGCAATCCGAGACGATCAGATCGCCGAAGTCATCTTCCGCGGAGGAACCGTCGTCACCGGGAGCCAGCAGCTCGTCGGGATCGTATTCCATTGCCAGGCCTTCGTCGCACAGACGGATGGCGTCGGCAGCGACGACATCAACCAGGTCCCAGGTGATGTTGCCAGCTTCGTTCATCGCACGCAGCTTGGCCACGGCCTCGGCCGAGCTTTCGTCCCAGGTCACGGAGACACCGGGATTGGCTTCGACGTAGGGCTCGACATATGCCTTCTGCTGGGACGACTGGTATGCGCCACCCCAGGAAACCAGCGTCAGGTCCTGGGCAGAGGCGGCGCCAGCCACCAGTGCCAGGGCCGAACCGGCGAGAAGGGTATGAGTGAGTTTCATTTCATAACTCCCATTTTCAACCCGTCATGTTTCGTTATGGGCCCGCCGCTACGGGTGGAGCGTCAAGGCCTCGACAGGCCGTCCCCGCGTAAGGCGCGAGGACGGATGCTTCGGGTCAGGCGTCAAGCGCCCGGCAATCGTCGGGCAGCCAACCGATCTCGATCTGCTGTCCCTTCTTCAGGCGCACCTGGTCGGGTGCGTTCCTGGTTTTCATCACGAATTCAGTGTTCCCGGCGACCCGCAGGCGGGTGCGGAAGATGTCGCCCATGTAGACGAACTCCAGCACTTCGGCCTTGAGGGTGTGGGCGCCTTCCTGAAGACGCGACTTGTCCATTTCGACCCGCTCGGGGCGGATCGACACGCGGGTCTTCTGCCCCACCTCGGTCACGTTCACCGGGCGCGCGACGATCACTTCGCCGTCGTCCAGCTGGACTTCGCAGGTATTGCCGCTGATCGACTTGATGGTGCCTTCCAGCGTGTTGTTCTCGCCGATGAACTGGGCCACGAAGCTGTTTTCGGGCTCTTCGTACAGGCGATCCGGCGGCGCCAGCTGCTGGATGCGGCCATCGTTGAAGACGGCGACGCGGTCCGACATGGTCAGTGCTTCGGTCTGGTCGTGGGTCACGTAGACCGTGGTAATGCCCAGCTCATGCGCCAGTCGGGTGATCTCGAACTGCATGTGCTCGCGCAGCTGCTTGTCGAGCGCGCCCAGCGGTTCGTCCATCAGCACCAGCTCGGGTTCAAAGACCAGGGCACGTGCCAGGGCGATCCGCTGCTGCTGACCACCGGAAAGCTGCGACGGACGGCGACCGGCAAAGCTGCCCATCTGCACCATGTCCAGCGCCCGCTTGATCTTTTCCTCGCGCACCGACTTGCCCATCTTCCGCACTTCCAGCGGGAACGAGAGGTTCTCGGCCACCGTCATGTGGGGGAACAGGGCGTAGTTCTGGAACACCATGCCGATGCCACGCTTGTGCGGCGGGATGTTGTTGATCGGCATACCGTCCAGCTTGATCTCGCCGTAGGTCGCCGTCTCGAACCCGGCCAGCATCATCAGGCAAGTGGTCTTGCCCGAGCCGGACGGTCCGAGCATCGTCAGGAACTCGCCTTGCGGCATGGTCAGGTTCAGGTCTTTCACGACGAGCGTTTCGCCGTCGTAGCTCTTCTGCACTCGTTCGAATGCGACGAATGCCCCGCTGTCTGATGTCTCTGCCAATTCAGGCTCCCCGTTTCGTTTTTTCTTCGCCAACGTGCGCGGTCAGCGTTAGGCTTGGGTGTGCGCATCTTTCCGTGTGCACGATCCGGTCTTGCCGGGCAGTCCTTCGCCACCCTCTGGCCACGACCAGCAGCCGCGACGTGATGGACCGGAATGCAATCTTCTCACCCATGAACGTCATTCATTTTGAGTCTTAGATCATTTCTGATCCGGATTCACATCATCGTTTCCGCAGAAATCCGCTCAAAAGCCCCAAGTTTGTAGGATTTCTACGCAAGCCTACCCACATGCACAGCAATTAGGCAACCCCCTCCTCCGCGTTGAGCAAGCCTGAGATTGCAACTACCTCACTTGCGAGTGCCTTCGGAGTTGAATATCGTTCATCTATAAGAGGGCTACATGAAGCATGAAGAGACTGTCAGTGGAGTGAAGGAGGGACGGGTTGCGCGTCGTCAAAGGCGCAACCGTGAGGCCCTGATTCGTGCTGCGAGCGATGTCATGTCCGAGAAGGGCATCGACGCGGCCACCATGCTCGAGATCGCCGATCGCGCCGACGTGGGGGCCGGGACGGTCTACAACTACTTCAGATCCAAGGACGATCTTGCGATTGCCGTGCTCGAGGAGGTCATGCAGGGCCTGGCCCTGCGGGTTGAAAGCGCCACGGCGGGTTACGAGGATGCGGCGCGCATTTACGCAATCACGCTGATGACCATGCTCGAAACCGCGACCAGCGACCCCCGTTGGCAGCAATTGCTGAATCGCTCCGGCATCGTCGCGGACGTGATGTTCCGCCGGATGGGGCCCTTCACCATCGACCTGCTGTCCCGCGCGAAGGCCAGCGGACGCCTGCAAGCCGGCGACCCGGAGCTGACCTGGCGACTCAGCACCCATGCCATCGTCGGCTTCGGCCTCGCGGTGATCCGCAAGGAAGTGGCGCCGGTTTCGCTTCCCACCGCCGCCATCCGCCTGATGAGCCTCGCCGGTCTCGACGCGAGCGAGGCCGAGAGCCTGCTGTCGAAGCCGCGCCCGACGCTGCCGCCCGAAGTGGCGCTGCAGCCGCTGAGCCTGGACGAACAATAGCCGGAGTCGGGGGCTTGCCGGTCGGCGGCAGCATCTCTGCCGGGGGGCCGTCCAGCCCATGGGCGCCACCCACGCGGCGCCCCTTCCCGACAGTATTCCCAAATCCGGCCCGTTTGATCCCGGATCAGGCCGGCGTCACCTCGCCAGCGGCCAGCGCGGCCAGGGCCTGGGACAGGCTCTCGCGCTCGATCTCCTCGTAGAGCGCCATTTCCGAGACCACCTCGCGGCCAAGCGCGGCCTCGAAGACCTCTCGGTTGGCGCTTTCGCCGAAGTTGGATTGTTCGTCGGTGCCCAGGTTCGACTGGAAGATCCCGGCGGCAGAGACCGGCAGGAAGTCCTCGTAGACCTGCGGATCGGCGACCAGGGCCCCCGATGCCAAGAGCTGCTCGACCGCCTCCGGGCTGGCCTGTAGCCCCGCGGGCAGCGGGGCGGCGGCGCGGTAGCGGTAGAAGGCCAGGCCGTCCCGGCGCAGGCTGTCGTGGTCGTCGGGGAAGCTTTCAAAGGCCGCGTCCAATGCCGCGACATAGCCCCCCGCGCCCTCGCCGGAGGCACCGACAGCCGCGGCAGCCCGCGTCTCGGCCAGGCAACGATCGTAAAGCGCTCGCCCGGCGGGGGTGAGCGCCACACCACGCTGCTCGATCTCTCCGAACCGTGCCGTATGGGTCCCCTCCTCTGTGCCGGTCTCGGCGGGGAAGAGGATGGGTTCCTCGAGGGCCTTGAACGAGGTCTGGCGCAGCAGGATGTCGGCGCGGCGGCGCGGCGGGCCTTCGATCACGGCCTTGGGGGCGATGCCGCGCTCGGGCATCTTCTTCTGCACCGCGTCGATGTCCAGGGTCCGGGGGGTCAGGTGGTTGATGTGCGGGCCGCGGAAGCTGACCACATCGGCAATCAGGCGATGCGCGGCGCAGAGACGCTCGTAGGTCTCGGCGGGCACGGTGGCCTCGGAATGCCAGCGGAAGGTCTCCAGCGCCTGCGCCACGAAAGCCTCGGCGTCAGAGGCGCCGAGACCACCCTGCGCCTCGGCCTTCTCGATCAGCGAAAGGCAATCGTCGGTCACGATCTTGCGGCGTGACAGGATCTCTTCCGCCTCGGCCGCCAATGCGCGATCTTCCAGCAATTCCAGACGAATAAGAGAGGTGAAGACGCGGAAGGGATTGATCTGCAGCGCCTCGGTCGAGACCGGGCGGAAAGCCGTGGAATGGACCGGCAGACCGGCCACCGAGAGATCGTAGTAGCCGACCGGGGACATCCCCATCACCGCGAACATGCGGCGGATGTTGAACAGCTCCGACGCCGTACCAAGCCGAATGGCTCCATGGCGCTCGACGTCGAGGCGGGCGATCTCTCCGGCGGAATCCATACGCGCGCGCAGGTCGCTGTCAGCCGCGAGCATCTCGCGGTTCACGTCGCGGACCAGCTCGATCAGGGTGCCGTATTGGGGCACCTCCTTGCGGTACATGTCGGACATGGCGCGCGAAAAGAGGCT
Source organism: Pseudooceanicola antarcticus (assembly GCF_900215355.1). Taxonomy (GTDB): domain Bacteria; phylum Pseudomonadota; class Alphaproteobacteria; order Rhodobacterales; family Rhodobacteraceae; genus Pseudooceanicola; species Pseudooceanicola antarcticus. The sequence continues at coordinate 728,307 of NZ_OBEA01000001.1, read as the reverse complement.
GCGGATCTCGTCGGCGGGCAGATGGGTCATCGGGGTCTCCTCCTTTGTCGCTCAGCCGGCCCTGCGCGGGGCGGGACGGCGGGCGGCGGTGGCATGGGTCAATGTGGCGCCGAGCTCGAACCAGGCGCCCTGAAGGGCGGTGAAACGCTCGGCGTAGCTGTGCTGGACGGGGGCGGGGTAGGCCTCGGGCCGGTCCTCCAGCAGGGCCTCGGCGGCGGCGGTGCCGAAGACGGTGCCCGGAGAGATCCCGCGCCCGGAATAGCCGAAGATCGCATGGGCTCCGCGCCCGAAGGCCAGCACCTTGGGCACGTGGTCAGAGGTCATGGCGATGCGGCCATGCCAGTGATGCTCGAAGGGCAGATCGCCCAGGTCGGGATAAAGCGCACGCAACTTGCGGCGCGCCCAGGCCGCATGCACGGGCCCGCCGGGGCCGGCCTCGTTGCCCATGCCGCCGACGATCAGCCGCCCCGCCGCATCGGTGCGGATCGAGGACATGACCAGCGCCGTATCCCAGCAGCCCTCGCCCCCCGGCAACACGCGGGCGCGCTGCGTCTCAGAGAGGGGCGCGGTGGCGAACTGGCTGTAGTTCACCACCGTGTGGGGCGGTGCCTCGGCCCCCTGGATTGGCAGGTGGTAGGCATTGGTGGCCAGCAGCAGATGCGGCGCCGTGAGGGTCTGGCCGTTGGCCCACACCCGCCAGAGGTCGCCCGCATCCTGGATGGCCGTCACCGGCGAGTTCTCGTGCAATTGCACCCCGGCGGCCATGGCCGCGCGGGCCAGGCCGGTGCAATAGGCCAGCGGCTGCACCGTGCCCGCGCGAGGGTCCAGAAGGGCGCCGTGGAAGGCCGCGCTGCCGGTACGGCGGCGGGTCTCTGCGGCGTCCAGAAGCTCCAACGGTGCGCCGTGGCGGTTGCCCTGGCGGAAGCGCTCCTGCAGGTCGCGCAGCCCCGCAGGCGAATGCGCCAGGTGCAGGGTGCCGGCGCGCCGCGCCTCGCAGTCGATGCCATGGGCGGCGATCAGGTCAAAGACCTTCTGCGGACCCTGGCCAAGGGCCGAGACCAACCGCGTGCCGGCCTCTTCGCCCATCTGGGAGAGCACCTCGTCGGGCGGCAGCCAGAGCCCGGCATTGACCAGCCCGACGTTGCGGCCAGAGCCGCCATGGGCCACCGTCGCGGCCTCCAGCAGCAGCACCTTCGCGCCCCGCCGGGCGGCCTCGAGCGCCGCCGAACAGCCGGTGAAACCTGCGCCGATGACGATCAGGTCGGCCTCGGCAGAGGCGGAAAGCGGCGCGGTTGCGATCACTTCCGTGCTGCTGGCGCGCCAGAGGTTGGGCTCAGATGTCAAACTTGACCCCCTGCGCCAGGGGCAGCTCGGACGAATAGTTCACGGTGTTGGTCTGCCGACGCATGTATCCCTTCCAGGCATCAGAACCGCTCTCGCGGCCGCCGCCCGTCTCCTTCTCTCCGCCGAAGGCGCCGCCGATCTCGGCGCCCGAGGGGCCGATGTTCACATTGGCAATGCCACAGTCCGACCCGGAAGCCGAGAGGAAGGTCTCGGCCTCGCGCAGGTCGAGGGTGAAGATGCAGGAGGACAGCCCCTGCGGCACGTCGTTCTGCAGCGCAATGGCCTGATCGAGGGTCTCGTAGCCCATGACATAGAGAATCGGGGCGAAGGTCTCTTCGCGGACGATCTCGGTCTGGGCGGGCATCTCGACCACGGCGGGGGCAGCATAGGCACCGCCGGTGACGCCAGCGGCAATCGCGCCGCCATGGATCTTGCCGCCCTGCGCCTGCGCGGCCTCAAGCGCGGCCTGCATGCCCTTCAGCGCGGCCTTGTCGATCAGCGGGCCGATCAGCGTGCCCTCGGCGCGCGGATCGCCGATAGCGAGAGAGCTGTAGGCGGCGGTGATCTTCGCCACCAGCTCTTCGCGGATGCTTTCATGCACGATCAGGCGGCGCAGCGAGGTGCAGCGCTGACCGGCGGTGCCGACCGCCGAGAAGACGATGGCGCGCAGGGCCATGTCGAGATCCGCCGAGGGCGCCACGATCATCGCGTTGTTGCCGCCAAGCTCCAGGATGGCACGGCCGAAGCGTTCGGCCACCTTCGGACCCACGGCCCGGCCCATGCGGGTCGAGCCGGTGGCCGACAGCACCGGCACATCGCGCGAGGCGACCAGCGCCTCGCCCAGCTCGGCACCGCCGACGACGACCTGCAGCAGCCCCTCGGGCGCATCGCCGAACCTGATCAGGGCGCGCTCGAAGATCTTCAGCGTCGCCAGGGCGCAAAGCGGTGTCTTCTCAGAGGGTTTCCAGATCACCGGATCGCCGCAGACCAGCGCCAGCGCGGCGTTCCAGGCCCAGGGGGCGACGGGGAAGTTGAAGGCCGTGATCACGCCGACCGGGCCGATAGGGTGCCAGGTCTCGGCCATGCGGTGGCCCGGGCGCTCGGAGGCGATGGTCAGGCCATAGAGCTGACGCGAGAGACCGACGGCGAAGTCGCAGATGTCGATCATCTCCTGCACCTCGCCCAGGCCTTCCGAGGTGATCTTGCCGGCCTCCAGCGTGACCAGCGCGCCCAGCTCGTCCTTGGCGGCGCGCAGCTCTTCGCCCAGCAGGCGCACCAGCTCTCCGCGGCGCGGAGCGGGGACCTTGCGCCAGGCAGTGAAGGCCGATTTCGCGCGGGCGATCACGGCGAGCATCTCGGCGGCGGGGGTCTCGACCAGCTGCGCCACTTCGGCGCCGTCGATGGGAGAGCGGACGGTCAGCGTGCCTCCGGTCAGCTCGGCGTCGGTGAAACCTGCGGCGGAGAGGGCGGCGGAATGGGTCATGGAAGCTCCTGGGGGCATGATGTCACCGGCGCGGGCGATCTGGCAAGGATCGTGGGGGAGGACGCCGGGGAGGGTCGTTGGGGGACTTGGTCGATTTGCGCAAGGCTAGCGCTGGATGCTTTGCGCGAGAAGCGATAGAAACTCGCAATGCTTGGAGTATTACTTACATGATCGCCCCGCGCCGCTTCCTGCCCTCGATCCCCTCGCTGCTGGCGTTGGAGGCCGTGGACCGGCTGGGTTCCGCCGTGGCCGCCGCCGAGGACCTGTCGCTGACCCATTCCGCCGTCAGCCGCCAGTTGAAGGTGCTGGAAGATCAACTGGGCGTGACCCTGCTGGTGCGCGAGGGCAAGGGCCTGGCCCTGACCCCGGCGGGGGCACGCTATGCCGCCTCGGTGCGCGATGTGCTGGAGGATCTGGCGCAGGCCAGCCTGCGGCTGAGGGCGCGAGGGTCGCGGGGATCACTGAACCTGGCACTGCCGCCCAGCTTCGGGCTTTACTGGATGGGGCCGAAGCTACACGCCTTCATGGCAGAGCATCCGCAAATCCTGGTCAACCAGTCGACCCGCCTGGCCCGCTTCGACTTCGGGCGCGAGAAGTTCGATGCCGCCGTGCATTTCGGCCCCGAGGACTGGCCGGGCACCGAGGCGCTGCCGCTGGCCCGCGACCGGGTGATCCCGGTCTGCGCGCCCTCCCTCGCCGAAGGTCTGCCGCCGGGCGATCCCGCCGCCTTGCGCGCCCTGCCGCTTCTGCATCTGGAAAGCCGCGCCGGTGCCTGGGAAAGCTGGTTCGACGCCCATGGCGTGACGCCCGGAGAGCTGCGCGGGCTGCTCTTCGACCAGTTCTTCGCCATGGCCGAGGCCGCCGCCGCGGGCTTCGGGCTGGCGCTTCTGCCCGAGTTCCTGGCCCGCCCCGAGATCGACCGGGGCCGCCTTGTCGCCGCCTGGCCCGATTACCTGGACCAGGGCGGGATCTATTCGCTGGTCTGGCCGAAGAACCAGGCACCCGAGCCAGCGCTGCAGCGTTTCATCGACTGGATGCGCGAACGGGCCGAGCTCTAGAGCGCTGCCTGCCAGCGCGCGGCATAGGCCGCCATCGCCGCCGTCCCGCCGCCGACGCGCTGCGGCGCGGGCGGGTTCCGGGCATGATCGAAAAGCAGCGCCGCCCCGATCGAGGTACCGGTGGCCGAGGCGCTGATCTCGACCCCATCGGGTGAGAGCGCATCCAGCATCGCCAGGAAATCCGGGTTGCGGGCAAAGGGGCCTTCGACGACCACAGGCCCCGCCGCGCCGATCAGGTCGAGGCAGGTGCGGGTCATCAGCGCGAGATAGAGAGAGAGGGCGAAGATGCGCTCTCCGTCCGTTGCGGGCTCGGCGGTCCAGCGATGCGCGCGGCCTGCGAAGGGGCCGCTGTCGGTCACCACGGCGGGCAGCAGCATCAGGCCCTCGTCCAGCACGCGGGCACGGTCGGCGTCGGTGGGCCGGGCCTCGCTGCCGTCGCGGATCAGCTCGAATTCCCGCCCGCCCATGAAGCGCGCCGAGGGCACCGCATCGCCATGGGCCGAGACATTGACCAGCACGTCGCGGGCCGGGTCCAGCGGCACGTCGCGGCCCGCGACGGCCATGCAGACCACCCAGGTCCCGGTCGAGACCACCGAGAAGGCTCCGCCATGCCCCTGCAGGTGCGGCAGCAGCGAGGCGTTGCTGTCATGGATGCCGCAGAGCACCGGGGTTGCCGGGTCGAGCCCGGTCAGCACCGCGACCTCCTCCGACACCGTGCCCAGCACGTCCGAGGCCTTGTGCGCCGGCGCCATGGCATCGGCGATGCCAAGCGCCCCCGGCAGGTCCGACAGGCGCCCCTTCCACGGGTTCCAAAGGTCGGTATGGCAGCCCAGCGAGGAGACATCCGTGGCAAAGCGCCCGGTCAGCCGATAGCCCCAGTACTGCGGATAGGTCACCACATGGGCGAGGCGCTCGCGCAGGCCCTCTTGCGTTTCCAGCAGCCAGTGCAGCTGTGCGCCCAGGTTCAGCCCCATGGGCAAGCGGGCCGAGCCCGTCTGCGCGAAGGGCGGACGCAGGGCGTCATAGGCCCGGGCCAGGTCGTCGGGGCCGCTGTGCTCGTAGTCCAGCATCGGACAGGCCAGCGCGCCCCCGGCGTCCAGCAGCACCGCCGAGGCACCATGGGTGGTGATGGAAATTCCGTCGATCCCATGGCTTTCGTGGAAGGCGCGCAGGTGCGTCAGGAAGAAGTCCCAATGCCCCTCAAGGTCGAAATGCGGATAGGGCGGGCCGGGGCGGACGGTATTGGGACGGGTGACCACCGCGATCTCTTCCAGCGCCTGCGTATCGACCAGCGCCAGCTTGGCATTGGTCTTGCCCACGTCGATCACGGCCACATGGCGGGCGTTACTCATGGCAGGTGAAACACCGTTTCCAGCGAGACCTCGACAGGGCGATTGTCGGGGTGGGTCTCCATGATGTCGGCCATATGGGCCCACCACCGCTTCATCACCGGGTGTTCCGGCAGGGCGGCCATGCCGTGATCCTCGCGCCGCCAGAGCACGCCGAACAACGCCCGCGTCTCGGGGTCGTAGTGGATCGAGTAATCCTCGACGCCCGCCTCCTTCAGCAGGGCCGAAAGCTCGGGCCAGATCTCGTCATGGCGGCGACGGTATTCCTCGAGCTTGCCCTCGTGCAGCGTCATGCGGAAGGCGATCTTTTCCATGCCGGGCACTTTCCTTGCAGGCATCATGCTTTCCCCCTCAGCTTCGCCCAGAGCCGCGGCAAGGCGATGACCCCGATCAGCAGCAGGCCGATGAAGATCGACATCACGATACCCGGCACGTTCAGCAGGCCAAGGCCGAAGGTCACCAGGCCCATGACGAAGGCGGCGATCACCACCCCGGGGATCGAGCCCGAGCCGCCGAGGATGTTGACCCCGCCGAGGACGACCATGGTGACCACCTCCAGCTCCATGCCGGAGGCGATGGAGGGCCGGGTGGAGCCGAGGCGCGAGGTCAGGCAGACCGCCGCGACGCCCGACATCAGGCCGGTCAGCAGGAAGAGGATCATCTTCACCCGCGCCACCCGGATGCCCGAGAACAGCGCGCCGGTGGCATTGTTGCCGATGGCATAGACCGCACGGCCGAAGTTGGTCTTGTGCAGCACCACGCCGTAGATCACCGCCAGCACGGCGAAGATCACCAGCTCGACCGAGATCACCCAGAAGGCATATCCCTGCCCGAAGAAGGCGAAATCCGAGGGGTAGCCACGGAAGGCGCCGTCGCCCAGCACGATATAGCTGATGCCGCGGAAGAGGCTCATGGTGCCGATGGTGACGACGATGGAGGGCAGGCCGAGACGGGTCACCAGCACCCCGTTGAAGGCGCCGCAGATGAGGCCGGTGGCAAGGCCTGTGGCCACGATGGCCGGCGTGCCAAAGCCGGCCTCCATCACCAGCCCCATGGCCGTGGATGCCAGCGCGATGATCGAGGCGACGGAAAGGTCGATCTCGCCCGCGATGATCAGCAGGGCCATGGCGAAGGCGATCATCGCCTTCTCGGTGAAGTTGAAGGTCGCGTCGGAGAGGTTCCAGGCGTTCAGGAAGTAGGGCGAGGCGAAGGAGTTCAGGATGAAGATCCCGATGGCCACTACCAGCAGCAGGCTTTCCCAGCTTTTCAGCTTTGCTTCCCAGGGCGCGCGCAGGCGGTCCGGGACCGGGCCACGGGCGCGGGCTTCGGGGGCGGATGTGGTTTCGGCGAGGCTCATTGCGCGTGCTCCGCGGATTTCAGGATGACCCGGCCCTTGCTGCGGCCGGAGCGGGCGTTGAAGGTGACGGCGATCAGGATCGCGGCGCCAGAGATCGCCAGCTGCCAGAAGGGCGAGATATCGACCACCGGCAGGGCGTTCTTGACGATGCCAAGGAACATGGCCCCCAGCACCGTGCCCAGCACCGAGCCGACGCCGCCGGCAATCGAGATGCCGCCGATGACGCAGGCCGCCACGACCTCAAGCTCGAAACCGCCGGCGATATCGACATAGGCCACGGCGTAGCGCGCGATCCAGAGGTAGCCTGCCAGCCCGGCCAGCGCGCCCGAGATGACGAAGGCCAGGAACTGGGCCCGACCGACGTTGAGGCCGGTGTAGACCGCCGCATGGGGGTTGCCGCCGACGGCGAAGAAGCTGCGCCCAAGCGCGGTGCGCGCCATTAGCAGGGCCATGAGCAGGGCAACGGCTAGGCCGATCCAGCCCATGACGGTGACGCCCAGGATGACCTGGCGCGGGAAGCCGGTGAAATTGGCGCTCATCTCATGCGCGTTGATCCACTGGCCGTCGGACAGCAGGAAGATCACGCCCCGGAAGATGGTCATCGTGCCAAGGGTCACCACGATGGGCGGGATCGCCAACTTCCAGACCAGCAGCCCGTTGATGGCGCCAAGGGCGGCGCCCATGGTCAGGGCGATCAGGATGGTCAGTCCCACCGGCAGATCCGGCGCGGCCACGTTGATCATCGCGCAGACCATGCCGGTCAGCGCCAGGTTGGCGGCGACGGACAGGTCGATGCAGCGGGTCAGGATGACCACCATCTGACCCAGGGCCAGGATCATCAGCGGCGTGGTGTCGGAATAGACCGAGGCCAGGTTGTGCGGCGTGATGAAAGCGGGGAAGCGAGTGGCGATCAGACCCAGCAGCAGCACGATGGCCGCCAGCAGGATCGCCTCGCGCGATTTGACGAAACTCATGCGGCTTCTCCTTTGACGCCGATGCCTGCGGCGTGGCGGACAAGGGTTTCCGGGGTCAGATCCTCGCCCTCCAGCTCGGCGGCGATGCGGCCTTCGCGCATCACGATGACCCGGTCGGACATGCCCAGGATCTCGGGGATCTCGGAGCTGACCATGATCACCGACAGCCCCTCTGCAGCCAGTTCGGACATGAACTCATGCACGGCCGCCTTGGAGCCGATGTCGATACCCTTTGTGGGCTCGTCGAGGATGATGACCTTGGGCCGCGTCGCCAGCCACTTGGCGATCACCACCTTCTGCTGGTTGCCGCCCGACAGGCTGCCGACGGTGGTATCGAGGGAAGCCGCCCGCAGGTCCAGCCGCTCGGTATACTGGCGGGTCAGGGCGAATTCCTCTGCCATGCGGATGAAGCCGCGATTGGAGGTCTCGCCGAGGCTGGGCAGGGTGACGTTCTGGAAGATCGGCAGGTCGAGGATGGCCCCCTGCTTGCCGCGATCCTCGGGGACATAGACGATGCCGGCCTCGATGGCCTCGGCCGGAGAGCGGATGATCGTCACATGATCCTCCAGCTTCACCGCGCCCTTGGAGGGCTTGGTGATGCCAATCAGGCTTTGCATGAACTCGGACCGGCCCGCGCCGACGAGGCCGTAGAACCCCAGGATCTCGCCCCGGCGCAGGGTGAAGTTGATGTCCTCGAACTCGGTGGGGTGGGAATAGCCCACCACCTTCAGCACCTCTTCGCCGACCTGCGCCTCGCGCTTGGGGAAGATCTGGTCGACCGAGCGGCCCACCATCATCTTCACCAGGTCGCTTTCACTGATCTCGTCGATACGGCCCGCGCCGACGAACTGGCCATCGCGGAAGACGGTGTAACGGTCCGAGATGCGGAAGATCTCGTCGAACTTGTGGCTGATGAAGAGGATCGCCTTGCCCTGCGCCTTCAGCGTCTCGACCAGCTCGTAAAGCTCTTCGATCTCTTTCTGCGACAGGGCGGCGGTCGGCTCGTCCATGATCACCACGCGGGCCTCGACCGACAGCGCCCGGCCGATGGCCACCAGGTGGCGCGAGGCGATGCCCAGATCCTTCAGCTTCACGCCGGGGTCGATCTCGGCACCGATGGAGGACAGGATCTGGCCTGCGCGGCGGCGCATCTCGGCGGTGTCGATCAGGCCGAAACGGGTGCGGGGCGCATGGCCGATGAAGATGTTCTCGGCCACGGTCAGCTCTTCAAAGAGCACCGTTTCCTGGTGGATCGCCGTGACACCGGCACCGGATGCCGCCTGGGCGGTCGGGAAGCTGACCGGCTGGCCGTCCAGCAGGATCTGCCCGCCGTCGGGCTGGTAGATCCCCGTCAGGATCTTCACCACGGTCGATTTGCCCGCGCCGTTCTCGCCGATCAGCGAGGTGACTTCGCCCGCGTGCAGCTCGAGCTGCACCTGGTCGAGCGCCGTGACGCCCGGAAATGTCTTGATGATGCGGTCCAGCGCAAGGACAGCCCCCTGCGCCGCGACCGGCCCTTGGCCAGTGCCCATGATCGGCCCCGTCTTGATTTGGGGTGGGTAGGACCGGGCGGCGGTCACGCGCCGCCCGGCATCGCGCATTCAGAGGATCAGAAGATGCTCTTGAAGTCGTCGATGTTGCTCTCGTCGTAGACGAAGGGATCGGCCATGGCGGCAGAGCCCGTCTCGTCCAGCGTGATGGTGCCCATGCGGCCGATCTCGATCTCGGCGCCCGGCGCGGCTTCGGCGTCACCCTTGGCCAGGTGATAGGCCATCATGGTGGCCGAGTAGCCCAGGTCGATCGGGTTCCAGATGGCGAAGGACTTCGACGCGCCGCTCTCGATGGCACCGGCCATCTCGGAGGGCAGGCCCAGGCCGGTCACGTTGACCTCGCCCACCTTGCCGGCATCGACCACGGCCTGAGCGGCGGCCACGATGCCGACGGAGGTCGGCGCGATGATCGCATCCAGATCCGGGTAGGACTGCATCAGGCCCTGCGCTTCGCGGTAGGACTTGTCGGCCAGGTCGTCGCCATAGACGGTGCCCACGACATTGATGCCCGGATAGTTCGGCAGCACCTTGGTCATTTCCTCGATCCAGATGTTCTGGTTGGTCGAGGTGGTGGTGGCCGAGAGCACGGCCACATCGCCGCCCTCGGGCAGCTCATCGGCGGCCAGCTTGACGATCATGTTGCCGATCAGCGCGTTGGACGAGGGGTTCAGGTGGGCCTGGCGGCCATCCTCGGCAACGCCCGAGTCCCAAGAGATCACGGTGATGCCGCGCTGCATGGCCTTCTTCAGGGTCGGCACCAGCGCATCGGTGTCATTGGCCGAAACGGCAATGGCGTCGACCTGCTGGGCGATCAGGGCGTTGATCACCTCGATCTGGCCTTCGGCAGTGGTGTCGGTGGGGCCGGTGTAGATGATTTCCACGTCCCCCAGCTCTCCGGCGGCCTCTTCGGCGCCCTTGGCGGCGGCCTCGAAGAAGCCGATGCCCAGGGCCTTGACGACCAGCGCGATGCGCATGTCCTCGGCGGCCGCAGGCCCGGCGAAAAGTCCCGCCGCGACGGCGGCGCTGGTCAGCAGTTTTGCAAGTTTCATGATGGATCTCCTCCCTAAAGTTACCATCGGTGTCGCGGCCCCTCCTCTATGAAGCCGCCTCCTCTCGCGCGCCGCTCGCGGGCGCCACGATAAGCTTGATGTCCGCGCCTTCCACCATGGCGGCGGCACGGTCGCTGATCCCCTCGTCGGTGATCAACACGTCGATCTCTTCAAGCGGGCAGAGCACGAGGCTCGACCGGCTCTCGAACTTGCTGGAATCGACCAGCAGCACCAGCTCATCGGCCTGGCCGATCAGCTTCTGCTCGGCCTGGATGATCAGCGGATCGGCCTCCATCACCCCCAGCGGACCGACGCCCTGCGCGCCCATGAACAGACGGCGGGCGCAGAAGTTGCGCGTCACGTCGTTCTCGAAGGGCGAGAGCACGATGTTCTGCTCGCGGTAGATGACCCCGCCCGAGATCAGCACCGAGTTCTTCGAATGCTTCAGCAGGTGTTCGGCAATGGGGAAGGAGTTGGTGAAGACCTGGCAGCGCCGCGTGGCCAGCGGATGCACCATCTGGAAGGTGGTCGTGCCCCCGTTGATGATGATCGCATCGCCCTCGTCGCAGAGCTCGACCGCCGCGCGGGCGATGGCCTGCTTCTGGCGCGCATGCAGGGTCTGGTTGACCGAGAACGGACGGCCCGCAAGGCCCGGAAACTGGTTCGGCGCCAGGGCCTCGGCCCCGCCGCGCACCCGGCGCAGCTTCTTGGCGACATGCAGCGCGGCGATATCGCGCCGCACCGTCGCCTCGGAGGCCCCGGTCAGCCCGCAGAGATCCGCCACGGTCACGACCGGCCGGTCCTGTACCGCTGACAGAATGATCCCGTGGCGTTCCTTCTCGTGCATGTCTTCCTCCCGTTCCGATCAGCTTGCCGCGCATATTCGATCATTGTCAATCATGAAATCACGTTTCAATCATTATGCAGTCGCAGCATGATCGAAGTTGATCATTGTTGATTGACAATTAGCTGCCACCTGCGCAATCTCGCCCCGAAAAGGGCAGGAGGTCCAGCCCTGGTGGAAAGTGGAGGAGACACCATGACAACCGCATCGACGCGGCTCGTTTCGCTGTGGGATGACGCCAAGGCCGAAGGCATGAGCGAACCCGAGAAGCTGCTCTATCGCTCGAACCTGCTGGGCTCGGACAAGCGGGTCACCAACTATGGCGGCGGCAATACCTCGTGCAAATGCCAGGAAGTCGATCCGCTGACCGGCACCGAGGCCGAGGTGCTTTGGGTCAAGGGCTCGGGCGGGGATGTCGGCACCATCAAGATGGACGGTTTCGCCACCCTCTACATGGACAAGATGCGCGCCCTGAAGGGCAAGTATCGCGGGGTGGAGTTCGAGGACGAGATGGTCGGCTACCTGCCCCATTGCACCTTCAACCTGAACCCCCGCGCCGCCTCCATCGACACGCCGCTGCACGCCTATGTGCCGAAGGCCCACGTTGATCACATGCACCCCGATGCGATCATCGCCATCGCCGCCTCGAAGAACTCGAAGGAGCTGACCGCCGAGATCTTCGGCGACGAGATCGGCTGGCTGCCCTGGAAGAAACCGGGCTACGAGCTGGGCCTCTGGCTGGAGGACTTCTGCCTGAAGAACCCCGACGCCAAGGGCGTGGTGCTGGAAAGCCACGGGTTGTTCACCTGGGATGACGACGCCAAGGCCTGCTACGAGCTGACGCTCGAGATCATCAACAAGGCCATCGCCTACTTCGAGGAGAAGACGGCAGACGTTCCGGCCTTCGGCGGCCCGGTCCACGAAAGCCTCGCCCCCGCCGCCCGCCGTGAAATCGCGGCCAAGCTGATGCCCGCCATCCGCGGCTTCGTTTCCGGCAAGCAGCACATGGTCGGCAACTTCGAGGACAGCGAGACGGTGCTGGACTTCGTGAATGCCAAGGACATGCCCGCGCTGGCCGCGCTTGGCACCTCCTGCCCCGACCACTTCCTACGCACCAAGATCCGCCCGCTGGTGATCGACTTCGACCCGGCGCAGAACAACATCGACGCCGTTCTGGAAGGTCTGGAAGCCCAGATTGCCGCCTACCGCGAGGATTACGCCGCCTATTACGAGCGCTGCAAGCATGACGACAGCCCGGCCCTGCGCGACCCCAACGCGGTGGTCTACCTGGTCCCCGGCGTCGGCATGATCACCTTCGCCAAGGACAAGGCCACGGCGCGGATCTCGGGCGAATTCTACGTCAACGCGATCAACGTGATGCGCGGCGCCTCCTCGGTCAGCGAATACGTCGGCCTGCCAGAGCAGGAGGCCTTCGATATCGAGTACTGGCTCCTGGAAGAAGCCAAGCTGCAGCGCATGCCCAAGCCCAAGTCGCTTGCCGGTCGCGTCGCCATGGTCACCGGCGGCGCCGGTGGCATCGGCACGGCCACGGCGGAACGCTACCTGGCCGAAGGCGCCTGCGTGGTGCTGGCCGATATCAGCGAAGACAGCCTGAACGCCACAAAGGACGCCCTGACCGCCAGCTACGGCCGCGACGTGATCCGATCGGTGATCATGGACGTCACCGACGAAGCCGCCGTGGCCCGCGCCTATGCGGATGCGGCCGTGGAATTCGGCGGCGTCGACATCCTGGTCTCCAACGCCGGTATCGCCTCCTCGGCGCCGGTCGAAGAGACCACGCTGGCGCTCTGGAACAAGAACATGGAGATCCTCTCCACCGGCTACTTCCTGGTCTCCCGCGAAGCCTTCAAGCTGATGCGCGTGCAGGGCATGGGCGGTTCGATCGTCTTCGTGGCCTCGAAGAACGGCCTCGCGGCCTCGCCCAATGCCTCGGCCTATTGCACCGCCAAGGCCTCCGAGATCCACCTGGCCCGCTGCCTGGCGCTGGAAGGCGCCGAGGCCGGGATCCGCGTCAACGTGGTCAACCCCGACGCGGTGCTGCGCGGCTCGAAGATCTGGGAAGGCGAATGGCTGGACCAGCGCGCCTCGACCTACGGCACCGACAAGGCGGGGCTGGAAGAGATGTACCGCAACCGTTCGATGCTGAAGCGCTCGGTCCTGCCCGAGGACATCGCCGAGGCCGCCTATTTCTTCGCATCCGAGAAATCGGCCAAATCGACCGGCAACATCATCAACGTCGACGCCGGCAACGTGCAGGCCTTCACGCGCTGACACCGGACGGGGGCACCCCTTGCCCCCATCCGATGGCTGAAAATACTGCGGGGGAGTCAGGCATGGCCTGACGGGGGCAGCGCCCCCACCCCCGGCCAGCAACAGGCGGCACCCCCGCCCGGGAGGACACATGATCACCAAGGACATTATCGAGGCCCGGAACGCCCCCCGCGCGGCGGACCTGGAGGCCGACTACGCCGCCCTCGGCGCGCGTCTCGCCCGCAACGGCATCGCAATCGACGACCTGCTGGCCCGCGCAAAGGCCTTCGAGGTCGCCGTGCCTTCCTGGGGCACCGGCACCGGCGGCACCCGCTTCGCCCGCTTCCCCGGTGGCGGCGAACCGGCCAACATCTTCGACAAGCTGGATGACTGCGGCGTCATCCACGGGTTGACCCAGGCCACCCCCCGCGTCTCGCTGCATATCCCCTGGGACAAGGCCGCGCCCGCCGACCTTCTGGCCAAGGCCGAAGAGCACGGCCTGGGCTTCGACGCGATGAACTCCAACACCTTCCAGGACCAGCCTGACCAGGCGCACAGCTACAAGTTCGGCTCGCTGTCGCATGTCGATGCGGCCACCCGCGCGCAGGCCATCGAGCACAACCTGGAATGCATCGAGATCGGAAAGACCATCGGTTCCAAGGCGCTGACCGTCTGGATCGGCGACGGCGCCAACTTCCCCGGCCAGACCCACATGGGCCGCCAGTTCGACCGCTACCTGTCCTCTATGAAAGAGATCTACGCCGGCCTGCCCGAGGACTGGCGCATCTTCTCGGAACACAAGATCTACGAGCCCGCCTTCTATTCCACCGTGGTGCAGGACTGGGGCACCTCGCTGCTGACCGCGCAGGAGCTGGGCGAAAAGGCCATGTGCCTCGTCGACCTGGGCCACCACGCGCCCAACGTGAACATCGAGATGATCGTCTCGCGCCTGATCCGCGCCGGCAAGCTGGGCGGTTTCCACTTCAACGACAGCAAGTATGGCGACGATGACCTCGATTCGGGCACCATCGAACCCTACCGCCTGTTCCTGGTCTGGAACGAGCTGGTGGATGCCGAAGCCACCCCCGGCCTCGACCTGGCCCACATGATCGACCAGAGCCACAACGTGACGGACCCGATCGAGAGCCTGATGATCTCGGCCATGGAGATCCAGCGCGCCTTCGTGCAGGCCTCCCTCGTCGACCGGGTGGCGCTGGCGGGCTACCAGGAAGAGAACGACGCGCTGATGGCCTCGGCCACCCTGCGCGCGGCCTTCCGCACGGATGTGGAACCGATCCTGGCCATGGCCCGGATGCAAACCGGCGGCGCCATCGACCCCATCGCCACCTACCGCGCCTCGGGCTACCGGGCCGCGGTCAGCGAAACCCGCCCCGTGGTCAAAGGCGCCGGCGGCGGCATCGTTTGACGAAACGGGCCGCGCCTTGCCCGGCGCGGCCCCTCTTCTTCCTAGACCCGTTACTGGCTCGCCTTGCGCGTCAACGCCTGCTGCCCCTGAATCTGCTCCATGGTTGCCAGAACCATGGCCATGCGTTTCTCGTCCGGCGGATGCGTCCCCCAGAAGCTGAGCTGGCCTCCGCCCGAGCGCGCGGCCTCGTCACGGGCAAAGAACTGCGCGCCCTTCACCGGATCATAACCTGCCGCATGGGAGATCCGTGTGCCCAGCATGTCGCTCTCCAGCTCGTAGGTCTGGGAATAGGCACGCTGGCCGACCATGGCCCCCAGCTCCATGCTGTTCTCCACCGCGGTCTGATCATAGTACCCGCCACCCTGAGCGCTTGCCGCAGCCGTGATCACCCCGAGAATCAGCGCCCCGGCAATTGCCTGCTGCTGCCCTTTCTGAATGTGACGCCCGATCAGGTGGCCGTATTCATGGCCCATGATGAAGGCCACCTCGTCATCGTTGCCGGTGTCCTGCAGAAGCGGCACCGAGAATCGGATGACAGGCGACCTGTTGCCTGCCTCGGCATAGGTGAAATAGGCATTGCGCTGCTGCATCTCGCGATCCAGCTCCAGCTTCACGTCACAATCCACGGCCTTGCCCTGCGCAAGCTCAGTCTCACAAAGCTGCCGCGCCACGGGCTCGATCCGGCGGGCGACGCGGGCAAAGCGGTTCACCCCGGCACTTTCGCTGATCGGGCTGCGCGGAGCCGCTGTCTTGGCCTCAGCGAACATGGTGCTGGCCCGGCTGTTCGTCTCATCGGCGATACCGGGCATCGAATAGGTCGTGCCACATGAAGCCAGGGCAAGCGAAAGCGCAGCCCCCGCCAGCAAGCGGATTGGTCGTAACGTCATCTGGAATTCGGTCCTGTCTTGAGCCCCCGGCGCCCAAGGGCACCCCTATCCGTACATTCGGAAACGTAGGTTCATTCAGGCAAGGCAGACGTGCTGTAGCGTCACAGGTTCCCGCCCGCTGTTGCAGACTTCCCGCACCCTCGGTGCCAAGGCGAACCCCATGTGCTGAAACAAAAAAAGCCCCGTGATCCAGGCTTTACCGAAGATCACGAGGCTTCTTTGATACAGTGGTGAGCCGTGATGGGTTCGAACCATCGACCTACTGATTAAAAGCCGCCCCCAGGCCTTTTACATGGGGTTCGCCTACCTACTCTCAACGACCATAAATGCATGATCGTAAACGTTTTTCCTTGAAGCGCGTTACTCTCACGTTGCATCCAATTCCCTGTAGTTCGCCGCCTCATGTTTCCGCCAGACTTCCGGATCTTGGGGCAATTCCGATACCGATCCAGGGGGTGCCCGATGCCAAAGCTAACCAAACGCTCCGTAGAAGCTCTGCCCGTCGATGGGCGGGACTACATCGTCTTTGACTGCGACGTGATTGGCTTTGGCGTGCGCGTGTCCCCAACCGGGCGGAAGTCGTACCTGATACAGTATCGCGTCGGAGGACGCACCCGGCGGTTCACCCTGGGCAAGCACGGCACCCTGACCGCTGAGGCCGCCCGTAAGCTCGCCGTGCAGCGCCTTGGGGAAGTCGCCCATGGGGAAGATCCCTCTGCGACCCGAAGCGAGCATCACCGCTCCCCAACAGTGGCTCAGCTCTGCGACCGCTTCCTGGAGGAACACGCCGCGATCCGCTGCAAGCCCAACACCCAGTTTGACTATAGGCGGAACATTGAACGTCACATCCTCCCTGCCTTCGGCACCTTCAAGGCGATGGATGTGCGCCGCGCGGACGTGGCCGCTCTGCACCAGAAGCTAAGCCCGACACCGCATCAGGCCAACCGCGTTCTGGCGCTGCTGTCGAAGCTCTTCAACATGGCCGAGCTCTGGGAGATCCGGCCCGATGGCTCCAACCCCTGCCGCCTCGTTCCGCGCTACAAGGAGAAGCCCAAAGAGCGCTTTCTGGGAGAGCCTGAGCTGATGCGCCTGGGCGATGTGCTGACCGAAGCAGAACAGACCGGCCAGGAGAGTGTCTTTGTCGTGGCCGCCTTCCGGCTGCTGCTGATGACGGGCTGCCGCCTCTCCGAGATCCAGACCCTGCAATGGTCCTTCGTCTCCATGCACCACCTGCTGCTGCCCGACAGTAAGACCGGCGCCCGGCGTATTCCCCTCTCGCCCGATGCAAAGGCCGTGCTGCACCGCCTGCCCCGTGACTCCGGAAACCCGTACGTGATCCAGGGCAAATTGCCGGGCAGCCACCTGACGGACCTGCAACATCCCTGGCGGCGCATCCGTAAGGCGGCAGGCCTTGAGGACGTACGCATTCACGACTTGCGGCACACATACGCCTCTTACGCGGCTATGAACGGGGTGGACCTGCTGACCCTGGGCAAGATCCTGGGCCACTCGAATTACCAGACGACCCAGCGATATGCGCACCTGGCGGATAAGGGCGTCTGCGAAGCGGCTAATGCGGTCTCGGGCATGATGGCCGGAGCCCTGGGCACCGCGCGACAGCAACCTGGCCCGGCGCGGCTTAGTTTGGTTCGGTAATGTTAGGGAGCAGGCTGCCCGTTACATAAAGAGCCGCGCGCTCCTTATGTAACGTAACGGGTACGCCACCAGTGTTTTGGTGTGTTGGCATGGCGCTCACGTCGTCAGCGCCTAAAGTAACACCCCGAGAAGATGGAGGGACACGTGAAGCAAACCCATAGTGAGATGCTGCGCGATCTGTGGAAGCGAGGCATATGGATGCGGGACGCATGGCGCTCATATGCCTCCGAGGAAAAGTACAACCGGCACCGCGAGCTCTACGCGAAATCCGCAGCTGAACTGCTCACCACAGCGCCGCCAGCCGCCGCCGACGACGACGCGTCGCCCATGTCAAAGTTGGAGGCGCTCTTCAAAGGCCCCCAAGCCCTGCTGGCCGAGCGCGGCGAGGTGGACAAAGAGATGCAGGAGGATCTGCGCCGTTGGCTTCGGACCGGTCAGCTTGTCGCCCTTGGCTTCGAACCTCCCCGTAAAGAGGCCTCACCGCCCCTAACGATCCCAGCTGAGTATTGGCCCCAAACCCACACCCCCAGCCTCACAAGATGGCAGGCGAACACCCTCAAGCACGCGTCGCTGGCTTTTGTAGATGTGCGCATCGTCTCCAAGGCTCAGTTTGACGCGGTGCTAGCCCCTGCCGCACTTCAACAAGCTCCTGTAGGCCGCCCCGCCGTAAACACCGCGATCAAGCAGATTTGCCAGGACCTGATCGACGCCGGGAAGATCAAGACGGACCTTTCAATGAAAGCGCACTACCCGATGATCCGTGAGCACCTCGCTCAGCGTGATCTCGACCTGCCCATCCCCCCGGAGGCGATCAACGACGAGACGATCAGAAAGACTTTCTCGCCGCTTTTCAGAGACTTGAAGAAAACCAAAAAACAATAAAATCTGCGGGACTTTATTGTCCTATTTGTTGGATTGCAGCCTGGGCATGTTCGGTCGCAAGGCAGACAACGAAAGGACAGCCCGTGCAGATGACGACCGAAAGCCCCTCCCCGATCACCCCGCCTGCGGAGTACTGGGAGGGCTTCATTCCCGAAGGCGACGCCGCCGACTACCTGTGCCAAAGCGTGCGCACCATCCAGAAATGGCGTGTCACTGGCGGAGGCCCGGAATTCTACAAGTTCGGGCGCTCCGTGCGCTACCGCCGCCGCGATCTTCGCCAATGGGTCGAAGAACGCCGCCGGGCGCACACCTCTCAATAATCCAGTTTTGCCCGCGCTGAGTTGGCAGCGCAGCGCGGGATTTTGGGGCCGGATGGCTTCTTCAGGGGCGCGAGGTCTGCGTGAGCTCGCGCCCTTTCCACGTCTGCTGCCCAGCCAATGAGAAGGAAATCACCATGGCAAACCAACCCGCAAAGAAGTTCCGCCTGGGGCTCATCACCGCCACCATCTGGGACAATGACGGCTTCTATTCCATCGACCTGTCCCGCTCGTACCGCGACGACACGGGCACCTGGAAGAATACCACCAGCTTCCACCATTCCGACCTACTCAATCTGGCAAAGTGCTCTGAACGCGCGGAAGCCTGGATCGGACGGCAAGTCAATGACCGCTGATGCAACTGGCCGGGCCACAGCCCGGCCCCAAAACAAAAGCTGCCCCGCCGGAGGCACCTTCAAGGGCGCACAGCGCCCGCCCCTCCCCACCGGAAACGAAGCGCCCCGCCTGGGGAAAAGGGGGGTGATTGTAGCACCCCCCTCTAGAAATACAGACGACACAAGAGAGACCCAGATGCAATTAGTTCATGCTGGCTTCGACAAGTTGGACCTATCGGTTATGGCCAACGTATCCCCCGCCCTCTTCGCCGCCCTGGAAGCCGCCCGAGACGAGGCTGAGGACAAACGCACAGATGTGCCCTTCAGCTACGGCGGCACCGACTTTGATATCCTGCCCCATGGCGGCAATGGCTACCGCTTCATCCTGCGTATGGGGGCCGCTGACGCCCATTGGTTCATCAAGAAGCCCAATGCGAAAGACCCCTGGGGCATCCGTATCTCTGTCGGTTCGACCATGCTGGCGACCCAGGGCCTAAGTGTGGTGCGCGACCACCTGGACAAAACCCTGGCCCGCCTGGGCATCCTCTATGAGCCGCATCAGATCAGCATCGCCCGCGCGGACTTCTGCGTCGATATCCTGGCCCCTGGCTTTGAGCTGTCCCCCGAGCGCTTCGTGATACACAGCCACACCAACAGGGCCGACTACCACGCAGAGCCAGAGGACAAGCGCAGCAACGGCAAGTCCGGTCTCTATACCTCGGTCACTGTCGGCAAGTCCCCTGGGCGGCAGGTCATCATCTATGACAAACGGCGCGAAGTGATCGAGCGCAAGAAGCCGATCTGGTGGGATATCTGGAACGCTAACCGGATGCGCCAGGACATGCCACAGCTCGACCCAGAGGACCGCAGCCTGGACCTCTACCGCATCGAAGTTCGGGCCGGGAAAGACCTGCTCAAGGACCGCTGGCAGATCCGCACCTGGGAGCAGTTCGACGCCCAGTTCGGCGATGTGGTGGCGGAGGCCTTTGACAAGATTCGTTACTGTGAGCCTGACCCCGCCGACAGCAACCGCGCCCGCTGGCCGCTGCATCCGATCTGGGCGCTTGCCGCGTCTATATGCGAAGAGAACCTACTAGGGATGCGCACCTATCTCGACCCGGAGCACGTGAAATACGTCCACCGCGAAGAACACATGCGGCTCATCCTGGCCCAGATCATCGGCAATTCTATCACCCTCGCCGCCCTGGACGGCATCCAGGAGGACGGGTTGGAGGACTACCTTGGATTTACACTCGCAGACCGCATGGCGAACGCAATCCGAGCGGAACCCGAGCGCTTCGGGGCCAAACTGGAAGCGGCGGCGGGGCGATACAGGTTCGAAGCTTGAGCGGAGGAAGAGCGGAGCCGCCTCACAGGGACTGCGGGGCGGTTTTGCGTTTTGGGCGGCGCGAGTGCGAAGGAGCTGCGCGTCAGTTGCGGGGGAGTGCGTACCAGTTACGCCCTGGGGACGCTCCTAGGACAGGTCTCTTCTGCGACCTAAACGGCAACTCGACGCAGGTAGAGTACGTGGCTGCAGTAAGGCCTGTGATGTGGCTTCCCGGCTCTTCCGGCCAATCACCGCCATTCGCCTGAAGGGTTAACGTTGCGGCTCCGCTTCCCCGACCGGCGATCAGGGGCCTCGTACAGCATAATCTGGCGAGCCAAGGTCAGAAGAGCGGACGAAGCAGACATCCAACGAACGGCAGCTTTCGCCCAAAGACAAAAAACGGTAGATTTCGCCTAGGTCATGGTCGCGGCGGGGCGGATCCTCAATCCGCGCCTTCGCCTACGATCCGGACAATCCTTATGGGCTGGTGTTCGAGAACCGGGTGTTCCTCGCCATCCTGAGCAACGAAGAAACTGTCGCGGTGATTGCCGTTGTGGCTGTGGAGTACCTCCTCAAGGAAGCGCGGCATCGCGACGCTAGGGCTGTGGCCTATTGCCTACTCAAGACTAGGTTCTATGATTAATCTTCCACCGCCCAAGACGTGCCAGAGGACGAACATTACTATCTCGCTTGCCTTCAGCGGGTCGATCAGAGCACCTTCGACTGGGAGGAATCTTTGGGTTGGAGGCAAGCCAATAGATAGGATAACGTCATCCAAAAAACTTAGCGTTAAGGGGGGGGGAATTTGATGCTCCGGCTTTTTAAGAAATTCGTTCTGACAACAGTTTTTGCCGTGCTCGCCTCGCAAGCCAGTGCACTGTTCATTCAGCCGGACTGGTTCGACCCTACACAACCGGGCATTGGGACTAACAGATATTCGTATTCCCACAGTGACCCCGTGAACCGCCTTGACCCGGGCGGGAATCAGGACTTCGGGATCGGCCTTTGGAGCATGACAAAGGACATGACCCCGGAGGAGCAGGAACAGTTTTGGGAGGGACACAACTCCGCTGGGGAAACCGCCTTATCTTTCGTGTTGCCAGACATAGGTGAGCTTACCGACGGCGACATATCGGTGAGTGATGGTATCGAAATCATTGGTATTATCCCGTGGGCGAAGGCTGCGAAGGCTCTTGGCCCAATTGGAGATCTGCTCGGAATGGGGCGAAGGACCTCGAACGAAGCGGCCGGCAGTATACGCAATGTTAATCCAACGGGCGGAACCTAAAACTGTGTAAACTGCTCTATTGCAACAGATAATACTCTTGGAGGTTTTCCGACCTCCGCTCTACCAGGTGATCCGACAAGTGTCCGCGTCTTGGAAGAACACTTTGGGGCAAGCTTCCGTTCCGTGGCCGGTCCACAGAATATTTCAGACATTATGGCAGGCGCTGGCGATGGCGCTCGTGGGATTGTGTTTGGATCGCGCGGCCCAGACCAAGTTGGACACGTCTTTAACGTTGTAAATCAAGGTGGAACAATACGTTTCCTAGATGGACAAACAGGTGGGGCGGCAAATCTGAATGGTGGGTACCAACAGTTCTTCTTCCTTCCGACGAACTAGGAGGTAGTGATGGATATTCGCGAAGCTGAATTGCTTGCTCAGGAAAAGCTTGCTGAGATTCAAAAAATAATTGGAGAGGATCTCGAATTTTCCCCCGGAGGACCACGTTTTGAATCGGGAGAATGGTGTTTCTACTACAACACCAAGGAAGCCATCGAGACGGGCAATCCGCTTGCAGGATTGGCAGGGAACGGCCCTATCTGCATCGATGCTGAAGGAACCGTACGGCTTGGAGCGTCCGCTTGATCACCTAGGCTTATTGCGTACCTTTCTCCTAAGGTCCTCCCATTCCCGCTATTAGAGAAAACTGGAGTGTCCCTGGCAAGAAACGGTCGTTTGCGCCCCTCGCAAGATGGAAAGATTAGCATGGACAGAATCCCAGGGCAAAACCGGCGAGATTTGCGACGTTTGTGTTCAGATCCAGCCGCCGCCTCCACAAGTTGGAACGCGCTCTCTGATGACTGCATTCTGCGCGTTGGAGCCGTCCGTCCAAGGTGCATCAAAGATGCAGCTCTCGCACCTCTCGTCAGGTAGAAAAGTCACGCTGCACCTGGCACGACCGTCCGAGCTGGGCTAGGCGCCAACGCACAACTCGCCGGTCTTGTTCCTTCATCGAAACCGCTCCGGCCGCTTGAGCGACTCGCCTTACCACTGCCGCCAACTGAGGCCCATAGTTGCGGCAATGCTCTCCGGACAGCCCCCTCTCACACGGGATCGATATGCCTGCACCGAAATGCCATTCTTTAGCGCCTCCGCTTCCCACTCATCATCGGGGTTGCGCTTCAATTCTCGTGCGCCTTCGGTTGCAGCCCTTTGACCAGACCAACCGCGCTGCAGGCGCCTTTTGAAAGTTTGAAACGCTATCTCATTTTCTTCAGCCACTGGCCAAGCTGGCAGGCCATTGCCCAACGTCGCAAGCTTGTCGCGTCGACGATTTTCGAAGGCACCGCGATCATAGGGATACTCAGTATGCTTGCATTGAACACGCCACACACACGATCCACCATCAGAAGCCACCAGCTCGACTACGCCAGCATCGGTAAGCGAATGCGGCACAAGTCCGTATCGGTGGCAGAGCATCCACGCATCTTCACGGCTAGCTGCTCTACCAATAATATCTCCGCCCATGGGCGCGACATCGTAGATCGTCATTCGTATCCCTCCCCACCAACGCAGCCTTGCTGCCGCTCTGGTCGATGTAGGATCGGCACCAAACCCTCCCAAGAACTGTGAGATTCGCCGTTGCTCGCCTGTTGCGCACCCGCATCACCTGGAATCGCCGCCCCACTGCTTCCGCAGTGCTTCCACGCCGCGCCCCAGGGCCAAGCCCTAGAATCGAGAAAAGCCCCGCGCCTTCAGTAACATACTGAAAGCACGAGGCTTTTTCGGAATACAGTGGTGAGCCGTGATGGGTTCGAACCATCGACCTACTGATTAAAAGTCAGTTGCTCTACCAGCTGAGCTAACGGCCCACTGTGGGCGCGTCTCTAAGGGGGGTGCGGGGGATGGTCAAGCGGGAATCCGAAAAAAGATAACAGAAATGTAGCACGCGCATGGCCCGACCCGCGGGCGCGCCTTTTCAACAAGGGGCCGAAGGTCTATATCGCCGCAATGCAGATGCAGGACATCCCCTCCGGCCTGCCCTTCATGAAGATGCATGGGCTGGGCAACGACTTCGTCGTCATCGACTCGCGCGGGCGCGGGGCGGTGACAACCGCTGCGCTGGCGCAGGCCATCGGCGACCGGCACCGGGGCGTGGGATTCGACCAGCTGGCCGAGATCCTCGATGGCGTCGGCACCGATATCTGCCTCGACTTCTGGAACAGTGACGGCTCGCGCGCGGGCGCCTGCGGCAACGCCACCCGCTGCGTCGCCGCCCATGTCATGGCCGAGACCGGCCGCGACCGGCTGACCATCCGCACCGTGCGCGGCGTGCTGGAAGCGCGCAGCGTGGCGGGTGTCACCTGGGTGAACATGGGCCCGCCGCAGCTGGACTGGAACGAGGTGCCCCTGGCCCGCGCCATGGAGGTGACCGGGCTGCCGCTGCCCGGCGCCCCGACGGCGGTCGGCATGGGCAACCCCCATTGCGTCTTCGTCGTCCCCGATGCCGAGGCCGTGGCCCTGACCGAAGAGGGCCCCAGGGTCGAGACCGACCCGCTCTTCCCGGAAAAGACCAACGTGGAATATGTCGAGGTGCGCAACCGCTCCGAGGTGCGCATGCGGGTCTGGGAACGCGGCACCGGCGTGACGCTGGCCTGCGGCTCGGGTGCCTGCGCCACCGTGGTTGCCACGGCGTTGCGCGGACTGACCGAACGGCAGGTGAAGATGGAACTGGACGGCGGCTGGCTGGAGCTCGACTGGCGCGAGGACGGCGTCTGGATGGGCGGGCCGGTGGCGCATGTCTTCGACGGCCATTTCTCGGCCTCTTTCCTTGCACTGGTGGAGGGCTGAATGGCACCCCAGCCCCCGAAATTCGCCACCCTCGGCTGCCGCCTGAACGCCTATGAGACCGAGGCCATGAAAGCCATGGCCGCCGAGGCGGGCCTGGGCGATGCGGTGATCGTCAACACCTGCGCCGTCACCGCCGAGGCCGTGCGCAAGGCACGCCAGGACATCCGCCGCCTGCGCCGCGAGAACCCCGAGGCGCGCCTGATCGTCACCGGCTGCGCCGCCCAGACCGAGCCCGAGACCTTCTCGGCCATGTCCGAGGTCGACATGGTGATCGGCAACTCCGAGAAGATGCAGCCCGAGACCTGGGCGAAGCTGGGTCCCGATTTCATCGGCCAGACCGAGCGCGTGCAAGTCGATGACATCATGTCGGTGCAAGAGACCGCCGGTCACCTGATCGACGGATTCGGCACCCGCTCCCGCGCCTATGTCCAAGTGCAGAACGGCTGCGACCACCGCTGCACCTTCTGCATCATCCCCTACGGCCGGGGCAATTCGCGCTCGGTGCCTGCCGGCGTGGTGGTCGACCAGATCAAGCGCCTGGTGCAGCAGGGCTACAACGAGGTGGTGCTGACCGGGGTCGACCTGACCTCCTGGGGGGCCGACCTGCCCGCCGCGCCGCGCCTCGGCGACCTGGTGATGCGCATCCTGCGGCTGACCGACGTGCCGCGGCTGCGAATCTCGTCCATCGATTCGATCGAGGCGGACGAGGCGCTGATGCAGGCCATCGCCACCGAGCCGCGCCTGATGCCGCACCTGCACTTGTCCCTGCAGGCCGGTGACGACATGATCCTGAAGCGGATGAAGCGCCGCCATCTGCGCGACGACGCGATCCGGTTCTGCGAAGACGCCCGCAAGCTGCGCCCCGAGATGACCTTCGGCGCCGACATCATCGCCGGCTTCCCGACCGAGACCGAAGAGATGTTCGTCAATTCGCTGAAACTGGTCGAGGATTGCGACCTGACCTGGCTGCATGTCTTCCCCTACTCGAAGCGCGAAGGCACGCCTGCGGCGAAGATCCCGACCCAGGTCAACGGCAAGGTGATCAAGGACCGCGCCGCGCGCCTGCGCGCTGCGGGGGATGCCCAGGTCGCCCGCCACCTCGCCGCCCAGCAGGGCCGCGACCACCGGGTGCTGATGGAAAGCCCGCGCATGGGCCGGACCGAGCAGTTCACCGAGGTGCATTTCAGCGCCGACCAGCCCGAGGGGCAGGTCGTGCCGGTGACCATCATCGGACAAGAGGGCGGCCACCTGATCGCCTGAAGCGGGCGCGGCGCACCCGAGAGGTCTTGCGCCCCCCGCAGCCCCGCCGCATCCTGCGCCCAAACCACCCGAGGCGCCAATGCATCCCAATCCGATCTACCGCCAGGCCGACGATGCCCTGAACCTGGCCTTCGCGGCACGGCAGGGCGCGGGGCTGCTCTGCCTCTCCGCCGATGGCGCTCCGCTGGCCGCCCAGACCCCCTTCGTGATCCGCGACGGCCATGCCTTCCTGCATCTCGTCCGCTCGAATCCGGTCGCCCGTGCCGCCCCCGGCCCCGCAAGGCTGATCGTCACCGGGCCGCAGGGCTATGTCTCTCCCGACTGGTACGGGATGGAGCATCAGGTGCCGACCTGGAACTATGTCTCGGTCCACCTCCTGGGCCAGCTGGAGCCCCTGCCGCAGGGCGAGCTGCGCCATGTGCTCGACATGCTCTCGGAGGAATTCGAGACCCGGCTGCTGCCGAAGCCCGCCTGGACCGCCGACAAGATGCCGGCCGAGGCCATGGAGCGGCTGATGCGCATGATCCAACCCTTCCGCTTGCACATCGACAGTATCGAGGGCACGTGGAAACTTGCACAGAACAAGCCCGAGGAGGCCCGCCTTGCCGCCGCAGAGGGGCTGGCCGCCGGCCACACCGGGCTCGACCTCGCAGAACTGGCCGCGCTGATGCGCGACCCGCCCGCCTGACCCGGAAGGAAGACCATGGACCATACTCTCTTCAGCTCCCCCGCATCGCCCTATGTGCGCAAGACCCGCGTCTTCCTGCGCGAGCTCGACCTGGGCGACCGCGTGGCCGAACGCATGGTCAGCACCAATGCGCTGGACACCGACCCCGACCTCGCCGCCGCCAACCCCCTGGGCCGAATCCCGGCGCTGGCCCGCACCGAGGGCCCGACGCTCTGCGACAGCCGGGTCATCACCCGCTACCTGAACGACCTGGCCGGCGGGGATCTCTATCCCGCCGCCCGGCTCTGGGACGTGCTGACCCTGGAGGCGCTCTGCGACGGCATGCTCGATAGCGCCGTGTCGATGGTCTACGAACGCCGCCTGCGGAAGGCCGACAAGGTCGACGAAGGCTGGCTGGACGCGCAATGGCGCAAGGTCTCGCGCACGCTGGACAGTCTCGAGGCCGACTGGACCGAGGCGCTCTCGGGCCCCCTCGACGCGGGCCAGATCGCCCTGGCCTGCGCCCTGGGATACCTGGACCTGCGCCACGACGACCGCGGCTGGCGCGACACGCACCCCGCGCTCGTGGCCTGGCTGGCCGAGATCTCGACCCGCCCCAGCCTCGCCGAGACCGCGCCCGCCTGACCGCGGGGCCCGGCAGGGGCCGTGCAAACGAGTATCTACGGCCTCGGAATGAAAGCAGGACGGCGCGACAAGCGCCCCTTGCACGCATCACCAAGCTGAAAATACTCCGGGGGAGGAGGCGCAGCCGACGGGGGCAGAGCCCCCTTCCTCTCGACATGTCGCCCTCCGGCGACGGGGACAGAGCCCCCTCCCTCTCCACATGTCGCCCTCCGGCGACGGGGCAGAGCCCCCTCCCCCCGCAAAAAGCAGAAGGGCCCGCCGATCCGGCGAGCCCTCTTTCTATATATATGTCGTGTCCTGCGTCAGAACTTGAAGCCGACACCCACGTTCAGCGCATTGGTGATCAGCCGGGTGTTCAGCTCACCGCCGCCTTCCAGCTCGGCGGTGTTGTCGGACCAGGTGAACTGGTATTCGCCGAAGACCGACCAGCGCTCGGACAGCGGGTAGTTCACACCGGCGGTCAGCCGCGCGGCGGGGCCGGTGACCTGGTAGCCGAAGGTGTGGTCGCCGCCCGTGGGCGTCACGTCGACATGGGGCATGGCAAAGCCCAGGCCGGCCGAGACATAGGGCGTCATCGCCCCCCAGCCGTCGACCCAGCGACGCGAGACATTGGCCGTGATGATATTGTGCCCGTCGGTGAACTCCAGCCGCTCGAAGCCCGCGGCGGTCATTTCGCCTTCCGGCGCATAGGCCTTGTCATGCGAGAACTCGAGCCCGAGGCCCCAGCTGTCGTCACGCCACCAGGTGGCACGCATGCCGTAATAGGGCGGCATCGAGAAGCTCTTGCCGTCCCAGCCGATGAGCGCGTTGAAGTCCGGATCGATGTTGGTGCCAGAGCCATAGGTGCCCGTGGCCCGCGAATGCGGCGAGGTCTGCCAGCCGCCGTAGAAGGAAAGTTCGATCTCGGCGGCGGCAGGCGCGGCGA
This sequence comes from Pseudooceanicola antarcticus, assembly GCF_900215355.1. Lineage (GTDB taxonomy): Bacteria > Pseudomonadota > Alphaproteobacteria > Rhodobacterales > Rhodobacteraceae > Pseudooceanicola > Pseudooceanicola antarcticus. The sequence continues at coordinate 700,626 of NZ_OBEA01000001.1, read as the reverse complement.
GACCCGCGGCCAGAATCGCCGCGATCGAGACGGTGGCAAGCCGTGTGAAGGAATGGGCAGGCATAAACGAACTCCGCGCGTTTAATCTTTGTTTATTGACTTACACCCGCAGGCGCAGCGCCTCAAGCGCGACACTTCCGCACCCTCTTCGAGGAATGAACACGAGATGCTGGACCTGCGGAAAAACGGAAGCTAAACAACCGCGAGGTAACAGTTGCGCGATGCGCGCCGCGACGACACCAAATGCGACTGCCCAGGCGGGCCTAGGAATGGAGCTAAGTTCGTGTCCCACGCAGAAGATCACGAAGGCACCCGGAGAGATTTCCTCTATTACGCCACCGCCGGTGCCGGCGCCGTCGCCGCGGGCGCGGCTGTCTGGCCGCTGGTCAACCAGATGAATGCCTCTGCCGATGTGCAGGCCCTTGCGTCGATCCGTGTCGACGTCTCGGGCGTTGAGGAAGGCACCCAGATCACCGTCAAATGGCGCGGCAAGCCGGTTTTCATCCGCCGCCGCACCCAGGACGAGATCGACGCCGCCAACGAGGTCGACCCTTCGGGGCTGCCCGACCCGCTGGCACGTAACGAAAATATCGATGCCGGCGCTCCGGCGACCGACAACAATCGTGCGCTTGCCCCGGCCGGCGCCGAGGGCAAGGCCGCCGAGGAATGGCTGGTCATGATGGGTGTCTGCACCCACCTCGGCTGTGTGCCGCTCGGCGATGGTGCCGGTGACTTCGGCGGTTGGTTCTGCCCCTGCCACGGCTCGCACTACGACACTGCCGGTCGGATTCGTAAGGGCCCCGCGCCCCAGAACCTGCCCGTCCCCACGGCCGCCTTCGATGGCGAGACCGAAATCGTCCTGGGCTGAGGGAGGAGAACACATGTCCGGTATTCCGCACGACCATTATGAACCGAAGACCAAGGCCGAAAAGTGGGTCAACAGCCGTCTTCCGGTGATCGGTCTGATCTACGACACGATCATGATCCCGACCCCCAAGAACCTCAACTGGATGTGGATCTGGGGCATCGTCCTGGCCTTCTGCCTGGCGCTTCAGATCGTCACCGGCATCGTCCTGGTGATGCACTACACGCCCCATGTCGACCTGGCCTTCGCCAGCGTCGAGCACATCATGCGTGACGTGAATGGTGGCCACTTCCTGCGCTACCTGCACATGAACGGCGCCTCGCTGTTCTTCTTTGCCGTCTACCTGCACATCTTCCGCGGCCTCTACTACGGCTCTTACAAGGCCCCGCGTGAGATCACCTGGATCATCGGCATGATCATCTACCTGCTGATGATGGCCACCGGCTTCATGGGCTACGTTCTGCCCTGGGGTCAGATGTCCTTCTGGGGCGCGACCGTGATCACCGGCCTCTTCGGCGCCATCCCCTTCATCGGCGAGCCGCTTCAGGCCTGGCTGCTGGGTGGACCGGCCGTCGACAACGCCACGCTGAACCGCTTCTTCTCGCTGCACTATCTGCTGCCCTTCGTCATCGCGGGCCTGGTCATCGTGCACATCTGGGCCTTCCACACCACGGGCAACAACAACCCGACCGGCGTGGATGTCCGCAAGAGCTCGAAGGCGGAAGCCGAGAAGGACACCCTGCCCTTCTGGCCCTACTTCGTGATCAAGGACGTCTTCGCCCTGGCGGTTGTCCTGGCGGTCTTCTTCGCCATCGTCGGCTTCATGCCGAACTTCCTGGGCCACCCCGACAACTACATCGAGGCCAACCCGCTGGCGACGCCCGCGCACATCGTGCCGGAATGGTACTTCCTGCCCTTCTACGCCATCCTGCGGGCCTTCACCGCGGATGTCTGGGTGGTGATGTTCGCCGACTGGATCACCGGCGGCATCGTCGACGCCAAGTTCTTCGGCGTGCTGGCCATGTTCGGCGCCATCGTCGCCATGGCCCTGGTGCCCTGGCTGGATACCTCGCGGGTGCGTTCGGGCCGCTACCGCCCGATGTTCAAGTGGTGGTTCGCCCTGCTGTGCCTCGACTTCATCGTGCTGATGTGGGCCGGCGCCATGCCTGCGGAACCGCCCTACTCGACGATCTCGCTGATCGGGGCCACCTACTGGTTCGCCTACTTCCTGGTCATCCTGCCCCTGCTGGGCGTGATCGAGAAGCCGAACACTCCGCCGGCGACGATCGAAGAAGATTTCGACGCCCATTACAGCAAGCCGGCAGAACCTGCCGAGTAAGCGAAAGGACAGAGAACATGTTCAAGAAACTCTCCCTCTCTGCCCTGGCGGCGCTGGCTCTGACCGCCGGCGCAGCCACCGCAGCCGGTGATGACAGCGGGCACAAGACCCACAACGTGCGCTTCTCCTTCGACGGGCCCTTCGGCAAGTTCGACGAGAACCAGCTGCAGCGCGGTCTGAAGGTCTACACCGAGGTCTGCTCGGCCTGCCACGGTCTGCGCTATGTGCCGATCCGCACGCTGGCCGACGAGGGCGGCCCGCATATGCCGGAAGACGAGGTGCGTGCCTACGCCAGCCAGTTCGAAGTCTATGACGACGAGCTGGACGACTTCCGCACCGCCACGCCGAACGACCACTTCCCCGAAAGCGGTCTTGAGAACGCGCCGGACCTCAGCCTGATGGCCAAGGCCCGTGCCGGTTTCCACGGCCCCTACGGCACCGGGATCAACCAGTTCTTCAAGGGCATCGGCGGACCTGAGCACATCGTCGCCATCCTCACCGGCTACACCGGCGAAGAGCGTGTGCAGGCCGGCGTGACCTACTACGAGAACACCGCCTTCGACGGCGGCTGGATCGCCATGGCCCCGCCGCTCTCCGGCGAGGACGTGGAGTTCGACGACGGTCACTCGAACGAGCTGCACCACGAAGCGGAAGACGTTGCCGCCTTCCTGATGTGGACCGCGGAACCGAAGCTGATGGCCCGCAAGCACGCAGGCTTCGTCGGCGTCGCCTTCCTGATCCTGCTCAGCTCGCTGCTCTACCTGACCAACAAGCGTCTGTGGAAGCCGGTCAAGGACAAGGCAAAGGGCAAGGCCTGAGCCTTCCCCGCGTCTGAATGATCAGCCCCCGGCAGCCCCGCTGCCGGGGGTTTTCCTTTGCCGGCCCTCCCCGAGCGGGTCGGCGGGGCCACTATCCCCAGCTTTTCGCTTCCGGCCTGCGCGCGGCTCTTGTCCCTACGTCAAAGCGCGGCTCATATCGCCGCAATCGACAGAGGGAGATCACGATGGCCGAGACAGCCCTGCGCAAGCGCATCTGGGGATGGTTCTTCTTCGACTGGGCCAGCCAGCCCTACAACACGCTCCTGATCACCTTCATCTTCGCACCCTACGTGAAGGAGCTGATGGGAGACGGCGCAGCCGCGCAAGCCGCCTGGGGCTTCGGCATCGGGACGGCGGGCATCATCATCGCCCTGCTAGCGCCGGTGCTGGGCGCGGTCTCGGATGTATCGGGCAATCGCATGCGCTGGATTTGGGGCTTCTCGGCGCTCTATGTCATCGGCTCCTGGATGCTCTGGTATGCCGCGCCCGAGAACTTCAACCTGCTGCTGACGCTCTTCTTCTTCGCCGTCGGCATGATCGGCATGGAATTCGCCACCATCTTCACCAACGCCATGCTGCCCGACCTGGGCAGCCGGGAAGAGATCGGGCGCATCTCGGGCAATGGCTGGGCCTTCGGCTATGCCGGCGGCCTGGTTTCACTGGTGCTGATGCTCACCCTGCTGGGCGAGGACCCGGACACCGGGCGCACCATGATCGGCATCCCGCCCATCCTGGGCCTTGATCCCGAGACCCGCGAAGGCACCCGCGCCGTCGGGCCGCTGACCGCGCTCTGGTACGCGGTCTTCATGGTGCCCTTCTTCTTCTACGTCCGCGATCCCAAGGCCCGGAAGGCGCCCAAGGGCTCACTGAAGGTGGCGCTGAGCAATCTGCGGCACACGATTCGCGGCCTGCCCAGGACGCCGTCGCTCTTTGCCTTCCTGGCGGGGTCGCTCTGCTACCGCGATGCGCTGGCGGGGATCTATGCCTTCGGCGGCATCTATGCCTCGGGCATCCTGGGCTGGTCGGTGACCGAGATCGGCATCTTCGGCATCATCGCCATCGTCGCAGGCGCAATCTTCGCCGTCATCGGTGGCCGTGCGGACGAGAGATTCGGACCGAAGCCGGTGCTAATGACCTGCATCCTGCTGCTGACCGCCATCACGGTCCTGCTGGTGACGATCACCCCGACCTCCGTCCTGGGGCTTCCCGTGGCCGAGGGCAGCATGCTGCCCGATATCGCGCTCTTCGTTGCCGGGGCGGTGATCGGTGCCGCCGGGGGCGTGCTGCAGGCCGCAAGCCGTACCATGATGGTCCGCCAGGCCCGGCCCGGACGCGTGGCCGAGGGCTTTGGCCTCTATGCGCTCGCCGGCAAGGCCACCGCCTTCCTGGCCCCCTTGCTGATCGGCGTCGTCACCGCCGTCAGCGGGTCTCAGCAGATAGGCTTCCTGCCCCTGGTTTTCCTTTTGCTGGGCGGCGCCCTGTTGCTACGCTGGGTCAAACCCGACGGAGACCCCCAGGACCCCGCTTGAGACAGATCCTTGCCCTACTCGCCGCGCTGATGCTCGGCACCCCGGCCCTTGCCCAGGGCCTGCCCGCCAATATGCAGGGCGTCGAAGCCCGCGCCCTGTTCGGAGCCGAGAGCCGCGGTTCACGGCAGAAGCCCGAGGCCATCGGCTCTTACGCCAAGGGCTGCGCGGCGGGCTCGGTGCAACTGCCCGAGACCGGCCGCACCTGGCAGGCCATGCGGCTGAGCCGCAACCGCAACTGGGGCACGTCCGAGCTGGTGGACTTCCTGCAGGACCTCTCGAAGGACGCCGCCCGACTTCCGGGCTGGAACGGCATCTACGTGGGCGACATGTCCCAGCCACGCGGGGGCCCGATGACCTCGGGCCACGCCAGCCACCAGATCGGCCTGGATGCCGATATCTGGATGCTGCCGGCCCGTGACCTGCGCCTCAGCCGCCCGGCCCGAGAGAGCCTTTCGTCGATCTCCCTGCGCCGCAACGGTGGCGCATATGTGAACGACAGCTGGACGCCGCAGCACATGGCGCTGCTGAAGGCCGCCGCCAGTGACCGCCGCGTGGCGCGGATCTTCGTCTTTCCCGGCGCCAAGGTCTGGATGTGCCAGAACGCCAAGGGCAACCGGCGCTGGCTGCGCAAGATCCGGCCCTGGTGGGGCCATCACTACCATTTCCACGTCCGCCTCTCCTGCCCGCGCGGCATGAAGGGCTGCGTCGACCAGGCCCCGCCGCCGCCCGGAGACGGCTGCGCCGATGCGCAGAAGTGGGTCAACGACATCCTGAACCCGCCGCCGCCGGACCCGAACGCCCCGCCGCCGAAACCGCGCCGGCAACTCACCATGGCGGACCTGCCCCGGCAATGCGTCTCTGTCCTGCAGTCGCGCTGAGCGCGGCCCTCGCCGGGCTCCTTCACCCTGCGCCCCTCGCAGCCCAGGACATCCTGCTGACCGGGCCCGGCATCGGCGGGCTCTCGGCCATCGAGATGCGCGAGGACGGCGCCTCGGCGCTGGTGCTCAGCGACCGCGGGCAGCTGCATGAGGTGACATTCGAGCGCGAGGGCGGCGCGCTTGGCAAGGCCCGTGTCACCGCCAGCTACCTGCTCTCGGGCGAGGGCCTCGATCCCGAGGGGCTGGCGCTTTTTCCCGGCGGCGACCTGGCGGTCTCGTTCGAGGGCAACGCCCCGCTGCGACTCTACCGCGGGGGGGCCGGAGCCGGTCAGGTGCCGCAGCGCATCCCCCTGCCCATCCACCCGGCCCTGCCGCCAAACGCCATGTACGAGGCCCTGGCCGTCGACGCCCGGGGTCGGCTTCTCATGCTGCCCGAGGACCCCGGTCAGAGCGGGCCCGGCTATCCGCTCTGGCGGCTGGAGGCGGGCGAATGGCGGCAGATCGCCCAGCTCTACGCGCCGCGCGGCTACCGCCCGGTCGGAGCGGACTTCGGCCCCGACGGGCAGCTCTACCTGCTGCTGCGCGCCCTCGGCCTGGGGTTCCGCAACATGATCCTGCGCTTCGATCCCGACCATCCCGAGATCCCGGCCCGGCGCCTGTTGCATCTCACCGGCTACCCGCGCAGCAATTTCGAGGGGCTCTCGGTCTGGCAGGATGACAGCGGTCAACTGCGCCTGACCCTGGTGTCCGACGACAACTTCAGCGCCAGCCTGAAGAGCCGGTTCCTTGAGATCACCCTTGATTTGCAGGGGACGAGCCGTTAGAGCCCGCTGATCCTGGCGCAGGCCAGGGCTCACAAGTCTCCGCGACCTTGTCTAAAAAACGGATCTGACATGCAACGCACTTATCTTCCTGGCATTCTTGCCATGGCCGCGATCGTCGTGGCCTCGAACATCCTCGTCCAGTTCCTGATCCTGGACGGGCTCCTCACCTGGGGCGCCTTCACCTACCCCCTCGCCTTCCTCGTCACCGACGTGATGAACCGCATCTACGGCGCCGCCGCCGCGCGCCGGGTGATCCTTGCCGGCTTCGTCACCGGCATCCTGTGCTCGCTGATCGGCACGCAGGTGATGCTGCAAGGGGATGGCTATACCTATGCCGCCGTCGCCCTGCGCATCGCCGTCGCCTCGGCGCTGGCCTTCCTGGTCGCGCAACTGGTCGACGTGGCGATCTTCGACCGCCTCCGCCAGGGCAGCTGGTGGCGCGCGCCGCTGGTCTCTTCGCTGATCGGATCGGCCCTGGATACGGCGATCTTCTTCACCGTCGGCTTCGCGCAATTCATTGCTTTCTTTGGCGAAAACGCCGACGCAGAGGTTTCCTGGGCCTGGGAGGCCGTGCCCTTCATGATGGTCGGTCCGGCAGTCCCGCTGTGGATCTCACTGGCCGTCGCGGACTGGGGCGTGAAGCTGACGCTGGCGCTGATCGCGCTGCTGCCTTTCCGGGCGATCACGGCAAAATTCTCGGTCCGGGCCGCATAAACTTCTTTGTCCGTAAAGATTTCCGTGTCACGATTCTCGTATCGGAAACATTCAGAAAGGAGGTGCTCTAGTGTCTATTGAGGTATTGGAGAAAGGGTTCGGAACAGTCTGGAGGGAACGCGTCTGAGGCAGCCCTTGGGCGCTAACCAACAGGTTGGTTCACTACCTAACTGAACCACCTCCTGATCTCGAGAAGGGTCGTTCCAGACAATGGGGCGACCCTTTCCATTTGCCGCAGGCGGCCCCCGATGGCCCCGCCGCCCGGCGCGTTAACCAGCGACCGGAGGCAACGCACGCCACGTCGGTATCACGTCGGTATGGCGTCGGTATCACGTCGGTGCCTTGTCGGTGCGGCTCTGGACGGCGAAATCTCAACCTTTCCCTTACAAAGGGTTAATATCCCCCGGACCCCGAGGCGGGGCCCCCGCGTTTTGCCCGGGTAGGAACGAGGAACGACATGCTGCGGATCACGGATCAGATCACGATCGAGGAATGGGAGCTGGTGGAGCAATTCATCCGCGCCTCGGGCCCCGGCGGGCAGAACGTGAACAAGGTCTCCTCGGCGGTGGAGCTGCGGTTCGAGGCCGAACGCTCTCCTTCCCTGCCCGAGCCGGTGAAGCGGCGGCTGCGACGGCTGGCGGGCCGCCGCTGGACCAAGGACGGCGCGCTGGTGATCCAGGTGCAGGAGGAACGCAGCCAGGCCCGCAACCGCGAGGTCGCGCGGGAGAGGCTGGCCGAGCTGATCGCCAAGGCCCTTGTGGCGCCCAAGCGGCGCATCCCGACGAAGGTGTCGAAGAACCAGAAGCGGAAAAGGGTGGAGGCGAAGAAGCAGCGCGCCGAGGTGAAGGAGAAGCGGGGGTGGGAGAGGTAGGTTCCCGCGCGATGGTGCCCGTGGCGTAGGGTGGGTGTGAACCCAAGTTCTTTTGGGTGGAGGCAGAGTACTATCTTTGCCTCACGCATACAAAAACGAACTTCCATGACCACTAAACACGGTCACTGCCTTATAGACAGGTGAGCCTGTATGCATCAAAATAAAATTCCATCCCAATATTTGCACGGACAACAGAATGCCTGGCCTATCCGGTGAAGTTATCGACAGACTTGCCCCTGACCGGGCAATCAAGAACATTCAGCTCGACATCCGCAGCGATTTCATACTGGCGCCTCATTTCAACGCGATCTTCAACAGAGCATCCGACGATCTATGGAGTGAACTAGAAGGTCAGCTTCGATCCGGAAACTATAATCCGGTCATCCCCCTTACCATGAATGTGCCAAAGGAAGGGTGGTTTTCTAGACCAGGAAGTATTCTCGCGCCGTTAGATCGCCTAGCCTACCAGCTCATTTCGGACGATTTGATGCCGAAGCTGGAAGAGGCTTTGGACCGCAATCGTACCTTCAGTCACTTTCCGTCCCCGCACGCGGACGAGTACTTCATTTCGAATAGCGAAACATGGGAGAAATTCCAAGAAAGAGTGCAAGCGATATGCTCCGAGAACAGATATGTTATTAAAGCCGACATATCGCACTACTTCGAAAGGCTTCCACAGCACCATTTAATAAACCTAATGAACGCGGCCGGAGCAAAGCCAGAGACAACCAAGCTGCTTGAGGAAATTCTTCTGGCATTCCAACAGAGAAATTCATTCGGAATCATACAAGGTGTATACCCATCAGACCTGTTCGGAAACTTCTATCTGTCTGAACTAGATGCGCATTGCGAGCTAATGGGTTTGGACTCTGCACGATATGTCGATGACTTCTACATTGGGCTGGACAGCCTGCAGGCCGCTCGCTTCGGCATGGTACAATTAGTCGAGCACCTTAGAAAAGATGGGCTGCACCTAAATGAGGGGAAATCAAAAATATTTCAGTCAGAACATTTGCTAAAAGAAGAAACTGAAATAGACCGGGCGTTTGATGAAATAAGAATGTCCATATGGGGCGATCTTAATTCAAACAGCATTCACCCGTATGGCTTCGAGGCAGACTGGGAGGCAGAAGAAGACGAAAGTAAAGATGAGATGCGTGACAAAGATATTGATACTACTGCAGCAATAAACCTGTTGCACGAAATTAATAGATTTTCGTCAAAATCAGACCAAATAGAAAGATTCGTCCTTCCTCTGCTGGGCGCGGCTGGCTCGGATGCAGGCTTGGACCACGTCCTAACTGAGCTTGCGAATAAACCCCACAACTCTCGTATATACTTTTCTTACATTAAGAAATTTGCACCTAACGACAGTAGCTTACGCAACAAGCTCGAGAAACTGGCAACATCCGACAAACTAACATCGGACTATCAAAAAATGTTCTTGCTTGCTGCAATGATGACCTGCCCAACCGTCGACAGATCCATGGTCAACAAAGCCCTTACCTGGATGCGTGACCCGCAAATTGCGAAAGAGACGCGAGCTATGTGTGCAATTTTTTGCGCGCGGAAAGGTTCAGCAAATCAAAAGCGAACAGTACGAACACAGTATGAGAACGAGGCATCAGATTACGTACGGAGCGCCATCCTCTATGCATCACGCCATTTCAAGGGTGCAGAACGGCGCACTTGCAAAATTGCTTGGGGAGGCCACAGCACGGTCAATAGCCTGATCGCAAAGACGATTTAAACCACAACCGCCATCCGCTCCTGCTCCCCAACCCCGAACACCCGCTTGTACCGGGCGATCTCGCTCTCCGGCCCCATGGCCTTCTCGGGGTTGTCCGACAGCTTGACGGTCGGTCTCCCGTCCGCCGCGACTGCCTTGCAGACAAGGGAAAACGGCGCCAGCGCATCGTTATTCGCCAGCCCGCGGAAGTCGTTCGTCAGCAGCGTGCCCCAGCCGAAGCTGACCTTTACGCGGCCGTGGAACTGGGCGTAGAGCTCCTCGATCTTCGCCTCGTCGAGGCCGTCCGAGAAGATGACCAGCTTGGTGGTCGGGTCCTCTCCGCGGGATTGCCACCAGGCGATGGCGGTCTCGGCGCCGCGGGCGGGGTCTCCGCTGTCGATGCGGATGCCGGTCCAGCCGGCCAGCCAGTCGGGGGCGTTCCGCAGGAAGCCCTCGGTGCCGTAGGTGTCGGGCAGGATGATGCGCAGGTTGCCGGAATGCTCTTCGTGCCAGTCGGCCAGCACGTCGTAGGGGGCGCGGGCCAGGGCCTCGTCGCCCTGGGCCAGGGCGGAATAGACCATGGGCAGCTCATGGGCGTTGGTGCCGACGGCCTCGAGGTCGCGCTTCATGGCGATCAGGCAGTTGGAGGTGCCGGTGAACTTGCTGCCCAGCCCCTCGATCATCGCCTGCACGCACCAGTCCTGCCAGAGGTAGCTGTGCCGCCGGCGGGTGCCGAAATCGGCGATCTTGAGATCAGGCAGGCGGCGCAGGTGCTCGATCTTCTCCCAGAGCTTGGTCATGGCGCGGGCATAGAGCACCTCGAGCTCGAACTTGCCCATCTGGTGCAGCACGGCGCGGCCGCGCAGCTCCATCAGGATCGACAGGGCCGGGATCTCCCACAGCATGACCTCGGGCCAGGCGCCCTCGAAGGTCAGCTCGTACTGATCGCCGCGGCGCTCCAGGGTGTAGGGCGGCAGGCGCAGGTTCTCGAACCACTCCATGAAGTCGGGGCGGAACATCTGGCGCTGGCCGTAGAAGGTATTGCCGCGCAGCCAGGTGGATTCGCCGCGGGTCAGCGAGAGAGAGCGCACGTGGTCGAGCTGTTCGCGCAGCTCGCCCTCGTCGATCATCTTGGCCAAAGGCACCGAGGCGGTGCGGTTGATCAGCGAGAAGGTGACCGTGGTGTCGGGCTTGTTGCGGAAGACCGACTGGCACATCAGCAGCTTGTAGAAATCCGTGTCGATGAGCGAGCGGACGATCGGGTCGATCTTCCACTTGTGGTTATGGACGCGGGTGGCGATGTCGACCATGCGGGGTCTCCCTGGATATCAGGCTGATAAAGCAGGGCCGGGGGGTGGAATGCAAGCTGCCTGCGGCGGCAGGGGCCGGGGGCGCTGCCCGATTTCCGCCGCAAGCCTGCCCGAGACCGGCCCCCTTCCCGTCCGCAAAGCGCCCCGCATCGGCCCAAGGCCAGCCCGTACCGCGCCGTATTTTCGCCCCAAGCGAGACCCAAGGTCAGCGCCGTGTGTGTGACACTTTTGAATAGGCAGATCCTGCCATGAATTATGATTTTGATATGCATTCCATTCTGCCGCTGGCCGCGCAGAGGAAGGCCCGCCTGGCGGGCCGCGGGGGCGATCTGTCGGGACAACAGATCGCCCTCTTTCGAGACCCCCGCGTGGTCGAGGCGCTGCGGCGTGCCGATCCCGAGGTGCAGGAATTGTTTCTAGAGTCGGGCTTCGGCCTGACCAGCTGGCTCAGCAATGTGCCCGAGGGCAGCTTCCGCAGCTCCGAAAGCCGCGCCCGCAACCGGGTCATCACCCGCTTTGCCGCCAACCTGCGCAGGTCTTCGGGCAACCTGAGAAACAGCGACTGGGGCGGCTTCGAGCTGAGCGCCTTTACCGACAGCTACCTCTCGGCGCAGCCGATTGCCGCCCAGGCCCTGGACCGCGACAAGCCGGAGCCGGTGCCGCAGCCGCGCCGTTCGCCCCGCCCCGAACCCCGCGCCCGTCGACGGCGTTTCGGGGGCGTGGACGGCCTGCACAAGCTCTCGGCCATCGGGCTGATCGCCGTGGCCTACCTGCTGCTGCTGACCGTCTGGTACAGCGCCGGCAACGACCGGGACCGCCAGGCGGCGGAGCTTGGTCACATGGTGCAGATGTTCTAGGCCAGGCGGACGCCCGCGTCCTGCATCGCCGCCTCTGCCGCCGCCAGGGAGCCATCCATGTCGATGCCACGGCAGAGATCGCGCCGCACCGTGACCTCGAAGCCCAGCTTGGCCGCGTCCACGGCGCTGTAGTTGACGCAGAAGTCCGTGGCGATGCCGACCATGACCAGCTTCGAGATCCCGCGGGTGCGCAGGTAGCCCTCAAGCCCGGTCGGGGTCTTGTGGTCGTTCTCGAAGAAGGCCGAGTAGCTGTCGATCGCCGGATTGTAGCCCTTGCGGATGATCAGGTCGGCGCGGTCGGTGGCCAGGTCCGGGTGGAAATGCGCCCCGTCCGAGCCCTGGATGCAATGATCAGGCCAGAGCACCTGTGGGCCATAGGGCATTTCGGTCAGCGACATGACCTCGGCGCCGGGATGCGACGAGGCGAAGGAGGAATGGCCCGCCGGGTGCCAGTCCTGGGTCAGCACCACGGCATCGAATTCGGCCATCAGCGCATTGACGCCGGGCACGATCTCGTCGCCGCCGGCCACGGCGAGCGCGCCTCCGGGGCAGAAATCCTTCTGGAGGTCGATGACGATCAGCGCTTCGGACATGGTGGGCTCCCCTTCGTTTTGGCAGACCATCGGCGCTTCGCGCCGGGGCGTCAATCTTTGCGCCGGGTCGGCGGGCGGATGCGCGCGGCGGGTGCCTGCGAATGATGCGCAGGCACCGGACCGCCATTGGCGCAGGCGCGCGGCACCGCTAGGCTGGCGCAAACCCAAGGAGGCCCCGATGTCCCAGATCACCTTTGTCGCGCTCTGCGGCTCTTTGCGCCGCGCCTCGATGACCCGCATGCTGCGCGCCACCCTGCCCGAGCTGGCACCCGAAGGCGTGCGGATCGTCGATGTTGAGATCGACGACTTGCCGCTCTTCAACGAGGATATCCGCGCCGAGAGCGGCACGCCCGCGCCGGTGAAGGCGCTCTGCGAGACGATTGCCGCGGCGGATGCGGTGGTGCTCTGCTCGCCGGAGTACAACCGCATGGTGCCGGGGGCGCTGAAGAACGCCATGGACTGGATTTCGACCGAACCGGGCTATCCGATGTCGGGCAAGCCCGTCTCGGTGATGACGCAAAGCCCCGGCCCGCGTGGCGGCAACATGTCGAACTACGCCTGGCGGCAGGTGCTTTCGGTGATCGGTGCCGAGGTGGTGCCGGGGCCCGATGTCTCCATCGGGTTGATGGAAGACAAGGTGGCGGATGGCAAGCTGGTGGACGAGGCCGCGCGCAAGCTGGTCTCGCGCCAGTTGGGCCAGCTGGCCGCCTGGGCGAGCGCGGGCTGATTGCCGCAGCGCCCGAGGGCGCGCGGGCCTTGCCTGCAAGGCCCTTCAGGAGTAATCCGCGCGCCATGTACACCGTTTGCGCCCTCTACCACTTCACCCGTTTCGACGATCCCGCCGCCCTGAAGGCGCCGCTGCTGGCGCTTTGCGAGGCGCAGAAGATCTGCGGCTCGCTGCTGCTGGCGCGGGAAGGGATCAACGGCACGGTGGCCGGTCCCGCCGCCGGGATCGAGGCTGTGCTGGCGCATATCCGCGCGCTGCCCGGCTGCGAGGGGCTGGAGTGGAAGCTCTCCACCGCCTCGGAACGGCCCTTCGCCCGGATGAAGGTGCGGCTGAAGAAAGAGATCGTCACCATGGGGCAGCCGGATGTCGATCCGCTGGCCCGCGTCGGCCATTACGTGGAGCCTGCCGAGTGGAATGCGCTCATCCGCTCCGAGGATGTGGCGGTGATCGACACCCGCAACGATTACGAGGTGGCCATCGGCACCTTCGAGGGCGCTGTCGATCCGCAGACCGAGAGCTTCCGCGACTTCCCCGCCTGGTGGGAAGAGAACAAGCACCGCTTCCACAACAAGCGTATCGCCATGTTCTGCACCGGCGGCATCCGCTGCGAGAAGTCGACCAATTACCTTATTGGTCAAGGGGTTGAGGATGTCTATCACCTGAAGGGCGGCATCCTGAAGTACCTGGAGGAAGTCCCGGCGGAGGATAGCGCCTGGCAGGGCGACTGCTTCGTTTTCGACCGTCGCGTCTCGGTCGGGCATGGGCTGGCGGAGGGGCCGCACGAGCTTTGCCACGCCTGCCGCCGTCCGATCCTGCCCGCCGACCGCGCCCGGCCCGAATACGAGGAGGGGGTCTCTTGCCACCTTTGCGTCGAGGAGACCTCGGACAGCGACAAGGCGCGTTTCCGCGAGCGGCAGAAGCAGATCGCCCTGTCGAAAGCCCGCGGAGAGCGGCACCTGGGTGATTTCGAGGCCTGACAGGCCGATGCGGCTCTTCTTCGGCCAGAGGCGACAGGGCCTTCCGCCATGGTTAATCGTCTCCTGAGCCTGTAGGCGCGGTAAGGCAACCGGCCCTGCCTCACGGCCCGGTGACGACAGAAGCGGCCAGCGGAGCTTTGAACCCCGAGGTGGCAGGGGGGGGCTCTGCCCCCGTCCGCCAGGGCGGACTCCCCCGGAGTATTTTCAGCCTGGTGATGTGCGAAAGGGGCACTCTTGACCATCCGGCGGGCATGGACAGGCTGCCGGAGGCGCCCGGACCCGGCCGCTGGGATTACGTCGAGACTGCGCGGCCGGGCCGTCCCGCGGGCAAAGGGGAGCGCCGAGGCCTGCGCGGCCGGGAACCTTCCGGCTTTGGAGGCCGCCCGCCGCAGCTGCAGGCCCCGCCGGGCATCAGAAGTAGCTTCGCACCAGGCTGCCCGCGAGCAGGCTCCAGCCGTCGGCGACGACGAAGAAGGAGAGCTTGAAGGGCAGCGAGACGATGGCGGGCGGCACCATCATCATGCCCATGGACATCAGGATGGCCGCGACAACGAGGTCAATGATCAGGAAGGGCAGGAAGACCAGGAAGCCGATCTGGAACGCGCGGGAGATCTCGGACAGCATGAAGCCGGGGATCAGCACCGAGAGCGGCGCCTCGGGGCCGGTGACGATCTCTGCAGCGTCGGGCCGCAGCGCCGCCAGGGCCTCGAAGGTTTCGACATCCATGCGGTTCGCCATGAAGCCACGGAAGGGTTCCATCGCCAGGGGCAGCGCCTCTTCCAGGGTCAGCTCTTCTTCGATCAGGGGAGAGATGCCGCGGCTCCAGGCCTCCTGCACCACCGGGTCCATGATGTACCAGGTCAGGAAGAGCGCCAGGCTGACGATTAGCATGTTCGGCGGCGCCTGTTGCAGGCCAAGGGCTTGCCGCAGGATCGAGAGCACCGTGACGAGGAAGGGGAAGCAGGTGATGGTGATCAGGATGCCCGGCGCCACGCTGAGCAGGGTGATCAGGGCGATCAGCTGCAGGCCCCGTGCCGAAAGCGACTGGCCCTCGCCCAGCTCCAGGGTCAGGTCCTGCGCCAGGGCCGGCAGCGGGGCCAGCAGCGCTATCGCGCAGAGCATCGCCAGGAGCCCCCAGGCCCGGCGCCGTGTCATGAGAGGTCTTGCCTGCACCGGCATCTGTCAGCGCCCCGCGCCCATGGATCAGAGCTCTCCCGAGAGGTCGGTGACCTCGGTCAGCCGCACCGCCAGCTGGCCGGCATTGTCGCCCTCCATCTCTTCCAGCTCTCCGCGCGCGATCAGGCGGTCGCCGACGTAGAGTTCCACCGGGTCCTCGACCCGGCGGTCCAGCGGCAGGACGGAATCGCGGGTCAGTTTAAGCAGGTCGCGGATCAGCGGTCGCGCCTTGCCGACCGAGATGGTGATCTCGATCGGGACCACGGTGAAGGGATTGGCCTTGCCGGTATTTTCCTGCGGTGCGTCATCCATGGTCCTCTTTCCTTTCCTGTTCGGCGAAGAAGCCGGCGAGGGCTCCGCGAATGCCTTCCGTGACCTCGCCGAGGTCGATCTCTGTCTCTTCCGTTCCGAAACGCAGGAAGACCTGCCCCTCGGAGAGCGTGTCGTCGCCCTGCATCACCACCGGGAAGCCGAAGTCCTGGTCTGCCAGCCCCTCGACGAGTCTCAGGTTGTCGGGCGCCACCGATATCTCGACCGCGACGGTGGATTTCTCGCGCGCCAGGGCTTCGAGCTGGTCCACGACCCGCAGGCCCAGGGTCTCGCGGGCGGCATCGGGCAGGAGCTTTTCGACGATGTCCTCCAGCAGGGGCTTCACCGCCGAAAGCACGTGCCCATGAGCCTCGTGATAGGTGAAGGAAAGGTCCTGCAGGTTGCGGGCGAAATCGGCGGCGATATGGCCCTGCTCATCCCGCGCCGCCTTGGCCGCATCGTCCCAGCCGGCCTTGTAGCCGTTCTCGAATGCCTCGAGGCGAATCGTCTCGAGCTCCTCCTCCGACAGGCCGGGCGCATGGGTCGGGCGGGGCGCGCCGAAGTCTTCCAGGATGCGGGCGATGGACTTCATGCGGTCTCCTCGCCTTCTTCGAGCCAGCTGCGCAGGATCTCCATGGTTTCGTCCTTGCGGTCCTCGATCAGCGCCTGGAGCTTGCTGACCGGGTCATCGCCGGCGGTGCCATCGGTGTCGAAGTCGGCCATCATCGGGAAGCCGCCCCCGTCGTCATCGCCGCCGAACCCACCGAGCGAGGGCAGTTCGGGGAGCTCGTAGTCATCCTCGATCTCGCCATCCAGCGCCTCCGCGCTGCCATCGGCCAGCAGGGGCACCTGTGCCGCCTCCCGCGTCAGCACCGGGCGGACCACGAAGAGGCCCAGCACCAGCGCTACCAGCGCCAGGACCGCCATCTGGATGAGCGACATGACATCGAGGTGGATCTGGTCGAAGACGCCCGGCGCCGCGGTGGTACCCAGCTCCGTCACCGGCTCGAACTGCATCGACTTGATGGTGATCACATCGCCCCGCGCCTCGTCGAACCCCACCGCCGAGGCGACAAGTTCGCGCAGGTTTTCAAGCTCTTCCGCGCTGCGATCCTGGAAGACCTCGGCGCCGTCGTCGCCCGGCACCAGGGTGCCGTTGACCAGCACCGCGACGCTGAGACGGCTGATCGCACCGGCGGCGCGCAGCACCTCGCGGTTGATCTCGGAGACCTCGTAGTTGACGCGCTCCCGGGTGCCGGAATTGGCGGAGGAGGAATTGCCGCCACCGCCCGCCTCGCCGTCGGGCAGGTTGGAGGCCACGGTGACATCGCCACCCGTCGCATTCTGGGAGGTCTCGGAGGTCTCCTCCGAGTCGGTGGAAATCGCCACCCGCCCCTCGGGATCAAAGCGCCGCTCGCGGATCGATTCGCTTTCGTTGTTGGTCTCGACCGCCACCTCGACCACGGCATTGCCGAAGCCCACGCGCGCCTCGAGCAGGCGCTGCACCTTCTCTTTCAGCTCTTCCGCGCGGTCCTGGCCGGACGGGGTGCCGCCACTGTCTTCGGTCAGGCCGATCAGCTCTCCGTTCTCGTCGATCACCGCCACGTCATCGGCGTTGAGCCCCGCCACGGCAGAGGCGACCAGGTAGCGCAAAGCCTTGGCCTGGCTGGCAGAAATGTCGCCAGAGGCGGTCAGGGCGACCGAGGCGGTCGGGCGCAGGTCGCGCTGGAAGGGCGAGGCGCCCTGGTGCGCGATATGCACCCGCGCCGAGGTGACCTGCGGCGAGGCCGCGATGGTGCGCGCCAACTCGCCCTCCTTGGCACGCCAATAGGCCGCGTCGAACATCTGGCTGGTGGTCCCGAAGCCCGAAAGATTGTCCAGCAATTCATAGCCTTGCGAGGAATTGCGCGGCAGCCCTTCGGAGGCCAGCGTCATCCGCAGCTCATCCCGCCGGGCCCCTTCGACATAGATCGAACCGCCCTGCACCTCGTAGGTCACGCCACGCTGATCCAGCGCGCGCACGATTTCCCCGGCCTGGCCATTTTCCAGCCCGGAATAGAGCAGCGACAGCGAAGGCTGAGACGCCAGGCGCGCCAGCCCCAGAATCGCGGCGAACATCGCCAGAGAGGCCACGATGGCGATCGTCCGGCGCCTTGGGTCCAGATTGCTCCACAGGGTGAAAAGCTGTTGCAAACCATGTCTCCCGTCCATCCGGCGTTCTGCCGGTGATGACCCCTAATTGGCCGAACGGGCTTAATAATCGGTTAGTGCCTGCCCGCTTATAACGCTGATGCAGAGACTTTCTGGAAGAGTGTCCGACATAGATGGCCGAAGCTGCGACCGAGATAGAGGAGGAGCCCAAGAAGCCCTCCAAACTGCCGTTGATCATCGCCCTGGTGGTCGCGCTGGCCGGGGGCGGCGGGGCGTTCTTCGCCATCTACAGCGGCATGATCCTGGGCAGCGGCGAGGCTGGCGCAGAGGCCCATGCGGAAGAGGAATCAGAGCCCTTCACCGCGCCCGACGTGGTCTATGTGCCGATCGACCCGATGGTGATCTCACTCGGCAAGGCCTCCGAGGGGCGGCACCTGCGTTTCACCGCCAACATCGAGGTGCCGACCAACCAGGAGGGCGCCGTCACCAAGGTGATTCCGCGGATCGTCGACGTGCTGAACGGCTACATGCGGGCGCTGCGCATGGAAGACCTGGAAGACCCGGCCGCGCTGGTGCGCATCCGGGCGCAGATGCTGCGACGGATACAGGTGGTGACCGGGCCGGATGCCGTAAGTGACCTGCTGATCGTGGAATTCGTGCTGAACTGAGGGGGACCCAGAATGGAACTCATTGCCGACATCCTACTTGTCGCCGGCGCCCTGGGGGCCGGCTTCTACTGCTATATCCTTGCCCGCCGCCTGTCGCGCTTCAACGACCTGGAAAACGGCGTCGGCGGGGCCGTGGCCGTGCTTTCGGCGCAGGTGGACGACTTGTCGAAGACACTGCAGGCGGCACAGGGCAGCGCGGCGGAGTCGAGCAGCTCCCTGGAGCAGCTGACCGACCGCGCCGAACAGGTGGCCAAGCGTCTGGAATTGCTGGTGGCTTCCCTGCACGACCTCGAGGGGGCTCCTCAGCAGCCCGCCCCGCCGGAAGACAGCGCTCCGGCGGTCTTCGCGCGCCACAGCGGATCTCACTAGGGGGCGGTGATGGGGAAGAACAAGACGACCAGGGCCGCCGGCACCCCCGCGACGCCAAGGCGCAGGCGGCGCGGGCGTCCGCGGCGCGGTACCCTTGCGTTGATCGCGGGGCTGCTCATGGCCTCGGCCGGGCTGCGGGTCGCCCTGCATTCGGACCAGGTCTTCGCCCTCGACAGCACCCCGTCCGAGGCACCCTTACAGGCTTCCATGGCATCCGCCGACGCCGGAATGAGTTGCGAACAACCGCCCGAGATCGAAGCCATGCTCGAGGCCTTCGACGCCCGCGAAGCACGTCTGAACCAGCGCGAGGCACAGGTGCGCGACCGGATGAATGCGCTCGCCATCGCCGATGAGGAGATCGACAAGAAGCTCGCCCAGCTCGAGACCGCCGAGGCCGCGCTGAAGGCCACCCTCGCGCTGGCCGACAATGCCGCAGAGAACGACATCACCCAGCTGACCGCCGTCTACGAGAACATGAAGCCCAAGGATGCCGCCGCGCTCTTCGAGCAGATGGCGCCCGAGTTCTCAGCCGGCTTCCTTGGCCGCATGCGCCCCGAGGCGGCCGCCCAGGTCATGGCCGGACTCTCGGCCGAGCGGGCCTATGCGATAAGCGTCATCCTGGCGGGCCGAAATTCATCTGTTCCAAAGGAATGATGCTTAGCGTGGGAAGCGGAGTGTTGGAATCGGGGCGGCCCAGATGATCGGTTTCGTAGGTATCGGCGTCATTTTCGTGATGGTCTTCGGCGGCTACATCCTGGCTGGCGGCAAGCTTGGTATCATCCTGAAGTCCCTGCCTTTCGAGATGATGATGATCGGCGGTGCCGCGGTCGGTGCCTTCCTGATCTCCAACGACATGGCGGCGGTGAAACATACCGCCAAGGACGTGGGCAAGGTCTTCAAGGGGCCGAAGTGGAAGCACGACGACTACCGCGATCTGCTCTGCCTGCTGTTCGAGCTGATCCGCCTCGCGCGGCAGAACCCCGTCGCCATCGAGGAACATATCGAAGACCCTGAAAACTCGTCCATTTTCTCGAAGTACCCGAAGATTCTCGGCGATGGAGAGGCGATTGCGCTGATCTGCGACACCATGCGTTCGGCCTCGATGAACTACGACGACCCGCACCAGGTGGAAGAGGTGCTGGACAAGCGCATGGAAGCGAACCTGAACCACGCGCAGCATTCCAGCCATGCGCTGCAGACCATGGCCGATGGCCTGCCCGCCCTCGGGATCGTGGCCGCCGTGCTGGGGGTGATCAAGACCATGGCCTCGATCGACCAGCCGCCGGAAGTGCTGGGCAAGATGATCGGCGGCGCGCTGGTCGGCACCTTCCTGGGGGTCTTCCTGGCCTATGGCCTCGTCGGCCCCTTCGCCTCCAAGCTGAAGACCGTGCTGGACGAGGATGGCCATTTCTACCAGCTGATCCGCGAGGTGCTGGTGGCAAACCTGCACAATCACGCGACGAATATCTGTATCGAGGTCGGGCGGCAGAACACGCCCTCGCACTGCCGCCCCAGCTTCTCTGAGCTGGAAGAGGCGCTGAAGGAAGTGAAGAGCAGCGGGGCCGCGTGATGAGATGTCTCCTTGCCCTCCTGCTGCTGATTTCGCCACTGCCCGCCCTCGCGCAAACCGCCCTGGTACGGTCCGGGGATCATGCAGAGTTCACGCGGCTGACCCTGCCGCTGCCGGACGGTGCGGGATTTACCCTGACCGAGGACAGGGGGCAGGCCACGCTCGGCTTCACGGGCCCGCTCGAGGCAATCGATCTCAGCCGCGTCTACGACAGGATCGGACGTAACCGGCTGAGCGATATCACGGTGGAAGAGGGCCCGACGCTGCAACTCTCTCTGGCTTGCGGCTGCCCGATCGAGACGACACTGGCCGCAAGCAACCTGCTCATCATAGATACCCTGGATGGCCCTGCCCTGCCGGACAATGCCCCCGATGTGGCAGAAAACGATCTGGACGCCGCGCCCCCGGCCTCGCCGGAGACCGCCTTCGAGGCTCCCCCGCAGGCGGGCCAGATAGCCGCGCGACCCGCCCCAATCCTGCTGCGTGGACAAGTGCTTAGCCTTGGCCTGCCAAACCTGGATCCTCTGCGCCCAGCCCTGCCCGTGCCGCGCGCAGTTGCGCGCGAAGCCAGCGCGCCGGCTGACGCCCCCCCTGCAGAACCCGGGGTCCCGCCCACGCCACAGCCAGCGACGGCACCTGCCCTGACCCCCGGCCCTGAAGACCGCCCGGCGCAGGCCGAGGACCGGAATACAGATATGTCGCAAGTGCCCGCAGCCGACCTGGCAGCCGACGTCACCTTGCCCCCGGTTCCCCTGCCCGCTCGCACACCGCGCCCACAGGCCGAAGAGCTCGTTTCGGTGATCCCAGGGGTAACCACGCTCAGCCCCGCGGAGGCACAGCTGACCCGCGAGCTGGAACAAAGCCTTCTGGCCGCCATCGGAAATGCCGCGACCGAGGGGCTGCTGACCCCCGGCGCCGGGGCCAACCCGCTGTCGGAAGAGCAACGCCAGATCAGCGAGGCTCATTCCGATGGCACCCATCCCGATCCGGGACTTGCCGCCACCCCCAGCACCTTCCAGTCTGACGAGCCCGACGGCTCTGGCAGGGTCGTTCTGTCGGGCAACCCCTGCGCCCTGAACATGCCCCCCCTTGTCGAGGTCGAACGCCCGGACTTCGTCACCGAGCTGACCGAAAAGCGCGCCCGCCTGAGCGGAGAATTCGACCGCGACGACGTTAGCGCCTATCACGATCTTGCTCATTTCTACCTGATCTACGGCTTTGGCCCCGAAGCCGGCAGCGTTCTTGCCTCAGTGCAGCAACCCCCTCGGGAAGCAGCGGAAATGGGCTCCGTCGCGCGCATCCTGGAATATGGTCACGACCCCGAGCAGAGCCCCTTCACCGGCCGCATGACCTGCGACACCGATGTCGCGCTCTGGGCCGCGCTGGCGCCCAGCCGGATCCCTCCGGGCAGCGACTTCGACGGCGATGCGATCAAGCGCGCCCTCCTGGCCATGCCAAATACGCTGAAAGCCATCGTCGGCCCCCTGCTGGCAGAGCGCTTTTTCGACGCCAGGGAAGAGGACTTCGCCCGCGACATGCTGCGCATCGTTGACCGAAATGTCCCCGGTCTCTCGGAACGGCAGGCGCTCGCGGCGGCGAAACTCGCCAGCAAGGACAGCCCCCCGGACCCCGACGCCTTCCATGACATCATCGCGAAGAACAGTGATGTCTCTCCAGAGGCTCTGCTGCACTTTACCAATGCGGCGCTGGATCATGACCAGTCTGTCGACGCCGAAACCATCGGGCTGCTGGGAAGCTACCGGACGCAGTACCGCGAAACACCCATGGCGGCCCAGTTCGCGCGGGCCGAGATCCTGGCCCATTCCGCCTCCGGCAACTTTCCCGCAGGCTTCGAGCTTTATGACAGTGAAAGCGCCAATCTCATGCCCGAGGTGCGTGAGGAGGTTGTAGACACGCTTGCCCGGGACTTGGCCAGCCATGGCACGGCCCCGGTTTTCACCCGGCTCTACTTTTCTCATGCAACGGAAATTGCAGAGAAATCCGGCGGAGAGGCCATGAATGCCGTGGCCAGGCGGTTGCTCAACCTCGGCCTGCCCGAGGTGGCCGAAAAGGTCCTGGCCGCAGGCGCAGATGGAGAGATCGGTCGTGCCCGGCGACTTCTGCGCGCCCGCGCCGCCCTGGACATGAACCTGCCACGTCGCGCCGAGGCTGAGCTTTCAGGCCTTGAGGGCGAAGACGTCGCCGCGCTGCGTGCCGAGGCTCACCTGGCCACAGCCGATTATGCCGAGGCCGAGGCCCTGTTTACCAAAGCCGGGCAGGCCGAGCGCGCGGCCACCGCTGCCTGGATGGCGCGCAACTGGGACAGCCTGCGCTCTGATGAAGAGGCCACCCGCGCCCGCCTCGCCGATGTGGTGGCAAGTCACGCGGCCCAGCCGATCGAGATCCCTCTCATAGGCCCGCCGACCCTTGCCGCCAGCCGCGAAGCGCTGAGCCAGAGCGGCGAGACCCGCGGCGCCCTGAGGGACCTTCTGTCGACTCTTCAGGTCGATACGGCGCTGGGCCAATAGGCCATTTGCGAAGCCTCAACCATTTTCCGACATAAGACTCGGGCGACGAAGGAAATGGGGCCGCACCCCCAACAGGATTGGGTCCAGAATGGACAACGCCCAGGCACAACCGCTCTTTCAGCCGACTATCCTGTTGGCGCTGGCTCTGATGGCGATCATCGTCATGATGATCCTGCCGGTGCCCGCCTTCGTGTTGGACATTGGCCTGGCCGCCAGTTTCGCATTGGCGATCCTCATCTTCACCGTGACGCTCTTCGTCGAGAAACCCCTTGATTTCTCGGCCTTTCCGACGGTCCTCCTGGCCTCCTTGATGTTGCGGCTGTCGCTGAACATCTCTTCGACCAAGCTGATCATCGGCGAGGGGCACACGGGCACCAATGCCGCGGGCGACGTGATCCAGGGTTTTGCCGATTTCGTCATGTCGGGCTCGGTCTTCCTCGGCCTCGTGGTCTTTGGCGTCTTGCTGATCGTCAACTTCATGGTCATCACCAAGGGTGCCGCCCGCATGGCCGAAGTTGGCGCCCGCTTCGCTCTGGACGGCATGCCGGGCAAGCAGCTGGCCATCGACAGCGACATGTCCGCAGGCGCCATCGACCACATGCAGGCCAGGGAAAGGCGCGAACGCGAACAGCAGGAGACGACCTTCTTCGGCTCGCTCGACGGGGCCTCGAAATTCGTCAAGGGCGATGCGGTGGCCGGGCTGCTGATCACCCTGCTGAACCTGGTTGTCGGGCTCTTGATGGGCGTCATCGTCCACGGCATGCCGCTTGGCGATGCCTTTGAAACCTATGCAATCCTGACGGTCGGCGACGGATTGGTCACGCAAATCCCGGCCGTCATCATTTCCATCGCCTCGGCCCTTCTGCTGGCCCGCGGCGGCGCGATCGGCGCCACCGACCTCGCCCTGATCAGCCAGTTGGGCCGCCACCCCGCGGCGCTGGCGACCGTCGGGGTGCTGATGCTGCTCTTCGGATTGGTGCCGGGAATGCCCTTCCTGCCCTTCGTGCTGGGCGGTCTGGTGCTGGGCGGCGCGGCGATCAGCGTGCGGCGCAAACAGCAGAAGACCCGCGACGAGGATGCGCAATCGCAGTCGGAAGCTCCGCCACAGCACCGAAAATCCCTCGGCGATACGTTGGACCTGGACGATATCCATGTCGAATTTGCCCCCGACCTGGTCCAGATGGTCCTGGACCCGGGCACCGGCCTCGACGCCCGGATCGAGAACATGCGCCTGCATGTGGCCGAAAGCTTCGGCCTGATCCTGCCCGAGATCCGGCTGACCGATGACCCCTCGCTGCCGTCCGGCAGCTACGTGATCCGCATCCAGGGGGTCGAACAGGCCCGCGCGATCCTGCGACCGAACCACGTTCTGGCCCTGACCCAGGGCGAAAACGCCCCTGGTGGCGAGGACGTGAAGGAGCCGGTCTATGGGGCCCCCGCCCGCTGGATCGACGAATCCGCGCAGGACAATGCCGCGCTGTCCGGCCTGACGCTCGTCACCCCGACCGAGGTCCTGGCAACCCACCTGCTGGAGACGATCAAGCGCAATTTCCCACGGCTGCTGACGCTGAAGTCCCTGCGCAGGCTTCTGGAAGAGCTGACAAATCTCTCGGACAGCCGCCGGGCCGAGGCCAATCGCAAGCTGCTGGACGAACTCATTCCCGAGAAGGTGCCGCTGGATCTCCTGCACCAGGTGCTGCGACTGCTGGTCGGAGAGCAGGTCTCGATCCGCAATCTGCCGCTGATCCTCGAGGCGGTCGGCGAATTGCGCGGCCAGAACCAGCAACCAGAGACGATCTGCGAACATGTCCGCCACCGGCTGGGCTTCCAGCTGATTGCCGACCTGAAACGCGAAGACGGGACGGTGCCCCTGATCCAGCTGGCCCCCGAGTGGGAGGACATCTTCAGCACCTACCAGATCGAACGCGACCGCGGCATTGCCGATGTCGCCCTGCCACCGGACATCTTCAATCGGCTGATCGGCAATATTTCCGCAGCGATTTCGGATGCTTCCGATCAAGGTATCTACCCCGCGCTGATCACCTCGACGCTGCGCCGCCGCTTCCTGCGCATGGCGCTTTCGGCGCGCGGCATCCCCAACCCGGTGCTGTCGTTTGAAGAGATCGGCGTCGATGCCCGCCCCGCGCTGATCGCCATGGTGCACGATGAATGAAGCCGCGGCAGAGGCGCTGGCGCTGTTGCGCAGCGAAGGATGGCAAGCACTGCTGATCTTCCTGCGCGTCGGCGCCTTCGCCTCTTTCATGCCCGGCTTCGGAGAGCAATCAGTGCCCCTCCGGGTCAAGCTCATGGCCGCGCTCTGCCTGACCGCCGTGACCTTCGCGGCCCTCCCTTCGCCCCCGCAACCCCCTGCCACAGCAGAGGTTTTCGCGCTCTACATGGGGACAGAGACCGTGGCGGGCCTTGCGCTTGGCATCGGGTTGCGACTCTTCGTGCTGGGACTGCAAACCACGGGCTCGATGATCGCCCAGGCGACCTCGCTCAGCCAGATCCTGGGCCCGCTGGTAATCGAACCGATGCCCGCCATCGGCAATATCTTGGTGATCGGCGGGCTGGCGCTGGCCATGGTCCTGGGCCTGCACGTCCACGCGGTGCTCTATTTGCTGATCTCATACGAGGCGATGCCGGCAGGCCAATGGCCGGCTGCGGCGGATCTCTCGGAATGGGGGTTGGCGCTGGTGACGCGCAGCTTCCGCCTGGCCTATTCCCTGGCCGCCCCCTTCATCATCATCTCGTTGATCTACAACCTCACCCTCGGGGTCATCAACCGGGCCATGCCGCAACTCATGGTCGCCTTCGTCGGCGCGCCGGTCATCACCTTCGGCGGCATGGCGCTGCTCTTCCTGCTGGCAGCGCAGATCCTGGCCACCTGGTCGGAGGCGCTCCTTGCCTTCCTGACCTCTCCGTTCTGAGGGCACCATGGCCGAAACCGAACAGAGCGGCGAAAAACCCCATGAACCGACACAGCGCAAGCTCGAGAAGGCGCGTGAAAAGGGCGAGGTGCCGCGCTCGGCGGACCTGTCGACGGCTGCGGCCTATGGCGGGCTTTGCCTTGCCGGCATAGCCCTTGGCCCCGGCGCGCTGATCTCTCTCGGCGCCGCAATGCAGGTGATGATCGACCAACCGGCGCGGCTGGCACCGCTGGTCTTCGAGGGCGACGCCAGGGCCATCTTCGGCGGCCTGATGCTGGCCGTGATCACCGCCATCCTCCCTTTCTTCCTGGTCCCGGCCGCCGCCGCGCTTGGTGCGGTGATTGCCCAGCAGGCCTTCGTGGTCTCTGGCCAGAAACTGCAGCCGAAAGCCGATCGGATCTCGATTCTGAAGAACGCGAAGAACAAGTTCGGCCGCAATGGGCTCTTTGAATTCTTCAAGAGTTTCATAAAGTTGCTGATCTACTCGACGGTGCTCTTCCTCTTTGTCTCGGCACGCCTGCCCGAGATGGCCAATACGCTGTTCCTTGAGCCGGGCATCGCCGCGGCAAGGCTTATGCGGCTTTGCATAGACTTCCTGGCCATCGTCTTCGTCATCGCCGCCTGCCTCGGCGGGGTCGATTTCCTTTGGCAACGGGCCGAGCATCTTCGGCGTAACCGTATGACCGACAAGGAAATTCGGGACGAGATGAAAGAGAGTGAAGGCGATCCCTACATCAAGCAACAGCGCCGCATGCGGGCGGAACGGATCGCCAAGGCGCAGATGATGGCCGAGGTCCCCAAGGCCGACGTGGTGATCGTCAACCCAAGCCACTACGCCGTGGCGCTGAAGTGGGATCGCAAGCCGGGCACTGCGCCGATCTGCATCGCCAAGGGCGTGGATGAGATCGCCGCCCGCATCCGCGAGCTCGCCGCCGAACACGGGGTACCGCTGCACAGCGACCCGCCGACGGCCCGCCGGCTTCATGCAGAGATCGACATCGGAGAGCAGATCTCTCCGGCGGATTACCGCGCCGTCGCCGCGGCCATCCGCTTTGCAGACGACATGCGGCGCAGAGCGAAAGGAAGGGTCTGATGAGCAGAGCGCCAAGAAGCGAACGGGTCGAACCTGTTGCAAAGGCGACGGAAATGGTCTTCGAGGCCGAGCTGATGCAGCTCCGTCGCGTCGCCGCGCGGGAACGCCAGCTGCGGCTCTCGCTGGAGGCGCTGGAGCGACGTGCCTCGGAACGCTTCCTGCAATCCGTCGACAAGGCGGAGGGAGAGGACCTGGCCTATGCCGAGGGTCAGGACCGGGCCTGGCGCGACTGGATCTCGGTCCGGCGGAGCAATCTTCAGGCCGAGCTGGCGACCATCCTGGCCGAGAAGTCCGACCGCATGGCCGCCCTGTCGCAGAGCCTTGGCCGCAAGGATATCGCCGGACGCATGCACCGCTCCAGCCTCTCGGAGGAGCGCCGCGCGGCGCTGGCCCGTGACCTGGCGAACCTGCAGGAGCTGGCCGTGCTGCTGAATGGCGGCAAGAGGAAGCCCCCGCTGCAATGACGACAAGACACCGAAATCCCGTGCGAATTCCGCCCCGCAGAGAGGCTGCGGTGCGGAACTTGCACGGCCAGGGATTCCGATCCGGAGGGCTTGGGTCTGGCCTGAAGCCCGGGTCAGGCGTCCTGGCGCGCGATATCGGTGATCAGCACATCCGAGACCATGGGCCCCAGCACCTTCTTCGCCACGTTCAGCAGCCCCGAACGCAGCACGTCCAGATTGTTTGAATTTGTAAAGGCTCCCTGGAAGCCGCCAACATTGGCATGGTCGAACATCACCTGCAGGAAAGCGTCGCGCAGCTTCGGCTCACGGGCATAGACCTGTTGCTGGCCGCCGATATCGACCTCGAGGCTGATCGACATCACCACCAGCGCGCCGATCTTCTCATCGGTGACCACGGGGATGATGAACTGGTTGTTCATCTTCACGTATTCCCGCTCGACCGGCTCGGCGTCTTCCTCTGGCGGATGCGCCTCCTCGGAGGCATGCCCGGCATCGGCCACGGCGGTGCCGTCGCCACAGGGGTCGATCGAGACCATGTCCTGCGGCGCGGGGCGCAGCATCAGGCCGGCGCCGGCACCGCCGCCGATGCCCAGCACGATCAGGAGAATTGGAAGCAGTTTCTTCATCACCGGACCTCAGAAGGGCAGCACGCGGTCCAGCACCTGCTGGCCGATGCGCGGTTGCTGCATGTCGCTGATCTGACCACGGCCGCCATAGCTGACACGGGCCGAGGCGATCTTGTCATAGGTGATCTCGTTCTGTCGCGAGATATCCTCTGGCCGGACATAGCCGGACACCAGAAGCTCGCGCAGTTCAAAGTTCACCCGGACCTCCTGGTTGCCAGAGATCGCCAGCACCCCGTTGGGGAGCACATCGACCACGGTCGCCGCCACGCGCAGGGTCAGCTGTTCGTTCCGGCTGACCGAGCCATCGCCCGATGCCGAAGAGGAGCTGTCGATGGAGACCGCCGAATCGAGCGTTGCATCGTTCTGCAGGATACGGTTGATCCGTTGCGGAATTCCAAAGAGCTGCGGCACCGCGAGACTGTCCGAACCACTGCGTGAACGATCGGAGGAATTGGAGATCGCGGCGCTTTCGTCGATCTCGATCACCACGGTGAGGATATCGCCCTCGTTCATCGCACGCCGATCTCCCAGCAGCGAGCGCCGGCCACCACGCCAGAGCGAGCTTTCAGGAGCTTCGGCGGCATAGGGCAGCGTCGCGCCCTTCTCTGATCCGTGCATCATGGCGCGGTATTCCGGCGTATGGACATCGGGAGAGAACTTCGGCGGCTCGCCGAGGTGGGCCCGGTCGATACAGCCGGAGAGGCCAAGGATGGCCAGGATCAGGGCGGCGCGCTTCATTGGACCTTCACACTTCCGTCTGGTTGGATGATTCCGCTGATCGTGCTGCGCGAAGACAGGTTCATCACGCGCAGCTGCTCTCCTTCGCCACCCCGCCCCAGGGCGCGCCCCTCGGCCGTGATCACGAGCCCGCCGTGGTCGTAGATCAGCGTCACGATGGCATTGCGCTCGACCAGCGCGGGGGGGCCGATATCGCCGGGCCGAATGGGCCGACCGATGTAGATCGCCACGCGGGTCTCCATCCCGACGAGCCCCTTGTCGGAGCTGAGCGCACCGGCCACGGAGATATCCCGGATCGAGAAATCCTGAGCCGTCAGAATGGTTTGCGCCCGCAGGTTCCGCGCGGCCACGACTGTCTCGGCCTCTGCCAGCAGCGGCCAGACCAGCGGTATGAGCGCCAGCAGCCGCATCAGCGCACCTGGGCCGTGGCGCCCAGCATCTGGTCGGCGGCCGAGATCACCTTGGCGTTCAACTCGTATCCCCGCTGCGCCTCGATCAGCTCGGTCACTTCGCGGACGGGATCGACGGAGCTGTCCTCGAGATAGCCCTGGCGCAGGGTGCCCAGCCCGTCGAGGCCGGGGGTGGTCACGATGGCCGCGCCAGAGGCCTCGGTCTCGACGAAAAGGTTCGAGCCGATGGCCTCCAACCCCTTGGGATTGGCGAACCCGGCCAGCGAGAACTGACCCAGGAGCTGCGCCTGGGCGCTGTCGGCGAAATAGGCGTAGACCTCGCCATCGGCATTGATCGAGATCGAGCGGGCGTCGTCGGGGATGGTGATATCGGGGGCGACCGGGAAGCCGTCGGAGGTGACGATCAACCCGTCGCCGGTGCGTTTCAGCCCGCCGTCGCGGGTATAGGCGGCCTGGCCGTTCGGCAGCGTGACCTCCAGGTAGCCCCGCCCCTCGATGGCCAGGTCCAGGTCGCCGCCGGTCTGACCCAGGGAGCCCTGCGCCAGCTGCATGGTCACCGCCGTCGGACGCACGCCGAGGCCAAGCTGGATACCCGTCGGCAGGACCGTGCCATCAGAGGCATTGACCGTGCCGGCGCGGGCATATTGCTGGTAGTGCAGGTCGGCGAACTCGGCGCGGCGGGCGTTGTAGCCCGTGGTCGACATGTTGGCGAGGTTGTTCGAGATGGTCTCGACCCGCATCTGCTGGGCGGCCATCCCGGTGGCGGCAATCTTCAGCGCTCTCATGTTCGGCTCCTTTCCCTGTCTCGACAGGGGCTATCAGGCGAGGGTTTTCAGCAGGTTGCGTATCCGGTCGTCTTCCCGTTCCAGGAAGCTCTGACCTAGCTCATAGGCCCGTTGCACGGTGATCATCCGCGAGATTTCGGCCACGGGGCTGACATTGGAGGCCTCGAGGAAGCCCTGCACGACGCGGGGATTTTCCACCGGATCGAAGCCCGCCTCAGCCAGGAACATGGTGCCGCCCTGGCGCTGCATCTCATCGGGCGCGACGGGCATGACGACGCCGATCTGTCCGATGGGGGCGCCATCGGCAGAGATCGTGCCATCGGCGGCCACCCCGATCTGGGTCGCGGGCGGAATGAAGAGCGGCGCGCCGCCGGCATCCAGCACCGGGTAGCCATCATTGGTCACCAGATCGCCCGCATTCGAGGTTGCAAAGCTGCCCGCGCGGGTCAGCCGCTCGCCCTGCGGCGTCTGGACGAGGAAGAAACCGTCGCCCTCGATGGCAAAGTCCAGTTCTCCGCCCGTCGGGCCAAGTGTGCCCTGTGCATAGGAAATCCAGCGGATATTGCCCTGGGCCATCGACAGGGAGGGCCCGTCTTCCACCCCCTGCACATATTCGGAAAAGATCATCTCTTCGGTGCGGTAGCCGGTGGTCGAGGCATTGGCGATGTTGTTGGCGATCACGTCCATCTCGCGGGCAAGGCCCGAGAGGCGGGTCAGGGTCGTATAGCCGGTGCTTTCCATGGTCAGCCTCCGATGATCAGCGGGATGAGGTGGTTCTGAAAGAAGGCCACCAGGGTGCGGGACATGAAGCTCATCGACAGCCAGAAGACGACGACGATGGCACCGAGTTTCGGCACGAAGGTCAGCGTCATTTCCTGGATGGAGGTCAGGGCCTGGAACAGCCCGACCACCAGCCCCGTGACCAGCGCCACTGCAAGGATCGGTGTCGCGGTGATCACCGCCACCCAAAGCCCCTGCCTGAGGGCATCGAAGAACTGCGCTTCAGTCACGGATCAGACCGGCATCCGCAGGATTTCCTGGTAGGCTTCGACGACCTTGTCCCGCACGGTCACCGCGGCTTCGACCGCCAGCTCGGTCTGCGCCAGCGCCTGGACCAGGGTGGTGCTGTCGGCCCGGCCCGCCATGGCGGCCTTCGCGGTCTCTTCGCCGCTGCGGAAGGTCTCGGCGAAGTCGGAGGTGACCTCGCCGAGGGTTTCGCCAAGCCCCTTGCCGGGGGTTTCCTGACCCGGCACCGGCTGCATCGCCGGTCGGGCAGCCGCGTATTTCTGCGCGGCGTTCAATGCACGAATGTCCATTCTGGACCTCCTTTATCGACGTAGCAGTTCAAGCAGTCCGGCGGACATCTGCCGGGCCTGATCGAAGATCTTGAGGTTCGCCTCGTAGCTGCGCTGCGCTTCGCGCGCGTCGGCAATCTCGACCACCAGATCGACATTCGATCCATCGTAGTGGCCGCTGTCATCGGCGAGGGGATGGTTCGGGTCGTAGATGCGCACCGGATCGCTTCGATCCAGCTGCACCCGGCCCGTTCGGACCCCGCCAATCTCTCCGGCACCAGCAACGTCCTTGAAGGAGACGGTTTTTCGCCGGTAGCCGGGGGTATCTGTATTGGCGATATTTTCGGAAGTATGGCGCAGGCGCTGCGCCTGGGCCCTGAGGCCGCTGGCCGAAATCTCGAGAGAGGCAGACAGGTCACCCATGCTCACCTCCGTCCGATGGCGGTGCGCATCATCTTCAGGCCCGAGCGATAGATCGCCAGCGCCTGATCATGTTGCTTCTTCACCGCGACCGCCTTGAGCATCTCGAGCTCGACCGAGACGGAATTGCCATTGGGTTCACCAGAACCTGCGTGATCTTCCTGCACGATCCGCGCCGCGACACCGTCAGAGCCGTTCAAATGGCGCAGGCGGGTCTTTCGCAGCCCGATTCCAGGCGCCCCTCCCTCTACCAGTTCGGCAAAAGGGATCACGTCACGCGCCCTGAAACCGGGCGTATCGGAATTGGCCGTATTCTGGGCCACGACCGCCTGCCGCATCTCTGCGTGGCGCGT
This sequence comes from Pseudooceanicola antarcticus, assembly GCF_900215355.1. Lineage (GTDB taxonomy): Bacteria > Pseudomonadota > Alphaproteobacteria > Rhodobacterales > Rhodobacteraceae > Pseudooceanicola > Pseudooceanicola antarcticus. Next base: position 668,710 of record NZ_OBEA01000001.1, on the reverse strand, counting down.
CATGGCATCGGCCATCCTGAATACCTCTATGGACTCGAACACCGGGGCTTCTCCCTCGATTGGCTTCAATCAAGGCTTAACCCCGATTCCTTTAGAAATGGTTCGCAGCAAATGAAGGATCAGGACGATGTCACAGAAGGTGCTGCAGGGGGTCCGGGCCGAGATCGGCAATCTCTCGGCGATCCGCCATGTCGGGCGGATCGAGCGGGTGGATGCCGAGGTTCTGACCGTCACCGGGCTGGGCCGCTACGCGCGCCTGGGCGATATTCTGAAGGTGACACGGGGGGATGGCTCGGTCCTGCATGGGGAGGTCGTGCAGCTGCAGCGCGACACGCTGACCCTCATGCCCGACCAACGGACCGAGGGGGTCTCGCTCGGGGACCGGGTGGTGCTGCGCGGGCCGCTGCGAATCGCCCCGGATGACGGCTGGATCGGGCGGGTGATCGACCCGCACGGGCAGCCCCTGGACGACAAGCCGATCCTGCCGGGGCGGGTGGCGCGTGGCCTGCGCGGTGATCCGCCCCCCCCGGCCAAGCGGCGCGCCCTTGGTGCCCGGCTCGAGACCGCGACGACGGTGCTGAACACGCTTCTGCCCATCGTCGAAGGGCAGCGGATCGGGCTCTTTGCCGGCTCGGGCGTGGGGAAGTCCCGGCTGATGGGGCATCTCGCCGCGCGGATGCAGGCCGATGTCGCCGTCATCGCCCTGGTCGGCGAACGCGGGCGCGAGTTGCGGGAGTTTACCGACAAGGTACTGGGGCCCGAGGGGATGAAACGCGCGGTCGTCGTGGCCGCGACCTCGGACCGTTCCGCGTTGGTGCGCCGCCGTTGCGCCTGGACGGCCATGGCCGTGGCCGAACACTTCCGCGACCAGGGTAAGCATGTGCTTTTCCTGGCAGATTCCATCACCCGCTTCGCCGAGGCGCATCGAGAGGTGGCGGTGGCGAGCGGTGAGCTGCCCGCCTTGCGGGGCTATCCGCCTTCGACCGCCTACCAGATCATGCAGCTCTGCGAACGGGCCGGACCCGGAGCCGACCCTTCGGGGACGATCACCGCCGTGCTCTCGGTCCTCGTGGCCGGGTCCGACATGGAGGAGCCGGTGGCCGATATTCTTCGCGGCGTGCTCGACGGGCATATCGTGATGGACCGCCAGATCGCCGAACGCGGGCGCTATCCGGCGATTGATCTTCTGCGCTCGGTCTCGCGGTCCCTGCCCGAAGCCGCCACCGAGGAAGAGAACAAGATGATCGCGGAGGCGCGACACTTGCTGTCGGCCTATGCGCGGTCCGAGATGATGATCCAGGCCGGGCTCTACGTGCAGGGCAGTGATCCGGTTCTGGACCAGGCGATCCGGGCATGGCCTGACCTGGATACCTTCCTGGCCGAGGATGAAGAGAATGGAATTACCAATTCCTTCAATCGTTTGCAGCTGATCCTGCGACGCTCCGCAGCGGCGGCGAGGTCAGTATCCACGCCGAAGTCCCGGCGGGACGCGCGACCGGCACCCAAGGGATTGCCGAATGGCACCGGTCGGGGCTAGCGCTCTCTCAGGCTGTCGAGGAAGGAAACCGCCCCGGCCAGAAGCGTCTGGGCGATCAGCCCGGAGCTGGCCACGGTGATATCCTGCAACTGGTCGCGGAGCATGTAGCTGCGCACCAGTTTCTCCTGCAGCTCTGTATCACCGAAATCCGCCGGGTCATCGGTGCCAAGGATCTGCTCGGAGCGATCCTTGAAGACCTCGAGCTGCTGGTCCAGGTCGATCTGCCCGAAGCTGGCGGGCAGGCCGAAGGCGGTCTGGAACACTTCGCGCAACGGCGGATTGCCCATGATGCGGAACCACTTGGTGTCCGTGCCGCTTTCCGAACCGGCGATCTCGCCCAGCGCCCGTTGCGCGTTGAGGGCGAAACGCATGGTCTCGTCCTGATCGCCAACCGCGATCTCGAACTCCTGGCGACGGAATTGCTCGGCGATCTCGGCGCCGAAGGTCGAGATCTTGGTCGAGGGCGTGCCCCGGTCAAATCCGAAGGCCTCGGCGAACTCGCGGTAGCGTTCATCCGAAATCCGCAGCGCCAAGGCGTCTTCCTCAAGCGTGCCCTCTTCCAGCACCTTCTGGATGAAGTAGCGGTTGTTGATGTCATCGCCGAGGCCGAAAGCCCCCAGGGCCACCCGCAGCAACCGCCTGTCCGACACCAGGTCTTCGGGCGTGTCAACATTGCCGATATTGGCCTCGAAGTACTCGGTATCGCGGGTGATGAGGGGGGACTTGTCGAAGGTCTCGCGCTGCGCCTCGTAGGTTCGTTCCAGGAAGGCCCAACCGGCATAGCCGGTATAGGGCAGGACGGGGGTGAACATCAGTGCGGCCTCGCGTTCAGCAGGCGTTCCTCGCGCGGCAGAAGGCCGCGCAGCGCCTTGAGACATTGGTAATACTGGTCGTTCAGCACAGCCTCCGTCGCCTGCGAGAGCAACTTGCGACTGTCCGGATCGGTCAGGATCTGGCTCAGCTCCTCGATCCGGCGCAGCAGGGGAAGGCGGGTCTCTTCCGCCGAGGCATCGCCGGTCAGCACCAGCTGGGCGGCGTAGCAGACCCGGCGCACCGGCGTGGTCGCTTCTTCCGGGTGGATCGCGTCGCGCAGACGCAGGATATTGACGTTGGGCGTGACGATGGAGAGGCGCGACCGGCGGTCGCCGTTCTCGATCACCGCGCCGTTGATCAGCACGCGCTCCTTCGGGGAGAGCTTCAGGACAAGACCGCTCATTTCGGGGGCCCTCCGGCGCGCAAGCCGCGCATGATCGCGGTATTGACCTCGATCAGAGGGGTCAGCGCCGCCTTGTCGTTCAACACCTTGCGACTGTGAGAGAAGGTGAATTCCGCAAGATAGAAGATCTGGGCCCGCAGCTGCTGCGGCAGCGTATTGCCCTCTCCGGCGACATCGGCGGCGAGGATGGTCCAGAGTTGGCGGTTGTCATGCACCGCGCGTACGATCTCGGGGAATTGCAGTTTCGGGTCCTTGCGCGCGGCGGCGACTAGCCGGTGCGTGATGCGCGCGAAGACTTCGTACTCGACCCCGCGTGGGGTTCTGGTCGAGGAGGAGGCCTGCCCGTAGGCGCGCAGAGCTTGGGAATGAGCAGTCACTTCGTAACCTTCCAGTCAGAGGGATTTCTTCCGGCGAAGTTGCCCAGGGGCGCGTCAACGCGCCCCTGAACTCGCGTTCCCTTAACGGAAGAGCGACAGCAGGGTCTGCGGTGCCTGGTTGGCGATGGACATCGCCTGAACCGCCAGCTGCTGCTGGACCTGAAGCGCCTGCAGGCGGGCAGACGCCTCTTCCATGTTGGCGTCGACCAGGGTGCCGATACCGGACTTCAGGCTGTCGACCAGGGTCGAGATGAACTCCGACTGGGTTTCGATCCGGCCCTGGACAGAGCCGAAGGAGGCCGCGGCGTCGATCGAGGTCTGGATCAGGTCCTCGATATCCGAAAGCGCGTTCTCGACACCGGTGTCGGTGGTCACGTCGATGTTGGCGACTTCTTCAAGGCCACCACCGATGGTGGTGTCGGCGGCCGCGTATTCGGAAACCGCGACCGAGAAGTTGTTGCCGGTGGTCGTGTCACCGGTGAAGGTGATCGTGCCCGCGGTGGCGTCGAAGGTCGCCGCAACGGTGCCGACATCATCACCCATGGCTTCGGCGACGTACTTGTTGAACGCCTTCGCCAGGCCTTTGACCACGTCACCTTCGGTGTCACCATCGCGTGCGACGTACTTGATGTCGGTGATGGCCGCGGTGTTGACGCCCGTGGCATAGGCTCCGGCACCGGCAGAGACCGCGATGCTGAAGCCTGCGCCCGCCTCGACCGCATCGACGGTCACGGTGGTGGTCGGCGCGGTCGCGGCGCCGGTCAGGGCCGTCGCGGTCGAGTCGGCGGTACCCGTAAGGTTGTTGGACGCCGCAGCGATGGCAGTGCCCGTGATGTCCGAGGCATCGGTGCCGAGGTCCTGCTTGCCGACAGCGATCTGGCTGACGGTCACGCCGGTCGAGGAGCGGTCAAGCGAGGCCAGCACGTTGACGGTGCCGGAGCCCGCTTCGGCTTCCTTGTTCGACAGCAGGTTCAGACCGTTGAACTGCGCGGCGGAAACCGTGGCGCCGATCTGGTCGGAGAGCGCGTCGATATCCGTCTGGATCTTCTCGCGGTCGACGTTCTCTTCCTGGGCCGCGACGATCTTCTGCTTCATCTGGGTCAGCAGGTCGTTCACGGTTTCGGAGGCCGAACGCGCCACGGCGACGGTGGATTCCCCCAGGCCCAGGGATTCCGAGATCCCCTTGAAGCCCGCGACGTCCGATTCCATCACTTTCGAGATGGCCCAGACGGCGGAGTTGTCCTTGGCGCTGGCGACCTTCTTGCCGGTCGAGATATTGCCCTGAACGTCGGTCAGATCCTTGTTGACCATGCTCAGGGTCTGCAGGGCGACCATCGCGCTGGTATTCGTCAGAATGCTGGACATGCATTGTTCCTTTGGTCGTTGGGCGCTTTACGCCCGTTAAACATCCCGCCCCCCACGGGACGGATCGAATGTCGTTCTGACGCGTACAGGCCGCGGGCTTTTCCCGATCCTGTGCCATCCATGCGGATGCGAGGGGAACATTGACCTCCAGGTGCTAATGGAATGCTAAATGACGGGTATCCATTCCCCGGCATTTGAGGCAAATCCGGATGCATGCCGTCCTTGCCCAGATGCGCGAGGGCTCAGGCGCGTTTCTCCAGCTTGTTGTCATGCTGGCGGACCAGCGCGGACTTGCGCCCCTGGCTGTCGTAGGTCTCCAGCGTGCGGCGGATCTTGCGCAGGGTCGAGAAGCGGTTGGCCACGGTCCGGATGCCCCGCAGGGCGCCATCCAGCAGGGCCTGGTTGCGCTGCGCCTTGCCGCGCAGGGGCTGCAGCTCGGCCGTCTCCAGCCCTTCCAGCCCGTTCAGCCGGTCGATCAGCCCCTCCTTCTGCTCGAGCAGTTCCGGCAGCGTCTGCAGCTGCCCGGCCAGCAGCGCATCGCGCTCTTTCTCCAGCAGAAGATCAAGCTCGTCGATCAGCTTCTGATGCGGGTCCTTGGTCATTTCCGTCTCTCCAGTAGTGAGTTGTACAGTGATTCCGCCAAGCCGATTCCCCCCGCATCCACCAAGGCTTCGGCCTGTTCCTGGCGCAGGAACGAGGCAAACTGGTCCTCGCCCGGACCGCCTCCGAACCCCTCCGGCGTCGCCCCCAATCCGGCGGATTTCAGCATTTCCGCCAGGAAGTTGGCCTCCAGCGCGCGGGCAGCGTCCCAGAGCTGGGCATCGCGTTGCGGCGGGGCAGGCAGGGGATGGGAGGGAATCGGATCGGCCATCCGGACAGTCTCCAATTTGAACCAGTTTCCGGAAAAATGGCCGCAGCGGGTAAAGATGCGGTAACCGGCCTTGAGTCAGGATGCGGGCAACGGAAGAAGTCCGGAGAGATTGACATGATCCCGCAGCTGCCCATGGCCAAGCCGCCTGTCCCGACCACCGCCTCCGCGCCGCGCGGGGCAGCGGGAGTGCTGACCCGCACCGCCGAATTGCCCGTCACCGGCAAGCGCGGCGAAGAGCGCGGTCAGCCTGGGTCAGAGGGCTTCGACACGATCTTTGCGCGCCTAGCGACGCCGCGCGGTGGCGGCAATGCGGGTGACGAAGGAAAGACGCCGGGGGCGCAGGCTGCATCGGCGGAGGCAGACCCCGAGGGCGCCATGGAAGCTGGCGAAGGGTCTGGCGACGGCAATGCTCCCGCCGGGCCTGAGGCGGATGCAGAGGCCATGGTGGGCCCCGTGGAAAAGCTGCTACCGGATGAGGCTTCTCTGCCAGAGGATGCCCTGTCGGAGGTTCACCGCCCGGCGGAGCCCCGCACGGTCGAGCCCCGTCCCCGCAGGCCAGTTTCCAGGGCGCCGGAAACTCAGGCCCCGGTGCAGCTCGGGGGTCAACCGATGGCGTCGCAGAGTGCCGATCGACCGCCGCGGGAGGGCAGCGGCAAGGTGCAGGACACCGCCTCTCGAGTGCTTTCAGAGCCAGCTGCGGTCACGCTGCGGGCCGAGAAGGCTCCCGAAGCGCCCACGCCGGTTGCGCCGCCTCTGGCAGGGCGCATGGCGGTGCCAGCCGACAAGCCGCAGGTCATGGCGGCCCCGCGCGATGCGCGGGCGTCGTCGGGGCAGGAGGGGGTGGAACCGATCCCCAAGGAACAGGGTAGACCCGCCTTGCCAGAGGCTGTGTCTGCCCCAGCCGCGCCCAAAGCGGGTCGGAAGGCCGAAGCAGGACCTCTGGACCGGCCCGCCGCGCCGCCGCAAGGCGAAATGGCCAAGGCAGAGACGCCTCCAGCCTCCCCCCGCGTGGTGCAACAGGCCGACAAAGGCGAGCCCGCAGCGCGTATTGGGCGGCAGGGAGCAGAGCCCTCCCAGCAGCCGAAACCTCTCGTGCCCCAGGTGACCGAGCGGCCTCTTGGTGAGCGTGGAATGCCGGTCAGGACACAGCCGGAAGGCAGTCCCGCGCCCCGTGCGCCGGCTGAGCCGAAGCAGCCCTCGGTCGTCCCTGCCGCCACAGCGTCAACGCAGAGGCCCGACGGGGGCGCGCAACCCGTTCCGATGCCGATTCGCAGAAAGGGTTCCTTGGCAGAGACCCGGCCCGAAACCCCGGTCCTCGACAAGGCGGTGCCCGCCAGCAGGGGGGCCGCACCGACGGCTGCCTCGGCGGCGATCTCTCAGGCCAGACCCGCCGGGCAAGAGGCCCCGCCGCGCCCCCTGACAGAGCCCCGTTCTGTCGTGGTCAAAGAGACCACCCGGCAGGTGGCGCCTCCGACCACGACGCAGCCTCAGAAGCCCGCTGCCGCACCGCGCACGGAAGGGCAGCAGATCAGCCCAGCGCCGCGCTCCGACACCGGAATTCCCCAGGCCCAGGACCGCAGCGCGGGGGCCGCGCAGGTCAAGCCGGTCGAGGCACCGCCGCCGCCCGTGCAGGGACCGCCCGCCGCTCTCGATACGCGCACCGAGCCCCGGCTGCGCGACAGGCCCCGCGCCCGCATCGAACTGCCCCGCCGTAGCGAGGGCCCTCCGCGACCGCGCGTCCCTTCCACACCCACCTCTGCCGAACCGCCAAATAGGCCACCCGCCGCGCCCAAACCCGCCGAGACGCCAGCCCTGCTCACCCCCGACAACGGCACAGAGCCGAAAGGCGATGCACCGCTGCCCCCCGCCGGCGACAGCCAGCCTTTCAGCGAGACCTTGCGCAGCAGCGCGCCCCGGACCGAACTGGCGCGCCACGTGGCGACCCAGATCAGCCAGCAGGCCCTGCGCACCGGCGAGGGGGGGACGGAGCTGCAGCTCGACCCGAAGGAGCTGGGCCGTGTCACCCTGCGCATGGCGACCGAGGAACATGGGGTCATGCTTCAGATCACCGCCGAGCGCTCCGAGACCGGAGAGCTGATGCGCCGCCATATCTCTCTGCTGCAAGACAGCTTCCGTGCCCTGGGCTTCGAGCGGGTCGAGATCACCATCAACGGGCGGCAGATCGGCGCGGGCTTCGGCAGCGCGGGCCAGGGGGCGGCCCATTCCGGCGGCCAGGCCCATGGTCAGGCGCAGGACCAGCCGCAAGGTCAATCGCAGGGCCACCCCCAGGAACAAACGTCCGGCCAGCCATCGGGACCGGGCGCCGAGACCCGAACCCCGTACGGGGCCGCCCCTGCCCGACGGGGAACCGCGGGGGGGCCACCTGGCCCGGACCGCCGCGACACCATCGACATCCGTATCTGAGCAAGCGAACAGGACCCGCCATGGACAGCGTCACCTCTGCCACCGCCACAGCCACAGCCACGGCCAATTCCGTCAATGCCTCGGGCCAGCAGATGATCAGCTCGGACTTCGAGACCTTCCTGCAGATGCTCTCGACCCAGTTGCGGAACCAGGACCCGCTGAACCCCGTCGAATCGGCTGATTTCGCCGTGCAACTGGCCACCTTCTCGTCGGTGGAGCAGCAGGTGCTGACCAACAACCTGCTGGAATCGCTGACCGGACAGATGGTCTCGTCCTCGATGTCGGATCTGGCGTCCTGGGTCGGGATGCAGGCGCGCTCGGCCAATGCCGCCAGCTGGCAGGGCGAGGCGATCAGCGTCTCGGCCAACGTGGCCGAAGGGGCGGATACCGCGATCCTCGTGGTGCGCAATGCCGCCGGAAACCCGGTCTTTGAAGGCCAGGTGGCGCTGGACAGCGATACGCTGGACTGGCCCGGCATCGACAGCAATGGTGCCACTCTGCCCCACGGACGATACAGCTTCGAGATGCAGAGCTACGCCGAGGGCGAGCTGATCGCCTCCGAGGCGCTGGAAAGCTATGCCCCGATCACCGAGGCGCGGATCAGCAACGGCGAGGTGCTGCTGGTCACCGCATCAGGAGAGCTGATCGCCAGCGGCGATGTCACGGGCCTGCGCCTGCCGCCCGGCTGAGGGCGGCGGCGAGGCCAAGCTTGCCCCACCTCCGCCCCGCCCCTAGGAAGGGGGACGATCTGGACGGAGGGCGCGACACATGGCGGTTGAGCAGGCAGAGCCCCTGGCGCTGACCCACAGGCTGGCCCGCGAAATCTCCGCCGCGCTGGCCCGACAGGCCCTGGCCTGCGCCCCCGATCCCGCGCCCCCGGCCCTCTGGCAGGCGCTTGGCGGCGGGCGCAGCAATCTCTGCTGGCGCATCCCCGCGCCGGATGGCGACCTGGTGCTGAAGCTCTACCGTGTGCAGAACGCCGGGCCGGTCTTTCCCAACGACCCCGAGGCCGAGGCCGCCTGCCTGCTGCATCTGCAGGATCAGGCGCTGGCGCCGCAGCTGCTGGCCCATTGGCAAGGTGCCGAGGGGCCCTGCCTGCTCTACCGTCATCTGCCCGGCCCGCTCTGGCAAAGCGATGTGACACAGGTGGCAAGGCTGCTGCGGCGGCTACACCGGGTTCCGGTGCCCAAGGCGCTGCACGGGCTGCGGCGCGGGCCCGATGGCTCTGCCGCCTTGCGTCAGGAGATCCGCGCCCAGGCTCGGGGCGTGGCCGGCGAAGAGGCTGACGACTGGCCCGAGAAGCTGATGCAGGAGCTGCCGGCGGCCGAGATCCCGCCGTTGCAGAAAACCTGCCTGATCCATGGTGACCCGGTGCCCGGAAACCTGGTGGCGGGGCCGGAGGGGCTGCGCCTGATCGACTGGCAATGCCCGGCCCTGGGCGATCCCTGCGTCGACCTGGCCACCTTCCTGTCGCCCGCCATGCAGTATCTCTACCGCGGAGAGCCGCTCTCGGCCCCCGAGCGCACCGAATTCCTCGCCGCCTATGACGATCCCCTTGTCACCCGAAGGCTGGAGGCACTGTGGCCCTTCCTATCGGCCCGGATCATCGCCCATTGCCAAAGTCGTGCGGCGCGGGGCTCGGCCGCGGATGCCAGGGCGGCGGAACTGGAACGACACGGGGGGTAACACCCCCCGGTCGCGGTCCGATCATCCGGGACCTCGGGCGGGCCACGCAGGCGCGGGGCCGGCCAGACGCGCGGACCCCGGCCATGTGTGGCTTCAGGCGATCAGGACAGGCCGACGCCAAGGGCAACAAGCCCGCCGCCCATGAGCAGGCCGATCACCCCCGCGAGCAGCAGCATCCGCCGCGAGGTGCGGGGCTTCGGCGCGGGCGCCGTCAGCTGCCGCGACAAGGCCTTGTCGACCAGCTCGGGCAGGCGCGGGCCATAGCGGCTGATCACCTTCATCGTATCGGCCATGTCCGAGAGCACGGCGCGCGGGCCGATGCTCTTTTCGATGTAATCCTGCACGATGGGCTTGGCGATGTCCCAGATGTTGATCTGCGGGTTGAGCGAGCGCGACACCCCTTCGACCACCACCATGGTGCGTTGCAGCAGGATCAGCTCGGTGCGGGTTTCCATGCCGAAACGCTCGGTCACCTCGAAGAGATAGGCCAGCAGGCGGCCCATCGAGATCCGGGTGGCATCCATGCCGAAGATCGGCTCTCCGACGGCGCGCAGGGCGCGGGCGAACTCGTCCACGTCGCGGTCGGCGGGCACATAGCCCGCTTCGAAATGCACCTGGGCCACGCGCTTGTAGTCGCGCTTGATGAAACCGTAGAGGATCTCGGCGTAGACCCGGCGGGTATAGACATCGAGATGCCCCATGATGCCGAAGTCATAGGCCAGCAGCGTGCCGTCCGGAGCGACCTTCAGGTTGCCGTGGTGCATGTCGCCGTGGAAGTAGCCATCGCGCAGCGCGTGGTTGAGGAACAGCGACAGCACCCGTTCTCCGAGCGCCGCGCGGTCGATCCCGGCGGCGTCGATGGCCTCGATATCGCCCAGGGGGATGCCCTCGACCCAGCCCATGGTCATCACCCGGCGGGAGGAATGAAACCAGTCGACCTTGGGCAGGCGGAAGCCCGCGTCACCCTCGGTATTGGCGGCGTACTCGCTGGCGGCAGCGGCCTCCAGGCGCAGGTCGAGCTCGGCCCGGACCACGCCGTCGAAATGCTCGATCACGTCCTTGGGACGCAGCCGGCGCGAGAAGGGCGCCAGCGTGTCGATCAGCCAGGCGGCAAGGTAGAAGGCGTCGACATCCTTGCGGAAGGCCTTCTCGATACCGGGGCGCAGGATCTTTACCGCGACCTCCTCTCCGGTCTCGGCAAGGCGGGCGTGGTGGACCTGGGCGATGGAGGCCGCGGCAATGGGCTCCGAGAACTCGGTGAAGAGCTCTTCTGCCGGATGGCCCAGCTCGACCTCGATGGATTTCATCGCCACGTCGCGCGAGAAGGGCGGCAGCTTGTCCTGCAGCACCCGCAGCTCGGCGGCCAGGTCGGGGCCCACCACGTCGGGCCGGGTCGAGAGGATCTGGCCGAACTTGATATAGGCCGGCCCGAGCGCGGTCAGCGCGCGGGGCAGCGGCGGGGCGGCGGGATCTCCGCGCAGGCCCAGCCACTGGAAGGGCCAGCCCAGCACCCGCGCCGCGACACGCAGCAGCGGCGGCGCGTCATAGGCATCCAACAGCAATTTCATAGCGCCCGAGCGCTCGAAGGTGGCGCCGGTACGGATCAGGCGCCAGATGTTATGGGGACCGCGCATCGCTTAAAGCTTCCAGCCGGAGTGCAGGCAGGCGATGCCCAGGCTCAGGTTGCGGTACTTGGCATTGCCGAAACCGGCCTGGCGGACCATGCCCAGGAAGGTCTCCTGGTCGGGGAACTTGCGGATCGATTCCACCAGGTACTGGTAGCTTTCGCTGTCATTGGCGATCAGCTTGCCCATGGGCGGGATCAGGTTGAAGCTGTAGCGGTCATAGGCCCATTGCAGCGCCGGCGTCGGGATCTGGCTGAACTCCAGCACCATCAGGCGGCCACCGGGTTTCAGCACCCGGTAGGCCTCGTTCAGGGCTTCCTGCGGCCGGGTGACGTTCCGGATGCCGAAGGAGATCGTGTAGGTATCGAAGGTGTTGTCGTCGAAGGGCAGCGCCATGGCGTCGCCCACCACCCAGTCCAGCTGGTCGGCCATGCTGGCCGCCTCGGCGCGTTGGCGACCTGCGACCAGCATCGGCTCTGTCAGGTCCAGCACCGTGGCATGGCCCGAGCCCGCGCGCTTGAGGAACCGGAACGAGATATCCCCGGTGCCGCCCGCCACATCCAGCAGCCGCTGGCCGGGACGCGGCGCCAGCCAGTCCATCATCGCATCCTTCCAGATGCGGTGGATGCCGAGGCTCATGGCATCGTTCATCACGTCGTACTTCGAGGCGACCGATCCGAAGACCCCCTGCACGCGGGTGGCCTTTTCGGATTCCGGGATCTCGGTAAAGCCGAAATGGGTGGTCTTTTCGTTCATCAGCACATGCCTTATTCCTGTCCTTCTCCTTATAGGGCGATGTCGGGGCGCTGCAATGCGACCGAGGCGCATCTGGCGGCAGCCGGCCTGCCGGGGGAGGCCATGAAACAGGAAAGAGGCAGAGTTCGTCATGCCGGAATTGCCAGAGGTCGAAACCGTCCTGCGCGGGCTGGCCCCCTCGATGGAGGGTGCGGTGATCACCCGCGCCGCGGTGAACCGTCCCGATCTGCGCTGGCCCTTCCCCGAGGGCATGGCCGGGCGGCTGACCGGCAAGCGGGTGCTGCAGATGCGGCGGCGCTCGAAATACATCCTGGCCGATCTGGACAGCGGCGAGACCCTGCTGATCCATCTCGGGATGTCCGGGCGGATGACCGTCTCGGGCGATCCGCTGGGCCGTTTCGTCCACAGCCACCCCGCCGCCGAGAAACACGACCACGTGGTGCTGGACATCGACAACGGCGCCCGCGTCACCTTCAACGACCCGCGCCGCTTCGGGGCCATGGACCTGCTGCCCACCGAGGGCGCCGAGGCACACCCGCTGCTGGCGCAGATCGGGCCCGAGCCCCTGGGCAACAGCTTTGACGGTCCTTACCTGGCGGACAGGCTGAAGACGCGCCGGTCACCGATCAAGACGGCGCTGCTGGATCAGCACGTGGTGGCGGGGCTGGGCAACATCTACGTCTGCGAAACCCTGTACCGGGCGCGTATTTCCCCGGCACGTCGCTGTGACCGGATTGCCACATCACGGCTGGTAGCGCTCGCGCCGATCATCCGCCAGGTGCTGCTGGATGCGATTGAGGCCGGGGGCTCCAGCCTGAAGGATTTCCGGCAGGCCAGCGGCGAATTGGGCTATTTCCAGCACTCTTTCGACGTCTATGGCCGCGAGGGCGAACCCTGCCGGAGCGAGGGCTGCGACGCCACGATTCGCCGTCTCGTGCAGTCGGGACGATCCAGCTTCTACTGTCCGCAATGCCAAAGATAACTTGATCCCAGAGGGCAAAATGCTAGGGAATCGGCCCTACATCTCAGCAACAGGGACACTCACCCCATGGCTTACGAGACGATCATCGTCGAGATCGAAGACCACATCGCGCTGGTGAAACTGAACCGGCCGGATGCGATGAACGCCCTCAACGACGTGCTGCTCTCAGAGCTGGCCCAGGCGCTGAAAGCGGCCCAGAAGGACCCCAAGGTGCGCTGCATCGTGGTCACCGGCACCGAGAAGTTCTTCGCCGCCGGCGCCGACATCAAGATGATGGCCGAGAAGGGCTTCGTCGATGTCTACTCCGAGGACCTGTTCAGCGACGCGACCGGCACCATCGCCCGCATCCGCAAGCCGATCATCGCCGCCGTCTCGGGCTACGCGCTTGGCGGTGGCTGCGAGCTGGCGATGATGTGCGATTTCATCATCGCGGGCGACAACGCCAAGTTCGGCCAGCCCGAGATCAACCTGGGCGTCATGGCCGGGATGGGCGGCAGCCAGCGGCTGACCCGCGCCATCGGCAAGGCCAAGGCCATGGACATGAACCTGACCGGGCGCTTCATGGATGCCGAGGAAGCCGAGCGCGCAGGCCTCGTCAGCCGTGTCGTACCCTGCAAGAAGCTGATGGAAAACGCCATGCAGGCCGCCGCCAAGATCGCCGAGAAGAGCATGATCTCGGTCATGGCGGTGAAGGAGGCGGTGAACCGCGCCGAAGAGACCACTCTCACCGAGGGTCTGCTGTATGAAAAGCGCCTCTTCTTCTCTCTCTTCGCCACCGAAGACCAGAAAGAGGGCATGACCGCCTTCCTCGAGAAGCGCGAACCGCAGTTCCGCGACCGCTGAAGCCGGGCGCATCCGACAAGAAGGGCCGGCCCGAGGGGCTGGCCCTTTTGCCTTCCGGGCAGGCGGTCTTTCAAAGGGCGGCTTCGGCGAAGCGGGCCGGAGAGACCCGCCGTTCCAGCTGCTGCAGGTCGGCACCGGGAAGGACCGCCGCGCTGCCGGTGATCTGGGCGGCGGCGAAACGGGCCACCGCCGGGGCGGTCTGGATACCGGAAGAGCCCTGCGCCGCCAGCCAGTAGAATCCCGGCCGCCCGGCATCGAATCCCAGCACCGGCATGCGGTCCGGCGCGTAGCTGCGCAGCCCGGCCCAGATCCGCTTCACGTCCAGGATCTCGAGATCGAAACAGGCCCTGATCCGGTCGAGGCAGAGGGTAACGTCTAGATCCTCATGAACCACGTCTCCGGGCTTGGCGCTGGTCTCGTCCGCCGGAGAGAGCAGCACCATCCCGCCCTCGGGCTTCAGGTAGAAATGCATGTCCATGTCGACGATCATCGGCAATTCGGCCAGGCGCTCTGCCTCGCGCACCTCGACCTCGAGCACGGTGCGGCGCATGGCGTCGATCCCGATGGGGGCCACCCCGGCCATCCGGGCCAGGCCATCGGCCCAGGCCCCGGCGGCATTGACCACCACCGGCGCGGAAAAGGGCCCGGCGGCGCTCTGCACCCGCCACAGCCCGTCCTGTCGCCACATGTCAGAGACCTCGGCGCTGCAATAAAGGTCGCCACCATGGGCCGCGAAACGGCGCCGGAAGACCTCCATCAGGCGCGGCACGTCGATATCGCGGGCCCCCTCCTCGATCAGCGCGCCGCCCGCATAGCCATAGCGCAGCTGCGGCACCAGGGTCAGCAGGTCCTGCCGATCGAGCCGGCGCAGCAACCCGCGGGCGCGGGTCTCGACATGGGACATCAGCGGCAGCTGGTCCTCGCGCGCCAGCAGCAGCAGGCCACGCGATTTCAGCAGGGGCGCACCGTCGATCTCGGGATGGCGATCCATCAGGAAGGGCAGAGAGGCCTCGGTCAGGCCGCGCAGCTCGTCATGGCTGTGCAGCAACCGCAGCAGCGCCGCCGCGCGCCCCGAGGCATGACGGCCGGGGCCGGCCTCGCGCTCGAGCACGGCGACGCGGGCGGTCTCGGACAGGGCAGCAGCCAGCGACAGCCCCGCGATTCCCGCCCCAACGACGAGAACGTCGTATGACTTCTGCATGTCCAAGAGCCGCTGCCCCTTCCCGCATTGGCCAACGTCTGAAGCAGAGCCTAGAGCCACCCTTCCCCTACGTAAACACTACAGAGGTCGCCCCCCCCAGGGGCCTGCCTGCAGGTGATCTGTTGACTCTCTTGCCCACAGGGCTTAGAGCGCGGGCAGAAATTCAACGTACCTCTTCGAGGTCGTACAGTGTCGTGAGGCCGCATTGCGCCGGAGAACGTGGAAGAGAACGCTTCCACAACCTGCCACGGGACTGTTTCTGCCTTGGCAGTTTTTTCGTTTAGGGCCCCGGTTCCGAACGAAGCTGTGGCGGCGGCATCGAAGCGAAACCTGAACCGTAGATCGGAAAGACAGAACCATGGCAAATACGGCACAGTCCAAGAAGCGCGCCCGTCAGATCGAAACCCGCACCGCCGTCAACAAGGCACGTCGCTCGCGCATCCGTACCCACCTGCGCAAGGTCGAGGAAGCCATCGCTTCCGGCGACAAGGCCGCCGCGGCAGCAGCCCTGAAGGCCGCCCAGCCCGAGCTGATGCGTGGTGTGACCAAGGGCGTTTACCACAAGAACACCGCCTCGCGCAAAATCTCGCGCCTGGCTGCACGGGTCAAGGCAATCGCCTGATCGCTGCACGGGAACGGGCCCCTGGCCCGGCCCGACCAGCCCCGAAGCTGGTAACTATTTGATGCAAAAGGGCGCGGTTTCGACCGCGCCTTTTTCTTGTCTGACGGGCGCCGCAGGGGAAGCCGGTCAGCAGATTGGCAGCTTTGTCACGCTGGCTCGATTCCTTTCGGATTCGATCTGAGTCAAGCGCGTTGTGCTGTTGCGGCGGTCGCGCGGAAGTTGCTAGCTTGAGCCTGCGAGTCATCGCCTTGGGGGGGACTAATAGTCCCGGTAACAGGGGCTAATGGCTGACAAAGGTTTGAAACGGCTGCCGTTTTCACCCAACAGATTGTCAGCCTTGTCCATGTCATAGAACCTGAATTGCCTTTCGCGGCGGGAATCATTTCTGTCGCCTGGGTGTCTTTTGGTTTTCGCCGGTCCATCCGGAGCCGTTTCGTACAGGCCACGAAACGTGCGGATGGGTTTTCCTCCTACGATCCGCTGACGCGCCAAATCCGGTCAAATCCGGGTGTGTAGAGAAGTATGTTGATTGGGGAAGAAGGATAAAATGGTGAACACGAGCTGGGGCGAGCTTAAGGAAACTCTTCGGACATCCGTCAGCGAGCATAACTACACGAACTGGATTGCGCCGCTGGAGCTGGTCTCGCTGAGCGAAGGGGTTGCGACCATGGCAGCGCCGTCCGGCTATGCCGGCACCTATGTGCAACGCCACTTTGAAGACGACATCCTGCGTGCCCTGACCGCGATCGACCCGGCCGTCCGCCGCATCGACTTCACCGTCGCCGCCGCCCGCGAAGCCGCCGCCCGTGCCGCCGCCTCGGTCACCGCCCGCGCCAGCGCCGCGGCCTCCGGTGGTCCGGTCATCGCTCAACCCAAGGTTGCCACGCGATCCGCCTCCGCCGGCGGCTCCCACTCCATGCAGGACCGCATGTTGCAGCCGGCGCCGCTGGACCCCCATTCCACCTTCGACAGCTTCGTCGTCGGCAAGCCCAACGAGCTGGCCCATGCCGCCGCGCGCCGTGTCGCCTCGGGTGGCGAGGTCGAGTTCAACCCGCTCTTCCTTTATGGTGGCGTCGGCCTCGGCAAGACCCACCTCATGCATGCCATCGCCCACGAGCTGAAGGCCAGCCAGCCGCATCTGAACGTGGTCTATCTTTCCGCCGAGCAGTTCATGTACCGCTTCGTCCAGGCGCTGCGCGACAAGAAGATGATGGATTTCAAATCCCTCTTCCGTACCGTCGACGTGCTGATGGTCGATGACGTGCAGTTCATCGCCGGCAAGGATTCGACCCAGGAAGAGTTCTTCCACACCTTCAACGCGCTGGTGGATCACAACAAGCAGATCATCATCTCGGGCGATTGCGCCCCGAACGAGATCAAGAACCTGCCGGTCCGCATCTCCTCCCGTCTGAGCTCGGGCCTGGTCGTCGACCTGCACCCGACGGACTACGAGCTGCGCCTGGGCATCCTGCAATCCAAGGTCGCCAGCTTCCGTCTGAAGCACCCCGACCTGCAGGTCGCCGACGGCGTTATGGAATTCCTCGCGCATCGGATCTCGACCAACGTGCGGGTGCTGGAAGGCGCGCTGACCCGGCTCTTCGCCTTTGCCTCGCTGGTCGGCCGCGAGATCACGCTGGAGCTGACACAGGATTGTCTGTCGGACGTGCTGCGCGCCTCTGATCGCAAGATCACCATCGAAGAGATCCAGCGCCGCGTGGCCGAGCATTACAACATCCGCCTCAGCGACATGATCGGGCCGAAGCGCGTGCGCTCCTTCGCCCGTCCGCGCCAGATCGCCATGTATCTGTGCAAGAAGCTGACCTCGCGCTCGCTGCCCGAGATCGGCCGCCGCTTCGGAGGCCGCGACCACACCACCGTGATGCACGGCGTGAAGCGGATCGAAGAGCTGATGATCCAGGACGCCCAGATCGCCGACGACCTGGAAATGCTGCGCCGCTCGCTGGAAGCGTAAGCCACGCCCCCTTTCAACGAAAAGAGCCCGGCCAGGTGCCGGGCTTTTTCACGTCTGAAGGGCCTGGCCCGAGGGCGTGGGTTGCCGGCCACCCCACCTTCCCTAGTCAGACCCGGAGAGTACCGGCTTTGAACGCCGCCCCTGCAACAGCGACATGTAGACCGCCTCGAAGTCGCTGACGCCGGTCGTGGCCATGTCGGCCATCTCCCGCAGCGCCTGGCTGGCCATGGTTGCCGACACCGCATCGTAGCTGCGCAGGCGGCGCACCAGAACGCCCAGTTTCAGGGGCGCATCGAAAGTGCTCTGAGAGAAATTGCCGCTCCGGTAGCGCTCCAGGTTCTCCGGCGTCACCAGCTCTCCCAGCCCCTTGGGATCGCCGGGCAGCAGCGCACAGCCCGCCGCAAGGCATTCCAGCGCGGACCGCCCCGAGGCGATGGCGATGTCGAAGTCCCGCGCCACGGCGGGCAGGTTCTCGACCCGCCGGAAGTAGCGCGGCCCGACGGCGGTCAGCTTCAGGCCCAGGATGCGCGCCGCGAGGGTCGCCAGGACCAGCAGCCTGCGACCGCGTTTCTGCTGCCCCACCAGCAACAGACGCCGCGGGCGGTCGGGCAGGGGCGCGGACCGCGGGGCAAAGCGCGACAGATCGACGTAATTGCCCAGCACCTGCTCGGGCTCGACACCCAGGCGCCGGGCTATCTTGCGGTTCATCCGCGGGGTCACCCCGCAGGTCCGGGCAATCTGCGGCACCGGCAATGCGAAGTCTTCGGGCACGAACCGATGCCATTGCAGCAGCATGGGCACATCTGGAAAGCGCGCGGCAAGGTCCTGCGCGAGGCACAGATCGTTCAGGTGAATCACATCCGGGCGCGGCCCCAGTTGGTCCGGTTCCACCACCTGCAACCCTTCGTCCAGACGCAATTCCTCTGCCAGCGGGCCAAGGCTGGGCGCGGTCAGGATGACATCGTGTCCCCGCGCCTTCAGCGCGCGCCCCAGGTCCCTGGCGGCCAGCTCGGTGCCGGTTCGCTTTGCCAACCTCTCGTTGGCAATGACAATTCTCATGGATGGTGGTCTCCGGGTACTTGCGGCCAGAGTATGGGCCGTTCAGGTCTGAAAAAAATGAATGGAGCAAATCACTTCTGTTTCCGCAGCCAGCCACCGCAAGCGGCGCCTGCATACAGGCACGGCCGCCAGGCCTTCAAGATCCAGTTCGCCTTTCGCTGCCGCTCTGCCCGGCCTGCGCTGATTCGCGGCAGGGCTCCCTTCATCTGTCCGCACCTCTGCAGGGCGCGGGCACGGCCTTGGCCGACCTGCGGGTGCACAGCGGCAAGTGATGACGATTGTCCGCAGGTGACACGCGCAGGCCGCACCGCTGCCTTTCTCCACCGCTGCCTGCTTGACCTCCCGTTCCGCAGCACCGAAAACGTGGAAAACCGTTGTACTGCCGGTAGAAACGGGTAGCTTATCGGTCCCGGAGGGGCTCCGGTACCAGCACAGGGAATGAGGGCCATGAAATTCAGCATCGAACGTGCCGCGCTTCTGAAGGCCGTCGCCCAGGCGCAATCCGTCGTCGAGCGGCGCAACACGATCCCGATCCTTGCCAACGTGCTGATCGAGGCCGAAGGCAGCGACGTCCACTTCCGCGCCACCGACCTTGATATCGAGGTCGTCGACAAGGCGCCCTGCATGGTCGAGCGCGCCGGGTCCACCACGGTTTCCGCCGTCACCCTGCACGAGATCGTCCGCAAGCTGCCCGACGGTGCCATGGTCACCCTGTCGGATGACGGCGCAGCGGGCCGCCTGACGGTTCAAGCCGGCCGGTCGAACTTCAACCTGGCGACCCTGCCCAAGGAAGACTTCCCGGTCATGGCCTCGTCGGAATATGCCTCGAACTTCTCGGCCCCCGCGCCGGTGCTGCGGCGGCTCTTCGACAAGTCGAAGTTCGCCATCTCGACCGAGGAAACCCGCTATTACCTGACCGGCGTCTACATGCATGTGGCCGAAGGCGACGAGGGTCGTGCCCTGCGCTGCGTGGCCACCGATGGCCACCGCCTGGCCCGTATCGACGCCGCCCTGCCAGAGGGCGCCGAAGAGATGCCCGGCGTCATCGTGCCCCGCAAGACCGTGGGCGAGCTGCGCAAGCTGCTGGACGACGACGAGATGCAGATCGCCGTTTCGGTCTCCGAGACCAAGATCCGCTTCGCCACCCCGCAGATCACCCTGACCTCCAAGGTCATCGACGGCACCTTCCCGGATTACTCGCGCGTGATTCCCGCCGGCAACACCCGCCGCCTGGAAGTGGACGCCGCCGAATTCGCCAAGGCCGTGGACCGTGTGGCCACCGTCAGCTCCGAGCGCTCGCGTGCCGTGAAGCTGTCGCTGGACGAGGACCGCCTGATCCTGTCGGTCAACGCACCTGACAGCGGCGCCGCCGAGGAAGAGCTGGCCGTGGCCTATGCCGACGAGCGTCTGGAAATCGGCTTCAACGCCAAGTACCTGCTCGAGATCGCCTCTCAGGTCGACCGCGAGAACGCCGTCTTCATGTTCAACTCTTCCGGTGACCCGACCCTGATGCGCGAAGGCAATGACCTGAGCGCGGTCTATGTCGTCATGCCGATGCGCGTCTAAGCGCGATCGCTGCCGCGATTGCCTTCGGCGAGAGTATTTTTAGCCATCGAATAGAGGGGTTCGGCCAATGGGACGGCTCTGTCTGACCCGGCTGGACCTGTCGCATTTCCGCTCCTGGCGGCGCGGCAGCCTGTCCACCGACGGGCGGCCCGTGGCCATCTGGGGGCCGAACGGCGCCGGCAAGACCAACATCCTTGAAGCGGTGTCCATGTTCTCTCCCGGGCGCGGTCTGCGCCGGGCGGCGGCAGAGGACATGGTGCGCCGTCCCGAGGCCATCGGCTGGAAGCTCTCTGGCGTGCTGCGCAGCCTGCACCAGGTCCACGAGGTCGAGATGCAGCTGGAGCCGGGCCAGTCCCGCGCCCTGCGAATCGACGACAAGGCGGCGGCACAGCTGGCGCTTGGCCGGATCGCGCGGGTGCTCTGGCTGGTGCCCTCGATGGACCGGCTCTGGACCGAGGGTGCCGAGGGGCGGCGGCGGTTCCTGGACCGCATGGTGCTGTCCTTCTTCCCCACCCATGCCGATGCCAGCCTCGCCTACGAGAAGGCCATGCGAGAGCGCAACCGCCTGCTGAAGGACATGGTGCGCGACGCCCATTGGTACACCGCCCTGGAGCGCCAGATGGCCGAGGCGGGGGAAGAGATCACCCTGAACCGCCTGAAGGCGCTGCACCTGGTCGCCCAGGCCACCGAGGAGGCCGAGACCGCCTTCCCCGCGCCGCAGCTGTCGCTGTCGCACCCCGAAGGGCCGATGCCCCAGAGCGCGGCGGAACTGCAGTCGGGCTTCGAGGAAAGCCGCCGCCGCGATATGGCTGCCGGGCGCACCCTGCTGGGGCCGCACCGGGTCGACATGGAGGCCTTCTGGGCGGTGAAGGGCATTCCCGCGCGGGATGCCTCGACCGGCGAACAGAAGGCGCTGCTGGTCAGCCTGATCCTGGCCAATGCACGCGGCCTGGCGCGGGATTTCGGCGCCCCGCCGATCCTGCTGCTGGACGAGGTTGCCGCCCACCTCGACGCCAACCGCCGCGCCGCCCTCTACGACGAGATCTGCGCGCTTGGGGCGCAGGCCTGGATGACCGGCACCGGGCCGGAACTGTTTGAAGGGCTGGGCGAAAGGGCGCAGTATCTGGAGGTGACGGAGGAGGCCGGCGAAAGCCGCGCCGAAGAAAGGACAGCCCCATGACCGAGACACCCGCCCTGCCCGTGCAACGGGTCACCCTGATCACCCTCGGCGTCGAGGATCTGGGCCGCGCCCGCGCCTTCTATGCCGCCCTGGGCTGGCAGCCCGCCGAGGAACAGGAGGGCGTCTCGTTCTACCAGATGGACGGGTTGCTGCTGGGTCTCTTCGGACGCGAGGCCCTGGCCAAGGACCAGGGCCGCCCCGGAGCGCCCCTTGGCACCGGCGCCATGACCCTGGCGCAGAATTTCCACGACCGGGCCGGAGTGGACGCCGCCTATGCTCAGGCCCTCGCCGCGGGTGCCGAGGCGCTGAAGGCCCCCGAGGAAGTCTTCTGGGGCGGCTACTCTGGCTATTACGCCGACCCCGACGGCCATGTGTGGGAACTGGCGCACAACCCCTTCTGGCCGCTTGGCGAGACGGGCCGGCTGGACCTGCCCAAGACCTGATCCGGGGCCCGATCCTGTACCTGATCGGGGGCCCCGTCGCCCCAGCGGCGCCACATCGGAACCGGGCAATCCCCACCCCCGAGAGCCGGCCCGCGCCGGGCGCCGATCCGCCGCCGCGACGGAGCGGCGGATAGCCCCGCGCAGGCCCTTTAATGCATGTCATCCGCGTGACATTCCCCCTCGCTCCGGCTATAAAATCGGGACAGAGAAGAGGACGCCAGACGCATGTCGGACACCCCCGAGCAAACTCCCAGTTACGACGCCGGATCTATCAAGGTTCTCAAAGGCTTGGACGCGGTGCGCAAACGTCCCGGCATGTATATCGGTGATACCGATGACGGCTCGGGTCTGCACCACATGATCTACGAGGCCGTGGACAACGGCATCGACGAGGCGCTTGGCGGATATGCCGACTTCGTGAAGGTCGTGATCCACGCTGACAACTCGGTCTCCGTGCGCGACAACGGGCGCGGCATTCCGGTCTCGATCCACCCCGAGGAGGGCGTCTCGGCGGCCGAGGTCATCATGACCCAGCTGCACGCGGGCGGTAAGTTCGACCAGAACTCCTACAAGGTCTCGGGCGGTCTGCACGGCGTCGGCATCTCGGTGGTGAACGCGCTGTCCGACTGGCTCGAGCTGCGCATCTGGCGCGACGGCAAGGAACACTACGTCCGCTTCGAGAACTCCGAGACGGTGAAGCCGCTGGAGGTCGTCGGCGACGCGAACGGCGAGAAGGGCACCGAGGTGCGCTTCCTCAGCTCGACGCAGACCTTCTCGAACCTGGAATACAATTACGCCACGCTGGAGAAGCGCCTGCGCGAGCTGGCCTTCCTGAACTCCGGCGTGCGCATCGTGCTGGAAGACCACCGCCCCGCCGAGGCCCTGAAGACAGAGCTCTTCTACGAAGGCGGCGTGAAGGAATTCGTCAAGTATCTCGACCGCTCGAAGCAGTCGATGATGACCGATCCGATCTTCATCACCGGCGAGCGCGACGGCATCGGCGTCGAGGTGGCGATGTGGTGGAACGACAGCTACCACGAGACCGTGCTGCCCTTCACCAACAACATCCCGCAGCGCGACGGCGGCACCCACATGGCGGGCTTCCGCGGCGCGCTGACCCGGACCCTGACCCGCTACGCGCAGGAAAGCGGCGTGGCCAAGCGCGAGAAGGTCACCTTCTCGGGCGATGACGCGCGCGAGGGCCTGACCTGCGTGCTCTCGGTCAAGGTGCCGGACCCTAAGTTCAGCTCCCAGACCAAGGACAAGCTGGTCTCCTCCGAGGTGCGGCCGGTGGTCGAGAACCTGGTGGGCGAGAAGCTGTCGGAGTGGTTCGAGGAGAACCCCAACGAAGCCAAGATGATCGTCGGCAAGATCGTCGAGGCGGCGCTGGCCCGTGAAGCTGCCCGCAAGGCGCGCGAGCTGACCCGGCGCAAGACGGCGATGGATGTGAACTTCCTTGCCGGCAAGCTGAAGGATTGCTCCTCCAAGGATGCGACCGAGACCGAAATCTTCATCGTCGAGGGTGACTCGGCCGGTGGTTCCGCCCAAACGGGCCGCGACCGGCGGACCCAGGCGATCCTGCCGCTGAAGGGCAAGATCCTGAACGTCGAGCGGGCGCGTTTCGACCGCATGCTGGGCAGCCAGGAGATCGGCAACCTCGTCATGGCGCTCGGCACCGGGATCGGCCGCGACGAGTTCAACATCGACAAGCTGCGCTATCACAAGATCGTCCTGATGACCGACGCCGACGTCGACGGCGCGCACATCCGCACCCTGCTGCTGACCTTCTTCTATCGCCAGATGCCCGAGCTGATCGAGAAGGGCTATCTCTACATCGCGCAGCCGCCGCTTTACAAAGCCAGCCGTGGCAAGTCCGAGGTCTACCTGAAGGACCAGGCGGCGATGGACGATTACCTGATCGAACAGGGCACCGACGCCGCGCTGCTGCGTCTCGGCGACGGCACCGAGCTGGCCGCCGAAGACCTGAAGCGCGTTGTGCAGGAAGCCCGACAGCTGAAGCGCGTGCTGGATGCCTTCCCCACCCATTACCCGCGCCACATCCTGGAACAGGCCGCCATCGCCGGGGCCTTCGTGCCCGGCGCGGTGGATGCCGACCTGCAGGGCGTGGCCGACAAGGTGGCGACCCGTCTCGACCTGATCGCGCTGGAATACGAGCGCGGCTGGCAGGGCCGGATCACCCAGGATCACGGCATCCGCCTGGCCCGTATCCTGCGCGGCGTGGAAGAGGTGCGCACCCTGGACGGCCCGATGCTGCGCTCGGGCGAGGCCCGCAAGACCGGCAGCTTCACCCTTTCGCTGCAAGAGATCTACAACGTCCCGGCCCAGCTGGTGCGCAAGGACCGCAGCCAGATGATCTATGGCCCCCTGGGCCTGCTCTCGGCCATCCTGACCGAGGGCGAGAAGGGCCTGGCGATCCAGCGCTACAAGGGCCTGGGCGAGATGAACCCCGACCAGCTGTGGGAAACCACGCTGGACCCGGATGCGCGCACCCTGCTGCGGGTCACCGTGGACGACATGGCCGAGGCCGATGATCTCTTCACCAAGCTCATGGGCGACGTGGTCGAGCCGCGCCGCGAGTTCATCCAGAAGAACGCCCTGAGCGTCGAGAACCTCGACTTCTGATCCCCTCCGCCCGGAGGGACAGCAACGACGGCCCGGACCACGCCTGAGAGATCGGCGGTCCGGGCTTTTTCATGCCCGGCATCCGTGGCATGGTCCGCGACATCGCCGCTGCCATCGCCCCCGCCAGCGTCCCGGCGCGGCATGTCGCATTTGTTTTACAGCCGCGTCATTGCGATGAGATCATCGCCCCCTATCCCCAAAACATCCGAATGAATGTGACGATGGGGAAGCGGAATGAGCGGCAACTGGCAGATCGCCCGCGACTGGATCATGGACAGTATCGCCACGCGCGATCTGGCCCAGGGCGACAAGCTGCCGACCGAGCAGGAGCTCTCGCGGCAGATCGGCGTCGGGCGGCACTCGCTGCGCCGCGCCGTGGCCTCTCTGGCCGCCGAGGGGGTGCTTTCGGTCGAACAGGGGCGGGGCACCTTCGTGCGTGGCCAGCCCCGGATCAACTACCGCATCGGCCGCCGCACCCGCTTCCGCGAGAACCTGGAAAGCCAGGGCGTGAAGCCGGGCGGAGAGACGATCACCGCCGATATCACCCCCGCCGAACCCGACGTGGCGCAAGAGCTCTCGCTGCCGCCCGGCACGCCGGTGCACCGCATCCTCGGCCGCTCGCGCGCCGATGACCATCCGCTTGGCCTGAACCGCAGCTTCCACCCCGCCGAGCGTTTCCCCGACCTCGGCGTGAAGCGCCGCAGCCGCATGTCGGTCACCGACATCTACGCCAGCTACGGCGTGACGGACTACCGCCGCCGCACCACCACCATCTACGCCCGCCTGCCCGAGAAATGGGAAGCCAAGCTGCTGGAGCAGCCCGCCGACCAGCCCGTCATCGTCATGTGCAAGACCGACGAAGACCTCTCGGGTCAACCCATCGGCTGGTCCGAGGCGATCTACGCCGCGGGCCGCATCCGTTTCACCCTCGATTTCCCGGAATAAGCCATGTTCGACAGACACGGGGGCGAGATGCCCTCTGACGACCTGACCACCCTGGCCCGCGCCGATGCCGCGCGCCTCAAGCACCTGGCCGAAGAGATCCTGCCCCGGCTCGGGGACATGCAGGTGCTGAAAAGCGGCACCGGCCTCGTGATGCTGCCCATGCGCGACACGGTGCAGGGGGTGGAGTTCCACCTCGGCGAAGTGCTGGTGGCCGAAGCCCATGTCCGCCTGCCCTCGGGCACCGAGGGCTACGGCATGGTCACGGGCCGCGACATCGAACGCGCCATGGCCATGGCCCTGCTGGATGCCGCGCTCAGCGACGGCACCGCCGCCGACCGCATCCGCGCCTTCATCGAGGCAGAGGCCCAGGCGCAGCAGGCCGCGGACACCGAAACCCTGCGCCGGATCGAAGCCACCCGCGTCGACATGGAGACCTTCTGATGCTTGCCACCCCCCTGCCCGACGCCGAGGAAATCCGCGACAACGCGACATTCGAGGCCGTCCTTGGCGCCCTCTCGCGCCCCGGCACTGTCCGCGACCTGCCAGACCCCGGCCCCCTCTGCATCGCGCTGGCGCTGCTGGACCGCGAATGCAAGGTGCATAGCCAGGACGAGACGCTCTTGGCCCGGATCCCCGCCACCGGCGCGGCCCTGGTGCCCGCGCATGAGGCCGATCACGTCTTCATGGCCGCCGACAGCGCCGAGGCGCTGGAGGTGATCGCCGGGCTCGACACCGGCTCTCACCTCTACCCCGACGAGGGCGCGACCCTGATCGTGCCGGCAAGGATCGGCGCAGGCCAGGCGCTGCAACTCACCGGCCCCGGCATCAAGTCGGTCGAGCGCATCTGCCTTGATGGCATCCACCCCGTCTTCTGGGACCTGCGCGCCCGGCTCTGCGCCTACCCGCGCGGCCTCGAGGTGCTGATCCACGACGGGGCCCGCCTGCTGGCCCTGCCCCGCTCTTCCCAAGTGACGGAGGTCTGAGACATGGCATATGTGGCAACCCGCGGTGGCGAACGCGCCATCGAACAGAGCGAAAGGCTCTACCGTGCCCAGATGGGCCAGATCGACGCCGCCCGCGTGGCCGAGATCGAAAAGGCCCTGCCGGCCCTTGTCGACCGGGTGATGGGCGAGGCCTCTCTCTACGCCCCCGACCTTGCGGCGCTGGCCCTGGCCCAATCGGGCGGGGACCTCTACGAGGCGCTGCTGCTGCTGCGCGCCTGGCGCACCACCCAGCCCCGGTTGCAGATCGCCGAGGTGGTCGCCCCGGACGCCGGTTTCACCCATCGCCGCATCTCTGCCGCCTTCAAGGACATCCCCGGCGGCCAGATCCTGGGACCGACGCTGGACTACGCGCACCGCCTGCTGGCGACCGAGGTGCTTGAGGACCAGCCCTATGCCCCGCCCGCAGTCGAGCCCGCTGCGAAACCCGCCCCCGCCACGCATCCCTCGCTGGCCGAATGGCAGCGCGCGCAGGGTCTGGTGACCACGCCCGAGGCCGCCCCGGTGCCGCGCGACGAGATCCCCGACCTGACCCGCGAGCCGCTGCTCTTCCCCGCCAAGCGCGCCCATACGCTGCAAAGCCTGGCCCGAGCCGATACTGGCGGCACGCTGGCGCTCGGCTACTCGGCCATGCGCGGCTACGGCAACAGCCACCCGACAGTGAACGAGCTGCGCCTTTCGGAGGTCGAGGTCATGGTCGCCCACCCAGACGGGCGGCGCTTCTCGGCAGGTCGGGTCAAGACATCCCAGGCCGAGGTGGTGACCACCAAGGGCAAGGGGGAACTGCGCCTCGGCTTCACCGCCACGCTGGGCTGGAACGAGGTCAAATGCATCTCTGCCGCCACGCTGGACCTGAACGCGCCGGGGGCCGAGAAGAACTCGCCCGTCGAAGAGGAATTCTTCCTCTACCATACCGAGCCCGTCGAAAGCTCGGGCTTCTGCATTCACTTCAAGCTGCCCCACTACGTCACCTTCCAGTCCTCGCTGGACAACCTGCGCGCGGCGAAGACCGCCAAGGCGGAACAGGCGCAACCCACTGACAAGAAAGAGGAAACCGCATGAGCCTTTCAGATCTCACAGGCCGCTGGAAGGCGTTTTCCTATGGCTTCCTCGATCCTTCCGCCAAGCGCGAGCTGCGCCGCAAGATGATCAAGGCCGTCTCGGTGCCCGGCTGCCAGATGCCCTATGCCTCGCGCGAGGTGCCGATTGCACGGGGCTGGGGCACCGGCGGGCTTCAGGTGACCCTGACGCTGGTCAAGCCGTCCTCCACCGTGAAGGTGATCGACCAGGGCGCTGATGACAGCGTCAACGCCGCCTCGATCCGCCGCTTCCTGTCGCGCGTCTCGGGTGCCTCGGAAACCTGGGACACGCTGGACGCCACGCTGATCCAGTCGCGCCACCGCATCCCGGAAGAGAAACTGAGCCGCGACCAGATCCTGATCCTGCAGGTCCCCAACCCCGAACCCCTGCGCGGGGTCGAGCCCAACATGTCCACCGCCCGCCAGATGCATGCGGATGCCGACTACGGGCGGATGTGGCTGCAGCTTTACGAGCAGATGGTCCGCTCGGGCCGGGTGATGCTGGGGGCCTCCTACCCGGCGATGGTGAATGGTCGCCACGTGATGACCCCCTCCCCGATCCCCCGCTGGGACGTGAAGAAGCTGCACATGGCCGAACACCTGACGATCCTGTCGGCCGGCCGCGAAAAGCGCATCTTCGCCGTGCCGCCCTACACGCGGGTCGAGCCGCTGGTCTTCGACGACGTGCCTTACAAGGTCGAGGACCACGCCCATCTGACCTGCGCCCGCTCCGGCGTCACCGGCTACTTCATGAACGAGATCCCGCAAGAGGACGGCTCTGCGGGCTATGAGGTCTCGGACAGCCACTTCGGCATCAAGGCCATCGACGCCCGCGACGGCGGCACACCGACCGTCGGACAGACCTGGTACAGAAACGGAGAGCTGGCATGAGCGCCCTGATGAAAGAGGCCCCGCGCCTCGTCCGCACCCAGCCGCTGATGGAGCTGTCGGGCCTGTCGAAGACCTATGGCAACGTCCGCGCGCTGGATGACGTTTCCGCCCGCGTCTACCCGGGCGAAGTGCTTGGCATCGTGGGGGAATCCGGCTCCGGTAAGTCGACGCTGCTGCGCATGATGAACCTCGAGGAAAGCCCGGACGCTGGCCGCTACCGGCTGGACCTGCCCGAGCTGCCCGAGGACCTGTTTACGCTCGACCGTTTCGAACGGCGGATGCTGCGCGCCCGCCGTATTGGCATCGTCTACCAGAACCCGCACCTTGGGCTGCTGATGAAGCATTCGTCCTCCGGCAACGTCGCCGAGCGGCTGCTGGTCGCGGGCGAACGCCGTTTCGCCGTGCTGCGCGAGAAGGCGCAGGTGGCGCTTGAGGCCTCCGAATTCCCGATCCCCCGCATGGATGCCCCGCCGATCGAACTGTCGGGCGGGATGCAGCAGCGGGTGCAGCTGGCCAAGGCCATCGCGCTGGAACCCGCCGTTCTGCTGCTGGACGAACCGACCACGGGGCTGGATGTCTCCGTTCAGGCGCTGGTGCTGGATACGCTGAAGCGGCTGCAACAGGAACGTCGCATCACCATGGTACTGGTCAGCCACGATCTGGGCGTGATCCGCACCATGGCCGACCGGGTGATGGTGATGCGCCATGGCCGGGTGGTTGAGGAAGGGCTTGCCGACCAGGTCTTCCAGGACCCGCAGCACGCCTACACCCAGCAACTTGTCCACGCGAAACTCTGAGGCACCTCATGACAACGATCCTGGATGTTCAAGGTCTGACCAAGACCTTCGAGATGCACCACCTGGGCCAGTCCCTTCCGGCCTTCGAGGACCTCTCCTTCACCCTGCACGCGGGCGAATTCCTGCTGCTGTCGGGACCGAACGGCGTCGGCAAGTCCACCCTTCTTCGCACCCTCTACCGCAGCTACCTGCCCGTCGCCGGGCACCTTTGGTTCCATTCCCGCGAGGGGGTGATCGACATGGCCAATGCCGCCGATATCGACGTGGCGCACCTGCGCCGGACCGAGATCGGCTTCGTCACCCAGTTCCTCAACGCCCGCCCCCGTGTCGCGGCCGAGGATATCGTCGCCGAGCCGATGCGCCTTGCGGGATACGGCAGGGACGAGGCGCTGGAGCAGGCGCGGCACTGGCTGGCGGCCTTCGGCGTGAAACCCGACCTCTGGCGCGCCTACCCGACGACCTTCTCGGGCGGTGAGCAGCAGAAGGTGAACTTGGCCCGCGCGCTGATCCTGCCGCAGCGGATGCTGCTGCTGGACGAACCGACGGCCTCTCTCGACAAGGGCGCCCGCGCGGCGCTGGTCGCCCGCCTGGCCGAGCTGAAAGCGCAGGGCGTCGCCATGATCGGCGTCTTCCACCATCCGGGCGACGTGGCGGCGCTGATCGACCGCGAGATCCCCCTGAAACCCAAGACCCCTATCGAGGAGACTGCCGATGTGGCTCTCTGACTTCCGCGTCGTCCTGTCCGACACCGTGCTGCCCCAGGGCTCTGTCCGTGTCGAAGACGGCAAGATCGCCGAGGTGCGCGACACCCCCGTCCCCCATGCCGAGATCGACGGGCGCGGGTTGCTGCTGATGCCCGGCTTCATCGACATGCATGGCGACATGATCGAGCGCGAGATCGAGCCGCGCCCCAATGTGACCATGCCGCTCGAGCTGGGCCTGCGCGACCTGGACCGCCGCCTGAAGGTCGCCGGGATAACCACGGGCTATGCCGCAGTCTCGTTCACGCCTAAGTCGGTGCATGGGCACATGCGCAGCCATGCGCATTCCTCGCAGATGCTGCGGGCGCTGAAGACCATGCGCGGCGCGCTGAAGGTCGACCACCGCGTCCACACCCGCTTCGAGGTCAACTTCCCCGACGCGCTGGAGGTGATCGAAGAGCTGATCGCCAATGGCACCGCAGACCTCGTGTCCCTGATGGATCACACGCCGGGGCAGGGGCAGTACCGGAATCTCGAGAAGATCCGCGCCAATGCGATCCGCGCCGGGGCCACACCCGAAGAGGCGGACGAGAACATCCAGCGCCGCATCGACTTGCGGCTGGAAGCCCAGGGCGACGTGGGTGCGACGCTCGAGGCGATCTCGAAGACCTGTGCGGCGCATGGCATCGCCGTCGCCTCTCATGACGACGACACGGTCGAGAAGGTCGCGCTGATGGATGCGCTCGGGGCCACGATCTCGGAGTTCCCGGTCACGCTGGAAGCCGCCGCCGAGGCCAAGGCGCGGGGGTTGCTCACCGCCATGGGCGCGCCCAATGCGCTGCGCGGCGAGAGCTACTCGGGCAACCTTTCCGCCCGCGAGGCCTACGCCAACGGCCTGCTGGATATCCTGGCGGCCGACTACCACCCCTCGGCCATCCTGCCCGCCATCCTTGCCCTTGCGCCGATGCGGCCCGGCGGGCTGGCCGAGTCGACCCGTCTGGCGACCCTGACCCCAGCCCGCGCGCTGCACCTGGAGGATCGCGGAGAGATCGCGCCGGGCAAGCTGGCCGACCTGGTCATCGCCGACGACGAGGGCGTCGGCCATGTCCGCGCCACCCTGCGCCACGGTGCCTTCATCTTCTCGGACGGCAGCGTCAACCAACGCCTGACCGCCGTCGCCGCCCAGTAAGGAATATCCCATGACCCTTCCCGTGATCGGCGCCGCCCTCGGCGTCTCTGAACTGGCCAGCTACCGCGACTGGCTTTTCGACAAGGACCGCGATCTGGAAATCCAGAGCTTCTCGAACCCCGCGCTGCTGGTCTCGGGCGACTGGCAGGCTCTGGTGGACGAGGCGAAGACGCAGCTGGACGGTTTCGGCGGGCGCTACGGCATCCACGGGCCCTTCTGGGGGCTGAACTTCGCCAACCCCGACCCCGAGATCCGCGCCCTGGTGGCCCGCCGCATGGCGCAGGGGCTGGAGATCTGCGAGGCGCTTGGCGCGACGCATATGGTCATCCATTCGCCCTTCACTACCTGGGACCACCACAACCTGGCCACCTATCCCGGCGCCATGGAGCGGCTGACGGATTGGGTCCACGAAAGCCTGGGCGATGCGGTGAAACGGGCCGAAAGTGCCGGCGTCACGCTGATGCTCGAGAACATCGAGGACATCGACCCCGCCTGGCGCAAGGTGCTGGCCGAAAGCTTCGGCTCCGAGGCGATCAAGCTGTCGATCGACACCGGGCATGCGCATTACGCCCATGGCTCGACCGGCGCGCAGCCGGTGGACTTCTTCGTCCGCTCGGCAGGCGAGATGCTGGGCCATGTCCACCTGCAGGACGCTGACGGCTATGCCGACCGGCACTGGCAGATCGGCCACGGCTCGATCCGCTGGCACGAGGTCTTCAAGGCGCTCGGAGAGCTGGAAGCCAAGCCCCGCCTGATCCTCGAGTTGCGCGACAAGGCCGGTATCCTGCCCTCGATGGACTGGCTGGAACGCGAGGGGCTGGGCCAGTAGTCGCGGCCAGACGCCGGAACCTAGCGCCGCTGAGTCCATTTCACCGTCGTCTCCCACTCCAGGGGGGCGGCGGTGTCCTTTTCGATATGCCGGGCGCAGATTTCTTCCAGGTCGCGCATCACCGGCCCCAGCCCGACCCGGCGCACCAGCGACCAGACCGAAGAGCGCGTCAGGTAGAAGTCCACCACCCCGCGCCGGTCGCGGGTCTCGGACCAGCGGTAGGTGCGCGACCGGGCGGTCTTGAAGCCCTCGACGGAAGAGAGCTCGCGCACCGTCGGCTCCCGGTGGCCCGAGATGTCCCAGAGCGCCCCGGCCTGGCGCGCCGCACGGGTGACATGGGCCATGATCTCTTCGCTGAGCGGGGTCGGCACCATGCGGTTGCGCAGAAGCGCCAGTACGCCGCCCGGTGCCGTCACCCGCCGCGCCTCGGCAAAGAAGCCCTGCGCGTCGAAGCAGTGGAAGGCGGAACAGGCGACCACCAGCCCGGCGGACCCCCTGGGCAGCGGCAGCGCCTCGGCCGTGCCATCTGTGACCTGCACCCGAGGGTCCTCGCGGAAGCTGCGCGCCAGCACCCGGCGCATGTCGCGGCCGGGTTCCACTGCCGTGACCAGCCAGCTTGCGGGCAGGGCCGCGCGCATGGGCCGGGTCGAGGTGCCGGGGCCGGCCCCCACGTCCACCGCCAGCGCCCGGTCCGAGGTCGAGAGCGGCAGCAGCTCACGGAAGGCACGAGCCGGGTAATCCGGGCGATAGAGGGCATAGGCCTCGGCCAGGCCTTCAAAGCGTTCCGCGTGTTCCTGCATCATCCCGTCCTGTTCCCGGAAAGCGCCAGTTGTCCGAATGAATCAGTAAACCGCCCGCGTAACGGTTCCGCTGCGGTTTGATGACCGCTCCTTGACGGTGGGATTCGGGGTCATCCGGACAAATTCCTGCGCCCCGCGCGGGCCCTGCGACAGGGCGCGCCCCGGCAAGTCACTGGAATCCCGAGAGATACATGGGCGCCTTTCACAAAACTGCAGCATCCCCTCAGTGCAATATTCATTCGGACGATGCCGGGACGTCACGGAACTGGGCGACGGTCCGGCTCATGGAAAACGCAACCCTGACCCTCTCTTCCGTCACCCGCCGCTTCGGGGAAACCCGCGCCGTGGACAATGTGACCCTGCAAGTCGAGCCCGGCCAGTTCGTCGGTGTCATCGGCCGCTCGGGCGCCGGCAAGTCGACGCTGCTGCGCCTGATCAACCGCCTGATCGATCCCAGCGAGGGGCAGATCACCTTCGGAAACCGCGAGATCACCGCCATGAAGGGCCGCGAGCTGCGCGCCTGGCGCCGCGACTGCGCGATGATCTTCCAACAGTTCAACCTGGTCGACCGGCTGGACGTGCTGACCAACGTGCTGGTCGGCCAGCTGGCGGGCCACGGGTTCCTCAACTCGATGACCCTGCGCTTCTCGGATGCCGAGCGCACCCGAGCCATCCAGGCGCTGGACCGGCTGGACATGGCGCCCAAGGCGCTGCAACGGGCCGGCACGCTTTCGGGCGGCCAGCAACAGCGCGTCGCCATCGCCCGTGCCCTGGTGCAGGACCCGCGCATCATGCTGGCCGATGAACCCATCGCCTCGCTCGATCCGGGCAATGCCACCCGCGTCATGGAAGCCCTGCGCAGCATCAACCGCGAGGACGGCCTGACCGTGCTGGTCAACCTGCACACCCTCGACACCGCCCGCGCCTATTGCGACCGCATCATCGCCATGCGCGAAGGCCGGGTCTTCTTCGACGGCACCGCCGCCCAACTCACCGATGACGTCGTCCGCGACATCTACGGTTCGGAAGGGCTGGCCGAGTTCAACGAGGCCGTCACCTCCACCTCCGTTTCCACCGGTCACGTCGCCAAGATCCCGGCCTGACCCTCACCCGCTGAAACTCCAGGGAGATCCCCATGAAACTGCTCAGCACTGCTGCCCTCGTCGCACTGATCGCCGCCCCCGCCATGGCCGACGGCTGGAAGGACGACTACCAGGTCGTCAAATTCGGCATCCTCTCTGGCGAGAACGAGAAAGACCGCCTGATGCGCAACGAACCGCTGCGCGCCTACCTGGAAAAGACGCTTGGCGTCGAGGTCGAGATGTTCACTGCCGGTAACTACGACGGCGTGATCCAGGCCATGGCCGCCGACCAGATCGAGGTCGCCTCCTTCGGCTCGTCGTCCTATGCCGCGGCCTACACCCTGACCGAGGGCGGCGTGCGCCCGACCCTGACCACCATCAAGAAGGACGGCAACACCGGCTACCGCTCCATCGTCGTCACCCGTTGCGACAGCGGCATCAAGAGCCTGGAAGACGCCAAGGGCAAGGTCCATGCCTTCGCCGATCCCGACAGCACCTCGGGCTTCGCCGTGCCCTACTTCAACATGAAGGAACGTCTGGGCATCGACCCGGCCACCTACTTCTCGGCCATCCCCTTCGGCGGCAGCCACGAAGCCGACGTCCAGGGTGTCGTCAACGGCACCTTCGACACCGCCTCGACCTACGAGAACAACGAAACGCAGGGCATCTACCAGCGCATGGAAGACAAGGGCATGATCGAGGCCGGCGTCATCTGCAAGATCTGGGAAAGCCCCGAGATCACCTCCGGCCCCGTCACCTTCCGCACCAACCTGCCCGACGAGATGGTGGAAGACATCACCGAGGCCTATCTTTCCTTCCCCGAGGAAGATCCCGAGGGCTATGCGCTCTATTCCTCCTTCGATCCCGAGAACCCCAACCCCTCGGTTGGCTGGACCCGCGTCGATCACGACCGCTACCAGTGGATCGTCGACATGCGCAACTGGCTGAAGCGCGAGCGTCGCGGCTCCTGATCGCCTGACATCGGGGCGGGTCCATTTGGGCCCGCCCCTTTCCTTTCCGCCCCTTTCGACGGATCTTTCCATGACAGCCACCGCCGGGTTCACCGCCGCCCCACCCCTGTCGGGGCCCTCCGCCATCGCCGCCTTCGAGCGCGACTTCGCGCTGAAACGCCGCCGCGCGCGGGTGAACTGGGCCATCGGCGCCGTTCTCTTCTTCGCCGCCTTCCTGCTGACCGCCTGGCTTGGAGACTTCTTCAAGGTCACCCAGGTCACCCTGCGCGACGGCTCGCGGGAATGGCGCTGGATCATCGGCGCGGGCCTGCCGCGCCTCGGTGAATTCATCACCAAGACCTTCCCCGTCCTGCGATGGGACAGCCTGGGCGCCGACCTGGCCGAATGGTTCTGGCGCTGGCAGACCTGGCTGCGGCTGCTGGTCGAGACCATCCTGATCGCCTTCATGGCCACGGTCTTCGGCGTCATCGGCGGCTTCCTGATCTCGTTCCCCGCCTCGCGGAACCTGTCGCCCAATCGCTACGTGCTGTGGGCCGCCCGCCGCTTCCTCGAGTTCGCCCGCACGGTGCCCGAGCTCGTCTGGGCGTTGATCTTCGTCTTCTGCTTCTCGGTCGGTCCCATGGCAGGCGTCATGGCCGTCGGGCTGCATGCCTGCGGCGCGCTCGGCAAGCTCTACTCGGAAGTGAATGAAAACATCGACATGCGCCCGCTCGAGGGCGTGAAGGCCGCCGGTGGCACCTGGTTCGACCAGATCCGCTACGCCGTGGTGCCGCAGGTGCTGCCGAACATCATCAGCTACACGCTGCTGCGCTTCGAGATCAACGTTCGGTCCTCGTCGATCATCGGCTACGTCGGTGCAGGCGGCCTGGGGCAGGAGATCCGCACCGCCATGTCCTTCCAGGAATACACCGACCTCTCGGCGCTCTTCCTGATCATCCTTGTCACCGTGGTCGTCATCGACTTCGGCTCGGAAAAACTCCGCCATCGCATCATCGGCCTGGGAGAGCGTGACGCATGACCCCCGACATGACACCCGAACAGATCGCCGCCGCCAAGGCCGCCTATCCGACCGCCTTCCGCGCGCCCCTGTCCATCCGCCTGCGCCGCGCGGCGCTCTGGGCCGGCTTCACCCTGCTCTTCTGCTACTGCCTCTGGGCCTTCGACTTCTCGCCCGCCCGCATCTGGACCGGCCTTCAGCGCTTCGGCGACGTGCTGGGCTTCATGCTGCCGCCCTACATCTGGAAGAGCTGGGCCGAGTTCCTGCCCATCCTCGAAGGGCTGGGAGAGACCCTGTCGATGGCCTTCATGGGCACGCTCATCGGCGCGGTCTTCGCCTTCCCGCTCTCGTTCCTGGGCGCCAAGAACATCACCCGCTTCTGGCCCCTGCGCATGGGCGTGCGGCGCGGTTACGACGTGATCCGCGCGTTTGAAACCCTGGTGCTGGCCCTGATCTTCATCCGCGCTTTCGGCCTCGGCCCTCTGGCCGGTATCCTGGCCATCGCGGTTTCCGAGATCGGCACCTTCGCCAAGCTCTTCTCAGAGGCCATCGAGAACACATCGGAAAAGCCGGTCGAGGGCATCAGGGCCTCGGGCGGGGCGCGGTTGCAGCAGATCCGCTTCGCCGTGATGCCGCAGGTGATGCCGGTGATCTGGTCGATCCTGCTCTACAATTTCGAATCCAACGTCCGTTCCGGCACCATCCTGGGCATCGTCGGCGCGGGCGGCATCGGCTTCCTGCTGTCGGACCGCATCGCCGCCTACAAGTGGGACGAGGCCTGGTCGATCATCTTCCTGATCATCGCCATGGTCTATGTCATCGACTACCTCTCGGGCCTGATCCGCTCCCGGATCATCGGCCTCAACGAAGGCGCGGCGAAATGAGCGCCTACCACGTCGAGATTGCGCTTGGCACGGATGCTCCGCTGCTGCTGGCCCCAGCCGGGGTCGGCACGCCCCATGCCAGCTGCCAGGGCTGCGAGGTCACGGGCGGCAAGGTCGAGGTCCTGACCGAGGCCAATAGCGGCCAGCAGGTGCTGGCGATCACCCCCGAGGCACCGCGCCTGACCCTGCGCTACAGCTACAGCGATACGCCGGGGCTTTATCCCGAGGCGCTCTACCGCCCGGCCTCCTCGCGGTTCACCCGCGCCGCCGAGGCGCTGGTGGCCGAGGTGGCCGATATCGCGGGGGAGGGCAGCCAGGCCGAGAAATGCCTGCGCATCGCCCGCCACACCGCCGAGCGGTTCACCTATGGCCATCCCGAAGAACGCTTCAACGACGGGCTCGACCATGTGCCCGCGCTTGGTTGCGGACTGGCCGAGGGCTCCTGCGTCGACATCAACACCTATTTCATCGCCGCCCTGCGCAGCCAGGGTATCGAGGCTGGCTACCTGGTGGGCTACTTCTTCCCCGCCGAGAAGGGCGATTGGTGCGAGGATGCCCATTGCTGGGTCGTCACCCGGACCGAGGCCGGGGTGCAGGAATGGGACATCGCCCATCACCTGAAGCTGGGCACCCGCAAGATCGCGCCGGGGCTGAACCCCAAGCCGGGCTTCCGCGCCGCCGTGGGACATTCCATGGGGCTCAGCCTGCCGGGGCTGGGCCTTCACGACCAGAAGCTGCTGTCCGAACCCGTTGCCGTGATCGGCGGCCGGATGGCCCGCCTGGAAGACCGCAGCTTCCGCCTGCACCACCCCTCCCTTCTCCTGACCGAAGACACCGCATGAAAACCCTGACCGAAGCCCCGAACGTCCATGAAACCGCCACCGTCGTGAACTGCGAGCTTGGCCGCTGGACCGAGATCCACGCCAATGTCACGATGAAGGAGGTCGACTTCGGCGATTACTCCTACATCGTGAAGGACAGCTCTGCCGTCTGGTCCTCCATCGGCAAGTTCTGCTCGATCGCCCAGGGGGCCCGGATCAACCCCGGCAACCACGCGACCTGGCGGGCCTCGCAGCATCATTTCACCTACCGGGCCGAGATGTTCGGACTGGGCGAGGACGACCATGAATTCTTCCAGTGGCGCAAGGATCACTGGGTGACCATCGGCCATGATGTCTGGATCGGCCACGGGGTGACCGTGCTGGCGGGGGTCACCATCGGCACCGGCGCGGTGATCGGCGCGGGGGCCGTGGTCTCTAAGGATGTCGCCCCCTACGAGATCGTCGGCGGCGTGCCCGCGAAACATATCAAGCGCCGGTTTACACCGGAGCAGGCAGAGGCGATGATGGCCATAGCCTGGTGGGACTGGAGCCACGATCAGCTTCGGGACCGCCTGCCCGACATCCGGGCGCTCTCTATCGACGACTTCATCGAGAAATATACGTGACACCTCCCGGCCAGCCTTCGCACCGAAAGATGATCGACGGCGGCCTGATCACTCTTTTCATCATCCTGCTGCTCAGTGGCGGCGCGGTCTGGATCAAGTTCGGGCCCGATGTCTTCTGGCAGACCCTGCTGGCCGATCTGGGCTTCGTCGCCGTGCTGCTGCCCAAGGTGGCCGGCGGCGTGGTGCTGGCGGTGGCGCTTGGCTACGTCCTGCCGCGAGAGCGGATCATGGCGCTGGCCGGACCCGAGAGCGGCGTCACCGGGCTGGCCGTCGCCATGCTGGCCGGGGCGATCTTTCCGGGCGGGCCGGCGGTGACCTTCTCGCTGACCGCGGGGCTGCTGGCCTCCGGGGCGGACCTGGCGGCGGGGGTGGCGATGGTCTCGGGCTGGGTGCTGCTTTCCGCCAATCGCACCCTGATCTGGGAGCTGTCGTTCCTGCCGGCGCATTTCGTGCTGGTCCGGGTGCTGCTGACCCTGCCCATCCCGATCCTGCTGGGGCTGGCGGTGCGCCACCTGGCGCGGCGCGGGGTGGCGGCGGAATGAACATCCTCATCGGCACGATCCTGATCTGGGCCGGCGCCGTTTGGGCCCTGGCGCGGGTGAACCGCGACCACCGCTCCGAGCTGCGCACGATCTGGCAGATCAGCCTGGATACCTTCCTCTTCATGCTGCCGCGTCTCTTGCTGGGGATGCTGTCGGCCGGCTTCCTGGCCCTGCTGCTGCCCGAAGACTACGTGCAGCGCTTCCTTGGCGAAAGCTCGGGTCTGACGGGGCTGCTGATCGCCTCGCTCTTCGGTGCGCTGACGCCGGGCGGGCCCTTCGTAGCCTTCGCCATCGGCGCCTCTGCGATCAAGGCGGGCGCCACCCTGGGGGCGATCACCGCCTATGTCACCGCCTGGTGCATCTATTCGATCCTGCGCATCATCAGCTACGAGCTGCCCATGCTGGGGGCCGCCTTCACCCGCACCCGTCTGCTGGTCTCCCTGCCGGTGCCGATCCTGCTGGGGCTGCTGGCCCCCGTGGTGATGTAGGAAGACCTGGCGATGTAAAAAGACCCCGCCTCCGTTGCCGGAAGGCGGGGCCGGAAGACCCGTCAGTGGAGGAAGTCTTGTGGTGTCGCCTCGGGGCGTATCGCGCCGCGAGGGACCTTGGCGCAGGGTGGGAGAGATCCCACCTTGCGCCCTCTTGGATCATCTCTGGCGTCAGACCGCCGCGCGCTGCGGCGTCGCGCCGTGCTCGGCCGCCCAGTTGGCGCAGGCCTTGATGCCGCCGAGCGGGAAGAAGTGGATCTGCTCGGGCACCGCGTTGGCGGTCACCGCCGCTTCGGCGAAATCGGTCAGCACTTCGGTGGGCTCGTAGGGCATCATCAGCTTGGTCACATCCTTGGCGCGCTTCTGCAGCACGCGGATGGAGGGGCCGACACCGCAGGCCACGGCGAACTTGATCATCGTCTGCAGCTTGGCGGGACCGGCGATGCCCACATGCACCGGCAGCTCGACGCCTTCGGCGCGCAGGCGGGCGATCCAGTCCAGCACCGGCTGGGCCTCGAAGGCGAACTGCGTGGCGATGGCCATCTGCGCATCGGTCCGCTCGGAGAAGGCCTGCTTCCAGCGCATCGCCTCGTCGACCATCTTGGTCGAGCCATCGGGGTCGATGTCCTTGTTGCCCTCGGGGTGACCGCCCACGTGCAGCCGCTTGAAGCCATGGGCGTCGAAAAGCCCGGTCTCCATCAGCTGCATCGAGGAATGGAAATCGCCATGGGGCTTGTCCACGCCACCGGCCAACAGCAGCGCCTGGTCGACGCCGGCTTCGTTCTGGTAGCGCTTGATCCAGTCTTCCAGCGTCGCGCGATCCTTGATGATCCGCGCCGGGAAGTGCGGCATGACCGGGAAGCCATCCTCGGAGAGGCGCTTGGCGGTCGCCACCATGTCCTCGATCGGGGTGCCCTCTATATGGGCGATGTATACGCGGGTGCCTTCGGGCAGGAGGCTGCGGAAGTCTTCCACCTTGGCGGCGGTGCGGGGCATGACCTCGATGGAATAGCCCTGCAGCAGCTCATGCAGACCGGCACCCGAGGGGGCGCTCCCTTTGTCACGACGACCGATGAAAGAAATCATGTTCTGCATCCTCCTCCAAAAC
This sequence comes from Pseudooceanicola antarcticus, assembly GCF_900215355.1. Classification (GTDB taxonomy): domain Bacteria; phylum Pseudomonadota; class Alphaproteobacteria; order Rhodobacterales; family Rhodobacteraceae; genus Pseudooceanicola; species Pseudooceanicola antarcticus. The sequence goes on along the minus strand of NZ_OBEA01000001.1, from coordinate 628,591 downwards.
ACTGAGGTCAATGTATACATTGATCGGGGCTCCTTTCAAGGGTGATGCGTGTTTGTAAGGTAATTCGGCGGAGGCCCGCAGGAAACCCCTATCGGATGTATTCACGAAAACGGGGGCCCAGAGGCCCCCGTTTGCCACTCAGAGGTTTCCCAATCCCTATTGCATCATCGTATTCGGCAGAATCAGCGAAATCTGCGGGAAGGCCACCAGCAGTGCCAGGGTCACGAACATGGCCAGCCAGAAGGGCGTGACGCCGGCGAAGATACGGCCAAGCGGCACGTCGCGGGCCACCGACTTCACGATGAAGACGTTGACGCCCACGGGCGGAGAGATCAGGCCCATCTCGAGCGTCAGCACCACCAGCACGCCGAACCAGATCGGATCCATGCCCAGCTGGGTGATCACCGGGAAGTAGATCGGCATGGTCAGCACCAGCATGGCGAAGCCTTCCAGGAAGCAGCCCAGAACCAGGTAGGTCAGCAGGATCAGACCCAGGATCACCAGCGGGCCCACGTCGAGCGCGGCCAGGAAGTCGCCGACCATCGTGGGGATATGGGTCAGCGCCAGGAAGGGGTTGATCATATGCGCCGCGATCAGGATCAGCATCACCGTGGCGGTGGTCACCACCGAATCCTTGGCCGCCTCCCAGAACCGCGCGAAGGTCAGCTTGCGTTGCAGCAGGCCGATCAGCACCACCAGCCCGGCACCGACGGCCGAGGCCTCGGTGGGAGAGAAGATGCCGGTGTAGATGCCGCCGATGGTCAGCACCACCACGCCCAGCACCGGCAGGGCGCCGACCATGGCCTGAGCCTTTTCGGACAGCGTGGTGCGCGGGCCTTCGGGGCCGAACTTCGGCCAGATCCAGCACATCAGCGAAATGGTGGCGACGAACATCGTCAGCAGCAGCAGACCCGGCAGCACGCCCGCAAGGAAGAGGCGCCCGATGCTCTGCTGCGTCAGGATGGCGTAGATCACGAAGCCGGTCGAGGGCGGGATCAGGATGCCCAGGGTGCCCCCCGCCGCGACGACGCCCGTCGACAGCCGGTTGTCGTAGCCGAAGCGGTCCATCTGGTCGAGCGACACCTTGCCCATGGTCAGGGCAGAGGCCACCGAGCTGCCCGAGAGCGCGGCGAAGCCCGCGCAGCCCAGCACCGTGGCCGAGGCCAGGCCGCCGCGCAGCCGCCCGATGATGGCGTAGGCCGCATCATAGAGCCGTGCCGACATGCCGGTGACCGAGGCCACGTTGCCCATCAGGATGAACAGCGGCACCACGACCAGCTCGGCCGAGGAGGCGAGGGTGAAGCTTTCCGAGGCCATGAGGCTCATGGCCGAGTTGAGGTCCCGCAGGGCCCAGATGCCCACGAAACCCACGGCGAACATCGCAAGGGCGACGGGGATGCGCAGCACCAGCAGCACCAGCAGGATCAGCATCCCGACAAGGCCGATCATTTCTCCGCTCATTCACGGATCTCCTTTGCCGCGCGCGCCGAGGACCCCGAAAGTGTGAGGTCGATCCCGCGCAGCACCATGCCGAGGGCGGTGATCAGCGCCAGCACCGAGAGGGCCCACTGGAAGTACCACTTCGGCAGGTTGACGATATTTGTGGTCAGGTTGAGCATCTGGGACAGTTTCGAGCTGTCATAGACCGTGTAGGCGATCCCCACGAAGATCACCGCGCCCAGCAGGGCGGCCAGGATGTCCATCAGGTGGTTCAGCCAATCGGGGAAGCTGCGCTCGAAGATGTCGACCGAGACATGTCCGCCCAGCTTGTCGCAAAGCGCCATGCCGCCGAAGACGATGATGACCATGCCCATCTGGGTGAAGTCCTGTCCGCCATTGAGCGGCGTACCGAAGCTGCGGCCGATCACATCGACCAGCACCACCAGCACCACGAAGACGAGGCCAAGCGTTCCAACGAAAGCGGACAGGCCAATGAGCCCGTCCGCAATCTTCCTGAGATATCCCAGCATTCCGGGGCCTTATTCGCCGCTCATCGCGGCAAAGACATCCTCGGCACCGAGGTCTGCCACCAGCTTGGCGGTCAGCGGCTCGGTCACCGCGCCGAAGGCTGCGACTTCCTCGTCGGAGAGGTTGATCACGGTCTTCGCCGGGTCGGCTTCCAGCATGGCGATGGTCTTGTCCGCCAGGGCGTTCCATGCCTTCTCGGCGCTTTCCGACAGGGGCGCACCGGCAACGGCGTCGATGGCGGCCTTCTGCTCGTCGGTCAGACCGTCATAGCGACCCTGGTTCATCACCACGTAGAAGGTCAGACGGCCGAGCGGCGCGCCGATGGTGTAGGAGTTTGCGACTTCGTTCAGCTTGAAGTCGGCAATCGCGGAAGAGCCGGTGACCACGCCGTCGATCAGGCCGGTCTGCAGCGCGTTGTAGATCTCGCCCGCGGGCATCTGCACCGGGGTCGCGCCCAGGGCTTCGATCATCAGCGCCGAGGTGGAACCCGCAACACGCATCTTCAGGCCGGCCAGGTCTTCCGGCGAGCGGATTTCCTTGTCCTTCATGATGAAGACGTTGGGTTCCGAGGTCCAGACGGCCAGCGGCTTGGTGGCCGGGAACTCGCTCTCGATCAGCTCCATGGCGTTCCAGATGGCCGGATAGCCCGGCTCGCCATCGGCGATGACACCCGGCATTTCGGCGATCATGGTCTTCTGGAACTGCGACGAGGTGTAGCCCGGCAGGCCCCAGACGATGTCGGCCACGCCCTGCACCACGCGGACGTACTGCTCGAGCGGGCCCTTGCCCAGCTCGCCGCCCGGATAGACTCGGATGGTCAGGTCGGAGGATTCACCGACGCTCTCGGCCAGGGGCTCGATCACGGCTGCGGTCAGCGTGTGGCCCGGCGGCACGAAGTGGGCGAAGGACAGCTCTTCGGCCTGGGCGGAAAGGCCGCCGGCCAGAGAAAGGGCGCCGGCAAAGGCCAGCGAGGCGAATTTGGTACGGATCATGGTCTACCTCCCAGTGTCTACCGTCGGCGGCTGCTTCACTCCCAAGCAGGCGGCCACGGTCCATGTGTACACAGAATATTCAATTCAGTGCGGAACGCGAATGAAATCAGCGCGAGCACCTAGATTCAAGGGCAGATCCGCGCCGGGCCGAACCCGGCGCGGATACACGCCCCCGGAAAACCGGGGGCGCTGGCGATTAGCCCTTGGTGCGCCAGCTGTCCGCGTAGTTTTCGCGGGCTTCGCGGGCGTAGGGGGTGTCGGAGACACGCACCCGGATGTCCGCCTGGCGGTGCTTCTCGGTCGAGGTCTTCTGGGTCTCGTCCGACTCGCCCCACTTCAGGGTCAGCACGTCGCCGACCTGCACGTCCTGGGAAACCACACCCAGCGAGAGCACGCGGCGCTCGTTGTAGGAGTAGCCGTTGAACATGGACATACCGACCATCTTGTCGCCGTTCATGACCATGTCGGCCGAGGACGAGGCGTAGTTCGGCTGCGGGAAGTCGATCCACTTGTAGGGAACGCCATCCTCGAAGTTGGACTGGATGACCTTCATCACGTCTTCCGGGTTCCACTCGAAGGTGACCTTCTTGCGGTTGGAGGGCGCGTCCTTCAGCTTGGTCAGGGCGTCCTTGCCGATGAAGTCGTCCTTCTTCCAGCCGATGTAGAAGCCGTAGCCCAGTTCGAACGGGTTGGTGTAGTAGTCCTCGATGTTCGGGGACACGTAGGAACCACCGATCGAGCCGACGGCTTCGTAGGCGTCAGCGCCCAGCCAGTCACGGTACTCGGCCATCATGCCGTCGCCGGTGTAGATGCCGGGCAGCGGCGAGGGGATCCAGCCGGATTCCAGGGTGTTGGTGGAATAGGCACGCGAACCGACGCGACGCAGGTCGACGCCGACCTTCTCGGCGGCTTCCAGGATGGTGGACAGGATGTAGTCCTTGTCCTTGTAGGGACCCCAGATTTCCAGGCCCGGTGCGCCGGCCATGCCGTGACGCAGCGCCTGCACCTTGCGGGAGCCGATGTTGATCCAGTCGACGCAGAAGAACTTGATCTCGGGAACCGGGCCGCCGTTCAGCTCGGTGAAGATCTTGTCGGCGTCGGGGCCCTGGATCTGGAAGCGGTAGTGGGTGCGCAGCACGCGCTCGCCTTCGGGGCGCGAATCAGAGCGCGGATCGTGGTGCAGGCGGACGTTCCACTTGCCGATCGAGGCCTGGAACTTGGTCCAGTTGGCGGTCGGCTGGCGGCCGACGAGGACGAATTTGTCCTCACGCTCGCGGAAGATGATCATGTCGCCGATGACGTGGCCGGCCGGGGTGACGGGCACGAAGTGCTTGGCGCGGTTCAGGTCGAAGTTCTTGAAGCCGTTGATGCCGACATAGGCCAGGAAGGCTTCGGCGTCAGGGCCTTCGACGATCAGCTCGTCCATGTGGTGCGACTGGTCGAAGAGCACGGCGGTGTCGCGCCAGGCCTTCTGTTCGCTGCGCCAGTTGGAGAATTCCGGAGCAACGACCGGATAGACATAGATGCCGCTACGGGAATTGCGCAGCAGGTCGACAGCATTGCCGGCGCCCGCGATTGCCGAGGTGAGATTCTGGTTTGCCATGTGAGGCTCCTCCCAAAACACATGTGAATGTATACATGGGATCGCCAGTTGCGCGGCAAAAAGCAAGAGAAAATTCTTCGCGCCCCCACCTTCGGTCGCGGATTTCTGCGCATTTTCGCCTTTTTTAAAGGGTCAGCCCCAAGTCACTTTTCTGCAGGGGCGACCAGCTCGAGGCCGGGAACCGTGGTGACTTCGCTGTGCTCGGTCGAGAAAATGTATTCAAGATTGCGCCGGGCCGCGAGCGCGTGTTCGCGCGCCAGGGCCTCGGCCCGCGCGCCCTCTCGGGCGGCGATGGCGGCGACCAGCTCCCGGTGCTGTTCCTGGCCGATGGCCAGCGAGCGGCGGAAGGCCGACAGGCGCCCCTCGTTGGGCAGGAACGCCGAGGGAGAGGCGAAGGGCAGGCTTTTGACCCGCGCCAGCTCGCGCTCGAAGGTGGCGGAACCGGGCAGCGCGGCCAGGGCATCGTGGAACTGGCCGTTGAGGTCGGAATAGGCTTCAAAATCAACCTCGCCGGGCTCGTCGCCAAAGACCTCGTCCAGCTTGCGCACGATCTCGGTGATCTCGCGCAGCTTGGCGTCCGACACGCCGCGCTCGGCGGCCAGACGCGCCACGGTGCCTTCCAGCAGCCCGCGCAGCTCCAGCGTATCCAGCACATCCGCATAGGCGAAGCTGCGGACCATGAAGCCACCATTGGGCGCGCGCTCCAGCAGACCTTCCTCGGCCAGCCGCGACATGGCCTCGCGCACGGGGGTACGAGAGATCTGCAGATCCTCGGCCATGGCAACCTCGAAGAGGCGCGTGCCGCCGGGCAGCTCACCCTTGGTGATCCGCTGCCGCAGCTCCATCAGCGCGCGCATGGTATGGGTTTTTGCACTTGTCCGCGATGCCATGAGCCTCTCCTGTCGGTTGAACTTTCTGTATACACGGCCTTCCGCGCAGGCCAACCCCCCGCGCGAATCCGCGCTGCGGCCCAGCCCAATGTATACATTATCAGTGATCATCCCTTGTCCGGAGCCGAATTTCGGGCTATCTTGGCCGCCAATGTATGCGCAAGGGCAGGGGAGGGCCTCCATGACGACATTGCTTCTGATACCTGGACTGGTGTCCGATGCCCGCGTCTGGCGTGCGCTCGCCGAAGCCTCGCCCTTTCCCGTCGCCAATGCCGATGTCTCCCGCGATACGCGGATCGAGTCGATGGCCGCGCGCCTGCTCTCCGAACATCCCGGAGAATTGCTGCTGGCCGGCCACTCCATGGGCGGTCGCGTGGCGATGGAGATGGCGCGCCAGGCACCCGGCCGCGTCCGCGGCATGATCCTTGCCAACACCGGCCACGATGGCCGCAAGCCGGGCGAAGAGCCCAAGCGGCTGGCGAAGATCGCCCTTGGCCACGAGGACATGGAAGGCCTGGCTGCCGAATGGCTGCCGCCGATGCTGGACCCGGCCCGCGTGAACGACGCGGCGCTGGTCGCCGACCTGACCGACATGGTGCTGAAGATGGGCGCCGATGTGCACGAGCGCCAGATCATGGCCCTGCTGCACCGCCCCGACGCCAAGCCCGGCCTGATGCAGGTGCGCTGCCCCGTGCTGCTGATCACCGGCGCGCAGGACGGCTGGTCCCCGGCACCGCAACACCACGAAATCGCGGCCCTGCTGCCGCATGCAGAGGTTCACGTCATTGACGGCGCGGGCCATTTCCTGCCCGTCGAACGCCCCGAGAAGATGATGCAGGTCATCAAGGGCTGGTTCGACGCGCAGTTCACCGCAGGACAGGAGGACGCCTGATGACTGGCTCAGCCATTCCCGAAACGCCGCTCTATGATCGTCAGGGTTCGATCCGCGGCTACAAGCTGAACAAGATGGCCATGTCCCTTGGCCGTCCCGAGAACCGCGAAGCCTTCAAGGCCGACGAGGAAGCCTTCCTCGACAGCTACGGGCTGAGCGCGGAAGAAAAGGCCGCCGTGATGTCGCGCAACTGGCACGACATGGTGGCGCTTGGCGGCAACCTCTTCTTCATCCTGAAGATCGCCGCCATCGACCCTGCCGTGATGACCGAGATCGGCGCCGCCCAGGCGCAGATGGATCACGCCGACTTCCTGAAACAACGACTGGGGAAAGAATAATGGCCGAGATCATTGGCGGCGTGGGCACCAGCCACGTACCCTCCATCGGGATTGCGATCGACAAGGGTCTGACCGAGACCCCCGACTGGAAACCCTTCTTCGACGGATACATCCCCGGCAAGCAGTGGATGGCCGACAAGAAGCCCGACATCGCCGTGGTGGTCTTCAACGACCACGGCAACACCTTCTTCCTGGACCGCGTGCCGACCTTCGCCGTCGGCGTGGCCGAGAGCTACAAGCCCGTCGACGAAGGCTGGGGCCCGCGCGCCGTGCCCGATTTCCAGGGTGCCACCGACCTCTCCTGGCATTTCGTCGACAAGCTGGTCGAGAACCACTTCGACCCGCTGGTCTGCCGCGAGATCGAGGTCGACCACGGGCTGCAGGTGCCGATGGAGCTGTTCTTCGGCCGCCCCGAGGACTGGCCGGTGAAAGTCGTGCCGATCTGGGTCAACACCATCCAGTATCCGATCCCCACCCCGCAGCGCTGCTGGGAAATGGGCAAGGTGCTGCGCGAAGCCATCGAGAGCTTCCCCACCGACGAGAAAGTCGTCGTCATGGGCACCGGCGGCCTGTCGCACCAGCTGCAGGGCAGCCGCGCGGGCTTCCTCAACCGCGAGGCCGACGAGGCCTGGCTGGACGGTATCGCCAATGACTTCGAGAAGTACCGCGACATGTCCCGCGAGGACTACGTCGAGCAGTTCGGCTCGGAAGGCGCAGAGCTGATCATGTGGCTGGTCATGCGTGCCGCGATGAACCCGAAGGTCGAGCTCAAGCATCGCCATTACTATGCCCCCGCCTCGATGACCGGCGCCGGCATGGTGGTGCTGGAGAACGCCTGATGGCCTATTTCCTGATGCGCTGCCTGCATCACCCCGGCGTGGATGCCAAGCGGGACGAACATCGTCCCGCGCACCGCGCCTGGGTGCAATCTGGCGGAGAGGGCCTGGCCCGCGTCCTGATCGGCTCGGCCATCCTCGGTGACGAAGGCGGGATCGGCAATTTCGGCGTGCTGGAGGCCGCAAGCCTCGCCGATGCCCGCGCCTTTGCCGAAGGCGACCCCTTCAACCGCGAAGGCCTGGTGTCAAAGATCGAGATGACCCCCCTGCCCGACACCTTCCAGGCGCATCGGATCTCTGATCCGATGACCCCGCTCCGGGGAGAGGGCTGAGCACCAACGCACGGCCGGGGCCCGCGATTGCGCAGGCCCCGGCCCTCTCCGGCTCGAAGATTCGAGCCTTCGGGGCGTCGAAACCCGGCAAAATCTTCCCCGTTTGATGCCAAAGACGCTCAGTATTCGCCGCAGATGTCACCCGTGCACCGGCGTCAATCGTCAAGAAAGCTTCATAATCACGCGAAACCCTCTGGGTGGCCCCGGTGGGCGCGGATCTCTGCCTTGCAACTGTGCTCAAAATATTTGACAGATTGGCCAAGTCTTGGCGCACAGGAAAGGACAGGGCCATGAGCTATCCAGACACGCTTCTTCTGATCGACGGCGAATGGTGCCCCGCCGCCTCCGGCCGGACGCTGCCGGTGGTGAACCCGGCGACGGGGACCGAGATCGGCACCGTCGCCCATGCGGGCATCGAGGACCTGGACCGGGCGCTCGCCGCCGTCGACCGCACCTTCCAGGACTGGAAGCGCACAGGCCCCTTCGAGCGCTCGAAGATCATGCGCCGCGCCGCCGACATCCTGCGGGGCCGCGCCGATGAGGTTGCCGCGATCATGACCGCCGAACAGGGCAAGCCGCTGGCCGAGGCCCGGGTCGAGGTCATGGGCGCCTGCGACACCATCGACTGGTTCGCCGAGGAAGCCCGCCGCGCCTATGGCCAGGTCATCCCGGCCCGCAAGCCCGGCGTCACCCAGATCACGGTGAAAGAGGCCGTCGGACCCGTCGCCGCCTTCACGCCCTGGAACTTCCCGATCAACCAGGTGGTGCGCAAGGTCAGTGCCGCGCTGGCCACCGGCTGCACGATCATCGTCAAGGCGCCCGAGGAAACCCCCGCCTCGCCCGCCGAGCTGATCCGCGCCTTCGTCGAGGCCGGTGTGCCCGCCGGCGTGCTGAACCTGGTCTACGGCGATCCGGCAGAAATCTCGGGCTACCTGATCCCGCATCCGTTGATCAAGAAGGTCTCGTTCACCGGCTCCACGCCCGTGGGCAAGATGCTGATGGGTCTGGCCGGCCAGCACATGAAGCGCGCCACGATGGAGCTGGGCGGCCATGCGCCGGTGCTAATCTTCGATGACGCCGATGTGGATGCGGCGATCGAGGGCATGTTGGGCGCCAAGCAGCGCAACGCCGGGCAGGTCTGCGTCTCTCCGACCCGCTTCCTGGTGCAGGAAGGCGTGGCCGATGCCTTCACCGAGGGCTTCGCGCAGGCCTATTCCCAGCTGAAGGTCGGCGATCCGACCGCCGAGGGCACCCAGATGGGCCCTCTGGCCAATGACCGGCGCATCCCGGCGATCACCGCGATGATCGAGGACGCCGTGGCCAAGGGTGCCAAGCTGAAGTGCGGCGGCAAGCGGATCGGCAATGCCGGCAACTTCTTCGAGCCCACGGTTATCACCGATGTGCCCACCGATGCGCTGATGATGAACGACGAGCCCTTCGGCCCGCTGGCCATCGTCAACCGCTACGAGACCGAGGACGAGATCTTCGCCGAAGCCAACCGCCTGCCCTTCGGCCTGGCCTCCTACGCATGGTCCGGCTCCTCGCGCCGCGTGCAGCGGCTGCAGGACGAGGTGCGCGCGGGCATGCTGACCATCAACCACCTGGGCCTGTCGATGCCCGAGCTGCCCTTCGGCGGCATCGGTGACAGCGGCATGGGAACCGAGGGCGGATCGGAAGCCATCGAAAGCTACCTGGAAACGCGGCTGGTCACCCGGATGGGCTGAGGGACAAGGGTGGGATGTCTCCTACCCTGCGCCGCTTCACCCCCTACAAAAAGACCCACCCTGCGCCACTGGCGTAGGGTGGGTGCCAACCCGGCTCTCGCGGCGGGTCGGAGTTCAGAGAGAGATGTTCATCATCTTGCGCAGCAGATCCTTCAACTGCTGCTCCTCCCCGGCATCAAGGTTGCTCACCACGCGCCGCTCCAGGCGCTGCAGGTCCTCGTCCGCGCCTTCCAGCAGCTGGAACCCCTTGCTGGTCAGCGAAACACAGATCGACCGCGCATCGGTCAGCGAGGCGGCGCGGCGCACTAGCCCCTTGCGCTCCATCCGGCGCAGGGTATCGCTGACGGTATTCACATCCAGCGCCACCATTTCCCCGATCGCCTTCTGGGACGAATTGGGCCGTTGCCCGATCACCAGCAGCAGCGCCAGCTGCCGCGAGGTAATGTCGTAATCCGAAAAGACCTCCGGGAATTGGCTTTCGCAATTGAAATGCGCCCGCCGCAGGAGATGCACGAGAACATCCAGAAGCATGTACTTCTGCGCTACGCTGGAGGTCCCCAGCTCGATATCCGCTCTTTCATTCACCGTTCTGATCCACTCATACATGCGGGCGACCAACGCGCCGGTTCATGGGAAACTGGCTGCAAGAGGCAGGACGCTGCCTATTTGCTTTGGTTTCCCCAATAGACAATGATCAGGCTCAATTATCTATTCTCGCTTGCAAAAATCTAATAGGACCTTTGTCGTACCGCCTTTTCCAATTCACCAATCATGGCCTGCTGAGCAGCGGTCGGAATCCAGCCAACCCTTGATGTCAGACCAATTAATCGCTGACCGTCGGGTGGCTGAAATGGAAGCGGCACCAATAGACCAAGGTCTATTTCCGAGGCGACCTGCAACCCAGAGACAATGCCGATGTGATCCGATTCCCTCAGCAGTTGTCTCATCAGGATAAGGGACCCGGTTTCAACCACGCTTTCGGGCCGGTCACGCCCCTCGAAAAGCTGGTCGAAGATCTGCCGGGTGGGGGTCGCGCGCCGCGCCACGACCCAGGGCAGGGCCGCCAGTTCCCCGAGCGTCAGGTCCTCCCGGTCCAGCATCGGATGGTCGGGTCCGACGACCAGGATGACCTCGTCCTCGAAGAGCGCCTGCTGCACCACGTCGCCGATCGGCAGCGGGTCCCGCAGCGCGCCAAGCAGGAAGTCGATGTCCCCCATCCGCAGCCCGCGCAACAGGTCGTCGTAGCGCCCCTCGGCGATGCGTATCGAGATCCGGGGCCGGGTCCGGCGGAAGGCGATGATCGCCCGCGCCAGGATCGAGCTGCGTGACAGCGGCAGGGCGCCGATGACGATCTCGCCGGCCTCGCGCCCCTCCAGTTCGGCCAATTCCATCACCGCCTGGTCGAGTTCGGCGAAGGCCAGCCGCGCCGCATCCGCCAGGGCGCGGGCCGCACGGCTGCTTCGCAGGCCCATGGCGCTGCGCTCGAAGAGCGGGCGCCGGGCCTCGGATTCCAGGGCGCTGACGGCGCGGTGAACGGTGGGCTGCGCCAGCCCCAGCTGCCGCGCCGCCAGGGTGAAGTTCTCGAGCTCGCGCAGGGCGATCAGCGCCTCCAGCTGGGCCCGCGTCGCGGTCTGGCTGAGGCGCGGAGAGATCGGCGCCGCGGCCTCGTCGATCCGATCCAGCGCCCGCCTGACACGGGCGGCCAGAAGCTCCCCCGCCGGGGTGGCGAAAAGACCCTGGGACTGGTGGCGGAACAGCGGCTGACCCAGCATCCGCTCAAGCTTTGCCATGGCCTGGGTGACCGCCGGTTGCGACAGGTTGCACTCCTCCGCGGCGCGCGAGACCGAGCTCAGCCGGGCCACCGCCAGGAAGACCCTCAGATGTCGCAGATTCCACTTCATCGCCCCGGCCCCTCCGCCAAGATCATGCGCCGGCGCGTCCAATCTGCGCTGCAGCAAATTCCTATCGCCCGGCGCACCGCAATTGATGGATCACAGCCACATCATTCCCCCGGCGACCGGAATAGCTATAGCATGATCTTATAGCCTGTCACCGCCTTCAAATTTGGCTTTTCCGGGCATTTGCCCGATGGTCCACGCAAACCCCATCGTGCCCCGAGGGGCGCCCGGAAGGAGGCTCTCATGTCCGACAAACCCACCGTTCTCGTGATTTCCGCCCATGCCGCCGATTTCGTCTGGCGCTGCGGTGGCGCCATCGCGCTGCATGCCGAGAAGGGCTATGACGTGACCGTGGCCTGCCTGTCCTTCGGGGAGCGCGGCGAAAGCGCCCGCCTGTGGAAGGAGGGCAAGAGCCTGGACGAGGTGAAGGCGATCCGCCGCGCCGAGGCCGAGGCCGCCGCCGATGCCCTGGGTGCCGCCCACCTGGAATGCTTCGATCTGGGGGACTACCCGCTGCACATGGAGAAGGAGGACAAGTTCGCCCTCGTCGACCTGATCCGCAAGGTGCAGCCGAAGTTCATGCTGAGCCACAGCCAGTATGACCCCTACAACACCGACCACATGTACATGACCCAGATCGCCTTGGAATGCCGGATGATCGCCCAGGCCTGGGGCCATAACCCCGGTGAGAAGGTGCTGGGCGCGCCGCAGCTTTATCTCTTCGAGCCGCATCAGACCGAACAGATGGGCTGGAAGCCCGACACCTTCCTCGACATCACCCCGGTCTGGGACAAGAAGCGCGCCGCCATGGAATGCATGAACGGCCAGGTGCACCTGTGGGATTACTACACCCGCGTCGCACAGCAGCGCGCCAACCACTTCAAGCGCAACTCGGGCGGCATGTCCGGCGGGCGCGATTGCCTTTACGCGGAAGGCTTCCAGTCGATCTTCCCGCGCACCGTGGACGAGCTTTGAGGGAGGAGGACCCGATGGCACAGATACCCACCATGCCGCAGCCCGACCTGGCCCACCTGGGCCACGTGGAGGTGCTGACCGACAAGTTCGAGGAAAGCCTCGACTTCTTCACCCGCGTCTTCGGGCTGAAGCTCTCGGCGCAGGAGGGCGACAGCGCCTATCTGCGCGCCTGGGAGGACTACGAGTTCTGCTCGCTCAAGCTGACGAAGTCCGACACCACCGGCATCGCCCACGTGGGCTATCGGGTTGCCTCTCCGGAAGCGCTGGAGCGGCGGGTGGCGGCCATCGAGGCCAGCGATTACATCAAGCACGGCTGGGTCGACGGCGACCTGTCGCACGGCCGCGCCTATCGCTTTGAAGACCCCTTCGGCCATGTCTTCGAGCTGTATTGGGACACGGTGAAATACCAGGCCCCGCCCGAGGATGCCTCGGCGCTGAAGAACCTCGCGTCGCGCTACCACCACACCGGCATCAGCCCGCGCCGCATCGACCACGTGAACCTGCTGGGCGAGGACGTGCGGGCCTTCAAGACCTGGGTGGACACCTGCCTTGGCTCCCGCGTGACCGAGTATATCCAGCTGGACAATGGCCGCATGGGGGGCTGCTGGTTCTCCTGCAACAACAAGACCTATGATCTGGTGTGTTCCGAAGAGCGGGGCGGCGGCAATGGTCGTTTGCACCATGTCACCTTCGCCACCGACACCCGCGAAGACATCCTGCGCGCCGCCGATATCTATCTTGAGAACGGCGTCCATATCGAGACCGGGCCGCACAAGCACGCGATCCAGGGCTCGTTCTTCCTCTATGCCTGGGAGCCCGCGGGCAACCGCATCGAGCTGGCCAATGCCGGCGCGCGGCTGATCCTCGATCCCTCCTGGGAGCCCGTGGTCTGGACCGAGGCCGACCGCAAGAAGGGCCAGGCCTGGGGCCTGAAGACCATCGAGACCTTCCACACACACGGCACTCCGCCGGTCAAGAAAGAGGACTGACCCATGGGTGTCGTCGTTCAGAACATTGCACGCGCCGATCAGGCGATCATCGACGAACTGGGAGCCGCGGGCGTGGCCACCGTGCATGAGGCCGCCGGGCGCACCGGCTGTCTCGCCGCCTACATGCGCCCGATCCAGCAGGGGGTGAAGGTCGCCGGTTCCGCCGTGACGATTTCGGCCCCGCCCGGTGACAACTGGATGCTGCACGTGGCGATCGAGCAGCTGAAGGAGGGCGACCTGCTGGTGCTGGCGCCGACCTCGCCCTGCGACAACGGCTATTTCGGCGACCTTCTGGCGACCTCTGCCCAGGCGCGGGGCTGCCGGGGGCTGATCATCGACGCCGGAGTGCGCGACACCGCCGACCTGCGCGAGATGAACTTCCCCGTCTGGTCCAAGGCCGTGTCCTCGCAAGGAACGGTGAAAGAGACGCTGGGATCGGTGAACGTGGATATCGTCTGCGCCGGTCAGACCATCCGCGCCGGCGATATCGTGGTGGCCGATGACGACGGTGTCTGCGTCGTGCGCCGCGAGGATGCCGAGACCGTGCTGGCGGCCACGCGCAAGCGGCTGGAGGCCGAAGAGGCCAAGCGGGTGCGGCTGGCCGCCGGCGAGCTGGGGCTCGACATCTACGACATGCGGCCGCGTCTCGAGGCCAAGGGTCTGAAGTATATCTGACCGGGGATCGCCTTCCTGTCGGAAGGCGGCACGTAGACGGGGGGAGGGGGCGCTGCCCCCTCTTGAGCCCGTGCCGGGCTCAATTCACCCCCGGAGTATTTTCAGCCTGGTGATGGGAGTTTTGCGATGAGCTATGAGGCCGATGGCATTCCCTGCCTGTGGATGCGGGGCGGGACCTCGAAGGGGGCCTATTTCCTGGCCTCGGATCTGCCTGCCGATGTGGCGGAGCGGGATGAACTGCTGCTGCGGGTGATGGGCTCACCCGATGCACGGCAGATCGACGGGATCGGCGGAGCGGATCCGCTGTGCTCGAAGGTCGCGGTTCTGTCGCCGTCCTCGCGCGCGGATGCGGATGTGGATTACCTCTTCCTGCAGGTCTTCGTCGATCAGCCCATCGTCACCGATGCCCAGGGCTGCGGCAATATCCTGGCTGGGGTCGGCCCGGCCGCCATCGAGCGCGGGCTGGTCGCGGCCTCGGGCGAGGAGACCCGCGTGCGCATCCACATGCTGAACACCGGAGAGGTGGCCGTGGCCAGGGTGCGGACACCGGGCGGACGGGTGAGCTACCGGGGCGATGCCGCGATCGACGGTGTGCCCGGCACCCATGCGCCGATCCCGCTGATGTTCACCGGGATTGCGGGCTCGATGACCGGCGGGGGCGTGATGCTGCCGACCGGACGGGGCGTCGACGTGATCGACGGCGTGGAATGCACCCTGATCGACAACGGCATGCCCTGCGTGATCATGGCCGCTTCGGATTTCGGCCTGACCGGCCGGGAAAGCCGCGAAGATCTTGAGGCGAACAGCGCCCTGAAGGAGCGGATCGAGGCGATCCGGCTCAAGGCCGGGCCGCTGATGAACCTTGGGGATGTCGCCGAGAAGTCGGTGCCGAAGATGACGCTGGTTTCAGCGCCTCTGGCCGGTGGCGCGATCAACACCCGCAGCTTCATCCCGCATCGCTGCCATGCTTCCATCGGGGTCTTTGCCGCCGTCACCGTGGCCTCGGCCTGCCTGGTCGAGGGCTCTCCTGCCGCGAAGCTGGCGGTGCTGCCCGAAGACGGGCGCTTTGCCATCGAGCATCCGACCGGCGCCGCCGAAGTGGTGATCGAGACGGAGGCGGGCGAGATCACCGGCGCCGGGACGATCCGCACCGCGCGCAAGCTTTTCGACGGGCGCGTCTTTCCGTGAATTGCGCCGCGCCAAGGCCCGGCGCATAAGGCGGCATGGACGCATTTCTCGACTTCATCCAGAACGGGGCCCTGAACGGGCTGTCTCCCGGCGCGGGCGCGCTGCTGCTGGCGATGAGCCTGCTGGGCAGCTTCATCACCGCCAGCCTCGGGCTGGGCGGCGGGGTGCTGTTGCTGGCGGTGCTGGCCAGCTTCATGCCCGCCGCCGCGCTGATCCCGGTGCATGGGGTCATCCAGCTGGGGTCGAACTTCTTCCGCGCCGCCGTGCTGCTGGGACGGGTCCACTGGAAACCCGTCGGCGCCTTCCTGGCAGGCAGCCTCGTGGGCGTCGCCATCGGGGGCTCGGTCGCCGTGCAGCTGCCACCGGGGCTGGTGAAGATCGCCGTCGGCACCTTCGTGCTCTGGTCGGTGTTCCGCAAGCCGCCCGCCTGGCTTGCCCGCGCGGCGCTGCCGACCGGGCTGGTCTCGTCGGTGCTGACCATGTTCTTCGGTGCCACCGGGCCCTTCGTGGCCAGCTACACCCGCTCGCTCGCCCTGCCCCGGCAGGAGCACGTGGCCACCAATGCCGTGCTGATGACCGTGCAGCACCTGCTGAAGACCGGGATGTTCGCCGCCCTCGGCTTCGCCTTCGGCCCCTGGGCGCTGTTCATCGCGGCGATGATCGCCATGGGCTTCCTCGGCACGCTTCTGGGCAAGCAGGTGCTGACCCGCTTCAGCGACCGCGGCTTCAAGCGGGCGCTGGACATCCTGCTGGTGCTGATCTCGCTCAGGCTGATCGTGACCGGAGCCCTGACCTTCTTCTAGCGCCCGATGGCGTCGATCTCGGCCAGCAGTTTGTCGTCGACGGTGATGCCCTCGCGGGTCAGCTCTTCCCGGATCTTCTGGCGGCGGCGGCCGGGCAGGCGGGCACCCTCCATCCCCTCGATCTGGCCGGCCAGCGTGGCGAAGCGGGTGATGGCATCGGGTGACATGGCACTGGCGTCGATGGCCAGGATCGACTGGCCGATATTGAGTGGCGCGCCCTCGAGATCGAAGAAGCTGGGGGCCTCGTAGGCGAAATGCGCCCCGGTGAGGCCGGCACAGAGCATCTCGACCATGATCGCCAGGGCGGTGCCCTTCGCCTCTCCCATCGGGACCATGGTGCCCTGCATCGCGGCCCTGGCGTCGGTGGTGGGGTTGCCCTGGGCGTCCAGCGCCCAGCCCTCGGGGATGTCCTCTCCGCGCTGGACGGCGGCCATGATCTTGCCCTTGGCGACCTTCGACAGCGAGATATCGACGACCACCGGCTCCGCGTCGCCGAGCGGGGCGGCGAAGGCGACGGGATCGGTGCCGAAGAGCGGCTTGCGGCCCCCCCAGGGCGCCATGGCAGCGGGGGCATTGGCCATGAAGATGCCGATGCAGCCCTGCTTCGCCAGCGCCTCGACCGGCAGGCCGGCAACACCGCAATGGTGCGAGCGCCCGATGCCGGCCATGGCGATGCCGTTCTCGCGGGCCATCTTCGGCAGCTCTTCCAGCGCCAGGTCCAGCGCCGGATAGGCGAAACCGTTCATCGCGTCGATCAGCAGGGTGCCGGGACGGGTGCGCTCGGCGCGCGGGGTGGCCTGGCCGTCGACCCGGCCGGAAAGCGCATGGGCCGCGTAGATCGGCAGGCGGCGCAGCCCGTGGCCGTACTGGCCGGTCAGCTCGGCCCCGACCAGGGCCTCGGCGACAGAGGCCGCATTGCCGGGCATGGTGCCGCAGCGGATCAGCGTATCGGTGACAAGAGAGCGGGCGTCGGCGACGGAAAGGGTCTGGGTCTGCATGATCTGTCCGGGGGAGAGTGTCTTTTGCCAGCAAAGGGACAGAGCCGGACAGGAAGGTCAAGGCGGCACGGGGCCCCTGCCCCCTGCTGCCGCCGCTTTGCGCGGCTGCGCGCCGCTTCATGCGCCCCACGCATGAAGCCATGAGCGGAACTCGTTTCAAATCGGCCCCTTGGCCCGCTAGGAAGGGGCGGAACATGAGACGAGGGAATGACATGGCAGAGGCTCCGCTGAAGGGTCTGAAGGTGGTCGAGCTGGCACGCATCCTGGCGGGCCCCTGGATCGGCCAGAGCCTGGCCGACCTGGGCGCCGAGGTGATCAAGGTGGAAAGCCCCGAGGGCGATGACACCCGTCGCTGGGGACCTCCCTTCATCACCCGTCCCGACGGGCAGGGCGGAGAGGAAGAGGTCGCCGCCTACTTCCACGCCGCCAACCGGGGCAAGACCTCTGTCACCTGCGATTTCTCGGACGCGGGCGACCTGGCGAAGCTGAAGGCGCTGATCGGCGAGGCCGATGTGCTGCTCGAGAACTTCAAGGTCGGCGGGCTGAAGAAATTCGGCCTGGACTACGAGAGCCTGAAAGAGGCCAACCCGCGGCTGATCTATGCCAGTGTCACCGGCTTCGGCCAGGACGGACCACGCGCCAGCCAGCCGGGTTATGACTTCCTGATCCAGGGCATGAGCGGCATCATGGACCTGACCGGCGATCCCGATGGCGAGCCGCAGAAGATCGGCGTCGCCTGGATCGACATCTTCACCGGGCTCTACGGGGTCATCGGCGTGCAGGCGGCGCTGGCCGAACGGGCGCGCTCGGGCCTGGGCCAGCAGGTGGACCTGAGCCTGCTGGACAGCGGCGTCGGCGTGCTGGCCAACCAGGCGATGAACCAGCTTCTGGGCGGCACCAACCCGACCCGTCTCGGCAATGCCCACCCCTCGATCGTGCCCTACCAGGTCTTTCCGGCCGCCGACGGGCATTTCATCGTCGCCTGCGGCAATGACCGCCAGTTCCGCGCGCTTTGCGCCATCCTCGAGCTGCCGCTGGCCGATGATCCCGCCTTTGCAACAAACCCGGCTCGTGTGCAGAACCGCGACAGGCTGGCCGCGCTGATCTCGGAGAAGACCGGCGCCCGGCCCAAGGCCGAGCTGATCGCGGCCATGGAGGCTTCGGGCGTGCCCGGCGGGCCGATCAACACCGTGGCCGAAGCGCTGGCCGATCCGCAGATCACCGCCCGCGGCATGCAGATCGCGCCCGAGGGAATCGCCGGGCTGCGCAGCCCGCTGAAGTTCTCGCGCTCGCCGCTGGTGACAGAGAAGGCCGCCCCGGCGCTTGGGGTCGGCGGCTGGACCTTCCGCTCTGGCGAAAGCTGAGACAGGGGCCTTTTGCATACATTTTGACGAAAGTCCGGGGTGAGGGTGGGCTACTTCCCACCTCACTCCTCCGACAGAGGCTGGCATAGGGCGGGAGATATCCCACCCTTTTCCAACGCCTGATGCCTCTCTGCGCGCTTTCCCGCAGTTCACGCCGAAAAATGCGTGACCTCCGCATCCGAGTCTGTGTATACATTCCGTCGGAGAGGAGAGGGCGCCCCGCGCGCCCGAGGAGGACTAACTTGCTGGCAGCCCCTGCAGCCTGGCCCTGTACGCCCCGTGGCGTTCGCTTTTGGCCCCGCGCGTTCCCGAAAGGAAACAAGCGACCGCATTTCGCCGTCTTTTCGCGCGGAAGTGTCGCCCTCGGCGCTGCGGATGGCTGTTTCTTCTCCAGAACTTCCGGTACGGCGAGGACCATCCCGTGCCACCCAGGTGGCGGACACAACAGGAGCCTGAACGGATGAGTGCTAAGATCATTGATGGCAAGGCCTTCGCTGCCGACGTGCGGGGCCGCGTGGCCGAACAAGTTGCCCAGCTCAAGGCCCGGCACGGGCTGACCCCCGGCCTGGCGGTGGTGCTGGTCGGCGAGGACCCTGCCTCTCAGGTCTATGTCCGCAACAAGGGCAAGCAGACCATCGAAGCCGGCATGAACTCCTTCGAGCACAAGCTGGACGCCTCGACCCCCGAGGCCGAGCTGCTGGCGCTGGTCGAAAAGCTCAACGCCGATCCCGCCGTCCACGGCATCCTGGTGCAGCTGCCCCTGCCCGATCACATCGACGAGGCCAAGGTGCTGGCCGCCATCGACCCTGCCAAGGACGTGGACGGTTTCCACATCTCGAACGTAGGCCTGCTGGCGACCGGGCAGAAGGCGCTGGTGCCCTGCACCCCGCTTGGCTGCCTGATGATGCTGCGCGATCACCATGGCTCGCTCTCGGGACTGAACGCCGTGGTGGTGGGCCGCTCAAACATCGTCGGCAAGCCGATGGCACAGCTGCTGCTGCGCGACAGCTGCACGGTGACCATTGCCCACAGCCGCACCAAGGACCTGGCCGAGGTCTGCCGCGGCGCAGATATCCTGGTGGCCGCCGTCGGCCGTCCGCAGATGATCCCCGGTGACTGGGTCAAGCCCGGCGCAACGGTGATCGACGTGGGCATCAACCGCATTCCCGCGCCCGAGAAGGGCGAGGGCAAGACCCGCCTGGTCGGCGACGTGGAGTTCGACAGCGCCGCCGCCGTGGCCGGCGCGATCACCCCCGTGCCCGGCGGTGTCGGCCCGATGACCATCGCCTGCCTGCTGGCCAACACCCTGACCGCCTGCGCCCGCGCCGCCGGGCTGCCTGAACCCGAGGGCCTGACGGCCTGAGCCATAAAGGGCCCCGCAAAGGGGCCCGCTTCCAACAAGGATCAACCCATGAGCGAATATACCCTCACCGTGACCTGCGCGACGCAGCGCGGCATCGTCGCCAAGATCTCGGGCTACCTGGCCGGGAAAGGCTGCAACATCACCGACCTGGCGCAGTTTGACGACACGATCACCGGGCGCTTCTTCAGCCGCGTGACCTTCGTCAGCGAAGAGGGCGCGGGGATCGACGAGCTGCGGGACGGCTTCGGTGAGGTCGCGGGTGAATTCGACATGGAGTGGAAGTTCCACGATCCCTCCGAGCGGATGAAGGTGATCATCATGGTCTCGCGCTTCGGGCATTGCCTGAACGACCTGCTCTACCGCGCCCGCATCGGGGCGCTGCCGATCGACGTGGTGGCGGTGATCTCGAACCACATGGATTACCAGAAGGTCGTGGTGAACCAGGACATCCCCTTCCACTGCATCAAGGTCACGAAAGAGAACAAGCCCGAGGCCGAGTCCGCGATCATGGACGTGGTGCGCGACACCGGCGCCGAGCTGATCGTGCTGGCGCGCTACATGCAGATCCTCTCGGACGAGATGTGCCAGAAGATGTCGGGCCGGATCATCAACATCCACCACTCGTTCCTGCCCTCCTTCAAGGGGGCCAACCCCTACAAGCAGGCGTATGAGCGCGGCGTGAAGCTGATTGGCGCGACCTCGCACTACGTGACCGCCGATCTCGACGAAGGTCCGATCATCGAGCAGGACACCGTGCGCGTGACCCACGCCCAGTCGCCCTCGGATTACGTGTCGCTGGGCCGTGACGTGGAAAGCCAGGTGCTGGCCCGCGCGATCCACGCGCATATCCACCACCGCGTCTTCCTGAACGGCAACAAGACTGTGGTCTTCCCGGCCTCGCCCGGCTCCTACGCCTCGGAGCGCATGGGGTAAGCAGCGGTCCATGCCGCCCTGGCGGCATGGATGAAACGCTCCGGGGGAGCGTTTCAAGCTGCGCACGCGGCGGGCGCAAGCCCGTCGCCGGGGTGCATCTACCACACGCACCGCCCGCATCATGCACGGGTTCGGTCAATTCACGGGCGGAGCCCCGGGGTGCAAACCCGTAGGGTGGATGCCAATCCACCATTGGCCACCGGAAGGTGGGATATCTCCCACCCTACGCTCGGAGGGCCGCGCCCGACCCTGGGTGGGCGCCTCCAGACCCATGGCCAGCGCAAGCTCCCCGAAGCTCCCACGCCGAGCCCCGATCTTCCGACATCGCCAATGCGCCCTCCCGGGGGGAGGGTCGGGCGCGGCCCGGTGCTGCGCACCGCGCCAAGGGTCACGTAAGCGCAGGGTGGGCGCCAGCCCACAATGACGACACCTTCCCTCTGCCGCCGCAACATGCTCTCTTTGTTCCGACCAACAGAGAGAGCCCCTCGTGACCGACACCCCCGAGAAACCGGCCAAGCTGCGCCAGAACCCCCATGCCCTGCGCGAACACCGCGAGAAGAACCTGGAAGCCGCCATCGGCCGCCAGGTGCGCGAGCTGCGCAAGCGGCAGCGGATGACCGGCACCGACCTGGCGCAGGCGGCGGGACTGTCGGTCGGCATGTTGTCGAAGATCGAGAACGGGGTGATCTCGCCCTCCCTCTCGACCATCCAGACCCTGGCCCATGCGCTGCGGGTCCCGCTGGTGCAGCTCTTCTCGGGCTATGAAGAGGCGCGCGGCTGCGTCCATACCAAGGCCGGCGAAGGCGCCGAGGTCGACCGCGAAGGCACCCGCGCCGGGCATCAGTACAACCTGCTGGGCCATATCGGCTCGAACAACTCGGGCGTGGTGGTCGAGCCCTACCTGATCTCGCTGACCTCGGACAGCGACCGCTTCCCGGTCTTCCAGCACGAGGGGATCGAGATGCTCTACATGATCGAGGGCCTGCTGGATTACCGCCACGGAGATCAGCTTTACCGGCTCGAGCCGGGCGATACGCTGCTCTTCGACTCGGATGCGCCGCACGGGCCGGAAGGCCTGGTGGCCTTCCCCATCCGCTACCTTTCGATCATCACCTACCCCCAGCAGAAATAGCCCTGCCCGAATTTTCAGCAGAAATTTCCCCGGCGGCAGAAGGGCTTCCGGAAAGCCCCTGCTGATTTTCCCCAGAAGCTATTTCTTTTCTTGATGGGAAACACTCTTTCCAGCTAGGAAAGGTCCAACGGGGCGCCTGGCCCCCTGGACTATGGAGAGAGAACATGTGTGGCATCGTTGGCCTCTTCCTCAAGAAGGATGAGCTGCGCCCGCGCCTGGGCGACATGCTGACCGATATGCTGATCACCATGACGGATCGCGGCCCCGACTCGGCCGGGATCGCGATCTATGGCGATGCGGCAGAGGGTCTGAAATTCACCGTGCAGTCGGACGACCCGGCTGCCTTTGACGGCCTGGCCGAGGCGCTGGAAGACGCGCTTGGCGTCAGCGTCCCGGTGACGTTGAAGGACACCCACGCGGTGCTGCTCGTCCCCGCCGACAAGCAGGCCGGCGCGGTAGAGCTGCTGGAGACCCGAGGCCTGCGCATCATGGGCATCGGCGAGGCGATGGAGATCTTCAAGGAAGTGGGCCTGCCGAAGGACGTGGCCGAGCGCTTCGGCCTGCGCCAGATGGGCGGCAGCCACGGCATCGGCCATACCCGCATGGCCACCGAATCCGCCGTGACCACCCTTGGCGCGCATCCCTTCTCGACCGCCGAGGACCAGTGCCTTGTCCACAATGGCAGCCTGTCGAACCACAACGACATGCGCCGCAAGCTGGCCAAGAAGGGCGTCTTCACCAAGACCGAGAACGATACCGAGGTGGGCGCGGCCTATATCTCCTCCCGCATCGCCGAGGGCGCGAGCCTGGGCGAGGCGCTGGAAGGCACGCTGGAAGACCTGGACGGCTTCTTCACCTTCGTCACCGGTACCAAGAACGGCTTCGGCGTCGTGCGCGATCCGATCGCCTGCAAGCCCGCCGTCATGGCCGAGACCGAGGACTACGTGGCCTTCGCCTCTGAATACCGCGCCTTCGCCGACCTGCCGGGCATCGAGACCGCCCGCGTCTGGGAACCGGAACCCGCCACCGTCTACTTCTGGGAGCGCTGATCATGCCGACCATCGACATGTCCAAGACCGAGCTGCGCGAGGTCAATGCGACGCTGCAATCCGCCGCCGGCACCCAGGCAACCGAGGCCTATGTGCTTGAGAACCCGCGCGGCTCCCACGCCGTGGCCGTGGGTCTGAACGGCCCGCTGGATGTCACCGTGAAGGGCTCCACCGGCTATTACTGCGCCGGGATGAACAAGGATGCGACGATCCACGTGGAAGGCTCCGCCGGTCCCGGCGTGGCCGAGAACATGATGTCCGGCACCGTGGTCATCGACGGCGATGCCAGCCAGTACGCCGGGGCCACTGGCCATGGCGGGTTGCTGGTGATCAAGGGCAATGCCTCCTCGCGCTGCGGGATCTCGATGAAGGGCATCGACATCGTGGTGCATGGCTCCATCGGGCACATGTCCGCCTTCATGGCGCAGAAGGGCAACCTTGTGGTGCTGGGGGACGCGGGCGATGCGCTTGGCGACAGCCTCTACGAGGCACGGCTCTTCGTGCGCGGCTCGGTCAAATCCCTCGGCGCCGATTGCGTCGAGAAGGAGATGCGCCCCGAACACCTGGAAATCCTTGCCGATCTGCTGGCCAGGGCCGGGGCCGACGCCAAGCCCGAAGAGTTCAAGCGCTACGGCTCTGCCCGCACGCTTTACAATTTCAACATCGACAACGCCGACGCGTATTGAGGGGACCGGCCATGAGCACTCCTACCACCGAACCGCGCCAGTCCTGGACCTTCTCGAAAGAGACGAACTCGGAAATCCGCCGCGCGGCGGCCACCGGCATCTACGACATCCGTGGCGGCGGGGCGAAGCGGCGCGTGCCGCATTTCGACGACCTGCTGTTCCTTGGCGCCTCGATCTCGCGCTATCCGCTGGAAGGCTACCGCGAGAAATGTGACACCTCCGTCACCCTCGGCACCCGCTTCGCCAAGAAGCCGATCGAGCTGAAGATTCCGATCACCATCGCGGGCATGTCCTTCGGCTCTCTCTCCGGTCGCGCCAAGGAGGCCCTGGGCCGTGGCGCCACCATGGCGGGCACCTCGACCACCACCGGCGACGGCGGCATGACCGAGGAAGAGCGCGGCCATTCCGAGAAGCTGGTCTACCAGTATCTGCCCTCGCGCTACGGGATGAACCCCGACGACCTGCGCCGTGCCGATGCCATCGAGGTGGTGGTCGGCCAGGGTGCCAAGCCCGGCGGCGGCGGCATGCTGCTGGGTCAGAAGATCACCGAGCGGGTCGCCGGCATGCGCGACCTGCCCCAGGGGATCGACCAGCGCTCGGCCTGCCGCCACCCGGACTGGACCGGCCCCGACGATCTGGAAATCAAGATCCTCGAGCTGCGCGAGATCACCAACTGGGAAAAGCCGATCTACATCAAGGTCGGCGGCGCGCGGCCCTACTACGACACGGCGCTGGCCGCCAAGGCGGGCGCGGATGTGATCGTGCTGGACGGCATGCAGGGCGGCACCGCCGCAACGCAGGATGTCTTCATCGAACACGTCGGCCAGCCGACCCTGGCCTGCATCCGCCCCGCCGTGCAGGCGCTGCAGGACCTCGGGCTTCACCGCGAGGTGCAGCTTGTCGTCTCGGGCGGCATCCGCACCGGGGCCGACGTGGCCAAGGCGCTGGCGCTTGGCGCCGACGCGGTCTCAATCGGCACCGCCGCGCTGGTGGCGCTTGGGGACAATGACCCGAAGTGGGAAGAGGAATACCAGAAGCTGGGCACCACCGCTGGCGCCTATGACGACTGGCACGAGGGCCGCGACCCCGCGGGCATCACCACCCAGGACCCCGAGCTGATGAAGCGCCTCGACCCCGAGGCCGCCGGACGCCGGCTGCGCAACTACCTCAACGTGCTGACGCTGGAATGCCAGACCCTGGCACGGGCCTGCGGCAAGAGCCATGTGCACAATCTTGAGCCGGAAGACCTCTGCGCGCTGACGATGGAGGCCGCGGCCATGGCGCAGGTGCCTCTGGCTGGCACAAACTGGTGGCCGGGCAAGCCGGGGTTCTGAGACGAAGGGTAGCGGCGGGGCAAACCCCCGCCCTACGCCTTTCGGCACCCCGCCAGGCGCCACGGTAAACAACGGCGGGTGCCACTCCACCTTCCGACAAGACGACAGGGGGGACACACCCCCGCGACACGACAGGGAAAGGACACGCTATGACGGATCTCGCAGCCTTCGCGAAAGAGAAGGGCGTCAAGTACTTCATGATCTCCTACACCGACCTCTTCGGCGGCCAGCGGGCGAAACTCGTCCCCGCCCAGGCCATCGGAGACATGGTCGAGGATGGTGCGGGCTTTGCAGGCTTTGCCACCTGGCTGGACATGACCCCCGCCCATCCCGACATGCTGGCGGTGCCGGACCCCTCGACCGTGATCCAGCTGCCCTGGCGGCCCGAGGTCGCCTGGGTTGCCGCCAACTGCGTGATGGAGGGCGAAGACGTCGCCCAGGCTCCGCGCAACGTGCTGCGCAAGCTGGTTGACGAGGCCGCCAAGGAGGGCCTGCGCGTCAAGACCGGCATCGAGGCCGAGTTCTTCCTGCTGACCCCCGAAGGCGACGTGATCAGCGACCCCTTCGATACCGCCGAGAAGCCCTGCTACGACCAGCAGGCCGTGATGCGCCGCTACGACGTGATCAGCGAGATCTGCGACTACATGCTGGACCTGGGCTGGGGCCCCTACCAGAACGACCACGAGGACGCCAACGGCCAGTTCGAGATGAACTGGGAATTCGACGACGCCCTGGTCACCGCCGACCGTCACAGCTTCTTCAAGTTCATGGTCAAATCGGTGGCCGAAAAGCACGGCTTCCGCGCCACCTTCATGCCGAAGCCCATCGAGGGGCTGACCGGAAACGGCTGCCACGCCCATATCTCGGTCTGGGATCTCGATGGCAAGGTCAACGCCTTCGCCGGAGACGCCGGGGGCCAGATCGGCGAAGTGGGTCTTTCCGAGCGCGGTGGCTACTTCCTGGGCGGCATCATGAAGCACGCCGAGGCCCTGGCCGCGCTGACCAATCCCACGGTGAACAGCTACAAGCGCATCAACGCGCCGCGCACGATGTCGGGCGCCACCTGGGCGCCGAACACTGTCACCTGGACCGGCAACAACCGCACCCACATGGTGCGCGTCCCCGGCCCCGGACGCTTCGAGCTGCGCCTGCCCGACGGTGCCGCCAACCCCTTCCTGCTGCAATCGGTGATCATCGCCGCCGGCCTCTCGGGCATCCGCTCCAAGGCCGATCCGGGCCAGCGCCACGACATCGACATGTATGCCGAGGGCCACAAGATCACCGACGCCCCCCGCCTGCCGCTGAACCTGCTGGACGCGATCCGCAACTTCGAGGCGGATGCCGAGCTGCAGGCCATGCTGGGCAAGGAGTTCTCGACCTCCTACGCCAAGATGAAGCACCAGGAATGGAACAGCTTCGTGTCCCACTTCTCCCGCTGGGAGAAGGACAACACGCTGGACATCTGACGGAACCTCTCCCCGTTGGCCGCAAGGCCAGCGACTTGGCCCGGACATCTGTCCGGGCCTTTTTTGTTGGGTCAGCCGACCTCCAGCACCTCTCCGGTGTCGTGCTTTTTCACCAGGTCCACGCGGCTGCCATCCCAGTGGTAGCAGTAGTGCCCGGCCTGGACGGGGATCGGCAGGACATCCGGCCAGAAGAGCCCCACGCATTCCCCCGCAGGATAGCGGACCGAGCGCCAGACCACCCCGTCACTGCCCGCAGCCCTCAGCGCTCCGCCCTCGACCTGGGAGGCCTGGTAATCGTCGGGATCCAGCACCCCCTCGACGGCATTCACGTCATGCAATGCGCGATCCAGGGGCGCGACCAGGGCTCGGAAATCCGAGGTCCAGCCGGGCGCCTCATCCGTCGCGGCCATGGTGCGGGCGTGGTGGTGGATCGTCTCGGTCAGCGCCACCTCCTCGCGGTCGCCGGCATAGTAGATCCCGTAGCTTCCATCGCTGAATCGCCCCGGTCGCGCGGGCGAGCAATGCACGAAAGGCGCCATGACGAGGCTCGCGCCCGGACCAGAGACCCGACGGGCAGCGGGGACCTTGCCCAGATCGCCCACCTCGTCGCGGACACGGGGGTTGGTCTTGGCCTCGACCGAGACCAGGGCCTCCCAGTCGCGGGGGTGGGCGATGTCCTCGAAGAGGTCGATGGGCGGGTAGATCGAGCGGATGATGCGCCAGCTTCGGGGCCATTGCACCGCGCGCAGGCTGGCCGAGGTCACCAGGCACCCCGCTCGGCGTTCAGCCAGTCGCGCATCGCGGCCAGGTCCGACATCTCTCCGCGCAGCATCAGCTCGAGCGCCGACATGCCGCCGAAGGCCGCGTTCGGCTTGCGGATCCAGGCATAGCCCCGCGCAGGATCGCGGAAGAGGTAGCGCAGGCCCTTGTGGATGCCCATCAGGTGCGCCATCCGCATCCGCAGGTCGCGGTCGATCCGCCCGATGTTGCCCTCTTTCCAGCGCGCCCAGGTCCGGGCCGCCATGTCGCCCAGCAGGATGCGGGCCTCGGCATCACTCAGCTGCCAGGCCGCGAAAAGATTGATCGTGGTGCGCGCCAGGGCACCCGCTTCCGCATCGGTGATCTGCGGATCGTGGGCCTGGGCCGGTGTCCCCGAAAGGGTCTGCAGTTCCATCATGACCTCCGCCATATGGCATACATATAGCGCAATATCGCCAAATGGCAACTATTACCCCCGCACCCCGCTCGGCGCTTGCCCGTAGGCCTTCCCGAAGGCCTCGGCGAAATGCGCCTGGCTGGTGAAGCCGGTCATCTGGGCCACCTCGCCCACCGAGAGACCGGGCCGTGACAGCAGCTCGCGCGCCGTGGCAAGCCGGATGCCCCGGTAAAGCGCCATCACCGACAGCCCCGTCGCCGCGCGGGTCTGGCGTTGCAGCTGGCGCGATGACAGCCCCGAGAGATCGGCCAGCTGGCCCAGGTCCAGCGGATCGGCGATGTGGCTTTCCATCAGCGTCACGGCGGCTTCGACGGCGGCGGGCAGGTCTCCGTAGCGGGCCGCCAGAGAGCCCTGCTGCGGGGCTTCGGCGGGGCGGATCTCGGTCTGGATGAACCAGTCCGCGATGCGCTGCGCAAACCGTGTCCCGTGATCGCGGGCAATCAGCGCATGCATCATGTCCAGTGGAGAGGTGCCGCCGGCGCAGGTGTAGCGGTCGCGGTCGATCAGGAAGAGACGGCGTTCCAGCAGCAGCGCGGGCCAGGTGGCGCGGATCTCGGCCTCGTGGTGCCAATGGGCGGTGAAGCGGTAGCCCTCGAGCAGACCGGCGGCGGCCAACACAACCGCCCCGCCCGAGATCCCGCCAAGCGCCACGCCCGCCCGCGCCTGCCGCGCCAGCCAGGAAAACAGCGCCGGATCGCGCAGCGCCATCGGGTCGCCCCCCGCCACGACGAAGAGAATATCCAGATCCGCCGGGGCCTGGGCGTAGGGCACAGAGGGGAAGGCCGCGCCGACCGAAGAACGCCCCTCGCCACCCGGCCGGTGCAGAGTCTGCATCTCGTAGAGCGGGCTGGGCGAGAACAGGTTGGCGGCGCGGAAGGGCTCCATCGCGGCGGCGGTGGACATCAGCCCGTAGCCGTCCAGCAGCAGGAACCCCAGCCGGCGCACCTGTCCCTTTTTTGAAATCATATGTCCCATACGCGAAAGATATGCCGCAGGCCGCGGGCTATCACAAGGCAACTGTCAAAGGATGCGACCATGCGGTTTTCCGGCTTCAAGGTGGTGAAAGAGGCTCTGACCGGGCACAGGGGGTGGAAGCCCCTGTGGCGCGATCCCGAACCGCAAGGCCACTACGATATCGTCATCGTCGGTGGCGGCGGCCACGGGCTGGCCACGGCCTACCACCTGGCTGCCACCTTCGGGCAGGCCCGCATCGCGGTGCTGGAGAAGGGCTGGCTGGGCGGCGGCAACATCGGACGCAACACCACGATCATCCGCTCGAACTACATGCTGCCGGACAATGAACCCTTCTACGAGTTCTCCATGAAGCTCTGGGAGAGCATGGAGCAGGATCTGAACTTCAACGCCATGGTCAGCCAGCGAGGCATTCTCAACCTGTGCCATACGGATGCGCAGCGCGATGCCTTCCGGCGGCGTGGCAACGCCATGCTGCTGGCCGGAGCCGATGCCGAGCTGCTGGACCAGGACGGCGTGCGCGCCATGGCGCCCTTCCTGAACTTCGACAACGCCCGCTTCCCGATCAAGGGCGGGCTCTTGCAGCGGCGCGCCGGCACCGCGCGGCACGACGGCGTGGCCTGGGGCTATGCCCGTGCCGCCGACCAGCGCGGCGTCGACATCATCCAGAACTGCGAGGTGACCGGCTTCCGCATCGAGAACGGCGCGGTGAAAGGCGTCGAGACCTCGCGCGGGTTCATCGGTGCAGGCAAGGTGGGCGTCGCCGTCGCCGGGTCGTCCGGGCGGGTGATGCAGATGGCGGGCATGCGCCTGCCGATCGAAAGCCACGTTCTGCAGGCCTTCGTCAGCGAGGGGCTGAAGCCGGTGATCCCCGGCGTCATCACCTTCGGCGCGGGGCATTTCTACGTCAGCCAGTCCGACAAGGGCGGGCTGGTCTTCGGCGGCGATATCGACGGATACAATTCCTACGCGCAGCGCGGCAACCTGCCGGTGGTCGAGGACGTGGCCGAGGGCGGCATGGCGCTGATGCCGATGCTGGGCCGGGCCCGGCTGCTGCGGATGTGGGGCGGCGTCATGGACATGTCCATGGACGGCTCGCCCATCATCGACCGTACGGATATCGACGGGCTCTTCTTCAACGGCGGCTGGTGCTACGGCGGTTTCAAGGCCACCCCGGCCTCTGGCTACTGCTTCGCGCATCTGCTGGCCACCGGACGCCCGCATGAGACCGCCGCCGCCTACCGCCTGGACCGCTTCGCCCGCGGCCATGTCATCGACGAAAAGGGCGTTGGCGCCCAGCCCAACCTGCACTGAGGTCCCCATGCTGATCCCGCACCCGCTTCTTGGCCCGCGCGACGCGCAGGAGTTCACCTACCTCGGCGATGCCGCCCTGATGCAGCGTCCCGACCCGCAGGCGGGTGAGGCCGCCTTCGCCGATTACGTCTTCCAGCGCGACAACCCCGCGGGGGTGCATCGCGAGCTCTGGTATCATGAATACGGTGACCGCTCGTGGCTGGTGGTCACCCGCGACACCACCACGCACGAGATCCTGGGCGCCAAGCTGGCGCGCAACGTGAAGATGGGGCTGCCGGAATGAATGCGCGTCTCTCCGGCGGTCTGATCGACCGCAGCAAGCCCCTGTCCTTCACCTTCAACGGGCGGACGCTGCAAGGTTTCGAGGGCGATACCCTGGCCTCGGCACTGATGGCCAACGGCATCCGCCTGGTGGCGCGCAGCTTCAAGTACCACCGCCCGCGCGGCATCTTCAGCGCCGGTTCGGAAGAGCCCAATGCGCTGGTCACCCTCGGGACCGGCGCGCGGGCAGAGCCCAACACCCGCGCCACCATGATCCGCCTGCCCGAGGGCCTTGTCGCGCGCAGCCAGAACCATGCGGGCCCGCTCGGCTTCGACCTCTGGTCGGTCAACGACCTTGCCGCGCCCTTCTTCGCCGCGGGCTTCTACTACAAGACCTTCATGTGGCCGCGCGCCTTCTGGGAAAAGCTCTACGAGCCCGCGATCCGCAATGCCGCCGGCCTGGGCAGGCTGTCGATGCAGCCCGACCCGGACAGCTACGACAAGGGCTTCCTGCATTGCGACCTGCTGGTCATCGGGGGCGGTGCCGCCGGGCTGGCCGCCGCGCTGACCGCCGGGCGCTCGGGCGCAGAGGTGGTGCTGGCGGATGAGGACTTCCGCCTGGGCGGCCGCCTGCTGGCCGAAAGCGATCCACTGGACGCAGCCACGGCTGCCGACTGGGTGGCAAAGGCCGAGGCAGAGCTGCGCGCCCTGCCCAACGTCCGCGTGATGCCCCGCACCACCGTCTTCGGCGTCTATGACCACGGCGTCTACGGCGCGGTCGAAGAGGTCTCGGACCTGCCCGGCGCGCCCCTGCGCCAGACGCTCTGGCGGATCACCGCGAAGCGCGCCGTCATGGCCACCGGCGCCACCGAGCGCCACATCCCCTTCCGCGACAACGACCGCCCCGGCATCCTGCTGGCCGGCGCCATGCGCGCCTATGCCAACCGCTGGGCCGTGACGCCGGGCGCGGGCAAGGTGGCGATCTTCACCAACAATGACGACGGCCACCGCACCGCGCTGGACCTTCAGGCCAAGGGCGTCAACCTGCTGGGCGTCATCGACAGCCGCGCCGGGGCCACGCCCTTCGGTGACTACCCGATCTTCGCCGGGGGCCGCGTGACCGGCACCTCGGGCCGCAAGGGGCTGCGCGCCATCCGGCTGTCCTGGAACGGGCGCGAGGAAGAGCTGAGCTGCTCTGCCCTTGGCGTCTCGGGCGGCTGGAACCCCAATGTACAGCTGGCCTCTCACCACCGGGGCCGTCCGAAGTGGGACGAAAGCCGGCTGGCGTTCCTGTCCCATGGCGGGCCCGAGGGGCTGCTGCCCGCAGGGGCGGCGGCGGGCGAGGGCTCGACCGCGCAGGCGCTGGCCTCGGGTCAGGCCGCGGCCCGCGCGGCTCTGGAACAGCTCGGCACCCCCGCCGCCGACACCCCGCTGCCCCAGGGCGAAGACCGCCAGATCCGCACCGAGGCCTTCTGGCATGTGCCCGGCAAGGGCCGCGCCTGGGTGGATTTCCAGAACGATGTCACCGTCAAGGACATCAAACTGGCCCATCAAGAGAACATGCGTTCCGTCGAGCACCTGAAACGCTGGACCACGCTGGGGATGGCGACGGACCAGGGCAAGACCTCGAACGTGACCGCGCTGGCGGTGATGGCCGAACTGACCGGCCGCAGCATCCCGGAAACCGGCACCACGATCTTCCGCCCGCCCTATACGCCTGTCAGCCTTGCCGTGCTGGGTGGCGGCGACACTGGGAAGGACTTCCGCCCCACCCGCCTGACCCCGACGCATCACTGGGCCAAGGCCCAGGGGGCCGTCTTCACCGAGGTCGGCCAGTGGATGCGGGCGCAATACTACCCCCAACCGGGCGAGACCCACTGGCGCCAGAGCGCCGACCGCGAAGCCATGGCGGTGCGCAGCGCCGTCGGCCTCTGCGATGTGACCACGCTGGGCAAGGTGGATGTGCAGGGGCCCGACGCGGCGGAATTCCTCAACCGCATCTATTGCAACATGATGGGCACCGTGAAGGTCGGCAAGGCACGCTATGGCCTGATGCTGCGCGAGGACGGTTTCGCCTATGACGACGGCACCTGCGCCCGCATGGGCGAAGAGCATTTCGTCGTCACAACCACCACCGCCAACGCGGGCCTGGTGCTGCGCAACATGGAGTTCGCCCGCCAGTGCCTCTGGCCGGAGCTGGACGTGACGCTGATCTCGACCACGGATGCCTGGGCACAGATCGCCGTGGCGGGGCCGAGGTCGCGCGAGTTGCTGTCCCGCGTGGTCGATGATTTCGACCTCTCGACCGAGGCCTTCCCCTTCATGGGCTGCGCCGAGCTGACCGTCTGCAACGGTTGCCCGGCGCGCCTCTTCCGCATCTCCTTCTCGGGCGAACTGGCCTATGAGCTGGCCGTCCCCGCCCGCTACGGTCATGCGCTCATGCAGCGGCTGATGGAGAAGGGCGCCGACCTTGGCGTCACCCCCTATGGCACCGAAGCGCTGTCGATCCTGCGCATCGAGAAGGGCCATGCGGCGGGGGCAGAGCTGAACGGCCAGACCACGGCGCAGATGATGGGGCTGGGGCGGATGGTCTCGGTCAAGAAGGACTCCATCGGGGCCGTCATGTCGCGCCGCGAGGGGCTGGCCCAGGACGGCCGCCGCCTGGTCGGCCTGCAAGCCGTCGATCCGCAGCAGGCGATCCCCGCCGGGGCGCATCTGCTGGCGACGGGCGCCGCGCAGACCATGGCGAACGATCAGGGCTGGGTCACCTCGGCCTGCTATTCACCCCATGTCGGCGGCCATATCGCGCTTGGCTACCTTGAACAGGGCGAGGCCCGGATGGGCGAGACCCTGGTCGCCGCCAACCCCTTGCAGGACCAGCAGATCCCGGTCCGCATCGTGCCCGCCCATTTCGTCGACCCGGAAGGAGACCGCCTGCGTGACTGACCTGACCCCCATGGGTGCGCTCGGCACCGCCGGACCCGCCGCAGCCCGCCACGGCGCCCTGACCCTGACCGAGGATTGCGCGATCACCCTGCTCTCGCTGGCGCTGCGGGACGAGACCAGCGCGCTGGCCGATCTGCCGCTGCCCGGCCCCGGAGCCTATGCGCGCTCCGGCGACCTGGCCGCCTTCTGGACCGGCCCCGGCCAGTGGATGGTGGAAAGCCGCGACGCGGCCGCGGCCCGTGCCGCCATCGCCGCCCTGCCCGGTGCCCGAATGACCGAACAGAGCGACGGCTGGGTGGTGATCCGCATCTGCTCGGAGGCCGGTGCGCCGCCCCTGCGGGCACTGACCGAGAAGCTGGTGAACCTGCCCGCCGAAACCCTGGCCCCCGGCCGGGCCACGCGCTGCCAGTTGCATCACCTGAACTGCCTGGTGACCCGCCCCGCCGAGACCGAGCTCTGCGTTATGACCCTGCGCTCTGCTGCCCTGTCGCTCTGGCATGCGCTCGAGGCAACCGCCCGGCGGTTGCCCGCCGCTGCCGCGACATAGCGACAGGGCGGCACATTTGCGAACTGGACAGCGCCCTCGCGGGCTGCTTCTCTGCCCTCTGTGAGGGAAGCGGGAATTTGACATGACGGACGCGGCGCGGCGGAGCCCGGTGATTTTCGACGGGCACAACGACCTGATTCTGCGGCTGATCAACGGCGACATCACCGCCGAGAGGGTGCGCGATGGCTGTGCTGACGGCCATATCGACCTGCCGCGCGCGAAGCACGGCGGCCTGGCCGGCGGTTTCTTCGCCATCTTCGTGCCCAGCCCGGCTGAAAGCGCCTTCTCGATGGAGGAGTTCTCCAAGCCCGCCTACGACCTGCCGCTGCCGCCGCCGGTCGACCATGCCACCGCGCGGGTGATCACCGAACAGGGCTTTGCCGCCGCACGGGCGCTGGAAGAGGCGGGCGTGATCCGCATCTGCACCGATGTCGATGCGCTGGAAGCGGCGATGCAGGGCCCCTCCATGGCAGCGGTGCTGCATATCGAGGGCGCCGAAGCGATCGGCCCCGATATCGCCGAGCTCGAGGGCTTCCACGCCCGCGGGCTGCGCTCTCTCGGCCCGGTCTGGAGCCGTCCGACGATCTTCGGCGAGGGCGTGCCCTTCCGCTTCCCATCGGGCCCGGATATCGGCCCCGGCCTGACCGAGGCGGGCAAGCGGCTGGTGCGCGAATGCAACCGGCTGAAGATCATGATCGACCTGTCGCATCTGAACGCCAAGGGTTTCGACGACGTGGCCCGCCTCAGCGATGCGCCGCTGGTGGCCACCCACTCCAATGCGCTGGCGGTCTGCGAACACGCCCGCAACCTCTCGGACCGGCAGCTGTCGATGATCGCCGAGACCGACGGCATGGTGGGGATCAACCTGGCCACCGGCTTCCTGCGGCCCGACGGCCAGATGCGGGCCGATACCGGGCTGGACGACCTGCTACGCCACCTCGACCACCTGCTGCAGATGCTGGGAGAGGACCGGGTCGGCTTCGGATCCGATTTCGACGGCGCGATCGTGCCCGAGGTCATCGGCGATTGCAGCGGTCTGCCCAACCTGCGCCAGGCCCTGCGCCAGCGCGGCTATAACGAGGCGCTGATGCAGAAATTGTGCCACGGCAACTGGATGCGCGTGTTGCGCAAGACCTGGGAGGGCTAGGTCTCAGCCCTCGCCCGGTCGCAGGGCCTGCATGCCCTCGATCAGCCCCGACACCGAGAAATTGAAGACCCGCGCCTCGGCGCCCAGCCTCGGGCGATAGGTGGCGACCACCTTGCCCGTGCCCTGGGAAAGCTCCTGCATCAGCGCGTCGTCGAGGTCGATCAGCGCCTCGCAGAGCTCGGGCGAGCAGCTTTGCCATGTCAGCGGATGCACGGTCTCGGCACCCTCGGCGCGCAGGGCGATCCCCGAGGGCAGATAGGCGCCGACCGGCACCTGCAATGCAAGGAAACCGCGGCTGCCATCGTCGGACCAGACCGCGAGGCTGCGCGCCAGGAACACCCGGTCGGTATCGCGCAACAGGGTCTGCTCGAGATGGCAACGGGTCTTGTTCACCGCCAGGGCCTGGCAGGCGACGCCCCAGGCACCGAGCTTCTGGCCATTCACCACCTGCTCCGCCTCTTGCGCCAGGCCGGGACGCAGAGAGAAACCACCCAGCACCAGCGCCACCACCAGCATCCCCCGAGCCAGGAAGCGCCCTGCGAAAATCCTTGCGGCCATGGTGTTTTCTCCTCGCTGGGTCATCCCCGGCCTCTTGCCGGGGCGGTTGCCGGTGCCACGCGGCCCCGTGCATCAAGCACGGCCCGCGCCAGGGGTCGCTTTGCGAAATGCCCCAGGGCAACCTTCCATCGCGGCGCCGCGGCCTGTCAATGGCGGGGCCCGGCCTGCCCCTGCATCAGCCTGCGCGGCGAAACGGCATAAGGCGGCGGCAAGCCCCCCGGCACCTGCCAGCCCGTCCCCGACTGCTGCACCGCGCCCCCGGCCCAATGCAGCGCCGCCGCCCGCGCCGCAGCGGCATCCCGGTTTTCCAACGCGCGCTTCAGGTCCGAAAGCGCCGCGGCGACCTTGATCTGAGACAGATGCGCCTCCTGCGCGCGCAGGATACGCGGGTGGGGGGTTGGCAACATGTCATCGCCGATCAACAGCTCTTCTTCCAGCTTCTCGCCGGGCCGCAGGCCGGTAAAGCGGATCTCGATCTCTCCGTCCGGGTGGTCGGCATCGCGCGGGGTCAGCCCCGCACCGAGGATCATCTGCCGCGCCAGGTGCAGGATCTTCTGCGGCGCGCCCATATCGAGCACGAAGACCTCGCCGCCGCAGGCATAGGCGCCGGCCAGCAGGGTCAGGCGCACCGCCTCTTCCGCCGTCATGAAGTAGCGCGTGACCTCGGGGTGGGTCACCGTCACCGGGCCGCCGCGCGCGATCTGCTCGGCAAAGAGCGGCACGACGGACCCGCTGGAGCCCATGACATTGCCGAAGCGCACCATGGCGAAACGGGTCGTCGTGCTGCGGCCTGCAAGGTCCTGCACGACCTCCTCGGCCAGGCGCTTGCTGGCCCCCATGAGTGAGGTCGGGCGCACCGCCTTGTCGGTCGAGATGAGGATCATCCGACCCACACCCGACCGCGCCGCCGCCTCGGCCAGGACCCTGGTGCCGATGACGTTGTTCTCGAGCCCCGACAGCGGGTTATCCTCGACCAGGGGCACATGTTTGTAGGCCGCCGCGTGGAAGATCACCTCGACCCTGCGGCCCTGCAGCAGCTCTGTGACGAGGGCCGCGTCGCAGACCGAGCCGAGCACCGCAGAGACCTCGGGCGCGATACCTTCGAGCTCTCGCGCGATGTCATAGAGCGCGAGTTCCGAGTGATCGAGCAGGATCAGCCGCGCAGGACCCAGCCGGGCCAGTTGCCGCGACAGCTCTGCCCCGATGGAGCCGCCCGCGCCGGTGACCAGCACCACCTGGCCAGCGTAGCTTTCACGCACCTCGGGCAGCACCCGGTCCAGCCCGGCGCGGCCCAGCAGGCGCGTGACATCCGGCGGCGCGCGCTCGGCGCCCCAGAGCCGCGCGGCGAATCCGGGCAGGGTCATCACCTCGCAGCCGGCTCCGGCCAGAGCCTGCCGGGCGCGGCCATGCGCGTGACGCGGCAGGGCAAGGATCACCCGGTCGACCTGCTGGCGCGCCACCAGTGAGCCCGCGCGCGAGGGCGCGTGAACCGGCAGGCCGACCAGCCGCCGCCCCTGCTTGCGCGCGTCATCGTCAAGAAAACCCACCACCCGCTGCGCCTCGTCCCCGGCGAGGGCGGCGGCCAGTTGCTGCCCGGCGCGACCGGCGCCCCAGATCAGCAGCTGTTGCGGCCTTCGGGCCAGCGCATGGGCGATCAGCGCCAACCGAAGAAGGGCAATGCGACCACTGAGAGACAGCGCCACCGACAGGCCGACCAGGAGCAGAAGCTGCGCCATCCGGGGCTGTCCACCCAGCATCGGCAGCAAGCCCACCAGCAGGCCCAGCCCCTGCGCAAGGCTGCGCGGCAGCCCCTGTCGCTGGTAGTCCCTGAGCTTCATCCTGTGCAGCGACAGCACGGCGCCCAGCCCGATGAAAAGCAGTCCCGCCCAGAGGGCAACCGGACCCGGCAGCCCTCCCGGCAGCACCAGGTCGAGGATCACCACCGCCCCGGCCACCGCCAGACCGTCAAGGGCCAGCAAGGTCAGCGCCTTGTGACCCGGGGCCAACCCGGTCAGCCAGCGCGCGAGGGTCCGAAGGTTGCTGCCCTGCATGCTCACTCCCGCCAGAAGGTGCGCAGGATCAGCGCCAGGTCCAACCAGAGGCTTTGCCGCGCCGCATAGAGAAGATCCAGCCGGGCCTTGGTCGGGATGCAACGGCGGCAATAGACCGCCTCGGTCTCTTCCGCGGTGCAACAGGGGGCGAGCAACCTTGCCTCCCGTCGTCGGAAGGCCACCGTCGCAAGGCCGGTCAGCCCCGGACGGCAGCGCAGCACCTCGGCGTAGAGCGCCGGATAGGCCTCGACATAGCGGCGCAGGGGCGGGCGGGGGCCGACGATCGAGATATCACCGCGCAGCAGGTTCCAGAGTTGAGGCAGCTCATCCAGACGGGCCCGTCGCAGCCGGCGGCCAAGCGGCGTCACACGGTTGGTCTTGTCGCCACCCGTGACGCCAAGATCCCCCTCCTCCGGCACCATTGTGCGGAACTTCCACAGGGTGAAGGCCCGCGTGGGGCTTTGCATCCGCTCTCCGCCATGGAAGACCGGCCGGCCGTCGCAGAGCCAGACTGCCAGGCCGACCCCCAGCAACAATGGCCACAGGACCACG
The DNA here is from genome assembly GCF_900215355.1 of Pseudooceanicola antarcticus. Lineage (GTDB taxonomy): Bacteria > Pseudomonadota > Alphaproteobacteria > Rhodobacterales > Rhodobacteraceae > Pseudooceanicola > Pseudooceanicola antarcticus. Next base: position 590,599 of record NZ_OBEA01000001.1, on the reverse strand, counting down.
CATGCCAGGAGGGTCAGCACCAGGTCAAAGATCCGCTTGCGTCGGGAAAAGCTCATGCCACCTCCCGCGTGCGGTGCCATTGCGCGACGAGTCCGCGCGCGGTGCCGCTGCCTGTCAACTCACCCGTCAGAGCCTCCATCCGCCTCGGGTCCAGCGCCATGACCGGCAAGGCCGACGGAGGCGCAGGACGCCAGCGCAGGTTGCGGCCCGCCGCACGCACGAGGTCGGCCATGGCAACGGGTCGCGGCCCCGTCACGTTGACGCATGCGGGCAACCGGGACAGCGGACAGGTGGCGAGGCAAGCCAGCAGCCGCGCCAGATCCTCTGGCCCGATGTAGGAGCGGCGCGGCCCGCCGCCATCGGGGAAGCGATCCAGAACAACGGGCCCGCCGCGATCCAGCGCCACCGAAAGCGCATCCGCCCCGGCGACATTGCCCATCCTCAGGATCACGCTGCGCGGTGTGGTGCCCGGCTGGGCCCCGTGCCAGGCGGCAATCTCTTCCTCCATCCGCAGCTTGGCCTCGCCATAGGCGGTCAGCGGCGCGGGCGGCAGATCCTCTGCTGCCGGAGCGCCCTGCAGCCCCGCCTGCACCGCCGCGCTGGACAGATGCAGCACCCTTTCCGCGCCGACCCGTCGCGCCAGGTGCAGGGCCGCGCGCGCCAGCATCGCGTTCTGGGCCAGCGCCTCTGGCGGGCCCGAGGTCACGCCCCAGAGCGCCACCACCACCCGCGCCGAAAAGCCCCGGGGCAGCGGTCGGCCCGGCTGCCATTTCAGCACATCCGCCCCGTCGCCCGAGCGGTACTGCCAGACGATCCGGGGCGCGCCTTCCGCGAATCCGGCCCGCAGCCACGACGAGCCGGAGAGCACGCCGCGCAACAGCCTGCCAACCCTTCCGGAACTGCCCAATACCAGTAGATCCGCCGCGACCATCGTCCTTCCCGTGCTGCCTTTCGACTCACACTGACTGCAAGTCCTTAAAGTTCCCCTTACGTTCCTCCTGCCGAAAATCCCTAAAATCGCAGCCGTTAAGCTTCCTGCAAGACACCGTCGCTAAACCTGAGATCGGGTGAGTTACCGAGGTGGTGGAGATGAGCGGGCAGAGCAATGCTGCGCCAATCATCATCAAGAAGGTGAAGAAGGGGGGCGGCGACGGGCACCATGGTGGGGCCTGGAAAGTCGCCTATGCCGACTTCGTGACGGCCATGATGGCCTTCTTCCTTCTGATGTGGTTGTTGAACGCGACGACAGAGAAGCAACGCAAGGGGATCGCGGATTACTTCTCTCCGACGATCCCGCTGAACCGGGTTTCCGGCGGCGGCGACGGGGCTTTCGGGGGCGAAAGCACCTTCTCGGAGATCGCCCTGCCGCAGGTCGGCACCGGCGCGACCTCTCTCAATCCGACGCCGCAGGACAAGTCTTCCGGCCGCGAGGCGCAGCAGGCCGAGGACGCCGAGCAGCGCCAGCTGGAAGAGATCGAGAAGATCCTGCGCGGCCAGTCCGGCGAAAGCGATGTCCACCCAGAGATGCTGCGCCATATCGTGACCCGCGTCACCGACGAGGGCCTGGTGATCGAGCTCTTCGAGACCGAAGAGGCCTCTCTCTACATGGGCGAGACCGCCGAGCCGACCGCGTTGCTGGAGCAGCTGGCGGCGATGCTGGTGCGAGTGACCTCGCTGGTCACCAACGAGATGGCGATCGAGGGCCATGTTCATGCCCGCCCCGTGGTGCTGAACAACAATCCGGTCTGGGACCTGTCGACTCAGCGCGCCGAAGGCATGCGCAAGCTGATGGAGCAGCAGGGCCTGCCCGGCGCGCGCGTGGCGCGGATCACCGGCCATGCGGACCGCGAGCTGGCAGACCGCAACCCCATGTCAGCGCGGAACAATCGGCTTGAGCTGATCCTGCTGCGGAAGAACCGCTAGCCCCGCATCCGGGCCGGAAGTGCCAAGGATTTTAGATGTTAGCGGCATTTTAAGCCCGCGCCTTTAGCTGTTGCAGGGACGAAAAGGTCGATGCAGCAGAAAGGCGTATTCATGACTATTTCCTCGTCCCTCAATGCGGGCGTGGCGGGTCTACAGACCAATGCCACGCGGCTTGCGGCGATTGCCGACAATATCGCGAACTCCTCCACTTTCGGCTACAAGAAGGTCTCGACCGACTTCAGCTCGCTCGTGCTCAGCGAAAGCGGGGCGGGTTATACGGCGGGCGGTGTGCGGGCGACCACCATGCGCCAGATCGACCAGCGGCGCTCGATCGTGCCGACGGACAATCCCACCGACCTTGCGGTGCGCGAACGCGGCATGCTGCCGGTCGCCTATGGCGCCGAGGTCGCGGCGACCGGCACTTTCGAGCAAATGTTGCTGACCAGTACCGGCTCGTTCCGCACCGATGAAGACGGCTACCTGCGCACCGACACCGGGCTGATCCTGCTGGGGTGGGAAGCCAATAGCGACGGCTCGATCCCCGCCGTGGCGCGAGAGACCTCGACCGGCCTCGTGCCGGTGCAGATCGACCCCTCGGCCTATGCGGGCAATCCGACGACCGAGGTCAGCATGGGCGTCAACCTGCCCGCGACCGAGACCGAGGACACCGCCTCTGGCGATCCGCTGTCTGTGACGATCGAGTATTACGACAACCTCGGCAAGCCCGAGACGCTGACGGTGACCTTCACGCCGGACGTGGCCGGGCCGGGGGCCTCCAACTCCTGGCAGATGGTCATCGACGACAGCGCGCTTGGCACGACCGTCGGGGATTATACCCTTGATTTCAATGACACACGGACCGAGGGCGGTACGCTTGACGCGGTGACCCTGGGCGCCGCGGGCACCGCCTATGACGCGGTGACCGGCAAGGTGACCGTCACCGTCGCATCAGGCCCGATCGAGATCGACCTGGGGCTCCTGGATGAAAGCGGCGGCCTCTCGCAACTTGGCGACAAGTTCGCGCCGACGGGCATCACCAAGGATGGCTCCGCGGTGTCGAACATCACCGGGGTAGAGGTCGACGGCAACGGCTATGTCCGCGCCTTCTTCGAAAGCGGCGCGGCCCAGGTGCTCTACCAGGTGCCACTGGCCGATGTGGTCAACGTCAACGGCATGAAGTCGATGGACTACCAGACCTACATGCCCACCCCGGAGAGCGGCGGCTTCTACCTATGGAATGCAGGCGACGGACCCACCGGCGACATCGTCTCTTACGCGCGCGAGGAATCCGGCACCGATGTCGCCGGAGAGCTGACCGACATGATCCGCACCCAGCGCGCCTATTCGTCGAATGCCAAGGTCTTCCAGACCGTCGACGAGATGCTGCAGGAAACCACGAATATCAAGCGCTGACAAAGGCTTGCCCCCGGCGGCGCAGGACGCGCCGCCGCATGATCCCCGCTGTCCAGAAAGGTCCGCCACATGAGCCTGTCCGGAGCCTTGTCCAATGCCCTCTCGGGCCTGACCGCCACGGCGCGCAATTCCTCCGTGGTCGCCTCCAATATCTCCAACGCCATGACCGAGGGCTACGCCCGCCGGACGCTGGAGACCTCGGCCCGCAGCTCGGGCACCTGGGGCGGCGTGCAGATCGGCGGCGTGGTGCGCCATGTCGACCAGGGGCTGGTCGCAGACCGGCGCGACGCCAATGCCTCGATGCAACAGACACAGGCGCAGGCGGTGTTCTTTCGCCGGATGGAAGACCTGCTGGGCACGCCCGAGGATGGCACCTCGCTGTCCGGGCGCCTGACGACCCTTGAAAGCAGTCTCATTGCCGCCGCCTCTCGCCCCGACCTGACCGAACGGCTCACCACCGTGCTCTACGCGGCCCAGGACGTGGCCAAGTCGATCAAGGACATCGGCGACGGCATTCAGACGATCCGCCAGGATGCGGATACCGAGATCGCCACCGCGGTCACACGCATGAACGACCTGCTGCAGGAGGTCAGAAGCCTCAACGAGGGGATCAACCGCGCCCGGCTGACCGGGGGCAATTCCGCGCCGCTCGAGGATCACCGACAGGCCGCGCTGGACGAGCTCTCGAACTACGTGCCGATCATCGAGGTGGCGCGCGACAACGGCCAGGTGGCGCTGTTCACCCTCGGCGGCGCAATCCTGCTGGATGGCAATTCCGCGGTCGAGTTCGGTTTTTCCCGCACCACGACCATCACCGCCAACATGACCCAGGGCGCGGGGCTGCTCTCGGGCCTGACGATCAACGGCGTCGATATCGACACCGCCGATGATCGCAGCCCCGTCGCCGGAGGGCGCCTGGCCGCGCTCTTTGCCGTGCGCGACGAACTGGCGGAAGAGGCCCAGGCGCGGATCGACTCGGTGGCCCGCGACCTGGTCGAACGCTTCCAGGACCCGACGCTCGACACCACGCTGCTGGCCGGGGACGCCGGCCTCTTCACCGACAACGCCGCGGCCTTCACCGCCGCGAACGAGGTCGGCCTGGCCTCGCGACTTGCGGTCAATGCCGCGGTCGACCCCGACCAGGGCGGTGCCACCTGGCGGCTGCGCGACGGCATCAATGCCACGGTCCAGGGGCCGGTCTCAGATGCCACCCTGCTGCAGGACACGCTGGCCGCGCTGAACGAGAAACGCACCCCCGCCTCGGGGCCCTTCACCACCTCGGGCATCTCTGCCCCCAACCTCGCCTCGTCGATCATGTCCCTCACCGGGACAGAAAGAAACCTTTCGGAGCAAAGCCTTGCCTTCGCCACCACCCGAGAGGGAGAGCTGAAGTCGCGGCTTCTGTCCGACGGGGTGGACACCGATGAAGAGATGCAGCGCCTGCTGCTGATCGAACAGACCTACGCCGCCAATGCCCGCCTCGTGCAAACCGTCGAGGATCTTCTCGACATCCTGATGAGGATCTGAGCCATGCCTGCCATCACCATCGGCGACCTCGCCCAAAGCTTCATGCTGCGCCAGCAGAACACCGACCTGAAGAGCCGGATGAACCAGCTCAGCCAGGAGCTCGCCTCGGGGCGCACCGCCGACGTGGCGCGGCACCTGTCGGGCAGCTATTCCTACCTCGCGGACGTGGAGCGTAACCTGACCCTGCTCGACAGCTACGACGCGGCCACGGGCGAGGCGATCCTCTTCACCCAGACCATGCAGGACGTGCTTGAGCGCTTCCAGACCCTCTCGACCGACCTGGGGTCAGCGGCGCTAACGGCGGCGGGCTCCTTCCTGGACGAGGCGGTGATCAGCGCCTCGACACGCGCGACCGAGGACCTCGAGAGCATGGTCAACGCGGTCAATTCCACCGTCGCCGGTCGGGCGCTCTTCTCGGGGATCGACAGCGATACGGTGCCGCTGGTCTCGCACGAGGACATCCTGGCCGACCTGCGCACGGCGCTGGCAGGCCAGACCACACTGGCGGGCGTCCAGGGTGTGCTCGACACCTGGTTCGACACCGGCGGCGGTTTCGACACGGTGGCCTACCAGGGCTCGGCCACCTCGCTGCAACCCTTCGTCCTGGGCGAGGGCGAAACCGTCGACCTCGACCTGCGCGGCGATGACGAGGCCTTCCGCACCATGCTGAAGTTCGCCTCCATGGCTGCGCTGACGGCCGACCAGGCCCTTGGCTTCGACAGCGACCTGCAGGCCCAGATGATGAAGGCCGCGGGCGAGGGGCTGTCATTCCAGCAGGAACGTCTCGTGCAGATCCGCGCCGACCTCGGCTATGCCCAGACCCGCGCGCAGGAAAGCTCTGCCCGGATCGTGTCAGAGCGCGCCGGCTACCTGATCGCCCAGTCAGAGCTCCTGGCCGTCGATCCCTACGAGACCGCAACCCAGTTGGAGGACGTGCAATTCCAGCTCGAAGCGCTCTACGCCATGACGGTGAAACTGGCCCGGCTCTCGCTCACGGACTACCTGTGATGTGGGTCTCTCGCCTCCTGCTCTGCCTGGCGCTGCTGATGCCGCAGCTGGCGCTCGCCGGGCCGATCCGCATCAAGGACCTGGTGGAATTCGACGGCGTGCGCGGCAACGACCTGGTGGGCTATGGCCTGGTGGTCGGGCTGAACGGCACCGGCGACGGCATCCGCAACGCGCCCTTCACCGAAGAGATCATGTCGAACATCCTGGAACGGCTCGGCGTGAACATCACCGGAGAGCAGTTCCGCCCGAAGAACGTGGCCGCGGTCTTCGTCACCGCCGCCCTGCCGCCCTTCGCGCGCACCGGCGGGACGATCGACGTGACGGTCTCGGCCATCGGCGACGCCTCTTCCCTGCTGGGTGGCACGCTGATCATGACCCCGCTCAACGCCGCCGACGGCCAGATCTACGCGGTGGCCCAGGGCACGGTGATCGCGGGCGGGGCAGCGGCCCAGGGCGATGCGGCGCAGGTGGTGCAGGGGGTGCCGACCTCGGGCGTGATCCCCTCCGGCGCGCGGGTGGAACGCGAGGTCGACTTCGAGCTCTCGGCCCTGTCCTCGCTTCGGCTGGCCCTGCGGGAACCCGATTTCACCACCGCCGCCCGTATCGAGCAGGCGATCAACGAAAGTTTCGCCACCCCCGTGGCGAGGATGCTCGATTCCGGGACCGTGCGGCTGGATATCACCGCGACCGGCATGGCTTCTCCGGCCCATGCCCTGGGCCGGGTCGAGAACATCCTGGTCGAACCCGAGCAGAAGGCGCGGGTGGTGGTGGACCAGCGCTCGGGCACCATCGTGATGGGAGAGGACGTGCGGATCAGCCGGGTGGCGGTCAGCCAGGGCAACCTGACCCTGCGCATAGAAGAGGATCCGGCGGTGGTGCAGCCCAACCCCTTCGCCGAGGGCGAGACGGTGGTGGTGCCGCGCACCAATGCCGAGATCGTCGAGGAGCCCGGCATCGGCCTGGCCGAGATCCGCGAGGGGACCTCGCTGTCAGAGGTCGTCGCCGGGCTGAACGCCCTGGGCGTGGCGCCGCGCGACATGATCGACATCCTGAAAAGCATCAAGGCCGCCGGGGCGCTGCACGCGGAGTTCATCGTGCGCTAGCGCGTCGCAAATCATTTTGCGCTAGCGCGTCGCAATTCATCCTGCGCTGGCGCGTCACGGGCGGGCCGGGGATGATGGGTTGGCACCCGCGCTACACCTGGGCCGCCGCCCGCCATTACGCTACCGGTGCCACCCAAGATCCAGATGCCCGCGCGACGAAAGCGCAGCACCCGCAGAGAGCCCGCCACGGACCCCGGCAGGCGCGGCCCTACCCTGGCGCGCGAAAGAGAAGAGGCCGGGCGTCGGGTGGGTTCGCACCCACCTTCCCCCGGCCTCTCATATCGTTGAAACGATCAGAAGGTCTGGTCGTAATCGCCCACACCCGGCTCGGTGCGGATCACGTCGTCAAGCTCTTTGAAGATCGCGCGCAGCTCGGCCTCGCTGTCCGAGCTTTCGCAGACCACCACCAGGTTCGGCGTATTCGACGAGGCGCGCACCAGACCCCAGGAGCCATTGTCCAGGATCACGCGGGCACCGTTCACCGTGACCACTTCCTTCACCGCGCGACCGGCGAAGGTCTCTCCGGCGTCGGCCTTGGCGGCCAGCTTCTCGACGATGCGCGCGAGGATGTCGTATTTCTCTTCATCCGCGGCATAGGGCGACATGGTGGGCGTCGAGTAGGTGACGGGCAGGTCCTTGCGCAGGTCCGACATGGACTTGTCGGGGTTGCGGTCCATCAGCTTGCAGATCTCGACCGCGACACGCATGCCATCGTCGTAGCCGCGTCCGATATCGCCGGACAGGAAGTAGTGGCCCGACTTCTCGAAGCCCGCCAGGGCGCCCAGCTCATGCACGCGGCGCTTCATGTGGCTGTGGCCGGTCTTCCAGTAGTCGGCCACGGCACCGCCCGCGATCAGCTCGGGGTCCGAGGCAAAGAGGCCAGTGGATTTCACATCCGCCACGAAGGTCGAGCCGGGGTAGAGCTTGATCAGGTCGCGGGCCATGATGACCCCCACCTTGTCGGCGAAGATCTCTTCGCCCTCGTCGTCCACCACGCCGCAACGGTCACCGTCGCCGTCGAAGCCAAGGGCGAAATCGGCGCCGGATTCCTTCACCGTGTCGGCCATGTCATGGAGCATCTCCATGGCCTCGGGGTTGGGGTTGTAGTGGGGGAAGGTGTAATCCAGCTCGTTGTGCGAGGGCACGATCTCGACACCCAGGCGCTCGAAGACCGCCGGACCGAAGGCCGCCGCGGTGCCGTTGCCGGTGGCACAGACCACCTTCAGCTTGCGGCTCATCCTGAAGTCGCCCACGAGGTCGTCGAGGTAGGCCTCGAAGACACCGTCGACACGCTCGACCTTGCCGCCGTCACGTTCCACACCCTCGCCATTCAGCACGATATCGCGCAGCTCGGCCATCTCGTCGGGGCCGTGGGTCAGGGGCATCTCGAAGCCCATCTTCACCCCGGTCCAGCCATTGGGGTTATGCGAGGCGGTGACCATGGCCACCGCGCAGCCCCCCAGGTGGAAAGAGCTGAAATAAGCCATGGGGGTGATGCAGGGGCCGATGTCCTTGACGGTAATACCCGCCTGCACCAGCCCGAGGATCAGCGCGTTCTTGATCGCCAGCGAGTAATCCCGGTAGTCATTGCCGACCGCGATCACCGGATCGACGCCGCGCTTGATCATCTGGGTGCCAAGCCCCAGGCCAAGCGCCGTCATGCCGGGCAGGTTGATCTCTTCGGGATACTTCCAGCGCGCATCGTATTCCCGGAAGCCCGTGGGCTTGATCATGGGCTCGCGCAGGAAGTCCCAGGTATTCGGGGTGACGGTGGAAAGCGGTTTGGTCATGCCAAGTCATCCGTTTGAAAAGATCGAAACAAGAGGTTCTGGATTTTGTTACCGCCAGCACCGGACAGTATCAACGGCGATCGACAGGCCGACCCGCTTTGTTACTGAAACGTAAAATCTCAGGCAAAAGACCGCCGGGAATACAGGCGACTGGCCGGGCTTTCGGCTCTGCGCGGGTTGGACAGCCGCCATGGGCTTGCCTATAGCTGGAAGCGCAAAACGAAAGGCACGGGGCAAATCCCGCGCTACCGGGCAGAGACAGGACTATAGGCATGGCAGGCAAGCTTTTCGGCACGGACGGGGTGCGCGGACAGGCGAACAAGTGGCCGATGACGGCGGATGTGGCGCTTCAGCTCGCCGCTGCCGCGGGGCGCTACTTCCGCACCGACAAGCAGGAACACCGGGTGGTCATCGGCAAGGACACGCGGCTGTCGGGCTACATGCTGGAAAACGCGCTGACCGCCGGCTTCACCTCTACCGGCATGAACGTCTTCCTGCTGGGTCCGGTGCCCACCCCTGCCATCGGCTACCTGACGCGAAGCTTGCGGGCGGATGTGGGCGTGATGATCTCGGCCAGCCACAACCCCGCCGCCGACAACGGGATCAAGTTCTTCGGCCCCGACGGCTTCAAGCTGAGCGACGAGGCCGAGGCCGCCATCGAGGCGCTGATGGAAGAGGGCGTGCCCCCGGCGCAGCCGCAGAACATCGGCCGTGCCAAGCGCTACGAGGACGCGCGCGGCCGCTACGTGGAATACGCCAAGGCCACCCTGCCCCGCCGCACCCGGCTGGACGGGCTGCGGGTGGTGCTGGATTGCGCCAATGGTGCCGCCTATCGCACCGCCCCCGCCGTCCTGTGGGAGCTGGGCGCCGAGGTGATCTCGATGGGGGTCGAGCCCAACGGCTTCAACATCAACGAGGATTGCGGATCGACCCACCCCTGGCAGGCGGCCCGCCGCGTGCGCGAGACCCGCGCCGACCTGGGCATCTGCCTGGACGGCGATGCCGACCGGGTGATCCTGATCGACGAGACAGGGCGCGTGGCCGATGGCGACCAGATCATGGGGCTGATCGCCTCGCGCTGGAAGGATCAGGGCCTGCTGGCAGGGGATAGCCTGGTGGCAACGGTAATGTCGAACCTCGGGCTCGAGCGCTTCCTGGAAAGCAGGGGCATCGGGCTGGAACGCACCGCCGTCGGCGACCGCTACGTGGTCGAGCGCATGCAGCAGGGCGGCTTCAACCTGGGCGGAGAGCAATCCGGCCATATCGTCATGACCGACCATTCGACCACCGGCGACGGGTTGCTGGCGGCGCTGCAGTTCCTCTCGGCCATGGTCGAGACCGGCAAGCCCGCAAGCGAGCTCGCCTCGGTCTTCGAGCCGGTGCCGCAGAAGCTGGTCAATGTCCGCTACGCCGAGGGCAAGGCCCCACTCGAGGCCCCCGAGGTGCAGGAGGCCATCGCTGCGGGCGAAAAGGCCCTGGGCAAGGCCGGGCGCCTTCTGATCCGCAAGTCGGGCACCGAACCGCTGATCCGCGTCATGGGCGAGGCCGAGGACATGGATCTGCTAGAGCAGGTGCTCACAAGCATCGTCGACAAGGTGCGCGCGGTCGCGGGCTAGGCCTCTACCGCAGCCTTCCGACACTCCCAGAGCCGCTCGGCCTCGGCCTGCGGCTCTGACACGCCCAGGGTTTCCAGCGCCAGCGCGGCGGTGCCCAGCACCACGGCCTCGGCGAAGGGATCGCTCCAGTCACCGGACCAGAGCCGCGCCAGCAGGGTCTGGTCGGTCCAGCCCTGGTTCAGCTTCTGGGTCTCGGGCAGGATCTCGGGCGCCATGGCCTCGTGGGCGGTGCCATCGCGCAGGCCGAAGAGGGCCGTGGCCTTGGTCGGGTTGCGCTCGAACTCGCCGCCGCCACCCTTGATCACGGTCAGCGACTTCTGACCCAGCAGCTTGCCGGCATCGGCCTGAAGCTCTCGGTACGGCGGATGGAAGACACCCTGCACCGAGGCGGGGGCCTTCGCCGGGTTCAGCACCCGCAGCACCGTGTTGACGCAGCTGCGCACCCCGAGCCGGTCGCGCAGGCGCAGCAGGTCCAGCATGACGGGCTGGAAGCACTCCAGCGGCAGGTAGGCGATGCCGGTGCTGTCCAGCAGTGCGCCCGCCTCTTCGACGGAAGTAGCCTGCGGGATGCCGACCAGCGACAGGGCAGAGCGCACGGAGGCCGAGGCATCCATGTGGCGTTCGGAATTCCACCCGTGCATCAGCACCTTGTGGCCCCCAGAGGCGACCAGCCGGGCCGAGAGCAGGAAGAAAGGCAGCCCGCGCGTGCGCCCGGCGGCATAGCTGGGCCAATCCAGCGCGGGGCGGGAGATCTGCGGCAGGGTCTCGCGCGCGGCCTCGGCGAAACCGGCGATTTCCTCGGCCACTTCGCCCTTCATGCGCAAAAGCGTCAGGATGGCACCGATGGCCTCGGGGTCGCCTTCACCGTCGAGGATGATGCGCATGGCCTCGCGCGCTTCCTCCTGGGTGAAAGAGCGCGACCGCCCCTGCCCTCGCGCCAGGATGCGGCAATAGGGGGCGAGTTTCATTCCGCCGCCTCGCGCGGGGCCAGCCGCGCCAGAAGGTCGGCCAGCTCGGGCCGGCAGGAGCCGCAGTTGGTGCCCGCGCCCAGGGCCTCGCCGATGGCCTCGACCGAGACCAGGCGCTGGTCCCCGATGGCGTTCAGGATGGTGTTCACCCCGATGCCGAAGCAGGAGCACAGCACCGGGCCGGGATCCGGCTGATCGGCACCGGCGCGGCCCGACAGCACCATGGGCGCATCGGTCCCCGGCAGGGCCGAAAGGTAGTCGCGCATCACGGCAACGGGTTCGGGGGCGGCGAAGAAGGCGGCGCGCAGCCGGCCCTCTTCGACAAAGGCGGCGCGGAAGGTGCCACGGGCGGGATCGCTGACGATCTGCATGTTGCCTCCGTCGATCTGGAACAGGTCTCTAGCGTAGACCTCCCAGTCTTCGGGGCAAGAGGCATGGGCGATTTCCGCCCGCCAGCCCTGCGCCGTCCTGGCCCGCGCCCAGTAGTCGGCTTCGGGCGTGAAGCTACTGTCGCTGATGGCAAACCCGTAGAACCCGGCCTGCCAGCGCGCCACCTGGGCCACCGCCGCCTTGCTTTCGGGCTGGCCCGAGACCGGGTCCACCACCGGCGCCACCAGCGCGTCGATCCGGCCCGAGGGCGCGGTCTCTCCGGTCCAGTGCATGGGGGCGAAGATGTCGCCGGGGCGGATCTTCTCGGTCAGGAATGCCCGCAGGATGGCGCGGCCATGGGGCGAGGTGACCTCGACCAGATCGGACGGGGAGATGCCCTTGGCGGCAGCATCGGAAGGGTGGATCTCAAGGAAGGGCTCCGCGAGATGCGCGGAGAGTTTCGCCGAGCGCCCCGAGCGGGTCATCGTGTGCCACTGGTCGCGGATGCGCCCGGTGTTCAGGCGGAAGGGATGTTCCGCCGTTGTCTGCGCCACCGGGCCGCGCGGGGTCACCGGCAGCATGCGTCCCTTGCCCGAGGGGGTGAAGAAACGCCCGTCACCGAAGAAGCGCCCGCCCTGCCGGGCGCCGGCGACGGGCCAGCGGGTGGGAGACAGGGACTCGTAGCCGGCATCCGAGATGTCGGAGAGACCGGAAATGTCGAAATCCAGCCCGAAGCCCCCGGCGATGCCCGAGAGGGCGGCGTATTCGCGGAAGATCTCGGCCGGGCTGGCGTAGTCGAAGGCCGTGCCCCAGCCCATGCGGGCGGCGAAGCCGGTCAGGTGCTGCCAGTCAGGGCGGGCCTCTCCCGGCGCCTCCAGCACCTTGCGCTGACGGCTGATGGTACGGTCGGAATTGGTGACGGTGCCCGATTTCTCGGCCCAGCCGGTGGCGGGCAGCAGCAGGTCAGCGAGGCGTGCGGTATCCGTGGCGCCAGTGATGTCCGAGACGACAACGAAGTCGCAACCCGCGATGGCCTCGCGCACGCGGTCCGCATCGGGAAGCGTCACCGCCGGGTTGGTGTGCATGATCCACAGCGCCTTGATACGGCCCTCGCCCACGGCGCGGAACATGTCGACGGCCTTCAGGCCGGGCGTGTCGGCAACGGCGGAGCTGTCCCAGAAGCCACGCACGGCGCTGCGGTGGTCGGCGTTCTCAAGATCCATGTGGCTGGCCAGCATGTTGGCCAGCCCGCCGACCTCCCGCCCGCCCATGGCATTGGGCTGGCCGGTGACGGAAAACGGCCCCATGCCAGGCTGCCCGATACGCCCCGTGGCGAGATGGCAATTGAGGATCGCATTGACCTTGTCGGCCCCGGCAGAGCTTTGATTGACGCCTTGCGAGTAGACGGTGACGACCTTCCCGGTGCCGATCCAGAGATCGTAGAAGGCGCGCAGGTCGGCGGGGCTGATCCCGGTAGCGCTCAGGTCAGAGGCGCGGGCCTCGGCCACAGCGGCCTCGACCCCGTCTACGTGAGAGAGGAACTCGGCATTCATCGCGCCCGCGTCGTCGATGGCCGCCAGCAGCCCGTTGAACAGCGCCACGTCGCCGCCGGGGGCCACGGGCAGGTGCAGGTCTGCGATATCGCAGGTGGCGGTGCGGCGCGGGTCGATGACCACGACGCGCATGTGGGGGCGGGCCGCCTTGGCGGCGACAAGGCGCTGGTAAAGCACCGGGTGGCACCAGGCCAGGTTCGACCCCGTAAGCACCACCAGGTCGGCCTCTTCCAGGTCCTCATAGGTGCCGGGCACGGTGTCGGTGCCGAAGGCGCGCTTGTGGCCAGCCACGGAGGACGCCATGCAAAGCCTTGAATTGGTGTCAATATTCGCCGAACCGATGAAGCCCTTCATCAGCTTGTTGGCGACGTAGTAATCCTCGGTCAGCAGCTGCCCCGAGACGTAGAAGGCCACCGCATCGGGGCCGTGTTCCTCGATCACGGCGCGGAACTTCTCCGCCGCCAGATCCAGCGCCGCATCCCAGCTGACGGGCTTGCCGTGCAGCATCGGGTGAAGCAGCCGGTCTTCCATCCCCAGCGTCTCGCCCAGGTTGGTGCCCTTCGAGCAGAGGCGCCCGAAATTCGCCGGGTGCTCGCTGTCTCCGCGCACCGAAAGTCCGCCCTGCCCGTCCGGGCCAAGCAGCACGCCGCAACCGACACCGCAATAGGCGCAGGTCGAGCGGATCTCGGAGGCGGAGACATCCTTCATCAGGCGGCGCTCCTCTTGCCGACGGCGACGGCGTCCAGCATCAGCCGGCCCTCTTCCAGGCGGATCGGGTAGGTGGCAATGCGGCCCTCGTCGGCGCCCTGCGCCTCGCCCGTCTCAAGCGAGAACACCCAGTTGTGCAGCGGGCAGGTGACCTTGCGGCCATGCACGATACCATCCGACAGCGGCCCACCCTTGTGCGGGCAGCTGTTGGAGGCGGCAAAGACCTCGGCCTCGGCGGTGCGGAAGATCGCAACGCAGCCGACGGGTGTCTTGACCATGCGCGCGCCCCGCAGGGGCACGTCGTCGATATGTCCGATGTCGATCCAGCTCATTCCGCGGCCTCCAGGGTGATATCGGCAAGGGGCTGGTACTGATCGGCGCGGCTTTCGGCGTGATCGGCCCAGGGGTCCTTGCGGTAGACGGATTGCGAGATTTCAAAGCGCTCGTTCAGGGCCGCGCGCTCGGCGTCATCCGACAGGCGCTCCTTCACCCAGTCGAGCCCCACCTTGGCGACCCACTTGTAGGGCCGGTCCAGGTACTTGGCGTGCTCGCGGTAAAGCTGGACGAAGGCGGCGGTCCATTCGATGGCCTCCTCTTCGGTCTTCACGTCGACGAGGCGCTCGGTTTCCTTCACGTCCATGCCGGCGGCACCGGCGACGCCCACCTGGAAGCCGCTGTCGACGCAGACGATGCCCACGTCCTTGCAGGTCGCCTCGGCGCAGTTGCGCGGGCAGCCCGAGACACCCAGCTTCACCTTGTGCGGCGTCCACGACCCCCAGAGCTTCTTTTCCAGCTTGATGCCAAGCCCGGTGCTGTCCTGCGTGCCGAAGCGGCAGTGGTCCTTGCCGACGCAGGTCTTCACCGTGCGCAGCCCCTTGGAATAGGCATGGCCCGAGACCATGCCCGCCTGGTTCAGATCGTACCAGATCGCCGGCAAATCCTCCTTCTTCACACCCAGAAGGTCGATACGTTGGCCGCCGGTCACCTTTACCGTGGGTACCCTGTACTTGTCGGCGGCGTCCGCAATGGCGCGCAGCTCATCGGGGGTGGTGATCCCACCCCACATGCGCGGCATCACCGAGAAGGTCCCGTCCTTCTGGATGTTGGCGTGGTTGCGCTCGTTGACGAAGCGCGACTGCAGGTCGTCCTGGTACTCCAGCGGCCAGTCGGCCAGCAGGTAGTAGTTCACCGCCGGGCGGCAAACATGGCAGCCGTTCGGGGTGGTCCAGCCCAACTCCTGCCAGACGGCGGGCTGGGATTTCAGCTCTTGTGCCTTGATCAGGCGGCGCACGTCCTCGTGCGTCAGGTCGGTGCAGCCGCAGACCGATTGCGCGGCGGGCAGGACGAAATCATCGCCCAGCGTCGCGGCCATGACCTGTTCCACCAGGCCCGTGCAGGTCCCGCAGGAGGCGCTGGCCTTGGTCGTCGCCTTGATATCGGCGAGGCTGCCTGCCCCGTCCTTGATGGCCTGAACGATCTGTCCCTTGCATACGCCGTTGCAGCCGCAGATCTCCGCGTCATCCGGTAAGGCTGCAACGGCTGCCAAAGGGTCCCCTGCGGCCCCCCCCTGGAAAGCCGGTCCGAAGATCAGGGTGTCGCGCATCTCGGCGACGCTCTCGCCGTCCTTCATCAGGCTGAAGAACCAGCTGCCGTCGGCGGTATCGCCGTACATCACGGCGCCGATCAGCTTGTTGTCCTTCAGCACGAGGCGCTTGTAGACGCCGCGCGCGGGATCGCGGAAGACGATGTCCTCGCGGTCCTCGCCCTCGGCGAAGTCCCCGGCACTGAAGAGATCACAGCCGGTGACCTTCAGCTTGGTCGAGACCTCTTTTTGCACGAAGCGGGCCGGTTTGCCCGACAGCGTCGCGGCGGCCACCTTGGCCTGGTCGTAAAGCGGCGCGACGAGGCCGAAGATGGCGCCATTGTGCTCGACGCATTCGCCGACCGACAGGATATGCTCATCCGAGGTGACCATCTGGTCGTCCACGTGGATGCCCTTGCCGACCGCCAGCCCGGCCTGCTGGCCAAGCGCCACGTTGGGGCGGATGCCGACGGCCATGACCAGCAGGTCGCAGGGCAGCACGGTGCCATTGTCGAGCTCGAGCCCGGTGACATGGCCGTCCTGCCCAAGGATCTGCTTCGAGTTGGTCGAGCAGAGCACCTTGATACCCCGGCCGACCAGTTCCTTGCGCAGCAGGTAGCCCGCCGCCTCGTCCAGCTGGCGCTCCATCAGGTGACCCATCAGGTGCACGACGGTCACATCGACGCCGCGCGCATGAAGGCCGGCGGCAGCTTCCAGTCCAAGGAGGCCGCCGCCGATCACCACCGCCTTCGCGGCCTGTTGCTCTCCCAGGGCGATCATGCGGTTGGTGTCTTCCAGATCGCGGTAGGCGATCACGCCTTCCAGGTCATGGCCGGGAAGCGGAATGATGAAGGGGTTGGAGCCGGTGGCGATGACCAGCTTGTCATACTCCAGCACCTCGCCCGCCTCGGTCATCACCCGGCGGCTGGCGCGGTCGATCTCGGCCACCTTCTCGCCGAAGCGGCAGGTGACGCCGCGCTCTTCGTACCAGGCGGCATCATGGGTGACGATTTCCTCGTAGGTCTTCTCGCCCGAGAGGACGGGGGACAGCATGAGGCGGTTGTAATTGCCGCGCGGCTCGGCGTTGAACAGGGTGACATTCCAGTCGTCCCCCTGGTCGAAGAGATGCTCCAGCATCCGGCCCGAGGCCATGCCGGCACCGATGACGATCAGTTTGCGGGTCATTGGATCCTCCTTCGGATCGGGGTCAGCTTGTCCCTGCCGAGGCAGGGGGTTCGGTCGGGTAGGCGGCGTCGATCATGGCGCCCGAGAGGGTCGTGTAGGCCTTGGTCCAGGCCGTCTTCACCTCGGGCGTGAAAGCCTCGCCCAGGCCGGTTTCCAGGGTCCGCAGCAGCGAGGCGCCGACGGCGTCGTAATGGGCCGGCTGCACTCCGTAGGCGCTGTGGCGCAGGGCCAGGTCGGCCGCCACCGGCAGCAGCGCGGGGATGTCGTTCAGCCCCTTCACCACTGCGCTCAGCATCTGCATCAGCTTGTCGCCCTGCTTCTGCATGTCGGCGCGGGCGAAGAGAGGTTTCACCTCGGGCGCGGTCTCGAAGAGATCGGCGTAGAAGAGCTCTGCCGCCTTGCCCTTGATCGGCCAGACCTTGGCGAAGCTGCCCTGGACCAGGGCGATGTCGCTGGTGTCCATGGCCGCTACTCCGCCGCGATCTTCGCCGAGGCCCGCGCGTCGGGCTTCGGCTTGGGTTTTGCGCCGTGTTCGTACTCCTCGAGGAAATCGAGCACTTCCTGGCGGTAGTGGTAGTAATCGGGGTGCTCCAGCAGCGCCTTGCGGGTGCGCGGGCGCGGCAGGTCGACATTGGTGATCTTGCCGATGGTGGCGCGGGGGCCGTTGGTCATCATGACCACCCGGTCGGCCAGCAGGATCGCCTCGTCGACGTCATGGGTGACGCAGACGGCGGTGACCTTGGTGCGCGACCAGACCTCCATCAGCACCTCCTGCAGCTCCCAGCGGGTGAGGCTGTCGAGCATGCCGAAGGGCTCATCCAGCAGCAGCAGCTTGGGGGAAAGGGCGAAGGCGCGGGCGATGCCGACGCGTTGCTTCATGCCGTTGGACATGGAATGCGCCGGGCGGTCCATGGCATCGGCCAGGCCCACACGTTCGAGGTAATATTCCACCACGTCCTGCTTTTCCGCCTGGCTGGCGCGGGGATAGACCTTGTCCACGCCGATGGCGCAGTTCTCGCGCGCCGAGAGCCAGGGGAAGAGGTTGGGCGACTGGAAGACCACCGCGCGTTCGGGGTCCGCACCGCGCACCTCGTAGCCGTCCAGCTTGATGACCCCTTCCGAGATGTCATTGAGACCGGCGGTCATGGTCAGCACGGTGGACTTGCCGCAACCCGAGTGGCCGATGAGAGAGACGAACTCGCCCCGGTCCAGCTTCAGGTTGAAGTCCTCGACCACGGTCAGCGGACCCTTGGGCGTCGGATAGACCTTGTGCAGGTTGTCGAAGCTGAGGAAGCGGTCGTCGATCATGCCCTTCTGCGCCTCGGTGACGGCCTTGGGCAGGTTGTGGATCGCCTCGACGCTGGGAAGGGTGCGGGTTTCCTCGGCCTTGGCCTCGATACCCACATCCATCAGGTAGGTGGTGACGCGGGCGCGCAGGGCCTTGAAGGTCTCGTCATTGTTCATCGCAGAGCGGTCGCGGGGCCGCGCCATGTCCACGATGAATTCCTCGCCCAGGGTCCCGTCGGGGTTCAGGGCAATGATGCGGTCGGCCAGCAGGATGGCTTCGTCCACGTCATTGGTGATCAGCACGCAGGTCTGCTTTTCCTCGTTCCAGATCGCCTCGATCTCGTCGCCGAGGTTGGCGCGGGTCAGGGCGTCGAGCGCCGAAAGCGGCTCGTCCAGCAGCAGAACCTCGGGGTTCATCGCCAGGGCACGGGCCACGTTGACCCGCTGACGCATGCCGCCGGAAAGCTCTGCCGGGCGGCGGCTGGTTGCATGGGACAGGCCGACCATCTGGATGTACTTGTCGGCCTTGGCGGTCTTCTCGGCCTTCGACAGGCCGGGGAAGATCGTGTCCACCGCCAGCATGACGTTGCCGTGCACCGTCAGCCAGGGCATCAGCGAGTAGTTCTGGAAGATCACGCCGCGCTCAGGCCCGGGGCCCGTCACGGGCTTGCCCTTGCACAGTACCTCGCCCTTGGTGGGCATCTCCAGCCCGGCCAGCAGGTTGATCAGGGTGGTCTTGCCGGTGCCGGAGAAGCCCAGCAGGACCAGGAACTCGCCTTCCGCGACGCTCAGGTCGATGTCCTTGAGCACGCGGGTGGCATGCAGGCCCTCGCCGAAGCTTTTCGAGACGTTCTTGAGATCCAGGATGCTCATGGCGCTCACCGGTTGTTCGAGAAGGTGAAGAGGGACTGCAGGGCAAACATCACGCGATCCAGCAGGAAGCCGATGATGCCGATGGTCAGCACCGCAACCATGATCTTGGCGAGGCTGCTGGAGCTGCCGTTCTGGAACTCGTCCCAGACGAATTTGCCAAGGCCGGGGTTCTGGGCCAGCATTTCCGCCGCGATCAGGACCATCCAGCCGACACCGAGGCTCAGGCGCAGGCCGGTGAATATCAGCGGCAGGGCCGAGGGCAGCACCAGCTTGGTGATCTTTGACCAGGTGCCCATCTTCAGCACCTTGGACACGCTGATCAGGTCCTTGTCGATCGAGGCCACTCCGAGCGCGGTGTTGATCAGGGTGGGCCAGAGAGAGCAGAGCGTCACGGTGATCGCCGAGACCAGGAAGCTCTTCGCAAACAGCCCGTCATTGGTGGTGTAGACCGCCGAGACGACCATGGTGACGATGGGCAGCCAGGCCAGCGGAGAGACCGGCTTGAAGATCTGGATGATCGGGTTCAGCGCCGCATTGGCGGTGATCGACAGACCGGCGGCGATCCCCAGCGGGATGGCCACGGCCGAGGCGATCAGGAAGCCGAAGAACACCGTCTTGATCGAGGTCCAGATCTGCGCGTAGTAGCTGGGCGCGCCGGTGTAGGGGATCTCTTTCACCTTTTCCGGCTGGCCGTTGTCGATGAAACGCTGGTTGCGGGCGTCGACGCGCTCCTGGAAGGCGCGGCGGTCGGCGGCGGTCTGGATGGCGCTTTCGTGCAGCTGCACGGCCTCGGTCCAGACCTGCGCCGGGCCGGGAACGGCGCCGAGAGAGGTCTGCACGCGCGGCGCCAGGGTGCCCCAGAGGGTCAGGAAGACCGCGATGGCCAGCAGCGGCACACCCAGAAGACGCCAGATATCCTTGGCTTGGGCCCTGGGGTTGTCGCCGGCGGCGGCCTTCAGGATCGGCGTGATCCAGGCCAGGCCCAGCACCTGCAGCCATTTGTCGACGGCATTGATGCGGGTGAAAAGCTTGGCGCGACGGGCCTCGCGGGCCTCTTTGCGCGCAAAATCGGGATCGACAGTGGTCATGCGTCTTCTCCTTGATCTGCGGGAGGGCCCGCGTCGTTCTTGAGGTTTGCGGCTGGCGGGCGGGCACCCATGGGCACAAGATCCCGCCAAGCCTTTCATTTCATTGGGTAGTTCGGGAATTCAGGCGAAGCCGGGGGGTGATTTTCGCTGGCCCCGGCAGGACGCCCGTGAGTGGCCCGAAAGGTCCATCGGACCTTGCGCCTGTCCCCCGAAGTCTCGGGGGACAGATGCGGCCAATCACCCCTGAACTTCGTTGCCTACGACGATTTGCTCCCCCTTCAGCCCGATCGGCAGGCTTTCCAGGTAGGCGTTCGGGGCGCGGCCGTCGTAGCCGATACCGTCGATCACGTCGGAGGCGGGGGTCGGCGCCTTGTAGCCGTCGCTGTCCCAGGGGAAATCGGCCTCGTTGGCCAGACCTTCCTCGACCAGCAGGCGGGCGGCCTCCAGGTAGATCTCGGGCTTGTAGACGGACTTGGCGACCTCGTCGTACCAGCTGTCCGGCTTGGCCTCGGGGATCTGGCCCCAGCGACGCATCTGGGTCAGGTACCAGACCGCGTCCGAGTAGAAGGGATAGGTGGCGTTGTAGCGGAAGAAGACGTTGAAGTCGGGGACCTCGCGCTTGTCGCCCTTCTCGTACTCGAAGGTGCCGGTCATCGAATTGGCGATGACCTCGTAGTCGGCACCGACGTATTCGGGACGCGAGAGGATCTCGACCGCCTCGGGACGGTTGGCATTGTCGTTCTCGTCCAGCCACTGAGCGGCGCGGATCAGGGCCTTGGTCACGGCCAGGGTGGTGTTCGGGTACTGCTCGGCGAACTCGGCGTTGATGCCGAAGACCTTCTCCGGGTTGTTCTTCCACAGCTCGTAATCGGTGATCACCGGCACGCCGATGCCCTTGAAGACCGCCTGCTGGTTCCAGGGCTCACCGACGCAGTAGCCAGAGATGGTGCCGGCTTCCAGCGTGGCGGGCATCTGCGGCGGCGGGGTGACCGACAGGAAGGCCTCGGCACCGATCTGGCCGGTGACGTTTTCGGGCGAGTAATAGCCGGGCTCGATGCCACCGGCGGCCAGCCAGTAGCGCAGCTCGTAGTTGTGGGTCGAAACGGGGAAGACCATGCCCATGTTGAAGGGCTTGCCCTCGGAATTGTACTTCTCGATCACCGGCTTCAAGTGAGAGGCAGAGATCGGATGCGCGACCTTGCCGTCGGCGTCGGTCTCGAGGTTGGGCTTCATCATCTCCCAGACATCATTGGAAACGGTGATGCCGTTGCCGTTCAGGTCCATCGAGAAGGGGGTGATGATATGCGCCTCGGTGCCATAGCCGATGGTGGCGGCCAGGGGCTGGCCGGCCAGCATGTGGGCGCCGTCCAGGGTGCCCGAGATCACGCCGTCCAGCAGCACCTTCCAGTTGGCCTGGGCTTCCAGCGTGACGAAGAGGCCCTCGTCGTCGAAGAAGCCCTGCTCGTAGGCCACGGCCAGCGGCGCCATGTCGGTCAGCTTGATGAAACCGAAGGTCAGCACGTCCTTTTCCAGGTCGAGCATCTCGGCGGAGGCAGGCGCGACCATGGCGGTCGTGGCGGCCAGAGAGAGAAGAATACGCTTCATGATTTACTACCCCGTCTTTGTTTCTGGCCCAGGGGTGTCTGAAATCTCCTGGGCGAACACGAAAAGCCACTCTGACAGACCGGATGATGTCATCCGGATGTCGAGCGGCTTTGCTCAGTCGAACCCAATCAGTGGGAGAAATTCGTTAGGTGGGCGCCATTGCCTACCTGAGTTCAGATAAATGACGGAATTGCTGCGTTTGCACAAAGATTTCGTCTCGGTCAGCGCAAGATTCCGTCTGCCAGACAAGAAATGCCGAAAAATTCGCCGGTTTTTCGCTCAATTGTCGCGCGAAGGATCAAATACGCGGCCATCGAAGAAGGAATCAGGCAGCAGCGAGAGCTGCCCATGGGCCGAGGCGATGGAGGTTTCGGCGTGGACCGCGCCCTCTAGCTTCGACGAGGCGCCGGGCAGATCCGCCTCCGAGCCGTCCAGGGCGGCGCGGTGCAGGTCGCTGCGGAAGGCCTTGGCCCCGGCGCGCAGGGCGGCGTCACGGTCCAGCCCGGTGCGGGCGGCCAGCTGATGCGCGATCCATTCCGCCTGGCTGCGCCAGGGGAAGGTGGCACAGCCCTTGTGGAAGCCGACGAAACCGAAGGTCTCGCGCGTGTCTCCGCGCCCGTTGATCACCATCCGCCCCGAAAGAGAGCGCTCAAGCACCTCGACCGGCAGGTTCAGGTATTCGGGCCGCGACAGCAGCTCGGCGGCCAGCCCGCGCGAGTCGGGCTCGGCCAGCCAGCGTCCGGCACGCCAGCAGGCGCGGATCAGGCGGCCCAGCAGGGCCTCTTCGCGCTCGGCCCAGTCGGTGCGCACGGCCAGCACCTTCTCGGGTGCGAAATTCCAGATCGCCTTGCCGGGCAGCAGCAGCTCTCCGGCGCCGTTCTCGACGGTGATGCTGCCCCAGGGCTCGCCCACGCAGAAGGCGTCGATCTCTCCGGCGGCCATGGCATCGGCCATCAGCGGCGGCGGCACGGTGCGGATGGAAACACTCTGCGGCGCCGGCAGGCCGAGGGCGGACAGCCAGTAGTAAAGAAGCTCGGCATGCATCGAGAAGGGGAAGGGCACCCCGATCCGCAGCGGCGCATCGGCGGGTTTGGCCTTGATCAGCGCCTCGCCCGAGGCGCGGGCGTCGTTGAAGGCGAAGTCGTGCCCCACCTCGCGCAGCCGCTCGGCCAGCGCGTTCGAGACCCCGATGACATTGCCGTTGACCGACAGGACCGAGGCCGCCGACAGCGCCGCGCCGGTGCCGCCGAGGCCAAGCGCCGAGGCCACGGGCACCGGCGACAGCATATGCGCCGCCTCGACCCGGCCGAAGACCAGCATGTCGCGCAAGCTGGACCAGGAGGGCGCCTTCACCAGCTCCAGCGCGATGCCTTCTTCGGCGGCAAAGCCCATCTCCTGCGCGGCGATCAGCGGCGCGGCATCGACCAGGGGAATGAACCCCACGTTCAGCGAAACGGCCTTCATCCCAGAAGCCCCGCCGTGGTCACCAGCGCCTGGGCCACATCGGCCACCCGGCGGTTCTGATCCATCGCGGCCTTGCGCAGCAGGGCATAGGCCTCGTCCTCGCCCAGCCCGCGGGCCTTCATCAGCAGACCCTTGGCGCGGTCGATCACCTTGCGCTCTTCCAGGGCCCGCTTGGTGGTCGCAAGCTCGGTGCGCATGCGCTGGAACATGTTGAAACGCGCCACGGCGGCATCCATCACCGGCTTCACCCGCTCGGACTTCAGACCGGCAACCACATAGGCCGAGACCCCGGCCTCGATCGCGGCACGGGTCAGCCCGTCGTCGCTCTGGTCCACGAACATGGCCACCGGACGCTCCAGCGGGCCAGAGGCCAGCGTCAGCTCTTCCAGCATGTCGCGCGAGGGGTTGGCGATATCCACCAGCACCATGTCGGGGTTATGGGCCTTCACCCGGCGGGCCAGGCCGGTGACCTCCGAGATCACGTGGATGTCGTAATCGCCGGCCTCGGCCAGGCTATCCACGATCAGCATGGCGCGGTCGCGGTCCGGCTCGACGACGATGATAGAAAGCTTGTCCGTCATGCCCCCGACATGGGGCCAGAGCGCATCCTTTGTAAACAGAAAGCATGTGGCAGCGCGGCGAGGGTCGCAGGCCGTGCCCGAAGACGCGCTGAAAAATGCGGCGCAGCCGGCAGCCCGAGGCGGCGGGGCGGGCAAACACTTAATGGTTGATTAATTTTGATGCGACGATTTGGGGACGTTGTGTGCAGGGGCCTTTGTCCTAGCCTTTCCGCACGCCCTGAAGGGGCGGTTAGCGTGTGAAAGGGTTCCCCGATGCAGACGATTGACGATGTTCAGATGACCACTCCCCCGATGACCTGGCGCGAAGATCAGCGCGTCGCCTGGCCGATGAAGAAGCTGGGCCATGCCCAGCTTGGCGCGCGCGAGGGGGCGATGCTCTACTACCTGGCGCGCGACTGGGCCTCGGGCGCGCGCCCCATGGTCGAGCTGGGCTCCTTCCTGGGCGGTTCGGCCTCGCTGACCGGGGCGGGGCTGAAGGACAATCCGCTGTGGGACGGCAAGGCGAAGCTGCATTGCTTCGATATCTTCGAGGCCAAGTTCGGCAACATGGCCGAGTTCATCCGCAGCCGTGTCGATCCCGATTTCCAGGAGGGGCAGAACTTCCAGTACCTCTTCGATGCCCAGACCGCCGAAGTCGCCGATGCGATCGAGGTACATCGCGGCGACCTGATGGAGGCCAGCTGGGGTGGTGGAGAGATCGACCTGCTCTTCGTCGATATCGCCAAGACGCCGGATCTGAACCGGATCACCCTGACCCGCTTCCTGCCCGCGCTGTCGGTCGGCACCGGGCTGCTGGTGAACCAGGATTTCCACAATCCCGACAACCCGTGGATTCACACCTCCCTTGGCTTCCTCTCGGGCTACTTCGAGCTGGTCGAGCCGCGCGCCGATGATTCCATCCTGCTGCGCCTCGTTCGACCCATCCCTCCCGAAGCCCTGCGCGAGGCCGGGCGCTTCGAGGATCTGCCGGATGACGAGGCGATGAACCGGGTGAACCGGCTGATGTCGCTGCTGCGCCAGAACGATGCCGACACCCGCTATGTCGAGCTGGTCCGCGCCCGGCTGCAGATCAAGGCAGGCAATGCCGCCGCAGGCCGCGCCACGGTGGACGCCGCCCTGGCCCGCTATGGCGAGGGCGACCCGAAGACCGATTTCTTCTGGAAGCGCCGCTGCGACTCGGTGCAGGCGCTGGCCTGATCCCCCGGTCATGCGCGCAGAGCCATTGTGCGCGCGTCGCCAGTTCCCCCTCGGGCTTTCCGGGCTATCTTTTCGTCAGGAGGGCCCGATATGAGCTGGAATCCCGATCAACTGCTGACCGACCCCGACCTGGTCGCCGCATCGTCCATCGAGACGCTGCTGGTGCCGCGTGCCCGCGACATCGGCGGCTTCGAGGTGCGCCGCGCCCTGCCCGCGCCGAAGCGGCAGATGGTCGGCCCCTTCATCTTCTTCGACCAGATGGGCCCGGCAGAGCTGCTGACCGGCGAGAGGATCGACGTGCGCCCGCACCCCCATATCGGGCTGGGCACCGTCACCTATCTCTATGAAGGTGCTTTCCATCACCGCGATTCCATCGGCTCTGACCAGGTGATCCGGCCCGGCGACGTGAACTGGATGGTGGCGGGGCGCGGGGTCAGCCACTCGGAACGCTCGCCCTCGGCCGAGGCGGGCGGGCCACTGCACGGCATCCAGACCTGGATCGCCCTGCCCGCCGGCAACGAGGACACCACCCCCGCCTTCCAGCACTTCCCCAAGGACGGGCTGCCGGTACTCGAGGCCCATGGCATCACCGCCCGGCTGATCCTCGGCACCGCCTTCGGAGAGACCGCCCCCGCCGCGATCTTCTCTGAAACCTTCTATCTTGATGTCAGCCTCGCCCCCGGCGCCGCCTTCCCCCTGCCCGACAATCACGAGGACCGCGGGCTGCACGTGACCCATGGCAGCCTGGAAGTGGCCGGAGAGACCTATGAGGCCGGGCGCATGATGGTCTTCCGTCCCGGCGACCGGATCTCGGTCCGGGCCGGTGAGCAGGGCGCGCGTTTCCTGGCCCTCGGCGGCGCCACCCTGCCCGAGCCGCGCTATATCTGGTGGAACTTCGTCTCTTCCTCGCCCGAGAAGATCGAGGCCGCCAAGCTGGACTGGCGGCGCGGAGACTGGGGCAAGGGCCTGTTCGAGCTGCCCACGGGCGATGCCGCCGAACATATCCCCGCCCCCGAGGATGGCACGGGCCGGATGACCCCGATGCGCGCCGGTCCGCGCGAAGGCCGGAAATCGCAATAGCTGCCCGATTTCCGGCGCCAGCTCGTGGCGGGATCGGCTAATCTGCCGTCATGATGTTCGACCTGCCCCCCGACGACACCCTCTATGACGCGCTGCTGGCGCGTGACTCAGGCTATGACGACCGCGCCTTCGTCTGCGTCACCTCCACCGGCATATTCTGCCGCCTGACCTGCCCGGCCCGCAAACCCAAGCGCGAGAACTGCCTGTTCCGCGCCAGCCCCGGCGAATGCCTGTCCGAGGGCTTCCGGCCCTGCAAGCGCTGCCACCCCCTGGGCGAGACCCCGGACCCCGCGGTCACCCGCCTGCTGGCGGCGCTGGAAGAGCGCCCGGAACACCGCTGGACCGAGGGCTGCGTGCAGGGGCTGGGGCTGGACCCCTCCACCGTGCGCCGCGCCTTCAAGCGGCAGTTCGGCATGACCTTCCTTGAAATGGCCCGCCAAAGGCGCTTGCGCGACGGTTTCCTGACGCTCGGCCAGGGCGGCAAGGTGATCGAGGCGCAGCTGGAAGCAGGCTTCAGCTCTGCCTCGGCCTTCCGCGCCGCCTTCGCCCGGCTTCTGGGCTGCGCACCGGGCAGCCTGCGCGGCGATGCGCTGCTGCTGGCCGATTGGATCGCCACCCCGCTTGGCGACATGATCGCCATCTCCTCGGCGCATCACCTGCACCTGCTGGAATTCACCGAACGCCGCGCGCTGCCCGGCGAGGTGCGCAGGCTCTCGGAACACGCGAAGGGCTCTCTGGGCATCGGGGTCCACCCGCCGACCGAGCAGATCCGGGCAGAGCTTTCCGCCTATTTCACCGGCCGCTCCGCCCGTTTCGAGACCCCGCTGGCGCTGCATGGCTCGGCCTTCACCCGCGAGGTCTGGGAAGCCCTGCGCGAAATCCCGGCGGGCGAGACGCGATCCTACGGCGACCTGGCCCGCGCCCTGGGGCGGCCCGGATCACATCGCGCCGTGGCGCGGGCCAATGGCGCCAACCAGATCGCGCTGGTCATCCCCTGCCACCGGGTCATCGGCGCCGATGGCGCGCTGACGGGCTATGGCGGCGGGCTGTGGCGCAAGCAGCGCCTGTTGCAGATCGAGGCCGCCTTCCGCCCCGCCCGCGCCGCAGGCTAGGCCGGGGCCGCATCGCCTTCGGGCCTCGACATGACCCGCAGCACCGGGTTGGTCCCGGCGATGCGGAAGAGGCTGCGCAGGGTCTGGTTGCGCGTCAGCACCGACTGCCCCGCGCCACCGGCCTGCCCGGCCACGGTCTCGGCCTGGCCATCGGACAGGTTGCCGCCGAAGATGCGCGCCTGGGACAGCTGCTTGGTGACGCGATACCAGAACGGCCCGCCCAGCCCGATCAGCACCCCCGAAAGCAGCACGTTCATCTGCCAGAGCACCCAGGCCCCGACATTGCCCATGTGGCAGCTCAGCCGCTCGGCCTTGCCGCTTACCGGGGCGCAATCGGCCCCCTCGCCCAACCGCGCGCCGATCGGCAGCTGGTACTTGGCCCGCAGGGTCTTCAGATCCTCCACGCTGGCGGCCAGCGCGGCCTTGGCGGCGTCCAGGTGGCTCTGGACCGTGCCGTCCTCAAGCTCGACCTCCAGCGCGATATCTCCCTCCTGCGCCGCGACATAGCCGGCAAGGATCTGGTCCTGGGAGGCGATCAGCGCCTCGATGGTCGCCGGGTTGCTTTCCAGCCCCTGCACCAGCCTGGTGAAATGCACCTGCGCGCCGAAGGCAAAGGCGATGGAGACCAGGAAGACCATCAGGTTGGAGTTGCGCCGGAAGCGTTCAGAGGACAGCGCCATGTAGCGGTCGAAGCCCAGAAGCAGCGCGTCGAACCTGTCCTGCGAGGTCTCGACGATGCCGGTGCGGATGGCCTGGCCCACGTCGGTCTCGGCCAGCCGCTGCACCATGGCCTCGGGCGAGAGGGTCTCGATCCAGGGCCGCGAAAAGAGCTTGGCCAGGGTCTCGATGGGGCCGGACCGGCGGCTGAGCCCGTCGGGCACCGCCAGGTTGCGGGTCAGGTGGTCGCGCAGCTCCGCCAGCGTCGCCTTGCGGCTCAGGGCCTCGTCTTTGGCGCCGGTCGCCTCGATGAGGTTGGGCCAGAGCACGTTCTCGAGGTAGCCGTCGAGAGAGTTGCGCAGATTGCGCGAGCGCAGGTTCAGCAGGCGGGTCAGGACCTCGACCAGCCCCGAGACGACGGTCGAGAAAGCCACCATCAGGATGGCGAACGCCAGCAGGAAATCCAGAATCAACATTGCCGCAATCCCGAGATCAAAAGGAAATTTGAAATGCGGGAAGTCTGGCACAGCGCGCCCGGCTTGTATACCGGCGCGCTTTGGCGTCACCCCCGCGCAAGCGGCGGGGGCCGTACGAGCGGCACCTGGGCCGCCCGCCTGCGCTCAGCGCGCCTCGGGCCAGCTGCGGGCGATCTGCAACAGCAGCTCATCGGCGCCCTGCATGCCCACCAGCTGCACCCCGCAGGGCAGACCGCCCGGCGGCGCGGCAAGGGGCAGGGTCATGGCGGGCAGACCCAGGGCATTGGCAAAGGCGGTAAAGACCGCATGGCCGCGCGGCCCGACCGGCTGGCCGTCGATGACCTCGGGGTGGGTCTTCTCCCTGGGCCAGGAGAAGGCCGCGATGGCCGGGGTCATCAGCAGGTCGAAGCCCGCCATGGCGCGCTGGTAGTCCAGCCGCAGGGCCTCGATGGCGACCAGGGCACCGGCATAGTCGCGGGCGCTCAGCGCGCGGCCGGCGCGGGCCATGGCCTGGACGGCCTCGCCCGCGGTCTCGTTGATGCGCGCATCGCTGTCGCAGAGCCAGGCCACCCCGGCGGTGCTGATCACCGGCCAGATCGCGTCGATCCCGGCCAGCACGTCGAATGTGTCGCGCGCCACCACCTCGTGACCGAGGCGGCGCAGCTCCTCTGCCGCGCCGTCGCTGGCGCGCAGGATCTTGGGGTCGACCGGCTGGCCTGCGAAGTGCCGCGCATAAAGGATACGGCGCGGCGCGGTGGTGGCCGTCTCGACAGAGCTGCCGAGCCAGCGAAACATGGTCTCCACATCGCGGGCATCACGGCCGATGGGGCCGGCCACCTCGAAGGCACCGAGGATCGCGGGAAAGCCCGCGCCACGGGGGATGCGGCCCGCGCCCGGCTTCAGCCCGAAGAGCCCCGCATGGGCCGCCGGTCGCCGGATGGAGCCGCCGCCATCGGTGCAGAGCGCCAGCGGTCCGATCCCCGCCGCCACCGCCGCCACCGCCCCGCCGCTGGAGCCTCCGGGCGTCAGTTCCGGCGCGAAGGGCAGGCCCGTCGGGCCATGCAACAGGTTGTCGGTATAGCCCTGCACGGTCAGCTCGGGCACATTGGTCTTGGCAAAGAGCACCGCTCCGCCGGCCCGCAGCCGGGCCACGGGCAGCTCGTCATGCGCGGGCACATTGTCCCGCAAGCCGCGATTGCCCCAGGTGGCGGGCAGCCCGGCCATCAGCAGGTTGTCCTTGATGCTGACAGGCACCCCGTCCAGATCCGACAGCGGCTTCCCCGCGCCCCAGCGGGCATCGCTGGCACGGGCCATCCGGCGCGCCGCCGCATCGTCGCGGGCGATCACCGCGTTAATGCTTGGATTGATCGCGTCACACCGGCCCAGCACGCTTTCCAGCACCTCGGAGGGCGTGAACTCCCGCGCGGCATAGCCTGCGACAAGCGCATGGGCAGGCAGGCTCCAGAGCTCGGCCATCATGTCACTCCACCTTGGCGATCACGGCTATGGGCGCGGCGCCCGGCGGGCACTGGTGCTCTGTCCCGCCAGAGAGGAAGATCGCCGGGTCGCCGGTGACCGAGGCGATGACCCCGCCGACCGCCGCACGGGCGTGACGTTCGTAGTTGATATCGGCATCCGACAGCATGGTGGTCCGGCGTCCGCGCAGGGTGGCAGAGGCCTCGGCCTTGGCGAAGACCGCCTCGGGCACGCCGCCCGCATCGGCGATGGCCGCCCGGACGGCATCGGCATCCAGCGCATCCGACAGGATGGCATGGCCGATACGGAACGCCCCGGCGGCATCGGGCGAATTGCCGAAGAGAAGCACCTCGCACTTCGTCAGCTCACCCCCCGCCGAGGTCGAGGCCACGGAAGAGAAGAGATCGAGACGGCTGGCGATGGCCGCTTCGCTGACGTCGGCGTCCCCGACCTCGCCCAAGGCCAGCGCGACACCCAGTGCCATGGCACCCCGCGCATAGGGTTTCGAGCCGTTCGGGTCCTGGGTCACCACCTCTGCGCCGCGCGCCGCGGCCTCCGAGATCCGCGCCGGTGTCAGCAGCGGGCCCTTGACCTGGACGTAGTGGACATCGGCGGGATCGCTGATGCCCGCGTCGGCCAGCGCCTGCAGGGTGGCCTGGTGGACAGCCTCGACATGGGCCATGCGGCCGATCTCTTCCGGTGCCAGGTCCGGGGACATGGCCAGGCCGAGCGCCAGCCGCCCGCCCGTCTTCCCGGCCTCGCCGGCTGAGCGGGTGAAGACCGTGGCATGGGGCGAAAGCACGCCCTCGGTGCCACCGGACCAGACGAAGGCCACCTGCTCCTGCACCTCTTCCGGGGTCTGGCCGCGCGCCGAGGCCAGGACCTCTGCGAAGCACTTGGTTGCCAGGGCGCGGGTAAAGTCATTGGCACCGCCGTTGCCCTCGGTCTTGCCGATCACGGCGACCACCTGGGCGGGATCGAGCCCGCCGCCCGCGATCAGCTCCTGCAACTCCGACACATCGGCAGGCGAGGCCATGCCGAGCTTGAACACACCGATTTCCATGATCTCTACTTTCCGCCCCAGTGGACAAACCGCGCCTCGATCAGGGTGAAGAGCATGTTCATCACATAGCCCAGGGCCCCCGCCGCGAAGATCGAGGCATACATCTCGGGCATGTTGAAGATCATCTGCGCGTCGATGATCCGCTTGCCCAGACCGTCGGACGAGCCGATGAACATCTCGGCCACGATGACGATGACCAGCGCCATGGAGACCCCCGAGCGCAGCCCGATGAAGGTCTGCGGCAGGCTCTCCCAGATCGTCACATCCCAGAGGATACGTGTCCGGGAAGCCCCCATCACCCGCGCCGCGAGCTGGCGCAGCTGCCGGGCGTTCATCACCCCATAGGCGGTGTTGAACAGGATGATCAGCGCCGCACCGAAGGCCGCCACGGCGATCTTCGCCTCTTCACCGATGCCGAAGAAGACCAGGAACAGCGGGAACATGGCCGAGGCCGGGGTCGAGCGGAAGAAGTCGATCAGGAACTCGACCGAACGATAGAGCTTGTTGGAAGATCCAAGCGCCACCCCGAGAGGCACGGCGATCAGCGTCGCGATGGCGAAGGACAGCATGGTGCGCACGATGGTGCGCCAGAAGTCATGGCCCAGCGTGCCCTCGGTCATGCCCTCGACGAAGGCGTTCCAGGACTCCAACGGAGAGGGCAACAGCACCGGGTCCACCAGCTGGGCGACATGGGCGAAGGCCCAGAGCAGGATCAGGGCGAGCGCGCCCAGCACCGGCTGAATCCACCCCATGCGGGGCAGGTACTTGGTCAGTTTGTCACTCATGTCTTGCGCACTTCTCTCTGGAAGATCTCCAGCGACCGGGCCTTCACGTCGATGAACTCCGGGGTGACGGTGATCTCGGCGTTGCGCGGACGCGGCGCGGTGAAGGGGATACGGGCGGCGACGGACGTCGGCTTGCGGGTCAGCAACAGCACCTCGTCGGCCAGCTCCACCGCCTCGTCGAGGTCATGGGACACCAGCAGCGTGGTGATCTGCATCTCGGTCAGCACCGACTGCAGCTTGTCGCGCAGGAAGAGGGTCATCTCGTAGTCGAGCGCCGAGAAGGGCTCGTCGAGGAACAGCACCTCGGGTTCGATGACCAGCGCCCGCATGATCGAGACCAGCTGCTGCTGGCCGCCCGACAGCTCGTAGGGGTAGCGGTTCAGGTCGATCGAGACATTGAAGCTGGCCAGCAGCTTTTCGACGCGGGCGTCCTTTTCGGCCTGCGACAGCTTCAGGAACTTCAGCGGGTAGCGGATATTGTCGATGGCCCGCAGCCAGGGAAAGCCGGCTTCGCGGTAGTTCTGGAAGACATAGCCGATCTTGGTCTCGCGCGCCGTCTTGCCGTCGAACAGGATCTGCCCCGAATCGTAATCCAGGATGCCCGAGATCATGTTGATCAGCGTGGACTTGCCGCAGCCATTGGGGCCGAAGATCGACACCACCTTGCCGCGCGGCAGGTCGAGGTCGAAATCGCGGTAAAGCACGGTGCCGTCGGCGAAGGTCTTGTTCAGGCCGCGAATGGTGATGTGGGTGCCGGGCGCGAACCAGCGCAGGCGATCGGCAAGATCACCCGATGCGGCGGGCGCATCCCCCCCCGCGGAGATCTCCGCAGGGGGGGACAGGTCGGCGCCATCGGCCTTGGGGGGAATGGGCCGGGTCAAGTTCACATCGCCTCCGCGACATCGGCCACGGCGATGGGCTTGGCGACGACGCCCAGGTCGACGCCGATATCGAGGAAGGTCTGGAAGTCGGCCAGCTCGTCTTCGCTCATGTCCGAGACCATGTTGTAATGCGCCAGCGGCACGGTTTCGGTGAGGTTCTCGGGCACCTTCATCTCGACCAGCAGCTCACGGGCGGTCGGGTCCTCGTTGGCGTCCTTGACGGCCTTGGCCCAGGCCGCGGCAAAGCGCTTGGCCACGTCGGGGCGCTCTTCCATCAGCTTGCCCGAGATCGCGGCACCGGCGGCATAGGCCTCGGCGGTTTCGTCCTTCATCAGGTACTTGGCGATCACGCCGGTCTCCAGCCGCTTGGCGATGCCGCGGTCGACCATGATCGAAGCCAGCGCTTCAAGCGTGAAGCCACCGTCGAAATTGCCGCTCTGCATGGCGCCGATATGGTTGCCCATGCCCTGCTCCTGGATGGCGAACTCATCCTCGCCGAGGCCCGAAGCGATCAGGCTGGCCTTGGCCGCGCCAAGGTTGGCCGGGCCGGGAGCCGAGAACAGGTTGGCGCCCTTCAGATCGGCGATGGTGGTGGCGGTGCTGTCGGGCTTCACCACGAACTGCTCCATCACGTATTCGCTGTTCTGGCCGTAGAGGGCGATGAACTTCATCGTGCCGGGGCGCAGCGCGTTGATATTGGCACCTTCCAGCGTGACCAGGTTCGAGGCGGCGTCGATGTCGCCGCTCACCATGGCCTGCACGATCAGGGGGTGGGTGCCGATGAAGACGGGCTCGACCTCAAGGTCGGCTTCGGCGAAGTAGCCGCGCTTCTCGGCGACGTAATAGGGCAGGCCGGAACCTGCGACGAAGACGCCGATGGTCACCTTGTCGGCAGCGGCGGCAGAGAAGGCAAGGCCGGTCGACAGCGCCAGGCCGAGGCCCAGCTGGCCGAGGCCCGAGAGGATCTTGCGACGAATGTCAGTCATTGGGGATACTCCTGTTGGTGAGTGTTTCTTGGTTTTATTGGGGGAGGAATGAGGGGCTGTCAGACGGTCTCCAGAAGCCCCTCGGGAACACCGTAGTCGTTGTAGAGCCGCGCCAGGCTGGCCTGGAACGGGGCCTCGGTCTTCTTCGCCGTGCCGGCCACCGGATCGGCGCCCGCAAGCAGCGTGTCGCTGGCCTCCATCGAGAAATCCATCACGAAACGCAGCCGGTCCTGGCGGGCACGGGTGATCGCCTGCAGCCAGAGCGCCGGGTCATGCTGCCCCGCTGCGGCCAGGGCGCGGATGATCTCGACCGCGGCACAGGTGCTTTCCACCGCCTGGGTCGCGCCCTGGCCCAGGGTCGGCACCATGCCGTTGGAGCTGTCGCCCAGGTAGAGGAGGTTCACCCCCTCTTCACGGAGGCAGAGCGGGCTTTCCTGCAGCCGGGCCCAGTGCAGCTCGACCGCCGGGTGAGAGACCAGGTCGACCAGCCAGCGACCCTGATCGCTGAGCTGGCCATCGGCGGGGGTGAAGGCGTGGCGCAGGGCCTCGGGGGTCTTCATCTCTTCGGGGATCTCGCCGCCGACGGGGATCGGGAAGGTGCCGGACATGTAGATGCTGTTCTCGGGCACGCGGTAGCCCAGCAGGCGGTTGGGACCGTTGAACCATTGCTCGTAGTCGTCGATCAGGCCGCCGGTGGTGTCGGGCACCAGCAGCCGGAAGATGGCGACCCCCACCTGCCGTGCATTGACCGGGCCACGGAACTGCGTCCGCACCTGCGAGAAACGCCCGTCCGCCGCGACCAGCAGATCCACATCGGTCAGCGCCTTGCGGCGGCCGCCCTCGGTGAAAGCGATATCGAGACGCCCCGACCCGTCGAGCTTCGGCGTGACCGCGTCGATGGTGCAGCTGTAGCGGATGCTGTCGCCGGCCGCCTCGCGCAGCACGCGATAGAGCTCGGCCCAACGCAGACGCCAGCCGTCCACCGGGGCGATGTCCTTCAGCTTCAGGTTCATCAGCTCCTGCCCGCCCATGGTCGAGACCCGCCAGCTGCGCCAGCCGAAGGAGGTCTCGGCGACGCGCTGCGCCAGCTCGGGATCGGTCTGCTGCAGCGCCTGCACGGCGTTCGGCCCGATGTTCAGGCCGGTGCCGGATTCCGCGTGTTCGCCAGGCGCGATCCGTTCCAGGCAATGCACCTCGAGCCCCGGCACATCCGCCAGGCCGCGCGCCATGATGCTGCCGGCCACGCCGGCGCCGATGATGGCAATCTTCATCTGTCCTGTCCTTCCGTCTGCCGCGTCGCGGTCTCTGCGATCACGGCGATCAGCCCTCCGCCGAAGGGCCCCTGGTGTTCGGCCCCGCCCGAGACGAAGATCCGCGTCTCGCCCGCCACCCCGGCGACCAGCCCGCCGACCGCGCCGCGGATATGCCGCTGCGGGTCGATATCCGTGTCGTTCAGCATGGTATGCCGCGCGCCGTGGATCTGCCCGCTCTGATCCGGTTCGCATTTCACGAAGATCGCCCTGAGACGCGCCCGCTCGGCCTCGGCGACCTGTGCGCCCTCGGCAAAGCCCAGATCGCTGAAGACCCCGCGCACCGAAGGCAGGTCGATGGCATCCTGCATCGCCCGATGGGCAATGCGCAGCGGGCCGGACCACGCGGGGCTCATGCCCAGCACCACCACCTCGTTGCACAGCACCTCGACGCCGGAAGAGATGCTGGCGCAGGTGCTGTAGAGGTTGAAATCGGCAAGGAAGCTGTCGTCGCAGACCTGCTCGGAGGGGATCTCTCCGGTCGCCATGGCAACGCCCAGGGCCCCAGCCGCCCGAGCGCGGGCCATCGAGACAGAGGCATTGGGCGCGGGCACGGTCTTGCCTTCGGCGCGCAGGGCCTCGATCCGGTCCGAGGTCAGGCAGGGCGCCTTGACCTGAACGAAGTGCAGATCGGCGGGGTCCGTGATCCCGGCATCCTCCATTGCGGCGCGCACGGTCTCGGCCACCATCTGCGCATGGCCACGGGTGCCGACCAGCTCGAACGGCATGTCGATCGAGCAGGAGGCACCGATGGCCAGTGCGGGTTTGCTCTCGCTCGTAGCGGCCTTCGCGGCACTGCGGCAAAGCACGGTGTAATGCGGCGACAGCACGCCCTCGGTGCCGCCCGACAGAATGCAGGGCACCTTGCGGGCGATCTCTTCCGGCGCCTCGTTCAGGTAGCTTGCCAACAAATTCATCAGCCGGTCGGTGAAATACCCACGGGTGAAGTCATTCACGCCGCCGTTTCCCTCGGTCTTGCCGATGACGGCGACCACCTCCTGCGCCTGCACCTCTCCTGCGGCAAGCAGGGTTGCGAGCGCCGAAAGGTCTCCGGGATGCGCCATCGAAAGTCTGTACACCTTGGCCTGCACGGCAGCCTCACTCCTGGTCAGTTGCCGCCAGACTGGCGCAGAATGCTGCAGTGCGAATAGAACCAATTTCCTCCATGGGTGAGAGCAAAATGTGTGCACTCGAACTGCGAGCGCCTCAGATCTGGGACATCGACTGCTTCACCGTTTCGATGAAGCTCATGGTCGGCAGCGGCAGGTTGCGGTCCTTGCGGGCGGCAAAGACCAGCCGGCCGCCGCGCAGCTCGGGGTCGACCAGCGGGATCGCCTTCAGCGCGCCCGTCACGGCCTCTTCCCGCGTGCCCACCTCGAACTGGAAGCAGATCGCATCGGTGCGCTGCGCATAGGCTTTCAGCGCCCGCATCGTATTGGCCTCGAGCACCACGTTCAGCGCCAGCCGGTGCCGCGCGATCACCGCCTCCAGCAGCGCCCGCCCACCGAAGGAGCGCGGCCCCATGGCCAGCGGATAGGGCTGGCAATCGCTGAGCCGCAACTTGCTGCGGTTGGCCAGCGGATGATCGGGGCGCATCATCGCAAAGAGCGGCTGCGGCACCACGGCGATCTCGTCCAGCTCCTTGCCGGGCGCCGGATCATGGGCCAGCAGCAGGTCGGTCTCATCGCTCATCAGGGCGCGGACGAGGTCGCTGGTGGCCCCGACCAGCAGCTTGAAATGCACGCCGGGGTGATGCTCCTGGAAGCTGGTGATCGCGTCCTGGATGAAGTCGTTGGCCACCGAATGCGCCACCGCGATCGAGACATTGCCCCGCACCAGCCCGCGCAGCTGGCGGATCTGGGCATTGGCGGTCTCCACGTCCGAGATATTGCGCCGGATCGCGGTCAGGATGACCTCTCCGGCCGAGGTCAGCCGTACCCCGCGCGGCAGGCGCTCGAACAGGGGCATGCCCAGTTCTTCCTCGATTTCCAGGATCTTGCGGTTCAGAGAGGTCGAGGCCACATGCAGCCGCGCGGCCGCCTTGCGGATCGACCCGGCAGAGGCCACCGCATCGAGATAGACGTAATCCTTGGGGGCTCGGAACATGCGGCAGGCCTGGCGAGATCATCGGGGTCGTATGCCGAAGGCTATCCACAACCCATGCGGAATGACCAGAGTACACGGGTACCTGGGACTGACGCTGCCTGCTGAATGTGCGGAGAAGGAAGTGGTGCCGCTGAAGGGACTCGAACCCCCGACCCCATCATTACGAATGACGTGCTCTACCAGCTGAGCTACAGCGGCACTTCCTGGGGAGGCACCCGGAGGGGGCCTCGTGGGCCGGGGCTATAGCACCCCGGCGCGGCTTGGAAAAGCGCTAAATGGCAGCGCCTGGACCGAAGATCAGCTGCTGCGACCGGGGGTTTCCTCGGGCGGCAGGACCTCGGCCTCGGGGATCTCGGATGCGGCGCCCTCCGGGGTGTCGACCCCGGCGTCCGGGGCCATGTCGCCGGTCTCTGCCGGTGTCGTGGCCATGGGCAGGTTCGAGCCCCCCTCGTCGACCCGGCCGACGATCAGCGGCAGCATCTGCTGCGACATCGGCGTCTGGTAGTCGCCTGCCGGCGCATCGCGCCAGGCGAGGGTGTCGAAGGCCTGGCAGTGGTCGCAGACCGGGGTCCATTCCGAGTGGATGTGGTGGCAGTTCTCGCAGGTCCACTGCGGGCCGCGCGGCGCCGAGACGGCGCGTGTCAGCCAGCCCTTCACGATGGCATCGGGCGCGCCCTCTCCGCGTTCCACGGCGGCCATGATGGTCAGCGCGCGGGCATCGGGGGCAGTCACCGCCAGGTCGCCCAGGGCGCGGCGGGCGGCGGGGTAATCCTCGGCGCCGATCAGCAGCTCGGCCAGCAGCAGGCGGGTCTCGCGGTGCTCGGGGTGGATGCGGGTCAGAACCTTGAAGCGCTTCAGCCGCTCTTCGGGGGTTTCATCGGGCTCCAGCGCGGCGAAGGCGGCGGCAAGGTCCGGATGCGGAGAGGCCTCCCAGGCCTTCTTCAGCACGCGGGTGGCATACTTGGGCTTGCCCTGCTCGGCATAGGCGCGGGCGGCGAAGACCGCGGCGGGGATCAGGTCGGGCGACAGGCGGTTGGCCTCGATGGCCGCTTCGCGCATCTCGATCGAGCTGTCCTCGGCCAGCACGGTCTTGGCTTCCGACAGGGCCAGCACCGCATCGCGGCGCTTGTGGACATCACGCGGCAGGGCGCCATGGCGCAGCTTGGCCTTCAGCGTGCCGCGCGCGCCTTTCCAGTCGGCATTGGCGGCCTGCAGTTTCAGCAGCGTATCCTGCACCTCGACATGCTGCGGCTTCAGCGCAAAGGCCTTCTCGGCCAGCTTCATCGCCTTGTCGGTGTCGCCCTCGGCCAGCTTCTGCTTCATCAGCCCGCGGACGCCGACGAAGCGGGTGCGCTCGTCGGTGACCAGCTTCTTGTAGGCCTCTTCGGCGCGGCGCTTGTCGCCAGCGACCTCGGCGGCCTGGGCGATGACCAGGGTGGTCAGGTCGGTGCGATCCAGGAACTTCTCGGCCTTCTGCGCCTTCGACATCGCCAGCCGCCCCTCGCCCGAGGCCAGGGCCATCAGGCTGTCGCTGAGCGCGTTGAAGCCCTTGCGTTCGCGGTTGCGGTCGAAATAGCGGCTGAGCGCGGTCTCATCGCCGTTGATGAAGCGCAGCACCGCGATCAGCAGACCGGCCAGCTTCATCAGCAGCCAGATCACCAGCACCAGCAGGATCAGGCCGATGACGGCGCGGATCGGGGTCAGGTTGAACTCGGTCGCGCCGAGGGCGATGCGGACGCCGCCCTCGAGCTCCAGCAGGTAGGAGGCGCCGAAGGTAGCGGCCCCGATGAGGGTAACGAAGACGAGGATCTTAACAAGCGACCAGAGCATGGGTGTTCCTTACTTCGTCTGCGCCGAGAGGGTCTCGGCGGCGTCCAGCGTTTCGGCACGGGTCCGGGCGAGGGTCATCCAGTCGTCCATCGCGGCCAGGGCCGCTTCGGGCAGCCCGTCGAGCTCGACCAGCACCTGGCCGAGATCGCCGTCGTTCAGGCTGGCCTCGGCGCGGGACAGGATGGCGTCGGGATCGTCCCCTTCCTGCGGTGTCAGCGAGCGCGCGCCCAGCTGGTTCTTCAGGAAGTCCCCGAAAGAGCCACCAAGGCTGCCATCGCGCGTCGCCGAGAGCGCGGCGCGGGCGGCTTCGGGGAAATCGTTGCGCAGCCGGGCCAGGGTCGGCACCCCGGCGGCGGCATTGGCCTCGAGCGCGGCGGGGATCTCGAGCCCCAGTTCCGACAGCGTCTTCAGCGGCGCCTCGAAGGACGAGCCATCCGAGAGCGACCCGTTCAGACGCACCTGCGCGGCGCGGACCTGGGTGTCGCGGGCGGTGGCGGCGGCATCGGCGCGCAGGGACTGGCTGTCCTCCACCATCTGCTCGATCTCGGCGCGCTGGTCCTGCATGGCCTGTTGCAGCGCGGCCAGCTCGTCTTCGTAGGCGGCAATCGCCGCATCCGAGACGTTTTCGGCCAGCGGCTGTTTCTCAAGCTCCTCGACACGGGCAGAGAGGCCGTCCAGCTGCTCGGTCAGGGTGCCAAGGCTGGTCTGCAGGGCGCCAAGATCGCCCTGGACGCCCGAAAGACCGTCTTCCAGCTGCGAAAGATCCGGGCCGTCCTCGAGCTGCGCGGAGAGGTCCTGAAGCTGTGCCTGCTGCGCGTCCTGGGTCTCTTCCAGGGCGGTGCTGTCGACAGGTGGGAAGGCGATCATCGCCGCGCCGAAGCCCAGGCCGGCGGCAACCACACCGCCCAGAAGCGCGGGCAGGAAGGTATTGCGGCGGGCCGGTGCGGGATTGACGGCATCATGGCTGGCCGTCGGGGCCGCTGCGGGCTCTTCGGCCTCGAGCACGTCGTCGCCGG
Organism: Pseudooceanicola antarcticus; assembly: GCF_900215355.1. GTDB lineage: Bacteria > Pseudomonadota > Alphaproteobacteria > Rhodobacterales > Rhodobacteraceae > Pseudooceanicola > Pseudooceanicola antarcticus. The sequence goes on along the minus strand of NZ_OBEA01000001.1, from coordinate 550,981 downwards.
CGGCCATCGGGCTTTCCTCGTCCGGGTCCAGCAGGCTGTCCTCGTCCCCTGACGGGTCATGTTCGGGCACCGCCAGAACCTCCTCGGGGGCCTCGTCGCGCGGATCATGCTCGGGTGCGGTCAGCGGTGCCTCCGAGGGCCCTGCCCCGGCGCTCGATTCTGGGATCGAATCGGGGCTCAGATCGGCCTCCGCGGTCGGTCCGGCATCGCTTCCGGCCTGCGTCAGGCTTTCCTCTGCGTCCACCTCTGGCGTGGTCTCGGTCCGGGTGAGCTCCGTCTTGTCGTCATCTTTGGTCCTGGCCAATGCTCAACCCCTTCGATTCTGCCGCAACACGCGGCGTTCCAGTTCAACTTAGTCGCCGCCCCTCTCTGCCTCAAGCTGATGCGCTGCGGCGATAAGTCCAGAGAGAAGCATCAGCATGGATTCGCCGTCTGGCTGTGCGGCATGAGAGCGATGAAAGGTTTCCATATGCTCCACAGGGGCCAGGGCAGCCTGGCTGATCGCCCCCAGCAGCAGCGGCGCGGTGCCGTGCCATTGCTCGGCGAAGCGACGGGCGGCACCGGGGGAATAGAGCGGCACGATGACAGGCGCATGACCCTGCCCGGCTGCCAGCGCCTCTGCATTCAGCGGCACAGGCACCTGGGCATAGGCCTCGAGCGCTTTGATTTTCAGCCCCTCGGCCCGCAGCCTCTCGGCCAGACTGCCCCGGTGCTGGGCGCCACGCAGATGCACCAGAGGGCCCTCGGGGCGCAGCTCCAGCAGCATCCGCACCAGCGCCTCTGCATCGCCCCCGGCCGAGATCGCCTCCAACCCCGCCGCGCGGGCTAGCTGCGCGGTGGCATCGCCCACGCAATAGGCCCGCCCCCCGGCTCCGCCCGCCCGCTGCCAGGCCCGCACCCCGTTGCGAGAGGTGAAGACCGGCTCTGCCTCGGGCAGGTTCAGCTGGTGAAACCGGATCTCCTGCAGGGGCGACAGCAGGCAGCGCACGCCCGGAAAGCGCTCGGCCACGGCCACGGCCATGGCGCTGCCCTCGGGTTCGGGGCGGGTGATCAGGACGATGGGCATGGGCGCTCCTGACGCGGGCGGCATTGTTTGCGCGCCTCCCCGGTGTTACCTGCGGCAGAACGACATTTCAACGGAGCGGGCATGGGCACACCCCTTACCCTACTTGGCATCGAAAGCAGCTGCGACGACACCGGCGCGGCAGTGGTGCGCGGCACGCCCGGTGCGGCGCAGGTCCTGTCCTCCGAGGTCCAGGGCCAGGCCGATCTGCACGCGGCCTTCGGCGGCGTCGTCCCCGAGATCGCCGCCCGCGCCCATGCCGAGCAGCTGGACCAGGTGGTCGCCCGCGCGCTGGACAGCGCCGGTGTCACCCTGCAGGAGATCGACGCCATCGCCGTCACCGCCGGACCCGGCCTGATCGGCGGCGTGCTGTCGGGTGTCATGTGCGCCAAGGGGCTTTCGGTGGCCACCGGCAAGCCGCTGGTCGGGGTGAACCACCTCGCGGGCCACGCGCTGACGCCCCGGCTGACCGATGGCACCGCCTTCCCCTACCTGATGCTGCTGGTCTCGGGCGGGCATTGCCAGTTCCTGCTGGTGCATGGACCCGAGCAATTCACCCGCCTCGGCGGCACCATCGACGACGCCCCCGGAGAGGCCTTCGACAAGGCCGCCCGCCTGCTCGCCCTGCCCCAGCCCGGCGGCCCGGCGGTCGAGGCCTGCGCCCGCGACGGCGATGCCAAACGCTTCCGCCTGCCCCGCCCGCTGCTGGATCGTCCCGGCTGCGACATGTCCTTCTCGGGGCTGAAGACCGCCCTGCTGCGCGAACGCGACGGGCTGCTGCAGGACAATGCGCTGCGCGCCACCGAGCGTGCCGACCTCTGCGCCGCCTTCCAGCAGGCCGTGGTCGACGTGCTGCGCGAGAAGACCGCCCGCGCGCTGGATCTCTACCTGGCCGAGGCCCCCGCCACGCCGACCATCGCCGTCGCCGGCGGTGTCGCCGCCAATACCCCGATCCGCAACGCCCTGACCGCGCTCTGCGCCGAACGCGGCGTGCAGTTCACCGCGCCGCCGCTAGCCCTTTGCACCGACAATGGCGCGATGATCGCCTATGCGGGGCTGGAGCGGTTCGCCGCCGGGCAACGTGACGACATGACCCTCTCGGCCCGCCCACGCTGGCCGCTCGACAAGACGGCCCCCGCCCTGCTGGGCTCGGGCAAGAAAGGGGCCAAGGCATGATCTCTGTTCTCGGCGCAGGCGCCTTCGGCACCGCCCTGGCCACCTCCTTCGCGGCCAATGCGCCGGTCTGGCTCTGGGGCCGCAACGCCGAGGTCATGGCCGGGATGCAGATCGAGCGCAGCTGCCCCCGCCTGCCCGGCGCGACCCTGGCCCCTGCCCTGACATGTTCCAGCGATATCAATGATCTGCCCGCCGAGGGCCCGGTGCTTCTGGCGGTCCCCATGCAGACCCTGCGCGCCGTGACCACCTCCTTCGCCGCGCAGCTCGCCCACCGAACCCTGGTGCTCTGCTGCAAGGGGATCGAGCTCTCCACCGGGCTGCGCCCCTCGCAGGTGCTGGCGCAGACGCTGCCCGACGCGCGGATCGCCGTGCTCACCGGGCCCAGCTTCGCCGCCGATATCGCCCGTGGGCTGCCGACCGCCCTGACGCTCGCCTGCGCGGATGAGGGTGAGGCGAAGCGCCTGCAACAACAGCTGATCGCGCCGCACCTGCGCCTCTACCGCTCGACCGATGTCACCGGGGCAGAGCTTGGCGGCGCGCTGAAGAACGTCATGGCCATCGCCTGCGGGGCCGCTATCGGCGCCGGGCTGGGCGACAGCGCCCGCGCCGCGCTGATGACCCGTGGCTATGCCGAGATGTCGCGCATGGCCGCCGCCCTCGGCGCCCGCCCCGAGACCCTGGCCGGGCTTTCCGGCTTCGGAGACCTGGCGCTCACCTGCACCTCGGAAGGCTCGCGCAACTTCCGCCTCGGCCTCGCCATCGGGCGCGGCGAGCCATTCGACCCCGCCGTCACCGTCGAAGGCGCCGCCACTGCCCGCGCCACCCATGCGCTGGCACAGGCGGAAGGCTGGGACCTGCCGATCACCGCCGTCGTCGCGGGACTTGTCGACGCCCGCCTTGATGTGAAAACTGCCATGGCGCAACTTCTTGCGCGCCCCCTGAAGGAGGAAACCCCGTGACATTCATCCTGATCGCCCATGACAAGCCCGGCGCGCTCGAGATCCGCAAGGCCAACCGCGACGCCCACCTGGCCTACCTGAAAGAAACCGACGTCGGCACCTTCGGTGGCCCGATGCTGGACGCCGAGGGCAACATGTGCGGCTCGATGCTGGTGCTCGATGTGCCCGACATGGCCGCCGCCGAGGCCTGGGCCGCGAATGACCCCTACGCCAAGGCCGGTCTCTTCGCCTCGGTCGAGATCAAGGGCTTCAAGCAGGTGGTGGGGCTCTGATGCGCTACTGGCTGTTCAAATCCGAACCCGCGACCTGGGGCTGGGATGCCCAGGTCGCCAAGGGTGACGCGGGCGAGGAATGGGACGGCGTGCGCAACTACCAGGCCCGCAACTTCATGCGCGAGATGGCCCTGGGCGACCGGGGCTTCTTCTACCACTCGGTGAACGAGAAACAGGTGGTGGGCATTGTCGAGGTCATCGCCGAGGCCCACCCCGACAGCAAGACCGACGACCCCCGCTGGGAATGCGTCGACATCAAGGCCGTGCGCCCCTTCACCCGGCCCGTCACGCTCGACCAGATCAAGGCCGACGAGAGCCTGTCCGAGATGGTGCTGGTGAAGAACTCCCGCCTCTCGGTGCAGCCTGTCACCGAAGCCGAATGGCGCCGCGTCTGCGCCCTGGGCGAGACCGACCCGGACTGAGCCCATATCATCACCAGGCTGAAAGTACTCCGGGGGGAGCCCGCAGGGCGGGGGGCAGCGCCCCCCTACTTCTTTTGTTTGTCGCTTGCCGCGACGGCTGGGCAGAGCCCCCCGCTTCCTTTCCATTGTCGCCTCCGGCGACGGGCAGACGGCCCGGGCACACCCCCCCCCTGCCCTTCGTCATCGCCTTCATCGCCATGCTGCTGGTCGCCGGGATGATGCGTCACATCCTGTCCATGGCCGGGATCGAGAGCGCCGGGAAAAGCCTGCTGGTCGGCCTAGGCGTGGGCTGTTTCCTCATCACCCCCTGGGTGACGAGGACCAACACCTATGCGCAGCGGCCGATGAAACTGGCGCTGCTGGTAGGTGGCTATTCCGTGCTGGGATGCGGCGTGATCGGGCTGGTGCTGGGGCGCTTCTGAATTGGCGGCACGAAACAATATTATCGGCCAATTCCCCAATCTCTATTACCGAAATAATAAAACAAAAACGGAGGGTTGGCCAAGACCGAACCCTCCGTTACCCCACGTGCTCCCTAAGCACCACACGTGATCTTTGAAAGGTCCGGGCCTTACTGGCCTTGCCCGGGGAATAGCATTTCTCGCGGGAGAAGGGAAATCCCGAATAGATCAAATGCGTTCCATACCGCCCGTTCAGCTGTAAACGCTTTCCTTCCCGAAATGGGTTACCAAAAGGTAATAGATCACGACCCGATACTTGTTGCGCTCGGAGCTGCCGTAGGTCTCGATTGCCTTGGCAATGGCGGCGTCCAGCTCGGGGCTGTCGGCCAGACCCAGCTTCTTCATCAGGAAGTTGGTCTTCACCGTCTCAAGCTCCGCAGGCTGGCTGGCCGCCACGGTCGAGGCATCGGCGTTGTAGATCGCCGGCCCACATCCGATGGTGACCTTGGTCAGCAGGTCCATGTCCGGCGTGACGCCGCATTTCTCTTTCAGATCGGCAGCATACTTGGCGATCAGATCGTCTCTCTTACCCATTGAACTCTCCATATGTTGCGGCTGGTGCCCTCGTGGCACCCTCTCAGCCTAACCCCAATTTCGGAAAGTGCAGGAACTTATTCTCCGAATACGCGGAATTGCTCCAATCCGTCCGGGAATGCAGAGAAACAATGTAAAAAATGAAATGACTTTCGGGTCAGCCTTGGTCAGGCTGATCCCAGCGGCCATTGACCGCGCAGAAAGTGGCCCCGCAGCAATCACCAACGACGGGGCTGGAACAGGGAGATGAAAGATGTCACAGGAACTCTTCGTCGTGGCCTATGAAGGTGATGACGACTCCGGCAGCCTGCTCGACTACGCGATCGCGCGGGCCACGAAGGAAGGGGCCGCGCTGCACATCGTGCATGTGCTCGAGTGGTCCCCCTACTCCTTCCTCACCCCCCAGGAAGTGGAAGAGCGCCACGCCCGCCGCAAGGAGGAACTGGCCCGCGCCAAGAGCGCCATCATCGACCCCGCGATCGACAAGGCCTCGGCCGCCGGTGTCACCGCCAGCGGCGAGATGCGCTATGGCCAGGTGGTCGAGCTGATCGCCGAGATCGCCACGGCGAAATCCGCCGCGATGATCTTCGTCGGCCGCTCGGGCAGCAATTCCATGGCTGCAAGGGTCTTCGGCTCGGTCCCGCTGGGACTGGCGCAGATCGCCCCCGTGCCCACCGTCATCGTGCCCTGAGGAGAGCTTCATGAAACGCGTAACGACTTCTGCCGCCGCCCTGGCGGGCATGGCTCTTACCGCGGCCCCCGCCGCGGCGCAGGGCATCGACGAGACGATCAACCAGGTCTTCTCGGATTACACCGGATGGTATGTCGGCCTGATCTTCGCCAACCTTCCGGGGACCAACTTCTCGTGGATCGCGCTCTGGCTGGTGGTCGCGGCGGTAATCTTCACCGTCTACTTCTCGGCCATCCAGCTGCGCGGCTTTGGCCATTCCATCGCGCTGGTGAAGGGCGATTACTCCGATCCCGAGGACGCGGGCGAGGTCAGCCACTTCCAGGCGCTGGCCACGGCGCTCTCGGGCACGGTGGGCCTCGGCAACATCGCCGGCGTGGCGGTGGCCGTCGGCATCGGCGGCCCCGGCGCGACCTTCTGGATGATCATCGCGGGCCTCTTCGGGATGGCGACCAAGTTCACCGAATGCACCCTTGGCGTGAAGTACCGCAACGAATACGCCGATGGTCACGTCTCGGGCGGCCCGATGTACTACATCACCAAGGGCTTCAAGGAGCGCGGCCTGCCGGGCGGCAAGGTGCTGGCGGTGATCTTCTGCATCTTCACCATCCTCGGCGCACTTGGCGGCGGCAACATGTTCCAGGCCAACCAGGCCCATGCGCAGCTGGCCGGTGTGGTCGGTGACTATCCCGGCTGGATCACCGGCGTGATCCTGGCGGTCGTCACCTTCGTGGTCATCGTCGGCGGCATCAAGTCCATCGCCCGGGTCACCGAGAAGGTCGTGCCCTTCATGGGGATCTTCTACGTGCTGGTCTCGCTGGTGATCCTGATCATGAACTACGACATGATCCTCTGGGCCTTCGGCCAGATCTTCGCCGGCGCCTTCACCGGGCTGGGGGTCGCGGGTGGCTTTACCGGCGCCCTGATCCAGGGCTTCCGCCGCGCCGCCTTCTCGAACGAGGCCGGTATCGGCTCCGCCGCCATCGCCCACTCGGCGGTGAAGACCAAGGAGCCGATCACCGAGGGCTACGTCGCCCTGCTGGAGCCCTTCATCGACACCGTGGTGATCTGCACCATGACCGCGCTGGTCATCGTCATCACCGGGGTGCTGAACGTCGACCCCGATACCGGGCTCTACGTCTGGGACGAGGCCGCGGGCCGCATCACCACGGCCGACGGCAGCTCGGGCGTGCAGCTGACCTCGGCTGCCTTTGCCTCGGTCTTCTCGTGGTTCCCCTACATGCTGGCCATCGCCGTGGTGCTCTTCGCCTTCTCGACGATGATCTCCTGGAGCTACTACGGGCTGAAGGCCTGGACCTACCTCTTCGGCGAGAGCAGGGGCAGCGAGGTGACCTTCAAGGTGATCTTCTGCCTGTTCATCGTGATCGGCGCAGCGGCCAGCCTGGGGCCGGTGATCGACTTCAGCGACGCCATGCTGTTCTCGATGGCGATCGTGAACATCATCGCGCTCTACCTGCTGATGCCCATCGTGAAGGCCGAGCTGGCGCATTACATCTCCCGGCTGAAATCGGGCGAGATCCGCAAGTTCCGCTAAGGCGCGACAGGCGACACGGAAAGGGCCCCGGTGCAGACCGGGGCCCTTTTCACGTGTCCCTCAGGCCCCCGAGCAGGGCCCAGTACCCGGGCCACGACCCGCCCCAGAGCCCCCGCCCGTACCAGCTAGTCGCCTCCGCCGTGAACCGCGGACCGAAAGAAGAAGGCGCGGGAAAAATCCCCGCGCCTGCATGCGTTTCAACGACCGGTACCGGGAGATCAGTAGCGGTAGTGTTCCGGCTTGTAGGGGCCTTCCGGCGCGACGCCGATATAGGCGGCCTGTTCCGCGGTCAGCTTGGTCAGCTTGGCGCCGACCTTCTCCAGGTGCAGGGCCGCGACCTTCTCGTCGAGATGCTTGGGCAGGATGTAGACCTGGTTCTCGTAGTTGTCGCCACGGGTCCAGAGCTCGATCTGCGCCAGAACCTGGTTGGTGAACGACGCCGACATCACGAAGGAGGGGTGGCCGGTGGCATTGCCGAGGTTCAGCAGGCGACCTTCCGAGAGCAGGATGATGCGGTTGCCCGAGGGCATCTCGATCATGTCCACCTGGTCCTTGATGTTGGTCCACTTGTGGTTCTTCAGCGCGGCAACCTGGATCTCGTTGTCGAAGTGGCCGATGTTGCCGAGGATCGCCATGTCCTTCATCGCGCGCATGTGCTCGATCCGGACGATGTCCTTGTTGCCGGTGGTGGTGATGACGATATCCACGTCGGAAATCACGTCTTCCAGCAGCACGACCTCGAAGCCGTCCATGGCGGCCTGCAGGGCGCAGATCGGGTCGGCCTCGGTCACCTTCACGCGGGCGCCGGCACCGGCCAGCGAGGCGGCAGAGCCCTTGCCCACGTCACCATAGCCGCAGACCACGGCGACCTTGCCGGCCATCATCACGTCGGTGGCACGGCGGATACCGTCGACCAGCGATTCCTTGCAGCCATACTTGTTGTCGAACTTCGACTTGGTGACGGAGTCATTGACGTTGATCGCCGGGAAGGGCAGCTGGCCCTGCTTGTGCAGCTCGTAGAGACGATGCACGCCGGTGGTGGTCTCTTCCGAGACGCCGACGATCTGGTCGCGCATCTTGGTGAACCAGCCGGGGCTCGCTTCCATGCGCTTGGCGATCTGCGCCTTGATCACGGCCTCTTCCTCGGAGGTCGGCACGGGGATGATGTCTTCACCGGCCTCGGCACGGGCGCCCAGCAGGATGTAGAGCGTCGCGTCGCCGCCATCGTCCAGGATCATGTTCGGGCCTTCGTCGAAGAGGAAGGACTTGTCCAGGTAATCCCAGTGCTCTTCCAGGCTCTGGCCCTTGATGGCGAAGACCGGCACACCGGCGGCGGCGATGGCCGCGGCAGCGTGGTCCTGGGTCGAGAAGATGTTGCACGACGCCCAGCGGACATCGGCGCCCAGGGCGACCAGGGTCTCGATCAGGCAGGCGGTCTGGATCGTCATGTGCAGGGAGCCGACGATACGCGCGCCCTTCAGGGGCTTGCTCTCGCCGAATTCGGCGCGCAGGGCCATCAGGCCGGGCATCTCGGTTTCCGCGATATCCAGCTCCTTGCGGCCGTAGTCAGCCAGCGAGATATCCTTGACGATGTAGTCCTGAGTCATCCGTTTCGCTCCTTGCAGCTTGGCGGGATCTTTTAGGTACAAAGGTTGTGACGTGCTTAACAGCGCCCGTGTAAAGGAACAATGGCAGGACCCGAGTGACCTTGTGGAGCGTTGAAAATCAGCGTTCCGCGATGGAAGACTTGGCACCTCCCGGTGAGAAATTAACCTTGATCGGCAAAGCGGCCAGAGCGCGTCGGGCAAGCCCTTGGATTTGCAGAAGCTTCCTTCCGCCCAGCCGAACCCCGGCGGCGCTTGCCGGTTTACAGGCCCCGCGGCGCGGCCTAGGGCATCAGACGAAAGGAGCCCCGCCGATGAAACAACCGCGCGCCTGGCAAAGGATGCTTTCGGGTCGCAGGCTGGACCTGCTGGACCCCACGCCGATGGATATCGAGGTCGAGGACATCGCCCATGGCCTGGCCTTCGTGGCGCGCTGGAACGGGCAGACGCGGGGCGACTACGCCTATTCCGTGGCCGAGCATTCGCTGCTGGTCGAGGCGCTCTTCCGCCGCATGTATCCCTCGGCCAAGCCTGCCGAACTGCTGGCCGCGCTGCTGCATGATGCCCCCGAATACGTGATCGGAGACATGATCAGCCCGGTGAAAGCCGCCGTCGGCCCGGACTACGGCGCCCTTGATGAACGCCTGACCGCCGCCATCCACATCCGCTTCGGCCTGCCCGCCAAGACGCCGGTGCGCCTGAAGCAGCGGATCAAGAGGGCCGACAAGGTCTCGGCCTGGATGGAGGCCACCCAGATCGCCGGCTTCTCCGAGACCGAGGCCACCCGCTTCTTCGGCCGCCCCGCGCCCGAGCTGATCGAGGGCCTGGACATCGTGTTGCGCCCGCCGGTCGAAGCCCGCAACGAGTTCACCGCGCGCCACGCGGAGCTGCTGAGGGCGCTGCCATGAGCCTCCATATCCGCCGCGCCGGGCGGCTTGATTGCGCGCAGATGGCCGAATTGCTGAACGAGATCATCGAGATCGGCGGCACCACCGCCATGACCCGGCCCGTCACCGGCGACGAGCTGGCGGATTGGCTGCAAGGCGATCCGCGCGCCATCTGGCATGTGGCCGAGGATGACGGCGGGCAGATCCTGGGGTTCCAGTATGTCGAGCCGCATCGGCAACATGGCCCTGAGGTTGCGAATATCGCCACCTTCGCCAGGGTCGGGCGGACCGGGCTGGGGATCGGATCGAAGCTCTTCGAGGCGACGAAGCGGGCGGCAAGGGACGGGGGCTACGCCTGGATCAATGCCGAGATCCGGGCGGACAACGGCTCTGGCCTGACCTATTACCAGTCGCGTGGCTTCGAGGATTACGGGCGGATCGACGGCAAGGTGCTGGCCGATGGCAGCGTCTTCGACAAGGTCCTGAAGCGCTACGATCTGGATTAGGGCAGGGGGCATATCCCTTGTCGAATCCCTATCTGCCCGCATAATCTGCGGCCATGGATAGTACAGACCGCAAAATCATCAGCCTTCTGGCCAAGGACGCCCGCCGGGCGCTTTCCGATATCGGCACCCGCGTCGGCCTTTCGCCCTCTGCGGTGAACGAACGTATCCGGCGGCTCACCGCCTCGGGGGCGATCCGGCGCTTCACGGTCGAGGCCGCACCCGAGGCGCTGGACCTGCCGGTGCTGGTCTTTCTCTGGATCGGCTTGCGCGAAGACGCGGACGAGGCCGCCTTCCGCGCCTTCGCCAGTGCCCATCCCGCCATTGAGGAATGTCATCACGTGACCGGCCAGTGGTCCTACCTGGCCAGGGTCCGCCTGCCCGATATCGGCGCCATCGAGCCGCTGCTGGACGAGATCAAGGCGCAGCGCTTCCTGGGGCGCAGCGAGACGGTGATCGCGCTTTCGGCGGCCAAGGACAGCGGGATGATCCCGCGATGAGCCTCGTCCTGCTCCTGAAGGCCATGGGCCTGGGGCTGGCCGTCGCCGCGCCGCTCGGCCCCATCGGAGCGCTCTGCATCACGCGCACCCTGGAGCGCGGCTTTGCCGCCGGGCTGGCCGGAGGGCTGGGCACCGCGCTGGCCGATGCCAGCTACGCGGCCATGGCGGCGGCGGGCTTTGCGGCCTTTGCCTCGGTGCTGGGGCTGGTCGACCTGCCGCTGCGGGTGCTGGGCGGGGCCTTCATGCTCTGGCTGGCCTGGAAGGGCCTGCACGCCGGACCGCCACGCCGGGCGGCGCAGATCGGGGCGCGGGACCTGGCGGGCACGGTGGCGGCAACCTTCCTGCTGACCATGGCCAACCCCTCGACCATCCTCAGTTTCGCGGCGCTCTTCGCCGGTCTGGGGCTGGCGGCAGAGACCAGCCTGGCCGAAGCGGCGCTGGTCACGGCGGGGGTTTTCGCCGGCTCGATGCTGTGGTGGTGCCTGCTGTCGGGCGGCGTGGCGCTGTGCCGCCATCGCCTGCCGCAGGGCTTTGCGACCTGGGTGTCGCGGCTTTCAGCGCTGATGCTGGCGGGGTTCGGGCTCTGGGCCCTGGCCTCGGCGCTCAGGCTGATGATGGGATAGGAGTCACCCGGAGCCGCGGGGATTGAGGCTCCGGGTGCTCGGGGAATTCTGGCTATTCCCCTGCGCCGGCCAACAGGGCGGCATTGCCCCCCGCGGCCGTCGTGTCGACGCACAGATGGCGTTCATGCAGCGCATGTCCGCGGTCGGGCAGGCCGGTGACCAGCGGCAGGATCGGCCCGTCGCGTTCGGCCAGCGCCTGGGCAAAGCCCCGCGCGGCCTCGGCATCGCCCCACCAGAGCGCGCCAGAGATCCCGGCAAGCCCGGTCAGCACCTGCGCCTCGGGCACTCCGCCCGCGGCCAGGCCCTGACCACCCAGGGCCTCGATCGCGGCAAGCTGCGCCGCCTCGGCCTCGGAACCGGGGCCCATGCAGAGAAGCGGCGCGCGCTGGTAGGCGGCGAGACGGTTCAGCTCTCCGGTCGGGCCGGGCAGCAGGTCCTCGCTGACCGGGGCCCCCTCGGAGAAGCCCTTCAGCTTTTCCGCCAGGCGGTCGGCCGACACCGGCCCGTCGACCTCGCCGGTCATCGGCGCGGGCGCGGCGCGGAAGCGGTCGAGGTAGTTCGGGCCACCCGCCTTCGGGCCGGTGCCCGACAGCCCCTCGCCGCCGAAGGGCTGAGAGCCGACGATGGCGCCGATCTGGTTGCGGTTGACGTAGAGGTTGCCGGCGTGGATCGCCTCGGTCACCTCCTGCACGCGGGTGTCGATGCGGGTGTGCAGCCCGAAGGTCAGCCCGTAGCCGGTGGCATTGATCGCCCCGATTACCCGGTGCAGGTCGCGACCCTTGAAGGTGGCCACGTGCAGCACCGGGCCGAAGACCTCGCGCTCCATCGCCTCGATGCCCGGCACCTCGAGCAGGGTGGGGGCGATGAAGGTGCCCGCCTCGGGCGCGGCAAGCTCATGCAGCAACCGCCCCTCGCGGCGCGCCTCGGCGATGTAATCGGCGATGCCCGCGCGCGCCTCTTCGTCGATCACCGGGCCCACGTCGGTGGACAGCAGCCAGGGGTCACCGACGTGCAGCTCGTCCATGGCGCCCTTGATCATCTCGATCATATGCGGGGCGATGTCCTCTTGCAGGTAGAGGCAGCGCAGCGCCGAGCAGCGCTGGCCCGCCGACTGGAAGGACGAGGCGACGATATCGCGGACCGCCTGTTCGGGCAGGGCGGTGCTGTCGACGATCATCGCGTTCAGGCCGCCGGTCTCGGCGATCAGCGGCGCGCCGGGGTCCATGCTCTGCGACATGGCACGACGGATGATGCGGGCGGTTTCGGTCGAGCCGGTGAAGGCCACGCCCTGCACCTTGTCCGATGCGGTCAGCATGGCACCGACCTTGCCGTCCCCCGGCAGCAACTGCAGCGCGGTGACCGGAACGCCGGCCTCGTGCAGCAGGCGCACGGCGATGGCGGCGGTCAGGCAGGTCTGCTCGGCGGGCTTGGCCAGCACCCCATTGCCCGCCGCCAGCGCGGCGGCAATCTGGCCGGTGAAGATGGCCAGCGGGAAGTTCCAGGGGCTGATGGCGGTGAAGATCCCGCGGGCGGCATCCTCGCGCCGGGCGCCCTCGTCGGCATAGAAGCGCAGGAAGTCGACGGCCTCGCGCAGCTCGCCCACGCAATCGTTCAGCGTCTTGCCCGCCTCGCGCGACAGCACGGCGAAGAAGAGGCCGAAGTTGGCCTCGTAAAGATCGGCGACACGGCGCAGCACCTCGGCCCGCTCTTGCGGAGAGGCCTGCCAGGGGGCGGCGGCGGCGATGGCACCTTCCACACAGGCCTGGTCGGCCTCGACCACGCGGGCGATGACCGTACGATGGGCGGGGTTCATCACCTCGCGCGAGCGGCCCGAGACCGCACCCGCGACCAGCGGCCCGGCATCGGGGATCTCAACATCGCGCGCCGCCTCGATGGTGGCCAGCATGCGCGTATCGGTCAGGTCGAACCCGCGCGAGTTCAGACGACCCGCGCCGAAGATCTCGGCGGGTTTGACCAGCCCGGCGGGGGCATGGGCCTCGGCCAGCGCCGCGAAGGGATCGCGGGCGATTTCCTCGGGCGAGACATCCTCGTCGACGATCTGGTTGACGAAGGAGCTGTTGGCCCCGTTCTCCAGCAGGCGGCGCACCAGGTAGGCCAGCAGGTCCTTGTGGGCGCCGACGGGGGCGTAGATGCGGCAGCGGCCGCTGCCCTCCTTGATCACGATGTCATGCAGGCGCTCGCCCATGCCATGCAGGCGCTGGAATTCGTACTCGATCCCCCCGGCCATCTCGAGAATGGCGGCGACGGTATGGGCGTTGTGGGTGGCGAACTGCGGATAGATACGGTCGGCATAGCCGATCAGCTTCCTGGCATTGGCGATGTAGGAGACATCGGTGGCGATCTTCGAGGTGAAGAGCGGGAAGTCCGCCAGGCCTTCGACCTGCGCCAGCTTCATCTCGGTATCCCAGTAGGCGCCCTTCACCAGGCGCACCATGATGCGGCGGTCATGAGCCTCGGCGGTCCGGTAGAGCCAGTCGATGGTGGCGCCCGCGCGCTTGCCATAGGCCTGCACGACGACCCCGAACCCGTCCCAGCCCGCCAGCTGCGGATCGGCGATCACCGCCTCGATCACCTTCAGCGAGAGGACCAGCCGGTCCTGCTCCTCGGCGTCGATGTTCAGCCCCATGCCGGCGGCACGGGCGGCGCGGGCCAGCCTGGTGACCACGGGCACCAGCTCGGCCATGACGCGCTCTTCCTTGGCGACCTCGTAACGGGGGTGCAGGGCAGAGAGCTTGATCGAGATGCCGGGGTTGTCCTTGACGCTGCCCTTGGTGCAGCCCTTGGCGATGGCCTCGATGGCCTGGGCATAGTCGCGGGCATAGCGGGCGGCGTCACCGGCGGTCATCGCGGCTTCGCCCAGCATGTCGTAGCTGTAGGAATAGCCCTCGGCCTCGCGCGAGCGGGCGCGGTCCATGGCCTTCTCGATGGTCTCGCCCAGCACGAACTGGCGGCCCATCTCCTTCATGGCGCGACCGACGGCGGTGCGGATCACCGGCTCGCCCAGCCGCTTGACGGCGCCGCGCAGGGTGGCGGCGATGCGGGGGCCTTCGTCGTCCAGCACGCGCCCGGTCAGCATCAGCGCCCAGGTCGAGGCATTGACCAGCGGAGAGGAAGCCCGGCCGACATGGCTGGACCAGTCCGACGGCGCGATCTTGTCCTCGATCAGCGCGTCGATGGTCAGCTTGTCGGGTACCCGCAACATGGCCTCGGCCAGGCACATCAGCGCCACGCCCTCGCGGGTCGAGAGGCCATATTCCCCCAGGAAATGCTCCATCAGGGTGGGCTTCTGCGAGCCACGGATGCGGCGCACCAGGTCCGCGGCCCGATGCGAGATCATCGCCCGCGCCGCATCACCGAGACCGGCCTGCTCAACCAGGGTGGCGCTCAGCGCGGCCTCGTCAGCGTGCTTGGCATGGCCTTCCAGCGCATCGAAACGGCGGGGGGTGGTCTGGTCCTGCATTCTGGTCTCCCTCTGGGTTGGCACCTTCTATCAAATCGGATCTGGCCGGTTTTCCCAAACAGGCCTATTAATGAGGGCGTTCAGACTTAATTGAGCCAGGATGATAGACGATGAGCACAGAAGAACTGGATTCCGTGGACCGAAAGATCTTGGCCGAGCTTACCGGAAACGCCCGGATTCCGGTGACCGAGCTGGCCCGCAAGGTCGGCTTGTCGAAAACCCCGGTCGCGGCGCGTCTGAAGGCGCTGGAGGAAAGCGGGGTGATCACCGGCTACCGCGCCAGCCTCTCGCCGATAAAGCTGGGGCTGACCCATGTCAGCTTCGTCGAGGTGCGTCTGTCCGACACCCGCCAGAAGGCGCTGGAAGAGTTCAACGCGGCCGTGCGCCGGGTCTCGGAGATAGAGGAATGCTACATGATCGCCGGGGGATTCGACTACCTGATCAAGGTGCGCTCGCGCGACATGACCCATTACCGGCAAATCATGGCCGACGTGATCTCGGCCCTGCCTTACATGGCATCAACCTCGACCTACGTGGCGATGGAAGCGGTGGTGGAAGCCTCGGCGCTGACCCCGTAACGGGGCAGGGGGTCCGTTCAACGGTTGTGACAATGCCCTCGACGCGAGACGCAGCGGTCAGGTGTGACCTCGCTCCGCCTATCCGGGGAAAGCGCATCTGACGACGGTGGAAGGGGGCGCTGCCCCCATCTCCTGCGGAGATTCCCCCGGAGTACTTTCAGCCTGGTGATGATGCAGTGGGACAGCGCCTTTATGGCGGCCTCCGTCTCGACCGGGAGCGTGCCACGCCCCTGCAAGGGAAGTGGGCCAATTCATCGGCGATGACCCATCTCATCACCAGGCTGAAAGTACTCCGGGGGGAGGGCGTCGCACACGTCCGGGGGGCAGCGCCCCCTACCTGAGCACCCGTTTCAGCTCTGCCTGCAGGCGTTCCAGCGCGGGAAGGTATCGGGCGGGGATCTCTTCCAGCGGGGTATCGCGCACCGGCAGGCCCAGGTTGAGTGCCGCGATGGTGCGGCCATGGGCATCCAGGAGCGGCACCGCGATGGAGCGCAGGCCCATTTCCACCTCCTGGTCGATCACCTCGTAGCCCTGCGCCCGCACCACGGAAAGCCGTGCCATCAGTGCCTCCGGGTCGGTGACCGTCAGGGGGGTGCGCGCCTCCAGCGCCATGGCCGCGAGGCGGGCGCGGGCCTGGTCTTCGGGCAGGGCGGCCAGCAGGACGCGGCCCATCGAGGTGCAATAGGCCGGCAGGCGCGATCCGGGCATCAGCGCGATGGACATCACCTTGCGCTGCGCGGCGCGGGCGACATAGACGACCTCTCCCTCGTCCAGCACCGAGACGGAGGAGCTTTCGCCCAGCTCTTCCGACAGCTGATCCAGCCAGGGTTGCACCATCTGCGCCAGCGGCAGGGTGGCCAGGCAGGCGGTGCCCAGGCGCAGGACACGGGGGGTCAGGGTGAAGTACTTGCCGTCATGGGCAGCATAGCCCAGCTCGGCCAGGGTCAGCAGGCAGCGCCGCGCGGTGGCGCGATCGAGCCCGGTCGCCTCGGCCACGTCGCTGATCGACTGGCGGGGATGGTCCGCCGTGAAACCCTCGATCACCCTCAGCCCCTTGGCCAGGCCCGCGATCATGTCCTTCTGGTTCACTGCTTCCCCCGCCGGTTCTCTGCCGCGCCGTATTTGTGCGATATCCGTACAAATGGAGCATAGCGCACAAACCTGATAGACGTCGATCCCCCTCGCCGCGTAAGACTCCGGCCAGCAAAGGAGGATCCGCATGGACAAGAGACTCCCCGGCCTTGCAGAGGCCGTTTCCGGGATCAAGGACGGCGCCACGGTGATGATCGGTGGCTTCGGAGGCTCGGGTAACCCGATCGAGCTGGTACACGCGCTGATCGACGCAGGCCCCAAGGACCTGACCGTGATCAACAACAATGCCGGCAACGGCAAGATCGGCATCGCCGCGATGATCGACGCCGGCATGGTGAAGAAGATGATCTGCTCCTTCCCCAAGTCGAGCGATCCGCGCGCCTTCACCGACCGCTACATGGCCGGCGAGATCGAGCTGGAGCTGGTGCCCCAGGGCACCCTGGCCGAGCGTATCCGCGCCGGTGGCGCCGGCATCCCCGCCTTCTACACGCCCGCGAGCTACGGCACAGAGCTGGCGGAGGGCAAGCCGGTCGCCGAGTTCGACGGCAAGCACTACGTCCAGGAACGCTGGCTGAAGGCCGATTTCGCCCTGGTGAAGGCCGAGCTGGCCGATACCCATGGCAACCTGACCTATCGCATGGCGGGGCGGAACTTCTCTCCGCTGATGGCCATGGCGGCCGAGACCACCATCGTCCAGGCCACCAAGGTGCTGGAGCCCGGCGGTATCGACCCCGAGCAGGTCCACACCCCCGGCATCTTCGTCAATCACATCGTCGAGGTTGCCGAGCCGCAGCAGGAAGAGGCCCTTATCCGTGCAGGAGCAGTCTATGAGCGAGCTTAAGCTTTCCAACGCCCAGATCGCCTGGCGCGCGGCGCAGGACATCGAAGACGGCGCCTATGTGAACCTCGGCATCGGCTTCCCCGAGATGGTGGCCCAATACACCGTCGAGGGACGCACGCCGGTCTTCCACACCGAGAACGGCATCCTGAACTTCGGCCCGGCGCCCGCGCCCGGCGACGAGGACTGGGACCTGATCAACGCCGGCAAGAAGGCCGTGACGCTGAAGCCCGGTGCCTCGTTCTTCCACCAGGCCGACAGCTTCGGCATCGTGCGCGGTGGTCACCTGGACGTGGCCATCCTGGGCGCGCTGCAGGTGGCGCAGAACGGTGACCTGGCCAACTGGCGCGTCGGCAACAAGGGTGTTCCGGCCGTCGGCGGTGCCATGGACCTGGTGCATGGCGCCAAGCGCGTCGCCGTGCTGACCGACCACGTGGCCAAGAACGGGGCGCCTAAGCTGGTCGAGGAATGCTCTTTCCCGCTGACCGGCGTGGGCTGCGTGACCCGTGTCTATACCTCGCTGGCGGTGGTCGACATCGAGGATGGCCGCTTCGTGCTGCGCGAGAAGCTGGCGGGCATGTCGATGGAAGAGCTGCAGTCGCTGACCGGCGCGCCGCTGCATGTCGAGGGCTCTGTCGGCGAGCTGTCGGTACCCGAGCTCTGAGCCCATCCCGAGGGCCTGCGGGCACTCGGGGAAGGTGGATCGGCATCCACCCTACGATATCTGCCCCGGCTGCGCCCTGACCCAGGGGCAGCCGGGCGGGACATCACAATCGGACGCTTGATCGTCCGACAGGAGGATCTCATGACCGAAGTCTATATCTGCGACTACATCCGCACCCCGATCGGCCGTTTCGGCGGCACCCTCTCCAGCGTCCGCGCCGACGACCTGGGCGCCATCCCCCTGAAGGCGCTGATGGAGCGCAATGCCTCCGTCGACTGGGAAGCCGTCGATGACGTGATCTTCGGCTGCGCCAACCAGGCCGGCGAGGACAACCGCAACGTCGCGCGCATGTCGGCGCTGCTGGCGGGCCTGCCGGTCAGCGTGCCCGGCACCACGATGAACCGCCTCTGCGGCTCGGGCATGGATGCGGTGATCACCGCCGCCCGCGCCATCAAGGCAGGCGAGGCCGATCTGATGATCGCCGGCGGCGTGGAAAGCATGTCCCGCGCGCCCTTCGTCATGCCCAAGGCCGAAAGCGCCTTCTCGCGCAACAACGCCGTCTATGACACCACCATCGGCTGGCGCTTCGTCAACCCGCTGATGAAGAAGCAATACGGCGTCGAGAGCATGCCCGAGACCGGCGAGAACGTCGCCGAGGACTTCAAGATCTCGCGCGAGGACCAGGACAAGTTTGCCCTGAACTCCCAGGAGAAGGCCGCGGCGGCCATCGCCAATGGCCGCCTGGCGAAAGAGATTACCCCGGTAACCATCAAGCGCCGCAAGCAGGACGACCTGGTCTTCGACACCGACGAGCATCCGCGTGCCTCGACGCTGGAGAAACTGGCAAAGCTGCCGACCCCCTTCCGCGAGGGTGGCACGGTGACGGCGGGCAATGCCTCGGGCGTCAACGATGGCGCTGCGGCGCTGATCGTGGCCTCTGCCGAGGCGGCGAAGAAATACGGGCTGACCCCGATCGCCCGCGTACTGGGCGGGGCCACCGCCGGTGTCGCGCCGCGCATCATGGGCTTCGGCCCGGCGCCGGCCTCGAAGAAGCTGATGGCCCGCCTCGGGCTGGGCCAGGAAGACTTCTCGGTCATCGAGCTGAACGAGGCCTTCGCCAGCCAGGGCCTTGCCACCCTGCGCGACCTGGGCATCGCCGATGACGACCCGCGCGTGAACCCCAATGGCGGCGCCATCGCGCTTGGCCACCCGCTGGGCATGTCCGGCGCCCGCATCACCGGCACCGCGGCACTTGAACTGAAGTCGGGTCAGAAGTCGCTCTCGACCATGTGCATAGGCGTCGGCCAGGGGATTGCCGTGGCGCTGGAAGCGGTCTGAGCCAGGGCTTCACATCAATGTGAACGGGCGCCCTCGTGGCGCCCTTTCCGCTTTGGGCGAGCCGGGCGGGGGCGCTGCCCCCGTCTCCGTACCGGAGACTCCCCCGGAGTATTTTCAGCCTGGTGATGATGCAGTGGGACCGCGACTTGGAGGCGGCCTCCTTCCCAGCCAGGAGCGTGCCACGCCCCTGCTGCAGAAGTAGGTCAAGCAACGGACAGACCCCATGCGCGCATCACAAGGCTGAAAATACTCTGGGGGTGAGGGCGCCGCAGGCGGCCGAGGGGGCAAGGCCCCCTTCTGCCCGAGGTCGCGACAAGGGCAATTTTCGCCGCAATATGTCTTCCGCCATGGCCTCTGCTATGGTTAGTCAGGGACAAAGTGACCAGTGAGGACTTCCCCATGAAAACCCGTGCAGCCGTCGCCTTCGAGGCGAAGAAACCCCTGGAAATCGTCGAGCTTGACCTGGAAGGCCCGAAGGAGGGCGAGGTCCTGGTCGAGATCATGGCCACCGGCATCTGCCACACCGACGCCTACACCCTGGACGGGCTGGACAGCGAAGGGATCTTCCCCTCGGTGCTGGGCCACGAGGGCGCCGGCATCATCCGGGCCGTGGGTCCGGGCGTGAAATCCGTGAAGCAGGACGACCATGTGATCCCGCTCTACACGCCGGAATGCCGCCAGTGTAAGTCGTGCCTCTCGGGCAAGACCAACCTCTGCACCGCGATCCGCGCCACGCAGGGCAAGGGCGTCATGCCCGACGGGACCACGCGCATGTCCTACAAGGGCGAGGCGATCTACCACTACATGGGCTGCTCGACCTTCTCGAACTTCATCGTGGTGCCCGAGATCGCCGTGGCGAAGATCCGCGAGGATGCGCCCTTCGACAAGGCCTGCTACTGCGGCTGCGGCGTGACCACCGGCGTCGGCGCGGTGACCAACACCGCCAAGGTGACGCCCGGTTCCAACGTCATCGTCTTCGGCCTGGGCGGCATCGGCCTGAACGTGATCCAGGGCGCCCGCATGGTCGGTGCGGACAAGATCATCGGTGTCGACCTCAATGACGCCAAGGCCGAGTGGGGCCGCAAGTTCGGCATGACCGACTTCGTGAACCCCAGCAAGATCGACGGCGACATCGTGCAGCACCTGATCGAGCTGACCGACGGCGGCGGCGACTACACCTTCGACTGCACCGGCAACACCCTGGTGATGCGCCAGGCGCTGGAAGCCTGCCACCGCGGCTGGGGTGTCTCGACCGTGATCGGCGTCGCCGAGGCCGGCAAGGAAATCTCGACCCGTCCGTTCCAGCTGGTCACCGGCCGTGTCTGGCAGGGGTCTGCCTTCGGCGGCATGAAGGGCCGCACCGAGGTGCCGAAGATCGTCGACTGGTACATGAACGGCAAGATCGAGATCGACCCGATGATCACCCACGTGCTGAAGCTGGAAGAGATCAACAAGGGCTTCGACCTGATGCACGCCGGCGAATCCATCCGGAGCGTGGTGGTCTTCTGATGGAGACCGTCAGCACCAGCCGGGCCTTCGGGGGCACCCAGGGCGTCTACAAGCATGTCTCGACGGAGACGGGGACCGAGATGACATTCTCGGTCTTCGTGCCCGAACACGCGGAGGGGGAAACCCTGCCGGTGGTCTGGTATCTTTCGGGCCTGACCTGCACCCATGCCAATGTCACCGACAAGGGCGAGTTCCGCGCCCATTGCGCCCGGCATGGCCTGATCTTCGTCGCCCCCGATACCAGCCCCCGTGGCGAGGGTGTCGCGGATGACGCGGAAGGAGCCTATGACTTCGGCCTCGGCGCCGGCTTCTACGTCAATGCCACCCAAGAGCCCTTCGCCGCCCATTACCGCATGCGCGCCTATATCGAAGAGGAGCTGCCGGCGCTGATCGGCGCCGAGTTCCCCGCCGACATGTCGCGCCAGGGCATCATGGGCCACTCCATGGGCGGCCATGGCGCCCTGACCATCGGGCTGCGCAATGCCGATCGCTTCAAGGCGGTGTCGGCCTTCGCCCCGATCGTCAGCCCGCTGAACTGCCCCTGGGGCGAGAAGGCGCTGAGCGGCTACATCGGCTCGGACCGCGCGAGCTGGCGCGAGTACGATGCCTGTGCGCTGATCGAGGATGGTGCCCGCGTCGCCGACCTGCTGGTCGACCAGGGCGATGCGGATGGCTTCCTGGAAGGTCAGCTGAAGCCGGAACTGCTGGTGAAGACCTGCGAGGCGGCGGGCCAGCCCCTGACCCTGCGCATGCAGGAGGGCTATGACCACTCCTATTACTTCATCTCGACCTTCATGGGTGACCACCTGGACTGGCACGCGGCCCGTCTGAAGGGCTGAGACCTCAGCGCGGGCGGGCGGCTTCCCTGACCCCGGCCGCGCAGAACGGCAGGAGGCGCGCATAGACCGCTTCCAGATCATCATTGGCGCCGGGCTCACCCAGCAGGATCGGAGTCCGGCCCTCCTTCACCAGGGCGCGCAGCATCAGCAGGATGACGAAACTCATGCCATGGGCCAGGTCCGCCGGATCGGCCTCGGGCAGCGCATCCCTGAGCGCGGCGAAGAAGACCTTGGCGGTCGGATCGAAGAGCTCGGCCATGAGACCGTCGAACCGCTCGTCCGTGCCCATGAAGCCCAGGATTCGCAGGTAGCAATACCAGGCCGGATCGCCGGACAGCACCTTGTCCAGCAGCGGGCGCATGAAGGCGTTCAGCACCTCTTCCACCTTCGGCGGCCGGTCCCCCGGCAGCGCCTCCAGCATCTCCAGCCGGCGGACACGCAGCTCGGTCGCGCGGCGCGTCACCACGGCGGTGTAGAGGTTTTCCTTCGAGTTGAAATAGTACTTCACCAGCGCCAGGTTGACGTCGGCCTCGCTGGTGATCTTGCGCAGGGAAATCGCATCATAGGGCGCCGTCGAAAAGGCATACTCGGCCGAAGTCAGAATTCGTGCCTGGGTCACCTTGCCATCGGCGCGGCGGGCTTTCCTGATGCTCTCTAACGCTGCCATGCACTGGATACTGCGGCGCGCCCCCCTATTTGTCACGCCTGTTTACCCAGACTGCGACGAAAGCCGTATAGACCCCGATCAGCGCGGAGAGCGTTTGGCCAGAATGCGCTGCAGGGTGCGCCGGTGCATGTTCAGACGCCGCGCGGTCTCGCTGACATTGCGGTCGCACAGCTCGTAGACGCGCTGGATATGTTCCCAGCGGACGCGGTCGGCGCTCATCGGGTTCTCGGGCGGCGGGGGCAGGGTGTCGTCATGGGCCAGCAGGGCGTTGACGATATCCGTCGCATCGGCGGGCTTGGCCAGGTAGTCGGTGGCGCCCACCTTCACCGCGGCCACGGCGGTGGCGATGGCCCCATAGCCGGTCAGCACGACGATGCGGCAATCCGGGCGCTTCTCGCGCAGCACCTCGACCACGTCCAGCCCGTTGCCGTCCTCGAGCCGCAGGTCGCAGACCGCGTAGGCCGGCGGGCGGGCGGTGGCGATGGCGGTGCCGGCGGCGACGCTCTCGGCGGTTTCCACCTCGAAGCCGCGTTTCTCCATCGCCTTGGCAAGCCGCTTCAGGAAGGGCTCGTCATCGTCGAGCAGAAGCAGCGTCCGGTCCGGGCCGATCTCGCGGAGTTCCGTCATGCCTGCTTCTCCAATCCTGTAACCCAAATGCTATGTCTCGGGGGCACCATTTGCGGGCCTCGGTAAGTATTAGTGTGGACCATGTAGGTCGTCAAACCGGGCGGAACACTATGCCGCATGCGACCACAGGCCCCGCGGGGCGCCATGGCCGGCACGATTGCCTTGCCGCGGGCAGGGACCTATCAATCGGAAAGACCACCGCGCGAGGCCTCATGGTGCAACAGGACAAAGCCGTTCCCGAGACCGACTTTCCGGTCAACCAGGGCCAGTACCGTGGCAACTGGATCCGGCTGCGCACGCTGATCCTGCTGCGCTGGTTCGCCATCACCGGCCAGCTTTCGGCGCTGATCGTGGCGGCGCAGGTCTACGGGCTGCAACTGGAATACGCCCCCTGCCTCTTCGTGGTCGGCCTCTCGGTGATCGCCAATCTGATCGCCAGCTTCATCTTCCCCGAAAGCAAGCGCCTGAACGAGGTCGAGAACCTCGCCATGGTGCTCTTCGACCTGCTGCAACTGGGCGCGCTGCTCTATCTGACGGGCGGGCTGCACAATCCCTTCTCGATCCTCATCGTCGGCCCCGCCACGGTCTCGGCCCTGGCGCTTTCGTCGCGGATCACGCTTTTCGTCGGCTCTACCGCCATCGTGCTGGTCACCCTGCTGGCCGAGTTCCACCTGCCGCTGCGCACCGCCGAAGGCCAGGTGCTGGAGGTGGCAGAGGTCTTTCTCTTCGGCAATTGGCTGGCCATCGTCATCGCGGTGCTCTTCCTGGGCATCTACTCGCGCTGGATCGTCAACGAGATGCATTCGATGTCCGATGCGCTGCAGGCCACGCAAATGGCGCTGGCACGGGAACAGCGGCTGTCGGACCTGGGCGGCGTGGTCGCCGCCGCCGCCCATGAGCTGGGCACGCCCCTGGCCACCATCAAGCTCACCTCGTCAGAGCTGATCGAGGACCTGGGCGATCACCCCGAGCTCGACCCCGACCTGGTCGAGGACGCCCGGCTGATCCGTGACCAGGCCGACCGCTGCCGCGATATCCTGCGCTCGATGGGGCGGGCCGGGAAGGACGACCTGCACCTGCACCAGGCACCGCTGTCGGCGGTGCTGGAAGAGGCCGCCGAACCCCATGGCCAGCGCGGCGTGGCGCTGCATTTCCAGCATGGCGACGGCAGCTCGGCCCCGCCCTCGATCCTGCGCCGGCCCGAGCTGATCCACGGGCTGCGCAACCTGGTGCAGAACGCCGTCGATTTCGCCAAGAGCGAGGTCCGCGTGGAAAGCCGATGGGACGACGAGAGGATCTCGATCCGCATCATGGACGACGGCCGTGGCTTCAGCCCCGCCGACCTGGGCCGCATCGGTGACCCCTTCATGCACCGCCGCTGGTCCTTCTCGGAAGGCAGCGAGCGGCCGGGCTACGAGGGCATGGGCCTGGGGCTCTTCATCGCCAAGACCCTGCTGGAGCGCAGCGGGGCCGAGCTGATCTTCGCCAATGGTAACGACATCGAGGGTGCCGAGGGCTGGTCCGGTCATCCCGGTGTCACCGGCGCCATCGTCGAGGTCACATGGCCGCGCAGCACCATCGACGCGCGCCAGGGCCGCAACGCGCTGCAGCCCGGTCAGAACCTGCCCTTCACCTGATCCCGAGGCCGGCATCGGGGCGGCGGAAAAAACCTGTCCGCATGCCCACGACTTAAAGGTTTATTTACCCATGGTTCACCATCCTTCCGCCGTGCCGGAAGGAGTAGTGTCGTGACGCTGATTAACGCCATCCCCTTGAAAGAGTTAACGATTTACGAGTTGTCCCTGGCGCTGCTGCTCAGCATCGCGCTGACCGGCACCTGCCTGCTCCTCCTGCTGGTGCCCCGCCTGCCGGAGCGGCTGGTGCGGCCCCGGACGCGGCGCGGACGATCGGCCCTGGAGGCCCGCTTTGTCTTTGTCGGCGAAGAGCTTGTCGAGGCGCCCGAGGGCTGGCGCGACCTGCTGCGGCAACAGGGAGAGGCCAGCGACTGGCAGTGCTTCCGCGAGGTGCTCTCGACCCGGTTCCAGGGGGTGCCACCGGCGGTGACACAGATCTCGGGACCGCCCATGCGCCTGGCCGCGGCCTCGACGACCGACCCCGCGCTGCTGCATCTGCGCCGCCGCCGCGACCAGCTGACGGTCACCCTGACCGAAACCCGCCCCGCCGGGCTGACAGACCGCTACGCCGCGCTGCATGCACGCCAGGCCCAGGGCGTCCTGGAAGACCGGCTGGAGCATCTGCCGATCCCGGTCTGGACCATGGGCAACGGCGGGGTGGTGACCTCGGGCAACGCGGCCTTCCGCAGTATCGGCGACCGTTTCGCCGCCTCGGACGAGGCCGTGGCGCCGCTACTGCGCAGCGATGACCAATCCGAGGGGCGGCCCGGCTTCACCTATCGCGCCCTGCTGCCGGCCATGGACCGGCAGGCGGAAACCTGGGTCGATGTCTCGGCGCGGCGGGCCGGGGGTGCCTGGGATTGCGCGGCGCTGGATGTCTCGGACCTGGTCAAGGCAGAGCTGGCCCAGCGCAACTTCGTGCAGACCCTGACCAAGACCTTCGCCCAGCTGTCCACCGGGCTGGCGATCTTCGACCGCGACCGGCAGCTGATCCTCTTCAACCCGGCGCTGCTGGACCTGACCCAGCTCAGCCCGGAGTTCCTGGCCTCGCGGCCCGCGCTGTCGCATTTCTTCGACCACCTGCGCGACCGCCAGATCATGCCAGAGCCCAAGGACTATACCTCCTGGCGCGAACAGTTGAACGCCCTGGTCAGCGCCGCCGCCGATGGCCGCTACCAGGAGACATGGAGCCTTGCCAGCGGGGCCACCTACCGGGTCACGGGACGGCCCCATCCCAATGGCGCCGTGGCCTTCCTCTTCGAGGATATCACCGACCATATCGCCATGACCCGGCGCTTCCGCCAGCAGCTTTCACTCAGCCAGTCGGTGCTGGATGCCTTCACCGATGCCATCGCGATCTTCGACAGGGACGGGGTGATGAGCCATTGCAACCAGACCTACCGGGAGCTCTTCCACGCCGATATCCCCGACCAGGAAGCCGCCGACCTGCAAGAGCTGACCGCGCGCGAGGCCCATGAAAGCTGGACCCGCCAGGCGCTTTCGCCGCTCGGGCTGGACGAGGTGCTGGCGCAGCTGGTCTCGACCCGTCCGGGCCGCGAGGCCACGCGCCACGTGCTGCAACTGCACCGCATGGGCGAGGTCACCTGCAGCGTGCTGCCCCTGATCGGCGGCGCGCGGATGGTCACCTTCGGCGGCCAGCGCGCCTCCCTGCCGATCCCCCTCGAGACCCGGCCAAGGCTGCCGAGACATCGCATCGCCAGCTCTGGCTGAGACGCCGGCGGAGCGGCGCGCGCTCTGGCCAGATCACCCTTGCGGGCGGGCCATGGGACGGTAATGTCCTGCCATGACCCAGCCTTTCCAGACAGAGACCACGCTTGCCTCGGCAGAGCACACCTCGGCCCTTGCGGTGCGCCTCGGCGCCTTGCTGCGCCCCGGTGACGTGCTGCTGCTCTCGGGCGGGATCGGCGCCGGCAAGACCCATTTCGCCCGCGCCCTGATCCAGTCCCTGCTGGCCGAACCCGAGGACGTGCCCTCTCCGACCTTCACGCTGGTGCAGGAATACGACACCACGGCGGGCCCGCTCTGGCATGCGGATCTCTACCGACTGTCGGACCCGCTGGAGGTGGTCGAACTGGGGCTGGAAGAGGCCTTCTCGGAGGCCATCTGCCTTGTCGAGTGGCCCGACCGGCTGGCCGATCTGACCCCGCCCGGCGCGCTCTCGCTCGAGCTGACGCCCGAGGGTGCGGGCGATACCCGCCTGCTGCGGATCAGCGGCTCGGGGGCCTGGGGCGAAAGGCTGTCCGGGGTGCTGGCATGAGCGCTGTGGCCGCCACGGCCCCGGCGCAACCCTCTGCCCTGATGCTCTTCGCCGCCGGGCTGGGCACAAGGATGCGCCCGCTCAGCGACAGCCGGCCGAAACCGCTGATCAAGGTGGCGGGCCGGGCCCTGATCGACCATGCGCTGGACCAGCGCGGCACGCTGCCGCTGCGCTGCGTTGCCAATGCCCACTACCGCGCCGATCAACTGGCCGCGCATCTGCAGGGCGGTGATGTCACCCTCAGCCGCGAAGAGCAGCTGCTGGACACCGGAGGCGGCCTGCGCGCCGCGCTGCCCCTGCTGGGCCCCGGCCCGGTCTTCACCCTGAACACGGATGCGGTCTGGCAGGGACCCGCTGCCCTGCCGCTGCTGGCCCGCCACTGGGACCCGGCGCGCATGGAGGCGCTGTTGCTCTGCATCCCGCCGGAGCGCGCGCTTGGCCATGCGGGGCAGGGGGATTTCCTCTCTGACGCGCAGGGCCGCGGCAGGCCCGGCCCCGGCGCGATCTACACAGGCGCGCAGATCCTGAAGCCAGAAACCCTGGGCGAGATCGACGCCCCGGCCTTTTCGCTGACCGAGGCCTGGCGGCGGATGATCGACCGCGGCACGCTCTACCTTGCCGCCTATCCCGGCCTCTGGTGCGATGTCGGCCAGCCCGACAGCATCACCCTTGCCGAAGACATGCTGGCCGAGAAGGTGCCCCATGACTGACCTGCGCCTCTTCGACACCCCCGGCCCGCGCCTTTTCGGCCTGCCGCCGGGCTCGGACTTCCCCGCCGACCTGCTGGCCGGGCTGGAGGCACGGCTTGGCGATGCCCCGCCGCACCAGCGCGCGCGGGTGCAGATCATCGTCAACACCCAGCGGATGCGCCGCCGCATCCGGCGGATCTTCGACACCGGCCCGGCGGGCCTCCTGCCCCGCGTCGACCTGCTGACCGACCTGGATTGCCGCGCCCCCATACCGCCCTCGGTCTCTGCGATCCGCAGGCGGCTGGAGCTCATCCGCCTGATCTCGGCCCTGCTGGATGCCGAGCCCGACCTGGCGCCGCGCGCCGCGCTCTATGACCTGGCCGACAGCCTCGCCCGGCTGCTGGACGAGATGCAGGGCGAGCGGGTGACGCTGGAAGATATCGCGGCGCTCGATGTCTCGGACCTCTCCGGCCACTGGGCGCGGGCACAACGCTTCCTCGAGATCGTCGGCCAGGTGCCGCGCGCCGATGACCTGCCCGACCCCGAGGAACGCCAGCGCCGCGTGGTGGAAACGCTCATCGCCGAATGGGACGCCGCGCCGCCGCAGCACCCGGTGATCCTTGCGGGCTCCACCGGCTCTCGTGGGGCCACGCACCTGCTGATGCAGGCCGTGGCGCGGCTGCCGCAAGGCGCGGTGCTGCTGCCCGGTTTCGACTTCGACCTGCCGCAGGCGATCTGGGAACAGCTGGACGATCCGCTGACCGGCGAGGACCACCCCCAGTTCCGCTTCCGCAAGCTGATGCTGGGCCTGGGGCTTGAGCCCTCTGACGTGCGGCCCTGGGCCGAGGCCGCCTGCCACCCGGCGCGCAACCGCCTGGTCTCGCTGGCGATGCGCCCGGCGCCGGTGACCCACCAATGGCTCGAGGAAGGCCCCGGCCTCGGTGCGCTGGAGCCGCCGCTTGAAGGGGTCACGCTGATCAAGGCGCCCGGCCCGCGGGCCGAGGCCATGGCCATCGCCCTGCGCCTGCGCCATGCCGCCGAAAGCGGCGAGGTCGCCGCGCTGATCACCCCGGACCGCAGCCTGACCCGGCAGGTCTCGGCCGCGCTGACCCGCTGGGGGATCCTGCCCGATGACTCCGCCGGGACGCCCTTGCAGACCACGCCCCCGGGGCGGTTGCTGCGGCAAGTGGCGGATCTGTTCGACGCGCCCCCGACAGCGGTCAAGATGTTGGCATTGCTGAAACATCCGCTGACCCATACCGGCCAGGATCGCGGCCCCCACCTGGAACTGACCCGGCGGCTGGAGCTTTACCTGCGCCGCGAGGCCCGCCCCCATCCCGGCCCAGAGGACATCCGCGCCTTCGTCGAAAGGCAGCATCTGCCGCTGGCCGAACCCTGGGCCGACTGGCTGTGCCAATGGGCCTTCACCACGGCCGAGCCCGGCCCGGTGGCGCTGGAAACCCGCGTGGCCCAGCACCGCGCCCTGGCCGAGACCCTGTCACGCGGTACCGCGCCCGAGGGCACAGGCGCGCTCTGGGACAAGGACGAAGGCACCGCCGCCCTCAGGGTGATGGAGAAACTGGCCCAGGACGCCCCCCATGGCGATGTCTTCACCGCCCGCGACTACGGCGACCTGGCCAGCGCGATCCTGGGCACCGAAGAGGTGCGCAACCCCGATGAGCCCCACCCCCGCGTGCTGATCTGGGGCACGCTGGAGGCCCGCGTGCAGGGCGCCGACGTGGTGATCCTGGGTGGCCTGAACGAGGGCTCCTGGCCCGAGGCGACCCAGCCCGACCCCTGGCTGAACCGGCAGATGCGCAAGGATGCGGGCCTGCTTCTGCCCGAGCGCAAGATCGGCCTCTCGGCGCATGACTTCCAGCAGGCGGTCGCGGCGAAAGAGGTCTGGCTGACCCGCGCCCTGCGCAACCAGGATGCCGAGACGGTGCCCTCGCGCTGGCTGAACCGCCTGACCAACCTGCTTTCGGGCCTGCCGGGGCAGGGCGGGCCAGGGGCCCTGGCCGCCATGGAGGCGCGCGGGGCCCATTGGCTGGGGCTGGTGCGTGGCGTCGAGGCGCCGGTCTCCGCCCCCCGTGCGCCAAGGCCCAGCCCCGCGCCGCCCGTCGCCGCGCGCCCGCGCGAGCTTTGGGTGACCGATATCCGCACCCTGATCCGCGACCCTTACGCGATCTACGCCAAGCGCATCCTGCGGCTGCGGCGGCTCAACCCGCTGATGCGCGACCCGGATGCGATGATGCGGGGCATCGTCTCGCATACCGCCATCGAAACCTTCGTGCAGGGCGTCAACGAGGGCAGGATCAGCCTGACTCGTGCGGCGCTGCTGTCCACGGTCTCGGAGGTGCTGGACCGCGATGTACCCTGGGGCGAGGCCCGCGCGCTCTGGCGGGCGCGGCTGGATCGCAACGCCGACTGGTTCCTGCGCGGCGAAGAGGCACGGCAGGCCGAGGCGCTTCAGGTCTTCACCGAGAAGACCGGCAAGGCCGAGATCCGCGAGCTGGGCTTCACCCTGTCCGCCAAGGCCGACCGGGTCGACCTCGACACCCATGGCCGCGTGCATCTGTTCGACTACAAGACCGGCACGCCGCCCAGCGAGGCGCAGCAAAAGACCTTCGACAAGCAGCTGCTGCTGGAAGCCGCCATCGCCGAGCGCGCGGGTTTCGGCGACCTCGGCCCCCGTCCCGTGGCGCAGGCGGTCTACATCGGCCTTGGCACCAACCCCAAGGAGGTGCCCGCCCCCCTCGGCGACGAGCCCCCCGGCACCGTCTGGGAAAACTTCACCGAGCTCGCCCGCGCCTGGCTTGAGCCTGAACGCGGCTACACCGCGCGCCGCGCCATGGAAGAGATGAACCGCGCCGGCGATTACGACCAGCTGTCGCGCCATGGCGAATGGGAAGACAGCGATGCGCCGGACCTACGGCCCCTGAGCATGGAGTTTGGCCATGAAGCGTGATCCGGCCTCCGACCGGCAGATCCGCGCGGCGGAACCGCTGCGCTCGACCTGGCTGTCGGCCAATGCGGGCTCGGGCAAGACCCGCGTGCTGACCGACCGCGTGGCGCGGCTTCTGCTGGGCGGGGTCTCGCCGCAGAACATCCTGTGCCTGACCTATACCAAGGCAGCGGCCTCCGAGATGCAGAACCGGCTGTTCCAGCGCCTCGGCGAATGGGCGATGCTGGACGATGCCGCCCTGCGCGAGGCCTTGCAGCGGCTTGGCGTCGAGGATGTCATCGACGGTGCGCGCCTGGCCCAGGCGCGCACGCTCTTTGCCAGCGCCATCGAGACGCCGGGCGGGCTGAAGATCCAGACCATCCACTCGTTCTGCGCCGCGCTGCTGCGGCGCTTCCCGCTGGAAGCCGGGGTGTCTCCGCAGTTCCAGGAGGTCGACGACCGCAACGCCCTGATCCTGCGCGACGCCGTGGTCGAGCAGATCTCGGACAGCGCAGAGGCGCAGGTGCTGGAACGCGCCGCGCTGATGATGACGGATGAGAACTTCCGCGACCTTTCCGCCGAGATCGCCAAGCACCGTGACCTCTTCGATGCGCCCTTCGATGCCTCCGCGCTTGAGGCCCAGCTAGGCCTGCCCGCGGGCCTGACCGCCGAGGACCTGCTGGCCCAGGCCTTCACCCCGCAGGACATGGACCTGCTGCCCCGGCTTCTTGAGGCCCTGCGCTCTGGCACCACCAAGGGCGACGAGACCGCGCGGCAGAAGTTGCAGGGGATCGACGGGCCGGGTCTTGCTGCGCTGGCGGTGCTGGAAGATGTCTTCCTCACCGGATCGGGCGCGAAAGAGCCCTACAGCCCCTCGTCCCGCTTCCCCGGTGCGGCGGTGAAGAAGGCCCATGCCCACCTGATGCCCGAGCTCGAGGATTGGCAGACCCGTGTCGCCGAGGTGCGCGCCCTGCGGGTCGGCCTGCTGGCCCGTGACCGCGCCGTGGTGCTGCATGATTTCGCCCGCGCCTTCCTGCCACGCTACGCGGCGGCGAAGGAGGCGCGCGGCTGGCTGGATTTCGACGACCTGATCCTGAAGACCCGCGACCTGCTGACCGACACCATGGTCTCGCAATGGGTGCTCTGGCGGCTGGATGGCGGCATCGACCACATCCTGGTGGACGAGGCCCAGGACACCAGCCCGGTGCAATGGCAGGTGATTTCCGCCCTGGCGCGCGAGTTCACCTCGGGCTCCGGCGCGCGGGATGACGTGACGCGGACGATCTTCGTGGTGGGCGACAAGAAGCAGTCGATCTACTCGTTCCAGGGGGCCGACCCCTCGGGCTTCGACCGCATGCGCGACGGCTTCGGGGCGCAGCTGGCCGAGACGGGGCAACCGCTGCAGGTGCTGGAGCTGGAATATTCCTTCCGCTCTGCCCATTCGATCCTGACGTTGGTCGACCGCGTCTTCGACGGGCGCGAGGCGGCGGGCTTCACCACCGACCAGCGCCACAAGGCCTTCAAGGACCGGATGCCGGGGCGGGTGGATCTCTGGCCGCTGGTCGAGAAGCCCGGCAAGGAAGAGAAAGAGGATTGGTGGGACCCGGTCGACAAGCCCGGCCAGAACAACCACAACGTCCTGCTGGCCCGCCAGATCGCCAGTGAAATCAAGCGGATGCTGGACGAGGGCACGCCGATCCCGCAGGAAATCGGCCATAGCGGCAGCTACAACGCCCGCCCCCTGCGGCCCGGCGATATCATGATCCTGGTGCGCCGACGTTCGGGCGCCTTCCCCCATATCATCGCCGCCTGCAAGGAGCTGGGCCTGCCGATCGCCGGGGCCGACCGCCTGAAGGTCGCCGCCGAACTGGCGGTGCGCGATGTCACCGCGCTGCTCAACTTCCTCGCCCTGCCGCAGGATGATCTGAGCCTTGCCGCCGTGCTGAAATCGCCGCTCTTCGGCTGGGACGAGCAGCGGCTCTTCGACCTGGCGCAGGGCAGGGGGCGTAGTACCCTCTGGGAGGCGATGGAGGCCGCGCCCCAGCGCTACGCGACCGAGATCGCCCTGCTGCGCGACATGCGCGACAATGCCGACTTCCTGCGCCCCTACGACCTGATCGAACGGCTGCTGACCCGCCACGAGGGACGGCGCCGCCTGTTGGGACGGCTGGGGAGCGAGGCCGAGGATGGTCTGGACGCCCTGCTGGACCAGGCGCTGATTTACGAGCAGACCGAGATCCCCAGCCTGACCGGCTTCCTGGTGTGGATGGAGGCGGACGAGCTGCAGATCAAGCGGCAGGCCGACAGCGCGTCGGACCAGATCCGGGTGATGACGGTGCATGGCGCCAAGGGCCTGGAAAGCCCGGTGGTGATCCTGCCCGACAGCCTGAACTCGCCTGCGCAGGACCGCACCAAGGTCGTGCCGACCGATGACCAACCGCTTTGGGCCATGTCGAAGGACGAGGAGCCGCAGGCCCTGCGCGACGCCCGCGACATCCGCGCCGAACGCCGGGCCGAAGAGCTGGACCGGCTGCTCTACGTCGCCATGACGCGGGCCGAGAAATGGCTGATCGTCTGTGGCGCCGGCAAGATCGCCAAGGACAACAGCGACTGGTACGCCCGCATCGCCGAGCAGATGCAGGAGATGGGCGCAGAGGTCGCGCCGATGCCCGGCGGCGATGGCCTGCGGCTGGAGAACGGCGATTGGGCGGGCCTCGAGATGACCGGCAACCTGCCCCCGGCGGAGAGCCTGCCCGCGCTGCCCGGCTGGGCCGAGGCCCATGCGCCCCATGCCGAGGGGCCGGAACAGACGCTTTCGCCCTCTCAGTTGGAAGGCGCCAAGGCACTGCCCGGCGAAGAGGGGCTGGACGAAGACGCCGCCAAGCGGCGCGGGCGGCAGGTCCACCTGCTGCTGGAACACCTGGCCGATCTGGCCGAGACCGACCGCCCCGCCATAGCCGAGGCCCTGCTGTCGCAGGGGCCCGACCGGGCCGAACCGGCCGAGATCGCCCTGCTGCTGGCCGAGGCCCAGAACGTGCTGACCGGCCCAGCCACCGCGCGGTTCTTCACCGGAGAGGCCCTGGCCGAGGTCAGCATCTCGGCCCCGCTGGAAGAGCTGGGCGGCCGACGCATCCACGGCATCATCGACCGGCTGATCGTCACCCCGGAGGAAATCTGGGCGGTGGACTTCAAGACCAACGTCACCATCCCCGCGACGCCCGAAGAGGTGCCGGAAGGGCTGAAACGGCAGATGGGCGCCTATCTGGCAGCGCTCAGGCAGATCTATCCTGACCATCGCATCCGCACCGGGCTGCTGTGGACGCGGAACGCTTCCCTGACGTCACTGCCTGACGATCTCGTCATGGCTGCCTTGCGTCGCACGCCCCCCGCTTGACCCGGCCTCGGGGGATACCTAGTTTCGGTTCAACATTCCCTCGATGGAGACGAGATTATGGCTACCGTTGCCGTTACCGATGAGACTTTTGAAGCCGAAGTGAAGAACGCCGAAGGCCCTGTGCTGGTGGATATCTGGGCCGAATGGTGCGGCCCCTGCAAGCAGATCGGGCCGGCGCTCGAAGAGATCTCGGAAGAGATGGCGGGCAAGCTGAAGGTCGTGAAAGTCGACGCCGACAGCAACCCGAACTCCGTGATGTCCATGGGCGTGCGCGGCATTCCCGCGCTGTTCATCTTCAAGGATGGCGAGATCGTTTCCAACCGCACCGGCGCCGCCCCCAAGGCCGCGCTGCAGAGCTGGATCGACGAGTCGATCTGAGCCTGACGGTTTCCGGACTTTAGGCAGAGGGCGTCCCATGCGGGGCGCCCTTTTGCTTTGCCGCCTCTGGCAGGGACATCTCGACACCGCAGCGCGCCAGCCGCGCCGCAATCTGCTGCTCGGCATCGGGAGCGCCCGTATTTATGCAGTTCTGCTGCCAGAACCACCAGATGTAGCGGTCATAAGCGGGGGCATATTCCGCCGCCCAGTCAAAGGCCCAGGGGCCGAGGCAGATGTGGTGGAAGTCGATCTGCGCGAAGGTGACCGCCGGCTTCCCGAAGAAGAAACCAAAGAACGCGGCCGAGCTGTTCTGCGTCACCACGTAGTCGCAGCGCTGCAACATCTGCTCCATCGGGCGCTCGACCAGCTGCAGGCGGGGAAAGCGGCGGCAGAGATCCTCGAGCGCGGTCAGCTCTTCGGGGGTGTAGCTTTCCTTCGGATGCAGGGTGGCCAGCAGGGGGCGGGTTTTCTCACGCTCCAGCGTCCATTCCAGCATCTCGATCGGAGAGCGGTCCTGGAAGCTGCGGTGATCCAGCAGGCGGCCCTGCAGGGGGATATATACAAAGCCCTCGCGGCTGGCCTGCTGCGGCAGCTTTCCGAAGAGCTTGCGTTGCCAGCGCGCGTAGAAGCGGGCGGCCTCCCTGGCGTCCACCTTGCGGCGCGGGAAGCGGGCATCGGCGACGGGCCAGCGCCAGCGCTCGGCGACGCGCTCGATGGCCCAGAAGGGCGCGTGGTAGACCTTGCGGAAGACCAGCGCCTGCTGGTGGGTCGGGTGTTCCATGTGAAACATCGCCCAGCCCGGATGCTCATGGGCATGGGCCCGCGCCTCGGGGCCGGTGCGCAGCAACTCCACCCGGTGCCCATGCGCCTCGAGCACGCGGCAGAGACGGGTCAGGAAGCCATGGGTCCCGGCCTCGGTGCCCCGGATCAGCGGATGGGAAAGGTAAAGACGAAAGTCACGGGACGGCTCCATTCCGCCACGCTAGGCTGGCGGGGAAACGCGGGCAAGGGGCGGCCCGCCTTGCCCCGAAGGGCCATGGCCCTCATATAGCCTGTCAGACCAAAGGAGTGAGACATGGCAGAAAGCGACTTTCCCGGCTGGCACGGCACCACGATCATCGGCGTTCGCAAGGGCGGGCGCGTGGTGGTGGCGGGCGACGGCCAGGTCTCTCTTGGGCAGACGGTGATCAAGGGCACGGCGAAGAAGGTACGCCGTCTCAGCCCCGGCGGCTACGACGTGGTTTGCGGCTTCGCGGGCTCGACCGCCGATGCCTTCACCCTGCTGGAGCGGCTGGAAACAAAGCTGGAGGCCACGCCCGGCCAGCTGGCCCGCGCAAGCGTCGAGCTGGCCAAGGACTGGCGCACCGACAAGTACCTGCAAAAGCTGGAAGCGATGCTGATCGTCACCGACGGCAAGGACCTGTTCGTGATCACCGGCGCCGGTGACGTGCTGGAGCCCGAGAATGACATCGCCGCCATCGGCTCGGGCGGGAACTTTGCCCTGGCCGCCGCGCGCGGCCTCTACGATCACGTGGACGACGCCGAGCAGATCGCCCGCCGCGCGATGGATATCGCCAGCGACATCTGCGTCTATACCAACGGCAAGCTGACGGTCGAGGTCATAGATGGCTGATATCACCGCCGAGGACCTGCGCGCCGCCGTGGCCGCCGGTCAGCTGACCGAGGCGCAGGCCGCCGGGCTGAAGACCCTGGCCGAGACGCGCGCAGGCATGCGCCAGGCCGAGGACGAGCCCTTCGAGCTCTTCCGTGGCTTTTCGGAAATCTTCGTGACCGTGGGTCTGGGCATCCTGCTGACGGGTGCCTTCGGGCTGGCCATTGCGACCTCCATCCCCGTGGTGATGGGGGTGGCGATTGTCGCGCTCTATTTCCTGGCGCGCTATTTCACCCTGACCCGGCGGATGATGCTGCCCTCGATCCTGCTTGTCACCGCCTTCGGCACCGCCGTGCTGATGGTCGCGGCGGATCTGCTGAGCGTCGAATGGTACCAGGAGAGCACGATCGCAGGCTACAGCTACTCGCGTTTCGATCCGGTCTTCGACGTGGTCCATGCGGTGGCCATTGCCGCCATCACGGCGGCGGCTCTTGGCCTGTGGTTCCGTACCTTCCGCGTGCCCTTCACCATGTTCCTGATCGGCCTGACCGGCTTCGGACTGGTGATCGCCCTGACCATGAGCGCAGGCTACGACGGCGACAATCCCTTCAACCTGATCGAAGGCTCGGCCATGGCCTGGGGCACCCTGGTGCTTGGCCTCGCGGCGCTGGCCGGGGGCATCTGGTTCGACATGCGCGACCCGCACCGGCTGGGGCGTCTCAGCTCCTCGGGCTTCTGGCTGCATCTGGTGGCCGCGCCTGCGCTGGTCAACACCATCGCCCAGACCTTCCTGGTGATGGGGCCGGGGCTTGGCTACGGGCTGATGGCCCTGGCGCTTGTCCTGGTCACCCTGCTGGCCGTGGTGCTGGACCGCCGCAGCTTCCTGACGGCGGGCATAGGCTACCTGATCTTCCTGCTGATCTACCTCACCGACCGCTCGGGCGAGGGCAAGAGCTGGATCTTCGTCCTTCTCGGCACCGGCCTGCTGCTGACCCTTCTGGGCAGCTTCTGGATCGAAGCCCGCGGCCGCATCATGCGCGCCCTGCCGGACTTCCCCGGCAAGGACCGCCTGCCGCCTTACAAGAACACCACCGAAGTGCCCGCCTGACCGGGCCCGCCCGGCAGATCCGGGCGCAAGGAGACCAATATGACCGACCTGACCCCCCGCGAGATCGTCTCGGAGCTGGACCGTTTCATCATCGGCCAGAAGGACGCCAAGCGCGCCGTCGCCGTGGCCCTGCGCAACCGCTGGCGGCGCAAGCAGCTGCCCGATGACCTGCGCGAAGAGGTATATCCCAAGAACATCCTGATGATCGGCCCGACCGGCGTCGGCAAGACCGAGATCTCGCGCCGCCTGGCCAAGCTGGCCCGTGCGCCCTTCATCAAGGTCGAGGCGACCAAGTTCACCGAGGTGGGCTATGTGGGCCGCGACGTGGAACAGATCGTCCGCGACCTGGTGGATGCCGCCATCGCCCAGACCCGCGACTACATGCGCGAAGAGGTGAAGGCCAAGGCGCACCAGGCCGCCGAGGACCGCGTGATCGAGGCCATCGCCGGCACCGACGCCCGCGACGGCACCCGCGAGATGTTCCGCAAGAAGCTGCGTGACGGGCTGCTGGACGACACGGTGATCACGCTCGAGCTGACCGATACCTCGAACCCCATGGGCGCGATGGAGATCCCCGGCCAGCCCAACATGGGCATGATGAACCTGGGCGATCTCTTCGGGAAGGCCTTCGGGGGCCGCAAGGTGACCAAGCGGCTCTCGGTGGCCGAAAGCTACGAGCTGCTGATCAGCGAAGAGGCCGACAAGCTGCTTGACGACGAAGCGGTGAAGCTGGCCGCCCTCAGCGCGGTCGAAGAGAACGGCATCGTCTTCCTCGACGAGATCGACAAGGTCTGCGCCAAGTCCGACACGCGCGGCGGCGATGTCAGCCGCGAAGGCGTGCAGCGCGACCTGCTGCCGCTGATCGAAGGCACCACCGTCTCGACCAAGCATGGCCCGGTGAAGACCGACCACATCCTGTTCATCGCAAGCGGCGCCTTCCACATCGCCAAGCCCAGCGACCTGCTGCCCGAACTGCAGGGCCGCCTGCCGATCCGGGTCGAGCTTCAGGCGCTGACCGAGGGCGATTTCACCCGCATCCTGACCGAGACCGACAACGCCCTGACCCGGCAATACGCCGAGATGCTGGGCACCGAAGCGGTCAAGGTCAGCTTCACCGAGGACGGCATCGCCGCCATCGCCCGCATCGCCGCCGAGGTGAACCGCTCGGTCGAGAACATCGGCGCACGCAGGCTTTACACCGTCATCGAGCGGGTCTTCGAGGAGCTTTCCTTCCATGCCCCGGACCGGGGCGGAGAGGAAATCGTGGTGGATGAAGCCTTCGTGCAGAAGAACGTCGGAGAGCTGGCCGCCAGCGCGGATCTCTCGCGTTACGTGCTCTAGGCACCGCATTCCGTCCTGGAACAGGGCCCCTGCAGGCGACTGCGGGGGCCCTTTCCATTGCCGCCGCCGTGGGGATCACCTTGACGGCCCGGCCCATTGCGGGGACATGGGGGCAAGTTTCCCTGCTTCCGGACCGCTCCAATGACCAGCAAACGCATCGCCCTGTCTTCCGACCACGCCGCCATCGAGCTGCGCCAGAAGGTGGCCGCCCATATCGCCTCGCTTGGCTGGGAGGCCGTCGATGTCGGCCCCACCACCCCCGAAAGCACGCCCTATCCCGAGCGCGGCGCCGAGGCGGCGCAGCTGGTGGCCTCGGGCGATTGCCGTTTCGGCATCGTGCTCTGCGGCACCGGGCAGGGGATCATGATGGCCGCCAACAAGGTGAAGGGCATTCGCTGCGGCGTCTGCTCCGAGGGCTTCTCGGCCCGGATGATCCGCCAGCACAACGACGCCAACATGCTGTCCATCGGTGCCCGCGTGGTGGGCGAGAGCCTGGCGCTGGAGATCGTCGAGGCCTTCCTGGGCGCAGAGTTCGAGGGCGGCCGTCACGCCACCCGCGTCGACATGATCAAGGCGCTGGAAGCCTGATCCCCTGCGCCGTGGCGGTCAGACCGCCACGCCGAAGAGCTTGCCGACGCCCGCGGTGACCGCCATGGCGAAGGCGCCCCAGAGCACGACACGCAACACGGCGGGGCCCTTCGGGGCGCCGCCCGCCCAGGCGCCAAGCGCGCCCAGCACCGCCAGCGCGATCAGCGTCACCACCAGCACCGCCGGGATTACCGTGCCCGCCGGCGCCAGCAGCGCCGCCGCGACCGGCACCGCCGCCGCGATCGAGAAGGTCAGCCCGGAGGCCCCCGCCGCCTGCAGGGGATTGGCCGAAGAGACCTCGGTGACGCCGATCTCGTCCCGCATATGGGCGCCGAGCGCATCGTGGTCGTGCAGCTCCTGCGCCACCTGCGCGGCGGTTTCAGCTGTCAGGCCGCGCGCCTCCCAGATCTCGGCCAGTTCGGCCATCTCGCCGTCGGGATCGGCCTTCAGGGCGGCGGCCTCGCGGGCCATGTCGGCGCGCTCGGTATCGGATTGCGAAGAGACCGAGACATATTCCCCCGCCGCCATCGACATCGCCCCGGCGGCAAGGCCCGCCACCCCGGCAATGGCAACGGCGCGCGGGTCGGGATCTGCGGCGGCGACACCGACGATGATCGCCGAGACCGAGACGATACCGTCATTGGCCCCCAGAACCGCGGCGCGCAGCCAGTTCGAGCGGGTCATGAAATGCGGGTCGTCCATATGGGCAGAGGGCTGGGGCTGGGCGGTCATGGGATCTCTCGCTTTGGAATGGTTCTAACCTAGGCAGATCGCCACGGCTTGGGAAGCATTTTCGCGGCCCCCTCCGCAACCTTCCCTTCACCTTTCTGACGCCCCCCCGGAACAGGGGTTTGCCGGATCGGCACAGGCTGGCCTATCTGGCTGCCTTCGGCCTATTGTTCATCCGTGCGCAACCACTTCGTGCAAGGTGAACGGATCAACAGGCGCTTTGGCAGGCGCTGTCCCTTGACTTTGCACCCGCAGAAAGCTTGATTGCCGCACGTATTGGATCGGCGCATGTATTGACGCTCTTTCCCGGATTTTTCCCGCCGCCGCTTGACGCCGCCGCCTTTCGACAAGGACTTCGTGATGCACGCAGACGACAGCCAGATGGCCCCCGGGGCCAGCCCGGCGCCCGACGCCGCAACCGCAACCCGCAACCGCCTGGTCATCGGCCTGCTGATGATCTCGACCTTCACGGTGATCCTGAACGAGACGCTGATGTCGGTGGCCCTGCCCCGGCTGATGAGCGACCTGGGCGTCACCGCCAATGCCGCGCAATGGCTGACCACCGCCTTCCTGCTGACCATGGCCGTGGTGATCCCGATCACCGGCTTCCTGCTGCAGCGGCTGCCGACGCGGCGGGTCTTCCTGATGGCGATGAGCTTCTTCACCCTGGGCACCTTCGTCTGCGCCATCTCGCCGACGCTGCCGCCGCTGATCGCGGGGCGGGTGATCCAGGCCGTTGGCACGGCGATCATGATGCCGCTGCTGATGACCACCGTCATGGCGCTGGTGCCGCCGCAGAGCCGTGGCAAGACCATGGGCAATATCTCGATCGTGATCTCGGTGGCGCCGGCCATCGGGCCGACCCTGTCGGGCTTCATCCTGCAATACTTCGAGTGGCGCTGGATGTTCGTCATGATGCTGCCGATTGCCATCGGCTCTCTCACCATCGGCTACTTCCGCCTGGTCAATGTCAGCGAGCTGTCCGAGCGCAAGCTGGACGTGATCTCGGTGCCGCTGGCCGCGGTCGCCTTCGGCGGGCTGGTCTACGGGTTCTCGGCCATCGGCGAAGGCCATGGCGAGGGCGGCCCGATGCCGCTGTGGCTGCCGATCGCCATCGGCGCGGTGGTGCTTGTGGCCTTCGTCTGGCGTCAGCTGAAGCTGGGCCCGCAGGAACGCGCGCTGCTGGATCTGCGGACGCTGGGCGTGCGGGTCTTCACCGTCTCGGTTATCATGATGGGCCTGGCGATGATGGCGCTCTTCGGGATGATCATGCTGCTGCCGCTCTTCGTGCAGAACGTGCTGGGCTATTCCACACTGCATGCGGGCCTGCTGATGCTGCCCGGCGGGCTGCTGATGGGGATATCCTCTCCCATCGTGGGGCGGCTCTTCGACCGGGTCGGCGCGCGCAAGCTGGTCATTCCCGGCGGCACCATCGTCAGCGCCGGCCTCTGGTGCATGACGCTGCTGACGCCCGAGTCGACCATGTTCCTCGTCCTCGGCTCGCACATGCTGCTGAGCGTCGGGCTGGCCATGCTCTTTACCCCGCTCTTCACCTCGTCCCTGGGGTCGCTGCCGCCGCATCTCTACTCGCACGGCTCGGCCGTGATCGGCACCGTGCAGCAGGTGGCCGGCGCCGCCGGTATCGCGATCTTCGTCTCGGTCATGTCGCTGCGCATCGGCCGCGAGACCGCGGCCGGAGCCGAGATGGTCCCCGCCATGGCCGCAGGCCTGCACCAGGCCTTCACCCTGGCAGCGACGATTTCGCTTCTGCTGATTGTTGCGGGCTTCTTCGTGCGCCGCCCCCCGGATGCTCCGGGCGCGGCACCGCAGGGGCACTGAGCCCTAGCCGGTTCGCCTGAGGTAGACGTAATAGGCCCCGGTCCCGCCATGTTTCTGGTGGGCCGAGGTCACCTGAAGCACCACCTGGCTGAGCGGCGGCATCGACAGCCAATGCGGCAGCTGGTGGCGCAGGATACCGTGACGCACCGGAATGGGGCCGTCGTCTTCCGGGCGGCGGCCCTTTCCCGTGATCACCAGCACCAGCCGCAGATCTTCGGAAACACAGCGCAGGATGAAGCCGGTCAGGGCGCGATGCGCGCGCTCGACGGTCATGCCGTGCAGGTCGATGCGGGCCTCGGGGCTCATCTTGCCGCGGGTCATCTTGCCGTGGGTCTTCTTGTCCATGCGCAGCGGCGCCTGGTGCAGCCGCTCGTGGATCGGCGCCAGCACATCGCGCGAGATGCCACTGTCCCTGCCCTTGGCCTTCTCGCCCAGCCGGAAGGTGGGAATGGGGGCGGGCTCGGGGTCGCGCTGAGCAATCGGCTTCTTCTCGACCTTCTTGGCGGGCCGGGCCAGGACGCGCTTTTCCGGGTGCATCCGGTCGGTGCTGCCGGCGACCTTCTCCCAGAGCTCCATCTCTTCGGGGCGCAGCTTGCGACGGCGGCTCATGTGTCGTCCTCGATCAGCATCGCATAGGCGCGCTGGATCGGCAGCAGCACGACCAGCCGCCCGCCATCCTTGATCTTCGCCGCTTCCTTGCCGGCGCCGGGGCCGGACCCCATGAAGACATCCGCCCGCTGCGGCCCCTTGATGGCCGAGCCGGTATCCTGCCCGACCATCAGCCGCCGCATGCCGCGAAAGCCCGTCTTCTCGATCCAGACGGGGGCACCAAGGGGCACATAGGCGGGGTCGATGGCAACCGAACGGGTCGGGGTCAGAGAGCGGTTCATCGCTCCCTTCGGCCCGGCTTCGGGCGAGACATCGCGGAGTTCACGGAAGAAGACATAGGAGGGGTTATGCCGCAGCAGCGCAGCCCCTTCCACCGGATTGCGCCGGACCCAGTTCGAGATCACCTTGGCCGAGACCTGGTGCGCCTTGTAGATGCCGCGCCTGACCATTTCCTGACCGATCGAGCGATACTCATGGCCGTTGTCGCCGCGATAGCCGATGCGGATATGGCTGCCGTCGGGCAGCAGGATACGGCCCGAGCCCTGGATCTGCAGGAACATCAGCGCCACCGGATCATCCACCCAGGCGATCTCGAGACCGCGCCCGGCAATGCCGGTGCCCTGTTCGATCTGGGCGCGGGTCAGCCAGGGGCGGTTGACCTCGGCCTCCTTCGGCATCCGGTAGACCGGGTAGCGATAGGTCTCGGTCCGGGTGAGAGAGCCCTTGAGCTCGGGCTCGTAATAGCCGGTGAAGAGGGTGGGGGTGCCGTCCTGGATCAGCACGGGGGTGAAGAAGAGCTCGAAGAAGGTGCGGGCGTTTTCAAGCGGTTGCGCCTTGGCGAGCGCGCAGATGGCGCGCCAGTCGGGGTCGCGCATGTCGCCGCATGTGTTGCGGAACGTGGCAAGGGCCGCGGCATGATCATCCGCGGCCCAGCCATTCAGATCGTCGAAATCCAGGACCGAGATCACTGGCCCCTCGGCCGGGATCTCCTGCGCCGTTCCGGGCGGGGCGAGCGACAGGAGCGCCAGCGTCAGATATGCCGCGATCCCACGCCCTGCCATCGGCCCGATTACTCTCCGGTTGCGACCAGCTGCCAGTTCAGGTCGTCCGAGCCCATGCGGCGCTCGAAGGTCCAGCTGTCCTTCTGGGTTTTCACCTTGCCGGGCTCGCCCTCGACCACGTCGCCGGAGCGGTCGTAGACCACCTGGGTCAGCTGGCCGACGTAGCGCACGGTCAGCTCGGCAATGCCGGTGTCGGGGTCATAGGTGGCGTCGGCCAGCGAAAGCTCACGCAGGCCGATGAACTCGGCCTCGATGGTCAGCCCCTGCGCGTCGCGGTCCGAGACCACCTGCGCGAAGCTGTCGTAGACATCTTCCGACAGGAAGGGCTTGATCTCGGCCAGCTCGCCGCGCTCGAAACCCATCAGGATCATCTCGTAGGCCTGGCGCGCCCCGCCGAGGAACTCGGAAACCGAGAAGCTGGGTTCGGCGCGCTTCATGCCCGCCAGCGCCTGGGCTGCAGGGCTGTCTTC
The DNA here is from genome assembly GCF_900215355.1 of Pseudooceanicola antarcticus. Taxonomy (GTDB): domain Bacteria; phylum Pseudomonadota; class Alphaproteobacteria; order Rhodobacterales; family Rhodobacteraceae; genus Pseudooceanicola; species Pseudooceanicola antarcticus. The sequence continues at coordinate 507,427 of NZ_OBEA01000001.1, read as the reverse complement.
GGCAACATGATCGGTAATGTCGGGATCGGGACCGCCCTCGATCACCTCGAAACCGGAGCGCTCAAGCGCATCGGGACGGGGCTGTCCGGTCACGGGCGGCTTCTCGAACCCCTCTCGTGTTCCCAGCACGTTCTTCAGGCGCAGGATCAGGAAAAGGGCGATGCCAGCAAGGACCAAAAGCTGGATTAGGGGCAAGTTCGGAACTCCTCTTGGGCCTCGGGGCTTGGTATCCACCGGGTCTGGTCCCTATGTAGGTGCTAGGCAGGGCCAAGTCTACCTTGCCACGAAAGGAGATGACGGACATGTGGTTGCTTCTGGCGTTCATCGCGGTGCCGATGATCGAGATCGCGCTATTCATCAAGGTCGGCGGGCTGATCGGCCTGGGCTGGACCCTTGCCGTGGTGCTGCTGACGGCGGTGCTGGGCACCTACCTGGTGAAAATGCAGGGCCGTCAGGCGCTTGCAAATATCCAACGCAGCTTCTCGGAGCTGTCGGACCCGTCGGGGCCGCTGGCGGACGGGGCGATGATCCTGTTTTCCGGCGCGCTGCTGCTGACACCGGGCTTCTTCACCGATGCGCTCGGCTTCGCCCTGCTGACCCCGGCCTTCCGCCGCATGGCCTTCCTCTGGCTGCGCAAGCGGGTGAAGGTGCAGAGCTTCTCGGCCTCGTCCGGCTTCGATGGCCGCCACGGCAGGCCCGGTCCCGACCGCGGCCGTGATGCCGGTGACGGAGAGGTGATCGACGGAGACTTCCAGGAGCTGGAGCCCGGAAAACGACCGACCCACCCCTCGGGCTGGACCCGCCACTGAGGCTTGGCAGGCTTGCCCGTTGAGACCCCTCGGCCAAGCTGCTAGGACGTTCGACAAAGATTGACCGAGGAGGGCCCGATGGCCGAGGAAACCAATGGCGCTGCCCCGCAGCAACAGCCGCAAGTGAAGATGAACGTCCTGTCCCAGTACATCCGGGACATGTCCTTCGAGAACATCCTGGCCCGCAAGCCCGCGTCGGGCAACGTGCAGCCGGACATGAAGGTCCAGGTGGCGCTGGACGCCAAGAAGCGTGAAGCGGCCAACCAGTACGAAGTGCTGCTGAAGCTGACCATCACCTCGAACAACAAGGAAAGCGGCGACGCCCTGTTCCTGATGGAGCTGGAATACGTCGGCCTGTTCAACATCGAAGGTGTGCCGGACGACCAGATCCACCCCTTCCTGCTGATCGAATGCCCCCGCATGCTGTTCCCCTTCGCCCGTCGCATCGTGTCGGACGTGACCCGCGACGGTGGCTTCCCGCCGCTGAACCTGGAGACCATCGACTTCGTGCAGCTCTACCGCGCCGAGATCCAGCGTCGCGCCGCGGCCCAGGCCGCTCCGGCGGATACGCTGACCAACTGAGCGCAGGTGGCGGGGTGAAATCCCGCCCTGCCAGGCTTCAAGGGAAAGGCGCGTGCTGCGGTACGCGCCTTTTCCGTGTCAGAACCGCTTCCAGAGCGCGCTTTCCCCCATCTTCTCGACGAAGGCCTCATGCGCCGCGCGCTCCTCGTCGGTGATCCGCGAGGGCAGGGGGTTGGGACGCGGCCGGGGGCGCCAGTCCTCGTCCTCTTGCGCCGTACCGCCGCCACGGCGGCCCGAGGCCAGCACCAGGCCCGGCTGCCGACCGCCGATGAGCTCGAGGTAGACCTCGGCCAGGATCTCGGAGTCGAGCAGCGCGCCGTGCAGCGTCCGGGCCGAGTTGTCGATGCCGAAGCGTCGGCAAAGCGCATCCAGCGACGCCGGCGAGCCGGGGAATTTCTTCCGCGCGATGGCCAGCGTATCCAGCGCCTGTTCCCAGGGCAGCTGCGGCAGACCCAGCCAGCCCAGCTCGGCGTTGAGGAATTTCATGTCGAAGGCGGCGTTGTGGATCACCAGCTTCGCATCACCGACGAAATCCAGGAAGCCCTGCGCCACGTCGCGGAACACCGGCTTGTCGCGCAGGAATTCGTAGTTCAGCCCGTGCACCTTGAAGGCCTCTTCGGGCACTTCGCGTTCGGGGTTGATATAGACGTGGTAGGTCTCGCCCGTGGGGACGTGGTTATAAAGCTCGACCCCGCCGATCTCGACCAGGCGGTCGCCCTGTTCGGGCTCGAAGCCGGTGGTCTCGGTATCAAGAACAATCTCACGCATTTTCGATCTTACCCCTGATATCCTTAACGATTTCATGCACTTGCTGCCGCGCGTTCTCCAGCGTGTCGCTCGAAACGATGTAATCCGCGCGGGCCCGCTTTTCGGCGTCGGGCATCTGCTTGGCAAGGATCATCTCGAACTGCGCCTCGCTCATGGTGCCGCGCGCCAGCACGCGGGCGCGCTGGACCTCGGCGGGGGCCGAAACCACCACCGTGGCATCGACGCCCTTCGCCCCGCCCTCGAAGAGCAGCGGGATGTCCAGCACCACGATATCAGCGGTGGTCGCCGCGATGAAGGCGGCACGATCTTCGGCCACCAGCGGATGCACCACGGCTTCGATCTGCCGCAGCGCGCCGGGATCGGCGGCGATGATCGCCTTCAGTGCTTCACGTGAAACATGGCCCTCGGCAACGGCCTCGGGGAAGAGCGCACCAAGCGGGGCCACCGCCGCGCCGCCCGGCCCGTAAAGGCGGTGCACCGCCGCATCGGCATCCCAGAGCGCGCAGCCTTCCTCGGCGAACATCTGCGCCGTGGTCGACTTGCCCATGCCGATAGAGCCGGTGAGGCCGAGAATGAAGCTCATGCCAGGGCTGCCGCGCGGGCCTCTTCGGTGACTTCGGGGCGTTTGCCGAACCAGCGCTCGAAACCGGGCACGGCCTGGTGCAGCAACATGCCCAGTCCGTCGACCGTCGTCGCCCCCGCGGCTTCGGCGGCGGCGAGAAGGGGGGTCTGCAGGGGATTGTAGACCAGATCGGTCACCACCTGGCCACGCCGCAGACCGTCCAGCGGCACCCGCAGCTCGGGCTTGCCCAGCATGCCGAGAGAGGTGGTGTTCACCACGGTCGCCGCGTCCTCGATCATGTTGCCGGCCTGGACCCATTCGACGACGGTCAGGCGGCGGCCGAATTCATTGTGCAGCGCCTCGGCGCGGGACCGGGTGCGGTTCGAGATGAAGATCTCGGGCACGCCGGCCTCGAGCAGCGAGGTGATGACGGCCCGCGCCGCACCACCCGCGCCCAGAAGCGCGGCGGGGCCGGACTTCGGGTCCCAGCCGGGCGCATTCTGGCGCAGGTTCTCGATGAAGCCGTAACCATCTGTATTGTCGGCATGAATCTTGCCGTCGGCGCGGAAGATCAGGGTATTGGCAGCCCCGATCAGCGTCGCGCGATCGGTCACGAGGTCGGCGATCTCAAGCACCGCTTCCTTGTGCGGAATGGTGATGTTGACGCCGACGAAACCGGCCTTGGGCAGGGCGCGCAGCACCTGTTCCAGATCCTCGGGCGCCACTTCCATGGGGATATAGCGCCCCGGCAGACCCATGGTCTTCAGCCAGTGGCCATGCAGTTGCGGCGACTTGGAATGAACGATGGGGCGACCGATGACACCGGCCAGGGGGATATTGTCGAGGCTCATGAGGCAATGGCTCCTCTCAGCGCCAGGTAGTCCAGGATTTCCAGCAGCGGCAGACCCAGGACGGCGAAGTAATCGCCCTCGACCCTGGTCATCAGCCGCGCGCCCTCGGCTTCCAGCTGGTAGGCGCCGCAGGACCAGCCGATTTCGGGCCAGTTCCGGGTGATGTAATCGTCAAGATATTCGGGCGAGGGGATGCGCATGGTCAGCTTCACGGTCGAGAGCTTGCGCCAGACCGGCTTGCCCTTGTGAAAGATGACCGCGGCCGAGTGCAGCTTGTGGCTGCGCCCGGCCAGCAACATGATCTGTTCCCGCGCGGCGTCGGGGCTTTCGGGCTTTCCCAGGAGCTGGCCTTCGATATCACAGGTCTGATCGCAGCCGATGACGAAGCTCTCGGGATGCTTGCGACCCACCTTCGCGGCCTTCGCCTCTGCCAGGGCATCGGCGATGTCGCGCGGGCTTTCCCCCTCGGCCAGAAGGGCCTGCTGGATCGCCTCTTCATCGACGCGCGCTTTCTGCACCTCGAAGGGCACGGCGGCGCGCCGCAGGAGCTCTGCCCGGATTTCGGAACCGGAGGCAAGGAGGATGGAAGCGGGCATGTGGATAAATCAGTGCAGAACAGGATGATGACTTGCCGATACTTCTGGGAAAAATCACGGCTTGACGCAAGTCCCCGGCAAGGGCTGTGCGTATCCCCCCGAGTCCCGCACAGCAGTTAGAAAGACTCCCACCGAGGGATAAGGAAAACCGGGAAAACGCGGACCCACCGGATTCCCCGGATTCGATCCCCACAGGGCGGAGTCACTTACACACAGGATTTTCCCGGACCAAACCGCTGGAATCGAAGAACTTTCGGAATCTGGCGCGAAGTTATCACCGATTCGCTCCCGATTCGTCCCAGAGATATTCACATGGGGATAAGTCGGTGGAGGATTCGATAATCCACAGGGAGAGAGCTGCCTACATCAAACAACAATCTTTCTATTTCTTTTATTTAATTGATAGAGGGGTAGGGTCTCAGCGGAGTTCCCGGATGTTCGACCTACTTGCCCTCGCCTATCCCTGGACACTGGTCCTGCACATCGTCTCGGTGATCTCCTGGATGGCCGGAATCTTCTATCTGCCCCGTCTCTTCGTCTATCACGCAGAGCAGGTGACCGATCCGAAGACGGACGAGATGTTCCAGACCATGGAAAGGCGGCTGCTGAGGGGCATCATGAACCCGGCCATGATCGCCACCTGGGTTTTCGGCATCATGCTTCTCCTGACGCCTGGAATCGTGGTCTGGAGCGATGTCTGGCCCTGGACCAAGGGGGCCTCTGTCATCGCCATGACGGTTTTCCATCAATGGCTGGCGAAACGGCGCAAGGATTTCGCCGCCGGGCAGAACACCAGGACCGGCCGCACCTACCGGATGATGAACGAGGTGCCGACCCTGCTGATGGTCGTCATCGTCGCCTCGGTGGTGGTGAAGTTCTGAGGCCGAAACGACGCTCAGGGGCAGAGAAAGCGTGATTTCGTTGACTCGCGTGAAACGAGTCCCTATCTAGCGAGCCAAGCCGCCCGTCCGGGTGAGTCCATTCTCCAGACAGATACCGTACCGCGTGCCCCCCGAGGGGCCGGACGAAGGACCCTATTTTCATGACAGAGAACCGTCTGAACCTTTCCGATCTCAAGGCCAAGAGCCCGAAGGATCTGCTGGCCATGGCAGAGGAGCTCGAGATCGAGAACGCCTCGACCATGCGCAAGGGCGAGATGATGTTCCAGATCCTGCGCGAACTGGCCGATGACGATTGGCAGGTCGGCGGCGATGGCGTGCTGGAAGTGCTTCAGGACGGCTTTGGCTTCCTGCGCTCGCCGGAAGCCAACTACCTGCCGGGTCCCGATGACATCTACGTCTCGCCCGACATGATCCGCCAGTTCTCGCTGCGCACCGGCGACACGGTCGAAGGCCTGATGAAGGCGCCCGACGACAACGAGCGTTACTTCGCCCTGACCACCGTCAGCTCGATCAACTTCCAGGAACCCGAGAAGGCGAAGCACAAGATCGCCTTCGACAACCTGACCCCGCTCTATCCCGATGAGCGCCTGAAGATGGAGGTCGAGGACCCCACCATCAAGGACCGCTCGGCCCGGATCATCGACCTGGTCTCTCCGATCGGCAAGGGCCAGCGTTCGCTGATCGTCGCGCCGCCGCGGACGGGTAAGACGGTGCTGCTGCAGAACATCGCCGCCTCGATCGAGAAGAACCACCCCGAGTGCTACCTGATCGTCCTGCTGATCGACGAACGCCCGGAAGAAGTGACCGACATGCAGCGTTCGGTGAAGGGCGAGGTGATCTCCTCGACCTTCGACGAACCCGCGACGCGCCACGTGGCCGTGTCGGAAATGGTCATCGAAAAGGCCAAGCGCCTGGTCGAGCACAAACGAGATGTGGTGATCCTTCTCGATTCGATCACAAGACTTGGTCGTGCCTTCAACACCGTCGTGCCCTCTTCGGGCAAGGTGCTGACCGGCGGTGTCGACGCCAACGCCCTGCAGCGTCCGAAGCGCTTCTTCGGCGCAGCGCGGAACATCGAAGAGGGTGGCTCGCTCACCATCATCGCCACCGCGCTGATCGACACCGGCTCGCGCATGGACGAAGTGATCTTCGAAGAATTCAAGGGCACGGGTAACAGCGAAATCGTCCTGGATCGCAAGATCGCGGACAAGCGCGTCTACCCGGCGATGGACATCCTCAAGTCCGGCACCCGGAAAGAGGATCTGCTGGTCGACAAGGTGGACCTGCAGAAGACCTTCGTGCTGCGCCGCATCCTGAACCCGATGGGCACCACCGATGCCATCGAGTTCCTGATCTCGAAGCTGAAGCAGACCAAGACCAACTCCGAATTCTTCGATTCGATGAACACCTGAGGGTCCAATGGACACGATCTTTGCGCTTGCTTCGGCCCCCGGCCGGGCAGGCGTCTCCGTCATCAGGATCTCAGGGCCGGGAGCATTCCCGGCCCTTGCGCGTTTCGGCCTGACAGCGCCCGAACCGCGCGCGGCGGCCCTGCGCCTGCTGCGCGACGGGGACGAGGTGCTGGACCAGGCGCTGCTGCTGGCCTTCGCCGGTCCTGCCAGTTTCACCGGCGAGGACGTGGTGGAGCTGCATCTGCACGGCTCGCCCGCCATCGTCGCCTCGACGCTGCGTATCCTGGGCGAGGTCGACGGGCTGCGCATGGCCGAGCCGGGGGAGTTCACCCGCCGCGCTCTCGAGAACTCCAAGATGGACCTGGCGCAGGTGGAAGGGCTTGCCGACCTCATCGATTCCGAGACCGAGGCACAGCGCCGCCAGGCGCAGCGGGTCTTCTCGGGCAAGCTGGGCGAGGTGGTGCAGGGCTGGCGCCGTGACCTGATCCGCGCCGCGGCGCTGCTGGAAGCTGTGATCGACTTCGCCGATGAAGAGGTGCCCATCGATGTGCGCCCCGAGGTGATCGAGCTGCTGGACGGGGTTTCGACGTCACTCGAGGCCCAGGCCAGGGGGGCAGAGGTCGCCGAGCGGGTTCGCCAGGGTTTCGAGGTTGCCATCCTTGGCGCGCCCAATGCCGGGAAATCCACTCTGCTGAACTTCCTCGCCGGGCGCGAGGCGGCCATCACCTCGAATGTCGCCGGCACCACCCGCGACGTGATCGAGGTGCGCATGGACCTGCGCGGCCTGCCGGTGACGCTGCTGGACACCGCCGGGCTGCGCGAAACCGAAGACGAGGTCGAAGCCATCGGCATCGCTCGCGCCCGTGAACGGGCCGAGCTGTCGGACCTGCGCATCTACCTGCTGGAACCCGGAGAGGAAGCACCACGGATCGAGCTGCGCCCCGAGGATATCGTGCTGCGCGGCAAGGCCGATGAGACCGGCGATCCGCAGGGAATCAGCGGCGCCACGGGGCAGGGGGTCGATCAGCTGATCTCTCGCCTCAGCACCTATTTCGCCGAACGCACCAGCCTGGTCGCCACCGCCACCCGCGAACGCCACCGCCTTGCCATCCTGCGCGCCCTTGGTGACCTTTCACAGGCGCGCGAGATGCTGGCGAATCCCGTTTACACCGAGGACCTGATCGCCGAAGAACTGCGCTCGGCTATTCGGGCGCTCGATTCTCTGGTAGGCATCGTGGACGTCGAAAACCTGCTGGACGAGATCTTCTCGTCCTTCTGCATCGGCAAGTGAGGGATGTTTCACGTGAAACAATCTGAGTTTGATGTTGTCGTCGTTGGCGGTGGTCATGCCGGTTGCGATGCCGCACATGCGGCGGCGCGGGCAGGGGCCCGCACTGCGCTGGTCACCCTGAAGATGGAGGGCATCGGCGTGATGTCCTGCAATCCGGCGATCGGGGGCCTTGGCAAAGGCCACCTGGTGCGCGAGATCGATGCGCTGGATGGGGTCATGGGCCGCGTTGCCGACCTGGCCGGCATCCAGTTCCGCCTGCTGAACCGCCGCAAGGGCCCTGCCGTGCAAGGCCCGCGCGCCCAGGCCGACCGCGCCGTCTACCGTGCCGAGATGCTGCGCGAGATGACCAGCTGCCCCGGCCTTGAGGTGCTGACCGGAGAAGTCACCGATTTCATCATGCAGGGCGACCGCGTGGCCGGGATCGTGCTGGCCGATGGCTCTGAAGTGCATGCGAAGGCCGTGGTGCTGACCACCGGCACCTTCCTGCGCGGCTTGATCCATATCGGAGATGTCTCTTACGCGGGCGGTCGCATGGGCGACAATGCCGCCAACAAGCTGGGCGAGCGGATGGATGGCTTCGGCCTGCCCCTTGGCCGGCTGAAGACGGGCACCCCGCCGCGGCTGAACGGCAAGACAATCAACTGGGATATCCTGGAAGAGCAACCGGGCGACGATGAGCCTGTGCTGTTCTCGTTCCTGTCCAAGGGGCTGAACCTGCGCCAGGTGAGCTGCGGTATCACCCATACCAACACAAAGACCCACGACATTATCCGCGAGAATCTCTCTCGCTCCGCCATGTATGGTGGCCATATCGACGGGGTAGGGCCGCGCTATTGCCCCTCGATCGAGGACAAGGTGGTGCGTTTCGCCGACAAGGAGAGCCATCAGGTATTCCTCGAGCCTGAGGGGCTGGGGGATGACACGGTCTATCCCAACGGAATCTCAACCTCTCTGCCCGAGGATGTGCAGCACGACTACGTGCGCTCGATGAAAGGGTTGGAACAGGTCGAGATCCTGCAGCCCGGCTATGCCATCGAGTACGATTACGTCGATCCGCGTGCGCTGGACATGCGCCTTGCGCTGCGCGACGTGCCGGGGCTGTACCTGGCGGGCCAGATCAACGGTACGACGGGCTATGAAGAGGCCGCCGCCCAGGGTCTGGTTGCCGGTCTGAACGCCGCGAAAGAGGCCATGGGCCAGGATCCGGTGATCTTCAGCCGCACAGACAGCTATATCGGCGTCATGGTCGACGACCTGACGACCCGTGGCGTGTCGGAACCCTACCGCATGTTCACCTCGCGCGCCGAATACCGGCTGTCGCTGCGCGCCGACAACGCGGACCAGCGCCTGACCCCCAAGGGGATCGAAGCGGGCCTCGTTGGCGACACCCGCCGCGCCGCCTTCGACGCTAAGATGGAGCGGATCGGGGCAGGGCGGGCGATCCTCGACGCCACAACGGTGACCCCGAAGCAGCTGAACACCGCCGGTATCCGCGTCGGTGAAGACGGCAAGCAGCGCACGCTCTACCAGGTCTTGGCGTTCCCCGAGACTTCAGTGGCAGATCTTGTGCCCCTGGCGCCTGCTCTGGCGGATCTCGACGATGAAACACAGGTCCAGCTGCGCCGCGATGCGCTCTACGCCACCTATATCCAGCGCCAGCAGAACGATGCCCAGGCGCTGCAGAAGGACGAGGCGCGCGGCATTCCCGGTGATTTCGACTACGACCGGCTCGACGGGCTGTCAAACGAGCTTAAGTCGAAGCTGCTGCGCATCCGGCCGTCGAACCTGGCCCAGGCCGGGCGGATCGAAGGCATGACCCCCGCGGCTCTGGCGCTGATCCTGTCGCGTATCAACCGCGATCAAAAGGAAAAATCCGCGTGAGCCGGGAAATACTCGCCGCCAATGTTTCACGTGAAACATTCGAGCGGCTGGAGACCTACGCCGCGCTGCTTGAGAAGTGGAATCCGAAGATCAACCTGGTCTCGAAGTCCACGATTCCAGAGCTTTGGACGCGTCATCTGCTGGATTCCACCCAGGTTCTGGACCAGGCGCCGGCTTTTGCCCATTGGGTCGACCTGGGCAGCGGCGGGGGTTTCCCCGGCCTGGTGGTGGCGATCCTCGCGGCGGAAACCCGCCCTGAGGCACGCTTTACGTTGATCGAATCGGATCAGCGCAAATGCGCTTTCTTGCGCCAGGTGGCGCGGGAATGCGGGATGAAACCGGCGATTCTGGCCCAGAGGATCGAATCCGCAGAGCCCCAGGGGGCGGATGTGCTCTCTGCGCGGGCGCTGGCCAGCCTGGATCTGCTGCTTGGATTTGCAGAACGGCACCTGAAGCCCGAAGGCGTTGCCCTTTTGCCAAAGGGCGCGCGGTGGAAACAGGAAGTTACCGCCGCCGAGGCCCATTGGCGCTTTCACTGCGAACCCGTGCCGAGTACAACCGAGTCAGAGGCTGTGATCCTGAAAATCGGAGGAATCGAACGTGTCTAACCTGCTCTCGGCACAGGGGCCGCGGATCGTCGCCATTGCGAACCAGAAGGGCGGTGTGGGCAAGACCACCACCGCGATCAACCTTGGTGCCGCGCTGGTCGAGCAGGGCTGCCGTGTGCTGCTGATCGACTTCGACCCGCAGGGCAATGCCTCTACCGGGCTTGGGATCGAGCCCGAGGACCGCGAAAACACCACTTACGAGCTGATGCTGGACGATGCACCGCTCGACCAGATCATCATGCGCAGCCAGATCGAGAACCTGGACATCGTGCCCGCCACGGTCGACCTGTCCTCGGCGGATATCGAGCTGATTTCCAACGAAAAACGCTCTTTCCTGCTGCATGACGCGCTGCGCCAGCCCGCTATGGACAAATTCGAGTATGATTTCGTCCTGATCGACTGCCCGCCGTCGCTGAACCTGCTGACCGTCAACGCCATGGTGGCCTCGCATTCCGTGCTGGTGCCGCTGCAGAGCGAATTTTTCGCCCTGGAAGGCCTGTCGCAGCTGATGCTGACCATCCGCGAGGTCCGCCAGAGCGCCAATCCGGATCTGCGGATCGAGGGCATCGTGCTGACCATGTACGACAGCCGCAACAACCTCTCTCAGCAGGTCGAGGATGATGCGCGCGAGAACCTGGGCGAGCTGGTCTTCAACACGATCATTCCGCGAAACGTCCGCGTTTCCGAGGCGCCGTCCTTCTCGGTTCCGGTGCTGGAGTTCGATACGGCCTCGAAAGGGGCCAAGGCCTATCGTGACCTGGCCATCGAAATCCTGAAGAAATACGAAGCACTCGCCGCCTGAGGCGACAGGAGAGCAGCATGGACAAGAAGAAAACCCGTGGTCTTGGCCGCGGATTGTCGGCCCTCATGGCAGATGTTCAGGAACAGCCCGCAGCCGCCACCGGCGGGTCGGGGCGCCGTCCCGACATGATGGTGCCGATCGAGAACGTGGTCCCGAACCCCGATCAGCCGCGCCGCACCTTCACCGAGGGCCAGCTGGACGAGCTGACAGCCTCGATCCGTGAAAAGGGCGTGATTCAGCCGCTGATCGTGCGTCCGAAGCCCGGTGTGGAGGGCAAGTTCGAGATCGTCGCCGGTGAACGCCGCTGGCGCGCCTCGCAGCGGGCGCAACTGCACGAACTGCCTGTAATCGTTCGAGATTTCAACGATACAGAGGTTCTGGAAGTCGCCATCGTCGAGAATATCCAGCGCGCCGATCTGAACCCGATCGAAGAGGCCGCCGGTTTCCGTCAGCTGATGGACAAGTTCGGCCATACCCAGGAAAAGCTGGCCCAGGCGCTTGGCAAAAGCCGCTCTCACATCGCCAATCTGATGCGTTTGCTGCAGCTGCCGGACGAGGTGCGCGAGCTGCTGCAAGAGGGCAAGCTGTCGGCCGGCCATGCACGGGCGCTGATTACCTCGGATGAGCCGGTGACCCTGGCGAAGAAGGTCGTGGCCGAGGGGCTTTCGGTGCGTGCCACCGAAGCGCTGGCGAAGAAGCCGAAAGCCACCGCCGCCGCGCCGAAAACCACCCGGTCCGCACCGAAAAGCCTGGGCGAGAAGGATGCCGATACTAAGGCGCTGGAGGCCGATCTCTCTGCCGCGCTTGGCTACAAGGTCACGATCGAGCATGTGCCGGGGCAGGATACGGGCAAGATCACGATCAATTATCCCTCGCTCGACGCGCTGGATGACCTCTGCCAGATCCTTGGTGGGGCCCGTTAAGAGGGTCTTGTCCAGAGGAAGAGCATGACGCAGCAGAGCGTTGTGCCCTGGATCAGCAGCAGTGTCGGGCGCAGGCCCATGAGCACCGAGAGACAGAAAACGCCTCCGACCATGACGGTCGCGAGGCGTTTTGCCTTGAGGGAGATGGCGCCGCGCTCGTGCCAGTCACGAATTCCGGGTCCGAATTGCGGGTGATGCACCAGCCAGTCGTGCAGAGGCTCGGAGGAGCGGGCGAAACAGAAGACCGCCAGCAGCATGAAGGGCACCGTGGGCAAAAGAGGCAGGACAACGCCCAGAAGTCCGAGGCTGACGCTCGCAAGTCCGAAAATCAGCCAAATTACCCGCATTTTCTACGAATCCAGCAGTTTGTTTATCACGGCGTTGAGAAGCATACGTCCTTGATCTGTAACGAAAATCCGTCGATTTTCCAGTTTCAGAAGCTCTCTCTCGCAAAGTTCATCGACCTGGGACCCGTTGATCGGCGCTGAGCTCAATCTCTCGAACCGGTTCAGATCGATGCCTTCGCGCAGTCGGAGCCCCATCAGAAGGTATTCCTCAGCCTGTTCCTGTCCAGTTAATGCCTCGACGAGCGAGTCGGCATTTCCGGCCTCGGCGCGCTCAAGCCACTTGCCGGGGGCGCGGGGTTGCTCGGTGGCGTGGCGGTGACCGTCCAGGGTGACGCGGCCATGGGCACCGGGGCCGACACCGATGTAATCGCCGTAGCGCCAGTAAAGGACATTGTGCCGCGAGCGGGCGCCGTCGCGGGCGTGGTTGCTGACTTCGTAGTTCTCGAACCCGTGGGCGGCGGTGACCTCTTGGGTCAGCTCCCACATGTCGGCGGCCAGGTCTTCCTCGGGCAGGTCCCTGAGGCCGCCGCGCTTGTAGCGGTCGCCGAAGGCGGTGCCGTCTTCAATCGTCAGCTGGTAGAGCGACAGGTGGTCGATGGCCAGGGACAGGGCGCGGTCCAGCTCGGCCTCCCAGGCGGCCAGGGTCTGCTTCTGGCGGGCATAGATCAGGTCGAAGGAGACGCGCTCGAACTGGTTGCGGGCGATGTCGAAGGCGCGCAGGGCCTCGTCGACCGAGTGCAGCCGGCCGAGGCGGCGCAGATCCTCGTCGTTCATCGCCTGGAAGCCCATCGAGACGCGGTTGACGCCGGCCATGGCGTAGCCCTGGAAACGGCCCGCGTCGATGGAGGTCGGGTTGGCTTCCAGCGTCACCTCGACCTCGTTCGCCTGGGGCCAAAGCCTTCTGATCGTTGACAGAATCCCGTCCACCGTGGCGGGCTCCATCAGTGAGGGCGTGCCACCGCCGAAGAAGACCGATTGCACCACGCGGCCCGGCGTCAGGGCGGCATAGCGTTCAAGCTCGGAAATGTAGGATTTCAGCCAGCGGCCCTGGTCGACGCGTTCCCAGACGTGGGAGTTGAAGTCGCAGTAGGGGCATTTGGATTGGCAGAACGGCCAGTGGACGTAGATCCCGAAGCCGGCGTTCCGCCAATCCTCCTGATGCTCACTCAAAGCAGGCCTTGAGCTTGGCAAAGGCATCGGCGCGGTGGCTGATGCGGTTCTTTTCGGCGGCATCCATTTCACCGAAGGTCTGGTCGTAGCCCTCGGGGACGAAGATCGGGTCATAGCCATGACCTTCTTCGCCGCGCATGGGCCATTCGACCTTGCCTTTGCAGATGCCCGCAAAGATCTCGTCATGGCCATCGGGCCAGGCGAGACAGAAGGTGCAGTTGAAGGCCGCGGTGCGCGGGTAGGGGGCGTTCTTGGCCTCCAGCGCGTCCCATGTTTTCTTCATCGCCATCGGGAAATCACGGCCATTGGGCGTTTCGGCCCAATCGGCGGTGTAGACCCCCGGCGCGCCGTCCAGGGCGTCGACGGTAATGCCGCTGTCATCGCTCAGCGCCGGCAGGCCGGTGGCCTTGGCGGCGTAATGCGCCTTGATGCGGGCATTGCCGACGAAGGTATCCTGGTCTTCGACCGGCTCTTCCAGCCCGTGATCGGCGGCCGAGCTGACCTCGATCCCGTAGGGGGCCAGAAGCTCCGCGATCTCGCGGAGCTTGCCCTTGTTGTGGCTGGCCAGGACCAGTTTCTGCCCGTCGAACTTACGCATCGACCGCGGCTTTCTGGGCGGCGACCAGCTCTGCCACGCCCTTCTCGGCGAGGTCCATCAGCTGGTTCATCTGGTCGCGCGAGAAGACCGAACCCTCGGCCGACATCTGCACTTCGATCAGCTTGCCCGAGCCGGTGAGGATGAAGTTGCCATCCACGCCCGCTTCGCTGTCCTCGGGATAATCGAGGTCCAGGACCGGCTGACCGGCGTAGATGCCGCAAGAGACAGCGGCCACCGGATCGACCAGCGGATCGCTGGTGATGGCGCCGGTCTTCAGCAGCTTGTTGACGGCCAGTTTCAGCGCCACCCAGCCGCCGGTGATCGAGGCACAGCGGGTGCCGCCATCGGCCTGGATGACATCGCAATCGACGGTGATCTGGCGTTCGCCCAAGGCAACGCGATCCACGCCCGCCCGCAGGGATCGACCAATAAGGCGTTGAATTTCAACGGTTCTTCCGCCCTGCTTGCCGGCGGCGGCTTCGCGGCGCATGCGCGAGGTCGTGGACCGCGGCAGCATGCCGTATTCCGCCGTTACCCAGCCCAGGCCCGATCCCTTGACGAAGGGCGGCACGCGCTCTTCCAGGGTGGCTGTACACAGCACATGGGTGTCGCCCACCTTGATCAGGCAAGAGCCCTCTGCGTGTTTCGTGACCCCGGTCTCGATTGAAACCGGACGCATTTCGCTTAAATCTCTTCCAGACGGTCGCATGATAACCCCTTTCGCTTGCCGCCGTGATAGGCAGGCATGACCCGGTAAGGCAAGCCCCGTTGACCTTTGCGCGGGTCCGACTTTAATGGCTGTCTGCAAGAGAGACCTGATGCCAGACAAGAATTCGATCCTCGAAGAGATGAACGACCGCTCGCGGGAGGTCTTCCGGCGGGTTGTCGAAGGGTATCTCGAGAACGGCGAGCCCGTCGGCTCACGCACGCTGACCCGCGTGATGAGCGAGAAGGTCTCGGCCGCCACCATCCGCAACGTCATGCAGGACCTCGAGTACCTCGGGCTGCTGGACAGCCCCCATGTCAGCGCCGGGCGCATCCCGACGCAGCAGGGGCTGCGCATGTTCGTCGACGGGTTGCTGGAGGTGGGCGACCTCGACCCCAGCGAGCGCCAGAAGATCGACGCCACGGTGGGCAATGGCGGAGACATGGGCGGCCTGCTGGACCGCATCGGCTCGGCGCTGAGCCTGGCGACCCATGGCGCCTCGCTGGTGCTGACGCCCAAGCACGAGGCGCCGATCAAGCATATCGAATTCGTCAGCCTGGGCCCCGAGCGCGCGCTGGTGGTGCTGGTCTTCGGCGATGGCCATGTCGAGAACCGTCTTTTCACCCCGCCGCCGGGACAGACCCCCAGCTCGATGCGCGAGGCGGCGAATTTCCTCAACGCCGCGCTCGAGGGCAAGACGCTCTCTGAGGCGAAGTCGGCTGTTTCACGTGAAATAGAGGCGCGGCGTCAGCAGATCGACGGGCTGGCCCGCGAGCTGGTGGAAAGCGGTGCCGCCATGTGGGAGGGAGAGGGCGATTTCGGCGAACGGCTGATCGTCCGCGGCCGCTCGAATCTGCTGAACGCGCAGGAGTCCGAGGACCTGGATCGCATCCGGTCGCTCTTTGACGACCTCGAGCGCAAGCGCGACATCGCCGAATTCCTGGAACTGACCGAAGAGGGCGAGGGAGTCCGAATTTTTATTGGGTCCGAGAACAAACTTTTCTCACTTTCGGGTTCCTCTCTGGTGGTCTCTCCATATATGAACGCTGACCGGAAGATCATCGGTGCGGTCGGTGTGATTGGGCCCACGCGGCTCAACTACGGGCGCATCGTTCCGATTGTTGATTACACGGCGCAGCTGGTCGGGCGGATGCTGACCGACCGGCGCTAGGCCGATAAGAGGTGAGAGATGGCAGAGCCGAAGGACGAAGAGTTCCTGGACGATATCGAACAGGCCGAAGCCGAGGCCTATGAGGTCGAGGTCGAAGAGATCGACGACGACGAGGCCGAGATCGAGGCCCTGCGCGCCGAGCGCGACGAGATGAAGGACAAGTGGATGCGGGCTCTGGCGGATGCCGAGAACGCCCGCAAGCGTGCCGACAAGCAGCGCAAGGAAGCCGAGAACTACGGCGGCACCAAGCTGTCGCGCGACATGCTGCCGGTCTACGACAACCTCAAGCGCGCGGTCGAAGCCATGGGCGAGAAGACCGAAGAGAACGCGCCGCTGTTCGAGGGCATCGAGCTGACCATGCGCGAGCTGCTGAACACCTTCCGCAAGCACGGCATCGAGCCGATCGCGCCTGAGGTTGGCGACAAGTTCGACCCGAACGTCCACGAAGCCATGTTCGAGGCCCCGGTGCCCGGCACCAAGGCCGGAGAGATCATCCAGGTCTCTGCCGAAGGCTTCATGCTGCACGACCGCCTTCTGCGCCCCGCGCAGGTGGGCGTCTCCAGCTTCACCGGCTGATTTCGCCCCCTGCAGGGGCGAAGCCTCCGGCGGCAGTATTTTCAGCCATCGGATAGATGAAAGAGGCTCTTCCTTCTATCCGATGGCCACAAATACTGCGGGGGAATCCGCAGAGCGGATGGGGGCAGAGCCCCCCTCACCAGATCCCAGAAGGCGCCCCGGTTTCCCGGAGGCGCCTTTTTCAGGCCTCCAGCCCCGCCATGGAGAGGATCGCGGCCATAACGGCGTAGATCCCGCGCAGGCTCAGCTCGGGCTCGGTGTCGATCCATTCATCCAGCGTATGGGCCCGGCCACCGGTGCCGCCGGAACCGATGCAGATCGCCGGCACACCCAGCGACATGGGGATATTGGCATCGGTCGAGCTGACGCGGAAGGCCGGCTCGAAGCCGAAGGCGCGGACGGCGTCGGCGCTGGCCTTGTGGATCGCCTCTTCCGGTGCGGTACGACCTGCGGGGCGGTTGCCCAGCACATCAAAGCGCGCGGTGACCTCGCCCTTGGCGGTGTCGTTGCGGCTGTTCTCCAGAGCCAGTGCGCCCTCGACCAGTTCGCGCATCTGCGCATCCAGTGCATCCAGCGCCTGCGGATCGACCGAGCGCATGTCGATATCCACGTAGACCTGTTCCGGGATCGCGTTGATCGAGGTGCCGCCGCCGAGGATCGACAGGTTCAGCGTGGTCTTCGGCTCTTCCGGCACGTCGATACGGGCGAAACCTGCGGCGAACTCGGCCAGGGCATTGGCCGGGTTCACGATGCCGAAATCGCCGAAGCTGTGCCCGCCCGGACCCTCG
This sequence comes from Pseudooceanicola antarcticus, assembly GCF_900215355.1. Taxonomy (GTDB): domain Bacteria; phylum Pseudomonadota; class Alphaproteobacteria; order Rhodobacterales; family Rhodobacteraceae; genus Pseudooceanicola; species Pseudooceanicola antarcticus. The sequence continues at coordinate 490,084 of NZ_OBEA01000001.1, read as the reverse complement.
AAGGTGACCCGGTAGCGGTAGGAGCCGACGCCGCGATCCACCAGCTCGGGCGTCTCCAGCCCGTCGACGGTGAAGAAGCTGCCGATCTGCGGCCCCAGCGGGTTCTCGTTGAAGAGGTAGCGGATGCCGCGCAGGTCGCCCACGCCTTCCTCACCGACGTTGCCGACGAAGAGGATATCGTTCTGCGGCGTGATCCCGGCGGCCTTCATGGCGCGGATGATCGACAGGTTCACCGCCAGCGCACGGGTGTCATCCCCGACGCCCGGCGCGAACAGCTTGGTGCCCTCGCGGCGCACGGTGACATCGGTGCCCTCGGGAAAGACCGTATCCAGATGCGCGGCGACGGCCACCATGGCGCCATTGCCCGAGCCCCGGTAGATGCCATGGGCATTGCCGATGCCGTCGATCTGCACGTCTTCCAGACCGGCCTCGCGCAGCATCTCGGCATAGGCCATGGCCTTTTCCTCTTCCATGAAGGGGGGCGCGGGGATCTCGGTCAGGGTGACGATCTCTTCCACCATGCGGTCATGGTCGGCCCGCAGCAGATCCTGCGCGCGCTGTACCCCGGGATGGGAGAGAATATCTTTTATTTCCATGACCTTATCCTTTCCTGCCTCACCCGCGTGAGGCGTCCTTCAGCCGATACAGCACCTCCAGCGCCTCGCGGGGCGAGAGGTCGTCGGGCGTCACGCCCTCAAGCAGCTCGGCCACGGCGCGGATGTGTTCGGGCACTTTCGCCTGGGCGGGGGCAGGGGCGGGTGCTGCGGCAAAGAGCGGCAGATCGTCGATCACCGCCTTGGGGCCCGCGCCCTTGCGGTCGCTGTCCTCGAGCGAGGCCAGCACCTCGCGCGCACGGTTGACCACGCTCTCGGGCAGGCCCGCCAGCTTGGCCACCTGCACCCCGTAAGAGCGATCCGCCGCACCCATTCGGACCTCGTGCATGAAGATCACCTCGCCCTCGTGTTCGCGCACGGTGACGGTGGCGTTTTCCACCCCGTCGAGGCGTTTCGAGAGCTCGGTCATCTCGTGGTAATGGGTGGCGAAGAGGGCGCGGGCGCGGTTGACCTCGTGCAGGTGTTCCATGGTGGCCCAGGCGATCGAGAGGCCGTCATAGGTGGCGGTGCCGCGGCCGATCTCGTCCAGGATCACCAGCGCGCGGTCGTCGGCCTGGTTGAGGATGGCGGCGGTTTCCACCATCTCGACCATGAAGGTCGAGCGGCCACGGGCAAGGTCGTCGCTGGCACCGACGCGGCTGAAGATCTGGCTGACCAGGCCGATATGGGCGGTGGTCGCGGGCACATGGCTGCCCATCTGGGCCAGCAGGGCGATCAGCGCGTTCTGGCGCAGGAAGGTCGACTTACCGGCCATGTTGGGGCCGGTCAGCAACCAGATCGCGGCGGCCTCGCCGGCGGGCAGCAGGGCGCAGTCATTGGCGATGAAGGGCGCGCCTTCCCGCTTCAGCGCCTGTTCCACGACGGGGTGGCGGCCGCCCTCGATCTCCAGCCGGCGGGACATGTCGACGCGCGGGCGCACCCAGTCCTCGGCGCGGGACAGGTCGGCCAGCGCGGTCGCCAGGTCGAACTCGGCCAGCGCGCGGGAAAGGCGGGTGATCTCGGGCGCGGCGTCAAGGATGGCCTCGCGCAGCTGGCCGTAGAGCCGCAGCTCGATGCTTTGGGCCTGACCGGCGGCATTCAGGATGCGCGTCTCGAGCGAGGTCAGCTCGGGCGTGGTGAAACGCACCTGGTTGGCGGTGGTCTGGCGATGCTTGAAGGCGTCCGAATGGGGCGGGTTCAGCATCTTGTCCGCATGGGTCGCGGTGACCTCGATGAAGTAGCCCAACACGTTGTTATGCTTGATCTTCAGCGAGGAGATACCGGTCTCTTCGGCGTATTGGCTCTGCATCGAGGCGATGACGCCGCGGCCTTCGTCGCGCAGGCGGCGCACCTCGTCCAGCTCCTGATCGTAGCCCGGCGCAATGAAGCCGCCGTCGCGGGCCAGCAGGGGCGGTTCGGCGACGAGGGCGGCGTCGAGAAGGGCCAGCAGCTCTTCCTGGCCAGAGAGGCCCTGCGCGCTTTCCGCCAGTAGGGAGGGCAGTTGCGCATCCGACAGGCGCGCCGCCAGAACCTCGGCCTGGCCCAGGGCGTTGCGGATCGCGGCTAGGTCACGCGGGCCGCCCCGGTCCAGCGACAGGCGCGAGAGCGCGCGGTCGAGGTCGGGCACCTTGCGCAGGCTGTCGCGCAGATCCTCTGAGAGGCGGGTGTGGTCGCAGGCGAAATCCACCGCATCCAGCCGCGCGGTGATCACCGGCAGCGCACGGGACGGAGACGAGATGCGCCGTTCCAGCAGCCGGGCACCGACGGCGGTCACCGTGCGGTCGATCGAGGACAGCAGCGATCCGGCGCGGGCGCCGTTCATCGCATGGGTGATTTCCAGGTTGCGGCGGGTGGCGGCGTCGATCTGCACATTGCCATCCAGCGCCTCGCGCTGCGGCGGGCGCAGCAGGGGCAGCTTGCCCTTCTGGGTGATCTCCAGGTAGTCGACCACGGCCCCCATGGCCGAGACCTCGGCGCGCGAGAAGCTGCCGAAGCTTTCCAGCGTGCCCACCTTGAAGAGATCGGTCAGCCGGGTCTGCGCGCCGGAGCTGTCGAAGCTGCCACGCGACAGGGGGGTCAGAGAGATGCCGAAGTCATCGACCAGCTCGCGCGCCTCGGCCTCGTCGGCCTCGCTGACCAGCAACTCGGAGGGGCTGAGCCGGGCCAGCTCGGGCCCCAGCTTCACCGCCGCCATGGGCATCACGTGAAACGCCCCGGTCGAGATATCGACCCAGGCCAGGGCGCTTTCGCCACGCACGGTGGCAAAGGCCGCCAGGAAGTTGTGGCGACGGGCCTCCAGCAGGGAATCCTCGGTCAGCGTGCCCGGCGTGACCAGCCGCACCACGTCGCGGCGCACCACCGACTTGCTGCCGCGCTTCTTGGCCTCGGCGGGGTCCTCCATCTGCTCGCAGACGGCGACGCGAAAGCCCTTGCGGATCAGCGTCAGAAGGTAGTTCTCGGCGGCATGAACCGGCACGCCGCACATCGGGATGTCCTCGCCCAGGTGCTTGCCGCGTTTGGTCAGGGCGATGTCCAGCGCACTTGCGGCGGCTTCGGCATCGGCAAAGAACATCTCGTAGAAATCACCCATGCGGTAGAACAGCAGGGCGTGCGGATATTGTTCTTTTATCTCAAGAAATTGCGCCATCATCGGCGTGACGCTGGCTGCTGTGCTCATGGGGCCCCTCAGGTCTTTGGGGCAATCTACAAGTGGCAGCCGCCGGGTGAAAGGTGAAACCTGGACCTGTTGTCGGGTTGGCTGACGTTGTGTAAGACGCTTGAGCCGTTAAGGGAGAGCACCCATGTCCAAGAGCCGGATCAGCCGCGAAGACGCACTGGCGTTTCACCTCGAGCCCACACCGGGCAAGTTCGAGATCAAGGCCTCGGTACCGATGACCACGCAGCGGGATCTTTCCCTGGCCTACAGCCCCGGCGTGGCGGTGCCCTGCGAAGAGATCTTCGAGAACCCCGAGACCGCCTATGACTATACCAACAAGGGCAACCTTGTGGCGGTCGTGTCGAACGGGACCGCCGTTCTGGGCCTCGGCAACCTCGGCGCGCTGGCCTCGAAGCCGGTGATGGAGGGCAAGTCGGTGCTCTTCAAGCGTTTCGCCGACGTGAACTCGATCGACATCGAGCTGGACACCGAGGACCCCGAAGAGATCATCAAGGCCGTGCGGCTGATGGCGCCGACCTTCGGCGGCATCAACCTGGAAGACATCAAGGCGCCCGAGTGTTTCATCATCGAGCAGCGCCTGAAGGAAGAATGCGATATCCCCGTCTTCCACGACGACCAGCACGGCACCGCCGTGATCTGTGCCGCCGGCCTGATCAACGCGCTGCATATCAGCGGCAAGAAGATCGAAGAGGTGAAGATCGTGCTCAACGGGGCAGGGGCCGCCGGCATCGCCTGTCTCGAACTGCTGAAGTCCATGGGCGCGCGTCATGACAATTGCATCATGTGCGACACCAAGGGCGTGATCTACCAGGGCCGCAAGGAAGGCATGAACCAGTGGAAATCGGCCCATGCCGCCAATACCAGCGCCCGCACGCTGGCCGAGGCGATGGAGGGGGCCGATGTCTTCCTGGGGGTGTCCGTGAAGGGTGCCGTGACCCAGGAGATGGTGAAATCCATGGGGGCCAATGCGGTGATCTTCGCCATGGCCAACCCCGACCCCGAGATCACCCCGGAAGAGGTGCACGAGGTGCGCGAGGACGTGATCGTCGCCACCGGCCGTTCGGATTACCCGAACCAGGTCAACAACGTGCTGGGCTTCCCGTACCTGTTCCGTGGCGCGCTGGATATCCACGCTCGCGCCATCAATGACGAGATGAAGATCGCCTGCGCTGAAGCGCTGGCCAAGCTGGCCCGTCAGGATGTGCCCGACGAGGTCGCCATGGCCTATGGCAAGGCGCTGTCCTTCGGCCGCGATTACATCATCCCCACGCCCTTCGACCCGCGCCTGATCTACGTGATCCCGCCCGCCGTCGCCCAGGCGGGGATGGAGACCGGCGCCGCGCGGCGTCCCATCGTCGACATGGACGGCTATGAACAGCAGCTGAAGGCGCGCCTGGACCCGACCGCCTCGATGCTGCGCGCCCTGCATGCCCGCGCACGTCATGCCCAGGCCCGGATGCTGTTCGCCGAGGGTGACGACCCGCGCGTGCTGCGCGCCGCCGTCAGCTACCAGCGCAACGGGCTGGGCGAGGCACTGGTGGTGGGCCGCGAGGCCGACGTGGAAGAGAAGCTGCGCGCCGCAGGCCTGGGCGATGCGGTGGGCGAGCTGAAGGTCGTCAACGCGGCCAACACGGAATACCTGCAGGACTACAAGGATTTCCTCTACGAGCGCCTGCAGCGCAAGGGGATGGACCAGCAAGACGTGCACCGCCTTGCAGCGCGTGACCGGCATGTCTTCTCGGCGCTGATGCTGGCCCATGGCCATGTCGACGCCATGGTCACCGGCGCGACCCGCAAGTCGGCCCATGTGATGGAGCTGATCAACCACGTCTTCGATGCCGGGCCCTCGGATGGGGCTGTCGGCACCACCGCCGTGCTGCTGAACGGGCGCATCGTGCTGATCTCGGACACGCTGGTGCATGAATGGCCGGACGAGAACGACCTGGCCGATATCGCCGAGCGCTCTGCCGAGGTCGCCCGCGACCTGGGGCTGGAACCGCGCGTGGCCTTCGTCAGCTTCTCGACCTTCGGCTACCCGGTCTCGGAGCGGGCCGAGAAGATGCACCTGGCACCGAAGGTGCTGGAGAAGCGCGGCGTCGATTTCGAGTTTGAAGGCGAGATGACCGTGGACGTGGCGCTCAACGCCAAGTCGCGGGCCCATTACCCCTTCGCGCGGCTCAGCGACAACGCCAATATCCTGGTGGTCCCGGCGCGGCACTCGGCCTCGATTTCGGTGAAGATGATGCAGGAGATGGCGGGCGCCACGGTGATCGGTCCGATCCTCTCGGGCGTCGACAAGCCGGTGCAGATCTGCTCGACCGGCTCGACCGTCAACGACATCCTCAACATGGCCATCATGGCCGCCTGCAAGGTCAAGTAGATGCCGGTCTGGAATCTTGGCTCGGTCAATGCGGACCTGGTTTTCCAGGTGCCGCATTTGCCGGCCCCCGGTGAGACCCTGGCCGCCACGGACTTCAAGCGGGGCCTGGGTGGCAAGGGTGCCAACATGTCCGTCGCCGTGGCGCGGGCGGGGTCCTCTGTGCATCATATCGGTGCCGTGGGCGAAGACGGGCTGTGGATGAAGGAACGGCTGTCGGGCTACGGCGTGTCGGTCGATCATGTCGCCGAACTCGCGGGCCCCTCTGGCCAGGCGGTGATCGAGCTGGACGCCGAGGGCGAGAACCGCATCATCATCCTTTCCGGGGCCAATGCCCGCATCGACGTCTTCGGGCTGGACGAGATCCTGTCAGAGGCGCAGCCGGGCGACTGGGCGATCTTCCAGAACGAAACCAACGGTCTGCTGGATTTCGCCCGCGCGGTGAAGGCGCGGGGCCTGCCGCTGGCCCATGCCGCCGCCCCCTTCGACGCCGAGGCCGTGGCGCCGCTGCTGGAGCATCTCGACCTGCTGGTGATGAACGAGGTCGAGGCGGCGCAGCTTGAAGCCGCGACCGGCATGACCCCCGCCGCGCTGCCCGTGGCCGACGTGGTGATCACGCTGGGTGCCAAGGGCGCGCTCTGGGTCGGTGCCGGCGGAGAGCAGCGCTTCGAGGCGCCGAAGGTCACCCCCGTCGATACCACCGGCGCCGGGGATACCTTCACCGGCTACCTGGTGGCCGCGCTGGAACAGGGGCTGGACATGGCCGATGCCATCACGCTGGCGCAGAAGGCGGCCTCGGTCATGGTGACCCGGCTGGGCACGGCGGATGTGATCCCCCTGCGGGATGAGCTCTAGTCTCACGAATTCGTCAGAGAAGGTGAAGAGATCCGGCGCCGGGGCGTGAAACCCCGGCGCTTTCCTTTCGTGACTCGAGGGACCGCGCCGCCTGGCGTGGCTTTCAACGAGTTAACGGGAGGTTCCCCAATGAAGACCATCACCCTTGCCACCGGCCTGATCCTGAGCGCAACCGCGGCTTTCGCCGATGACCACGCCATGCCCATGGTCGAAGCCATGGACCAGAGCGTCGCCAATGGCGTCGTCAGCGCCAGCGCCATCATGGCCCCCGAGAACGGCTGGCTGGTCGTCCACCGCACCGATGCCGACATGGCGCCGGGCCCGGTCGTCGGCTACGCGCCGCTGCGCGCCGGTGAGAACGCCGACGTTGCCGCGATCCTGCAGGAAGAGGTCATGCCCGGCGATATGCTGATGCTCATGGTCCACTCGGAAGAGGGCGGCATGCAGACCGGCGTCTTTGAATACACCCTCGGCGCCAAGGAAGACGGGCCGATCCGTGTCGACGGCAACCTCGTCATGACCGTGGTCACCGCCGAGTAACATCCGGTTCCGGGCCCGTGCAGAGGCTCTCTCTGCCAACATCCGGGGCTCGGTTGTCGCGCAGCTCCCACCCCCCTTGCGCTGCGTGACTAAAAAGAGGGAAGGCCGCTTGGCTTTCCCTCTTTTGCCTCCTAGCGTCTGCCGCGAATGGAGGTGCCTATGAGCGACACTCGGGAACAGACGGCCCATGATGCCGAACACGATGCCCGCAACGACAATCTGAAATTCTGGCTGAACGGCCGCGTGGTCGAGAAGGCCGAGGCCGTGGTCTCGATCTACGACTCCGGCTTCATGCTGGGCGACGGGATCTGGGAGGGGCTGCGCCTCTACGATGGTCACTGGGCCTTCCTGGGCGAGCACCTGGACCGGCTGTTCGAGGCCGCCCTGGCCATTGACCTGGACATCGGGCTGAGCAAGGCGGACCTGGTGCAGGCGCTGGACGACCTGCGCGCCGCCAATGACATGCACACCGATGCCCACGCCCGCCTGATGGTGACCCGTGGCGTGAAGGACCGGCCCTTCCAGCACCCCTCGCTGTCGCGTTCCGGGCCCACCGTGGCGATCATCATGGAGCATTCCAGGCCCGCCCTCGGTCGCCCGATCCGCCTGGCCACGGTGCCGCATCTGCGCGGGCTGCCGATGACCCAGGACCCGAAGCTGAATTCCCATTCCAAGCTGAACTGCATCCTGGCCTGTATCGCCGCCGAGAAGGCCGGCGCGGACGAGGGGCTGATGCTGGACGTGCATGGTTTCGTGAACACCACCAACTCCTGCAACTTCTTCATCGTGCGGAAGGGCGAGGTTTGGACCTCGACCGGCGACTATTGCATGAACGGGATCACCCGCCAGAAGGTCATCGACCTGTGCCGGGCCAATGACATTCCCGTCTCTGAGCGCAATTTCTCTCTGGTCGATACCTATGGTGCGGATGAGGCCTTCCTGACCGGCACCTTCGGTGCCCAGACCCCGGTCAGCGAGATCGACGGCCGCCGGATCGGCACCGGAGAGCTGGGCCCGGTCACCGAGCGCCTGCGTGGCCTCTACAAGGCGCTGGTCGCGGCGGAGGCAGGCGCATGAAAATCGCCTGCTGGTCCGGCCCCCGCAATATATCGACCGCGATGATGTATGCCTTCGGAAACCGCGCCGATTTCTCGGCGGTGGATGAACCCTTCTACGCTGCCTATCTGGCGCTGACGGGGCGCGAGCACCCGATGGGTGACCAGATCCTGGCCTCTCAGCCGCAGGACCCGGCCGAGGTGGTGGCGGCGATCAAGGGCCCCGATGCGACGCCGCACATCTACCACAAGCACATGGCGCAGCACATGATCCCGGAGGTGCCGCGCGACTGGTTCGCGGACATGAAGCATGTCTTCCTGATCCGTCATCCGGCCCGTGTGGTCGCCAGCTTCTCGGCCAAGTACGACAATCCCGAGCTTTCCGAGATCGGTTTCGTCCAGCAGGCGGAGCTCTACGAGCAGCTTCTGACCGAGGGCCACAGCCCCGTGGTCATCGACAGCGTCGATATCCGCGCCGATCCCGAGGGCATGCTGCGCGCGCTCTGCGACAGGCTTGGCCTCGACTGGGATCCGGCGATGCTGAGCTGGGAGGCCGGGCCGAAGCCCCATGACGGTGTCTGGGCCGCGCATTGGTACAATGCCGTGCATGGCTCGACCGGCTTTGCCGGGGCCGAGGGCGAGATGCCCGAGCTTGAGGGAGAGATGAAGGCGCTGGCCGAGGCGGCGCTGCCGTCCTACGCCCTGCTACAGGCGGTGCGCCTGCGCGCCTGATCTGTCCAACTGACTGTCAGACATGAAAAAACGCGGCCTCCGAAGGGAGGCCGCGTTTCCAGATCCCGAAGGATCTCTGACTTATGCCAGAGCGATGTTCGAAGCGGACTCACGGCCATCACGGCCGGATTCCACGTCGAAGGTCACTTTCTGGTTGTCGGCCAGACCGGTCAGACCGGCGCGCTCGACAGCAGAGATATGCACGAAGATATCCTTGCCACCGGATTCCGGTGCGATGAAGCCGAAGCCTTTAGTGGTGTTGAACCATTTTACGACGCCATTAGCCATGTCGTAGTCTCCTGTAAAAGTCTGCCCGCGGAATGCGGCAGTGCGGCGTGGTCGGTCTGGATCGAGACTGAGCGCCGGATTAGAGGAGACAGTGGTCGAAATAGAAAAACGTAAGCCCTTGCGCCCTACGCTGGTTAGCTGAGTCGTACAAGGAAAATCTTCTGACTAGCCGTTCTATCTCGGCTGGATCGAAGTGACTGGTTGATAACCCTTTTATAGGAATCGATTCTGACACATTCCGTTAACCATCTGAATTTAATGGTTGAATCTATGTCGTTGTCATGTGAAGCTAAGAAACAGGGCAGCCACCCCGCCAAGAGTAGACTGCCCTGAACCTTACTTGCCCTTGCGGGGCTTTGGTTTTTTCACGGTCTCGACAACATGCGTACTTGGCTTGTTGCGAGCCGTGGAGACCGGAGTAAAGCGGCCTGTGACCGCGCTCCGACCTATTTTGCGGGTCGATTTCGCCATAGAGTTCACCTCCTTTCCCGGGCAGCAGCCCAAGCCTGAGAAGGCTAGGTGTTGTAGCGGGAGCGATTCCCGCCCGCCTATATAGTATATGGCAAGCCGTGTTGCTGAGTCGAGTCAGAGTGTTCTCTGGCTGTTCTGCTCAGCCAAGCACCTTCCCCAGCTTCATCGCCAGCGACATGTCCCCCGAGACCTTGATCTTGCCGAAGGCGAAGGCGGCCATGGGGTTCAGATCTCCGGCCATCAGCTTTTCCAGGTTCTTGCGGCTGATGTGGATGGTGCAATCGGCCTCTTCATCCGCCAGGCGGGCGGCGCCGTCGCGGATGGTGATGGCGCCTTCGTCGCCACAGTCGAACTTGAAACTGTCTTCGACCGGACGTTTCTCCAGCCCGCGCGAAATCTTCGCGGCGATCTCTTCGATGGTCATTGCGGCTCCCCCTCGCATGGATGCGTCAGGGGTGACCCTCATGGGGCCTCTTGCCAAGCGTGACGTTGCTGCAAATCGCGTAAAGGTCGAGAAAGCCCGCCCCAGGGCAGAGGCTTGCCGAATGGCTGCCCCAGGGTCATCCTGAGCTGACAACAGGGGAGGATCACATGGATCCGGTCAACATGGCGTATTACGCGGTGGTCTGCGCGGGGCTTGCCGGGCTGTCACCCCGGTTCCGCACACTGCCGCTGCGGCTGGTCATCGGCGCGGTGGTGGGGCTGGTGGCAGCGGGGCTCTTGCCCTCTCTCAGCGCCGCGCTCGGGTTCTAGCGGCAACGAAAAAGGCCGGACCCTGGGGCCCGGCCTGATCATTCGGTCGGTGAAGGCTTACTTCACGCGCTTGTTGCGCGCCGCCAGCAGCTTCAGACGCAGGGCGTTGAGCTGGATGAAGCCCGCCGCGTCCTTCTGATCGTAGGCGCCAGCGTCGTCCTCGAAGGTGACGTGGGCTTCGGAATAGAGCGAGTAGTCCGACCAGCGGCCCACGGTGCGCGCCGAGCCCTTGAAGAGCATCAGGCGGACGGTGCCCGAGACGAATTCCTGGGACTTGTCGATCAGCGCCTGCAGCATCTCGCGCTCGGGGCTGAACCAGAAGCCGTTATAGATCAGCTCGGCGTAGCGCGGCATGATCGAATCCTTCAGGTGACCTGCGCCGCTGTCCATGGTGATCTGCTCGATGCCGCGGTGGGCTTCCAGCAGGATGTCACCGCCCGGCGTCTCGTAGATGCCGCGGGACTTCATGCCGACGAAACGGTTTTCCACGAAGTCGAGACGGCCGATGCCGTGCTTCTTGCCCAGCTCGTTGAGCTTGGTGAGGATCGTCGCGGGCGACATCGCCTCGCCGTTGATCGCCACGGCGTCGCCCTTCTCGAAGGTGATCTCGATATACTCGGGCTCGTTCGGGGCCGAGAGCACGGGATCGTCGGTGCGCTGGTAGACGTAATCGGGCGCTTCGACGGCCGGATCTTCCAGCACGCGGCCTTCCGAGGAGGTGTGCAGCAGGTTGGCATCGACCGAGAAGGGGGCCTCGCCGCGCTTGTCCTTGGCGATCGGGATCTGGTGCTGTTCGGCGAAGTTCAGCAGCGCGGTCCGCGAGGAGAGGTTCCATTCGCGCCAGGGGGCGATGACCTTGATCTCGGGGTTCAGCGCATAGGCCGAAAGCTCGAAGCGCACCTGGTCGTTGCCCTTGCCGGTGGCGCCATGGGCCACGGCATCGGCGCCGGTCTCGGCGGCGATCTCGACCAGCCGCTTGGAGATCAGCGGGCGGGCAATCGAGGTGCCCAGCAGGTAGAGGCCTTCATAGACCGCGTTGGCGCGGAACATCGGGAAGACGAAGTCGCGCACGAATTCTTCTCGGACATCCTCGATGTAGATGTTCTCGGGCTTGATCCCCAGCATCTCGGCCTTGGCACGGGCGGGCTCAAGCTCTTCGCCCTGACCGAGGTCAGCGGTGAAGGTGACGACTTCGCAACCATATTCGGTCTGAAGCCACTTCAGGATGATCGAGGTGTCGAGGCCGCCGGAATAGGCCAGGACGACTTTCTTGGGCGCGGACATAGGTATTCCCTCATTCGGATGCAGGGGGGCGATAGCGCCTTTCGGTCACAAGGGCAAGCGAGAGGGGGGCCTTGGGCCATGTGTGCTTGACCATCCGGGCATTCGCGGAAAAGGATCGGCGCAATTTCAAACAGGTCTTCATCGGGGGTACATTCATGAAAGGCTGGAAGATTTTCACCCAGAGCCTGAGGCTCGTCTTCGCCAATCTCAAGGAGGCGCTGCGGATCTCTCTGGTGCCCTACCTGGTTGCCTCGGCGGCGATGGCCTGGTTCCTGACCACGAATGCCGACTTCCTGGCGTCGGAGGGCGGCGACAGCCTTGCGGGCTTCAACGGGCTGTCACTGCTGGTTTTCGTGATCGTCGGCATGGTGTGCTACCTGTGGATCGCCGTCGCCTGGCACCGCTACGTGCTGCTGCGCGAAGAGGGCGAGGGCTGGGTGGCGCAGTTCCGCAGTGATCGCATCCTGGGCTACCTGGGGCGGGGCATCCTGCTGGGCCTGGTCTTGATCCTCCCTGCCATTTTCATGGCGTTCGTCGTCGGCGCTCTCTCCGTAGCGGGTGGTCTGGTAGTGATGATCGCAAGTGGCCTCATATTCACCTTTGCCTTCACAGTGATCGTTTACCGGCTGTCACCCATCCTGCCGGCCGCGGCCCTGGGTGAACCGCTGAAGATGAACGAGGCTTGGGAAAAGACCAAGGGCGCGGGCTGGGACATCGCCCTGCTGGCGCTGATCACGGCGGTGATCAACGTGATCATCCAGTCGGTGGGCGAGATCGGCGGCAACCCCGGCGCGCCGCTGGCGGTGATCTACATGGTCGTCACCGGCTGGCTGCAGTTCATGGTCGGCCTGTCGATCCTGACCACGATCTACGGCCATTACGTCGAAGGGCGGTCGATCGACTGATTTCAGGCAATTGCAGCAGGGAAGACACCGTATGGCGTCTTTCCTGTTGTGCCATACGGGAGCGTCTGTGAAGTGACCTGACTTGGGAGGATTGCATTGGCCTGGACGATTATGAAGACGACCTGTCGGCTCATGCTGAGCAATCTCACGGTTGCTCTGCACCTTTTCTGGGTCCCCATCGTGATCGCCTGCCTTCTGGTCTGTCAGCAGACCTATCTTCGCGAACTAATTCGATCTGGCGCTAGAGAGGCCGTGTCCACTGAGCACACTATGGCCGCTCTGCTGCTGATTGTCCTCGGTATCCTTCTATTCATGAGGGCGGCCGTGGCCTGGCATCGGTGGCTGATGCTCGGAGAACGCAATCGCTGGCTCTGGCCCCGTTACCCGGAAAATGAGGCCGCGAAGTACTTTGCGAGGGCACTGTTGCTGTTGCTGCTTTCCTTGTGCGTCTTTGTGGCGGTGTCGTTTGTCATGTGGCTCGCCTTCATCCTGCTTACCTTGATTTTCGGCCAGACATTCCTCGCCTCTCTATTGCTGCTCATCCCAAGCTTCTTCCTTCTCTTCCTGTTCTTGATCTACATGGTCCGCGTCAATGTTTCCCTCATCGCGGTTGCGCTCGGAAAAAACGTGCCGCTCCAGGAGGTCATCTCGCGACTGTCGTCCGCGAACGGGGTGATCTTCCTGACCTGTCTGCCGCTGCTTCTGCTGATGACACGGATCACCACGACCTCAGACCAAGCCCCTGCCGAGCCAGTCGTCCTCGGTGTTGCGGCGTTGCCCTTGCCCGCGCAGTTGGTGATCGGCGTCCTGGCCTGTCTCTATTGGCTGACCCTTCTGACCACGCTCTACGCCCGCTACGTCGAGGGCCGCGCGCTCTGAGGCTTGCCAAAGCCCGCGCCTTGGGTCACCTCTGGCCCATGAACCCATTCGTCGACGCCGCCCGGAATGCCGCAGAGGCCATGCGCGAGGTCTTCCCCGCGACGCCCCTGCTGCGCAATGATCACCTCTCGGCCAAGTACGGCGCCGAGATCTGGCTGAAGCGCGAGGACCTGAGCCCGGTGCGCAGCTACAAGCTGCGCGGGGCCTTCAACGCCATGCGCAAGGTGCTGGCCGAGCGGAAGGTTTCGGCCTTCGTCTGCGCCAGCGCCGGCAACCATGCGCAGGGCATGGCCTTCATGTGCCGTCATTTCCAGGTGCCCGGCGTGGTCTTCATGCCGGTGACGACACCGCAGCAGAAGATCGACAAGACGCGCATCTTCGGTGGCGCGTTCATCGAGATCCGGCTGACCGGCGACTATTTCGACGACACCCTGGCCGAAGCGCAGCGCCATTGCGCCGAGGTGGGCGGGCACTTCCTGGCGCCCTTCGACGACGTGGACGTGATCGAGGGACAGGCCTCGGTCGCCGCCGAGATCGAAGAGCAGATGCCCGAGCCCGCCGACATGATCGTGCTGCCCGTGGGGGGCGGGGGCCTTTCTGCCGGTATCCGCAGCTACTTCGGCGATGCCATGGACCTGCGCCTGGTCGAGCCCGAGGGCGGCATGTCGCTGGCCGCGGCCCTGCAGGCCGGAGAGCCCGTGACGCTGGCCCATGTGGACAATTTCGTCGATGGTGCCGCCGTGGCGCGGATCGGGGCGGCGCCCTTCGCACGGCTGAAGGGCATGGCGCCCGAGCATGTGCTGGGCGTGCCCGAGGATCGCATCTGCATCACCATGCTGGAAATGCTGAACGTCGAGGGCATCGTGTTGGAACCCGCGGGCGCGCTTTCCGTGAATGCCCTGGAGGATCTGAAGGACCAGATTGCCGGCAAGCGGGTGATCTGCGTGACGTCGGGGGGCAATTTCGACTTCGAGCGCCTGCCCGAGGTCAAGGAGCGCGCGCAGCGCTATGCCGGGGTGAAGAAGTATTTCATCCTGCGCATGCCGCAGCGCCCCGGTGCCCTGCGGGACTTCCTGGAAATGCTGGGCCCCGAGGATGATATCAGCCGCTTTGAATACCTGAAGAAATCGGCGCGCAACTTCGGCTCCGTGCTGATCGGGATCGAAACGAGGCGGGCCGAGAACCTGGATGCGCTGACCGCGCGGATGGAGGCGGCGGGCTTCACCTACCGCGACATCACCGAGGATCCGGTGCTGGCCGAGTTCCTGATCTAGGCTGCCAGCCGCTGCGGCAGTTCCGACAGGAAGATCTGGCGGCTTTCGGCGTAGCTGGTGCGGATCGCGCCCAGGTCGACGGCATCGCCTTCGCCACGGGCCGCCATGACCTCGCCCTCCGCGCAGAGGCCCGAGAAATGGGTGAAACCGAGGTTCAGTGCCGAGCCCTTCAGGGCATGCAGCACCTGTTCCAGCTGCCCGTCATGGGCCAGCGTGGTCAGCGTTTCCTCGACCTCTTCCAGGAAGATCTCGACCACCTCGTCGAAATCGTCATGGCCGACATCTTCGCGCAGCTCGATGACCTGGGTCCAGCTGATCATGGGCGCCTCCTGCATATGGGCGCATCCTGCGGCAACGCCGTTAACCCGGTCTGAAATCCGGGGCAGGGGATAGGGAAAACTTGACCTTTAAGTACCCCTTAAACCGGCGCCCCTAGGCTGAGGCCCGTGGCTGGGAACATCCGGACACCTTGCAGGATGGACAGGATCGGATCGCCGCGTGCAACTCGACACCTTTCAGACGGGCCGGCGTGACAGTACGGCAGATCCCGGCGGGGTGCCGCGTGACATGGCCCGGACGGGGGCCCTGCGCCGGTTGCTGGTGGTGGACGACAGCCGCTTGCAGCGGCGCATCCTGGTCTCGTCGCTGTCGGGCTGGGGCTACGAGCTGCGCGAGGCGGAAAGCGGCGACGAGGCGCTGCAGATCTGCCGCGACTGGGCCCCGGACCTGGTGATCAGCGACTGGATGATGCCCGGCATGGACGGGCTGGATTTCTGCAAGGAATTCCGCGCCCTGGAGCGCGAGCAATACGGCTACTTCATCCTGCTCACCTCGAAGAACGAGAAATTCCATGCCGCCGAGGGGCTGGATGCGGGGGCCGATGACTTTCTCACCAAGCCGGTCAACACGGCCGAGCTGCGCGCGCGGCTGAACGCCGGGGAACGCATCCTCGACATGCAGGCCGAGCTGACCGAGAAGAACCGCATCATCCGCCAGACCCTGACCCGGTTGCAGGCCGCCCATGACGTGATCGACAGCGACCTGATCGAGGCGCGCAAGCTGCAACAGAGCCTGGTGCGCGAACGGCACCGGACCTTCGGGCCGATGCAGATCTCGCTGCTGCTGCGCCCGGCGGGGCGGGTCGGCGGCGACCTTGTGGGCTTCTACCCGATCAATGCGGGCACCTTCGGCTGCTTTTCGATCGACGTTTCGGGCCATGGCATCAGCTCGGCGCTGATGACGGCGCGGCTGGCGGGCTATCTCTCGTCCGCGGTGCCCGAGCAGAACGTGGCGATCCGTCCGCTGGCGGAGGGGGGATATGCGCCGCGCCCCCCGGCAGAGGTCGTGTCCCATCTCAATGACCTGGTGCTGGGCGAGATCACGACGGAGCATTACTTCACCATGGTCCTCGCCCATGTGGAAATGGCGACGGGGCAGGTCACCCTGGTGCAGGCGGGGCATCCCCATCCCATGGTGCAGCGTGCCGATGGCAGGATCGAGGAGGTGGGCCTTCCCGGCGTGCCCGTGGGCCTGCTGCCCGATGTCAGCTTCGACGAGACGGTGATCACCCTGGCACCCGGCGACCGGCTGCTGGTGCAATCCGACGGGATCACAGAATGCCCCGACCAGAGCGGCGAGATGCTGGACTCGGACGGCCTGCGCCGGATGTTGGGCGATCTGCGCGGCATCTCGGGCACCGCCTTGCTGGAAAGCATGGTCTGGCGGCTGGGCGAATACGCCGGGATGGAGGAATTCCCCGACGATATCTCGGCGGTGCTGCTGGAATACCCCGGACCCGGCGCGCTGTGAGCAGGGGCCTTTGTCCCTCGGGTTTGGCCGGCAGCCTGAGCTTGGCAGTCTGAGCGCGGGCCTCAGCTTGGGCGCGAGCCTGCGCGCCTCTCGCCAGAGCGCTGTGACCGGGAAGCCGTGATCCGCCGCGCGCGCCTAGAGGAACTGGCGCAGCAGATCCGCATCGCCTTCGCTGCCCAGAAGCTCGACCGCGACCTCGGGCGCCATCCAGAGCGCGCTGTGGTAGGGCTCTGCCGGTTCCGACAGCTGCATGACCGGCCGCGCCAGGTACACGTGGCAAAGCTTCTCGGCATACATGTCGTAATCGGGCATCCAGACGAAGCGCCGGTAGACGCCGATGCGCCGGGGCGCGGCGATGGACCAGCCGGTTTCTTCCCAGACCTCGCGGTGCAGGGCCTGGATCGGGCCCTCTCCGGGGTCGATGCCACCGCCGGGCAATTGCACCTCGGGTTCGGGCTGGGACTGGTAGGTCAGCAGCAGCTGACCCCCTTTCGGCAGGATCACATAGGCGCCGGGGCGCAGCGTGTATTGCACGTGGGACAGGGGAGGATTGCCGTAACGGCGCATGGATCATCCTTGAAGCTGGCTTGCTTGCCCCTTAGGTGGCACCGGGTTATGCCAAGAGCAAGCTATTAGGACGCAGCCATGACCCTCAGCACCAAGATTGCCTGGGACGACACAGTTTTGCCGTTTCAGCTGGACAATGCCGACATCCGCGGCCGCGTGGCGCGGCTGGACGGGGTGCTGGATGGAATCCTCAAGCAACACGACTATCCCCGTCAGGTCGAGGCCCTCGTGGCCGAGATGGCCCTGCTGACCGCGCTGATCGGTCAGACCATCAAGCTGCGCTGGAAGCTCTCGCTGCAGGTGCAGTCGAAAGGCGGCGCGGTGCGGATGATCGCCACCGATTACTACGGCCCCACCGAAGAGGGCGAGCCGGCCCGCATCCGGGCCTATGCCTCCTACGACCCCGAGAAGATCTCGGGCGATGACCCCTGGTCGCAACTGGGCGACGAGGGCTATTTCGCCATCCTGATCGACCAGGGGGCGGGCATGCAGCCCTACCAGGGGATCTCTCCGCTGACCGGCGGCAGCCTGCGCGCCTGCGCCGAGGCCTATTTCGCCCAGTCCGAGCAGATCCCGACCCGGTTCAGCCTGTCCTACGGCCTGTCGACCGAAGCCGGCGGTATCGAGCATTGGCGCGCCGGTGGCGTGATGGTGCAGATGATGCCGGAAGCCGGGATGCATGTCTCCGAGGGCTCCGGCGACAAGGGCCTGCTGCAAGCCAGGGACCTGGTCGAGGGTGACGCGGAAGAGAACTGGAACCGGGTGAACCTGCATCTGGATACCGTCGACCAGCTCGAGCTGATCGGCCCCTCCATCGCGCCGACCGACCTGCTGGTGCGGCTGTTCCACGAGGAACAGCCCCGTGTCTTCGACGCCCAGCCGGTGAAATTCGGCTGCTCCTGCTCGGAAGACAAGGTGCGGCAGTCGCTGTCGATCTACTCGTCCAAGGACATCGAGAAGATGACCACCGACGAGGGCACCGTGACCGCCGACTGCCAGTTCTGCGGCGCCCATTACGTGCTGGACCCCAAGACCGTGGGCTTCGAGGCCGAGGGCAAGGATGCCCTGGGCAGAGATGAAGGCTGAGGCTGACCTCTATGACAGGATCTCCGCGGCGCTGACCCGTGCCGCGGAGCCGTCGTCGGATTTCGATCTGAACGGCGATGCCCATCTTCTGGCCAATGCCAAGACCCGCCCCGCCGGCGTGCTCTGCGCGCTGCAGGAGGTGGACGGCACCCCCCAGGTGATCCTCACCAAGCGGTCGTCCCGGCTGAAGCATCATCCGGGGCAGATCGCCTTTCCGGGCGGCAAGGTCGATCCCGGCGACGCCGATGCGGTGGCCGCCGCCCTGCGCGAGGCGCATGAAGAGATTGGCCTGCCCCCCGAGGCGGTCGAGGTGCTGGGCTGCCTGCCCAGCCATCGCACCGTCACCGCCTTCCAGGTCACCCCGGTGGTCGCCCGCATCACCCGTCCCTTCACCGTCGTGCCCGAACCCGGCGAGGTCGAAGAGGTCTTCCGGGTGCCGCTCTCGCATCTGCTTGAGACCGCGAACTACTCGATCCAGTCGCGGCGTTGGCAGAAGCAGCGGCGGCATTATTTCACCGTTCCCTATGGCCCCTATTACATCTGGGGCGCCACGGCGCGGATGCTGCGGGTGCTGGCCGAGGTGCTGGAGCCATGACGCGGATCGCCGGAGACTGGCTCTCTGACCCCCGGACGCAGGCTGTCTGCGCGATGCTGACCGAGGCGGGCCACCAGGCCTGGCTCGTTGGCGGCTGCGTGCGCGATGCGCTGATGGGGCAGGTGGTCGGCGATATCGACATCTCGACCGATGCGCGACCCGAAGAGGTGCGGCGCCTGGCGCTTTCGGCCGGGTTGAAGCCGGTGCCGACGGGGATCGAGCATGGCACGATCACCGTGGTCTCGGGCGGTCTGCCCCATGAGGTGACGACCTTCCGCCGCGACGTGGAAACCGACGGACGCCGCGCCGTCGTGGCCTTTGCCGAGAGCATGGAAGAGGATGCGCATCGCCGCGACTTCACCATGAACGCGCTTTATGCCGATGCCTCGGGGCAGGTGGTCGATCCGCTGGGGCAGGGTCTGGCGGACCTCGCCGCCCGCCGGTTGCGCTTCATCGACGACCCTGAAGAGCGTATCCGCGAGGATTACCTGCGCATCCTGCGCTATTTCCGCTTCCACGCCCGTTTCGGCGACCCCGCCCAGGGCCTCGACCCCGAGGCGCTGGCCGCCATCGCCGGCAATACCGAGGGGCTGGATACGCTTTCCCGCGAGAGGGTGGGGGCCGAGGTGACGAAACTGCTCGCCGTGGCCGACCCGCTGCCCTCCGTCGCCGCGATGGAGCAGACCGGGGTGCTGCTGCATGTGCTGCCCGGTGCCGGTATCCGTGCGCTGGGTCCGCTGGTGCATCTGGAAGCCGAGGCAGGCCGCGCCCCCGATGCCGGTCTGCGGCTGGCGGCCCTGGGCGGAGAGGACCCCGCCGGCGCCCTGCGCCTGTCCAGGAAGGCCGCCGCCCGCCACCAGCTTCTGCGTGACGAGGCCGCGGGTCCGCGCGCCGCCGCAGAGCTGGGCTATCGCCATGGCGCGGCCGAGGCCCAGGCCATCCTGCTTTTGCGCGCCGCGCTGATGGAGACGCCGCTGGACCCCGGTGATTTCGACCGGGCCAGCCATGGGGCCGTGCAGGAATTTCCCATCACTGCCAAGGATTTGCAGCCTCGCTTCCAGGGGCCCGCTCTGGGTGAGGCCCTGCGCCGCGCCGAGGCCATCTGGATCGCCGAGGGCTTCTCTCTAGGGCGGGATGCGCTGTTGTCGCGGCTCTGATCCGCGCAACCGGGTCTGCAGGATTGTCGACAAGGGGCCGCTTGCAACCCCCGTCCCGCACAGGGATAAGAGGGTGAAAGGCGGTCTCCATGTTCGATCCCAGAAAGCTCATTGATCCCTACAAGCCAGCTGACGGCCCGCCTCCGGAAACCCTGTTGAAATTCATGGCCTGGGGCCTTGGCGGTGCCTGGCCGGGGCTGATGCTGGGCGTGGTGGTGGCGGCGCTTTCGGGCGTGGCCGATGCCTCGACCGCCTGGATTCTCGGCGCCGTGGTGGATGGCGCCGAGGCGACCGGGCCCGAGGGGTTCTTCGATCCCTCCAATATCGCGCTGATCATCGGCGCGTTGGCCTTCTTCCTGCTGGCGCGGCCGCTGTTCATGGGTCTGTCGACGGCGACGACCTCGATGATCCTGCAGCCGAACATCTTCACGCTGGTCCTGAGCCGCGTGCACCGCTGGACCATGGGGCAGTCGGTGGTCTACTTCGACAACGATTTCGCCGGGCGGATCAGCCAGAAGCAGATGCAGACCTCGCGGGCGCTGACCGACGTCGCCTTCGAGGTGATCAACGTGGTCGCCTTCGCCCTGGCCTCCTTCATCGGCAGCCTGGCGCTGATCGTCACCATCAACCCCGTGCTGGGCCTCGGCTTCCTGGTCTGGCTGGTGGCCTATCTCTCGCTGATCAGCGTCTTCATGCCGCGCATCCGGGCGCGCTCCAAGGCGCGGGCCTCGGCGCGGGCGATGGTTTCGGGCGTGGTGGTGGACACGATCACCAACATCAAGACGGTGAAGCTCTTTGCCCATGCCGATCACGAGGACCGCGCGGCGCTGAACGCGCTCGAGAAGTTCCGCCAGACCGCGCTGGCCTTCGGGCGGATCTCGACCACCTTCCGGGTGATCCTGACCGTCATGGGGGGCGTGCTGCCCGTGATGCTGGTCGGCGGCGCGCTGATCTTCTGGTCGAACGGCAAGGCCTCGATGGGCGATATCGTCGCTGCCGGGGCGGTGGCGGTGCGGGTGGCGCAGATGACCGGCTGGGTCAGCTTCGCGCTGATGGGGATCTACGCCAACGTGGGCGAGGTCGAGGACGGCATGCGCACCCTGGGCCGCCCGGTGCGGCTGCAGGACAAGCCCGATGCCACCGATCTCGAGGTGCCCGAGGGCGCCATCACCCTGGACAGGGTGCAATTCGCCTATGGCCAGAAGGCGGGCGGTGTCACCGACCTGTCGCTGCAGATCAAGCCGGGCGAGAAGCTGGGCATCGTCGGCGCTTCGGGGGCGGGCAAGTCGACGCTGGTCTCGCTGCTGCTGCGGCTCTACGACCCCGAGGAAGGGCGCATCCTGATCGACGGCCAGGACATCGGCCATGTCACCCAGAACAGCCTGCGCCGCAATATCGCGCTGGTCACCCAGGATACCTCGATGTTCAACCGCTCGGCCCGAGAGAACATCCTCTACGGTCGGCCCGAGGCCAGCGATGACGAGCTCTTCGACGCCACCGACAAGGCCGAGGCACATGAGTTCATCGAGAAGCTGACCGATTTCGAGGGCCGCTCGGGCTATGACGCCCGGCTGGGCGAACGCGGGGTGAAGCTGTCAGGCGGGCAGCGCCAGCGCATCGCCCTGGCCCGTGCCATCCTCAAGGACGCTCCGATCCTGGTGCTGGACGAGGCGACAAGTGCCCTGGACAGCGAGGTCGAGGCGCAGATCCAGACCGCGCTGGAAAACGTGATGGAGGGCAAGACCGTGCTGGCCATCGCGCACCGCCTGTCCACGATCAGCCACATGGACCGTATCGTCGTGTTGCACGAGGGCCGTATCGCCGAACTGGGCAGCCACGCTGAGCTTCTGGCGCAGGAGGGGCTATATGCCCGCTACTGGGCGCGGCAGTCGGGCGGATTCCTCGTCACCGACGACGAGGACGAGAGCGCCGCCGCCGAATAGGCTTTGCGTGGCGCGTGACCTGCGATAGGAGGCGCGCCATGCAAGATTTCCAGATCCAGCGACTTGGCCATCATGGCGATGGCATTGCCGAGGGCCCCGATGGCGCCCTCTATGTCCCGATGACCCTGCCGGGTGAGCGTGTCAGCGGCACCATTGCCGGCGACCGCCTGGAGGGGGTCAAGATCCTCGAGCCCTCGCCCGAGCGCGTTGCCGCGCCCTGCCGCCACTTCCGCAGCTGCGGTGGCTGTGCCGTGCAGCACGCGGGCGAAGACTACGTGGCGGCGTGGAAACGCGGCATCGTCGAGGTGGCGCTGAAGGGGCAGGGGCTGGAGGCCGCGATCTCGGGCGTGGCGACCTCTCCGGCGCAGTCGCGGCGGCGGGCTTCGCTGTCGGCGCGCAAGACCAAGGGCGGTGCGCTGGCGGGCTTCCATGGCCGTGCCTCGGGCGCGATCGTCGAGGTGCCGGACTGCCAGCTGCTGCACCCCGACCTGATGCGCGCCCTGCCGGTGGCAGAGGGGCTGGCCCGCGTCGGCGGTGCCCGCAAGGGCGAGATTTCCGTGCTGGCGACGCTTTCGGAGGCCGGGCTGGATATCGCGGTGACCGGCGGCAAGCCGCTGGATGAACCGCTGCGGATGGAGCTGACAACCGCCGCGCAAGAGCTGGACCTGGCGCGGCTGTCCTGGGAGGGCGAGCTGATCGTCACCCGCAACCCGCCGTTCCAGCGCTTCGGCCGCGCGCAGGTCGTGCCGCCCCCCGGTGCCTTCCTGCAGGCCACCCACCATGGCGAGCAGACCCTGCTGAGCGAGGTGCTGCGCATCACCAAGGGCGCCAAGCGCGTCGCCGATCTGTTTGCCGGTTGCGGCACCTTCGCCCTGCCGATCACGGAACGGGCCGAGGTGCTGGCCATCGAGGGCGACCGCGCGATGACCGCCGCCCTGCAAGAGGGCTGGCGCCGTGCCGGGGGCCTGCATGCGCTGAAGGCCGCGCAGCGCGATCTCTTCCGCAACCCGTTGGAAGGCGAGGATTTCAAGGGCATCGACGCCGCGGTGATCGACCCTCCGCGGGCGGGTGCCGAGGCGCAGACGCGGGCTCTGGCCGAGGCGCGGGTGCCGGTGATCGCCGCCGTTTCCTGCAACCCGGTGACCTTCGCGCGGGATGCGCGCCTGTTGCTGGAAGCGGGCTACGAGATGGGCGAGCTGCTGGTCGTGGACCAGTTCCGCTGGTCTCCGCATGTGGAAGTGGTTGCCGGATTTACGCTCAAGAAAGCGTGAGGCGCGCCTTGCCGCTTTCCGGGACCCCCGGCGGGCTGGTAGAAGGGCGCAAAACGCCAATCAGAGCAGTTTCATGAAAAGACGGGCAGTGCTTTCCCTGGTCCTGGCGGCTGTCGCCTCGGCCTGTTCCAAATTTCAAAGCTACCGTGGCCCCGAGGTCACGCGCATCCACGTGCTGAAGGGTCAGCGCCAGATGTACCTGATGCACCATGACCAGGTGCTGAAGGCCTATGGCATCGGGCTGGGCTTCGCGCCGGTGGGTCACAAGCAGTTCCGGGGCGACGGCAAGACGCCCGAGGGCGCCTATCTGATCGACCGGCGCAACCCGAACTCGGAATTCCACCTGTCCATCGGGATCTCCTACCCGAACGCCGAGGATCGCGCCTTTGCCGCGTCGCAGGGCAAGAGCGCCGGCGGGGATATCTTCATCCACGGCAAGCCGCGCAAGTATCGCAACGCGCCGCAGGACTGGACCGCGGGCTGTATTGCCGTGTCGGATGAAGAGGTGGAAGAGATCTACGCCATGGTGCGCAACGGGACCCCGATCTACATCCACCCCTGAAGGGCCCCCAGGGGGGCGGGGCAGCGCTCCGGACCCCCCGCAGGGACCCGGAACGCGAAGGCCGCTTACTGTAGCAGGCTGTCAGGCCGGGCGGGGATCGTGTTGCGGTCGCCCATGATCAGCGTCCACCAGATCTTGCCGTTGGTCTCCTGGTGCCAGGCAAAGCCCATGTCGGTGGCATCCTTGGACAGCAGCACCCGGCGGGTGTCGTCCTGGTCCATCCAGGCCCCCAGGGTCTGCACCTCGGTCTCGTAGGTTTCAGAGATGTTCTCTCCGATCAGGGTGCCGGGGTAGCCGACGCGGGCGATCCGGTCGATCGGCGAAGAGCCGTCGGAGCCGAAGTGCCAGGGGCGGTTCTGGTTGGCCATGTCGCGCGAATGGGTGGCGGCGGCGGCGGTCAGCTGGCTGTCCAGCACCACGGGCGCCGCACCGGAGGCGGCGCGCAGGGTGTTCACCGCATCCAGCACGTCATAGGGAATCCGCCCGCGGTCGGAGTTGCTGATCCGATAGAGCCGCGGCAGGGGCAGCCCGTCGGCGCCAAGCTGTTGCGGCGCGGGGGTCGTGGTCGCCACGCAGCCCGAAAGGGCAAGCGTGAACGAAAGCATAAGAAGGAGGAAACGCATTCGGGGTCTACCGAGTTGATTTTCGTTACAACCGCTTAGCGCGGCTGGCGTGCAATATCAAACGCACATGGCCGTGAAGGGGTTCAATGACACTTGTTTGAATTGCGACTGCTACCCTGCGGCCATATGGTACCAAGCGAAATCCGGTGCCCAAGGCCCTTCGGATACGGAGAGACCCATGACCATCCTCAAAGCCCCCACGCGGCGCGCCTTCCTTGCCGGGAGCGCCGCTGCGCTTGCCAGCCCCGCGCTGGCTCAGGACGCTGCCGAAGAGAGCGAAGCAAGCTACGCAACCCCCTTCGGCGATTCCACCGAAGTCGAACGCGACCCGAACGAGACCGCGCGCCGGAACATCTCGTCCTTCCGCTCGCTCAACTGGGAGCCCTACTTCTCGAACACCCGCAACGGTGCCATCCTGGTGGATATCGACAGCCGGGCGCTGCATTTCTGGTCCGAGGACCAGACGATCTACAAGCTGTACCCCACCTCGGTGCCGCTGACCGAGGATCTGACCCGTCGCGGTCGGACTTCGGTGGTGCAGAAGGTCGAGAATCCGACCTGGCGGCCCACCCCTGCCATGCAGAAGCGCAACCCCGAATGGCCCGCCGTGGTCGAGGGCGGCGCGCCGGACAACCCGCTGGGCGTGCGGGCGCTCTACCTCAGCTGGACCTACTACCGGATCCACGGCACCCATGACACGCGAAAGATCGGTCGCAGGTCTTCCAATGGCTGCATCGGGCTCTACAATGAGCATATCCTCGAGCTTTACGAGCTGACGAAGGTCGGCACGCAAGTGTTGCTTATTTGACGACATTTCCCTTTGGGGACTGGGTTTAGGGCATGTTGCCAATTGCTTTTTGAGCCCCTCCCCGCGTATGACGGAATCACGAGGTAAGTCTTGGGTGCCGGGCGTAATATGTCCAAAATCGGCCGGCCTTTATCTGGAGGATAAAATGAAAAAACTCGTTCTCGCCGCCGCTCTGGCCGCTGCCGCCACCACCGCTTCCGCCGGTGCATACTCCGAGCCGATGATCGAAGCTCCGGTCGTCGTCGAAGAAACCACCAGCTCGTCCGCCGGCATCATCCTGCCGCTGATCCTGCTGGCCGTGGTTGCTGCTGCTGTCGCCGACTAATTCGGCAAGCGCAAATGCTTAGGAAGAAGGCGGTGGGTTTCCACCGCCTTTTTTCGTGTCCGGTCGATGGACAGGGGGCGGACAATCAGGCCATGACCCATGACAACTGACCTTTCGCCCTTGATCCGGGCGTTGACGCGGGACGAGGCCGACCTGGCCGCGCAGGTCCACCGACAGGCGCTGGACGCGCGTCTGCCCTGGCTGGCCGGCCTGCACACCCCAGAGGAGGACCGGGGCTTCTACCGCGATCACCTGCACCCCCGTTGCCGGATGGCGGGCCTCTTCGAGGCGGGGCGCCTGCAGGGTGTGATCGTCTTCGCGGATGGCTGGATTGAACAGCTTCACGTTCTGCCAGACGCCCAGGGGCGCGGATTCGGTTCGGCCCTGCTGGAGGTGGCGCAACGCCAGTGCGACGTGCTGCAGCTCTGGACCTTCCAGCGCAACCTTCCCGCCCGCCGCTTCTACGAAAACCGGGGATTCGTCGCTCTGCGCGAAACCGACGGGGCAGAGAACGAAGAGCGCGAGCCCGACGTCCTCTACCAGTGGCGCCGTCAGTCGGGCGCCGGGTAATCCCTGTCGATCAGTCCAGCCAGCCCTGCAGGTTCTTCTCGATCTCGAAGGCCAGAGCCGCGATGTGTTCTTCATCGTCGTTGAGGCAGGGCACATAGGTGAAGCTTTCGCCACCGGCGTGCTCGAAGCTTTCGCGGATCTCTTCGTTGATCTCTTCCAGCGTCTCGATGCAATCGGCGCTGAAGGCAGGCGCGATCACGGCGATCTTCTTCTTGCCCGCCTCGGCCAGCCGCGCGACCTCTTCGACGGTATAGGGCTGCAGCCATTCCTCGGGGCCGAACTTCGACTGGAAGGTCGTGGTGATGCGGCTGTCATCCCAGCCCAGGCGCTCTTTCAGCAGCCGCGTCGTCTTCACGCACTGGCAATGGTAGGGGTCGCCCTCGGTCAGGTAGCGGAACGGCAGCCCGTGGTAGCTGCAGACGAGGATGTCGGGCTCTTCGTCCATCTCGGCGTACTTGCGTTCGACCGAGGCGGCCAGGGCCTCGATATAGGCGGGGCTGTCGAAATAGGGGGGCAGGGTGCGGGTGGCGGGCTGCCACTTCTCGTCCATCAGGGCGCGGAAGAACTGGTCGTTGGCCGTGGCGGTCGTGGCACCTGCATATTGCGGGTAGAGCGGGCAGAAGAGGATCTTCGTGCAGCCCGCCTCGACCATCTTGCGCACCTTCGACTTGGTCGAGGGATTGCCGTAGCGCATGCAGTAATCGACCATGATCACCTCGTCGCCAAAGCGCTCTTCCAGCGCGGCGGTCAGGGCGGCGGTCTGCTGCTTGGTGATCGTCGCCAGGGGCGATTCGTCGGCCTCGGTGTTCCAGATCGTCCGGTAGGCGGCGCCGGACTTGAAGGGCCGGATGCTGAGCACGATGCCCTGCAGGATCGGCTGCCACTTCCACGCCGGGTAGTCGATCACCCGTTTGTCCGAGAGGAATTCGGACAGGTAGCGCCGCATCGACCAATAGCCGGTGTCGTCGGGGGTGCCGAGATTGGCCAGCAGCACGCCGACTTTCTGGCGCGGCAGGGCGGGGTGATCGGCGGGGCCGTGCTCGGGCCGGATGGCATCGGTCATGGGCTCTCTCCTGAAAGGGTCGCCTTCGGAGATAGAGGCTTGGCTCTCAGGGTCAATCCGTCACGCACCGGGGCGCGACGAGATGTCAGGATTTGAGCGGCTTTTCCGCGGTGCCGAGCGCATCGGCCAGCGACGAGAGGGCCGAACCGGGGCGCAGCGGCTGTTGCTGGCTCTCATGCGGGGCCCAGCCGGTCAGGGTGACGAGCTCGAAGGTGGCGGGGGTGCGGCCCTCGGCATTGGCGTGGGTTTCCATGTAGAGCTCGACCGCGCGCAGCATCACCGCGCGGCGGGTCGGCTGGCGCAGGCGCTGGTTCAGCGCATTGCCTTCGCCCATGGCGCGCAGGTCGGCCATCAG
This sequence comes from Pseudooceanicola antarcticus, assembly GCF_900215355.1. Classification (GTDB taxonomy): domain Bacteria; phylum Pseudomonadota; class Alphaproteobacteria; order Rhodobacterales; family Rhodobacteraceae; genus Pseudooceanicola; species Pseudooceanicola antarcticus. The sequence goes on along the minus strand of NZ_OBEA01000001.1, from coordinate 462,667 downwards.
CTTGAGCGGGCTTGCGTAGTCCACCTTAACCGTATCGCTGTCGACCACCGGCAGGGCGAAGCCGGCCCGTTGCAGCAGCCCGCCCAGGTCGCGCACCTCGCCCATGGGGGCGATGCGGGGCGACAGGCCGCCTGTCACCTCGATCTCGGCCTGGCCGAGGCAGGCGCGCAGCTCGGTCAGCGTCTGGCCACCGAAGAAGACCGCCAGCAGCAGCCCGTCGGGGCGCAGCGCGCGGCGGCACTGGATGAGCTGGCCCACGGGATCGTTCGACCAGTGCAGGTCGAAGACATGCATGACCAGGTCGGCCGAGCCGGGCTCGATATCCAGCACCTCGGCGGCCCCGACGATACGCGGTACGACGGGGAAGCCCGCCACCAGCCCCTGCCAATGGTCGGGGTAGGGGGTGACGAGCACCGGATCTGTAAACTCCCGCTTAACCATATCCAGCCGATCCTGGAGGTCGAAGGCCGCGCGTTCATGCAGGAACAGCGCCTGGGCTTCGGCGCGGGCGCGGTTGCGCGCGAGGGCTGCGGTATCGGTGAGGGCGGCGGGGGCGGGGTACTGGCTCATGGGACGGATAGATAGGCACTTCGCCGGGGTAGTTCAAACCGCCTTGCGCCTGGTCTACCCGCCGCGCTGCCTGGCCTGTGGCGGGCTGGTGGAAAGCGACTTCGGCCTTTGCGCCGCGTGCTGGCGCGACACGCCCTTCATCGAGGGGCTGGCCTGCGATCTTTGCGGCCTGCCGCTGCCCGGCGGAGAGGCGGGCGAGAGGGCGCATTGCGACCAATGTCTTGCGGACCCGCCGCCCTGGAGCCGGGGCCGGGCGGTGATGCTCTACCATGGCACCGGGCGGCGGCTGGTCATGCAGCTGAAACACGGCGACCGGCAGGATATCGCGGCACCGGGGGGGCAATGGATGGCGCAGGTCATCGCGCCGCTGCTGCCCGAGGGCACGCTGGTGGCACCGATCCCGCTGCACCGCTGGCGGCGCATAAGGCGCAGCTACAACCAGTCGGCGCTGCTTGGCCGCCACATGCTGCGGCATCTGACGGGGCAGGGGGCGCAGCATGTGCCCGACCTGCTGCAACGCATCCGCGCCACCCCCTCGCTGGACGGCAAGTCCCGAAGCGAGCGGCATCGGCTGCTGTCGGGCGCGCTGCGGCTGAACCCCCGCCATGGCGGGCTGGTCGCGGGCCGCCCGCTTCTGCTGATCGACGACGTGATGACCTCAGGGGCGACCTTTCGCGCGGCAACCGGGGTCTGCCGGGCGGCCGGCGCCGGGCCTGTCCTTGTTCTGGCACTGGCGCGGGTCGGCAAAGCATCTTAGGTTAAGCGCTGCAACCAGACCCGGAGAGACCATGCCCGCGATCGAGCTTTACACCCGTCCCACCTGCGGCTTCTGCCATGCCGCCAAGCGCCTGCTGCGCGACAAGGGCGTGAGCTTCACGGATATCGACATCAACGTCGAGCCCGAGCGCCGTGCCGAGATGATCCAGCGCGCCAACGGTGGCTCCACCGTGCCGCAGATCTTCATCGGCGATGTCCACGTCGGTGGCTGCGATGAGCTTTATGCCCTTGAAAACGCAGGTAAGCTGGACGCCCTGCTGGCGATGGAGTGAATCAGGTGAGCACCCCGGTCAAAGCCGCTCTGCTGCAGATCACCTCGGGTGATGACCCCGAGGCGAACCTTGCGATGATCCAGCCCATGGTCACCGAGGCCGCCGCCAATGGCGCCGGTTTCGTGCTGATGCCCGAGGTCTCGAACTGCCTCAGCAACTCGCGCGCGCGCCAGAACGAGGTGCTGCGCCCAGAGGATGAGGACCAGACCCTGAAGGCCCTGCGCGCCCAGGCGGCGGATCTGGGGATCTGGCTGCTGATCGGGTCGCTGGGGATCAAGACCGGGGATGCGGACGGGCGCTTTGCCAACCGCTCCTTCCTGGTGTCGCCCGAGGGCGAGGTCGCCGCCTGGTACGACAAGATCCACATGTTCGACGTGCAGGTCAGCGCCCATGAGACCTACCGCGAGTCCGATGGCTACCGGCCCGGCGATCGCGCCGTGGTGGCGCAGACCCCCTTCGGTACGATCGGCATGACCGTCTGCTACGACGTGCGCTTTGCCTATCTGCACCGCATGCTCGCCAAGGCCGGCGCCACGATCCTGACGGTGCCCGCGGCCTTCAGCCCGGTCACCGGCGCGGCCCATTGGGAGCCCCTGCTGCGCGCCCGCGCCATCGAGACCGGCTGCTACGTGCTGGCGCCCGCGCAATGCGGGCTGCACACGAAGCCCGGCGAGAAGGAGCGCCGCACCCATGGTCACGGCATGGTCGTGGCCCCCTGGGGCGAGGTGCTGCTGGACATGGGGACCGAGCCGGGCATCGGCTATGTCACCCTTGATCCCGCCGAGGTCGAAAGCGCCCGTCGCCGCGTGCCCGCCCTGACCCATGACCGGCCCGTGACGCTTGACGACAGCGCGCTCTAAGACATGAACTCTCCGCGGAATTCCCTGGCGATCACGCTCTTTTCCGAGATCCTCGCGGCGGATCAGATGATCCGCAACCGGCTGTCCAAGGTGCTGCCGAAGGGGATGGAGCTTTCGCATTTTTCGGTGCTGAACCACCTGGCGCGGGTCGGCACCGAGAAGAGCCCGGCGCAGCTGGCGCAGACGTTTCACGTGACGCGCGGGGCGATGACCAACACGCTGAGCAAGCTGGAATGGGCCGGTTACGTGCATATCCGTCCCGATTGGGACGATGCGCGGCGCAAGATGGTGGCGATCAGCCCCGCCGGGCGCCAGGCGCGGGATGCGGCGCTTTCGGCCGTGGCGCCGCTCTTTGCCAGCATGCTGGACGAGATCCCCGAAGAGAAGGTGCGCTCGGTCCTGCCGGTGCTGCGCGAGCTGCGCGGCAAGCTGGACGAGGACCGCTAGGAGGCGAAGATCTGCAGCGCGATGGCGCCGCCGTAGATCACCAGCAGCAGGGTCGATTCCACGCCGATCCGTCCGGGCCCGCTGCGTTCGCGCACCACCAGCCCGCCGATCAGCACCGTGCTCATCAGAAGCGCGGTGACCACCCAGAAGTAATCCTGTTGCCCGACCGCGTGATAGAGCGAGCCATCCCGGTAAGCCGCATCCGACAGCGGCAGGAAGAGCGTGTCGAAGGTATTGCCGCCGATGATCCCGCCGACCGCCAGTTGCAACGCGCCCCGGCGCACGGCGGCCAGCGTGGTGACGAGCTCGGGCAGCGAGGTGGCAACGGCGGTCATCAGCGCCCCCACGAGGGAGGCCGAAAGCCCCGCCCGGTCGGTGATCGCGCTGCCTGCCTGGCCCAGCAGGTAGCCCACGATCCCCATCACCAGCATCAGCCCGGCAAACTCGCCGAACAGCCGCGCGGTCGAGCGGCGCGCGGTGGCCGCGTCTTCCTCTTCTGGGGCATCTTCGCGGGTCTGTCGGGTGCGGACGGGTTTCCACATGGGCTTTTCCTGCACCGCGCGGCTGACCAGCAGCCCGCCGGCATAGGCCACGGGGATCACGTATGAGATCGGGTGCAGGCCCAGCAGGGTCACCTCGGGCGTCACCATCGCGCCGAGGGGCAGCAGCAGCAGGAAGATCAGCAGCACGCCCTGGAAGACATTGGTCAGCTCGGCGGCGGCATGTTCCAGGTTGGCGCGGCGGAAGGCCATGTCGGCCAGCGCCAGGAAGGCGGTCTGCGCGGCGATCCCGCCGACCGAGTTCGAGAAGGCCAGAGAGGCCCGGCCCTCGAGCGCGGTCGAGATCGACACCACGGTGCCTGAAAGAGAGGTCGCGGCGCCGAGGATCACGGCGCCGACGATGGCCTCGCCCAGCCCGGTGCGGTCGGCCAGACGGTCGGCGTAGCCGGTCATCAGCACGCCCGAGACCGCGATGATCCCCGCCAGCGCGACAAAGAGCCCCGCGAGGGGCAGCAGCGACAGGTCAGCGAACATGGGCGGCGGGGCGTTGTCTCATCCCTGCCTCAACGCCCGGCCGCGCTGCCGGTTCCCTGTTCCGGCCCCTATTCCGGGCGCAGCGCGGCGGTGACGTAGTTCACCGAAAGATCGCGGGACGAGATCGACCACTGCCAGGAAATCGGGTTGAAGACATAGCCCTTGCGGTCGACCGGGGTCATGCCGGCCTCGCGGATCAGGGCATAGAGCTCATCCGGGGTGATGAACTTGTCCCATTCATGGGTGCCCTTGGGTAGCCAGCGCATCACCCATTCGGCGCCCACGATGGCCATGGCAAAGCTCTTGGCATTGCGGTTGATGGTCGAGCAGAGGTGCAGCCCGCCGGGCTTCAGGAGATCATGGCAGGCCGAGAGGTAGGCCAGCGGATCGGCCACGTGCTCTACCACCTCCATGTTCAGCACCACGTCGAATTGTTCGCCCGCTTCGGCCATGGCCTCGGCGGTGGTGTGGCGATAGTCGATCTCCAGGCCGGATTGCTCGGCATGGGTGCGGGCGACGGGGATGTTGCGCTCGGCGGCATCGGCGCCGACGACCTCGGCCCCGAGGCGGGCCATCGGTTCGCACAGAAGCCCGCCACCGCAGCCGATATCGAGGATACGCAGCCCCTCGAAGGGGCGCTCATTGCCCAGATCGCGGGCATATTCGGCGGCGATCTGGCTGGTGATGTACTCCAGCCTTACCGGGTTCATCATGTGCAGCGGCTTGAATTTGCCCGTGGGGTCCCACCATTCGGCGGCCATGGCCTCGAACTTGGCAACTTCGGCGGCGTCTACCGTGGTTCTGTCGGTTTGCATTCCGGACTCCTTGCGGTCATGCTGGCGTGACCCTTCTTATATGGGACAGATATGGATAGAAACTCGGGTCATAAGAGCGCAAGCCAAGTGCTCTATCCGCCGCTCGATCCCTTCGACCAGCGGATGCTGGCCGTGGGCGAGGGGCACGAGCTGTATGTCGAGCAATCGGGCAACCCCGAGGGAGAGCCCGTGGTGGTGCTGCATGGCGGACCGGGGGGCGGCTGTTCGCCCGCGATGCGGCGCTATTTCGACCCCGAGCATTACCGGATCATCCTCTTCGACCAGCGCGGTTGCGGCCGCTCGCGGCCCTATGCCAGCGTCGAGGACAACACCACCTGGCACCTGATCCGCGATATCGAGAAGATCCGCGAAACGCTGATGATCGACACCTGGTGCGTCTTCGGCGGGTCCTGGGGCGCGACGCTGTCGCTGCTCTATGCCCAGACCCATCCCGATTGTGTGCGTCACCTGGCCCTGCGCGGCGTCTTCCTGATGACGCAGAGCGAGCTCGACTGGTTCTATGGCGGCGGCGCCGGCAAGTTCTGGCCCGAGGCCTGGGCGCGGTTCACCGATCCGATCCCGGAAGACGAACACGATGATTTCATCGCCGCCTATGCGCGGCGGCTCTTCACCGGCAACCAGGTGGAGGAAGTGAAATACGCCCGCGCCTGGTCGGTCTGGGAGAACGGCCTGGCCTCGATGGCCAGCAACGGCATGGGCGGAGAGCCTCCGGGCCAGTACGCCCGCGCCTTTGCGCGGCTGGAGAATCACTATTTCCAGCACCTGGGCTGGATCGAGGAGGGCCAGATCCTGCGCGACCTGGGCAAGATCGCCCGCATCCCCGGAGATATCGTCCAGGGGCGTTTCGACATGATCTGCCCGCCCGCCAAGGCCTGGGAACTGGCGCGCGGCTGGGCGGCCAGCGAGCTGCACATGATCCCCCATGCGGGCCATGCGCTGTCCGAGCCCGGTATCACCGCCAAGCTGGTGCAGGTCATGGACCAGCGGGCGAGAGGCTAGGGGCTCGCCCGCCCGTCGCCGGAGGCGACAAACAGATGGCGGAGGGGGGCTCTGCCCCCCGCCCTGCGGGCTCCCCCCGGAGTACTTGCAGCCTGGTGATGATATTGGAGCTGATGGGGCGCGGCGCTTTCCCGCAGGGGTTTCGGCGCATCCCCCTTGCGATTCGCTGAAACCGGGCGTATATCCCGCTCAACAGCGGCGCGTCGAACCCTCTGGGAACGAAGCTCCACCGGGAATTCGACGGGCCGCGTGCCCGTTTTTTTGTGCCCGGATCCGATATGACCGACCTTATCGCCAAGACCGCCATCGACCGCCGCCTGGCCGAGATCGTGGGTCCCGTTATCGAGGACCTCGGCTTCGAGCTGGTGCGCATCCGCCTGATGGGCGGCAATACCAAGACCCTGCAGATCATGGCCGAGCGGCCGGATGGCGGGATCGAGGTGGACGAATGTGCCGCGATCTCCAATGCCGTTTCCGCGGTGCTGGATGTCGAGGACCCGATCACCGAGAACTACAGCCTCGAGGTCTCCTCTCCGGGGATCGACCGGCCGCTGACCCGGCTGAAGGACTTCGACACCTACGAAGGCTACGAGGCCAAGATCGAAACCGCCGAGCTGGTCGGCGGCCGCAAGCGCTTCAAGGGCGTTCTGGCGGGGATCGAGGACCAGGACGTTCTGGTCAATATCGAGGACCAGGGCGAAGAGGTCACCGTGGGTCTGAACTTTGACTGGCTGGCAGATGCCAAGCTGGTGCTGACCGACGATCTGATCAAGGAAATGCTGAAGGCGCGCAAGAAAGCGGGCGTTCTGGACGAAGAGACTTTCGACGAAATCGAGACCGACAACGGTTCCCAGGAGGACTGACCATGGCAATCACCTCTGCCAACCAGCTTGAACTGCTGCAAACCGCCGAGGCCGTGGCCCGCGAGAAGATGATCGACCCCGGTCTCGTGGTCGAGGCGATGGAAGAATCGCTCGCCCGCGCCGCAAAGAGCCGCTACGGCGCCGAGATGGACATCCGTGTCTCGATCGACCGCAAGACCGGCCGCGCCACCTTCACCCGCGTCCGCACCGTGGTCGAGGATGAAGAGCTGGAGAACTACCAGGCCGAGATGACCGTCCAGCAGGCCAAGCAGTACATGGCCGATCCCCAGATCGGCGACACCTACGTCGAGGAAGTGCCCCCGGTCGAAATGGGCCGGATCGCCGCGCAGTCGGCCAAGCAGGTCATCCTGCAGAAGGTCCGCGAAGCCGAACGGGATCGCCAGTACGACGAATTCAAGGACCGCGCCGGCACCATCATCAACGGCGTCGTCAAGCGCGAGGAATACGGCAACGTCATCGTCGACGTGGGCCGTGGCGAAGCCATCCTGCGCCGCAACGAGAAGATCGGCCGCGAGGCCTACCGTCCGAACGACCGTATCCGCTGCTACATCAAGGATGTGCGCCGCGAGACCCGCGGTCCGCAGATCTTCCTCAGCCGTACCGATCCGCAGTTCATGGCCGAGCTGTTCAAGATGGAAGTGCCCGAGATCTACGACGGCATCATCGAGATCAAGGCCGTGGCCCGTGATCCGGGCTCGCGCGCCAAGATCGCCGTGATCTCCTACGATGGCTCCATCGACCCCGTCGGCGCCTGTGTCGGTATGCGCGGTTCGCGCGTGCAGGCCGTGGTGAACGAGCTGCAGGGCGAGAAGATCGACATCATCCCGTGGTCGGAAGACATGCCGACCTTCCTCGTGAACGCACTGCAGCCGGCCGAAGTGTCGAAGGTGGTTCTGGACGAGGAAGCCGAGCGTATCGAGGTCGTGGTGCCCGAAGAGCAGCTGTCGCTGGCCATCGGCCGTCGCGGTCAGAACGTGCGCCTGGCGTCGCAGCTGACCGGTCTCGACATCGACATCATGACCGAGGAAGAGGAATCCGCCCGCCGTCAGAAGGAGTTCGAGGACCGCACCAAGCTGTTCATGGACACCCTGGACCTGGACGAGTTCTTCGCTCAGCTGCTGGTTTCGGAGGGCTTCACCAACCTGGAAGAAGTCGCCTATGTCGAGCAGGACGAATTGCTGGTCATCGACGGTGTCGACGAGGACACCGCCCAGGAGCTGCAGACCCGTGCCCGCGAATTCCTGGAAGCCCAGGCCGAAGCCGCACTCAAGCACGCCCGCGAGATGGGTGCAGAGGACAGCCTCATTGAATTCGACGGCCTGACCCCCCAGATGGTAGAGGCCCTGGCCGAAGACGGCGTGAAGACGCTGGAAGACTTCGCCACCTGCGCCGACTGGGAACTGGCCGGCGGCTGGACCACGGTGAACGGCGAGCGGATCAAGGACGAAGGCCTGCTCGAAAAGTTCGACGTTTCGCTGGAAGAAGCCCAGCAACTGGTGATGACCGCCCGCGTTCTGCTGGGCTGGGTCGATCCCTCCGAGCTGGAGCCCGACGTGGAAGAGCTGGAAGTGACCGAAGGCGAAGAGGGCGATGCCCCTGAGGCCGAGGTCTGAGACCGGGATCGGAGGCGCGCCAATGAGCCGGGGCGGCAAGGACAAGGATCGGGCCGATGGGCCCGATCGCAAGTGCATCGTCACGGGTGAGGTCGCACCGAAGAGCGGCCTGATCCGCTTCGTCGTCGGGCCCGAGGGCCAGGTGTTCCCGGATCTGGCAGGCAAGCTGCCCGGTCGCGGCATCTGGGTCTCGTCCACCCGCGAGGCGATCGAGACGGCGGCGAAGAAGAAGCTGTTTTCGCGCTCTGCGAAGACGCAGGTCACGGTGCCGGAAGGCCTGGCCGACATGGTCGAGGGCCTTCAGGCCAAACGGGTCTGCGAGCTTCTGGCTCTGGCGCGCAAGTCCGGCGATGCGGTCGCCGGGTACGAGAAAGTGAAAGATATGTTGGCCAAGGAAGAGGCTTCGACCCTCATCCAGGCCAGCGACGGGTCCGAGCGCGGCAAGTCCAAGCTCTCGACCCCCTACCGGGGCAATTTCATCGGCTGGCTCACCGCGAATGAGCTGGGCTTGGCCTTCGGCAGGGAAACTGTCATACACGCCGCCTTAGGAACTGGCGGTTTGAGCAAACGTGTTGTAGAGGAGGCCGCAAGGCTTAAAGGCCTGCGTGCCTGACGCATGAGGCGGGAGGGTCCCGTCTGAAAGGAAGATTAGCCATATGAGCGACAACGACGGTAAGAAGACTCTGGGTGTTCGAGGCGGCGGTCCCCGTGCTGGGAACGTGAAGCAGAGCTTCAGCCACGGCCGCACCAAGAACGTCGAAGTGGTGACGAAGCGCAAACGCGTTGTCGTGCCCAAGCCGGGCTCGGGCAAATCTGGTGGCAATGCGGCGCTGGGTGATCCCAACAAGCGCCCCAAGGGCATCACCGATGCCGAGATGGAACGTCGCCTGAAGGCCGTTGCAGCTGCCAAGGCGCGCGAGTCTGAAGAGGCCGAACGCCGCGCCCGCGAAGAGAAAGAGCGCGAAGAAGAGCGCCAGCGTCGTCGCGAAGCGGCGGAGCTGAAAGAGCGTGAGCAGCGCGAGGCCGAGGAAAAGGCCAAGGCGAAGGCCGAAGAGGAAGAGCGCAAGCGCCGCGAGGAGGCCGAGGCCGCCAAGCGTGCCGCGACTGCCGCTGCTGCCCCTGCCGCCGCCCCCGGCGACGACGCCGGCCGCGCCGCCAAGGGTCCGGCTCGTGCCAAGCCCGCCGGTGGTGCCGTGCCCGAGCGCAAGGAACGTGACGACCGCGGTGGTCGTGGCAAGGGCCGCGACGATGGCCGTCGCTCCGGCAAGCTGACGCTGAACCAGGCTCTGTCCGGTGGCGAAGGCGGCCGTCAGAAGTCCCTGGCCGCGATGAAGCGGAAGCAGGAGCGTGCCCGTCAGAAAGCCATGGGCGGCCCCGTCAACCGCGAGAAGGTCGTGCGCGACGTTCAGCTGCCCGAGACCATCGTGGTCTCCGAGCTGGCCAACCGTATGGCCGAGCGTGTCGCCGATGTGGTCAAGGCCCTCATGCAGAACGGCATGATGGTGACCCAGAACCAGACCATCGACGCCGATACCGCCGAACTCATCATCGAGGAATTCGGCCACAAGGTGCAGCGTGTCTCGGATGCCGACGTCGAAGACGTCATCAAGGCGGAAGAGGACAAGCCCGAAGATCTGAAGAGCCGCCCGCCGGTCATCACGATCATGGGTCACGTCGACCACGGCAAGACCTCGCTGCTGGATGCGATCCGCGATGCCAAGGTGGTTGCCGGCGAAGCCGGTGGCATCACCCAGCATATCGGCGCCTACCAGGTCACCACCGAGAGCGGCGCCGTCCTGTCGTTCCTCGACACCCCCGGCCACGCGGCCTTCACCTCGATGCGCTCCCGTGGTGCCCAGGTGACGGATATCGTGGTGCTGGTGGTGGCGGCGGATGACTCGGTCATGCCGCAGACCATCGAAGCCATCAACCACGCCAAGGCTGCCGGTGTTCCGATGATCGTGGCGATCAACAAGTGCGACAAGCCTGCCGCCGACCCGGACAAGGTCCGTGCGGAGCTGCTGCAGCACGAGGTGATCGTCGAGAAGATGTCGGGCGACGTACAGGACGTCGAGGTTTCTGCCCTGACCGGCAAGGGCCTGGACGAGCTGCTGGAAGCCATCGCGCTGCAGTCCGAGATCCTGGAACTGAAGGCCAACCCCGATCGTGCCGCCCAGGGCGCCGTGATCGAGGCTCAGCTGGACGTGGGCCGTGGCCCCGTCGCCACCGTGCTGGTCCAGACCGGTACGCTGCGCCAGGGTGACATCTTCGTCGTCGGCGAGCAGTACGGCAAGGTCCGTGCGCTGGTGAACGACAAGGGTGAACGCGTCAAGGAAGCCGGTCCGTCGGTGCCCGTCGAGGTGCTGGGTCTGAACGGCACGCCCGAGGCCGGTGACGTGCTCAACGTGACCGAGACCGAAGCCCAGGCCCGCGAGATCGCCGAGTACCGCCACAACGTCGCCAAGGAGAAATCCGCGGCGGTCGGCGCCGGCACCTCGCTGGAACAGCTGATGGCCAAGGCCAAGGCCGACGAGAACGTCGCCGAGCTGCCGGTCATCGTGAAGGCCGACGTGCAGGGTTCTGCCGAAGCCATCGTGCAGGCCCTGGAAAAGGTCGGCAACGACGAGGTCCGCGTGCGGGTCATCCACTACGGCGTCGGTGCCATCACCGAAACCGACGTGGGCCTGGCCGAAGCCTCGGGTTGCCCGGTCATCGGCTTCAACGTGCGTGCCAATGCTCCGGCCCGTAACAGCGCCAACCAGAAGGGCGTCGAGATCCGCTACTACAGCGTGATCTACGACCTCGTGGACGACGTGAAGGCAGCGGCCTCCGGCCTGCTCAGCAACGAGATCCGCGAGAACTTCATCGGCTACGCCGCGATCAAGGATGTCTTCAAGGTGTCCAACGTCGGCAAGGTCGCAGGCTGTCTGGTCACCGAAGGTGTGGCCCGCCGCTCTGCCGGTGTCCGCCTGCTGCGCGACGACGTGGTGATCCACGAAGGTACGCTGAAGACCCTGAAGCGCTTCAAGGACGAGGTGTCGGAAGTCATCTCGGGCCAGGAATGCGGCATGGCCTTCGAGAACTACGAAGACATCCGCCCCGGCGATGTCATCGAGATCTTCGAGCGCGAAGAGGTCGAGCGGAAGCTCTGACCCCCGCGCCAAGCGACAAGCGAAAGGCCGGTCCCCCTGGGGCCGGCCTTTTTCGTTGTGCCCTGGTCGGGCGGCGGGCCCACTCTGGGCCCGATCTGCCAAGGTGCCGGTGTTGACCGGACAAAGAAAAAGCGGCCCCGGGGGACCGCTCCTTCAACTTGGTCGTCTGATCGCAGCTCAGGCGGCGGCGGTCTGCGACACCGGCGAGCCGGTGAAGAGTTGCTGGCCGACACGGACTTCGACTTTGCCGTTCGGAAGAGCGCGGACGAAGGTGCCCTGCACGGAAACGCAGGTACCGAGAGTGATGGTCTTCAGCATGGTAGTCCCCTTCCCATTCCAGAAATTTACATCTGACTCATTTATACCCCACGATTTGTTAGTAGAGCATCCAAAAATTACGCAAGCTTCAGGCTTTTGACACAAAAAACGCACAATTCGTCGCCGCAGCGCGGAAAACTCGCTGCGTCGCGGCAAAATGACTTGGTGGTCACCGGGGGAATCTGCCTATCGCGCCCGCAGTATCTCTCTGACATGTCTATTAAATGGGCTGACCTACCGGCAGCTTCGCGGGCGGTGAGGAACCATCCGCAGCCGTCTGGAAAGGTGATTCGCCTAGAGCCAGTCGCGCAGCAAGGGGATCAGAGGGATATCTGCCGGGGGCATCGGGTAGTTGCGCAGCTCATTGCCGCGCGCCCAGGCCAGGGTCTGGCCTTCCTTCGGCTGCGGCACCCCCTGCCACTTGCGGCAGGCAAAGAGCGGCATGAGCAGGTGGAAGTCATCGTAGCTGTGGCTGGCGAAGGTCAGCGGCGCCAGGCAAGAGGCCCAGGTGTCGATGCCCAGCTCTTCCTGAAGCTCGCGGATCAGGGCCGCTTCCGGCGTCTCTCCGGCCTCGACCTTGCCTCCGGGAAACTCCCAGAGGCCGGCCATGGATTTGCCCTCGGGGCGCTGTGCGAGCAGCACGCGCCCGTCGACGTCGATCAGGGCGACGGCAGAGACGAGGATGATCTTCTTGCTCACGAGCGGTAATCCGCGTTGATCGAGATGTAGCCGTGGGTCAGGTCGCAGGTCCAGACCGTGGCGGTGCCGCCACCAAGGCCCAGATCGACCGAGATGGTGATCTCCTGCTGCTTCATCAGCGCGGCGCCCTGCTCTTCGCGGTAATCCGGGCTGACCCAGCCGTTCTCGGCGACCAGCACGTCGCCGAAGCGGATCGACAGCAGATCGCGGTCGGCGGCGGCGCCGCTCTTGCCGATGGCCATGACGACGCGGCCCCAGTTGGGGTCCTCACCGGCGATGGCGGTCTTGATCAGGGGAGAATTGGCGATGGCCATGGCATGGGTCTTGGCGTCGGCGTCCGAGGCCGCGCCCGAGACATGGACCTCGACGAACTTGGTGGCCCCCTCGCCGTCCTTCACCACCTGGTGCGCCAGGTCCAGCATCACGCCGCGCAGGGCGTCGATGAAGGCGGTGCTCTCGGCGGTGACGCGGGCACCCGAGGTGCCGGTGGCGCCCATCAGGAGCGTGTCCGACGTCGAGGTGTCGCTGTCCACGGTGATGCAGTTGAAGGTCACATCGGTCAGCGTGCTGAGCATGTCCTGCAGCACCGAGCGTTCGACCACGGCATCGGTGAAGACATAGACCAGCATCGTCGCCATATCCGGCGCGATCATGCCCGATCCCTTGGCGATCCCGGCGATCTTCACCGTCTTGCCATCCACCATCACCTCGGCAGAGGCGCCCTTGGGGAAGGTGTCGGTGGTCATGATGGCGCGGGCGGCTTCCTCGATTTTGCCGGGGTCCAGCGCCTCCTTCAGCTCTCCGAGCTTGGCGGTGACGCGCTCATGCGGCAGCGGCTCGCCGATGACGCCGGTGGACGAGGTGAAGACCCGCCCCTCATCGAGGCCCAGGGCCTCTGCGGCGGCCCGGGTCACGGCCTTGGTGGCAGTGACGCCGTTCTTGCCGGTGAAGGCATTGGCGTTGCCCGAGTTGACGACGATGGCAGCGGGGCCGCTGCCATCAAGGCCGATCTTGGCCTGGCAATCCAGCACGGGGGCGGCACGGGTGGCGGAGCGCGTGAAAACGCCCGCCATCACGCTGCCCTCGTCCAGCAGGGCAAGCATCACGTCCCGGCGTCCCTTGTATCGGACGCCGGCCTCTACCGTTGCGAAGCGCACGCCGTCGATGACGGGCAGCGCGGGAAAGGCGGCAGGCGCCAGTGGAGAGGTCGGATACTTGCCCACGGGGGATTACTCCTGAAGTTCCTGATAAAGCGGCATGACCGACGCTTGGCTCAGGTCGAGGGACCCGAAGTCGGCAACCGAGGAATCGGAGTTTGCGGTGAGTTCGTCAAGATAGGCCGTGCTTTCGCTTTCCTGCAGCGCGGCGACGATCTCGTCACGGACCTCGGCCAGCTCGGGCTTGCGCTCGCGGGTTTCGTTCAGCTGGATGACATGCCAGCCGAATTGCGTCTGCACCGGCGCAGAGACGGTGCCCGGCTCCATCTCGATCAGCGCATCGCCGAAGGGCTTCACCATGCGGTCGGGGGTGAACCAGCCCAGCTGGCCGCCGTTGGGACCCGAGGGACCGGTGGATTCGTCACGCGCCAGCTTGGCGAAATCCTCGCCGTCCTCGAGACGCTCGAGGAGCGCCTTGGCCTCTTCCTCGGTCTCGACCAGGATATGCGAGGCATTGTATTCGGTCGGGCCGGAGGCATCCTCGGGGTAGCGCTCTTCGAACTCGGCCTGGATGCGCTCTTCGGTGATCGTCGCATTGAGGTGTTGCAGCATGGCATCGGTTGCCATCAGCCTGCGCTCGGTATTGTCCAGCAGCAGGGCCGAGGCCTTGGCCATTTCGCCTTCGTACTGCTGGCGCAGGGTCTCTTGCTGCACCAGCTGCTGCAGCAGCGGAGCGCCGATCTGGCCCAGGGGCATCTGGTTGTAGGGATCGGGCGCCTCGATCTGCGCGGCGATCACATGGCCCATGGTAATCTCGGTTTCGCCGACCTTGGCCAGCACCGTGGAGAGCGTGATGGGCCCCTCGACGACCAGCGCATCGCCTGCCGGGGCGGGTGCCGTGGCCTGACCTTCTTCTGCCATGAGTTGAGCAGGAAGGCCGAGCGCCAGCGCGGCAGCAAGGGTGAGACGATGCAACATGGAATTTCCTCCGGTTTTCCACGCGGGTGCGTGGCGTTGACACTGCTGGGTCCGCCTACTACATCGCCTTATGGCAAAGGGCTCGGCGGCCTTTCCGGCTCTGTGTAAGGGTCGTAAGGGCAGCATACAACAGGCCCCTGCCACACGATGGCGTCAGGAAGCGGAAAGTAGATCATGCTGGGTATCGGAACATTCGCCAAGAAGGTCTTCGGCACGCCGAACGACCGAAAGATCAAGGCGACGCGCCCGCTGATCGCAAAGATCAATGCCCTGGAAGAAGAGTTCCAGGCACTCTCGGACGAGGCGCTGAAAGCCAAGACGAACGAGTTTCGCCAGAGACTCGAGCAGGGCGAAACGCTGGACGACCTGCTGCCCGAAGCCTTTGCCAACTGCCGCGAAGGGGCCCGCCGTGCCATTGGCCTGCGGGCTTTCGACGTGCAGCTCATGGGCGGGATCTTCCTGCACCAGGGTAACATCTCCGAGATGAAGACCGGCGAGGGCAAAACCCTCGTGGCCACCTTCCCCGCCTATCTGAACGCCCTCACGGGTCAGGGCGTGCACGTGGTGACCGTGAACGACTACCTGGCGAAACGTGACGCCGAGTGGATGTCGAAGGTTTACGGTTTCCTCGGGCTCACCACCGGCGTGGTCCATCCCGGACAGGGCGAAGAGGCGAAGCGGCAGGCCTATCTCTGCGACATCACCTATGCCACCAACAACGAGCTGGGCTTCGACTACCTGCGCGACAACATGAAGTCCGAGCTCAAGGACATCTACCAGCGCGTCCACAACTTCGCCATCGTCGACGAGGTGGACAGCATCCTGATCGACGAGGCCCGCACCCCGCTGATCATCTCGGGTCCGGCGCAGGACCGCAGCGATCTCTATACCGCCATCGACAAGCTGATCCCCTCGCTCGGTGATGAAGATTTCACCAGCGACGAGAAGCAGCGCAGCGTCACCTTCACCGAGGAAGGCAACGAGAAGCTCGAGCAGCTGCTGCACGAGAACGGCCTGCTGGAAGAGGGCGCGACGCTCTACGACCCCGAGTCGACCTCCATCGTCCACCACGTCAACCAGGCCCTGCGCGCCCACAAGCTGTTCATCCGTGACCAGCATTACATCGTGCGCGACGGCAGCGTGGTGCTGATCGACGAATTTACCGGCCGCATGATGGCCGGCCGCCGCCTCTCCGAGGGTCTGCACCAGGCCATCGAGGCCAAGGAAGGCGTCGACATCCAGCCCGAGAACGTGACCCTGGCCCAGGTCACCTTCCAGAACTACTTCCGCCTCTACAACAAGCTCTCGGGCATGACCGGCACGGCGATGACCGAAGCCGAGGAATTCTCCGAGATCTACGGGCTCGGCGTGGTCGAAGTGCCGACCAACCGTCCGATTGCGCGGCAGGATGACGACGACCGCATCTACCGGACCCAGCAGGAAAAGTACCAGGCGATCATCGAAGAGATCAAAGTGGCGCATGAGAAGGGCCAGCCGGTCCTCGTGGGCACCACCTCGATCGAGAAGTCCGAACTGCTGTCTCAGCTGCTGACCCAGGCCGAGCTGCCGCACAACGTGCTGAACGCCCGCCACCACGAGCAGGAAGCGCAGATCGTCGCCGAGGCCGGCAAGCTGGGTGCGGTGACCATCGCGACCAACATGGCGGGCCGCGGCACCGACATCAAACTGGGTGGCAACGTCGAGATGAAGGTCATGGAGGCGCTGGAAGCCCAGCCCGAGGCCGATCCCGACGCCATCCGCCAGCAGATCGAGGCCGAGCATGTCGCGGCCGAGGAAGAGGTGAAAGCCGCCGGCGGTCTCTACGTCCTCGCCACCGAGCGTCACGAGAGCCGCCGCATCGACAACCAGCTGCGCGGCCGTTCCGGCCGTCAGGGCGATCCGGGTCGGTCCTGCTTCTTCCTGTCGCTGGAAGACGACCTGATGCGCATCTTCGGCTCCGAGCGCCTGGACAAGGTGCTGTCCGGTCTCGGCATGAAGGAAGGCGAGGCGATCATTCACCCCTGGGTGAACAAGTCGCTGGAACGCGCCCAGGCCAAGGTCGAGGGCCGCAACTTCGACATGCGCAAGAACGTGCTGAAGTTCGACGACGTGATGAACGACCAGCGGAAGCTGATCTTCGGCCAGCGCCGCGAGATCATGGAAGCCAAGGATCTTTCCGAGATCGTTCAGGACATGCGCTTCGAGGTGATCGAGGATCTGGTCACCCAGTACATGCCGCCCAAGACCTATGCCGACCAGTGGGATACCGAGGGCCTGAAAGAGGCCTGCCGCGAGAAGCTGGGCCTTGATGTGCCGGTCGATGACTGGGCCGCCGAGGAAGGCGTCGATGACGAGCAGATCATCGAGCGCCTGGAAAGCGCCAGCAACGAGGTCATGGCCAGGAAGGCCGCCGATTTCGGCCCCGAGAACATGCGCATGATCGAAAAGCAGATCCTGCTTCAGGCCATCGACGGCAAGTGGCGCGAGCACCTGCTGCGCATGGAGCATCTGCGTTCGGTGGTCGGCTTCCGCGGCTACGCGCAGCGCGACCCGCTGAACGAGTACAAGAACGAGGCCTTCGCGCTCTTTGAATCGCTGCTGGATTCGCTGCGTGAGGATGTCACCCAGACCCTCGCCCGCGTCCGCCCGATGACCGAGGAGGAGCGCCAGGCCCAGATCGCCGCCCTGCAACAGCAGATGGCTGCGCAGCAGGCCCAGGTCGATGCCGCCGTGCGCCAGGCCGAGGCCCAGGCCTCGGGCGAGCCGGTGGCTGGTGTGAACCCCGAGGGCGAAGGCTACGTGCCGGGCTTCGACGAGAACGACCCCGCCACCTGGGGCAACCCGTCGCGCAACGCGCCCTGCCCCTGTGGCTCGGGCAAGAAGTTCAAGCATTGCCACGGCGCGCTGGCCTGAGCGCGCTCTGACAGGCTCTAACGCCTTCCGGGGGAGTTGATCCGGGCCTCGCGCCTGATTGACTCCCCCAAGGCGCCACACCTGTGACAGAATCCGCCGCAATGCTTGTGCAAGCGCAGGAGGGTTCAGAATGCCGATCGCCAAGGCTGCATTGATCAAGATGGTCGCCTATTCGGGGGCCGGTCTCGCCGTGGCGGGATCTGCCGGCTTCGTGATGCAGCAACAGCGGCAGCCTTCCCCCGCCCCGGTCGCCATCGCAACGCCCGCCGTCGCCGCGCCCGCAGCCCCCGCAGTGACCGAGCTGACCGCCGAGGCCCCCGTGGCCTCCGCCCTTCCCGAAGCGCCCGAGACCCAGGCCGCGCTCGATACCTCCCCGCTTGCCCTGCGCGAGATCGAGCTCACCTCTTCTCCGGTCACCCTGCCGGAAAACGATCCCGCCTCTGCGGACTTCGGTGGCCAGGCGCAGCTGTTGCAGGCCCAGGCCGAGCTGCCCGTCGCCGAGGGCGACACACCCGAGGGCACCGCCGAAACGGCCTCGGACGAATGCGCCATCAGCCTCACCGCCGAATCCCAGGCCGCCGCCATGGTGGACCTCAGCCTTTCCGCCCCCTGCTACGCCGGAGAGCGCGTCGCCATCCATCACGAAGGCATGGTCTTTTCTGAGCTGACCGATGACGAGGGCCAGCTCTCGGTCGCCGTACCGGCGCTGGCCGAGTTCGCCATCTTCGTTGCCGTCTTCCAGGACGGCGAAGGCGCCAGCGCCGATACCGAGGTCAGCTCTCTTGCCTTCTATGACCGGTCTGTCCTTCAATGGCAGGGCGCGACGGGGCTCGAGCTGCATGCGCTGGAATATGGCGCGGCCTACGAAGAGCCGGGCCACGTCTGGTCCGGCGCGCCGCAGGACATCACCGTCGCCGCCACCGGCGAAGGCGGCTTCCTGACCCAGTTGGGCAATCCCGAGCTGCCGCAGGCGCGGATGGTGCAGGTCTATTCCTTCCCGCTGGGGATCGCGCGCAAGGCCGGCGACATCGACCTTTCGGTCGAGGTGCAGGTCACCGAGGACAATTGCGGCGGCGATGTCACCGGCCAGGTGATCCACGTGGCCGAGGCGCAATTCGGCAGCTTCCATGACCTGAATGTCACGATGCCCGCCTGCGACGCCACCGGGGACTATCTGCTGTTGAAAAACCTCCTGGACGACCTGAAAATCGCGGCCAACTAGGTTCCGGACACCGGGGTGCCAGATGCGAGTTATCCGTGCGGCGTTCTGCGCCGCACTTTTCCTTTTATGCCCGGCACTTGCCGTCAAGGCGCAGGATGTCACCCTGACCTCGCGCGACGGGGCGGTCGAGCTGTCCGGCGATCTGTTGGGATTCGACGGCGAATTCTACCGGCTGCAGACCGAGTTCGGCGTGCTGACGCTGGATGGCTCGGGCGTGCTCTGCGCGGGGCCGGGCTGCCCCGACCTGACCGATTTCGTCGCCCGCATCACCATCTCGGGCGCGGAGACCGTCGGAGAGATCCTGATGCCCGCCCTGGTCGAGGGGTTCGCCCTGCGCGCGGGCCTTGGCGTCACCCGTGAGCAGGTCGCGGCGGGACAGGTGCTTTATACCCTCAGCGAGCGCGACACGGGCCGGGTGGCCGGAGAGTTCACTATCCACAGCCACACCACGGACCGCGGCTTTGAAGAGCTGATCGCGGATGGGGCCGACCTGGTCATGGCCCTGCGCGAAGTGCGCGAGGCCGAGCTGACCGCGGCGCGCGAGGCGGGGCTAGGCGATCTGACCCAGCGGGGCCGCGCGCGGGTGCTGGCGCTGGATGCGCTGGTGCCCATCGTGGCGCCGGGCAACCCGGTGCAGAGCATCACCATGCCCGAGCTGGCCAAGGTCTATGCCGGAGAGATCGACAACTGGCAGGACCTGGGCGGTGCGGATGCGCCCATCGTGCCGCATCTGCGGCGGATGAGCTCTGGTCTGGGCCAGGTGGTGCAGGACCGGCTGCTGGCCCCGGTCGAGGTGACGCTGGCCGAAACCGCGGTCGAGCATGACAGCGATGAAGCGCTCTTGCAGGCGGTGCTGTCCGACCCCTTCGCCATCGGGCTCTCTTCGGCCTCCGAGGTCGGCTCTGCCGCCGGGCTGGCGCTCTCGGGCGAGTGCGGCTTCACACTGCAGGCCACCCGCCGCAACGCCAAGACAGAGGATTACCCGATGACCGCGCCGGTTTTCCTTTACCAGCCCGCCGTGCGGCTCCCCAAGCTGGCACGCGACTTCCTGGCCTATACCCGCGATCCCCAGGCGCAATACGTCATCCGACGCGCCGGTTTCGTCGACCAGCTGCCCGAGGAGGTGGCCATCGACGACCAGGGCGACCGCTTCGCCAATGCCATCGCCCAGGCCGGAGAGGAAACGCCCCTGGCCGAGCTGCAGCGCATGATCGGCACGCTCACGGGGATGAAGCGCCTGACCACCTCGTTCCGCTTCCGCGCCGGCTCGACCCGGCTGGATGCGCAATCGCTGTCCAACGTGCGGCTGCTCGCCGGTGCGCTGGAAAGCGGCCAGTACGACGGGCGGCAGATCCTGCTGGTCGGCTTCTCGGATGGTGAGGGCGGTGCCGAGGCCAACCGCGCCATTTCGGCCCGCCGTGCCGAGACCGTGCGCCGCGCCATCCTCGCCGCCGCCGAGACCGCCGACCTGTCGCGCATCGAGCTGGGCACCGACGCCTTCGGAGAGGCCATGCCCATGGCCTGCGACGACAGCGAATGGGGGCGCAGGGTCAACCGCCGGGTCGAGGTCTGGCTGCGCTGACGGCGTCTGCTTTCCATTTTCGCAGCCCACCTTTCCACATCGTGGAAAGGTTCAGTTTTTCCATCGCCAGCCGGGGCAAAGCGGATATCTTGCGGCGGAGATTTGACAGGAGACCAGCATGACCCGTTACGTGACCCGCGCCGGATTGTCCGTGGCAGAAGAGCTCGCCACCCTCGTGGAAGAGCAGGTGCTGCCCGGAACCGGGGTGAAGCCCGAGGGCTTCTGGGGTGGCTACGACCGCCTTCTGCGCAAGCTGGTGCCGCAGAACCTGGCCCTGCTGGAGAAGCGCGAGACCCTGCAGGCGCAGATCGACGACTGGCTTGTCGCCCGCAAGGGCCAGCCCTGGGACGGCGAGGCCTATCGCGCCTTCCTGAAGCAGATCGGCTACCTGGTGCCCGAGGGCCCCGATTTCACCATCGGCACGAAGAACGTCGATGACGAGATCGCCGTGACCGCAGGCCCGCAGCTGGTGGTTCCGGTGATGAACGCCCGCTTCGCGCTGAACGCTGCCAATGCCCGCTGGGGTTCGCTTTACGATGCGCTCTATGGCACCGACGCCCTGCCCGGCGCGCCCGAGGGCAAGAGCTATGACCCCAAGCGCGGTGCGCAGGCGGTGGCCTGGGCGGCCGAGTTCCTGGACCTGGCAGTGCCGCTGAAGACGATCTCTCATGCCGAGGTGACCGAGTACCGCCGCGGCGGCGAAGAGCTGGTGGCCGTGTCGCCTTCGGGCGTACATGGGTTCAAGGACCCCGCAGCCTTTGTCGGCTACCGCGAGGAAGGCGAGACCGCCACCTACATGCTGCGCCACAACGGCATGCACATCGGGTTGCTGATCGACCCCGCCCATCCGGTGGGCCGTGACAGCCCCTCTGGTCTGAAGGACGTGCTGCTGGAAAGCGCCCTGACCGCGATCCAGGATTGCGAAGACAGCGTTGCCGCCGTCGATGCCGCCGACAAGACCGCCGTCTATGCCAATTGGCTGGGCCTGATGAAGGGTGACCTTGAAGAGAGCTTCGAGAAGGGCGGCAAGCAGATGACCCGCCGCCTGGCCCCCGACATGGCGCTGCTCTCCCCCGCCGGAGAGCCGATGTCGCTGCAGGGCCGTGCCCTGCTGCTGGTGCGCAACGTGGGCCACCTGATGACCACCGACGCCGTGCTCTGCGAGGGCGAAGAGACCCCCGAGGGCATGCTGGACGCCCTGGTCACCGTCGCCTGCGCCATGCACGACCTGAAGAAGGAGAGCGGGCCGCGCAATTCCCGCAAGGGCTCGGTCTACGTGGTGAAGCCGAAGATGCACGGCCCCGAGGAAGTGGCTTTCGCCGAGAAGCTCTATGCCGAGGTCGAGGTGATCCTGGGTCTGCCCAAGAATACCGTGAAGCTGGGGGTGATGGACGAAGAGCGCCGCACCTCGGTGAACCTGCGCGAATGCATCCGCGCGGTGAAGGACCGGCTGGTCTTCATCAACACCGGCTTCCTCGATCGGACCGGCGACGAGATCCATACCTCGATGCAGGCCGGGCCCTTCATTCCCAAGGCAGAGATGGCCGGTGCCGCCTGGCTCCAGGCCTATGAGAACGGCAACGTGGACACGGGCCTGGCCTGTGGCCTGCAGGGGCGCGCCCAGATCGGCAAGGGCATGTGGGCCAAGCCCGACCGCATGGCCGAGATGCTGGAGGCCAAGACCGGCCATCCGATGGCCGGGGCCAATACAGCCTGGGTCCCCTCCCCCACGGCCGCCACGCTGCACGCGACGCATTACCACCAGGTCGATGTCTTCGCCCGCCAGGACGAGCTGAAATCGCGTGAGAAGGCCTCTCTCGACGCCCTGCTGACCCCGCCGCTGCTTGCGGGCCGCAACCTGACCGAGGAAGAGGTCTCCCGCGATCTGGACAACAATTGCCAGGGCATCCTGGGCTATGTGGTGCGCTGGATCGACCAGGGAGTAGGCTGCTCCAAGGTGCCGGACATCAACGATGTCGGGCTGATGGAGGATCGTGCCACGCTGCGGATCTCGTCCCAGTACCTGGCCAACTGGCTGCTGCATGGTCTGGTGACCGAGGCGCAGGTGGAAGAGGCGCTGAAGCGCATGGCGGTGAAGGTGGATGCCCAGAACGCGGGCGATCCCAGCTACACCCCCATGGCACCCGGTTTCGACGGCGTGGCCTTTGCCGCCGCGCGGGACCTGATCTTCACCGGCACCACCCAGCCCTCGGGCTATACCGAGCCAGTGCTGCATGCCCGCCGCCGCGAGGCCAAGGCCAAGGCAAGCCCCCAATGATCCAGGTCACCCGCCTCGACCTCGCCGATGCGCGCCTGTTGCTGGACGGTGCCAAGGCCAAGGCCACGGAAATCGGCGTGCCCATGTGCATCGCCATCACGGACGAAGGCGGCAACCTGCTGGCCTTCGAGCGGATGGAGGGCGGCAAGGTGACCTCGATCACCATCGCCATCGACAAGAGCTTTACCGCCTCGGGCGCGAAGAAGGCGACCCATGAGTATGGCGCCGCCGCCCAGCCCGGCGCGCCGGCCCATGGCATCGGTTCGGCCATTGGTGGGCGGCTGATGGTCGTGGCCGGTGGTCTGCCGGTCATGGCCGGCGGCGAATGCGTCGGCGGTATCGGTGTCAGCTCGGGCACGCCGGGACAGGACCGTGAGGTCGCCGAGGCCGGGCTTGCGGCATTCGAGGCGACACTCTGAGGCGCCAGCCAAGCCCCGGGATCACGCGCGGCCCCCTCGGGGGCCGTTTGCCCTTGCGGACTACAGGTAGCCTTCGGAGCGGAAGCTCATCTCGCGTGAGCGCCCGACGATGATGTGATCATGCAGCACCAGGCCAAGCGCCTGGGCTGCCGCATCTATCTGTGCCGTCATGTCGATATCCGCCTGGCTGGGTGTCGGATCGCCGGAGGGGTGGTTGTGCACCAGGATCAGGGCGGAGGCATTGAGGGCAAGCGCCCGTTTCACCACCTCGCGCGGGTAGACGGGCACGTGGTCGACCGTGCCCCTCCCCTGTTCTTCGTCGGCGATCAGCACGTTCTTCCGATCCAGGTAGAGCACCCGAAATTGCTCGGTCTCGCGGTGCGCCATGGCGGTGTGGCAATAGTCGATCAGCGCGTTCCACGAGCTGACGACGGGCCTTCCCATCACCCTTGCCCGCGCCAGCCTTTGCGCGGCGGCCTCGATCAGCTTCAGTTCGCAGATCACGGCCGGCCCGACCTGCGCGACCTCTACCAGATGCTCGGGCGGAGCAGTCACGACCGAGTTGAAATCCCCGAACCGTTCCAGCAGCCGCCTTGCCAGGGGCTTCATGTCCTGCCGCACATTGGCGCGGAACAGCACGAGCTCCAGCATCTCGTAATCCGGCAGGGCATTCGCCCCGCCCTGCATGAAGCGTTCCCGCAGGCGCTTGCGGTGGTCGGCGATATAGGAGGGCAGCTTGCCGGAGGGCAGCGGCACCTCCGGCGCTTCCTCCGAAGGGAAGAGCGGCAGAGAGGCTTCGTGAAAGGCGCGCGGGTCGGTCATGCGCACAGGGTGCGCGAGGGGTGGTTAATGGGGGGTGAAGGGGGGCGAATCTACAGCCTTCATAAAGTTCGTAGAATAGAGCAAAAAATGCGCAGATTTATACCGGAAAATTCTGTATTTTAGCTAGCGTGCTGGCGCATGGTAGATGGCATACGTCAGTGTTGATACCTATTTGAATTGTAAAGTGTTTTGGACGGTCGGACACGTGAACCGAAAATGCCAATGCAAATAGTCAGGATTCTGAAATGAAGAAAATAGATTGGCATCTAAGGATCGGAGTCCTGTCTGTTGTCGTTACTATTGCCTTGGCCTTCCTTGCGATGTGGTGGGATTACATGTTGGAAACAAGGACTTCGAGCTCAGATCGGTCTAATCTCGCTGCTAAAAGTGCGTCTAACCGGGTGTCCACCAAACCGCTGCCTGAGGTCGCCTCCGTCACCAACGATAAGCTTCATGTAGTTATAATAGTCGACATATCTGGTAGTATTGAGGATGAGTATACCCTGCTTAAGAGCCAAGTTAAGTCTTTAGCTGCAGGGTTGTGGAAGTATGGATTTTCAGATTCCATTATCTCGGTAGTTCATACTCCGCTGATAGCTCAAGGTCATGAACAAGATGGTGAGAGGGGCTATGCATATGAACATGAAGTGCCTCCAATTGGGCAGGAAAGCCCTATAGCCCGAACGTTCGAGGTGCCTCGCCAGACGGCAGACATTCTGGAGTACATGGATAGTTTTAGGGCTCATGGGCCAACCGAGTTGGAGCTAGTTCTGCAGGTTTCGACCCGTCTTGTAAGTGAAAGAGCGGCGGAACGAAGAAAGGCAATAGTATTCTTTTTCTCAGACGGTATCGTGAATGCATATCGATCTGGAAACTCTATTTTTGCTAGACCTACTCCCTTTGTCGTAAACCCTTGCGTAGAAGATCCAAATAGCGACCCGGAAATATGCTTGTCAGACCCAAAATTTCTTGATGCCGATGGAGAATTGGTTTTCGGGCTCAGTCAGCTTAATGGAACAGCGGACGGAAGCGACGAGATCGGAAACCTGAAGTTGATTACCGACTACATTGAATCATTCATGGTGGGAGGGTACGGCTGGGCTCAAGAGGACATAATGCAATCGATTTCGACCACGGGTACTTTTGCTTTACTTGAAGGTCCTGAAGATCGGCTACTACGCTGGGTTCCCTGGCTCTACCAGACCGGTAAAGTCAAAGGAAACTATACCCCGTTAGACTAATCTAGAGATGAGTGGGTTAATAAAAAGGGCGGCCCAACGGACCGCCCCTCTCAAATCTCACCGAAGCGCCCGGCCTCAGCTCTTCATCGAATCCCAGAAGCCCTTGACGGATTTGAAGAAACCCTCGCTCTCGGGGTTGTTCTCTTCCGACAGGTCCTCGAACTCGCGCAGCAGTTCCTTCTGGCGCGAGGTCAGGTTCACCGGGGTTTCCACCGCCAGTTCGATGAACATGTCACCCTGACCGCCGCCGCGCAGGGCGGGCATGCCCTTGCCGCGCAGGCGCATCTGGCGGCCCGATTGCGACCCCTCGGGGATCTTCACGCGGGAGCGGCCGCCGTCGATGGTCGGCACCTCGATATCGCCGCCGAGCGCTGCCTTGGCCACCGAGACGGGGACGCGGCAGAAGAGGTTGACGCCCTCACGCTCGAAGATCTCGTGCTTGGCGACCTCGATGAAGATGTAGAGATCGCCCGCCGGACCGCCGCGCAGCCCGGCTTCGCCCTCTCCGCCCAGGCGGATGCGGGTGCCGGTCTCGACGCCTGCGGGGATGTTCACCGACAGCTGGCGATCCCGCTCGACACGGCCCTGGCCGCCACAGGCGGAACAGGGGTTCTTGATGATCTGGCCCATGCCCGAGCAGGTCGGACAGGTGCGCTCGACGGTGAAGAAGCCCTGCTGCGCGCGGACCTTGCCCATGCCCGAGCAGGTCGGGCAGGTGGTGGGCTCTGCCCCGCCTTCGGCACCGGACCCCTCGCAGGTGCCGCATTGCACCGAGGTCGGCACGCGGATGGCCTTCTGCAGGCCGGCGTAGGCCTCTTCCATGGAGATGCGCAGGTTGTAGCGCAGGTCCGAGCCGCGGGTGGCACGCTGGCGTCCGCCGCCGGGCTGACGCCCGCCCATGAAATCGCCGAAGAGGTCGTCGAAGACATCCGAGAAGGCAGAGGCGAAGTCCGCCTGCCCGCCGGCGCCGGGACGGCCACCGCCACCCATGCCGCCCTCGAAGGCCGCGTGACCGTAACGGTCATAGGCAGCTTTCTTGTCGGGGTCCTTCAGGCAGTCATAGGCCTCGTTGGCCTCCTTGAACTGCTCTTCTGCATTGGGGTTGTCCGAGTTGCGGTCGGGGTGAAGCTCTTTCGCCTTCTTGCGATAGGCCTTCTTGATCTCCTCCGCCGAGGCCCCTTTGGCGAGGCCAAGCACCTCGTAGTAATCTCGTTTTGCCACGGTCGGTTATCCCTTGCCTCAGGAACGTGGAAGGCCGGCCCGCCCGAAGGGAGGACCGGCCCCAGAGGTTCCTCAGCGTGGGCTGAAAGGATCAGCCACGCTTGTTGTCATCCAGATCCTCGAAATCGGCGTCGACGATGTCGTCGTCATCCGAAGATCCCTCGGCGGCGCTGTCGGCGGCCTCGGGCTCGTCCGAGCCCTCGTCCATCTGCGACTTGTAGATCGCCTCACCCAGCTTCATCGACGCTTCGGTGACGTTCTGGATGCCCGCCTTGATCTTGTCGGCGTTGCCTTTTTCCAGCTCGTCCTTCAGCGCGGCGACGGCCAGCTCGATCGCCTCGACGGTCGAGGGGTCGACCTTGTCGCCGTGGTCCTCGATCGACTTCTCGGTCGAGTGGATCAGGCTTTCCGCCTGGTTGGTGGCTTCCACCAGCTCGCGGCGCTGCTTGTCCGCCTCGGCGTTCTCCTCGGCGTCCTTGACCATCTGTTCGATGTCGCTGTCCGAGAGGCCACCGGAGGCCTGGATGGTGATCTTCTGCTCCTTGTTGGTGCCCTTGTCCTTGGCAGAGACCGACACGATGCCGTTGGCGTCGATGTCGAAGGTCACCTCGATCTGGGGCATGCCACGCGGCGCCGGCGGGATGTCTTCCAGGTTGAACTGGCCGAGCATCTTGTTGTCGGCGGCCATCTCACGCTCACCCTGGAACACGCGGATCGTCACGGCGTTCTGGTTGTCCTCGGCGGTCGAGAAGACCTGGGACTTCTTGGTGGGGATGGTCGTGTTGCGGTCGATCAGGCGGGTGAAGACACCGCCCAGGGTTTCGATGCCCAGGGACAGCGGGGTCACGTCCAGCAGGACCACGTCCTTCACGTCACCCTGCAGAACGCCGGCCTGGATGGCGGCGCCCATGGCGACGACTTCATCCGGGTTCACGCCCTTGTGGGGTTCCTTGCCGAAGAACTTGGTCACCTCTTCGATGACCTTCGGCATGCGGGTCATGCCGCCGACCAGAACGACTTCGTCGATGTCGGAGGTGGACAGGCCCGCATCCTTCAGGGCTGCCTGGCAGGGCTTCAGCGAGCCCTTGATCAGGTCACCCACCAGGCTTTCCAGCTTGGCACGGGTCAGCTTCATGACCATGTGCAGGGGCTGACCGTTGGCACCCATCGAGATGAAGGGCTGGTTGATCTCGGTCGACTGGCTGGAGGAGAGCTCGATCTTGGCCTTTTCGGCGGCTTCCTTCAGACGCTGCAGGGCCATCTTGTCCTGGGTCAGGTCGACGTTGTGCTCTTTCTTGAACTCGCCGGCCAGGTAGTTGACGATCCGCATGTCGAAGTCTTCGCCACCCAGGAAGGTGTCGCCGTTGGTCGACTTCACTTCAAACAGGCCGTCGTCGATTTCCAGGATCGTGACGTCGAAGGTACCGCCGCCGAGGTCATAGACCGCGATGGTGTGGCTTTCTTCCTTGTCCAGGCCATAGGCGAGGGCAGCGGCGGTCGGCTCGTTGATGATCCGCAGCACTTCCAGACCGGCGATCTTGCCGGCATCCTTGGTGGCCTGACGCTGGGCGTCGTTGAAGTAGGCCGGGACGGTGATGACCGCCTGGTCGACTTCTTCGCCGAGGTAGCTCTCGGCGGTTTCCTTCATCTTGCCGAGGATGAAGGCGGAAATCTGGCTGGGAGAGTACTTCTCGCCCTTGGATTCCACCCATGCATCACCGTTGCCGCCGTCGATGACGTTGAACGGCAGGTTCTTCAGGTCCTTGGCCAGATCCGCGTCGTCTGCACGACGGCCGATCAGGCGCTTCACGCCGAAGATGGTGTTGGTGGAGTTGGTGACGGCCTGGCGCTTTGCGCTCTGGCCGACCAGCCGCTCTTCATCGGTGAAGGCGACGATCGAAGGCGTGGTACGTGCGCCTTCGGAGTTTTCGATAACTTTCGGCTGTGCGCCATCCATAATGGCGACGCAGGAGTTGGTGGTGCCGAGGTCAATCCCGATCACTTTACCCATGTTTGCAATCCCTTCTACTTAAGGCGATGGTCTGGCAGTCCGACCCGATTACGGCATCGGCTCTTCCGAGACCCGGTCCGGCGGGGGTTTCGCCCCGCCCGCCGGGCTTCGAGGGGTATATAAGGAGGGGGTTTCGGGCCTGCAAGCCGCTCACAAGCGCGAGATCGTCAAAAAATACTGCTAATCCCCGCGCCGCTACGTTCTTTGGTGTCGGTTTGGGCGGTTTTCCGGGATTCCGTTCTGCCGATTCTTCCCTTTCCTGCGGGACGTTCCGGGCCCGAGGCGCAGGAAACGGGTTGCCCGAGCGCCCTCCGGGCCTACCCTACGGCCAGGGAAACAGGAGCCCCGGATGAGTCTTCCCCCCAGCCTGACCCTGCGCGGGGTCCAGATCTACCAGCAGGCGCTTGACCGCGCCGCGCAGGAAGCGCTGCTCGAGGATCTGCGCGCCGTGCAGCGTGCCGCGCCGCTCTTTTCGCCCGAGACACGCTTCGGCCGGAAGATGTCGGTGCAGATGACCTCGGCGGGGAAATACGGCTGGTACTCGGACCGGCGCGGCTATCGCTACGAGCGGCGGCATCCCTCGGGGGTGGACTGGCCGCCGATCCCGCAGGCGGTGCTGGAGCTCTGGCATCGTATCACCGGCCTCGACCGCACCCCGGATTGCTGCCTGGTGAACTTCTACCGCGAGGGCGCCCGCATGGGGCTGCACCAGGACCGTGACGAGGCCGATTTCAGCTGGCCCGTGCTGTCGATCTCCCTGGGCGATGACGGGCTTTTCCGCATCGGCAACCTGGAGCGCGGCGGCCCTACCGAGTCGATCTGGCTGCAAAGCGGCGACGTGGCGGTTCTGGGCGGAGAGGCGCGGCTGCTGCACCACGGGGTCGACAAGATCCGCGCGGGGTCTTCCACGCTGCTGGCCCAGGGCGGTCGGATCAACCTGACCTGCCGGGTGGTGGACTAGGGCAGCGGCCCCTCAGCGGCGCGCGTTCCAGCTGAGCGAGGCATGGCGGCGGGTGTAGAACTCTCCGATCATGCCGATGCAGAAGATCGCCACCGCCACGATGAGCGCATAGGTCAGCGACGAGAAATGCGGATTGTAGTTGATGAAGGTGTAGCCGCGCGCCTGGTCGATGGTGTGATAGAGCGGGTTCCAGTCGAAGATGTTGCGCATCGACGGGGGCACCTGGTTGGCGACGAACATCTTGCCCGAGGCGATCATGTTGGCGCGGGTATAGAGCTGGGCGGCAATGCCGGTGAACTCGGGGAACCAGGGTTTCAGCGCCAGGAAGCAGACTCCGACCGCGATTCCGTAGAACCAGGCCACCATGATGCAGGCGAAGGCCCCGGCGGGATCGTAGATGTCGAAGGGCGTGACCGCGACGTGGTAGACGAAGAGGATCACGAAGAGCGTCAGGATCTGCAGGTAGAGCGTCGACATCGCCGAGGAGGCCAGCGCGATCAGCGTGTTCATCGGCGCGTGTTTCATCATCGGAGAGCTGGGGCCATCCGCCCCCATCACCGCCGAGACCGTCTTCACGTGTGTCATGTAGAGGAAGATCCCCGAGAGCATGAACAACAGGAAGTCGCCCCGGATCGCCGTGCGGCGCAGCCCGAGGATGGCGAACATGCCGTAGAAGACCGCCAGCATGATCGCCACGCGGATCAGGTTGTTGACGATCGACAGGATCGCGTTGTTGTGGCTCTTGCGGATGTTGTGGGCGGTGGAATGGAAGATGAGCTCTGCCATCGAGATGGCAGATTGCAGCCGTGTCTTCCTGGCGCGTTGCTGAAACATATGCCGAAACTCTGCCCTGGACCCGCCCGACCGCCGTTTCGGCGTGCCATTGGGGGTCTGTCCTGGGGCGAAGATAACCTGCCCTGCGGTGTCAGGCAAATGGGGTGATCACCCGCGCGATCAAGGGCGCCTTTCCCGGCATGTTCCCGGTGACCGAGGGCCCCGCCCCGAGGCCTTCGCGCAACACCCCTGACCCTCCGGACGGCTTGCCCGCCCCGGTTGTGCTGCGGCGCGGCGGCGTGAAAGCGCCGGCAACAGGCCCTTTGCCGGTTGTTTCGGCGGGCCGGCCCGGCCCGCGTGGCCGCGTGTTGCCGAAGGGCGCGCCCCGGCGGGCCTTGCGGGCGCGGGCCATGTGTTCCCTGGGTGCCTCCGTGACAGAGTTGTTGAATTACAAAAGCTTAGGGTGGTCCTTCGGCGGGGTCCGCTCGGATCTCAGCTTGGCGCGGGGCTGCCTGTGCTCCTGCTGACGGGGGCCAGAGGTGATGCGCGGGGCCTCCGGATCATGGATCCAATCACATTTTGCTTATTTCGTGGACTGCACTACCATGACCAGAAGCGCCCTGCGTCCGGCAGCGGCGCAATCGGAGCGCATGGGTGGAAGAGGAAGGCATCCCGGCTCGCGGCGAAAACTTTGGCAGATTCCGGGCAATGAGCCGCCCGTGGTCATCAAAGTCACCCGTCTGCTGTGGTAACTCCCCAGGGATTAAGCAATGGTCATCTTGGTCAGAGATTATTGGTCCATTCTACCTATCCAGCCGTGCGCGAAAGCCTCGGCATTCTTGTTGAAGCTGATGGGTCCTTGAACCCGAAGCACAGTCATTGAGGGCAAACAGTGAAGAACAAAGTCACCAAAGCCATTTTCCCCGTTGCCGGCCTGGGCACCCGTTTCCTTCCCGCGACGAAGTCGGTTCCGAAGGAGATCATGACCCTGGTTGACCGCCCGCTCATCCAGTACGCGATCGACGAGGCCCGCGCCGCCGGGATCGAGGAATTCATTTTCGTCACCTCGCGGGGCAAATCCGCGCTCGAGGATTACTTCGACCACAGCGCCATCCTGGAAGCCGAGCTTCAGGCCAAGGGCAAGGACGACCTGCTTGAGGTGCTCAAGTCCACCTACATGGACAGCGGTCAGATCGCCTATATCCGCCAGCACAAGGCCCTGGGCCTGGGTCACGCGGTCTGGTGTGCCCGCCGCCTGCTGCGCGCCGATGAACCCTTCGCGGTGATCCTGCCCGACGATGTCATCGCCGCCGAGAAGCCCTGCCTGCAGCAGATGGTCGAAGCCTTTGAAGAGAACCCCGCCTGCATGGTCGCCGCCATGGAAGTGCCCTCGGACAAGGCCAAGTCCTACGGTATCCTCGACGTGAAAGAGGACATGGGCTCTGTCGTGTCGGTCAAGGGCATGGTCGAGAAGCCCGCCCCCGGCACCGAGCCGTCGAACCTGGCGGTCATCGGCCGCTACGTGCTGACGCCGAATGTCATGGAAAACCTGCACCAGATGAAGACCGGCGCCGGTGGAGAGATCCAGCTGACCGACGCCATCGCCGACGAACTCACCGCCGGGCGCCCCGTCCACGGGTTCCGTTTCAACGGCCAGCGCTTCGACTGCGGCTCGAAGGCCGGGTTCCTGCAGGCCACCGTGTCCTTCGGTCTGGCCCGTGACGACCTGCGCGACGAGCTGATGGGCTACCTGCAGGATGTGGTTCAGCATCCGCAGGCCGCACAGTAAGGACGCAGGCCTTGGAGAACGTCCTCGTGACAGGGGGTGCGGGCTATATCGGCTCGCACGCCTGCAAGGCCCTGAAACGGGCCGGCTATACGCCCGTCACCTTCGATTCCCTTGTCACCGGATGGGAAGATTCGGTGAAATTCGGGCCTTTTGAACAAGGTGACCTTCTGGACCGCGCCCGATTGGACGCGGTCTTTGCCAAGTATGAGCCCGTCGCCGTGATGCATTTCGCCGCCCTCAGCCAGGTCGGCGAAAGCATGAAGGAGCCGGGGCTCTACTGGCGCAACAACGTCATGGGCTCTCTCAACCTGATCGAGGCCGCCGTTGGCGCGGGCTGCATGAATTTCGTCTTCTCCTCGACCTGCGCCACCTATGGCGAACACGACAACGTCGTGCTGGACGAAGAGACGCCGCAGCATCCGATCAACGCCTATGGCGCCTCCAAGCAGGCGGTGGAAGAGATCCTGAAGAACTTCGGCGAGGCCTACGGGCTGCGCCACGTGATCTTCCGCTACTTCAATGTCGCCGGCGCCGATCCCGAAGGCGAAGTGGGCGAGCATCACCGCCCCGAGACCCACCTGATTCCCATCATGCTGGAGGCCATCGACGGCCAGCGCGATGCGCTGACCATCTTCGGCACCGATTACGACACCCCCGACGGCACCTGCATCCGCGATTACGTCCATGTCTGCGACCTGGTGGATGCCCATGTGCTGGGGGTGAAGTGGCTGGAGAACGGCAAGGGCAACCGGGTGTTCAACCTGGGCACCGGCTCTGGCTTCTCGGTGCGGCAGGTGATGGACCAGTCACGTGTGGTGACCAACAAGGAGGTGCCGCACCGCGAGGGGCCGCGCCGGCCGGGCGATTGCACCAAGCTGGTGTCGGGCTCGGTCCGCGCCGAGACGGAACTGGGCTGGACTCCGCAGCGCTCAAGCCTCGATATGATGATCGAGGATGCATATCGGTGGCACAGGACAGGATCATATCAGAAGTGAGCCGCGGCGCGGACGGGGGGCCTCCGGGTCCGCCGCCGCGTCCCGGCCCGTGGCGGCGCTATCGGCAGAGGCTGTTGCGCCGCCGTCTGCTTTGGCGCGCGTTCCGGGCCCGTCATGCGCTGAGCCCGCTCTCCGACCGCACCGACGGGATCTCGGACGGCGAGGTTCTGCTTTTCGTTTGCCTGCGCAACGAGGCGCTCAGGCTGCCCTACTTCATGAGCCATTACCGTAGCCTCGGGGTGTCCCACTTCCTTGTCGTGGACAATGGAAGCCAGGATGGCTCCGCCGAGTGGATGGCCGACCAGGGCGATGTCTCGATCTGGCGCACAGGGCGCAGCTACCGGGCCGCGCGGTTTGGCATGGACTGGCTGGGCTGGCTGCTGATGCGCCACGGCCATGGTCACTGGTGCCTGACGGTGGATGCCGACGAGCTTCTGGTGACGCCGGGCATGGAGAGCCTGCCGCGCCTGACCCGCCGCCTGGAGGTCGCCGGGCGCCCGGCCATGGGCGCGCTGATGCTGGATCTGCTACCCGAGGCGCCCCTGGGCCAGGGCATCTACCAGCCGGGCGAGGACCCGGTGCAGCTGCTGACCCATTTTGACCCCGGCCCCTTCCGCGCCCGCTGGCAGGCGCGGCACGGCAATCTCTGGCTGCAGGGCGGCAG
Source organism: Pseudooceanicola antarcticus (assembly GCF_900215355.1). GTDB lineage: Bacteria > Pseudomonadota > Alphaproteobacteria > Rhodobacterales > Rhodobacteraceae > Pseudooceanicola > Pseudooceanicola antarcticus. The sequence goes on along the minus strand of NZ_OBEA01000001.1, from coordinate 429,179 downwards.
CCGCGACCGGGTCTTCTTCGCCGAGACCCCGGAGCGCGCGCCGACGCTGAACAAGCTGCCGCTGGTCCGGTGGAACCGCCGCTACGCCTATCTGAACTCGACCCATTCGCTGCTGCCGGCGCGGCTCAACGCGCTTTATTCCGGGCCCGAGGGCGATGACCCCTCGGGGGTGCTGCTGCACACCAAGTTCCTGCCCGACAGTCCTAGCCGGGCCCGCGAAGAGCGCAGCCGGCGCGAGCATTTCGGCGCGCCCGAGGACTTCGATGATTACTATCGCGCCGTCGCGGCGGGGGCGCAGATGCTCTCTCCTGCGAGCCTGCGCTACGAAAGCCCCGAGCAGCTGGAATATCTTGGCCTGATGCAAGCGCTGAAGCTTCCCTGAGCCCTGATGCCCCGCCCTGCTGCCAAGTTCCCGCTTTCAGTGGGTTCCTTTTTCATAGAGAAATGACTTGTAGAAGGATCGAAACAATGGCGGGGCCGGGACGCAGCCCGGTCGGGGAGCAGCGCATTGGGCCTGATGGACGCCTACAAACTGGGACGAGAGAGGCGCTTTCATCTCTACCGCGCCCTGCGCAAACGCCATCAGCTCAAGCCCGTAAGCAACCGTGCCCGCAAGATCCGCCGCCGCGATATCCTGGCCTTCACGACGCTGCGAAACGAGCGCGTCCGGCTGCCCTACTTCCTTGAATACTACCGCGATCTGGGGGTGAATCATTTCCTTTTCGTGGACAATGACAGCAGCGATGGCTCCCGAGAGTACCTGGCCGGGCAGGAGGATTGCTCGGTCTGGACCACCTCGGCCAGCTACCGGCAGTCGCGTTACGGCATGGATTGGATCAACTGGCTCTTGATGCGCTACGGCCACGAGCACTGGTGCCTGACCGTCGATCCCGACGAGTTCTTCGTCTACCCCTTCTGCGACACCCGCCCCATGGCCGCGCTCTGCGACTGGCTGGACGCCTGCGAGATCCGCTCGTTCTCGGCCATGCTGCTGGACATGTACCCCAAGGGGCCGCTCAGCGCGCAGCCCTACGTCGAAGGGCAGGACCCGCTTGAGATCGCCTGCTGGTTCGATGCGGGAAATTACACCATCAGCCGCAACTGGAAGCACGGAAACCTGTGGATCCAGGGCGGTCCGCGCATGCGGGTCTTCTTCGACGATGACCCCTGGAAGGCTCCGGCGCTGAACAAGATCCCGCTGGTGCGCTGGAGCCGGCGCTACGCCTACAACTCCTCGACCCATTCGCTGCTGCCACGCGGGCTGAACCTGGTCTTCGATGAGTGGGGCGGCGAGAAGGCCTCGGGCGCGCTGCTGCACACCAAGTTCCTGGATACCTTCGGCGCCAAGGCCCAGGAAGAGCTGCTGCGCGGTCAGCACTACGGCAAGTCGCGCGAATATATCGCCTATCACGAGCGCCTGCAGGCCGACCCCGATCTGTGGTGCAAATGGAGCGAGAAATACATCAACTGGCGCCAGCTCGAGATTCTCGGGCTGATGTCCAAGGGGAACTGGGCATGAGCGTCGGCATCGTCATGCTGGTGCACACCGCCCTTGGCCGGGCCGAGCAGGTGGCGCGGCACTGGGCCGCTGCCGGTTGCCCGGTGGTGATCCATGTCGATGCCAAGGTCTCGGATCGCCGCTACAAGGCCTTTCGCGAGGCGCTGTCGGATGTGGCCCTGATCCGTTTCAGCAGCCGACATGTCTGTACCTGGGGCGCCTGGGGCATCGTCGCCGCCACCCAGGATGCCTGCGAGATGCTGCTGGGGGACCATGCGGAGGTGCAGCATGTCTTCCTGTCCTCGGGCTCCTGCCTGCCTCTGCGCCCGGTGGACGAGCTGAAGACCTACCTGGCCGCCCGTCCGCGCACCGATTTCATCGAAAGCGCCACCACGGCCGATGTGCCCTGGACCGTCGGCGGCCTGGACGAGGAACGCTTCACCCTGCGCTTCCCCTTCTCGTGGAAGACCCAGCGACGGGCCTTCGACAGATACGTGGAGTTCCAGCGCAAGCTGGGCTTTCGCCGCCGTATCCCCGATGGCGTGGTGCCGCATATGGGCAGCCAGTGGTGGTGCCTGACCCGGCAGACCCTTCAGGCCATCCTGACGGACCCGCAGCGCGCCGAGTACGACCGCTACTTCCGCAAGGTCTGGATTCCGGACGAAAGCTATTTCCAGACCCTGGCGCGCAAGCATTCCACCCATGTGGAAAGCCGCTCTCTGACGCTGTCGAAGTTCGATTTCCAGGGCAAGCCGCATATCTTCTACGACGATCACCTGCAGCTGCTGCGCCGTTCGGATTGCTTCGTCGCCCGCAAGATCTGGCCCCATGCCAACCGGCTCTACCGGGTCTTCCTGACCGATGCCGAAGGCGCGATGAAGCGGCGCGAGCCGAACCCCGGCAAGATCGACCGCATCTTCTCGACCGCCTCGGAGCGGCGCACCCGCGGGCGCACCGGGCTCTACATGCAGTCGCGCTTCCCGCGCGAGGGCTGGGAGGGCGGGCTCACCGGGGCCAGGTATTCGGTCTTCCAGGGGTTCACCGAGCTCTTCGAGGATTTCGAGGCCTGGCTGTCGCGCACCGCGGGCTGCCGCGTGCATGGCCAGATCTTCGGCCCCGGCGACGCCGAGTTCTCGGGGGGGCAGCAGGTGATCAACGGCGCGCTGACGGCCAAGGCGGCGCTGCGCGATCACAGCCCGCGCACCTTCCTGACCAACCTGATCTGGAACACCCGTGGCGAGCGCCAGTGCTTCCAGTATTCCCCCCGCGCCAACCAGGCGGTTGCCTGGGACATGGCCAAGGATGGCAACGCCCATGTCTCGGTCATTGCCGGGGCCTGGGCGGTGCCGCTCTTCCGCACCCGCCGCCCCTTCGAGGAGATCCGCCGCGAGGCCGCGCGGCTGCAACGGATCGAGCATGAGTTTCTGGATGCGCTGCGCTCTCCCTGGGCGAAGGCGCGGGCGCAGATCTGGTCCATGGCCGAGGTGGTCGAGGCCCCCTCCGAGGCGCTGCAGGCCAGCATCGACGAGATGGGCCTGCGCACCGCCCGACGCCTGCCCGAGCTCCCCGAGATGCGCGACCTGACGGGGTTCGGGGCCTTCCTGCAATCGCTGAAGAACCAGGGGATGCACCCCTACCTGATGGGCGATTTCCCCGCCGAGGTCGACGAGCCGGCCCAGGACGAAGAGCCAGACGACAAGCCGCGCCGACCCTATATGGTGAAGAAATAGATGACCCGCTTCCACTCCTTCATCCTGCTCGCCGAGATGCGCACCGGCTCGAATCTTCTCGAGGCCAACCTGAATGCGCTTGAGGGCGTCTCGTGCCTGGGCGAGGTCTTCAACCCGGCCTTCATCGCCTATCCCAATGCCGAGGACTGCCTCGGCTTCGACAAGGCGGCGCGGGATGCCGACCCCCTTGCGCTGTTGCAGGCGATACGCCAGGCGCCGGGGCTCAACGGGTTCCGCTTCTTCCACGACCATGACCAGCGGGTGCTGGACCTGCTGCTGACCGATCCCGGCTGCGCCAAGATCGTGCTGACCCGCAACCCGGCGGAAAGCTATGTCAGCTGGAAGATCGCCCAGGCCACCGGCCAGTGGAAGCTGACCGACGTGCGCCGCCGCAAGGAGACCCGCGCCTCTTTCGACGCCGCCGAGTTCGAGGCCCACCTCGAGGCGCTCCAGGGCTTCCAGATGCGCGTGATGCGCAGCCTCCAGGTCACCGGGCAGACCGCCTTCTATGTCGATTACGACGACCTGCAGAGCCTCGAGGTGATGAACGGGCTGGCCGCCTTCCTGGGCGTCGAGGCGCGGCTGGAGGGGCTGGAGCAGAAGCTGAAGGTGCAGAACCCCGAGCCCCTCTCCGAGAAGGTCGAGAACTTCGCGGAGATGGCCGAGAGCCTCGCCCGGCTGGACCGTTTCAACCTCTCGCGCACCCCGAACTTCGAGCCCCGGCGCGGGCCGCAGGTGCCCAGTTTCGCCGCCTGCCGGGACGTGCCGCTGCTCTACATGCCGGTGAAGGGCGGGCCCGAGCGGCAGGTCTTGCAGTGGCTGGCCGCGCTGGAGGGGGGCAAGCCGCGGGATTTGCAGAGAAAACTCAGCCAGAAGGAGCTGCGGCAATGGCTGCGGGCGCGGCCCGGACATCGCAGCTTCACCGTGCTGCCCCATCCCGTCCGGCGGGCGCACAGGGTGTTCTGTGACAAGATCCTGGGCGGCGGTTTCGCCGAGATCCGCAAGGTGCTGCGCCAGCGCTACAAGCTGCCCATCCCCGGCACGCCCGGTGGTGCCTATTCGCAGGAGCAGCACCGCGAGGCCTTCCTGGGCTTCCTGGGTTTCCTGAAGGCCAACCTGGCGCAGCAGACCGGCCTCAGGATCGACCCCCATTGGGCCAGCCAGGCGGCGGTGCTCGAGGGGTTCTCTCAGTTCGTCACGCCGGACCTGGTGCTGCGCGAGGACGAGATGGAGGCCGATCTGGCGCATCTCGCCGCCCGTGTCGGGCGCGCGGCGCCGCAGCTGGCGGAGGGGCCGAAGGACAGCCCATTCGAGCTGGCGGAGATATACGACGAAGAGATCGAGGCCGCCGCCGCAGATGCCTATGCGCGTGACTACCTGCTGTTCGGCTTCGGCCCCTGGCGGTAGCAGGGCCCGCCCGCGGCCTGGGTACCGGCGCGGTGGTGGCGCCCCGGGACTTCACCGGGTTGAACCGGGCGCCTGGCTTCGACCTTGCGGTCTTCCGCTTGCAGCCCTGGTCGCGCGGCCGCCCCGGTCAGGCGGCCTGAACGTTCTGGTCCGAGGTCAGCAGCGCGTAGAGCGTCGAGGCATCGGGATTGGCGCGCAGCTTGCGGCACAGCGCCTGGTCGCGCAGCGAACGCGAGACGAGGGCCAGGGCCTTCAGGTGATCGACACCGGCTTCCTGCGGCGCGAAGAGCGCAAAGACCAGGTCCACCGGCTGGCGGTCGATGGCGTCGAAATCGACGGGCTTCTCGAGCATGATGAAGCAGCCACGGACCGAATCCACGCCGTCCAGGCGCGCATGCGGAAGCGCAACGCCATGGCCGACGCCGGTAGGGCCGAGCGATTCACGCTCTTGCAGCGCCTCGACAACGCGCGACTGGTTCAGCTTCAGAGCCGAATGGGCCAGTTCGCCAACGTCATGCAAAAGGCGTTTCTTGCTCGAAGCCGAGGCGATCACCTTGATCGCCTCGGGCTTGAGGATCTGTGACAGTTTCATTCTGCCTCACGTTTTTCGGGCGGTTCACCCCTGCAGAGGGGCGCCATGGCCTCTAACTGCGTGGGTCGATCCAGCCGATATTTCCATCATCGCGGCGATACACCACGTTCAGCCCGTTCTTACCTTCATTTCGGAACACCAACACCGGGGCTCCGGCCAGTTCCATTTGCATGACGGCCTCGCCGACGGAGAGCGACGGGATCCGGGTTTCCATTTCCGCCACGATGACGGGTTGCAGGCTTTCCGGTTCAGGGTCCGTGCTCTCTTGATCCGAGGCGAGGATATACGAGGACCCCTCCATAATTTCAACCGGGGTCGCCCGCGTTTTGTGGTGGTCCTTCAACCGGCGCTTGTAACGGCGCAGCTGCTTCTCCATCTTGTCGCAGCATTTCTCGAAAGCGGCGTAAATTTCGGTCGAATTTGCCTTGGCCTGGGCGGTCAGCCCGGTCGACAGGTGAACGGTGGTTTCGCAGGTATATTCGTGGGCGTCCTTGGAGAAGGTCACGCTCGCGTCCGTAGGTCGTTCGGCGTATTTCGCAATTGCCGCGTTCACGCCGTCCTTGACGTGGGTTTGCAACGCATCGCCGATGTCGATCTGTTTGCCGGTGATCTTGTAACGCATTCCGTCTCCTCTCATGACATGTCGGGCGTCAGCCTGCGGCGGGTGCCGCGGGCTCAGGCTCGAATGCTGCGGAAAATCGACAGGTTGCGGCGCCAATATCCCCCGCTTCCGCAAGGGCGGACCGAAAATCCGAATTCGGCGTGTCGCAAAGCTGTCATGGGTTCATTTGACGAGGAGTCGGGCGCTTCTGTCAATGAAATCCGGTAGGGTAGCTTGCCAAGGCGTAACCCTGCCCATGCCGGTGCGGCCTTGGGCTTTTTCCCGCCCTCTCAAGGGTTTGTGAGGGAAATGCCCTTGAAAACCGCGCCGGGACCGCACGGAAAAATCACTTGGATTGGCCCGGTTTGCGGGGCGGCCCGAGGTGGCCGGTGTCAGCCGATGCGGAAAGAGTCGCCAAGGTAGACGCGGCGCACATTGTCGTTCTGCACCACTTCGTCGGGGGTGCCCGACATCAGCACCTTGCCGTCGTGCAGGATATAGGCGCGGTCGACGATCTCGAGGGTTTCGCGGACGTTGTGATCGGTGATCAGCACCCCGATGCCGCGGGTTTTCAGGTCCGCCACCAGGTGGCGGATATCCGCGACCGAGATCGGATCGACGCCGGCGAAGGGCTCGTCCAGCAGCAGGTACTTGGGTTCGGCGGCAAGGCAGCGGGCGATCTCGACCCGGCGTCTTTCGCCGCCCGACAGGGCCAGGGCGGGGGCGCGGCGGAGGTGCTCGATCGAGAATTCCGACAGCAGTTCTTCCAGCCGCTCGCGCCGCTTGTGGCGGTCGGAATAGGTGATGTCGAGAATCGAGGCGATGTTGTCCTCGACGTTCATGCCGCGGAAGATCGACATCTCCTGCGGCAAATAGCCTATGCCCAGCTTGGCGCGGCGATACATCGGCAGGCCGGTCACGTCGGTGCCGTCGAGAATCACCCGGCCGCCCTCGGGAATCACCAGCCCGGCGATGGAATAGAAGGTGGTCGTCTTGCCGGAGCCATTGGGCCCGAGCAGCGCCACCACCTCGCCCCGGTCCAGGCTCATCGAGACATCGCGGATCACCACGCGCTTGCGATAGGCCTTGCGCAGGGACTGGATGCGCAGGCCCTGCTGACCTTCCTCAAGCGTGAGATGGGCGGCGGTCATGGCTCAGTTACCGTCCTGGGTCAGGAAGGTGCGCACGCGGCCTTCCATCACGGCGGTGCCGGCGTCGACATTGATGCGCATCCGCTCGGCCGAGATGGTCGAGAGGCCGCGCACCAGCAGCACGTTGCCGGAAAGCACGAGATCGCCATCCTCGACAGCGTAATCGGCGCGATCGGCCTCGGCGGCGTCCTCGCCCGAGACCAGGGTCACACCGCCGGTGGCTTCGAGCCGCTCGATGCGGGACTGGTCCTCGTCATAGATCACCTCGACCCTGGCGGCGGTCAGGCGCATTTCGTCCTGCTCGACCAGCACGGCCCCCTGGAAGATCGCCGCGCCATCGTCCTGGCTGACCGAGAGCGTCTCGGATTCGACCTGGATCGGTGCGGCGCTGTCCGAGGCGGTGCCGAAGGGGATCGAGGTCTCCTGGGCCTGGGCGCCGAGGCTCATCGCGGCAAGCATCCCGGTCACGAGGGTGAGGCTGCGCAGCGAAATCTGGCGGGTCTTGGCGCGGGTCATGGCGGTCACTCCTCGGTCGTTCCGGGCAGATATACCAGCTTCACCCCTTGGGTGAAAACCAAATAGGGCTTGCCGGTTTCCGGGTCGGTGGTCAGTTCCATGCGCCCGGCGGTGAAGCGGCCCGGCGGACCTTCGGCGCGGATCTCTCCGGCGGTCTGGGCGCGCAGGGCCTTCATGCCCATGTCGATCTCTTCGGTCTGGATCCGGTAGCCGGTGGTGGTGGTGATCAGCACCCCGCCCGCCAGCGTCGCGGTATCGGCGGGCTGGTCGATCAGCCCCGTCGCGGCGCTGACGTCGAGCCCGTTGCCGGAGGTCATGTCGATCCGCGCGTTGAGCTCGGTGGCGTCGAGCCGGTTGTCGTCGCGGGGGCGGGCCTCGGCGGCGGTGAAGGCGATCAGGTCGCCCTCGGCACTGGCGCCGGCGAAGCTGGGCCGGGTGACGCGCTGGCTGCGGGCGGATTCCTCGAGGTCGATGGTCGAGAAGGGGATCTCGGCCATGGGATCGGCATTGTCCGAGAGCAGGAAGAGCGTCGACAGCAGGGCCATGGCCGCCAGCGGCAGGGCGATCTTCAGCCAGCGGATATACCGGGCGCGGGATGCCTCGCTGACGGCCATTGGCGCTCCTTACGAATGGGCGAAGATGTCGATCTCGGGCCAGCCGGCCAGGTCGAGCTTGGCGCGCATCGGCAGGAAGTCGAAGCAGGCCTGGGCCATCTCCGTGCGGCCTTCACGGGCGAGGCGCTGGTCCAGCTTGTCGCGCAGCTGGTGCAGGTAGAGGACATCCGAGGCCGCGTAGTCGAGCTGCGCATCGGTCAGCTCGGGCGCGCCCCAGTCCGACATCTGCTGCTGTTTCGAGATATCGACGCCGATCAGCTCCTGGGTCAGGTTCTTCAGCCCGTGGCGGTCGGTATAGGTGCGCACCAGCCGGCTGGCGATCTTGGTGCAATAGACCGGCGCGGCGAGCGCGCCGAAGGCATTGTACATGGCCGCGATGTCGAAGCGCCCGAAGTGGAAGAGCTTCAGGACCTGCGGGTCCTCCAGCATGCGGCAGAGGTTCGGGGCCTCGGTTTGGCCCTTCTCGACCTGGACGATATGGGAATTGCCGTCGCCCCCGGACATCTGGATCACGCAGAGCCGGTCGCGGTGCGGGTTCAGGCCCATGGTCTCGCAGTCGATGGCCACCACGGGGCCGAGGTCCAGACCGTCGGGCAGGTCGTTCTTGTACAGGTGATTGGTCACGGGCGGCATCCTTCGGCAGTTGGAAATGACTTAGGGCGTTGCGGGGCAGGATGCAAATGTCGCTTGGGGGTGGGGGCTCTGCCCCCCTTGAGCCTGCGGCTCAATTCCCCCCCGGAGTATTTTCAGCCTGGTGATGAGGCTAGAGGAGCCCGGCAAGGCCGCGGGTCGCGGTGACCGCTGCCGTGACGCCCAGCAGGGCGGTGGCGGCGGTGCGGTAGCCGCCTTCGCCCAGTTTCTCGAAGGCGCGGCCTCCGGCCCAGGTGCCGATCAGCAGCGCCGGGAAGGCGATCAGGGCCTGGGTGAAGGTTTCCGCATGTAGCCGGCCGGTCAGCCAGAGGCCCGGCATGGCGATCAGCGAGGTCAGGAAGAAGAAGACCATGAGCGAGGCGCGGGTCTGTTTCGCCGGGGTTTCCGTGCCCAGGAAGTAGGCGATGGCGGGCGGGCCGGGCATGGCCGCCAGCCCCGAGAAGAGCCCCGAGGCGAAGCCCGCGCCAATGGCCGGGCCGGGGCCCGGCGGCAGGCGGGTCTTCAGGATCAGCGCGGCGAGGCCGATGCCGACGATCCCCGCCAGCACCAGCCGCATGACATCCGCCGGCAGCAGCGTCAGCCCCCAGATGCCCAGTGGCGTGCCGATCAGCGCGCCCGCGCCCATCAGGCCAAGCGCTCGGAATTGCACCAGTTTCCGCATCAGCGCCAGGTCGCGCAGACCCACCATGCATTGCAGCAGGATGGCGATGGTCACCGCCTGCGCCGGGTCCAGGAAGAGACTGAGCGCGGGCACCGCCGCCAGGGCGAAGCCGAAGCCCGTCAGCCCGCGCAGCACCGCCGCCGCGAAGACGGCGGTGCAGATAAGCGTGATCTGATCCATCAGTCGAAGTTCAGAACGATGGTTTTCGACCGGGTGAAATGTGCCAGCATGGCCTCCAGCGAGGCCTCCTTGCCCAGCCCCGAGCGCCCGAAGCCGCCGTAGGAGACATTGGGCTGGATGGTCAGGTTCTGGTTCACCTGCACGTAGCCCGCGTTGAGTCGCGCCGTGCTGTCGAGCGCGGTGGACAGAGAGGTCGTCCAGACCGAGGCCGCGAGGCCGTAGTGGGTGTCATTGGCCTTGGCCATCACCTCTTCGTAGTCGGTCCAGGCCTCCAGATAGGCGACGGGGCCGAAGATTTCCTGCTGGATGCAGGGGTGATCGGCGGGCAGGTCCATCAGCAGCGTGGGCTGCAGGAAGAGATCGGGCGAGAGGTCAGTGCCCTCGGGCAGCTGGCCGAAGCGCAACACGCGGGCGCCGGGGGTCTCTTCCGCCTTGGCGACGAAATCGCGGATCACCTTTGCCTGCTTGGCGTTGATGATGGTGCCGACGTCGGTGGACTCGTCCAGCGGGTCGCCGATCTTCAGCTTCTCCAGTGCCTCGGTCAGCTGGGACAGGAAGGGCTCCATCAGGTCGGCGTGGACGTAGATGCGGCTGGCGGCGGTGCAGCTTTGCCCCTGGCGGGTGAAGCGCATGCCCGAGATGGCCCCGGAGACAGCCTTGCCCAGATCCGCATCGGCGCAGACGATCATCGGGGATTTGCCGCCGAGTTCCAGGCTGACCGGGATGATTTTCTTGGCGGCGGCTTCATAGACGGCCTGGCCGACGGCCTCGGAGCCGGTGAAGGTGATCTTGGCGACCTTCGGGTGGGCGCAGAGCGGTGCGCCGCAGGCCGGGCCGGTGCCGTTGATCACGTTCACCGTGCCTTCGGGCAGGATCCGGGCGATCAGGTCGACCATGGCGAAGGTGGCGAAGGGGGCCTCTTCGGAGGCTTTCACCACCACGGTGTTGCCCGCCACCAGCGCCGGGGCGATCTTCAGCATCATCAGCACCAGCGGCACGTTCCAGGGCAGGATGGCGCCGACCACGCCGAGCGGTTCGCGGATGGTGGTGGTCAGCGAGCGGGGGTGGAAGGGCACCGTCTCGCCCTTCAGCTCGGAGCCGAGGCCGGCGTAGAAGTCCAGGATGTCGATAGCGGTGGCGACTTCACCGCGGCATTCGGTGCGGATGGCCTTGCCGGTCTCGCGGGCCAGGACCTGGGCGATGACCTCGGCGTTGGCGCTCAGCGCGCGGGCGGCTTCGGCGACCAGCTTGCCACGGGCGCGGGCCGGGGTCTGCGACCAGGCGGTGAAGGCGGCGGCGGCGACCTCGATGGCGACGGCGGTCTCGGCTTCGTCCGAGGCGGCGGCCAGGCCGATCTGCGCGCCGGTGGCGGGGTTCATCACCGGCAGGGTCGCCGCAGCAGGGACCTTCGCGCCGCCGACCAGGTTGACGCCTTCATAGGTGGCGATCAGGGCTTCGGGGGAGTGGGGAAGGACAGGCGTGGTCATTGTTGTTCTCCTTGGCGCCTCGGGCGCATGGGTCGCAATTGGGGGAGGGGCCGCCTCGGAGGAGATGCGGCCGGTCGGCGCGAACCTAGGAGGATCGGGGCGGGGCCGATAGGGCCAGAATCGCGCTTTGATGTGGCCAGATCAGCGCAGGCTGTCGGCAGCGCGTCCCAGCTCTGCCAGGCCGTCGTCGATCCGCGCTTCGTCGATATGAGAGATCCCGAGGCGCAGGAAGCGCCCGGCCTGTTCTTCGGGGACGAAGGCGTCACCGGATTCGATCAGTACCCCGCGCCGGGCGGCTTCCGTGATCAGGGCGCGGCCGTCCAGGCCCTCGGGGCATTCCAGCCAGAGCGAGGTGCCGCCCGAGGTCTCGGGGTGACGGAAGCCCGGCAGGTAGCGGGCGCAGGCGGCCAGCACCTCGGCGTGGCGGCGCATGAGGGCCTCGCGCAGGCGGCGTTGCAGGGCCAGGTAGTGGCCTTCGGCCAGGAAGATCCCGGCGGTGCGCTGGTTGTTCAGCGGGGCAGAGCGGTGGATGAGGCGACGCAGCCAGCGGGCCTCGGCCACCAGCGCCGGGTCGGCGACGAGGAAGCCAAGCCGCACGCCCGGCGCCAGGATCTTCGACAGCGTGCCCAGGTAGGCGACCCGGCCCGAGCGGTCGAGCCCGCGCAGGGTGGTGGTGCCTGGCGCGGCGGTGGCGCCTTCGTAATCGTCCTCGATCAGCAGGATGTCGTCGCGGGCGGCGCGGTCCAGCACCTCGGCCTGGCGGGCGGGGGACATGGTGACCATGGTGGGGCTCTGGAAGCCCGGTGTCAGCACGGCCAGGTCCATGGCCCCCTCCAGCCTTGCCCCTTCGCCGTCCACCGACAGGTCGCGGATCGCGGCGCCCGAGAGCTGCATGATGTGGCGGCTGTCGGGATAGCCGGGGCGCTCGCAGCCCACGGTGGTGCCGGGCCCGGCCAGCAGGCGGGCCAGCAGGTAGAGCCCCTCCTGCGCGCCGAGCGTCACGAGGATCTCGTCGCTGCGGGCGTAGATCCCGCGCTGGGGCAGGATCTGGCTGCGAATCTGCTCGACCAGCAGGGGGTCGTCCTCGTCGGCGCGGTCGGCGGTCCACCAGTCGATGGCCGAGCGGCCAAGCGCATCGCGGGAACAGCTGCGCCAGGTGTTGATCGGAAACAGGCTGGGATCGACCTGCCCCGAGATGAAGGGATAGCGGTAATCCTGCCAGTTCGAGGGCTTCTGCAGGTGGCGCAGGCGCGAGGGGCGCTGGTTCAGGCGGGTGTCCCAGTCGGGCCCGTCGCCGGGGCGGGGGCGCGGCGCGGTGCCGGGTTCGGCGGGCAGGTCGCGGGCGACGAAGACGCCCAGCCGGGGCCGCGATTCCAGGTAGCCGCGCGCCACCAGGTCCTCGTAGACCGCCGTCACCGTGTTGCGGGCAATGCCGAGCTGCCCGGCCAGCTGCCGCGAGGCGGGCATCTTCTGGCCCAGTTGCATCTGGCCCGAGTGAATCGCATCCACGATGCCCCGCCGCAGCTGCGACTGGATCGGCTCTGAGCCGTGACGGGAGATGAAATTCAGCATGGTTCGTGGTCTACTGGCGGGGTCCGGGGCCGCAGGATAGCCCCTTGGCTGCCGAATGTCGCGGCACCGGGGCGGGTGATCCGGCGGAAATCGGGCGAAAACGCCTCTGGCCCCATGGAAGTCCGCCCGCTGGACCTGTCCCAACACCGGTCAGATGGTCTTTTAGGGCGCAGAACCCCTCAGGGAGAAGAACATGTACGATAACGATCTCAGCGATGTCGTGGCCGCCGACAAGGCCCACGTCTGGCACCACCTGACCCAGCATAAGCCCTTCGAGACCTCCGATCCCCGCGTGATCGTCGAGGGCAAGGGCATCCATGTCTGGGATGCCAAGGGCACCCGCTACCTGGACGCCGTCTCGGGCGGGGTCTGGACGGTCAATGTCGGCTATGGCCGCGAAAGCATCGCCGATGCGGTGCGCGAGCAGCTGGTGAAGCTGAACTACTTCGCCGGTTCCGCGGGCTCGATCCCCGGTGCGAAGTTCTCGGAAAAGCTGATCGAGAAGATGCCGGGCCTGAGCCGCGTCTACTATTGCAACTCGGGCTCCGAGGCGAACGAGAAGGCCTTCAAGATGGTCCGCCAGATCGCGCACAAGCGCTTTGGCGGCAAGAAGACCAAGATCCTGTTCCGCGAGCGCGACTACCACGGCACCACCATTGCCGCCCTGTCGGCCTGCGGTCAGCCCGAGCGCCACATGCAGTACGGCCCGCTGACCCCCGGCTTCGTCGAGGTCCCGCATTGCCTTGAGTACCGCAAGCAGTGGGATGTCGAGGACTACGGCCAGCGCGCCGCCGATGCCATTGAAGAGGTCATCCTGCGCGAAGGCCCCGAGACCGTCGGTGCCATCTGCCTGGAACCCGTCACCGCCGGCGGTGGCGTTATCACCCCGCCCAAGGGCTACTGGGAGCGCGTGCAGGAGATCTGCAAGAAGTACGAAGTGCTGCTGCACATCGACGAGGTCGTCTGCGGCGTCGGCCGGACCGGCACCTGGTTCGGCTATCAGCACTATGGCATCAAGCCCGATTTCGTCACCATGGCGAAGGGTGTGGCCTCGGGCTATGCCGCCATCGCCTGCCTTGTCACGACCGAAGAGGTCTTCGACATGTTCAAGGACGATGCCAGCGACCCGCTGAACTACTTCCGCGATATCTCCACCTTCGGCGGCTGCACCGCTGGTCCGGCGGCGGCCCTGGCCAACATGGAGATCATCGAGAACGAAGGTCTGCTGGAGAACACCACCCAGATGGGTGAGTACTGCCTGACCAAGCTCGAAGAGCTGATGGAGAAGCACAAGGTCGTGGGCGACGTGCGCGGCAAGGGCCTGTTCCTGGGTGCCGAGCTGGTGGCCGACCGTGCCACCAAGGAACCCGTGGCCGAGAAGCTGGCCCAGCAGGTGGTGGCCGAATGTGGCGCCCAGGGCGTGATGATCGGTGTCACCAACCGCTCGCTGCCCGGCTTCAACAACACGCTCTGCCTCAGCCCCGCGCTGATCGCGACGAAGGACAATATCGACGAGATCACCGGCGCCATGGACGTGGCCCTGACTCGCGTCTTCGGCTGATCGGTCCCTCTTCCCCGGCCGGCCCCTGGCCCCGGCTCCCGACATCGGGCGCCGGGGTTTTTTCGTCCGGCCCGGTCCTGCGTCGCCGCATCGGTCGGCTGGCCGTGGCCGGGGGACCTTGCGGGGCGTTTCTGGAAGGGTGCCCTGGGGCTTGGGCAACAAAAAACCCCCGGAAACCAGAGGTTTCACGGGGGCTTGTTTGTGGTGCCCAGGAGAGGACTCGAACCTCCACACCCTTGCGAGTACTAGCACCTGAAGCTAGCGCGTCTACCAATTCCGCCACCTGGGCCGGTGTCGTGGAGGGCGATATATGGGTCAGCCCGGAGAGTGTCAACGAGGTTTTTTCGTATTTTCCGAAACTCCGTAGCGCAAAGCTGCCAAGCGCCTTGCTCACAAGGAAAAGCGGGGCTAGGAACAGGAAGAATTCGATCAGCCGGAGGTCTTCCATGCCCAATTCGAAGCTTGTCACCATTTTCGGCGGGTCGGGATTCGTCGGCCGTTATATCGCCCGGCGCATGGCGCAGCAGGGCTGGCGCGTGCGTGTGGCCTGCCGTCGGCCCGGCGAAGCGGGTTTCGTGCGCACCTATGGGGTCGTCGGCCAGGTCGAGCCGATCTTCTGCAACATCCGCGATGACGATTCGGTGCGTGCCGCCACCCGCGGCTCGGACGTGGTCGTGAACTGCGTCGGCACCTTCGCCGCCAAGGGCAAGAACAACTTCGAGGCCGTTCAGGCCGAGGGCGCGGGGCGCATCGCCCGTATCGCCGCCGAAGAAGCCGTGGCCGGCATGGTGCATGTCTCGGCCATCGGGGCGGATGCCGAGAGCGAAAGCCTCTATGCGCAGAGCAAGGCCGCCGGTGAAGAGGCCGTTCTGGACGCCATGCCCGGCGCCGTGATCCTGCGCCCCTCGGTGATCTTCGGGACCGAAGACGCGTTCTTCAACCGTTTCGCCAACATGGCCAAGATGAGCCCGATCCTGCCGCTCTTCGGTGCCGGCTCCAAATTCCAGCCGGTCTGGGTGGATGATGTGGCCGCCGCTGCCGAGAAGGCCGTGCTGGGCCAGGCCGATGCCGGCGTCTACGAGCTGGGCGGGCCCGAGGTCGACACCTTCTCCGGTTGGGTCAAGACCATGCTGGGCATCGTGCAGCGCCGCCGCCTGATCATGGGCCTACCCTTCGTGGTCGGCCAGTTCATGGCCTGGTGCCTGGATCTGGCGCAGACGCTCAGCCTTGGCCTGTTCAACAACAGCGTTCTGACCCGTGACCAGGTGCGTCAGCTGCGCTCGGACAATGTGGTTGCCGAAGGCGCCAGGGGCTTTGCCGACCTGGGCCTCGAGCCCGTCGCGCCGGAAGCGGTGATGCCCGACTACCTCTGGCCGCACCGCCCCTCGGGCCAATACGCGGCCATCAAGGCCTCGGCGGCGAATCTCAAGAACTGAGAGCGCCCCGCCTGACAGTGAAAGCCCGGCCATTGGCCGGGCTTTTTCTTTGGCTGATCGGGAAGGTGGATGCCGATCCACCTTCAGGCGCCAGTTTCTTCAGGCGTAGGCCCACCACAGCAGGAAGGCTCCCAGCAGGACCCGATAGATCACGTAGGGCGTGAAGCTGACTGACTTCAGAAGCCGCATCATCAGCACCAGGGCCAGCAGCGCCGACAGGAACGAGAAGAAGGCCGCGATGGTGCCGTCGATCGCCGCCCTGGCATCCGCCGTGGCGATGACCTCGCCCGAGAGATAGGCCGCCGAGGCCAGGATCATCGGAATCGACATCAGCATCGAGATCTTCGCCGCCGCCTGGCGGTCGAAGCCGCCGAAGAGCGCGCCGGTGATGCAGATGCCCGACCGCGAGGTGCCGGGAATCAGCGCCACCGCCTGCCAGAGGCCCAGCACCAGCGCATCGCGCAGGGTCCAGTCCTTGGCGGCGCGGCCGCTGTCTCCGCGCCGGTCGGCGATAAAGAGCACCACGCCGAAAATCAGCATGGTCCAGCCGATCACCGCGACCGAGCGCAGCTTGTCGTCGATGCCGGTGATGGCAAGGAAGAGCCCGAAGAGCACGCCGGGAATCGTCGCAATGATCAGCAGGAAGGCCATTCGCGCGCCGGGCGTATCGGTCTTTCCGCGCAGGAGACGTGGAATGCCGCCGAGGGCCTCTCTCACATCGTCCCAGAAATATAGCACAACGGCGCCAAGAGTGCCGACATGAACGGCAACATCGATCACCTGGCCCTGATCCTGCATGCCGGTCAGGCCGGGCAGGAGAATCAGGTGACCTGAGGAAGAAATCGGAAGAAACTCGGTAATACCCTGAATAATCGCGAGAAGAAGTAGCTGAAAGAGGGGCATGTGAAATCCTGGAGGAGAAAGCGTGCCTGAAGGATTAACCCTTTGGGAGTCAGAGGGAAGCACGTTAATTGTTCCGAACCGGACCTAATAAACCGAAGAAAAATGCACTTGGGGCCTCGGGGTGGTGTGAAAGCTGGGATATAGGTCACTACTTCTGACTTTTATTCCTGAAACACCTGCTGTAGAAGGCGCCCCACAAGGTAGCGACAATCGAAACGAGGAGTTGGCCGTGGCGAAGCAACCGATGCTGAAATTCGTGAACGTCGACCGGGACATGCCCGAGAAGCGCGATGCGAAGGTCCGCTCGCATGATTTCGACGAAATCTATGCCGAATATGCTGCCGCCAAGGCTGAAGAGCAGGCGAGCCGCTGCAGCCAGTGTGGCGTGCCCTACTGTCAGAGCCATTGCCCGCTGCACAACAACATCCCCGACTGGCTGCGCCTGACCGCGACCAACCGGCTGGAAGAGGCCTACGCGGTGTCGCAGGCCACCAATACCTTCCCCGAGATCTGTGGCCGCATCTGCCCGCAGGACCGCCTCTGCGAAGGCAATTGCGTCATCGAGCAGTCGGGTCACGGCACCGTCACCATCGGCGCCGTCGAGAAGTACATCACCGATACCGCCTGGGAGAACGGCTGGGTCAAGCCCGTCGTCCCCGATGTCGAGCGCGAGGAGAGCGTTGCGATCATCGGCGCCGGCCCCGGTGGCCTGGCGGCCGCCGACATGCTGCGCCGCGCCGGTGTGCAGGTCACGGTCTACGACCGTTACGACCGCGCCGGTGGCCTGCTGACCTACGGCATTCCCGGCTTCAAGCTGGAAAAGGACGTGGTCATGCGCCGCGTCGCCCAGCTCGAGGCCTCGGGCGTCGAATTCGTGCTGAACTGCAACGTCGGCGAGGATATCTCCTTCGACGCGATCCGCGGCAAGCATGACGCCGTGCTGATTGCCACCGGCGTTTACAAGACCCGCGACCTCACCGGCCCCAATGCGGGTGCCGAGGGCATCGTGCGCGCCATCGACTATCTGACCTGCTCCAACAAGGTCTCCTTCGGTGACGAAGTTGCCGAATACGAGAGCGGCGAGCTGAACGCCAAGGGCAAGAAGGTCGTCGTGGTCGGCGGTGGTGACACCGCGATGGACTGCGTCCGCACCGCGATCCGCCAGGGCGCCGAGAGCGTGAAGTGCCTCTACCGCCGCGACCGCAAGAACATGCCGGGCTCGCAGCGCGAAGTGCAGAACGCCGAGGAAGAAGGCGTGGAATTCGTCTGGCTGTCCAACCCCGTCGGTTTCACCACCGGCGTGATCGAGCCCGAGGGCGCCGGTGCCGGTGCCGGTCGTGTTCGCCAGGCCATGGTGCAGAAGATGCGCCTGGGCCAGCCCGACGCCTCGGGCCGTCAGAGCCCCGAGGTGATCGAGGGCAGCGACTATGCCGAAGAGGCCGACCTGGTGATCAAGGCCCTGGGCTTCGAGCCCGAGGATCTGCCCGCCCTCTGGGATACCGAGGGCCTGGAAGTGACCCGCTGGGGCACCGTGCGCGCCGACTTCGGCTCGGGCCGGACCTCTCTGGACCGGGTCTATGCCGTCGGCGACATCGTGCGCGGTGCCTCGCTGGTGGTCTGGGCGATCCGGGACGGGCGCGATTGCGCCGCCGCGATCCTCGAGGATCTGGATGCCCCCGCCGCGGTGGCCGCGGAATAAGCAGAACCATGGCGCGCCGGCCCGCCCCGGCGCGCGTCAGCAGGCAGCAGAGGATGGCCCCGGCGTCCGGGGAGGTGACATGGCCGATGAACTCGACATCTCCGTTGTATCCGACAGCGATCAGCTGAAGGTCTGGCTGTACCGTGGCACCAGCAAGCGTCTCGTGCTGTCCTTCTGGGACAGCGAAGAGGGCGGGGCGCCGCTGGCGGCCTTCGCCCATGCCGCCAGCCATGGTGGTCGCGACAACGTGCTTTTCTTCGCCGATCCCGGTGATACTTGGCTCAACGGCGAGCGCCTGGTGGAAGAGATCGTCGAATGGGCCATCGCCTATCGCCGCGAATGCGAGGCGCAGAGCGTGATGGCCCTCGGCCAGGGGATGGGTGGCTTCATGGCGCTCGCCATGCCCGCCTATATCGAGATCGACGTGGCGCTGGCGCTGAGCCCGCTCTACGCCATCCCGACCCGCGCCATCCCCGAGGGCCAGAGCCTGGAAGACCTGCGCCTGCACAACCTCGGCGAGGTCATGGGGCAGCATGCCGATTACTACCTCATCCACGGCGAAGCGCCGGGTGAGGCCGCCCACCTGGAAAGCTTCCCGGTGGCGCCGAACATTCATCAATATGTCCTGCCGACCGGCACCAACACGGTGCCCGAGCTGCTGGACGAGGCCGGACTGACCGGAGAGGTGCTGGAACGCGCCTTCCTCAACCAGGCCCGCAAGCTGCGGCTCGCCCTGGAACCGCTTGGCGTCTACCGCCGTGAAGATGTGCTGCCCGAAGGTGGCGAAACCGAAACAGCCGGAGAGCAGGGCTGAGGCCCGCTCTTCCCCGCAAAAACCCGCCACTTCGGCAAAGGGAGACCTGATCATGACCAAGTACGATGCAGACTGGGTGCGCGCCGAGGAAGCCAAGCGCAAGTGGATGGAAGAGAACGGCCTGTTCCGCGAGGAGCATGAGCATTCCTCCTGCGGCGTTGGCCTCGTCGTGTCCATCGACGGCAAGCCCTCGCGCAAGGTCGTCGAGGCGGGCATCACCGCGCTGAAGGCGATCTGGCACCGTGGTGCCGTGGACGCCGACGGCAAGACCGGCGACGGCGCGGGCATCCACGTGCAGATCCCCGTTCCCTTCTTCTACGACCAGATCAAGCGCACCGGCCACGAGCCCCGCAAGGATGAGCTGATGGCCGTCGGCCAGGTCTTCCTGCCGCGCACCGACCACGGTGCCCAGGAAACCTGCCGGACGATCGTCGAATCCGAAGTCCTGAAGATGGGCTACTACATCTACGGCTGGCGTCACGTGCCCGTGGACATCGACTGCCTGGGCGAGAAGGCCAATGCCACCCGCCCCGAGATCGAGCAGATCCTGATCTCGAACATCAAGGGCGTCGACGAAGACACCTTCGAGCGCGAGCTCTACGTGATCCGCCGCCGGATCGAGAAGGCCGCCGCCGCGGCAGGCATCAACGAGCTCTACCTGGCGTCGCTCAGCTGCCGGTCGATCATCTACAAGGGCATGATGCTGGCCGAGCAGGTCGCCGTCTTCTACCCGGACCTGATGGACGAGCGCTTCGAATCGACCTTCGCGCTCTATCACCAGCGCTATTCCACCAACACCTTCCCCCAGTGGTGGCTGGCCCAGCCCTTCCGCATGCTGGCCCACAACGGCGAGATCAACACGCTGAAGGGCAACGTCAACTGGATGAAGAGCCACGAGATCCGCATGGCCTCGGGCGCCTTCGGCGACCTGGCCGAGGATATCAAGCCGATCATCCCCGGTGGGTCCTCGGACTCTGCCGCGCTGGATGCGGTTTTCGAGGTGCTGGTGCGTGCCGGTCGCTCGGCGCCCATGGCCAAGACCATGCTGGTGCCCGAAAGCTGGTCCAAGCAGGCCGAAGAGCTGCCCGAAGCCTGGCGCGACATGTATTCCTACTGCAACTCGGTGATGGAGCCCTGGGACGGTCCCGCCGCCCTGGCCATGACCGATGGTCGCTGGGTCTGCGCCGGCACCGACCGTAACGGTCTTCGCCCGATGCGCTACGTCGTCACGGGCGACGGCCTGCTGATCGCCGGTTCCGAGGCGGGCATGGTGCCGACCAACGAAGGTACCGTCCGCGAGAAGGGTGCGCTTGGACCGGGTCAGCTGCTGGCCGTGGATACCCGCGAGGGCAAGCTCTATCACGACGTCGAAATCAAGGACAAACTGGCCGCCGGTCAGCCCTTCGGCGAATGGGTCGGCAAGATCTCCGAGCTGGACGAGGTCCTGGACCAGGTCGAGGAAAAGCCCCTCTTCGAGGGTGCCGAGCTGCGCAAGCGCCAGATCGCGGCCGGCTATTCGGTCGAAGAGCTGGAAACCATGCTGGCGCCCATGGCCGAAGACGGCAAGGAGGCCCTGGCCTCGATGGGCGATGACACGCCCTCTGCCGTGCTGTCGAACAAGTACCGCCCGCTGAGCCACTTCTTCCGCCAGAACTTTAGCCAGGTGACCAACCCGCCGATCGACTCCCTGCGCGAATTCCGCGTGATGAGCCTGAAGACCCGCTTCGGCAACCTGAAGAACGTGCTGGACGAAAGCAGCGCCCAGACCGAGATCCTGGTGCTGGATACGCCCTTCGTCGGCAACGCCCAGTTCACCGAGCTGCAGAAGCACTTCAACGCCGAGATGGTCGAGATCGACTGTACCTTCCCGGCCACCGGCGAGCGCGGCGCGCTGCGCGAGGCGCTGAACCGTATCCGCCAGGAAGCCGAGGACGCCGTGCGCTCCGGCGGCGGTCACATCATCCTGACCGATCAGCACCAGGGCCCCGACAAGGTGGCCATGCCGATGATCCTTGCGACCTCTGCGGTGCACTCCTGGCTGACCCAGAAGGGCCTGCGGACGTTCTGCTCCATCGGTGTGCGCTCTGCCGAATGCGTCGACCCGCATTACTTCGCCGTGCTGATCGCCTCGGGCGCGACCATCGTGAACGCCTACCTGGCCGAGGATTCCATTGCCGACCGCATCAAGCGCGGCCTGCTGGATGGCACCCTGACCGAGAACATGAAGCGCTACCGTGACGCCATCGACCAGGGTCTGCTGAAGATCATGGCAAAGATGGGCATCTCGGTGATCAGCTCCTACCGCGGTGGTCTGAACTTCGAGGCCGTCGGCCTGTCGCGCGCCATGTGCGCCGAATTCTTCCCCGGCATGCTGTCGCGGATCTCGGGTATCGGCATCTACGGTATCCAGAAGAAGGTCGAAGACGTCCACGCCCTTGGCTGGAAAGGCACGCAGGACGTGCTGCCCATCGGTGGTTTCTACAAGTCCCGCAAGTCGGGCGAGACCCACGCCTGGGAAGCCCAGACCATGCACATGCTGCAGGCCGCCTGCGACCGTGCCAGCTACGAGATCTGGAAGCAGTATTCCGCCCGGATGCAAGCGAACCCGCCGATCCACCTGCGCGACCTGCTGGCGATCAAGCCCTTGGGCAAGTCGATCCCCATCGAGGAAGTCGAATCGATCACCTCGATCCGCAAGCGCTTCGTCACCCCCGGCATGTCCCTCGGCGCCCTGTCGCCCGAGGCGCACAAGCTGCTGAACGTCGCCATGAACCGTATCGGCGCCAAGTCCGACTCGGGCGAGGGCGGTGAAGATCCGGCACACTTCGTGCCCGAGCCCAATGGCGACAACCCCTCTGCCAAGATCAAGCAGGTGGCCTCGGGTCGTTTCGGCGTCACCGCCGAATACCTGAACCAGTGTGAAGAGCTCGAGATCAAGGTGGCCCAGGGCGCCAAGCCCGGCGAGGGCGGCCAGCTGCCCGGCATGAAGGTCACCGACTTGATCGCCCGTCTGCGCCACTCGACCAAGGGCGTGACGCTGATCTCGCCGCCGCCGCACCACGATATCTACTCGATCGAGGATCTGGCGCAGTTGATCTACGACCTGAAGCAGATCAACCCCACCGTGAAGGTGACGGTGAAGCTGGTGTCGTCTTCCGGCGTCGGCACGATTGCGGCGGGTGTGGCCAAGGCCAAGGCCGACGTGATCCTGATCTCGGGCCACAACGGCGGCACGGGGGCCTCTCCGGCGACCTCGATCAAGTTCGCGGGTCTGCCGTGGGAGATGGGTCTGACCGAAGCCCACCAGGTTCTGGCGATGAACAAGCTGCGCGAGCGTGTGACGCTGCGCACCGACGGCGGTCTGCGCACCGGCCGTGATATCGTCATGGCCGCCATGATGGGCGCCGAGGAATACGGTATCGGCACCGCCGCCCTGATCGCCATGGGCTGCATCATGGTGCGTCAGTGCCAGTCCAACACCTGCCCGGTCGGCGTCTGTACCCAGGACCCGAGCCTGCGCGCCAAGTTCACCGGCACGGCGGACAAGGTGGTGAACCTCATCACCTTCTACGCCCAGGAAGTGCGCGAGATCCTGGCCGAGATCGGCGCGAAGTCCCTGGATGACGTGATCGGCCGCGCCGATCTGCTGCACCAGGTGTCGCGCGGTGCCGAGCACCTCGACGATCTCGACCTGAACCCGCTGCTGATCACCGTCGATGGCGCCAAGGACATCCACTACGACCGTCTGAAGCCGCGCAACGCGGTGCCGGACACGCTGGATGCGGAAATCGTCCGCGACGCGGCGCGCTTCCTCAAGGACGGCGAGAAGATGCAGCTGTCCTACGCGGTGCAGAACACGCACCGGACAGTGGGCACGCGCACGTCCAGCCACATCGTCCGGGCCTTCGGCATGCGCAACGCGCTGCAGCCCGACCACCTGACGGTCAAGCTTGAAGGCTCTGCCGGTCAGTCCCTGGGCGCCTTCGCGGCCCCCGGTCTGAAGATCGAGGTCTCGGGCGAGGCGAACGACTACGTGGGCAAGGGCCTCTCGGGCGGCACCGTGGTGGTGCGTCCCTCGATGCAGTCGCCCCTGGTCGCCTCCGAGAACACCATCATCGGCAACACGGTGCTTTACGGCGCAACCGACGGCTATCTCTTTGCCGCCGGCCGCGCGGGCGAGCGTTTCGCGGTCCGCAACTCCGGCGCCAAGGTGGTGATCGAGGGCTGTGGCTCGAACGGTTGCGAGTACATGACCGGCGGTATCGCGGTGATCCTCGGCTCCATCGGGCCGAACTTCGGCGCGGGCATGACCGGAGGCATGGCGTATCTCTACGACCCCGAGGGTCGCGCCCAGACGCTGATGAACATGGAGACCCTGGTGACCTGCCCGGTGACCGTGGATCACTGGGAGCAGCAGCTGAAAGGCCTGATCGAGCGTCACCATGCTGAAACCGGCTCGCGCAAGGCCGGGGACATCCTTCAGCACTGGGACATGGAGAAGGGCAACTTCCTGCAGATCTGCCCGAAAGAGATGCTGGTGCACCTGTCGCATCCGCTCTCGAACAAGGAAGCTGCTGTTCCGGCTGAATAATTCCAGCCAGTAGAAGCCAAGATCCCGCTTTCAAGAGGGGCCCGCACCGTCGGGCCCCTCTTTGCGTTTTGGGGACGATTTCAGGCTTTCAAGCGGCGGATTTCGGCTAGTTTTGAACTTGTAAGTCTATTTGTTCAGTCTGGAATGAATTATGAAAATACATAAAAATCAGATACTTAGTTTGATCTGTATGTTTTCCTGAAAACTGTCGGGCCATTTTGCGATGTTTGATGTGCATGGATGCACTTCACTCTGCCCGAGGCGACCCCTATCTTCATTCCATCAGACGACGCCGCAAACGAAACAAGCCGGCGCCGACAACTCAAGAAGTGGATTTAGAAATGAAAACCCTCAAAGCCTTCGGCATCGCAACCCTGATCGCCGCCTCCGCCACCACCGCCGCCTTCGCAAGCGATGACGCAGCCGAGCAAACCCCCTTCGTCTATGGCGCAGCTGAAAACGCCGCTCCGACCGTGGTCCGCGTGAACCGCGGCACCGAAGACGCCGCTCGTCAGACCCCCTTCGTCTACGAAGAAGCCTCCAACGCGACCTCGCGCGGCGACACTTCGGTCCTGAACTCCTTCTTCGTCTCCGATGAGGACGACGCGGCTGCTCAGACCCCCTTCGTCTATGCCGAGTAATCGGACCCTCCGGAGCGGGCTGACCACTCGGTTCAGATCCCCGTCGGCCAGGCCGGCCAGCCCGACCCGGATGAAACGACCTCCTCCCCTCTGGTCGTAGAAAGGGGCTCTTCCCTCCCCGGGGAAGAGCCCCTTTCGCATTTTCACGCAGATGTCAGAAGATCAGGCCGGTTTTCTGCCGCTGCCCGCCGCTGCGGCAGCCCTGCGCCCCCCTCTCCTCCATTCAAGTTGAACGCTTTTCCTGCACCGCCTTGGCACGTATATCGGGACGGTGGCACGCAAGGCGAAACCCAAGAGCAGCACCCGCAAGCGCGGCAAAGGCAAGGCGGCATCCCGGCGCCCGGCCCGCAGCCTGCTGCGCCGTGCCGTTCACAACCTGGCCCGCGCCTTTCTCGGCGTGGTGGCGGTGGTGATCTTCGTCATCGCCCTGCACGGTTTCCTGCGGCCCTGGCCCGGTCTCTACATGACCAGAGAGCACCTGCGACTCGATGAGATCCAGCGCCAGTGGGTGCCGATGGACAAGATCGCCCCGGTGATGGCGCGCTCGGTCGTGGCGGCGGAGGATGCGAATTTCTGCCTGCACTGGGGCGTCGACATGACCGCCCTGCGCGAGGCCATCTCGGAGGGCGGCAATCGCGGTGGCTCGACCCTGACCCAGCAGGTGGTGAAGAACGTCTACCTCTGGCACGGGCGCACCTATACCCGGAAGGCGCTGGAGGCCCTGCTGACCCCCCTGGTCGAGCTCTTCTGGTCGAAGCGCCGCATCCTGGAGGTTTACATGAACGTCGCGGAGTTCGATGAGGGCGTCTTCGGTGTCGAAGCGGCGGCGCAGCATTACTTCGGCGTCTCCGCCGAGGCGCTCTCGGACCAGCAGGCGGCGCGGCTGGCCTCGGTGCTGCCCTCGCCCAAGTCGCGGTCGGCCAGCAAGCCCACGGAATATCTGCAGCGCCGCTCGGCGGCAATCCGCGATGGTGCGGCGACCATCGACCGGGACGGGCGCGCGGCCTGTTTCCAGAGTTGAACTTCACGTCCCGGCGCGGCAAGACGGGTCAGGTAAGAGGATGTTGTCGATGATTTCTGCCGAGCTTTACCACGTTCCCCTGTCCCCCTTCTGCCGCAAGGTCCGCCTGTCGCTGGCCGAGAAGAAGGTCGAAGTGAAGCTGATCGAAGAGCGCTACTGGGAGAAGGACCCCGACTTCCTGCGCCGCAATCCCGCCGGCAAGGTGCCGGTGCTGAAGCTGGACGGCCATGCGCTGGCCGAGAGCGCCGCGATCTGCGAGTACCTCGAAGAGCTTTACCCCGAGCCCGCGCTGATGCCCTCTGACCCGCTGACCCGGCACGAGGTGCGCCGCCTGGTGATGTGGTTCGACGACAAGTTCCACCACGAGGTGACCTCGAAACTGCTCTACGAGCGGGTGAACAAGAAGATCACCGGGCAGGGTTTCCCCAATTCCACCAATGTCATGGCCGGTCTTCGGGCGATCAAGTTCCACCTCGATTACATGGGCTGGCTGCTGGATCACCGCCGCTGGCTGGCGGGCGACCGCATGACCCTGGCCGATTTCGCCGCCGCCGCGCACCTGTCCTCGCTCGACTACATCTCGGACGTAGACTGGGATCGCGCACCGGGGGTGAAGGACTGGTATGCCAAGATCAAGTCCCGGCCTGCCTTCCGGTCGATCCTGATGGACCAGGTGCCGGGCTTCCCGCCGCCGGCCCACTACGCCGACCTGGATTTCTGATCTGCGCGCAAGACGGGCCGCCGATGGCCCTTGCCGGTGTTTTCTGGCAGAACGGTGCCCATGACGATGCCCGGCGACACCCTTGTCGAAACGCTGAAACGGCAGGCCCTGGCCGAGGGCTTTTCCGCCGTGCGCATCTGCGCGCCCGAGGCGGTGCCGCAGGTGGCCGGGCGGCTGCAGGCCTTTCTCGAGGCGGGTTTCCACGGCCAGATGCAGTGGATGGAAGAGCGCAGCCACTGGCGCGGCGACCCGGCGCAGCTCTGGCCCGAGGCGCAGAGTATCATCATGCTGGCCGAGAACTACGGACCCGACCATGATCCGCTGGCGGTGCTGGAGCAACCCGACCGGGCGGGTATCTCGGTCTATGCGCAGAACAAGGACTACCACGATGTGGTCAAGAAGCGCCTGAAGCGGCTGGCGCGCTGGCTCATCGCCGAGGCCGGGCCCCAGGAGGATGGCGCGGCGGCGCAGGTGAAGGTCTTCGTCGATACCGCGCCGGTGCCGGAAAAGGCCCTGGGCCAGGCCGCCGGGCTGGGCTGGCAGGGCAAGCACACCAACCTGGTCAGCCGCGAGCTGGGCAGCTGGTTCTTCCTGGGCGCCATCTTCACCACGCTGGAGCTGCCGCGCGACGCGCCGGAGGTCGACCATTGCGGCCAGTGCCGCCGCTGCCTGGATGCCTGCCCGACCGATGCCTTCCCCGCGCCCTACCAGCTTGATGCGCGGCGCTGCATTTCCTACCTGACGATCGAGCACAAGGGCCCGGTGCCCGAAGAGCTGCGCCCGGCGCTCGGCAATCGGATCTACGGCTGCGATGACTGCCTTGCGGTCTGTCCCTGGAACAAGTTCGCCCGCCGCGCATCAGAGGTGAAGTACCACGCCCGCGACGACCTGAACGCCCCCGCGCTGGCAGAGCTGGCGGGGCTTGATGATGCGGCGTTCCGGGCGCGGTTCTCGGGGTCTCCGATCAAGCGCATCGGACGGGACCGTTTCCTGCGCAACGTGGCCTATGCCATCGGCAACTCGGGCCGGGCCGATCTGCGCACGGCGGTGGCGCCGCTGGCCGAGGACCCCGATCCGACCCTGGCCGAGGCGGCCCGCTGGGCCCTCGACCGGCTGCCCTCCGCATGAGATCACACCCGGAAGCGAGCTCCGGGTGTGATCGTGATCTTGGTCCGTGAGTGGGGCAGCGTCGCGCCTCAGGCGCGGTCGTCGACGATCAGCCAGAGGCTGCCATCGGTCTTGCGGTAGAAGCCCACCACATCCTGGGGCCACCAGCCTTCACCGACCAGCCAGGAGGCCAGCGGACGGTTCGAGGCCACGCGCTGGCGCAGGTTGGCGATCCAGCCCTGCGACTGAGAGATCTTCCAGTCGAACCATTGCAGGTCGATCTCGCGGCGGCGCTGCAGCTGGGTCACCGTCACCAGGCCGAAGGCCGAGGGCGGGGCCGTGGCGACCACAGAGGTGCTGGTATCGGCAAAGGCGAAGGTATTTCCACCGGTGGTGTTCGTCGTGGTGGTGCTGGTCGTGGTGCCCTGCGCGGTGGTGGTGCCCGTGCCGGAGCCACCGGAACCCGAGCCGCCGTTGGTGGTCACGCCCAGATCGGCGCCCAGATCGGCAATCGACTGGCTCAGGACATCTGCATCGACCTCTGCGTCGACGCCCAGCCCATCATCGCCACCGACACCGGCCACGACATCGGCATCAGCGGTAACGCCGTCACCGCCGCCCAGACCGGCGCCGATGTCGGCATCCGCAGTGACGCCGTCACTGCCACCGAGCCCGGCATTCAGGTCTGCGTCGGCGTTCACGCCATCGTCGCCGCCGATACCGAGGCCGACGTCGGCATCCGCGTTCACCCCGTCATCTCCGCCCAGACCGAGGTCCAGGTCGACGTCTGCCTGGACGCCGTCATCCAGCCCCAGATCAACGTCCAATCCAATGTCTGCCTGCGCCGCGGCGGGGGCCATAAGGGCGAGTACGGCGGTAGTAAGTGCTGCTTTCTTAATAAATGTACCAGTCATGAGCTACTTCCTCCATCAGCTCGTTGGGGCCGGAATAATGTCCGGGCCTTGCATGGAAGAAACGTGAGAGACGCAGAGGCGGTTGCAACCAGGGGGAGAGTTGGCGAATTTTCGCTCCTGTCGAGAGGGTCAAATTTGTGACCAAAGCATTTGACGAGACAAGAATCTCTTGTGAATCAAACGTTAACGTGATGTTCCGTGTGCCGGCGAATTCTTGCCGATAAACGCGAAAAGCCCCCGCCCGAACCGGGCGGAGGCATCCGTTTTCAAACCTTGGCGCGCCTGGAAAAGCGGCGCTGATCCGGGGATCAGCTGCGGTCGTCGATCACCAGGCGGGTGCTGCCATCGGCCATTGCCTGGGCGCCGATCACGTCCTCTGCGGCATAGCCTTCCGCGTCCAGGGCAGCCGAAAGCTCGGCATCTGCGGCAATGGCGTCGCGCATCGAGGCAATGGCCTCGGCGTTGGCCGAAACGGCGGCGTCCAGGCCCTCTTCGTCGATGGAGCCCTTGGCCATCAGCTCGGTCACCGTGGTGGCGTTCAGCTCGTCGCCGTCCAGCATGCTCGAGAGCAGCAGGCCGCCCGAGGCCTCACCCTCATCGGTCGAGACATTGGCAGAGCCATCAGCGGCAAGCGAGCCTTCCGCTTCGCCATCGGCATCGGCGTTCAGCGCGCCGCCCAGATCCGCGTTCAGACCGTCTTCGGAGGCATTCACCGAGAGGCCGCCGTCGGTGCTGATGCCGCTGTCGCCGACGGACACCCCGAGCGAGCCGCCGGTATCGAGAGAGATATCGGCCATGGCGGCGCCGGAAATGGTGGTGGCAAGCAGGGTGGCGAGCGCGATGGAGCGGGTCTTGGTGGTCATGTCGTTTCCTTTGACGTTAGTTCAATATGGGCCGGTGATTGGTGCCGGTCGCTGCATCAACGGAAGGCCGCGCGGCCCGGTTCCTGCGGTCTTAGGGAAAGTCGTTTGGTGGCAGGGGCTTGCCTGTCGAACCCGCGTCAGTTGGCAAGCCGCTGCCGGTTTTGGCCAGGGGTCAGGCCTGGGTGAAACTATCCCGCCCCATCCCCGTTTCTGACGCCTTCCGCCGGTGCGCCCCTTTCCTTTCGCCCAGGCTTGCCCACATAAAGCAGCAGCAATGGAGGAACCCATGACGGAGTACCGCAAGACCGAAGAGGCCCTCGCCCGACTGAGCCCCGAGGAATACCGGGTGACCCAGGAAAGCGGCACCGAGCGGCCCTTCACAGGCGCCCTGCTGGGCAACAAGCGGGTCGGGATCTACGTTGACGTGGTCTCGGGCGAGCCGCTTTTTGCCTCCTCGGCGAAATATGAAAGCGGCTGTGGCTGGCCCAGCTTCGTGAAGCCGATCGAGGAAGAGAACATCGTCAACCTGCGTGACGAGAGCCATGGCATGGTGCGCATCGAGGTGCGCTCGAAACATGGCGACAGTCACCTGGGCCATGTCTTCCCCGATGGTCCGACCGAACGCGGCGGGCTGCGCTATTGCATCAATTCGGCCTCGCTGCGTTTCGTCCCCAAGGACGAGATGGAGGCAGAGGGCTACGGCAAATACCTCGATCAAGTGGAGGAAGTGGAATGAGTGAAGCACGTGCAGTTCTGGCCGGCGGCTGTTTCTGGGGCATGCAGGACCTGATCCGCAAGAAGCCCGGCGTCGCCCGCACCCGCGTCGGCTATACCGGCGGCGATGTGCCCAATGCGACCTACCGCGACCACGGCACCCATGCCGAGGGGATCGAGATCATCTACGACCCCGAGGTGATCTCGTACCGCGATCTGCTGGAGTTCTTCTTCCAGATCCATGATCCGACCACGCCGAACCGCCAGGGCAATGACATCGGCATGTCCTACCGCTCGGCCATCTACTACGTGGACGAAGAGCAGAAGCAGGTGGCGCTGGATACCATCGCCGATGTGAACGCCTCGGGCATCTGGCCCGGCAAGGTGGTCACCGAGGTCGAGCCCGTGGGCGATTTCTGGGAAGCCGAGCCCGAGCACCAGGATTACCTGGAGCGCATCCCGAACGGCTATACCTGCCACTTCCCGCGCCCCGACTGGGTGCTGCCCAAGCGCTCTGCGGCGGAGTAGGCGCTAGAGCCCGTCCGGCGGACCCGCCAGGACGAAGGCCAGCACGATGATCAGGATCGCGGCGAGCCAGCTGGCCGCGATCCGCAAGGCCAGAGCCGGGATCTTGCCCGGCAATCGCAGGATCTGGCGCCCGCCAAGGGCAGGCCCCAGCACCGCAAGCATCACCCCCGACAGGCTTCCAAGGATCATCGCCATGGGCGGTGTGGCGCTGCCGCCGTGGTAGAGGCTAGCCACGGCCAGCCCCGGCAGCAGCACCGCAGCGGCACCTTGCAGCGCGGCGGGCAGGGGGGGCGGGCAGAGCGCCGTGACCAGCGCCAGGAGGCAGCCGGCCCCGAGGGCGGCAGCGCCGATGCCCTCGGGCGCCAGGCCAGCGAGGCTCAGCCCCGCGCCGAGGCCGATCAGCATGGGCAGCCAGGGCAGGCGCGGGCGGCCGGCCAGTGCCAGGCCCAGGGCGATCAGGGGCAACAGACTTTCCAGCAGACCCAGCGAGAGGCCCAGGCCAAGGGTGAAGTCCCCGGCCTGGTGTTGCAGCGTGCTGCCCGGATGCGCCAGGGCCGTGCCGGGCAGGGCCATGCCTGGCAGGGCAAGGACCCCGAGGTTGGTCAGGACGCTGGGCAGGAGGCGGAGCTGTGCCTGGCGCAAGGGCTCAGGCGAGGCCGGTCAGGAAGGCGCCTCCGGCGGCGGCGATGGCAAGGCCGGCGGCGCGCACCGCAAGGCGGCCTCGGGGCGAGGTCCAGAGCAGGCCGAAGCCGATGCCCGCCATGTGCAGCAGCCCGGTGCCCAGCACGAAGCCCAGGCCATAGGCCAGCGGCCCCGCCGTGCCCGGCAGCTCGGTGCCATGGGCGTGGCCGTGGAAGATGGCGAAAGCGCCGGTGATCAGGGCGGCCACCCAGAGCGGCGCGGGCCAGGCCAGAGCCACCATCAGCCCCAGCACGACGCCGGACAGCGCGATGCCGGTCTCGACGGCGGGCAGCGGCAGGCCGAGGATGCCGGCGGCGGCACCAAGCGCCATGACCAGCGGGAAGACCAGCGGCAGCAGCCAGAGCGCGGGACGGCCAAGCACCGCCCCCCAGAGACCCACGGCCACCATGGCCACCACGTGATCCCAACCCAGGATCGGATGGGCAAAGCCGCTGGCGAAGCCGCCTGCTCCGGTGCTGGTATGGGCCTGGGCCACGCCGGTCTGCAGGGCAAGGACGGCAAGGGCGAGGGGCAGCAGGGGAAGGCGGTTCAGGCGCATGGGGGGATCTTTCGTGGCGGGGATTGCGCGCCAAGATGACCTTTCGGCCACGGAGGGTCAATCTGGCTCGGGCCCTGTCGGGCCGCCGGGGCGGAAGCTGTGGCGCGGATGCAAACCCGCCTTGGCAATTGACCTCCTACCTGCCGCGCGCGACAAACGCCGCGTAACCCACCGGAAAGGCAAGGGCCATGCAGCCGCTCAAGGGCATCCTCCTGAAACTCGTCGCGGTGCTCTGCTTCATCACCATGTCCTCGCTGATCAAGGCCGGGTCGGCCGAGGTGCCGCCGGGCCAGTCGGTCTTCTTCCGTTCGTTCTTCGCCCTGCCGGTGATCCTGGGCTGGCTGGCCCTGCGCGGTGACCTGACCACCGGCTGGCGGGTGAAATCACCCCAGGCCCACGTCTGGCGCGGGCTCATCGGCACCATGGGCATGGGGTGCGGCTTTGCCGGCCTGGCCCTTCTTCCGCTGCCCGAGGTCACCGCGCTTGGCTATGCGGCACCGCTGCTGACGGTGGTCTTCGCCGCGATGTTCCTGTCCGAGAAGGTCGGCATCTACCGCCTGGGCGCGGTCTTCCTGGGCCTGGTCGGCGTGCTGATCGTGCTGGCGCCACGGCTCAGCACCCTGGGCGACGACACCATGCAGGTGACCGAGGCGGTCGGCGCGATCATCGTCCTTTTCGGCGCGGTCTGCGCCGCCCTTGCCCAGGTTCACATCCGCAACATGGTGCGGAGCGAGCAGACCTCGGCCATCGTCTTCTGGTTCTCGGTCACCTCGACCCTGCTGTCGCTGCTGACCCTGCCCTTCGGCTGGGCCGTGCCCTCGATACCGACGGTGCTGATGCTGATCACGGCGGGGCTCATCGGCGGGATGGGGCAGATCTTCCTGACCTCCAGCTACCGCTTCGCCGATGCTTCGGTGGTGGCGCCCTTCGACTATGCCTCGATGCTCTTTGCCCTGGGCATCGGCTATTTCATCTTCGACGAGGTGCCGACCCCGCAAATGCTGCTCGGGGCGGCGATCATCATCTCGGCGGGGGTGATCATCATCCTGCGCGAGCGCCATCTGGGCCTGAAGCGCGAGGCGGCGCGCTCGGCCAAGACCCCGACCTGAGGCGACGGTACCGGGGCGGGGGCAGGGACCCGCTCCACCGCCGCCCCTTGCAGAGCCTTGTCCTTCTCCAGCATGGTTGGCGCAGGCGACAACAGGAAACCGGGTTTGTAAGCAATTGGGTCTTTATCTTCGCTCTCTCCGGCCGGTTCAGCTGCGCCTGATCTCTGCCATCTCCACCCATGGCAAGCTGCGCCTGGCGGCAGACGCCTGCGGCATGACCACGCCCGCCGCCTCGCGCATGCTGGCCGACATGGAGACGCAGCTTGAAACGGAATTGTTCGAGCGCAAGGCCAAGGGCATGGTGCCGACCCCGGCAGGCCAGGTCCTGGCCCGACATGCCCGCAAGCTGGTCCATGATGTCGACCAGATGGCAGAGGAATTCTCGGCCCATCTCGGCGGGCAGGGCGGTGCCGTGCGGGTCGGCGCGGTGACCGGCGGCGCGCTGGCGGTGCTGATCCCCTCGATCCTGGATCTCAAGCACATCGCGCCGCAGGTCGATGTCTCGCTCGATGTCTCGTCCTCGTCGCATCTCATGCTGGGGCTGGAGCGGGGTGACTACGACTTCACCCTGAGCCGCGTGGGCTCGCATGATTATTCCCGCGACTTCGACATCATCCCCGCCAAGACCGAGTCGATCCTGCTCATGGTGCGGCGCAGCCATCCGCTGGCCGACGCCGGCCCGATAGCCCTGGCCGAACTTCAGGACGCATTGTGGACCATGCAGGACCGTGGCGCGCCGATTCGCCATGCGCTCGAGATCGCCTTCTACGAAGAGGGCATCGACCTGCCGCAGAGCATGATCAAGACCGCCTCGGTCGTCGCGATCATGGCGCTGCTGCGGGATTCGGACGTCATCGCGGTGGTCACCCAGGAGGTCGCGGACCTGCTGCTCTCGCCGCCCTATTGCGCCGATCTGACCCTGCTCGAGACCGAAAGACCCATCGCGATCGAGCCATATTACGTGCTTTGCCCGCGAGATCGCCTGATTTCTCCGGCCGCTTCGCGCCTTCTAGATCTGGTCAAGAGCCGTATTTCAGGGGCGTAAACCGCCTTTTGTTATCAATTCTGTCAACGCGAGAGAAGAAAAAGTAAATTTCTGTTAACGCTTCCGCTGCGTAGGGTCCCGTCAATCAGGATTCGTATCGGGAGGGGCTATGAAGGGCCGCGCAACAGTTCATCGGGACTACAAGATCGCCAGGATTGATGATCGTCTCTATTCCGCCTTCATCGAGCATATGGGCCGCGCCATCTACAGCGGCATCTATGAACCGGACCATCCCACGGCCAATGCGCAGGGGTTCCGCACCGATGTCCTGGAGCTTGTCCGGGGGCTGAACATCCCCGCGATCCGCTATCCGGGTGGCAACTTCGTCTCGGCCTACAAGTGGGAGGACGGCATCGGTCCGCAAGAGGATCGTCCGGTGCGTCTCGATCTTGCCTGGCGCTCGAAGGAGACCAACCAGGTCGGCATCAACGAATTCGCCGGTTGGGCCGAGGATGCGGGCATCGAGATGATGCTGGCGGTCAACCTGGGCACCCGCGGCATCGAGGAGGCGCGCAACTTCGTCGAATATTGCAACCACCCCTCGGGCACCTACTGGAGCGACCTGCGGCGCAGCCACGGGGTCGAGAGCCCCTATGGCGTGAAGATGTGGTGCCTCGGCAACGAGATGGATGGCCCCTGGCAGATCGGTCACATGGAGGCCAAGGAATACGGTCGCCTGGCGGATGAGACCTCGAAGGCGGTGAAGGCCTTCGGCGGCGGGATCGAGACCGTGGTCTGCGGCTCGTCCAACGATGGCATGCCCACCTATCCCGACTGGGAACGCCAGGTGCTGGAGGAATGCTATGAGAACGTCGATTACATCTCGCTGCACAAGTACTTCGGCAACACCAGCCGCAACACGCTGAACTACTTCGCCAAGATCGAAGAGACCGGCCGCTACATCCAGTCCATCGCCGGGGTCATCGACTACGTGAAGGCCAAGAAGCGGGCCAAGAACGATATCTACATCTGCTTCGACGAGTGGAACGTCTGGTATCACAACCGCGAGCAGGACAGTAAGAACTGGCACTCCTGGGACTGGCCCGAGGCGCCGGCGCTGCTGGAAGAGGATTACAACCTCGAGGATGCGATCTTCGTCGGCGGTCTGCTGAACGAGTTCATCCGCCGTTCGGACCGGGTGAAGATCGCCTGTATCGCGCAGCTGGTGAACGTGATCGCCCCGATCCGCACCACCAGGGGCGGCAGCGCCTGGGCGACCTCGATCTACTATCCCTACCAGTTCGCCAGCC
Organism: Pseudooceanicola antarcticus; assembly: GCF_900215355.1. GTDB lineage: Bacteria > Pseudomonadota > Alphaproteobacteria > Rhodobacterales > Rhodobacteraceae > Pseudooceanicola > Pseudooceanicola antarcticus. The sequence continues at coordinate 394,362 of NZ_OBEA01000001.1, read as the reverse complement.
TCCATGGCCGCGGCACCGCGCTCAACGTCGCCGTGGACTGCCCGCGCTACGACGAGGATGCGGCGCAGGACGTGAACTTCCTAGATATCGCCGCCGTGCTGGCGCCCGACGGCAAGTCGGTGACCCTCTTCGCCATCAACCGCAGCCTCGAGGAACCGATGGAGGTCAGTCTGGACCTGCAGGGCTTCGACAACGTGACGATCATCGACCACCAGGTGATGGGCGGCGACTTCAGCGAGGCGCGGGTGGCCAACACCGAGGCCGAGCCCGACCGCATCAAGCCGCGCAAGGGCGACAAGCTGGGAGTCGTCGACGGATCGCTCAAGGGCGAGCTGCCGGCCTTCTCCTATTCCTTGATCCGGCTCTCGGTCGGATAAACAGGGGGGAGACGAGCTGAAAGACATGAATATGGGGGGAGGAACCGCCATGGAGGACATGGGCGTTCATCTGCAAGGGGTCCAGAAGAGCTTTGGACCGATGAAAGTGATCCGCGGCGTGGACATGGAGATCCGCCGCGGGGAATTCGCGGTCTTCGTCGGCCCGTCGGGTTGCGGGAAGTCGACCCTGCTGCGCATGGTGGCGGGGCTTGAGGACACCACGGATGGCAAGATCCATATCGGTGAACGGGAGGTCACCGACGAGGATCCTGCCGATCGTGGCGTCGCCATGGTCTTTCAGTCCTATGCGCTCTACCCGCATCTGTCGGTCTTCGAGAACATGGCCTTCAGCCTGCGCCTGGCCAAGCGTCCCAAGGCCGAGGTCACCAAGAAGGTCCAGGAGGCGGCAGCGATCCTGCAGCTGACCGACCACCTCGAGAAGAAGCCCTCGCAGCTTTCCGGCGGCCAGCGCCAGCGGGTCGCCATCGGCCGCGCCATCGTCCGCGCGCCCGAGGTCTTCCTGTTCGACGAGCCGCTGTCGAACCTCGATGCCGAGCTTCGGGTGCAGATGCGCCTCGAGCTGGCGCGGCTGCACAAGGCGCTTGGCGCGACGATGATCTACGTCACCCATGACCAGGTCGAAGCAATGACCCTGGCCGACAAGATCTTCGTGCTCCAGGGCGGCTACGTGCAGCAATCCGGCGCGCCGCTGGATCTCTACGACGACCCGTCCAACCGCTTCGTGGCAGGGTTCATCGGCTCTCCGTCGATGAACTTCTTCGCCGCGACGGTGACCGCGCGGACCGCGGGCGGCATCACCGCGCAGCTGGACGGACAGGGCGACCAGAGCTTCGACGTGGCCCTGGAGAATCCGCCCGCCGAGGGCGCGAAGATCACCATCGGCATCCGCCCCGAGCACCTCAGCCTGACCGATGGTCCCGGCCTGCGCGTGGCGGTGGACGTGGCCGAGGAACTGGGCGGCATGTCCTACCAGCACGGCACCCTTGAGGGGGGGGAGCCCGTGATCTTCCAGCAATCCGGTGCCCGCCACGACATGGGCGGCACGACGCAGACGGTCACCCCCGAGGGTGGCCGCATCTTCGTCTTCGACGAAGAGGACAAGAGAATTCGGTGAAAAACTGAATATTTTGGAGGAGGAGAAAACATGAAACGGACTTTCAAGACATTAGCAGCGGTCTCCGCGCTGACCCTGGGCCTTGCGGCTCCGGCCATGGCGCAGGTCGAAGTCGAATGGTGGGACTTCCTCGGCGGCGGTGACGGCGTGCGGATGAAGGCGCTGATCGAGGAGTTCAACGCCGAGCATTCCGACATCCAGATCAACGGCACCACTCTGGACTGGGGCCTGCCCTTCTATACCAAGGTGCGTACTTCGGTCGCCGTCGGCCAGGGACCCGACGTGATGACCTACCACCTGTCGCGCCTGCCGCTGGCGCTGGAAGAGGGCGTGCTGTCTCCGATCACCGCGGCGGATCTCGAGACCGCGGGCCTGTCGGCCGGTGACTTCTTCGAGGCCCCGCTGGCCGCAGCCTCGACCGATGACGGCACGCTGATGGCGGTGCCCTTCGACATCCACGCCGTGGTCACCTACTACAACCGCACCGCGCTCGAGGGCACCGACTGGCTGGACGCCGACGGCAACCTCACCGGCCTCGACTCGGTCGAGGACATGACCGAGCTGTTGACCTGGGCCAAGGAGCAGGGCTTCAGCGATCCGCTCAGCTTCCAGTCCGAAGGCGGCGGCGGCACCTGGCGGATGTTCTACACCCTCATGCGTCAGCAGGGCGGCGAGATGCTGACCGATGGCGAGGTCCTGGCCGGCGACAACCTGGACAAGGCCGTGAAGTCGATCCAGATCCTGGCCGACTGGCGCGCCGAGGGGCTGATCCCCGAGCAGGCCTCCTACGAGGCGTCGGTGGCGCTCTTCTCGGGCGGCAAGTCGCTGCTGCACATCAACGGCGTCTGGGAGGTCCCGACCTTCAAGGATTCCGCCGAGGCCGAGACCCTGGGCTTCGACTGGTTCGCCAACGAGGTGCCCCAGTTGCTCGAGCAGCCCGCCACCTGGGCGGACAGCCACGCCTTCGCCATCCCCAATGATCCCGACATGTCCGCCGAGACCCGCGACGCGGTCCTGACGGTCATCGGCTGGATGCAGGAGCATTCGCTGGCCTGGGCCGGTGCGGGCCACATTCCCGCCTATACGCCCACGGTCGACAGCGACGCCTACGCCGCGCTGCAGCCCAATGCCACTTATGCCTCGCTGGCACAGAACGCGGCCTTCGATCCGCGCTCGAAGATCGCCGGTGTGGCTTCGCCCATCTACGATGCGGTGGATAATCTGATCGCCCCTGCCGTTCATGGTTTCCTCAGCCCTGAAGACGCTGCGGCACAGATGAAAGACCAGCTGCAATCGCTGCTGGACTGATCGAGACCGCCGGGGGCCTGCCCGTCAGGGCCGGCCCCCGGCATCCGAAGACCAAAGTGGATGGAAGGCCCCCATGTTGACACCCAAGCGTCGGCGCAGAGAACGCCGGACGGCATTCCTGATGATTGCCCCGTTCCTGTCCATCTTCATCGCCTTCTTCCTCTACCCGACGTTCAGTGTCATCGCGCTCAGCTTCACGGATGCGCCGCTGATCGGTAAGGGCGAGTGGATCGGCCTGGGCAATTACGCCAAGCTGCTGAACGACCGGCTGTTCTACACCTCGCTGTGGAACAACTTCTATTTCGTGCTGCTGACGGTGATCCCGACCACGGTGATCGCGCTGCTGATCGCGCTGGCGGTGAGCAAGCTGAAGGGCCGCATGCAGGCCCTGGTGCTGACCCTGTTCTTCCTGCCCTTCGTGCTGCCGGTCTCGGTGGTGACGATGATCTGGGCCTGGATGCTCGACTTCCAGTTCGGCATCCTGCAGCCGGTGATCGCCGCCATCACCGGCAAGCCGGTGCCGGTGTTCATGAACCCCTACTGGGTGATGCCGATGATCGCCGTGGTGACCATCTGGTGGACCAATGGCTTCAACGTGCTGCTGCTGATTGCCGGGCTGCGCAACATCCCCGCCGATCTCTACGAGGCCGCCGCCCTGGACGGGGCCACCGCCTGGCAGCGCTTCCGGCGCGTCACCTGGCCCCTGCTCTGGCCGGTCATCGCGCTGGTGCTGACCCTGCAGCTGATCCTTCAGCTGAAGATCTTCGACCAGGTCTACCTGCTGTCCAACGGTGGGCCCTTCAACCGCTCCTACGTCGTGCTGATGCAGATCTACCGCGAGGCCTTCCAGCTGAACCACGGAGGCTACGCCTCGGCCATCGCCATGGTGCTGTTCCTGTTCATCGTCGTGCTGTCGGTTCTGCAATTCCAGCTGCTGCGCATGGGAGGCCGCAAATGATCACCATCAAGCAGGCCCGCAACATCGCCTTCACCACCCTCGTGCTGATCGCCGCGGCGATCTGGATCTTCCCGCTCTACTGGGCACTCACCACCTCGCTGCGCAGCGAGAACCGCATCGTCGCCGATGCCGGCTGGCTCATCGACGAGCTCAACTTCGCCGCCTTCGTCGAGATCCTGAAGAACTCGAAACTGCCGGTCTGGTACCTGAACTCGGTCGGGACCTCGCTGATCATCACCGCGGTGGTGCTGCTCACCGGCATGATGTGCGCCTATGCGCTGTCGCAGCTGCGCTTCCCCGGCCGCCGCCTGCTCTACCTGGTGGTGGTAGGCAGCTTCATGGTGCCGGTTCCGGCGCTCTATGTCGCGCAATTCGTGCTGATGAACGACCTCGGGCTGGTGAACACCTGGTGGGGCATCATCCTGCCGCAGCTCATCGTTCCGGTGGTGATCATCGTCTACAAGCAGTTCTTCGACGCCATCCCGAAAGAGATGCGCGAAGCCGTGGTCCTGGACGGAGGCGGCGACTTCGCGCTGCTCTTCAAGCTCTACCTGCCGCTCAACTGGGGCATCACCGCGGCGCTGGGGATCATCACCTTCATCTCGGCCTGGAACAACTTCTTCTGGCCCTTCCTGGTGGTGACCAGCGAAGGCATGATGACCATCCCGGTCGGGATCACCCAGGTGACGGATTCCTTCGGCGTGGCCTATGCCCGGATGATGGCCCTGGCGCTGCTGGCCGCGGCCCCGGTGATCATCGGCTACCTGATCTTCCAGAAGCGCGTGACCGAGGCCGTGATGATCTCGGCCGGTGTGAAAGGCTAGGGCCGCAGGCCTGGCACGGCGGGGCCCTTCACAGATCGAAGAGCTTCGCCATGCCGTATTCCGCCGCCAGGAAGGCGCGGCGGAAACGCCCCAACGGGAAGCGCGGGGGCGGGGCGGCGAAGGCGGCGGGCAGGATCTCGGAAGGGGTCTCTCCGCGCGACAGCTCTGCCATCCGCGCCCCGAGGTAAGATCCCATGGCCACCCCGTTGCCGTGATAGCCGAAGGCGGCGAAGACGCCGGGCATGTCGGGGATCGGTCCGCAATAGGGCGTCAGCGAGGCCGTCAGGCAGACCATGCCGGACCAGTGGTGCGGCGTCTCGACGTGGCGCCAGGCGGGGAAGGCGGCCTCGAAGTCGGCCCGGACGCGGGCGGCGATCTTCGCTTCGACCCGTGGCGAGGACAGCAACCCGCCCCTCTGGCCGAAGACCATGCGGCCGTCCGGCGTCAGGTGGAAGTAATGCAGCAGCCGCCGTTCTTCATAGGCCATCTGACGCGACCAGTAGCCCTGGGCCTCGAGCTCGTCCTGGCTCATCCGGCGGGTGGTCAGGACCGAGCTCTGCGCCGGCAGCAACCGCCCCCTGAGCCAGGGCAGCAGGCTCTCGGCGGTATAGCCATTGGTGGCGATCAGCACACGGTCGGCGTGGATCTCGGCGGCAGGCGTCGTGACACGCAGGCCCGTCGCCGCCTGTTCGACACGCAGGGCAGGTGTGCCCCCGTGGATGCGCGCGCCCGCGCGCTCGGCCGCCGCCAGCAGGCCGGCGGCGTATTTGCGCGGATGCAGGGCGAACCCGATGGGCACATGCAGACCGCCATGCCAGGTGGGGCCCTCCAGCCCCTCGCAGCCCAGGTCCGATTTCTCCAGCACCCGGCAGGTGACGCCATAGGCCTGCGAAAGCGCCTCTGCCTCGTGCCTCAGGGCGCGCATGGCCCTGGGCGAATGGGCCAGGATGGTCTCTCCGGTAGAGTGGCGGTCCACGTCCAGGTCGAGATCCTTCACCAGCCGTTCCACATGGGCCACGGCGGCGGCCTCGGCGCGGCGCACCGAGGCGGGTTCTTCGGGGCCGAAGCGGCGCAGCTGCCGGTCCGAGGCGCGCGAGGAGCCGAGGCAGCAGAAACCGCCGTTGCGCCCCGAGGCGCCGAACGCCGGGAACTGGGCCTCGATCAGCATCACCTCTTCGCCGGCGCGGGCCAGGTCGAGCGCGGCGTTCAGCCCGGTGAAACCGCCGCCGATGACCAGCACCGGCACCCGGTGGCTGCCCTCGAGAACGGGACGTTCGAGACTGGCGTCGGGCACGTCCTCGGACCAGTAGCAGGTTTCGATGGGCGCGCGGGAGTAGGTGTAGCCGGGATAAATCCGGCGTTCTGTATTGGTCATGAGAGGTCTTTAGGCTTCGTCCCGTACCGCGTCACGCTCTTCCTGCATCTGCCGCACCGAGGCCCGCTTCGAGGCCAGGGAGAAGATGATCACGCCGATGGCCACGATGCCGATCATGATGGTCGAGAGCGCGTTGATCTCGGGCGAGACCCCGAGGCGCACGGCCGAGAAGATCTTCATCGGCAGCGTGGTCGACGAGGGGCCGGCGGCGAAGGAGGCGATCACCAGGTCATCCAGCGACAGGGTGAAGGCCAGCAGCCAGCCCGAGACCACCGCCGGCGCGATGATCGGCAGGGTGACCAGCCGGAAGCTCTGCCAGGGGGTGCAGCCGAGGTCCAGCGCCGCTTCCTCCAGCGAGATGTCGAAGGAGGCCAGCCGCGAGGAGACCACCACCGAGACGTAGCACATCGAGAAGGTGGTATGGGCCAGCACGATGGTCAGCACGCCACGATCCAGCCCGATGCCGATGAAGAGCAGAAGCAGCGACAGGCCGGTGATCACTTCGGGCATGACGAGCGGCGCGTAGATCATGCCGGAAAACAGCGTCCGCCCCAGGAAACGTCCCGAGCGCACCAGGATCCAGGCCGCCATGGTGCCCAGCACCGTGGCGATGGTCGAAGAGATCAGCCCGACCTTCAGCGTCACCAGGGCGGCGTCGAGGAAGGCCTCGTTGCGGATCAGCTCTCCGTACCAGCGGGTCGAGAAGCCGGCCCAGACGGTGACCAGCTTCGAGGCGTTGAAGCTGTAGATCACCAGGATCAGCATCGGCAGGTAGAGGAAGGCCAGGCCGAAGGTCAGCGAGACCACGTTGAAAGCGCTCATCCGTCTCATTTGCCGGCCTCCCGGTTCTTCTGCTCGTTGCGCTGGAAGAGCACGATGGGGATGATCAGGATCAGCAGCAGCACCACGGCCACCGCCGAGGCCACGGGCCAGTCACGGTTGTTGAAGAACTCTTCCCACAGCACCTTGCCGATCATCAGCGTGCCCGAGCCGCCAAGCAGCGAGGGGATGACGAATTCGCCGAGGGCAGGGATGAAGACCAGGAAGCAGCCGGCGATGATGCCGGGCCGCGACAGCGGAATGGTGACCAGCCAGAAGGCCGAAGCGCGCGAGCAGCCCAGGTCCTCGGCCGCCTCGATCAGCGAGACATCCAGCTTCTCGAGCGTGGCGTAGATCGGCAGGATCATGAAGGGCAGGTAGGTATAGACGATACCGATATAGACCGCGATCTCGGTGTTCATGATGGTCAGCGGCTCGCTGATCAGCCCGGTCCACAGCAGGAAGCTGTTGAGGATGCCGTTCTGGCTGAGGATACCCATCCAGGAATAGACGCGGATCAGGAAGGAGGTCCAGAAGGGCAGGATCACCAGCATCATCAGCGTCGGGCGCCACTCGGGCGCGGCCGAGGCCATGGCATAGGAGATGGGGTAGCCCACCAGCAGCGTCAGCACGGTCGAGATCAGCGCGATCTTCAGCGACGACAGGTAGGCGCGCCAGTAAAGGTCATCCGAGGCCAGGAAGGCGAAGTTCTCGAAGTCGAGTTGAGAGAAGAAGTCCTTCAACCCGGCCCAGCCGGCGGCGAAATCGACCTGCGGCAGATAGGGCGGGCGCGCCAGCGCCACGTCCGACAGCGAGATCTTCACGACGATCAGGAAGGGCACCAGGAAGAGCGCCAGCAGCCAGAGATAGGGAAGGGCGATCAGGATCAGGCGGCGCATGGGATGCCTCCGCTGGTGCTCGTGCCGAGGGGGGCGGGGGGGCGCTGCCCCCCGTCTCCGTGCCGGAGACTCCCCCCGGAGGTATTTTCGGCCTGGTGATGGAACAGGTCGTGCCCCCGAAGCGGCCTACTTTCCCAGTGAGAGCGTGCAAACGCCTGTGGCAAAACGAGGCCGCCCTTCCGGGCCATGTCCCGCTGCATCACCAGGCTGGAAATACCTCCGGGGGAGTCGGGCTTGCCCGACCGGGGGCAGAGCCCCCGCTGACCGGCGTGCCGGTCGTCCAGCGGGATGGGCCTGCGCACGCTCACCGCTCCAGCACCACGGCGGCGGTGTCGGACCAGCTGAGCCAGACCTTGTCTTCCCAGGTGAAATTGCGGCGCGAGATGCGACGGGTGTTGGTGGACTGAGCCTTGATCATCTCTCCGGTCGGCAGCTTGACGTGGTAGGTCGAGATATTGCCCAGGTAGCCGATGTCGATGATCTCGCCATGGACCTTGTTGCTGGTCTCGGGCTCTTCGGAAGAGATGGTGATCTTCTCGGGGCGGATGGCCAGGTAGCAGGTCTGGTCCTTCTGCAGCAGGGCGGTCGAGGTGGCGACGAGCGGCGAAGCGCCCTCGGCCCAGCTGACCAGCACCTTGTCGCCGGACTGGCTGGCGCTGCCCTTGATGATGTTCACGTCGCCGATGAAATCGGCCACGTAGACCGAGTTCGGGTTCTCGTAGATCCGGTCGGGGGTCGAGACCTGCACGAGCTGGCCCTCGTCCATCACCGCCACGCGGGAGGCGACGGTCATCGCCTCTTCCTGGTCGTGGGTGACGATGACGAAGGTGGTGCCGGTCTTCTCCTGGATGTCCATCAGCTCGAACTGGGTTTCCTCGCGCAGCTTCTTGTCGAGCGCGCCGAGCGGTTCATCGAGCAACAGCAGTTTCGGCGCCTTGGCGAGCGAACGGGCCAGGGCCACGCGCTGGCGCTGGCCACCCGAAAGCTGGTGCGGCTTGCGGCGGGCGAATTTCTCGAGCCGGGTCAGGCGCATCATGTCGGCGACGCGGGTTTCGATATCGCTCTTGTCGCGGCCCTCGCGCTTCAGGCCGAAGGCGATGTTGTCCCAGACCGACAGATGCGGAAACAGCGCGTAGCTCTGGAACATCATGTTCACCGGGCGCTTGTTCGGCGGCGTCGCGGCGATGTCCTCTCCGCCCAGCAGGATCTTGCCCGAGGTGGGCGTCTCGAAGCCTGCCAGCATCCGCATCAGGGTGGTCTTGCCGCAGCCCGAGGGGCCCAGGAGAGCGAAGAACTCGCGGGTGTAGATATCGAGGTCGATATTGTGGATCGCCGTGAAGTCACCGAATTTCTTGGTGACGTTCTGGAAGCGGATCAGCGGCTTCTCCTCGGGATCTTCCCAGGGGGCAAAGACGGTCTGGGGCATGCGCGGGCCGGGCTCCTAGGCATGAGTGATCCCGCGCCATGGGGGCATGGCGCGGGAAGGATGGCGAGGCGGGATCAGAGACCCGACTTCACCTCGGTCCAGAGCTTGGTCAGCTTGCGCTGAGAGCGCAGGTCGAAGGGCGTGACCGTGTAGAGGTTCTCCAGCGTCGCCTCGTCGGGGTAGATGGCGTTGTCGCCGATCACGTCCTCGATGAGGTATTCCTGGGAGGCCTTGTTGCCGTTGGCGTAGTAGACGTAGTTCGACGCCGCGGCCATGTTCTGCGCATCCATGATGAAGTTCAGGAAGGTATGCGCCGCCTCGGGGTTCGGGGCATCGACCGGGATCGCCATCATGTCGAACCACATCAGCGCACCCTCGGTGGGGATGTAGTATCCCACCTCGACACCGTTGTCGGCCTCGGCGGCACGGTCACGGGCGATCAGCACGTCGCCGGACCAGCCGAGCGCGACGCAGACATCGCCATTGGCCAGCGCGTTGATGTATTCCGAGCTGTGGTACTTCTGGATGAAGGGACGCACGGCGGTCAGCACTTCCTGTGCCTTGGCCAGGGCCTCGTCGGACTTGTCGTCGGGGTTGTCCCAGCCGGCATAGGTCAGCGCGGCGGGCACCGTCTCGGTCGGGGCGTCGAGCATCATGATGCCGCATTCGGCCAGCTTCTCGGCGTTGGCCGGATCGAAGATCAGCGACAGCGAGTTCATCGGCGCGTCCTCGCCCAGGATCTCCTGGACCTTGCCGACGTTCACGCCGAGGCCGGTGGTGCCCCACATGTAGTTGATCGAATACTCGTGGCCGGGATCGTAGACATCGGTCCGCTTTTCGATCACGTCCCACATGTTTTCCAGGTTCGGCAGCTTGGACTTGTCCAGCGGCTGGAAGGCGCCGGCCATGATCTGGCGCTGCAGGAAGGTGCCGGTGGGAACGACGACGTCGTAACCGGAGCCGCCGGCCAGCATCTTGGTCTCGAGCAGCTCGTTGCTGTCGAAGACATCGTAGACCAGCTTGATGCCGGTTTCTTCCTCGAACTTCGACAGGAGCTCTTCGTCGATGTAGTCGGACCAGTTGTAGACATGGACCTCTTCAGCCTGGGCCATGACGGCTCCAAGCGCGAGGGTCGCGGCCGTGAGGCCAAGAATCGTCTTCATGATATACTCTCCCGTTTGCGTATTTCGGGGTCTTTCGCCCCTCGCCCCTGGATTTTGATCAAAAACCAGGGCTTCTGGCAACATGAAGATGTTTTCATGCGGCCGGAAGCCGTGCAAGATGGCCTGCGAGAACGGAGGTTTGGTCCGAGGTGAGTAATTTGCAGGCAGCAGAGGCCACATCTGGCGGGATCACCCCCCAGGAGGCGCAGAACGAGCGGCAGGGGGCGGGTTTGCCCGCCCATGAAGTGGTCTATCGGACCCTCCGGGCCCGTGTGCTCTTTGGCCAGTTCGAGCCTGGGCAGGCGGTGACGATCCAGGGGCTGGTGGCCGAGCTCGGCGCCGGGATGACCCCGGTGAGAGAGGCGCTGCGCCGGCTGATGGCCGAGGGTGCGCTCGAGTTTCGCGGCAATCGGCGGATTTCCGTCCCCCAGCTTGGCCAATCCGAGATCGAGCAGCTTCTGACCGCCCGCCGGGGCCTCGAGCCCGAGCTGGCGCGCCGTGCCTGCGCCCGGATCACGCCGCGCGACGTGGCCGCGCTGGAGCGAATCGACATGGCGCTGGACGACGCCATCCGGCGCGGAAACGTGCATGACTACCTGGTCGAGAACCACCGTTTCCACTCTGATCTGAACCGTATCGCCGAGGCGCCGATCCTGGCCGAGCTGGTCGAGGGGCTCTGGCTGCGCTTCGGTCCCTCGCTGCGCGTGGTCTGCGGCGCCTTCGGCACGCGGAACCTGCCGGACATGCACAAGGATCTTCTTTCCGCCCTGAAAACAGGCGATGGAGAGGGCGCTGCCCGCGCCATGCAGGGCGATCTGGAGCAGGGAATGGAGATGATCCTTCGCGCGCTCTGAAGTGCCGCGATTCGATTGACACTGATCAATTTGATCATATTCTGGATTCGAGCGCCCTTTGCGGGCGGAGTTCGAGGATTCCAGCATGAACAAGATCAGCAACCACCTGCCGACGGCAGAGCTTCAGGCTCTGGACGCGGCGCATCATGTCCATCCCTTCAGCACCCAGGCCGAGCTGGCAGAGCGTGGCGCCCGTGTCATCACCCGCGCCGACGGCTGCTGGCTGACCGACAGCGACGGCGAGACCATTCTCGACGCCATGGCGGGGCTGTGGTGCGTCAACATCGGCTATGGCCGCGACGAGCTGGCCGAGGTCGCCGCGCAGCAGATGCGCGAGCTGCCCTATTACAACACCTTCTTCATGACGACCCATGTGCCGGTCATCGCCTTGTCGAAGAAGCTGGCGGAGCTGGCGCCGGGCAATCTGAACCACGTGATGTATTCCTCCTCGGGTTCCGAGGCGAATGACACCAACCTGCGCCTGGTCCGCACCTACTGGGCCGAGAAGGGCAAGCCCGAGAAGCAGGTGATCATCTCGCGCTGGAATGCCTATCACGGCTCTTCCGTGGGCTCGGGCTCGCTTGGCGGGATGAAGGGCATGCATGCCCAGGGCGGTCTGCCGATCCCCGGCATCCACCACATCGACCAGCCCGACTGGTGGAACGAAGGCGGCGACATGTCCCCCGAGGACTTCGGCCTGGAGCGCGCGCAGCAGCTGGAGAAGGCCATCCTGGAGCTGGGCGAGGACAAGGTCGCGGCTTTCATCGCCGAGCCCATCCAGGGCGCCGGTGGCGTCATCGTGCCGCCCGCGACCTACTGGCCCGAGATCCAGCGCATCTGCGACAAGTACGAGATTCTGCTGATCGCGGACGAGGTGATCTGCGGCTTCGGGCGCACCGGCAAGTGGTTCGGCTCTGAAACCGTGGGTATCCGTCCCGACATCATGACCATCGCCAAGGGTCTCAGCTCGGGGTACCAGCCCATCGGTGGCTCGATCCTGTCCGACGAGGTCGCCGCCGTGATCGGCGCGACCGAGTTCAACCACGGCTATACCTACTCGGGTCACCCCGTCGCGGCGGCCGTCGCGCTGGAGAACCTGCGCATCCTGGAGGAAGAGGGCGTCGTGGCCCGTTTCGGCGCCCAGACCGCGCCCTACCTGAAGGAAAAGTTCCAAAGCCTCGCCGATCACCCGATGGTGGGTGAGGCGAACATCGTTGGCGGCATGGGCTCTCTTGCGCTGACGCCGGACAAGGCCAGCCGCGCCAAGTTCGCCGCCCCTGCCGGTACGGTGGGCTACATGGTGCGCGAGCGCTGCTTCGCCAACAACCTGGTGATGCGCCACGTGGGCGACCGGATGATCATCTCTCCGCCGCTGGTGATCACCAACGAGGAAGTCGATACGCTGATCGAACGCGCCCGTCTCAGCCTCGACGAGGCCTACGAGAAGGTGAAGGCCGAGGGGCTGTTCGTCGCCGCCTGATCCGGCGCACGGTACGAGAGTGGGCGTCCTGCGGGGCGCCCCTTCGCGTTTCGGGCCCGGCCTCGTGGCGGAACCCGGTCTCTCCGGGGGCGTTCCATCTGTACAACAGATGTGACTGGAGCCCGCCGTGACCGATCTTTCCGACGACCGAGACTCCGGCCACCTGGCCCCGCAATCGGACGCCGCCGATGTCGAGGAGCTCGAGCCGCATCTGCCCTCGACCGCCGCCGCCGTCCACGAGGTGATCCGCCGCGCCGGCGAGAAGGAGATGGACCGCGACGGCATGGCGCTGATGTGGTCCGCCATCGCGGGCGGCATCACCATGGCGACCTCCTTCATGGCGCGCGGCCTGCTGCATGCGCATCTGCCCGAGACTGAGGTCGGCTTTCTCTTCGAGGCCATGGGCTACACGGTCGGCTTCATCTTCGTCATCTGTGCCGGGCAGCAGCTGTTCACCGAGAATACCGTCACCCCGGTGCTGCCGCTGATGTCCCAGCCGCGCCTGTCCAAGCTGTGGCGGGTGCTGCGGCTCTGGGGCATCGTGCTGGCGGGCAATACCATCGGCGGTGCGGTGGCCGCGGCGGTTTTCGCCTGGATGCCGCTCTTCGATGCCGAGACCTCGGAAAGCTTCGCGCAGATCGGGCTGCACCTGATCGGCAAGCCCGCGGGCGAGATGTTCGCCGGCGGCATCGTCTCGGGCTGGCTGATCGCCACGCTGGTCTGGGCCATGGCGGCGGCGCCGCAGGCCCGGTTGCCGCTGATCTTCCTCGCCACCTGGATCATCTCGCTAGGGGACTTCCCCCACGTTGTCGCCGGCACGGTCGAGGTGCTCTACCTCGTCTTCCTCGGCAACGAGGGGCTGGTCGCCGTGCTGGGCGAGTTCTGGCTGCCGACGCTGGCGGGCAATGTCATCGGCGGCACGCTGATCTTCGCCCTTGTCGCCCATGCCCAGGTACGGGCCGATGTCGAGGCGCATCCGTCGGATCACGGCGGGAGCGGAGCGGGCAAGATGGGCGATGGAGGGATGGGAAAGGCAAAAGGGGCCCCGCCGCGCGGAGCCCCCTGAATCGCAAGTGTTGAAGCGCAAGCGCTGACGGATCAGGCGCGGACCAGCTTCTCGTAGGTCTCGACCATATCCTTGGCCATGGCGCCCACCTCGAATGTGTAATCGCCGATCTGGCCCACCGGGGTCACCTCGGCGGCGGTGCCGGTCAGCCAGCACTGCTCGAAGCCTTCCATCTCTTCGGGCATGATGTGGCGTTCGTGCACCGTGATGCCCTTCTGCTTCAGCAGGTCGATCACCGTGCGACGGGTGATGCCGTTCAGGAAGCAGTCGGCCAGCGGAGTATGCACCTCGCCATCCTTGACGAAGAAGATATTGGCGCCGGTCGCCTCGGCAACGTAGCCGCGGTAATCCATGAACAGCGCGTCAGAGCAGCCCTTGGACTCGGCCGCGTGCTTGGACATGGTGCAGATCATGTAGAGACCGGCGGCCTTGGCATGCACGGGGATCGTCTCGGGCGAGGGGCGCTTCCACTTGGCGATATCCAGCTTGGCGCCCTTCATCTTGGCGTCGCCGTAGTAGTTGCCCCACTCCCAGCCGGCGATGGCCAGGCGGACCGGGTTGCGCCGTGCGCTGACACCCATGTCTTCACCGGCACCGCGCCAGGCAACCGCGCGCACATAGGCGTCGGTCCAGCCGTTGGCTTCCAGCATGGCGTATTTGGCCGCCTCGATCTCTTCCACGGAATAGGGGATCTCGAAGTCCAGCATCTGGGCCGATTTCTTCAGCCGTTCGGAATGCTCCACCCCCTTGAAGATCTTGCCGTTGTAGCAGCGCTCACCTTCGAAGACGGAGGAGGCATAATGCAGCGCATGGGTCAGCAGGTGTACATTGGCGTCGCGCCAGTCCACCAGTTTGCCGTCCATCCAGATCTTGCCGTCGCGGTCGTCATATGCAGACATCGCAACCTCCTGACATCAAAATTTTCATATGTTGCGCCGAAATGGTCCGAAGCGGGCATAATATTTCGTCTCAACGGGGGTTTGGTAACTTTTGATTCTTGGAATGTCAACAAGCCTGACTTATTCTCGGACCACCCGAGGCGGAGGCTTGGCTAAATCGGGCCGAGCGCCTATCGTCCCGAGGCCACACAAGGAACCAGCAACAGGGCCAGCCATAAGGCCAGCAAGATGGGAGGCACCATGTCTGAGGTCCAGGTCGGAGACTCGCTCCTTTTCCTGACGGATGAACAACTTCGTCAGGGCATAGAGGCGATGTTCTTTGCCTATCGCGGTTTCACTGTCGCGCCCGATCAGATCCTCGAAGGCACCGGCTATGGCCGGGCTCACCACCGGGCGCTGCACTTCATCGCCCGTGCGCCGGGGATGAACGTGAACCGGCTGCTGATGATCCTCGGCGTGACCAAGCAGAGCCTCAATCGGGTGCTGCGGACCCTGATCGCCGACGGGCTGGTGGAAAGCCGAGTCGGCCGGGCCGACAAGCGCGAACGGCATCTCTACCTGACCGAAGAGGGTGCGGCGCTGGAACAGAAGCTGTCGGATGCGCAGCGCAAGTGGATGCGCGACGCCTACCGCAAGGCCGGCCCCGAGGCGGTCGCCGGCTTCCGCCAGGTACTGGAAGCGCTGATGGACGGCGAGATCCGCCAGTCCCATGCCGCCCTGCGAGAGAACACCCCGTGAGCGACCCGGACCCGCATCTGCTGATCGTCGATGATGACGAACGCATCCGCGATCTGCTGGCGCGGTTCCTCAAGCGGCAGGGCTTCCTGATCACCACCGCCCGCGACGCCGTTCATGCCCGCCGCCTGCTGGCCGGGCTGGAGTTCGACCTGATCGTGCTGGACGTGATGATGCCGGGCGAGGACGGGATCAGCCTGACCGAAAGCCTGCGCGAAGAGATCCGCACCCCGATCCTGCTGCTCACCGCCCGTGGCGAATCCGAGGACCGCATCCGTGGCTTCGAGGCAGGCGCCGATGACTACCTCGTCAAACCCTTCGAGCCGCGCGAGCTGGCCCTGCGCATCAACGCCATCCTGCGCCGGGTGCCCGACAGCCCCGCCACCCGCGCCCTGCCCAAGGTGCTGCACCTGGGCGAGGTGCGCTACGATGTCGACCGGGCAGAGCTCTGGGCCGGTGACACCCCCGTGCGCCTGACCGCCACCGAGGTGCAGCTGATGCGGGTCTTCTCGGCCCATCCGGGCGAACCCCTGTCGCGTCAGCAGCTGGTCGAAGAGCTGGGCCGTGGCGCCAGCGCCGACCAGCCCGGTGCGCAGGAACGGGCCGTGGATGTGCAGATCACCCGCCTGCGCCGCAAGATCGAGGCCGATCCGAAGCAGCCCCGCTACCTGCAGACCATTCGCGGCGCGGGCTACATGCTGGCCCCCGATTGACCGCTCCTGATTGACAGGACCTCCGTTCCGCCTTTCAGCTTGCCCCAAGTATGCCCGCCGGAGGCGCAGCTTTCTGCCGGGCCTGACATCTGACGGAAAGCCCCCATGACCACCGCGCTCTATACCCATCCCGACTGCCTCTCCCATGTCACCCCCGAAGGACATCCGGAGCAGGTGGCGCGTTTGCGTCACGTGCTGGCGGCGCTGGAGGGCAAGGCGCTGGACCGCCATGAGGCCCCCCTGGCCGAAGAAGCCGACCTGCGTCTCTGCCATCCGCAGCGCTATATCGACCACGTGCGCAGCTCGGAGCCCGCAGAGGGCATCACCCAGATGGACCCCGATACCTGGATGTCGCCGGGCTCGATGCGGGCGGCGCTGCGGGCCGCCGGCGGGGCGATTGCCGCCGTGGACGCGGTGCTCGACGGGCGCGCGGACAATGCCTTCGTCGCCACCCGTCCGCCGGGACACCACGCCGAGACGGAAAGCCCGATGGGCTTCTGCCTCTTCGGCAATGTCGCCATCGCGGCGAAACATGCGCTGGAGCGGCGTGGCCTGAAGCGCGTGGCGATCTTCGACCCGGATGTGCACCACGGCAACGGCACCCAGGACCTGGTGCAATCGGACGGCCGTATCCTGTTCATCTCGACCCATCAGCAGCCGCTCTATCCCGGCACCGGCAACCGTGACGAATACGGCCCCCACGACACGATCCGCAACATCCCGCTGCCGCCCGAAACCGATGGCGAGACCTATCGGATGATCGTCACCCAGCAGGTGCTGCCCAAGATCGAGAGCTTCGCGCCAGAGTTGATCCTGCTGTCCTCGGGCTTCGATGCCCACAAGGACGACCCGCTCGCCTCGGTGAACCTGGAAACACAGGATTTCGCCTGGCTGACCGACCAGATGACCGCGCTGGCGGCGAAGGTCTGCGGCGGGCGGCTCGTGTCCTGCCTGGAGGGGGGCTACAACCTCGAAGCCCTGGCCGAGGCCGCGGCGGTACATGTCGACGGGCTGATTGCCGCCGGGGCCTAGTCCTTCATCAGGGCGCGCATGTCCTCGAACAGGGCCTCCGTCATCTCCTGGGTCAGGCGGATGCGGCGGCCGGGCATCTGGGGATGCTCGACCCGCGACAGGACCTCGTGGCAGATGAAGAAAGGCAGGTCAGTGGCAAGCTCCTGATCCGTCAGGGAAAAGGCCTGCGCAAAGGCCTGGAGGCCGCCCGCGTCCACCCCGTAGCGCATCTGGCCCGACGGCAGCATGCCGCGTCGCGCCCCATGCACCAGGTAGCGGGCGATATCGCGGCAAAGCGGCGCGCGGGTCGAGGCGCCGAGGTCGATGCCCCAGCACAGGCCCGCGCCGTCCAGCATCAGGTTGTTGGGGTGGAAATCCCCGTGACCAAGCGCCGTGCGCCAGGTCTCCTGCCCGCGCATGCGCCGCGACAGGGCGTGGAACTTCTGCGCCACGCGGGTCTCGATCCCGCGCAGGGCCTCATGGGGCTGCTGCTCCAGCCCCTTGTCGGCCCACTTGCGCCAGGGTCCCCGGTTCACCGGGCTTGTCTCCAGCGTGGGCGCCGCATGGGCGGCCAGCCAGCCCGCGCCAAGCGCCTGCAGGGCGGGGCGTTCGCCGGCTTCGGCCTGCCACATGGCCTGCAGCAGCGGCTGCCCCTCGATCCGGGCCACGGCGGTCAGCTCTCCGCCCTCCAGCAGGGCCAGCGGCTCGGGCACCCGGAAGGCGCCCTGGCCCATGTAGCCATGCACGCGGGTCTGCTCGGCGAAGCCCGAGGCGAAGGCGCGCGCCTGCTCTGGGTCCAGCGCCAGGTGAAAGACCACCTCCGCGCCCTGCCAGCTGCCCGCGAAGACGGCGCGGCGACCGGGCACCAGGTGCAGGATCTCGCCCGCCTCGCCGCCGCGGGCCGCAAGCACGGCCGCCAGCCGCCGGGCGGCCTGGGCGGCGGCTTCGGGGTGCAATTCGGCGGCATTTTCCAGCAGGGCGTTCATTCCTCCATGTTGCGCCCCGTCGCCGGGCAAGGTCAACGCGCCAGAAGCTCAATTGAACCGCCCTCGCGCCGGGGCTATGGTGCGCGCAAACGCCCCGATCGTCCTGCCTGACTGCCACGAAGGAGCCCTCAGATGTCCGATACCCCGATCGCCGAAATGTCCTTTGAGGCTGCCATGAAAGAGCTGGAAGGCGTCGTCGGCCAGCTCGAGCGCGGCGATGTCGAGCTCGAGGCCTCGATCAAGCTCTACGAGCGCGGCGCGCTGCTGAAGAAACATTGCGAGAAGAAGCTGGCCGAGGCCGAAGAGAAGGTTGCGGCGATCACCCTGGATGGCGACGGCAACCCCAGCGGTCTGAAGCCGGTCGAGGGGCTCTGATCTTGTTCAAGACGGCGCTGGCCGGGACGGCAGAGACCGTCACCGCGCATCTGGAAAAGGTACTCTCGGGCTACGAGGGAGAGCTGGGCGCGGCCATGCGCTATGCCTGTGGCGGCGGCAAGCGGCTCCGCGCCTTCCTGGTGCTGGAAAGCGCCCGGCTGCATGGCGTGGCCGAGGCGCCCGCGCTGGATGCGGCGGCGGCCATCGAGGCGCTGCATGCCTATTCCCTGGTACATGACGACATGCCCTGCATGGATGACGATGACTTGCGCCGCGGGTTGCCCACCGTCCACGTGAAGTGGGACGAGGCCATGGCCGTGCTGACCGGCGACGCGCTGCAATCGCTGGCCTTCGAGCTGGTCGCGGGCCTCGACCTGCCCGCCGAGCGCCGCCTGGCGCTGATGCAGGGCCTGGCGCGCGCGGGCGGCGGCCAGGGCATGGTGCTGGGGCAGGTGCAGGATATCGCCGCCGAAAGCGCCTCTGTCCCGCTGACGCTGGATCAGATCACCCGCTTGCAGGCACTGAAGACCGGCGCGCTCTTTGACTGGTCGGCCACGGCGGGTGCCGTGATGGCCGGGGCGGACCCCGCGCCGCTCTCGACCTATGCCAGCGCCTTCGGCCTGGCCTTCCAGATTGCCGATGACATCCTGGACGTCGAAGGCGACGAGGCCGCCACCGGCAAGCGCGTCGGCAAGGACGAGGCGGCCGGAAAGGCCACTTTCGTCTCGCTGATGGGGCTGGAGCCCGCCCGCAGCGAGGCGGGGCGACTTGTCTCCTTGGCCTGTGACGCCCTTGCCCCATATGGTGAGGCAGCAGAAAACTTGCGGCAAGCCGCCCGCTTCGTTATCTCGCGCCAAAGCTGATCTGCCCCGGATCGCCCCCAGCCCCGAAGAGCCATAGCCCATGACCTCCAGACCCGAGACCCCGTTGCTTGACCGTATCGTCACCCCGGCGGACATGAAGGGCCTTTCGGATGCCGAGCTCGTGCGTCTCGCCCACGAGCTGCGGGCCGAGACCATCGCCGCGGTGTCCGAAACCGGCGGCCACCTGGGCGCAGGCCTGGGCGTGATCGAGCTGACCGTGGCGCTGCATGCGATCTTCGAGGCGCCGCGCGACAAGATCATCTGGGACGTCAGCCACCAGAGCTATCCGCACAAGATCCTGACCGGGCGCCGTGACCGTATCCGCACGCTGCGCCAGAAAGGCGGGCTGTCGGGCTTCACCAAGCGTTCGGAAAGCCCCTACGACCCCTTCGGCGCGGCCCATAGCTCGACCTCGATTTCCGCCGCCCTGGGCTTTGCCGTGGCGCGCGACCTGGGCGGCCAGCTGCCCGAGGGGCTGGGAGATGCGATCGCGGTGATCGGCGATGGCGCCATGTCGGCGGGCATGGCCTTCGAGGCGATGAACAACGCGGGCCACCTGGGCAAGCGGATGATCGTCATCCTGAACGACAACGAGATGTCCATCGCGCCGCCCGTGGGCGCTTTGTCCAATTACCTGTCCCGCCTCTACGCGGGCGACCCGTTCCAGAGCTTCAAGGAAGCTGCCAAGGGCGCGGTCTCGCTGCTGCCGCCGCCCTTCCAGGAAGGCGCCAAGCGGGCCAAGGAAATGCTGAAGGGCATGGCCGTCGGCGGCACGCTGTTTGAAGAGCTGGGTTTCTCCTACCTCGGTCCGCTGGACGGCCACGACATGGGCCAGCTGCTGCCGGTGCTGCGCACCGTGCAGGCGCGCGCCACCGGGCCGGTGCTGATCCACGTGGTGACGAAGAAGGGCAAGGGCTATGCCCCAGCCGAGCGCGCCTCGGACAAGGGCCACGCCACCGCCAAGTTCGACGTGCCCTCGGGCAAGCAGAAGAAGGCGCCGTCTAACGCGCCCAGCTACACCTCGGTCTTCGGGGACGAGCTGGTGCGTCTGGCCGCCGAGGACAGCCGCGTCTGCGCCGTCACCGCCGCCATGCCCGATGGCACAGGCCTGCAGCTGATGGCCGAGCGCTACCCCTCGCGCACCTTCGACGTGGGCATCGCCGAGCAGCACGGGGTGACCTTCGCCGCGGCGCTGGCCGCAGGCGGGCTGCGGCCCTTCTGCGCGATGTATTCGACCTTCCTGCAGCGCGGCTACGACCAGGTGGTGCATGACGTGGCGATCCAGCGCCTTCCCGTGCGCTTCGCCATCGACCGCGCCGGCCTGGTGGGCGCCGATGGCGCCACCCATGCGGGCAGCTTCGACGTGGCCTTCATGGCCAACCTGCCCGGCATGGTCGTCATGGCCGCCGCCGACGAGGCCGAGCTGAAGCACATGGTCGCCACCGCCGCCGCCCATGACGAGGGTCCCATCGCCTTCCGTTACCCGCGCGGCGAGGGCGTGGGCGTCGAGATGCCCGAGAAGGGCGTGCCGCTGGAGATCGGCAAGGGCCGGATGATCCAGGAGGGCGGGCGCGTGGCGCTGCTGACCTTCGGTGCCCGCCTGAAAGAGGTCCAGGACGCCGCCGAGGCGCTTTCAGCGCGCGGCATCACCCCCACCGTCGCCGACGCCCGTTTCGCCAAGCCGCTGGACCGTGAGATGATCCTGCAGCTTGCCGCCGACCACGAAGCCCTGATCACCATCGAGGAAGGCGCCATCGGCGGCTTCGGCAGCCACGTGGCGCAGCTGCTGGCCGACGAGGGTGTCTTCGACAAGGGTCTGAAATTCCGCTCGATGGTGCTGCCCGATACCTTCATCGACCAGTCCAGCCCGGCGGACATGTACGCCACCGCAGGCCTCAACGCCGAGGACATCGAAGCCAAGGCGCTGGACGTGCTGGGCGTGGAACGGCTGGGGAAGAGGGCCTGACGCCAGATCGCATCGGAGACGCCATGCCTGTTCCAGACTACCAGACCTTGATGAGACCGGTATTGGAAGCTCTCTCAGATGGGAATGCGCATCGCGTCCGGGATATTCTTCCGTCTTTGATAGAACGTTATGATCTGACACCCGATGAGGTCGAGGAGCTGCTTCCCAGTGGCACCCAAACCGTCTTGGCAAACAGAGCTCATTGGGCGCGGACTTATCTTTCCAAGGCTGGACTGGTGCAGTCTTCGAGGCGCGGTTTTCATGAGATTACCGATCTGGGACGCAAACTTCTCAGGTCGCACTCCGGTCCAATAGGGAATGCCACACTCGCTCAATTCGAGACCTTCGAGGAATGGAGGGTGCCTGACCGGGATAGTACGCAACCGGGTGCCGTGGGCGACACGGCGAAAACGCCAGCGCAAGCTACCAGTCTTCCTCCGGAAGAGGCCCTGGAGGCGGCGGCGGCAGAACTCTTTTCGGCGCTTGAAAGCGACCTGTTGGAAGCTGTGCTTGGCATGGACCCCACGCGCTTCGAGCAGCTTATTGTCGACCTGCTTCTCGCCATGGGGTACGGCGACGGAAAGCGTCAGATGGCAGAGCGGTTAGGCAAGTCCAGTGACGGCGGTATTGACGGTGTGGTCAACGAAGACCCTCTTGGGTTGGATGCGGTCTACATTCAGGCCAAGCGATACGATCCCAAGAATACCGTTGGAAGTCCCGCAATCCGCGAATTTATCGGCAGCCTTGTTGGCGTCAGCGCGACCAAGGGCGTGTTCGTCACCACCTCCAGCTTCTCGCGCGAGGCGATTGCCTTCCTTGATCGGGTTCAGCAGCGCGTTGTCCTGATCGACGGACGCAGGCTTGCGGAACTTATGATCCGCCATGGGGTCGGAGTCCGTTCCCGGCAGACCTATGTGGTCAAGGGTGTCGACGAAGACTACTTTGGCGACGCCTGATCAGCCCCCTCCTGCGCCGCCTGTCAGCAGCCACAGCACCAACCCGCTCGACAGCGCCACCTGGGTGTAGCCCAGCAGGGTAAACAGACCGTCTCGGGTCAGCAGGCCGATGGCGAAGAGAGAGATGGCCACGGCGAAGATCGAGGTGACCATGGGCAGGATCTCGAGCGCCGGGATCACCAGGCAGATGCCCAGGATGACCAGCAGGGTCACCACGTTGGCCGGGCGCGAGACCAGCACGGTCAGTCGCGTGTGGGTGCGCCGGTCGACCCAGCCACAGGGTTTGCGCAGCCAGGAGATCGCCTTCTGCAACTTGCCTTCCGAGACCTCGCGCCGTTGCAGCACCTGGGGCAGCCAGACATGGTTGCGGCCCAGCAGTTTCTGGATGGTGATCAGGAAGATCAGCGCGGCGCCAAGGGTCGGCAGACCGAAGATCCCCGACAGCGGCGAGATCAGGATCAGCGCCGGCACCAGGATGATCGGCGCGAAGGCGCGGGTGCCAACTTCGTCCACGACGTCTCCGATGGAGACCTTTCCGTCATGGGCCGCACCCTCGAGCTTGTCGAGGATATCGCCCAGGCTGCGCAGGCGCGGTTCGGCGGCCTGTTGCGTTTCGCTCATGTGTCGGACCACCTGTTCCATTCAGGCACAACGCCTGCGCGGCGCGCTGGTTCACCGGGATCGGTCATTTTCCTGCTCCAGCATGGCGCCAAGGCTGTCGCGATAGGTCGGGTAGAGCAGTTTGACACCCAGCTCCCGCTTGATGCGGTCGTTCCGTACCCGCTTGCTTTCGGCGTAGAAACTGCGGGCCATGGGGGTCATCTCGGCGGTCTCGAAGGGCTCTTCGGGGGGCAGGGGCTTGCCCAGAAGCTCGCAGGCATGGGCAATGACCTCCTGCGGCGGGGCCGGGTCGTCGTCGCAGAGGTTGTAGGCCGCGCCGGGGTTGGGCCGCGCGATGGAGGCCGCCAGGACCTGGGCGATGTCATCGACATGGATGCGCGAGAAGACCTGGCCTTCCTTGATGATCCGCCGCGCCTTGCCGGAACGGACCTTGGACAGGGCCCCGCGACCGGGGCCGTAGATGCCGGCCAGGCGGAAGATATGCAGCGGCAGGCCGGGGATGGACTGCCAGGCGGCCTCGGCCTCGACCCGCCACTTGCCGCGCCGGGTGGAGGGGGTCAGCGGGGTGTCCTCGTCGACCCAGCCGCCGCCGTGATCGCCGTAGACGCCGGTGGTCGAAAGGTAGCCCACCCAGTCGTAGCGGGCGGCATTGGCGGCGATACGGTCGCGCCAGAGACGCAGCACCGGGTCCCCCTCGGCATCGGGACCGGCCGAGATCAGCAGGTGACTGGCGCTGTCGATCAGGGGCCCGAGGTCCTCTCCCGGCATCAGGTGGGGCGTCACGCCTGCGGCAGAGAGCGCCTCGGCCTTGTCGTCGGAGCGGGTCGTGCCGTGGATCTGCCAGCCCTCGGGCAGCAGCAGGCGGGTGAGGGCGCGGGCGGAATAGCCATGCCCGAAGGAGAGCAGGATCTTGGTCATGCACCACAGATGCGGTCTTCGCGCCGATCTGGCAAGCCTGCGCCTGCGTGACATCTTCATGACCGCTCCTGCCAGAGGGTGCCTCGGGTCTTGCACCCGTCTTCGATGCGCATCAGAAAGGGCAGAAAGGAGTCATCCATGATGGACCAGATCCTGACGCCGACCTCCGGCCCGTCCGAGCGTTTCTCTGATGCGGAGGCCGCCGTCGACAGGCTCGCCCAACTTTACGACGAGGCGGCCGAGTTCCTGCGCGACCATTTCCTGAAGGCCATGGCCGATGGCCGCCGCCCCGAGGGCCGCATCCGCGCCTTCTACCCGGAAGTCCGCCTGACCACCCAGAGCTTCGCCCAGATCGACTCGCGTCTGAGCTTCGGCCATGTCTCGATGCCCGGCGTCTATGCGGCGACGATCACCCGGCCCGACCTCTTCCGCAACTACCTGCTGCAGCAGATCGGCCAGCTGATCGAGAACTACCGCACCCATGTCGAGATCGGCTATTCCGACACGCCGATGCCGGTGCATTTCGCGGTGGCCAATGCCGGGATCACCGTGCCGCAGGAAGGTGCCGCCAAGTTCATCCTGCGCGATGTCTTCGACGTGCCGGACCTGACCACCACCAACGACGATATCGTCAATGGCGTCTATGAGCCGGGCCCCGATGGCGCCGGCCCCCTGGCCCCCTTCACCGCGCAGCGGGTGGATTACTCGCTGGCGCGTCTGTCGCATTACACCGCGACCGATGCCGAGCATTTCCAGAACCACGTGTTGTTCACCAACTACCAGTTCTACGTCAGCGAATTCGAGGCCTATGCCCGCAAGATGCTGGCCGATCCCGACAGCGGCTATACCTCCTTCGTCTCGACCGGCAATGTCGAGATCTCGGGTCCTGACGAGGCGATTCCGCCGACCACCAAGATGCCGCAGATGCCCAGCTACCACCTGAAGCGCCCCGGCGGCGGGGGGATCACGCTGGTCAACATCGGGGTGGGCCCGTCGAACGCCAAGACCGCGACCGACCATATCGCGGTGCTGCGTCCCCATGCCTGGATCATGGTCGGCCATTGCGCCGGCCTGAGGAATAGCCAGAACCTGGGCGATTTCGTCCTGGCCCATGCCTACCTGCGCGAGGACAAGGTGCTGGACGACGACCTGCCCGTCTGGGTGCCGATCCCGGCCCTGGCCGAGATCCAGGTGGCCCTGGAAGAGGCGGTCGAGAAAGAGACCCAGCTGGAAGGTTACGACCTGAAGCGGATCATGCGGACCGGCACCGTGGCGACGCTCGACAATCGGAACTGGGAGTTGCGCGACCAGCGCGGCCCGGTGCAGCGGCTGTCGCAATCCCGCGCCGTGGCGCTGGACATGGAAAGCGCCACCATCGCCGCCAACGGTTTCCGCTTCCGGGTGCCCTATGGCACGCTGCTTTGCATCTCGGACAAGCCGCTGCATGGCGAGCTGAAACTGCCGGGCATGGCGTCGGATTTCTACAAGACCCAGGTCAGCCGTCACCTGATGATCGGCATCCGCGCCATGGAATCCCTGCGCGACATGCCCCTTGAACGTATGCACAGCCGCAAGTTGCGCAGCTTCGATGAAACCGCCTTCCTCTGATTGAAACTGACCAAATGGTCGGAAAGGTCACGCAGGGTCAGAAAAGGCAAGAAAACTTACTCTATTTATTGTGCCTTTCCGCTACATCCGGTTATATGCGGCGCACGAGGCCCAAGACATCGGGCAGCAAAAGGAGACCTTGAATGGCAAAGCCGATGACGAAGACCCAGCTCGTGGCCGCACTGGCCGAGGAAATGGGCGAAGACAAGAAGACCGCCTCCGCCGCGCTGGATGCCGTGGTGGCTGTCATTACCAAGGAAGTGTCCGAAGGTGGCGCTGTGACCCTGCCCGGCGTTGGCAAGATCTATTGCCGCGAGCGCCCCGAGCGCATGGTCCGCAACCCGGCCACTGGCCAGCAGATCAAGAAAGAAGCCGACAAGGTCGTGAAAATGACCATCGCGAAAGCGCTGAAAGACAGCGTCAACGCGTGATCGGTTCCGTTCCGGCCTAAGCCAGGAACAGTGATCGAAGGCTGCCCTTGGGCAGCCTTTTTTCTTTTTGATCAGATGGTTGGTATTTGGGCCTTTGGGCCTCGGGCGTTGTGCCCATGCCGAGGCCGGGTTGGGGGCTCTGCCCCCCGGCGCTTCTGCGAAGCCCCTCCCCCCGCAGTATTTTCAGCCATCGGATGGGGGCAGGGGGCGGTGCCCGGCGTCACCGCCCCTCCCAGCTCGGTCAGCCTGCCGAGGTCCGTTCGATCTCGACCACGACCGAGAGGCCGGGAACCAGTTTCTCGAGGTCGGGCTGGCCGGGGTCGATCGAGATCCTGACCGGCACCCGCTGCGCCACCTTGGTGAAGTTGCCGGTGGCGTTCGAGGCCGCGAGGACCGAGAACTCGGAGCCGGTCGCGGGCGAGAAACGCTCGACCGCGCCGTGGAAGGTCTCGTGCCCCAAGGCGTCGACGGTGAAGCTGACGCGCTGGCCCGGCAGTATTCCGCCGACCTGGGTTTCGCGCAGGTTGGCGATGACCCAGGTCTGCGGCGCCACGTGGGACATCAGGGTGCTGCCGGCGGTGACGAACTGGCCTACCCGCACCGAGACCTGGCCCAGCCTGCCGCTTTCGGGCGCCCGCACCACCGCGTTGCCGAGGTCGATCCGGGCCAGCTCGAGAGAGGCCTCCGCCGAGGCGACCGAGGCCGCGAGCGCGCTGCTTTGCAGCCGGGCGCCGGCGACGCTTTCCTCTGCCACGGCGATGGCGCTATGGGCCTGGTCGACGGCGGCCTGGGCCTGTTTCAGCGAGAGCTCCGCCTGGTCGAAGGCGCTGGCCGAGACGACCTCGTGCTCTTTCAGCCGGGCGTAGCGATCCCAGGAGCTTTGCGCCACGGCCAGCTGTGCCTCGGCCGAGGCAAGGGCCGCGCGGCGGGCGGTGACGGTGGCTTCGGCCGAGCGGATCGCCTGGGCGTTGCCCTGCAGGCTGGCGCGGGCGCTGTCCAGCGCGGCGGTGGCCTTGGCCACGGCTTCTTTCAGCTTGCGGTCATCGAGACGGACCAGGACGTCTCCGGCCTCGACCTGCTGGAAGTCCTGCACGGCGACCTCGGTGACATGGCCCGAGAGCTGCGGCGCGATGGCGGTGACCTGGCCCCGGATATAGGCGTTCTCGGTCCGGGCGACATGGCTGTCGAAGGGCGGCAGCTGCCAGGCGTAAAGGACAAAGCCCAGCCCGGCGCAGCCGAGCAGCAGGATGACCAGGGCGTGTTTCGATTTCTTCAGGAGGGACATGGGGGGACCTCAGGCTTGAGCGGGCGCTTCGGCGCCCGTGGCACGGCTGCGGATCAGCCAGGCCAGGTGGATGAGAAGGAGGAGAAGCGCTGCCGTCGCCACGGCGCCGAGCAGCAGGAAGGCATCGTTGTAGGCCAGCACCGTGGCCTGGGACGTCAGCTCGGAACCGATGAGCTGCACCGCACCGGCCTGCATCGCGCCGGCATCGGTGGTCTGGGTCGAGAGCCCGCGGCTCAGCCCCGCGATCAGCTGGGTGACGGCGGGATCACCGGCCAGCAGCTGCTCTTTCAGGGCGGCCCCGTGGTGCGAGGCGCGCAGGCGGATGAAGCTGCGGAAGAGGCCCGAGCCGATGATGCCGCCAAGGCTTTGCGTCGACAGGAAGACGATGATGAAGCTCAGCAGGTATTGCGGCCCCTTCTGCAGCGCCAGCATCAGGCCGATGGCCATGGCCGAGGGCAGGAAGATGGCGCCGGCGAAGGCGATCATGCCCTGGCTGAGGTAGAGATCGGCGGGGCGGGTCAGCACCGTCGACTGGCTGTCGAGGAAGGCGCCCGTGGCGATCAGCGCCAGGGCCAGCGCATGGATCAGCGGCACGGTCTTCGGGCCGATGGCCAGCGCGCAGGCGACACCGCCGGCAAGGCTGGCCGCGACGATCACCGCGAAGAGGCCGCGCAGCTGCCAGGCGCCCATGCCGAGGGACTGGAACAGCCCCGGCGCGCCCGTGCTCTGTTCCGACAGCACGATACGGAAGAGCAGAAGCACCGCCGTCAGATGCAGGATCTGCGGCGAGGCCAGCCAGCGGATGTCGAGCAGCGGCGCTTCGCGGCCGAGCTCGATCACCGCGGCCAGGGTCAGCACCGCCAGCGACCCGGCCAGCACCAGGCCCAGCCAGGGGGTCTGGGCCCACCAATGCACCGTGCCCCAGGCGAAAACCGCCGTGATGCCGGCAAAGCCTGCGGCGATCAGCGCATAGGACAGCAGGTCCTTGCCCGAGATCACCTTCTCGCGCGGCTGGTGGCCCAGGGGCAGGTAGAGGATGAAGGGCAGCGCCAGCAGGATCATCCCCAAGTCGAAGAACTTCAGCGCCTGCCAGCCGCCGAGCTCCCACAGTGGCGGAGAGATCACACGCGCCAGGCTACTGCCCAGCATGATCAGCGTCAGCGCGCCGCAGAGACCGACCGAAAGCTTGGCCTTCGTCGGCAGGGTTTCCAGCATGTAGAGGAAGGCGAGGCTCGACAGCGGCGCGGCGGCGATACCGGCCAGCAGTTCCATGGCGATGGCCGATTGCAGGTCCGAGATGAAGAAACCAAGCAGCGCGGTGACCACATAGGCCAGGATGCCGACCTCGGCGAAGCGGCGCAGGCCGTATTGGGTGCGGATCTTGATCAGCAGGACCGGCAGCGAGGCGCGCGGCGCCATGTAGGCGACGGTCAGCCATATGGCCTGGGTCTGGGTGGCGCCGATCTCTCCGGCGATCTGGCCGGAATTGGCCAGCAGGAAACCTTGGCCCAGTGACTGGCTGATGGCGATCAGCGCTCCGGCGAAGAGGAAGGCGGCGATCCGCAGCGGCGGGTGCTGCACCTCGGCCTCGCCCATGCCGGGCGCGGCGGAGGGGGATGCCGGCGGTGTTGTCTCAGCCATTGTCCCGGCCCTTTGCCCTGGAGAGCCGGTCGAGGTTGGCAAAGATCTTGTCCAGCGTCGCCTCGGCGGCATCGAGCTCTGCCTCGGGGATGCCCGCCACCAGCGCATCGCGCAGACCGGCAGAGAAGGCGGTCAGCTCATCGGCCTCGGCGCGGGCGCTCTCGGTCAGCACCACCCGGCGGATACGCTTGTCGGCCTTGTCGGCAAGGCGGGCGACGTAGCCGTCGCGCTCCAGCCCGTCGAGGGTACGATTCAGGGTCGGGGTCTCGATCATCAGGCGCTCGGCCAGCTCGGTTTGGCTGAGGCCCTCCTGGTTGCGGATCACCAGCAGCGCTTCCATCCGCGCGTAGGAGATCCCGCGCTGGCGGGCCAGGGCGTCATAGCACTTGCGCATTGCACGGCTGAGCCGGGTGCTTGTCAGGGTGATCGAATGCGGCATCTTGGGCTGGGTCATGGCGGGTGCCTTGATTTGATTAGCAGGCTAATGGTTAGCAGTCTAATTAAATGCATGTGCTGATCATTCAAGTAATTTCCGTCCGGGGCCGCTGTTGAGCATGCGTCCGGTAAGATTCCCAAGGTGCTGAAATAAATGAGAAAAGTCTGCGGCTGTGCGAAATTGACATGACGGCTCTGCCGCGACTGCATGGCAGCTGCCCGGCCAGAGGGGTTCCCCCGTCGCCGTGATCTGGCATATCCCGGAGGCCAGTTTGAAGACAGGAGCGGCAGATGGACATTCGCGCGATCATCATGGGCATCACCTTCGTGCTGATGTGGTCCAGCGCCTTCACCTCGGCCCGGATCATCGTCGAGCACGCCCCGCCGCTGCTCTCGCTTTCGGCGCGTTTCCTGATCTCGGGCGTCATCGCCATGGGCCTGGCCTGGGCGCTTGGCCAGAAGCTGCGCCTGACCCGTGGCCAGTGGAAGGCAACGCTGATCTTCGGGGTCTGCCAGAACGCGCTCTACCTCGGTCTCTTCTTCGTCGCCATGCAGTGGATCGAAGCCTCGCTGGCCTCGATCATCGCCTCGACCATGCCGCTGATGGTCGGCCTCTTCGGCTGGCTGGTGCTGGGCGAGAAGCTGCGGCCCATGGCCGTCGGGGGCCTTGTCCTGGGTGTCATCGGGGCCGGGCTGATCATGGGCACGCGGCTGTCGGGCGGCGCGGATCTGCTGGGCGTGGCGATCTGCGTGCTGGGCACGGCGGCGCTTTCCGTGGCCACGCTTTCGGCGCGCGGGGCCTCGTCCGGGGGCAATGTGCTGATGGTCGTCGGGCTGCAGATGCTGGTCGGCGCGGCCTGCCTTGGCGTGGTCTCGCCCTTCGTCGAGACCTGGGCGGTCAGCTGGGACCTGTCGCTGGTGCTGGCCTTCTCCTACACGGTGCTGATCCCCGGCGTGGCCGCGACCTTCCTGTGGTTCGTCCTCGTCGGTCGCATCGGCGCGGTGAAGGCGGCGACCTTCCACTTCCTCAACCCCTTCTTCGGCGTGCTTGTCGCCGCCGTGGTGCTGGGCGAAAAGGTGGGGCCGCTGGACATCCTGGGCGTCGCGATCGTTGCGGCGGGGATCCTGGCGGTGCAATTGTCCAAGCAGCCCGCGGTGGTTGCCGCGCCGCTCAAGACCGCAGGAGAATGACATGACCGACGCCGTGAACCTTGCCCGGAAACTCTCGCTCTTCGATGAGCACTGGTCGCCGCGCGGCGTTGCCAGCTTCAACGGCCATGACGTGATGGTGGTGAAGGTGCAGGGGGAATTCACCTGGCATTCCCACGCCGACACCGATGACTTCTTCCTCGTCCTGAAGGGAGAGATCGAGATCCGCATGCGCGACCGCACCGTCACCCTGCGCGAAGGCGAGATGTTCGTGGTGCCCAAGGGCGTCGAACATTGCCCCTTCGCCCGCGAAGAGGCGCATCTGCTGCTGATCGAGCCCGCCGGCACGCCGAACACCGGCAACCCCGAAACCGCAGCGGTGCGGCAGTCAGTCTGAAACATTTGCCGCCGGATTCTCACGCAGAGTTCGGATGACAGTGAGGGGCATTGGGCGGCAATTTACCGCCCATGGAGATCGTCTTCGCATATCTCGCCGGGCTGCTGACCCTGATCAACCCCTGCGTCCTGCCGGTGCTGCCCATCGTGCTGGGCTCGGCCCTTCAGGCCAGCCCCCGTGGCCCGCTGGCGCTGGCGGCGGGGATGAGCCTGTCCTTCGTCAGCCTCGGGCTGCTGGTCTCGGGCTTCGGCTATGCGCTTGGCATCGACGAGGTGCTGGTCGGACAGATCGGCGCGTCGCTGATGATCGCCTTCGGCGCGGTGCTGCTGGTGCCGCGCTTCAGCCATGCCTTTGCCTCGGCCACCGGCGGGATCGCCGCAGGTGCCGATCAGCGTATCACCCGCATCGAGGCGACGGGCGCGCGGGGCCAGTTCCTGGGCGGCCTGCTTCTGGGCGCGGTCTGGAGCCCCTGCGTGGGGCCCACCCTGGGCGGAGCGATCTCGCTTGCGGCCTCGGGCGAGAGCCTGATGCGCGCGGGCGTGATCATGCTGGGCTTCGCCGCCGGGGTCTCGACCCTGATCCTGGGGCTGGGCTATGGCGCGCGGGGTCTTCTGGCGCGGCATCGCGCGGGCCTGCAGCGCTTTGCCCAGACGGCGCGGCCCCTGCTGGGGGTGCTCTTCATCGCCGTCGGCCTCGCCATCCTGTTCCGACTTCATCACCTGGCCGAGGCCTGGGCGCTGCGCGTCCTGCCGCCCTGGTTTCTCGACCTGTCCGTAGCTTTCTGAGGGAGGTGTTCCCATGAACCGCCGTCACTTCATCACCACCGCCAGCGCGATCGCCCTGGCCCCCACGGGCCTGCTGGCCGCCGGCACTGCGCCGCTGGACTACGAGCCCGGCGTCCTCGACCGTCACCTTGGTGCCGGAGAGGTCGTCTTCCTCGACTTCAAGGCCAGCTGGTGTACCACCTGCGCCGCCCAGGAGCGCGTGCTGGACAAGCTCAAGGCCGAGAACCCGTCCTATGAAGAGAACATCACCTTCATCAACGTCGACTGGGATACCTACGGCCGCTCGCAACTGGTGAGCCGCATGCGCATCCCGCGTCGCTCGACCCTGGTGGTGCTGAAAGGCGACGACGAGCTGGGCCGCCTGGTCGCGGATACCCGCGAAGCCAAGATCCGCGAGCTGATGGATATCGCGCTCAGGGCCTCGATGGACGCCTGAGCTCGGGTGCCCGAGAGGGGGGCGTGGCCTGGAGAATGGCGCTGAGGTGGAGGAATTCGGCCGGCACGGGGCCTGGGGCGCGATCGGCCAGCCGGTCGCCCTCGGGCCATGCCGGGCGCGGCGTGCCGGGCTCCAGCAGCAGGCTTTGCGAGGCCCGGACCAGTCCGGTGCCGCCAGCGGGCGGCGCGCCGAACCAGCCAGAGCTGAGCCCGACGATCCCTGCCATCAGCGCCACGGCCATCAGGCCCATGCCAAGCGGCTGGTCCCCCTCGGGGGTCAGGTCGGCCATGAGGCCCGCGCGCTCCCGCCCGCGCGGCGGGCCTTCGGCCCCGGTCTCTTGCCTCGGACCTGTCCCGCCGGCATTCCATCCGGTCGAATGCGCCATATGCATGATCTCCCTCCTGGCGGGCCGCGGCCCGCGAACCCGGGGGGCCGCCACATCCGGCCCCCGATCCCGCAGCCGCGCCAGGCGCGGCCCTGATCCGCAGATGCTGGGAGCATAGTCTTAACATAAGGCAAACGGCGCCCCGAGCAGGGCGCCGGCGGGACCATGGGACGGGGTCAGACCAGCAGGGCCAGCAGCACCGTCAGGGTCACGAAGGCCAGCGCGGTCGAGATGGTGACGGCCAGCGCCGCCGCACCTTCATGGCCCGAGCCCTGGGCGATGATCGGGAAGATCCCGAAGACCGGCATCGCCGTCGACAGGATCAGCGCCGGGTAGAGGTTGCCCGGCGGCAGCGGCAGCGCCAGCAGCCCGGCGATGGTCAGCAGCAGGAAGGCCACCGTCGGATGCAGCAGCAGCTTGCAGGCCGAGATGAAGCCGGCCAGCCCCAGGTTGCCCTTCAGCGAGAGCCCGTAGAGAGAGCCTCCGATGAAGAAGAGCGCCAGCGGCGAGGCGGCGCGGGCCAGGAGCTCCAGCAGGTTGACGAGCCCGGTGGGCAGCGGCACCGCCAGGATCGACAGCACGGTGCCGAAGAGGATCGCGAGGATGAAGGGCCGCTTCAGCACCGACAGGGCGATGCTTCCGATCCGGCGCAGCGGCGAGAACCCATGGGTCTGCGACGAGGCCGAGGCGATCATGGTCAGGCCCACGGGCTGCAGCATGAAGCTCTCGACCAGCATGTTCATCGCCAGGATCGAGGCGGCCTCTTCGGGGAAGACGAACTGCATGATGGCGAAGGACAGGAAGGCCGAGTTCGGCGTGGCCGAACCCATGGTGCCGATGGCCCGTCGTCCGGGACCGACGCCACGCAGGCGCAGCAGGGTCCAGGTGATCAGCTGGGTGCAGATCGCCGCCAGTGTCAGCAGGATCAGGAAGGAGGGATCGACCAGGGACGAGAAGCTGCGCGAGGCGGTGGCGTGGAACAACAGGGCGGGCAGGGCGACGAGCATGACGAACTTGCCCAGCACCCCGATGTCACCGGCGTTGAAGACCTTCAGCCCGCAAAGCCCATAGCCAAGCGCTATGAGCCCGAAAATCGGCAACGTAATGGTGAGAATGGTCAGCATCTAGCCAAGGGGGCCCTCGTCCTGACCTCCCTGGTTGCCTCCCTCTTGCGGGCCGATCTTGCCGCCCGCGTCGCCGATCTGGCCGCGATGCAGCAGCAGGTGATCAAGGATCACGCAGGCCATCATCGCTTCGCCCACGGGCACCGCGCGGATGCCGACGCAGGGGTCGTGACGGCCCTTGGTGATGATCTCGGTCTCTTCGCCGGTCTTGGTGATCGTCTTGCGCGAGCGCAGGATCGAGCTGGTCGGCTTCACGGCGAAACGCACCACGATTTCCTGCCCGGTCGAGATCCCGCCAAGGATGCCGCCCGCGTGGTTCGAGGAATAGACCGGCTGGCCATCCTCGCCCATGTAGATCTCGTCGGCGTTCTCTTCGCCGGTCAGGGTGGCGGCGGCCATGCCCTCGCCGATCT
This sequence comes from Pseudooceanicola antarcticus, assembly GCF_900215355.1. Taxonomy (GTDB): domain Bacteria; phylum Pseudomonadota; class Alphaproteobacteria; order Rhodobacterales; family Rhodobacteraceae; genus Pseudooceanicola; species Pseudooceanicola antarcticus. The sequence continues at coordinate 360,546 of NZ_OBEA01000001.1, read as the reverse complement.
CGACGGCCTTCACGGCGTTGATCGACATCATCGCGGCGGCCAGGTCGGTATCCAGCTTGCCGTAGACCGGGGCGCCAAGGCCCGCGGGCACGCCACGCGCCACGATCTCGACCACGGCGCCGACGGAATTGCCGCTCTTGCGCAAGCCATCCAGGTAGTCGGCCCAGGTCTGGGCGGCGCCTGCATCGGGGCACCAGAAGGGGTTTTCCTCGATCTGGGCGGCGTCGAAGGCGGCGCGGTCGATGCCATGGGGGCCGACCTGGGTCATGTAGCCCTTGATCTCGACCGAGGGGGCGAGGCGGCCCAGCACGGCACGGGCCAGGCCCCCGGCGGCGACACGGGCCGCGGTTTCGCGCGCCGAAGAGCGCCCGCCGCCGCGGTAGTCGCGGATGCCGTATTTCTGGAAATAGGTGATATCGGCGTGACCGGGGCGGAACTTCTCGGCGATATCGCCATAGTCCTTCGACCGCTGGTCGGTGTTGCGGATCATCAGCTGGATCGGCGTCCCGGTGGAGCGCCCCTCGAAGGTGCCCGAGAGGATCTCGACCTGGTCCGGCTCACGCCGCTGGGTGGTGTACTTGGACTGACCGGGCTTGCGCCGGTCCAGCCAGAACTGCAGCAGCTCCGGGTCCACCGCGATGCCCGGAGGCACGCCATCCACCGTGGCGCCAAGCGCCGGCCCGTGGCTTTCGCCCCAGGTGGTGACGCGGAAGAGATGACCGAAGGAATTGAGAGACATTGGCGGCTCCGGGAAAACTTGCCCCCCGGTTACCCGATCCCGGCAGGGCGCGCAATTGCGGGCCGGGGCAAGCTGTGCATGATGGTCCTCTTGGACACCCATCGGAGTGAAAGAGATTGGATCTATCGAGGCCCGGCTATTTCTCGGCGGCGCTCTGGCGAAAGAGTCTGCCAGTCGCAAGTTTTACCCGCAAGCTAGACGCGTTGTTGCCCGAGAGCCTCGATACGCTGCCCGAGGCGCTGCGCCAAAGGATCGACTGGTGCTGCAAGCTGGACGCCGGGAGGGCTCTGCCTTCGACGCGTCTGGGCGATATGAAGATGGAGAAGCGCCAGGAGTTCTACTTCCTGGACCTGATGCGACATGCGAAAGGTTTCGGCTGGGATATGCGGCTGGACTGGCGCTTTGGCGACGTGACGGAGGTGCCCGAAGTTCCGGCGCTGCTGAAGAGTCGCCCGATCGGGGAAGACAACGCCAACTCCGTCGTGATGCCGCTGGACTACCTGCGCCATTTCAAGTTCCCCGATGATCCGGTGCCCCTGGCCGAGAAGCGGCCCTTGGCCGTCTTTCGTGGCCGCCTGGGGTCGGTCCAGGCCCAGCCGGCCCGATACGCCGCTGTCATGCAGCTGCACGACCATCCACGACATGACGTCGGGCAGGTGAACACGCGCGAGGATCTGCCGCCAGCAAAGGGCTGGATGACGATCCCTGATCAGCTGCGCTACCGATATATCCTGGCGCCCGAGGGCAATGATGTCGCCACCAGTCTGAAGTGGATCATGAACTCCAACTCCATCGCGGTCACTCCACCGCTGGAGTACGAGACCTGGTTCATGGAAGGCCGCCTTGTGCCGGGGGAACACTTCATCGGCGTCAAACCGGACTATTCCGACCTGGACGAGAAGATAGACTGGGCCGAAAGCCATCCTGAAGAGGCCGCCCGCATCAATCGCAACGCGAAGGCCTGGTGCGCGCAGTTCCATGATCGTCAGACGGAGAACCTGGTCGCTGCGCTGGTACTGCAGAAGTACATCGAGGCGACCGGAGGCCTCGCCCACAGTCGCATTCAGCGGAACCTGTTCTTTCCTGCCGGCTGAACTGCCCCGCCTTGAAACCCCGCCCGCAGCGCTCTAGGGTCCGCCGTACCTCGGGGTGCCCTGTCGGGCTGAGATGCGTCATGCGAACCCGTTGAACCTGATCCGGTTAATACCGGCGGAGGGATGGTCAGACAGCAAGGGCGCACCCGGCGCTGTCCCTGAACGTACTCCGCCCGTAGCAGATAGGAGGATGCCATGAAGCATCTCGCACTTGCCACGGGTTGTCTTCTTGCCACGCAGGCCGTGGCAGAGACGCCTGTTCTGAACGTCTACACCTACGAATCCTTCACCTCGGAATGGGGTCCCGGTCCGCAGATTGAAGCGGGCTTCGAGGCCGAATGCGGCTGCGATGTCGTCTTCACCGGCCTTGGCGACGGTGCCGCGCTGCTGTCGCGGGTGCGGCTCGAGGGCGAACGCTCCGAGGCCGACGTGGTTCTGGGTCTCGACACCTCGCTGATGGCGCAGGCCAAGGAGACGGGGCTCTTCGCGCCGACCTCCGCCAGCGCCGACTACGATCTGCCGATCGCCTGGACGGACGAGACCTTCGTGCCCTTCGACTGGGGCTATTTCGCCTTCGTCGCCAATGTCGGCGAGGACCACCCCTCGAGCTTCGAGGCCCTGGCCGCCTCGGACGCCAGCATCGTGATCCAGGACCCGCGCAGCTCGACCCCCGGTCTGGGCCTGCTGATGTGGGTCAAGGCGGTCTATGGTGACCGCGCGCCCGAGATCTGGGACGCGCTTTCCGACAACATCCTGACCGTCACTCCGGGCTGGTCCGAGGCCTATGGCCTGTTCCTGGACGGCGAGGCGGACATGGTGCTGAGCTACACCACCTCGCCCGCCTATCACATCATCGCCGAGGGCGATGAGACGAAGGAGGCCGTGCCCTTCGACGAAGGCCACTACATGCAGGTCGAGATCGCCGGCAAGCTGGCGGCTTCGGATCAGCCCGAGCTGGCCGATGCCTTCCTGCAGTACCTGCTGGGCGCAGAGGCCCAGGGCGTGCTGCCCGAGACCAACTGGATGTACCCCGCCGTGATGCCCGAGGGCGGGTTGGCCGCGGGCTTCAACCAGGTGGTGACGCCGGACAAGGCGCTGCTGCTGTCGCCGGAAGAGGCACAATCCCTGCGCGATGAGGCCCTGGCCGAATGGCAGGCCGCGCTGGCCCGCTAGGGCGCGCCGCCGGGGGCGCGGCGGGGCTTGCCCTCGTCGTGCTGCTGGTCGCGCCCCTGGTGATGACCTTTCTCAAGGCGGGGGAGGGGCGTCTGCCCGGCCCCGCCGAATATGGTGCGCTGCGCTTCACGCTGGTGCAGGCCACGCTCTCGGCCATCCTGTCGGTGCTGGTGGCGCTGCCCGTGGCCCGCGCGCTGGCGCGGCGGCGCTTTCCGGGGCGGCGGCTTTTCGTGACGCTGACTGGGGCGCCCTTCCTTCTGCCCGTCGCCGTGGCGGTGCTGGGTCTCCTGGCGGTCTTCGGCGCGCGTGGCTGGGTCAACGATCTGCTGGGGCTCGCCGGTCTCGGCCCCTGGCGGATCTACGGGCTGCACGGCGTCGTGCTGGCCCATGTCTTCTTCAACATGCCCCTCGCCACCCGCATGCTGCTGCAGGGCTGGAGCGCCATCCCGGCCGAGCGTTTCCGCCTTGCCGCGACGCTGGACCTGCCGCCGGGCCAGGTCTTCCGCCTGCTGGAATGGCCAATGCTGCGCCAGGTGGTGCCGGGCGCGCTGGCGGCGATCTTCGCCATCTGCCTCGGCAGTTTCTCGGTCGCGCTGATCCTGGGCGGCGGGCCGCGTGCCACGACGCTGGAGCTGGCGATCTACCAGGCCTTCCTCTTCGACTTTGACCTGGGCCGCGCCGCGCTGCTGGCGCTGATGCAGTCGGGCGTGGTGGCGCTGGCCGCCGTGATCTCGCTCAGGCTGGCGCGGATGGATGGTTCGGGCAGCGGTCTGGGCCGCGAACGGCAGCGCTGGGACGCACCGGGGGGCTGGCGTCGGGCGCTGGACTGCGTCTGGCTGGTGCTGGCCGGGCTCTTCCTGACGTTGCCGCTGCTGGCGCTGGTGCTGGACGGGATCGGCGGGCTGGCGGATCTGCCGGCGCGGATCTGGCCCGCCATGGGCAACTCGGTGGCGATCAGCCTGGGCTGCGCGGCGCTGACGGTCTGCCTGTCGCTGGCCCTTTCCGCCCCCATGGCGCGCTGGTCCGAGGGGCTGGGGCTGATGCCGCTGGCGCTGTCGCCGCTGGTGCTGGGGACGGGGTATTTCCTGATCCTCAATATCTGGGTCTCGCCCGCACGGCTGGCGCTGCCGGTGACGCTGCTGGTCAACACGCTGATGGCGCTGCCCTTCTGCCTGCGCCTGATCGCCCCCGCTTGGGCGCGGGCCGAGGCCGACCACGGGCGGCTTGCCAGCCAGCTTGGCCTCACCGGCCCCGCCCGCCTGCGCTGGCTGCTGCTACCCCGGATGCGCGGTGCCCTGGGCTTCGGCGCGGGGATTGCGGCGGCGCTGTCGATGGGCGACCTTGGGGTGATCACCCTCTTCGGCTCGCCCGAGCGCGAGACCCTGCCACTGCTGATGTACCGCCTGCTGGGCGCCTATCGCACCGATGCCGCCTCCGGAGCGGCGCTGGTGCTGCTGGCAATGTCCTTCGGCATCTTCTTCCTCTTCGACCGGCTGGGAGGCCGCGATGCTTGAGCTTTCGTCCCTGGTCCTGACACAGGGCGACTTCCGCCTCGAGGCGCATCTGAGCCTCTCCGAGGGCAGCTCGGTGGCGCTGATCGGCCCTTCGGGGGCGGGCAAGTCTACGCTGCTTGCGGCCATCGCGGGCTTCCTGCCGCCCACCGAGGGGCGGATACGCTGGCGTGGCCAGGAGCTGGCGGGCCTTGCGCCCGGAAAACGACCGGTGGCGATGCTGTTCCAGGACGGCAACCTCTTTCCCCATCTCGATATCTTCCGCAACGTGGCGCTCGGGATCTCTCCGCGCGGGCGGTTGTCGGGGGCCGAGCGCGGGCGCGTCGAACAGGCGCTGGAGCGGGTCGGCCTCTCGGGCTACGGCAGCCGCACGCCGGGCGAGCTTTCGGGCGGCCAGCAGAGCCGCGCCGCCCTGGCGCGGGTGCTGGTGCAGGACCGCCCGCTCCTGCTGCTGGATGAGCCCTTCGCCGCCCTCGGTCCCGCCCTGCGCGCCGAGATGCTGGCGCTGGTGGCCGAGCTGCGCGCCGAGACCGGCGCCACGCTGCTGATGGTCACCCATGAGCCCGACGACGCGCGCCGCATTGCCGATCAGATCGTGCTGGTGGCCGAGGGCCGCGCCGCGCCGCCCGCGCCGATGCGCGCCTTGCTGGACGATCCGCCGCCCGCGCTGCGCGCCTATCTGGGCGACAATGGCGCGGGTGATTGACCCGGCCCCGCGCAGCGCCCTATCAAGACGCATGAGCTGGATCGGACAGGAATATGGCGAGGCCCGCTGCTGGGGCCCGGATGGCGCGACCCCGGATCGCGCCTGCGCCCCCGAGGCGCGGATGATCGTCGGCGCGCCGAACGTGCCCGCCGACACCCTGCCGGGCGATCTGCTGCCCGCGCAGATGGCCCGCGCCCCCGACGGGTTGCACCTGCCGCCGCTCGAAGACCTGCCCGCCGCGCAGCGCCTGCGCCTGCTGGGGTTCCAGACGCTGAACGCCGATTGGGACGGCCTGGCCGTGATGCCCTGCGCCGAGCGCACCTATTGGGCTACCCTCTCTGCCGGAGAGCTGATCCATCTGCGGATTTCCGCGACCCCCTGCCTGGCCCGCGCCCTGGGCGCGGCAGAGGCAGAACCCCAGGGGCTGGACGAGGCCATGGCCCGCGCCGAGGCCCTGCCTTTCGAGCTGGCCCGCGCCGGCAACAAGGCCGAGGTGCTGGGCCTTCTGCTGGGGGCCGAGATGGCCGGGTCGAAAAGTCTCTGGTTGGGTCAGCAGGCGGTTCTGATCGGTCATGGCGCCATGGCCAAGGCCTATCTTGCGGCGCTGCAGGGGCTTTATGTCCCCGTCACCGAGACCGCTGAGGATGCGCTGCTGCGCGAAGGCTTCCGGGCCCTGGCGAAGAAATTCGTCGCTCCGGTCTAGGGTCTTCGGCAAGTTTTTGACCCTTTGGTCCAGTTTATGCAGCGTCATGGTGGCTCGCCGCTTGCGTGAATGAAGGCGGCATGGGAATGTCGCGGCCAAGTTCAGGAGAGCGCCATGCAGACCGAGACCGCCGCCACGGCCCAGCTTCCCCAGACCATCGCCGAGCAACATGAGCCCCGCAATCCGGGCATGGAGCTGGACATGGACTGGGTCATGACCGCCCGCGCCAACCGCTCGGCCATCGAGCGGCGCGCTGCCACGCTGCCGGGGCGGCGCTCGGTCAAGAAGGACTACCAGGCGGCATGGCTGGCCCGTGCGATTTCCTGCATCGACCTGACCACCCTCGCGGGCGACGATACCGAAGGCCGCGTGCGGCGTCTTTGTGCCAAGGCCCGCCAGCCAGTGCGCGCCGACCTGCTTGAGGCGCTTGGCATGCAGGGTCTGACCACCGGCGCGGTCTGCGTTTATCACGACATGGTCGACACCGCCGTCGAGGCGCTGAAGGGCTCGGGCATCCCCGTCGCCGCCGTCTCGACCGGCTTTCCGGCAGGCCTGTCGCCCTTCCACCTGCGCCTGGCCGAGATCGGTGAAAGCGTGAAGGCAGGGGCCGAGGAGATCGACATCGTGATCACCCGCCGCCACGTGCTGCAGGGCAACTGGCAGGCGCTTTATGATGAGATGAAGGCCTTCAGTGCCGCCTGCGGCGAGGCCCATGTGAAGGCCATTCTTGCGACCGGAGAGCTGGGGACGCTGCAGAACGTCGCCAAGGCTTCGCTGGTCTGCATGATGGCCGGGGCGGATTTCATCAAGACCTCGACCGGCAAGGAGAGCGTCAACGCGACGCTGCCGGTGTCGCTGGTGATGATCCGCGCCATCCGCGACTACCATCAGCGCACCGGCTACCGGGTCGGTTACAAGCCTGCGGGTGGGATCTCGAAGGCGAAGGATTCGCTGGTCTACCTGAGCCTCATCAAGGAAGAGCTGGGTGACCGCTGGCTACGCCCCGACCTCTTCCGTTTCGGTGCCTCCTCGCTTCTGGGGGATATCGAGCGGCAGCTCGAACACCACGTGACCGGCGCCTATTCGGCGTCCTGGCGCCATGCGGCGGGGTAGCAAGATGAGTATTTTTAGCCTGGTGATGAACTTGGGTGGGGCAAAGCGATGAACGTCAAGGATATCTACGAGAGCATGGAATACGGTCCCGCCCCCGAGGCCGCCGGAGACGCCCTGGCCTGGGTTGTCGATCAGGGTAGCCGGTTCGGCCATTTCATCGACGGGGCCTTCACCAAGCCGGGTGAGACCTTCGAGACCACCAGCCCCGCCTCGGGCGAGGTGCTGGCCGAGGTCTCTCAGGCGACCTCCGCCGATATCGACGCCGCCGTCGCAGCCGCGCGCGCGGCGCAGGGCAAGTGGGAGAAGCTGGGCGGCAAGGGCCGGGCCCGCTATCTCTATGCGCTGGCGCGGCTGGTGCAGAAACATGCCCGGCTGTTTGCCGTGCTGGAAACGCTGGACAGCGGCAAGCCGATCCGCGAGGCGCGCGATATCGACGTGCCGCTGGTGGCGCGGCATTTCTACTATCACGCGGGCATGGCCCAGCTGATGGAGTCCGAGCTTCCGGGCCGCGCCGCCATCGGGGTCTGCGGCCAGGTGATCCCCTGGAACTTCCCCCTGCTGATGCTGGCCTGGAAGGTCGCGCCCGCGCTGGCCATGGGCAATACCGTGGTGCTGAAGCCTGCCGAGTGGACCTCGCTCACCGCGCTGCTGTTCGCCGATATCTGCCGCCAGGCCGGGCTGCCTGCGGGCGTGGTGAACATCGTCACCGGCGATGGTGCCGTTGGCGCCGAGCTGGTCGCCCATGAGGGCATCGACAAGGTGGCCTTCACCGGCTCCACCGAGGTGGGCCGCAAGATCCGTGCCGCGACGGCGGGCCAGGGCAAGGCCCTGACGCTGGAGCTGGGCGGCAAGTCGCCCTTCGTGGTCTTCGAGGATGCCGACCTGGATTCCGCGGTCGAGGGTCTGGTCGATGCGATCTGGTTCAACGGCGGGCAGGTCTGCTGTGCCGGCTCCCGCCTGCTGGTGCAGGAGGGCGTGGCCGAGCGTTTCCATGCCAAGCTGAAGGCGCGGATGAAGTCCCTGCGCGTCGGCGATCCGCTGGACAAATGCATCGACGTGGGCGCCATCGTTCACTCCGAGCAGCTGGCGCGGATCAAGGCGCTGGTCGCCGAGACCGATGGCGAGGTCTTCCAGACCGCCGCGCCCGAGGGCTGCTACTACCCCCCGACCCTGATCGAGGGGCTGCACACCGCCGACAAGCTGATGCAGGAAGAGATCTTCGGCCCGGTTCTGGTCTCGATGACCTTCCGCACCCCCGCCGAGGCGGTGCAACTGGCCAACAACACCCGCTACGGGCTGGCGGCGAGCGTCTGGAGCGAGAACATCAATGTCGCGCTCGACGTGGCGCCGAAGCTGGTCGCGGGGGTCGTCTGGATCAACGGCACCAACATGTTCGACGCCGCCGCCGGGTTCGGTGGCGTGCGCGAAAGCGGCTTTGGCCGGGAAGGTGGCTGGGAGGGGCTTCAGGCCTATACCAAGCCTTCCGGAAAGCCCAAGGCGCTGAAGCTGAAGGCGCCCGAGGCGGGCGCGCCGGAGCTGCCCGAGGGGCTGGACCGCACCGCCAAGCTCTATGTCGGTGGCAAGCAGGCGCGGCCCGATGGGGGGTATACCCGCACCGTCTGGGGCAAGTCGGGCAAGGCCATCGGCCAGGTCGGCATCGCCAACCGCAAGGACCTGCGCAATGCGGTCGAGGCGGCACGCGGGGCGGCTGGCTGGTCTGGCGCCACGGCCCATAACCGGGCGCAGGTGATCTATTACATCGCCGAGAACCTCGAGGCGCGGGCCGAGGAATTCGCCGCCCGCATCGACGCGGTCACCGGCAAGGGCGGCAAGGCAGAGGTCGAAGCGGCGGTCAGCCGGTTGTTCAGCTACGCGGCCTGGGCCGACAAGTTCGGCGGCGACCTGCGGCAGGTGCCGATGCGCGGCATGGCGCTTGCGGTGCGGGAACCCATCGGCGTGATTGGCGCGCTCTGCCCCGAGGAGGCGCCCCTGCTGGGGCTGATTTCCGTGATGGCGCCGGCGATTGCCATGGGCAACCGGGTGGTGCTGGTGCCGGGGCAGGCGGGGGCGCTCTCGGCCACCGACCTCTACCAGGTGCTGGATACCTCGGATCTGCCGGGCGGGGTGGTCAACATCCTGACCGGCGATCACGCCGAGCTGGCGCCGGTGATGGCCAAGCACCTGGATGTCGACGCGGTCTGGAGCTTCTCTGCCGCCGACATCAGCGAAGTGATCGAGCGCGAGAGCGCCGGCAACCTCAAGCGCACCTGGGTGAACAACGGCCTGGGGCGTGACTGGGAGCAGGCCGAAGGCCGCGAGTTCCTGGAGCAGGCGACCGAGGTGAAGACCGTCTGGGTGCCCTACGGGGCCTGATCTTGGGGCCTAGAGCTTCTTGAAATAGCGCGCGACGGGCCAGGGTTTGAAGCCTTGGCCCTCGTAGGCCTTCCGGGCCGGGGCGTGGCCGCTGTCGCCCACCGTTTCCACCATCACCATCTGCAGACCCAGATCGCGCAGGATCTCTTCGGCGCGGGCCATCAGGGCCGTGCCGATGCCCTGGCGCTGATGCGCGGGGTCGACGGCCAGCAGGTGGATCTCTCCCATCCGGTCCTCGGGATGGGCGCGCAGGCAGAGGATGCCCACGGGCAGATCGTCCTTCAGGGCGACCCATGAGGCGGCGGGATCGTCCTCCAGCAGGGCGGCCACGTCCCGGCGCTGCCGGACCTGCCAGCCCTCGGGATAGAAATTGTCGTAGACGAAGCCCGGCACCGCGTCGCGGGTGCGGGGCATGATGTCTTGCCAGGCGCGCAGGACGAGATCCAGCACCGCGTCCCGGTGGTCGGGGGCATAGGGGCGGATCTCGGTCATGGCCATCAGCTGACGCTGACCGACCAGGCGAAGCGTGCGGTCTCTCCGGGTGCGAGCTCCATCGACAGCGGGCGTTCCGCGATCTCGGGGCCGGCCCCCTGGCGGGCGGCAACGCCATGCCAGGGCTCGACGCAGATGAAGGGCGCGCCTTGGGGCTTGGTCCAGATGCCGAGGGCGGGCAGGTTCTCGAACCGGAAATGCAGCGCCGGTGCATCGGTGCCGGGCGCGGCATAGGTCAGCGCGTCGCCGGCGCCTTCGAGGAAGACCAGCGCGTCGTTCTCGAAGAGGGCATGCGCCAGCGTCAGCTCTCCGGCGGTGAAGGGCGAGGGCAGCATTTCCGGAGCCAGCAGGGAGTCGCCGTCGATGGCCGAGCAGGGCGGCTCGGCGCCATTGTCGAGCGTGATGCGGTGCGGGGCGTCCCCGGCACCGGGCAGGGGCCAGTTGAAGGCGGGGTGGAAGCCCAGTCCGAAGGGCAGGGGCTGGTCGCCGGTATTGCGCACCTCGGCGGTGGCGGTCAGGGTCGCGCCCGACAGCGCATGGGTCAGCGAGAGCTGGAAGGCGCGGGGGTAGATGGCGCGGGTCTCGGCGGTGTCGCGCAGGACATGGGTGCAGCTGGTGGCGGTATGTTCGGCCAGTTCCCAGGCCATCTTGCGGGCGAAACCGTGCTGACGCATCGGCGCCTCTTGCCCGTCCACCGCGATCACGTCCCCCGGCGCACGGCCGACGATGGGAAAGAGGATGGGCGAGCGGCCCGACCAATGGGCGGCATCGCCATGCCACAGCAGCTCTCCGCTTTCATGGGTCAGGCTTTGCAGCTCTGCGCCGAGGTCCGAGACCGTCGCGGTGAGCTGGTCGTTCGAGAGGGTGATGTCCGAGGCCATGGTCCGTCCTGCGCTGATAGGCGTCACGTCGGGAACAGGGATAGGGGCGGGGCGGCGCTCGGGCAATGGGGAAGGGGGCATCCGGCGGGGCGGGGCCGCCGGATGCCGTTTCGGGATGCTGTTTCGGGGGGCGCTTACATTTCGATGGGCACGATGGGGGTCACTTCGACCTCGCCGCCGCCAAGGATCATCGGGTTGCCCTCGGCCAGGGAGCAGGCCTCTTCGATGCTGTCGCATTCGACGATGGAATAGCCCATGATCGGCAGCGCATTGCCGCCCTGCCGGGCGCCCTTGCCGTCAACGGTCCAGCTGGTGCCGACGGGATTGCCGGGGTCGACCAGCTTCGGGCCCACCTTCTCCATCCATGCGCCCCAGGCGGCCATGGCCTTTTCGCCCTCTTCCGGGGTCGAGGGCACCTGGCTGGTTTCGGCCTTGTAGATATAGAGATACTTGGTCATTCCGGGGTCTCCGTTTGTGGTCCGAGGAAGAAGTAATCGAGGCTGCGCAGGGTCGAAAGCCAGCCACGGCTGTGGCTCTGCGCGCTTTCCAGATCGGGCAGGGCGACATGGGAGAGCGTGAGGCGGGCGCCCTTTGCGGTCTCTTCGACGGTGAAGGTGACGTGGCTTTCATGTCCGCGTGTGCCGTCCGGCCCGTGCCAGGCCCAGGTGAAGGCGACATGACCCTTTCCGCCCTCGGGCGGGCGGATCGAGGTGACCACGCCGGAGAGCACGAAGGCATCGCCGCTCTCCTTGCCGATCATGGTGCAGGACCAGGGGCCGGTGCGGGAGAAATCGGGGCTGTCGTCGCCATTGTAGAGCCCTTCCGGCCCGAACCACTGGATCAGCTGGCGCGGCTCGGTCACCGCGCGCCAGAGCCGGTCGAGGGAGACCGGGTAGTCGCGGATGAGCTCGAGCTCATGGGTTTCGCTGTCCTTCATCGGTCTTCCTCCTCTTCGGGGTCGAGTGCCAGGAGGGTGTCGAGCCGGTCCAGGCTGCCCTCCCAGAAGGCGCGGTGGTTGCGGGTCCAGCCGTGGATCTCGGCCAGGGCCTGCGGGTTGGCGCTGTAGTAGCGATGCGTGCCCGCGACGCGCTGCGTGATGAGACCCGCCTGGCGCAGGATCTTGAGATGGCGCGAGATCGCCGGGGCCGAGATCCCGGCCCCCTCGGAGAGCGCACCGGCGGGCAGCTCTCCGTCCCGGATGAGCTTCTCCAGCAGGGAGAGCCGGGTGGAATCGGCCAGGGCGGCGAAGGTGGCGGGCAGGTCTGTCATGAGAGGAGGGTGTGGCGATTCTTTATTTCGCGCAAGTGTTAATTAACGGGTGTTGGAAATATTGGAGGGATGGTGGGATGGCTCCCACCCTACGCATTCAGGCACCTTTGGCGCGGGGCGTCAGCCCCGGGCCGCGCCCGACCCTCCCCCCGGGAGGGCGCATTGGCGATGTCGGAAGATGGGGGCGCGGCGTGGATGCTTCGAGGACGGTGCGCTGGCCAGAGGCCGTGTCGCGCCCACCCAGGGTCGGGCGCGACCCTCAGCGCTGCATGGGCCACCGGGGCATCCAACGCCTGACAGGGCAGAAGGCGACATTTGCGTAGGTTGGGAGATATCCCACCAACCGGCGGCCAAAGGTGGATTGGCATCCGCCCTGCGGCTTTGGCCTGCGTCGGTCCCGGTCAGACCGGCGCGAAGTCTTCCTTCGCATAGCCCTGCAGGTAGAGCAGCGCCGTCAGGTCGCCGAAGTTCACCCGCAGCGCACATTGCGCCGCGACCGAGGGCTTGGCGTGCAGCGCCACGCCCGCGCCCGCGCGCGTCAGCATGCCAAGGTCGTTGGCCCCGTCGCCAACCGCCAGCACCTCGGCGTCCGAGATGCCCAGCTTCGCGGTGATCTCTTCCAGCGCCTGCACCTTGGCCTCGCGCCCCAGGATCGGTCGGCCGACCTCGCCCGAGAGCCTGTCTCCGTCCGTCAGCAGCGTGTTGGCGCGGTTCTCGTCGAAGCCCAGCCTGGCGGCCACTTTTGCGGTGAACATGGTGAAGCCGCCCGAGACCAGCGCGCAATAGGCGCCGTCCGCCTTCATCGTGGCCAGCAGCTCGGGGCCGCCGGGCATCAGGGTGATACGGGTCTCCAGCACCTTGTCGATGACCGAGACCGGCAGGCCCTTCAGCAGCCCGACGCGCTCGGTCAGGGCACCTTCAAAGTCCAGCTCTCCGTTCATCGCGCGGGCGGTGATGTCCTTGACGCGTTCGCCCACGCCGGCCTCTTCGGCCAGCTCGTCGATGCATTCCTGCTGGATCATGGTCGAATCCATGTCCGCCAGCAGCATCTTCTTCTTCCGCCCTTCGGAGGGCTGCAGGCAGAGGTCGACCCCCTGTTTCTGCAGATCCGCCCAGACGGTCTCGAAGTTGTCGGGACGGGCGGGCAGGGTGAACTCTCCGGCCTCGCCGGGTGCCAGCATCCGCGCGCCATCGCCACCCCAGGCATTGCGCAGGGTCATCAGCAGCTCGGGCTCGAGCGACGGAGAGGCAGGGGCGGTAATCAGGGTGGCGGTGAACATGGCGGGCTCCTTCGGTTGGGGCCTTTAAGCATGCGGCCGCGCGTCTTGGAAGAGTGGTTGGCGCTTCGTCGCATGGCGACAGGTTGGCGGGGGATGGGGGCTCTGCCCCCGTCGCAGGAGGGCGGTTGATCGAGGCAAGGAGGGGGCTCTGCCCCCGTCTCCGTGCCGGAGACTCCCCCGCAGTATTTTCAGCCGTCGGATAGGGGCAAGTTTCCGATAGGCGTCACGGGCCGTGTAGAAAATTGCGGATGCGACGGCGGCGGGTGCGTTTGCGACATTTGCGTGCTTGTCGGGGGCAGATTCGGTCTCTATACGCGGCGGCGGGACACCCTTCCCCAACGAAGGGCGATTATCTGGAAGGATACCAGCAATGGCTATCGAAGCTCCGGCCGCGCGGCCGGCCAACCCGCGTTTCTCTTCTGGCCCCTGTGCCAAGATTCCCCAATTCACCACGGATATGCTTGCCGACGCCGCGCTTGGGCGCTCGCATCGTGCTGCCATCGGCAAGGACAAGCTGAAGGCCGCGATCGAGACCACCCGCGAGATCCTCGGCGTGCCCGCCGACTACAAGATCGGCATCGTTCCGGCGTCGGACACCGGCGCCGTCGAGATGGCCATGTGGTCGATGCTGGGCGCCCGCCCCGCGACCATGGTGGCCTGGGAAAGCTTCGGTGCCGGCTGGGTCACCGATGTGGTCAAGCAGCTGAAGATCGAGGCCGAGGTCAAGACCGCCGACTACGGCGACATCGTCGACCTGGCCGAGGTGGATTTCGATACCGATGTCGTCTTCACCTGGAACGGCACCACCTCGGGTGTGCGCGTGCCCAACGGAGACGCAATCCCCGCCGACCGTGCCGGCCTGACCATCTGCGACGCCACCTCTGCCGCCTTCGCCCAGGACCTGCCCTGGGACAAGCTGGATGTGACCACTTTCTCCTGGCAGAAGGTGATGGGCGGCGAAGCGGCCCACGGCATGCTGATCCTCAGCCCCCGCGCCGTCGAGCGGCTGGAAAGCTACACCCCCGCCTGGCCGCTGCCGAAGATCTTCCGCCTGACCAAGGGCGGCAAGCTGATCGAGGGCATCTTCAAGGGCGAGACGATCAACACCCCCTCCATGCTGGCGGTCGAGGACTACCTGGTCGCACTGGACTGGGCCAAGTCCGTCGGAGGCCTGAAGGGCCTGATGGGCCGCGCCGATGCCAATGCCAAGGTGATCTGGGACTTCTGCGAGACCCGCGACTGGATCGCCAACCTGGCCAATGACCCGGCGACGCGCTCCAACACCTCGGTCTGCCTGAAGTTCACCGATGACCGCATCAAGGACGGTGCCACCTTCGCCAAGGCCGTTGCCAAGCGGCTGGAGAAGGAAGGCGTGGCGCTGGACATCGGCGCCTACCGCGACGCCCCCGCCGGTCTGCGGATCTGGTGTGGTGCCACGGTCGAGACGTCCGACCTGGAAGCGCTGATGCCCTGGCTCGAATATGCCTTCGAGGCCGAGATCGCCGCGCAGTAAGCGCGTCGGGCGGGGGGCGACCCCGCCTCCCCGGATACCTGGAGGGCGCGGAGTTCCCCGCGCCCCGTCCCCCTCAAATCCCGACTTTTGAAGGAGCGCCCAAGATGGCCCCCAAAGTTCTGATTTCCGACAAGCTTTCCGCCGCAGCCGTGCAGATCTTCAAGGATCGCGGCATCGAGGTCGACTTCCAGCCCGACCTCGGCAAGGACAAGGACAAACTGGCCGAAGTGATCGGCAATTACGATGGCCTGGCCATCCGCTCGGCCACCAAGGTCACCGAGAAGATCCTGGCCAATGCCACCAACCTCAAGGTGATCGGTCGCGCCGGTATCGGCACCGACAACATCGACAAGGAAGCGGCCTCGAAGAAGGGCGTGATCGTCATGAACACGCCCTTCGGCAACATGATCACGACGGCCGAGCACGCCATCGCGATGATGTTCGCCGTGGCCCGCCAGATCCCCGAGGCCTCTGCCAGCACCCACGCCGGCAAGTGGGAGAAGTCGAAGTTCATGGGTGTCGAGCTGACCGGCAAGACCCTGGGCGTCATCGGCGCCGGCAACATCGGCGGCATCGTCTGCAACCGTGCGCTTGGCCTGAAGATGAAGGTCGTCGCCTACGATCCCTTCCTGGGCGAGGAAAAGGCCAAGAAGATGGGCGTCGAGAAGGTCGAGCTGGACGAGCTGCTGTCCCGCGCCGACTTCATCACCCTGCACGTGCCCTACACCGAGCAGACCGCCAACATCCTCTCGGCCGAGAACCTGGCCAAGACCAAGAAGGGCGTCCGCATCATCAACTGTGCCCGTGGCGGCCTGGTCGATGAGGTCGCGCTGGCCGATCTGCTGAAGTCCGGTCACGTGGCCGGCGCCGCCTTCGACGTCTTCGCCGAAGAGCCCGCCACCGATAACGCGCTGTTCAACCTGCCCAACGTGGTCTGCACCCCGCACCTGGGCGCCGCCACCACCGAAGCCCAGGAAAACGTCGCCCTGCAGGTGGCCGAGCAGATGTCGAACTACCTGCTGGACGGGGCCGTCGAGAACGCGCTGAACATGCCCTCGATGACCGCCGAGGAAGCCAAGATCATGGGCCCCTGGGTCCAGCTCGCCGGCCATATCGGCAACTTCATCGGCCAGCTGACCGACGAGCCGATCAATGCCATCAACATCCTCTATGATGGCGTGGCCTCCGAGATGAACCTGGCGGCGCTGAACTGCTCGGTCATCGCCGGTATCCTGAAGAAGGCCAACCCGGACGTGAACCTGGTCTCCGCCCCCGTGGTGGCGAAGGAGCGTGGCGTGCAGATCTCGACCACCAGCCAGGCCAAGGGCGGCACCTTCGACGGCTACATCAAGGTGACCATCGTCACGCCCGAGCGTGAACGCTCCTGCGCCGGTACCGTCTTCAGCGATGGCAAGCCGCGTTTCATCCAGATCAAGGGCATCAACATCGACGCCGAAGTGGGCGAGCACATGCTCTACACCACCAACGAGGACGTGCCGGGCGTCATCGGCACCCTGGGCATGACCCTGGGCCAGAACGGTCAGAACATCGCCAACTTCACCCTTGGCCGCACCAAGACGGGCCAGAGCGCCATCGCGCTTCTGTACCTCGACGAGAAGGCCAAGCCGGAAGTCATCAAGGCGCTGCGCGACACGGGTCTCTTCCAGCAGATCCGCCCGCTGGAATTCACGCTCTGATCGGGCGCTGATCCAATCCCTGCGAGAGGCCGTCCTTCGGGGCGGCCTCTTTGCGTTGGTCCTCTTGATCTCGGGAACGAATCGTAACATATGAAGTTACATGAAGCGCGATAGCAGATTATCCTCGGTCCTGCATGCCCTGCTGCACATGGCAGAGCATGACGGACGCATGACCTCGGACGCCCTGGCGCAATGCCTGGGCACCAACCCGGTGGTGGTTCGCCGGACCATGGGCCTGCTGCGCAAGCAGGGGCTGGTGGACAGCGACCGCGGGCCCTCGGGCGGATGGCGGATCACGGCGGACCTGGACAAGGTCACCTTGCGCCAGCTGCACGAGGCTCTGGGAGAGCCGGCCTTCTTCGCCATCGGCCACCGGCAGGAGACGCCGGAATGCCTGGTGGAACAGGCGGTCAACGCCGCCCTGGATGATGCCTTCGGCGAGGCCGAGGCCCTGCTGCTGAAGCGCTTTGCCCATGTCACCCTGGCCGACCTGGCGAAGGATTTCGCCCGGCGGCACAGGGAGAGGAAAGCCGCAAAGGACTGACAAAATGACCCATGACGTGATCGTCATCGGGGGCAGCTACGCCGGAATGGCAGCCGCCCTGCAACTTCTGCGTGCCCGCCGTTCGGTGCTGGTGATCGACGCGGGCCAGCGTCGCAACCGCACGGCCGAGGCCTCGCACGGGTTCCTCGGGCAGGATGGGGTCGATCCGGGCCGGATTGCCGCCGAGGCCCGCGCCCAGCTCGAGCGCTACCAGACCCTGACCTGGATCGAGGGCGAGGCGGTTGCCGCCGGTGGCAGCCGCGACAGTTTCGAGGTGCTGACCTCTGACGGGACCCGGCACGCGGGACGTCGCCTGCTCTTTGCCACCGGGGTCAGGGATGCGCTGCCCCCGGTCGAGGGCCTGGCCGAACGCTGGGGCCGCCATGCCTTCCACTGCCCCTACTGCCATGGCTACGAGCTCGAGATGGGCCGGATCGGGGTCATCGCCACCGGGCCGAGCTCTTTGCACCAGGCGCTGATGCTGCCGGAATGGGGGCAGGTCACCCTGCTGGTCAATGACGCGCTGACGCTCGACGACGAGGCCCGCGCGGAGCTGGACGCCAGGGGGATCGCGATCGAGGAAACGCCGATTGCCCGGCTGAGCGGAGAGGCCACCGCCGAGCTGACCGATGGCCGCAGCCTGACCTTCGCCGGGCTCTTCGTGGCCAGCACCACCAGCCCCGCCACGCCGCTGGCCCAGGAGATGGGCTGCGCGCTGCAGGAAACCCCGATGGGCATGCAGTTGCAGACGGACGATCTGAAAGAGACCTCGATCCCGGGCGCCTATGCCTGCGGAGATACGGCACGAATGCCGCACTCGGTTTCACTGGCGGTGGCCGATGGCGCCTGGGCGGGCGCGACGATCCACCGCTCGCTGATCTTCCCGGCGGCCTGACGCGGCGCGTCAGGGGCCGAGTCGTTCAGGCCCGGCCCTTGACGATCACCGTGTAGACGAAGATCAGCATCGACAGGATGGTCAGCACCGAGCCGAGCTTGGCCAGGGTCTCTCCGGTCTGGTTCAGCGCCTGGACGATGCCGGGAACGATGATCACCACGCCGACCACCGCCAGACCGAGGTGGATCTTCGGCAGCAAGCCCTCGGCGGCCTTGGGCACGAGATGGTAGTAGGTGCCGAAGATGGCCATCGACACCCAGCCGATCAGGTTGAGATGCGCATGGGCGGGCGACAGCAGGTGGTTGCCGCTGGCGGACATCTGGATGCCCCACCCCATGCCGATCAGGCCACAGAGCGCGGCCGCGACGAAGAAATAATACGAAATGCCTTTCACTGTCTTCTCCCTGGATAGGGGTCTGATTGCCCCGTGTCTTAGGTCAGGATGCCCGGCCTCCCGCCGGAATCCTGGATCCAATATACACCATTCCTGGGCGCATGGCTGGTTTTCCCTTTGGGCTCTGGCCTTTGATCCTCTGCCATGGTCCAAGGAGGCCGTGGAAAGGGGATGCTCATGACCATCTATGCCATCGGCGATATCCACGGGCAGATCGGAATGCTGGACGCGGCGCTCGCCCGGATCGAGGCGGACGGAGGCGACACCGGCCCCGGCGGCGCGGACGAGGTGATCTTTCTCGGCGACCTGGTCGACCGCGGCCCCGCCGCGCGCCAGGTGTTGGAAAGGCTGATCGCGGGCCGGGCCGAGGGGCGGCGCTGGTCGGTGATCCGCGGCAATCACGACACCATGTTCCTGCGTTTCCTGCGCGACGGAGAGCTGAACGATCCGGCGATCAAGTCCGGCAACGGCTGGACCCATTACACCCTGGGCGGCTGCGCCACGCTGGAAAGCTACGGCGTCGACACCGCGATGGAGCGCCCGATAGAGGACCTGCTCCGCCAGGCGCAGGCGCTGGTGCCCGCAGAGCACCGCGCCTTCCTGGAAAGCCTGCCGCTGTACCTGCGGCGCCCCGGTCTGCTGTTTGTCCACGCGGGCATCCGCCCCGGCGTGGCGCTGGAGGATCAGGCCGAGCAGGACCTGATCTGGATCCGCGACGACTTCTACGCCGAGGAGGGCCCCCTCCCCTGGCTGGTGGTGCATGGCCATACCATCGTCTCGAGCCCCACGCACTTCGGCAACCGCATCGACATCGATACCGGCGCCGGTGCCAATCCGACGCCCCGCTACCTGAGCGTGGCGGCCTTCGAGGGCACCGATTGCTTCATCGTGACCGACGAGGGGCGGCAGCCCCTGCTTCCCCCGACCCCATCCCGGACGTCGTAACGAAACGTCACTGTCGCGCCGCTGCGGCGCGGTGATACTCTCCGCCCGAACGACATTCGGGAGGATCTCATGGACGATATCGTCATTCTCGGCGGCGCCCGCACCGCCATCGGCACCTTCGGTGGCAGCCTGGCCGCCGTGCCGCCCATCGAGCTGGGCACCACCGTGGCAAAGGCCGCGCTGGAGCGCGCCGGCGTCGAGGGCGGCCAGATCGGCCACGTGGTCTATGGCCATGTGATCAACACCGAGCCGCGCGACATGTACCTCAGCCGCGTCGCCGCCATGCAGGCCGGTATCCCCGAGACGACACCGGCGATGAACGTCAACCGCCTCTGCGGTTCGGGCGCCCAGGCCATCGTCTCGGCGGTGCAGTCGCTGATGCTGGGGGATGCGGATTTCGCCCTGGCAGGCGGCGCCGAAAGCATGTCGCGCTCGCCCTATATCGTGCCCAGCCAACGCTGGGGCGCGAAGATGGGCGACATCAAGACGCTGGACATGATGCTGGGCGCGCTGAACTGCCCCTTCGGCACCGGCCACATGGGCATCACCGCCGAAAACGTCGCAGCCGAGACCACGATCACGCGCGAGGATCAGGACGCCTTCGCGCTGGAAAGCCAGAGCCGCGCCGGTGCCGCCATCGAGGCGGGGCATTTCGATAGCCAGATCGTGCCGGTCACGGTGAAGGTGAAGCGGCAGGAGGTCGCGTTCGCCACCGACGAACACCCCAAGCCCACAACCACCGCCGAGGCCCTGGCCGGGCTGCGCCCGGCCTTCCAGAAGGACGGCACGGTGACGGCAGGCAATGCCTCTGGTCTGAATGATGGGGCGGCGGCACTGGTGCTGGCCCGCGCCTCGGTCGCCGAGGCACAGGGCCTCACTCCCAAGGCGCGCGTCCTGGGCTACGCCCATGCCGGGGTGCGCCCGGAGGTGATGGGGGTGGGCCCGATCCCCGCCGTGCGGAAGCTGCTGGAAAAGACCGGCCTCAGCGCCTCGGACTTCGACGTCATCGAATCGAACGAGGCCTTCGCCGCCCAGGCCATCGCGGTGAACCGCGCCCTGGGCCTGGACACCGCCAAGGTGAACCCGAACGGCGGCGCCATCGCGCTTGGCCACCCGGTCGGCGCCACCGGCGCGATCATCACCGTCAAGGCGCTCTATGAGCTGGAACGGATCGGTGGCAAGCGCGCCCTGATCACCATGTGCATTGGCGGCGGACAGGGCATCGCCCTGGCGATCGAGCGGATCTGATCGAACGGGGCGCCACGCCCCATCCTATCCGACGGCCATAAATACTGTCGCCGAAGGCAAAGGCGCGCCCCGTCAGGGGCGCGCCTTATCTCTTTCAGACGTTTGTCAGCCGATCAGGCGGCGTCGACCTCGGCCGAGGCTTCCTCTTCCGCCAGTTCCTCTGCGGTCTCTTCCGGCAGCACGAGGTTGAGGATGATCGACAGCGCCGCCGCCGGCAGCAGGCCCGAGGTCATCAGGATCTGCAGCGTGCGCGGCAGGTGCTGCAGCGCCGAAGGCTCCAGCTGCAGGCCGAAGCCCACCGAGAGCGACACGGCGAGGATGATCATGTTGCGGCGGTTCCAGGCGACCTCCGACAGCATGTTGATCCCCGAGGCGGCGACCATGCCGAACATGACGATGACGCCACCGCCCAGCACATTGATCGGCACCGTGTTGATCACCGCGCCGACCTTGGGCACCAGGCCGCAGACGATCAGGAAGACCGCGCCGATGGTCACCACGTGGCGGCTCATCACGCCGGTCATGGCGATCAGCCCGACGTTCTGGCTGAACGAGGTGTTGGGCAGGCCGCCGAAGATGCCGGCCAGCGCCGAGCCGAAGCCATCAGCGAAGGTCGCGCCCTCGATCTCCTTGTCGGTGGCCTCGCGGCCCGCGCCGCCCTTGGTGATGCCCGAGGTGTCGCCCACGGTCTCGATGGCCGAGATCACCGCCATGAAGCACATGCCGACGATGATCGCCGGATCGAAGCCGAAGCCCCACTTGAAGGGCATGGGCAGATCGAAGAAGGAGGCCCGGCCGACGTTGCCGAAGCTGACCTGGCCCATCAGGGCGGCCACGGCATAGCCCGCCAGGATGCCGATCAGCACCGAGGCGACCGAGAGCAACCCGGTGGTGAAGAACGACAGCGCCAGCGCCACGACGATCACGACTAGCGCCGGGAACCACATGGCCAGGGTGCCGAACTCGGGCTTGCCGACCAGCGGCACGCCACCGGCGGCGTACTGGATGCCGGTCTTCAGCAGCGCCAGGCCGATCATCAGTACGATCAGGCCGGTCACCAGCGGCGGCAGGGCAAAGCGGATGCGCCCGATGAAGAAGCCGATGCAGAAGTGGAAGATGCCGCCAATGACGATGCCGGTCATCAGGCCGGGCATGCCGTCGACACCCAGGCCCGCCACCGCCGGGATCATCACCGGCAGGAAGGCGAAGGAGGTGCCCTGAACCACCGGCAGGCGGGCGCCCACGGGGCCCAGGCCGATGGTCTGGAAGAGCGTCGCGATCCCGGCGAAGAGCATCGCCATCTGGATCATGTAGGTCATGTCCGGGAAGCCGAGCGCCCCCTGGTCCGACCCGAAGCCGAAGCCCGCGGCCCCGGCAATGATGATCGAGGGGGTGACGTTCGAGGCGAACATCGCCAGCACGTGCTGAATCCCCAAGGGCACCGCGTCTGCAATCGGCGGCATGTAATTCGGGTCTCGCAGCTGTTCTGCGGTCCCCACAGATGTGTCGGCCATAATACCGTCCCCTGTTGTTTCCTGAGAATTGCCCCTCTTGCCGGGGGCTGATCCTCAAAGGATGACAGTAAACGGACGATCTAGGAAATGTTCTTCGAGGTTCGGCGTGTCTCCGATCCGGTCGATCACCGCAAATAACCCCGGTTCCGCCAAAGGCGTGAGCACTCCATGCCAGGTGCCCCGGTGGAAGTTCACCCCCTGGCCGGGCTGCGGCAGGAAGGCCTGGGGTGTACCGGGGACGCCGCCGGCGTCCGGCGCAACGATCACCAGCCATGCGGCCTCGGACATCGGCACGAAGGCCTGAGAGCCCTCGGGGTGCCGTTCCAGCAGGTCGCAGCTGTAGGGCAGGGTGCGCGGCTTCGCATTGAACAGCGAAATGCCGGCCCGCCCGCCGGGGCCGAAATCGAGCTGCGCACGGTCGTGGAAGCGCTCGCACATGCCGGCGTTGATCAGCTTGTCGTAATCGCCGCGCAGCTCCAGCACGTCGCCGAAGGGCGCGAACCCCTCGGCGGTCAGGGGAACCGCGCGGATCACCGTGGTCTCGCTCACAGGGTCAGCCCCGGCAGGCGGTTCACGTCCTTGTAGAGCAGGTAGCGGAAGGGCTCGTCCCCGACCTGCTCGCAGGCCTGCGGGCAGAAGGCGCGCAGCCACATGTAGTCACCGGGGCCCACGTCGACCCAATCGGTGTTCAGCAGGTAGCGGCCCCGGCCCTGCAGCACGTAGAGGCCATGTTCCATGACATGGGTCTCGGCAAAGGGGATGCGGCCGCCGGGCTGGAAGGTGACGATGTTGACATGCATGTCATGGCGCAGGTCGTCGGGTTCGACGAAACGGGTGGTCGCCCATTTGTCGGTGTTGGACATCACATGCGCGGGCTTGTCGTCGTCATGGCTGACGAAGCTCTCCGGCGCGGCGATGCCCGGCGCGGGCTGGTAGCGCTTGCGCACCCAGTGGAAGCTGGTCGTCGCCTCGCCCGCGTTCTTCAGCGACCAGTCGGCACCGGGGGCGAGGAAGGCATAGCCGCCCGCGTCCAGCTGATGGTCCTGCCCGTCCAGCGTCAGGGTCAGCACACCGTCGGTGACGAAGATCACCCCCTCGGCGCCGGCATCGGTCTCGGGCTGGGGGGCGCTGCCGCCCGCCGAAAGCTCGACGATCATCTGACAGAAGCTCTCGGCGAAGCCCGAAAGCGGCCGGGCGATGATCCAGGCGCGGGCGCCGGTCCAGCCGGGCAGGGCCGAGGTGACGATATCGGTCATGCAGGCGGCGGGGATCACCGCATAGGCGGTGGTGAAACGCGCCGGGTCGTAAAGCTGTTCATGCTGGGCGGGCAACCCGCCGCGCGGAGTGTAGTAGCTGCGTGTCACGCAAGAAGATCCTTCACACGGTGATAGGCGATCCGCTCGACCTGACGGCAGGCCTCGGCCAGCTCGGTCTCGCGGTCATGGGCCAGACGATCCTTCATCGCCGCCATGATCGAGGCCTTCGTATGATCTTTCACGCAGATGATGAAGGGGAAGCCGAAGGTTTCTGTGTAACGCGCATTACCCTCTTCAAAGAACTTGCGCTCGTCGTCGGTCAGCGCGTCCAGCCCGGCGCTGGCCTGTTCGGCACTGCTTTCCGCGGTCAGTCGCTTGGCCGCCGCCAGCTTGCCCGCCAGGTCGGGGTGGGCCTGCAGCACGCCCAGGCGTTCCTCGGCAGAGGCCCGGCGGAAGGCGCGGGCCAGGGCGTTCCACAATCCGATGGGCCGGTCATGGGCCGGGCCCAGCTCGAGCTCCCATGCACGTTCGGCAACCCAGGGCGAATGTTCGTAGACAGAGCCATAGGCGGCGACGAAGTCCTCGCGCGACATGGTCGAGGGGCGGGGGCCCGGCGCCACATAGGGGTGATGCTCGGCCCAATGGTCGTAGATATCGCAGCGCCGCGCGACCCAGACGTCTTCGTATTCGGCGATCTGTTCCAGGAACTGCTTCAGCGCCTGGAAACGGCCCGGTCGGCCCATCAGGCGACAGTGCAGGCCGATGGAGATCATGATCGGACGCCCGGCCTGGCCCTCTTCATAGGCGGTGGCGAAGGCATCGCCGACGATGTCGAAGAAATCGGTCGGAGAGCCGAAGCCCGCCGGCACCGCGAAGCGCATGTCGTTGGTGTCCATGGTGTAGGGAATGACCAGCGTCTTCCCGTTCTCGTGCCAATAGGGCAGGTCGTCGTCGATGGTATCGGCCACCCAGTCCAGCCCGAGGTCGGCGGCGATCTTGACGGTGTTCATCGAGCAGCGCCCGGTGTACCAGCCGCGCGGCTTGGCGCCGGTGATCTCTTCATGCAGCGAGATGGCCTCTTCCATCAAACCGCGTTCCTCGGCCTCGGGCATGTCCTTGTGCTCGACCCACTTCTTGCCGTGGCTGGCGACCTCCCAGCCGGCTTCCTGCATGGCCCAGACCTGCTCGGGGCTGCGCGCCATGGCATCGGTCACGCCGTAGACGGTCAGCGGCATGTTCATCTGGGTGAACAGGCGATGCAGCCGCCAGAAGCCGGCGCGGGCGCCGTATTCGTAGCAGCTTTCCATGTTCCAGTGCCGCTTGCCCTCCCAGGGGGCGGCGCCGATGATCTCGCTCAGGAAGGCCTCGGAGGCCGCATCACCGTGCAGGATGTTGTTTTCGCCGCCTTCTTCGTAATTCAGCACGAAAGAGACCGCCACGCGGGCACCGCCGGGCCATTTCGGATCGGGCGGGTTGGGGCCGTAGCCGATCATGTTGCGCGGGTAGCGGTTCATGTGGTTCTCTCCGTCTGCATCTGGGCCGTCGCATCTTCATCGTCAGGCGGCCGGGGCTCAAGGGGATTTTTGGGAAAGGGACCGGAATGGCCGAAGGCTATCTGACGACGCATGTTCTTGATACGGCAAAGGGCATTCCCGCGGCGGGGCTGGAGATCGTGCTCTACCGCCTCGAAGGCGATGTGCACGACGAGCTGGCGCGCATGGTGACCAATGCGGACGGGCGCACCGATGCGCCGATCCTGCCGAAAGAGCATTTCCTGCCCGGCGCCTACGAGCTGGAGTTCCACGCCGGTGCCTATCTCGACGCCAGCGGCACCCCGCCCGAGAGCCCGCGTTTCCTGGACGTGATCCCGCTGCGCTTCGGCATCTCGGACGACAGCGCCCATTACCACGTGCCGCTGCTGCTCTCGCCCTTCGGCTATTCGACCTATCGCGGCAGCTGATCCGCTCTTGCGGAAGCTGTCATGGCGCAGGCGATGCCGAGGGGACGGGCCGTTCCCTCGGCACCCTTGTCGCGGCAGACCGTTCCGGCAGCGCTGCCGCCTGGAGCCCGTGCGGGTCGCGGCGACGGGCTTCCATCGGCTGAGGCCCTAGATCATCGCCACCGGCAGGAACCTGGTCTCCAACTGCTCAAGCGCCGGCGCGGCGCGGGCAGAGATCATGCGCTTGTCCTGCATGTAGGCCTCGTAGGTCTCTTCATCCGGGAAGCCGTAGAGCTGCGTCTCGCCGGTGCCGTCCAGATGGCGCAGGCAGAACAGCCGTTCCGCCCCGTATTCTGCGAGAATCGGGAAAGAAGCCGCCTCCAACGCCTCGACGTCACGGAAGTCGGCGCCGTTCGGATCCACGAAGAGCAGCACGCAATACATGCGGCGCAGCCTAGCGGGCTTTTCTCTCCAAAGCGTTCACCGAAAGGAAAAAGCCGCACCCGAGGGCGCGGCTTCCATGGTCTTTTCTGGTTTCCAGGTCTGCCCTGGCGCGGGTCAGACGCGCGGCAGGATGACGATCTCGACCCGGCGGTTCCGGGCGCGGCCCTCGGGCGTCAGGTTCGAGGCGCGGGGCTGGTCCTCGCCACGGCCGATGGCCTGGACGCGGCCCGAAGAGACGCCGTAGCTGATCAGGGTCGAGGCCACGGTAGCGGCGCGACGGCGCGACAGGTCCTGGTTGTAGGCGGCGGCGCCGGTGTTGTCGGTATGACCCAGCACCTGCACGGTGGTCTCGGGGTAATCGTTCAGCGACGCGGCCACGGCGCGCAGGTCCGAGGTCAGGTCGGGGCGCAGGGTGGCGCTGTCGGTCTGGAACAGGATGTCCTGCGGCATGGTGACGATCAGCCGGTCGCCGGTGTTGACGATCTCGACGCGGCCGCCCAAGTCCTGGCGCAGCTGCGCTTCCTGGCGGTCGAGGTAGGCGCCGTAGCTGCCGCCCGCGATCCCGCCGAGCGCGGCACCGACCACGGCCCCCTTGGCCTTGTTGTCGGACACCGCGGCACCGAGCGCGGCGCCGAACAGCGCTCCGACACCCGCGCCCTCGCGGGTCTTCTGCTGGCCGTCATCGGGATTGACGCAGGCGGTGAGAAGCATCAGCGACGCGCCGCTGAGAGCCAGAATGGATTTGTTGATCATGGTCGTCATTTCTTGTGTCCTCCGAAGGTCCCGCTGCCGGGCTGCTCGGGTTCCGGGATACAGCAGATTCCCGAACCGCCCAATGGACAACGCCCGAGCCGACGGCGGGTTTCCGCTTCCGAAGAAAAAACCTGCGCCCCCGATCAGGCGGCCAGCCCCGAGGCGGCTTCGGATCGGGCGGATTCCCGCGCCAGCATGGCCCGTTTCACCGGCAGCCCCCAGTGATAGCCGCCAAGCGCGCCATCCTTGCGCAGCACCCGGTGGCAGGGAATCAGCAGCGACAGCGGATTGCGGCCCACGGCCGAGCCGACGGCGCGGCTGGCCTTCGGATGGCCGATGGCCCGCGCCAGGGCGGAATAGCTGCTCACCTCGCCCTCGGGGATCTGCAGCAGCGCTTCCCAGACCTTGATCTGGAAGGGCCCGCCCATGACATGGGCGCGGGCCCGGCGCCCGGCAAAGGCATCCTCGGCCAGCGGCCCGATACGCTCGGGGGTTTCGTGGTAGCTGGCAGAGGGCCAGCGGGCAGAGAGATCGGCAAAGGCCGCCTCCGCGCCGGTCTCGGCGGTGAAGGCGATGCCGCAGATGCCGTGCTCGGTGGCCATGACCAGCGCGGGCCCATAGGGCGAGGCGCAGAGCGCCCAGTCGATCCGCAGCCCCTCGCCGCCGCGGGCCAGCTCACCGGGGCGCATGGCGTCCCACCGCAGCACCAGGTCATGCAGCCGTCCGGGCCCCGAGAGCCCCGCCGCCGCGGCGGTCTCGAGCAAGGTCTCGCGGGCGCGCAGCATCTCGCGCGCACGGCCCAGGCCCAGGTATTGCTGGTAACGCTTCGGAGAGATCCCGGCCCAGGCCGAGAAGACCCGCTGGAAATGCGCCGCGCTCATTCCCATCCGCGCCGCCAGCCCCTCCAGCGACAGGGGCGCCTCGGCGGCGTCGATCTCTTCGATGGCGCGGCGGATGAGCTGGTAGTGGTAGCTGTCTTCGGGGGCGGGCTGCATGGGAACCTCCTGTCTCTGTCCCCAGATTAGGAGCCGCGCGCCCGCCTTGCGACCCGGAACATGCGCAAACCAGCCGGATCCCGCCAGCCAGGCGCGCTCCGCATCGGGCGGATGCGCCACGCCCCTGGCATCACCAGGCTGAAAATACTCCCGCCGGAGGCGGTCCCGGCCCGCGCCGTGCCTCACGCGGCCAGCAGATCCAGGAGAGACAGTTCCGGCGGACATTCCTGGCGGATCAGCAGCGCCTCTTCGCGGGTCAGGCAATGGCGTGCCGCCCGCGCCTCGGGATCGAAAAGCGCCGTGGCCCGCTTCACCGCCGGCGGCAGCTCCAGCCGTTCGGCCATGGCGGTGCAGGTGCTTTCGACCCAGAGCGAGCCGGCCGAGATGATCTCGTGCTGTTCCATGATCACCAGGTGATAGGTCAGCCCGCCCATGGTCGGATCGGGACGCGAGCGGTTGCGGCGCGAGATGTCACCGAAGCGCGCCAGCGCCTCGTCACTGCCGAAGTTCAGCGCCACCTCGGGGCGGCGGATCAGCCCGCGATGGCCCGGCGCGACGCGCAGCTTTTCCGTCAGCTCGCCCTGGGGGCCGCATTCGCCGCGCAGGAAGGTCAGCGGCGGCGGCAGGGTGCCGCCACCGGGCAGCTGGCGCAGGCGCGCGATATGCAGCACCGGCTGGGCACCATGGTCACGGGTGATCAGCTTGTCGCCCGGCGCCAGCCATTCGATCGGCATTTCGCCGTCCAGCGTCAGCACCATGCAACCGGGCCCAAGGCCCGACAGCTGCAGGTCCCGCCCCTGCCGCAATGATGTAGAATCGTTCATCTGCCTGCCTCCGAAGCCACTTTCGGCACAAGCCCTTTCAGCCGGGTTAAATCCCTTGTTGCCGAAGGTCTTTCAGGGCAGAAACACCGCCATGGCCCGCCAATTGCCCTATCAGACCCTGCGCGAGATCTTCACTCGCTTCCAGCAGGCAGAGCCCACGCCCGAGGGCGAGCTCGATCACACCAATGCCTATACCCTGCTGGTTGCCGTCGCGCTTTCGGCCCAGGCCACCGATGTCGGGGTGAACCGTGCGACCAAGGACCTGTTTCCCATCGCCGATACGCCGCAGAAGATGCTGGCGCTCGGAGAGGAAGGCCTGATCGAGCACATCAAGACCATTGGCCTCTATCGCAACAAGGCGAAGAACGTCATCAAGATGGCGAAGATCCTGGTCGAGGACTACGGCGGCGAGGTCCCCAACTCCCGCGCGGCGCTCGAGAGCCTGCCGGGGGTGGGCCGCAAGACCGCCAACGTGGTGCTGAACATGTGGTGGCGGTTCCCGGCCCAGGCCGTGGACACCCATATCTTCCGCCTGGGCAACCGGGCGGGCATCGCGCCGGGCAAGGATGTCGTCGCCGTCGAGCGCGCCATCGAAGACAATATCCCCGTGGATTTCCAGCTCCACGCTCATCACTGGATGATCCTGCACGGACGTTACGTCTGCACTGCGCGTAAACCGAAATGCGGTACATGCCTGATCCGGGATCTCTGCGAATTCGAGGAAAAAGTTCTATGACCCAATATGACGTGATCGGTATCGGCAATGCCGTGATGGACGTGATCTCCCAGTCTGACGACGCCTTCCTGACCCGGATGGGCATCGAGAAGGGGATCATGCAGCTGATCGAGCAGGAGCGTGCCGAGCTTCTCTACGGTGCCATGGAAAACCGCCGCCAGATTCCCGGCGGCTCGGTGGCCAATACCGTGGCGGGCGTCGCCAACATGGGTCTGAAGACCGCCTTCATCGGCAAGGTGCGCGATGACGAGGTGGGCCGGGAATATGCCGAGAAGACCCGCCAGGGCGGCACCGATTTCCCCAATGACCCCTTCACCGGAGAGCAGCTGCCTTCGTCGCGTTCGATGATCTTCGTCTCGCCCGATGGCGAACGCTCGATGAATACCTACCTGGGCATCTCTTCCGAGGTCGGCCCGGACGATGTGCCGGACGAGGTCTGCAAGAACGCCCGCATCCTGTTCCTCGAGGGCTATCTCTACGACAAGCCCAAGGGCAAGCAGGCCTTCGAGACCGCCGCCCGCATCACCCGCGCCGCCGGTGGCATGGCCGGGATTGCCCTGTCGGACCCCTTCTGCGTCGACCGCCACCGCGAGGACTTCCGCAAGCTGGTGAAGGAGCTCGACTACGTGATCGGCAACGAGCACGAGTGGAAATCCCTCTACGAGACCGAGGACCTGGGCTTTGCCCTGGAAACCGCCGCCGCCGAGTCGGGCCTGGTTGTCTGCACCCGCTCCGGCCACGACGTGGTCATCGTGCGCGGCGAGGAAGAGGCCATCGTCCCGGTGACCGAGGTCACCCCGGTGGATGCCACCGGCGCCGGTGACCTCTTCGCCGGCGGCTTCCTCTTCGGCCTGGCCAAGGGCGCGGACCTGGCCACCGCGGGCCGCATGGGCTGCGTTGCCGCGGCCGAGGTGATCTCTCATTACGGTGCACGCCCCGAGACGGACCTCAAGGCGCTCTTCAAGGCCGAAGGGCTGCTCTAAGCGCGCGCGGGGGCGGGCGCCCCGCCGGGGCGCGGCCTCCGGGTGGCGGATCTGGGGACGGGCTCAAAGCAGGGCGCGCGCTGCCGTTCGGCTAGATTGCGCGTCCGTCACGCCCCGTCGGCGGCCTCCGGCGACCCATCATCGCAGGGCGGAGGCCGCACTTGACCCGCCCCCCGCAATCGGCGCAAACCTGCGCCTGAAGCATCCGGAAAGGAAACGCCCATGGCGCAGCGCCTGCACCTTGTCTTCGGCGGAGAGCTTGTCGATCCGTCCAAGAACGTCTTCCGTGACATCGACGACCTGCATATCGTCGGCATGTTCCCCTCTTATGCCGAAGCCTATGACGCCTGGAAGGCAGAGGCCCAGAAGACCGTCGATAACGCGCATATGCGCTACTACATCGCCCATATCCATCGGCTGCGGGACGAAGAGCTGGAAGGCTCGCCCACCGAGGAACTGGGCAACTGAGGCTTGATGGGCCCGACGGGACGCATTGCGCATAAGGCGTTGACCCGGCGGGGTGCGCGGGGCGGAGAGGATCTGCCGCCGCGCCCCGAGGGACCGCTGGTCTGGATTCACTGCCCCCGCGCCGGGCGCCGCAAACCGGCGGAAGAGCTGGCCCGGCGCCTGCTGCAGATGGATCACGGGGTCAGCGTCCTGCTGACCCTGGGAGAGCCCGACCGGCTGCCTCCCATCGACGATCCCTCGCTGATCACCCTGCCCGCTCCGGGGGACGAGACCTCGGTGTTGCAGTCCTTCTTCGCCCATTGGCGGCCGGCGCTGCTGGTCTGGCTCTCGGGCGATCTGCGCCCGGCGCTGCTGGCCCAGGCGCGGCGTGCCGGTTGCCGGATGCTGCTGGCCGAGGCCGAAGAGGATGGCTTCACGGCGCCGCGGTTCAGCCTGCGCCCCAACCAGACCCGCCGCATGCTGGAGCGCTTCGATGCGCTCTGCGCCAGCACCGCCAATGCGGCGCGGCGCTTGCAGCGCCTGGGGGCCGATCCCGCCAAGATCGAGATCACCGGCCCGCTGCAGGAAGCGGGCGCGGCACTGCCCTGCAACGAGGACCTGCGCGACGAGCTGGCCGGAGAGCTGGCAGGCCGTCCGATCTGGCTGTCCGCCATGGTCCACCGGGAGGAACTGGCCGCGGTGCTCGACGCGCATCGCCGCGCCTCGCGGCTGGCGCATCGGCTGCTGTTGCTGCTGGTGCCGGATGACCCGGAAGAGGCCGGTGCGTTCCGCGAGGTGCTGGACGAAGAGGGCTGGCGCTATCTCAGCTGGTCCGAGGGCGACATGCCGCGCGAGGAAACCCAGGTGCTGCTGGCCGATACCCGTGGCGACATGGGGCTCTGGTACCGGCTTTCGCCGGTTACCTTCATGGCGGGTTCGCTGATGCGGGGGATGAAGGGGCATGATCCCTTCGAGCCGGCGACGCTTGGCTCCGCGGTGCTCTACGGGCCCTTCGTGGCGCATCATCTGCCCGCCTATTCGCGGCTGGCGCAGGCGGGCGCGGCGCGGCTGATCCGCGATTCCGACAGCCTGGCGCAGGGGCTGTCGCGTATCCTCGCCCCCGACCAGGCCGCCACCATGGCCACCGCCGCCTGGGACGTGGCCACCGAGGGGGCCGAAATGACCGACCGCGTCTTTGCCTGGGTGGCCGAGGCGCTGGACGAAAGCCTGGAAGGGGCAAGTTGATGCAGGCTCCGGATTTCTGGTTCCGCCCGCCCGGTGTCCGGGCGCGGCTGCTGTCGCCGTTAGGCAAGCTTTATGCCACCGCCACGGCGCGCCGGCTGGCCGGTGGTACGCCGGTCGATCCCGGCGTGCCGGTGATCTGCGTCGGCAATCTCAACGCCGGGGGCACCGGCAAGACCCCGACGGCGATCGAGCTGCTGATGCGGCTCTCGGCGCGAGGGCTCAACCCGCATTTCCTGTCGCGCGGCTACGGTGGCACGCTGGAGGGGCCGGTCCAGGTCGACTCCAAACAGCACAGTGCCGATCAGACCGGCGACGAGCCGCTGCTGCTTGCCGCCTTCGCGCCGGGCTGGATCTCGAAGGATCGCCTGGCCGGGGCCCGAGCGGCGGTCGCGGCAGGGGCCGGGGTGATCGTCATGGACGATGGCTTCCAGGACCCTGCGTTGCGGAAGGCGCTCTCGATCGTCGTGGTGGATGCGGCGCGGGGCTTCGGCAACGGGCTCTGCCTGCCCGCCGGACCCCTGCGCGAGCCTGTCGCCGTCGGTATGGCGCGTGCCGACCTGTTGCTCTCGATCGGCAATGACGCGGCCCAGGCGGGCTTTGCCGCGCCCGAGGGGGTGCCGCATATGAAGGGCAGCCTGATGCCGCTGCCCACGGGGATGGACTGGCAGGACATGAAGGTCATGGCCTTCGCGGGCATCGGCCACCCCGAGAAGTTCTTCGCCACGCTCAAGTCGCTGGGGGTGCAGCTGCTGCATGGAGAGGCGCTGTCGGATCATCAGCCGCTGACCAACTCGCTGCTGACCCGGCTGGAGCGCGACGCGGCCCAGCATGGCGCCCAGCTGGTCACGACCGAGAAGGACGCCGTGCGCCTGCCGCAGGAGTATCGCCAGAAGGTGCTGACCCTTCCGGTGCGCCTGGCGCTCGAGGATGACACGGCGCTGGAAGAGCAGCTGGATCGTCTGTTTCCGGGCTAGGCCCCGTCGCCGTAAGGCGACAAATCTGTCCCGTCGCCCCGTGTGGCGACAAAAATGTTCCGTCGCCGGAGGCGTGGACCGCTGGGGCGGGCGCTTGGGTCTTCAGTCTCGCAGCGGCGGCAGAGAATCGCGCGGGGCGTCGGGATCGAGGCGCGAGAGGATCTGGGCATGCAGCGCCGCGCCTGCGGCGACCACGCCATCCAGCAGCGGACGCGGAGCGTTGAAGCGCAGCGGCCCGCCCGTGCGGTCGGTGACCGTCGCACCGGCTTCTTCCGCCAGCAGGGCGCCGGCGGCGATGTCCCATTCCCAGGAGGGGCGCAGGGTCATCATCGCGTCAAAGCGGCCTTCGGCCACCGAAGAGAGGCGATAGGCCAGCGAGGGGCGGTAGTGGCGGGCCACGTCCGGCACCGGGCCCAGCCAGTTCGCGGGGGCGTAATTGGGCTTTGCGGCGAGGAACTTCGCCCCGGAGATCCCGGCGCGGGTGGTGGCGCGGATCGGGGCGCCGTTCAGTGTCGCGCCGCTGCCCCTGGCTGCGGCATAGAGGCTGTCCTTGGCGGGCAGGAAGACCACCGCCGCCGTCACCACGCCATTGCGCGTCACGGCCAGTGAATGGGCCCAGGCGGTATTGTCCCCGGCGATGAAGGCGCGGGTGCCGTCGATCGGGTCGATGATGAAGACATGCTCATGGGCGAGCCGCGCCGCGTCGTCGGGGCGTTCTTCCGAGAGCCAGCCGTAGCCGGGACGCGCAGCGCGCAGGATCTCGTGCAGGCGCGCGTCCACGGCCAGGTCGGCATCTGTGACCGGCCCCTGGCCATCGGCTTTCTCGGTGATCTCGAGCCCGCGCGCCTTGCAGGCGAGGGCGATCTCTCCGACCTCGCGCGCCGCCTCTACCAGCAGCGCCATGTCCTCGGTGGGCTGTCCGGCCTCAGTTCCCGGCAAGGGTCATTCCTTCGACCAGCAGCGAGGGCACCCGCATCGAGGCCCAGGGCCTTGCGTCATTGGCCGGGATGATCCGGCCCAGCATGTCGCGCAGGTTGCCGGCGATGGTGCATTCGTTGACCGGGCGGGCGATCTGCCCGTTCTCGATCCAGAAGCCGCTGGCCCCGCGCGAGTAATCCCCGGTGTCGGGGTTGATCGTCGAACCGATCATCGAGGTCACCAGCAGCCCGGTGCCCATCTGCGAGATCAGCTCGGCCTGGCTGGCGCTGCCGGGGGTGAGCTCGATGTTCCAGTTGGTGGGCGAGGGCGGAGAGGTCAGCCCGCGCGCCGCATTGGCCGAGGGCGAGACGCCCAGCTTGCGGGCGGTGGCGAGGTCCACGGTCCAGCCGGTCAGCACGCCGTCCCGGACGATGTCGCGGGGCGCGGTCTGCAGCCCCTCGGCATCGAAGGGCCGCGAGGAGGTGCCGCGCGGGCGCAGCGGGTCCTCGGTCAGGCTCAGGCCCTCGGGCAGCACGGTCTCGCCAAGCGCGTTGCGCAGGAAGGAAGAGCCCCTCGCCACGGCCATGCCATTGGCGGCCGAGAGCAGGTGCCCGATGAGGCTGGCAGCGACGCGCTCGTCGAAGAGCACCGGGTAGGTGCCGGTCTTGGGGGCGGTGGCGCCCATGCGCTCCACGGCGCGGCGGGCGGCGCGTTCGCCGATCTCTTCGGCGCTGCGCATGTCGCTGGCGAAGATGCGGAAATCGCTGTCGTGGTCTCGTTCCATCGCGGCGCCGGTGCCGGCGATGGCGACACAGGCCAGCGAATGCGACGAGCGCCGGTAGCCGCCCTCGAAGCCGTTGGAGGCGGCCAGGTAGACCTCGCTCTCGCCATAGGCGGCGGAAGCGGTGGAGACCTGCGAGATCCCCTTCTGTGCCAGCGCCACCTCTTCGGTGCGGATGGCGGCCTCCTTCATGGCCTCGGGCGAGGGCTCGCCCGCCGGGTCGTACATTTCCAGGCCTGCCGCATCGCGGCGGGTGGCCAGCTGTTCAGGCTCAGCCAGGCCGATCCATTGATCCTCGGGGGCTTCGCGGGCCATGGCGACGGCGCGTTCGGCCATCATCGCCAGCCCTTCGCCCCGCGCGTCCGAGCCCGAGACACAGGCCTGCCGCTTGCCGATCAGCACCCGCAGGCCGATCTCGAAACCTTCCGAGCGTTCGGCCTGTTCCAGCGTGCCGCCGCGCACGTCGATCGAGACCGAGGTGCCCTGGCGCGCCAGCACATCGGCGCTGTCGGCACCGGCGCGGGTGGCGGCCTGGAGAAGGGCCTGCGAAAGATCGGGAAGCGAATGGGACATGGGAAAGCCTTGCATTTGATCCCTAGGACCTAGCCTTTGGCCGGGATCGGATCAAGGCGGGCGAAAGGGGGGCCGCTGGCCCCCCTTCCGAAACCTGACGTCGATCAGGGCATCATCATCTGGCCGTTGACCAGTACCTGCTCGTCCTCGGTGACCTCGATGGTCGAGGCCAGGTCGTCGGGCCCCGAGAGCTGGCGGGTGAACATGCCCGCCATCATCGGCACGGTCATCGCCTGTTGCGGCGGGATCAGGCCCATCTCGGCCAGGGTCTGCACCAGGCCCAGCACGCCCTGCGCCGTGGCATCCACCTGTCCGGTGAACTTCGGCATGTCGGGGTTGATCCGGGACTTGGCGCTGTTGTCGATGTCGAAGCTGCCATTGGCGCTGATCATCGCGCCGCCCAGTTTCACCAGCAGGCTGTTGAGGCTGAGCGAGCTGATCTCGCCCGGTGCCTCGTCGCCGTCCATCTCTTCCAGCTCGGAGAAGTCACTGGTCATCCGGCCCATGGCGCCAAGGTCCAGGCTGATGGTCATCGGATCGCGCGAGAGCTTGCCCGCCGGATCGAAAAGCGCCCAGAGCTGCTCGGGCAGGGCCACGTCCTGCAGGTTCAGCTTGAAGCCCAGGGGCTGCTCTTCGGGGGTGACGGTCAGCGGCATGGTCAGGCCGAAGCCAACCTGGCCGATGGTGGCGCCGGCGCCGGGCGGGATCATCGGCGCGCTCACCGACATGGCAAGATCTGAGGCCACGACCTGGGAGTCGAGCCCCTCGGCAGAGATGGAGAGATCGACCGCGCCCGCGGCGACGGTTTCCTCGTAGTGCAGCGGATCGGGGCCCTCGACATCCATCAGCATTGCGCCGGCGCCGTATTGCGCGTGCATGGCCAGGTTGTAGCCGGAGCGCAGCAGCTCGTCGAAGGCGACGGTCTCCAGGTCCTGCCCCTCGGGCAGGGCCAGCGTGCCGTTCATGGCCACGTCCGAGATGTTGCCGGTGGCAGTGATCCGAACCGGGCCCTCGCTGTCCTCTTCGGGGGCTAGCATGTCGAGGGTGAAGGAGATCGTGTCGACGCTGCCGGTGCCCTCGACCCGGTTCAGGTCGCCGCTGACGATCCGGCTGTCGCCGTTCAGGCCCGAGAAGGTGACCTCGGCCAGGTCTTCCAGCGGCGCCTCGTCGGGCGCGTCGATCCGGTCGATGCTCAGCACCAGCGTACCGTCGGAGACGACGGCCCGCATGTCGTCACGCTCGCCCGAGAAGACATATTCCAGGTCCGGGGCGGTGGCGGTCATCACCATCTCGGTGACCTCGCCGTCGAACTCCGAGCGGCTGGTGATGGTCAGGGCTGGGTCGAAGCGCATCACCACCTCGTCGCCGCGCGGCTCCAGGCGGTAGCCGGTCATGGTGGTGGTCGAGGTGATCTCTTCGTCGGCGATCTCCTGCACCATGGTCGAGACGATCCGGTCGATGACCAGGGTGTCGCCCTCCTTGTGGCTGTCGATATCTAGCTCGGTGGCCATGGTCATGGATTGGTCGGTCATCAGGTCCAGTACGTCTTCGGGGCTGAGCGCGAAGGCGGCGGGGGCTGTGACGGCCCAGAAGGCGAGGGCCGAAATGCCCTGTCGGGAAAGGGTTTTTCGCGAAATGCGGGACGAGAACTGAGCGGGCATGGAAATCTCCTGCGGAAGTAGAGCGCGAAGAGTGGCCTCTGGCAGGGGAACAATCAAGCGCGCAGGCCCCGGCCGGACGCTGTGGCATGAGGTCGCCTATCGCCGGGGGCTGCATGCTGGACGGGCGGCTGCGGGGAGGGTAGCTCTGGCTCGAAACACTTGTCAGGGCCCGCCTGGCCCGGAAGGGAGCCTCCATGACCGATCTGACCGGAAAGACCGCGATCATCACCGGCGCGAGCCGTGGCATCGGTGCCGCCGCCGCACGCCTTTTCGCCGAGAAGGGGGCCAATGTCGCCCTGCTGGCCCGTGGCGGCGACGAGATCGCCGAGATCGCCGGCGAGATCGGTGACAAGGCGGTGGCCATCCCCTGCGACGTGTCGCGCTACTGGGAGGTCGAGGAGGCGGTGAAGAAGGTCGCCGAGACCTTCGGCAGCGTCGACATCTTGATCAACAACGCCGGTATCCTGAAGCCGATCGCCTCGCTGGCCGAGGCCGATCCCGAGGGCTGGGGCCATGTGATCGACGTCAATATCAAGGGCGTCTTCAACGGCATGCGCGCCGCCATGCCGGTGATGATCGCCGCCGGTGGCGGCACCATCATCACGGTGAGCTCGGGCGCGGCCCATAATGCTCTGGAAGGCTGGAGCGCCTATTGCACCTCGAAGGCCGGGGCCGCCATGCTGACCCGCGCGGCGCATCTCGAGGGCGCCTCGAAGGGGCTGCGTGTCATGGGGCTGTCGCCGGGCACGGTGGCCACGCAGATGCAGCGGGACATCAAGGCCTCGGGGGTGAACCCGGTCAGCCAGCTGAACTGGGAAGACCACATCCCCGCCGAATGGCCCGCCAAGGCGCTTCTGTGGATGTGCGGCCCCGAGGCCGACAGCCACCTGGGCCAGGAGCTGGCCCTGCGCGACGAGGGCTTCCGCGCCGAGCTGGGCCTGGTGAAGTGATCCGCTCCGAGATCCTGGACAGCGGGCTGCACCTGGTCACGCTGGCGCGGCCCGAGAAGGCCAATGCGCTGAGCGCAGCCATGTTGCAGGAGCTGACCGGGGTCATTGCGGCCTCGACCGCCAGGGCGCTTGTCCTGACGGGTGAGGGGCGGGTCTTTTCCGCCGGTGCCGACCTTGACGAGGCGCATCGCGGCCTCGGGGTCTCGCCGCTGTGGGAGGAGCTTTCGGGCGCCGTCGCGGCGCATCCGGGGCTGACCATCGCGGCGCTGAACGGCACCCTTGCCGGGGGCGCCATGGGCATGGCCCTGGCCTGCGATCTGCGCCTTGCGGTGCCCGAGGCGCGGTTCTTCTACCCGGTGATGAAGCTGGGCTTCCTGCCGCAGCCCTCGGACCCGCGCCGGATGGGGCAGCTCATCGGGCCGTCGCGGACGAAGATGCTGCTGATGGGCGGGCAGAAGATCGGCGCCGAGGAGGCCCTGGCCTGGGGGCTCGTCGACCGGGTGGTCGCGCAGCCGCTGGTCGAGGCGCAGGCGCTGGCCGCCGATGTGCTGGCCGCCGCGCCGGAGCATGTGACGGCGATCAAGCGGATGTGTGGCCCCGAGACGTAGAGGGGGCGGGGGGCTCTGCCCCCCTTTCGCCTGCGGCTCAATTCCCCCTGGAGTATTTTCAGCCTGGTGATGGGATCAGCGATGGCGGCGCTTGCCCGGCGTCCTGGAATGAAAGTCGGGCGGGCGCCTTGCGACCCAGGCGGCGAATTTCGCCAGGCGGGGGTGGCGGCGCAGGGCTTCGGGCGTGTGGTAGTCGCGGGCCAGTTCGGACTCTGTCAGTGTGGCGTGGATCTCGTTGTGGCAAATCTGGTGC
Organism: Pseudooceanicola antarcticus; assembly: GCF_900215355.1. GTDB lineage: Bacteria > Pseudomonadota > Alphaproteobacteria > Rhodobacterales > Rhodobacteraceae > Pseudooceanicola > Pseudooceanicola antarcticus. Next base: position 322,122 of record NZ_OBEA01000001.1, on the reverse strand, counting down.
AGGCGGACCATCGGCCCCTTCTTGCCACCGCGCAGGCGCGGGATCAGGTGATGCAGGCTTTGTGGCGCATGGGGTGGTATGGGGCGCAGGCAGAGCGGACAGATGGGATGGGTCATGATCTCCGAGGATAATCAGACAGTGGAAAAAGGCGAGACCGCGCTGGTGATCGGCGGCGGCCCGGCGGGGCTGATGGCAGCCGAGGCGCTGGCCGGGGCCGGGCTGCCGGTGCTGGTGGCCGACAGGATGCCCAGCCTGGCGCGCAAGCTGCTGATGGCGGGCAAGTCGGGGCTGAACCTGACCAAGGCCGAGCCGCTGACCCCGATGCTGCGCGCCTATGGCGAGAGCGGCGACTGGCTGCGCCCGATGCTGCGCGACTTCGGCTCGGACCAGGTGCAGGCCTGGGCGCGGGGGCTGGGGCAGGAGCTGTTCATCGGCTCGACCGGGCGGGTCTTTCCGCGGGTGATGAAGGCCTCTCCGCTGCTGCGCGCCTGGCTGCGGCGGCTGGATGGCGCGGGGGTCGAGGTGGCCACCCGCTGGACCTGGCAGGGCTGGGACGGCGACCGGGTGCTCTTCGACACGCCCGACGGGCCGCTGCGGCTGGCACCGACGGTGACGGTGCTGGCGCTTGGCGGCGGAAGCTGGGCGCGGCTCGGCTCGGATGGGGCCTGGGCGCGGCACCTGGAGGGCGTCGCCCCCTTCGCGCCTTCGAACTGCGGCTTCCGGCGCAGCTGGTCGGATCACATGGCGGGTCATTTCGGTGCCCCGGTGAAGGCGGTGACCCTGCGCGCCGGTGGCCGCGGGAGCCGGGGGGAATTCGTCATTTCCCGTGGCGGGATCGAAGGCGGCGGCATCTATGCGCTCTCGGCGCCGCTGCGCGAGGGCGCGGCGCTGGAGATCGACCTTTTCCCGGACATGGGCGCCGACACCCTGGCCGAGAAGATCGACAGGCTGCGCAAGGGCGAGAGCGCGGGCAACCGGCTGCGCAAGCTGGGGCTCGATGGGGTGAAACGGGCGCTGGTGATGGAGCTGCTGCGCCCCATGCCCGCGGGCGCCGAGCTGGCCGCGGCGCTGAAGGCGCTGCCGCTGGCGCTGGAGGGCCCGCAGGATATGGACCGGGCGATCTCGACCGCCGGCGGCCTGACGCGTGCGGCGCTGGACGAGGGGCTGATGCTCAGGGCGCGGCCCGGCACCTTCGCCGCGGGCGAGATGCTAGACTGGGACGCGCCCACCGGGGGCTACCTGCTGACCGCCAGCCTTGCCACGGGGCTCTGGGCCGGGCGGGCGGCGGCGCGCTACGCGCTCTCGGAGGCCTGACGCGCGGCCAGCAGCTCTTTTTCCGAGGCCACGGCGCGGCGGTAGGCGTCGCGCGACCGCATGCGGGCACCATAGGCCTGCAGCGCCTCGTTGGGCACCTCGAACTTGGCCGCCACGGCCCAGTTGAGGCAATGGGCCAGCAGCAGGTCGGGCACGGTCATCTCGTCGCCCATCAGGAAGTCGCCCTGCATCCGGCTGGCCAGCACATCGCAGTTGCGGGCGAATTCCCAGGCCAGGGTCGGCTTGATCTCGGGCACGCGGCGCTCTGTTGGCAGGATGAAGCTGTGCCGGGTGGCGATCCAGAGCTGGCCTTCCAGCTCATCCACGATCTGCTGGGTGAGGCCGTCTTGCTGCGCCCGCGCGAGGCTGCCCGCCGGGGCGGTCATCCGGCCGGTGCTGTCGGCCAGCCAGGTCAGGATGGCCACCGAATCGGTCAGCGGCACGTCATCGACCATCAGCACCGGGATCTTGCCGAGCGGCGACTTCTCGCGGACCAGCGGGTCATGGGGATGGGCGTCCTGCCGTTCATAGGGCAGCCCCAGTTCCTCCAGCATCCACAGGACGCGGAACGTGCGGTTATTGGGACCGCCGATAAGCGTGTACATGAAATTTCCTCCCTCTCTCCTGCCGTCAGGGAAGCCCGGATGGGGCGGAAAGGCCAGAGTTTCGCTGCGTCTCGGCGGGTCGGCCCCGCCGGGGGGGCACCTAGCGCGGGCGGCCCAGCATGGCGAGGCGGATCAGCATGCGCTCGACCAGCGCCAGATCTGGCGCGGTGGCCCCGGCAGAGCGCAGGGCCAGGTCGGTCTCGATCACCAGCGACAGCGCCTGTTCCAGCTTCGGCGCGCCCCAGGCCCCGGCCTGGCGCATGATCCGGTCGCGGCGCGGGCCGAAGACCGGCGGGCGCAGCTTGCCGATGCCCTCTCCCGGTCCGCCGGGATGCGAGGCCACGGCATAGAGGGTGCGGAAATGGCGCAGCGCGGCGATGCAGAGGCCGGTGGGGTTCACCCCCTGGGCCTTCAGCCGCCGCATCACCGGGCCGATCTCGGCGGCGCGGGCCTCGGCCACGGCATGCAGCACGTCGTCCAGCTCGGCCTCGGTCGAGGCGGGGGCGCATAGCGCGATCTCTTCGCCCGTCAGCGGCGTGTCGTCGCCGTGCTTGTAGAGCGCCAGTTTCTCGACCGTCTGGCGGAAATCGCCGGGGTCGAGCGCCAGGGCCAGGTTGGTCAGGTCGCGCAGGGTGTCCGGGGGCAGCTTGCGCAGGCCCGCCTTGGCCAGGGTCGCCTCGATTTCCTCGCGCGAGGGCGGGTCGTCGTAGATGCCGCAGGCATGGGCGTTGCGGTGGCCCTCGAAGGCCTTGCGGATCTTCGACGTGGGCTTCAGCTGCCCCGCGGTAATCACCAGTTGCGCATCGCCCGGCTGCCATTCCTCCAGCGCCGCCAGGATCGCCGGCGCGCAGGTTTCGGTCACCTCTTCCACGAAGACGACACGGGGGCCGGCGAAGAAGCTCTGCGCCTTCATGGCGTCGATCAGCTTGGCGGTGTCGCGGCGCAGCTCTGCGCCCTGCATGCGCGAGAGGCGCATTTCCTCGTCGGCCTGGGGGCCGGTCAGATTGGCGATGATCTCTTGCCGGCGCAGCGCGATTCGCATGGCGTCGGGGCCATAGAGCAGGATGCCCGTGCTGCTGGCATCGGGCTTGCCGGCATAGCGGGCGATCTCGCGGGAGGCGAGCTTCATGTCTCGGCCGTGGGGACCGGGGGCAGCTCGGCCACCAGCCGGGTCATCAGCAGGTCCGACAGGATCACCACCACGCGGGCGCGGGCGTCGCTCTTGGCCGCCTGGGTGGCGACGGTCGAGCCGGTAGCGGAATAGCCGGTGAAAGAGGTCACCTCGCCACGCGTCAGCTCGTTCCCCCGTGCATCGCGCAGGGCGTAGTCGAGCCGGCCCGCGACGCGGAACCGGGTGGTCGAGTTCTCGGCGGTGACGGCCAGGCGGCTTTCCGACAGGCGCAGGGTCAGGTCCAGCGCGTAATCGGGCGCGGTGGCGCGACCCAGCCGGCCCTCCAACGCGCGGACCAGCTGGTAGCTTTCCTCGGTGTTGGGTTCGGGCAGGGCGGTGCGGCCATAGAGCCGCGAGGCCGGGCCGCCCGGTGCATAGACCGGGCTGAAGCCGCAGGCAGAGACCCCCGCCAGTCCGAGACCAGCGAGGAGTTTCAAGGCGTTACGTCGGTCAGGCAACCACATTCACGATCCGTCCGGGGACGACGATGATCTTCTTGGGCTGGGCCCCATCCAGCGTCCTTTGGACAGCATCGCTGGCCAGCGCCAGCTTTTCAACCTCGTCCTTCGGCATATCCTTGGGCACGGTCAGCTCGCCGCGCCGCTTGCCGTTGACCTGGATCGGCAGGGTCACCGTGTCCTCGACCAGCATGGCCTCGTCCGCGACGGGCCAGGGTGCCTGGGCGATCAGCCCCTCGCCGCCGAGGATCTGCCACATCTCTTCCGCCAGGTGCGGCGTCATCGGAGACATCAGCTGCGCCAGCACCTTCAGCGCCGTGCGCTTGGCCTCGGAACCCGCCTTCGACTTCGAGATCGTGTTGGTGAACCCGTAGAGCTTGGCGATCGAGGCGTTGAAGCCGAAGCTTTCCACCCCCAGGGTCACGTCGCGGATCGCCTTGTGCATCTCGCGCAGCAGCGCCTCGTCCTCGGAGGCATTGGCCGGGGCATCGCCCAACTCGGCGGCCATGCGCCAGACCCGCGCCAGGTGCTTGGAGGCCGCCTCGGCGCCCGATGCGGTCCATTCCACGTCACGCTCGGGCGGGGAGTCACTCAGCACGAACCAGCGCGCGGTATCTGCGCCGTACTGTCCGATGATCGCCACGGGATCGACGACGTTTTTCTTCGATTTCGACATCTTGGCCGAGGGGATGATCTGCACCTCGGTCCCGTCTTTCAGGAAGCCCTTGCCGTCGCGCAGCTCGACATCCTCGGGGTAGTGGTAGACCGGGCGGCCATCGGCACTCTTGGTCTGGTAGATCGCATGGGTCACCATGCCCTGGGTGAAGAGCGCATCGAAGGGCTCCGACGACTTGGCAGGCAGATGGCCACAGATCTGCATCGCCCGCGCGAAGAAGCGCGAATAGAGCAGGTGCAGGATCGCGTGTTCGATGCCGCCGATGTACTGATCGACGTTCATCCAGTATTCCGCCTCGGCCATGTCCACCGGTGTCTCGGCACGGGGCGAGGTGAAGCGGGCGAAGTACCAGGACGAATCGACGAAGGTATCCATCGTGTCCGTCTCGCGCAGGGCGGGCTTGCCGCAGGCGGGGCAGGCGCAATTGCGCCAGGTCGGGTGGCGGTCCAGCGGGTTGCCGGGCACCGCGAAGTCGATCGGCTTGTCGCCCTCGTCATAGGGCAGCTGGATCGGCAGGTTCTCTTTCTTCTCGGGCACCACGCCGCAATCGTCGCAATGGACGACGGGGATCGGGCAACCCCAGTAGCGCTGCCGCGAAAGGCCCCAGTCCCGCAGCCGGAACTTGGTCACGCCCTGGCCGATGCCCTTTTCCTCGGCATAGGCGACGGTGGCGTCGATGGCCTCGTTGCCGGTCATGATCTCTTCGCCCGCGACCTTGCGGATGAAACGCACCTTCTCGGGCTTGGGCGGCACGTAGGCGCCCTTTTCGGGGTAATCGCCCTCGACCGGCTCGAAGACCGGGGTGATCGGCAGGTCGTACTTGGAGGCGAATTCGTGGTCGCGTTCGTCATGGGCGGGCACGCCGAAGATGGCGCCGGTGCCGTAGTCCATCAGGATGAAGTTGGCGATCCAGACCGGCAGCTTCCATTCCGGATCAAGCGGATGGGAGACGGTCAGCCCGGTATCAAAGCCCAGCTTCTCGGCGGTCTCGATGGCCTCTTCGGTGGTGCCGCCCTTGCGCGCCTCGGTGCAGAAGGCCGCAACCTTCGGGTCCTTGGCCTCAAGCGCCTTGGCCAGCGGGTGATCGGGCGAGATGCCGACGAAGCTGGCACCCATCAGGGTGTCGGGACGGGTGGTATAGACCTCGATCTGCTCGAAGCCTTCCGCCGGTGCGGTCAGATCCCAGGCGAACTGCAGGCCACGGCTCTTGCCGATCCAGTTGGCCTGCATGGTCTTCACCTTGGCGGGCCAGTTGTCGAGACCGTCGAGCGCGCTCAGCAGATCCTCGGAGAAGTCCGAGATCTTGAAGAACCACTGGGTCAGCTCCTTGCGCTCGACCAGCGCGCCCGAGCGCCAGCCGCGGCCGTCCTCGACCTGCTCGTTGGCCAGCACGGTCATGTCGACCGGATCCCAGTTCACCACGGCGTTCTTGCGGTAGACCAGGCCCTTTTCGAGGAAATCGAGGAAGAGCGCCTGCTGCTGGCCGTAGTATTCCGGATCACAGGTGGCGAACATGCGCGACCAGTCGAGACCGAAGCCAAGCGGCTTCATCTGCTCGACCATCGTGTCGATGTTGGAATAGGTCCAGTCCTTGGGGTGGCCGCCATTGGCCATGGCGGCGTTCTCGGCCGGCATGCCGAAGGCGTCAAAGCCCATGGGATGCAGCACGTTATGCCCGGTGGACAGCTTGTAGCGCGCCACCACGTCGCCCATCGTGTAGTTGCGCACGTGTCCGATGTGGATGCGCCCCGAGGGGTAGGGGAACATCTCAAGCACGTAGTACTTGGGCTTGTCCCCGTCGCGGCGGGCCTTGAAGACCTGGGCGTCGTCCCAGGCCTTTTGCCATTTCGGTTCGATTTCGGCGGCGGAATAGCGCGACATTGCGGGCCCTCGGATGCGTCTGGCTTCAGGCGGGGTTGATATTGTGCCTGCGGCCAAGGGTCCAGCCCTTTGCGCGCGGGCGGCTTTTCAAGCCGCGGCAGGCGTGGTTCACTGGCACGGTTGCCGGAGTGTGCCCCTTGAATATCCTTTTCATTCACCAGAATTTTCCCGGTCAGTTCAAGCATCTGTCGGTGGCGCTGGCGGCGCAGGGTCACCAGGTGACCGCGCTGACGCTCAGGGTGAAGGAACCCGCCACCTGGCGTGGCGTCCGGGTCCTCCCCTATGGCGTCCAGCGCAGGGGCGGCCAGAAGCTGCATCCCTGGCTGCTGGACATGGACAGCAAGGTCACCCGGGGCGAGGCCTGCTACCACGCCGCGCAGAAGCTGAAGGAACAGGGCTACCACCCGGATGTGATCATCGCCCATCACGGCTGGGGAGAATCGCTCTTCCTGCGTGATGTCTGGCCGCGCGCCCGGCTGGGCATCTACTGCGAGCTCTACCACCTCGCGGGCTACCCCCACCTGGGCTTCGACCCCGAGTTCCAGTCCCGCGATCCCGGTGCCGAGGCGCTGCGCATCCGGCTGAAGAACCTCAACAACCACATGCACTTCGATGTGGCGCAGGCCGGGCTCTCTCCGACCAGCTTCCAGGCGGATACCTTCCCGCAGCCCTTCCGCGACAAGATCAGCGTGATCCACGACGGGATCGACACCGCCCAGGTGAAGCCCGATCCGGGCGTGCGTTTTGCCCTGGGCGACCGGGTGCTGACCCGCGACGACGAGGTGATCACCTTCGTCAATCGCAACCTCGAGCCCTACCGCGGCTACCACGTCTTCATGCGCGCCCTGCCGCAGCTCCTGCGCGCGCGGCCCGAGGCGCAGATCCTGATCACCGGCGGCGACGGCACCTCCTACGGGGCCAAGCCGCCGCCGGGGAAGACCTGGAAGCAGATCTTCATCGACGAGGTGCGCGGCCAGATCCCGGATGAAGACTGGGCGCGGGTGCATTTCCTTGGCCGTATCCCCTACGACCGGTTCCTCGACATGCTGCGGCTGAGCCGGCTGCATATCTACCTGACCTATCCCTTCGTGCTCTCGTGGTCCCTGCTCGAGGCCATGGCGATGGAATGCGCCATCGTCGCCTCTGACACCGCGCCGCTGCGCGAGGCGATCACCCATGACGAGACCGGACGGCTGGTCGACTTCTTCGATGCGGCCAAACTGGTGGAGGAGGTCTGCGCCCTGCTGGACGATGCCCCCGCCCGCGCCCGCCTTGGCGCGGCAGCGCGGGACCATATCGTCCAGACCTACGACCTGCAGAACATCTGCCTGCCGCAGCAGATCATCTGGGTCGAAGCGCTGGCCCGGCTTCCGGTGCCGGATCTCCCGGTCTGAGCGGGCCTGTCGATCCCTGCGGGATCGAGCCTCCGGCGGCAGTATTTTGGGCCGCCGGATAGAAGCAAGAGGCCCTTTCTCCATCCGGCGGCCAAAAATACTGCGGGGGAGTCTCCGGTACGGAGACGGGGGCAGAGCCGCCCTTCTGACTTTGGAAGTGGCGCCAAATGGCGACGGGGGCAGAGCCTCTCGGCCCCACCCCCGTCAAAACGCGGATCTTTCAGAAGATCAGAACTTGCGGTCGCCGGTGCGCAGTTGGCGGGCGCGGGTGAGGATCGCATCCTCGACGGCGCGCTGCGTGCCCGCGGCCACGGGGCGGCCACCGCTGGTCTGGATCGAGACGTTCAGCGAACGCGCTTCCAGCGCCGGGTCCGAGATATAGACGGTGGCGCGATAGGCGCGGCCGCCGCCCGGCGGGGTGCCGTAGCCGAAGGAGATGACGCCGGTGAAGGGGTCGATGGACTCGACGGGCAGGAAGTTCAGCACATCCAGGGAGGCGTTCCAGAGATAACGGTTCACCGCCACCTTGGTGCCGTCGTCCTTCTGGTTGAACAGGTCCCAGATCGTCTCGCGCTGTTTCAGCTGCTCCGAAGGGGTCGGACCCGGATCGGAGTTCTTGCCACAGGCCGCCAGTGCCAGAAGGCCGGCCACGGTCGCGCCCTTGGCCATCATTCGGATTGCGCGAGAAGTGATCATGCGTCGGCCCCGTATAGATTGGTCCCCTCCGATCTATCGAAGGCATCCCTTCGGGGCAAGCGCCTTTCAGGACCCGCATTTCCCCTGCCTGTCGCCCGCCGGACATAAAGCGCGCAGTGTGGCGGGGCCCAAGGGGCACTGTGGCACCTTTGCACCATTCCGGACTGCGGATTTAAGGGTCTCCGACGGTCCGCTTGCCAAGACAGAGCAAAAAGGGCGAAAGACCTTGGCATACCCACGACGGATTCTCCGTTTTGGGGCAGACTGAGAAAAACCGAGGGAAAACCATGAAAAAGATTCTCTTTGCATCGACCGCCCTGGTCGTGACCGCCGGCGCCGCTGCCGCTGACATCACCCTGTCCGGCTCCGCCAACATGGGCCTGTACTACGATGGCACCACCACCATCGTGAAGAACGAAATCGACTTCGGCATCAACGCTTCGGCGACCACCGATTCCGGCATCGAGTTCGGCGCTTCCATCGACCTGGACGCAGCCCACAACGACTCCACCAGCACCCAGGATCCGGGCTCCTTCGACCCCGAGGTCTACATCTCCTCCGGCGGCCTGACCCTGACCGTTGGCGACATCGGCGAAGCAGCTGACGTTGCTGGCCTGGCCGACGTCGGCTTCGACGAACTGGCCGTTGACGATGACGCAGAAGGCGTTGTTGCTCTGGGCAGCCACGACGTCTCCGTTGCCTACTCCATGGGCGACTACTCCTTCGGCGCGTCCTTCGACTCCGCTTCCTCCGACTGGGGTGTGAGCGTTTCGGGTTCCGCTTCCGACCTGTCCTTCGCTCTGGGCTATGCCGAGACCGCCGGCGCAGACAACTTCATCCTGGACCTGTCCTACGATCTGGGTGACGTCACCGTTGGTGCCGTGTACCTCGACGGCACCGCAGCTGGCTACGGCTTCGACGTTGCCTACACCGCCGGCGACCTGACCGTGACCTTCGTCTACGGCGACACCGACGCAGCTGGCGACGAAGCCGACTACGGTGTGGGCGCAGCCTACGACCTGGGTTCCGGCCTGGGCGTTGCTGGTGGCCTGGCTTCCGTCAACGGCACCACCGTTGCCGACTTCGGCGTGACCATGTCCTTCTAATAGACCCTACGGTCTATCGGAATTGGGAAGGGCGAGCCTTTGGCTCGCCCTTTCTGCTTTCCGGAAGTGCCTCGTGACGCTCGCCCGATGGGCCGGCCCAAGGCACCCGTTTCGGCAAAGGCGCCTGCGCGCGACGCGTGCCTCACATGCTTTCGGTGAAAATACACTTGTTACAACAACTTACCAATTGGTAAGCGTTGCTGTCCTGCATCATGCGGCGCATGAGCGTCAGGTTACCGATCGGTAACGTTGAAGCCCTGCCCGAGTGCCATGCATCTGTCCCCGTGCCCCATGCGCAGATCCGTTTGGGGGCTCAACAAATAACGGGACAGACCATGAAAACTCTTCTCCTCGCTTCCAGCGCACTGGTGATGACCGCCGGTGTCGCAGCTGCAGACATCAGCCTTTCGGGCTCGGCCAACATGGGCCTGAGCTACGATGGCACCGAGACCACCGTGTCGAACGAGATCGACTTCGGCATCAACGCCTCCGGCACCACCGATTCCGGCATCGAGTTCGGCGCCTCCATCGATCTGGACGCGGGCCACGTCGATTCTGCCAGCACCCAGGATCCGGGTTCTTTCGACCCCGAGGTCTACATCTCGGCCGGCGGCCTGACCCTGACCGTCGGTGCGGTCGATCCGGCGACCGATCCCTTCGGCATCGGTGATATCGGCTTCCTGGGCCTCGGTGTGGACGACATCGGTGAGAAAATGGCCGGCTTCGGCGTCAAGGGCGATGCTGACGTTCTGGTCGAATACACCATGGGCGACTACAGCTTCGCGGCGTCGACCGACACCTCGGGCACCGACTTTGCCCTAGCCGTCTCCGGCACTGTCGGCGACCTGTCCTTCGGCATCGGCTACAACGAAGCCGACCTGGGCATGCCCGCATCGCTTGAACTGACCTGGGTCGACCTGAGCTACACCTCGGGTGCCTATACCGTCGGCGCCTTCTACGCGCACGGTCTGGCCCCGTGGTCGGGTGCGACCACCGACGACTACGGTCTCGAAGGTTCCTATGCCGCTGGCGACCTGACGATCTCTGTAGCCTATGCCTATGACGACCTGAGCGGCACGGATGCCTATGGCATCGGCGCGGCCTATGACCTGGGCTCTGGCCTCGGCGTCGCCGGTGGCGTGGCGGATGTTGCCGGCACCACGGTCGCGGATTTCGGCGTGACCATGTCCTTCTGATAGGTCCCTCGGCCTGTCGGAATTGGAGGGGGCGGACCTTGTGTCCGCCCTTTCTGTCTTCCCGCCCCTTCCCTTTTGCGCCGTCCTGATGTTCCTTGGCCGCGCAGCAGAAAGAGGCCCCCATGTCCCTGTCCGAAATCCGCTCTCGTATTGCCACGGCCTGCGACGCCGCTGGCCGTGATACCGCCGATGTCACCCTGATCGCCGTTTCCAAGGTGCAGCCGCTGGAGCGGGTGCAGGCGGTGCTGGACGAAGGCCAGCGCGTCTTCGGTGAGAACAGGGTGCAGGAGGCCGCCTCGAAGTGGCCCGGTTTCCGCGAGAGCTATGACGGGATCGAGCTGCATCTCATCGGCCCGCTGCAAAGCAACAAGGTCCGCCAGGCGATGGAGCTGGCACAGGCGATCCATTCGGTCGACCGGCCCAAGCTGGCCACGGCCATCGCCCGCATCGCCGATGAGACCGGCAACTGCCCCGAGCTCTTCATCCAGGTGAACACCGGCGAAGAGCCGCAGAAGGCCGGCATCCTGCCCGCCGAGGCCGATGGTTTCATCGCCGAGTGTCGAGCCCTGTCGCTGCCGGTGAAGGGGCTGATGTGCATTCCCCCGGTCGAGGAAGAGGCCAGCCTGCATTTCGCCCTGCTGGCGAAGATCGCGGCGCGCAACGGGCTGCCGGGCCTGTCCATGGGCATGTCCGGTGACTTCGAGAAGGCGATCTCCTTCGGCGCGACCCATGTGCGGGTCGGTTCAGCCATCTTCGGTCAGCGCGAAGGCTACACGGGCTGAGGTCTCTGCACCCGCCGTCGTAGGGCGACAGATGAAGGCGAGGGGGCTCTGCCCCCGTCGCTGCGCGACTCCCCCGCAGTATTTTCAGCCATCGGATGGGAACAAGGCCCTTTGTCTATCCGATGGCCATAAATACTGCCGCCGGAGGCTCGGGCTTCGTCAGAAGGCCGAAAGGGGAGGGACCTCGACCTCGGAGCCGGGCGCGAGCTTCCTGGCGATGTCGCGCAGCTGGTCCCGGCGCAGGGCGAGGCAGCCCTCGGTGGGGTAATGCGCGCGGCGCCATTGGTGGATGAAGATCGCAGACCCCAGCCCCGGGCGCGCGTCAGGACAGTTCCAGTCGAGCACCAGGACGAGATCATAAAGCGGGTCTGCCCGGCGCAGTTTTTCGTGGCTGGCGGAGAAGGGCGCGCGGACGTGCAGGTTGTAATCGGGGTGATCCGGGGCATCGCACCAAAGATCGCCGGGGCCAATCGGGCGCGCCCAGGGGGTGGGCTTCGCCAGCCGGTCGGGGCGATACCAAAGTTCGGCGACGCGGTGCAGGCCCGTGGGTGTGGCGCCGTCGCCCTCGCGCTTCGTGCCGCTGAGCCCGCCGCGCCCGATGCTGCAGGGATAGGTCCTTTGGCCGAGGCGCAGACCCTGCGGGGTCAGCACCGCCTTCACAACAGGTGGCCTGACTTTGCCGCCTTGGTGGCCAGGTAGGCGCGGTTGTAGGCGGTCTCGCCGACCTTCAGGGGCACGCGCTCGACGACCTCGATGCCGTTGCGGCGCATCATTTCGATCTTGGCGGGGTTGTTGGTCAGCAGCCGGACCGAGGAGAAGCCAAGCCGTTGCAGCAGCTCGGCGCCGAGGCGGAAGTCGCGCTCGTCATCCTCGAAGCCCAGGCGGTGGTTGGCCTCGACCGTGTCGAAGCCCTGGTCCTGCAGGGAATAGGCGCGCATCTTGTTGGCCAGGCCGATGCCTCGCCCCTCCTGGTTGAGGTAGAGCAGCACGCCTGCGCCTTCCTCGCCCATGTGACCCAGGGCGCCGCGCAGCTGCGGGCCGCAGTCGCATTTCAGCGAGCCCAGCACGTCGCCAGTGAAACAGGCCGAATGAAGCCGCGCCAGCACCGGCGCGGAGCGGTCGGGGCGGCCGATCTCGACGGCGTAATGCTCTTCGCCGCCATCGGCGGGGCGGAAGACATGCAGCCGTCCGGCCTCTGACACCTCCAGCGGCAGGCGGGCGGACACCACCGAGGCCATCGGGCTGGGCCGGTCGATATGCAGGGCGGTTTCGCCGGCGGGTAGCAGGGTCAGGTTCCAGGCCTGGGCGAAGGCCGCGGCATGGTCGAGCGGCAGCAGCAGGGCGGCGGGCAGCAGGCGCGCGGACTTGGCCAGCTTCAGGGCCAGCCGGTGCAGCGTCGCATCGCCCGAGCGCAGCGCCATCAGCGGCCCCTTCATCGGGTGGCGCAGGTCGTCGGCGGGATCTGCCAGGGCGCGCACCCATTGCGGAGTGGCATCGGCGGGCAGGGGCAGCCGGGCGAGGTCGCCATCATAGGGGCGGGCCTTCAGGGTCTCTGCGCGGCGCGCGGTCAGCGCCAGCTCGGCGCGGCCTGGCAGCTTCATCAGCTCGGACAGGCGGGCAGGCGTCAGCGTTTCGGCGGCCAGCACAAGGGCGCCGCCGCCATGGGTCTCGAAGACCACGGGAACGCCCATGCGCAGATCGGCGCGGGCGCGGGCCAGGCATTCGGGGATATCGGGGGCGAGACTCATCACGGCTTCCTCGGCAGCAGGGCTTGTCATAGCCTGAGCGTGCGGGTTTTGAAACAATCCCCGCCTGGGGGACACGAGAGCGTGAGATTATTGCAGCAAATCTTGCCGATCGGAAGCGGCGCGCGCATCTGCTTTTGAAATCAACCCTCTATGCAATCGGAGGCCCGAGACATGGCGCAACTGAAGAAGATCCTGCTGGTCGACGATGATGAGGACCTGCGCGAAGCGCTCAGCGAACAGCTGGTGATGACCGAGGATTTCGATGTCTTCGAGGCCGGCTCGGGCGCCGAGGCGACGCAGAAGGTGAAGGAGGGGCTGTTCGACCTGGTGATCCTGGACGTGGGCCTGCCCGACACCGATGGCCGGGAGCTGTGCCGCCTGCTGCGCAAGCAGGGGCTGAAGAGCCCGGTGCTGATGCTGACCGGCCATGATTCCGATGCCGACACGATCCTTGGCCTCGATTCCGGTGCCAATGACTATGTCACCAAGCCCTTCAAGTTTCCCGTCCTGCTGGCCCGCATCCGGGCTCAGCTGCGCCAGCACGAGCAGAGCGAGGACGCGATCTTCCAGCTGGGGCCCTATTCCTTCCGCCCGGCGATGAAGCTTCTGGTCACCGAGGACGAGAAGAAGATCCGCCTGACCGAGAAGGAAACCAACATCCTCAAGTTCCTCTATCGCTCGACCGAGGGCGTGGTGCCGCGCGATGTGCTGCTGCACGAGGTCTGGGGCTACAACGCCGGGGTCACCACCCATACGCTGGAAACCCACATCTATCGACTGCGCCAGAAGATCGAGCCGGACCCCTCGAATGCTCGACTTTTGGTCACCGAGAGTGGCGGATATCGGCTGGTCGCCTGAGACCAAGGGAGAAGTTCCGGTATTCCGTACTTTTCCCCGCCATCATGGGTGCTTAAGTGGAAGTCATGTTCCACGGAACTATCCCGCGCATATCCGGGTTTGATATGCACCTCCCTGTTGGACTGGCCCAGGTTTTTACCTGGGCCTTTTTTTTGCGGTGCCCCCATAGGGCTCTTGGACTGCGGCCAGGCGCCGCGCGGGTGGCTCAGAACTCGCTCCATTCCTCGGCGGGGCCGGGCGTCTTGGCGTTGACCAACCGCTTTGCCGCCGGGGCGGCGGCAGGGGCGAAGATGCCCATGGAACCGTCGTTGAAGCTCTGATCCTCGCCGGTCTGGAAGCGAAGCATCAGCGTCGAGAGCTCTTCCGCCTCGCGGTTCAGCGCCGAGGAGGCGGCGTTGGTTTCCTCGAACATGGCGGCGTTCTGCTGGGTGACCTGGTCCAGCTCCTTCATGGTCTGGTCGATCAGCGCGATGGAACCCGATTGCTCATTCGCGGAGGAGGCGATCTGGGAGACGAGCTCTGCGACGCCCGAGACCGATTCCGAGATGCTCTTCAGCACGTCGCCGGTTTCGTTGACCAGCGACACGCCGCTTTTCACATGTTCAGAGGATTTCTGGATCAGCTCCGAGATCTCCCGCGCCGAGGTCGAGGACCGCGCCGCCAGCGCCCGCACCTCTGTCGCCACGACCGAGAAGCCGCGTCCGGCCTCGCCGGCGCGGGCGGCCTCGACGCCGGCGTTGAGCGCCAGCAGGTTGGTCTGGAAGGCGATGTCCTCGATCACCTGGATGATCTTGTGGATCTCGGAGGACGAGCTTTCGATGGCGGCCATGGCGTTGACCGTGCGCAGCACCACCTCGTCCGAGGCGGCAGAGCGCGATTGCGCCTCATTGGCCACGGTCGAGGCGCTGCGCGCGGCCTCGGCGGTGGAGCGGACGTTCTGGTTGATCTCCTGGATGGCGTTCGCGGTCTCTTGCAGGGAGGCCGCCTGGCGTTCGGTGCGCTGCGCCAGGTTGTTCGAGGCATTGGCGATGGAATCGGCGTCCTCGGACACGGCGCGGGCGTTGCGGATCACCTGCTGCACGGTGCCGCGCAGCTCTTCGATGGCGTGGTTGAAGTTCTGCCGCAACCGGTCGTGGTCGGCGTCGAACTGGGTCTCGATGGAGACCGACAGGTCGCGCCGCGCCAGCCGGGTCAGGGCGTCGCCCAGTTGCGCCACCACCAGATCCTGCACGCTGGAGGCCTGGTTCAGCAGCGATTTCTCGCGCTGCGTCGCCTCGCGCATGGCGCGGGTCGCGGCCTCTACGTGGCGGTCGAGAATACGCCGCTGGCGGATCGAGGAATAGAGCACCAGAGCCTCCATCCCGACGATCGCCCCGTGCAGGGCGGTGCGTTCGATGTTCGTCATCAGGTCGGAGGTGGGATAGATCAGCGCCGGGATGGTCACCGAAAGCACGAGGTGATGCAGGGCGATGGCCCCGGCGGCGATGAGGATCGCGCGGGCGTCCGAGAGGTACATCACCACCGCCAGCAGGGCGAAGAACAGCATATGGGCGTCAAGCTGCCAGGGGTGCCCGGTGAAGGCGGCGGTAAAGGCCATGGCCTGGCCGACGAGGCCGAGCGCCACCAGGGCCCGCCCGTTGCGCCCGCCCATGAGGTTGCCCCAGACCGCCAGCCCGGCTGCCACCAGCGCAAAGAGCGTCACCGGCAGCACCCGGTTGCCCGCCAGCATGGCGGCGATCGGGGACAGTGCCACCAGTCCGACCGTCAGGCGCATCAGATGGCCCGTCGCCTGCCTGCGGGCTTCGATAAATTCCATTGGGGGCTCGTTCAGCTCGGTCATCCGGTAACTCCGCAGAGGGCTGTTAGGGCGCGTCCGTCAAGGACAAGGAAGGGGCCTGCCGCCCGCAGGCGGGGCCCGAAATCGGGTGCGTCGGCCTGGGCCAGCGTGCCCATGGCGGCGATCCGGGGCCCGATTCCGCGCCCGCCGGCGGCCAGGATCTGCGCCTCCCGCTCCGTCCAGGGGGGCGAGACGACCAGCACCAGGCCGTGATTGACCGGCGGCAGGCTGGCCAGGGCCAGCACCGGGCCGGACAGGCAGAGCGCCAGGGCGACAAGGGAGATCGACAAATTTTCCACGTCACGGACTCCTTACCGGGACAGGCGATAAGCCCATTCCCTTGCCGCGCCGTTAAAGTGGCAATTGTCTCTTTCTACGCAGCCCGGCTTTCCGCAGGCCCGGCCTCGGCCGCCGCGCGCGGACCAAAAGAACATCACGGGAACAAAAAGGCCGCTCCGCGCGGCGGGATCGCTTTCAATGGGGTCGCTGCGATGCTAACCCGAAGCGATCCGGCATCTCCTGAACGAGGCGAGTGAAAGAACATGTCATTTACCCTGGCCACCTGGAACATCAATTCCGTCCGTCTGCGCGAGGCGCTTGTCTGCAAGCTGATGGAGACCGAGGCGCCCGATGTTCTGTGCCTGCAGGAGTGCAAGTCCCCGGTCGAGAAGATCCCGCTCGAGCAGTTCCGGGCCCTTGGCTACAGCCACATGGTGGCGCGGGGGCAGAAGGGCTACAACGGCGTGGCCATCCTGTCGAAGCTGCCGATCGAGGAGGTGGGCGCGCAGGACTTCGCCACCCTGGGGCATGCGCGGCACATCGCCGGACGGCTGCCCAACGGGGTGACGGTGCATAACTTCTACGTCCCCGCCGGTGGCGACAAGCCGGACCGCGAGATCAACGAGAAGTTCGGCCAGAAGCTGGATTACCTGACCGAGATGCGTGACTGGTTCCGCGCCGAACGCCCCGAGAAGGCGATCCTGGTGGGCGATCTCAACATCGCTCCGCGCGAAGATGACGTCTGGGATCACAAGAAGCTGCTGAAGGTGGTCTCTCATACCCCCGTCGAGGTCGCGCACCTGGCCGAGACCCAGGAGGCCGGCGGCTGGGTCGATATCACCCGGCAGGACATCCCCGAGGGCAATCTCTATTCCTGGTGGTCCTATCGCTCTCCGGACTGGGATGCGGCGGACAAGGGGCGGCGGCTGGATCACGTCTGGGCGACGCCGGATATCTCGAACGCCGGCCATGGCTCGCGCGTGCTGCGCGAGGTGCGCGGATGGGAACAACCCAGCGATCACGCGCCGGTCTTCGCGACCTTCGACCTCTAGGTCCCTTGCGCGTTGCGCGCGCGCCCGGGTCAGGCCAGCAGCAGCACCCAGACCGAGAGCACCACGCCGAGGATCGCCACATAGGCGCCGTTCCAGCGGTGGCTGACCTCGCGCGCGTCGGTGTCGCCCAGTCGTGCGGTCAGCATGACCGATGCGGTGAAGGGAGAGGTCACTCCCGACAGCGCCCAGCCCGCGGTCAGTGACAACACCATGGGCAGCGCCGAGATCCCCAATTCGGAGGGCGCCGGCAGCAGCGGTCCGAAGAGCGAGACGAAGAGGATGGGGTTCATGCCGATCTGCCCGCCGAGCGGGATCAGCCAGATCGGCAGCAGAAGCAGCAGCCAGACCGGCAGCGCGGCCAGGTCTAGCCCCGTTGCCTGCACCAGGGGCGCCAGCAGCGTGCCCGCCCCGGTGCCCAGGAAGCCCGCCAGGGCCAGCAGCACGATCTCGGAACGCAGCGCGGGCAGCTCTGCAAAGAGGAAGGCGCCGGAGTGGCTGGCAAGGTAGCGTGCGCGCGCCCCGCGTGGGCCCATGCTCCAGAGCCAGCCGGCGGCGACCATCGGCACCACCGCCAGCACGATGCGCGAGGCCGGCAGGCCGGTGGCCAGATGTACCGCCCCCACGGGCAGGGCGATCAGCAGGAGCAGGCCCAGCACCGGCAGCAGGGTCCGTGCGCCGCCGCTTTGCGCGGGGTCGGCGCGGGTGGGAACCTGGTCGGGACGCAGCTTCGGCTTGAAGGCCCGGTCCAGCCCCCAGCCCACCCCGGTCATCAGCGCCGCCGATACCAGCGAAGGCAGCACCACCGAGCCCCAGCTCGCCCCCGGCACGACGCTGGTCGAGATCACCACCGCCAGCGCCAGCGGCGACCAGAAGAGCGAGGCGGCGAAGCCGCGCTGTACCGCCAGCAGCATGCGGCGGGTGCGGATGCGGGCGATGTCGGGGTCGGGTTCCGAGGCGGCAGAGCTGCGCGCCATGGTGCCCAGAAGCGAGATCGAGCCGTAATTCAGCACCAATGCGAAGACCTGCGCCCCGAGGGTCAGCGCGGTATAGCGCCGTCCGGGCGGTTGCTGCGCCAAGTAGACGGCGGCACGGGTGATGCCCCGCGACAGCTCTGCCGCGTGACGCAGGGTGGCGAGCGCGCAGAAGAAGGCCAGGATGAAGCTGCCCTGGGCCAGGGCGCGGGCCAGCACCTCGCGCGCATTGGGGGCGGTCAGCTCGGCATAGAGGGCCAGTGCCAGCCCCAGCAGGACGAAGATCTGCCGCGAGGGCCGCACGGTGGGTGTCAGCCAGAGGATCACCGCCACGCTCGCCAGATCGGCGAGCCATCCGGCCCAGCTCCAGCCCGGCCAGCTGCGCAGCACCACGCCCAGCACCGCTAGGCACAACAGCAGTCCGGTGATCCGGTCATGCCGGGCCGTGGCGGTGAGAATGGGCAGAGAGAAACGCATGAAAGGCCTTTCGCCCAGCCAGTTAGACCCGGCGCGGGCGGGAAGGCAAGCGGGGCCCGTACCTTGGGTCACGGCGGTGCGGCGCGGCATCTGCACGGTGGCATGGCATCTGCATGGCGGGGCGGCAAAGCTCCGCCGGTTCGCCGCGCCCTGCCGCTGGCCGGCGCAACAGTTCTGGCGCGCGGAGCGGGGCTGTGCTTGTCTCTGGCCAGCCCTGAGGGAGTCCCGCGCATGACCGAGGCAAAAGGAGCCGACGCCCAGACCGCCTACGAGATGGCGGAGGCGATGATCGACGCCGCCCGCGTCTGTCGTGGCACCCTGCTGGAATTCGACGATGCCGACATGGCCGCGCTCGAGGAGCTGCCGCCGGGCATCGCCGATCTGCCCTACCTGCGTGGGCTGCACCTGCATGGGACGCGGGTCTCGGATCTGTCGCCGCTGGCCGGGCTGCCGCGGCTGGAACGGCTGCGCATTGGCGCGACGCGCGTTTCCGACCTCTCGCCGCTGGCCGATCTGCCCGCGCTTTCGGGGCTCTTCTTTCCCGACACCGCGGTAAAGGACATCTCTGCGCTGCGCCATTGTCCCAACCTGGCGCATCTCAGCGCCTATGGCACCGGCATCAGCGACATCGGCCCGCTGGAGCGGCTGCACAGGCTGACCCGGCTCGAGCTTTCGGGCACCGCGGTCAGCGACCTGACAGCGCTCACCGGGCTGCGGCGACTGGAGGCGCTCTGGCTCAACGAGACGCCGGTGCGCGATCTCGACCCCCTGGCCGCGCTGTCCGAACTGGTCTTCCTGGGGCTCGAACGCAGCGCGGTGCAGGATCTGGCGCCGATCGCGGCGCTTTCGGGGCTCTGGCGGATCTGGCTGCGGGGCACGGGGGTGAGCGAGCTCGCGCCGCTCAGGGGCATGGACCGGCTGGAATACCTGCGCATCGACCACACCCCCGTCGAGGATCTGCGGGTGATCCGCAACCTGCCGGCGTTGCGCAACGAGGACATGGGCCTGACCTTCGAGGGCTGCCAGGCGGCGCTGCTCGATCCGATGCTGGCCGATATCGCGGCGCTGGTGGATGGCGAGGCGCGCTACGACCTGCTGCTGGTCCACCTGGCCTGATCCGCGACCATCGGCCCCCACCCGACGGGGGCGATCTGCCTGCATTCGCCTTGGAAAACGCCCCGCGAGGGTCCATATAGGCCCAGAGATTTGCACAAGGGAGTTCCGCCATGATCGAGCTTGGAACCGGACAGACCCAACCCGCCGCCGGTGGCGGCGAACACGTCAAGGATGTCTCCGAGGCGACCTTCATGCAGGACGTGGTCGAGGCCTCGCAGGAGGTGCCGGTCATCGTCGATTTCTGGGCCCCCTGGTGTGGCCCCTGCAAGACCCTCGGCCCGGCGCTGGAAGAGGCGGTGAACGCCGCAGATGGCGCGGTAAAGATGGCCAAGGTCAATGTCGACGAGAACCAGATGATCGCCGGACAGATGCGCGTCCAGTCGATCCCCACGGTCTATGCCTTCTTCCAGGGCCAGCCGGTGGACGGTTTCCAGGGCGCCCTGCCGCCCTCCGAGGTGAAGGCCTTCGTGCAGAAGCTGGTCGAGATGTCGCCCGGTGCCGATGGTGGCCTGGCTGATGCCGTCGCCGCCGCCGAAGAGATGCTGGCCGAGGGGGCTGCCTCCGACGCGGCCCAGACCTTCGCCGCGATCCTGCAGGAAGATCCGCAAAACGCCCCGGCCTATGGCGGCCTGGTGCGTGCGCACCTGGCGCTGGACGAGCTCGACCAGGCCGAGGCGATCCTGAACGGTGCCCCGGCCGAGATCTCGAAGGCTCCCGAGCTCGAGGCGGCCCATGCCCAGCTGGAACTCGCCCGCCAGGCCGCCGATGCCGGTCCGGTGGCCGAGCTGACCGCCAAGGTTGAGGCCGATCCCGACGACCACCAGGCCCGTTTCGACCTCGCCCAGGCGCTGCATGCCGGTGGCCAGGTGGAAGAGGCCGTGGACCAGCTGCTGGAGCTCTTCCGCCGCGACCGCGAATGGAACGATGCCGCCGCCAAGCAGCAGCTCTTCACCATCTTCGATGCGCTGAAGCCGCAGGACCCGGTGGTGCTGAACGGGCGTCGCAAGCTCTCGTCGATGATCTTCGCATGAGTTTTTCCCGCCTCCGGGGCTTTCCCGGAGGCGCGGGCGGCCTAATCTCCTGAACATGATGAAACCCGCAGATCTTCCCGAGGTGATCCCCATCTTTCCGCTGCCGGGGGCCCTCCTTTTGCCGCGCGCACGGTTGCCGCTGCATCTCTTCGAACCGCGCTACCTTGCCATGTTCGAGGATTGCCTGAAGACGCCGCACCGGCTGATCGGGATGATCCAGCCCGGTGACATGCCGGGGCCTGGGGACCACGGGCTGCACAAGATCGGCTGCGCCGGTCGCGTCACCCAGTTCTCGGAGACCGAGGACGGGCGCTACATGATCACCCTCACCGGCATCTCGCGCTATCGCATCGCCGATGAGATCGAGGGCTTTACCCCCTATCGTCGCTGCCGCGTCGACTGGGCGGGCTTCGAGCCCGACCTGGCGCCTTCGGACCGCGACCCCGGTTTCCGCCGCGAGGCCTTCATGGACCTGCTGTCGCGCTACTTCGACACCCAGGGCCTGTCGACGGATTGGGAGACCCTGCAGGATGCCGATGACGAGCTGCTGATCAACTCGCTGTCGATGCTGCTGAATTTCACCCTGGATGAGAAACAGGCGCTGCTCGAGGCGCCTTCGCTGACAACCCGCCGCGAGACGCTGGTGACGCTCATGGAATATGCGTTGCGCGGCGGCGATGGACAGGAATTGCTGCAATGAACGACACGCCCGCCTTTGACCGCCGCATGCTCGAGGCCCTGGTCTGCCCGCGCAGTCATGCCACCCTGCGCTATGACGCCGAGCGGCAGGAGTTGATCTCGGAGTCCGCGGGCCT
The DNA here is from genome assembly GCF_900215355.1 of Pseudooceanicola antarcticus. GTDB lineage: Bacteria > Pseudomonadota > Alphaproteobacteria > Rhodobacterales > Rhodobacteraceae > Pseudooceanicola > Pseudooceanicola antarcticus. The sequence goes on along the minus strand of NZ_OBEA01000001.1, from coordinate 300,659 downwards.
GGCCTATCCGATCCGTGCCGGTATCCCGGTGATGCTGGTCGACGAGGCCCGTGTGCTGGACTGATCCGGAGAGAGTTTTCGCCCCGTGCCGGGGCGAAGCCTCCGGCGGCAGTATTTGGGCCGTCGGATAGTGGCAGTGGCCATGGCGCCGGGCGCGGGCGTCTTGCGCAAATGTCCGGCGGGGGAGGTGGGATATCTCCCACCCTGCGGGCCTTCGGTCGTCAGGTCCGGGCCGCGCAGATTTCGTAGGGTGGATGCCAATCCACCTGCCCTGTCTCAGCGCATCAGTTCGGGCAGATCCCCCGTCAGGCCCGCCGCCTCGCGGATGAAGCCGCGGCGCAGACCGGGGATACGGTTGACCAGGCCCAGGCCCAGGTCCCGCGTGGCGCGCAGCAGCGGGTTGTCGTTCGAGAACAGCTTGTTGGTCAGATCCGTCGCCAGTGCCAGGGTACCGGTGTCGAAGCGGCGCCATTCCTGGTAGCGCTCCAGCACGTTCAGGGCGCCGATGTCCTCGCCATGCTCCCGCGCCTCGCGCAGCACCTGTGCCAGCGCCGCCACGTCGCGCAGCCCGGCGTTCAGCCCCTGGCCGGCGATCGGATGCATGCCATGGGCGGCGTCACCGACCAGCGCCAGCCGCCAATCCGCGAAGCGCTCGCAGATCGACAGGCCCAGGGGGTAGGTGAACCGCGCGCCTTCCAGCGCGATCTCGCCCAGGAAATCACCGAAGCGGGGCCGCAGGGCGGCCAGGTAGTCGCCATCGGGCAGTGCGTTGATCGCCTGCGCCGTGGCGTCCCGCTCGCTCCAGACGATGGAGGAGCGGTTGCCGGGCAGGGGCAGGATGGCCAGCGGGCCGGGGGGCATGAAGAACTGATGCGCGACGCCCTCGTGGGGCTTCTCGTGCGCGATGGCGCAGACCAGTGCGGTCTGGCCGTAGCCCCAGCCGTGCCGCCGGATGCCCGCGCGGGCGGCGGTGCCCGAGCGCTTGCCGTCGCAGCCCACCACCAGCTGGCCGCGCAGCACCTCTCCCGAGGCGAGGGTGACCGAGGCGCCTTGCGGGCCGGTCTCCTGTGCCACCACGCGGGCCTCGTTGATCACGGTGACCTCCGGCGCGGCCTCCACGGCCTCCAGCAGGGCACGGCGCAGGTAGCGGTCCTCGATCATGTGGCCCATGGGGCCTTCCTCGATCTCGGCGTGGTCGAAGTGCAGGAAGAAGGGCGAGGGCCCCTCTCCGGCGCGCCCGTCGCTGACCTTGATGTCGAGCATCGGCTGGCTTTGGTCCGCGACCCCGTCCCAGACGCCGATGGCGCGCAGCAGCCGCACCGAGGCCAGGGCCAGCGCATAGGCGCGGCCGTCGAAGCTGGCGCCCGAGAGCTCGCTCCGGGGCAGCGCGTCGATCAAGGTGCTTGTCAGCCCCGCCTTGGCGGCCGCAAGGGCCAGCGCGGGGCCGTTCAGCCCGCCGCCGACGATAAGAAGATCGCTTTGCTCGCTCATGGCCCTGCCTTTCGTCACTTCCCCAGATAGGCGCTCCGCCCCCGATAAGCGCCCCTGCACCAGATATGCCCCCTCGGGCGGGATTGTCCATGCGCCCGCCTGCCGCTACCGTCGCCGCGAAGAATACGGAGTGGTGTGATGCAAGACTGGCTGTGGATGGAAGCGGCGGCGCTTGGTGCGGGAATCGAGCGCGGAGAGATCGACCCGGTGGCCCTGGCCGAGACCTATCTGAACGCCATCGACGCCCATGAGGCCGGCCCCCGCATCTACGCCCGCACCATGGCCGACCGCGCCCTGGCCGAGGCGAAGGCCGCCGCCGACCGGGCCCGCCTGGGCATCCGCCTGCATCCGCTGGACGGGGTGCCGATCTCCTGGAAGGACCTTTTCGACACGGCCGGCGTGGCGACCGAGGCGGGCTCTGCGCTGCTGGAAGGCCGCGTGCCTGCCGAGGACGCCCGCGTGCTGCGCAATGCCAGCCAGGTCGGGCTGGTCTGCCTCGGCAAGACCCATATGACCGAACTGGCCTTTTCCGGCATCGGGCTGAACCCGGTGACGGCGACGCCGCCCAACGTGAACCACCCCGACTGGGTGCCCGGCGGCTCGTCCTCGGGCGCGGCCTCTTCGGTGGCGCATGGGCTGGCGGCGGGCGGCATCGGCTCCGACACCGGCGGCTCGGTGCGTATCCCGGCGGCCTGGAACGACCTGGTGGGCTTCAAGACCACCTCCGGACGGGTCAGCCTGGAAGGCGTGGTGCCGCTGGCCAAGCGTTTCGACACCGTGGGTCCCATCGGGCGCTCGGTCCTGGATTGCGTGCTCATGCTCTCGGCGCTGGAGGGCAGGCCTGCCCCGGATCTGACCGGTGCCAGCCTGCGCGGCATGCGCCTGGCGACCATGGAGAACCACGTCCTGGACGATATCCGCCCCGAGCCCCTGGCCGCCTACCGCCGCGCCGTCGAGGTGCTGCGCGACGCGGGTGCCGAGGTGGTCGAGGTGCGCTCGCCCGAGTATGACCGCGCCGCCCTGCTGACCAAGCAGCTCATCGCGCCGGAAGGCTATGGCCTGTGGAAGGACGTCATCGAGGCCGCGCCCGAGAAGATGTTCCCCGAGATTCTCGAGCGCTTCCGGGGCGGCGGGCAGGTGCTGGCCAGCGACTACGTGGCCGCCTGGGAGCAGCTGGAGCAGGCGCGTGCCGAATGGCATGCGCGGATGGCGGGATATGACGCGGTGCTTTCGCCCAGCTCGGCGATTCTGCCGCCCTTCGCCTCGCGGATGCTGTCGAATCACGACTACTACGTGACCGAGAACCTGCTGGCCCTGCGCAACACGCGGGTGGGCAACCTGATGGGGCTTCCGGCGGTGACCCTGCCCGCCGGCGCGCCCTCCTGCGGGATCATGCTCATGGGCAAGCCCTTCGCGGAAGAGGCCCTGGCAAGGGTCTCGGCCGCCGCCGAGGCCGCCCTGCGCGCCGCCTGATCCGGAAAATCCCGTGGAAACACGGGGTTTCGATGCAACAGCCCTGTTGCAGAGGCGCAAGAGCGCTGGACGCATCGCTCCCTCATAGGTTACGCTGAGGCTCAAACGGGGCGTTACGACCCTGATCCAGAGGCAGTTTCAAATGTTTCCAGAGCGGTTTTCGAACCTTCCGGAATATGCGTTCCCGCGCCTGCGCGCCCTTCTCGATTCGCATGAACCGGGTGGTGAGGTAACGCATATGACCATCGGAGAGCCCCGGCACCCCTTCCCGGAGTGGGTGGGCCAAGTGCTGTCCGAGAACGTGGCAGGTCTTGCCAAGTATCCCCCCAACGACGGCACGCCCGAGCTGCAGGCCGCGATCACCGGATGGATCGCGCGGCGCTACGGCGTGACCATGGACCCCGCGCGCCAGGTGATGCCGCTGAACGGCACCCGCGAGGGGCTTTACAACGCCGGTATGGCGTTGATTCCCGAACAGAAAAACGGGCAGCGCCCGGTGGTGTTGATCCCTAACCCCTTCTACCAGGTCTACATGATCTCGGCGATCTCGGTCGGCGCGGAGCCGGTCTTCGTGCCCGCCACCGAAGAGACCGGACATCTGCCCGATTATGCGAGTCTGCCCGACGAGGTGCTGAACCGCACGGCGGCGGTCTACATCTGCTCTCCGGCCAACCCGCAGGGGGCCGTGGCCTCTGCCGCCTATTGGCGCGAGCTGCTGGCCCTGGCCGAGAAGTGGGATTTCCAGGTCTTCGCCGATGAATGCTATTCCGAGATCTGGCGCGACGCGGCCCCCGTGGGGGCGCTCGAGATCGCGCAGGAGATGGGCGCCGACCCCGAGCGGGTGGTGATCTTCCAGTCGCTGTCGAAGCGCTCGAACCTGCCCGGTCTGCGGTCGGGTTTCGTGGCGGGCGGACCGGAATCGATCCGTCGCATCCGCCAGCTGCGTGCCTATTCGGGTGCGCCCCTGCCGCTGCCGATCCAGAAGGTCAGCGAGCGTGTCTGGGCTGACGAGGCCCACGTGGAAGAGAACCGCGCCCTCTACCAGCAGAAATACCTGGCGGCCGACCAGGTGATGGGCGGCGTGCCCGGCTACAAGGGCCCCGAAGCGGGGTTCTTCCTCTGGCTGCCGGTCGAGGATGGCGAGGCCGCGGCGCTGAAGCTGTGGACCGAAACCGGGGTGCGGGTCCTGCCCGGCGCCTACCTCAGCCGCGAGACGGCCGAGGGAACCCCCGGCAAGGGCTATATCCGTGTCGCCATGGTGGCGGCGCGGGACGAGATGGTGACGGGGCTGGAAAAGCTGCGCGCCTGCCTGTGGGACTGACGAGGAGCGAAGAGCATGGCCTACCAGACGAAACGTGATCCCCTCTTCGACAGCGATATGCAGGCGGCGCTGGAAAAGCGCGGCAAGGAGCTGATCGGCCTCGTGCTTCTGGGCTTCGGCCTGATGCTGGCGGCGGTGCTCTACAGCTATGCGCCGCAGGACCCGTCGTGGTTCTCGGCCTCGGATGCGCCGGTGCAGAACTGGCTGGGGCTCTTCGGTGCCTCGATCTCGGCGCCGGTGATCATGGTGATCGGCATCGGGGGCTGGGCGATCGCCGTGCTCTCGGTGATCTGGGGGCTGCGCTTCGGCCTGCACCTGGCCGACGAGGCCCCGGTGGGCCGGCTGGTCTTCGCGCCGGTCTTCGTGGTGCTGATGTCGGTCTATGGCGGTGCGCTGAACACCTCGGAAAGCTGGCCGCATGCCTTCGGGCTGGGCGGTCTCTTCGGGGACACCGTGCTGGGCGCGCTGATCGGGATCTCTCCGCTGTCCGTCGCCGGTTCGCTGAAGGTGGCGGCGCTGGTGCTGGGCCCGGCCATGGTGGCGCTTGGTCTCTTCGTGGCCGGTATCACCAGGGTCGAGATGCGGCTGGCCTTCCGCTGGCTGCTGATCGCCATCGTCCTGACCTATGCCTTCATTGCGAAACTGCTGGGCCGTGGAGCCGTCGGGGCCGTCTCGGTCGCCGGCCATGCGACCCGCAGCGCCGGTGAAGGGCTGCGCGCCCGCGCCGAAGCCCGCGCCGAGCGTCGCCGCGATGCGCGCCTGACCGCGCCCGCCGCGGCCGATCCCGCCTGGGCCGAAGATCCCTGGGGTGCCCAGGACGACGAACCGCTCTACTACGACGAGACGCCCGCTCCGGAAGAGAAACCGGGCCTGCTGGGTCGCCTGCCGGGGCTGGTGCGCCGCCCCGAGCCGCAGCCGCAAAGCTGGGACCAGATGGATGACGACGAGGTGCTGATGGCCCTCGGCGAAGAAGAGCTGCCGGGCGACGACCGTATCCGCGCCAAGATCGCCGACGTGGTGCGCGCCCGCGCCCGCCGCGGAGAGCCGATCTCTGCCGAGGAAGGCCCCGAGATGGAGGATGTGCCGCTGAGCGCCATCCAGGCCGCCGCCCGCCGCGCCAAGCGCCGCAGCCCGGCGCCGCTGATCTTCTCGGGCGACCGTGCCGCAGCCCCCGACCATGGCCTGCCGCCCGAGCCGCCGCTGACCGCCGCCGCTGCCGCGCCGACGCCGCGCCTCGGCGGCGCCGACCCGCGCCATGCCGGGCTCTCCTACCCCGACGAGGCGCCCATGGCGGCGCTCGACGACGACATGGGTCACGCAGAGCTGGCCCAGTCCGAGATGCCGGCCCCCGAGCTGGTCGATGCCGGCCAGCTGCGGGTCGAACGCGGCGTGCCCTCGATCCCGCCCGCGCCCGAGTTCCGCGACGATGACGACGACGAGCACTATGATTTCGCCGCCCCCGAAGAGCTGCCCGCCGAGCCGCGCAGCATGGGCTTCACCGAGGGGGCCAAGATCCCCGTCGCCGAGCCGCGCAAGGTGGTGCAGCACAGCACCCGCAAGCCGGTGCAGCCCTCTGCCCGCGCCCAGGCCGAGGCCCAGCCCTCTCTGGCCTTCGACCCGGCCGAGGCGGAATACGAGCTGCCGCCGCTGTCGCTGCTGACCTCTCCCGAGACCATCCAGCGCCACCACCTCTCGGACGAGGCGCTCGAGCAGAACGCCCGCATGCTGGAATCGGTGCTGGACGACTACGGCGTGAAGGGCGAGATCGTCTCGGTCCGCCCCGGCCCCGTGGTGACGATGTACGAGCTGGAACCGGCGCCGGGCCTCAAGGCCTCGCGCGTGATCGGCCTGGCCGACGATATCGCGCGTTCGATGTCGGCGCTGTCTGCGCGTGTCTCGACCGTGCCGGGCCGCTCGGTCATCGGTATCGAACTGCCCAACGACAACCGCGAGATGGTTGTGCTGCGCGAGCTGCTGGCCGCGCGTGATTTCGGCGACAGCCACATGAAGCTGCCGCTGGCGCTCGGCAAGGACATCGGCGGTGAGCCGGTGATCGCCAACCTCGCCAAGATGCCTCACCTGCTGATCGCCGGTACGACCGGCTCGGGCAAGTCGGTGGCGATCAACACCATGATCCTGTCGCTGCTCTACCGCCTGACCCCGGAAGACTGCCGGCTGATCATGATCGACCCGAAGATGCTGGAACTGTCGGTCTACGACGGCATCCCGCACCTGCTTTCCCCGGTTGTGACCGATCCCAAGAAGGCCGTGGTGGCCCTGAAGTGGGTCGTGCAGGAGATGGAAGAGCGCTACCGCAAGATGTCCAAGATGGGCGTGCGCAACATCGACGGCTACAACGGCCGCGTGGCGGATGCGCTGAAGAAGGGCGAGATGTTCTCGCGCACCGTGCAGACCGGCTTCGACGAAGAGACCGGCGATCCGATCTTCGAAACCGAAGAGATCCAGCCCGAGAAGATGCCCTATATCGTCGTCATCGTCGACGAGATGGCCGACCTGATGATGGTCGCGGGCAAGGAGATCGAGGCCTGCATCCAGCGCCTTGCGCAGATGGCGCGGGCCTCTGGCATCCACCTGATCATGGCCACGCAGCGCCCCTCGGTCGACGTGATCACCGGCACGATCAAGGCCAACTTCCCCACCCGGATCTCCTTCCAGGTGACCTCGAAGATCGACAGCCGCACGATCCTGGGTGAAATGGGGGCCGAGCAGCTCCTGGGCATGGGCGACATGCTCTACATGGCCGGCGGCGCGAAGATCACCCGTTGCCACGGTCCCTTCGTCAGCGACGAAGAGGTCGAAGAGGTGGTCAGCAATCTCAAGGCCTATGGCCCGCCCGAGTACATCGGCGGCGTGGTCGAAGGGCCGGACGACGAGAAGTCCGCCGATATCGACGCGGTGCTGGGTCTCAACACCGGCGGCAATACCAATGGCGAAGACGCGCTCTATGACCAGGCGGTGGCGATCGTGATCAAGGATCGCAAGTGCTCGACCTCCTACATCCAGCGCAAGCTGGCCATCGGCTACAACAAGGCCGCGCGCCTGGTCGAGCAGATGGAGGACGAGGGCGTGGTCAGCGCCGCCAACCACGTCGGCAAGCGTGAAGTGCTGGTGCCCGAACAGTAAGGGCCCATAGGGGAAGGGGGCTTTGCCCCCGCCCGCCTGCGGCGGACTCCCCCAGAGTACTTTCAGCCTGGTGATGCTGCATGACGCAGCCATGGGGGCGACCTCCCTCTGCCTGAAGAGCGTGCCACGCTCCCAGTTGAAAAGGAGGGTGCCTTTCCGGGCACCCTCCTGCTGCATCACCAGGCTGAAAATACTCCGGGGGTGAATGAAGCCCATGGCTTCAGAGGGGGCAGCGCCCCCTCCCTTCCGGCGCTCTCGTGCCGATGGCGGAACGGTGAAGGGACCTGGCGCGTTTGATGCTGGAACCGATCCCTGCCGGAGCTTACATCTATCCCATGACCATGCTGACCCGCCTCCTGGCCCCCGCCGCCCTTCTGGTTGCCAGCCTGCTGCCCGCAGGCGCGGCACCGATCCCGCTGGACGCGATCTCGGACTACATGAACGGGATGCGTACCGCTGAAAGCAAGTTCACCCAGGTCAATGCCGATGGCTCGATCTCGACCGGCACGCTCTATATCAAGCGGCCCGGTCGCATGCGGTTCGAATACGACCCGCCGGAAGAGGCGCTGGTCATCGCCGGCGCGGGCGCCGTGGCGATCTTCGATCCGAAATCCAACGGCGGCCCCGAGACCTATGGTCTGAACCGCACGCCGCTGAAGCTGATTCTCGATGACAACATGGATCTGAGCCGCGCCAACATGGTCACCGGGCACCGCGAAGAGGGGCCCTCGACCGTGCTGCGCGCGCAGGACCCCGAGCATCCCGAGTACGGCAACATCGAGCTGGTCTTCACCGGCGGCCCCCAGGAGGGGGCTCCGGTTGAGTTGCGGCAATGGGTGGTGACGGATGAAGCCGGCAGCCAGACCACGGTGATCCTGGGAGAGCTGCAGACCGGGTTGAACCTGGGCGACAGCCTCTTCTCGATCCGGCGCGAGACCGCGCGGCGCGGCGGGAACTGATCCCCGCCGCCCCCGTGCCGGCCGTTCCCCTGCCTAGAGGCAGTAGGCCAGCTGATCGGCGTAGAGCTCGGAGCGGAGGGCGACCCGCTGCGAAACCGAGAGCAGCCAGGACTTGTTGCGATAGGAGCCACGGGAATAGCCCGTGCGCCCTTCGTGATAGGCCAGGTATTGGGCGCGAGCGTCGGACAGGGGGATGCCCAGGCGCAGGGTCGTCTCGGACATGTACCAGCCCATGAAATCCGCGGCATCGTCGATATCTGTGCGTCGCGCGCGGCGGTTGCCGGTCTTGCGCTGGTATTCCTCCCAGGTGCCGTCCAGCGCCTGGCTGTAGCCCGTGGCCGAGCTCTGCCGGCCCATCGGGATGATGCCGAGCGCGAAGCGATGCGGCGTCCTGGCGTTGCCGATGAACTTGCTCTCCTGGTGCATCACGGCCATCTGCACGTGCACCGGGATGCCATACTTGCGCTCGGTGCGCTTGAAGGCCTTCTTGAAGTGGGGGCGCTGGTCCAGGATGGAACAGGCGTTATCCATGTTACGCGGGGCCACCGTGTCCCGACCGCCGCCACAGGACGCGACGATGAGCACGATTAGAATCGCGGGAAGCTTCTTGATCATCTGCCTCTCGATGTCTGCTCTTGTTGTGTTTTTTCGAAAGTCTACACGAAAGCCGGAACTGACGGAACCTTCAAAGCCGTGAACGGCGTCCCTCGGCCTAGAGAAGCACGGCCAGAAGCAGCGGCAGCATCAGCACCGAAAGCAGGGTCGAGACCACGACCAGGCCCGCCACAGCATCCGCATCGGCGCCGTATTTCACCGCCAGCAGGTAGGAGGTGACGGCCACCGGGGTCGAGACCTGCAGCACCAGCACTGCGAAGGCCACGTCATCCAGCCCGAAGAGGCGCCCGATGATCCAGGAGGTCCCGACACAGAGCGCGATCTTCAGCAGCGACAGCACCGAGGCCAGCCGGATGGAGCCGGGCCGCAGCCGGGCCACGGCGACGCCGAGGGTGATCAGCATCAGCGGGATCGCCATCTGGCCCGTCAGCTCCAGCGTGTTGGTCAGGAAGACCGGCGTGTGCCAGCCCTGGCTCAGGAAGATGCCGCCGAGGATGGTGGCCCAGAGCAGCGGCTCCTTCAGGGCGCGCACCACCGAGCCGCCGCCCGAGACCACCCAGATGCCGAAGGTGAAGCTCCAGAGGGCCATGACCGCGAAGACCACCACCGCGTAGCCCAGGCCGGCCTCGCCGAAGGCAAAGAGCGCCAGCGGCAGGCCGAGGTTGCCGGTATTGCCGAAGATCAGCGGGGCCAGGTAGCTGCGCAGGTCGAGCTTGGTCAGCCAGAGCACCAGCGCGGTGACCAGGGTGAGCGCGGCGTAGACCCCGACCGAGGCCAGCGAGAGCGCAGTCAACGCCGCCGGGTCGATCTCGGTCCGCATCAGCGCGGTGAAGATCAGGCAGGGCACCGAGAGCGTCATCGCCATGCGGGTGACGAAGTCGATCTGGTACTCGAAGCCCATGCGCACCCAGATGAAGCCGATCGCGGCCAGGAGGAAGACCGGAGCGGTGATCTCCAGCACTGTCAGGACAAGGTTCACAGTGTGTTTCCCTCAATTTCGCGGAGTCGGTTGGACAATGGGCGGGGATTGACGTTAGTAGGGGGTCTCATGACGTGCAAGACGATGCTGAAGACGAACGCGAAATATCATCTGGGCCAGGTTGTCCGGCACCGCAAACACCCGTTTCGCGGGGTAATTTTCGATGTCGACCCGGAATTCAGCAATACCGAGGAATGGTATGATGCGATTCCCGAGGACGCCCGTCCGCTGCGCGATCAGCCCTTCTACCACCTTCTGGCCGAGAATGACCAAAGCTACTACGTGGCCTATGTCTCGGAGCAGAACCTGGTCGAGGACATGTCCGGCGAGCCCGTCGATCACCCCGATATCCCCGATCTCTTCGGCGCCTTCGAGGATGGTCACTACCAGCTCGAGTTCCAGCTGAACTGAGGCCGTCCGTAGGGGGGCGCTGCCCCCGTCTCCTGCGGAGACTCCCCCGGAGTATTTTCAGCCCGGTGATGCGTGCAAGAGCACCCTATTCCATCACCAAGCGAAAAATACTCCCGCCGGAGGCGAACTCGGGCGGGAGCAGGGGCAGGTCTCTGCCAATTCAGCGATATCAGTAGCCGATGGCGCAGCCGTCCTTGCGCGGGTCCGAGCCGGCCTCCATCACGCCCGAGGGGTGGATGCGGATCGCCTGGGCGCCACCGATGGGCGCGGGCGGCGGGGTCAGCTCATGGCCCATCTCCTGCAGTTTCGCGGCCACCTCGGGGGCGTAGCCCCGTTCGATCTGCAACTTGCCGCCCGAAGGGAAGGCGCGGGGGGCGTCGATGGCCTCCTGCGGCGATAGACCGTAATCGCGCAGGTTGGTGACGAAGCGCGCGTGGCCCGCCGCCTGGTACTGGCCGCCCATGACGCCGAAGGGCAGGTTGGGGGTGCCGTCCTCGGCCAGCATGGCCGGGATGATCGTGTGCAGCGGGCGTTTGCCCGGCGCCAGCATGTTGCCGTGACCCTCTTCCAGCGTGAAGCCGCAGCCCCGGTTGTGCAGCACCAGGCCGAATTTGTCGGTGCCGATGCCAGAGCCGAAGGAGTGGAAGACCGAGTAGATCAGCGAGACCGCCATGCGGTCGCGGTCGACGACGGTGATATAGACCGTGTCGCGGTGCGGCGCGCCCGAGATCTGGTCGGGCACGGATTGCGCCCGTTTCGGGTCGATGGCAGCGGCGAGCTCGGCAGCGAAGGCCGGGTCCATCAGCTTCGCGGCATCCGCCGTCGCCGGGTCGGCAATGAAGCGGTTGCGCGCGGCATAGGCCAGCTTGGCGGCCTCTGCCTCGACATGGGCACGCTCGGCGCCGAAGGGATCCATCGAGGAAAGGTCGAAGTGGCTCAGCATGTTGAGCATCAGGATCGCCGTGGCGCCCTGGCCGTTCGGCGGATGCTCGTAGAGCGCGGCGCCCTTGTAGCTGCCCTGAATGGTCTCGGCCTGCATGCCCTTGGCGGCGGCGAAATCATCGAGGGTCTGGGGGCCACCGGCGGCCTGCAGCGCGGCGACCATGTCTTCGGCCACCTCGCCCTCGTAGAAGGCCTTCGCGCCGTCGCGGGCGATGCGGCGCAGCACCTCGGCCTGGCCGGGCAGGGCGAAACGCTCTCCCTCCACCGGGGGCTTGCCCTGGGGCATCAGGTGGCGGGCCGCGGTGGCGTCGAGGCGTCCATGGCCGTTGGCGAAGTCGTAGGCGACGCGGGAATGCACCGGCACCCCGGCCTCGAAATAGGAGATCGCGGGCGCCAGGCTGTCGGCCAGTCCCAGTTTGCCCCAGAGCGCCGACATCTCGTCGAAGGCGGCGATGGCACCTGGGATCGTCACGGCGCGGGCATCGCCATCGGGGATCTCCGAGAGGCCCTCGGCGCGCATGGCGGCGGCATCGGCCCCGGCGGCGGCGCGGCCCGACCCGTTGTAGGACAGCACCTGGGTGCTGCCGGCGGGCTTGACCAGCGCGAAGCAATCGCCCGCGAGGCCGCACATGGCCGGCTCGCAGACGCCAAGCGCCACGGCACCCGCGATGGCGGCGTCCATGGCGTTGCCGCCGCGTTTCAGGACGTCGAGCGCCGCATTGGCGCCGATCGGGTGAGACGTGGCACAGAGGCCGTTGTCGGCCCAGACGGGCGAACGGCCGGGCAGTTCTAGGTCGCGCATGGTTCCTCCTCTGACGGGCCGCGATGCTGCGTCCGAAGCGGAGAAGGGTCAAGGGGGTACGGGGGAGGGGGGTGTCCTGCTGGTCTTAAACCTCGACGCCACGCACTGGGTGGGGGCTGTAATACGCGGCGCCGAGGGAAGCCAGTGCAGCTACCCTTACAAACTCGCCTTGGGTCGTGGCTCCAATGGGATTGCGGTGCGGCGATTTCGGGGCAATTCCCGCGATTATGGCGAAAATGCCGCGTACCCGTGGCCGAGCCCGGAAGTGCGCCATGATTGGACGGTTTTGGCCCAGCTTCGGCGCGATTTCCGCCGCGATCTGGCGGGGCGGCGCAGGCAGAATCACTTTCGATACGGGGGCGCTCTGCGGGCCCGCCGCGCTGGCAAGGGGCGTTGGCACCGCGCTTGCCATGATCCTGCCTGAAAACGCCCGTTGCGGAGGCTGCCGGGACCGGGGCCGGAGTAGGGTCTGCCGCCGGATGGCCCGGATCTTGCCATGGCATCGTGGCAAGGAGGCGCCCTGAGCCGGTGCCGAAGGGCGCTGGCCTTGCCTGTTGTGGCAGGCGCTTTCCGGTGGGGCCGGTTCCCAGGGTTTCAGTTCTTGCGGGGGGAGGTGTCGACCTTGATGCGGAAGGTCAGCTCGTTCACGTCGTCCAGGCGGCTGTAGTGTACATCACGGGACAGGTCCTTGATCAGGAACCAGCCAAAGCCGCCCTCGGGCAGCTTGTCCAGCACCTCGGGCAGGGGCGCGGGTGCGCCCATGGGCGGGGTGTCGTCGGGCATCGGCCGCCCCTCGTCGCGGATGCGGAAATGCAGCCCGTCCCGTTCCGTCGCGCATTCCAGGCTGATCCAGCCGCGTTCATCGGCGCCATAGGCATGTTCGACCACGTTGTTCAGCACCTCGGCCAGCACCAGTTCCACCGAACCCCGCTCTTCCAGCTCAAGCTCCTGCAGGTCGGCGACGATGGTCTGCAGGGCCCGGCGCACGGAAAGCGGAGAGCTGGGGAAGGTCAGGCGGATGTCCTTGGTATGGCGATGCAGGGCCTGTTCCGGCAGGCTGCGCCCGGCTTCAGTTTGCATGGCTGTTCACCGCGTTGCCCAGGCTGGCGTGAATCGGAAAGACCGTATCCATGCGGGTCAGCCGGAACACCTTGTCCACATTGGCATTGAGCGCCGCCAGTTCCAGCTTCTGGCCATCGCCGAGCTGCTTCATCGAGGCGACGATGGCCCCCAGCCCGCTGGAGTCGATGAAATCCACCTGGCCCAGATCGAGGATGATCCGACCCGTGCACCCCTCTGCGGTGTCCCGCATCAGGTCCTTGAAGCGGATGGCCACGGCTGCATCGATCCTCTCGGCCTCGACCGTGATGATCGTGGCGTCTTTCTCTGTCCGGGTGGAAAGCTGCATCGTGATGCTCCCTGGCGGCTCTGGTCAGGGGAACGCTAGACGGCAATCCTTACCATTCGGTATGCAGGGGAAAGACAGAGGGAGGGTCCGATGCAGGAAGTCTATATCACCGGGGCGGCGCGCACCGCCATGGGCGGGTTCCAGGGCAGCCTCGCGCCGCTCGCCGCGCCCCAACTGGGCGGCGCCGCGATCAGGGCGGCGCTTGCGGGCGCCGGGCTCGAGACCGTCGACGAGCTGCTGATGGGCTGCGTCCTGCCCGCGGGCCAGGGCCAGGCCCCCGCCCGCCAGGCCGGTTTCGCCGCGGGGCTGGGCGAAGAGGTCCCGGCCACGACGCTCAACAAGATGTGCGGCTCCGGCATGAAGGCGGCGATGATGGGGTTCGACCAGATCGCGCTCGGCCATGCCGCGACGATGGTCGCCGGCGGAATGGAGAGCATGTCCAATGCCCCCTACCTGCTGCCCGCCATGCGCGCCGGTGCCCGGCTTGGTCACGGGCGGACCGTGGATCACATGTTCGTCGACGGGCTCGAGGACGCCTATGACAAGGGCCGCCTGATGGGCACCTTCGCCGAGGATTGCGCCGAGGCCTTCCAGTTCACCCGAGAGGCCCAGGACGACTACGCCCTGGCCTCGCTGGACCGCGCGCTTGCGGCGCAGCAATCCGGTGCCTTCGCCGCCGAGATCGCCGCGGTCGAGGTCACCACCCGCAAGGGCAGCACGGAGGTGGCGGAGGATGAACAGCCCCTGACCGCCCGCCCCGAGAAGATCCCGACCCTGAAACCCGCCTTCCGCGAGGGCGGCACGGTGACCGCGGCCAATGCCTCTTCGATCTCGGACGGGGCGGCGGCGCTGGTACTGGCGGGGCGTGCCGCGGCCCGCGCCCGCGACCTGCCGATCCGCGCCCGTATCGCGGGCCATGCCAGCCACGCCCAGGCGCCCGCCCATTTCCCGACCGCGCCGGTGCCCGCCGCGCGCAAGCTGCTGAAGAAGCTCGGCTGGAAGGTCGAGGACGTGGACCTCTGGGAGGTCAACGAGGCCTTCGCGGTGGTTCCCATGGCCTTCATGCGCGAGCTGGGGATCGACCACGCCCGCGTCAACGTCCACGGCGGCGCCTGTGCCCTTGGCCATCCCATCGGTGCCTCTGGCGCGCGGATCATCGTCACCCTGCTTAACGCCATGGAGCAACGTGGCGCGAAGCGCGGTATCGCTGCCATCTGCATCGGCGGCGGAGAGGGCACCGCGCTGGCCATCGAGCGCCCCTGACCCGAGGCGCGGCGGCAGACTACGTGGCGCCACACCCCTTTTCCCATCCGATGGCCTGAAATACTGTCGGGGGTGAATTGCGGCCCTGGGCCGCAAGAGGGGGCAGACAGCCCCCTCTCCCCCCTCACCGAAAGACCCGACATGCCCGACTACAAGATGCTTGCCGCCACCATCCGCTCTCTCACCGAGGGCGAGACCGACGAAGTCGCCCTGATGGCGACCCTCGCCTGCGAGATCCACCACAGCGACGACCGTTTCGACTGGACCGGCTTCTACCGGGTGACCGAGCCCGAACTGCTGAAGATCGGCCCCTACCAGGGCGGCCACGGCTGCCTGCAGATCCCCTTCTCGCGCGGGGTCTGCGGTGCTGCCGCCCGCAGCGGCGAGACCCAGCTGGTCGATGACGTGGAGGCCTTTCCGGGCCATATCGCCTGTGCCTCCTCGACCCGCTCCGAGATCGTGATCCCGGTGCGCAACAAGGCCGGGCAGGTGATCGCCGTGCTGGATATCGACAGCGACCAGCCCGCCGCCTTCACCGAAGAGGACGACAAGGCGCTTTCGGCGATCCTCTCCGAGGTCTTCGCGGCCTGAGCCCCGACTTGTGGCGCGCCTCTCGACCGGCGCGCCATATCAGGCTATCTGCCGATCATGAGCGATACGCCCCAACACCCGCCTTCCAATCTGCCGCCCGATGACTACCAGCCGCCGGACGTGCCGCTGCAGGTGATCCACGAGGACCACGAGATCCTGATCGTCGACAAGCCCTCGGGGCTGCTGTCGGTGCCGGGACGTGGAGAGCACCTGGCCGACTGCCTGCTGTCGCGGGTGCAGGTGGCCTTTCCCATGGCGCTGCTGGTGCATCGGCTCGACCGGGATACCTCCGGGGTGATGGTCTTCGCCATGACCCCCCATGCGCAACGCCACCTTGGCCTGCAGTTCGAGCACCGCCGGGTGAAGAAGACCTATGTGGCGCGGGTCGCGGGCAAGCTGGAGCCCAAGACCGGCACCGTCGATCTGCCGCTGATCGTCGACTGGCCGAACCGGCCCAAGCAGATGGTCGACCACGAGAACGGCAAGCCCGCGGTCACCGACTGGAAGGTGCAGCGCTACGCAGAGGGCGAGACCCGGGTCAGGCTCTTTCCCCAGACCGGACGCTCGCACCAGCTGCGGGTGCACATGCAGGCGATGGGACATCCGATCCTGGGTGACCCCTTCTACGCCGAAGGTGCCGCGCGCGACTTCCCGCGCCTGATGCTGCATGCCGAAGAGCTGCGCCTGCTGCATCCCGATGGCGGCCAGGGCACGAAATTCCGCGCCAAGGCGCCGTTCTGACTATAGCAAGAATCAATGTCGGTATGACGTCGGTATCCTGTCGGTATCGCGTCGGTGGAAATGCGGTTTCACCCGCCCGGCTCACTTTCGCAGAATGCGGTCCGTCAGGTTCTGCCGCCCGGCCATGAGCGCGTCGATCTCGGGTGCCAGTTCGGGCTCGCGCAGGCGGATGGCCTCGATCTCGTCCAGGCGGTTGGCGGCGATCAGGGCCAGCAGGTCGATGCGCAGCGCGCCACTGGCGTCACGGGGCAGCGTCGGGCAGGGCTGGATCTTCTCGGAGAGCGACTCCGGCAGCAGCGCCCGCAGCTCGGCGGGGCTGAGGTCGGTTTCGGCGAAGGTATAAAGCCCGGTGCCGCGCCCCGGCACCGCATAGGTCGCCACGTGATGCGCGGTGACCGGCGCATCCTTCAGCGCCGCGGCGATCTGCGGGCCGTTGCGCTCGATCCGGTCCTCGGTGCCCTCGCCATCGGACCAGTCCAGCAGGCGGCGGGTGACGAAGTTGTAAAGCCGCTTGCCGGTGGCCATCCAGATCCGTGTCGGCAGCGCCTTGCGGGCCAGCATGGCGCGTTCGGCGGGGGTCAGCAGGTCCGGCGCATAGGCGCGCTTCTGCTTCAGCAGATGGCGCAGGTCCTCGCGCGCCATGGTGCGGAACAGCGGCCCGCGAAAGCGATGCACCGAGGCCAGCTGGAAGTCGATCACCGCCGCGCCGCCATCGGGGCGCATCAGCCAGTTCTGCGGTTTGGCGATATCGTTGTGCGTCACGCCCCGGCGGCGCATCTCGCGCAGCAGCCGCTTGGCATCGCGGTAGAAGAAGGCCTCGGAGGGCCGGGACAGCTGCAGCGGCGTGCCCTCGGACCAGACCCGGACCAGCCCGCGCCGGTCGGCGCGCAGCAGTTCCGGGCAGCCCTCGATCCCCTGCACGGCGGCCAGGCCGCGGATCTCGCGCCGGGCCAGCATCTGGGCGATGGGACGCGACCAGAGCGGCAGGCGATCGAGACGACGGAAGGCCAGCCGGCGCTCGGGCGCATCGGCGAAATGCCCCGAAATCGTCTCGGAGAAGGGATCGCGCTTGAGCACGGTGGTTTCGATGAATTCGGGGTCAGTCATGGCACCGCCGGGCTCGGCTGCATTTCGGGCGTGCTGGCATCTACCAGTCTCGGGAAGGCGCTGGCAAGCGCGGCGGGGCTTTCACCCCGGCGCGCGGGCGGCTAGGCCTTGGCGGCAAGCAAAGGAGATCCCCATGGCCAAGATGATCCACTCCATGATCCGCGTGCTGGACGAAGCCCGCGCCCTGTCCTTCTACGAGACCGCCTTCGGCCTCTCGGTGGCCGAGCGGCTGGACTTCGAGAGCTTCACCCTGATCTACTTGAGCAACGCGGAAACCGGCTTCGAGCTGGAGCTGACGGTGAACAAGGACCAGGTCGAGCCCTACCAGCTGGGCAATGGCTATGGCCACCTGGCGGTCTCGGTCGAGGACCTGGAGGCCGAACACGCCCGTCTCGAGGCCGCGGGTCTCGCGCCCCGCAAGATCGTCGAATTCGCGCCCGAAGGCCGCTACGTGGCGAAGTTCTTCTTCATCACCGACCCCGACGGCTACGAGATCGAGGTGATCCAGCGCGGTGGTCGCTACCTCTGACCGGGGAAGGTGGGTTGCCACCCACCCTACGCCCTTGGCGGGCCGCCGGGCGATATGGTGCCCGGCTTGACCTTGGCAAATCGGGTAGATGAGTATTTTCGGCCTGGTGATGCACCAGGTCGAGACAATGGGGCGGCCGCCTTCTCAGGTGAGAGCGTGCACGCCCTGACCGCGAAAGTAGGCCGCCCTGCCGGGCACTGTCCCGCTGCATCACCAGGCTGAAAATACTCGCGGGGGGAGGCCCCCGCAGGGGGGCGGGGGGCGGCAGCCCCCCTCCCCGATCTCAGGCGTCTTCGGTCCAGCCGGAGACCGCCTTGACCTCGAGGAAGTCTTCCAGCCCCCAGACGCCGCCCTCGCGGCCGTTGCCCGAGGCCTTCATGCCGCCGAAGGGGCTGCCCGCGCCGCGCGGCTGGCCGTTCATCTCGACCATGCCCGAGCGCAGCTGCAGCGCCATGCGGTTGGCGCGGGCGCCGTCGCCGGTCTGCACGTAGTTGGTCAGCCCGTAGGGGGTGTCATTGGCGATCCGGATGGCCTCTTCCTCGGTATCGAAGGGCATGATCGTCAGCACCGGGCCGAAGATCTCTTCCCGGGCGATGGTCATCTGGTTCGTCGCATCGGCAAAGACCGTTGGACGGACGAAGTAGCCGCGGTTCATACCCTCGGGGCGACCCGGCCCGCCGGCGACGAGGCGTGCGCCTTCCTTCATGCCGGTCTCGATCAGGCCCTGGATCTTCTCGAACTGGCTCGCATTGACCACCGGACCGATATGGCGACCGGGCTCCGAGGCCGGACCCACGGTGACCGCGCTGGCCACGGCGGCGGCCTCTTCCACGGCGGCCTCGTAGCGCTCGCGCTGCACCAGCATCCGCGAGGGCGCGTTGCAGCTCTGGCCCGAGTTGTTCATCATGCTGAGCACGCCCCGCTTCACCGCCTTCTCGTCGGCATCGGCGAAGATCACGTTGGCGCCCTTGCCGCCGAGCTCGAGATGCACCTTCTTCAGGGTCTTCGCCGCGTTCTGCGAGATGGCGATCCCGGCGCGGGTCGAGCCGGTAAAGCTGACCATGTCCACGTCCTCGTGACCCGAAAGCGCGGCGCCGACACCCGGCCCGTCGCCGTTCACCAGGTTGAAGACACCGGCCGGGAAGCCGGCCTCGTCGATCATCTCTGCAAAGAGCAGGGCATTGAGCGGGCTTTCCTCGGAGGGTTTCAGCACCATGGTGCAGCCGGCGATCAGCGCCGCGATCACCTTCAGGGTGATCTGGTTCATCGGCCAGTTCCAGGGCGTGATCAGCGCGCAGACGCCGGTGGCTTCATAGACGATGCGGTCGTTGGGCGCGTGATCCCCCAGCGGGCGGATGAACTGGAAATCCTTCGCCGTGCGCAGGAAGGTCTTGGTATGGGCGTACCCCGCGCCCCATTGCGCCGAGCTCGCCAGGTCGATGGGCGCGCCCATCTCCATCGAGATCGCCTCGGCCATCTCGTCCTTGCGGCGGGTGTAGATCTCGAGGAACGTCTCGACCAGGGCGATGCGCTCTGCGGGATCCCTGGCCATCCAGGCGGGGAAGGCGGCCTTGGCGGCGGCCACGGCGCGGTCGGCGTCGCCCTCGGCGCCAAGCGAGATCACCGCGCAGGGCTCCTCGGTCGAGGGGTTGATCACCTGGTGGTCGCGGGGCGACAGGGGCTGCACCCATTCGCCGCCGATGTAGAAGGCGCGTTTCTCGATCATGGAGTTCTCCCTGTTCAAATTCCGCCATGCGGATATTGATTTTGCATCTTGCGGGGGCACCATGTCACCGACGCGGTGCCGGGGCAAGATGCGCCTCGGCCCGCTCGGCGCGCTGCCGCAAGACCGCCATGCGGAAAGTGCAGGCGGGAAGGGGTGCAAATGACGCCGGGGCATATTAACTATGGCGCCAATGCAAGCATGACAGGAGGATCTCATGGCTCTGCGCATCAACGATACCGTGCCCGATTTCACCGCCAAGACGGACAAGGGAGAGATCTCTTTCCACGACTGGATCGGTGACAGCTGGGCGATTCTGTTCAGCCACCCGAAGGATTTCACCCCGGTCTGCACGACCGAATTCGGCGCCGTGGCGCAGCTGGCCCCCGAGTGGGAGAAGCGCGGCACCAAGGTGATCGGCATCTCGGTCGACGGCGTGGAAGAGCACAAGGGCTGGAAGGGCGACATCGAGAGCTTCGCCGGCACCGACGCCACGTTCCCGATCATCGCCGACGAAGACCTGGTCGTGGCCAAGCTCTTCGACATGCTGCCCGCCGAGGCCTATCTGCCCGATGGCCGCACCCCGGCTGACAGCGCCACCGTGCGTTCGGTCTTCATCATCGGCCCGGACAAGAAGCTGAAGCTTCAGATGACCTACCCGATGACCATCGGCCGCAACTTCGGCGAGGTTCTGCGTGCCCTCGACGCCCTGCAGCTTACCTATGGTGTCCCGCTGGCCGCGCCGGCAAACTGGGAAGTGGGCCAGGACGTGATTGTCGCAACCTCGCTCAACAACGAGCAAGCTGCTGAAAAATATGGCGAACTGGACATCAAACTGCCCTATCTGCGCTTCGTGAAGAGCCCTTCGTAGGAAGGTCGTATTTGCGAACCGGTTCAGGGCTGAAACTGTAAGGAGGGGCTATGTGGGTAGCCTCTTCTTTCCTGAATGGTGAGCAGATGATTTTCCTGAAGCTCGATACGTCAGTTATCGACAGTTTCGACGCGGCCCTGGGACGAGATGGCCTGCGAATTGACACAAGTTTGAGCGCGGTGCTGGGCCGGTTGGCCCGGCACAGTAGCTGGGGCGCGGCCCTGGGCGCTCTGGCCGGGGCCCTTCTGGGCCCCGGTGCCGAGGCACGGCAGGCCGTGCAGGGCAACCTGAGGCGCAAGCGCATAAGGCTTCCGTCGGTCTTCGGCAACCCGGTGGTCGGCGGCATCTACGGCTATGTAAAGCGGGTGCAGGCGGCGCTGTTGCGGCGCTGTCTAGATGCCGAGATCGCGGCCACCGATCCCGAGGTCGTGGTGATCTACAATGGATCGGTCTTTCCCGAATCGGTGCTTGAAGCCGCGAGCCGGGGCCGCCGGCGGGTGTTCGTCGAGGCGGGTTTCTTTCCGAATTCCCTGCAGCTGGACCCCAAGGGCCTCAATGGTGCGAATTCCGTGCCGCGCAACCCGGATTTCTATCTCGAGACGCCCGAGGATTTCGCCGCCGAAGGGCTGCCGGCCGCGGTGAACAATCGCGCTTCCAAGCTGCCCGAGGAGGAGGTCTCGCTCTCGCCCGGCTATGTCTTCGTGCCCTTCCAGGTGCCGTCGGACATGCAGGTGATGGCGCATTCGCCCTGGGTGCGCAGCATGGAGCAGTTCCTCGATGTGGTCTGCGAGGCGGCCGAACGGAACCCCGACGACACCTTCGTGATCAAGGAGCACCCGAGCTTCCGGCATTCGGTGCGTGATCTGCGGTCGCATCCGCGCGTGATCTTCGCCAATGGCAATGTCACCTCGGAGCTGGTCCGCGATGCGCGGGCCGTCATCACGCTGAATTCCACCGTGGGAATCGAGGCGCTGCTGATGGGCAAGCAGGTGATCACCCTGGGGGAGGCCTGTTACAACATCGACCGGCTGGTGCGCCATGCCGAGGGGCCCGCGGCGCTGGATGCCGCCCTGGCAGACCCCGACTGGAAGCCGGAAGAGGCCCTGCGCTACCAGTTCCTGGGCTTTCTGTGGAATCGCTACCTGGTACGGGGCTCTTACGCGGATCTGCCCGGCGACTTCGCAGAACGGCTGGCAGAGAAGTCCCGTCAGGGCGTGGGGACCTTCGCATGAGTGATACCCGACTGAAGATTTCCCTGGCTTCGGACCGGGGGATGATCGACGCCGCGCTGGTGGTGCTGGGCACGGTGGCAGAGCATTGCTCTGCCCCGCTGGAGCTGCATTTCCTGGGCCACGGCCTGCGGGACGAGGACCGTGACCGGCTGGCCCATGCCTGTGACGCGCATGGTTGCGCGCTGGTGCTGCATGCGCTGCAGGACGAGGACTTCGGCGATGCGGTTCAGGTGAACGAGAATATCCCGTTGGTCGCCATGGCGCGCCTGTTGCTGCCGCGGCGGGTCTCGGGACGGGTTCTTTACCTTGATTGCGATATGCTGGTGCAAGGGGACGTGGCCGAGCTCTTTGAGCTGATGCCGCAGGGCGCCGCGCTGGGTGCCGTGCGGGATTTCTACGTGCTGGACCAGATGCGGCCGGGCTCGGAACGTCCTGAAAAGCTTGCCTGGCACAGCAAGGTGCTGGGCCGGAGCGAGGTGGAAGGCTATTTCAACTCGGGTCTGCTGCTTCTGGATTGCGACGTTATCCGAAGCGACAGGGCGCTGATGACCCGCATGACGGACTTCGCCGCGGCCAACGATTATCGCTACATGGATCAGGATTATCTGAACGTCCTGTTCGACGGTCGCGTATTCTACCTGCCGCAAGCATGGAACAGCATCTGGGGGCGGGACAGGCTTCGCGCGAAGACACTGGCGGAACTGACATGGTTGCCCGACGCCGAGAGAACACCGGCGACGAGCAAGGTGATTCACTATACCGGGCCGAACAAGCCTTGGAAAAGCCAGAGCAAATTGCTGGCGCTTCTGCGCGGGCGACTTCCTGCGCTGATGAAGTGGCGCCGCGCCGCATCCGGGCGTTACGCCTGACGCTCAGCCGTCCCAGCCGGCAATTTCATCTCTGACGGTGGGGTGTAGCCTATCCCCCAGGTTGCACCGGAAGATCTCGGAGCGCATGTCCACGAAGACCTCATCACGGTTCTTCTTCAGGATCGGAGTGTCGAGACCCTTGATCTGAACCAGCGGGTGATTGGCGATATACGTGAGAGTGAAGTTGGTGGACGTCAGCATCTCCGCCACCGCCTTCCGATCCTTGAAGCGATCCGGGCCGGACGCGTTGAAGGCCTTCAGTTCCGGCACCAGGGCAATGCGGTGTCTTTCGGCAAAGGCAAGGACGTCGACCAGTTCCTCGTCAGACAGAGACAGCGTCGCATCCAGAATGTCCTGGGGGGTGACCAGGGTTCCGAGACTGAACCCCTGTTCCCGGAAATACTTGCTTGTCCCAACCTCATAGCGTCGGACCACCAGCCGTTTTTCGTTCACGAGGGGCATTGTCTCCCAGAACTTCCGGAACGCATCGCTTGTGAAGGTACGACGATTGAAGCGGTAGAAATAAGAATGCAGGTGCTGTTGCTCTGGCCGCTTCAGCGGAACAACAAGATAAAGGCCCCAGACATCCTCCGGTGCCGCGCGTGCGGCCTCGATCACTGTGCTGTCGCCGCTGACAGGGAACCAGTTGCTGTCGTTGAGGATATAGAGCGCTTCCGTATCGGGCAGGTTCTTCAGGACCCAGAGGGTCCCTTCTCGATACCCGCCGAAGTCGTAGCCGAGGTTCGGTCGCTCGATCATGCGGAAGCAAAACGGTGCGAGGGCTTTCTGGTGACTCTCTGTCAGGGGATGGTTCGCCACCACGATCGGCGCAATGCCACGACTGACAAGATGTTCCAGCAGGAGCAGGGTTGAGCCAAGGATTTCCTTCGGTTGGTAGATCAGGAAAACGGCAATTTCCGGCGCCTGCGGCAGGTGCCCGGCATGTACATGAACGGTCTTGTGGGCCGTGAGATCATGTCCGCGCCGTATCAAGGGGGCAAAACTGGCTCGGAATTTGCTGAACACGCTGACAGGAAATCTAACGAGTTCTCTTTTAATTTTCCAAAGAGGGGGCAGTCCCTTTGCCATCTCGTTGATCTCCCACGTGTCTTCCGGGGCGGCTGAGACGGCCGCCTCGTTCCGGATATACCGTGGGAAAGCGCAGGCTACGACGAAAAGAAGCCCCCGGTTGGGGGCTTCCTCTCATTTCAGCGAAAAGTGGTGCGCAATTACTCTGCGCCTTCCTCTTTCGTTGCTTCCTCGCCGGTCTCCTGGTCCACGACCTTCATCGACAGGCGGACCTTGCCGCGATCGTCGAAGCCCACGAGCTTGACGAAGACTTCCTGGCCTTCCTTCAGCACGTCGGAGGGGTGGTTCAGGCGGCGGTTCTCGATCTGGGAGACGTGCACGAGGCCGTCACGCTTGCCGAAGAAGTTCACGAAGGCGCCGAAATCGACGAGCTTCACGACCTTGCCCTTGTAGATCTTGCCCTCTTCCGGCTCGGCCACGATCGAGTAGATCATGTCGTGGGCGCGCTGGATGGCGTCCGCGTCCGACGAGGCGATCTTGATGATGCCGTCGTCGTTGATGTCGACCTTGGCGCCGGAGGTTTCCACGATCTCGCGGATGACCTTGCCGCCCGAGCCGATCACTTCACGGATCTTGTCGGTGGGGATCTGCATGGTCTCGATGCGCGGGGCATGCGCCGAGAATTCCGCAGCGCCGTCGAGCGCCTTGTTCATCTCGCCGAGGATGTGCAGACGGCCTTCCTTGGCCTGGGCCAGGGCGGTCTTCATGATCTCGGGCGTGATGCCCTGGACCTTGATGTCCATCTGCAGCGAGGTGATGCCCTCGGAGGTACCGGCCACCTTGAAGTCCATGTCGCCGAGGTGATCCTCGTCGCCCAGGATGTCGGTCAGCACGGCGTAGGAGCCGTCATCTTCCAGCACCAGGCCCATGGCCACACCGGCCACGGCGGCCTTCAGCGGCACACCGGCGTCCATCATCGACAGCGAGCCGCCGCAGACGGAAGCCATCGAGGAGGAACCGTTCGACTCGGTGATCTCGGACACGATGCGGATCGTGTAGGGGAAATCGGTGGCGGCGGGCAGGACGGCCTGAAGGGCACGCCAGGCCAGCTTGCCGTGACCGATTTCACGACGACCGGGGGAACCAACGCGGCCCACTTCACCGACCGAGTAGGGCGGGAAGTTGTAGTGCAGCATGAAGTTGGATTTGAAGTTGCCATGCAGGGCGTCGATGAACTGCTCGTCATCGCCGGTGCCCAGCGTGGTCACGACCAGGCCCTGGGTCTCGCCACGGGTGAACAGGGCAGAGCCGTGGGTCCGGGGCAGCAGGCCGGTTTCGGCCACGATCGGACGCACTTCGTCGGTGCGACGACCGTCGATGCGCTTGCCGTTCTTCACCACGTCGCCACGCAGGACGGTGGATTCCAGCTTCTTCAGCGCGGAGCCCAGGTTGGCATCGGCCAGCTGCTCTTCGGAGAGAGCGGCCTGGATCTCTTCCTTCACCGCGGCAACGGCGCTGGTGCGCTCCTGCTTGTCGGTGATGGCATAGGCGGCGCGCATCTTGTCTTCACCGGCGGCCTTCACGGCGTCGTAGAGCGCCGAGTAATCCGGGGGGGTGAACTCGAAGGGCTCTTTCGCGGTCTCTTCGGCCAGCGAGACGATCAGGTCGATGACCGGCTGGATCTGCTCGTGGGCGAAGGTGACGGCGCCCAGCATCTCGTCTTCGGTCAGCTCGTAGGCTTCCGATTCGACCATCATCACGGCGCCCTTGGTGCCGGCGACGACGAGGTCGAGACGCTGCTCGGGGTTGTTGCGCAGGCCCTGCATGTCGTCGACAGAGGGGTTCAGCACGTATTCACCGTCGACGAAGCCGACGCGGCAGCCTGCGATCGGGCCCATGAAGGGCGCGCCCGAGATGGTCAGCGCAGCGGAGGCGGCGATCATGGCGACGACATCGGGGTCGTTCTCCAGGTCGTGGCTCAGCACGGTGCACATGACGAGGACTTCGTTCTTGAAGCCGGGGGCGAACAGCGGGCGGATCGGACGGTCGATCAGACGCGCGGTCAGGGTCTCTTTCTCGGTGGGGCGGGCCTCACGCTTGAAGAAGCCACCCGGAACCTTGCCGGCTGCGTAATACTTTTCCTGGTAATGCACGGTCAGAGGGAAGAAATCCTGGCCCTCTTTCTGCTTCTTGGCGAAGGTGACGTTGGCCATCACGCTCGTTTCGCCCAGGGTGGCGATGACGGTGCCATCGGCCTGGCGGGCAACCTTGCCCGTTTCCAGCGTGAGGGTCTCGTCCCCCCACTGCATCTCTTTTTTCGTTACGTTGAACATCAGCGTATCCTGTCTGGAGGCACTCACGGGCGCTCCCGTGTCCTCCGTTTGCATGGCGGCCCCATTGCCGCCGACCCCTAAATCCTCATGTCACGGCGCCGGGGTCCCTTGCGCCACGTCTCAGATTGGCTCGGGCCATACAGGAGAATGGCCCACTTGGAAAGTGCCATGGGCAAGGGCGCGCCTGCGGCTTTTACGTTTCCCGGCGCGGTCTTTCGCTGTATCGGGGCGCATCGCGGGTCCGGACCCGCGTCGCGGAAACGCTTTGCGGGTGCCTTGCCCGCGCGGCCCGAGCCCGAGAGAGACCGATGTCCGACCTGCCCCCCTCTCCCTACGAGGCGCCCGGTTTCCACGCCGAGGCCATCGCCGCGGGCCGTCACCGCGCCATCGTCGGCGGCCGCTGGGACGAGACGGGCCGGGCGCAGATGGCGCTGCTGCGCGATCACGGGCTGCGGCCCGAGCATCACCTGCTGGATATCGGCGCCGGGTCGCTGCGCCTGGGCTGCAAGGCCACGGCCTATCTCGAGCCCGGACACTACTGGGCCACCGATGCCTCGCGGGATCTGCTGCTGGCGGGGCTGGAGCGCGAGCTCTCGGATGTGCCCGAGGCGCAGCGCCCGCCCGAGGCGCAGCTTGTCGGGGATGCGGGCTTTGCCTTTCCCGGCGTCGGAGATGTGATCACCCATGCGATCTGCTTCGCGGTCTTTCCCCATATCGAGGCGGCCTTCCTTGACCGGGCGCTGCAGAACCTGACCCGCTTCCCGGCGCTGGAGCTCTTTCTCTTCACCGTCTTCCTCGCCCCCGAGGACCAGGCGGGCGCGGCCTACCGGCAGGCCGACGGCGTGGTCACCCACCCCGCCAAGCCGCCCTATCACCGCACCGAGGCCAGCCTGCACGCGCTGGCCGGGCGTCTGGGCTGGCAGCTGACGCGGGACGACCGCATGCTGCCGCGCGGACAGGTGCTGTTCGCGGCGCGCCGCGCGGGCTAGCGCAGGTAGCGCTCTTCCGACGCGGTGGCGATGCCCGCGACCAGCTCCGGCGCCAGCCGCAGCCCGCAGCCCTCGACCATGCGGCGCGAGGGCTCATTGCCCTCGGAAACCAGCTCGTAGAGCGCGCTGGCGCCCATCCCGGTGACCGCCTGGCGCACCATCATCGCGTTGACCCAGGTGCCTAGCCGCCGTCCGCGGAAGGCCGGGTCCACCGCCACCAGCCCGCCCCAGGCCCATCGGGCGTGAGGGCTGTGGCTGTTGTGGGGGAAGTAGGCATAGGCGCAGGCGGCAATCCGGCCCGTCCCGTCCTGCAGCGCCGACAGGGCCGAAGGGCCCCCGATGGCGCCCGACAGCATGCCGGTCGAGAAGGGCACGATGCCGTTCTCCTGCATCATGTCGCGCAGGGCCGCGAGGAAGGCGCTGTCGCGGCGGCGCTCTTCGGGGACCGGGGTCAGGCCCTCGGGCGGCGGGCCCGACAGCACGCGGTCGCTGGCCAGCTTCAGATCGGCGGCGGTGCCGGTGAAGACGTTCCAGAACTGCATCCGGTAGCCGTGTTCGGCGAGCCCGGCCTCGAAGGCGGGCAGGGCCGCGCGGGAGAGCAGGCGCAGGCCCATCAACCCGTCTTCCTCGAGGATGGCAAAGACCTGATCCCAGCCCAGACGGGCCGGATCGTCGCTGCCGCGGAAGCGGACGGTGTTGCAGGCGCCGGGGGTGGTCATCGCCCAGTCCAGCGCCGCTTCGGCGCGGGTCTCTAGGCGGTTGCGGATCTCTGTCCGTGACGATTGGGTCATGGGCGTTTCTCCTCCGGTTCAGGCAGGATAGCCCGGATCGGCGGCTGGCTGTGTGAAAAACCGGCGTCAGGCAGGGAAAACGCCGGTGCCCTGCGTCCCTTGCGGGATCAGGCCGGGTCGACCGCGCAGGCATGGATCTCGAGCCGGGTGGAGGGCAGCAGGTCCGCCTGGAACCGCGTCAGCGCCGCGCGCAGGGCGTTCTCCTGCGTCGGATCGGTCAGGTAGAAGGCCACGTTGCCATGGGCGGCGGTGACCTGGATGGTGTGCAGATCCGCGATGCGGCACCAGCTGTCGGGGATCTCATCCTTGAACCAGAGCGGGTAGACCATCGCCCAGCCCACCCCGTGCCGAGAGACGATGTCCTGCATCTTCTCGGGCGTGCGCCCGCTCTCTGCCATGCGCCGTGCCTCTTCCGAGCCCAGCCCCCAGAGATCGAGCACGTAGGTGTCGTTCCGGTAGGAGACCCAGCCCAGGTCGTTGAGGGCGACGGGATGCGGGTAGAACTCGGTGGCGAAGCGATGCATCTGCCATTGCTGGTCACGGATGTTCTGCGCCGCGTAGGGAACCTTCCGCGTCGAGTCCTGGTAGTTGTCGCCAAGCGCCAGGCAGATCAGCAGGAAGAACACGGCCGCGGCACGGTTGCCGCGCCGGATCAGCGGTGCGGCCAGCCAGAAGAGGGCGCCCAGCAGGGTGCCGGCGATGTAGATCTCGTAGCGGTCGAACCAGCCGAACTTGCCCAGCACCATATGCGCCGCCCCGGCAAAGAGCGCCAGGAAGCCCACGGTGAGGCGGCTGCGCAGGGCATGACCCGGAAGGAACAGCGCCAGCAGGATCAGCAGCATGCTGATCACCAGCTCCCTGGCCGGTTCGTTGTTGTGGACCCGAGAGGTCGCGTCGATCATCGAGGTCAGCAGCGAGGTCCCCGCGCCGTCCAGCGCCGCGGCCGAGGCCTCGGATTTCACCATGACGGACGAGGGCAGGGGCGGCAGGCCCAGCCGGAGCATCAGGCTGACATGGGCCGCGAAGGCCGCCACGATGGCGGCCAGGCTGGCGATCGCCGCGCCGAAGCGGCGGTAGGACAGCAGCACCACGATCCCGCCCAGCGAGAGGGCCAGCCCCTCGAAGCGCAGCAGCGGTGCCAGCACCAGGCCCGCCAGCATCCAGGCGGGCACCTTCGGCGGCTGGCCCGGCTCCGCGGTCTCGACCATGCGGACCACGCCGGCAAGGATGAGCAGGCTGGCCAGCAGGTGCAGCGGGTGCTCCATCCCGGTGAAGACCAGCCCGTAGCCATTCACCGCCAGGATCATAAGCGGCAGGGTCAGCAGCAGGACGAGCTCGATACGGGGGCGGGTGCGGGCCAGGAGCCCGGCGAGTATCCAGACCGCGCCCAGCATCGGCAGCACGTTCAGCGCCAGCGCGCCCCAGTCCCCGAGCCCGATGGCCAGCGTTGCCGCCAGCAGGAAGGGATAGAGGATCGAGGACGACGGCGAGGCATATTCGCCCGGATTGATCCCGTAGTGCCCGCGCAGCAGGTTCTCGGCCAGCGAGAGGTGGATGTAGGGATCGTCGAGGGTAAAGAAAAGCTCTCCGTCCGTCTGGACGAAGAGCTTGAGGGCCACGAAGGCCATTCCTGCCAGTGCCAGGAGCACCGCAAACGTTCGGAAACGGTATGCGTACCCCCGAGGCATGGCTGCGCTTAGCGGCGCAGGCCCAGGCGCTTGATCAGGTCCTGGTAACGAGCTTCGTCCTTGCCCTTCAGGTAGTCGAGCAGCTTACGACGCTGGGCAACCATCATCAGCAGGCCGCGACGGCCGTGGTTGTCTTTCTTGTGCGTCTTGAAGTGCTCGGTCAGGGTGGCGATGCGCGAGCTGAGGATGGCAACCTGGACTTCGGGCGAGCCGGTGTCGCCTTCCTTGGTGCCGAATTCCTTGATCAGGCGGTTCTTTTCTTCAACAGTGATCGACATCGGGATCTCCTATGATCTGAGGGTTAGGGCGCAAGCCGGGATGTCGTCCAGCAAGGTCCATTGCTCCGCCACGGGTCACCCCGCGGAAGATTGCGCGCTGATACGGGATTCGATTTGCGAAGGAAAGCCTTTTTTGCAAGGCCGTGGCGCGGGTGCCGCAGGTGGCGGACGGTAGACGGGCGGGCGTTCTGTCGGCCCGGCCCCCTGACCCCTGGCCCCTGATACAATGGGCCGGGTCAGGCGGCGAAGGTCAGCGCTTCGCTCTCGGGCAGCAGGGCGATATCCTCGGCGCTGATCGCATCGGGCCCGGCGAGGGTGGCGATGCAGGTGCCATCGGCAAACACGCGGGTGCTGTCCGGGGTGACCTCGAAAGAGATCTCGGGCTCGGGGCCGCCATCGGCAAAGGAGACCAGGAGCACGTCCTCGCCGGCTGCGAAGTCGATGATCCGGGCGGCGTCCTCGTCACTGGCAATCCAGTCGCCAAGGATGATCTCATCCGCGCCGGCACCGCCGGTGACGACATCCCCGGCGCCCGCGATGATCGTGTCATCGCCCGAGCCACCGTTGAGGTAGTCGCCGTCGTCCAGGTCGCCCTCGGGGCCGTCGACCAGACCCGAGATCCAGTCGTCCCCCGAGGCCCCGAAAAGCGTATCCGCCCCCAGCCCGCCCTGCAGCATGTCATGGCCGATCCCGCCCGAGGCCGCGTCATCGCCCGATCCGGCAAAGAGGTTGTCCTCTCCGGCACCGCCATGCAGCAGGTCCGCCCCGGCACCGCCCGACAGGCTGTCGTCGCCCATCATGCCAAGAAGCGTATCCTCGCCCGAACCACCGTAAAGCATGTCCTCGCCCGAGCCGCCGCCAAGGCTGTCGTCTCCGCCCTGGCCCAGCAGGGCGTCATTGCCCTGCATGCCCCAGAGCCTGTCATCGCCGGCGCCGCCGGCCAGGGTGTCGTCACCGGAGTAGGCGCCCAGCTGGTCGTGCCCGCTGCCCCCCTCGAGCAGGTCGTCGCCCGAGGTGCCGACCGTCAGCATGTCCTGCGAGGCAGAGACCTCGGCGGCGAGGCGGGCGAGGGTGGACTCGATCCCGGCGTCCAGATCGGCCTGCGGGTCATCGGGGATGGCATCATCGTCGCGGGTGTCCGGCGCGGCCTCTTCGCCAAGGCCGAGGCGCTCTTCCTCTTCTTCGAGGATCTCGTCCAGGAGGTTGCCGTAGGAGGCGATGTCGTCGCCGCTGGCCTCCAAAGGGTCATCGGTCTCGGCGTCTGCCTCGGGGCTGTCCTCGACCGCGATGAAGGCCGTCGCTCCGACCATCATCATGCCCAGCAATCCCGCCAGAAGATACATGAAGTCCCGACTCCTGTCCGGGGGCAGCCCCGAATCCTTCAATGGCCGCCAGAGCGGCCGATACCCACACCAGCGGCAATTACGCCACGCCGGCCGGGCGAGGTCAATTCCTCCGGAGGGAGATGGTTAATCCCCTGGCTCCGCCCAGGGTTGCGGCTGCGTCGCATAGGCGATGTAGAGCGGATGCCGCGGCTCTCCGTCCCTGGTCAGGCCGAGATGCGCCAGCGGGGCGCCCGAGGCGCGCAGCATGGCGGCCACCTGCGCGCCGCGCCCCATGTGACTGCCGTGCACGCCCCAGCCACAGAGCACGAGGCCCCCCGCGCCGATCCAGCTCAGCGATCCGGTCAGGATGCGGTCGTTCTCTGGGCCGGTGGGGGCGGCGGCCTTCTTCAGGAGCGCCGGCGAGGTCTCGCGCCAGGCGAAGAGGTTGCAGGCACGGAAGCCGCCGTAGCCGAGCGCTCGGGCGCGGCGTTCGCAGCGCTCGATGGTGGGGTCGTTCTGCTCTTCCGTCGCGGTGGAGGGATTGAGCATGATGTAGAGCAGGCGCGGGGCGCGCGCGTCCCAGACCCGGCTCAGCGCGTAGCGGTAGCGCAGGCAGCGGGAATAGAGCGCGGCGCTTTCGGCGTCGCCCTTGCGGAAGGTCTTTTCCAGGACCTCTGCGGTCACAGGTTGAAGACGCGCGAGGGGTGTAGCTCGCCGCCCCGGTAGCTGCCGACCGCGACCGGCTGGCCCTCGAAGGAGGCCCAGCAGTCCTCGCCGTAGTCCAGCCCCTGGGCGATCACCATGCCGGGGTTGCCGTGGCGCAGGCGGGCGGCGCCTTCGGCGGTGGCGCGGACCTCGGGCAGGTCGGCCAGGCCCAGTTCCAGCGGCAGCAGGAATTGCTCCAGCTCCGGCGTGCGCGCCATCTCCTCGATCTGGGCGAAGCTGATGCCCTTGGCGGCCTCGAAGGGGCCGGACCAGGTGCGGCGCAGGTGGTGGACATGGCCGAGACAGCCAAGCGCCCGCCCGAGATCGCGCGCGATGGAGCGCACGTAGCCGCCCTTGCCGCAGACCATCTCGAGACGGATGTGATCGGCGTCGGGGCGGTCGAGCAGCAGCAGGCTCTCGACGAAGAGCGGGCGGGCAGCGATCTCCATTTCCTCGCCGTCGCGGGCACGCTTGTAGGCGCGTTCGCCGTCGATCTTCACCGCCGAGAACTGCGGCGGCACCTGGGAGATATCGCCGACGAAGGCGTGCAGGGCTTCCTTGATCTCGTCATCGGAGGGGCGCAGGTCGGAGGTCGCGATCACCTCGCCTTCGGCATCGTCGGTATTGGTCGCGGCACCGAGGGTGACGGTGAAGTCATAGGCCTTCAGCGCATCGGTGACGAAGGGCACCGTCTTGGTCGCCTCGCCCAGGG
Organism: Pseudooceanicola antarcticus; assembly: GCF_900215355.1. Lineage (GTDB taxonomy): Bacteria > Pseudomonadota > Alphaproteobacteria > Rhodobacterales > Rhodobacteraceae > Pseudooceanicola > Pseudooceanicola antarcticus. The sequence continues at coordinate 268,338 of NZ_OBEA01000001.1, read as the reverse complement.
CAACGGCAAGGGTGCCGGTGGCCTCGGGGTCGAGGGTGCCCGCATGGCCCGCCTTCTTGGCGTCCAGGGCCCAGCGGACCTTGTTCACGACGGCGTTGGAGGTCAGCCCGGCGGGCTTGTCCACCACCAGCCAGCCGGAGATATCGCGGCCCTTGCGTCTGCGTGCCATGTCGTGCCTCGAATTGCCTTGCGTTGAAGGCCGGTCAGCTATCCTGCCGGGGGTGATCCGTCAAGCGGCAGTGCCGGCACGGGGCCGTCGCCGGGTGGCGACACGTGGAGGGAGGGAGGGGGCCCAGCCTTGCCGCTGCTTGCAGCGCCCCTTGCGTTGGCGGTGTCAGCCGCGCGGCATCGAACCTTTCCTCCAGACGGTGCGCAGGTTCGACAGGGCGCAGGGGGCGCTGCCCCCTCTTGAGCCCTTGCGGGCTCAATTCACCCCCGGAGTATTTCCAGCTTGGTGATGATGCAGGAGGCTGACAGGGGAGGCAGCCTCCGTCTCCGCCGGGGGCGTGCCACGCTCCAGCTGGAAAGTAGGGTGCCTTTCCGGGCATTGTCCCGCCTCATCACAAGGCTGGAAATACTCCCGCCGGAGGCGTCCGTCAGTGCGGCTTGCGCAGCGCTGCCATGTAGAAGCCGTCCATGCCGCCTTCGTCGGGCCAGAGATCGGGGGTGGTGCGGATGCCGCCCTCTTCGGTGATCCAATCGGGCTGGACGCCTTCGAGGGTCGGGCGGACCACCTGCAGCTCGGGGTGGCGATCCAGGGCCTCGTCGATGTGGCATTCGCCCTCGTCGGGGATCAGCGAGCAGGTGCAGAAGATTAGCGTGCCGCCGGGTTTCAGCAGGGTGAGGGCATGCTCCAGCATGGCCTCCTGCAGGGCGATCAGCTCTCCGATCTCGGCGCCGTCGCGGGCCTGGGGCAGGTCGGGGTGGCGGCGGATGGTGCCGGTGGCCGAGCAGGGCGCGTCGAGCAGGATGGCGTCGTAGCTGCCCTCGTGGCTCAGTGCATCGGCGGCGACCAGCCGGGCCTTGAGGCCGGTGCGGGCGAGGTTTTCCTTCAGCCGTACGAGGCGCGTCTCGGAGATGTCCAGCGCGGTGACCTTCGCCCCGGCGGCGGCCAGCTGCAGCGTCTTGCCGCCCGGCGCGGCGCAGAGGTCGAGCACCGACTTGCCGGTCACGTCGCCCAGCAGTTTCGCGGGCAGGGCCGCGGCGGCATCCTGCACCCACCAGGCGCCGTCGTCGTAGCCCGGCAGGGTCGAGACCTGGCCGGGCGAGCCGAGGCGGATCGAGCCCGTGGGCAGCAGCGTGCCGCCCAGCTTCTCGGCCCAGTCGGCGGCCTGGGAGGCATTGCGCGGCGTCAGGTCCAGCGGCGCGCCGGCGGCATGGGCGGTCTCGAAGGCCAGGATGCGTGGGGCGCCATAGGCTTCGACCAGCGGTTCGCGCAGCCAGTCCGGCAGGCGCGGCGCGCGCAGCTTGGGCCATTCGGAGGGCGCCTCGGCGGCGATCTTGCGCAGCACCGCGTTGACCAGGCCCTTGAGATGGCCATGGGCCTGCATCCGCGAGGTCTCGGTCACCCAGTCATGCACCACCCCATGGGCCGCGCCGCCCTCGGCGAGCTCCCATGTGGCCAGGCGCAGGACGTTCTGCACCGGCAGGGGCGGGGTCTTCTTCACGTGTTTGGCCAGCAGGCGGTCGCAGCGTTCGATCTGGCGCAGGCAATCGGTGGCCAGACGCTGGGCGCGGGCGCGCTCGGGCGCGGGCATGGCCAGCAGCCAGGTGGAATCGCGCAATTCCGACAGCAGCCTCGGGGTCTCTCCCAGCACCGCGTTGAGCAGCCGCAGGGCCGCCGCGCGGGCCGAGATCGCCCGGCGCGGGGTCGGGCCGCCCTCGCCGCGTGCGCCGCCGCCAAAGGTCTTGCCCCCGAAGGTCTTGCTGCCATGGCCCTTGCCCGCCTGTCCCGGTCGTCCCTTGCCGCCCCCGCCTGCGGGGCCGGAGGGACGTTTGCCTGCGGGGCGCGGGCCGGAGGGACGGGACGGAGCTTTGGACATGATGAGATCTCGGGTGACGGGCCGGAAGGGGATAATCGGTAAAGCAATCGGGGGTCCGCTTCTTGCAGCGGGATGGGGGCGGCGTATATCATGAAGCGCACCGAAAGGAAGCGTTGCATGAGTGACTCGCCCGAAGCCCACCCCGAAGACATGCCGCAAGTCGACGAGGCCAGCCGCCGCGCTGCCCTGCCGGCCGCGGCGCAACGCGCCCTGGCCGAGGCCGAGGAACGGCGCCGCCAGGCTGCGGCCGAAGCCGCCGCGAGGCCGCGTGAATACGGTGGCCGCGAGGGTCCCGACCCGTCCCGCTACGGCGATTGGGAGAAGAAGGGCATCGCCATCGACTTCTGAGCCTGCCCCTTCCGGGGCGGCCCGCACGGACCCTGTGCGGCCGGACTCTGTCAAGCTGGTGCTCAGTTCTGCAGGAAGAAGTCTACGAAGGTGCCCTGGCCTTCCTGCTCTGTCATGCGCAGCGTGCGCGACAGCAGGGTGACGCTATGGCAATTCAGCGGCAGATTCTGCCCGCCCCAGCTGAGGGTGCGGCAGAAATAGGCGTCTGACCATTCCCATTCACCACGCAGCCGGGCGCCATAGGCGGTGCCGGTGATCCGCCCGTCGGAACGGATATAGAGCGTCATGCCGAGGGTGGTCAGCTTGGCTCCATCCACGAGGTCGAGGAAATCCGCACGGGTCTCGATCGGCAGGAAATCCTCGGCGCCGGCAGGAGCAGGAATGGTTGAAAGAAGCGACATGGCGAGGGCCACGGTCGCGATCGGGGTCGGAAGCGCACTGGACGTCGTCTGACACATGGCCACCTTTTGCCATTCCCGGCGCCGAACCGCAATGACATGACGTCAAGTTGAACGGAGTTGGGGGGCGTCACCGAGGCAATGCCCCGAAACAATTCCCCGAGGCCCGGTCCTTCAGCCTGTTCCTTCAACCCGGTCCTTAGGCTCAGTCCTTCAGGCCCAGCACATCCAGCATGTCGTATTCGCCCGGTCCCTTGCCCTGCCCCCAGAGCGCCGCCTTCAGCGCGCCGCGGGCAAAGACCGAGCGGTCCTCGGCCACGTGGCGCAGCACGATGCGCTCTGCCTCCGAGGCGAAGAGCACGTCATGTTCGCCAACGATGCCGCCGCCGCGAATGGCGGCAAAGCCGATGTCGCCGCGCTTGCGGGCGCCGGTGATGCCGTCGCGGCCACGGTCGGCCACGTCATCGAGCGCCACGCCCCGGCCCTCGGCGGCGGCTTCGCCCAGCATCAGGGCGGTGCCCGAGGGGGCGTCGACCTTGCGGTTGTGGTGGTACTCGATGACCTCGATGTCGAAATCCTCGTCCAGCGCGGCGGCCACCCGTTTTGTCAGCTGAACCAGCAGGTTGACGCCGAGGGACATATTGCCGGCGCGCACCACGGTGGCGTGGCGGGCGGCGGCGGCGATCTTTTCCAGGTCCTCGGGGGCGAGGCCGGTGGTGCCGATGACATGGGTGGCGCGGGCCTGGGCCGCGAGGGCGGCGAATTCCACCGTGGCGGCGGGGGCGGTGAAGTCGATCACCGCCTGGGCCTTGGCGAAGGCCTCGAGCGGGTCATCGGTGACGGTGACGCCCAGGGGCGCGCCGCCCAGGCAGGTGCCGATGTCGCGCCCGACCCAGTCGTGGCCCTGGCGTTCGACCACCCCGGCCAGCCGGGCGGCGTCGCTGTCGAGCACGGTGCGGATCAGCATCTGGCCCATGCGGCCGGAGCCTCCGGTGATCACGATACCGGGAAGGGATTGGTCGGTCATGGGCGTTTGTCCTTGCTGGCGGGCTTGATGGGCGCTTTGGCGCCTTCTAGCGCGGGGCGCGCGGCTTGGCAAAGCTCCGGTGCCGTGGCAGGCTTGGGCAAGGCGCCGAATGCTGTCCGAAGGGGGTTTCCGGGCAGCTCTGGCTTTCAACCCATGGCTTGTGCCGAGGTCGCGCATCCCCTAGATGCCGCTCGATACGTAGCGATGAGAGCAGCCGGAAGCGATCCGGCGCCGGAAAGGCGGCACGAGATGAGCAAGAACAAGTTTCACGACGGACCCGGACCCTCGCAGCGGCAGTTGCGCGTGGGCGAGACGATCCGGCGCGGCCTCTCGGAAGTCCTGCAGCGCGGAGACGTGCATGATCCCGAGCTGAACCGCTTCTCGATCACGGTGGGCGAGGTGCGCTGCTCTCCGGACCTGAAGATCGCCACGGCCTACGTGATGCCGCTCGGCGGCGGTGATGCCGATGAGGCGATCGCCGCGCTGGCCCGCAACCGTGGCGAGCTGCGCCGCCAGATCGGCCGCAAGCTGAACCTGAAGTTCACCCCGGATCTGCGCTTCCGCCCCGATGACACCTTCGACCGGCTCGACGAGACCCGGCGGCTGTTCTCGGACGAGGTGGTGCAGCGTGATGTGACCGGGGGGGATGACGTCTAGCGCATGTGGCGGGCCGGGCTTCTCCTGCTGGGACTGACGATGCTCTGGTTGCCGCGGGCGGCCGGGGCGGTGGAGTGCCGGAACCAGGAATGGCAGGGCAACCGCTATTCGGTCTGCGCCGTCGCGCCCGCGCAAGAGGATCTGCGGCTCTTTCTCTATGATCCGGGCGGCTCGCCCTACGGGGATTTCTCGGCGCTCGAGGCGCGGTTGGCCGCGCGCGGCCAGCGCCTGGCCTTCGCGATGAACGCCGGCATGTACCATGACAGCCGCGCGCCCGTCGGCCATTACGTCGAAGATGGCCAGGAGATCATGCGGGTGATCCCCAATGCCGGGCCGGGCAACTTCGGCCTGCTGCCCAACGGGGTCTTCTGCATCTCGCCGCGCCGCGCGCGGGTGATCGAGACCCTGGATTACCAGGCGCGCCGTGACAGCCTGAATTGCCGCCATGCCAGCCAGTCGGGCCCCATGCTGGTGATCGACGGCAAGCTGCACCCGCGCTTCCTGCCGGAAAGCACGTCGCGCTACATCCGCAACGGCGTCGGCACGACCCGCGACGGGGACCGCGCGGTCTTCGTCATCTCGCGCAACGCGGTGACCCTGCACGAATTTGCCAGTTTCTTCCGCGACGTGCTGGACCTGCCCCAGGCGCTTTACTTCGACGGCAATGTCTCGCGTCTCTATGCGCCGCAGCTGTCGCGGGATGACTGGGGCCGCCCCATGGGGCCCATCGTCGGCGTCGTCGAGGATGGCGCCGCGGAGCAATCGGCCGCGCTCGGCAAACGCTGAGGACGGGGGACCGAGGAGGGGGCTCTGCCCCCATCTCCTTGCGGAGATTCCCCCGCAGTATTTTTGGCCGTCGGATAGATACAAGAGGCCCTTTGCCCATCCTGAGGCTGAAAATACTGCCGCCGGAGGCGGTCTGGCATCTGCCGTGCAAGGGCCGTCTGATCTGTTGCGCGGCACCCGCGCCGCACTCCGTGCTTCGGACATGCTTTCCCCATGACAGGGGGGACCGCAGCCGCTAGAGTTCGGTCAAACGCCGATGAGAGCGTTTGATGGAACAGCTTACGAGCGACAGAGGCAGGTAGATGTCCCGATCCGAGGCCCAGGCCAATGGCGGCGCACGGTTTCTGAACCGTCTGCACGCATGGGCAGCGTCCCGGACCCGGCCTGCCACAGCCTTCACCAGCCAGCCCGAGCCGCGCACCGTGGGCTCCTTCGCCCGTGGGCGGCAGCTGATGGCGGGCAACTTTCTCTTTGCCGGGCAGCTCGTCGAGGCGCCGAAGGTGGCGATCTGGGACGTGCAGATGCCCGACGCCCATTTCAGCGACGAGATCCAGGGGTTCGCCTGGCTCGATGACCTGGCCGCCGTTGGCGATCAGCCGACGCGGCTGCGCGCCCAGGAATGGACCTGGGACTGGATCCGGCGCTACGGCCGTGGCCGTGGTCCCGGCTGGCAGCCGGACCTGGCCGGGCGGCGGCTGATCCGCTGGATCAACCATGCGCTCTTCCTGCTGCGCGCCCAGGAGGCCGAGGCCTCGGAGGCCTATTTCCTCTCGCTGGCGCGCCAGACCATCTACCTGTCGCGGCGCTGGAAGGCCGCGCGGCCCGGCCTGCCGCGATTCGAGGCGCTCTGCGGGCTGATCTACGCCGGCCTTGCCCTGCGCGGCATGGAAAGCCACGTGGAGCCCGCCCGCAAGGCGCTGGAACGGGAAGTGCTGGCGCAGATCGACGCCCAGGGCGGCCTGCCGACCCGCAACCCCGAAGAGCTGCTCGAGGTCTTCACCCTGCTCACCTGGGCTGCCCAGGCCCTGGACGAAAGCGACAAGCGCGTCGGCAAGGAGCACCGCGCCGCCATCGAACGTATCGCCCCCACCCTCAGGACCCTGCGCCATGCGGATGGCTCGCTGGCGCGTTTCCATGGCGGCGGGCGCGGCATGGAGGGGCGGCTGGATCATGCGCTGGCGGCCTCGGGCATCACGCGGGCGCAGCCCGACGGGCTGGCCATGGGCTATGCGCGGCTGTCCTCGGGGCGCTCCTCGGTGATCGTCGACGCCAGCCCGCCGCCGGCGGGCCGGGCCAGCCTGTCCGCCCATGCCTCGACCCTGGCCTTCGAGCTCACCTCGGGGCGCCGTCCCCTGGTGGTCAACTGCGGCTCGGGGCGCAGCTTCGGGCCCGAGTGGCGGCGGGCGGGGCGGGCGACGCCCAGCCATTCGACGCTCTGCCTCGACGGCATGTCCTCGGGGCGGCTGTCGCGGCGCCGGGGGCGGGGCGAAGAGCTGGAGGATGCGCCGCGCAACGTGCCGATCCGCATGACCCATGCCCCCGACGGCATCCGTTTCCAGGGTGGCCATGACGGCTGGCTGAAGACCCACGGGCTGACCCATGCCCGCACGCTGGAGCTGACCTTCGACGGGCGCGCCGTGGCGGGCGAGGACATGCTGCTGTGCCTCGAGGACCGCGACAAGCGCCGCTTCGACAAGGTCATGGACGGCAAGAAGCTGGAGGGCGTGCCCTTCCAGATCCGATTCCACCTGCACCCCGAGATCGAGGCGCAGCTGGACATGGGCGGCAGTGCCGTCAGCCTGGCGCTGAAAAGCGGCGAGGTCTGGGTGTTCCGCCACGACGGCAAGCAGCAGATGGCGCTGGAGCCTTCGGTTTTCCTGGAACGCAACCGGCTGAAGCCGCGTTCGACCCTGCAAATCGTGCTTTCGGGCCTTGCAACAAGCCATGCGACGCGCATGCGCTGGTCTTTTGCCAAGGCACAGGATACTCCCGTCTCAATCCGGGACCTGAACCGCGAAGAGCAGGACCCGGCCTTGCTGAGTGACCTGACCTGAGAAACCCGGACCCAAGCCATCATGACCGACACCCAAGCCCTACACCCCGTCCGCCGCGCGCTGATTTCCGTATCCGACAAGACCGGGCTGGTCGATCTGGCCCGCGCCCTCGCCGAGCGCGGGGTCGAGCTTCTCTCGACCGGCGGCAGCGCCGGGATGCTGCGTGAAGCGGGTCTCGAGGTCCGTGACGTGGCCGATGTGACCGGCTTCCCCGAGATGATGGACGGCCGCGTCAAGACGCTGCATCCCAAGGTCCACGGCGGTCTGCTGGCGCTGCGCGACGACGAGGGCCACGTGGCGGCGATGAACGAGCATGGCATCGGCCCGATCGACCTGCTGATCGTCAACCTCTACCCCTTCGAGGAAACCGTCGCCAAGGGCGCCGACTACGACACCTGCATCGAGAACATCGACATCGGTGGCCCGGCGATGATCCGCGCCGCCGCGAAGAACCACAAGTTCGTCAATGTCGTCGTCGACGTGGATGACTACCAGCCGCTGCTGGAAGAGCTCACGGCTAACGACGGCTCTACCTCCTATGCCTTCCGCCAGAAGCTGGCGCTGACCGCCTATGCCCGCACCGGCGCCTATGACGCCGCCGTCTCGGCCTGGATGACCGGCGCGCTGGAAGAGGCGGCGCCGCGGCGCCGCGCCTTCGCCGGCACCCTGGCCCAGACCCTGCGCTATGGTGAGAACCCGCACCAGTCCGCCGCCTTCTACACCGATGGCTCGGACCGTCCCGGCGTTGCCAATGCCGTGCAGCTGCAGGGCAAGGAGCTGTCCTACAACAACATCAACGACACCGATGCGGCCTTCGAGCTGGTTTCGGAGTTCCTGCCCCAGAACGGTCCGGCCTGCGCGATCATCAAGCATGCCAACCCCTGTGGCGTGGCGCGCGGCCAGACCCTGCGCGAAGCCTACATGAGCGCCTTCGACTGCGACCGCACCTCTGCCTTCGGCGGCATCATCGCCCTGAACCAGAAGCTGGACGCCGAGACCGCCACCGAGATCAGCCAGATCTTCACCGAGGTCATCATCGCCCCCGGCGCCGATGACGCGGCGAAGGAGATCCTGGCGAAGAAGAAGAACCTGCGCCTGCTGCTGACCAACGGCCTGGCCAACCCGGTTGCCGCGGGCCTGGCGGTCAAGCAGGTCTCGGGTGGTTACCTGGTGCAGGACAAGGACAACGGTCACATCGACCTCGACGACCTGAAGGTGGTGACCAAGCGCCAGCCCTCCGAGAAGGAGATGGCCGACATGCTGTTTGCCTGGAAGGTCGCCAAGCACGTGAAGTCCAACGCCATCGTCTACGTCAAGGACGGCGCCACCGTCGGTGTCGGCGCGGGCCAGATGTCCCGCGTGGACAGCTGCCGCATCGCCGCCCGCAAGAGCGTCGACATGGCCGAGGCCATGGGCCTGTCCGAGCCGCTGACCAAGGGTTCGGTCGTCGCCTCCGACGCCTTCTTCCCCTTCGCCGACGGTCTGCTGACCGCCGCCGAGGCGGGCGCTACCGCTGTCATCCAGCCCGGTGGCTCGATGCGCGATGACGAGGTGATCGCGGCGGCGGACGAGGCGGGTCTGGCCATGGTCATGACCGGCATGCGTCACTTCCGTCACTGAACCGGGCAAGGGAACGCGCAGGATGAAGACCGTTTTCTGGGCCGGCTTCTGGGTCTTTCTGGCCGATCAGCTGACCAAGTTCCTGGTGGTCCATGTCATGGACCTGGGTCACCGGATGGAAATCGTGGTGATCGACGGTTTCCTGCGCTTCCGCATGGCCTGGAACGAGGGCATCAACTTCGGCCTCTTCGCGGGGGCCGGAGGCTGGACCCGCTGGATACTCATCGCCCTGGCGCTGCTGATCTGCGCCGGTGTGCTCTGGTGGGTGCGCCGCGAGGTGCCCCGCCGCGCCGGGCTGATCGCCGCGGGCCTGGTGGTGGGCGGAGCGCTTGGCAACGTGGTCGACCGGGTGCTTTACGGGGCGGTGGCGGATTTCGCCAATGTCACCTGCTGCGGCATCGACAACCCCTATGCGTTCAACATCGCCGATGTGGCCATCTTCCTCGGTGCCGCGGCACTGGTCTTCCTTCCGGCAGAGAAAGACACGTGACCTTGGGCGGCCAATCGGCTAAGCCTCGGACAATGCCAAGGAGTACCGCGATGAATCTGGCTCGGGGAGCGATCGTTCTTTCCATCTGTGCGCTGGCCGCTTGCAGCCAGGGCGACGGCAAGCTGCGTTACTTCGCCTCCAGTGGCGGCGGACCCGAGGAATTCGACGTGGTCCCCACCAAGGAGCTGCAGACCCCTGCCAGCTACGCCGAGCTTCCGGCGCCGACGCCGGGTGGCAGCAATCTTGCCGATCCGCGGCCGCTTGGCGATGCCGTGGCCGCGCTCGGAGGCCGTGCCTCCGCGCTCGAGGATCAGGGCGTGGCCTCTGCCGATGGGGCGCTGGTCACCTATGCGGCCCGCGCCGGTGTCGATCCCGCCATCCGCGCCACCCTTGCCGCCGAGGACGAGGACTTCCGACGTCGTCGTGCCCGGTTCGGCAACCTGCGTCCGTTCAAGCTGGACCAGTACTATCGCGCCTACGAGGACCAGGCCATCGACCCGCGTCTCGTCGCCCGCTACTGGACCGGCCGCGGCTATACCGTGCCCAGCTACCCGCCGGCCGACTGACGCCCGCGCGGCCTGAAGCGCCCGCTAGCTGATCTGCCCCGCGCGGTGCCATTAACCGATATTTAGCCAGGATCGGCGCAGCCTTGCGCAGCAGGGCGGTGCGCCGCTCGCAATGCGTCACTTGTGGGTGAAACGCGGTGCTCTCCCTTGCTGTCTGCCTGATGCGGGGTATCTTCCCGGCATTGGAACTGAGAGGAGGGCGCATGCTGAGAAGCTTCGCCGCCGGGGCGCTGACCCTGGCCCTGACCCTATCTTGTCTCGCCACCCGGACCGCAGCGCAGGGCGCCACGGACCAGGTCACGGATTTCACCCTGGATAACGGCATGCAGGTGGTGGTGGTGGAAGACCACCGCGCCCCGGTCGTCGTCCACATGGTCTGGTATCGCGCCGGGGCCGCGGATGAAGAACCCGGCGTTTCGGGGATCGCGCATTTCCTCGAACACCTGATGTTCAAGGCCACCGACAACATGGCCTCGGGCGAGCTTTCCGCGACCGTGGCGGCCAATGGCGGCACCGACAATGCCTTCACCAGCCAGGACCAGACGGCCTACCACCAGCGCGTCGCCGCCGACCGGCTCGAGCTGATGATGCGGATGGAAGCCGACCGCATGCAGAACCTCGCGCTGACCGAGGATGACATCGCCACCGAGCGTGACGTGATCCTGGAAGAGCGCTCTCAGCGCACCGACAGCCAGCCGGGCGCGCTGTTCAACGAACAGATGCGTGCCACCCAGTACCTCAACCATCCCTATGGCATCCCGGTGATCGGCTGGCGCCACGAGATGGAACAGCTGGGCCTTGCCGAGGCGAACGCCTGGTATGACCGCTATTATGCCCCGAACAACGCCATCCTGATCGTCGCCGGCGATGTCGAGCCCGAGCAGGTGAAGATCCTCGCCGAGACCTACTACGGCGTCATTCCCCCCAACCTCGACCTGCCTGACGAGCGGATCCGCCCCGCCGAGCCACCGCAGATCGCCGAGCGCCGCGTGGTCTTCCGCGATGCCCGTGTGGCCCAGCCCTATGTCAACCGAACCTACCTGGCGCCCGAGCGCGACGCCGGTGCGCAGCGCGAGGCCGCGGCGCTGGTGATGCTGGCGCAGCTTCTGGGCGGCGGCACGACCTCCTACCTCTACGAGCACCTGGTGCTCGAGCAGGAGGCGGCGGTCTATGCCGCGGCCTATTATTCGCCCACCTCGCTCGATGATTCGACCTTCGGGGTCTACATCGTGCCGAAACCCGGCACCGATCTCGAGCAGGCCGAGGCCGACCTGGATGCCGCCATCGCGGGCTTCCTGGAAGAGGGCATCGACGAAGAGGCGCTCGAGCGTATCCGCATGCAGATCCGCGCCCAGGACATCTACGAACGCGATGACGTGGCCTCGATGGGCCGTATGTACGGCCGGGCGCTGACCTCGGGCCTGACGATCCAGGACGTGCAGGACTGGCCGCAGATCCTGCAGGAGGTGACACCGGAAGAGATCATGCAGGCGGCCCGCGAGGTGCTGGACCGCAGCCAGGCGGTGACCGGCTGGCTGATGCCCGACCCCGCACCCGCAGCCGCAGACGAGACCGCAGGGGAGGTAAGCCAATGAGCCTGATGCAGAAGTTCCTCGCCCCCGCTTTCGTGCTGCTCTCCGCGCTGCCGCTGCGCGCCGAGATCGCCATCCAGGAGGTCACCAGCCCCGGCGGCCTGACCGCCTGGCTGGTGGAAGAGCATTCGATCCCCTTCGCCGCGCTGGAACTGCGCTTCGAGGGGGGCTCGGCTCTGGATGCCCCCGGCAAGCGCGGCGCGACCAACCTGATGACCGGCCTCCTGGAAGAGGGCTCCGGCAGCGGGGACACGGCGCTCGACAGCCAGGCCTTCGCCCGCGCGGTCGAGGGGCTGGCGGCCTCCTTCGAGTATGACAGCTACTCGGATTCGTTGTCGATCTCGGCCCGCTTCCTTTCCGAGAACCGCGACGAGGCGCTGGCCCTGCTGCGCCAGTCCATCGCCCAGCCCACCTTCCCCGAAGATGCGGTGGAACGGGTGAAGGGGCAGGTGCTGTCGATCATCCGCTCCGACGCCAAGGATCCGCAGGACATCGCCTCGCTGGGCTTTGCCGGGCTGGCCTATGGCGACCACCCCTATGCCACCGCGCTGGAAGGCACCGAGGAAAGCGTCTCTGCGCTGACCCGCGATGACATGATCGAGGCCTGGCGCAACGTGCTGGTGAAGGACCGCCTGTCGATCGCGGTGGTCGGGGACATCACCCCGGAAGAGCTCGGCCCGATGCTGGACCGTCTCCTGGGTGACCTGCCCGAGGGCGGCGCGCCGCTGCCGGGACCCGTGGACCTGGAGCTGACCGGCGGGGTCACCATCCTGCCCTTCGACACCCCCCAGGCCCAGGTGATCTGGGGCCAGGAGGGTCTGGGCATGGAGGATCCCGATTTCTTCGCCGCCTATATCCTCAACACGATCATCGGTGGTTCGGGCTTTGAAAGCCGCCTGATGCAGGAGGTGCGCGAGAAGCGCGGCCTGACCTATGGCGTCTACTCCTGGCTGGCGGATCGTGACTTCGCCGATGTCTGGATGGGCGCCGTGGCCTCGGACAACCGTCGCGTGGCCGAGACCATCCAGGTGGTCCGCGAGGAATGGACGAGGGTCGCCGAAGAGGGCGTGACGGCAGAAGAGCTGGAACAGGCGAAGAAGTACCTGACCGGCGCCTATCCGCTGCGCTTCGACGGCAATGGTCCCATCGCCGGAATCCTGGTGGGCATGCAGCACGACGACTTCCCCATCGACTACCCCGCCACCCGCAACGACAAGGTCAACGCGGTGACGCTGGACGAGATCAACCGGGTGGCGCGTGAACGCCTGCACCCCGAGGATCTGCGCTTCGTGGTGGTCGGTCAGCCCGAGGGGCTGGAAGAGGTGAACTGAGGCGCCACGCCCTCATCCCAGGCGGTTGCGCCTGGGGTGGGGGCGGAAGCCTCCGGCGGCAGTATTTGTGGCCGTCGGATATATGGAATTGGTAGGCGCCAGGGCGTCTCTTGTCGCGCGTGAGACATCCGGCAAACCGCCTGCCGCGATAGTATTTCAGCCTCGGAATGAGCCAGGCGCCTCCTGCATCCATCCGACGGCCAAAAATACTGCGGGGGAGTCGGCGCAGCCGACGGGGGCAGAGCCCCCGACCCCCCCCACGTGTCGCCTGCGGGCGACGGTCCTAGTGGTCCCCCAGGCATTGTCCGTGGTCGCCAAGCGCCTCGATCAGCCCGCAGGGCGCGCCCGGCGCGTGGTCGCAGCTGTGCGACAGGCGCTCCAGTTCCGCTTCCAGCTTCTGCAGCCGGGCGATGCGGGCGCGGATGTCCGACAGGTGGCGGGCGGCGATCTGATGCGCATCGGCGCAGTCGCGGCCCTTGTCGGAAAGCTCCAGCAGGTGGCGGATCGCCTCGAGCGACAGCCCCAGGCCCCGCGCATGCGAGATGAAATGCAGCCGGTCCAGCCCGCGCCCGTCGTAGCGCCGCTGGTTGCCCGAGGAACGTCCGGCGGCGGGCATCAGCCCGATCTCTTCATAGTAGCGGATGGTGGGCACCTTGACCCCGGTGCGGGCTGAGATCGTGCCGATGGAATACATGGAGATTACCTCTTGAACCTCTAGTCACTAGAGGTTCTATCTTGGCCAGCGTCAAGGAAGACCCGAGGAAGCACTCCATGCCGCACGATCATCACCACCACCATCATCACCATGCCGCCGACCTGGCCGGGGACCGCCGGGTCGCCTGGGCCGTGGCGGTGAATATCGCGCTCACCCTGGTGCAGATCGCGGCGGGGATCGTCTCGGGCTCGCTGGCGCTCATTGCCGATGCGATCCACAACCTCTCGGATGCGCTGAGCCTGGTCATCGCCTTCGCAGCCCGCCGCATCGCCCGACGTCCCGCCGATGCGGCGATGACCTTCGGCTATGGTCGGGCCGAGGTCGTGGCAGCCCTGGTCAACTACACCACGCTGATCGTCATCGCCCTGATGCTGGCCGCCGAGGGGGTCCAGAGGCTGTTTGATCCGCAGCAGGTCGAGGGCTGGACCGTGGTTGTCGTGGCGGGGGTGGCGCTGGTGATCGACTCCGTGACCGCGCTGCTGATGCTGCGGTTGCAGAAGGACAGCGTGAACATGCGCGCGGCCTTCCTGCACAACATCGCCGATGCCCTGGGCTCGGTCGCGGTGATCCTCGGCGGGACACTGATCCTGCTCTACGACTGGCGGCTGGTCGATCCCATCGTCACGCTGGGGATCTCGGGCTACATCCTCTGGCATGCCGGGTCCGAGATCGGGCCGGTGATCCGCCTGCTGATGCTGGGCAGTCCCGAAAGCCCCGACGTCGGCGACGTGGCCGCCCGTATCCGTGCCGTGCCGGGCGTCGCCGGGGTGCACCATCTGCACCTCTGGCGCATGCAGGAGAACGAGGCGGCGCTGGAGGCCCACGTCGTGCTCTCGGGGGGACCCGAGGAGGCCGGGCCGGTGCGCGCGGCGATCAAGCAGACCCTAGAGAGCGCCTTTCAGCTGACCCATGTGACGCTGGAGCTCGAGACCCGCGACGAGGCCTGCGCGGATGCTCCGCTGATCGGTCACTGATCCGCGGCGGGGGCACGGCGGCGGCGGTCCTGGGCGTAGAAGGCGGGCAGGGACTTGTCGCGTTCGGGCGGGAAACGCTCTGCGATCTCCAGCTCGGCGATACGGTCCAGCCGGAAGGTGCGGAAGTCGTCGCGCAGCTCGCACCAGGCCACGAGGGTCCAGACCTTGCCCCAGAAGAACAACCCGAGCGGGCGGAGCAGCCGGTCGGTCTGGTCGCCGCTTTCCGACAGGTAGCGGATCTTCAGCCGGTGGCGGGAATGGACGGCGGTTTCCACCAGGTCCAGCCTTTCGCGCAGGGCCTCGGGCATGGATTGCATCGAGATCGCGTGGATCTGCACCGCCTCAAGCCGCTCGCGGGCCTTGGCGGGCAGCACCTCGTCGATCTTCACCAGGGCTTCCTCGGCGGCGCGGGCCATGGTCAGGCCGCCCCAGGCCTTGACCAGCCGGGCGCCGGCGACCAGCGCCACGATCTCTTCCTCGGTGAACATCAGCGGCGGCAGGTCATGGCCGGCGCGCATCACGTAGCCCAGACCTGCCTCGCCCTCGATCGGCACGCCCGAGCCCTGCAGGTCGGCCACGTCGCGGTAAAGGGTGCGGAGCGACACTTCCAGCCGCTCCGCCAGTTCGCGCCCGGTCACCAGCCGTCCGCCGCGCAGGTGCTGCACGATCTGGAACAGGCGATCGGCGCGACGCATGCTCAGGCCGCCTCGAAGAGGCCGATGCGGTTGCCATCGGGGTCACGGATCAGGGCATAGCGGCCGGGCGGGATGGTGATCACGTCGGTCTCGGCCCGTGCGCCCGCCTTCTGCGCCCGCGACAGCGCCGCCTCTACGGTATCGGGCACGGCGAGATGGACGACGTTGCCCGCCCCCATCCCCGAGGGCCCTTCGACGAGGTTGCCGCCCACGCCACCGGAGCCGAAGGCCGCCACCTTGTCGGGGCCCATCTGCATCTGGGTCAGGGTCCAGCCGAAGACCTCTTCGTAGAAGGCGGTGCCGCGGGCCAGGTCGGTGACCGGGATCTCGGTCCAGATGACGGTGGATTTGGTCTGGGTCTCGATGCTCATGACATGTCTCCTTGTCGAGCGTTGCGATACCCGTACCTCGCACAGCCCTGCTGACAGCATTCCGTCAGCAGCTGTCAGGGGCAAGGCAGAAACAGCCGCCGCTGCGCAGGCCGGTGCGGATTGCACCGTCGAGCGGGCGGACGATGGCGGCAAATCCGGGCATCCGCGCGTGCGATGGAGGTGGTCCATGCGCCGCCCCCGACACCGGATGCGCCGCGACCCAGGATGGAATCAGGCGCCCTCTTCGGTCAGCTGATCCGCGGGAATGACCGGGAAGAACTGCCCCGAGGAGCGGATGCCGAACCAATCCTGCCCCTCGTGCGGGGCGGTTTCGCCAAGATCGACAAGGCGATAGAAGCTCTTGCGGTCGATCAGCGCTTCCAGCCGGTCACGGATCAGGATGTAGGGAGAGGGCTCTCCGGTCTCGGGATCCCGGGTGACGCGGATCGGGTGGTCGGGGCCGGCGACGGCACGGTCGGCGACATTGGTGAGGAAGGTCAGCACCTGCTCACCGCTCTCTTCCGAAACCTCGAAATCCACCGCGAGGAAAGGCGCGTCATCGACGGTGATACCGACCTTTTCCACAGGCGTGACAAGGAAATAGCTGTCGCCATCCTTGCGCAGGATGGTCGAGAAAAGGCGCACCAGCTCGGGCCGCCCGATGGGGGTGCCAAGGTAGAACCAGGTCCCGTCACGGGCAATCCGCATGTCCAGGTCACCGCAGAAGGGCGGGTTCCACTTGTGGACAGGCGGAAGTCCGCGCCCCTTGGCGGCGCGTGCAGAGGCAAGAATGCTCTCTGCAGTGACATTCACACTCTTTTGTGACGACGGTGAATTTATCATTAACCAACTCGCGGCTACAGTTTCAGGTATGACTATAGCCAGCGCCGGAGGAAAGTCATGGCCGAGACGGAAATCGAAACAGCAGCCGGGGCCGAAGACCTGATCGCCCGGATCGAGGCGGTCGAGGCCAAGCTGGCCCAGGCGAAGGCCTCGATCACCCGCCGCTTCGTCGGGCAGGAACAGGTCGTGGACCTGACCCTGTCGGCGCTGCTTTGCGGTGGCCATGCGCTGCTGATCGGCCTGCCCGGCCTCGGCAAGACCCGCCTGGTCGAGACGCTGTCGACGGTGATGGGGCTGCATGGCAACCGCATCCAGTTCACCCCCGACCTGATGCCGGCCGATATCCTGGGCTCGGAGGTGCTGGAAACCGCCGAGGACGGCAGCCGCGCCTTCCGCTTTCTGCCCGGCCCGGTCTTCTGCCAGCTGCTGATGGCGGATGAGATCAACCGCGCCTCGCCCCGGACGCAATCGGCGCTGCTGCAGGCGATGCAGGAAAAGCAGGTCACCGTGGCCGGCGAGGACCGCGACCTGGGCCAGCCCTTCCACGTGCTCGCCACCCAGAACCCGATCGAGCAGGAGGGCACCTATCCGCTGCCCGAGGCGCAGCTGGACCGTTTCCTGGTGAAGATCGACGTGCGCTATCCCGACCGCGACACCGAGCGCGATATCCTGCTGTCGACCACCGGCATGGTCGACGAGGCCGCGCATGAGGTCTTCTCGGCGGCCGAGCTGATCGAGGCGCAGAAGTTGCTGCGCCGCATGCCCGTGGGCGAATCGGTGGTCGAGCTGATCCTCGACCTGGTGCGCGCCTGCCGCCCCGACGATCCCTCGGCCCCCGACCGCGTGCGCGAGACCGTCTCCTGGGGTCCCGGACCCCGCGCCGCCCAGGCGCTGATGATGACCACCCGCGCCCGCGCCATGCTGCAGGGCCGCCTTGCCCCCTCGGCCGAGGATGTGCTGGCCATGGCGCAGCCGGTGCTGTCGCACCGCATGGGCCTGAATTTCGCCGCCCGCGCCCGTGGCGACAGCCTGGACGGGCTGATTGCCGAGATCGCCGAAAGCTTCACGGGAACCGGGGCCGCAGGGGCCGCCGCGTGAAGACACCCGCCGCCCTCCGCCACCGGGCCGAGGAAGAGGCCGCCCGCCTTCCCCCGCTTCTGGCGCGGGCAGAGCAACTGGCGGGGACCGTCCTGCTGGGCGACCACGGTCGCAGGCGGGCCGGTCTGGGCGACGACTTCTGGCAATACCGCCCCGTGCAGCCCGGCGACCCTCGCCGGATGATCGACTGGCGCCGCTCGGCGCGGTCCGATGACCGTTTCGTCCGCGAGCGCGAATGGCAGATCGCGCAAAGCGTCATGCTCTGGGTCGACCAGTCGGCCTCAATGGGCTTCGCCTCGGGCAAGGGCCTGCCCGAGAAGGGCGACCGCGCCCGCAATATCGCCCTGGCCACCGCCATCCTGCTGATCCGCGGCGGCGAGCGCGTGGGCCTGACCGGCACCCTCTTGCCGCCCCGGCGCGGCCAGAACCAGGTGCTGCGCCTGGCCGAGTTCTTCAGCCAGCCCGCCGACCAGGACTTCGGCGTGCCCGAGCATCGCGCCATGATCCCCAATGCCCGCGCGCTTTTCGTGTCGGACTTCCTCGGTCCCATCGACGAGCTGACCACCGCCCTGACCAAGGCCGCCGACCGCGGCATCCGCGGCGTGCTGCTGCAGGTCCTCGACCCGGTGGAAGAGGCCTTCCCCTTCCACGGTCGCACCATCTTTGAAAGCATGGGGGGCTCTGTCGCCCATGAGACGCTGAAGGCCTCGGAGCTGAAGGATCGCTACCTCGCCCGCCTGGCCGAGCGGAAAGACCATCTTCGTCAGCTCTGTGCCGCCACCGGCTGGCAATATGGCCAGCACCACACCGATGCCTCGGCCCAGAGCGCGCTGCTTTGGGTCTGGCAGGCACTGGACCGGGGGGTGTAGCGATGATCCTCGGCCCCATAGGTTTCTCGGCCCCCTGGCTTCTGCTGGCACTGATCGCACTGCCGGCGCTCTGGCTGCTGCTGCGCGCCGTGCCGCCGGCGCCGGTGCGCCGCCGCTTCCCCGGTGTGGCGCTGCTCCTGGGGCTGACCGATGACGAAAGCGTCTCGGACCGCACGCCCTGGTGGCTGTTGCTGCTGCGCATGCTGGCCGTGGCGGCGGTGATCCTGGGACTGGCCGGTCCGGTGCTGAACCCCGAGGCCGAGGTGGCCGAAGGCAACCGTGGCCCGCTGCTGGTGCTGCTCGATGGCACCTGGGCCTCTGCCGCCGACTGGCCGCGCCAGGAAGAGGCGCTGGAGGTGCTGCTGGAAGAGGCCGGGCGGCAGGGGCGCTCTGCCGCCGTGGTGCGCCTGACCTCGCCCGAACCGCCGGCCTTCGCCACGCCCGAAACCTGGGTCACCCGCCTGCCGGGCCTCGCCCCGCTGGCCTGGGAGCCCCCCGCGCCCGACAGTGACGCCATGCAACGGCTGATCGCGGGCATCGAGGACCTGGAGGACGGTATCGAAACCGTCTGGATCTCGGATGGGCTGGACCGCCCCGGCCGTGCCGAGCTGCTTTCTGCCGTAGAGGACAGGGGCCGCCTGCGGGTGCTGGAAACCGGCGGCGCGGTGCTTGCCCTCAGGCCCGCGCAATTCGTCGATGGCGCGGTCGAGCTGACCGCGATCCGTGCGGCCCGCGACCTGGACAGCGAACATGTGCTGACCCTGCAGGCCCATGGCCGCGACCCCGGCGGCGTCATGCGGGTGCTCGAGCAGGCCGAACTGCGCTTCGAGCCCGGCGCGGCGCTGGCCCGGCAAGAGCTGGACCTGCCAGCCGAGATCCGCGCCCGGCTGACCCATTTCGCCCTCGCCGGCATCCGCTCCGCCGGCACGGTTGCGCTGACAGATGATGGCCTGCGCCGCCGCGAGGTCGCCCTGATCTCGGGTGGCGGCGCCGAGGAGAGCCTCTCTCTGCTCTCGCCGCTGCACTACCTGCAGAAGGCGCTGGAAACCAACGCCGAGCTGCTGCACGGCGCGCTGACCGATATCCTGCCCGCCAACCCCGACGTGATCGCCCTGGCCGATGTGGCCACCCTGTCCGAAGGCGAGGCCACCGCGCTGCAGGACTGGATCGAGGGCGGCGGCATGCTCTTGCGTTTCGCCGGTCCCCGCCTTGCCGCGAGCGAGATCAGCCGCGCCGAGGAAGATCCGCTGATGCCCGTGCGCCTGCGCGCCGGGGGCCGCTCGGTCGGCGGTGCCATGTCCTGGGGCGAGCCCAAGGCGCTGGCCCCCTTCGACGCTGACAGCCCCTTCGCCGGGCTCTCGGTGCCCGAGGATGTCACCGTGACCTCGCAGGTCATGGCGCAGCCCGACCCGACCCTGGCCTCCCGCGTGATCGCAAGGCTCAGCGATGGCACGCCGCTGGTCACCCGCAAGGAGATCGGCCAGGGGCAGGTGGTTCTCTTCCATGTCACCGCCAATGCGGAATGGTCTTCGCTGCCGCTGTCGGGGCTCTTCGTGCAGATGCTGGAACGGCTGTCGGTCTCGTCCGTGAACCCCCGCCCCGCAGTCGAGGATGTCGAGGGCACCACCTGGCAGCCCGAGCGCGTCGTCGATGCCTTCGGCACGATCTCGAGCGCCGGAACCCTGCCCGGCGTGGATGGCGCCGAGCTGGTGGCGAGCCCGCTCGGCCCGCGCCTGCAACCGGGGCTCTATGCCTCGGAGGATCGGGTGATCGCGCGCAATGTCATGGGGGATGAGACCTCGATTGCGCCCATGCCCTGGCCCGCCGGGGTGACGGTGCAGGGGCTTTCGGCCCCCGCCGAGCGGCCTCTTGGCGGTTACCTGCTGGCCCTGGCGCTGCTGTTGCTGCTGGTCGATATCCTGGCCTCTCTGGCGCTGTCGGGCCGGCTGCGCGGGGCGCGGGCCACGGCCGCGCTGCTGGCGCTGGTGCTGCTGCCGGTGCCACAGGCGAAAGCGCAGGACGATTTCGCCATGATCGCCACCGCAGAGACCGTGCTGGCCCATGTGCTGACCGGCGACGAGGAACTCGACGCGCTGGCGCAGGCCGGGCTGCAGGGGCTTTCGGATACGCTGTACTTCCGCACCTCGATCGAGCCCGCGCCGCCCATGGGGGTGGACCTGGAACAGGACGAGCTCTCGCTCTTTCCCTTCCTCTACTGGCCGATCACGGCGGCGCAGCCGATCCCCTCGGACCTGGCCTATGCCAAGCTGAACCGCTACCTGCGCAGCGGCGGGATGATCCTGTTCGATACGCGCGATGCCAATGTCTCGACCCTGGGGGCCACCACGCCGGAAAGCCGCCGCCTGCAGGAGATCGCCCGGCCCCTCGACATTCCCGCGCTCGAGCCGCTGCCGGAAGACCACGTGCTGACCCGCACCTTCTACCTGCTGCAGGATTTCCCCGGCCGCTACATGGGGGCGCCGGTCTGGGTCGAGGCCGCGCCGCCGGACGCCGAGCAGATCGAGGGCATGCCGTTTCGCAATCTCAACGACGGGGTGACCCCGGTGGTCATCGGCGGCAACGACTGGGCGGGCGCCTGGGCGGTGGATGCCTCGGGCGCGCCGCTGATGCGGATCGGCGCGGGCATGGCCGCCGAGCGCCAGCGCGAGATCGCCTATCGCTTCGGGGTGAACCTGATCATGCATGTGCTGACCGGCAACTACAAATCCGACCAGGTGCATGTGCCGGCGCTGCTCGACCGGCTGGGGAACTGACATGAGCGGACAGATCATCTTCGATCCGCTGCTGCCGCTGATTCCGCTTGCCGTGCTGGCGGTACTCAGCCTCGGCGGGATCGCCTTGGCCGTCTGGCGCGGCCTCGTGGGCTGGGCCTGGCGGGGCGCGGCGGCGGTCGTGGTGCTGGCGGCGCTCGCCGGTCCCTCGCTGCGCCAGGAGGACCGCGCGCCGCTCACCGATATCGTGCTGCTGGTCGAAGACCGTTCGGCCTCGCAACGTCTTGGCGACCGGGCGGCGCAAACCGCAGAGGCGGCGGAGACCCTGGCCGCCCGCATCTCGGCCCGCCCCAACACGGAGCTGCGCCGGATCGAGGTCGGCGATGGCGAGGGCGACAGTGGCACCCTGTTGATGACCGCCCTGACCGAGGCCCTGGCCGAAGAGCCCCGCGCCCGGATCGCCGGCGTGGTGCTGCTCTCTGACGGTCGGGTGCATGACCTCGAGCAGGTCCCCGGCCTGCCCGCGCCGATGCACCTGCTGCTTTCGGGCACGCCCGACGACTGGGACCGTCGGCTGGTGGTGCAGAATGCCCCGGCCTTCGGCATCCTTGGCGAAGAGATCCTGCTGACACTCAGGATCGAGGACGACGGGGCCGTGCCCGCCGCCATGGGCGAATTCGCCGCGCTGGAGATGTCCATCGACGGTGCGGAGCCGCAGCTGCTGCGCCTGCCCGTGGGGCAGGACGCGCAGATCCCGGTGACCCTGCCCCATGGCGGGCGCAATGTGCTGCGCTTCACCACGCCTGCGCAGGACGGCGAGCTGACCGACCGCAACAACTCGGCCATCGTGCAGATGAACGGGGTGCGCGACCGGCTGCGCGTGCTGCTGGTCTCGGGCGAGCCGCATCCGGGCGGGCGCACCTGGCGCAACCTGCTGAAGGCCGACAGCTCGGTCGACCTGGTGCATTTCACCATCCTGAGGCCGCCGTCGAAACAGGACGGGGTGCCGGTGTCGGAACTCTCGCTGATCGCCTTCCCGACCCGAGAGCTGTTCATGGACAAGATCGAGGACTTCGATCTGATCATCTTCGACCGCTACAAGCGGCGCGGCATCCTGCCCTCGCTCTACCTCGACAACATCCGCGCCTATGTCGAGGACGGCGGCGCGGTGCTGATCGCCGCCGGGCCCGACTTCGCCTCGGCCGATTCGCTTTACCGTTCTCCGCTGGCAGAGGTGCTGCCCGGCCGCCCGACCGCCCGCGTGGTGGAAGAGGGCTACCGGCCAGAGGTCACCGACCTGGGCCGCCGACACCCGGTGACGACCGGGCTGGAAGAGGCCTGGGACGGCGACTGGGGCCGCTGGATGCGCCAGGTCGAGCTGACGCCGGAGCGCGGACAGGTCGTCATGTCCGGGGCCGAGGACCGGCCGCTGCTGCTGCTGGATCGCGTGGGTGAGGGGCGCGTGGCGCTTCTGGCCTCGGATCACGCCTGGCTGTGGAACCGTGGCTTCGAGGGCGGCGGCCCGCAGCTGGAGCTGCTGCGCCGGCTGGCCCATTGGATGATGAAGGAACCCGAGCTGGAAGAAGAGGCGCTGACCGCCGAGGCCGAGGGCCAGCAGATGGTGATCACCCGCCGCAGCCTGTCGGAACAGGTGGGCGATGTGGTGGTGACGGCACCGGATGGCAGCCAGACCACGCTGGGGCTGGAAGAGGTCTCTCCGGGGCGGTTCGAGACCACCTATCAGGGCCCCGAGATCGGGCTCTACCGGCTGGCCTCCGGCGATCTGTCGGCGGTGATCGGGCTGGGCCCCGCCGCGCCGCGCGAGTTCGAGGAGACCATCGCCTCGGGCGCGGCGCTGGACCCTGCGGTCGAGGCGACTCGCGGCGGGATTCGCGCGCTCAGCGAGGGGCTGCCGGCCTTCCGCGATGTGCGTCCGGGACGCCCGGCGGCAGGCCGTGGCTGGCTGGGTCTGACCCCGCGCGATGCCTACGAGACCCGCGCGGTGCGCCAGATGCCGCTCTTGCCGCCCTGGCTGGTGCTGCTGGTGGCCTCTGGTCTGATCCTCGCCGGCTGGCTGCGCGAGGGCCGCCGGTAGCGTCAGCCGGTCACCGGCTGCCTGGGGCCTGGCTCTGCCGCGCCGTGCCGTGGACAGCCGCTGCCCGCTCAGTCTTCCTCGACCTGCATCAGCAGCTCGCGCGATTGCGAGGCGAACTCGCGGCGCCAGAGCATGGCGCAGGTGACGACGGTGCCCGCCAGCAGCCCCCAGGGCCCGGCGAACCAGCAGGCGGCGGCGAGGGAGAAGTAGATCGACCTCAGCCCGCGATTGAAGCTGCGCGCGGCGAAGATGTTGATCTGTGCCGCCTTCAGGGCGCGGGGGATGGCCTTGGGGTCGCTCGCCTCGTTGGGCACCGCCCCCATGAGCACGCCGCAATAGCCGAAGAGCCTGCTGGACCAGACGAATTTCAGGAAGGCATTGGCCAGGAAGAGCAGCACCAGGAAGAGCTTGATCTCCCAGTAGACCGCCGGGCTGCGCTCGGCACCCAGGTCGCTTGCGATGCCGCGCAGCTGGTCGGAATTGCCCAGTAGCGCCAGCGCGCCACCGATGGCGATCATCGTCGAGGAGGCGAAGAACGAGACATTGGCGCGCAGCGTGCCCAGGATCTGCGCGTCGAAGATGCGCGGGCTGCGCTCGGTCATCTTGCGCAGCCATTCACGGCGATATTCCCCCATCAGGATCGAGACCGAGGGCTTGGCCTTGCCGGGATGTTCGATCCGCCAGCCGATGAGCAGCCAGGAGGCAAGGATGACCACGACGCCCAAGGCGTCGATCAGGGTGAAGAGAGAGAGGTAATCGCGCAGAATCATGCTCTCTGTTACCCTTCTCGCGTCGGGCTTGCCTACGGGAAAAATTGGTTCTAAAAACTTACCAATCCAGCAAGGTGCCCCGGCGCCGCAGCCATCCACGAGGGAGGACAGCCATGCAGATGCCCGAGCCGGACGCCAGCGTCCTGGCCAGGAAGCCCGCCGTCGTGGCGGCCCTGCGCAAGGTGTTGCCCGCGGGCGCGGTGATCGACGATCCCGCCGAGACCCGTGCCTATGAATGCGATGCGCTGACCGCCTACCGCTGTCCGCCGCTCTGTGCCGTGCTGCCGGCCTCGACCGAAGAGGTGGCGGCGGTGCTGAAGATCTGTCACCGCATGGGGGTGCCGGTGGTGCCGCGCGGGGCCGGAACCTCGCTGGCCGGAGGGGCCCTGCCGACGGCGGATTCGGTGATCCTGGGCGTGGCGCGGATGACGCAGGTTCTTGAGACCGATTATGCCAATCGCTTCATTCGTGTGCAGACCGGGCGCACCAACCTCAGTGTCTCGGGCGCGGTCGAGGCCGAGGGCTTCTTCTATGCCCCCGATCCCTCCAGCCAGCTGGCCTGTGCGATCGCGGGCAATATCGCCATGAACTCTGGCGGGGCGCATTGCCTGAAGTACGGGGTGACGACGAACAACCTGCTGGGGGTGACCATGGTCACCATGGAGGGCGAGGTGGTCGAGCTGGGGGGCGCGCATCTGGATGCCGCCGGGCTGGACCTGATGGGCCTGGTCTGCGGCTCGGAGGGGCAGCTTGGCGTGGTGACCGAGGCGACGCTGCGGATCCTGGCCAAGCCCGAGGGCGCGCGCCCGGTGCTGATCGGCTACGACAGCCTGGAGGTCGCGGGCCAGTGTGTTTCGGACATCATCGAGGCGGGGGTGCTGCCCGTCGCCATCGAGTTCATGGATCGCCCCTGCATCCGCGCCACCGATGCCTTCAGCGGTGCCGGCTATCCCGATTGCGAGGCGCTGCTGATCGTCGAGGTCGAGGGCAGCGAGGCCGAGATCGCCGAGCAGCTGGAGATCATCACCGGCATTGCCCGCAAGCATGACCCGGTGGAGCTGCGCGAAAGCGGCTCGGCCGAGGAAAGCGCGCGGATCTGGCTGGGGCGGAAGTCTGCCTTCGGCGCCATGGGCCAGATCAACGATTACATCTGCCTGGATGGCACGATCCCCGTGTCCTCTCTGCCCGAGGTGCTGCGGCGCATGGGCGATCTGAGCCGGGACTTCGGGCTGGACGTGGCCAATGTCTTTCATGCGGGCGACGGCAACATGCATCCGCTGATCCTGTTCAACGCCAACCAGGAGGGCCAGCTGGCCCTGGCCGAGGGGCTGGGCGCCGAGATCCTCAAGCTCTGCGTCGAGGTTGGCGGCTGCCTGACCGGAGAGCACGGCGTCGGCATCGAGAAGCGCGACCTGATGGAGCACCAGTACCGGCCTGCGGACCTGGAGGCGCAGATGCGCGTCAAGGATGTCTTCGATCCGCAATGGCTGCTGAACCCGGCCAAGGTCTTTCCGCTGTCGGTGTCTGCCGCACGCCGGGAGGGGGGCCTTGCCCCCCATGTCGCCTGAGGCGCCATTCCCCCCAGAGTACTTGGAGCCTGATGATGATGAGACCCGGAACAGAGGCCGAGCTGGCCGAGATCCTGCGCAGCGCGCGCGCACCGCTGGCCGTCAGGGGCGGCGGGACGCGGGGTGTGGCGCCTGCGGGTGCTGTGCTCGAAACCGGCGGGCTGTCGGGGGTGAAGCTATACGAGCCCGGCGCGCTGACGCTGGTGGTGGGGGCGGGAACGCCGCTGGCCGAGGTCGAGGCGCTGCTGGCCGAAAAGGGCCAGCGGCTGGCCTTCGAGCCGATGGATCACCGGGTGCTTCTGGGCGGCGAAGGTGAGCCGACCATCGGCGGGGTCGTCGCGGCCAATGTCTCGGGCCCGCGACGGGTGCAGGTCGGGGCCTGTCGGGACCACCTGCTGGGGGTGCGTTTCGTCGATGGCTCGGGCGAGGTGATCAGCAACGGCGGGAGGGTGATGAAGAATGTCACCGGCTATGACCTGGTGAAGCTGATGGCGGGCAGCTGGGGGACGCTTGGGGTACTCTCAGAAGTCTCGTTGAAGGTGCTGGCGCGGCCGCAGGCCGAGGCGACGCTGGTGCGACGCGGGCAGGGGGCTGCCGAGGCCGTCGCCGATCTGTGTCGCGCCATGGGCACGCCCTATGACGTCTCGGGCGCGGCCTGGCTGGAAGAGGGTGCCGAGCTGCGGCTG
The DNA here is from genome assembly GCF_900215355.1 of Pseudooceanicola antarcticus. Lineage (GTDB taxonomy): Bacteria > Pseudomonadota > Alphaproteobacteria > Rhodobacterales > Rhodobacteraceae > Pseudooceanicola > Pseudooceanicola antarcticus. The sequence goes on along the minus strand of NZ_OBEA01000001.1, from coordinate 242,011 downwards.
CGCGTCGAGGGGCTTGCGGGCTCTGTCGCCTACCGGGCGCAGGCTCTGGGGGCGGCGCTTGGCGGCGGCCTGGAGCTGGTCGAGGGCGCGGAGAGCGCCGCGCTCTGGCGCGAGGTGCGGGACGTGGCGCCCTTTGCCGGGACGGCGGGCGCGGTGTGGCGGATCTCGGTCAAGCCGACGGAGGCTCCGGGGCTGCTGGAGGCACTGGCACCGCACAAGGCGGGCGCCATGCTGGATTGGTCCGGCGGGCTGGTCTGGCTGCTGGCCACTGGCGGTGCGCAGGCGATCCGCGCCGAGGTCGATAAGCTGGGCGGCCATGCCACCCTGGTGCGGGGTGCCGGAGACGCGACCGTGCCGATGTTCCATCCGCGTCCCGCGCCGATTGCCCGGCTGGAAGAGGGGCTGCGCAAGCGGTTCGATCCCAGGGGCATCCTGAATCCCGGCCTGATGGAAGGGGCCTGACATGCAGACGAATTTCACCGAAGAGCAGTTGCAGGACGCAGGAACCGCGACGGCCAACAAGATCCTGCGCGCCTGCGTGCATTGCGGCTTCTGCACCGCCACCTGCCCCACCTACCAGGTGCTGGGCGATGAGCTGGACAGCCCGCGCGGCCGCATCTACCTGATCAAGGACATGCTGGAAAACGAGCGTGTGCCCGATGCGAAGACCGTCAAGCATATCGACCGCTGCCTGTCCTGCCTGGCCTGCATGACAACCTGCCCCTCTGGCGTGCATTACATGCACCTGGTCGACCACGCCCGCTCCTATATCGAAGAGCACTACACCCGCCCCTGGCACGACCGCGCCCTGCGCTGGATGCTGGCGCAGGTGCTGCCCTATCCGGGGCGTTTCCGGCTGGCGATGCTGGGGGCCAAGATCGCGCGGCCCTTCCGGGGGCTGCTGCCCGATCCGCGCCTGCGCGCGATGCTTGAGATGGCGCCGAAACAGATCCCACCGGTCTCGCCCAATGATGCGCCGCAGAGCTTTCCGGCGAAGGGGGCCCGCAAGATGCGCGTGGCCCTGATGACCGGCTGCGCGCAGAAGGCGCTCAACACCGATATCAACGATGCCACCATCCGCCTGCTGCGCCGCCTGGGCGTCGAGGTGGTGGTGGCCAAGGGCGCCGGCTGCTGCGGCGCGCTGACCCACCACATGGGCCGCGAAAAGGACAGCCATGCCGCCGCCGCCGCCAATATCCGCGCCTGGATGGCCGAGGTGCAGGGCGAGGGGCTGGATGCGGTGGTCATCAACACCTCGGGCTGCGGTACGACGGTGAAGGACTATGGGCACATGTTCCGCGAGACCGAGCTGGCAGCAGAGGCCACCCAGGTCTCGGCGTTGGCGATGGATATCACCGAGCTGCTGGCGAAGATCGGCCTGCCCGAGGTGGACCCGGGCCACGAGGCCGCAGGGCTGCGCGTCGCCTATCACGCCGCCTGTTCCCTGCAGCACGGCCAGAAGGTGACCGATCCGCCGAAGGCCCTGCTGAAGGGCGCGGGGTTCCAGGTGCTTCTGCCGGCGGATGCGCATCTATGCTGTGGCTCGGCGGGCACCTACAACCTGATGCAGCCCGAGATCTCGGGCCAGCTGAAAGCGCGCAAGGTGAAGACGCTGGAGGTACTGGAGCCAGAGGTCATCGCGGCGGGCAATATCGGCTGCATGATGCAGATCGGCTCGGGCACCGGGGTGCCGGTGGTGCATTCGGTCGAGCTGCTGGACTGGGCGACCGGCGGGCCGAAGCCGCCTGCGTTGACCGGCGATCCGCTGCCGCAGCCGGTGCCGATCCTGCGCGATTAAATCCCGCACTTGCCGCATTTTGGCCGAAACCGGGTGGCAGATTGCCGGGACGACCCGCCCGGAGATTCCATGCCCTTCCGTCTTTCCGCCCTGCTGCTTCTGCTCACCCTGGCCCTGCCCCTTCAGGCCCAGGATACGCGATTGGAACGGCTGGACACCGGCGATGCCTCGCGCGGCTGGGAAGGCGTCGGGCGGCTGGATATCGGCGGCCTGGCCTTCTGCACCGGGGCGCTGGTGGCACCGAACCTGGTGCTGACGGCGGCGCATTGCCTCTACCAGCGCGACACCGGCGCAAGGATCGACCCCGAGACGATCCAGTTCCTGGCCGGCATGCGCAATGGCCGCGCCTCGGCCTACCGGCAGGTGCGCCGCGCGGTGACCCATCCTGATTACGTCTACGCCGATGCGGTCTCGACCGAGCGGGTGCGCAACGACCTGGCGCTGCTCGAGCTCTACCAGCCCATTCGCAATACCGAGGTCACCCCCTTCCAGACCGACATGCGCCCCACGGCGGGGGACAAGGTGGCGATTGTCTCCTACGCCTTCGACCGCTCAGAGGCGCCCTCCCTGCAAGAGATCTGCGACGTGATCGCGCGGCAGAAGGGCATCCTGGTGACCTCCTGCGACGTGGATTACGGCTCGTCCGGGGCGCCGATCTTCTCGTTCTCCAGCGGCGTGCCGCGAATCGTTTCGGTGGTTTCGGCCAAGGCCGAGGTCGAGGGATCGCGGGTGGCCCTTGGCACCGCGCTGGAAGAACCGCTGGCCGTGCTCAAGGCCGCGCTCGCGGCGGGGCAGGGCTATGGCCTGCCCGAGGCGCCGCGCAGCAGCCGCATCACCGTCGGCGGTGGCCGCCGCGACATCGGGGCAAAGTTCATCCGCCCGCCGGAGTGAGCCCCGCGGCGCGCCCGGAGAGACCCCGCTTCGCTGCCTTTGCGGCCCTGTTGTCGCCCGGATATCCCAGGGTCTTGAAACCGGGTTTTCCGCTCCCCAGATCAATTGCACGGGACGCCAGAAGGGTCCCGCTTCCGGCCCGTCCAAGACGGAGGGCCACTTCAGACGTTATCGCTTCAAGAAGGATGACCAGAATGCGTAATTTCGACTTTGCTCCGCTTTACCGTGCTTCCGTGGGCTTCGATCAGCTCGCCGACATGATGGACCGGGTCCTCTCCAACGAGGTCGCCCAGCCGAGCTATCCGCCCTACAACATCGAAAAGACCGCCGATGATGCCTACCGCATCTCTATCGCCGTGGCCGGGTTCTCGGACGCGGATCTCTCGGTCGAGGTGAAGGACCGTGCGCTCGTCGTCTCTGCCCGCAAGGGTGAAGAGGACAAGGGCCGCAGCTACCTGCATCGCGGCATTGCCACCCGTGCCTTCGAGCGCCGCTTCCAGCTGGCCGATCATGTGCGGGTGACCGGCGCGGCCCATGCCGACGGCATGCTGCACATCGACCTGGTGCGGGAAGTGCCCGAAGCGCTGAAACCTCGCAGGATCGAGATCGCAAGTGGTGGAACTTTCCCCCGGTCTCATGCGATAGAAGCACAGGACGCCTGATTTCCCTCGGGTGGCCATAAGTCACGGGACGTGAAAACGCTGCCCGGACTTACCTCAGTCGGGCGCGATCTCCTGTTCGGAGGTCGCGCCTTTCTGCTTTTTTCACAAGGTGATAGCGCCCTCGGGCCCGGTCAGCGTGGCCGATAGCGCCACCTCTTCCGCCGCGTGCCAGCTGACCCGCGGGTCCTGCAGGATCGGCGCCAGGTCTCGGGCGAGTTGCGGCGCGTCGGGGTGGCGCAGGCGCAGCGCGGTCAGCTCGAACCCCTTCGAGGGCATGGCGCGGGGCGGGATCGCCGCCTCGTCCATTTCCCAGTCGAGGAACGACGGGAAGACACCGCCATGGGGCAGGGCGCCATCCTCGGGCACGGTGATCAGCCAGCTCAGATCGCCGCGCCGCTGGCGGATGGCCGGGCCGTTGACCGCAGGCAGCGCCGGCAGACCGGGCCAGCGCACCAGCCAATGGGCCAGGCGCGGGGTCGCGGGCGGATTATCCAGCCCGAACCAGCGCGGATGCGCGGGGCGCGGCGCGTCGGGGTCCGGGGCGATCACCTCCAGGAAAGAGGCCTGTCCCAGCCGCATCAACCGGTTGTGGGTGCCCATCAGGGGATGCTTGCCGCCGGCGGCAGGCAGGGCCTGGCCCAGCCGTTGCTCAACCCAGGCGACACCCGCGTCCAGGTCGGCGGCGGCGACAACGATGTGATCCAGCTTCGCGCTATCGGTCATGGTCTGGTCCTTTCCGGGGCCGGGCAGGGGGCTCTGCCCCCTCTGGCGCCGTGCCGGCACCATTCACCCCCGCAGTATTTTCAGCCATCGGATGGGATCAAGCGCCCCTTGTGTCTATCCGACGGCCATAAATACTGCGGGGGAATCTCCACAGGAGATGGGGGCAGCGCCCCCTTCCCCCTCTCGTCATTGCAGGTCGGCGAAGGCCTTCTGCATCCGTTCCACCGCCTCGGCCACGCGGGCGCGGGGGGTGGCGAGGTTGAACCGCTGGTAGGTCTCGCCGCCGAGGCCGAAGCTTTCGCCGTAGTTCACCGCGATCCTCGCGTCCTTCTCGATCCGGCGCTGCACCTCGGTGGCCTCCATGCCGGTGCCCGAGAAATCGACCCAGGCCAGGTAGGTGCCTTCCAGCTTCATGGAGGTCACGCCAGGGATGGCGTTGATGCCCTCGTCGAAGAGCTTGCGGTTGCCGTCCAAGTAGTTGCAGAGCGCCTCGACCCAGGCCGCGCCCTCGGGGGAATAGGCGGCGGTGGCCGCATGCAGCGCGAAGGAATTGGGAGAGATCCCGTTGGCCGTCATCACCGTCTCGAAGCGGCGGCGCAGGTCGGGGTCGTGGATGATCACGTTGCCCACGTGGGCACCGGCCAGGTTGAAGGTCTTGGTGGTTGCGGTCATCATCACCAGTCGGTCCGAGATATCGGGGCAGGCCACGGCCATGGGCACATGCCTGGCGCCCGGCAGGATCAGATCCGAATGGATCTCGTCCGACACCACCACCAGGTCATGGCGGATGGCGAAATCGGCCAGCGCGCGCAGTTCTTCCGCGCTCCAGACCCGGCCGCCGGGGTTGTGCGGAGAGCACAGGATCAGCAGCTTCTCGTTGCCGGTCATCTGCGCGTCGTAGGCCGCGAAGTCCATCTCGTAGCGGCCCTCGGTGAGGGCCAGCGGGCATTCCACCACCTTGCGGCCCGCGGCGCGGATGACGCGGGCGAAGGCGTGGTAGACCGGCGTGAAGAGAACCACTCCGTCGCCCGGCTCGGTGAAGGCCTGCAGGCAGAGCCCGGTGCCGTTCACCAGCCCGTGGGTCGAGAAGACGGCGCCGGTGTCGATCTGCCAGCCGTGGCGTTCCTGCATCCACCAGCCGATGGAGGCCCGGTAGGCCGCGTCATCTCCGAAGTAGCCGAAGACCCCGTGGTCGATGTAATCCTGCAGCGCCCTGGTCACGCAGGCGGGCGGGCGGAAGTCCATGTCGGCGACCCACATGGGCAGCCCGTCGTCGGGGGAGACGCCGTAATAGGCCTCCATCCCGTCCCACTTGGCCGAATGGGTGCCGCGGCGGTCGATGATCTCGTCGAAGTCTGGGGTCGTCATGTTCGTCTCCTGCGTCGCGCGGACGCTAACGCAGGGCACGGCGGGTGCAAGGCCTGACGCGCAGAATCCGCGGCGCTGTTGTGCGTAGCTCCGCAGCTCTGCCAGGGAAAGGTTGCCTTTCGCTTGCGCGGCAGGCGGCACAGGGTCCCGTGCTTGCCATTTGACCCCAAAGGTGGTGAGGCTAGATCACCCCTGTATTTCCAGCAGTTTGAGCCGATGCCCGACAGCCCTGCCGCCCCGGTCCCCCGTGACCCGCTTGCCGATCTCATCGCCTGCCCGCGATGCGACGCCGTGCAGCGCGAGGTCGAGCCCGCGCCGGGGCAACGGGCGGTCTGCCTGCGCTGTGACCATGTGCTGATCGCGCCGCGCAAATCGGCGGGCAAGCAGATCATCGCGGTCTGCCTGGCGGTTCTGATCCTGGCCGTCACCGCCACCAGCCTGCCCTTCCTGCGCATCAGCCGCGCCGGGCTGGCCCATGCGAGTTCGATCCTTGATGCGGCGCTGGCCTTCTCCAGCTCGCCGCTCTTTGCCGCGTTGTCGCTCTTGCTGGCGGCGCTCATCGTCTTCATCCCGGCGCTGCGGGCGGTGCTGTCGATCTACGTGCTTCTGCCGCTGGTGCGCGACCGGGCGCCCTTTCCCGGCGCCATCCAGGCCTTCCGCCTGTCCGAGGCCCTGCGGCCCTGGTCCATGGCCGAGGTCTTTGCCATCGGCTGCGCCGTCGCGCTGATCAAGGTCACCGACCTGGCGCGGGTCGAGTTCGGGGCCGCCTTCTGGATCTTCGCCCTGCTGGTGATTCTGGTGCCGGTGCAGGACGGGCTGACCTGCCGCCACTCGGTGTGGAAGAGCCTCGACCGGGAGGTGCGCAGATGAGCTCTGCCAGGGACATGGGCCTTTGCGCCTGTACGCGCTGCGGCCGGGTCTGGCCGCGCACCCAGTCGCGCTGCGCGCGTTGCGGACGGCGGCTGCAAAGCCGTCATCCCATGGCGCTGCAGAACGTCTGGGCCTGGTGGGTGCTGGGGCTGATGTTCTACCTGCCGGCCAATCTCTACCCGATGCTGATCACCCGCACCCTGTCGAGCGAGGCCGAGAACACCATCGTCGGCGGCGCGCTCGAGCTCGCGCGCCATGGCAGCTACGGCATCGCGCTGGTCATCCTACTGGCCTCGGTCGGCATCCCGGTGGCCAAGTTCGTCACCATTGCCGCCCTGGCCTTCGGCGTGCGCCACGGCAGCCGCATGGCGCCGGCGCGCCGCCAGCAGCTGCACGAGGTGGTCGAATACATCGGCCGCTGGTCGATGATCGACGTCTTCGTCGTCGCCATCCTCTCGTCACTGGTGCAACTGGGCGCCGTGGTCGCGGTCCGGCCGGGGCCGGCCAGCTTCTACTTCGCGCTCTCGGTGATCTGCACCATGTTCTCTGCCATGGCCTTCGACAGCCGCCTGATCTGGGACGCCGAGGACGAGATGCCCCGGACCGCCCCCTCGCTGAAAGACCCCGTCACATGACCGACCTGCCCCCCGACATTCCCCAGAGCAAGCTGCAGAGCAACCGGCGGACATGGGCCGAGCGGGTCTCGCTGGTCTGGCTGCTGCCGCTGCTGGCGCTGGCCATCGCGCTTGGCGTGGCCTGGCATTCCTATGCCGACCGGGGGCCGCTGATCGAGGTCTCCTTCGCCAATGCCGAGGGCGTCGCCGCCGGAGAGACCGAGCTGCGCTACCGCGACGTGGCCGTCGGCGTGGTCGAGAAGGTGGGCTTCAGCCATGGGCTGAACAAGGTGCAGGTCTTCATCCGCATCGACAAGGACGTGGCGCCCTTCGTCGACCGGGATTCGCAGTTCTGGATCGTGCGCCCGCAGGTCACCGCGCGCGGCGTGACGGGCCTTGGTACGGTGCTGTCGGGGGTCTACCTCGTAGGCCTCTGGGACAGCGAGCCCAGCCAGACCATGGAGCATTTCGAGGGGCTGGCACAGCCGCCCCTGAACCGTGACGGCCGCGACGGGCTGCGCATCCGCCTGCGCGCCACGTCGCAGGGTGCCCTGACCAGCGATGTGCCCATCGAGTTCCGCGGCATCGAGGTCGGCCACCTGGGCCGCGCCGAGGTCAGCGAGGACGGCTCGACCATCGAGGCCGATGCGATGATCTACGCGCCCCACGACCGGATGATCACCTCTGCGACGCGGTTCTGGGATACCTCGGGTTTCGAGTTCTCGCTGGGGCCCAACGGGGCCAATATCGACTTCTCCTCCGTCGCCTCGCTGCTCTCCGGGGGCGTGGCCTTCAACACCGTCGTCTCGGGCGGGTCGCCTGTCGATCCGGGGACGGTCTTCACCGTCTATGCCGACGAGGGCGCGGCGCGGGCCTCGGCCTTCGGCGAGGGCGAGACGCCGCCGATCAGCGTGACGGCGGTCTTTGAAGAGAACGTCTCGGGCCTGTCCGTGGATGCGCCGGTGACCTATGGCGGGCTGCGCATCGGGCGGGTCGAGGCGATTTCGGGTCTCGTCGATCCGGTGCAATTCGGTGACAGCCGGGTCAGGATGACCACGACGCTGCAGATCCAGCCTGCCCGGCTGGGGCTCGACAAGAACGGGCCGCCGCTGAGCCCGCTCGACTTCTTCGCGGCACGGATCGAGGAAGACGGGCTGCGGGCGCGGCTGGCCACGGCCTCCATCCTGACCGGCGGGCTGAAGGTCGAGCTGGCCGAGATCCCCGGTGCCGCGCCTGCGGCGCTGGACCGGGACGCCGAGCCGAACCCGGTCTTCCCGACCGCGCCGGGGCGGATTTCGGATGTCTCGGCCTCTGCCGAAGGGGTCTTCGAGCGCATCAACAACCTGAAGATCGAAGAGCTGATCGACAGCGCCATCAATACGCTCGACAATATCGGCGGGCTGGCGGGCAGCGAGGATCTGAACGCCGTGCCGGGCGACGTGCGGGCGCTTCTGGGCGATGCGCGCGAGGTCATCGGCTCGGAAGAGCTGCAGGCGCTGCCGGCCCAGGTGGGCGCGATTGCCGACCAGGCCGAGGCGCTGCTGGCCGCGCTCAACACCGAGGAGGCGGCGCGCAAGCTCTCTGAAGCGCTGGACGGGGTCTCTGCCGCGGCCGCGGGCGTCGAGGGCGCGGTTTCCGGTGTGCCCGGCGTGGTCGAGAAGATCGATACCCTGGCCGCCAATGCCGCCGATGTGCCGCTGGATGAGCTGGCCGAAAGCCTGCAGGCGCTGATGGACAGCGCCGATGCGGTGCTGGGCACCGAGGGCGCGAAGGCGCTGCCCGGCCAGATGGGCGAGGCGCTGGAGTCGCTGCGTGCCGTGCTGGACGAGCTGCGCGAGGGCGGCGTGGTGGCCAACCTGAACGAAACCCTGGCCTCTGCCCGCGATGCGGCGGGCTCCATCGAGGGGGCGGCCGAAGGGTTGCCGGCCCTGCTGGAACAGGCGCGGGGCGTGCTCAGTCGCGCCCAGACCACCCTGCGCGGCTATGATACCGAGGCCGGTGTCGGCCGCGAGCTGCGCGATGCCCTGCGCGAAGTGAACCGCGCCGCCTCTGCGCTTGCCGCCCTGGCACGCGAGCTTGAACGCAATCCCAATTCCATCCTCTTCGGGAGATGACCATGCGCCATGTAATCAAAGGCCTGACTGTCGGGGCGCTTGCCCTTCTTGCCCTGGCGGGCTGCGCCAAGGACGAGCGCTTCTATACCGTTCCCCAGGTCGCCTCCGGGGCGCTGGCCTCGCAGCGTATCGGCTTTGCCTCGGTCGAGGTGCTCGAGGTCTCGCTGCCAGATTACGCCGGGCGGCAGCAGATCGCGGTGCGGCAGGCGGATGGCTCCGTCATGGCGGAGGGAGGAGAGCTCTGGGCCGATCTTCCCGCCCGCGGCATGAGCCTTGAGCTGGCACGGATGCTGGCGCGGATTTCCGGTGCCCAGGTGGCCTCGGAGCCCTGGCCCTTTGCCGACCGCGCCCAGGCGCGGCTGGATGTGCGGGTCGAGCAGATGCTGGCCGAGGGCGATGGCACCTTCGTGCTGTCGGGGCAGTACTTCGTGGCGCCTGACAGCGCTGCTGCGGGGCGGTCCGGGCTCTTCGATATCGTGGTTCCGGTGGCAGGCGAAGGCCCCGCCGCGATTGCGGGCGCGCGGGCCCAGGCGGTGGCCGCGCTGGCCGCGCAGATCGCGCGCGAAGGCCTGAGGTAGGGCAGGGGGGGCTTTGCCCCCCGCCTCGGCGGGGGCTCGACGCCCCCGATGAGGCTCCCCCCACAGTATTTGTGGCCATCGGATGGGAGTAAGGGGGCCTAGCGGCGCAGGCGCGTCAGCAGGGCAACCGAGGGGTGCCCGTCGGGCAGCATCCCGGCCCGGCGCTGGTAGGCGCGGATCGCGGCGATGGAGCGGCTGCCCAGGATGCCGTCGATGCCGCCGGTGTCGTAGCCCCGCGCCTGCAGGCGTTGTTGCAGCTCGATCCGCTCATCGCGTTTGAGCATCCGCTCTCCGGCGGGCCAGGGGCGGGTGATGTCGCCGGCACCGGCGATCCTGTCGCCCAGGATGCCGACCGCCAGGGCGTAGGTGTCGGCATTGTTGTAGCGCTTGATCACGTCGAAATTGTCGAAGACCAGGAAGGCCGGGCCCTTGGCCCCCGCCAGCAGCAGCAGCCGCGCCTGGCCGTAGTCGCGCAGCTCGCCCCGCGCCGGGCGCACGCCGAGGCGCGCCCAGGCCGAGGGCATCTTCTCGGGTCCATTGCTCAGCGAATAGTCGAAGCCCTGCGGCAGCACCACCTCGAGGCCCCAGGGCTGCCCGGCCTTCCAGCCGTGCCGCGACAGGTAGTTGGCCGAGGAGGCCAGGCTGTCGGAGGGATCTTCCGCCCAGATGTCGCGCCGCCCGTCGCCGGTGAAGTCGACGGCGTAGCTGAGGTAGGAGGTGGGCATGAACTGGGTGTGACCCGAGGCCCCGGCCCAGCTTCCCTGCATGTTCTCGGGCGTGGAATCGCCGTGTTGCACCACCTTCAGCAGGGCGATCAGCTGCGCCTCGTAGAAACGCCCGCGCCGCCCTTCATAGGCCAGCGTCGCCATGGAAGAGATCAGCGGTGTCTTGCCCCGGTAGGAGCCATAGGCGGTCTCGAGCCCCCAGATCGCCGCGATGTAGCGGCCCGGCACGCCGTAGCTGCGTTCGATCCGCGAGAAGAGCCGCGACTGCTGCCCGTAGGCGCGCCGGCCGTTGCGCACCCGGCTGTCCGAGACCGCGCCCTCCATGTAGTCCTGGATCGACTTGGTGAATTCCGACTGGTTGCGGTCCTTCTTGATGACATCCGGCATGAAGCGGGCGCCGCGGAAGGCGCGGTCGAAGGTGGCAGCCGTGATCCCCTGTGCCATGGCGCGGCCCCGGAAGCCGCGTTTCCAGGCCTCGAAACCGGGGTTGGAGGCCACGGGCTGGGCCTGCGGCGCAGAGGTGGAGGCGGTGCCGAGATCGCGCGGCCGCAGCTGCGGGCGCAGCGAGCTGGACACGGCCAGGGTCACCCCCGGTACCACCACCGCCGCGTTGCGGCTGACGGGAATCGCACGGGTGGCGGGCACACCCTCGGGGACGGGTCGGGCGAGGGGGCGAAGCGAGGTCTGCGGCGCCCCGGCCTGGGCCAGCCCCGCGCCGGGCAGGGCGCAGGCAAGCAGGAAAAGGGCGGCGGCCTTGGAGAATGCGCGCATGGGGTGGATCCGACTGCTCTGTTTTCTTCTTTGCAGACAGTCTAGCCGGAAAGCGGTCACCGCGAAAGCGCCGGACGCGGGGTGGCGTCACGACCGGCGGCAGATCGCGGAGGCGGGCTTTACCGGTTGCGGGTGATCTTGCGTTTGACCTTGTCGGACTTGGCCTTGGCGCGCACCAGCTTGCGCTTGGGGTTGCCCTTCGGCTTGCCCTTGCCCGGTCCCTTGCCGGGGCCGAAGCTCTTGCGCGGGCCGCCGCGTCCGCCGTGGCCACGGCGCGGGCCCGGCGTGACCTTGTCGCCCTGAAGCTCCAGCAGCTCGAGCTCGAGCCCGCCGGTGACCGGCGCGGCCTCGGCCAGGCGCACGGTGACGCGCATGCCCGGTTCGATCAGCATGCCCGATTGAGAGCCCATGAGGGTCATCGCCTCGCGGTCGAAGTGGAAGAACTCCTGCCCGAGAGAGCGGATCGGGATCAGCCCGTCGGCGCCGGTCTCGTCCAGGCGCACGAAGGCGCCGAAGCGCGCCACGCCCGAGATACGGCCGGTGAATTCCTGCCCGATACGCTCGGCCAGGTAGGCGGCGAGGTAGCGGTCGGTGGTGTCGCGTTCGGCCATCATCGAGCGGCGCTCGGTTTCCGAGATATGGGTGGCGGTCTGTTCCAGGTTCTCGATGTCCTGGGCGCTGAGTCCGTCCTTGCCCCAGCGATGCACGTTGATCAGCGCGCGGTGTACCACGAGGTCGGCGTAGCGCCGGATCGGCGAGGTGAAATGCGCGTAGTTCTGCAGCGCCAGGCCGAAGTGGCCGAAGTTCACCGGCGCGTAATAGGCCTGCATCATCGAGCGCAGGGTGGCCATGTTGATCAGTTCGGCCTGATCGGTGCCGGCGGCCTGGTCCAGCAGGCGGTTCAGATGCGCGGTCTGCAGCACCTGCCCCTTGGACAGCTTGTAGCCCGCCGCATCGGCGGTCTCGCGCAGGGAATTCAGCTTCTCGGGCGAGGGTTCCTCGTGGACGCGGAAGAGCAGCGGAGAGCCCTTGGCGATCAGCGTCTCGGCGGCGGCAACATTGGCCAGCACCATGAATTCCTCGATCATCTTGTGGGCGTCGAGGCGTTCGCGGAAGTTGACCGAGGTGACCTCTCCGGCCTCGGAAAGCTCGATCTTGCGCTCGGGCAGATCCAGGTTCAGCGGCTGGCGGGCCTCGCGCGCGGCCTTGAGGGCGGCGTAGGCCTCGTAGAGCGGCTTGATGACCGGCTCCAGCAGGGGGCCGGTCTTGTCGTTGGCGTCGCCGTCGATGGCGGCCTGCACCTCTTCGTAGGCCAGCGAGGCGGCAGAGCGCATCAGGGCCCGGTGGAAGTCGTGGCGCAGCTTCTTGCCGTGGCGGTCCAGCACCATGCGGACGGCCAGGCAGGCGCGCGGCACGCCCTCATGCAGCGAGCAGAGGTCGCCCGACAGCCGGTCGGGCAGCATCGGCACGACGCGGTCGGGGAAGTAGCTGGAATTGCCGCGCCGCTTGGCTTCGCGGTCCAGGGCCGAGCCGGGGGTGACGTAATGGGCCACGTCGGCGATGGCGACCCACAGGATATGGCCGCCGGGGTTCTTGGGATCGGGGTCCGCCTCTGCATAGCAGGCGTCGTCGTGGTCGCGCGCATCGCTGGGGTCGATGGTGACCAGCGGCAGCTCGCGCAGGTCCTCACGGCCCGAGAGGCCCGCGGGTTTCTGGGCATCGGCCTCGGCGATGACCTCGTCGGGGAAGGCATCGGGGATGCCGTGCTGGTGGATGGCAATGAGCGAGACGGCGCGCGGCGCGGTCGGATCGCCCAGGCGGGCGACGATGCGGGCCTTCGGCAGGCCCATGCGGGCGCGCGGCCCGGCCTGCTCGCCTTCGACCAGCTCTCCGTCCTTCGCGCCATGGGTGGCCCCCTCGGGCACCATCCATTCCTTGTCGTTGCCCTTGTCGATGGGCACGATCCGTCCGCCTTCCGATCCGGCGCGGAACACCCCCAGCAGGCGCAGCGGGTTCGAGCCGATCTTGCGGATCAGCCGCGCCTCGTAGGCGTTCTCACCTTCCAGGGGGGTGACGCGGGCCAGGATGCGGTCGCCCGAGCCGAGGGCCGGGTCAGAGGCGCGGGTCACCATGTGCACGGTGGGCTCGGGGCCCTCGCCCTGCCACTCCAGCGGCTTGGCGGTCAGGTCGCCATCGGCGTCCGGCGCATTGACCAGCAGCACCGAGACCGGCGGCAGGCGGTCGGGGTCGCGGTAGGTCTTCTTGCGCTTCTCCAGCACGCCCTCGTCTTCAAGCTCCTTCAGCAGGCGCTTGAGGTCGATGCGGGCGGCGCCCTTGATGCCGAAAGCCTTGGCGATGTCGCGCTTGGCTGTCTGAGTGGGATTTTCCGAGATCCAGTCGAGGATCTCCTGCCGGGAGGGAAGCTGTGCCATGGCCGAGATCTACCACGGGTAGAAGGGCGGGTCATTGCGAAAACGCACGGGTCACGCAGGGGCCGCGACGCGGGGGCCAGGGCCGCTGTCCGCCGGCGTCTTGCAGGCGGGCACGCGCCCGCGGGGGCATCGAGCCCCCTTGGCCGCGGGGGGCGGAGCCCCCGGCGCCCGGCAGCGGCGTTGCGCCTAGTCCCGCAGGACCAGCGCCATCTCGCGGTGCGGCACGCCGCCGTCGTCATAGACCTCGCCGCAGGGGGTGAAACCCAGCGTTTCGTAGAAGCCCATGGCGCGGACCTGGGCCCCCAGCACGATGCGGGTGAAACCCTGCTCTGCAAGCCGGGCGATGCCGGCGCGCACGAGTTCTGCGCCCAGCCCGGTGCCGCGCGCCGATTTCCTGACGCAGATGCGCCCGATGCGGCCTGCGCCCGGCTCCTTCAGCAGGCGGGCGGTGCCGATGGCCGTGCCGTCGCGGGTGGCCAGCAGATGCTCGGCCCCGGCGTCCAGGTCATCCCATTCCTCTTCCGGGGCGAAGCCCTGCTCCTGGATGAAGACCTCTTCGCGCAGGGCGAAACAGGGGGCCGGGTCGGCCACGACCTCGACGTGCAGGCTCATGCGAAGTAATCCGCCAGGATGCGGGCGTAGATGCCCTTGAGCTGGGTGATCTGCTCCACCGGCACGTTCTCGTCGACCTGGTGCATGGTCTCGCCCACCAGGCCGAACTCGACCACCGGGCAGAGATCCTTGACGAAGCGCGCATCCGAGGTGCCGCCGGTGGTCGAGAGCTCGGGCGTCACCCCGGTCTCGGCCTCGACGGCCTTGGCAACCAGGTCGGACAGCTCGCCCGGCGGGGTCAGGAAGGCCTCGCCCGAGACCTTGATCTCGGTCTCAATGACGATATCGAACATGCGGCTGACATCCTGGGCCTCGCGGCGCAGCCACTGGCTGAGGCTGGCGCCGGAATGGAGGTCGTTGAAGCGGATGTTCACCGCGGCGCGGCATTGCGCGGGGATCACGTTGGTCGCCCCGTTGCCGGTGTCGAACTGCACCACGGCCAGCGTCGAGGGATCGAAGTGGTCGGTGCCCTGGTCCAGCTCGTGGCTGGCCAGCCGGTCGATCAGCCGCGCCATGGCGGGCAGCGGGTTCTTGGCGCGGTGCGGATAGGCTGAATGGCCCTGCTTGCCGGTGGCCGTGAACCAGGCGGTCATCGAGCCGCGGCGGCCGATCTTGATCATCTCGCCCATGGTCGCGGGGCAGGTGGGTTCGCCCACCAGGCAATGGCTCATGGTCTCGCCCTCGGACTGCATCCAGTCGAGCAGCGCGGTGGTGCCGTCGATTGCATCGCCTTCCTCATCGCCGGTGATGGCAAGCACCACGGCGCCGTCGGGCGGGGTCTGGCGGACGAAATCCACGGCGGCGGCGGCAAAGGCGGCCACGCCCGATTTCATGTCGGTGGCTCCCCGGCCATACATGCGGCCCTCGCGCACCTCGGCGCCGAAGGGATCGGCGGTCCAGGCGGCCGCGTCGCCCACGGGCACCACGTCGGTATGGCCGTTGAAGCCGAAGGTCCGCGCCGCGCCCTTCTTGCCCCAGCGGGCAAAGAGGTTGCTGACCCCGCCGCGATCCACTCGCGTGCAGTCAAAGCCCGCCCCTTCAAGCAGTGTCTGGAGGTGTTGCAGCGCACCGCCTTCTTCCGGCGTGACAGAGGGGCAGCGGATCAGATCCGCCGTGAGGGCAACGGGATCGACGGGGGTGGGGGCGGACATGGGGTCTCCTTCGTTCTGGCGAATGGCTAGCGCCTTTCCCGCGTGAAGCAAAGAGGGACGTGGCGGGTCCCGGCGCCTCTGCGCGCGGGGGAATACCCCGAAATCAAGGTAAATGTGGGGCAATTCGCGTCCTTGCCCACCATATCGGCTTTACCTGCGCCTCGGGGAATGCGATTCTGTTTTCAAGAACGGCGCCCTGAGGCGCGCCGCGCAAGAGCAGGAGGCCGGTCCTGGCAAGGGCAATCAGGCATAGGAGCGGAAGCGCGCGGGCGCTTCTGCCGGGCTGAGGATGGGGTGGGTCGCCATTTCCTGTCCGGACGCCGGTGCCCTGGCCGCGCGTGGCGCCGCGCCGGCCGGCAGCCTGCTGCGCGCTTCCGGGCCCGCCGAGCTCCTGGGCCGCGGCACCTTGCTGGCCGAGATCGAGACGGCCGATCCGGCCGAACTGACCGCCCTCATCGACATGCCCGTCCGTCATCCGGTCTCGGGGCGGCTGTCGCTCTGGCTGGCGCCGGGCGGCGAGATGGTGCTGGAGCTGGTGCGCGGCAGCAAGCAGCGCCGATGCACGCTGACGGTGCCCGTGACCGAACGGGCCGAGCGTCTGCGGGTGATCTTTTCCTGGGATTGCAGCACCGGCGCCGCGCGGCTGGTGGTCGAACGGCCAGAGCGTGACGCCGCGCCGCTGGCCGCCGCCCTGGCCGATCCGGTGGCGCTGCCGATGGATGGGCTGAGCCGCGCCGTGCTGGCGCCGGGGCCCGAGGTGCTGGATGCCACGGTGGATTTCCTGGCCCTGTCGGATTCGATCGAACCCATCGGGCCGATGCCCGGCCTCGCGGGGGGCACCTGCGTCGACACGCCGGAGGGACGGCGCGCGATCGAGGACCTGCGGCGGGGCGACCTGGTGCTGATACCGGGCGAGGGGGCGGTGCCGGTGCTGGCCGCCGTGCGGCGCAGCCTGCCGGCGCGCGGTCTCTTCCGTCCGGTGCAGCTTTTTGCGCCGCATCACGGGCTCAGCCGCGACGTGCTGGTCGCCGCCGGGCAGCGCGTGGTCACCTCCGGGGCCGAGGTCGAGCACCTCTTCCGCACCAACGCCGTGCTGGTCGCGGCCCGGCACATGATCCCCGACGGCACCGCGATGATGGCCGAGAGCGGCCCGCTGGTGACCCTGCACCAGATCCTGCTGCCGGATCAGCAATTGCTGGGGATCTGCGGCGCGGCGATGGAAAGCCTGCACGTGGGCCGGCTGCGGCGCTCTGCCGCCCTGGTCGAGGCCAGCCTGCTGGCCGGCTACCAGCGCTCTCGCCTGCCGCAGCAGGAGGGCCACGCCCTGCCGGTGCTGCGCGACTACGAGGCGCGGATGCTGGCCAGCCATCGCGCCGCCTGAGCCGCGTTTACCCGGAAGATCAGTTGGGCAGCTGGCCGCCGCGCTCTGCCTCTTCCTCGCTGAAGAAGGGCGTCATCTGCGCCACGATGACCGAGTTTTCCTCGGCAGCGCGGGCCATCAGGTCGCGCTCTTCCTGATCGACCTCGTGGCCCAGCTCGAGACGATCTTCCAGCGTGCCGTAGCCGGTGACATCCAGCGGTGCCAGGTCGGCCTGCTTCAGGATGGCCACGGTTTCCCGCACGGCCTCGGCCTCGTCGACGCCTGAGGCATAGCACATCAGCGCGGCACCGGTGCTGCCCTCGGGCAGACCGTCGTCCTTGGTGCGGCCCACTTCGACCACCAGCGTATAGACCTGCTGGCGCTTCGGCGCCTTCTTCTCTTTGCTCATCGCGGCATCTCCTGTTGCGCGCGGGCCTGCCAGAAAGGCGCGTCTGAGTAAAGAGCGCTATTCCCCACTTCGTCCGGCGGCCCCGGCAGGCTAGGCTGACCGGATGGAGAGCCTGGGGGGGCGACATGGCAAAGAACATCGTGATCCTGTTCGACGGGACCGGCAACCAGATCAAGGAACGGCGTACCAATGTGCTGCGCCTCTACGGCTGTCTCGAGAAATCCGAGGACCAGGTCGTCTGGTACGATCCGGGCGTCGGCACCTTCGGCGCCGAGGGCTCGTGGTCGCGGCTGCGCCAGAAGGCCTCCGAGATCTTCGGCATGGCCACCGGCCTTGGCCTGGATGGCAACGTGAAGGAGGCCTACCGCTTCCTCTGCCAGACCTACGACCACGAGGCCGGCGACCGCATCTGGATCATGGGCTTTTCCCGTGGCGCCTACACGGCGCGGGTGCTGGCGGGGTTTCTGCATGCCTTCGGGATGATGTCTCCGGTGCAGCTCAACCTGCTGGGATACGCCTATCGCGCCTACAAGAACATCGGTCGCCAGCGCGGAGAGGACGCCTTCGCCGAGATCCGGCTACATGATCGCGCGCTGAACCCGCAGAAGGTGCAGATCGCCGGGTTGATGCTGCTGGATACCGTCGCCTCGGTGATCGAGCCGCGCGGGCTGCTGCCGGGCGCGGTGACCTATGCCTATACCTCCAACAACCCCTCGGTGCTGGCGGTGCGCCACGCGGTGGCCATCGACGAGCGCCGCCGGATGTATCGTGCCACGCTCTGGGGCGAGGACTGCGAGGTGCGCAAGCCCTTCACCGAGCCGGGCACGGGCACGCCGCAGGACGTGAAGGAGATGTGGTTTGCCGGGGCGCATGGGGATGTCGGTGGCGGCTACCCCGAAGCGGAAAGCCAGCTGGGCAAGCTGCCCCTGTCCTGGATGATCACCGAATCCCGCAAGCTGGGGCTCAAGTACGTGACCCGGACCGTGAACCGGCTGGTGCTGGGCAGCCACAAGAACACCAAGTACGTCGCGCCGGATGCCACGGCGGATGCCCACGAATCCCTGACGGCGGGTTGGTGGCCCTTCGAGCTGGTGCCGGGCCGCGACCGCGCGGCACCGGGCAAGCGCTTCCTCGGGTTGACCTGGCCGCTGGGGGCCTATCGCAAGATCCCCGAAGGCGCGCAGTTGCATCCCTCGGTGCAGACCCGTCTGAAAGAGCGCAGCAGCTATCGCCCGCCAAACCTGCCCTGAGGCCGTGCTGGCCTTGCCAGGCAGTAGGCCCGAAACCAGAACCGCCCGCAGCCTTCCGGCGCGGGCGGTGTTTCGTCTTAAACTAGGGACCCGAAGCCGGGTCGGGGGCGACGCCCCCGGGTCAGACCATGTGTCAGGCCCTGCGCAGGCCGCGCACGATGGCGATCAGCAGGCAAGCGCCCAGCACGGCGACGATCATCTGTCCGAGGATGCCGCCCAGGGTGCTGCCGACGATGGCATAGAGCAGGAAGTTACCGACGAGGGCACCGATGATGCCCATGACGATGTTCATCAGAAGCCCCATGTTGGAATTCATGATCTTCTCGGCAATCCAGCCCGCCAGGGCACCGAGGATGAGGGCCAGCAGCCAGCCGATACCTTCCATTGTCGTCTCTCCTATCCGTTGGCGGACCTGATGCCCGCTTGCGGATCGAACGCGCGGGGCGGCAAAAAGTTCCGCCCATGCAAAGGGCCCGCCTCCTGGCAGGAGACGGGCCCGATCTGTCACCATGGTTGGCGCGATCAGTCGCGCAGCAGCTCGTTGACGCCGGTCTTCGAGCGGGTGCGCTCGTCCACGCGCTTCACGATCACCGCGCAATAGAGGTTCACGCCGTTCTTCGAGGGCAGCGAGCCCGAGACCACGACCGAGTAGGGCGGCACTTCGCCGTAGGAGACCTCCCCGGTTTCGCGGTCGAAGATCTTGGTGGACTGGCCCAAGTAGACACCCATGCCCAGAACCGAGCCTTCGCGCACGATGACGCCCTCGGCCACTTCGGAGCGGGCCCCGATGAAGCAGTTGTCCTCGATGATGACGGGGCCGGCCTGCAGGGGCTCAAGCACGCCGCCGATGCCGGCACCGCCCGAGATATGCACGTTCTTGCCGATCTGCGCGCAGGAGCCGACGGTGGCCCAGGTGTCGACCATGGTGCCGCTGTCGACATAGGCGCCCAGGTTGACGAAAGAGGGCATCAGCACCACGCCCGGCGCGATGAAGGCCGACTTGCGGACAACGGCGTTCGGCACGGCGCGGAAGCCCGCGGCCTTCCACTGGTTGTCGCCCCAGCCCTTGAACTTGCTGTCGACCTTGTCCCACCAGCCGGAGCCCTGCGGGCCGCCGTCGTGCTGTTCCATGTCCTTGATGCGGAAGCCCAGCAGAACGGCCTTCTTGGCCCACTGGTTGACGACCCAGTTGCCGTCCTCGCCCTTCTCGGCGACGCGCAGCTTGCCCGAGTCGAGCGCGTTCAGCGTGTCCTCGATGGCTTCGCGGGTTTCGCCGGTGGTGGCGGGGGTGATCTGGTCGCGCGCCTCCCAGGCGGCTTCGATGGCAGCTTCGAGCTGGGCGTTGGACATGTCTTCCTCCGGGAAAGTCAGGCGGTAAATACGAGGTTCAGCGCGGTATAGGGCCTTGCCGCCCGCATCGCAATTGCGCGCTGCGACCGGATGGGGGCCATTGGCGAAGGAAATGCCTTGGTCGGAGGGGGTGGTCGGGTATTCTCGGCCCATTCTCTGACGAATGGATTTCTCTCATGCTGGAAAAGCTGATCGAGACCTACAGGTCGTTCTTCAACATCATCGTCTTCGCGGTCGAGACACCCCGGCAGTTCTACCGCCGGCTGGTCGAGGAGATCGGCCTGCCCGAGCTTCTGGGGTTCTACCTGCAGGTCGTTGTGGTGATGCTGGCCTTCAACAGGGTCGTCTTCGACAATGGCGAGCAGGCCGACGGCGGCCAGTTCGACATCTTCGCCATGGCCATCGGGGCGATGGACCTGCTGCTCATGGCGGGCATCGTGGCGGTGGTGTTCTGGGCCCTGCTGCGCCTGACGGGCGGGCAGGAGAGGCTGTCGCACGTGGCGAAGTTCATCGTGGTGATCGAGGTCTTCATGGGGATCGTCACCCTTGTGGTCTCGACCCTGACCACCTACATCGGTTTCGCCCTGACCGACGGCTATGCCTTCATGAGCGATTTCCCGACCGAGGAGCCGCCGCTGATGGGCTGGCTCCATGCCATCGACCATTACGTCGTGCCGATCCTGTTGCTGTCCGCGACGTTGCTGCTGCTCTGGCTGTCCTCGGGGCGGTCGCCGCGTGTCGTGCTGGCGCTGCTGGTGGCCCTTGCGGTGCAGGTGGTGGTGCTGGGGCCGCTGCTGAACATGCTTTGGCTGCAAATCCTCTCGGTTCACTATCCGCCGCCCGCTATCTGACCATCCCCCATGGTGCCTGCCCCCTGCCTGCGCTAGGCATGGCGGGTGATTGAAGGAAAGCACATGACCGACGACACCCGCCATTCCCGTTTCCGCGATGCCGAAAGCGACCGCGCCACCGCCAGCGAAGTGCCGCAGACGGCGCAGACCGTCTCTCCCAGCTACCGGCTGGCCTATGCGGACGAAGAGTTCCTGCTGCGCGACGAGATGCGCTCGGTCCGCTTGCAACTGGAGCTGATGAAGGTCGAGCTGGCGCTGGACGAAGCCGGCATCAACTCGACCGTGGTGCTCTTCGGCGGCGCACGCATCCGGGCGCCCGGCGTGGCGCCCGAGGGGCATCCGATGGCGAAGCTGTCGCGCTACTACTCCGAGGCCGAGCGTTTCGCCGCCCTGGTCACCGAGAAGTCCAAGGCCAGCGGCGGGCGCGACTGGGTGGTCTGCACCGGCGGTGGCCCCGGCGTGATGGAGGCCGGCAACAAGGGCGCTGCCGAGGCGGGCGGCCATTCGGTCGGCCTGTCCATCGTGCTGCCGCACGAGCAGGTGCCCAACGAATACGTCACCCCCGAGCTCTGCTTCAACTTCCACTATTTCGCCGTCCGCAAGATGCACTTCCTGATGCGCGCCCGCGCCATCTGCGTCTTCCCCGGCGGCTTCGGCACCCTGGACGAGACCTTCGAGGCGCTGACCCTGATCCAGACCGGCCGGATGGAGCGTCAGCCCTTCCTGTTCTTCGGACGTGCCTTCTGGGAAGGCGTCATCAACTTCGAGGCGCTGGTCGAGGCGGGCACCATCTCGCCCGAGGACATGGATCTCTTCAAGTTCGTCGAGACCGCCGAAGAGGCCATGGAGGCCATCGACAGCTGGGAAGGCGCCGGCACCAAGCGGGACGAGATTCCGGGCCGCATGGATCTGAAGGACGTGGCCGAGTGATCACCTGGATTCGCGTGGCGGCGCTTTTCGTCACCGGCATGGGGGCGGCGGCGCAGTTCGGCAAGGTCTCTGTCCTCTTCCCCGCCTGGGAGGCCGCCTACCCCGAGGCCGGGGCCGCTGCCGGTTTCCTCGTCTCTCTGGTTTCGCTGATGGGGGTCCTGCTGGGCCTGCTGGCGGGCATGGTGGTGACCCGCGTCGGCTTCCGGCGCACGCTGATCGGCGGGCTGGTGCTGGGCGCGCTGCTGTCGGGCCTTCAGGCCTTCATGCCGCCGCTGCCGGTCATGCTGGCGCTGCGCGGGCTCGAGGGGCTGGCCCATCTGGCCATCGTCGTCGCCGCGCCGACGCTGATGGCCGAGATCACCGACGAGCGCTCGCGTCCCATGGCGATGACCATATGGGGCACCTACTTCGGCGTCACCTTCGCGCTCTACGCCGCCTTCGGGCCCTGGATGCTGGGCGCGGGCGGTGTGCCGCTGGTGCTGGGCAGCCACGCGGGCTTCCTGCTGGTCATGGCGGCGGTGCTGCTGGTGCTGCTGCCCGACGACCGCAAGCTCGCCGATGGCGCCGTGGCCCATCCGGCTGAACGGCTGACGCTGGGGGTGATCGCCCGCCGGCACCGGGCGGCCTATACCTCTGCGTGGATTGCCGCGCCGGGGGTGGGCTGGCTCTTCTATGCCATCAACTTCGTGGCGCTGATGACCGTGCTGCCCTCCTTCCTGCCCGAGGCCACGCGCGACATGCAGATGATCCTGCTGCCGCTGGTCGGGATCATCTCGGCGCTGACGCTGGGCACGCTGGCGCTGAAGCTCTACCGGGCGGTGCCGGTGGCGGTGCTGGGCTTCGTGATGGCGGCGCTGTCGGTGGTGCTTCTGGTGCTCATGCCGGGCACCGTCTGGGTGCCGGCGCTGCTGTTCATCGCCATGGGCTTCATGCAGAGCGGCTCCTTCGCCGCCGTGCCCCAGATCAACGCCGAGGCGGGTGACCGCGCGCTGTCGAACGGGGTGCTGGCGCAGATGGGCAACCTGGGCAACCTGACCGGCACGCCGATCCTGCTGGCGATGACCGGCGCGATGGATTTCGCCGGCCTGGTGCTGTTCTCGGTCACGCTCTACGGGATGGGCGCTTTGGTCCACCTGCTGGCCGCGCGGATGCGGGCCCGCGAGGGCGCGCCGGTCTAGGCGGGCTGGGCCTCGGCGGGGCTGGTCAGACGACCGGCCCCCAGCCAACTGAGCGCCAGCAGCACCGCCGCCGTGCCGAGGCAGGCGGGCAGGCCGCCCAGCTGGTAGCTGAGCCCCGAAAGCAGAGTGCCCAGAAGCCGCCCCGCCGCATTGGCCATGTAGTAGAAGCCCACGTCCATGGTGACCCGCTCTCCGCTGGTGAAGGCCAGGATCAGGTAGGAGTGCAGCGAGGAATTCACCGCGAAGACCGCGCCGAAGACCAGAAGCCCGGTGATCAGCGTGACGGTGAGCCATAGCTGCGGCTCTCCGGCCAGGGCGACCAGCGCCGCCAGCAGGGCGGGCAGGGCGATCAGCGCGCCCACCCAGTGCCGCGCCGCCTGCACCAGCTCACCTTCGGGGCGCGTGCCCGCGCGCAGCAGTTTCGGCGCATAGGCCTGCACGGCACCGTAGAGGATCGTCCAGACAGCCATGAAGGTGCCGATGGTGAAGAAGGCGGCGCGGTTGCCCGCCTCTGACCCATCCGAGAGCACGGCGTAGAAGTAGATCGGGATGCCGACCACGAACCACACGTCGCGCGCGCCGAAGAGGAACACGCGGGCGAAGCTCAGCCAGTTGACGTTTGCATCCTTCGAGAAGACCTCGGAGAACTTGGTGCCTTTCTTGCCACCGGGCAGACCGCCGGGCATGAAAAGGGCCACCCCCGCCAGGATCGCCCCCAGGATCAGGGCCATGCCCAGCACAGAGGCGGTGAAGCCCCAGAGGCCAAGCAGGGCCGCGCCCAGCAGGAAGCCCGCGCCCTTCACCGCGTTCTTCGATCCGGTCAGCACCGCCACCCAGCGGAAGAGACCGCCCTCTCCCGAGGGGGCCAGCAGTTTCACGGCGGATTTCGACGACATCTTCGCCAGGTCCTTGGCCACGCCCGAGGCCCCCTGCACCGCCATCACATAGGCGACCGAGCTCCAGAGCGCCCAGGAGGGATCGAGCCGCGCCAGCGCCAGCAGCGCCAGCACCTGCAACCCAAGCCCCGCGTAGAGCGTCCGCGTCAGCCCGAACCGGGCCGCGATCCAGCCCGCCGAGAGGTTGGTGACGATCCCCGCCAGCTCGTAAAGCAGGAAGAGATAGGCCAGCTGCACCGGCGAGAAACCCAGCGTATGGAAGTGCAACAGCACCAGCATCCTGAGCGCCCCGTCCGAGAGCATGAAGGCCCAATAGGCCGCCGTCACCGCGACATAGGCAGAGAGGCCCTCGGGCCTCTGCGCGGTCACAGGGAATCTCCGACCATTTGGGCTACGTCCACCAGGCGATGGACGTAGCCCCACTCGTTATCATACCAGGCGTAGATCTTTACCTGGGTACCACTCACAACCATGGTCGACGGCGCGTCCACGATCGAAGAGCGCGCGTCATTCAGATAATCGGTCGAGACCAGCGGACGGGTCTCGTAGCCGAGGATGCCTTTCAGGGGCCCTTCGGCGGCGGCTTGCAGCAGGGCGTTGACCTCTTCGGCAGAGGTCTCGCGCGCGACCTCGAAGACGCAGTCGGTCAGCGAGGCATTGAGCAGGGGCACTCGCACCGCGTGGCCGTTGAGGCGGCCCGTCAGCTCGGGGAAGATCTGGGTGATCGCCTTGGCCGAGCCGGTGGTGGTCGGGATCAGCGCATTCAGCGCCGAGCGCGCCCGGCGCAGGTCCTTGGCGGGCCGGTCGACGATGGTCTGGGTGTTGGTCACGTCATGGATCGTGGTGATCGAGCCATGCCTGATGCCCAGCCCCTCGTGGATCACCTTGACCACCGGCGCGAGGCAATTGGTGGTGCAGCTGGCCGCCGTCACGATGTCATGCTCCGCGGGGTCGTAGATGTCGTGGTTCACGCCATAGACGATATTGGCATGCCGCCCGTCCTTGACCGGGGCCGAGACCACCACCTTCTTCACCCCGGCGGCGAAATAGGGGGCCAGCTTGTCGGCCGACTTGAAGACGCCGGTGCAGTCGATGACCACGTCCACGCCGTCCAGGGGCAGATCCTCGATCCGGCTGGTGCCTATGAAGGGCAGGCGGGTGCCGTTCACGGTGACGCTGTCCGCGTCATGGCTGAATTCGGCATCCCAGCGGCCATGGACCGAATCGAATTCCAGCAGATGCGCATGCATCTCGGGGTCGCCCGTGGCGTCGTTGATCCATGCCAGCTTCAGCCCGGCGTCCAGCAGCGGGCGCAGGGCCAGCTTGCCCATGCGGCCGAGGCCATTCAGTGCGTAAGTCGTCATAGGTTCTCAGGCCTCCGCGGCGCTGGTGTCATCAAGAGAGATCTGGTCGACCGCATTCTGCAGAGAGATCCGGTCAAGGCTGTCCACCGGCAGCGCCGCGAAGGCGCGCAACCGGTTCAGAAGGGTGCCATAGGCGGCCTGGAAGGCCAGCGCCTTCTCGGCATCGGTGCCGGTGGCCTTCGCCGGGTCTGGCATGCCCCAGTGGGCGCTGACCGGCTGGCCGTCCCAGGCCGGGCATTCCTCGTTCGCCGCCTGGTCGCAGACGGTGAAGACGAAATCCATCTTCGGCGCATCCGCGCCCTGGAACTCGTCCACGTTCTTCGAGCGCAGGCCCTCGGTGGCGATGCCCTTGTCCTGCAAGAGCTTCACCGCGAAGGGGTTCGGCGTTCCGGCGGGGTGGGTGCCGGCGGAATAGGCGTTGAAGCGGTCTCCGGCCAGGTGGCGCACCAGCGCTTCGGCGAAGATCGAGCGGGCGGAATTCCCGGTGCAGATGAAGAGCACGTTCAGCTTGCGATCGGCCATGGGCGCAGATCCTTCCCTTGAGGGCAGAGGGTCGGAAACACCGCTCAGGCAAAGGCTGGGGCGGTTCCGGCAGCAATCGGAAAACAGGTAGTCGAGCAGGTCGTTCGCCGTGCCGATCTCGGCCCGGTAGAGAAGCGAGGTGCCCTGGCGCTCCTGCCCGATCAGCCCGGACTGCCGAAGCGCCGAGAGATAGACCGACAGGGTGGAGGCCTTCAGCCCCGTCGCCTCGGCGATCTCGCCGGCGGCGACGGGCTGCGGGTAGCGGCGCATCAGCAGGCGCCAGACCAGCAGGCGCTGCGGATGACCGAGGGTGGAGAGGAGAGTGGTGGCATCTTTTTCCATATTTCATGAAATATGGAAATACTGAGATTCGCGCAACGGTTTTCTGCGCTCGAGATCGGACACTGGCGCGGAGGCAGCGGTCACATGGCAGGCAAGGGCAGCAGGAGGCTCAGGCCTTGGCCTTCTCCTCATCCGACTTGATGTCGGGGTCGCTGTAGTCGTTGGGGTCGAAGTCCTCGGGGTCGAAGCCATCGGCATTCTCGTCGATGCCGGTCACATGGGTGGTGCCGGTCTCTTCGTCGTAGACCAGGCCGTAGTTGGCCCGGCCCTCGGACTTGAAACGGCGCAGCTCGTGGTAGCCGGCATAGAGAAAGGCCAGCGCGAAGGGCGTCAGGATGAAGACGGCGATCAGGCGGGCTTCCATGGGGCGCTCCTTTGCGGGGGCCAGAGGCGGGCTTGCGCCGGGCTCCGGCTGCTTCGGATGGTGGTCTTCCCGGCGAGACTACAGCTGACGCAAGGTCTGTCCAGACGGCGATTTCGCCGAAAAGGGATGCCTTGAGGGTCGCTCAGGGGGCGCCGGAAAGGCAAGGGGCCGCCCTCTGTCGGACGGCCCTCGCAGGTTTCTGCCGATGGCACGCGGCCTCAGATCCTGAGGAAGGGCTGCGCCAGGCGCGGCAGCAGCGACAGGAAGCGCAGGCGCGCATCGGTGGCGGCAAGGCAGATGCAATCCATGCCCTCGTCGGCAATCGGCGTATGTTCCAGGCTTTCGTCCGCGACCTCGACATCGCCGGGGCCGAAGCGTCCGGTCTCGTCGTGGAAGGCGCCCTGAAGCACCATGGTCAGCTCGGTCCCGTGGTGGCCGTGGTCGGGCACTGCCATGCCGCCGGGAATGTACAGCAGCCGGACAGAGCTCTTGCCGTCCTCGACCAGGATCTGCTGCTTCACGCCACCACCGGCGGCGCGCCAGCGGGGCGGGGCATGTTTCAGCGCCTCGGCCACGGGGCCGGGGTAGATGCCGAAACGCTTGGGCGCGCCCCGAGAGGCGGCATGGGGGGCCGGGGCCTCGTCCAGCATCGCCAGGGTGCGCTCCAGCAGCGAGCCGTCGACCGCTTCGCCCGGTGCCTCTTCCATGAGCGCGCCGCCGAGGGTCTCGTGGGTCTCAAGCGCAGCCCGGCAGGCGTCGCACATCGAGACATGAGCGGCGACGACCATCTCGAAGGTCGCGGGTAGACGGCCCGCCGCATAGGCGGCCAGCATCTCGTCGGGGATATGATGTGCGATCTGGGTCATTCCGAGCGCAAATCCTTCAGTTCATGGCGCAACCGCTCCAGTCCAAGGCGGATGCGCGACTTGATTGTGCCAAGGGGCAGGCCGGTCTGTTCCCGGATCTCCCCATGGGTGAGGTCGCCCAGGTAGGCGCGGGTGATCACCTCGCGCTGCTCGGGCTTCAGTTTCGCCAGGGCCTGCCGCAGCTTGCCGCTTTCCTCGGCCAGCGCCATCAGCGCGCCGGGGTCGGCTTCGGGCGGGGTCTCTGTCTCGACCTCTTCCGGCAGCGGGCGTCCCGCCTTGCGGGCGATATCCACCTGCCGGTTCCGCGCGATGCGGTAGATCCAGCCAGAGACCTGGGCACGGGCGGGGTCGAATTGCGCCGCCTTGTGCCAGACCGCCAGCATGACATCCTGCACCACGTCCTCGGCCGCAGCCGATCCCATGCCCGACCGCATCAGAACGCCTTTCACCCGCGGTGCGTAGAAGGCAAAGAGACGGGCAAAGGCCTGCCGGTCCCTCTGATCGCGCACCGCCAGCATCCAGCTGGTCTGCTCCGTCAGTTCCTGATCCTGTTCCGCGCTCACCTGTTTCCACCCTCTTTGCCGACCGGAGACACGCAGGGAAGTGCGGACCGGTTTCAGCCGTTCGAGTGTTGCAGGCATGGCGTCTGTGTTCAACATGCCCTGAGTACGGGGCAACTCCCGGAACGGATCAGAAAAAACTGCGCTAAGTTGTGAACCATACGGGCATACGGACCGTACCTACTGTGACCCCAGGAAACGGAGCCACCATGTCCTTTGACGCCCTCTCTCATCGCCCGCAGCGGATCGCCGTCATCGGTGCCGGCATTTCGGGCATGGCCGCCGCCTGGCGGCTGGCGCCTCAGCACCAGGTGACCCTGATCGAAGCGGCGCCCCGGCTGGGCGGCCATGCGCGCACCGTGCTGGCGGGCAGGAACGGCGATCAGCCCGTGGATACCGGCTTCATCGTCTTCAACTACGCCAATTACCCCCACCTCACCTCGATGTTCCGCGACCTCGACGTGCCGGTCGAGCGGTCGGACATGTCCTTCGGGGCGACCATCGACGGTGGGCGCGTGGAATACGGTCTGCAGACCCTCGCCGCGCTCACCGGCCAGCGGCGCAACCTGCTGCGCCCCGGCTTCGGCGCCATGGTCCGCGACATCCTGCGCTTCAACGCCGGCGCCGAGGCCGCCTCGGAGGACCCGAACTTGACCATGGGCGAGCTGATGGAGCAGATGCGCCTGGGTCGCTGGTTCCGCGAATTCTACCTGAAGCCCATCTGTGGCGCGATCTGGTCCACGCCGCCCGGCGGGATCGAGGCCTTCCCGGCCCGCGCCCTCGTCCGTTTCTTCCGCAACCACGCGCTGCTGTCGGCCACGGGCCAGCACCAGTGGTGGACGGTGAAGGGCGGCTCGATCGAATATGTCCGCCGGCTGGAAGCCTCGATGCGGGCGCGGGGCGTGACGATCCGCACCGGCAGCCCGGTGGGCAGCGTGTTGCGCGATGGCCCGACCCCCGAGGTCGTCATGGCGGATGGCGAGCGCCAGAGCTTCGACCAGGTGATCTTCGCCTGCCATTCGGACGAGGCGCTGGCGCTGCTGGCTCGCCCGACGGCGGAAGAGCAGGGCGCGCTTTCGGCAGTGCGTTACCAGGACAACGAGATGGTGCTGCACCGGGATGAAGGGCAGATGCCGCGTCGCCGCGCCTGCTGGTCCTCCTGGGTCTACAAGGCCGAGACGCGCCAGCCGCAGGAGGCCATCGGCGTCACCTACTGGATGAACAAGCTGCAGAACATTCCCGAGAACGACCCGCTCTTCGTCTCGCTGAACCCGGTGGTGCCGGTGCGCGAAGAGACGATCTACGACCAGAAGACCTTCCGCCACCCGGTCTTCGACGGGCCCGCGCTCGAGGCGCAGGGCCGGATCGCGCAGATCCAGGGGCAGAATGGCACCTGGTTCGCCGGTGCCTGGCTGCGCCATGGCTTCCACGAGGACGGTTTCGCCAGCGCCGTGCGGGTCACCCGCGCGCTGGACCCGCAGCCGGTATGACCGCCCCCGCCCGCGCCTTCCGACCGGACCATATCCGCGGCACCACGGTGCATGCCCGTGGCGGCACCATCCGGCACAGCTTCGGCTATGGGGTGGACTACGTGCTGCTTGATCTCGACAGTCCCGAGCGCCCGCGCCTGCTGGCGCGCAACCGCGCGGGGCTGGCCACGATCCACGACCACCAGCACGGCGGCCCGGTGGGCAAGGGAGAGGGGGCCGCCTGGGCCCGCCGCGCCCTGGCCCGGCAGGGCCTCGCACCCGAGCGCTACGACCGCCTGCTGTTGCTCACGCAGCCGGGCTTCTTCGGCGCCCGCTTCAACCCGGTCTCGTTCTGGCTGGCCTACCGGGGCGAAGAGCTGCGGGCGGTGATCGCCGAGGTCACCAATACCTTCGGTGACCGCCACTCCTACCTCTGTGCCCACCCGGACTTCGCCCCGATCCGCCCCGAGGACCGGCTGGACGCCGCCAAGGTCTTTCACGTTTCCCCCTTCCGCGAAATCGACGGAGCCTATAGCTTCAATTTCCATATCGCAGAGGAGCGGATCGCCATCCGCATCCGGCACGTGCAGACGGGGGGGGAGGCCTTGTATGCGACGCTGACCGGCCCGCGCAGGCCGTTGACCAACCGCCGCCTTCTCGGCGCCGCGCTCAGACGCCCCTTCGGCGGTGTCCGGGTGCTGGCGCTGATCTACTGGCAGGCCCTGCGCCTGCGTCTGAAAGGCGCCCGATATCACATCCGCCCCGCCCCGCCCCCTGAGGAGATCAGCTGAATGCCCATGCTTACCAACCGCGTGAAACGCGACTTCCTTGAAAGCTGTGAAGCCATTGCCGAGGGCCAGCTGACCGTGATCACCCCCGAGGGCGAGCGGCATCACTTCGGCACCTCCGGCATCGCCGCCGAGTTCCGCATCAACGACTGGTCTGCCGTGACCTCGGCCCTGGCGCGTGGCGACGTGGGGCTGGGCGAGGCCTATGTCGCCGGGCTCTGGGACACCGACAGCATCGAGCTGCTGACCCGCGTGGCGCTGCTGAACCTCGACCAGTTCGGCCGCTATGCCTACGCCGGCCCGCTGCAGGCGCTGAAGTTCCGCGCCGTGGACCGGCTGCTGCGCGCCAATTCCCGCCGGGGGGCCTCGAAGAACATCCAGGCGCATTACGACGTGGGCAACGAGTTCTTCCAGCTCTGGCTGGACCCGTCGATGACCTATTCCTCGGCCCTCTTCGCGCCCGGTGACGACGACCTGGAGCGCGCCCAGTACCGCAAGTACGACCGCATCCTGGGCCGGGTCGAGGGCGAGAACCTGCTGGAGATCGGCTGTGGCTGGGGCGGCTTCGCCGAACGTGCCGCCGATGACGGGCGCCATGTGACCGGGCTGACGATTTCCCCCAGCCAGAAGGGCTACGCGGATGCGCGGCTGGATGGCCGGGCCGAGATCCAGCTGCGCGACTACCGCGACAGCGCCGGGCGCTACGACGGCATCGTCTCGATCGAGATGATCGAAGCCGTGGGAGAGCGCTACTGGCCGCAGTTCTTCGGCACGCTGAAGGACCGGCTGGCCGAGGGGGGCCGCGCTGTGGTCCAGGCGATCACCGTCTCCGACAGCTATTTCCCCACCTACCGGCAGGGCTCCGACTTCATTCGCCAGCACGCTTTCCCCGGTGGCATGCTGCTCTCTGAAGGGCAGATCCGCGATGTCGCCGCCCGCGCCGGGCTGAAGCTGCAGAACAGCTTCGCCTTCGGTCCCGACTATGCCCGCACCTGCCGCACCTGGCTGGCCCGGATGGAGGCCGAAAGCGCCCGCATCTCGAAGCTGGGCTACGGCGAGGATTTCCTGCGCAGCTGGCGCTACTACCTGGGCATCTGCGCCGCCGCCTTCGAGGTTGGTCAGACCAATGTCCTGCAGGTCGAGCTGGCCCATGCCGAGCGTGGCTGAAAGGCCGTAGAACGGCCCCGGTAGCCCAGGGGTGAGCCCCGAAAATGTCGCGCCATAGCGTCACTTGGCGGTTCTGCGCCTGTCGCGGATCGCCCATGCGCAGGAAGGCGCCTATGGCGGGTCCGGCCGCGGGGAAAGCGCGGGCCTTTCATGGTTTCGGGTGAGACTGTCCTAGGTGACGTGTTGTCGTGTCCCGAGAGCGTCGCTCGGGGTGTTGTTCATGAGGTTCCTGTTTCGAGGAGGTTAAACCGATGTCGCCACGTACCCTTGAGGGAAAGACCTATTGGCTTGTCGGTGCCAGCGAGGGGCTGGGCCGCGAACTAGCGCGCGAGCTGCACCGGATGGGCGTTCACCTGATCCTGTCGGCGCGCAACGAAGAGCGCCTGCAAGAGCTCGCCTCGGAGCTCGAGGGTGCGAAGGTGCTGCCGATGGATGTGACCGACACCGAGTCGGTGCGCGCCGCCATGGCCGAGGCAGGCCATGCCGACGGGATGATCTACTCGGTCGGGCTCTACGAGCCGATGCGGGCCCAGGAGTGGGACCCCGAGATGGTCGAGCGCGTGGCGGATGCCAATTTCATGGGGGCGCTTCGGGTGCTGGGCCGGCTGATGCCGGGCTGGGTCGAGCGGCGCTCGGGGCATATCGTGCTGATCGGTTCGCTGGCCGCGTTCAAGGGGCTTCCGGGGTCGATCGGCTACGGCGCCAGCAAGGCCGCGCTGCGCCACCTGGCCGAGGACATGTACCTAGATCTGCAGGGCACCGGCATCGACGTGCAGGTGGCCAACCCCGGTTTCATCCGCACCCGGCTGGCCGAGAAGAACAGCTTCACCATGACCCAGCTGATGGAGCCCGCCGAGGCCGCCCGTCGTGTCATGACCTTGATCCGCAACCCCGAGCCGCGCCAGATCAGCTTCCCGCGTCCCTTCTCGCTGGTGTTCACGGTGCTGGGGCGCTGGCTGCCCTTCCGGCTTTACGCCAAGCTGGTGTCCTGAGCTATCGCCCGGCCTCTGCGCCGGGCGCCATCAGCAGCACGTCGCAGGGACCGTCCAGCGCCACCGGGCAATGTTCGACCCCATGCGGCACGACGATGAATTCGCCCTCTTCGACCAACTCGTCCCGGTCGCGGAAGCGCATCAGCAGCCGCCCGCGATGGACGAAGAACATCTCGTCCTCTTCGCGGCGGAAGTGCCAGCGCTGCGCGCCCTCGATCCGGGTCAGGCGCACCTGCATCTCGTTCACTTGCCCGGCCAGCAGATCCACCGCACCGGGGTTGCGCCCGAAGGCCTCGTCCAGGTTGGTCTTGGTGACCGGCGAGAGATGATCGTTCAGCCGTGCGACCTCTTCGATGATGGTCGAGAGCTGGCCCTCCAGATCTGGTGCCGCGCCGGGATAGCGCCCGTCCAGCGCCGCCGTGCCGATGGTGAACCCCGCAGCGCCCGAGCCCTTCACCGCCGCGATCCGGTCCGGCGTGTCGATGGAGCCCGCCATGATCACCGGCTTGTCGGTCACCGCGCAGACCGCCTGCATCAGCGCGGGTACGTCGCAGCGCGCCCGGTAGGCCAGCAGGTCCAGCCCGTGCACGCCCTCGCGCGCCGCCAGCAGGCGGGCGCTTTCGGCGATCTCTTCCACGCTGCCTTCCAGCACGCTGGGGTGACCCACGATCTGGCCGGGGAAGGGGCAGTAGTTCAGCCCGCTGCCCGCGATCACCGGCAGCACGTCCTCGACCCGCGTGCCGCCCAGCAGGACGTCGACGCCGATCTCGACCGCCGCACGGGCCGAGGCGATCTCGCTCTCGCGGTCCAGAGAGACGACCTCGAGATAGGAGGTCGCGCCGCCCTCGCGGATGGTGCGGTTCAGCGCCTTCAGGTCCTCGATCGGCAGGCCGATATCCTTGAAACCGATGTGGCGCAGGCCAAGGCGCAGGGCGACTTGCAGATGCGCGGCGGCGTCTTCGACCGTGCGGTCGTTGCGGGTCAGCATGAAGATGAAGCGCAGGCCCATCAGGAGGTCCCCCGTGCCGCTGCGAGGCGCGCGGCGTAATCCATGGCGGTCACAAGGCTCTCCGGGTCGGCGATGCCCCGGCCCGCGATGTCGAAGGCGGTGCCGTGGTCGGGCGAGGTGCGCACGAAGGGCAGGCCGAGGGTGATGTTCACCCCCTTCTCCAGCCCGAGGTATTTCACCGGGATCAGCCCCTGGTCGTGGTATTGCGCCACCACCACGTCGAAGGCGCCCTTGCGGGCCTGCATGAAGACCGTGTCGCCGGGCCATGGCCCCGAGGCGTCGATGCCCTCGGCGCGGGCGGCTTCGATGGCGGGGCGGATGATGGTGATCTCCTCATCGCCGAATAGCCCGCCCTCGCCCGCATGGGGGTTGAGACCCGCCACGGCGACGCGTGGCTTGGCGATGCCAAGCGCCTGGCCGCCCTCGTGCGCCAGCCGGATCGCGGCCATCTGGGCGCCGAAGTCGGCGGCCTCGATGGCATGGCGCAGGGACATGTGGATGGTCACCAGCACGGTGCGGATATCGTCATTGGCCAGCATCATGGCGACGCGGGCGGCTCCGCCGTGATCGGCCAGCATCTCGGTATGGCCGGGATAGCCGATTCCGGCACGGGAAAGCGCCTCCTTGTGAATGGGAGCGGTGACGATACCGGCGATCCGGCCCGCCTTGGCGGCCTCGATCGCGGCGAGGATGGAGTCGTAGGCCGCCTGGCCGGAGGCGGCGCTGATCTCTCCCACCGGGGGCAGGGCGGCCATCGGCGCGGCGTCGATCACCTCGAGCGTTCCGGTGGCCAGCTCCGCCTCGTCGGGGGTGGCGATGACGCGCAGCGCAAGCGCCGGCGCGTAGCGCGCCACGGCATCCTGCATCACCCGCGCCGAGCCATAGACCACCGCCCGCGCCCCGGCGGCGATGCATTTCACCGTGATTTCCGGGCCGATCCCCGAGGCATCGCCCATGGTGATCGCAAGGGGGCTCTTCTGGGTCATCGGGGTCTCCTGTCGTCGGTCAGGCGCAGTATGCGCCCATGGCAGAAGATGAAAAGCGCGAAAGCGCGGGTGTCAGAACTCCACCCCCTGCTGGGCCTTCACCCCGTCGCGGAACGGGTGTTTCAGCAGCGTCATCTCGGTCGCCAGGTCGGCGATTTCCAGCAGCTCCGGCTTGGCGTTGCGGCCCGTGAGGCAGACATGGGTCATCTCGGGCTTCTCATGCAGCAGGAAGTCCACCACCGTGTCGATATCCAGGTAATCGTTGCGCAGGGCGATGTTGATCTCGTCCAGCAGCACGAAGCGGATCTTGGGGTCGAGGATCAGCGCCTTGGCCTTCTCCCATCCCGCTTCGGCGGCGGCGATGTCGCGGGCCCGGTCCTGGGTTTCCCAGGTGAATCCCTCGCCCGAGACGACGAAGGTGCAGAGATCCGAGAAGTGGCTTTCCAGCAGCTTGCGCTCGCCGCTCATCCGGCCGCCCTTGATGAACTGCACCACGGCGCAGGGCATCTCATGGGCGACGCAGCGCAGGATCATCCCGAACCCGGACGAGGACTTGCCCTTGCCGGTGCCGGTATGGACGATGACCAGCCCGCGTTCCTCGGTCCGCTCGGCCATCATGCGGTCGCGTGCGGCCTTGATGCGTTTCATCTTCTCGGTGTGGCGGGTCTCGATGTCGCTGGTCACCTCGGGGTCCTCCGTCTTGACAAATCGGGGCTGAGGGGCGCATCTGGCCCAAAGCTGGTGCCCGTGTAAACGGGTGAAAAGGGAATGCGACAACCCGGCAGGGTCAAGCGCAGCCGCCCCCGCGACCGTGACCGGAGAGGTCCCCGATGCCACTGGCCCTGCGCCGGGAAGGCGGGGCACCGCAGGTCGGGCCAAGAAGGCCCGTCCCAATCCGCAAGCCGGGAGACCTGCCAGCGATCGAGACTCAACCGGACGGGGTGTGCCGGTGTCGGGTCGATGTTCCGGGCCCGGAACATCTTCCTGCCACTGCATGCGACGCCGAAGCGGCGAAAGGCAAGACGCATGGGGCAGAGACCTCTGGAGACGACCGAAAGCGAGCTGCTGGTCTGCATCAAGTGCCGGGGCGTTGCCGCCCATGGTGACGAGGACCCGCGCCGTCCGGGACGTCAGCTTTACGACCAGCTGGTGGAACAGGACCTGCCCGAGGGCACCCGGCTGCGCGCCGTGGAATGCCTGCAGAACTGCGACTACGGCAATACCGTCGCCCTGCGCGGCCCCGGTCGCTGGACCTATGTCTACGGCAACCTGGATGCGGGCCAGCATGCCAATGTGCTGCTCGAGGGGCTGGCGCTTTACCACGGCACCGAGGATGGGCTGATTCCCTGGCGCCAGCGGCCCGAACATTTCAAGCGCAACTGCGTGGCGCGCGTACCCCCGGTGCTCTTCACCGAGCCGCGCCTTGATCCCGAAAACGACAGCTGAGAGGTGGCAGAGGCCATGACCGATATTGCGAAACTTCCCGTCACCATCATCACCGGCTTCCTTGGCTCGGGGAAGACCACGCTGATTTCCCAGCTGATGCAGAACCCGCAGGGCAAGCGCCTTGCGGTGGTGGTCAACGAATTCGGCGACGTCGGCGTCGACGGCGAGATCCTGAAGGGCTGCGCCATCCCCGATTGCCCGGCCGAGAACATCATGGAGCTGGCCAACGGCTGCATCTGCTGCACCGTGGCCGATGACTTCATCCCCACCATCGAGGCCCTGATGGCGCTGGAACCGCGCCCCGATCACATCCTGATCGAGACCTCGGGCCTGGCGCTGCCGAAACCCCTGCTGAAGGCTTTCGACTGGCCCGATATCCGCTCGAAGATCACCGTTGATGGCGTGATCGCGCTGGCCGATGCCGAGGCCGTCGCGGCGGGCCGCTTTGCCCCCAATGTCGCCGCCGTGGATGCGCAGCGCGCCGCCGATGACAGCATCGACCACGAGACGCCCCTCTCGGAGGTCTTCGAGGACCAGATCTCCTGCGCTGACATCGTGCTGCTGACCAAGCCCGACCTCGCCGGCCCCGAGGGCGTGGCGAAGGCGAAAGAGATCATCGCCGCCGAGGCCCCCCGCCCGCTGCCCGTGGTCGAAGTGCCCGAG
This sequence comes from Pseudooceanicola antarcticus, assembly GCF_900215355.1. Lineage (GTDB taxonomy): Bacteria > Pseudomonadota > Alphaproteobacteria > Rhodobacterales > Rhodobacteraceae > Pseudooceanicola > Pseudooceanicola antarcticus. The sequence continues at coordinate 205,940 of NZ_OBEA01000001.1, read as the reverse complement.
GGCCGTGTCGATCCCCGCGTGATCCTGGGGCTTGGCGCCGCTGCCGAAGACGACATGGACGCCCGTCCCAGCCACCACGACGGCGTGCCCGAGCATGACCACGATGACTTCGAGCAGATCGTCGTGCCGCTGCCCGAGGTCGAGGACCCCGCCCAGCTGGTCGCCCGGATCGAGGAACTGGCCAAGAGCCAGAACATCCTGCGCGTGAAGGGCTACGCAGCCGTCGCGGGCAAGCCCATGCGTCTGCTGGTGCAGGCCGTCGGTGCCCGCGTGCGTCACCAGTACGACCGCCCGTGGAAACCCAACGAACCGCGCCTCGGCCAGCTGGTCGTGATCGCAGAGCATGACGATATCGACACCACGGCCATCACCTCGGTGCTGGTGCCCGAAGGCTCTCCGGCGCTCTGACCGATGCATGTGGTCTTCCGCGAAAGTCACGGGCTGGAGGAAACCGACACGCCCACCGATCTCGGCCAGGACGCGGCCGAGCTGGTGGTGCTGTCCTATTCCGACAGTGACCTTGGCGCTTTCGCGGCAGGCTGGCACCGGGCGCGCGACGCGGGGGCCGGGCTGCCCTCGTTGCGGCTGGCCAACCTCTCGGCGCTGCGCCATCCGCTTTCGGTCGATACCTACCTGGAACAGACGCTGGAAGGCGCCTCGGGCATCCTGATCCGGCTGATCGGCGGCACCTCCTACTGGGCCTATGGCCTCAGCCAGGTGCAGGAGCTGGCGCGGCGCAAGGGCCTCGCGCTGGCCGTGCTGCCCGCCGATGGCCGCCCCGATCCGGCGCTCGACGAGGTCTCGACCCTGCCGGTCTCGACCCTGCGCCGCCTGTCGCATTTCTGCGAAGAGGGCGGGGCGGTGGCGGCCCAGGCGGCGCTGGCGCAGATGGCGCTGGCGGCGGGCCATTACGCCGGCCCCGTGCCCGGCCTCAAGGAGCTGCCCCAGGTCGGCGCCTGGACGCCCGAGACCGGCGTGCTGCCGCTCGACCGCGCAGCCGAGGCCCTGCCCGCTGACGCTCCCCGCATCCTGATCACCTTCTACCGTGCCTATCTCGCGGCCGCAGACCTGGCCCCGGTCGAAGCGCTTTTCTCGGCCTTCCGCGCAAAGGGCTACGCCTGCCTCGGCCTCTTCGCGCCCTCGCTGAAGGCCCCCGTCGCGGCGGATCCGCTGCGGCAGGCCGTGGCCGCCCTGTCCCCCGCTGCCGTGGTCAACCTGACCGCCTTCTCGGGACGCGGTGCCGAGACCTCTCCGCTGGATGCGGGCGAGGTGCCGGTTTTCCAGGCGGCGCTGGCGACCTCCACCCGCAAGGCCTGGGTCGAGGCGGAACGAGGCCTTTCGCCCGCGGATCTCGCCATGCATGTCGTCCTGCCCGAGGTCGACGGGCGGCTGACCGGCGGCGTGGTCTCGTTCAAGGAGCCGGGCGCGCGCGACCCGGACCTGCAATTCGCCCGCATGGTGCACAGGCCCGAGGCCGAGCGCGTCGCGGCGCTGGTGGCGCGTGTCGATGGCTGGCTGCGGCTGGCGCGGATGCAAGCGGCAGAGCGGCGCGTCACGTTGGTGCTCTCGACCTATCCCGGCAAGGACTGGCAGATGGGCCATGCGGTCGGCCTCGACGCGCCCGAGTCGGCACGGGCGATCCTGCAGGACCTCTTCGCGGCGGGCCATGCCGTCAGCGACCCCGGCGCGGACCTGCCCGAGCGCCTTCTGGCCGCCCGCGAAAGCTGGCCACTGGCCGATTACCGCGCCGCGCTGAAGCGCCTGCCAGAGAGACTGCAACAGGACCTCGCCGAGGCCTGGGGCGCGCCCGAGGATGACCCGGCCTTTGCCGAGGGGGCCTTCCATTTCACCGCGCTGCCCTGCGGCACCGCCCTGCTGGCGCTGCAACCGGAACGCGGTGAAGTCGCCCTGCGCGACGACGATTACCACGACCTCGCCCGTGTCCCGCGCCATGGCTACGTGGCCTTCTACCTCTGGCTTCAGGCACGGACGGACGCGCTGGTGCATATCGGCGCCCATGGCACGCTGGAATGGCTGCCGGGCAAATCCGTGGCCCTGTCCGACGGCTGCTGGCCCGAGGCGCTGACCGGCGCGCTGCCGGTGATCTATCCCTTCATCGTCAACGACCCCGGCGAGGCCGCTCAGGCCAAGCGGCGCATCGGCGCGCTGACCCTTGGCCATATCCCCCCGCCCCTGCGCGAAAGCGGCACCCATCAGCGGCTGGCCCGGCTGGAATCGCTTCTGGACGAGTTCTCCAATGCCGACGGCCTGGACCCCAAGCGCCGCGCCCGGTTGCAGGAGGATATCCGCGACGAGGCCCGCGCCCTGGGCGTCGAGGACGACCTGGGCCTCGATGCCGCCACCAGCGCCGCCGAGGCGCTGACCCGCATCGACCGTTTCGTCTGCGACGTGAAGGAAAGCCAGTTCGGCGACGGTCTGCACATCTGGGGCCGGGACAGCGGCGCGCAGATGTCCTTCGACATCACGGGCGCCGTGGCGGGTGAACGCGCCGCGCTGCCCGCGGCGTTGAACGGCCAGAGGATCGACGGCGGGCCCTCGGGCTCTCCCTACCGGGGCCGGACCGAGGTGCTGCCCACGGGCCGCAACCTCTTCACCACCGACCCCCGCTCGGTCCCCAGCCGGGCCGCCTATGCGCAGGGCGTCAAGCTGGCCGAGGAACTGGTACGCCGCCACCTGCAGGACCACGGCGATTACCCGCGCGGGCTGGTCGTCGATCTCTGGGGCTCTGCCACCATGCGCACCGCCGGCGAGGAATTCGCCATGGCGCTGCATCTCTTGGGCGTGCGTCCCGTCTGGGACAAGGGCAGCGAACGGGTTTCCGGCATCGAGGTGCTGCCCATTGCCGAGCTCGAGCGCCCGCGCCTCGACGTGACCCTGCGGGTCTCGGGCCTGTTCCGCGATGTCTTCCCGACGCTCTCGACCCTCTTCGGGCAGGCCGTGCAGGCGCTGGCCGGGCGCGATGAGGCCGCCGACTGGAACCCCTACGCCGCGACCGCCCCCGGCGCCCGTGTCTATGGCCCCGCGCCGGGTCAGTTCGGGTTGGGCATGGGGGCTGCGCTGGAGGATTACTCAGACGAGGGGCGCCGTGCGGCGGGCGAGGCCTGGCTGGCGGCAAGTTCCTGGGCGCTGGACGGGGCGGAACCGGCGCGGGATGCCGAGGGGCTGCGCGCCCGCGTCGCCCATGCCGATGCCTTCCTGCACCTGCAGGACCTGCCCGAGACCGACCTGCTGCTGGCCGCCGATTATGCCGCCCATGAGGCCGGTTTCGCCGCCGCCCAGAAGATCACGGGCGGCGAGGCGGCGCTCTACCATCTCGACAACACCGACCCCACGCGCCCCCGTGCCCGCGCCCTGGGAGAGGAAATCGCCCGCGTTGTCCTGGCCCGCGCCGCCAACCCCGACTGGATCGCGGGCATGCAGCGCCATGGCTTCCGGGGCGGGGCCGAGATCGCGGCGACGCTGGATCACATGGCCGCCTTCGCGCATCTGGCGGGCGCGGTCTCTCCGCATCTCTTCGATGCCTATTACGACGCGACACTGGGCGATGATCAGGTGACCGAGTTCCTGTCCCAGGCCAACCCCCGCGCGCTTGAGGCCATGCAGGACCGCTTCCGCGCGTTGCTGGACGCCGGTCTCTGGGAGACCCGCCGCAACTCGCTGCGGCAGGAGCTGGGCGCATGAGTGGCCCGGTCGTCAAAGGCTGGTGCCCCGGTGCCTACCGCCCGATGATGTCGGGCGACGGGCTGGTGGTGCGGGTGCGCCCGCGTCTGGCGCGGTTCACCGGCGCGCAGGTGCTGGGCCTCTGCGCGCTGGCGCAGCGCCATGGCAGCGGGGTGCTGGACCTGACCAATCGCGCCAATATACAGATCCGGGGCGTTGCCGAGGCCGACCACGAGCCGCTGTTGCAAGAGCTTGCCGCGCTCTCGCTTCTCGACGTTGATCCGGGTGTGGAGAGCCGCCGCAATATCCTCGTCCAGCCCTTCTGGCAGGCCGGGGACCTGACCGAGCGCCTGACACTTGGCCTGCTCGACCTGCTGCCCGATCTGCCCGCGCTGCCCGCCAAGGTGGGCTTCGCCGTGGACACCGGCCCCGCGCCGCTGCTGTCCGAGGCCTCCGCCGACTTCCGGCTCGAACGTTCCGCCTCTGGCCTGATCCTGCGCGCCGATGGCAGTGCCCTCGGACGGCCCGTGACCGAAGCCGAAGCCCTGCCGGCGCTCGCCGAAATGGCCCGCTGGTTCGACGCCCGCCGCAGCCCGGACCATCGCCGCATGGCGCAGGTGCTGGAAAACCACGCCCTGCCAGAGGGCTGGGCTGTCGAGCCGCCACTGGCCGCCGCCCAGACCCCGCAGCCCGGAACGCATCCCACGGGCGCCCTGCTTGGCGCCGCCTTCGGGCAGATCGACGCCGCCGAGCTCTCGGATCTCATCACCGACGACACCGCCCTGCGTGTCACGCCCTGGCGGCTCTTTCTGCTGGAGGGGGCAGAGCTTCCGACCGCAGGCAGCCTGATCACCACCCCCGGCGATCCGCTGCTGCACGTCGATGCCTGCCCCGGTGCGCCGCTCTGCCCGCAGGCCACCGTGGAAACCCGCGAACTGGCCCGTGCGCTGGCAGGAACCCGAACGGGCAGCCTGCATGTCTCGGGCTGTGCCAAGGGCTGCGCCCGTGCGCGCCCGGCCGAAACCACCCTCGTCGGCCGCGAGGGGACCTTTGACCTTGTGCCGGGCGGCAAGGCCAGCGATCTTCCCCGCCAGACCGGGCTGACCCCCGCCACTCTACTTTCCGGAGCCTTCTGACCTGATGACCTACGTTTACGAAACAGATGGCGCGGCGATCTACGCCGAATCCTTCGCCACCATCCGCGCCGAGGCCGAACTGGCCCGCTTCAACGCGGACGAGGAACAGGTGGCGGTGCGGATGATCCATGCCGCCGGTCTGGTCGGGCTGGAACGCGATATCCGCTTCTCTGACGGCTTCGTCGCGGCCGCACGGACGGCGCTGGAGGCCGGTGCGCCGATCCTCTGCGATGCGCGCATGGTCTCCGAGGGGATCACCCGCTTCCGCCTTCCGGCTGAGAACGAGGTCGTCTGCACCCTGCATGATGCCTCCGTGCCTGCGCTGGCGAAGGAGATGTCCAACACCCGCTCCGCCGCCGCGCTGGAACTGTGGCGGCCGAAGCTGGCCGGTGCCGTGGTGGCCATCGGCAATGCGCCGACCGCGCTCTTCCACCTGCTGAACATGCTGGAAGACCCCGACTGCCCGCGCCCCGCCGCGATCATCGGCTGCCCCGTGGGCTTTGTCGGCGCTGCCGAAAGCAAGGCCGCGCTCTGGGAGGACCAGCCGGTGCCCTGCTGCGTCGTGCAGGGCCGCCTCGGCGGTTCCGCCATCACCGTTGCCGCCGTCAACGCCATCGCGAGCCGCAAGGAATGAGCGCCGGGACCATCTACGGCCTGGGCCTTGGCCCCGGCGATCCCGACCTGATGACCGTGCGCGCGGACCGCCTGCTGCGCGGCGCGAAACACGTGGCTTTCTTCCGCAAGGCGGGCCGCAAGGGGCAGGCGCGCCAGATCGTCAACGGCATGATCCCCGAGGGCGCGACAGAGCACCCGATGGAATACCCGGTGACGACCGAGATCCCCTTCACCGATCCCGCCTACAACCGCATGCTGGCCGAATTCTACGAGGACAGCACCGCGCATCTGCGCGACATCGCGGCGGCGGGCGAGGACGTGGTGGTGCTCTGCGAGGGTGACCCGTTCTTCTACGGCTCCTTCATGCATCTCTACATGCGCCTCGTGGACCAGGTGCCGGTCGAGGTCGTGCCCGCGATCACCGGCATGTCGGCGGCCTGGACGGCGACCGGCTCGCCGATCACCTGGGGCGACGACGTGCTGACGGTGCTGATGGGAACCCTTGGCGAAGAGGACCTGGCCAGCCGCATGGCGATGACCGACGCCATCGTGGTGATGAAGATCGGCCGCAACATCGACAAGGTGCGCCGGGCGCTGCGGACCGCGGGCCGTTACGAGCAGGCCTGGCTGATCGAGTTCGCCGCCATGCCCAACCAGCGCGTCCAGCGCCTGGCCGAGGCGGAAGATGCCGTGACGCCCTATTTCTCGATCATCGTGGTGCATGGACAGGGGCGGCGGCCATGACGGGCTGGCTTGCCATCGCTGGTCTGGGACCGGGGGCCGACAACCTCGTCACGCCCGAAGTGTCGGACGTGCTGGCCGAGGCCACCGATATCGTCGGCTATATCCCCTACGTCGCCCGCGTCGCCGAACGCCCCGGTCTGACGCTGCACGCCTCTGACAACCGGGTCGAGGTCGACCGCGCCACGCATGCGCTGCAGATGGCCGCCGAAGGCAAACGCGTCGTCGTGGTCTCCTCCGGCGATCCCGGCGTCTTTGCCATGGCCGCCGCCGTCTTCGAGGCGATGGAGGCCGATCCCGAGGCCTGGGCCGATCTGGACATCCGCGTCCTGCCCGGCATCACCGCCATGCTGGCCGCCTCGGCCCGTGCCGGGGCTCCCCTGGGCCACGATTTCTGCGCCATCAACCTTTCCGACAACCTCAAGCCCTGGCAGCTGATCGAAAAGCGCCTGCGCCTGGCGGCCGAGGCTGATTTCGCCATGGCCTTCTACAACCCGCGCTCCAAGTCCCGCCCCGAGGGCTTCGCGCGGACCCTGGAGGTTTTGCAGGAGGCCTGCGGCAACGACCGTCCGGTGATCTTCGCCCGCGCGGTCTCGACGCCCGAGGAGGAGCTGCGCGTGGTCCCGCTGAGCCAGTGCCGGCCCGAGATGGCGGACATGCGCACCATGGTCCTCGTCGGTTCGTCCCGCACCCGGATCATTCGCCGCGCGGCGGGCGATATCGTCTATACGCCGAGGTCGGTGACGTGACCCAGCCAGCGCAGCACCTCTTCCGGGCTATGGGCTTCGGCGCGTTCGGGCAGGGCGGGGCGGTCGATCATCACGACCGGCACCCCCAGCCTGCGCGCCGCCCGCAGCTTGGCGACAGAGGCGCTGCCACCGGCGTTCTTCGACACCACCAGTTGCGTGCCATGGCGCTGCATCAGCGCCAGGTCGGCCTCTTCGGTGAAGGGGCCCCGGTCGATCACCGCCTCGGCCTTCGGCAGGGGCAGGGCGCCTTCGGGCGGATCGACGAGGCGCAGAAGGTAATCATGCTGGGGCTGGGCCGCGAATTCGGCCAGGTGCATGCGGCCGACGGCCAGGAAGACACGGGCCGCGGGACGGTCCAGAGCGTCCACCGCGCCAGCCATGTCGGGCACGAGCAGCCAGTCGTCGCCAGCCTCCGCCACCCAGGGCGCACGGGTCAGCGCCAACAGCGGCGTGCCGGTCTCAAGGCAGGCGGCATGGGCATTGCGGCTCATCTGCGCGGCGAAGGGATGGGTGCCGTCCACAACATGGGTGATGCCCTCGGCGCGGATGTAGGCCGCCAGCCCCTCGGCCCCGCCGAAGCCCCCCATGCGCATGGGCAGCGACTGGGGCGCGGGCCGCGCGACGCGACCGGCCAGCGACAGGACCCCGCCGATGCCCGCGGCATCCATCAGCCGCGTCAGCGCGCGGGCCTCGGTGGTGCCGCCGAGAACAAGCACCTTGGCAGGGGAGGACGGCATGTCTGACACTCCGTGGCTGACGATTGTCGGGTTGGGCGAGGATGGCGCGCAGGGCCTTTCTGCGGCAAGCCTTGCCGCCCTGCAAGAGGCCGAGGTGGTGATGGGCCCGCCCCGACACCTCTCGCTGCTGCCCGATCTGGGTGCCGAGCAACTCCCCTGGCCCGTCCCATTCGCCGACGGCATCCCGCAGCTGCTGGCCCTGCGTGGCCGCCGCGTGGTGGTGCTGGCCTCGGGCGATCCCTTCTGGTTCGGGGCCGGTTCCGTGCTGGCGCGCCACCTCGATCCGGGTGAATGGCGCGCGCTGCCCGGTGTCTCTTGTTTCGCGCTGGCCGCCGCCCGGATGGGCTGGCCGCTGGAAAAGACGCTCTGCATCGGGCTGCATGCCGCGCCGCTGGCCCGCCTGCGCCCGCATCTCGCCCCCGGCCTGCGTGCCGTGGTCCTGCTGCGCGATGGCGCGGCGGTGGCGGATCTGGGGGCCTATCTGGCGGACACCGGCTTTGGCGCCAGCCGCGTGACGGTCTGCGAAGCCCTTGGCGGCCCTCGGGAAGCCCTGACCCACAGCCGCGCCGATACGCTGGAGGGGCAGAGCTTTGCCGCCCCCGTCTGTGTCGCCCTTGAGGTTTCCGGAGAGGGTGCCGTGCTGCCGCTGGCCTCGGGCCGTTCCGACAGTTGGTTCGCCAATGACGGCCAGATCACCCGCCGCCCCGTGCGCGCTCTGACCCTTTCCGCCCTTGCGCCGAGGCCCGGAGAGCACCTTTGGGATATCGGCGGGGGCTCTGGCTCCATCGCGCTGGAATGGCTGATGGCGCATCCCTCGCTGACGGCCACCAGCTTCGAGGCGCGCGAGGACCGCGCCGCGCGTATCCGCGAGAATGCCGCGACCCTCGGGCTGGATCGCCTCAGCGTCCTGACCGGCCGCGCGCCCGAGGTGCTGGAGGGCCAGCCCCTGCCGCAGGCGGTCTTCATCGGCGGCGGCCTGTCACCCGAACTGCTGGGGAAGCTGGAGGCCACGCTGCCTGCAGGCACCCGCCTTGTCGCCAATGCGGTGACGCTGGAAAGCGAAGCCCTGCTGGCGCAGAGCCGCGCCCGCTTGGGCGGCGATCTGCTGCGTATCGAACTGGCCGAGGCCGAGGCGCTTGGCTCTCGTCAGGGATGGGCACCGGGCCGTCCCATCGTGCAATGGAGCGTCACCCTGTGATCGTCGCGGGTTTCGGATATCGCGGCACGACAACGCCCGAGGCGCTGACCGAAGCCCTGCGCCTTGCTGCCGGTACGCGCCCCGTCGATGCCATAGCCACCCCTGCCGACAAGGCCGAAACACCGGCCTTTCAGAGCTTCGCCAGAGCCCTCTCTCTGCCCCTGCGCCGCGTCCCGGCGCAGGCGCTGGAAGCCGCTGAAACCCTGACCCAATCGTCGATATCCCTGTCCGCGCGCGGCACCGGCAGCGTGGCCGAGGCCTCTGCCCTGGCCAGCCTCGCCCCCGGCGCGCGCCTCCTGGCCCCCCGCGTGATATCGACCGACCGCAGCGCCACCTGTGCGCTGGCCGAAGGAGACCCCCTATGACCGTCCATTTCGTCGGAGCAGGCCCCGGTGCCCCCGATCTGCTGACCCTGCGCGGCCGCGATATCATCGCTTCCTGCCCGGTCTGCCTCTATGCCGGGTCGCTGGTGCCCGAGGCGATCCTGGGCCATTGCCCCGAAGGCGCAAAGATCATCAACACCGCGCCGATGAACCTCGAGCAGATCATGGACGAGATCCGCAAGGCTCATGCCGCCGGTCACGACGTGGCGCGGCTGCATTCCGGCGACCTGTCGGTCTGGTCGGCCATGGGCGAGCAGATGCGCCGGCTGCGCGAGCTGGGCATCCCGGTCTCGGTCACGCCCGGCGTGCCGGCCTTTGCCGCCGCCGCTGCCGCCCTTGGTGCCGAGCTGACCCTGCCGGGTGTGGCGCAATCGCTGGTGCTGACCCGGACGCCGGGCCGGGCCTCGTCGATGCCCGAGGGCGAGAGCCTGAGCAATTTCGCCGCCACCGGCGCGACGCTGGCCATTCACCTGTCGATCCAGAACATCGCGCAGGTGGTGGCCGACCTGACCCCGGCCTATGGCGCCGAGTGCCCCGTGGCCGTCGTCTTCCGCGCCAGCTGGCCGGATGAGCGGATCATTCGCGGCACGCTCGCCGATATCGAAAGCCAGCTCGACGCGGGCATCACCCGCACCGCGCTGATCCTCGTGGGGCCTGCGCTGGCCGCTGAGGGGTTCAGCGAAAGCTGTCTCTACGCGGTGGATTACGACCGTCGCTACCGGCCCCAGAGTGCCACATCGCAATGGGCCGGCTGGACCCCGGAAGACGAGGTGAAAAGCTGACATGAAAGGCGTTCTGGTATCGGCCCCCTCTTCGGGGACAGGCAAGACCACGGTGATGCTGGGGCTCCTGCGGGCGCTCACCGAGGATGGTCTGACCGTGCAGCCCTACAAGTCGGGCCCCGACTACATTGACCCGGCGTTCCACCGGGCGGCCTCCGGGCGGGCCTCGTTCAACCTCGATACATGGTCGATGGGGGACGGGCTGCTCAGCGCAATCTCGGCCCAGGCGGCGGGGGCGGATATCTGCGTCGCGGAAGGGTCGATGGGGCTCTACGACGGGGTCGCCACGCGCGGGCTGTCGGGCTTCGGCAGCAGCGCCGAGACGGCGCAGCGCATGGGCTGGCCGGTGGTGCTGGTGCTGGACGTGGGCGGGCAGGCGCAATCGGCCGCCGCCACGGCGCTCGGTTTCCGCAATTATGCGCCGGATCTGCCCTTCGCGGGCGTGATCCTGAACCGCGTCGCCTCGCCCCGGCACGAGCGCCTGACCCGGCTGGGGATGGAGCGCGCCGGTCTGCCGGTGCTGGGCTGCCTGCCCCGGCGCGGAGATCTGACCCTGCCGGAACGCCACCTTGGCCTGATCCAGGCGGTGGAACACCCCGATCTGGAGGCCGCCATCGCAGGCTATGCCGCCTTCCTGCGCGAACATGTCGACCTCGACGCGATCCGTGCCGCCGCCGCTGGCCATGCGCTGCCCGAGGCCCGCGCGCTGCCGAAGCCCCCGGCACAGCGCATCGCGCTGGCGCAGGACGCCGCCTTCTCCTTCACCTATCCGCACCTGCTGGAAGGCTGGCGTGCCGCGGGGGCCGAGATCCTGCCCTTCTCGCCGCTCGCCGACGAGGCCCCCGATGCCTCGGCCGATCTGGTCTGGCTGCCGGGCGGCTACCCCGAGCTTCACGCGGGCAAGCTGGCTGCCGCCGAAACCTTCCGCAAGGGGCTGCTTGCGCACGCCGAGACCCGCCCCGTGCATGGCGAATGCGGCGGCTACATGGCCCTTGGCGAAGCGCTGATCGACAAGCAGGGCGAGCGCCACCGGATGGCGGGCCTGCTGGGCCTCGTCACCAGCTACGAGAAGCGGAAGTTCCACCTGGGCTACCGCCGCGCCACGCTGCAGGCGCCGATGCCCGGTGCCCAGCCGGGGCAGGCGCTCAGGGGGCATGAATTCCACTATTCGACCATCCTCGAACAGCCCGACGCGCCGCTGGCGCAGGTGGCCGATGCCGACGGCAACGCGGTGCCCGAGACCGGGTCCCTGCGCGGCCATGTCACCGGCACCTTCTTCCACCTGATCTCGGCGGAGGGCGCGGCATGAGCGGGTTCGTCAGCTTCGTCGGCTCCGGTCCCGGCGATCCCGAGCTTCTGACCCTGAAGGCCGTCGACCGGCTGCAAAAGGCCGATGCGGTGCTCTTCGATGACCTGTCCTCGGGGCCGATCCTGTCCCATGCCCGCGCCGGAGCGGATCTCGTGGGCGTCGGCAAGCGCGCCGGGCGACCCTCGCCGCGGCAGCATCACGTCAGCCGCTTGCTGGTCGACTACGCCCGCACCGGCCAGCACGTGGTGCGGCTGAAGTCGGGCGACTCAGGGTTGTTCGGGCGGCTCGAGGAAGAGCTGGTGGCCCTGCAGGAGGCCGGCATCCCCTACGAGATCATCCCCGGCGTGCCCTCGGCCATCGCGGCGGCGGCGGCCTGTGGTATCCCCCTGACCCGGCGGCTGACCGCGCGGCGGGTGCAGTTCGTCACCGGCCACGATGCCTCGGGCGCGCTGCCCGAGGATATCGACCTGGCGGCGCTGGCCGATGCGGGGGCCTCGACCGTGGTCTTCATGGGCAAGCGCACCTTCCCCAAGCTGGCCGCGACGCTCTTTGCCCATGGGCTGCCGGAGCAGACCCCGGCGATCCTGGCCGAGGCGGTCTCGACCCCAGATCAGAAGCTGCACCGCACCACGGTGGCAGGGCTGGTCGAGCGGCTGAGCGGCGAGCCGGGCAACCAGCCGGCGTTGATCCTCTACGGGCCGCTGGCCGAGATGGGCGTGGGGTTCGAGGATGCGTGAGCTCTGGCTTGTGGGTATCGGCACGGGCAATCCGGGCCACGTCACGCTGGAGGGCCAGCAGGCCCTGCGCGAGGCCGCCGTGGTGCTGATCCCCCGCAAGGGCACCGCGAAAGAGGACCTGGCCGAGTTGCGCCACGCCATCCTGCGCGCCGCCGGGGCCGAGGCCCGCGTGCTGCATTTCGACATGCCCGAGCGTGACCCCTCGCTGCCCTATGCCGCCCGGGTCGATGCCTGGCACGACGAGATCGCGCTTCGCTGGCAGCAGGCGCTGGAAGGCGCGCCCGAGGGGCCGGTGGCGTTGCTGGTCTGGGGCGATCCGGGGCTTTACGATTCCACCCTGCGCATCGCCGCGCGGCTGCCCGAAGCGCCGAAGCTGCGGGTGATCCCCGGCATCACGGCGCTGCAGGCGCTGACCTCTGCCCATGCGATCCCCTTCAACCAGATCAACGGTGCCGTGCAGGTGACCACCGGGCGACGGCTGCGTGACGAGGGCTGGCCCGAGGGGGTCGGCACGCTGTTCGTCATGCTGGATGGCGAATGCAGCTTCCAGAGCCTGCCGCCCGAGGGGCTGCATATCTGGTGGGGTGGCTTCCTTGGCATGCCCGAGCAGATCCTGGACCAGGGCCCGCTGGCAGAGGCCGCGCCGCGCATCGTGGCGGCGCGCGCCGAGGCGCGGGCGCGCCATGGCTGGATCATGGATACCTATCTGCTGCGGCGCGATTAACCCGCCAGCCGTCCCTCGCTCAGTTCTACCTTGGCCGGGGCCAGCGCCTCGCGGAAGACGGGGTCGTGGCTGACCAGCAGCATGGCCTGGGGCAGGGCCTGCAGGATCTCCAGCAGGCGGGCCTCGTTCTTCGGGTCCAGCGCATTGGTGGGCTCGTCGAGCAACAGCACCTCGGGTTCCATCGCCAGCACGGTGGCCAGGGTCACCAGCCGCTTCTCCCCGCCCGAGAGCTTGTGGGTGATCCGGTCGCGCAGGTGGCGCAGGTCTAGGTCCGAAAGCACCTTCTCGACGATCGAGAGCGCCTCGTCTCGGGATTTCCCGAGATTGAGCGGGCCGAAGGCCACGTCCTCGGCCACGGTGGGGCAGAAGAGCTGGTCATCGGGGTCCTGGAAGACCAGTCCGATGCGGCGGCGCACCTCGTGGAAGTCGGCCTCGGCGCGGCGCGACTGGCCGAAGATGGTGACCTCTCCGGCATCGGGGCGGGTGAGACCCAGGATGATGCGCAGCAGGGTCGACTTGCCGGCGCCATTGGGCCCGGTCAGCGACAGCCGCTGCCCCTCGTCGAGCGCGAAGGAGGCTCCGGCCAGCACCGGCGCCTGGCCGGGGTAGGCGAAGTGGATATCGGTCAGCTGGATCAGCGCCATGCGAGTTCGGCTCCGATCAGGGCGGCGCAGGCCAGCACCACGGCTGCGGCGAAGGCATGGTCGCGCGGGGTCAGGGCGAAGTCCTGCAAAAGCACGATCCGCCCCGAGAAGCCCCGGCATTTCATCGCGCCCAGGATGCGCTCGGATCGTTCGATGGCCCGCACCAGCATCATGCCGACCAGGTAGCCGAAGCTGCGGTAGGTGTGCCAGTTGGTGCCGGGGCGGAAGCCGCGCACCTTCATCGCGGCGCGCAGGCGCAAGTATTCCTCGCGCAGGACCTCGATGTAGCGGATGGTGAACATCATCAGGTGGACCAGGGTTTCCGGGCAGCGCAGCCCGTGCAGCGCATGGCCCAGGGTCACCGGCTCCTGGGTGCCGACAAGCACCATCAGCGCCAGGATGACCGCATTGGCGGTCAGGCCGATCTCGATGGCGCGGGCGACGCCCTGCCAGCTGGCCGAGAGGCCCCAGAGGCTGAAGATCGGATCGCCCGGCACGGTGAAGGGCAGCATGGCCAGCATGAAGAAGATGAAGCCGTCCATCATCGCCATGCGGCGCAGCGTGCGGCGCACCGGCAGCCGCGACAGCGCCAGCAGGCAGAGCGCGCAGCCAAGCGCCAGCGCCAGCGCCGGAAGGGTGGAGAGCGCGACCACGACCACGGCAAAGAGCACCGCCAGCACGATGCGCAGGCGCGGGTCGAGCAGGCCGATCAGACCGTGGTCCGGCAGGGCGCCGGGCTCGGCCAGGGTCTTTTCGCTATGGGTCAGGGCATGCGCCATCCCGTTCAGTCCTTCAGCCTGCGACGTGCAGCCAGGTAGAAGCCCAGCCCGAAGAGTCCGACGATATAGCCGATCCCGCCGAGGATGCTCTGCAAATCGTTCCGTTCCCGATAGGCCGCGATCTCGCGCCGCAGCGGACGCAGCTCATCGCGCAGCATTTGGGCAATCTCTGCCTGCTGCGCGGCGCTGAACCCGGCGGCGGAGGCCGGCGCGCCGGTCGGGCCCGTGTCGCCTGCCGGAGTCCCGTCGCCGGCGGGAGCGGCCGGGGTGGTGCCCAGGATGCGGGCGACCTCAGCCGCCTCCATGGTGACATTGGCCACATGGCCCGCGCCCAGGTCGGCGCGGAACCTGTGCGCCACGGGCTCGGTCGGGGTGAAAAGGAAGAAGCCGTCGTCATCGGTCAGCACCCGGCCCAGCAGGGCGCCATCGGGGCCGAAGACCTGGACCTCCTGGCCCACGGCCATGGCCCCGTTGGAAAAGCCGACCTCGCCTTCGATGGCAGAGCCCGAGGGGAAGACCGAGGCAATGACCTTGTGGGCCAGGGCAGGCAGGGGCAGCGCGCAGAGCGCGGCGATCATCAGGGCGCGGATCATGTGCGTATTCCCTTTGCGGCATCGAAGAGCTCGGGTTTGACCTTGCGCGCCAGCAGCACCGCGAAGCCGGTGAGCAGCGCCTCGATCACCATGATCGGCACATGGGCCACCAGGATCAGCTTGGCGGCGGTGAGGAACTCGTCCCCCGTCAGCGCCAGCGAGAGCGCGACCATCACCGTGGTCCCGGCGATGGCTGTCGCGCCCCCCAGCCCGGCCCAGAGCGCACCCTGCAAGGGGCTGCCCCGCGCCATCAGGCGGCCGAAGAGCAGCCAGGCCAGCACCGCGGGCAGCGCGATATTGAGCGTATTGACCCCCAGCACCGTCAGCCCGCCGAAGCCGAAGAAGACCGCCTGCAGCAGCAGGCCGACGAAGAGCGCCGGGAAGGCGGCCCAGCCGAGCATGAGCCCGGCCAGGCCGTTGAGGATCAGGTGGACCGACGAGGGGCCGATCGGCACATGGATCAGCGAGGCGACGAAGAAGCTGGCCGAGAGCACCCCGGCCACCGGGATGCGCTCCAGCTCGAGCGAGCGCAGGCCGCGGGCAATTCCCGCCACCGCGAACAGGGCGCCGCCGATCACCACCGGGTTGCTGAGTGCGCCATCGACGATATGCATCGGCCCGACCCCGCTCAGTCCAGGTCCCAGGCGCGGATCCAGATCACCGCATCCTGGCTGAGTTCCTTGCCCTCGTGCTCGGTCACGGGACCGGCGCCGAGCGCGGCGAAGCCCCAGTAGCCGGCGCGGGGCACGCCGAAGGTGAAGTAGCCGTTGTCGTCCGAGATGGCGACCAGCGCGCCGCCCGGCGGCGTGCCGACCAGCGGAGAGGTCGAGGCGGCGCTCTCCATGTCGGGTTCGGCGGCCATGTATTCGATCTCGATCTCGACGCCCGCGGCGGGCGCTCCCTCGCGCAGGACCTGGCCGGTGAAGCTGCTGCCGGCCAGCACGTTGTAGGGCTTCACCAGGGGCAGGATCTCGGTGGGCAGACCCACGGGCTCCATCCAGTCGGTGGGCAGCTGGTTGCGGTTCAGGAAGGCCTTGGTGAACTGCTGGATATAGAGATCCTCGGATTCCTCGTAGTAGGGCTGCGGCACCGTCACCAGCACGTAGTCGCCCGAGCGCTTGACCGGCACCGAGCCGAGGAAGGCGGCGCCTTCATTGGCGCTTCCGGTGAAGCTGACCGGCTCGAGCCGGTCCAGCAGGTCGGTGCGGGTGCCGTTGTGGATCATGTAGAACTCCTGCGGGAGCTCCAGGTCCATCACGTGGCCATTGTCGAAGGGGTGCCAGAAGATCAGCTTCACCGGCACATCGCCGGGACGCTCGATCATGGTCTGGGTGGTGTATTCCAGCAGGAAGTGCGCCTGCGCTGCCGCAGGCAGAAAGAGGGCGGCAGCCGCCGCGAGAAAACGGGTCTTCATGGGTTGGTCATCCCTGTCCTTAGCGCCTCACCCGGCGCAGTTGCGATGGACGGCGGGATGCAAGAGCAGATGTCGGACGCAGGGCCCGGGCACATGCTCTGACGTTCACCCCGACGCCCGATGGAGACGCCCCTCGGGGCGCCGGTCCGGCAGGTCTCCTGGCTTGCGGGTCTTCGCGTATCGGTCTGCCTTCCCGGATCTCTCCAGTGGCTTTCGTGACCACGCTCTCCGCTCACAGTTGCGGGGGCAGCTGCAGACTGGGCCGGTTGGCCGCACTGCATTCCCTTTTGCTTCCGGGGGGCAAACCCCGGAACCGGACGTGGCACCTGCTTGCCAGAGAAGAGGTCGCGGGGTCAATCGCTCAATTGCGCCGCGCGGGCCGGGCTCGGGCGGTGTCCCGCCGGGCCGCCGCTTTCCAGGGCGGGGGTGTCGCGCTAGGTTTCAGGGGACAACCGGCAGGAGAAGGGCCATGGCAGGCGGATGGGCGCGCGACGGCGCGGTGAGTGAGCAGATCGAAGCCTCGATCAATGACGAGCTGAAGAGGATGCAGGCCCGCAAGGCGCCGCAGGGCGAGAGCCTGACCCATTGCGCCGAATGCGAGGAGCCGATTCCCGAGAAGCGCCGCGTGGCGCTCCCCGGCGTGAAGCTGTGCATCGACTGCCAGATGGAGCGCGACGGCCAGCAAAAGCAACGCGGCGGCATCAACCGGCGCGGCTCGAAGGACAGCCAGCTGAAGTAGCGCGATGGCCGCAATGCCATTGCAGCGGAGCGCGCAAGAGACAGCTCTGCCGGGGCTCGATGCGTCGAATTTTCGAGGGGGGAAGGTTTGGTAGCGGAGGAGGGACTTGAACCCCCGACACGCGGATTATGATTCCGCTGCTCTAACCAACTGAGCTACTCCGCCAAACCGTGGCGCTAGTTAGGCCAGCGGCTTTCAGAGGTCAAGCGCAAATTCCGGGAAAAATCCGCCCGGCCTTCTCCTCTTGTTCGTCGCGCCGGTGGCAGACAATATGGCCGCCGCAAATGGCCGGGTGAAGGGCGCGAAAATCATGATCGACAGGCTGACAGAGATCCTTGGGCCGGGCCACGTCCTGACCGGCGCCGAGGCCGAACCCTATGGCTGGGATTGGAACCACGAACATTTCGAGGCCCCGCTGGCCGTGGTGCGTCCGGGCACGACCGAGGAGGTCTCGGCGGTGATGAAACTGGCCCATGAGACAGGCACCCCGGTGATCCCGCTCGGTGGCCGGACCGGGCTGGCCGGGGGCGGGCAGGGCGAGGGCGCGCTGGTGGTCTCGCTGGAGCGGATGAACCGCATCCGCGAGATCCGCCCCGGTGCCCGCTCTGCGGTGGTCGAGGCGGGCGTGGTCATCGCCAGGCTGCACGAGGCGGTGGAAGAGCAGGGGATGATCTTTCCGCTGACCTTCGGCGCAAGGGGCTCGGCGATGATCGGCGGCGCCTTGGCGACCAATGCGGGGGGCTCCAACGTGCTGCGCTACGGCAATACCCGCGACCTGGTGCTGGGCATCGAGGCGGTGCTGGCCGATGGTACCGTGGTCGATCTGATGCAGGACCTGCACAAGAACAACTCGGGCTATGACCTGCGCCACCTGCTGATCGGATCGGAAGGCACGCTGGCGGTGATCACCGGCGCCGTGCTGCGCCTGCGTCCGCAGCCCAGGGCCTATGCGACGGCCATGGTCGGCATGGCGGCGCTGCCGCCGGCGCTGGACCTGCTGAACCGCCTGCAAGAGGCCACCGGCGGCGCGGTCGAGGCCTTCGAGTACATGCCCGCCAGCTATGTCGACGATTACGCCAGGCTGCGCCCCGGCACCCGCGCCCCCTTCGAGGCGCGGCACGAGGTCAACATCCTGCTGGAAATCGGCGCCCTGAGCCCGCGCGACTGCGTGGCGGGCGAGGACGGGGTGCTGCCGGTGGCCGCCTACCTGGAAGAGGTGCTGGGCCGGATGCTGGAGGATGGCGAGATCGACGATGCGGTCATCGCCGCCTCGGAAGCGCAGCGGCGCGAGATGTGGGCCCTGCGGGAGGCGGCCTCCGAGGTGGCCTCGATGCGGCCCGACCAGATCATCATGGATGTCGCCGTGCCGGTGGACCGGGTGGCTGAGTTCCTGTCCCGTGCCGACGAGATGCTGGAAGGGCTGGCGCCGGGCTCAGCCACCTCGGTGGTGGCGCATCTGGGCGACGGCAATATCCACTACACCATCTTCCCCACCCTGCCGAAATCCGAGAAGGACCGGGTGGTCGAGGCGATCGAGGATATCGTGGCTGATCTGCGCGGCGCCTTCTCGGCCGAGCACGGTGTGGGCACCCACAAGCTGAACACCATGGCCCGGCGCAAGGACCCCGGCGCGCTGGCGGCGATGCGGGCGATCAAGGCCGCGCTTGATCCCAAGGGCATCCTCAACCCCGGAAAGCTGCTGCCCGAGGCCTCGGGCGCAGTTGCGAAGTGACATTGCTTGGCTTAGATCGTCTGCCATGAAACGCCCCATCCTGATCCACCCCGATCCGCGTCTGAAGAAGGTCGCCGCTCCTGTCGAGGATATCTCGGACGAGCTGCGCAAGCTGTCGGACGACATGCTGGAAACCATGTATGACGCGCCCGGCATCGGCCTGGCCGCGCCGCAGATCGGCATCCTGCAAAGGCTGATCGTGCTGGATTGCGTCAAGGAAGAGGGCGAGACCCCGCGCCCGCTGGTCATGTTCAACCCCGAGATCGTCGCGGCCTCGGACGAGACCAGCGTCTACGAAGAGGGCTGCCTGTCGATCCCCGAGCAATACGCCGAGGTGACACGCCCCGCCGAGGTCACCGTGCGCTGGATGGACCGTGACGGCAATGCGCAGGAAGAGAGCTTCGACAAGCTCTGGGCGACCTGCGTGCAGCACGAGATCGACCACCTCGAGGGCAAGCTCTTCATCGACTATGTCTCTCCGATGCGGCGCCAGATGATCACCCGCAAGAGCCAGAAGCTGAAGCGCGAGAGGGCGCGCGGCTGATGGCGGTGATGAAGATCCTGCACTGGCCCGACCCCGTGCTGGCGACCATGGCGGGCCGGATCGACCCCGGTGCCGACCTGCGCGCCCTGGTCGCGGACATGTTCGACACGATGTATGCCGCGCCGGGCCGTGGCCTTGCCGGGCCGCAAGTGGGGGTGCTGAAGCGCCTCTTCGTCATGGATTGCACCTGGAAGGAAGGCGAAAAAACGCCCCGTGCCTGCCTGAACCCCCAGATCACCTGGCGCTCTGATGAACTGGTGACCCGCGAAGAGGGCTGCCTGTCGATCCCCGGCGTTCTGGCCGAGATCGCCCGCCCCGCCGAAGTGGTGATGCGCTGGCATGACGAGAACTGGGTGGAGCACGAAGAGAAGCTTTCGGGCTTCGAGGCCACCTGCGCCCAGCACGAGCTGGATCACCTGGATGGGCGGGTCTACCTGGATTACCTGTCGGACGGGCAGCGCACCGACCTGCTGGCCGCCTACGAGGCCGCGCAATGACCGCGCGGACCTGCCTGCCCTGGCCCGACAAGCGCCTGCGCACCGCCGCCGCCGATGTGCCCGAGATCACCGACGAGGTGCGTGCCATCTGGGCCGACATGGTCGACACCATGGAGGCCATGCCCGGCGTCGGCCTTGCGGCCACGCAGATCGGCGTGATGCAGCGTCTCGCCGTGGTCGATGCCTCGGAAGAGCGCGGAAAGGTGGTTCTGATGGCCAATCCCGAAGTGCTCCATGCCAGCGTGCAGCTGCGCGAGCATGAAGAGGCCAGCCCGAACCTGCCCGGCGTCTCGGCGAAGATCTCGCGTCCCCGCGCGGTGACGGTGCGCTTCCTGAACGCGGATGGAGAGGTCGAGGAAAAGGATTTCGTCAGCCTCTGGGCGACCAGCGTGCAGCACCAGATCGACCACCTTGCGGGGAAGATGTATTTCGACCACCTGAGCAAGATGAAGCGGGACATGCTGCTGCGGAAGGCGAAGAAGCTGCGCTGAGACGCGGCCTCCCGGCGCCGCGCCGGGGCAAGCTATTGGCGAGAGGAAAGGCAGGGCGATGCGCGTTATTTTCATGGGAACGCCCGAGTTCTCGGTGCCGGTGCTGGATGCGCTGGTCGAGGCCGGTCACGAGATCGCCGCGGTCTATTGCCAGCCGCCCCGCCCCGCGGGGCGCGGCAAGAAGGACCGTCCCACCCCCGTCCATGCCCGGGCGCTCGAGCTGGGGCTAGAGGTGCGCCACCCGGTCCGCCTGAAGGGCGAGGACGAGCAGGCGGCCTTCGCCGCGCTCGACGCCGATGTGGCCGTGGTCGTGGCCTATGGCCTGATCCTGCCGCAGCCGGTGCTGGATGCGCCGCGCTTCGGTTGCCTCAATATCCATGCCTCGCTGCTGCCGCGCTGGCGCGGGGCGGCACCGATCCACCGGGCGATCCTGTCGGGCGATGCCGAGACCGGCATCTGCATCATGCAGATGGAAGCCGGGCTGGATACCGGCCCCGTGCTGCTGCGCGAGGCCACGCCGATCGGTGCCGAAGAGCTGACCTCCCAGCTGCATGACCGGCTTTCGGTGATGGGCGCACGGATGATCACCCAGGCGCTGGAGCACCTGCCCGAGCTGACCCCCGAGCCGCAGCCCGAAGAGGGCGTCACCTATGCCGCCAAGATCGACAAGGCCGAGGCGCGGGTGGATTTCACACGTCCGGCCACGGAAGTCGACCGCCAGATCCGGGGTCTTTCGCCCTTTCCGGGTGCCTGGATCGAGCATGACGGCCAGCGGCTGAAACTGCTGGCATCGCGCCTGGCCCCGGTGCAGGGTGCGCCCGGAGAGGTGCTTGAGGCAGAGGGACTTGTGGTGGCCTGCGGCTCTGGCGCCGTGGAGCTGCTGGTGCTGCAACGCGCCGGCAAGGGCGCGCAGGAGGCGGAGGTCTTCCTGCGGGGTCATCCGCTGCCCGCAGGCACGAAATTGGGAGGCTGACATGCTGCGATCCGAGGTCAACGAACTAATCCGCGAAGGCGATGCCTTCTTCCGCCAATACGGCTTCACCCTGCCGCCCTTCGCCTATTGGAGCCCGGAGGAATTCCGCGCCCGCAAGGGCGATGCCTCGCTGATCGTCGAACAGGGCCTGGGCTGGGATGTCACCGACTACGGCGATGGCCACTACGACACGCTGGGGCTCTTCCTCTTCACCGTGCGCAACGGCAATGCGGCGGACCTGGGCAACCCGAAGGGTGGCCGGGTCTATGCCGAGAAGCTGCTGATCTCGGGAGACGAGCAGATCTCTCCGATGCACCGCCACATCGTGAAGACCGAGGACATCATCAACCGCGGCGGGGCGCCGCTGGTGCTGGAGCTCTGGATGGATGGTGCCGATGGCATCGACCGCGAGGCGCCGGTGCGGGTGATGACCGATGGCCTGTGGCGGGAACTGCCCGCCGGTGGCAAGCTGAAGCTGATGCCGGGCGAGAGCGTGACCCTGACGCCTGACATCTGGCACGCCTTCTGGGGCGAGGGTGGTCGGGTCTGCATCGGCGAGGTCTCGACGGTGAACGACGACCGCACGGACAATATCTTCGAGGCGCCCATCGGGCGGTTCTCCAGCATCGAGGAAGACAGCGACCCGCTGCACCTGCTGGTCTCCGACTACGACGCGAAGCTCTGATCGGCCGGGGGTAGGTGGGTTGGCACCCACCCTGCCCAGGCTGCACGGGCCGGGGCAAGGCGTGGGCCGGCACAGGGCCCACAGGGCGGGGGTCACCCCGCCACCCCCTGCGACGCTAGCTCTTGAAGGGTGCCATCCCGGCCCGCGCCAGCTCGTCGGCGCGTTCGTTCTCGGGGTGGCCCGCATGGCCCTTGACCCATTCCCAGGTCACCTGGTGCCGCTTGGCGGCCTCGTCGAGCTGCTGCCAGAGCTCGGCATTCTTCACCGGCTTCTTGGCCGCGGTCTTCCAGCCATTGCGCTTCCAGCCGTGAATCCAGCCGGTCACGCCGTTCTTCACATATTGGCTGTCGGTGACCACGGTGATCGCGGTCGGACGGCCGAGCGCCTCCAGCGCCGAGATCGCGGCCATCAGCTCCATCCGGTTGTTGGTGGTATTGGCCTCGCCGCCCTTGAGCTCGCGCTCCTTCAGCACCTCTTCCCCTTCGCGCGCCTGCATCAGCACGCCCCAGCCTCCCGGTCCGGGATTGCCGGAGCAGGCGCCATCGGTGAAGGCGTAGAACTTGGCCATGGAAACCTCCGTTGAATTGCCGGCGAGACACCATGTGGCAGCCCGAAGGTCAAGGGATACCGCCCTGACTGGCGTTTGCCTTCGGCGAGAGTATTTCAGGCCTGGTGATGATGCGGGACAAGCGCCTTTCCGGGCGGCCGACTTTCGCAATGAGGAGCGTGCCACGCCCATGCAGTAAAGGGAGGCCGCAATTCAGGCGGGACCTGCTGCATCATCACCAGGCTGAAAGTACTCCGGGGGAGTCTCCGAAGGAGACGGGGGCAGAGCCCCCACCCGTCAGGCCGGTTGACGCAGGACGCGGGGGACCTTGAACTCGACGTTCTCTTTCGCCGTCTCGACCAGCTCTTCGGTGACATCGTAGCGGGCCTTCAGCGCGTCGATGACCTCGTTCACCAGCACCTCGGGGGCCGAGGCGCCGGCGGTGATGCCGATCGAGCGGATGCCTTCCAGCGCGCGCCAGTCGATATCGGTGGCGCGCTGCACCAGCTGGGCGTAGCCGCAGCCATTGCGCGAAGCCACTTCCACCAGCCTGCGGGAGTTCGAGGAATTGGGGGCGCCGACCACTAGCATGGCGTCGATCTTGCCTGCCATGGCCTTCACCGATTCCTGGCGGTTGGTGGTGGCGTAGCAGATGTCTTCCTTGTGAGGGCCGACGATGGCCGGGAAGCGCGCCTTCAGCGCGGCGACGATGCCCGCCGTGTCATCGACCGAAAGCGTGGTCTGGGTCACGAAGGCCAGCTGACCGGGGTCGCGGACCTCCAGCGTCGCCACATCGGCCTCGGTCTCGACCAGCAGCACTTCGCCCTCGGGCAGCTGGCCCATGGTGCCGATGGTCTCGGGGTGGCCGGCATGGCCGATCATGACGATCTGCAGCCCTTCCTCGGAGTGCCTTTCGGCCTCGATATGGACCTTGGAGACCAGCGGGCAGGTGGCGTCGACATAGACCATCTCGCGCCGGGCGGCCTCGGCGGGGACGGCCTTCGGCACGCCGTGGGCCGAGAAGATCACCGGGCGGTCCGGGGGGCATTCGTCCAGCTCTTCCACGAAGACCGCGCCCTTGTCGCGCAGCCCGTCGACGACGAACTTGTTGTGGACGATCTCGTGCCGCACGTAGACCGGCGCGCCCCATTTCTCGAGCGCCATCTCGACGATCTTGATCGCGCGATCCACACCGGCGCAGAACCCGCGCGGGGCGGCGAGGTAGAGCGTCAGTGGCGGCTTGGGGGTTCCGGGGGCATTCATCTGGGTCTCGATCCTCGGGCAGCTCCTGCTGTGACAACAGGTAGGGGAGTGTCGGGCCGAGGTCCAGAGCGGCGCGGGGCCGGGCCCTCTCTCTCTGGGGAGGGTGGGGTGGCGGGGCCCGCCGATGCCTCGGGACGGAGACATGGGACAGACGGGCCCGGCCGGGATCAGTTCGAGAAGGTCAGACCGTGGCGCGGCTGACGGTGCGGTCTTCCGCCGGGGTCTCGCGCGGGGGACGGCCAATGACTTCGCGCAGCTCGTCGAGCTCGATGAAGTTGTCGGCCTGGCGGCGCAGTTCATCGGCGATCATCGGCGGCTGGCTGCGGATGGTCGAGACGACAGAAACCCGAACGCCTTGGCGTTGCAGGCTCTCGACCAGCGGGCGGAAGTCGCCATCGCCGGAGAACAGCACGATATGATCGACGCGCGGCGCCAGTTCCATGGCATCGACGGTCAGTTCGATATCCATGTTCCCCTTGACCTTCCGGCGGCCCTGGCTATCGGTGAACTCCTTGGCGGGCTTGGTGACCATGGTGAACCCGTTGTAGTGAAGCCAATCAACAAGCGGCCGGATCGGGGAATACTCGTCATTCTCCAGCAGCGCCGTGTAGTAGAACGCGCGCAGCAGTTTGCCACGGCGCATGAATTCCTGGCGGAGGAGCTTGTAGTCGATGTCGAACCCGAGCGACTTTGCAGCCGCGTACAGGTTGGACCCATCAATGAACAGCGCAAGCCGTTCGTCTTTGTAGAACATCAAAATGCCTTTCCAATTGTACCACCCGGATCCAAACAAGGGAGAGTGAAACCCGATCCGGGTAGATCCTTAAAAATAAATGTTGCGAAAGCATGCATCAAGTGACGGACCATGTCCAAATATCCGAATGACACCTACGTAAGCCACAATTTCCTCGTTGCCCTGGGGGGAAACCTGGAACCTACGCTGCTCCAGACCGCGGAAATCCTGCGTTCGGCCATTTCGGAGCTCTCCGAAGGGCCCGGACGAATCACCTCCGTGAGCCGTTTCTTCCGGTCCCCGGCCTTCCCGGCCGGGGTCGGCCCGGACTATGTCAACGCCGCCCTGGCGATGGAGAGCCCGGAGACGCCGCAGGAATTCCTGGCCCGGTTGCACCGGATCGAGCATCTGCATGGCAGGGAACGGGAAACTCGCTGGGGCGCCCGCGTCCTGGACCTGGATCTGCTGGCCTGCGATGGCCGGGTGCTGCCCGATTCCGAAACCCAGGAAGCCTGGCGCCACTTGCCGCTCGAGCGGCAGATGACCGAGGCGCCCGAGCACCTGATCCTGCCGCATCCGCGCATCCAGGACCGCGCCTTCGTGCTGGTGCCACTCGCCGAGGTTGCGCCGGACTGGGTGCATCCGCTGCTGCATCGCAGCGTCGCCGAGATGTGCGGGGATCTGCCACAGGCCGACCGGGACGCCCTTACCCCCTTGCCGTGACGCGGCGGGCGGGGGAGAATCGACTTGTCAACAAGGGGGAGAGCGCTTAGATACACGCTCTCAACCTCATCTCAACACGCTTGATCCCAAGAGCAGGAGAGTACCAGATGGCCCGCGTTACCGTTGAAGATTGCGTCGACAAGGTTCCGAACCGGTTCGAACTGGTCATGCTTGCCGCACACCGTGCGCGCGAAGTCAGCTCCGGCTCGCAGATCACCGTGGACCGCGACAACGACAAGAACCCCGTCGTCGCCCTGCGCGAGATCGCCGAAGAGACCCAGTCGGCAGAGGAACTGCGTGAGCGTCTGATCGAATCGCATCAGACCCAGATCGAGGTCGATGAGCCCGAAGAGGACAGCATGGCGCTGCTCATGGGGGCAGAGGCCGCTGACAAGCCGGCCGACGACGACATGAGCGAAGAGAAGCTGCTGCGCGCTCTCGTCGAGGCTCAGCGCCAGGACTGAGGCGGACACCCATGACCCCCCGAGATGCCGAAGCGGACCGCGATCCGCGCAAGGAAGAGGGGGGCATGGCCGAGGCTGCCGAAATGATGCCGGTGGACGAGCTCATCGCGCTAGTCACCGCCTACAATCCCAAGTCCAACACCAAGATGCTGCGCCGCGCCTATGACTTCGGGCGCGAGATGCACGAGGGGCAGTTCCGCCGCTCTGGCGAACCCTATTTCACCCATCCCATCGCCGTGGCCATGATCCTGGCCGAGCAGCACCTGGACGATGCCACCATCGTCACCGCCCTGCTGCACGACACGGTCGAGGACACCCGCGCCACCTATGCCCAGCTGGTCGAGCTCTTCGGCAGCGACGTGGCCGAGCTGGTCGATGGCGTGACCAAGCTGACCAACCTGCAGCTCTCCAGCACCGAGACCAAGCAGGCCGAGAACTTCCGCAAGCTCTTCATGGCGATGTCCCGCGACATGCGGGTGATCCTGGTCAAGCTGGCCGACCGCCTGCACAACATGCGCACCATCAAGGCGATGAAGCCCGAGAAGCAGGTGCAGAAGGCCCGCGAGACGATGGATATCTTCGCCCCGCTGGCCGGGCGCATGGGTATGCAGTGGATGCGCGAAGAGCTGGAGGACCTGGCCTTCAAGGTGCTCAACCCCGAGGGCCGTCAGTCGATCCTGCGCCGTTTCGTCTCTCTCAAGGACGATGCGGGCGACGTGATCGAACGCATCACCAAGGACATGCGCAAGGAGCTGGCGGAAGCGGGGGTCGCGGCCGAGGTCAAGGGCCGGGCCAAGAAGCCCTATTCGATCTGGCGCAAGATGGAGGAGAAGAAGCAGAGCTTCTCTCGTCTGTCGGATATCTACGGCTTCCGCATCCTGACCGAGAGCGAAGAGGATTGCTACCGCGCCCTGGGCGTCATCCACCAGCGCTGGAAGTCCATCCCCGGTCGCTTCAAGGATTACATCAGCCAGCCCAAGTCCAACGGCTATCGCTCGATCCACACCACCGTCTCGGGCCGTGACGGCAAGCGGGTCGAGGTGCAGATCCGCACCCGCGCCATGCACGAGGTCGCCGAGGCCGGCGTTGCCGCGCATTGGTCCTACAAGGACGGCGTGAAGGCCGAGAACCCCTTCGCCGTCGATCCGGGCCGCTGGATCGCCGCGCTGACCGAACAGATGGGTGCCGACGAGGATCACGAGGACTTTCTGGAAGCCGTGAAGCTCGAGATGTACTCGGACAAGGTCTTCTGCTTCACCCCCAAGGGCGAAGTTGTGAAGCTGCCCCGTGGCGCGACCCCCATCGACTTCGCCTATGCGATCCACACCCGCATCGGCTCTGCCTGCGTCGGGGCCAAGATCGACGGCATGCGGGTGCCGCTGTGGACGCGGATCAAGAACGGCCAGTCGATCGAGATCATCACTGCCGAGGGGCAGGAGCCCCAGGCCACCTGGCTGGAGATCGCCACCACGGGCCGCGCCAAGGCTGCCATCCGCCGCGCCCTGCGCGAAGTGGACCGCGAGCGCTACGTGAAACTGGGCCGCGAGCTGGCGCGCTCGGGCTTCGAGCACGTGGGCAAGAAGGCCACCGACAAGGTGCTGGAAACCGCCGCCCGCAAGCTGCGCATCGAGGACGGCAAGGACGAGCTTCTGGCCCAGCTGGGCCGGGCCGAGCTGCGCGTGGCGCGGGTGGTCAACGTGCTCTACCCCGAGCTGATGGTGGCCGAGGACGGCGACGCCGTGAAGCGCGAACGCGCCCTGATCGGCCTGGAAAAGGGCCAGAGCTTCAAGCGCGCCACCTGCTGCCGCCCCCTGCCGGGCGAGCGAATCGTCGGCATCACCTGGCGTGGCCGCCCGCTGCAGGTCCATGCCATCGACTGCGAAGCCCTCTCGGCCTACGAGGATCAGCCCGACCGCTGGGTCGACCTGCACTGGCAGACCGGACGACATGCTGCAATTTACGCAGTTACGCTCGATCTGGTGCTGGCGAACGATCCTGGGGTGCTGGGGCGGATTTGCACATTGATCGGCGAGCAGAAGGCCAATATCTCGGACCTTGAGTTCCTCGACCGGAAGCCGGATTTTTACCGGGTGCTGGTAGACGTGGAGCTGCGGGACGCGGAGCATCTGCACAATCTCATCTCGGCGCTCGAGGCCGAGGCGGATGTTGCGTCTGTCTCGCGTCATCGCAAACCCGAGGAGCCGCCAGCGGCACCCTCCCCCGGCCCCGAGGACGACCGACTTGGTCTTTAAACGGCGCGACAGACGGCCATACTGGAGGATCATCTTCGAGTTCTTCTGGCCGCGTGGCGGCTGGACACGGGCTTTTCATTACGTGAAACACCGGCTGCGCCGGCTGCCCGACACGCCCGAGACCATCGCTCGGGGGATTTTCGCCGGGGTCTTCACCACCTTCACGCCGTTCTTCGGCATGCATTTCATGGTCGCCGCGCTGATCGCGCTGATCCTGCGCGGCAATATCCTGGCCGCGCTCTTGGCCACCTTCGTCGGAAATCCGCTGACCTATGTGCCGATCGGCGTGCTCTCTCTGCAGCTGGGGTACTGGATTCTCGGCATGTCGCAGCACGCGGGCCCGCCGCATCACTACGACGGCATCGCCCATGGCTTCGGTGGCAAGTTCCTGGCCGCGGCGGATGACCTGAAGGACAATATCTGGGCGCTCTTCACCGATGTGGATGCCAATTGGCACGGGCTCGTCGCCTTCTACAACGAGATCTTCTTCCCCTACATGATCGGCGGCGTGATCCCCGGCGTGATTGCCGGGCTGGTCGCCTATTACATCTCGGTGCCGCTGATCCGGGCCTACCAGGCCCGCCGCAAGGGCGCGCTGAAGGCCAAGCTGGCGGCGCTGCGCGCCAAGTCCGCCGCCAAGTCCGCCCGCAAGGGCTAGGGACGGGGACCGGGCGCAGGCTGGGGCCTCTTCGCCCATTCCATCCGTTGATATCCCTCAGCAGGGAAATTGGCCGCTTGGGGGGTGGCGAAGCGAGAAGGCTTGCGGCATTGATAGGCGCGTGTTGAAGGAGCCGCGCCATGAGTGAACAGCCGAAACTGCGTCTGGGTGTGAATATCGACCATGTGGCCACCGTGCGGAATGCCCGCGGCGGTGCCTATCCCGATCCGTTGCGCGCGGCGAAACTGGCCGAGGAGGCCGGCGCCGACGGGATTACCGCGCATCTGCGCGAAGACCGCCGCCATATCTCGGATGCCGATATCGAAGCCCTGGCCGAGGCGCTGACCGTGCCGCTCAACTTCGAAATGGCCGCCACGGACGAGATGCAGGCCATCGCGCTGCGTCACAAGCCGCACGCGGTCTGCATCGTGCCCGAGAAGCGCGAAGAGCGCACGACCGAGGGCGGGCTGGAAGTGGCCAGGGACGAGAACCGGCTGGCCCATTTCATCGCGCCGCTGCGCGAGGCGGGCTGCCGGGTGTCGATCTTCATCGCCGCCGACCGCGCCCAGATCGAGGCCGCGCATCGCATCGGCGCCGAGGTGATCGAGCTTCACACCGGCGCCTATTGCGACGCCCATGCCGAGGGCCGTTTCGCCGAACGCGACGCCGAGCTCGAGCGCCTGCGCGAGATGGCCAGCTTCGGCCATTCCCTGGGGCTGGAAGTCCACGCGGGCCACGGGCTGACCTACGAAACCGTGCAGCCCGTCGCCGCCTTCCCCGAGCTGCGCGAGCTGAACATCGGCCACTTCCTGGTCGGAGAGGCGATCTTCCTGGGCCTGCAACCGGCCATCGCCGAAATGCGCCGCCTGATGGACGAGGCCCGGACCTGAGCGCCCGCGCCTAACTCCCCATCCCGGAGCTGGCGAGGCTATCCTTCAGCCAGCTCCGAAACCGTCGCTGCGGCAGCGAGAGCGAGCGGTCCCGCGCCGAGACCAGCCAGTAGCTGAGCCCGGTGGGGTGATAGCGCGGGAAGGGGGCGGCCACCTGGCCGCGTTCCAGCGCGTCATGGCAGAGGGTCTCGAAGGCCAGCAGTACGCCCTCTCCGGCCATGGCCGAATCGAGCCCCAGCGAGGCCTCGTTGAACTCCGGCCCCTCGCCCAGGATCTGCCGCGACAACCCCTCGGGGCCCAGCCAGACATCCCAGTCGAACATCGCCCGCGCGTCGCGAATGATCGGCACATGGGCAAGATCGGCGGGGGTCTGGAGCTTCGCCGCCCAATCGGCAGAGCAGACGGGGATCACCCTCTGCTCCAGCAGGCGCTCGACCGTCAGCCCCTGGTAGCCACCGGGGCCGATGCGGATGGCGAAATCCACGTCTCCGGCATTCGGATCGACTAGCTGGATGGAGCTGTCGAGGCGGACCTTGATCTCGGGGTGGGCGCGGGTGAACTCGGGCAGGCGCCAGATCAGCCAGCGCGCGGCGAAGATCGGCGCCACCGAGATGGTCAGGATATGCGCCCGGTCACGGCGGGTCAGCTCGACCGCGGCGGTCAGCCGCGAGAAACCTTCGCGCAGATGCAGGAAGATCTCTTCGGTGCCCTCGGCGGGGCGCAGGCCTCCGGGGCGGCGGTCGAACAGCGGACGGCCCAGGGCGGATTCGGCCCGCGCGATCTGCTGGCTCACCGCACCGGGGCTGACGCCCAGCTCTTGGGCCGCGGCACGAAGCGAGCCGAGACGGGCCGTGGCCTCGGCGGCGCGCAGGGCGTTCAGGGGGGCGGTTTGCAGTGGGTGCATTTCAGCGTTCCTAAACACGCTTTCAGTTCTTGTGAAGTTTTAAAGGCCGCAGGAGCCACTATATTGGGGATATCTGAAACCCTAGAGAAGGATAAAAACAATGAAAGACCTTTTCAGCAAACTCTTCGGAGGCAGGGCCCCCGCCGCACGGCGCGACGACCCCTTCGCTGATCCGCGGATCGCGGCCATGAACCCGGCGCAACTCGCCGACCTGCCGCTGACCCACCCGATGTCCTCCGTGGCATCCTCCGTTCCGGCCATGGGCCGGCGCGCGTCCCAGGTCGCCTGCGGCGCCTGACCCCTCCCCGCACTTTCCGACAGGCCCCTGCCGGGGGCAGTGTTTCCCAGGCCCGCGTTTCGCGCTAAGGCGGGGAGACCAGCGGAAAGGGGCGCGGAGATGATCATCGGAATCGGAACGGACCTGGCCAATATCGAGCGCATTCAAGGCGTCCTCGATCGCCATGGCGACCGCTTCCGCAATCGTGTCTTCACCGAGATCGAACAGGCCAAGGCATCGCGCCGCAAGGACGAGGCCGGGACCTATGCCAAACGCTGGGCCGCGAAAGAGGCCTGCTCGAAGGCGCTTGGCACCGGGCTTGCCATGGGCATCGCCTGGAAGGACATGGCGGTGACCAACCTCAGGACCGGCCAGCCCGTCATGCATCTGACCGGTTGGGCCGCCGAGCGCCTGGCCGAGCTGACACCCGAGGGCCATGAGGCCATCGTCCATGTCACCCTCACCGACGACCACCCCTGGGCCCAGGCCTTCGTGGTGATCGAGGCGCGTCCGGTCAGGGACTAGGGCAAGCTGCGATGCCGGATGTCTCCGGCGGCATGACGTGTGGCCGTCGGACGGTTGCAAGAGACCCTTGTCCCATCCGATGGCTGAAAATACTGCGGGGGACTCCGCGCAGCGGAGGGGGGCAGAGCCCCCTCCCCGGACCGCCTGTGTTGACCACCCCCCGACCGAGCCTGAGCCCTTTGCAACACGATCCCGATACCGGACGGCGGAAATCCCCGCGCCTCTGTTGACTTGGCATCCGCGCCCCCGCATGTAGCCAAGGCTGCCCGGCGAAGGGGCGCGGTTAACAGGCAGAAGGATCGGGCGTCATGGCGCGGAGCAGCAGCAGCGGCGAAGGCAGCTTCATCTGGGAAACCATCAAGACGATCTTCTGGGCACTGGTGATCGCCGGCGTCTTCCGGTCGCTCTTCTTCCAGCCCTTCTGGATTCCCTCCGGCTCGATGAAGGACACGCTGCTGGTCGGAGACTTCCTCTTCGTCAACAAGATGTCCTACGGCTATTCCTACGCCTCCTGCCCCAACATCAAGATCCGCCGCTTCGGCATCGACCTCGATGCCCGCGACATCTGCGGCTTCCTCGACAATGACAACACCCGCCTGCTGGGCTCCGAGCCCGAGCGCGGCGACGTGGCGGTCTTCCGTCACCCGGTCACCGGTGAGGATTACATCAAGCGCGTCATCGGCCTGCCCGGCGACAAGATCCAGATGATCGACTCGGTGCTGCACATCAACGGCGAGGCCGTGAAGATGGAGCCCGCCGGCATGTTCATCGAGACCTACGCCCCGCAGGGCCCCCAGGGTCGCCTTCCGCGCTGCTTCAACGGTGCGGTGATCGGTGCCGGTGGCGAATGCGAGAAGGAACGCTACCTCGAGACCCTGCCAAATGGTCTGACCCATTCGATCCTCAACATCGGCTATTCCTCGGCCGCCGACGATACCGGCGTCTTCGAGGTGCCCGAGGGCGAGTATTTCATGATGGGCGACAACCGCGACAATTCCAC
Organism: Pseudooceanicola antarcticus; assembly: GCF_900215355.1. Lineage (GTDB taxonomy): Bacteria > Pseudomonadota > Alphaproteobacteria > Rhodobacterales > Rhodobacteraceae > Pseudooceanicola > Pseudooceanicola antarcticus. Next base: position 173,821 of record NZ_OBEA01000001.1, on the reverse strand, counting down.
CGACTCGCGCTTCGCCCGCTCGCGCGACGGCGTGGGCTTCGTGCCCTACGAGAACCTGATCGGCCGCGCCGACCGCGTGGTCTTCTCCTCGGGCGGGCGCTCGCTGTTGTTCTTCTGGGACTGGCGCAAGGACCGTTTCCTGGAACCGATCACCTGATCCGACCAGGGGCCGAGCCCACCTGTGCCGCGGCGGTGCCCTTGCACCTGCCGCGGCTTTGCGCTTTCTAGGGCGACATCCGCAGCACCCCCGAGGCAGTCATGAAGATATCCGCAGAGCTGAAGGCCTTTCAGGCGAAGCTGGGCCATGAATTTGCCCGGCCCGAGCTGATGCTGCGCGCCGTCACCCATTCCTCGATGTCCTCGCCGACCCGGCCCGACAACCAGCGGCTGGAATTCCTGGGCGACCGCGTGCTTGGCCTGGTCATGGCCGAGGCGCTGCTGAAGGAGGACCGTGGCGCCTCCGAGGGGCTTCTGGCGCCGCGCTTCAACGCGCTGGTGCGCAAGGAGACCTGCGCCGATATCGCCCGCGAGATCGAGCTGGGCGACGTGCTGAAGCTGGGCCGCTCGGAACAGATGTCGGGCGGACGCCGCAAGCAGGCCCTGCTGGGCGACGCCATGGAGGCGGTGATTGCCGCCGTCTACCTGGATGCCGGTTTCGAGACCGCCCAGGCGATGATCCTGCGGCTCTGGGGCCGCCGCATCGCCGAGGTCGAGGATGACGCCCGCGATGCCAAGACCGCGTTGCAGGAATGGGCCCAGGCCCGCCGCCTGCCGCCGCCCGCCTATGTCGAGACCGACCGCAAGGGGCCGGACCACGCGCCGGTCTTCACCATCTCGGCACGCCTGAAGACGGGGGAAGAGGCCAGCGCCACCGCCGCCTCGAAACGCGCCGCCGAACAGGCCGCCGCGACCGCGCTGCTGGCGCGGCTGGAAGGGAAATCCGCTTGAGCCCCAACGTCAAGGGCAGCCTCTTCATGGTCCTTGCCATGCTGGGCTTCGCCGTCGAGGACGCGCTCTTCAAATCCGTCTCCTCCAGCCTGCCGCCGGGGTTCACCACGCTGCTCTTCGGGATCACCGGCTCGATCCTCTTTGCCGGGCTCTGCCTGGCGCGCGGCGAGGCGCCGCTGACCCGTGACGCCCTGCGCCCCCGCCTGCTGATCCGCTCGGTGATCGAACTGGTGGGCCGGCTCTTCTTCGCCCTGGCGCTGGCCTTCACTCCGCTTTCCTCGACCTCGGCCATCCTGCAGGCGGCGCCGCTGGTGGTCACCTTCGGCGCCGCCCTGCTGCTGGGAGAGAAGGTCGGTCCGCGCCGCTGGACCGCCATGGCCGTGGGATTCGCGGGCGTGCTGCTGATCATCAAACCGACCCCGGATGCCTTCGAGCCCGCCTCGATCTTCGCCCTGCTGGGCATGATCGGCTTTGCCGGCCGCGACCTGGCCACGCGCATGGCGCCGCCCAGCGTCTCGGGCCGCCAGCTTGGCATGCTGGGCTTCCTGGTGATCATCCTCGCGGGGCTGATCTTCATGTCCTTCGACGCCGCCCCGCCACGTCTGCCGCAACCGGACGAGGCGCTGTCGGTGCTGCTGCTGGCGCTGGTCGGGGTCTCGGCCTACACGGCGCTGACCGTGGCCATGCGCTCGGGCGAGGTCTCGGTCGTGGCGCCCTTCCGCTATTCGCGCCTGCTGGTGGCCCTGGGGCTGGCCTATGTCTTCTTCGGAGAGCGCCCGGACCTCTGGACCCTGGCTGGAGGCCTGTTGATCGTCGTATCCGGCAGCTACACGCTGATCCGCTCGGGGCGGGTCGCGGCCAAACGCCAGTAAAGACAGGGCTGGCGCGCTGCGGTAAAAGGCCGTAGAGAGCGCACTTCGCTTCAAGGATGCAGCACATGAGTACCAAGGCCGGTTTCGTCGCCCTGATCGGAGAGCCCAATGCGGGCAAGTCCACCCTGACCAATCGCATGGTCGGGGCAAAGGTCTCGATCGTCACCCACAAGGTGCAGACGACCCGGGCACGTATCCGGGGCGTGGCCCTGGAGGGCGACTCGCAGCTGGTCTTCGTCGACACCCCCGGTCTCTTCAAGCCGCGCCGCCGGCTGGACCGGGCCATGGTTGCCGCCGCCTGGGGTGGCGCTGCCGATGCCGATGTGATCGTCCTGCTGATCGAAGCCCACCGGGGCATCACCGATGGCGTCGAGAAGATCCTCGAGGGCCTGAACGCGCTGCCCAAGGGCCGCCGCGTGGCCTTGGCGATCAACAAGATCGACCGCGTGGAAAGCCAGGTGCTGCTGGCGCTGACCAGCGAGATGAATGAGCGCTACGCCTTCGAGCGCACCTTCATGATCTCGGCCGAGAAGGGCTTTGGCGTGCAGGACCTGCGCGAATGGCTGGCGGGCGAGATGCCCGAGGGCCCCTGGCTCTACCCCGAGGACCAGATTGCCGATCTGCCCATGCGCATGATCGCCGCCGAGATGACCCGCGAGAAGCTGACCCTGCGCCTGCACCAGGAGCTGCCCTACCAGCTGACGGTCGAGACCGAGAACTGGGAAGAGCGCAAGGATGGTTCCGCCCGCATCGACCAGATGATCTACGTCGCCCGCGATGGCCACAAGGGGATCATCCTTGGCAAGAAGGGCGAGACGATCAAGGCGATCTCGAAGCTGGCGCGCGAAGAGCTGGAAGAATTCCTGGGCCGCAAGGTTCACCTCTTCCTGCAGGTGAAGCTGCGTGAGAACTGGCTGGAAGAGGCCGAGCGCTATTCCGAGATGGGCCTGGACTTCAAGGACGGCAATCGCTGAGACCTGCGCCGAGACGGTTGCCGCTAGGCCTCAGGCCTCGCGGCTGGCCTTCTTGCGGGCCCGGCTGCGGGCCACGGCGGACCAGAGGACGCCGAGGATCATCAGCAGCGCTCCGATTGCGTTGAGCCCCGCGCCGGTCACGCCCGAGACGATCCCGGCGAAGAAGGCGACAGTGGCGGCGAGGCCCAGGGCGATCAGGATCAGGGCGGGCAGGGGCATGTGGGCTCCGTCTTTCGGTTCGGTCGGCGGCGGCGGTCTTGCGTCGGTCCCCGGCAGGCTAGGGGTCGAGTTCGGCGAAAGAATGGCACGGATCTGCGTGCTGCAAGGAGGGTTAAGATGCGCCTGACGACGCGTTTCTGGGTCGATGCCTATCTCACACGCCTCAGGCTGCATGAGATCCCTGCCTTCGTGACCTCCCATGGCGATGACAACGCGGGCGCGGTGCTGATCAAGATGAACACACTGGACGGCACGAGCCAGCTCTTCGAGCGGCGCTTTGACCTGATGACCGGGGATCGCCGCTGGATGGTGCTGGCCGAGGGCTCGGAGGTCGAGGTCGACGCGGCTGCGCAGCGTCAGCAGGGCTATGACCCGGATCTCTGGGTGATCGAGGTCGAGGACCGGCAGGGCCGCCACCTTCTGGACGAGCCGGGCCTCTCCGACTGATCAGCGACGGAACAGCCTTGCGACGAGGATCAGCATCAGGCCGCCCAGGAAGAAGGCGCCGCCGATGATGCCCGACCAGACCGCCACGCCATCCCAGCGGACTTCTCCGGGGTCGAGGAAGAAGTAGGGATACTTGCCGTCCGCCTTTCCGCGCAACAGCGCATAGGTGATGTAGATCGTGGGCCAGACCAGCCAGGCGATGGCGGCGCCGACCCGCAGCGGGGTCTTGCGCCCGAAACAGAGCCACCACAGCATGACCGCGATCGGCAGCGCCGTGTGCAGCCCGTGGCTGGCCCAGAAGTCGATGCCGGCAAGCGGTGCGGCCAGCAGCACGTGGTAGATGAGCCCGGTCATCGCCTCCCACAGCGCCAGGCCGCCGATCCACAGCCTGTGAACGCCGCGACCTGTCGCGCTCATCCCGAGGAACGAGAGCAGGGTCAGCAGGGCGGTGAGATTGGTGAAGTAGCGCGCACGGTTCCAGATCACCTCGAGCAGGCTGTCCTCGGGGTGACTGGCGGCGGTGGCCATCACCTGGGCAACCAGCGCGGCGAAGGCCAGCAGGGCGACGAACCGTGCAGAGACCCTGGCAGGCGACGAGAGGGCGTTGCTGCGAAAATCCATGTCTGGAAACTGTGCGATCTTGTCCCCGGTCGCAAGCCCGGTGATGATCGTCGGCATGGAATGGCGCGACGAGGGAATATTGCTGGCGGTGCGTCCGCACGGCGAAAGTGCGGTCATCGCCGAGGTCTTCACCCCCGGCCATGGCCGCCATGCCGGGCTTGTGCGCGGCGGGGCCTCGCGCAAGCTGGCGCCGGTGCTGCAACCGGGGGCGCAGCTGGACATCGCCTGGCGGGCGCGGCTGGAAGATCACCTGGGCAATTTCACCGTCGAACCCATCCGCTCGCGCGCCGCCGTCAGCCTGGGCGACCGGCTGGCGCTGGCGGGGCTTGGCGCGGTCTGCGCGCTCCTGTCCTTCAGCCTGCCCGAGCGCGAGACCCATCCCAGGCTCTACCGTCAGACCGAACAGTTGCTGGACTTGCTGGAGCAGGGCGATCTCTGGCCCCTGGCCTACCTTCGGTGGGAAATGTCGCTGCTCGAGGATACCGGCTTCGGCCTTGACCTGACCGCCTGCGCGGTGACCGGCGCGACCGAGGGGCTGGCCTATGTCTCTCCGCGCACGGGGCGGGCGGTGACGCAGGCGGGGGCGGGGGATTACGCGGATCGCCTGCTGCCCCTGCCGCCCGTTCTGCGCGGCGAGGGCGATGCGCCCGATGCCGAGGTGGTCGCGGCGCTGCGGGTCACCGGGCATTTCCTGGAAAACCACCTGGCGCCCGAATTGGGCACCAAGCCGCTGCCCGAAGCTCGGGCGCGGCTGGTGCGTCTGATTGGCAAGAGGGTGGGGGGCTAGCGCAGCGCCAGAACCAGGTCGACGAGCGTATCGAGGGCTTCCTGGCCCTGGGTCTCGTCGGTGCCGCTGACCTGGGCCATGCCGATCTGGGCAGCATAGAGCAGTCGGGCAATCGAGGGGTTGGTCACGCCAACCTTGACCAGCAGGTCTTCCATCTGAGCCAGGCGGTTGGAGTCGATCTCGGCCAGGGTCTCGGCGGCGGCGGGGTCGGTGCGCGCCCAGGCCCGCATGGCACCTTCGGCGCCGCGATCCTGGCCGAAACCCTCGCGGATGATCTGATGCAGCCGCGTGACAGCCTCCTGGCGGTCGGCCGGCGTTTCGCCGACCTCTGCCGCCTCGCTGCCCCAGAACCGGAGCAAGGCCTGCCGGTAGGCGGGAACATCGGGGAAATGCCAGTAGAACGAGCCCTTGGTGGTCTCGAGATTACGGGCAAGGGCTTCGGCCTTCAAAGCCTCGGGACCCGAGGCAGAGAGGGCGTCCAGACCGGCGCGGAGCCAGTCGTCTGGGGAAAGGCGGGACCGTTTACTCATAAGACAAAGTTAACGGAGGCGCCGCAGCGCAGCAATCAAGACAAAGGGCCGATCACCGGGCGACCGGCGGGGGGATGCCAATTCCACCATAGATTGAGCGAAATGCCGCTTATCTGACCTGAGCGACGCAGAAAAGCGCCCTGCTCCCGAAGAAACAGGGTGCCTCGGGCCCATGCAGGGCAGGGCGTTGACGCGGGGTGAGTCTATTCCGCCTCGGAGAGGGTCAGCTCAACCGGGGCGAGGCCTTCCACCTCGCCGCGCAGCACGGCCCCGGAGGTGACGGCGCCAACACCCTCGGGGGTGCCGGTAAAGATCAGGTCTCCGGGCTGCAGGTGGTAATAGCCCGACAGGTGCGAAAGCAGCGCGGGCACGTCATTCAGCATCTTGTCGAGGGTCGAGCTCTGCCGGGTCTCGCAGTCCACGCTCAGGCTGATCGACTGCGTCCCCAGCGGACCGAAGTCCGAGGCCCTGGTCATCGGGCCGACCACGGCGGTGTTCTCGACGTCCTTGGCGATGTCCCAGGGCAGCCCGCCCTTCTTCGAGATCGCCTGAAGGTCGCGGCGGGTCATGTCGAGGCCCGTGGCATAGCCGTAGACGGCGGCCATGGTCTCTTCGGGGCGGGCCTTGAAGAGCGGCGCGCCGAGGGCCACGACCAGCTCGATCTCGTAGTGAAAATTCTCGGTGCCGGGCGGGTAGGGGATGGTCTCTCCGGTCAGGATCATGTGGGCCGGGGACTTGGTGAAGTAGAAGGGCACCTCGGGGACCGCGTTGCCCATCTCGGCAGCATGGGCGGCGTAGTTACGCCCGACACAGAAGATCCGGCGCACCGGGTAGCCTTCGGTTTCACCGGCCACGGGCACATCGGGAACGGCAGGCAGATCGAACAGAGACATCGGGTCCTCCAGTTGGTTCCGGCGGACCCTAGCCGGGGCGCTGCGGCTGGACAAGCGGCGGGCGATCGGGCCTTCTGAGCCAAAGCCAAGGAGGTGCCCGATGACCCAGCCCAGCCTGTCCGATCTGATTGCCGCCGGCCGTGGCGATGCCCCCGCCGACATCGTCCTGCGCGGCGGTCGCGTCTGGGACATGGTGACCGGGATCGAGATCCCCGGCGACGTGGCCATTCGCGGCAAGTGGATCGTCGGCATCGGTGCCGACTACGAGGGCGCGCAGGTCATCGACGTCACCGGCAAGCTGCTGGTGCCGGGGTTCATCGACACCCACCTGCATATCGAGAGCTCGATGGTGACCCCCTACGAGTTCGACCGCTGCGTGGGCCCGCGCGGTGTCACCACCGCCATCTGTGACCCCCACGAGATCGCCAATGTCATCGGCGTGCCGGGGATCGAGTATTTCCTGGCCTGCGCCAGCCGCACCCTGATGGATATCCGGGTGAACCTCTCGTCCTGCGTCCCCTCCAGCCACATGGAGACCGCCGGCGCCGAGATCGGGGCCGCCGACCTCGCGCCCCTGCGCGACCACCCGCAGGTGACGGGGCTGGCCGAGTTCATGAACTACCCCGGCGTGATCTTCCGCGACCCCGGTTGCCTCGAGAAACTCGAGCTGTTCCGTGGCGGCCATATCGACGGCCATTGCCCGCAGCTGCTTGGCCGCGACCTGAACGCCTATGTCTCTGCCGGTATCCGCACCGAACACGAGGCGACCACCGCCGAAGAGGCGCGCGAGAAGCTGCAGAAGGGGATGCGGGTGCTGATCCGCGAGGGCTCGGTCTCCAAGGACATGGTTGCGCTGCAACCGCTGCTCAACGACATCACCTCGGCCTACATGTGCCTGTGCACCGACGACCGGAACCCGCTGGATATCGGCGAACACGGGCACCTGGACTTCATGATCCGGGAGCTGATCCGCATGGGCTGCTCGCCGCTGGCGGTCTACCGCGCGGCATCCCTGTCTGCCGCCGAGGCTTTCGGGCTGAAGGATCGCGGCCAGGTCGCGCCGGGCAAGCGCGCGGATATCGTGGTGATCGACGATCCGGCGAAGTGCGAGGCCGAAATGGTTCTGGCCGGCGGTGTCGTCGTCGGGGACGCGGCCTTCGCCGCGCGTGAAGTGATCGACCCGGTGGGCCGCAACTCGGTCAAGGCGCCGGTGGTCACGGGGGCCAGCTTCCGCAGCTCTGCCAACCGCGAAGAAACCGACGTGATCGGCATCATGGAAGGCAAGATAATCACCCAGCATCTGCACGAGGTGATTCCCATCGAGAGCGGCGACAAGCGCCCCGACCCCGCGCGCGATCTGGTGAAGATCGCCGTGGTCGAACGGCACGGCAAGAACGGCAATATCGCCACCGGTTTCGTGAAGGGCTTCGGGCTGGAACGCGGCGCCATTGCCTCGACCGTCTGCCACGACCACCACAACATCGCCTGCGTCGGCGCGGATTACGACGACATGGCCCTCGCCGCGACCCGGCTGGGCGAGATCGAAGGCGGCTTCGTCGTGGTCGAGGGCGGCCGCGTGCTGGCAGAGCTGGCCCTGCCTGTCGCGGGCCTGATGAGTCTTGAGCCCTTCGAGGTGGTGCGCGATTCGCTCGTCGATCTGCGCGCCGCCGCCAAGGGGCTGGGCGTGACGCTGGAAGAGCCCTTCCTGCAGCTCGCCTTCCTCGCCCTGCCGGTGATTCCGGCGCTGAAGATCACCGACCGGGGCATGGTCGACGTCACGAAGTTTGAAATCATCTCCTGAGCCGGTTTCGCATAGCGAAAACAAATTCTGCAAAACTTGACCCTCCCCTCCGGAGCGCCTAACGTCGGGCCCGGAGGAGGCGCCGTTGCGCCGAACAAAGGGGAGGGCTCCATGCCGGATGGTGTTGTGGGAGAGGTCGTCACGACCGAGGTCGTGGGCGATGTGGCGCTGGTTTGCATCGACAATCCGCCGGTGAATGCCAGCGGTCACGCGGTGCGTGTCGGGCTGGTCGGGGCCATCGAGGCGCTGAACGCAGAGGCAGGCGTCAAGGCGATCGCCATCTGGTGCGCCGGGCGGACCTTCATGGCGGGTGCGGATATCCGTGAATTCGGCAAGCCCTCGAAAGAGCCGGTGCTGCCCGAGGTCTACAATATCCTCGAAGCCTCCGAGATCCCGGTGGTCGCCGTGATGCATGGCACAGCCCTAGGCGGCGGCTTCGAGCTGGGCCTAGCGGCCCATGCCCGCGTGGCGATTGCCGGATCGAAGGTCGGCCTGCCCGAAGTGCTGATCGGCCTGCTGCCCGGTGCCGGTGGCACGCAGCGCCTCCCGCGTCTGGCGGGCGTGGACTTCGCGCTCGACATGTCCCTCTCGGGCCGGCAGGTCTCGGTCGAGGAGGCCCAGGCCGCAGGCGCCATCGACCGGGTGGTCGAAGGCAACCCCCGTGACGTGGCGCTGTCGATGGCGCAGGAGGTCGTTGCGGGCACCCTGCCCACGCGCCGCACCTCAGAGATCTCCATCGAGATTGACCATACGGCCCTGGACGGAATTCGCGCTGCGACGCAGAAAAAGTCCCCGCACCTGGTCAATCCGCTGAAGTGCATCGACGCCATCGCGGCGGCCGATCAGCCCATTGCCGAGGGCCTGAAGGTCGAACGCCAGTGCTTCCTTGACTGCATGGAGACCCCGCAGCGCGCCGGTCTCATCCATGCCTTCTTCGGCGAGCGCGCGGTGTCGAACATCCCCGAAGCCAAGGGCGAGACGCGCGATATCCAGTCCGTCGGCGTGATCGGCGGCGGTACCATGGGCTCGGGCATCGCCACTGCCTGCCTGCTGGCCGGTCTGCCGGTGACCTTGGTCGAAGTGGCGCAGGAGGGGCTGGATCGCGGCGTGGCCACGATCACCAAGAACCTCGAAGGCGCCGTGTCGCGCGGCAAGATGAGCGAAGCGAAGAAGGAGGCCGCGCTGGCCTCGCTGAGCCCGGCGCTCGAGCTCGATGCGCTGGCCGATGTCGACCTGGTGATCGAGGCGGTCTTCGAGGACATGGGCGTCAAGCGCGAGATCTTCGGCAAGCTGGATGCGATCTGCAAGCCGGACGCGGTGCTGGCCTCCAATACTTCCTACCTGGATGTGAACGAGATCGCCGAGAGCACCTCCCGGCCCGGCGACGTGCTGGGGCTGCATTTCTTCTCTCCCGCCCATGTGATGCGCCTGCTCGAGATCGTGCAGGGCAAGCAGACGGCGCCGGATGTGCTGGCCACGGGCTTTGCCCTGGCCAAGCGTCTGCGCAAGGTCGGCGTGCTGGCACAGGTCTGTGACGGCTTCATCGGCAACCGCATCCTGGCGCATTACGCGCTGTGTTCCGGCTATCTGGTGCTGGATGGCGCAAGCCCTGCGCAGGTGGACGCGGCGCTTGAGGGCTTCGGCTTCGCCATGGGCCCGCACAAGGTGGGCGACCTGGCTGGTCTCGACATCGGCTGGATGACCCGCAAGCGCAAGGCCGCGACCCGCGACCCCGCCGAGCGATACGCTGGCCAGATCCCTGATCGCATCTGCGAAAACGGCTGGTTCGGGCGCAAGACGGGCAAGGGGTACTACCTCTACGAGGGGGGCGCTCCGGTGCCCAACCCCGAGGTCGCCACGATCATCGACGAGGTGCGCGCCGAGCAGGGCATCACGCCGAAGAGCTTCACCGATGACGAGATCGTCGAGCGCTACATGACCGCGATGATCTCGGAGGCCGCGCGCGTGGTCGAGGACGGCACCGCCAAGCGGCCGCTCGACGTCGATATGGTCTTCCTCTTCGGCTACGGCTTCCCGCGCTTCCGCGGCGGCCCGCTGCACTACGCCGATACGCTCGGCGCCGCAGAGCTGGTGGCCCGCATCGAGCGCTACGCCGAGGAAGACCCGCATTACTGGCAGGTGCCTGACATCCTGCACCGTATGGCCGCCGATGGCACCAGCTTCGCCGATTTGAACAAGGGGTAAGACATGGATCTGAGTTTCACGCCTGAAGAGCAGGCCTTCCGCGAGGAGGTCCGCGCCTTCTTCGCCGAGAACCTGCCCAAGGAGATGTCCGATGCCGTCCGTGCTGGCGGCGAGCTGACCAAAGACATCATGGACCGCTACCATGCGCTGCTGAATGACAAGGGCTGGCTGGCAACCACCTGGCCCGAAGAGTTCGGCGGCCCCGGCTGGTCGCCGGTGCAGCGGCATATCTTCGAAGAGGAAGCCTGTCGCGCCTATGCGCCGCGCATCGTGCCCTTCGGCCTGGCCATGCTGGGCCCGGTGCTGCAGCAGTTCGGCAGCAAGGCGCAGCAGGACTACTACCTGCCGCGTATCCTCTCGGGAGAGGACTGGTGGTGCCAGGGTTACTCCGAGCCCGGCGCCGGCTCCGACCTTGCCAGCCTCAAGACCCGCGCCGTGCGCGATGGCGACGACTACGTGATCAACGGTCAGAAGACCTGGACCACGCTTGGCCAGCACGCCAACAAGATCTTCTGCCTGGTCCGTACCGACCCGGATGTTAAGCAGCAGAAGGGCATCAGCTTCATCCTCGTCGATCTCGATACCCCCGGCATCGAGATGCGCCCGATCAAGCTGATCGAAGGCGGCCACGAGGTGAACGAGGTCTTCTTCACCGATGTCCGCGTTCCGGCCGAGAACCTCGTCGGCGAAGAGAACCAGGGCTGGACCATCGCCAAGTTCCTGCTGACCCACGAGCGCACCAATATCGCCGGGGTCGGCTTCTCGATGCAGTCGCTGGAAGAGGTCAAGGCGCTGGCCCGCAAGGTGATGCGCAATGGCCGTCCGCTGATCGAGGACCCGCTCTTTGCCGCCCGCGTGGCGCAGGTGGAAATCGACCTCGAGGCGATGAAGCTGACCAACCTGCGGATGCTCTACAAGGCCCAGAAGCAGGGCGCGCCGGGGCCCGAGACCTCGATCCTCAAGATCAAGGGCACGGTCATCGGGCAGGAGCTGAAGGACCTCGCCCGCCGGGCGCTCGGCCCCTCTGCCGCGCCATTCCCCGGCCTGCTCTCGGCCAACCTCGATCCCGCGCCCGAAGATGCGGCGCATAATGCCGCCCGCTACTTCAACAACCGCAAGACCTCGATCTTCGGCGGATCGAACGAGATCCAGCGGAACATCCTGACCAAGACCATGCTGGAGCTGTGACCATGGATTTCGATCTGACCGAAGACCGGCAGATGCTGTCGGACAGCCTGACCCGCTACCTGCGCGAAAAGTACCCCTTCGAGGCCCGCAACAAGGCCGCCTACGAGGCGCCCTACCATTCGCAATCCCATTGGGAGGCCCTGTCGGAACTGGGGGCGCTCTATGCCCTGGCCCCGGAAGAGGCCGGCGGCTTCGGCGGCACCGGTTTCGACATCTCGGTGGTCTTCGAGGCCCTGGGCGGTGCCCTCTGCCCCGAGCCGGTGCTGGGCGCGCTCATGGCCTCCCGCCTGCTGTCGGCGGCGGGTGCGGACCAGGAGGCGCTCTTGTCGGGCGTGCAGAAATACGCCGTGGCCACTGGCGAGATCGACGCCTGGTACGGGCTGGACGCCATCGGAACGCAGGCGAAGGCCAGCGGTGACGGCTACGCCCTGTCGGGCCGCAAGAGCGTCGTCTACGGCGGCCAGGTGGCGGACCAGCTGCTGGTGGCGGCGAAGCTCGACGGCAAGGTGGCGCTCTTCCAGGTGGCCGCCGATGCGGCCTCTGTCACCGGCTATGGCATGATGGACGGCGGCGGCGCGGCAGAGGTCGTGCTGGAAGACACCCCCGGCACCCTGCTGCTCGCCGATGCCGCCGAAGCGCTGGCGGATGCGGCCAACGCCGGCATCGTTGCGCTCTGCGCCGAGGCGGTCGGCGCCATGGATGTGCTGCAGGCGATGACCGTCGAATACCTGCGCACCCGCAAGCAATTCGGCGTCGCCATCGGCAAGTTCCAGGTGCTGCAGCACCGCGCGGTGGACATGCTGACCGAGATCGAACAGGCGCGTTCGATCACCATCAAGGCGGCGGCAGAGCTGGGTGGCCCCGAGGCGGCGCGCTATGCCTCGATGGCCAAGAACCTGATCGGCCGCGCCGGTCGGCTGGTGGCCGAAGAGGCGATCCAGATGCACGGCGGCATCGCCATGACCTGGGAATACCCCGGCTCGCATTACGCCAAGCGGCTGGTGATGATCGACGCCCAGCTGGGCGATACGGATTACCACCTGTCCCGCGTCATGGCCGCCTGACACGGAGGGCGGGGGCTCCGCTCCCGCCTCCTGCGAGGACGTCCCCCCCGGTCAATGTCCGGCAAGCCGAAGAGCAGGGGCCCGCCAGATGCGCGGGTCCCTTTCTCTATCCGATGGCTGAAAATACTGCGGGGGGAGCCGAAGGCGGGGGGCGGAGCCCCCCTTACCTTTCCATTTGTCGCCCTCCGGCGACGGGGCCCTTCTATTTGTCGCCCTCCGGCGACGGGGGGGCAGAACCCCCTTGCCCTCCCACTCGTCGCTCTCAGGCGACGGGGGCAGAGCTTCTTTAGCCGGCCAGCCCCTCGTGGCGACCAGCCTTGTAGGGGCCCCAGTCGGTGATCTCGGGATAGTACATCTTGCGCCAGTTGCGCACGCGAGGATTCATCTTGCGCCGCCAGAGCGGCGGGATCATCGCCATGACGGTCATCGCCGGGTAGCCATGCGGCAGCTGCGGCGCCTCGCCGTCGTGGTAGGTCTGCAAGAGCGGGAAGCGCCGGTCGGGCCGGGTGTGGTGATCCGAATGGCGCTGCAGGTTGATCAGCAGCCAGTTCGTCGCCCGATGCGCGGCGTTCCAGCTGTGATGCGGCTTCACATGCTCGAACTTGCCCTGGCCCAGGTACTTTCGCGTCAGCCCGTAGTGCTCGACGTAATTGGTCAGCTCCAGCATCCAGACGGCGATGAGGGCCTGGTAGAGGAAGAGGAAGAGCCCCGGCAGACCTCCGACGATCAGCGCCAGAAGCAGCATGCCGAGCTGAAGCGCGCCGTAGCGCCAGAAGGGGTTGCGCAGGTCGGTGGCGGGCAGGTCCTTGCGCTTCAGCCGCGCCACCTCGGCGTTCCAGGCCGAACGCGGGCAGTCGCGCAACACGCGCCAGAAAAAACGCGGGAAGCTCTCGTTGTAGCGGGCAGTCACCGCGTCCTTCGGCGTGCCGACCGCGACATGGTGGACCAGCAGATGCTCGCTGCGGAAGTGCGAATAAAGCACCATCGACAGCAGGATATCCCCCAGCCAGCGCTCTCGGTCATTGCGCTGATGCATCAGCTCGTGGCTGTAGACGATGCCGATGGCGCCGCACATGGTGCCGACTCCGTAGAACAGCACGATGACCTCCAGCAGGCCCAGCGTGTCGGTGTGGGTGGTGTACCAGATCACCCAGAAGAGCGTCAGAAACTGCACCGGCGCCCAGATCATCGTGATGGCGCGATACCAGAAGAGCTCGGACTCTTCGGTCTGGGGATCCGCGTTGTCGGTGTTCAGACCCAGCAACCTGTCGAGCACGGAAAACAGCCCGAAGCCGTAGAGCGGCACCAGCAGCACGGTCCAGCCGCCGACCGTCGCGCCGATCAGGATCAGCGGCACCATAAGCAGCGACAGCCAGAAGGGCGCGGCGCGGGAAAACTGGCTGATCTGCGACATGTCCTGCATGGTCCCCTCCGGCGGCTCTGGTCACTCCATGTCTACGAAGGCGCCACGTGCCAGGTCAAATGCCTTCCGCATCACCGTCGGCAGATCCGAGGGGCGGAAGGTCGCAGCGGGCAGGAAGGCGCCGGCGCGCGGATTGGCCCCCATGGGCACCCGTGCCACCCGCACCGAGAGGCGCAGGTGGAAATGGGTGAAGGTATGCAACGCCTCGCCGCCCGGATCGCGCCAGTCGGCCTCCAGCGGAGGCTCATGCGGCGGGACCTCTTCGGCCCAACCCGAGCCGGGCCAGCCCAGCATGCCGCCAAGCAGCCCCTTGTCGGGGCGCGTCTCCAGCAGCCAGGCGCCATCCTCGCGCAGCGCCAGGTAGGCCACGCCCTGGCGGGTTGGCTTGGGTTTCTTCGGCGTCTTCTTCGGCAGCTCCGGCGCGGTGCCGGCGGCTCGCGCGGCGCAGGGCGCGCGCCAGGGGCAGATTCCGCAGGCGGGGTTGCGCGGCGTGCAGATGGTGGCACCAAGATCCATGACGGCCTGGGCGTAGTCTCCGGGCCGGTCCTCGGGCGTCAGGGTGGCGGCCAACGCCGTCAGCTCTGGCTTGGCGGCAGGCAGGGGGGTGTGGACGTCGTGCAGGCGGGCCATGACCCGCTCGACGTTGCCATCCACCACCACCTCGGGCCGGTCGAAGGCGATCGAGGCGATGGCCGCGGCGGTATAGGGCCCGATGCCGGGCAGCTTGAGCAGCGCCTCGCGGGTGTCGGGGAAGGTGCCGTCGTGGTCCGAGACCACGACCCGTGCGCATTTCAGCAGGTTGCGGGCGCGGGCGTAGTAGCCAAGACCCGCCCATTCCCCCATGACGCGGGCGTCTTCCTCGGCGGCAAGATCGCCGACCGTGGGCCAGAGCGCGGTGAAGCGGGTGAAGTACTCGCGCACCGCCGCCACGGTGGTCTGCTGAAGCATCACCTCGGACAGCCAGACGTGGTAGGGGTTCGGACGCGCCCCCGCGGCGCGCTCGGCCGGACCGGTGCGCCAGGGCATCTGCCGCGCATGCACGTCGTACCAGGAGAGAAGATCCGCCGCTTGCGCTGTTTCACGCATACTTTATGCCTCGTCAGTAAGGGCCTGCCGCCTTTGTGCTGGTGTGCCCGCTTGTGCTGACTAGAATAGCGCCACAAGACAGGTTGCAACCCTCCGGCCCGAAATGGGCCAGCAGAAAGGCTCCAGAGATGGCGCGACGCGCGACCTCTACCTATGGCTTCAAGCGGACCTACGGTCTGCTCGAGACGCGCATCCGCAAGGCGGGTGAGGCGCGGGGCTTTGCCGTGTCGCGGCTGCTGACCCATTGGGAAGAGATCGCCGGCAGCGACATCGCCGCCATGGCCCGCCCGGTCGAGGTCAAGTACGGGCGCGGTGGCAACATGGGGGCGACGCTGGTGGTGCTGACCACGGGCGCGCACGCGCCGGTGCTGGAGATGGAGAAGGAGCGCCTGAAGGACAGGGTCAACGCGGTTTATGGCTACAGCGCGATCTCGAAGGTGCGCATCACCCAGACCGCGCCGACGGGCTTCAGCGACGGGCAGGTCAGCTTCACCCGCAAGCCGGCCCCCAAGGCGCCACCCGCGCCCGACCCCGAGACATGCGCCCGCGCCAGGGATGTGGCGGACGGGGTGCAGGACGGCTCTCTGCGCGAAGCGCTCGAGAAGCTGGGACAGAACATCATGAAGACACGGACTTGAGAAAGGACAGGAACGACATGGATCGCAGGTTCCTCATTGGCGGCGCTGCCGCAGCCGTCGCGGTAGTGGCGGGGGGCGGCTACTGGTACGCACAGCAGGGTGCCGAAACGCCTGCCTCCGCTGCCGAGACCGGCGCCGCGGGCGAGGTCGACACCTCCTCGGTGGTGGAGATGACGCTGGGCGCAGATGATGCCCCGGTGACGCTGGTGGAATATGCCTCCTTCACCTGCCCGCATTGCGCCGACTTCCACGAGCGCGTCTTCGGCAAGCTGAAGGCCGAGTATATCGACACCGGCAAGGTGAAGTTCGTCTACCGCGACGTCTACTTCGACCGCTACGGCCTCTGGGCGGCAATGCTGGCCCGCTGCGCCGGTCCCGACAAGTTCTTCGGCCTGGCCTCGATGTACTACGAGCAGCAGAACACCTGGCTGCGCGGTGCCAACTCCGAGGCGCAGATCGCCGACAACCTGCGCAAGATCAACCGCGTGGCGGGCATGGACGATGCGACCATGGAGGCCTGCCTCAACGACGTCGAGACGGCCAAGACCCTGACCGCCTGGTACCAGAAGAACGCCACCGCCGACGACGTGACCGGCACGCCGACACTCATTATCGACGGCGAGAAGCACTCGAACATGAACTGGACCGATCTGAAGAAGATCCTGGACGCCAAGCTGGCGGGCTGAGGCCTTCCGGTTCCCGCTCTAGGCACCCCCGCGGGCAACCGCGGGGGTGTTTTCGTTCCGCGCCGGGATGCGGGAGCGCCCGTCCCTTGCAAGCAGGCTGCCGGATGGTGCAGCTGGACGGCGAAGCAAGGAAAGATGCCATGATTGCGAACCGCGAGACCTCCGATCACTACACCTGGGGTGGCACCTGTGACGGCTGGGTGCTGCGTCCGGGCGACAACCTGCTGGTCATCGAAGAGCGCATGCCGCCCGGAACGCGGGAGGTCCGGCATTTCCACGCGCGGGCGGAGCAGTTCTTCTACGTGTTGAGCGGCATGCTGACGATCGAGCTCGATGGCACCCCGCAGGCGATCCCGGCGGGCTCGGGGCTGCCCGTCGGTCGTGGGCAGGCACACCAGGCCCGGAACGACAGCGCGCAGGAGGTGGTCTTCCTGGTGATCTCTGCCCCGACCAGCCGGGGGGACCGGCAAGAGGCCTGACGGCTGAGATGAGGGCGGGCCGGTGACCGGCCCGCGCCGGGGGCGACGGCGTTCCGTGCCTCAGACCTTCACCACCTGCTTGCCGGTATTGCCGCCCTTCAGCATCGAGAAGAAGGCCGCGGGCATGGTCTCGAACCCTTCGGAGACATCTTCGAGGTAGGCAATCTTGCCTTCCTTCACCAGCGGGGTGACCTCGGCGGCGAAGTCCCGGAAGCGCGCCACGTGGTCGGTCTGCAGCAGGCCCTGCACGGTCAGCCGCTTGACCAGCGCCAGGCGCCAGAGCTTCTGCAGCGGGATCGCGCCGGTCTCGTCGCTCTCGCCCGAGTACCAGGCGATCATGCCGCAGATGATGATGCGCCCATGCAGGTTCATCAGCGGCAGCGCGCCGCCCAGGACCGGGCCGCCGACGTTCTCGAAGTAGATGTCGATGCCATCGGGGCAGACCTCGGCCAGCGCCGCGCGCATCTCCTTGGCCGAGCCATGGGCGCGGTGATCGACGGCGGCGTCGAAGCCGAAACGATCGGTCAGCAGGCCGCATTTCTCGGGCCCGCCGGCGATTCCGACCGCGCGCAGCCCCTTGCGCTGCGCCAGCTGGCCGACCATCGAGCCCACGGGGCCGGTGGCGGCGGCGACGGCCAGGGTCTCTCCTTCTTTCATGCGGGCGTAGGCCTCGAGGCCCGCCCAGGCGGTGAAGCCGGGCATGCCCAGCACCCCGAGCGAGGTCGAGGGCGACAGCGCCGGGTCCAGCTTGCGGCATTCACTTGCGGGCAGAGCGCCATGGGTGGCCCAGCCGAACATGCCGAAGGCCAGGTCGCCCTCCTTGAACTTGTCCGAGCGCGAGGCGATCACCAGGCCCGCCGCGCCGCCGCCCATGGTCCGGTCCAGCTCCTGAGGGGCGGTGTAGCTGGCCACGTCGTCCATGCGGCCGCGCATGTAGGGGTCGAGCGACAGGTGGCTGACGGCGACCAGGATCTCTCCCTCTGCGGGTTCGGGCATGGGCACCTCTTCCAGCCGGAAGTCGGCATCCACCGGGAAACCATTGGGGCGCCGTGCCAGCACCCAGCGTTTCATCGTCTCTGTCATCTTGAATTCCTCCCATTCAGCCACAGGTTAGGCGCTTCCGGCGCAGGGGCAAGCGGCATTGGTGGACGGGCCTGCCGGAACCGATTAAAGAGGCGCGATCATGGCCAAGAAACCAGAAAACCCGAACTACAAGGTGGTGGCAGAGAACCGCCGGGCGCGCTTCGACTACGCCATCGAGGACGATATCGAATGCGGTATCCAGCTCGGCGGCTCCGAGGTGAAATCGCTGCGCATCGGCCAGTCCAACATCGCCGAGAGCTACGCGGCGGTCGAGGATGGAGAGCTCTGGCTGGTCAATTCCTACATCGCCCCCTACGAGCGCGCCATGTTCGGCCACGAGCCGCGCCGTCGCCGCAAGCTGCTGGTTTCCAAGAAAGAACTGGCGGATCTGTGGAACTCGACGCAGCGCAAGGGCATGACGCTGGTCCCGCTGGTGATGTATTTCAACCACCGTGGCATCGCCAAGATCAAGCTGGGCATCGCCAAGGGCAAGAAGAACCACGACAAGCGCGCCACCGAGGCCAAGCGGGACTGGAACCGGCAGAAGCAGCGGCTGCTGAAGGAACAGGGCTAGGGCTTTCTCGGGCTTTTCCTTGCGCTTGCGGGGCTGGAAGGCTAGGGAATCGGCGGTTTTCTACGGAAAGGCGATCCCATGCAGGACGATCCTCGGGTCTTGGTCTCGACCGACTGGCTGGCAGAACATCTCAAGGACCCCGATCTGCGGGTGCTGGATGCCAGCTGGTATCTGCCTGCGATGAACCGGGACGCGAAGCGCGAATATGACGATGCGCATATCCCCGGCGCGCGGTTCTTCGATATCGACGAGATCAGCGACCAGCGCTCCGAGCTGCCGCACATGGCCCCCACCACCGAGAAATTCATGTCGCGCCTGCGCGCCATGGGCGTCGGCGATGGCCACCAGGTGGTGATCTACGACGGCGCCGGGATCTTCTCGGCGGCGCGGGTCTGGTGGAACTTCCGCCTGATGGGCCAGTTCGACGTGGCCGTGCTGGATGGCGGCCTGCCCAAGTGGGTGAAGGAGGGCCGCCCGGTCGAGGACCAGGAGCCGGTGATCCGCGACCGCCACATGACCGTGCGCCGCCAGAACCAGATGCTGAAGGACGTGACCCAGGTCAGCGCGGCCGCCAAGCTGGGCGACTACGAGATCGTAGATGCCCGCCCCGCCGACCGCTTCAGCGGCAAGACGCCCGAGCCGCGCGCAGGTCTGCGCTCGGGGCATATTCCCGGCTCGAAGAACGTGCCCTTCGGTGACCTGCTGGTGAAGGGACAGACCCTGAAGAGCCCTGAAGAGCTGCGCAAGGTCTTTGAGGGCGCCGGGGTCGACCTGTCGAAGCCCGTCATCGCCTCCTGCGGATCGGGCGTGACCGCCTGCATCCTGGCGCTGGCGCTTGAGCGCATGGGCAAGACCGACCACGCGATTTACGACGGCTCCTGGGCCGAGTGGGGGGCCTTCCCCACGCTGCCAGTTGCCACTGGAGAGTGAGAGAATGTTCGAGAACCTCAAGGAACAACCCGCCGACAAGATCCTCCAGCTGATGGAGTTCTACAAGGCCGACCCCCGTGCCGAGAAGATCGACCTGGGCGTGGGTGTCTACAAGAACGCCGAGGGCGTGACCCCGGTGATGCGTGCCGTGAAGGCCGCCGAGAAGAAGATCTGGGAAGAGCAGAGCTCGAAATCCTATGTCGGTCTCGCCGGTGATCCGGCCTTCGCCGACGCCATGGTCGACCTGGTCCTGGGCGACGCGGTCGAGCGCGGCCAGGTGGCGGCTGCCGCCACGCCGGGCGGCACCGGTGCCGTGCGCCAGGCCTTCGAGATGATCCGTCTTGCCAACCCCGAGGCGCGGATCTTCGTCTCTGATCCGACCTGGCCCAACCACCTGTCCATCCTCAAGTTCATGGACATGCCGGTGGTCACCTACCGCTATTTCGACAGCGAGACCGGCGGTGTGAACTTCTCGGGCATGATGGAAGACCTGGGCCAGCTGAAGCAGGGCGACGTGGTGCTGCTGCACGGCTGCTGCCACAACCCCACGGGCGCCAACCTTGACATGGCGCAGTGGCAGGAAGTGGTCGATTGCCTGCTGAAGGCCGGCGCCATGCCGATGATCGACATCGCCTACCAGGGCTTCGGTGACGGCCTCGACGAGGATGCGGCGGGCACCCGCCTCGTGGCCTCCTCGGTGCCGGAATGCCTGATCGCGGCGTCCTGCTCGAAGAACTTCGGCATCTACCGCGAGCGCACCGGCCTGCTGATGGCGGTCTCTGCCGATGCGGGCAAGACCAAGGTGGCGCAGGGCACGCTGAACTTCCTCAACCGCCAGAACTACTCGTTCCCGCCCGACCATGGCGCCCGCGTCGTGGCGACGATCCTCGGTGATCCCGCCCTGCGCGCCGACTGGGCCGCCGAGCTGGAAGAGACCCGCCTGGGCATGCTGGAGCTGCGCAAGCAGCTGGCCGGTGAGCTGGCGCGCCTGACCAACTCCGACCGCTTCGCCTTCCTGGCCGAGCACCGCGGCATGTTCTCGCGCCTCGGCACCACGCCCGAGCTGGTCGAGAAGATGCGCGAGGACAGCGCGATCTACATGGTCGGCGATTCGCGCATGAACATCGCGGGTCTGAACAGCCAGACCGTGCCGATCCTGGCCCGAGCCATCGTCGACGCCGGCGTCTGAACCCTGCAGGGCTCCACAGTGGCTGTGGAGCCCTGATACTTGACCGCGCGCGCGCTTCGGTCGACCATCCCCCGTGAACAGAGGGGGAGTTTCATGCGCAAGTTGCAAGTTCAGGGGGTGCATCACATCACCCTCACCGGGGCCGACCGCCAGACCAGCATCGACTTCTGGGAAGGTGTGCTGGGCATGCCCTTCGTCTTCGACCAGCCCAACCTGGATGACCCGAACCAGGGCCATCTCTACTTCGATCCCGGCGACGGGCGGCTGATCACCATCTTCACCAATGAAGACCGCAAGCGGGTCCACGACCGCACGCCGATGGATCCTGGCTGCGTCCACCACCTGGCCTTCAACGTCTCTGCCGCCACCTTCGCCCAGACCGTCAAGCGACTGGATGAACGCGGCATCGAGCACTCGGGCATCAAGGACCGGGGCTTCATGGATTCGATCTACTTCAAGGACCCCCTGGGCCTGCTGATCGAGCTCGCCGCCTACAAGTTCTTCCCGCCCGAAGGCTCGACCCATGCCGAGGTGCTGCTGGAAGCCCACAAGATCCGCGTCGCCCGCGGCGATTACAACATTGCCGAAGAGCACCTGGCCGATGCCATCGAGCTGATCGTGGAACGCTCCACCGCCACCCTGTCGAGCAGCCGCGCGCCCGCCGACCCCTACAGCCGCTGATTTACCGGGGCTGAGCCCATTCCGCCGGGTCCAGCGCGAAGAACCGGCTGAGCTGGGCATAGACCTCGGGCGCATGGTCCCGGATGCGCTCGGGCGTCTCGAAGAAGGCCTCCACGGCGACGGCGAAGAACTCCTGCGGGCCCTCGGCGCCATAGGGATCGAACAGCGTCTTGCGGTGGTTTTCGACCCGGTAGAGGTGCTGGGCGTAGGCCTCTTCAAAGACATGACGCCATTCGGCCGGGTCCTGTCCGGGGGCCAGGTCGGGCATGCCGTCGGTGGCCCCGGAAAGATCGTCCAGCTGGTGCGCGAACTCGTGGAAGACCACGTTGTGCCCGTCATGGGGCCGGTCCGCACCCGCCTGCGTATCCGCCCAGGACAGCACCACCGGCCCCCGCGACCAGCTCTCGCCGGTGCGCACGGTCATGCGCTCGGTCACGACGTAGCCATTGTGATCCTTCATGCGCGAGCGGAAGGCGCCGGGATAGACCAGCACGCTGCGCAGCGTGTCGTACCAGGTGCCGGAATTGGCCACCAGAAGGCAGGCCTGGGCGGCGATGGACAGGCGCATCTCCTCGGTCACCTCCAGCCCGTCGCAGCCGATGAAATCCACCTGGTCGAGGAAATCGGTGATCTGCGCCTCGAAGCCCGCGCGCAGGGGGGCGGGCAGGGCACGCGACAGGGGCACCTGGTCTGCGACGATGGCGCGCTCCGCATCGCTCAGCCCCGCCTCGCGGCGCAGCTGGCGGGCCTTCTGGCGGGCAAAGCTCCACGAGGCGAAGGCCGCGACGAGAATCAGGACGAAAAGCAGGAAGGTGGTCATGCAGGGCCTCGGAAGGGTCTTTCCCCTACCTAGTCATCCCGACCGGCAATGACAAAGCGCAGGGTGGCGGATGACCCGGACAAATAGTTCCGTTGATCTGCCATGGCCTGGGCCTACACTGTGACCCGCGCCCACCCCCTGGGGGCCGGCGCTACCAAGCCATCAAGGGAGAACTCAGATGAGCTATACCCACGACCGACTGCTGAGCGATGTCACGCTTGCCGAGGCGGACCAGCGCGTCCGCGCCGCGCTTGCCGAGGTGGGCTTCGGCGTGCTGACCGAGATCGACGTGAAGGCGACGATGAAGAAGAAGATCGACGAGGACATGGCGGGCTACACGATCCTAGGCGCCTGCAATCCCAAGCTGGCCTTCCAGGCGATCGGGGCAGAGCCCCGCGTCGGTGTCATGCTGCCCTGCAACGTGATCCTGCGCGAGGTCGAGGGCGGGGTCGAGGTCTCGGCCATCGACCCGGTGGCCTCGATGCAGGCGATCGACAATGACGAATTGCAGGCGGTTGCGGGTTCGGTGCGCGACATGCTGGCGCGCGCCGTCGAGGCCGCCTGAGCGGAATGCAAGAAGGGCCGCCCCGCAAGGGACGGCCCTGAAATCTGTCACGCCATGGGCGCTCAGGCGGCGGCGGTCTCGTAGAGGCCCGCGTGCTGCATGGCGGCCCGGATCTTTTCCTTCACCGGCTCGGTGACCTCGAGCAGCGGCAGGCGCACCTCGGGGCTGCACAGGCCCAGCTCGGACATGGCGAACTTGGCACCGGCCAGACCGGGTTCCAGGAAGATCGCCTCGTGCAGGGGCAGCAGCAGGTCCTGGTACTCCAGCGCCTTGGCATAATCGCCGTCCAGCGTCGCCTGCTGCATCTCGGCGCAGAGCTTCGGCGCCACGTTGGCGGTGACCGAGATACAGCCGACGCCGCCCATGGCGTTGAAGCCGACGGCGGTGGCGTCCTCGCCCGAGAGCTGGCAGAAATCGGCGCCGCAGAGCATGCGCGTGAAGGCTACGCGATCCAGCTTGCCGGTGGCATCCTTGACGCCTGCGATCCGCGGCAGCTTCGACAGCACGGCCATGGTCTCGGGCAGCATGTCGATCACCGAACGACCGGGGATGTTGTAGATGATGATCGGCAGCTCGGCCGCGTCATGCATCGCGGTGTAATGGGCAATCAGGCCGGCCTGGGTCGGCTTGTTGTAATAGGGCGTCACCACCAGCGCGGCATCGGCCCCCACCTCGGCGGCATGCTTGATCAGGCGGATGCCCTCGGCGGTGTTGTTGGCACCGGCACCGGCGATCACCGGGATGCGGCCCGCGGCATACTTCACCACCTCTTCCACCACGATCTCATGCTCGCGCAGCGACAGGGTGGGCGACTCGCCGGTGGTGCCGACGGGCACCAGCCCGTTCGAGCCCTCAGCCACATGCCAGTCCACGAGTTTCTTCAGCGTATCCAGATCCAGCTCGCCGTCCTTGAACGGCGTGACCAGGGCAGGGATGGACCCTTTGAACATGACACGCTCCTTTTCATCGTGGCGGGCGGCGGCGGAAAACCGCACGGACCCGTGGGAAATACCGTCCTGTCTGATATGTGAGTTGAGACACAGGCTCGGCGCATTATCGTCGGGATCGAATATCCTTGGAACGGGGCCAAAACAAGTGATAGCGCGACGAATTACGCCGGTTTTCGCCGTTCTCATGGCGATTTCCATGTCCGTTTCGGGCCTGCCCCTGGCTGCCGAGACCAGTGCCGAGGCGCCCTCGCGGATCATGCCGCGGCCGCTGGCCTGGGCCTTTTCGGCCATGGCGCGGGGCGACTGGGAGCGCGCGCGCGACATTGCCCGCCGCGACGGGCCGCTGGCGGTCGAGCTTGTCGAGTGGCAGCGCCTGCGCGCCGGAGAGGGTACTGCCACCGATGTGCTGGTGTTCCTCGCGGCCCATCCCACCTGGCCCGGCCTGGGCCCCCTGCGCCGCCAGAGCGAGCCCGCCTTCGAGGCCGCCAGCGACGCCCAGGTGCTGGCCTTCTTCGACGGCTCGCCCCCCGGCAGCCCCGAGGGCGCGCTGCGCTATGCCCGCGCCCTGCTGGCCGAGGGACGCCAGGCCGATGCCGAGGCGCAGCTGGTGCGCGCCTGGACCGGGATGCCCATGGGCGAGAGCCTGGAAGCGGCCTATCTGGCCGATCACGCCGCGCTGCTCTCGGACCATCACGCAGAGCGCGCCGAGGCGATGTTCTGGGCCGGCGCGGCGGATGACCAGAAGCGGGTGACCGCGCTGATGTCGGGCGAGGCCGCCCGGCTCTCGGAGGCGCGTCGCCTGGCCTATGCAGGCGAAGACGGAGCCACGGCGCTGATCGCGGCGCTGCCCGAGGCGCTGCGCGGCGATCCCGCGCTCAGCTACGCCCGTTTCCGCGCGGCGATGAACGACGACCGCGACGAGGACGCCCGCCAGATCCTGCTGCGCCAGAGCGAGATCCCCGAAGGCCTGGGCCGGGGCGATCTCTGGGCCGGTGAGCGCCGCCTCTGGGCGCGCGAGGAGATGTGGGACGGCGACCCGAAGCTGGCCTATCAGCTCTCTGCCCATCACCAGCTGACCAGCGGGGCCAATTTTGCCGATCTGGAGTGGCTGGCGGGCTATGTCTCACTGCGGCTTCTGGACGATCCCGAAACCGCCCTCGGCCATTTCCAGACCCTGCGTGACGGGGTGGGCACGCCCATATCGCTGGCGCGGGGCCACTACTGGGTGGGCCGCGCCCATGAGGCGCTCGGCAATGCCGAGGCCGCACAGGCGGCCTACCTGGCCGGGGCCGAGCACCAGACGACCTACTACGGGATGCTGGCGGCCGAGAAGGCCGGGGTGCCCTTCGACCCATCGCTTGCGGCCATGGGGCCGCAGCCGGCCTGGCAGGGCTCCGAGGTGGAGGGCGCGCCGCTGCGCCGGCTTGCGCTGCTGCTCGAGGCCTCGGGCCAGTCGACCCTGGCCGAGATGTTCCTGCTGCACTACGCGGCAGGTCTGGATACGGCGGAACAGGCGCAGCTCGCGGCGCTGCTGGAGGCCCGTGGCGAGGCGCATTTGTCGGTCCGCCTGGGCAAGATGGCCGCCTACAACAACCAGATCCTGCCGCGCGCCTATTTCCCCATGCATCCGATGAGCGATCTTGCCCTGCCCGTGCCCATGGAGATGGCGCTTTCCATCGCCCGGCGCGAGAGCGAGTTCGACCCGGTGGTGCGCTCTCCGGTCGGGGCCTCGGGGCTGATGCAGCTGATGCCGCAGACCGCGATCAATGTCGCCGAAGGGCTGGGGGTCGAGCACGAGCAGGAGATGCTGACCCGTGACTGGCGCCACAACGTGACCCTCGGATCGGCCTACCTGGCCGAGCTGGCGCAGGAGTTCTCGGGCAATGTCGCGCTGATGTCGGTGGGCTACAACGCCGGGCCGCATCGCGCCCGTGCCTGGATCGAGCGCAACGGGGACCCGCGCGACGCGAGCGTCGATATCGTCGACTGGATCGAGGCGATCCCCTTCCGTGAGACCCGCAACTACGTCCAGCGCGTGGCCGAGAGCCTGCCCGTCTACCGCGCCCGGCTGGGCCGCGAACCGCTGCCGGTCAGCTTCACCGAAGAGCTGCGGGGCTCAACGCTGATGCCGCTCGCGCCAGAAGGTGAATAGGCCCGCGGCGATGATCAGCGCGGCGCCGGCGGCGACGTTCAGGCGGATGGTCTCTCCGAAGATCGGGATGGCGACCATGGCGCCGAAGGCCAGCTGGAAATAGGCGAAGGGCTGCACGGCCGAGGCCTCGGCCAGCTCGTAGGCCTTGATCAGGGTGAAATGGCCCAGCACGCCGGTGGCGCAGAGCAGGCACATCCAGGCCCAGTCGGAGGCGATCATCGGCTCCCAGAACCAGACGCCGATCGCGGTCATCACCACGGCCCCGACGGTGCCGGTCCAGAAGAACGAGGTGGCGGCGCTGTCCTTGCGCGCCACGTAGCGGTTGGCCAGCCCGTAGCCCGCGAACATCAGCGCCGAGACCAGCGGCAGGATCGCGGCGGGGGCGAAGACGCCGACCCCCGGCTGCAGGATCACCATGACCCCCACGAAGCCGACGCCGATGGCGCTCCAGCGCCGCCAGCCGACCTTCTCGCCCAGCACCGGGCCCGAGAGGGCGGCGATGATCAGCGGGTAGGCGATGAAGATGGCCTGGCTCTCGATGATGCCGAGGTAGGTGAAGCCCAGCACCATGACGCAGACCTCGAGCGCCAGCAGGGCGCCCCGGAAGCTTTGCAGGATGGGCTGGCTGGTCTTCGCGCTGGCCCGGATGCCCCCGGGGCGGCGGCTGGCCACCATCAGCACGAAGGCGGCGAAGAACCAGTAGCGGATCATCACCACCATCCAGACGTTGTACGTTCCCGCCAGATGGCGCGAGAGCGCGTCCTGGCAGGCGAACACGAAGGTGGTGAAGATCATCAGCGCGATGCCGCGCCGGGTATTCTGTTCGGTCATCTGCGCCGGGCTTTCGTCATATGTCTCTTGCGCCCGTATCCCGGCTCGCGGGAAACGTCAAAGCCTGCCGCCTCGAGCCCGCGACGCACATGCCCCGCCGCCGTGTAGGTCGCGGCCGTGCCGCCCGTCGCGGTGTGATCATGCACCGCCTGCATCAGCGCCTCTCCCCAGAGCTCGGGGTTCTTGGCGGGCGAGAAGCCGTCGAGGAACCAGGCATCCGTCTGCGCGGCCCATGCGGGCAGGGTCTGGCGCGCATCGCCCGTGATCATGCGGAAGCTCAGGCCCGGCAGATCGAAGGCCTCGTCGCCCAGGTGCGGCGCCATGAGGGCGGCCTCTGCGGCGATCTCGGGGAAGGCGGCCTGGGCGCGGGCCATGTCGGCGGGGGCCATGGGGTAGGCCTCGAAGGTGGTGAAACGCAGGGTGCCCGCCTGCCCGGTCTCGCGCCAGAGCTTCCAGGCCGCCAGCAGGTTCAGCCCGGTGCCGAAGCCCAGCTCGGCGATATGGAAGCCATCGCGGAAGCGCGCGGGCAGGTCATTGCCGGCCAGGAAGACATGGTGGGTCTCGGCCAGCCCGTTGCCGAGGCTGAAATAGGGGTCGTCGAAACGGGTGGCCACGGGGACATCGCCCTCTTTCCACGCAAGCTCAGGCTGCGACTTTTCAGGCTGCTGGCCCTGCATCGTCATATCCTCTAGGAGTTCGGCGCGAAGATGAGGTGAGGGCACGGGAATGGCAAGCACAGAGGTCACGATACGCGGCGCGGGGATCTTCGGTCTGAGCTGCGCCTGGGCCTGCCTGCAACGCGGCGCGCGGGTGACCATCGTCGACCCCCACGGCGTGGGGGCGGGCAGTTCCGGCGGCGTCGTCGGCGCGCTGGCGCCCCATGTTCCCGAGAACTGGAACGACAAGAAGGCCTTCCAGCTGGACAGCCTGCTGATGGCCGAGGAGTTCTGGACCGAGGTGCAGGAGGTCTCGGGCCTCTCGCCGGGCTACGCCCGCTCGGGCCGTCTGCAACCCCTCGCAGATGACCGCGCCGTCGAGCTGGCCCGAGGCCGGGAGGCCACGGCCGCGGAGCTCTGGCAGGGGCACGCCAGCTGGCAGGTGATCGCGGCGACCGGCACCCCGTGGGAGCCCGTCAGCCCCTCGGGCTACCTGGTTCACGACACGCTGACCGCCCGCATGCATCCCCGCCAGGCCTGCGAGGCGCTGGCGGCGGCCTGTCGTGCGCGGGGTGCCCGGATCGTCGGGGAGGCGCCTGATGCAGGGTCCGTCATCTGGGCCACCGGCGCCGCCGGTCTGGAAGAGATGAGCGCGATGGCCGGCCGCCAGATCGGCGTGCCGGTGAAAGGCCAGGCGGCGGTGTTGCGCCACACTGCGGGCCAGGTGCCGCAGATCTTCGCCGGCGGCGTCCACGTGGTGCCCCATGCGGATGGGACGGTGGCCATCGGCTCGACCTCAGAGCGCGAGTTCGAGGGGCTGGGCACCGATGCGCAGCTCGACGAGGTCATCGCCGCCGCCCGTGCCGCCGTGCTGGTGCTGCAGGGGGCCGAGGTGATCGAACGCTGGGCCGGGTTGCGCCCCCGCGCCCGCAGCCGCGCCCCGATGCTGGGCCCCTGGCCCGAGCGCCCCGGCCATTTCATCGCCAACGGCGGCTTCAAGATCGGTTTCGGCATGGGGCCGAAGGTCGGCCAGGTGATGGCGGATCTGGTGCTGGAAGGCCACGAC
This sequence comes from Pseudooceanicola antarcticus, assembly GCF_900215355.1. GTDB lineage: Bacteria > Pseudomonadota > Alphaproteobacteria > Rhodobacterales > Rhodobacteraceae > Pseudooceanicola > Pseudooceanicola antarcticus. The sequence goes on along the minus strand of NZ_OBEA01000001.1, from coordinate 145,463 downwards.
GCGATCCCGGAAGGGTTCCGGGCCGAGGCGCTTTTCTGAGACAGGGGAGGGGGCTCTGCCCCCGTCCGCCAAGGCGGACTCCCCCGCAGTATTTTCAGCCATCGGATGGATGGAAGAGGCTCTTTCCCCATCCGACGGCCCGAAATACTGCCGCCGGAGGCTTCGGCCGCGAGGCCGAAATCAGCCCCCCTGCCGGAGGCGGAAGACCCCCGTTCCGGTTGCGGCCAGCACGCCGGTCTCGTCGCTGATCTTCGCCTCGGCAAAGAAGGTTTTCGCGCCGCCGCCGGTGCGGAACCCTTCCGCGATCAGCAGCTTGCCCCTTGTCTGGGCCAGGAAATTCACGCTGAGGTTCAGGGTCATCGCCAGGTTGCGCGCCTCGGGGTCGCCGGTGTAGCAGCCTGCGAAGCCCATGGCAGTGTCGCACATCATCGAATGCACCCCGCCGTGCAGGATGCCGTAGCGGTTCATCAGAAATTCTTCCATCGGCAGCTCGAAACGGGCGTAGTTCTCGCGCCACTCGGTTATCCGGAAGCCCAGGTGGGATTGCAGCGGATAGGGGTCTTCGACCAGGTTCGGGTCCATCGGGCCTCTCAGACAGTATGTGCGGCGTCCAGTCCGGCGCGGGCAAAGCGGGGCACCAGCGCCCCCATCTGCCGACCGCGTTCCGGGTTCGAGGCATTGCCATCGAGCGCGCGCTTGTAGACGCCCTGGATGATGCCAGCCATGCGGAAGAAGGTGAAGGCCAGGTAGAAGCCGAAGCCCTCGATGCCGGGCAGCCCGGCGCGGGCGCAATAGTCGGCGATGAATTCCTCGTCCTCCATCAGCCCCTGCGCCTGCCGGTCGACCCCCTTCAGCCCGCGCCCGTCGGGACCCGCCGGCATCGACCATTGCATGATCACCGCGGCGACGTCGGCATATGGATGCCCGGTGGTCGAGAGCTCCCAGTCCAGCACCGCGGCGATGCGGGGGCTGTCCTTCTCGAAGAGCATGTTGTCGATCCGGTAGTCTCCATGCGCCAGCGTACGTAATCCGTCGTCCGCGGGGATGTTGTGGTCGAGCCAGTCCATCAGGGCGTCCATCTCGGGGCGGGTCTCGGTCTCGGCGGCGCGGTACTGCTTGGTCCAGCGGTCGATCTGGCGCCGGTAGTAGTTGCCCTCGGGGCCGTAGTCCGCAAGCCCCGTCGCGGCCAGGTCGACGCCATGGATCGCGGCCAGCACGCGGGACATCTCCTGCTGGATCGGTCGCCGCGCCTCGCGCTCCAGCTCCGGCAGGTCGGGCAGGTTGAAATGCCGCCCCTCGACCTCGTCCATGACATAGAATTCCGAGCCGATCACCGCGGGGTCCTCGCAGAGCACGTGGACCTTGGCCACCGGCACATCGGTGCCCAGCAGGGCCTTCTGCACGCGGAATTCGCGGTCCACCGCATGGGCGGATTTCAAGAGCACCCCCGGCGGCTTGCGGCGCAGCACGTAGCGGTGCGACGGCGTGGTCAGCCGGAAGGTCGGGTTGGACTGCCCGACGTTGAATTTCTCTGCGGTGACAGGGCCCTGGAAGCCCGGAAGCTTGTCCTTCAGCCAGCGCTCCACGGCATGCAGATCGAGGGTCTGGGTGTCACTGGTCATGGCGGCCTCTCAGGAATAGGTGAGCAGCGGATCGTCGGGCGAAGTCAGGAAGGGCGTCTCGTTGAAGCCGTTCAGGAAGTGGCGGTTTCGCCCGAAGACGAAGCGGGCGACAGCGCAGTTCCGGGTCTGCAACTGCAGCTCGATCTGGGCCTGTCCGGGGGCGCCGAGCGTGGCGGCGATCATCTGGCTGATCGCCCCGCCGGACGAGACGGCGAAGACCGTCTCGGCACCCTCGCGCATGAGGTGCGCGCGGGCCGCTTCGACGCGGCTGGTGAAACTCTCCCAGGTCTCCGGCGGGTTCAGGATCTCTCCGCGCTGCCACATCAGCACCGTGTCGCGCAGGGTGCGGAAATGGCTGCGCCGGTCGTCGTGCAGGCCCTGGGGTGCAGGCGCCTCGGCGAAGCGCGCATCGAGCAGCGCCTTGAAGTCGAACTCGCTGAGGCCGGGGTGACTGTCCGGCTCTCCGCCGGAGCCCATACCTTTTAGTATGGACTCCAGTGTCTCGCGCTGTCTGCGCAGCCCGCCATGGGCCAGCCGATCCGGAGCGATGCCCTGCGCCGCGAACCAGCGGCCCAGGGCATTCGCCTGCGCATGGCCGGTCTCCGAGAGGACATCGTAGTCGGCGGCCCCGAAGGAGGCCTGCCCGTGGCGGATGAGATAAAGCGTGCCCATTCTTGCTCAGAGCACCTCGAAGAGACCGGCCGCACCCATGCCGCCGCCGACGCACATGGTGCAGACGACGTAGCGGGCGCCGCGACGCTTGCCCTCGATCAGCGCGTGGCCAACCATGCGGGCACCGGACATGCCATAGGGGTGGCCGACGGAGATCGCGCCGCCGTTGACGTTCAGGATCTCCTCGGGGATGCCCAGAACGCGGGCCGAATGCAGAACCTGGCAGGCGAAGGCTTCGTTCAGCTCCCACAGGCCAATGTCATCCATCTTCAGGCCATGGGCTTCCAGCAGCTTCGGCACCGCGTAGATCGGGCCGATGCCCATCTCGTCGGGGTCGAGCCCGGCGGCCATGACGCCGACATAGCGGCCCAGCGGTTGCAGCCCGCGCTTCTCGGCCTCCTTGGCCTCCATCAGGACCGAGGCAGAGGCCCCGTCCGACAGCTGAGAGGCATTCCCTGCGGTGATGTATTTACCTTCCTTGACCTGCTGGCCTTCCTTGAAGACCGGGGCCAGGCTGTTCAGCCCCTCAAGCGTGGTCGAGGGGCGATTGCCTTCATCCTTGGCCAGGGTCACCTCGTGGAAAGAGACCTCCTTGGTCTCCTTGTCCATGACGCCCATGGTGGCGGTGATCGGCACGATCTCGTCGTCGAACTTGCCCGCCTCCTGCGCGGCGGCGGTGCGCTGCTGGCTGCGGAGCGCATAGGCATCCTGGTCTTCGCGGGTGACGCCATAGCGCTCGGCGACGATCTCGGCGGTTTCCAGCATGGACATGTAGAGGTCGGGGCGATGCTCCTGGATCCAGGGATCTCGGGCCCGGTCGGTGCGCATATTCTGGTTCTGTACCAGAGAGATGGACTCAACGCCGCCACCGATGGCGATCTGCATGCCGTCCTGCGTGATCTGCTTGGCGGCAGTTGCGATGGCCATCATGCCCGAGGCGCATTGGCGGTCCAGCGACATGCCGGCCACATTGGTCGGCAGGCCGGCACGGATGGCAGCCTGGCGCCCGATATTGCCGCCGGTCGAGCCCTGCTGCAGGGCAGTCCCGATCACGCAATCCTGGATCTCGGAGCCATCGAGGCCAGCGCGCGAGACCGCATGCTGCACCGCATGGCCGATCAGGGCCTGTGCCTGGGTATTGTTGAAGGCACCGCGAAAGGCCTTGCCGATGGGGGTGCGGGCGGTAGAGACGATGACTGCGTCACGCATTAGGAAATCCTTCCGGGAAATTCATTTCTTTTCGAGGTCGATGCCGCGCAGCGCGGCGGCTTTGCTGGCGTACTTGCGGGTCTGGGCGAAGGCGCCGGGCATGACCTGCTGACCCGCTTCGCTGCGGATCTGATCCATACGGCTCCAGATGGTGTCGGGGTCGAGGTCCGCGTCCGCGAAGGCCTGGCCCTCGGTTTCGTAGATCCGGGTTTCGGTGAAGCAGCCTCCTCCGGCGCCGAGAACCATCCGCGAGGGCGCATCCTCGTGCAGCAGCGTGAGCAGGCCGGGGGTGATGGTTTCGGGGCGCAGGAGGTCCAGAACCTGTTGCGGCAGAAGGCCTTCGGTCATCCGGGTCGCGGCGGTCGGAGCCAGCAGGTTGGCGCGGATATCGTACTTGGCGCCCTCCTGGCAGAGGACATTCATCAGGCCGAGCAGGGCAGCCTTCGCTGCACCGTAGTTGCTTTGCCCGAAGTTGCCGTAGAGGCCGGAGGCGGAGGTCGTGTAGACGATGCGACCATACTCTTGCGCACGGAAATGCTCCCAGAGCGCCTTGGTCGGCACCACGGAGCCCATCAGGTGCACATCGACGACCGATGAGAAGTCGTCGAGCGTCATCTTGGCGAAGGTCTTGTCCCGCAGGATGCCCGCGTTGCAGACGAGGATATCCACCTTGCCCCAGGTCGAGATCGCCTGGTCGACCATGTCCTGGACCTGCGCGGCGTCGGTGACATTGGCGCCATGGGCCATGGCCTCGCCCCCTGCCGCGCGGATTTCCTCGACCACGGCTTGCGCCTGGGCCGAACTCGCGCCGGTGCCGTCGGTCGCCGTCCCGAGGTCGTTGACCACGACCTTCGCGCCGCGTGCGGCCAGGCCAAGCGCATGGCTGCGGCCCAGCCCGACGCCCGCGCCGGTCACGATTGCGACGCGACCCTTGAAGCTTATGCTCATGAATTATCTCCAAAATATCTGCGGCCAAGCCATTCCGCGACAAGTGCGGGCTTGTCCTTGCCTTCGATCTCGACCACCACGTCGGTGGTGGTCTGGATCTCTCCGGGCCGGATCTCTTCCACCGATTTCAGGGTGAAGCGCCCGCGAATGCGCGCACCCGAAGGCACCGGCGAAATGAAGCGCATGCGGTTCATGCCGTAGTTCACCGCCATGGTGGTGCCCGCGACCTGAGGCATGTCCAGCACCATCTTCGACAGCAGCGAAAGCGTCAGGAAACCATGGGCGATGGTCGTGCCGAAGGGGCTCTGCGCAGCGCGAGACGGGTCCGTATGGATATACTGCAGGTCCTCGGTGCAGCGGGCGAATTCGTCGATCCGTTGCTGCGAGACCTCGATCCAGTCGGAAAGCCCGAGCTCCTGGCCGATCATGGCCTTGAATTCCGTACGGCTGAGTACGCTCATCAATCGTCCTCCAGGAAGGCGGCCTTGGCGGTGGCGACCTGCATGCCGCCCGACAGCGGAATCACCGCGCCCGAGACATAGGCGCCGCCCTTGCCGCAGAGGAATTGCATCACCCCTGCCACGTCCTCTTCCGCGCCGACCCTGCCGAGGGGTACGGTCGCGGCGGTCTTGCGGCGGCCTTCGTCGTGACCGATGGCAAAGGCCATCATCTTCGACATGAAGGGCCCCGGGGCGATGGCGTTTACCGTGATATGTTCAGGGGTTAGCTCATTCGCCAGGATGCGGGTCATGTGGTGAACGGCGCCCTTCGAGGTCGCGTAGGAATAGGCGCCCTGGCCCTTGGGGATCTCGCCCATGACCGAACCGACGTTGACCACGCGGGCCGGTGCCTCGGGCGATGCTGCGGCGCGGAGAAGCGGCAGAAGCAATTGGGTCAGGTGGAACATGCCGCTGACATTGAGGCCAAGAACTTTGGTCCAGGCCTCGTAGGGGAATTCTCCCATCGGGGCGCCCCAGGTGCGCCCGGCATTGTTCATCAGGATGTCGAGCTTGTCGGTGCGCTGGCCCACGGCCTGCACCAGGGCCTCGATCCCGGCCTCAGAGCCGACGTCGCCGGCAAAGCCCTCGGCTGAGCCGGGCAGATCCATTGCGTTGATCTCGGCGCTGGCGGCTTCGCAGGCCTCGGCCTTGCGCGAGGCGATGAGCACGCGCGCCCCGGCGGAGGCCAAGCCCTCGGCGGCCATGCGGCCAATGCCGGTGGCACCGCCGGTGACCAGGGCCACCTTGCCGGTCAGATCAAAAAGGTCGTTCGGTTTCAGTGACATCAGATACCTCGTGCAGCGGCCACGCGGGCGGCGTGATAGCCGTAATCGCCCAGCCATTCGGCGCCGACGCGGGCGCGTTTCATGTAGAAGCCCATGTCGAACTCATCGGTCATGCCGATGCCGCCATGCATCTGGACGCCCTCGCGCACGGCCAGCTGTGCGGTTTGGGTGGCATGGGCCTTGGCGACAGAGACGGCCAGGTCGGCCTCGTCGGGGCTCTCGTCCAGCACCCGGCCGGCATTGGCGACGGCGGAGGCGGTGATCTCGATCTGCGCCCAGAGATGGGCGGCGCGATGCTGCAGCGCCTGGAAAGAGCCGATGGTGCGGCCGAACTGCTTGCGCTCGCGCAGGTAGCCGGCAGTCATCGAGAAGGCGCCCGAGGTGAGGCCCAGAAGCTCTGCCGCCATGCTGGCCTGACCTGCATTCAGTGCCGTATGTATCGCCGCCATCCCGTTGTCGATGTCGCCAAGGATATCGGCCCCGGTGGCCTCTACATCCTCGAAGATCAGGGTCGCGTGGTCGCGGCTGTCGACGGTATTGCTGCGCTGCGGCGTTACCCCCGCGCGGGCGGCGTCGATATCGAAGAGCGTTAGGCCCTCTGCCTCTCCGGCGCGGCCGGAGGTGCGGGCGAGCACCAGTAGCCGCTTGGCGGAGCTTCCGTCGGCGACGAAGCACTTGCGACCCGAGAGGCGATATGAATTGCCTTGGCGCACCGCCTGCAAGGCACTGGCCCGAGGCGAGAATTTTGCTTTCTCATCAATGGCCAGGGCATAGGTCACCGCCCCTTCCGCGATCTGGGAGAGCCTGTCACTGCCGGCCTGCCGCAGGGCGGTGGCGGCAATCACCGCGGTGGAAAGGAAGGGGGAGGCGGCCAGGACCTCGCCCATCTCTTCGGCAAGAATGCCGGCCGCACGGTGCCCCATGTCAGAACCCCCGGCCTCTTCCGGCAGCAGAACACCGGTCCAGCCGAGCTGCGCCATCTGGCTCCAAAGTTCGGTATCGTATGGAATCCCGCGATCCCGGTTTCTGCGCAGCGAAGAGACCGGGCTGGCCTCTGCCAGGAAGCTGCGGGCCGCGTCGCGCAGCATGGTTTCGTCCTCGGACGGGACAAGGGAAAGTGTCATCTGCGTCTCCTATTGGGACGGAAGGTCGAGAACGCGCTTGGCCAGGATGTCGAGCATCACCTCGGAGGTGCCGCCCTCGATCGAGTTGGCCTTGGTACGCAGCCATTCCTGCGCCAGCGTGCCGTGTGGCCCGTCCCACTCCAGCCCATCAGAGCCGGTGACGGACATCAGCAGTTCGTAGCGGCGCTTGTTCAGCTCGGTGCCGGCGTATTTCAGCATCGCCGAGGCGTGACCGACGCCGCCCTGTTTCGCCATGTCCTTGTAGCGCTCGAGGGTCATGGCGGTGGCCAGGCTGTCGATCTCCAGCGCCATGGCGCGGGTCTTCAGCACCGGGTCCTCCAGTACCTCGGGATCGAGATCGGCCAGGAAGGCCCCAAGCGAGCGGCTGCCCAGTAGCCCCTGCGCCCCGCCGCCGATCATCTCGCGTTCGTGGGTCAGCAAGTGCTTGGCCACGTCCCAGCCGCGATTCAGCTCTCCGACGATTCGGGACAGCCCGACGGGGTCCTCTTTCGGGACGACCACATTCTCGAAGAAGGTCTCGCAGAAGGGCGACGCGCCCGAGATCAGGCGGATTGGTCGGGTGGTGACGCCCTCCGCCTCCATGTCGATGAGCATGAAGGAGATGCCGCGATGCTTCGGCGCCTCGCGGTCCGTCCGCACCAGGGCAAAGATCCAATCGGCCTTGTCGGCATAGCTGGTCCAGATCTTCGAGCCGTTGACCAGCCAGTGATCGCCCATGTCCTCGGCGCGGGTCTGGACCGAGGCCAGATCGGAGCCTGCTCCGGGTTCGGAATAGCCCTGGCACCAGCGAATCTCTCCGCGGGTGATCTGCGGCAGGTAGTGCAGCTTCTGCTCGTGCGTGCCGAACTGCAGCAGGGCTGGGCCCAGCATCCACAGGCCGAAGCTTTCCAGCGGGGTGGGGGCGTTCAGCCGCGCCAGTTCCTCGCGGTAGATCTTCTCCTGCGCCCGGCTGAGGCCAGCGCCGCCGTATTCCACCGGCCAGCGCGGCGCGCTCATGCCGGTTTCCGCCGCAGCCTTCATCCAGTCGTGCTGCGCCTGCGAGGCGAAGGTGAAGCCCTTGCCGCCCCAGCAGATCTCGCGCTCGGCCTGGGGAATCGCCCTCAGGCTCTCTGCACAATGCGCTTCTATCCACGTGGAAACATTGGCCCGGAAGGCCTCCGGGTCGTCGCTGAGATCCAGCATACCGTCCTCCCCAACGGTTTGTCTTTCGCATTGCAGAATAGAATTTCACACATTGCTTGACAAGCCGCTGCGGAGGCCTTTTCCTCTTGGCAGGGAAATGGGGCGTGCATACCCTGTTTTCCATCTAGGGAGGAGAACATTATGAAATCGACCGTTAAGGCCGCGCTTGCGGCTGCCGTGTCCCTGTGCGCTGTCACTGCCGCGCAGGCCGATACGATCAAGATGGCATTCATCGATCCGCTGTCGGGGGCGATGGCGTCTTCGGGCGAACCTGCGTACCAGAGCTTCATTCTTGCGGCTGAACACATCAACGCCAACGGCGGTGTGAACGGCAACGAGATCGAGATCCTGGGTCTGGACAACAAGATCAGCCCCAAGGAATCGCTGGTCCAGCTGCAGAAGGCGATCGACCAGGGTGCACGTTACATCCTGCAGGGCAACGGCTCGTCCGTGGCCTCGGCGATCATCGACGCGGTGAACAAGCACAACCAGCGGAACCCCGGCGAAGAAGTTCTTTTCTTCAACTATGCCGCGGTCACGCCTGCCTTCACCAACGAGGCCTGCAGCTTCTGGCACTTCCGTTTCGACGCCCATGCCGACATGAAGATGAACGGCATCACGGACTGGGTCGCCAAGCGGGATGACATCAAGAAGGTCTACCTGATCGGTCAGGACTACGTCTTCGGCGAGGCCGTGGCCGCCGCCGCCGAGAGCCAGCTGGCAGAGAAGCGCCCCGATATCGAGATCGTCGGCAACGAACTGCACCCGCTGGCAAAGGTGAAGGATTTCACCCCTTACGTGCAGAAGATCATCAGCTCTGAAGCCGATGCCGTGATCACCGGCAACTGGGGTCAGGACATGACCCTGCTGGTCAAGGCCGCGGCCGATGCGGGCCAGGAAATTCCATACCTGACTTTCTATGGCGGTTCGAGCGGTGCTGTCGCCACGCTGGGTGAAGGCGCCGTCGGGACCCTGTTCCAGGTGTCCGAACTGGCGGCCAACCAGGAGGGCATCAGCGATGAGCAGAACGCCCTGGTGGCCGAGTACAAGGAGCGGTTCCCCGATTACGACTACTACTACCACCGCGCCTTCGTGACGCTCGAGATGTTCGACGCCGCCGCCGAGAAGGCCGGCAGCATCGACCCGATCGACGTGGCCTATGCGCTGGAAGGTCTTTCTGTCGAAGGGGGTTACGGCACCGCGACCATGCGCGCCGAGGACCACCAGGTGCAGCAGCCCCTGTTCATCACCACGGTCTCGCCCGACGTGACCTTCCCGGTCGACAACACCGACCTGGGCTGGGCGCTGGTGGAAGGCGGCGTGATCTCGGCCGAGGCCGCGATGGAGCCGACCACCTGCGAGATGGAGCGGCCCGAGTAAGCCCCCTGTCGTGAAAACCGGGTGCCGCGGAGGCTCTCTCCGTGGCACCCGCCATCCCCTGGGGTGGACCTAATTTTCGGGAATGAACCATGGAAACTCTGGTCTTCGCGCTGCTCAACGGCGTGATCTACGGGCTTCTGCTCTTCATGTTGTCCAGCGGTCTGACGCTGATCTTTTCCATGATGGGCGTGCTGAACTTCGCACATGCCAGCTTCTACATGCTGGGCGCCTACCTTGCCTTCACGATCATGGAGGGCACGTCCTTCTGGATCGCGCTCTTCCTCGCTCCGGTCCTGGTGGGCCTCGTGGGCATGGTGGTCGAGCGCTACGGGCTGCGACGCGTCCATGCCCAGGGGCATGTGGCGGAACTGCTCTTCACCTTCGGTCTGGCCTATCTGATCGACGAGGTCGTCAAGATCTTCTGGGGCCGTACCGCGGTCAACTACCGCGTGCCCGAGCTGCTGGATTTCCCGCTGTTCACCCTCTACGGCGCGCAATACCCGGCCTACCGGATCTTCATCCTCTTCGTCGCGGCCTTCATGCTGGTGGCCCTGTGGTACCTGCTGAAGCGGACCCGCGCCGGTCTGATCATCCAGGCCGCGCTGACCCATCCGCACATGGTGGGCAGCCTGGGCCACAACGTGCCGCTGATCTTCATGAGCGTCTTCGGTGTCGGCTGCGCCCTGGCGGGCCTGGCTGGCGTGATCGGGGGCAACTACTTCGTCACCGACCCGGCCATGGCCGTGCAGATGGGTCCCATCGTCTTCGTGGTGGTGGTCGTCGGCGGCCTCGGCAGCCTTGAGGGCGCCTTCGTCGCCGCCATGTTGATCGGGCTGCTGCAGACCTCTGCCATTTCGATCAACGCCTCTCTGGCCGACATCTTCGGTTTCCTGGGCCTCGGGCCGCATACCGAAGTCGGAGAAATCACCATCGCCTCCATGGCGCCGATGCTGCCCTTCCTGCTGCTGGTCCTGATCCTGATGATCCGGCCGCGCGGGCTCATGGGGGAACGTGAAGTATGACCGATATGACTGCAACCTATGCCGCGCTGGAGCCTTCCCGCGCCGAGAAATTCCGCCAGCGCACGGTGCCGCTGATCGCCTTCGCGGTGCTGCTGCTGGTGATCCCGCTGTTCAATCCTTCGCGCTCGATGGTGACGCTGCTGAACCACATGGGCATCACCATCGTCTTCGCGCTCAGCTACAACATGCTGCTGGGACGCGCCGGCCTCTTGAGCTTCGGCCACGCGGTCTACATGGGCCTTGGCGGCTACTTCGCCGTCCATGTGATGAACTGGGTGGCCGATGGGTCGGGCTTCTGGGGCGCCGTGCCGGTGTTCACGATGCCCGCCTTCGGCTTCGGCGCCGGCGCGCTGGCGGGGGCCGTCATCGGCTGGCCGTCGTGCCGCCGCGCGGGCACGCCCTTCGCCATGATCTCTCTCGGTGTGGCCGAGCTGGTCGCGGCGGCGGGCTTCATGTTCGACAGCCTCTTCGGCGGCGAAATGGGTATCTCGGGTGACCGCATGTCGGGGCCCGAGTTCCTGGGCCTCTCGCTGGGTCCCGTCGACGAGGTCTATTGGTTCATCGCCTTCTGGACCTTCATCGGCGTGCTTGGCACCTATGCCTTCACCCGCACGCCGCTCGGCAAGCTGTCTGAGGCGACGCGCGACAACCCCGAACGGGTCGAGTTCGTCGGCTACAGCCCGCAGCGCGTGCGCTACCTGGTCTTCATCTTCGCCGGGGCCTTCGCGGGCATGGCCGGCGGCATGTCGGCGGTGCAGGACGAGATCTTCACCCCCGAGAACCTGTCGCTGATCCCCTCGGGGGCGATCCTGATCGCCACCTACGTCGGCGGCATCCGCTACTTCACCGGCCCGATTATGGGGGCGATCATCATGACTTACATGGGGTCCAACCTGTCGGACTACACGGCGGGCTGGCTGCTCTACCTCGGCCTGATGTTCGTAGGCGTGGTGATGTTCCTGCCCAACGGGATCGCGGGCATCGTCTACGGCACCACCGATACCATCCGCGCCGGTCGCCTGGGCGAGGTCTGGCAGAGCTGGCTGATCCGGCTGGCGGGCCTGGTGCTGATCGCCACCTCGGTGATCACCATCGTCGAAGTCGCCTTCCGCTGGTCCGAGGGCTACGGCGAGGTCTTCGAGCCTTTCGGCCTGCATCTGGATACCACCAACCTGCTGACCTGGGTCCTGGGCGTGGTGCCGCTGGTGCTGGGCGTCCTGCTGGTCCTCAAATCCGCGAAGGGAGAGAGCAAATGACCCCGGCCCTTGAACTGACCGATCTGCGCAAGAGCTTCGGCCCGGCGAAGATCATCCAGGGTGTCGACCTCAGCGTCGGCAAAGGCGAGCGTCACGCGATCATCGGGCCGAACGGGGCGGGCAAGTCCACCCTGTTCAACCTGATCTCGGGCCGCTTCATGCCCTCCTCTGGCGAGGTGCGCCTGGGCGGAGAGCTGATCTCGGGCAAGAAGCCCTACCAGATCAACCGCATGGGCCTGAGCCGCAGCTTCCAGGTGTCGAACATCTTCACCAACATGACCGTGCGCGAGAATGTCCGCTGCGGGGTCCTGTACTCCATGGGCTACGGCTACAGCTTCTGGCGCAATATCGGCAACCTGAAGGAAGTCTCTGAAAAGACGGCACATATCCTTGACGAGGTCGGGCTGCTCGAAAAGGCGAACCTGCCGGCCGCGCTGCTGCCCTACGCCGATCAGCGCACGCTGGAGATCGCGATCACCATCGCGGGCGGGGCGGATGTGATCCTGCTGGATGAACCGACCGCGGGGATGAGCCACTCCGAGACCGACCGCGCCGTGGCGCTGATCGAAAAGGCCAGCAAGGGCAAGACCCTGCTGATCGTCGAGCACGACATGGGCGTGGTCTTCAACCTTGCCGACCGGATTTCCGTGCTGGTCTACGGCGAGATCATTGCCACCGGCACCCCGGAAGAGATCCGCGGCGATGCCAAGGTGCGCGAAGCCTACCTGGGCGAAGAGGCGGAGGACGCGGCATGAGTTTCGACAGCAACCAGGAGCCGATGCTGCAAATCACTGATCTGCATGCCTATTACGGCAAGTCCCACGTGCTGAACGGGGTCGAGATGCAGATCATGCCGGGCGAGGTCATCGCCCTCTTGGGACGCAATGGTGTCGGGCGCTCGACCACCGCCAAGGCGATCATGGGAGAGGTGGCGCCGCAGGGCTCCATCCGCTTCCGTGGGCAGGAGATCGCGGGGTTGCCGAACCACAAGATCGCACGCATGGGCCTGGGCTATGTGCCTGAAAGTCGGGACATCTTCCCGACGATGACGGTGCGCCAGAACCTCATGCTGGGGATCAAGAACATGCGCAAGACGGGCCGCTGGTCCATCGACCAGATGCTCGAGATGTTCCCCAACCTGGCGCGGCGCGCGGACAATCCGGCGGGGGTGCTTTCGGGCGGCGAGAAACAGATGCTGACCATGTGCCGGACCCTGATGGGCGACCCGGAGCTGATCATCATCGACGAGCCGACCGAGGGCCTGGCCCCGCTGATCGTCACGCAAGTGGGCGAGATGATTGCCGAAATTGCCAAGGCCGGGGTCTCGATCCTGCTGGTGGAACAGAAGCTGTCGATTGCCCTGAAGATCGCCGACCGGGTCTATGTGATGGGTCACGGAGAGATCGTCTATTCCGGCACTCCGGCCGAATTCGCCACCCGCGACGACATCCGCAAGGAGTGGCTCGAAGTCTGAGCTTGGTCCCCGCGCGGCGGGTGATCACTGTCGGGGCCCCGCCGCCTGTCCCGAGGCGGCGGGGTTAACTCTTTCCTGAAGCGGCGGGCGGCCCCTCGGTGCCGCCCGCCGCGAATCGGGGCAATTTCGGACAGGTTAACAGGGCCTTGGGGCCCGAAATCCGATGTCGGTATCACGTCGGTATTGCGTCGGTATCGCGTCGGTGTCCGGCACCGCATCGGGCCGGGTTAAAGCGGCGCGCGCTGCCCGCCGGACGGGACAAAACCGGCGCGCCGCAGCGGGTGACGCAACTTGTCATCTTCCCCGCAGGTCCCGTGCTTGACTGGCGCGGGGCCGTTCCGCTTCGATGGGGGCATCGAGGGGAGATGACGGATGAAGACTTCAGGACTTTCCGCCGCGCTTTGCGTGGTGCTTTCGCTGGGGCCGCAACTGGCGTGGGCGCAATCCCACGTGCGGCTGGAAATGGGGCCCTGGGTGGTCAGCGGCGACTGGAGGGGCGATGGCGGAGATTTCCTCTGCACCGCCTTCAGCTCTTTCGACGGGCCGACGCTGGCGATCCGGCAGGGCACGGAGGGGCTGATCCTGTCGACGGATTCCTATTCCGGCGACGAAGTGGACCAGCAGGTTTCGGTGGATGGCACGCTCTATCCGATCACCCTTGGCGGAGAAGAATGGGATTGGGAGATCGAGGGCGGTGCGGCGTTCCAGGCGGCGCTGGAGGGGGCCTCGTGGATCGACCTGCACCCGGACTGGGAGGGCGGCAGCGGCATCTTCCGGCTGACGGATCTGCCCGCGATCCGCAAGGGGCTGGCGGAATGCGCCGAGGCTGCTGATTTTCCAACCTACGAGGCCGACCTGACCGAGGTGCCGCTGCTGGGCGAGAACTGCCCCGACCCGGCCTCGGTCCAGGTGACCCCGGAAAGCTGGACCTTCTTCCGCCTCCGCAACGAAAGCGCGGCGCCCGTGCTGATATACCAGCTGATCGGCGAGGACTGGGTGGTCTGGCACGGCGGGCTGAAGGGGGAAATGGTGCTGGAGGGCGCACCGGGGGAGGTCTACCTGGCGACCGACATGCAGGGGCGTTGCCTGTCCGGGCCCAAGGTGGTGCCCGAGGTCGAGGCACCTGCCATGGGCAGCGAGGACGATCCGGGCCCGTTGCTGGTCTTCCCCTGAACTACCTGATCCGAAAAGAAAAAGGGCGCCACGGGGGCGCCCTTTCCTGTTCCGTTGGCCGCGCTCAGGCGGTCTGGCGCAGCTCGGGGTGCTGGTAATCGGCCAGCTGCTTGCGCAGGTTCAGCTTGGAGACCTTGCCGGTGGCGGTCATCGGCAGGGCCTCGACCCAGATCACGTCGTCGGGCAGCTGCCACTTGGCGAAGTGGGGCGCGATATGGTCGCGGATCGCCTCGAGCGAGGGCTTCTCGTCGCCGGCGGCCACGGCGACCAGCACCGGGCGTTCGTCCCAGCGGGGATGCGGCACGCCGATGGCGGCGCAATTGGCGATGCCGGGCAGCGAGAGGGCCGCGTTCTCGAGGTCGATCGAGGAGATCCATTCGCCGCCGGACTTGATCAGGTCCTTGGCGCGGTCCTGGATGACCAGGAAACCCTCGGTGTCGATGGAGGCCACGTCGCCGGTGCCGAACCAGCCCTCGGCATCCAGCGCCTTGGCGGTCGCTTCCTCGTTGCGGAAGTAGCCCGAGACCACGGCATTGCCGCGCACGTAAAGCTCGCCGATGGCCTTGCCGTCATGGGGCAGTGGGTTGCCGTCATCGTCGACGATCTTCAGCTCGACGCCGAAGACGCGGCGGCCCTGCTTGGCCTTGGCGGCGATCTGTTCGTCGAAGGGCAGTTCCTCCATCCACTGCGGCAGGCAGCCATGGGTGCCGACGGGCGACATCTCGGTCATGCCCCAGGCGTGGCCGACGTCGATATCCATCTTCTCGAAGCTCTCGATCATCGACTTCGGCGCCGCAGAGCCGCCGATCACCACGTCGCAGAAGTTGTCGGGCTTGCGGCCCTGGGCCTTGATCTCGGCCAGCAGGCCCATCCAGACCGTGGGCACGCCCCAGGCGGAATAGACCTTTTCCTGGTCCATCAGCTTGAACAGGCTGGGCCCGTCCATCGCCGGACCCGGCATCACCAGCGAGGCGCCGATGAGCGGCGCGGCATAGGGCAGGCCCCAGGCGTTGACGTGGAACAGCGGCACCACGGGCAGGATCGACTTGCCCTCGCCGAAGCTGTGACGCTGGGAAATGGCGATGGTGAAGGCATGCAGCACCGTCGAGCGGTGGGAATAGAGCGCGCCCTTCGGGTGGCCGGTGGTGCCGGAGGTGTAGCACAGACCGCAGGCGGTGTTCTCGTCGAACTCGGGCCAGGCGATGGTCTGAGGCTGACCCTCGAGCAGCTCTTCATAGCAGAGCGCCGGGAAGGGGGTGTCGGGCATATGCGCCCGGTCGGTCATGATCACATAGGTCATGTCCTCGGGCAGGTGCTCTTTCACCGCGGCGATGATCGGCACGAAGGTGGTGTCGAGGAACAGCACCCGGTCCTCGGCGTGGTTGACGATATAGATCAGCTGCTCGGCCGAGAGGCGGGGGTTGATCGTGTGACAGACCGCCCCGATGCCCGAGATCGCGTAGTAGAGCTCGAAGTGGCGGTAGCCGTTCCAGGCCAGGGTCGCCACCCGATCGCCCAGCTTGATCCCCATCCCCTGCAGCGCATTGGCCAGCTGGGCGATCCGGGCGCCCGCTTCGGGGTAGGTATAGGAATGGATATCGCCCTCGGTCCTGACCGAGGTGATGCGGCCCTTCTTGTGGGCCTCCATCGCGTGTTCGAGAATCGTCGACACCAGCAGCGGCCGGTGCATCATCATGCCTTCCATGGCTTGTCTCCTCCCAGAGTCCTGGTGGAAATGTAGCCGCGGAACCGCCCTGGCCCAAGGGGAGACGCAGCGTCTGCGGAATATTTTTCCGCGTAAATTCCGCCCCTCGGAAGAAGCGCGGAAAATGCTGCGCTGCGGCGCGGTTAATGCGCGAAATTTCACTCATTCGCTAGTGTTTTCAATGGCATATCCCGTGATTCCGCCTAGCCTGATGGCCAGAGACGCCCCAGGGAGGGGGCGACGCGAATCACGAGGGAGCACGAGACGTGAAAGCCATCATCTGCCATGAATTCGGACCGCTGACCGACCTTGCCTGGGAAGAGACCGCGGACCCGGTGCCGGGCCCCGGCGAGGTGCTGATCGCCACCGAGGCGGCGGGGGTGAACTACCCCGACGGGCTGCTGGTCCAGGGGCTCTACCAATCGCGCCCCGACCGCCCCTTCACGCCGGGGATGGAGGTCGCCGGACGCATCGAGGCGGTGGGCGAGGGCGTCTCGCTTGCCCCCGGCACGCGGGTGCTGGCGGCGGTCCCGACCGGGGGCTACGCGGAGAAGGCGGTTTGCCCGGCGGCGCGGGTGATGGAGATCCCCGAGGGCATGGATGCCGCCGAGGCCTGCGCGCTGCTGGTGGCCTATGGCACCTCGCACCATGCGCTGAAGCAGCGCGGCGCGCTGAAGGCGGGCGAATGGCTGATGATCTTCGGTGCCGCCGGGGCGACCGGGGTCGCGGCGATCCAGATCGGCAAGGTGATGGGGGCGAAGGTCATCGCCGTCTGCTCGACCGAGGAAAAGCGCGCGCTGGCGCTGGAGACCGGCGCGGATCACGCCATCGGCTATGACGATCTGAAGGCACAGGTGAAGGACCTGACCGGCGGCCATGGTGTCGACGTGGTCTATGATGTCGTGGGCGGTGCCGCCTTCGATGCCGCCTGCCGCTGCATGGCGCGAAACGGGCGCCTGCTGGTCATCGGATTTGCCAGCGGAGAGATCCCGAAATTCCCGGTAAACCTTGCCCTGGTCAAGGAATTTTCCGTGGTCGGCGTGTTCTGGGGCAACTGGACCCGCGCCGAGCCCGAGGCCTACAAGGCCAATATGGCCGAGCTTCTGGGCTGGTATGCGGAGGGCAGGGTCAAGCCGGTGATCGAGGGGCGCTACAAGCTGTCGGAGGCATCGGAGGTGCTGACCCGCGTTCTGGCACGCGGCGCGACCGGGAAGATCGCGCTGGTGCCCTGAGGGGGCGTGATGGGGTGAAACCCCATCCTGCGCAGGTGGAGTGCTTCGGTCTGAGGGGCTCCGCCTCTTTCCCTATCCGATGGCTGAAAATACTGCGGGGGAGACTCGCGGCGCGCGGCGGGGGCAGAGCCCCCCCCGCGACGTCGCAGTTTCGGGCAACCGGGAAGGGGGGCGCTGCCCCCGTCAGCCTGCGGCTGACTCCCCCGCAGTATTTGGGGCCGTCGGATAATGAGAAGGGGTCAGTACCCGGTGCGGCTGACCATGCGCGACAGTTCGACCAGCTTGGGGCCGAGCTCGTTTTCCAGCCGGTCCTTCGGCAGCGAGAAGGCGTATCCGCCGAGGTTGAAGGACAGCATCGGCGTGTCGGGCTGGGGGCTGCGGTAGGGGACCGAGACCGCATGCACGTCGCGCTGCCATTCGCCGATATTGGCGTAGAAGCCCTTGGTGGCGATCTGGTCCTGGGCATCCTCGATGCCGCGCAGCGCATCGTCCAGCTTCTCGCCCTCGTAGCGGTCGCGGATGCGGTCGATGATCTCGTTGCGCTCGGCCTCGGAAGTGCCGGCGATATAGGCGCGGCCCATGGCGGAGCGCGCCAGCGAGATGCGCGAACCGACGTTGAGCTGCAGCGAGATCACGCCCTCGGAGCGCGCCGCGGCGATATAGGTCATCGCCATGTCGTCGCGGCCGCCAAGCGCCACCAGCACCCCGTCGCCGCATTCATCGGCCAGTTTCTGCATGTAGACCTGGGCGGTTTCGCGCACCTGCATGCCGGCGAGGCAGGCATAGCCCAGCGACAGCACGGGCAGGCCCATGCGGTAGCGTCCGGTGCCGTCGTCATAGACCAGGTAGCCCGACTTCAGCAGCGTGAAGGTCAGCCGCGAGACGGTCGAGTTGGGCAGGCCGGTGCGTTCGGCCAGCTCGGAATTGCCAAGGCCGGCCTTGTCCGCCGGGCGGAAGGCCTTGAGGATTTCCAGCCCGCGATGGAGGGCCGTGACGAACTGTCGGTCGTTGTCCGTCTTTTCGGCTTCCGCCGCGATATCGCTTACCCGTTTGCGCATGACATCCTTCCCCGATGTTCGCCTGCGCAGCTACTAAGCGCCGGG
The DNA here is from genome assembly GCF_900215355.1 of Pseudooceanicola antarcticus. Lineage (GTDB taxonomy): Bacteria > Pseudomonadota > Alphaproteobacteria > Rhodobacterales > Rhodobacteraceae > Pseudooceanicola > Pseudooceanicola antarcticus. The sequence goes on along the minus strand of NZ_OBEA01000001.1, from coordinate 127,055 downwards.
CAGGGGGTCAAGCGCCCCGGCCCGGTGCAGGCTTACCCCGCGGGCTGCGCGGCGCGGGTCGCCTCTTTTTCCGCCAGCTCGCGCCAGAGCACCTTGCCCGCGGCGGATTTCGGCAGGGCCGCGGTAAACTCCACGGATTTCGGACATTTATAGGCCGCCATGCGGCCGTGGCACCAGTCGATCACCTGCGCTTCGGTCAGTGCTTCGGCCCCGGCGCGGCGCACGGCGACTGCCTTGACGGTCTCGCCGCGGCGCGGATCGGCGGCGCCGATGACGCAGACCTCGGCCAGGTCCGGGTGGGCATGCATCAGCGCCTCGACCTCGGCCGGCCAGACCTTGAAGCCCGCCGCGTTGATCATCCGCTTCACCCGGTCGACCATGAAGAAATAGCCCTCTTCGTCGCGGTAGCCGAGGTCCCCGGTGCGGAAGAAGGTCTTGCCGTCGAGCTCGAGGAAGGCGGCGCGGGTCTCGTCCTCGCGCTGCCAGTAGCCGCGGAAGACCTGCGGGCCGTGGGTGACGATCTCGCCGGTTTCGCCCGCGGGCAGTTCCTCGAGCGTCACCGGGTCGATGATCCGGCTGTCGACCGAGATCACCGGGATGCCGAGGCATTGCCGCTTGGGCCGGTGCACCGGGTTGATGTGGGTGGCGGCCATGGTCTCGGAGAGGCCGTAGCCTTCGATATAGTCGAGCCCGGTCAGCCCGTGCAGCCGGTCGGCCACGGCCTCGGGCATGGCGGCGCCGCCGCCGCCGATGCCGCGCAGCGAGCCCAGGTCATGTCCGGCGATGTCGGGGGTTTGCAGCAGGTCGATGGCCATGGTGGCGATGGAGCGCCAGCGGGTCACCCGGTGGCGGGCGATGAGGCGGCAGGCGGCTTCGCGGTTCCAGCGGCAGAGCAGGACGATCTCCTGCCCCTTCATCAGCGGGATCGACATGCCGTTCTGCATGCCAGTGACATGGAAGAGCGGCAGGGTGGTCAGATGCACCTCGTCCTCGCCATCGGCGGGGTTCCAGATCGCGCCGCACTGGATCGTCGCCTGCACTGAGGCATGGGTGTGCATGCAGCCCTTGGGCTGGCCCGTGGTGCCCGAGGAATAGGGGATGACGGCCAGGTCGTCCGCCCCGGTGGTGACGGGGCCGGGGGGGTGACCCTCGGCCAGCGCGGCGCGGAAGGCGGTCAGGCCGGGGCCCGAGATATCGGCATCCGTATGCCCCTGCAGCGCCTCGAAGAGCGGCACCTCGTCGCCCGGCTCGGTCATGTCCGCATAGGCGCCGGCCAGCACCTGGTCGAGCAGGCCCGCCTCGAGCAGCGGGGTGACATGGGGCAGGAGCTCGGTCCCTGCGATGGCGATGCGGGCGCCGGTATCGGCGGCGAGATGTTCCAGCTCGGCCTGGCGGTTCATCGGGTTCACCGGCACCACGGCGGCATCGGCGCGCAGGATGGCGTAATAGGCGATGACGTAATGCGGCGCGTTCTGCATGTAGAGCAGCACCCGGTCGCCACGGGTGATCCCGCGCGATTGCAGCCAGCCGGCCAACCGTTCGACCTGGTCCCAGAGTTCGGCGTAGCTCAGCGAGAAGCCGTGGAAATGCAGCGCGGTGCGCTCGGGCACGCGGGCGGCGGAGGCCTTGAGGTTGAGCGCCACGTTGTGGTCGGCGAAACGGGTCTCTCGGGGCAGCTCTTCGGGCCAGTGGGGCAGGGGGATCATCGGCATCAGACCTTCATCCCCGGCAGGTTGAGCGAGGCGGTGTTGCCGCCGTCCACCGGCAGGGCCTGCCCGGTGATGAAGGAGGCGTCCTCGGAGGCGAGGAAGGCGATGGCGGCGGCGATCTCGGAGGGGTGGCCGTAGCGGCGCAACTCACAGCGCGCGCCCAGCCGGTCTTCCTTGCCGGCGTCGCGGGCGTAGTCGAAGACGGGCTTGGTCATGCCGGTCTCGATCAGGCCGGGGCAGACCGCGTTGACGCGCACGCCGTATTGGCCCAGGTCGCAGGCCGCCGTCTGGGTCAGCGAGATCACCCCGGCCTTCGAGGCCGAATAGGCATTGCCCCCCGCGCCCGAGCGGATGCCGGCGACAGAGGCGGTGTTGACGATGGCGCCCGCGCCCTGGGCCTGCATCTGCCGGCCCACGTGCTTCACCATCAGCGCCGCGCCCACCAGGTTGACCGAGAGCACCCGCTGCCAGGTGGCGGCGTCGGTCTCGGTGATCGGCGAGCGGTCGCAGATGATGCCGGCGTTGTTGGCCAGCGCGTCGATGCGGCCGAATTGGCTGATGGCATAGGCCACGGCCTCGGCCACCTGGGCCTCGTCCGAGACATCGCAATGGCGCCAGAGGTGGTCGCCGGCCGGCAGGGCCTCTTCCAGCCCCTCGGCGCGGTCCAGCAGCAGCACCCTTGCGCCCTCTTCCGCCAGCCTTGCCGCCGTGGCCCGTCCGATGCCGCTGGCTGCCCCGGTGACCAGGGCATATTTTCCGTCGTAGCGCCGCATGCGACCTCCCTTGCGCAGGGGGAGGCAGACATGCGCTCCCGTTCGGCCCCGAGGGGCCGCCTGCCAGTTCCGTTTCGCGGAATCCTCCTCCCCAGGAGTTCTCCCTTACTGCGGAACAGCCTGCCACGGAGCGGAACATCTCGTCAATATTCCGCTTTACGGAAAATTCTTCCGCAATCTTGACGGGGCCGGGGCGGAGGGGCATCAAAGGGCAAGAGGTGGAGGAGGACCCCAGATGTACGATCATTTCCCGATTTCGGATCGGGCGAAGGAGCTGCGCGAGAAGCTCATCGCCTTCATGGATGCCCATGTGTTCCCGGCCGAGGCCACCTATGCCGAGCAGGTCGAGGCAGGCGGACGCTGGTGCGTCGTGCCGGTGATGGAAGAGCTGAAGGAGAAGGCGCGCGCGGCGGGCCTGTGGAACATGTTCCTGCCGCACTCGAAGCCCGGCTACGAGGGCATGGGGCTGAGCAATGTCGAATACGGGATGCTCTGCGAGCTGATGGGCCGGTCCTCGATCGGGTCCGAGCCCTTCAACTGCTCTGCGCCGGATACCGGCAACATGGAGACGATCTTTCTCTATGGCGACGATGCGCAGCGCGAGGCCTGGCTGAAGCCGCTGATGGCCGGCGAGATCCGCTCGTGCTTTTCGATGACCGAGCCCGAGGTGGCCAGTTCGGATGCGACGAACATCCAGACCGAGATCCGCCGCGATGGCGATGATTACGTGATCAACGGGCGCAAGTGGTGGTCCTCGGGGGCCATGGACCCGCGCTGCAAGATTGCCATCGTCATGGGCAAGACCGACCCCACCGCCGAGAAGCACCGTCAGCAGAGCATGATCCTGGTGCCGCTGGACACCCCCGGCGTGACGGTGGTGCGGCCGCTGAAGGTGATCGGTTACGATCACGCCCCCCATGGCCATGCCGAGATCATCTACGACAACGTCCGCGTGCCGGCCTCGAACATCCTGCTGGGCGAGGGCCGCGGCTTCGAGATCGCCCAGGGCCGCCTTGGACCGGGCCGCATCCACCACTGCATGCGCTCCATCGGCCAGGCCGAGCGTGCCCTGCAGGCCATGTGCGAACGCGGCATGGCGCGCACCGCCTTCGGCAAGCCGATCGCCGACATGGGGGTGACCAAGCACTGGATCGCCGAGAGCCGCTGCGAGATCGAGCAGGCCCGCCTGCTGACCATGCATGCGGCCTACATGATGGACACCGTCGGCAACAAGGCGGCCCGCAAGGAGATCGCCATGATCAAGGTGGTCGGCGCCAACATGGTGCAGCGGGTGGTCGACCGGGCCATGCAGGTGCATGGCGCCCAGGGCGTCTGCCAGGATACCTTCCTGGCCGGCGCCTTCGCCAATGCCCGCACCATGCGGCTGGTCGACGGCCCCGACGAGGTCCACCGCGAGACCATCGCCAAGCTGGAGCTCAAGGCCTATCGGAACTGAGGTCGTACCCGGCCCGAGGGGGGAGGAGGGGGCTGTCCGCCCCCTCTTGAGGCCTCGCGGCCTCAATTCACCCCCGAGAGTATTTTCAGCCTGGTGATGCGGGGGGCCTTGCACCTTCCCCGTGACGGGAGTTTCCTTGGCCTGGAGGTGCGCGATGTCCTGGCTGAGTCGTTTGACCGAAAGACGGATCCTGAAGAGCCTGGCCGAGGGCCGGTTGCAGGGTCTGGAAGGCGAGGGCAAGCCGCTGCCCGACCGCAGTGGCGAGGCCTACCTGGATACCGGGGAGGCCGTGGGCTATCGCATCATGGCCCAGGCCGGCGCGCTGCCCGAGGAGATCCGCCTGAAGAAGGCGGTCGCGGCCCAGGTCGAGGTGCTGGCCTCCCTCTCGGACCCGGAAGAGCGCAGGGCGGCGATGGCCGTGCTGGCGCAGTTGCAGATGAAGCAGAGCATGGCCGAGGAGGCCCGGCGCAAGTTCATGCGCGACTGAGCCCGCGGTCCGGGTCGCAGTGAGTGCTTTGCGTCCGCCGGTCCGCCCGTTAGCGATCTCAGCCCGCGGGCAGGCGGAAAAGCCGTTTTGCCAGCGCGGGGAATGTGGAATAACGCCCCTGACATCCCAGGAGATTTCCATGCCCGCCATTGATCCCGCCCATATTCCCGCCAAGCTGTTTCCCGTGATCGACGCCCTCTGCACCACCGGGGCCGAGGTCTCTCGCATCATCGCCCGCGGTCCGCTGGGCCAGGCGCTTGGCGCCGGGGTGGGCGAGAACTCGGATGGTGACCAGCAGAAGGCGCTGGACGTGCTGGCCGACGAGATGTTCGAGGCGGGCCTGCGTGGCGCCGGGGTGCGCTACTATGCCTCCGAGGAGCAGGAAGAGGTGCTGAGCCTCGTCGAGGGCGGCACCTATGCCGTGGCCGCCGATCCGCTGGATGGCTCGTCCAACATCGACGTCAACGTGACCATCGGCACCATCTTCTCGATCTTCGAGGCCGCCGGGGATGCCAATGCCAGCTTCCTGCGCCCCGCCTCGGAGCAGGTGGCGGCGGGCTATATCGCCTATGGTCCGCAATGCCTGCTGGCGCTGACCTTCGGCGAGGGCACCCAGCTCTACGTGCTCGACCCCGAAACAGGCAGTTTCGCCCTGGCCGAGGCGAAGATGTCGCTGCCCGAGGCGGCGAAGGAGTTTTCGATCAACGCCTCCAACCGTCGCCACTGGACCCCGCCGGTGCTGGCCTACGTCGAGGAAAACGAGGCCGGGGCAGAGGGTGCCAAGGGCCGCAACATGAACTTCCGCTGGGTCGGCAGCCTGGTGGCCGAAACCCACCGCATCCTGACCCGCGGCGGCACCTTCCTCTATCCCTCCGACGCGCGTCCGGGCTACGAGAGCGGCCGGCTGCGCATGGTCTACGAGGTCGCGCCGATGGCCTTCCTGGTCGAACAGGCCGGGGGGCTGGCCACCGATGGCACCACGCCGATCATGGCGCTGACGGCCGAGAAGCTGCACGAACGCCGTCCCTTCGTCTTCGGCTCTCGCCAGGAGGTCGAGCGGATCACCGAGCTGCACGGCTGAGGCGGGGCCCCTTTTCACCCTATCCGATGGCTGAAAATACTGCGGGGGAGGCCGCGCAGCGGACGGGGGCGGAGCCCCCTCCCCGGCACCGCAGGCCGCAGTGCTTTCCTTGGCGCGCAGGCGGGGCTATATCGCCCCCGTAACCACCGGAGGTGCCCCATGTCGTTTGACCGTTCCCTGAAGATCGCCCCCTCGATCCTCTCTGCAGATTTCGCCAACTTCGGGCAGGAAATCGAGGCCGTGGAGGCGCAGGGCGCCGACTGGATCCATGTCGACGTGATGGACGGGCATTTCGTGCCGAACCTCACCTTCGGCCCGCCGCTCTGCAAGGCGATCCGCCGCCACATCAAGACCGTCATGGACGTGCACCTGATGATCGCGCCGGTCGAGCCCTATATCGAGGCCTTCGCCGATGCCGGCGCCGATGTGCTGACCGCCCACCTGGAGGCGGGCCCCCATATCCACCGCACCCTTCAGGCGATCCGCGGCGCGGGCTGCAAGGCGGGCCTGGCGCTGAACCCCGGCACGCCGGTCGAGGCGCTGGATTACCTGCTGGACATGGTCGACCTCGTTTGCGTGATGACGGTGAACCCCGGCTTCGGCGGGCAGAAGTTCATCCACTCCCAGATCGCGAAGGTCGAGAAGCTGCGCGCGATGATCGGCGACCGCCCCGTGCATATCGAGATCGACGGCGGCATCACGCCCGAGACCGCGCCGCTGATGCGCGCCGCCGGCGCCGATGTGCTGGTTGCGGGCTCTGCGGTCTTCAAGGGCGGTTCGGTCCAGGACCCCGCGCCCTATGGGCAGAACATCCGCGCCATCCGCACTTCCTGCGACACGCTGGTCTGAGGCGGGCGTGGATGGCCTGCTGAACGGCGATGAGGCTGGCCGCACCACGGTGCTGCTGGCCCATGGCGCAGGGGCGGCGATGGATACGCCCTGGATGCAGAGCGTGGCCGAGGGGCTGGCCGCCCATGGCCTGCGCGTTGCCCGGTTCGAGTTCAGCTACATGGCCGCGCGCCGCTCCGGGGGCTCGAAGCGGCCGCCCGGCAAGGCCGAGACCTACATGCCCGAGTATCTCGCCGCCATCGAGGCGCTGGCCTGCGAAGGCCCGCTGATCATCGGCGGCAAGAGCATGGGCGGGCGGGTCGCCAGCCTGATCGCACAGGACCTGCATGACGCGGGGCGTATCAGCGGCCTTCTTTGCCTGGGCTTTCCCTTCCATGCCCCCGGCAAGACCGGCATGGAACGCGCGGCGCATCTGCGGGCGATCACCTGCCCGACGCTGATCTGCCAGGGCACGCGGGATGCCTTCGGCGCGCAGGAGGAGATCCCTGCCGGCGCGCTCTCGCCCGCCGTCCGGCTGAACTGGCTGGAGGATGGCGACCACGACCTGAAACCGCGCAAGCGGGTGACGGGCAAGAGCCTTGAAGATCACCTGTCGAGCATGGTTGCGGAGGTGGCGCTCTGGGCCGGGACGCTCGGCTGAGGCCAGCCCCCCTTCCTTTCCGCACAGAGGCTGTGCAGGCAGGCGGTAGCGGAATGGCCGCCGGCGCCCTAGGTAGCATCTGAACAGATCAGGAGGCGCATATGGAAGTCGGTCTTTACACCTTCGGCGACGTTGGCCGCGACCCGGTGACGGGGGCAGAGGTCGATGCCCAGGCACGTCTCGGCAACCTGCTGGAGGAAATCCGGCTGGCCGATGAGCTTGGCCTCGATATCTTCGGGCTGGGCGAACACCACCGTCCGAACTACGCTATCTCCTCGCCCGCAACGGTGCTTGCGGCGGCGGCGGCGCAGACGAAGAACATCAAGCTCAGCTCTGCGGTCACCGTGCTCAGCTCGGAAGATCCGATCCGGGTCTACCAGCAGTTCGCCACTATCGACGCGATCAGCGGCGGCCGGGCCGAGATCATGGCCGGGCGCGGCTCCTTCATCGAGAGCTTCCCGCTCTTTGGCTACGAGCTGAAGGATTACGACGCGCTCTTCGAGGAAAAGCTGGCCATGCTGATGGCCATCAACGATGGCGAGAAGCTGAACTGGCCGGGCACCGAGTTCACCCAGAAGGTCGAAGGGCTGGGCATCTACCCGCGCCCCGTCAACGGATCGTTGCCGATCTGGATCGCCGCCGGCGGCACCCCGCAGTCGATGGTGCGCGCCGGGGCCTACGGCGCCCCGCTGGCGCTGGCGATCATCGGCGGCGAGCCGCGCCGCTTCGCACCGCTGGCCGATCTCTACCGCCGCGCCGCCGAACAATCGGGCCACAAGGAGAAGGCGCGGGTCTCGCTGAACGTGCATGGCTTCCTGCATGAAGACAGCCAGAAGGCCGCCGATATCTTCTTCCCGGCGCAGAAGGCGGTCATGGACCAGATCGGCCGCGAAAGGGGCTGGGGCCCGCAGAGCCGGGCGCAATTCGATGCCTCCATCGGCCCGGAGGGTGCCAACTTCGTCGGCTCTCCGGCGCAGATCGTCGACAAGATCCTTGGCCTGAAAGAGGACCTGGGCTTTGACCGGGTGACCATCCAGATGGCCATCGGGATCATCGACCACGCCGAAATGCTGAAGGCCATCGAGGTGCTGGGCACCAAGGTCGCGCCCGAGCTGCGCAAGGGCTGAGGCCCCTGGACCTTGGGCCCCCTTACCGGGGCCTAGAGACCGGGCCCCGCCAGCCGCCGGATCAACCCGGCGGCGCTGCGCTCTCCGTGTTTCTTCAGAAGGCGCGCCCGCACGTCCTCGATCGTGCGGGGTGACAGATCCAGCGCGCGGGCGATCTCTTTCGAGGTCTGACCGCGCGCCAGGCCCGAGACCACGTCGCGTTCGCGCGGTGTCAGCCGCGCCCCCTCGGCCCGGCCCAGGGGCGCGAAGCTCATCACCACGCGGGCCAGCGGCGCCTCGGGGGTCATGGTGCGGGCCCGGAAGCGGACCCAGAAGGCCTCGCCATCGGCGCGGTGCATCATGCGTTCGTCCGAATAGAGCCCGCCCTTCTGCAGCGCCTCCATGCCGACATCGCGGATGGTGCGGAACTCGGTGTCCGAGGTGTAGAGCACCCGGAAGCTCTGCCCGATCAGCTCTGCGGTCTCACGGCCTACCATTTCGGCAAAGGGCCGGTTGCAGGCCCGGATGATACGGTCCTCGGCCAGCACCAGCCCCTGTGGCGCGTAGTCCCAGGCGATGCGCTCTAATTCGTTCATTTCCAATGGGTTGCCCCTTGTCCTGGCGCGGAGGATCTCCGCGTCTCGGGCCCTGATACCGTAGTCCTACGGTATTGGCACCGTATCTTTTTGCATAGCAATCTGACCGGATGAAAGACCTCAGCCCCATCAAGGCCGCCCTGCATGCGGCCATTGCCGAGCGGCGCGACGATCTGATCGCGCTGACCCAGGACCTGATCCGCATTCCGACGCTGAACCCGCCGGGCGAGAACTACCTGGAGATCTGCGAATACCTTGACCGTCGCCTGAAGGCCTCGGGGTTTGAAACGCAGCTGGTGCGCGCCCACGGGGCCATCGGTGACAGCGATGCCTATCCGCGCTGGAACATCGTTGCGCGCCGCGAAGGTAAACATGCCGGCGAATGTGTTCATTTCAACAGTCATATCGACGTGGTGGACGTGGGCAAGGGGTGGACCACCGATCCCTTCGGCGGAGAGCTGAAGGACGGCAAGATCTATGGCCGTGGCGCCTGCGACATGAAGGGGGGCCTCGCGGCCTCGATCATCGCGGCGGAAGCCTTCATCGCCACCTGCCCCGATTTCAACGGTGCCATCGAGATCTCGGGCACCGCGGACGAGGAATCCGGCGGCTTCGGCGGCGTGGCCTACCTGGCCGAGAAGGGGTTCTACGCCAAGGTCGATCACGTCATCATCCCCGAGCCGCTGAACAAGGACCGCATCTGCCTGGGTCACCGCGGCGTCTGGTGGGCCGAGATCGAGACCCATGGCGAGATCGCCCATGGCTCCATGCCCTTCCTCGGCGATTGCGCCGTGCGCCACATGGGCGCGGTGCTGCACGAGATGGAGGAAAGCCTGTTCCCGGCGCTGGCCCAGAAGCACACGGCGATGCCGGTGGTGCCCGAGGGGGCCAAGCAGTCGACGCTGAACATCAACTCGCTGCACGGCGGCCAGGCCGAGATCCCGCGTGACGTGAACGCGCTGCCCAGCCCCTGCGTCCCCGACAGCGCCCGCATGGTCATCGACCGTCGCTTCCTGATCGAGGAAAGCATCGACGAGGTGATCGGAGAGATGAAGACCGTGCTGGACAAGGTGAAGGCCGAGCGCCCGAACTTCAGCTACGACATGCGCGAGATGATGCGCGTGCTGCCCTCGATGACCGAGCAGGATGCGCCGGTGGTCCAGTCGGTGACCCGCGCCATCCAGGAGACCATGGGCGCGGCGCCGCAATACGTGGTCAGCCCCGGCACCTATGACCAGAAGCACATCGACCGTATCGGCCGCCTGAAGAACTGCATCGCCTATGGTCCCGGCATCCTGGACCTGGCCCACAAGCCCGACGAATACGTCGGCGTCGAGGACATGATGCAATCGGCCGAGGTCATGGCCCTTTCGCTCGCCGACCTGCTGACTTCGGATGGCAGCACGGCGTGAGGCATCTATCGACCCCGGCATTGACACATGTCGGGTCCATATGCGGCAAATGCCGCGCTGGACCCCGACCGGCAATCCGGGGATGATGAAAGGGAGCCTTCGGGCCCCGACCCGGTGGCGACACCGGCAATGCCCGAAAAAGGGTGACAAACAGGGAGTTTGACATGAAAGCCAAGATTTCCGCCGTGGCACTGGCCGCGGCCATGGCCGCAGGGCCGGTGCTGGCGCAGGACAGCCTGACCGTTGCACTGCAGCTGGAACCGCCGCATCTCGATCCGACCTCGGCCGCGGCCGGGGCCATCGACCAGGTGGTCTATGCCAATATCTTCGAGGGCCTGACCCGCTTCGGCCCCGATGGGTCGGTCAATCCGGGCCTGGCCTCCTCCTGGGAGATTTCCGAGGACGGCCTGACCTATACTTTCCACCTCGTCGAGGGCGCCAAGTTCCACGACGGCACCGACTTCGAGGCCACCGACGTGGTCTTCTCGCTGGACCGTGCCCGTGGCGAGGACAGCGTGAACGCGCAGAAGACGCTCTTCGCCGGTATCGAGAGCGTCGAGGCCGTGGACCCCGCCACCGTCAAGGTGACCCTCTCGGCGCCCGATGGCCTGTTCCTGTTCAAGATGGCCTGGGGTGACGCCGTGATCGTCGCGCCGGAAAGCATCGACGACATCAAGACCGCCCCCGTCGGCACCGGTGCCTTCACCTTCGACGGCTGGGTGCAGGGCGATTCGATCTCGCTGGCGAAGAACCCCGACTACTGGGGCGAGCCCGCCATGCTGGATGCCGCGACCTTCAAGTACATCTCGGACCCGACCGCCGGTTTCGCCGCCATGATGGCCGGGGACGTGGATGCCTTCGTGGCCTTCCCCGCGCCCGAGAACCTGCCGCAGTTCGACGCCGACCCGCGCTTCAAGGTGCTCATCGGCTCGACCGAGGGCGAGACCATCCTGGCGATGAACAACGGCCGCGAGCCCTTCTCGAACAAGCTGGTGCGTGAGGCCGTGGCCCATGCCATCAACCGTCAGGACATCATCGACGGCGCCATGTTCGGCTACGGCACGCCGATCGGCACCTTCTTCGCGCCGCACAACCCCGATTACGTCGATCTGACCGGCCTCTCGGACTACGACCCCGAGAAGTCGAAGGCGCTGCTGGAAGAGGCGGGCGTTGCCCTGCCGCTGAAGGTCAAGATGACCCTGCCGCCGCCCTCCTACGCCCGTCGCGGCGGCGAGATCGTGGCCGCGCAGCTGCGCGCCGTCGGCATCGAGCCCGAGATCGAGAACGTCGAATGGGCCCAGTGGCTGGAGAACACCTTCCGCAACGCCCATGACTACGACCTGACGATCATCAGCCACACCGAGCCGATGGACATCAACGCCTATGCCAACCCGGATTACTACTTCCAGTACGACAATCCGGCCTTCCAGGACGTGATGGCCAAGCTGGACGTGGAAAGCGATCCGGCGGTGCGCTCCGAGCTGCTGAAGTCGGCGCAGACCATGCTGGCCGAGGACTACGTCTCGGGCTTCCTCTTTGAACTGCCGCTGCACACGGTCGCCAAGACCGGTGTCGAGGGGCTCTGGGTCAACATGCCCACCCAGGCAACGGACCTGACCGGGGTCTACTGGGAGAAGTAAGACAAGGGGGGCCGCAACCGCTGCGGCCCCCATTCCGCCCCGCCGCCCATCCGGTCACCCCCGGCAGGCGGTGGATGCCTCCGGCGGGAGTATTTTCAGCCTGGTGATGAATTAGGGCCCATATCATCACCAGGCTAAAAATACTCCGGGGGAGTCCGCGACGCGGACGGGGGCAGCGCCCCCACCCCCCTCACAGCTCTGGGACCGCTGAATACATATGCTGCGTTACACGCTGACCCGTTTCCTGTCGCTCTGCCTCAGCCTGGCCGTGGCCTCGGTGGTGATCTTCTTCGCCATCGAAGTGCTGCCGGGCGATCCGGCCTCGATCATGCTGGGGGTCAATGCCCAGCCCGACACCCTGGCCGCCCTGCGCACCGAGCTGGGGCTGGATCAGCCCATGGTGGCCCGCTACTTCGCCTGGGTCACCGGGCTGCTGCAGGGCGATTTCGGCATCTCCTATACCTACCGCACGCCGGTTGCGCAGATGATCGCCGACCGGCTGGCGGTCTCGCTGCCGCTGGCGCTGTTCTCGCTGGCGCTGACCGTGGTGATCGCCTTCCCGGTGGGGATCTGGGCCGCCTCGCGGCGCGGTTCGGTCAGCGATGTCTCGATCATGGGCCTGACCCAGCTGGGCGTCGCCATCCCGAACTTCTGGTTCGCCATGCTCATGGTGCTGGTCTTCGCCATCAACCTGCAATGGTTCAGCGCCGGCGGCTTCGCCGGCTGGGACGCGGGCCTGCTGGCGGTGCTGAAATCGCTGACCCTGCCGGCCATCGCGCTGGCGCTGCCCCAGGCCTCGATCCTGGCGCGGGTCATGCGCTCGGCCCTGCTGGACACCCTTTCGGAAGACTTCATCCGCACCGCCCGCGCCAAGGGGCTGACACGCCGCCAGGCGCTGTGGCGCCACGCGCTGCGCAATGCGCTGATCCCGGTGCTGACCATCATCGGCATGCAGTTCTCGTTCCTGCTGGCCGGCGGCATCATCATCGAGAACGTCTTCTACCTGCCTGGCCTCGGCCGGCTGATCTTCCAGGCGATCTCGGCCCGTGACCTCGTCGTCGTCGAGAGCGTCGTGATGCTGCTGGTCTTCGCCGTCATCCTCGTGAATTTCCTGGTCGAGCTGGCCTATGCCGCCGTCGACCCCCGCCTGAGGGCCCGCTGATGAGCCTTGCCGAAGAGACCTCCACCACCGCCATGGCGCTGAAGAACCGCAACCTGCTGCTGGGCGGCGCGCTGACCGCCGTCTTCCTGGGCGCGGCGCTGCTGAGCTTCCTCTGGGTGCCCTATGACGTGACCCAGCTGGACATCGCCAACAAGATCAAGGGCCCCTCTGCCGCGCATTGGCTGGGCACCGATCACTATGGCCGCGACATCCTGGCGATGATCATGGTCGGCGCGCGCACCTCGATCGCCGTGGCGGTCGTGGCCGTCGGCATCGGCATGCTGGCAGGCGTGCCGCTCGGCCTCTGGGCCGCCGCCCGCCGGGGCTCGCTGCTGGACGAGGTGATCATGCGCGGCAACGACCTGGTCTTTGCCTTCCCCAGCCTCGTCATCGCGGTGATGATCACCGCCGCCTTCGGCCCCTCGGCCACCAATGCGATCATCGCCATCGGCATCTTCAACATCCCCGTCTTCGCCCGCATCACCCGCTCCGGCGCGCTGACGCTCTGGAGCCGGGATTTCATCCTGGCGGCCCGCGTGGCGGGCAAGGGCTCGGCCCGGATCAGTTTCGAGCACATCCTGCCCAACGTGCTGAACCTGCTGATCGTGCAGGGCACCATCCAGTTCAGCCTCGGCATCCTGGCCGAGGCGGGCCTTTCCTACGTCGGCCTTGGCGCGCAGCCGCCGATCCCCTCCTGGGGGCGGATGCTGGCGGACAGCCAGACCTTCATCTCTTTCGCGCCGCACATGGCCCTCTTCCCCGGCCTCGCCATCCTGCTGACCGTGCTGGGTCTGAACCTGATGGGTGACGGGCTGCGCGATCTCTTCGATCCCAAGCTGCGGAGGGGCCGGACATGAGCCTTCTCGACATCCGCAACCTGTCGCTGTCGATCCATGGCGCGCCGATCCTGCACGAGGTCTCGCTGACCCTCGCCAGGGGAGACATCCTGGGCGTCATCGGTGAATCCGGCTCGGGCAAGTCGATGACCGCCTTCGCCACCATGCAGCTGCTGCCCGAGGGGGCCGTTCCCGAGGGCGAGGTGCTGCTGGACGGCGTGGATATCCTGTCGCGCTCCGAGCGCGAGATGTGCCAGATCCGCGGCCGCGATATCGGCATGGTCTTCCAGGAGCCGATGACGGCGCTGAACCCGCTGAAGACCATCGGCGACCAGGTGGCCGAGACCGTGCTGCTGCACGAGAAGGTCAGCCGCGGGGTGGCCCAGGAGCGCGCCGCCGAGGCGCTGACCCGCGCCGAGCTGCCGCCCGAGAAATTCCCCATGTCGCGCTACCCGCACGAGCTGTCGGGCGGCCAGCGCCAGCGGGTGGTGATCGCCATGGCCATCGCCCTGCGCCCCAAGCTGCTGATCGCGGATGAGCCGACGACGGCGCTGGACGTGACCACCCAGGCGCAGATCCTGACCCTGCTGAAGAAGCTGGTGAAGGAAGACGGCATGGCGATGATGATGATCACCCATGACCTGGCCGTCGTGGCCGACATGGCCGACCACATCGCCATTATGCAGAAGGGCCGCGTGGTCGAGGAAGGCCCGACCGCGCAGATCTTCCGCCAGATGCAGCACCCCTATTCCAAGGCCCTGCTGGCCGCCTCGACCCATGCGCCCGAGCGCAGCGACGAATCCCAGGAGGACCCGCTGCTGGAGGTCCGCCAGGTCCGCCGCACCTATACGCTGCCGGCCAAGAAGCTGTTCGGCGCGCGCCGCCAGATCGAGGCGGTCAAGGGCGTCTCCTTCACCCTGAAGCGCGGCGAGAGCCTGGGCCTGGTGGGCGAGTCGGGTTGCGGCAAGTCCACCCTGACCCGCGCGATCCTCGGCCTCGAAGAGGTGCAATCCGGAGAGATCCTGCTGGACGGAGAGCCGGTCTTCACGGGCCACAAGCCCAATGACGTGGTGCGCCGCAAGATGCAGGTGGTCTTCCAGGACCCCTACGGCAGCTTCAACCCGCGTCACAAGGTGGCCCGGCTGGTGGCGGAACCCTTCCACCTGACCCCCGATGTGCCCCGCGCCGAGCGTGAGGACCGCATCGCCGAGGCGCTGACCGCCGTCGGCCTGACGCCCGGCGATGCGCATAAGTACATCCACGAGTTCTCGGGCGGGCAGCGCCAGCGCATCGCCATCGCCCGTGCCCTGATCACCCGGCCCGAGCTGATCCTGCTGGACGAGGCCGTCTCGGCTCTGGACGTGCAGGTGCGGGCGCAGATCCTCGACCTGCTGGCGGATCTGTCGAAGCGCTACGGGCTGAGCTACCTCTTCATTTCGCACGACCTGTCGGTGGTGCGGACCATCACCGACCGGGTGATGGTGATGAAATCCGGCGAGATCGTCGAAGAAGGCCCGACCGAGCAGGTCTTCGACACGCCGGCCCATTCCTATACCCAGGCCCTCGTCGCCGCGGCCCCGCGCCTGCCCGACGATGTGGCTGCCTGACCTCAAGACCCCCCCGGAGGAGACATGTCTGCAATCCCCGAGCTCTGGTTCGATCCGTCGAACTGCCTCATCGCCGGTTCCTGGGTTCCGGCCCAGGCCGGCACCCTGCCGCTCTTCGATCCCTCGACCGGAGAGCAGATCGGCGAGATCGCCCGTGGAGGCGAAGCCGAGATCGACGCCGCCGTTGCCGCCGCGCACGAGGCCTTCGACAGCACCTGGTATCGCACCCCCGCCGTCGAGCGTGGCCGCATCCTGACCCGCCTGGGTCTGCTGGTGCAGCAGAAGGTCGACGCCCTGGCCGCCATCGAGGCGCGCGACGTCGGCAAGCCGCTGAAGCAGGCCCGCGCCGATGCGCTGGCCCTGGCGCGCTACCTCGAGTTCTACGGCGGTGCGGCGGACAAGCTGCACGGTCAGACCATCCCCTATCTGGACGGCTACACCGTCTACACCCTGCGCGAGCCGCATGGGGTGACGGCGCATATCGTGCCCTGGAACTACCCGATGCAGATCATCGGGCGTTCGGTCGGGGCGGCGCTGGCGGCGGGCAATGCCTGCGTGCTGAAGCCCGCCGAAGAGGCCTGCCTAACGGCGCTGGCCTTTGCCGACCTGGCCAAGGAAGCGGGCCTGCCCGATGGCGTGCTGAACGTGGTGCCGGGCCTTGGCGCCGAGGCCGGCGCGGCCCTGTCGGGTCATCCGGACATCCACCATGTCTCGTTCACCGGATCGGTCGCCACCGGCGCCGCGGTGCAGGCGGCGGCAGCGAAGAACGTGGTGCCGGTGACGCTGGAGCTGGGCGGCAAGTCGCCCCAGCTGGTCTTCGAGGACGCGGACCTCGAGGCGGCGATGCCCTTCCTCGTGAACGCGGGTATCCAGAACTGCGGCCAGACCTGCTCTGCCTCCTCGCGCATCCTGGTGCATCGCTCGCGGCTGGATGAGGTGATCTCGGGCATGGCGGCGCGCTACGGTGCCCTGCGCATGGGCCCGGCAGTCGATGACCTGGATGTCGGCCCGCTGATCTCGGCCCGCCAGAAGGAGATCGTCGAGGGCTTCATCGCCCGCGGCGGAGACCTTGAGCTGGCCGCCCAGGCGCAGCCGGGCGAACTGCCGGGCGGCGGCTACTACGTGCCGCCGACGCTGTTCGCGGGCGCAGATGCCAATCACGCGCTGGCGCAGCAGGAGATCTTCGGCCCGGTGCAGGTCATCATCCCCTTCGAGGATGAGGCCGAGGCCATCGCCATTGCCAATGGCACCGACTACGGCCTCGTGGCCTCGGTCTGGTCGCGCGACGGCGGGCGGCAGATGCGGCTGGCCCGCGCCCTGCGCTCTGGCCAGGTGTTCCTGAACAACTACGGCGCCGGGGGCGGCGTGGAGCTGCCCTTCGGCGGTATCGGCAAATCCGGCCATGGCCGCGAGAAGGGCTTCGAGGCGCTTTACGGTTTCACCACGCTGAAGACCGTCGCGGCGTTCCACGGCTGAGAAGGAGCAAGACATGCGATTGAAAGACAAGGTAGCCATCGTCACCGGCGCGGCACAGGGCTTTGGCGCGGGCATTGCCCGGCGCTTTGCCGAAGAGGGCGCGAAGGTCATGGTGGCCGATCTGAAGGGCGACCTGGCCGCCGAAGTGGCCGCCGAGATCGGCGGCGCCTCCTGCGCGGTGAATGTCGCCGACGAGGACAGCGTCAAGGCCATGCTTGCCGCCACCGAAGAGGCCCTTGGCCCGGTGGACATCCTGGTGAACAACGCCGGCGTCACCCACCTGCCAACCCCGCTGGACGAGGTGTCCGAGGAGGACTTCGACCGGGTCTACGCGGTGAACATGAAAGCCATCTACCTGGCCTCGAAGATCATCGTGCCCGGCATGAAGGCGCGCGGCTCGGGCGCCATCTGCAATATCTCCTCGACCGCGGGCATCTCTCCGCGTCCGAACCTGACCTGGTACAATGCCTCGAAGGGCTGGGTGAACACTGCCACCCGTTCGATGGCGGTCGAGCTCGCCCCCCAGGGCATCCGCGTCAACGCGGTGAACCCGGTGGCGGGCGAGACGCCGCTGCTGACCAGCTTCATGGGCGAGGACACCCCCGAGATCCGCTCGAAGTTCCTGTCGACCATCCCCATGGGCCGTTTCACCACGCCCAAGGACATCGCCGATGCGACGCTCTTCCTCTGCTCCGAGGAAGCCGGCATGGTCACCGGCATGTGCATGACCGTCGACGGCGGCCGCTGCATCTGATCGGGCAGGGGGGCGCTGCCCCCCGCGCTTTGCGCTCCCCCCGCAGTATTTTCAGCCGTCGGATAGATACAAGAGCCCCTTGCTTACATCCGATGGCCAAAAATACTGCGGGGGAGTCAGGCGCAGCCTGGCGGGGGCAGAGCCCCCCCTCCCCGGCGGCAATCCATCGCCTGCCTTGATATGGGCCATCACCGCAATACCCTTTCAAGCCAAGCGAACATGGGGTATGCACCCCCGTCCCGATTGAAAGGAGTCTTTACTCATGGGCTATAAAGTCGTCGTCGCAGGTGCCACCGGCAACGTGGGCCGCGAAATGCTGAACATCCTGGCCGAGCGCCACTTCCCGGTGGACGAGATTGCCGTGCTCGCATCCCGGAAGTCGCTGGGGACCGAAGTCAGCTTTGGCGACAAGACCCTGAAGACCCAGGACCTTGCCACCTTCGATTTCACCGGCTGGGACATGGCGCTCTTTGCCGTGGGCTCGGGCCCGACCAAGGAGTTCGCCCCCAAGGCCGCCGCCGCGGGCTGCATCGTGATCGATAACTCGTCGCTCTACCGCTACGACCCGGACGTGCCGCTGGTGGTGCCGGAAGTGAACGCGGACGCGGTGCTGGGCTATTCCAAGAAGAACATCATCGCCAACCCGAACTGCTCGACCGCGCAGATGGTGGTGGCGCTGAAGCCGCTGCATGACCGCGCCAAGATCAAGCGCGTCGTGGTCTCGACCTACCAGGCCGTGTCCGGCTCGGGCAAGGACGCCATCGACGAGCTCTGGGACCAGACCAAGTCGATCTACAACCCGACCGACGATTACGAGGCCAAGGTCTATCCCAAGCAGATCGCCTTCAACGTGATCCCCCATATCGACGTCTTCCTGGATTCCGGCGACACCAAGGAAGAGTGGAAGATGGTCACCGAGACCAAGAAGATCCTCGACCCCTCGGTCAAGGTCACCGCGACCTGCGTGCGCGTGCCGGTCTTCGTCGGCCATTCGGAATCGATCAACATCGAGTTCGAGGACTTCCTGGACGAGGACGAGGCCCGTGACATCCTGCGCGAAGCGCCGGGCATCATGGTGATCGACAAGCGCGAGGACGGTGGCTACGTCACCCCGATCGAATGCGTCGGCGACTTCGCCACCTTCATCAGCCGCATCCGCCAGGACGTGACCGTCGAGAACGGCATCAACCTGTGGTGCGTTTCGGACAACCTGCGCAAGGGCGCGGCCCTGAACGCCGTGCAGATCGCCGAGACCCTGGGTCAGAAGGTGCTGAAGAAGGGCTGAGCTCTCACTTCATCGTGAATGGCAAACGGCGCGGAGATCCCGCGCCGTTTCGCGTTTCCGGGGGGAACCCGCTCATGGCGGGGGTTTTCGGCGGCGCCCCGCCGGTGCGCGGCGCGGCGCGGGAAATGAACGAGAAGTTCACTTGGACTCGCCGCGCCAATGGGTTTCCCTTTTGGTCAAGCACCCAAGGAGGACCGTATGCGCCGCATCACCCATATCTCGACCCTCGCCCTTGTCGCCGCCATGGCCGGCACCACGGCCTGGGCGGATGTTTTCCCCACCGACAGCGCCGTCACCGCCGCCACGCTCTACCCGCAGGGCGCCACCATCCAGCGTTCCGCCAGCTTCGACCTGCCCGCCGGGCGGCACCAGGTGGTGCTGACCGGCATGCCGCTGATCGACATCGACACCCTGCGCCTGCAGGCCGAGGGGCTGGTGATCGGCACGATTTCCTACCGCGACCGCGCCGTGCCGCCCTCGGGCGCCGAGGAATCCCCCGAGATCGCCGCCGCCCGCCAGGCCGTGCGCGAGGTCGAGGCGCAGCTGCAGGCGGTCGAGGACCGCGCCCGCGCCGCCGAGCTGAAGGCGGAAGCCGCCCGCGACCGTATCGACTTCCTGACCCGCCTCGGCGGCACCGAGGCCGCCGGCAGCGCCGATGCCGACCGCCTGGAAGAGCTGCTGGACCTCGTGGGCGGCGAAGGCCTGAAGGCCCGCGAAGCCGCCCTGGCCGCAGAGCAGGAGGCCCGCGCCATCCGCGAGGAACGCCGCCCGCTGGAGGAGGACCTGGAAGAGGCGCAGGCCGCGCTGGAGGCGCTGCTGACCGCCTCGGAGGAGCAATCGGTGCTGGTGATCGAGGTCGAGGCCCCCGAGGCCGCCTCGGGCGAGCTGACGCTCAGCTACGCCAGCTGGCAGGCCTCCTGGCGGCCCGCCTATGACGCCTATCTGACCACCGGCGACGCGCCCGCGCTGGCGCTGGCGCGCGGGGCCTATCTGCAGCAGTCGACCGGAGAGGACTGGCAGGATGTGGCGGTGACCTTCTCGACCGCGCGGCCGGCAGGGCAGATCGCTCCGGGGCAGGTGATGGGCGACAGGCTGAGCATCTTCGATCCCGACGAGATGCCGCGCCCGGTGCCGCAGCCGCGTCCGATGGCCCGTGCCGAGGGCGCGGACATGGCGCTGATGGCCGAGCCCGTGATGGAGGAGAAGGCCGTGGCGGGCTTCGACGGCATCAACGTGACCTATGCCGCGCCGCAGCCGGTGACCGTCGCCAATGGCGCCGACGCGGTGAAGATCTCGCTCGGGCAGGTGGAGCTTTCGCCCGAGGTCTTCGCCCGTGCCGTGCCGCTCTATGACGACAGCGCCTTCCTGGTGGCCAGCCTGACCAATGACAGCGGCGAGCTGCTGCTGCCGGGCATGGCGCAGCTCTTCCGGGATGGCACCTACGTCGGCCGCAGCCATATCGAGCTGGTGCCGGCGGGCGAGGAGACGGAATGGAGCTTCGGCCCCATCGACGGGCTGCGCCTCAGCCGGCAGAAAGACCGCATGGAGGGCGACCGCGGGGTGATCTCGCGCTCCAACACCCGGCAGGAAGCGGTGACCCTGCGGGTCGAGAACCGCACCGACCAGGCCTGGGACCTGCGCCTGCTGGACCGGGTGCCCTATTCCGAGCAGGAGGACCTGCAGATCGAATGGAGCGCCGACCTGGAGCCCGACGTGGTCGATTTCGACGACCGCAAGGGCGTGCTGGAATGGCAGTTCACGCTGGACGCCGGGGCCGAGCAGGAGATCCGGCTGGAGCACGAGGTCACCTGGCCCGATGGCAAGGTGCTGCGCTGAGCCATCACGGCCCGAAGCTTTGGGCCGCCTGCTCCCTACAGAAACTGGCCCCTGAAGGAAAATGCCCGCCGGAGACCTCCGGCGGGCATTGCTTTTCCAGGTCGGGCGCAGGGCCGGATCAGATCGGGCTGAAGGCCTTCTCGGTGGCCAGGTATTGTTCCAGCGCGCCATTGGCGATGTCGTGCCAGAGACCATGGACCGAGAGCTCTCCGGCCTCGACGCGGTCGCGCACGAAGGGGAAGGTCATCAGGTTCTCGAGCGAGACCAGCACCGCCTCGCGCTCGAGCGCTGCGCGCTGCGCGGGCTCGCCCTCGATATCCTTGATGCGCTCGTAACCGGGGCGCAGAATGTCCATCCAGCGACCGACGAAGCTGGATTTCTCCTCCAGCTCGGGGGCCTGGCCCGAGCACATGGCATGGCAACCCGCCACGCCCCCGCAGGAGGAATGGCCCATCACCACCACATGCGCCACCTTCAGCGCGTTGACCGCGTATTCCACCGCCGCCGAGGTGCCGTGCTGGTTGCCGTCGGGCTCGTAGGGGGGGACCAGGTTGGCGATGTTGCGGTGGATGAAGAACTCTCCCTGGTCGGCGCCGAACAGCGAGGTGACATGCACCCGGCTATCGCAGCAGGAGATGAGCATCGTCTTCGGGCGCTGTCCCTCTTCGGCCAGGCGTCGATACCAGCTCTTGTTCTCGGCAAAGGTGGTGGCCTTCCAGCCGTGGTAGCGCTGGACCAGCAGGTTTGGCAGGGGCTTGGCTCGATGCATCCGGGACTCCGCTGATGATTTTACGTTTCGGCGAATATAGGCGGACAGGCGGGCGCGGCAAACGGGAATGGGTCGATTGACGGCGAATTGAAGGAAAATGCCTGAAGCTTTCCCGGCAGTTCGTGACGCCAAAGCGCACCGGATCAAGGATTTAGGAACTTCCACGGGCGATTGTGCCCTCTGCCGTGGGGGCAATGGTGGAAGGGGGTGAGATCGTGGACCAGATCCTGGTTCTGACGCAGGAGGAGCCGGTCCGGCTTGATGCGGACAGGCTGAGGGACCTGTACATGCGGCTTGGCGACGTGGGCGCCGAGGATGTCGTCTGTCGCGCGATGGAGGAGATCGCGGTGCGGCTGTCGCATACGGAACGGCTTTACCGGCAGGACCGGATGGTCGACATGCGCAAATCGGCGCGGTCTCTGGTGGCGATTTCCGAGCAGGTGGGGATGCGGGCGCTCTGCGCCGTGGCCGAGGACGTGACAGGCTGCATCGACGCTGGTGACCAGGTGGCGCTGGCGGCCACGCTGTCGCGGCTGCTGCGGGTGGGAGAGCGCTCTCTCACCGCGATCTGGGACCTGCAGGACGCGACACTCTAGCGGGGTCACGCCGAGACAGCCATGGATTGCACTTGCGGGCACGGCGCGCTGGACTAGGCTGGGGCAAAGCTGACCTTTCCAAGAGTATTCCGATGACCCCCGACATCATGACCTTCCTGCCGTCCGAGACCGAGGCCCTGCCGCTCTATCTTGTCGAGGCCGAGGGGCTCGAGGCGCTCTTGCAGGACAAGCCCGAGGCCGCGGCCTGGGCCAGCGCCATGGGTTTCACCGGCGCGCTTGGCCAGGCCCTGGTGGTGCCGGGCGAGGGCGGGGCCCCCGCGCTGGCGCTGGCCGGATATGGCGACGGCGCCGCGCGTCTGCGGGGGCGCTTCTGGCTGGCCGCCGCCGCGGCGCAGCTGCCCGCCGGGGCCTATCGGCTGCACAGCGATCTCTCCCATGAGCAACTCGAGGTCGAAGCCCTGGGCTGGCTTCTGGGCAGTTATACCTTCGACCGCTACCGCACCCAGCCGGCCAGGGGCGCGCGTCTCGTGGCGCCCGAGGGTATCGACGCCGCGCGGGTCGAGGCGATTGCCGCCGGCGAAGCCCTGACCCGCGACCTGATCAACATCCCCGCCGAGGACATGGGCCCCGCCGACCTGGAAGCGGCGGCCCGCAAGCTGGCCGAGAGCCATGGCGCCAGCATCGAGGTCACCGGCAGCGAGGCGCTGCTGGAGCAGAACTTCCCGCTGATCCATACCGTCGGCCGTGCAGCCGCGCCGGATCGCGCGCCGCGGCTGATCGATATCCGCTGGGGCGATGATGGCCCGGCGTTGACCCTGGTCGGCAAGGGCGTCTGCTTCGACACCGGCGGGCTGAACCTGAAGCCCGGCGCCTCGATGGGGTTGATGAAGAAGGACATGGGCGGCGCGGCCAACGTGCTGGGCCTGGCCTCGATCATCATGGCGCGCGGGCTGCCGATCCGGCTGCGGGTGCTGATCCCGGCGGTCGAGAATGCCGTTGCGGGCCCCGCCTTCCGTCCCGGGGACATCCTGACCGCCCGCAATGGCCTGACCGTCGAGATCAACAACACCGATGCCGAGGGGCGGCTGGTGCTGGCCGATGCCCTGGCCTACGGGGCCGAGGAAGAGCCTGACCTGATGATCTCCTTCGCCACGCTGACCGGCGCGGCGCGGGTGGCCGTGGGGCCTGACCTCTCGCCCTTCTTCACCGATGACATCAATGTCGCGCATGGGCTGGAGGCCGCCGCCGGGGTAGTGGCCGATCCGGTCTGGCGCCTGCCCTTCCACGAGCCCTACGAGACCATGATCGAACCCGGCATCGCCGATCTCGACAATGCGCCGAAGGGTGGTTTCGCCGGGGCGATCACCGCGGCGCTCTTCCTGCGCCGCTTCGCCGGGCAGGGCACGCGCTACACGCATTTCGACATCTACGGCTGGGTGCCCTCGCCCCTGCCGGGCCGGCCCAAGGGCGGCGCGGGCATGGGCATCCGGGCGCTGCACGCCGCCCTGCCGGGCCTGCTGAGCCTGTGAGCGCGGCGCGCGACCGCCGCTGGCCCGCCAACGCCCGTGTCGCCGCCGAGCGGCTGCGCGGGCAGGCGGGGGACGTGACCTACCTGCAGGGCGAGGCCCGCCTGCTGGGCGCCGAGGCCGCCGATCTGCTGGATGCGCCGGGCGGTGCCCGCGACCGGCAGCTGCTGCGCGGTGCGGCGCTGCGGGTCTACGAGTTCCACCAGGGCTTTGCCTTCGTCGAGGCCGAGGCCGACGGCTACACCGGCTATCTGGACACCGCGGCGCTGGCGCCCGCCGTCCAGCCCGCCCCCAATGCAAGCGTGGCCTGCCGCGAGACCCTGGTCTGGGAGGCGCCGAACGCGCGCTCCATGGCGCGGTCCCGGCTGAGCTTCGGTGCCGGGGTGCATGTGCTGGAGGAGGCGAAGGGCTGGGCGCGCTGCGACATCGGCCATATCCCCGCCAATCACCTGAACATCGGGCGCCGCCCGCAGACGGACCCGGTCGAGGTCGCCGAGAGGCTGCTGGGGATGCCCTATCTCTGGGGCGCGAACGGGGCCGGGGGGATCGATTGTTCCGGCCTCGTGCAGCTGGCCTGCCATGCCTGCGGCATCGCCTGTCCGGGCGACAGCGACATGCAGGCGGCGGAGCTGGGTCAGGCCCTGCCCGAAAGCGCCCGCCTGCAACGCGGAGACCTGCTTTTCTGGAAGGGCCACGTGGCCTGGGTCAGCGGGCCGGACCAGATCCTGCACGCCAATGGCTACAGCATGAACGTCGCCTACGAGGGTCTCTCGGCGGCGATGGCGCGCATGGACGACGCGGTCATCGCGCGGCGCCGGCTCTAGTCCTCGACCGAGCGGATCAGCTTGCGTTCCAGCACCCGCAGCACGGTCTTCAGGTCATGCCCCCGGCGCAGCACCTGCCCATCCATGCCCACCACCGCGTACATGCCCTGCTTGTTGCGCAGCTTCGGGCGTTTCTCGATCCGGTAGAGGGGGAATTCTGCAGAGCGGCGGAAGACCGAGAAGACGGCCATCTCGCGCAGCGAGGAGATCCCATAGTCACGCCACTCGCCCGCGGCCACGAAACGACCGTAGAGAGAGAGGATCACGCTCAGCTCGGTGCGGTGAAAGGCCACCTGGTCGGCCGAGACCCCCGGTATCGGGGCTTGGGGCTGCATGTTCATGGGTCAAGCCTGCGCCTGCCGAAGGGCAAAATCAAGGTGGTTTTGCCGGGCCGGGTACGGCGGTTTCCCGGTCGGGGATTTCTCGGGCAGCTGGCCCGTCCATCGGCGGATGCTTACCGAAAAAGGCTGAACAATTCGTGATACGTCAACAGCCCGCTTGGCGGATAGGCTTGCGGCAGTAGTCTATGAACAGATCGCAACGTGGAGCATTTCCAATGAAGCTAAGACTTGCAGCAATTATCGCCGTGTGCGGCATTACCGGCACGGCATTCGCCCATGCCGAGGTGACCAACGAGGTGGTCAAGGAACGCATGGAGCTCATGGGCACCATCCGCGCCAATTTCGCCGTGATCGGTGGCATGGTGCAGGGCAAGGTCGATTTCGACGCCGCCAAGGCAGGCGAGGCACAGGCGGCCCTGGCCGCCGCCGCCGCCATGATCCCCGAGAAGTTCGAGGCCAACGAGACCGACCCCGAATCCGAGGCCTCGCCGGCGATCTGGGACAACTGGGACGAGTTCACCGGCTTCGCCGCCAACCTTGAAACGGCCGCGCTGGCGCTTGAGACCGACAGTGTCGACAGCCTGAAGGCCGGCTTCGGCGGTATCGGTGGCGCCTGCGGCGCCTGCCACAAGGCCTATCGCGTGGATTGATCCGCGGGACGCGGCGGGTCCCTGGGGGCCTGCCGCTCTCTGGGTCAGCCGCAACGCAGCTGGCTGACCCGTCCCTCGTCATCGAGGTGGATGTTCAGCCGCGCCGGGCGGTGATCCATGGTCGCCACGCTGCCGGGGCGCAGAACCCGCACCGGGGCGTCACGCTCGGGCAGCAACTTATCGGACCATTGCTGGCCCACGAGGTCTTCGTAGAGATCCGCGCCACAGGGCGTTTCGGGCGCGCGGGACATGGCTGCCAGCGCCATGAGCAGCGCAGCGGGCAGGATAAGGCGTTTCATCAGCTTTCCTTTTTCGGACCATAGCGGGCCAGGAAGGTCTCGACCGCCTCGCGGGCGACCAGCTCGGCTTCGGCCTCGGGGACGTGGTCGATAATGCCGAACAGCAGCTTGGGCATCAGCCCGGCCTTGCAGAGTTCGGCGAATTGCGCCGCCGCCATCTCGGGGTTGGCGATGTCCAGATCGCCGCGCTCGGCGGCGCCGCAGAGATAGGAGGTCAGCATCCGCTGCGCCAGCTGCGGCCCGTTGGCGTAGAATTCCTTCGCCAGCTCGGGGAAGCGCCCTGCCTCGGCGGCGGCGACGCGGAACATCGAGATCATCATCGGAGAGCCGAGGTTGCCGACGATCTTGCGCGCCGCGCCCATGAGCAGGGCCTCGACGGGAAGATCCGGCACCACCACCCCCTGCGAGGCTTCGGCCTGGCGGGAACATTCGCTGCGGGCGATCTCGAAGAACAGCAGGCGCTTGTCGGGGAAGTAGCTGTAGAGCGTGGCCTTCGACACCCCCGCCTCGCGGGCGATCTCGTCGACGTTGGCATTGTCGAACCCGTCCTTCAGGAAGACGCGCCGCGCCCCTTCGAGAACCTGGTCATATTTGCGCCCGCGCCGTGTCGGCGCTGTCTGGGTGTCCATGTGGCCTCCGCCAAGATACGGACGGATAATGCAGCCTGGACGGCGGCGCGGCAAGGGGGGGCCATTGACGCCCCCGTGCGACCTGCGATGATCGCCGCCGCACTACGGAGGAGGCCCCCATGTACAGCACAGGCAAGATCGCCTACGAGCCGCTGCCCCTGCCCGCACGGGAGGAAAAGAGCGACGCCCAGATGCTGGAGGCCGCCCAGGCCTTCCACGCGCTGATGAAGACCCGGCACACGATCCGCGATTTCAGCGACCGCCCCGTCGATGCGGAGGTCATCCGCGAATGCATCGCGGCCGCCGGTCTCGCCCCCTCGGGTGCCAACCACCAGCCCTGGCATTTCTCGGCCATCGCCGCGCCTGCGCTGAAGGCGCAGATCCGCGCCGCCGCCGAGGCCGAGGAAGAGAAATTCTACGCCGGCGGTGCCGGGGACGAGTGGCTGCAGGCGCTGGAGCCCATCGGGACCGGCGTCGACAAGCCCCACCTGGAAGAGGCCCCCTGGCTGATCGTCATCTTCGCGCAGCGCTACGGGCTGACCGAGGATGGCGTGCGCTACAAGAATTACTACGTCCCCGAGAGCGTCGGCATTGCCACGGGCTTCCTGATCACCGCGCTGCACAACGCGGGCCTCAGCTGCCTGACCCATACCCCCAATCCGATGCGCTTTCTCAACGAGCTCTGCGACCGCCCCGAGCATGAAAAGCCGGTGATGATCCTGGCCGTGGGCCATCCCTCGCCCACGGCGACGATCCCGGCGGTGGCAAAGATCAAGAAGCCGCTGGACGATATCCTGACGATGCTGACATGACCGCCATCTACATCGACGCCGATGCCTGCCCGGTGAAGACCGAAGCCGAGACCGTGGCCACCCGTCACAAGGTGACGGTCTGGATGGTCTCGAACGGCGGGTTGCGGCCCTCGCAGAACCCCTATGTGCGGCACCAGATCGTCGACGCGGGGCCGGACGAGGCCGACAAGTGGATCGCGGAACGCGCCGGGCCGGCGGACGTTGTGGTGACGGGTGACATTCCGCTGGCGGCCAAATGCGTCGCCGCGGGGGCCACCTGCCTGCGCCACAACGGCGAGAGGTTCACCGAGGCGAACATCGGCCAGCAGCTTGCCATGCGCGATCTGATGGCGGACCTGCGCGCCGCCAATCCTCTGGGCGCCGGCGGCGGGGGCAAGGGCTTTACAAAGGCCGACCGCTCTCGTTTTCTGAGCGCTCTGGAAACCGCACTGCGCAGCGCTGCGAAAAAGGGAAACTGATCTTTCAATGACGCAAGCCCCCATCAAGGCAGTGGTCTTCGACATCGGCAACGTGCTGGTCGAATGGCATCCCGAAGCGCATTACGACCGGAAATTCGGCGAAGAGCGGCGGCGCGAGATCTTCGCCAATGTCGATCTGCACGCGATGAACGACCGCGTCGATCGCGGCGGCGACCTGGAGGAGCTGGCCGCCCGGCTGGCCGAGGATCACCCCGAGTACCGCGAAGAGATCCTGACCTGGCACGCCGACTGGCTGACCATGTGCGCCCCGCCGATCCCCCACAGCTGGCGTCTGCTGCGCGCGCTCCGGGCCAAGGGCATCCCGGTTTTCTCGCTGACCAATTTCGGCAAGGGCACCTACCGGACCGCCGCCGCCGAATATGAGGTGCTGAACGAATTCGACCAGGATTACATCTCTGGTCACATGGAGGTCATCAAGCCCGATCCCCGCATCTACGAGATGCTGGAAGAGGGCTCTGGCCTGTCGGGGGCCTCGCTCATCTTCACCGATGACCGGGCCGACAATATCGCCGCCGCCGCCGCGCGTGGCTGGCGCACCCATCTCTTCGAGGGCCCCGAAGGCTGGGCCGCGCGCCTTGTCGCCGAAGGGTTGCTGACCGAAGAAGAGGCCGCATGAGCATTCCCCAGATCTCCTTCGACGAGGGCGAAAAGATCCTCGACTGGCTGAAGCTGACCGATGCGCTGGCCGCAGCGCATGAGCTGCCCAGGGCCGAGATCGGGGATACCTTCCTCTACCGGCGCGACGACACGCTGCTGACCCGCTCGGCCTGGATCGACGGGCTGGGCGTGGCGGTGAAGGCGGCGACGATCTTTCCCGGCAACAAGGCGCAGGGCCTGCCCGCGGTGAACGGCGCGGTGAACCTGATGTCGGACAGCACGGGCCAGCTCGAGGCCATCGTGGATTTCCACCTGGTCACCAAGTGGAAGACCGCCGGGGACAGCCTGCTGGCCGCGCGCCGCCTGGCCCGCCCCGACAGCCGCGTCATCCTGATCGTCGGCGCGGGCACCGTCGCCGCCTCGCTGCGCGAGGCCTATGGCGCGGCCTTCCCCAATGCCGAGTTCCTGGTCTGGAACCGCACGCCGGCCGGGGCCGAGGCCCTGGCCGCCCGCTATCCGGGCATCGAGGTCGTGGCGGATCTGGCCGAGGCCGTGGGTCGCGCCGATATCGTCACCTGTGCCACCATGTCGACCGAGCCGGTGCTGAAGGGCGAATGGCTGCGCGCCGGCCAGCACGTGGACCTCATCGGCGCCTATCGCCCCGACATGCGCGAGGCCGACGACACGGCGCTCGAGCGTGCCCGTATCTTCGTCGACAGCTTCGACACCACCGTGGGCCATATCGGCGAGATCCAGATCCCGCTCGACAGCGGCGCGATCACCCGAGACGATCTGGTGGCGGATTACTACGGGCTGAAGGACTTCATCCGCGCGCCCGAGGACATCACGCTCTTCAAGAACGGCGGCGGGGCGCACCTGGACCTGATGGTCTCGCGCTACATCTTCGACGCCTGGCGCGCGGCGCAGTGAGCGCGGCGCCGCTGCTCTGGCTGCTCTGCGCGGGCGGAGCGGCGGCCTGGGGGCCCTTCCTGCGCGAGGACATGCGGCCCAAGGTCAGTGAGCGGCGGGCGCAGACACCCGGCGAGATCGCCGAGCTGCCGCAGGGCCGCACCCATTTCCGCTGGTACGGAGAGCCGGGCAACCCGGTGCTGGTCTGCGTCCACGGGCTGACCACCCCCGGCTATGTCTGGTCCCGCGCGGCCCCTCTGCTGGCGGACATGGGCTATCACGTGCTGACCTACGACCTGTTGGGGCGGGGCTGGTCCGACCGGCCCATGGGGGCCCAGGACGCGCAGTTCTTCACCACCCAGTTTTCGGATCTGCTGGAGGCGCTGGATATCGAGGGGCCGGTGACGCTCTTCGGCTATTCCATGGGCGCGGCCATCGCCAGCGCCTTTGCCGCCGAACGGCCCGAGCGGATCGAGAAGCTGGTGCTGGTGGCGCCTGCGGGCATGGGCGGCTACCCCACCGGGCTGATCCGCTGGATGCGCGACGCGGGCGTGAGCGGCAAGTGGCTTTTCAACCTGCTGTACCCCTGGCTGCATGGGCGCACGGCCCGTGGCGGCATCGCCGAAGGCGTGCCCGAGGCCAAGGCCCGGATGCAGGCGCAGGAGCCCATGTGGCGCGGCTTCACCCCCGCCGTGCTGGCCGCCCTGCGCGGCATCCTGCGCGATCCGCAGGAGCTGGAGCATCGCAAGATCGCCAAGGCCGGGCTGCCGCTGCTGTCGATCTGGGCCGAAGAGGACCAGGCCATCCCGCTGGATGGCATGGGGGTGCTGTCGCGCTGGAACCGGGCCTCGGTCAGCAAGCAGGTGCCGGGGGCGGGCCACTGGCTGCCGCTCTCGCATCCCGAAGAGCTGGTACGGGCCTACCGCAGCTGGCTCTGGGAAGACGGAGAGATCTAGGCCGCCAGCGGGCGCTCGCTGCGATCCTCGCGTACCGGCAGGTGAATCAGGGCCGAGAAGGCGCCGACACCGACGCCAATCCACCAGACCAGCGTGTAATCGCCGTGGATGTCGTACATCTTGCCGCCCAGCCAGACCCCCATGAAGCCGCCGATCTGGTGGCTGAGGAAGACGATGCCATAGAGCGTGCCCATGTAGCGCATGCCGTAGATATGCGCGATCAGACCGCTCGTCAGCGGCACCGTTGCCAGCCAGAGCCCACCCATCAGGGCGGAGAACAACAGCACGGAACCGGGCGTGATCGGCATCAGGATGAAGACCCCCGCCACGATGGTGCGCAGGGTGTAGATGCCTGCCAGCAGGTACTTCTTGGGCAGCGTCTTGCCCAGGTAGCCCGCCAGCAGCGTGCCGCCGATGTTGAACACCCCGATCAGCGAGATGGCGATGGCGCCGAGCGCCGAGGTGGTCTCGATCCCGATGTTGGCCAGGATGCTGCCCGAGGCAATGGGGCCGCAGAGCTCGGTCACGAAGGCGGGGAAGTGGGCGGTGATGAAGGCCAGCTGGTAGCCGCAGGAGAAGAAGCCGAGGAATATCATCGCGAAGGTCGGGTCCTTGCCGGCGCGCAGCAGGATCTGGCCCAGGCTCTCTTCCAGCTCTGCCTTGGAGGCAGGCGGCGTCTGGGTGCGCATCATCGGCAGCAGCAGAAGCACCGCCAGGATCGCGGCGGCGAAGACCAGGAAGACGTTCTGCCAGGGCATCATGCCCAGCAGGAATTCCGCCACCGGCGCGCCGACGACCTGGCCCGCGCTGCCCGCCGCCGTGGCGATGGCCAGCGACATGGATCGGTTCTCGGCCGAAGAGGCGCGGCCCACCACCGCGAGGATGACGCCGAAACCGGTGCCGGCGATGCCGAAGCCCACCAGGATCTCGAGGCCCCAATGCGCCTCGGGCGTCACCGCGAAGGAGGACAGCACGAGGCCTACGGAGTAGATCAGCGCGCCCAGGATGATTGCCAGCCGGTCGCCCAGCTTTTCAGCGAAGGCACCGAAGAGCGGCTGGCCGATGCCCCAGGCCAGGTTCTGGATGGCGATGGCCAGGCTGAAGTCGGCGCGCATCCAGTTGAACTCTTCCGCGATCGGGATCTGGAAGACGCCGAAACTGGCGCGGATGGCGAAATTGACGAGGATGATCAGACAGCCCGCGATCAGCACGGGGGTGAAAAGGCGAGCTGAGGCTTGCATTGGGGGTCCTCCGAAGGTTGCGGGCAGATTAGGCAGGAATGCTGCCACGTCAATTCAGCCTTTGTGAAAGCCGCCATTCCGCATTGTGCGCTTTCCCGGCGGGCGGTGGCGTATTATCACCGCCGCATGAAGCGCCTTTCCGACCTCTACCACGCCCGTGTCGCCAGCGGAGAGATCCGCCCCGATCCCGCGCAGGAGCATGTCCTGCCCGAGTTCGACCGTATCGCCGAAGGGCTGAAGGCCCCGGTGAAGCGCGGCTTCTTCGGGCGCAGGAAAGCCCCCGAGGCGCCGAAGGGCCTCTACCTGTGGGGCGGTGTCGGGCGCGGCAAGTCGATGCTGATGGATCTCTTCGTCGAGGGGCTGGACGTGCCGGTGCGCCGGGTCCACTTCCACGCCTTCATGCAGGAGATCCACGAGGGCATGCATGCCGCCCGCAAGGCCGGCGTCGAGGACAGCCTGAAGCCGGTGGTCGACAAGATCACCGCCGAGCTGCGCGTGCTGGCCTTCGACGAGATGCAGATCACCGACATCACCGATGCAATGATCGTCGGTCGCCTCTTCGAGGCGCTCTTTGCCGCCGGCGTGGTGGTGGTGACCACCTCGAACCGGGTGCCGGATGATCTCTACAAGAACGGGCTGAACCGTCAGCTCTTCCTGCCCTTCATCGCGCTGATCAAGGAGCAGCTGGTGGTGCATGAGCTGGCCAGTCCGCATGACTACCGCCAGCACCGGCTCTCGGGCGCGCAGGTCTATTTCCACCCCGCCAACAAGGCGGCGCGGGAACAGCTGGATGCCTATTGGCACGACCTGACCGGAGAGCAGGGCGCGGGGGAGCCATTGGTGCTGAAGATCAAGGGCCGCGAGGTGGTGCTGCCGGCCTATCGCTCGGGCGTGGGCCGGGCGCGGTTCCATGACCTCTGCGGGGCCATGCTGGGGCCGGGCGACTACCTGGCGATTGCCGAGGCGGTCGAGGTGCTGATCCTCGAGGACATCCCCTGCCTCGGGCGCAGCAATTTCAACGAGGCCAAGCGTTTCGTGACGCTGGTCGATGCGCTCTACGAGGCGAAGGTGCGGCTGATCTGTTCCGCCGCCGATGAGCCCGAAAGCCTCTACCTGGAGGGCGAGGGTGTGTTCGAGTTCGAGCGTACCGCCAGCCGTCTGCGCGAGATGCAGGACAAGGATTGGGGCGCCGAGGAGGCGTAGCGTCGGAAGGTGGGTTGGCGGGGTGAACCCCGTCCTTCGAGCCGCCCCCGAAATGCAATGGGTCGAAACTGCAAAGGTCCGAAAATGCAGAAGGGGGCCGTTCTAGCGACCCCCATGGTTCTGCCCGATAGATCCCAAGCCTGCGACATGGTGCGAAACGCGGTGATAGGCTGCTGTGCGGCCCGTACCATGCGGATGAATGCCTGATCTAAAAGGACTTTATGCGAATCATCTCGAATCGGTCAATGGCAAACGAATCAGGTTTCCGGCACTTTTGACTGGCCGGTCAACTGGCGATTCGGAAAGGTGATTCGGATCAACCCTTTACGAGTCGCTCTTCATGTGCGGAAAAAACGCCCAACCAGCGCTCAACCCTGCGCTGAAAGGGCCTCGTCGTCCCGTCGCAGCACGTGACCGGCGAAATAGAGCGATCCGCAGAAGAGGATACGCGCCGCGGGCTCCTTTGCCACAATGGCGGCCAGGGCCTCTTCGACGCTGCTGCCCTCATGGGTCTCATGGCCGCTTTCGTACGCCTTTGCGGCGAGTTCGGCGGCCGTGACGGCGGCGGGCTCATCGGGGATGGTCAGCGTGGTCAGGCTGGCGGCATGGGGGGCGAGGGGGCGCAGGTAGCCGCCCGCGTCCTTGGTGTTGATCATGCCGCAGATCAGATGCGTGGGCCGCTCGGGCAGGCTGCCGAGGAACTCGGCCAGCGCCTCGCCCGCAGAGGGGTTGTGACCGCCATCCAGCCAGAGTTCTGCCTCGGGCGCCAGACGGGCCAGGCGGCCCTCGGTCAGGCGCTGCAGGCGGGCGGGCCATTCGGCATCGGTCATCGCCGCCTCGCAGGCGGTGTCGTCGAAGCCGAGCGCGCGCAGGGCGGCCAGCGCCGCACCGGCGTTCTGGATCTGGTGCGGGCCGCGCAGGGCGGGCAGGGGCAGATCCAGCAGGCCGTTCTCGTCCTGGAAGACGAGGCGTCCGCGCTCTTCGCTGACATGCCAGTGCTGGCCATAGACCAGCAGCGGGGCGCCAAGGCGGTTGGCGGTTTCTTCGATCACTTCCAGCGCCTCTTCGGGCTGGGGGCCGACGACGCAGGGCACGCCGCGCTTGATGATCCCGGCCTTCGACCAGGCGATCTTGGCCAGCGTATCGCCAAGGAAGCCTTCGTGGTCCTTGGAGATCGGGGTGATGATGGTCATCGCGGGCTGATCGACCACATTGGTGGAATCGTAGATCCCGCCCAGGCCGGTTTCCAGCAGCACGTAGTCCGCGGGCTGGCGGGCATAGGCCAGGAAGGCGGCGGCATTGGTGATCTCGAAGAAGGTGATCGGCTCGCCGGCGTTGGTGTCCAGCACCTCTTGCAGCAGCGAGGTCAGCGCCTCTTCCGAGATCAGCTTGCCGGACAGGCGAATGCGCTCGTGGAAGCTGACCAGGTGCGGCGAGGTATAGGCATGGATGCTTTGCCCCGCGCCCTCGATACCCGCGCGCAGCATGGCCAGGGTCGAGCCCTTGCCATTGGTGCCCGCCAGGTGGATCACCGGCGGCAGGCTGGCCTCGGGATGGCCCAGCTGGCCCAGCAGGGTGCGGATACGGTCAAGCGAAAGGTCGATGACCTTGGGATGCAGCTGCATCATGCGCGCCAGAAGCGCGTCGGAACCGGTCTGGGTCACTTTTTCTCAGGGCTTTCCTGGGGCGCCTCACCGGGCGCGGCTTCGGAGGCGGTCTTTTCTGCTCCGGCCTCGGGGGTCTCGGGCAGCTCGTCGACCATGGAGGCCGGGGGCGGCAGATCGCCCATGACCGCCGGAGGCAGACCCAGCAGCATGCGGGTGATGGTGATCAGCTCTTCGCGCATCTTGGGGCGCGGGGTCACGCGGTCCAGCATGCCGTGGTCCAGCAGGTACTCGGCGCGCTGGAAGCCCTCGGGCAGCTGCTCGCGGATGGTCTGCTCGATGACGCGCGGACCGGCGAAGCAGATGAGCGCATTGGGCTCGGCGATCTGCACGTCGCCCAGCATCGCGTAGGAGGCCGTCACGCCACCGGTGGTGGGGTGGGTCAGCACGACGATATAGGGCAGGCCCGCTTCCTTCAGCATCTGCACCGCCACCGTGGTGCGGGGCATCTGCATCAGCGACAGGATGCCTTCCTGCATCCGCGCGCCACCGGCGGCGGAGAACAGGATCAGCGGGCATTTCTTCATCACCGCGCGCTCGGCGGCGGCGATGATCGCATTGCCCACGTACATCCCCATGGAACCGCCCATGAAGCTGAAGTCCTGCGCGGCGGCGACGATATGCGTGCGGCCGATCTCGCCTTCGGCAACCAGCATGGCTTCATGCTCGGCCGTCTTGCGGCGGGCCTCGCGCATGCGGTCGGGGTATTTCTTCTGGTCACGGAAGTGCAGCGGGTCGGCGACCGGCTCGGGCACTTCGACCTGGGTGAAGATGCCGCCGTCGAAGAGCGACTTGAAGCGGGCGCGCGGAGAGATCCCCATGTGATGCCCGCAGGAGGTGCAGACGTTCAGGTTCTCTTTCAGCTCCCGGTGGAACAGCATCGTCCCGCAGCTGTCGCATTTGGACCAGAGGTTCTCGGGCACTTCCCTGCGAGAGAAGATCGAGTTGATCCGCGGCCGGACGTAATTGCTGATCCAGTTCATCGTGGGCTCTTTTTGGCGTTTCCGTCGCGCCCTGAGATATGCGGGCTTGAGGCAGAATGCAATCAGCGCCTGACCGCAAGCCTTGCGGAAAGCCAGGCAAGGGCCAGGACGGCCAGCTCCATGAGCAGCTGGAGCGTGATGATCGGCCCGCCCGGATCGCCGCCGCCGGGGGCGTCCGGCATGTCGGGGATCTCGGGGAAGAGGAACAGCGCGAGGCCCGAGTCCATCCCGCGCACTTCGCCGAAGAATATGAAAGCAAAGGCATTATTGGCCAGGTGCAGCCCGATGGCCGTGACCAGCCGGCCCGAGCGCGCCACCAGGTCAGAGCAGGCCAGGCCGAAGCAGAAGGCCCAGATGACATATTGCCAGTTCTCGGCCCAGGTGGCGGTTTCGGACCAGTGGACGCTGGCGAAGACGATATTGGGCAGCACCATCCAGATGGCGGGATTGTCGAAGCGCGCGGCGATCTGGCTTTGCAGGTAGCCCCGGTAGAGCAGCTCTTCCGAACCGGTCTGCACCAGCAGCGCCAGCAGCCCGAAGGGCAGGGTAAGGGTCCAGGCCACGAGGCTGCGACGCTCTTCGACCGCGGCGAAATCGCCCCAGGGCGGCAGGAACTGGATGACGATGTAGAACAGCATCGCCCCGCCGAAGGCCCGGCGCAGCCACCAGCGGTTGCCGCCCTTGGGACCGAAGAGATCGCCTGCCTGGCGATCATGCAGCTTCTCGACCACGAAGAGCGTCGCCGCTCCGAGGAAGCCGTAGGAGGTCAGTTGCAGGATCAGCCCCAGGGGCGTGTCGCCGCGATAGATCTGGTCCGACAGCCGGGGCGAGAGCATCATCATCGCCTCGTCGAACCCGTAGATCGCCAGGGCGAAGGCGGCCTCGCAGATCGCCAGGCCCAGCACCAGCCGCCAGAGCTGGGCGCTGGCGCGGGCCGGGGCGATGAGCGCCTCGTAGGGCTCGTAGCCCTGCGGCGGCGGGGGCAGTTGCAGGCTTCTCATCTTCCGAGCGCCACCCGTCCGGCCAGCCAGAGCACTCCGGTCGAGGCCAGCTCGATGGGGATCATCTGCAACAGCGCCGGGTCATCGGAGGACAGCGGCAGGTGGAAAAGCGCCAGCCCGCCCAGTTCGTCGGGGAAGGACAGCAGGGTCAGGGCGATGGCATTGTTGAGGAAATGCAGCGCCAGTGCCGGGCCAAGCGTGCCGGCCCGCGCGGTCAGATCGCCCGCGGCGAGACCGAAGAGCGTGGCGTAGAGGACGAACCAGGGGGCGTTGTCTCCGGCAGAGAGGTCGAAGTGCAGGACGCCGAAGAGCAGCGCCGGCAGACCGATCCACAGGCCCCGGTGGCGGAAACGCGCCTGCAACCGGCTTTGCAGGTAGCCGCGGAAGAGGAATTCCTCGGCGGCGATCTGGATGGCGACCCCCAGGAGGGCCAGCGGCAGAAGCGACAGCCAGCGCCCGGTCTCGAGGTTGCGCGAGGGGGTGAAGGCCTCGGGCAGGGGCACCAGGGCCACCACCGCGATCACCGGCAGCACGTAGAGCGCCACCCGCAGCGCCTGCCGCAGAAGGAGGCCCGGCGCCCCCGCGACCGTGCCCGGTCCGCGCCCGTGCAGCAGCCACATCACCAGCGCCAGGGCCAGCAGCGCGGTGGCGAAGGAATAGAGCATCAGCAGGCTAAGCGCCTGCGGTCCGGGCAGCAGCCGGGCCAGCGGTGGCGTGGCGGCCACGAACCACAGCCCGATCAGCACCGAGTAGAGCACCGCGAAGAGGCAAAGCCCCGCGCCGGTACGCCAGAGGGCCGGTGGATCGTCTTGCCAGCGCGGCGCGGAGGTGGGGTCGTCGGGGCTCATGCGCCGCAAGCTAGCGCCGCGTCATCCTGCCCGCAATCGCCCATCGTTGCCGCAGGGGCGGGTGAGGAGTGATCGCCCACCCGATTGCCCGCCCGATTGCCTCGCCGTGTGTCGGCGCGCGCGTTCGGCCGCCCGGGACGGCGGCATTGCCCCGCGGCCACGGGCCGTGCAATCGCCGCCGTGCAATCGCCCTTGTGCGGCGCCCATGCGTCATTTATCCCCATGCCAGCCAAAAGATCTCGGGGGAGCCGCTTCCATGACGAAGTTCGACAAGTCCAAACTGCCCAGCCGTCACGTGACCGAAGGTCCGGCGCGGGCACCGCATCGGTCCTATCTCTATGCCATGGGCCTCTCGGAGGACGAGATTCACCGCCCCCTGATCGGTGTCGCCACCTGCTGGAACGAGGCCGCGCCCTGTAACATCGCGCTCAACCGCCAGGCCCAGGCCGTGAAGCTGGGCGTGAAGGCCGCAGAGGGCACGCCGCGCGAATTCACCACCATCACCGTCACCGACGGCATCGCCATGGGCCACGAGGGCATGCGCTCTTCGCTGGCTTCGCGCGAAGCCATCGCCGACACCGTCGAGCTGACCATGCGTGGCCACTGCTACGACGCCGTGGTGGGCCTGGCGGGCTGCGACAAGTCGCTGCCGGGCATGATGATGGCCATGGTGCGTCTGAACGTGCCTTCCGTCTTCATCTACGGTGGCTCGATCCTGCCGGGCAAGGCGCCCCAGGTCGACGAGATCCCCGAGGATTTCCGCACCCGTGACCTGACCGTCCAGGACATGTTCGAGGCCGTCGGCCGTCACCAGAACGAGCAGATGTCCTCTGCCGCGCTGGACATGCTCGAGCGCGTCGCCTGCCCCTCGTCCGGGGCCTGCGGTGGCCAGTTCACCGCCAACACCATGGCCTGCGTCTCCGAGGCCATCGGCCTGGCGCTGATGAACTCTTCCGGCATGCCCGCGCCCTACGAGAGCCGCGACCAGTATGGTGAGGCCTCTGGCCGAGCCGTGATGCACCTGATCGAGAAGAACATCCGCGCCCGTGACATCGTCACCAAGGAAAGCCTGATCAACGCGGCCCGCGTCGTGGCCTGCACCGGCGGTTCGACCAATGCCGGTCTGCACCTGCCGGCCATCGCGCATGAGGCCGGGATCGACTTCGACCTGACCGACGTCTGCGACATCTTCCGCGAGACCCCCTACTTCGTCGACCTGAAGCCCGGCGGCACCTATGTTGCCAAGGATCTCTTCGACGCCGGCGGCGTGCCCGTGGTGATGAAGGAGCTGCGCAAGGCCGGCCTGATCTACGAGGACTGCATGACCGCCTCGGGCCGCTCCCTTGGCGAAGAGCTGGACCTGATCACCCGCGAGGCCGACGGCCGCGTCATCTTCCCCATCGACAAGCCGATCACCAAGACCGGTGGCGTCGTGGGCCTGAAGGGCAACATCGCCCCCGAAGGCGCCATCGTGAAGGTGGCGGGCATGGCCGAGGACCAGCAGGTCTTCACCGGCCCGGCCCGCGTCTTTGAATGCGAGGAAGACGCCTTCGCCGCCGTGCAGAAGCGCGAGTACAAGGAAGGCGAAGTCATCGTCATCCGCAACGAGGGCCCCTCGGGCGGCCCCGGCATGCGCGAGATGCTGGCCACCACCGCGGCCCTCTCGGGCCAGGGCATGGGCAAGAAGGTGGCGCTGATCACCGACGGCCGTTTCTCGGGCGCGACCCGCGGCTTCTGCGTCGGTCACGTCGGCCCCGAAGCGGCCCATTGCGGCCCGATCGCCCTGCTGAAGGATGGCGACATGATCACCATCGACGCCATCAAGGGCGCCATCGACGTGGATCTGTCCGAAGCCGAGCTGGAAGCCCGCAAGGCCGAGTGGAAAGGCCCGCGCGACACCATCTATGCCTCTGGCGCGCTGTGGAAATACGCTCAGCAGGTGGGCAGCACCTACCTGGGCGCGGTGACCCACCCCGGCGGCAAGGCCGAGAAGCATGTCTATGCCGATCTCTGATCAGAACCGGGCCGGGCGCGAGAGCGCGCCGGCCCGTTTCCTGCCCGAAGCCATGGCCGGCCGCGAGAGCGCGCCGGCTCGTTTCGTGACCCGTCTGCGTGCGTTGCGTCCGGCGGCGCGGCCGCTTGCGGCGCTTGCGGCCTGTCTCGCTCTTTCCGGCTGCCTCGATACGCCCGGTGCGCCGGGCGGCGGGGCCTTCCGAAAGGTCGAGAACGGCGGCGGCCTTGGCATCTTCTCGTCGCTGCGCCGCCCCATGGGGCCGGTGCTGGTCACCGCCCAGGCGGCAAGTGGCAACGTGGTGATCCGCGGCCCCGAGGACTATTGCATCGAAGGCCGCAGCCTGAAGAGCGACAGCAAGCGCACCTTCGCGCTGCTGGCCCGCTGCGACATCCTCTCGGGCGGCGAGATGGGCAGCCCGGTGGCGCTGGCCCTGCTTACCGCCACCGTGACCCCCTTCGACGGAGAGCTCCCCGACGCCCAGGCGCTGGCCCGCGACATGGCGGCGCTCGAGGTGCTGGAATATCTCGACCGCGGCGAGGTGCGGCTTCTGCACCTGGGCCAGGGCGGCGATGCGCTGGTGCGCGGGGCCGACCCCCGGCAGTGGCGCGCGGTCTTCACCCTGAACGGCCAGGCGGTGACGCTGGCGGCCTATGGCCCCCAGGACAGCTCGGTCGCCGGGCTTGGCGGCCGGTCGCTGCTGCTGGCCATGGCGCGGGCGATCCGCGCCGCCAGCCCCGACGGGCCCGCCAACCAGGAGCTCACCGCCGCCGCGCCGGCGCTCGAGGATCAGACGCCGGGGCTGGGCTCGACCCTGAATGCCCCCTCCATGGCCGAAGGTGAAGATCCGGCGGCGGAATGAGCCGCCCGCATCTTGTTTCGCGCCGGGCATCAGATAGGCTTTCGCGGCATAGGCAGGCTTGAAGACAGGACCCATGGCAGGATTGCGCAAGACATTCCTTGGCAGGCTGGTGAACCGCAGCGAGTTGTCGCGCTGGCGCAGCCGCGCCCGGCGCGTGGCCGAAGCGCCCCTGTCCGAGCTGCGCGGCCAGCGCACCCAGGCGCGCGAACTGCGTGCCCAGCTCGACCAGCTGATCCATGTCGCCGACAGCCGCCTTGGCCTGCCCGCCATCGGCTCGACCGCCTTCCCGGTGCCCCATGGCACCGACTGGTCCTGGCGTCCCCAGGCCTGGCGCGGCCCGCTGGCGCGGCCGGGGCTGACCGCCGTGGCCTCGGGCGAGCAGCTGGGTGAAGAGCTGACCCTGTTCCATGATTGCAAGACCTCTGAGCTGACCCTGCGCCAGCTGCGCAACCTGCGCGCAAGCGACCTGGCCCCCTATGCGCTGCGCATGGATGTCTTCGGCTTCGACGGCTCCTTCCTGTCGCTGGTGGTGAACCTGCCCGAGGCCGGGCTGAAGGGGCTGACCCGGAACCACCTGATCCGTCTCGATCCCATGGTGCAGGTGGAAAAGCCGCTCGAGATCTTCGCCCGCCTCAACATCAAGCACGGCCCCAACACCGAGCAGCTGGTGCGCGAGCTGCCTCTGCACGAGAGCGAGCACATGGTCGAGTTCGACCTGGCCTATTCCAACATCAACGAGAAGCGCATCGAGCGGGCCTGGGTCGACCTGATCTTCGAGAGCCCGCAGATGAACGAGGTCACCCTGCGCGACCTCACCTTCTCTCGCCGCCCGCGGGCCGCCCTGTGACCGGAGCACGCCGATGACCAGCCAGACCACCCTGACCAAGACGCGCCTGCTGGACGGCAAGTGGGAGGGCGTGCTGACCGTGCCCGAAACCGCGCCCGCGCCGCAGATCGAGGTGCTGGTCGATGACCACCGTATCGAGAATGTCGAGGTCCATGCCGCCGAGGGCACGGGCCGCTGGACCCTGCGGGTGCCGATTCCCCCCGAGGCGATCTCGGACGGGATGCAGGTCTTCGTGATCCGCGACCGCGCCGACGAGAATCGGGTGCTCAATTCCTTCTGCATCCTTGCCGGAGAGATGCTCTCGGACACCCTGCAGGCCGAGGTCACGCTGCTGCGCGCCGAGCTCGACATGCTGAAGCGCGCCTTCCGCCGTCATTGCGTGGAAAGTGGCGACGCCTGAGTGCATCTTTCTGCCTTGGGTTGCGCGATCAGGCGGGTGCTCAACCGGAAACTTGTTTCCTCGCAATAAACGATACGCGACAAAACCCCGATATTGTCGGCAGTCTGCCCCTTTTGTGCCTTGATCGACGCCAATAAACGTCGCTGTGCAGGAAGTGTGACGGAACGCGAAATATGGATCGTCTT
The DNA here is from genome assembly GCF_900215355.1 of Pseudooceanicola antarcticus. GTDB lineage: Bacteria > Pseudomonadota > Alphaproteobacteria > Rhodobacterales > Rhodobacteraceae > Pseudooceanicola > Pseudooceanicola antarcticus. The sequence continues at coordinate 85,757 of NZ_OBEA01000001.1, read as the reverse complement.
ACCGAAATGGAGGCTTTCGCCACGGTGGTGGACCAGGGTGGGTTCACCGATGCGGCGAAGAAGATGGGGATTTCCAAGTCCGCCGTCTCCAAACATGTGTCTTCTCTGGAGGCGCGCCTTGGTGCCCGCCTGCTCAATCGCACCACCCGCCGCGTCTCGCCGACCGAGATCGGCCTGGCCTACTACGACCGCGCCCGCCGCGTGCTGAACGACGCGGGCGAAGCCGATGCGCTGGTGACCTCGATGCAATCCGCGCCCTCCGGGCTGCTGCGGATCTCGGTCGCCACGGATTTCGGCGTCAATCACCTGTCCCCGGTGCTGGGAGAGTTCCTGCGCGAATTCCCCGAGATCACCGTCAACATGGTGCTGAACAACCGCTACGTCGAGCTGATCTCGGAAGGCTTCGACATGGCGATCCGCATCGGAGAGCTGGAAGACAGCTCGCTGCGCGCCCGCAAGCTGACCGAGACCGCCTTCCGCATGATCGCCAGCCCCGCCTATTTCGAGAAATACGGCCGCCCCTCCAAGATCGACGACCTGAACGAGCACAAGCTGCTGCACTACTCGTCGCAGGCCTCGGGCAATGTCTGGAAGCTGACCGCGCCCTCGGGCGAGAAGCGCCAGATCCGCACCGCCGGCTGGCTTTCGGTGAATGACGGGCAATCGCTGCTGAACGCCGCGATCTCGGGCCTTGGCATCGCCTACCTGCCGTCATTCCTCTACCACGAGGCCCTGCGCGACGGGCTGGTCGAGGACGCGATCCCCGATCTGCCGGTCGAGGTGCAGGGCATCTACGCCGTCTACCCGCCGGGCCGCTTCACCCAGCCCAAGGTCCGCGCCTTCATCGACTTCCTGGTCGATGCCTTCCAGGACAAGGGCCCGCTCAGCTGGTAGCTCCGGCCTCCAGTTTCCTCCCCCGTGTCTCAGTCACGGACCTCGTACCCCGGCCCCAGAGGTCGGGGTTTTCTTTTGTGCAGGCTTGGTCTTCAGGCCCCCGCAGGCAACAGCACCGCTTCCACCCGCCGGTTGGCGCGGCGGCCCTCTTCGGTGGTGTTGGGCGCGCGGGGGGCGAGGTAGCCGACGCCATGGGCCTCGATCCGCTCCGGCGCGGCGCCGAGGGTGATCAGGCGCTGCCGCACGGCCTCGGCGCGGCGTTGCGACAGGGCGCGGTTGGTCTCGAGGTCGCCTTCGCTGTCGGTATGGCCGACCAGCAGCAGGCGCAGGCTGGGGTCATTGGTCAGCAGGGCGGCAAGCGCGGTGAGCGAGGCCGGGGTTTCGGCCGCAAGCTCGGTGGCGCCGGTGGCGAAGCGCAGGTCTTCCAGCACCGCGCGCCCCTCGGTCAGCAGATGCGGCAGCAGGGCCTCGGGGTCACCGGGGGGGCTTTGGGGCAGGGGGTCTGCGGCGATTGCCGGGTCGGGTATGGGGCCAGGTTCGGTGCCGGGGGCGGGCAGGGGGCTGGGCCCGGCGGGGCCGGCATGGACCATCTGCACAAAGCCCGTGCCCGCGCCGCGGCTGATCAGCAGCAAGAGACGCTCGTCGCCGCGACGGGCCGAGAGGGCGCGGAAGTCGAAAAGATCGACGTTCATCGCCGGGGCCGGCAGGACCTCGACGGCGAAGCGGAAGTTGAAGCCGCCGCAGGCGCGGGTCTTGCAGTCGAGCAGGATCTCCCAGCCCTCGGCAAGCAGCGCCTCGCGCAGGGGGCTCAGCAGTTGCAGCGTGGTGTTGGCGCCGGTGACCTGCCAGGCGCGGCGGGTGATGCGCCCCTCTGCCCGCGCCATGGGCGGGGGCTGGCGGCCCTCGGCGGGACCCGTGGGGAAGTCGTAGCTGTCGGGGCTCTCGGTCTCGTCGAAGGCGGCGGTGGCGGCATAGGGCAGGGGGCCGAAGGGCTGGGCGGTGCCCGGTCCGGCCAGGCAGCCGGCGCCGAGCAGGGCCGCGCAGAGAAGGGACCGCCCCGCCCCCATGTCAGCGCGCCATGCCGTGGTATTCCGGGTTCGGACGCATATCCACCGCGCTGGCGATCCGGTTGGTCATGTTGAAGAAGCCTGCGACGTTGGCGATGTCCCAGATGTCGCGGTCGCTGAAACCGTGGTCGCGCAGCACCTGCCGGTCGGCTTCCTCGATGGTGGAGGAGGCCTCGGTCACCTGCACCGTGAAGGCCAGCATGGCGCGCTGGCGGGCGGGCAGATCGGCCACGCGCCAGTTCATCACCATCATCTCGCCCAGCTCGGGATCACCCATCTCGCGCACCGCCGCGCCATGGGCGGTCAGGCAGTAGAAGCAATGGTTGATGGCGCTGACCGTCACGGCGATCATCTCGCGTTCGAGCTTGGAAAGCCCGCTCTCGCCCAGCATCAGGTCGTTGTAGAGCGCGGTGAAGGCTTCCAGCTTGGGGATGTCGAAGGCATGGGCCTTCAGCACATTGGGCACCATTCCCAGCTTTTCCTGGCAGATGTCGAAATACTTCTGCGTCCGGTCCGGCAGCGGCTCCTGCATCGGCAGGTCGAGGGCTGTCACCTGGTCTGTCATGGTCTGGGTCTCCTCCCGTTCATGAGAGCAGACGGTAATGGTACTGCCCCACCTGTTCCATGCCGAGCGAGCGGTAAAGCGCATTTCCGCCAGTGTTTTGCCGGGTCACCACGACCGAGAATTCCTGCGCGCCCTGCGCCACCGCCCATTTCGCCGCGTCGATCATCATCGCCCGGCCCATGCCGCGGCCGCGCGCCTCGGGCAGCACCTCGAGCGCGTGCAGCATGGCGATCCCGCCCGAGAGCGCCACGAAGGCCGTGCCGCCCGGCGCATTGTCGAACCGCCCGATGAGAGAGGTCTTGGCCCCGCTCACCCGCTGCATCACCGCGATCCGCGAGGGGCCGATGCCGCCCGCCGCCCAGATCTCTCGCTGCATGGCCAGGGGTTCCCAGGCGGGGACGCTGACGCGCTCTTCGCCACGCTTGGGCAGGGCGGCCAGGGTGGCGGCGGGGATGACGTAGATCCAGACCGGGTCGACCACCTCGTAGCCGCGCGCCTGAAGGGCTGCGTCCAGGGCCTCGTCTCCGGGGCGGATCGAGAAGAGCGGCTGTTGCGCCATCGCCCGCATGGCGGCCTCGGCGGCGTCGATCTCTGCCTGCGTGATCCCGTCGCGCATGGCAGAGGCCGAAGAGACCCGCTTGCCGCCACCCCCGCCCCGGCGCAGCACGAAGGGGCTGGCCTCGATTGTCTCTGCCGGCGGCCAGGTGGCATCCACCACGGCCATCAGCTCTGGCGTGCGATCGGCGCTCATGCGGGGAAGAGGTCGGCCAGTTCGGCCATGGCCGCGTCGACCTCGGCACCCTCGGTGCCACGGATGACGATATTGGCCCCGTAGACCCCGTCGCGCTGGAACGGATAGGAGCCGATGGAGAGCTGCGGGTGGCGCTTGGCCAGGGCGGACAGCGGGCCGGCGATCTCGCCTTCTCCGCGCTCGATGCGCAGGGACTGGCTGAGCAGCGGCTTGCCCCCGGTCAGCTGCGGCAGCACCGTGGCGACCATGGCCTCGAAGACGCTGGGGACACCGGCCATGACATGGACGTTCTCGATGGTGAAGCCCGGCGCGATGGAGACCGGGTTGTCGATCAGCCGCGCGCCTTCGGGAATGCGCGCCATGCGCAGCCGGGCCTCGTTGATCTCGACGCCGCGGGCGTTCCAATGGGCCTCGAGCAGCGCGCGGGCATCATCGCGCACGTCGATGGGGCGGTCGAAGGCGCGGGCCACGCAATCGGCGGTGATATCGTCGTGGGTGGGCCCGATCCCGCCCGAGGTAAAGACATGGTCGCAGCGCTGCGAGAGCTCCTGCACGGCGCTCACGATGGCCGCTTCGTCGTCCGAGACAAAGCGCGCCTCGCAGAGGTCGATGCCCATCTTGGTCAGCGCCTGGGCCAGGTGGTGCATGTTCGCATCCCGCGTGCGGCCCGACAGGATCTCGTCGCCGATCACGATCATCGCGGCTTTCGGGTTGCCCATGTCACCTCTCCCTGTTCTGGTGGTTGCTCAAAGCTATAGGCCCGCCACATGCGCTTTCAAACCCCTCTTGTGCCCGCCACGCTGTTGCGCCGCTACAAGCGCTTCCTTGCCGATATCCGGCTGGAGGATGGCAGCGAACACGTGGCTCATTGCGCCAATCCCGGCTCGATGATGGGGCTGGCGGAGCCGGGGATGCGGATCTGGGTCGAGCCCAATGACGACCCGAAGAAGAAGCTGAAATTCGGCTGGCGCCTGGTCGAGCATCCGGGTGGGCATTTCACCGGCGTCGATACCTCGGTGCCGAACCGTGCGCTGCGCGAGGCGCTGATGGCGGGGCAGGTGCCGGGGCTTGAGGGCTATGCCCAGGTGCTGCCCGAGCAGAAATATGGCGAGAAGAGCCGCATCGACTTCCTGCTGAGGGACCCGGCCCGCCCGGATTGCTATGTCGAGGTGAAATCCATCACCCTCTCGCGCCAGCCGGGCCTGGCCGAGTTTCCCGACAGCGTGACCGCGCGCGGGCTGAAGCATCTGCGGGAGCTTGCGCAAGTGGTGTCCGAAGGCCGGCGCGCGGTGATGCTCTACCTCGTGCAACGCTCGGATGCCGAGGCCACGGCGCTGGCCGCCGACATCGACCCGGCCTATGCCGCAGGCTTCGCCGCCGCGCGCGCCGCCGGGGTCGAGTGCCTGGCCTTCGGCTGCAACATCACGCCCGAAGAGATCACCCTTGGCGCCGCGCTGCCCGCGCCGCCGGTGCCCGCGTAGCGTCAGGGCGTCGCAAGCTGCCCCTTGGCTGGCCTTTCCCGCCAAAAGCTATTATTTCTGCCCCTGACGCGCATCGTGCCCCGCGCCGCCCCTCCGGGCTGGATGCCAGTGGCCCGCGCGCCCTTTGGGCAGGTTTTCAGGGAACATGGCTTTGGAACAGGAACATAACGGCCGCATGACGCGGGAAGGCATCCGCATTCACGAGAGCGGCGACTTTGACGGCATGCGCCGCGCCGGTGCCGTGGCAGCGCAGATCCTCGATGACGTGATCCCGCTGATCGAGCCGGGCCGCACCACCGCAGAGATCGACAAGTTCATCGAGGAAAAGGTGACCGAATACGGCACCACCTCGGCGACCATCGGCTACAAGGGCTACCGCCACGCCTCCTGCATCTCGATCAACCACGTGGTCTGCCATGGCATTCCGGGCGAGAAGAAGCTGAAGGACGGCGACATCCTGAACATCGACGTGACGGTGATCCTGGATGGCTGGTTCGGCGACAGCTCGCGGATGTATGTCGCGGGCAAGCTGTCCCGCAAGTCCGAGCGGCTGATCCAGGTCACCCATGACGCGCTGATGATCGGCATCGAGACGGTGAAGCCGGGCAAGACCTTCGGAGACATCGGCCACGCCATCCAGGCCTATGTCGAGGGTCACCGCATGTCGGTGGTGCGCGACTTCTGCGGCCATGGCCTGGGCCGCGTGTTCCACGCGCCGCCGAACGTGCTGCACTACGGCCGTCCGGGCACCGGCGCCGTGCTGGAAGAGGGCATGTTCTTCACCATCGAGCCGATGGTGAACCTGGGCCGCCCCGAGACCAAGGTGCTGTCGGACGACTGGACCGCGGTGACCCGCGACAAGTCGCTCTCGGCCCAGTTCGAGCATTCGATCGGCGTGACGGCGGACGGCTGCGAGATCTTCACCCTCTCGCCCGGCGGGCTCTATCACCCGACCTATCGCGGCGAGTGAGATGGCGGACCCCGGTCGCCTCTCCGAACGGCTGATGCTGATGGATGAGGCCGCCTGGGCGCGCCATGCGAACCCCTGGTCGGGCTGGAGCCGCCTTGCCACGCTTCCGCTGCTGTCACTGGCGATCTGGTCGCGGGTCTGGATCGGCGCCTGGGCCTGGGCACCGGTGGTGCTGGTGCTGCTCTGGACCTGGCTGAACCCGCGCCTCTTCCCGGTGCCGCGCCGCACCGACAACTGGATGTCGCGCGGCGTGCTGGGCGAACGCCTCTGGCTGGCGCGTCGGAAGGCGCCCATCCCCGCCCATCACGCGCGCGTGGCGATGATCCTATCGGCGTTCTCGGGTCTCGGTGCCGTGGTGCTGGGCTTCGGCCTCTGGGTGCTGTCCCCCGGCTGGACCGCCGCCGGGCTGGTCCTGGCCATGGGCGCGAAACTGTGGTTCCTCGACCGCATGGTCTGGCTGCGGCAGGACATGGCAGGCGAGACCTGAAGGCCGGACCCTGGGTTTCACCCACCTTCCCGCTTACGCCTTCTCCAGGAAATTCATCCAGCTGTCGCCGAAGCGGCGACGGTCGAGCAGATCCCAGCCTACGGGCGGGGTGATCTCGGCGCTTTCTTCCCAGACGATCAGGGCGTCAACGGCGACCCAGCCCTGCGCCAGCGCGGCGGCGAGGGCGGGTTCGCCCAGCCCCTTGCCATAGGGCGGGTCGAGGAAGACCAGCGTGGCCGGGGGCTCGGTCGCCGGAGGCAGGCGGGTGGCATTGGTGCGCAGCACCCTGGTGCGCGCCTTCACGCCCAGCTCGCGGATGTTCTCGGACAGCAGGCGCCCGGCGGTGCGGCCATCGTCGACGAAGGTCGCCGTAGCGGCGCCGCGCGACAGCGCCTCGAGGCCGAGCGCGCCGGTGCCGGCGAAGAGGTCCAGCACCACCGCGCCCTGCAGCGGATCGCCGAAGCGGCCGCCAGCGAGGATCGAGAAAAGGCTCTCGCGCACCCGGTCGGTGGTGGGCCTCAGGTGGGCCCCGGCGTCACCCTTGCCGAGGGCGGCAAGGCGGCGGCCACGGAAGTCTCCGGCAATGATCCGCATCAGCCCTTCATCAGCTCCTTGAGGTCCACCGAGGGGTCCGCGATCCTTGCCGGGTCGGCGGTGCGCCCGGCGTCGATCAGGCGCTTGCCGACCATGTAGCCGCGCGGGTCGTTCATCGCGTCCACCGCCAGCAGCTGGTCTCCGGCAAAGTACCAATGCGAGCGCGCGCCCTTGTCGTCGCGGCGGGTGACCAGCCGGTCGTAGCCGGTGTTCAACCCGGCGATCTGAAGTTTCACGTCGTATTGGTCGGACCAGAACCAGGGCTTGGGGTCGTAGTCGCGTTCCAGCCCCAGCATGTTGTCGGCGGCGCATTCCGCCATGTCGATGGCGTTCTGCACGCTCTCAAGCCGCAGCCGTCCGCCCCGCCAGGGGAAGGAGGCGCAATCGCCCGCGGCCCAGATGGCCGCATCCGAGGTGCGGCACTGCGCATCGCAGGCGATGCCGTTCTCGATCCTGAGGCCCGCGTCCTCGGCCAGGCCCTCGTCCGGCAGGATGCCGGTGCCGACGACGACGAAATCCACGTCCAGGTGGGTGCCGTCGCTGAGGACCGCGCCGGTGACATCGCGGTCGCCCAGCAGGCGTTCCAGGCCGGTGCTTTCGAGGATCGTCACCCCGTTGGCCTGGTGCAGGGCGCGGAAGTAGTCCGAGGTCTCGGCGGCGGCGACCCGTTGCAGGATGCGCGGCGCCATCTCGATCAGTGTCACCTGGACACCCTTCGAGGCGGCCACGGCGGCGGCCTCGAGCCCGATGTAGCCGCCGCCAATGATCAGCGCGCGGGCGCCGGGACGGACGTGGGGTGCCATGATCTCGATGTCGGCGAGGTTGCGGACCCCGAAGACATTGCCCAGGTCTCCGCCGATGGCGGCGGGCAGGTGGCGGGGCAGGGCGCCTGTGGTCAGCGCCAGCTGGTCATAGTGCAGCACCTCGCCGCCCAGGACGATCTCGCGGGCGGCGGGCATGAGCGCCTCGACCGCATCGCCCATGCGCAGGGTGATGCCGTTCTCTGCGTACCAGGCGGCGGGCCGCAGGTAGAGCCGTTCCTCTGCCATTTCGCCCAGCAGGAATTTCTTCGACAGGGGCGGGCGCTGGTAGGGGGGCACCGGCTCGGCCCCGATCAGGGTGATCTCTCCGTCGAAGCCCTTGGTGCGCAGCCTTGCCACCAGCGAAGCGCCTGCCTGTCCGGCACCGATCACGGCAATATGAGGCATTTTGGGATCTCCCGCTGGCTGTTGGTTCGCGGGAAGCTATATGCATTCGACAGCGAAACGCAAACCAGCACAGGACATACCGATGAGTGTTAAGACCGGAGACAAGCTTCCCGAGGCGACCCTGCTGACCTGACCGCGGAAGGCCCCGCGCCGGTCGCTCTCGCCGAGAAGACCAAGGGCCGCAAGGTTGTGATTTTCGGCCTGCCGGGAGCCTATACCGGCGTCTGCTCGACCGCCCATGTGCCCAGCTACATCCGCACCGCTCCGTCCTTCGCCGAGAAGGGCGTGGACGAGATCATCTGCGTCTCGGCCAATGACCCCTTCGTCATGGGGGCCTGGGCCGAGTCCACCGGCGCGGCGAAGGCCGGGCTGACCTTCCTCGGCGATCCGAGCGCAGACTTCATCAAGGCCATCGGCCTCGACTTCTCGGCACCGCCGGTCGGGCTGATCGACCGCTCGAAGCGGTTCTCGATGGTGGTCGAGGACGGCGTGGTCACCCTGCTGCACGTGGAAGAGAGCCCCGGCACCTGCGAGATCTCGGCCGGCGAGGCGCTGCTCTCGGCGCTCTGAGCTGTTCCGCTGCGCGCCCCTTGCGGGGGCCCGGCGGGAAGAGTGTGGCGTCCGGAGCCTTGCGGCCCCGGACGCCGAAGCCCCGCTGTCCCGAGCGGCGCTTCTTAGCCTGCACCCGAATGCACCGATACCGGCAGGAATTTCCGGTTAACACATCGGCGCGGGGGTACATGCGGGCCAGCCCGGTCCCATCGGGATGACCCGTGGGTCACCTAGCTGTATACATGTTGGCGGTCAATGCCTTGCCGGGTGGCAAGGGCGGATTGGCTTACGCCGGGTCGCCCCGGCGAGAGGCGGATGACTCGCCCTTAGCGTGTATCTTCGCGTTGCCACTGCTCCTAAAGCTTCATATAACCCCCCGGTAGCGAAACATACCGACCCGGTCGCGCCATACGCGTCCGGCAGGGCGAAGTAGTGAGACATATGCGCAAGACCAACGACGAGATCGCGACCGTCATCCGGGAAAGAATCTGCCTGAACGGGCAGGACAGCAACATCGTGCTTCACGAGGGCCAGCTGGCCACCGAGTTCGGTGTCTCGAGAACTCCGATTCGCCAAGTGTTACAGATGCTGTCCTACGAGAACCTGGTCGAGACGCGCTCGGGCGTGGGGACCATCGCTCCGCCGCTGGTTGCCGCCAACCGCAGGAGCGATGTCCGCGCCTTCCGCGCCCTGCTGGGGGCTGCTGCGCAATGTCCTATCCCCGATGTCTCGGTGCCGCCGCAGGTGCTGGACCGCATTCGCGACGCCATTCGCCTGCTTGAGCTCTCTGGCGAGCCCGATACCTACCTGGTGCAATCCCTGGCCGCGCAACTCGAGGCGATGATGATGCTGGTCGCGGACCATATCGTCGCCAAGGCCCTGCGTTCTGCCTATTGGCGCCATGTGCGCTGGTGCCTGCACCCGAACTTCAACGCCCTGTCCGAGGCGCGGGTGGAATATGAGACCCTGCTGCAGGAGAGCCTGCAACTGGCCGAGGAAGGCGCGGTGCAGCCGCTTCTGGACCGGATGACCAAGGTGGTCGTCGGCGGCGCGGCGGGCTGGGGGGACTACTGAGCCCGTCCTGCAGGCCGCTGGCAAACCGCCGGACCGGACAGGCTGAGGGCTGGACAGGCCTGACGTAAAAAGGGGTCGCCTTGGCGACCCCTTTTCTTTCAGCTCTCTGCCTTGCCCATGTCGGGCTGCAACAGCGTTCGCGTCGGGAAGGGGATGTCCACTCCGCCCGCGTCCAGCGCCTCTTTCACCTTGCGCTTCATGTCATTGGTGAAGGCGAAGTAATCGCCGCTGTCGCACCAGACCCGCACCAGGAAATCGACCGAGAAATCGCCCAGGTTGCTGACCTGGATGAAGGGCTCGGGTTCCGCGTGGGCGCGGGCATCGGCCATGATGGTATCCCGGATGATCGTCTCGGCCTGCTTGAGGTCGGCATCATAGCTCACCCCGAAGGTCCATTCGGCGCGCCGTGTGGGGTAGATTGAGTAGTTGGTGATCGTGTTCCCCCAGACCTCGCTGTTGGGAATTATGATCTGGGAGTTCGTCAGGCTGGCCAGTTCGGTGAAGTTCAGGTTGATGTTCTTCACCGTACCCATCTGCCCCGCGACCTCGACGAAATCGCCGTTCTTGATCGGGCGGAAGAAGATGATCATCACCCCCGCCGCGACATTGGACAGGGTGCCCTGAAGGGCCAGGCCGATGGCCAGGCCGGCGGCACCGATGACGGCGACGACGCTGGTGGTCTGCACCCCGAAGGTGTTCAGCACGAAGAGGAAGGAGAAGGCGATCACCGCGTAGCGCAGGATCGAGCCGAGGAATTCAAACAGAGTATCGTCGAGCTGCTCGTAGCGTTCCGAGATATTCGTGATCCGGCGCTTGGCCCATCCGGCCAGGGTGAACCCCAGGAAGAGGATCAGCAGGGCTGCCAGCACGTTGCCGGCGAGACCCGCCAGGAAGTCCAGTGTCAGCAGGTCGCCCAGGGTCTTGCCGTTCCAGATTTCGGTCGACAGCAGGGAGTCTAGTTCTTCGTTCATCAGCAGATCTGGTCCATCTTGCGTGCAAGTTTCGCATCGGCGGCGGTGAGGCCGCCCATGTCATGAGTTGTCAGTCGCACAGTGACACGAGAATAGCTGTTGCTCCAGTCCGGGTGATGATCCCATTTCTCTGCCCAGAGCGCAGCCCGTGCCATGAAGCCGAAGGCCTCGGTGAAATCCTGGAAGGTGAAGGTCTTCGCCAGCACGTCGCCGTCCTCTTCCAGGCTCCAGCCGGTTTCAAAAAGCGGACCCAGCAGGGTGTCGCGGACGATCGGATCGAGGGTATCGTTCATTCCTGTTCCTCCTGACGGTCGCGGCGGAAGGGGCCATAGGCGGTCAGTACCTCGACCTCCTCGTCGATGGCCCGCGCCTCCGCGTCCAGGTATTGCCGCACCGCGCGGGCAAAGCCCTGATCGGCGATCCAGTGCAGCGAATGGGTGAGGCTGGGCATGTAGCCGCGCGCCAGCTTGTGCTCTCCCTGGGCTCCGGCCTCGACGCGGGCAAGGCCCTCGGCGATGGCGAAGTCGATGGCCTGATAATAGCACAGTTCAAAATGCAGGCAGGGGTGATGCTCCAGCGCGCCCCAGTAGCGGCCATAAAGCGCCTCGCGGCCGATGAAGTTCAGCGCGCCGGCGATGTTGTCCCCGCCATGGCCCGCCAGCACCAGCAGCATGTCGTCCCGCAGGGTGTCATGGGCGATCTCGAAGAATTCCCGCGTCAGGTAGGGGGTGCCCCACTTCCGTGCGCCGGTGTCCTGGTAGAAGGCCCAGAAGTCGTCCCAGTGCTCGAGGCGGATGTCGTCACCCGTGAGCGCCCGGATCTCGCCGCCGAAGGCCTGGGCCTGCTGGCGCTCCTTGCGGATGTTCTTGCGCTTGCGCGACGAGAGCCCGGCCAGGAAACCGTCGAAATCTGCGTAGCCCTGGTTCAGCCAGTGGAACTGCTGGCTGGCGCGGCGCATCAGGCCCATCTGTTCGCCGGCAATCGCCTCGGCCTCGGTGCAGAAGGTGACATGCAGGCTGGACAGGCCGTTGTCGGCCGCGATCTGCACCGCGCCCTGGGTCAGGGCGGCAATCGCCGCGGCCTCGTGGCCCGGTCGCGCCAGGAAGCGCCGCCCCGTGGCCGGTGTGAAGGGCACAGCGATCTGCAGCTTGGGGTAATAGCGCCCGCCTGCGTTCTCGTAGGCATGGGCCCAGTTGAAATCGAAGATGTATTCGCCCTGGCTGTGCGACTTCGCATAGAGCGGCGCCACGCCGATCAGCTCGCCGTCCTGGCGGGCCAGCAGGTAATGCGGCTCCCACCCCGTGGCAGAGCCGGTCGAGCCGCTGTCCTCGAGCGCCTTCAGGAACCGCCATGTGGTGAAAGGGTCGTCGGGCCGTCCGCCGTCCGCTGCCTCGGGGCAGGCGCAGGCATCCCACTCCGCCTGGGAAATGGCCGAGAGACTGTGGATCGTGCTGATCTCGATCGCGGCATCGCCGCCATCGGAGCTGTCGTCGGAGGAAGGGGGGGAGGGGCGTTCCATGTCGTCGATAATCTGGTCCGCCCCGCCCCTTGATCAAGAGCGTTTCTGCCCTGGGTTACGCAGGAAGTGCCGAGAGGTAGCCCTCGAAGGTCACATTCTCGGCAAGCGCGCGCGCGCGGACCTCGTCCTCGGGGCTGCGCAGGGTCCAGCAGAGCACCGGCAGACCACGGGTTCGCAGGGCCTGCACGCTGTCGCGGGCCAGGTCCTTCCACTCGTGGCTGATGAAGCTGGAGCCCGTGCGGTCGAAATCGCCAAGCGCCTGCAGATGCGCCTTCGCCTCGGGGCTCAGGTGCTCGAAGTGCTCGCCTTCATAAGAGCAGGTGGTGAGTCCGCGCGGCACGTCGGGTGCCAGTTCGGCCATCCGGGCAACCATCTCGGGGTTGAAGGACATGAAGGCCAGAGGGCCCTTGTAGCCCGCGACCGCCGCGGCGGCCTGCGCTTCCAGGGTGCCGGACGGATGGGTGCCGCGCTTGTCCTGGTCCTTCAGTTCCACCAGCAGCGGGACCCGGCCCGCGACCAGCGCCAGAACCTCGGTGAAGGTCGGGATCGTGGCCGTGCCGCCGGTCAGCGGAATGGCCTTCAGCTGGGCTTCCGAGCGGGCGTCGACGGGGCCGGTCTCGCCGGTCACCCGGTCGAGCTCGTAGTCGTGAAAGACCATGGCCTTGCCGTTGGCAGAGAGCTGCAGGTCGATCTCGATCCCGTAGCCTGCGTCAACCGCGGCAAGGATCGCCTCGACGCTGTTCTCGGGGCGGCCATCGGTCAGGTCATGCAGCGCCCGGTGGGTGACGGGCAGGCGCAGGAAGTCCCCCGGCAGCGCGGGGGACATCAGTTCAGCGGACATGGTTCACTCGACCTCGAAGATACCTTCGATCTCGACCGCCACGCCGAAAGGCAGGGAAGCGGCAGAGACGGCGGAGCGGGCATGGCGACCCGCGTCGCCCAGCACTTCGACCAGGAAGTCGGAGGCGCCGTTGACGACCTTGGGCTGGTCGGTGAACTCGAGCGTGGAATTGACGAAGCCGGTCAGCTTCACAACGCGCTTCAGCTTGGACAGGTCGCCACCGCAGGCGGCCTTGGCCTGGGCCAGAAGGCCGATGGCGCAGAGCTTGGCGGCGGCGGCGCCGGCCTCGAGCTCCATGTCGTGACCCAGCTTGCCCTTGACCAGGCCGTCAGCATCCTGGCTGACCTGGCCCGAGACATGGACCAGGTTGCCCACCTTGACGAAGGGCACGTAGTTGGCGGCGGGGGCGGCGGCTTCGGGCAGGGAAATCCCCAGCTCGGCCAGGCGGGTTTCGATGGCGTTGGACATGCAAAGCTCCTTTCGACTGTTGCGCGCGACGCTAGTGTCTGGCCGTGCGAATGCAAGCGCGAAGGGATGGGGTCAAGCGGCTTTCACAAAGCTGTCGCAAAGCCGGGCCAAGCGCCGGTCGCCACGGGGCCCTGCCCCGGCGCGCGAGATCTTCGCGGCCCCTACGCGCCGGAGGCCCTGCCGTCGAGAGGGGGCATGGGTCCTGCCGACGCCCGCCCATGAGTGCCGTCCCGGCGATCGCCCACAGGGGGTCATTCCCGGAATGCCCTCGCCACGTAGTCTCCGAAGGGTTTGACCAGATAGGCCAGCGGGGTGCGGTCTTCGGTGCGCAGGAAGGCCTCGACCGGCATGCCGGGGATCAGGGTCAGACCCTCGGGCAGGCGGGCGATCTCGCCCTCGGCGAGGCGGATCTCGGCGCGGTAGTAGCTGCGGCCCGTGGCCTCGTCGGTGAAGGCATCGGCAGAGAGCCGGGTCAGCTGGCCCGCAAGCTCCGGCGTGCTCTGCCGGTCGAAGCCCGAAAAGCGCAGCCGCACCTCCTGGCCGATGTGCAGCGCATCCACGTGGATCGGCTCGACCCGCGCGGCGATCAGCAGCGGGCGGTCCTGGGGCACGAGGTAGAGCAGCGGCTCGGCGGGTTGCACCACCGCGCCGGGGCCGAAGACGCGCAATCCGTGGACCACGCCCGAGACCGGCGCCGTCACCTCAAGCCGGGCCAGCCTGTCGCGCAGGGCGCGGCGGCGCTCGGCCAGCTCCATCTCGCGCAGGCGCAGGTCGCGCAGGGCGGCAATGGCTTCCTCGCGCCTGGCGGTGGCGCGGGCCAGCACCTGCAGCTCGATCTCGGTGATCCGCCCCTCGGCTTCGGCCTGGCGCGCGGCGAGATCCCCCAAGAGCCCCTCCTGTCGTGCGGCCTCGCGGCGCAGGGCCAGGAGCCGGGGCAGCTGAGCAAGCCCCCGGTCATAGAGCGCCTGCTGGGCCGAAAGCTCTTCCGCGATCAGCCCCGCCTGTTGCTGCAAGGCGTCTGACTGGGCGGCAAGCCCCGCAATCTGCGCCCGGATCTGGGCCTGCCGTTTTTCCAGTTGCGCAACCTCCTGCGCCTCGGCGCGGGCGCGGGTGTCGAAGAGCCTTTGCTGACCGGCCATCAGCGCCTCGGCACCCGCACCGGCGCCTGCAAGCTCGGGCTCGAAGGTCAGCGCGCCCGCGCCATCGCGCTCGGCCTCCAGCCGGGCGCGGCGGGCCATCAGCTCAAACAGCTGGCCTTCGACGATCGCCAGCTCGGGCCTCAGCGGGGCCGCGTCCAGCCGCATCAGCAGATCGCCCCGCGCCACCTGCTGACCCTCCTCGACCAGCAGCGCCGAGACCCGGCCGCCGTCGCCGTGCTGCACCACCTGGCGGTTGCTTTCGACCTCGATGAGGCCCGGTGCGATCACCGCCCCCGAGATCCGGCTGAGCGCAGACCAGCTGCCGAAGCCGCCGACCAGCATCACCAGCGCCGTGAGCCCGGTGAGCACCGGGCCTCGGGTGGAGAGGGCCTTCACCTTATGCCCCCGGCACCGGCGTTGGCGCTGCGGATCTGGTCGTGGTTCTGCACCACGCGGCGCAGCACCTCGTCACGGGGGCCGAAGGCCACGCGCTGGCCGTGATCCAGCATCAGCAGCAGATCGCATTCCTGGATGGCCGCCGGCCGATGCGCCATGATCAGCACCGAGGCGCCTGCCTCGCGCAGCGCGCGGATCGCGGCGTTCAGCGCCCGGCTGCCCTCGTTGTCGAGGTTCGAGTTGGGCTCGTCCAGCACCAGCAGCACCGGATCGCCATAGAGCGCGCGGGCCAGGCCGATGCGCTGGATCTGCCCGCCGGACAGCCGACCGCCATGGGGGCTGACGCGGGTGTCGTAGCCTGCGGGCATCTTCAGGATCATCTCGTGGGCATCGGCGCGGCGGGCGGCGGCGACGACCTGGGCGTCGTCGGGGCGTTCGGCCAGCCGGGCGATGTTCTCGGCGATGGTGCCCTCGAAGAGCTCGACCCGCTGCGGCAGGTAGCCGATCAGGCGGCCCAGCTCTTCGGGATCGTATTGGTCGAGCGTCGCGCCATCGAGCCGGATCGCGCCACCGGCGCAGGGCCAGGCATTGGTCAGGGTGCGCGCCAGGGTCGACTTGCCTGCGCCCGAGGGGCCGATGACGCCGCAAGCCTGTCCCGGGGCGAGGCTGAAGGTGACCATGCGCAGCGCGGCAAGGCTTTCGCCAGGCGGGACGACGCTGGCCTGTTGCACCTCCAGCTTGGCGGCGGGGCGGGGCAGGGTGGTACGCCGCGGCAGTTCCGGCTGCGCCTCCAGCAGCCGGGCCAGGGCCTGCCAGCCGCGCCGGGCGCGGGAGAGCAGGGGCCAGTTGCCGATCAGCAGCTCGACCGGGGCCAGGGCGCGACCCATCAGCACCGATCCGGCGATCATCGCCCCCGGAGAGAGCGCCTCGTGCAGGACCAGCCAGGCACCGAGGCCCAGCATCGCCGATTGCAGGAAGAGCCGCAGCGCCCGGCTGAGCGCCGTCAGCGCAGAGGTCGCATCGGTGGCGCCGGTCAGCGCTTCCAGCGCGTCGCGCCGGGCATGTTGCCAGCGGCGGAAGGTGGCCGGACCCATGCCCATGGCGCGCACCACCCCGGCCTCGGCGCGGATCTGGTCGGCCTGTTGCCGGGCGGCGAAGGCGCTGGCGTAGCCCTGCGCCAGCCGTCCCCGCCCCAGGGCCTGCCCGATGGCGGCCAGCGCCACCAGCGCGGCCCCGCCCGAGAGCGCCAGCAGCCCGAGCGCGGGGTGAAACAGCGCCAGCCCGGCAAGGAAGACAGGCACCCAGGGCAGATCTGCCAGTGCCCCCGGCACCGCAGAGCCCAGCACGGCGCGAATTGCCTCGAGATCCTGCAGGGCCGTCTCGCCGCCGGGTTTGGCGTCAGAGCTCTGGCGGAGCGCGGCCTCGTAGACCCGTCGGTCCAGCCGCTCCTGGAAACGCGCGCCGATCCGCGACAGCAGCCGGGCGCGGGCCCCGTCCAGAAGCCCCATCATGGCAAAGAGAAACGCGACCAGCAGGGTCAGCGCGATCAGCGTCTCGACAGAGCGCGAGCTGAGCACCCGGTCATAGACCAGCAGCATGTAGAGCGGACCCGTCAGCACCAGCAGGTTCGAGAAGATCGAGAAGAGCGCCGCCAGCCAGTAGAGACCTCGGCTTTCGATCCGCGCGGCGCGCAGCTCTGCCACTCCGGCCTGTGGCGCGGGCCCCCTGGTACGGAGGCGCGGGGCGTGTGCCCCCTGTCCTCGGGTGGAGCCCGTGCCGGGGCCAGGCCCGTTGCGTTCCCTCTCCTGATCCCGCGGCGGTTCGGACACGTGCACTCCTTCCCGCGCGGGGCGGGTGATTCCCCATTTGCGGAAATTGCGTCCCGCAAGCGCGGGGCTTTCCCGGTGCCTGTTGCCCGATGCAACTTTCCCAGCGGCAGGTTGTCGCTTCTTGGCCACAAAGGGCAGGGCAGGGCTTGCCTGCTATGGCACGGTTGCCATTAAGGAATAGATAAAGGCCAAAGGGCATGATGGTGCGGACCCACTCAGGTGGAGACAGCTCTTGCTCTTTGTCTCCGACCCGAAAGAAAGTTCGCCATGACCTCGCTTTCCTTCATTCCTGCCGCCCTGCGCCGGGTTGCGCTCGTGGGACTGGTTGCGCTTGCCGGTGCCTGTACGACCCCCGCTCCTGGCGAGGTCAGCCGCGCCGATCAGCCCTTCGATCCCTACGAGGCGCGCAACCGGCAGGTGCATGAGCTGAACGTGGCGCTCGACCGCGCGGTGCTGCGGCCTGCGGGCACGGTCTATGCGGCGGTGGTGCCGCAGCCGGTCAATGACCTGGTCGGCAATTTCTCTCGCAACCTGGGCACCCCCTCGGACGTGGTGAACAACCTGCTGCAAGGGCGGCTGAAGGATGCGGGCGTCAATACGGTGCGCTTCGTGATGAACTCGACCATCGGGGTGGGCGGGCTGATCGATGCCGCAGATGCCTTCGGCATCGCCCCCCGCACCACGGATTTCGGAGAAACACTGGCGGTCTGGGGCGTGCCCGAGGGCGCCTACCTGGAGATGCCGGTGATCGGTCCCTCGACCGAGCGCGCCTCGGCGGGGCGCATCGTCGATCTCTTCACCAATCCACTGGATCCGCTGATGGACCGCTCCGAGCGCGGCCTGAAATGGGGCAGCGCCGTCGCCCATGGGGTCGGAGAGCGCGGCTACCGACGCCAGACGGTGGATTCGGTGCTCTATGATTCCGCCGACAGCTATGCGCAGCTGCGGCTGATCTACCTGCAGAGCCGGCGCCATGCTCTTGGCGACGACGGCGGGGATGCCTATCTGGACCCTTATGGAGACACCGGGGCGGACGCCAATGACCCGTATATCGATCCCTATGCCGAATAGGCTTTCCCGCCGCGCGGTCCTCGCCGGACTCGGCGGGCTGGCCGCCACGCTGATGCTGCCGGTGCCACAGGCCCGCGCCATCTCGGCCTCTGCGGCCACCGCGCTGGTCGACAAGGTGGTGAAAGAGATCAACCAGGTGATCAACTCGGGCCGCCCCGAGGCGCAGATGATCGCCCAGTTCGAGACCATGCTGCGTCGCTACGCCGATGTTCCGACCATCGCGCGCTCCTGCCTCGGCCCGGCCGCGCGAGAGGTCTCTTCGGCGCAGCTGGCAGCCTATACCGATGCTTTCGCGGGCTATGTGGCGCGCAAGTACGGCAAGCGCTTCCGCGAGTTCCTGGGCTCAGAAATCCGGGTGACCGGCGCCAAGCCCTACAAGGATCGCTATATCGTCCAGACGGTCTTCGAGCTGCGCGGCCAGGCCCCCTTCGACGTGGATTTCCTGGTCACCGACCGCAGCGGTGCGATGCTGTTCTACGAGATGGTGATCGAGGGGGTCTCGATGCTGGCCACCGAGCGGGCCGAGATCGGCGCCATGCTGGATGCCCAGCGGGGCGATGTGAGCAAGCTGACCGCCGCGCTGCGCCGCGCCGGCTGAGGCCGCGCGCCCGGTTCGGCAATTCCGTGCAACAGGGCTGTGCCCCGTCATGACCCTGCGCCTTGGGGGAACGCCCCGGCGCAGGTCGTACCGTTGTCCGTCACACCATGCTTGGCTTCGGGTCCGGAGCATGAAAAAGGCCCACCCTCGGGGAGGGCGGGCCAGTTAGGGATGGGAGAAGTTGTCGGATCAGTCCGCCAGGCCTGCGTTCCACAGGTAGACCTTCTCGTCCGGACGCGGGGTCCAGTCGAGACGCTTGCTGACGCCGTAGAAGTCGGGCTGGAAGTAGAGGTGCAGCCAGGGGCCGTCTTCGTAGAAGACCTCGAGCATCTCGTCGATGATCACGCGGCGCTCTTCCTCGGTTTCGGCACCGTTCAGGTCATCCCAGCGGTCGAACCAGCGCGGGTCGTCCCAATGGGTGTAGTTGGTGCCTGCGTCGACGGCCGAGAGGTCAGCCATGTCGTAGAGCGGGGACCACAGCGCGCCGCCCGAACCGATGAAGTAGAGCGGACCGGCATTCCGTTCACGGATGAGCGGGATGTAGACGCTGGACCATTCCATGATGTCCAGTTCGACGTCGAGGCCGACATCGCCGAGGTACTGGGCGATCGCCTGAATGACGCTGGCGTCGTTCAGGTAGCGGCCCGGACCTGCCTGGAAGCGGATCGGGAAGCGGGTGCCGTCATCGCCACGCGGCCAGCCGGCTTCGTCCAGCATCTCTTCGGCCTTGGCGGGGTCGTAGGGATAGGGTTCGAGGTCCTGGTTGGCATTGGGCGGGTTGACGATGCCGGTCATCCGCTCGCATTCGAAGTTCAGCAGCTGCTTGCAGATCGTCGGCACGTCGACCGCGTATTGCAGGGCGCGGCGGACCATCGGATCCTGGATCGCGTCGCCGCCGGGCTGTTCGGCCATCGCATCGGAGAGGTTGAAGCCCACGTACATGCGGCGGGTGCCCTGGACGGGGTCGACCTCGGCATTGCCGCGGCTGTTGATGGCTTCCATCTGGTCGGGGGCGACATTGGTGATGATGTCGACGTTGCCCGCGATCAGTTCTGCCGAACGGGTCGAGGCCTCGGGGATGATGCGCCACTTGATGTGCTCGAAGCCCGCTTCGGGATCGACACGGTCCATGTTGATCTCGGAGCCGCGAATCCACTCGGCCATCTTGTAGGGGCCGGACCCGATGGGATTGGACGAGGCTTCGTCCAGGGTCATGGCTTCATAGCTGTCCTTGCAGTGAATGAAGACCTCGTCGATCAGGCCGAAGGCGATCGGGTTCGGTGCGACGAGGTTGATGTCGACGGTCAGCTCGCCGGTGGCTTCTGCGCTCTCGAAGGCGATGGACGAGAAGACGAAGCCGGGGGTGTTGCCGGTGAAGCCGTTCTCGGGGTCTTTCGCGCGGTTGAAGGAGTAGGCGACGTCCTCGGCGGTCAGCGCTTCGCCATCATGGCAGGTCAGGCCTTCCTTGAGGGTGTAGGTGTAGGTCAGCCCGTCTTCGGAAACGTCGTAGCTTTCGGCCAGGTCAGGCTGTTCCTTGCCTTCGCCGTCGATCGTGAAGAGCGTGCCGAAGACGTGGCGGGCCACGTTGGAGTTGTCGCGCGACGAGATCGCGGCAGGGTCCATGGTGGTGATGTCGGCGCTCAGGCCGACGATG
The DNA here is from genome assembly GCF_900215355.1 of Pseudooceanicola antarcticus. Classification (GTDB taxonomy): domain Bacteria; phylum Pseudomonadota; class Alphaproteobacteria; order Rhodobacterales; family Rhodobacteraceae; genus Pseudooceanicola; species Pseudooceanicola antarcticus. Next base: position 65,628 of record NZ_OBEA01000001.1, on the reverse strand, counting down.
ATGGTGTCATCTGCCGGGGCGGCCATGGCGGCGGTGCTGCTCAGCAGCACGCCGGCTATGCCCAAGCCGGTCAGCGTATTTCGGATAAACATCAACTGAGTCCTTTTCCTGTTGGTGGTTGGGGCGGTCGCTGATTTCTTTCTGAGGAACAGTCGACCGATCACCGGCACCCGCCTCAGGAGCGGGACGGGGCCGGAATTCAGGGTGTCGTGGCGATCGTCTCGGGATCGATTTCGTTCAGGTTGCGGGTATGCGCCGAGATCAGCGCGACGGCGCGGTCCATGTCCTTGGCTTCCAGCGCATCGACGATGGGCGGGTGGTTGCCTGCGACTTCCTGGAGCTTGGGCCGCTCGCGGTTCCGCAGCGCCATGATCTGGTGGATGCGCAGGTAGAGGTTCTTCCAGGACGCCAGCAGCAGTTCGTGGTCGGCGATCTGGATCAGGGTGTGGTGGAAGGCTTCGTCGGCGGCCACGAGCGCTTCCAGGTCGTCGGCCTTGGCGGCGGCCAGCATCGCATCGCATTGGGCGCGCAGCGGCGCCACGGAGGTCCCGCGTTCGATGATCCGGCGCACGGCCATCACCTCGAAGGCTTCGCGCAGGCTGTAGATCTCTTCGACTTCGCGGGCGGTCAGCGGCTTAACGCGTTTGCCCTTGTAGGCGATGGTTTCGACCAGCCCGTCATTCTCGAGGATCTGGATCGCTTCGCGGATCGGGGCACGGGACACGTTCATCTGTTGCGCCAGCGCGGTTTCGATCAGCGGCTCTCCCGGCCGAAGGCGGCCGCTGACGATCGCAGCGCGCAGGCGGGTGGCGACCTGGACGCGCAGCGGCACGTTTTCGATCGGTCCGATATCCTGAAGAGGGGTGGCCGCGGGGGCGGGGTCTGCTTGGGTCATCTCGAATTCCTTTTTTTCAACGGTGTCAGAGCCGCGATCGTAGCGCGGGTGGCATCCTTAAGACCATGACCGGTCCCGAAAGCAAGGATGATAGACATTATGGTTGCCGATTGAAGACAATAGACACTGCGCGAGAGGGCGCGCGAAGGGTTGTAATCTGAATGTTGTCGACAATCCATAAGTTGACAATGTGAATGTAGGGCTTGTCTGTCAAGTCCGTTGGTCATCTGGGGGAGAAGGATCCGGCGCAGCTGCCCATTTCGCGGGCGCTGCTATGCCGGTGGTTTCAGGTGGTCTTGATGCAGGCGCTCTTGTGCCCGTTGCCCAGGTCCTTGAGGACGGGCACGACCTTGGCGCATTCGGCGTCCGCGAGGGGGCAGCGCGTGCGGAAGACACAGCCCGAAGGCGGATTGATGGGGCTGGGGATGTCGCCCTTCAACACGATTCGGTCCTTGCGCCGTCCGGGCTTCGGCTGGGGCACCGCGGACAGAAGCGCTTGCGTATAAGGGTGGTTGGGGTTGGAATAGAGGTCGACCGACCGCCCCATCTCGACCACCCGGCCCAGGTACATGACGATGACCCGGTCGCAGAAATGCTCGACCACGCCCAGGTCGTGGGCAATGAAGAGCATGGTCAGTCCCAGGTCCTGGCAGAGATCCTCGAGGAGGTTGATCACCTGGGCCTGGATCGACACGTCGAGCGCCGAGACCGGCTCGTCCGCCACGATGAACTGCGGCTCGACGGCAAGGGCGCGGGCGATCCCGATTCGCTGACGTTGACCGCCCGAGAATTCATGCGGAAAGCGATCCAGCTGATCGGCGCCAAGGCCGACCTTCTCGAGCAGCGAGACGACGCGATCCGTCCGGTCCTCGCGGCTGCCGATGCCGTGCAGTTTCAGGGGATGAGACAGGATGTCGCGCACCTTTTCGCGCGGGTTCAGGCTGGCATAGGGGTCTTGGAAGATGATCTGCATCTGCTTGCGGAAACTGCGCAGCTTCTCTGGCGGCAGATCAAGCACGGATGTGCCGTCGAAGTTCACCGTGCCCGAGGTCGCCTCTTCCAGCCGCAGCAGCGTGCGGCCGACCGTCGTCTTGCCAGAGCCGCTTTCTCCGACGAGGCCGACGACCTCGCCGCGGGCGACATCGAAGGAGACATCGTTGACGGCGTTCACCTCGGCCTTGATCCGGCCAAGCAGGCCGCCGGGAATGGGGAAGGTCTTTCGCAGGTTCGAGACCTGAAGCAGGGGCGTCGTCATTCTGTGTCCATGATGTCGAGGGTGATGTCGCGCCAGCGGGCGCAGCGGACGGCATGGCCGGGGCCGACCTCTTCCAGGGCGGGGGGCGTCGCGCGGCACAGCTCGGTGGCATGGGCGCAGCGCGGGTTGAACCGGCAGCCATGAGGCAGGTCCGACAGCGGCGGCACGGTTCCGGGGATCGCCCTTAGCCGTTCCTTGCGCCGCGACGCACCGATTCGCGGGATCGAGTTCATCAGACCGGCCGTGTAGGGCATGCGCGGGGCCTCGAAGATCTGCTCGACCTCGCCACTTTCTACGACCTGGCCGGCGTACATGACCACGACCCGGTCGGCGACTTCGGCCACCACGCCAAGGTCATGGGTAATGAAGATGATCGCCATCCCCATGCGGTCCTGCAGGTCCTTCATCAGTTCCAGCATCTGCGCCTGGATGGTCACGTCCAGCGCCGTTGTCGGCTCGTCCGCGATCAGGATGCGGGGTTCGCAGGACAGGGCCATCGCGATCATCGCGCGCTGGCGCATGCCGCCGGACATCTGGTGGGGATAGTTGTCCACGCGGCGCGCCGGTTCGGGGATGCCGACGAGGTCCAGCATCTCGATGGCGCGGCGATAGGCAGCCCGCCGCGAGAGTTTCTCGTGGTGCATGACCATTTCCATGATCTGCCAGCCGACGGTCTTCACCGGGTTCAGCGAGGTCATCGGTTCCTGGAAGATCATGCCGATCTGCTTGCCGCGCACGGCGCGCATCTCTTCCTCGCTGAAGCCGCGCATCTCAAAGCCGTTCAGGCGCATGCTGCCGCCGGTGACGGAGCCGGTGTCCTTCGGCAGCAGGCCCATGAGCGAGAGGCTGGTCACGGATTTGCCGGACCCCGACTCTCCCACGATGGCGAGCGTCTCTCCGGGGTCGAGGTCAAAACTGACTCCGTCGACCGCGCGGACGCTCGAATTTCCGCCGGTGCGGAACGTCGTCTGAAGGTCCTTGACGCGTAGCAGGGTTCTGGCCTCGGCGGGCCTTGCCGTTGCCGGAATGCTGTCTATTAGTGCGGCTGGCATTTCCTGGGCGTTCTCCGTGCTTGTTTCTCCTGCCGTGCCCGATCGCCGCTTCTGCACCATATCGCCTTGTTTTTCGGCAGTTATGCAGCCTTGCGTCAGGTTGACGACGAGATTTCTTGGTGGTCTACTGTCGACAATATATAGACTACCTTGAGGCGACGATCTAAGCCTTGTCAAGCGGATCGCGTCCCCGAAAGCCAAGAACACGACGCTAATAGCAGCGGAGACCTAAAGAATGACCAGCCGACCCGAGCAGCCTGCCCGTACCAGCGCGCCTTTCCATTCCAGCCGGACCTAGGGGACTCAGATGTGGACTTTCCTTGTTCGGCGCCTATTGCAGAGCGCCATCGTGATCATCGGCGTGACCATGATCAGTTTCATCTCGTTGCAGATCGGGGGCGACCCGACCTACTTGTTCGTCTCCGAGAACGCGAGCGCCGAGGAAATCCAGCGGGCCCGTGAAGCGCTTGGCTTCGACGCGCCGCTGCACATCCAGTACCTGCGCTACATCTGGGACGCGCTGCATGGCGACTTCGGCAATTCGCTAAGCTACCGGCAGCCGGCCATGGGGGTTGTCCTCGACGCGATGCCGGCGACCATCGAGCTGACCGTCTTCTCACTTGTCCTGGCCATCGCCCTGTCGATCCCGCTGGGGGTCTACTCGGCCCTGAAGCGGGGCACGCCGATTGATGGCGGCATCATGACCTTCGCCATGCTGGGCCAGTCGATTCCCAACTTCTGGATGGGGATCATGATGATCATGTACTTCGGCCTTTACCTCGGCTGGTTCCCGATCTCGGGACATGTGCCCGTGCTGGAGCCGCTGCTCGAGGGCGATTTTTCGACCGCGATCGGCAACATCCCCCAAAGCATCTACTACATGACGATGCCCGCCATCGCCGTCGGATCCTACACGCTGGCGCGCAACGCCCGCCTCGTGCGGTCGTCCATGCTGGAGGTCCTGCAACAGGATTTCGTGCGCACGGCACGCTCGAAGGGCATCCGGGACTGGCAGGTCATCACGCATCATGCCCTGCGCAATGCCTGGCTGCCGGTGGTCACGATGATCGGCCTCGAGTTCGGCTTCCTGCTGGGCGGGGTCGTGGTGGTCGAGACGGTGTTCTCCTACCCCGGTATCGGTCGCCTCGTGTTCAACGCGATCAACCAGCGGGACATTCCCGTCGTCCAGGCCTCGGTGATCCTGCTGGCGATGATCTTCATCGTGCTGAATCTCGTCGTCGACCTGATCTATTCGCGGCTCGATCCGCGCGTCAAACTTTGAAGGAGACCGGCATGGCCAATGTCGAACCCCAATCGCAACCGGCGTCGCAGAAGAGCGCGGCCGCTCCGGTGTCCTACCGGCGCCGCGAGATGCAGCGCGCGTTGCGCAGCATGGTCGCAAGTCGGTGGGCGCTTGTCGGGATGATCATCCTGACCGCGGCGGCCTTCATCGCGATCTTTGGCCCCCTGTTGTCGCCGATGGACCCGAACCGGCAGAACATCATGATGCGGCTGCTGCCGCCGATGGCCGAGGGGCCGCGGGGGGCGACCTTCTGGCTGGGCTCGGACCATCTGGGCCGGGACGTGCTGTCGCGGCTGCTATACGGGGCACGGGTTTCGTTGCTGGTCGGTATGGCGGCGATTGTCGTGGGCGGCTCGATCGGCACCCTTCTGGGGCTGATCTCGGGCTACTTCGGCGGATGGATCGACGACGTGATCATGCGCCTTGGCGATATCCAGCTGGCCTTCCCCTTCATCCTGCTGGCGATCATGTTCCTTGTCGTGCTGGGGCCGGGGCTGGTGAACATCATCCTGGTGCTGGGGATCGGTCAGTGGATCACCTATGCGCGCATCGTCCGGGCCCAGACCCTGAGCCTGCGCGAGAAGGAATACGTCGAGGCCGCCCGCGCCATGGGCGACGGGCTGTTCTCGATCCTGTTCCGCACCATCCTGCCCAATATCGTCGCGCCGCTGACGGTCATCGCATCGTTCAACGTGGCGAGCGTGATCCTGTCCGAGGCGGCGCTGTCCTTCCTGGGTCTCGGGGTGCCGCCGACGGTGCCGACCTGGGGCAGCATGTTGTCCGAGAGCCGCGATCACCTGTTGTCGAACAAGTGGTGGCTGGCGGTCTTCCCCGGCCTGGCCATCGTGCTGACCGTGCTGGCCTTCAACATCATCGGCGACTGGCTGCGAGACTTCCTGGACCCGCGCCTGAAGGAACGCAGCTGAGGCACCCGCCTCGCCTGCTTTCGACAGCTGCAAGCATGAGACAGGAAAAGGGGGCCGAAAGGCCCCCTTTTCAATGCGTTGTACCCTGGTTGAATCAGGGGGTGACGAAGCGGCCGCCGCCTTCGCGCCCGGTCACCTGGCGTCCGTCCCAGACCGTGCGCCCGGCCAGAAGGGTGCGCGCGACCCGGCCGCGGAAGCGGCGCCCGTCCCAGAGGTGGGCCACGTCGCGGGCATGGCTGACCAGCCCGCCCAGGCGGACCTCGGTCTCTCCGGCCAGATCGACCAGCGCGATATCGGCATCCGCTCCGGGCAGCAGGCTGCCCTTGCGCGGGGCCAGTCCGTAAAGCGCCGCGCCATTGGCGCAAATCAGGTCATGGGCCTGTTTCAGCGACAGCCGCCCAGCCGACACCGCATCCAGCATGGCCGGCAGCATCGTCTCGATCCCCGGACTGCCCGGAGGCGCGGTGAAGAAATTCCCCTCAGAGGCCTGTTTCTCGGCCTTGGCGAAAGGGGCGTGATCGGTGGTCACATGGGTGATCGTGCCGTCGGCGATGGCTTCCCAGAGGGCATCCTGGTCCGCCTGGGTGCGGATCGGAGGGTTCACCTTGGCGTAGATGCCGGCCCGGTCCACGTCCGCTTCGGTGGCGAAGAGGTACTGCGGGCAGGTCTCGGCAGTGAAATCCGAGGTGCCTTTGAAGGCGCGCAGCACGGCGACGGTCTCGGCGCTGGTGACATGGGCGATGTGCAGCTTGGCGCCGGCGGTGATGTTCATCGCCAGAAGCTTGGCTACGGCGGTGCTTTCACAGACCGCCGGGCGCGACAGGTTGTGGCTGTAGCCCGAGCTCGGGTCCAGGGTGTTGCGCGCCATGGTCTCGAAGTGCGCCAGCAGGGCGGCGCTTTCGGCATGAACCACCACGGGGCGGCCGGTCCCTGCCAGGACCTTCAGGGCGCGGAACTGATCGTCCTCCTCTGGGAAGGCCAGGCCGTCGAACTCGTCTCCGCGTCCCGCCGGGGCGGGGGTGGTGAAGATCTTGAAGGCAATGGCCCCCTGTTCCAGGAAGCGGTCCCGCGTCGCCTCGGTCAGGTCGCCGGGAGCGGCATAGAGACCGAAGTCCACCACCGCGTTCTCGGCGAAATGGGCCCGGCGGTCCTCGAAGATCTCGGGCGTGGCGCAGCAGGGCTTGGAGATCGGCATCTCGAAGAGGGTGGTGACACCGCCGGCGGCGGCGGCGCGGGTCTCCGAGGCGACGGTGCCGCGCTCGGGATAGGCCGGGGCGCGGACGTGGAAGTGGATGTCCACGATGCCGGGCAGGGCGGTCAGCCCGGTGGCGTCCAGCGTCTCGGGGGCGGCGGGGGCGCTGCCGGGCGCGTGCAGGCCCGCGATGCGCCCATCCTTGACCGAGAGGTCGACGCGGGCGGGACCGGAGGGAAGCAGAACCTCCCCCCCGGTGATCGTCAGGTCCGTCATGCCTTCAGCCCCAGTTCGGTCAGGGCCTGGGCGACACCATCGAGGTTGGACAGGTGCATCGAGGCGTAGTTGGGCGACAGGACGACGCCATGGCCGCCGGCGCGATAGGTCGCCATGACCGAGCGGTAGGCGATATCGGGCGTGCACTTCGCCTGGTCCGCCTGGACGCGGGGCGCGTCGATGCCGATGCCCATGTAGACCTTGGCCTTGTCATGGACGCCGCGCAGCGCGTCGGCGCATTGGCCGTAGACGTAGACATCGGGGTCCATCCCCTCCTGGATGGCGGTGTCGAGCGGCGGGGCGCCGAGGCCCAGCACGTTGGACATCACGGCGGCCGCCGTGGCCGGATCGAAATCGCGCAGGATGGTCTTCTGGAAGAAGCCGAACTCCTTGGCCCAGATCTGGCCAGACTGGTGCTGATAGGTGATCGGCTTGACCCAGTCGGCGTACATCGTCTGCTCTTCCCAGGGCCACTGGGCGCGGCGGAAGATGTTGAAGTGGTTGCGGTTCCAGACGTTGAGCCCGAAGGGCAGACCCGGCTTGCACCACTTGACCAGCCCGAAGAGCTCGCGGTCGAGGTCCTTGTTGCGCTCCAGCCAGTAGCGTTCCCAGATCAGGATCTCGGGGTTCTCCATCAGCACGCGCAGGAAGGTCAGGAAGGCGCCGTCGTCGAACTCGTCGCCGGCCAGCGCGGCCTGCATGAATTCCCACATCTTGATCAGCGCCCGCCGGCAGGCCTCGGTGTCGATGCCGCGGCGCCGCGCCTGTTCCAGCGAGGCCTCCGAGAAGTCACCCGGCGCCTGGCCCTGGATCAGCTGGTCCAGCGGCGAGTTGCGCTCGTTGCACCACATCAGCCCGTCGACGTCGTAGTTGCGCACCTGGTCCTCGATCATCGAGTGCATCCAGGTCCGGTAGTCGGGGTTCGAGGTCGAGGGTTCGTCCTTCATCCGGCCGAAGACGTCGATCTCCATCACCTGCGGCAGGTTCGGGACCTCGATGGTATTGGCGGAGCCGTGGCCGGCGTACTTGAAGAAGGGCTCCATCAGCTCGGGATAGACCTTCATGCCGCGCTTCCTGGCCTCGGGGATCACCAGGTCGAGGATGTCGATCCCCTCCATCTCGGGGTCCGTGGCGCGGAAGTCCTTGATCATGGTGTTGGCGTAGAAGCGGGGGTCGGGGTCGAAGTAGGCGCCGCCCTTCATGGTGAAGGGCTCGGGCACGCCATGATCGGGCCAGCCGTCCAGCGCGTGGCTGATCGAGCGGCCGGTCTTCAGGCCCAGCCAGGACACGGTGCCCAGCATCAGGACGTTGACCCCCACGCGGTCGTGCAGGGTGTCGAGCACCGCATCGGTGCCCTCGTCGACGAAGCTGATCGGGCTGACCTGGATGCCGACGAACTTCTCGGACGGGTCGGGTTTCTGGAACGCGGTCATGCGGCCCCTTTCTTCTTGTCGGCCACGAAGCCCGCGATGCGGCGCATGGCCTCGCGGATCATGTCGAGCGGCTGCAGGTAGGAAATGCGGATGAAATCGCTGTCGGGATCACCGAACATGTCGCCGGGGAAGACCATGACGCCGGTGGCGCGCAGCAGCCCTTCGCAGAAGTCCTTGGCCTTCATGCCGGTGCTGGAGATATCGGTGTAGATGTAGAAGGCGCCACCCGGTGCGCCGTAGCGCAGGCCCGCATCCTCCAGTGCCTGGGTCAGCCAGGCGCGACGCTCGGCGTATTCGGCGTGCATCTGGTCGATGGGGGCCTGCGGCCCGTTCAGCGCGGCCAGGGCCGCGTGCTGGCTGACCGTGCAGGTGTTGATCGACAGCGTGTGCCGCGGCTCGGTCATCTTTTCCACGAAGTCCAGCGGCGCGGCCAGGTAGCCGACGCGCCAGCCGGTCATGGCGTAGGTCTTCGAGAACCCGTTGAGCGTGATGGTGCGCTCCTTCATGCCGGGCAGGGTCGCGATCGAGAGGTGCTCGTGGCCGTCGTAGATCAGTTTGGCATAGATCTCGTCGGCGATGATCAGCAGGTCGTGGCGGATCGCCAGCTCGGCGATGCGGCGGATCACCTCGGGAGGGGTGACGGCGCCGGTCGGATTGTTGGGCGAGACCAGCACGAACATCCGCGTCTTGTCGGTGATGCGCTTCTCGATCTCGTCGGGATCGAGGGCGAAGTCGTCCCGCAGGTAGGTCGGCACAGGCACCGGCACGCCGCCGCACAGATGCACCGCCGTGTCGTAGGTGGTGAAGCGCGGAGAGGTGATCAGCACCTCGTCGCCGGGCGCGCAGAGGCCCAGCATCAGCAGGGTGATGGATTCCTGCACCCCGGCGGTGACCATGATCTCGTCCGGCGTATAGTCCAGGTCGTATTCGTTGGTCAGGTTCTCGGAGATCGCCTGGCGCAGCTCCGGCAGGCCGGTCGGGCCGGTGTAATGGTGCTGGTTGGCATCCAGGGCGGCCTTCGCCGCCTCGACGATATGCGCCGGGGTGTGGAAGTCGGGATCGCCGCGGCCGAGGGCGATCACGTCGTCCATCTGGGCGGCGATGCCCAGCATCCTGGTGCGGAAGGCCCCGTCCTCTTCGACGATACGGGGGGCGATACGGTCATGCAGCAGGGACATCAGTGCAGCCTCTTTCCATCAATGAAGGTCATGCGGACGTTTTCCAGCGCCGCCAGGTCCTGGTCGGGCTTGCCGTCCACGACGATCAGGTCGGCACATTTGCCGGCCTCAAGGGTACCCAGGCTGTCGCCCAGCCCGTTGAGCACCGCCGCGCGGGCGGTGATCGCCCGCAGGGCGTCCATGTTGTCGGGGCAGACCCCGACCTCGACCATGAACTTCAGCTCGGGCACGATGCGGTCGTGTTCCACCGCGGGGCTGCCGGCATCGGTGCCGAAGACGATCGGCACCCCGGCTTTCGCCGCCCGCACCAGCCCGTCGAAGCGGGACTTGTCGGCGACGGCCTTCTGGCGCTCCTCGATCTTCCATTCGGGAATGCCGAAGGCGCGGGCGATCTCGGGATCGGCCTGGATCACCAGGGCCGAGAAGGTGGTGACGATCGGTATCTTCTTGTCCAGCAGCAGCTGGATCGTCTCGTCCGACATCGAGCCGCCATGTTCGACGCAGTCGATGCCGAATTCCGCCACGCGGCGGATACAGGCGTCATAGGTGGCATGAGCGGTGATCGGCAGGCGGTTCCGGTGCGCCTCGTCGATGACGGCGTGCAGTTCCTCGTCGGTGAATTCCAGCGTGTCATGGCAGGCCATGATCTTGATCAGGTCTGCCCCGCCCTTCACCTGGTCACGCACGGCGCGACGCATCTCGTCGGCGCCGCTGGCCTCGCGGCAGACCCAGTAGGTATGGCCGCCGGTCTGGATGATGCTCTCGCCCGAGACCAGCAGGCGCGGACCCGGAAAGATCCCCTGGGCCACGGCCTGCTTGGTGAAGAGGTTGGCGTCATGCACGCCCAGGTCGCGCACAAGGGTGATCCCGGCACGCAGTGACTTCAGCATGTTGCCCGCCGCCTTGTAGGCGCGGATCTCGGGGGCATCGAACATGGACTGCTGCGAGAGTTCATGAATGCCGTCCCAGGACAGGTGGGCGTGGCTGTTCATCATTCCCGGCATCAGTGTCGCGCCGCCGGTGTCGATGGTCTCGCCGCAGGCCGGGGCCTCGGCGCGGGGGCCGGTGGCGGCGATATGGCCGTCCTTGATGTGGACGAAGCCATCCTCGATGATCTCGTCCCCGACCGCGGTCAGGACGCGGCCCAGCAGGACCCGCTCCGGTGCGGGGGTGTCGAACATCGGCTTGGTGATTTTCTGGTATTTCCAGGCGGCTGGTTCAGGCATCTCGTGCTCCCTGTTGGTCTTGGATCACAGCGCGATGACACGCGCGTCGATCGGTGTGTCGGTCTGGAAACGGGAGGGAACCTCCACCCCCGTTTCGGTCGTGATCATGGTGTTGATGGTGCGGTATCCGTCGCGGCCGGGGCGGTAGACGCCGGGTTCCGAGGAGAAGACCATGCCGGGGCCGGTCGACGTGGCATCGCCGGGCGCGAGCCAGGGGGCCTCGTGGCCCTGAAGCCCCATGCCGTGGCCGATCCGGTGCCGGATCGCCCGCCCCAGGCCTGCCTTGCGCAGTTCTTCGAGCGCGGCGTCATCGACCTGCTGGCAGCTGGCGCCGCGGGCCAGGGCCTCTTGCGCGGCAAGATCGCAGGCCTCCATGGCCTGCATAATGCGGCGCTGTTCGGCACTGGGGGTGCCCAGGATCAGCGTCACCCCGCTTTCGGCGTGATAGCCCCCGAGGCTGCCACCTATTCCCGCGATCAGGGTTTCCCCCGGCTGCGGCACGCGGGGCAGCACCGCGCCATGCGGCAGCGCCGCGCGCGGGCCCGAGTGGACCGAGGCGGTGATCCCCATTGGCTGACCGGGGAAGGCGTCGCGGTGACGGGCAAGCAGCGCACCACGGGCATGCGCCATGGCATCGGCCATGAGGTCCTGTTCGGTGCCGCCCTGGCGGATGATGTCGGCGGCCTGGGCGTGCAGGCGGTGCAGGAAGAGGTCTGCGAAATGCGCCGCCTCGCGCACCAGGGCCAGTTCCTCGGGCTGCTTGACGGTGCGCTCCAGCATGCCGTGGTCGGTCAGGTCCAGCGCTGCCGTCGCCGCCCGCGCGGCATCCAGCAGCCGGGCTTCCAGCTGGTCGAGGCCGACGCGCTTGCGGCCGATCTCTTCCAGCATCCAAAGGACGGGCGGCACATGACCGGGGAACTCGGGGTAGCAGCGAAGGTCGGCGATACCTGTCCCCTCGGCGTTCTCGCGTTCCAGCTCGGGCATGAACAGGATCGCCTCGCCATCCACCGGCAGCCAGACCGCCATGGGCCGTTCATTGGCGGACAGGAAGAGCCCCGTGGCATAGGCGATATTGGCGACATGGCAGAGCAGCAGCCCGTCCAGGCCCGCCGCCTGCGCGCGCAGGCGCAGGCGGTCGCGGGCGGCGGCGTGAAAGCCGGGTGTCAGCGGTGCGGGTGTCACAGGATGTCCCCGGTGTAGGCGCCCAGCACCTTCAGCTCGGTCTTCAGGCCCAGCTCGGGGCCGAGCTTGCGGAAGTCCTCGAGCACGCTGTCGGCGATCGGCACGCCGTTCTCGGACTTGCTGGCCTCGCGGCGGGCTTCCTGTTCGCCGGGGACGAGGATCTCGTCGAAACCGGGGCGCAGGGCGCGGGACTTGGCCATTTCGATGAACTGGCCCATGCGGGCTTCGTATTCGGACGGCTCCATGAACCAGGAGATGTCCAGCGCGATGAACATGTGACTGACGTCCAGCTTCTTGGGGTCCGCATAGGGTGTCAGGCCGAAGCCCGCGCCCGAGAGCACGCCGGTCAGGGCCTCGGTCATGAAGGCCAGGCCATAGCCCTTGTGCCCGCCGATCCCCAGCAGGGCGCCCTTCATCGCGGCGGCAGGGTCATCGGTCTCCTCGCCCTCAGGGGTCAGCGCCCAGTCGAGGGGCATCTTCTTTCCCTCGCGCAGGTACCAGTTCATCATGCCCTTGCCGGCGGTGGTCAGCGCGATGTCGAGCACGGCCGGAAAGCCCTTGTCCGAAGGCGCGGCGATGGACCAGGGGTTGGTGCCGGTGACGCCTTCGCGCCCGCCCCAGGGGGCCATCTCGGGGCCGGCGTTGGTAAAGGCGATGCCGATGCAGCCCGCCTCCAGTGCCCGGCAGGCATGTACCGCGCTGGAGCCGTAATGCGTGGAATTGCGCACGACCACCGTGCCGATGCCGTTTTCCTTGGCCTTCTTCACCGCGAGGTCCATGGCCTTGGAGGCGGCGACGGTGCCAATGCCGTTATGGGCATCGACAAGGGCCAGGCTGGGGGCCTCCTTGAGGATGGTCCAGGGCGCACGCGGCGCCACTTCGCCATTGTTGATCCGCTCCTGGTAGCGGCGCAGGCGCATAACGCCCTGGCCCTGGCCGGGATGGAAGCGCAGCTCAGAGAAGATCAGCGCATCGGCGAAGATGCCGGCGTCCTCGGCGGTCAGGCCCAGGGCCTCGAAACCCTCGGCCACGAAGGCACGCAGCGAGGTCTTCTCGACGTTGGTCATGGTGATGGCGCGCGCCGGGGTCTGTTCGGTGGTCATGCGGAAAGCTCCAGGATGTCGGCGATGTTGGCGGCGGCCTCGTAGCTGGAGAGCTGGCCGTCGGGGGCGGTCATGACCACGGTCATGCCGGGGCCGTAGCCGGCGCGGGGGCCGTCGGTCTGGCCAACGATGCCGATGGACATCGCACCCCGCAGGTAGCCGTGGTTGTAGCGGCTGTCGGTGTCGGCGATGGCCACCACGTCACCCAGCCGCAGCTTGTCCAGGCCGTGCCGGGCAAGCTCCGCGCGGTCGGTCGACTGGATGTGCAGCGAGCCGCCCTCCGAGGTCAGCCCGGCCCCGGCGCCCACCATGTGCGGCGGGACGGTTGCCACGACGCCCATCTTCAGCACGCCGTTCTCGACGGTCTTCGGCAGCTTGTCGAAGAGCGCCGGCGCCAGCGACTTGAAGGCAATGCCGGGGTGATCGGCCAGGGTCATCCCGACCCCTTCGGCGGCGATCATGATCTGGTCGTCGACGGCGATTTTCTGGCGCGTGGCGCGGTCGAAATGCACGATGACCTGGTCGGAGAAGCGCCCGGACTTGCCGGTCACGGTCCCGGTGACGCCCTTGGCGGCGCCGCTGGTGACGGTGGCGCGGTTGCCCACACAGGCGAAGATGTTCAGCCCGCGGTTCTTATTGGCATCCGGGTGGGCGATGGAGACCGAGGGATGCACGCAATCGCCCGACCAGCCGAAGGCGCTGTCACCCACGGAAACGTTGTAGACGATGCCGCCGAAGGTCGGCCAGAGGAAGGCCTTGCCCTCTGCGGTCAGGCGATAGGGCTCGGCGGGCAGGGCAGAGAAGCCCGGATTTGCGACCCGTCCGGCAACGGAGACGGCGACGAGATCGGAGGCGTTGGTGGTCACGGTCATGCGAGCACTCCATGGTTCAGGTCAAGGGACAGGCGGGTTGCGATGTTGGCGTCAGGGTCGATGTGGAAGTCGATGCTGCCGTCCGTCGTGGTCATCAGGGTCAGGATGCCGGGCCCGTGGCCGGTCATGATCGAATCCCCGTGGATGCACAGGGCGATGCTGACCGCGCCCTCGCGGTAGGAGCGGCCGAAGTGATGATCGGCGTGGCGGATGGCGATCAGGTCGCCCAGCTGCATCTGGTCGATGCCAAGCTCGGCCATCAGCGCCCGGTCGCCCGACATCAGGTCCTGGTCGACATATTCCGAGTTGAGCTCGGCGCCCGAACCCATGATCCGGATCGGAAGCTCCATGGCGACGGGCACCTGCAACTTGCCGTTTTCAATCGTGATTCCGAGGGCGTGGAAGAGCCGCGGACTCATCTTCTTGAATTCGACTGCCGGAAATTCGGGCAGTTCGAAGCCGCGCCCGTGGGTGATTACCTGGATCGTGTCGCCGGGGGCGATCAGCTTCTGGGCTTCATCTTCGAACTGCACGAGAATCCGGGCGTGTTCTCCGATCACGATGCCCCGTGCGCCTTCGGCCATGCCCGAGGTCACGACGGCCTCGTTGCCGATGCAGGTCAGGTAGTGAAGCGCATGATGGCGGCCGCTGTCGGCATCATCGTCGATCGAAACGCCTGGTTCCACGTGGTCCGCGGCCCAGCCGAAGGCCCGGTCGCCGCAGCGCACGTTGTAGGTCACACCGAACATGCCGGGCAGCACCGTGGCGCGGCCGTCGGGGTAGGGAATGTACTGGCCCGCCTTGACGGATGGCGTGGTCACCACGCCGGCGACGGCCATCTGTACGAGGCTGGTTTCATTGGTCGCTGGGTCTGGCATCGGGTTTTGAATTCCTCCTGGTCGAAGGCGCATCGAGGCGCTGTTTGGTGTTGACAAGTTTACGGGCAATTGCCACCAGTAGATTGTCGACATTGTTGATGTAGATGGGAAGCACGCGATGCTTCCATAGTCAAGAGCTCCGGTTCGGCGGGCTCGGCAATGTCGGGAAAACAGACGCAAGACAGGGACGAAATGTCATGAGCCTCAGCAATCTTCTCACGCTATCCGGCCAGGTGAACGACCTGCTGAACGCTAGCTCCGTCCTTTCGTGGGATGCGCGCACGATGATGCCCAAGGGTGGCAGCGAAACGCGGTCGAAGCAGCTGGCGACGCTGACCGTCGCGGCGCGGGACCTGCTGTGTTCGGACCAGATGAAGCGCGCGCTGGAGGGGGCCGAGAAGGATGTGGCGGGCCTTGACGACACGGCGCCCGAAGCGCGGATGGTCGCCCAGGTGCGAGAAGCCATCGCCTATCACGAACGCATCCCGGCCGAGCTGCTGCGCCGCAAGACCGAGCTCGGCGGCATTGGTCACGACAAATGGGCCGAAGCGCGCGAAAAGGCGGATTTCTCTCTCTTCGCCCCGGCTCTTAAGGATATCGTCGATGTCAGCCGCGAGATGGCCGAGGCGATCGGCTACGAGGACCACCCCTACGACGCGCTGATGTACCGTTTCGAGCCGGGGACGACCACGGCCGAACTGAAGACGCTCTTTGCTCGCCTGCGCGAAGGCATGCTGCCGCTGGTGCAGCAGATCGCCCAGAAAGAGCAGCCGCGGTCGGATTTCCTGTACCGGGAGTACCCGGTCGAGGGGCAGATGGCCTTCGCGCTGAAAATGGCGGCAAAGCTGGGCTACGACCTGGATCGCGGGCGCCTCGACACCACGGTGCATCCCTTCGAGATCAGCTTCACGCGCAATGACGTGCGCATCACCACGCGGGTGAACCCCAAGTACATGCCGATGTCGCTCTTCGGGGCGCTGCACGAAACCGGCCATGCCCTTTACGAGCAAGGCGCGGATCCTGCCTATGTGCGCACGCCGCTGGCCACCGACCTGGTCGGGCTCTATGCGGTCTCGGGTGTCAGCTTCGGCGCCCATGAAAGCCAGTCCCGCCTGTGGGAAAACCACGTCGGCCGCAGCCGCGCCTTCTGGCAGAACCATTTCGCCGACATCCAGGCTGCCTATCCCGAGACCCTCGCGGATGTCACCTCCGAGGAATTCTACCGCGCCGTGAACCGGTCGCGCCCCAGCCTGATCCGGGTCGAATCCGACGAGCTGACCTATGACTTCCACATCATGCTGCGGGTCGAACTGGAAAGCCGCATGATCGAAGGCAGCCTTTCGGTGGACGACCTGCCTGAGGCCTGGAATGCCGGCATGAAGTCCTACCTGGGCGTGGATGTGCCCGATGATGCGCAGGGGGTGCTGCAGGACGTGCACTGGTCCTCGGGCCAGATTGGCACCTTCTGCAACTATACCATTGGCAACATCATGGCGGCCCAGCTCTTCGAGAGGGCGATGCAGGAACAGCCTGCCATCGGCACCGCCCTGGAGGGCGCCGATTACGCGCCGCTTCGCGACTGGCTGACCGACAAGGTCACGCGGCATGGCCGCCGCTACGGGCGCGACGAGCTGCTGGTGAACGCCACGGGGCGGACGCTCGATCCCGAGCCCTACCTGCGCCACCTCACCTCGAAATTTTCCGAAATCTACGGCCTCGCGGTCTGAACAGGGGGATAGAAACCATGAGTACGCCGAACGCAAAACGTCTCGCCAAGCGGGTCAAGCTGTCCGAAGAGCACCTGATCACCCGGATGCTGAACATCGCCGAAGGCCTCGAGGACGTGATCAAGCTGGGCCGGGGCGACCCGGACCTGGACACTCCGCCCCATATCGTCGCCGCAGGTCAGAAAGCCCTGGCCGAGGGGGCGACGCACTATACCCATCCGCTGGGCATCCTGCCCCTGCGCGAAGCCATCGCCGAGCAGATCCGCACCTACGGCGGCGCCGATTACGCCGTGGACGAGATCATGGTCACCCCCGGAGGCCAGCACGGCATGTTCGTCATTGCCCTGGCGCTTCTGAACGCCGGTGACGAGATCATCGTGCCCTGCCCCGGCTACAACCCCTACGGCCAGGCGGCCGAGCTTTCGGATGCCAAGGTCGTCAAGGTGCCCATGGGGATGGAGACCAACTTCACCCTGACCGCCGAGATGATCGAGCCGCATATCACCGAGCGCTCGAAGATCCTGGTGCTGATCAACCCCAACAACCCCACCGGGACGGTCACCGCGCCTGACGAGGTGCGCAAGATCGCCGCCCTGGCCGAGAAGCACGACCTGATCGTGATCTCGGACGAGATCTACGCCCGGCTGACCTTCGGCAATCACACGGTGCAATCCGTGGCCGCGCTGCCGGGCATGAAGGAGCGCACGATCACGCTGTCCGGCTTCTCCAAGGCCTATGCGATGACCGGCTGGCGGATCGGCTACCTGGCCGGGCCCCGCGACCTGATTACGCCGATGTCCGAGATCAACCACGCCTTCGCCATCTCGACCGCCGCGGTGAGCCAGCACGCGGCCCTGGCCGCCGCCAGCGGCCCGCAGGAGTGCGTCGAGGAGATGCGGGCGACCTACGATGCCCGCCGCCAGGCGATTTGCGCCGGTCTGGACCGGATCGGCATGTCCTACGCCGAGCCCCAGGGCGGGTTCTACGTCTATGCCGATGTCTCGAGCCTGGGACTGGGCATTACGGCAGGCACCTTCTGCGAACGGCTTTTGGCCGAGGGCAAGGTGATGATGTACCCCGGCACGATCTACGGCGACCACACGGATGACTTCGTGCGGATGTCGATGACCCAGCCGGTAGAGAGAATCAACGAAGCGATGGCGCGCATGGCCTCGGTGGTGGAGACGATCCGCGCCGAAAGCCATGAAGCTGCCCTCTGAAGACAGGGAAGACAGAGATGAACATGAAGTCAGACAATCCGAACGTGCGCGGGATCAAGCACATGGCTTTCGCGGTCAGCGATGCCGAGAAGGCGCTGGAAGCCTACGCCCGCTACCTGCACGTGCCCGCCGAGACCGAGATCACCCACTTCCCCAAGTCGGGCAACAAGGTCGCCCTCTTCTACCTCGGTGGCATCGAGTACCAGCTCTGCCAGTCCACCGATCCCGATGGCCGTTTCGCCTCGTGGATCCGCGAGCGCGGCGCCGAGGGGCTGCACCACATCTGCTACGAGGTCGACGACATCGACGCCGCCCTGGCCCATGCCCAGAAGCAGGGCGCCAGCCTGCGCGAATGCAAGGCCTGCCAGAAGACCGGCAGCCATGCCCACCCTGAAGGCTGGGTGGCCTTCCTCGACAATGACGCCGGCGGCATCGAGATCGAATTCATGCAGGTCTACACGCCCGAGCAGCTGGCCGCCTACGAGAAGTCGGGGGCAGAAGCAGTATGAGCACGGTAGAGAACCAGACCCTGACGGTGGGCAGCGCCTCGGCGAAGCCCGGTGAAATCGCGCGCGGCCATATCGCCGCCAGCACCCTTGCGGGGGGCCTCCGCGTCGACATCCCGGTCGTCGTGATCAACGGCGCCAAGCCCGGCCGTGTCTTCTGGGTCAACGGCGCCATCCATGGCGACGAACCCGAGGGCCCGCGCGCCTGCCAGCTGGCCATGGGCCGCATCGACCCCGCGCAGCTGACCGGCGCCGTGGTGCTGGTGCCGGTGGTCAACCCGATGGCCTTCTCGGCCGCCGAGCGGGGCAACCCGCTGGATACCTTCACCTACGACATGAACCGCATCTATCCGGGCAAGGCTGATGGCTATTTCTCGGAACGGATCGCGCACGCTCACTGGATGGCGATGAAGGATGTCGCCGACATCGAGATCTCGATCCACTCGGGCGGTTCGCATTCCTACCTCGACAAGGCGATCTTCGTCGACGAGCGCCCGGAATCGGTCGAACTGGCCAAGGCCATGGGGCCGGGCTGGGGCTGCATCATGTCCAACTTCACCAAGACCGGCAGCCCGATGGCCGCGCTCAACGGCAGCGGCAAGACCGGCATCACGGTCGAGCTGGGCGGCCGCTCGGCGACCTCGCCCGACCGCTTCCGCTGGGTGGCCGAGGAACTGGCGGCCTCGATCCTGAACATCTGCTACCACTACGACATGCTGCCCGGCGAAGCCGCCTATCCCGACCCCTGCTACAAGGGCGTGCAGGAAGCGCTGCTGGCACCGGCCTCGGGCATCTACCTGCCGGTCGAGGGCGTGGATTTCCTGACCATGATGAAGAAGGGCGACCCGATCGCGCGCATTGTCGATGTCTTCGGCGACGAGGTCGGGGCACTGGAGGCCCCGGCGGACGGCATGTTCTTCGGCCTGCGCGCCTTCCCCAACGTCCAGATGGGTGACTGGTGCTGCTTCTTCTGCAAGGTGGAGGGTACCCGTGACTGAGTTGCCCGCTCGCCCCTGCCCGCAGGAGGCCGCATGACAGACACACGTGACTTCCTTGGGTACGGGGGCGGCGCGCCGCAGGTGCGCTGGCCCAATGGTGCAGGTCTTGCACTGAACTTCGTGCTGAACGTAGAGGAGGGGTCCGAGTACTCTCTCGGGGATGGCGATGGCCGCTCCGAGGGGGCCCTGCTGGAGGTGCGCGCGCCGCGCGTGCCCCAGGGGGACCGCGACCTCGCATCGGAGAGCATGTACGAATATGGCCAGCGCGCCGGCTTCTGGCGCATCCGGGACCTGTTCCGCGACCGTGGCCTGCCGCTGACCATCTTCGCCTGCGGCCTGGCCCTCGAACGGGCGCCCAAGGTGGCCGAGGCGGTGGCCGAAAGCGGCTGGGATATCTGCGCCCATGGCTGGCGCTGGATCGAGCACTACCGGCTGGACGAGGCGACCGAGCGCGAGCATATCGCCCGCGCCTACGACAGCATCAAGCGCATGACCGGCCGCGCGCCCGATGGCTGGTACAGCCGCTATTCCCGCTCGCCCCGGACCCGGCGCCTGGTGGTCGAACACGGTGGCTACAGCTACGACAGCGATGCCTACAACGACGACCTGCCCTATTGGACCGCGGTCGGCGAGACGGCTCACCTGGTGGTGCCCTATTCGCTTGTGACCAATGACGCCAAGTTCCTCTCGGGCGATGTCTTCAATCCGCAGGACTACGCGGATTTCCTGATCGCCTCCTTCGATGTGCTGCTGGCGGAAGCCGCCACCAGGCCGCGCATCATGTCGGTCGGTATCCATTCGCGCATCCTGGGTCACCCAGGGCGACTGTCGGGCCTGATGCGCTTCATCGACCATGTTCAGAAGGCCGAGGGCGTCTGGATCGCGGGGCGCGCGGATATCGCGCGGCACTGGGCCGAGGTGTCGCCTGCATGACCGGAACCGGACGACCTGCACGCCGCCTGTCGAACGAACAGGTGATCGTGCTTCAAGACCCAGATGATGCCGCCTTCGCCCCCTTCGGCGAATTCGTGAAGCCCCCCGCCGTCTCGGAGCGCCGGGCCTTCTACAGCGCCCACTTCGACCCGCGCCCGGAAACGGCCGCCCCCGTGGTGCACGTGAACCGGGTCGCGCCCTCGGTGCTGCCGCTGGTCTGCGCCGGCGTCGAGCGCCACCCCCATGCGGCGCAATGCTTCGTGCCGATGGATGTCAGCCGCTACGTCGTGATGGTGATGCCCTCGGACGAGAACGGCGACCCGGTGCCCGCGGCGGCGCAGGGCTTCCTGGTGCCCGGCAACCGGGGCGTGATCTTCCGCCCGATGGTCTGGCACATGGGCGCCTGCGTCCTCGACCGCGACGGCAATTTCGTCGTGATGATGTGGCGCGGCGGACCGGGTGCGGACGATGAGTTCCGCTCGATCCCGCCAGTCACCCTGATGGAGCCCGGCGCATGAGCCGCCGGCCCGTCCTGATGACTGCCCAGATGGCTTCCCAGCGATGAGCGGCGACCGACGTCATGTGGTGGTCACCGGGGCCGGTGGCTTCGTCTGCGCGGCCTTTGCGCAGGCGCTGGCCAGCCGTGGATGGCAGGTCACCGCCCTGGACCGGCACTTCGACGCAGCGGCGCGGCGGAAGCTGACAGGCGTGCGTCTCGTCGAGGCAGATCTGCTGGCCTCGCCGGGGGTCATCGCCTCCCTGGCGCCGGGGGCGGTGATCCATGGCGCGGCGCTGACGGCCTCACCCGAGGCGCTCGGGATCAGCCCGGCGGCGCATCTGGAGATGAACACCACCCTGACCCTGCGCGCCCTGGCCGAGGCCCGGCAGGCCGGGGCCGGGCGGCTCATCTTTCTGAGCTCCACCGGGGTCTTCGACCAGCGCGACGGGCTGGACCGGGCACGGCTGACCGAGGACATGACCCCGACGGCCAAGGGCCCCTATGCCGCCACCAAGCTGGCGGGAGAGATCCTGACCATGGCCGCCCAAGAGCCGGACTTCGCTGCCCTTCCCCTGCGCCTGGGCAATATCTTCGGGCCGGGCGAGGTGGCGCGCCCCTCCCGCCCCGGTCTCAGCCTGCCGCAGCGCCTGCATGCCGAGGCGGTGCAGGGCATGCTGCGCTCGGGCCGGGCAGGCGCCCTGCGGGAATGGGCCTGGTTGCCGGATCTCGCCCAGGGCGTCGCCGCGCTTCTCGAGGCCCTGCCCGACGTTGAACCCGGCGTCCTGCACGCGGGTACGCCGCCGGCCATCGGCGATGAGGCCCTGGCAGAGCTGATCGCGCCGGGTGTGCCACGCCACTTCGCAACCGACGGGCCGATGCGCCCGCCCATGGGCAGTTGCCGCCGCTCGCCCATGGCCTTGCTTGACTGGACAGCGATCCCGGCCGGACTGGCGGCCCTCGGCCTGTCGGAGGATACCCCATGACCCCTTCCCCCCTGCGCCTTGTCGTCATCGGTCTCGGCGCCCGAGCCCGGACCTGGCTGCGCGTGGTCGCCGAACGCGACGACGTGCAGGTCGTGGGCCTGGCCGATCCCGGAGAGGCGGCCCTCAAGGCGGCGGCGACCCTGTTCCCGGCGGCCGCAACGGCTGCGGATGCGGCCGGCCTGCTGCGACAGGTCGAGGCCGACGCGGCGCTTCTGGTCACGCCACCGGGCGGTCGGGAGGCCCAGATCGAGGCCTGCCTCGGCGCCGGGCTGGACATCCTGGCCGAGAAGCCCCTGGCCGATGATGTCGGCCTGGCCGCGCGCTACGTGGCACAGGCCGAGTCCCTGGGCCGCAAGCTGATCGTCGGGCTGAACTTCCGCTACCTGCCGGTCACCGTCGCCCTGCGCCAGGCCCTGGCCGAAGGGCGTGTCGGCCAGCCCGAGTTCGCCCGTTTCACCTACGAGCGCTGGCGCGACGGCCAGCTGCCGCATCTGAACAAGTACCCGCTGACCATGGATCAGCCGATGCTCTGGGAGCAGTCGATCCACCACTTCGACCTGATGCGCCATGTCTACGGGGCCGAGCCGCTGAGGATCGACGCCCGGACCTTCAACCCCAGCTGGTCGATGTACCGTGGCGACGCCAATGTTTCGGCGCTGATCGACTTCGAGGGCGGGATGTTCGTCAACTACCAGGGCACCTGGGCGGGCGGCGTCGACCGGCTGGATTTCGACTGGCGCACCGACTGCACCGACGGGGTCCTGATCCAGCGCGAGATGTTCTCGGACCTGGTCGCCGCCCGGCGGACCGAAGCGGAGTACACCCCCGTCCCCATGGCCCCGCATGAACCCTGGCTCACCGATGCCCGTGCCCTGCTCGACATGGCCGTGCGGGCCTTCACGGGCCAGGGCCCGCTGGAGTGTTCGGGGCGTGACCATCTGCAATCTCTGCTCATGCTGGCGGCCTGCATCCGGTCTTCGGACCGCGGAGCCCCCGTCAGCATCGCCGAGCTGCGCGAAGAAACAGACCAACAGGAGAAATCAGCATGATCAGAACGGGAATTATCGGCGCGAGCTTTGCCCGCGATGCCTATCTGCCCGCGCTTGCCCACATCGACGGCGCGACCCCCGTCGCGCTGGCCTCCGGGCGGATGGAGAGCGCCCGTGCCGCCAGCGAGCCGCACGGGATCGAACATGTCTACGACGACTGGCGGCAGATGCTGGACGAGGTCGAGCTGGACCTGGTCTGCATCGCCACGCCGACCGTCATGCATGCCCCCATGGTTGAGGCCTGCGTGGCTCGCGGTGCCCATGTCCTGTGCGAGAAGCCGACGGCCATGAACGCGGCCGAGGCCCGCGCCATGCTGGAGGCCGCCCGTGCCGCAGGCCGCCTGCACATGGTGGACCACGAGCTGCGCTTCAATCCCAATCGTGCCCGTATCGCCGAGATGATCGCCCAGGGCGACCTGGGCGAGATCCGGCATATCAACATCACCAATATCGGCGCCTCTTGGAACGACCCCGCCAGCCGTCCGCGCGGCGACTGGTGGTCGGACCGCGCCCAGGGCGGCGGCCGCCTGGGGGCCAATGGCTCGCACCAGGTGGACATGCTGCGCTGGTGGCTGGGAGAGCCCGCCTCGGTCATCGGCCAGGCGCTGACCATGGTGCCGGACCGGATCGACCCGAAGACCGGTGAGGGCTGGACAGCGACCTCCGACGACCTCTCTCACCTCACGCTGCAGATGCCCTCGGGCGCGCTGGCGCAGGTCTTCATGTCCGGTGTCGCCGCCGCCAACATGGGTAACGAGACGCAGATCTTTGGCTCGAAGGGGACGATCACCCTGTCGAACTCGGATGAGCGGCTCTACTTCGCCAAGGGCACCGGCGGCTTCGAGGAGATCACCGTCACCGATCCCAATGCGGGCCTGCCGGGTCTGAACAAGGGCATCTGGAACGTCTCGGTCCTGGAGGCCCTGCGCGAGCTGACCTCGGCCATCGCAGAGGGCCGCCCGCTGGCCCGTGGCGCCACCTTCGTGGACGGGCTGCGCAACCAGATGGTGCTGGACGCGGTCTGGACCTCGACCGAGGAACGCCGCTGGATCGACCTCGACCTGGCCAGCGCCACATGACCCGCCCCCTTGCCGAACAGCATGTCGTCATCACCGGCGCGGCGCAGGGACTTGGCGCGGCCATCGCGCGCGCCTTCGCCGCCGAGGGGGCCTCGCTGGGGCTGATCGACCGGGACGGGGCGGCGCTGGCCGCCCTGGGAACCGAGCTGGGTGCCCGGACCGTGGTCTGCGACCTCTCCGATGCGGATGCCACCCGCGCCGCCATCGCCGAGCTGCGCGCAGCCGGGCCGGTCGACACGTTGGTGCATAACGCCGCCATCCTGAAACCCCAGCCCTTCGCCGAGGTCAGCTACGAGATGTTCCGCGCCACGCTGGACGTGGGCATCGACGCGGGCTTCATCCTGGCCCAGGCCGTCTGGCCCGACATGGTGGCGCGAGGCGGCGGGGCGCTGATCTTCGTCTCCTCGCAGTCCGGCATCAAGGGCTTTGCCGACGAGACCGCCTATTGCGCCGCCAAGCACGCGCTGGAGGGGCTCTCCAAGTGCCTGGCCATGGAAGGCGAGGCCGCGGGCATCCTGTCCTGCACGATCACCCCCGGCATGGCGATGCAGACGCCGATGTCGGAACAGAACTACCCCCCGGAGCTGAAGAAGAAGTGGGTCGCGCCAGCGGCGCTGGCCCCCGCCTTCCTGCGGATTGCCGCCACGCGGGCGCCGGGGTTCAGCGGGGCGCGGCTCAACGCATGGGACCTGTCCCAGGAGGAAACGACATGAGCGACATGAAGGAAATCTACGACTACATCGATGCCCACGCCGACGAATTCGTCGCCGATCTGCAGAGCTTCGTGCGCCAGCCGTCGATCTCTGCACAGGACATCGGTCTGCGCGAATGCGCCGAGCTGCTGCGCGACATGATGCACAAGGACGGGCTGCCGGCGGAGTTCCACGAACTGCGTGAAGGTCCCCCGGTTGTCTTCGGAGAGATCAAGTCGAAGAGCTCGAAGAAGTCCATGCTTTGCTACTCGCACTACGACGTGCAGCCGCCCGAGCCGATCGAGGCCTGGACCCACGGTGGGCCCTGGTCGGCCGAGATCGTCGACGGCGTGCTCTACGGGCGCGGCGCCACGGACAACAAGAGCGGCGTCATGGCCTTCAACAAGGCGGCCAAGGCCTTCCTGGCGGTACGCGGCGACGTGCCGGTCGGACTGAAGCTGCTGATCGAGGGGGAAGAGGAAATCGGCTCTCCGAACCTCGGGCCCTGGGCCGAGCAGAACAAGGAGCTGCTGGCGGCGGACGGGATGCATTGCCTGGACGGGTCGCTGGAAGTCGGCCCGGATGTGCCCGATGTCTCGCTTGGCCTGAAGTCGGTGCTCTTCGTCGAGCTGGTGGCGCGGGGCGCCAGGACCGACGTGCATTCGCTGAACTTCCCGCTAGTGCCGAACCCGGTCTGGGACCTGGTCCACTGCCTGGCCACGATCATGGACCGGGACCGCAATATCCTGATCGACGACTGGGCCGAGGGCATCTACATCCCCGACGAGGATCACGAGGGCTTCCTGGCCGACAAGGCCGCGCGGATCGACTTCGACCTGCTGAAGGAAGAGCTGGGCGTCGACAACTTCGTGCTGAACCGCGAAGGCATCGACGCCGTCCGCGCCCGCACCTACGAGCCTACGGCCAATATCCAGGGCATCGTCGGCGGCTACACCGGCAAGGGCACCAAGACCATCGTTCCGGCCGAGGCGCGGGTGCGCATGGACTTCCGCCTGATCCCCAACATCCAGCCTGATGCCGCGGCGAAGAAGCTGCGCGACCACATCGCGGCCCAGGGCTTCGACAACATCGAGGTGCGGACCTTCGAGCGCGCCGAGGAGCCCTACAAGATCTCGGCCAAGGAAGACATCAGCGAGGCGATCATCGCCGCCGCCCATGAGGTCTATGGCGAGCCCCCGATCGTCAACGGCGTCTCGGCCGAGGGCGCCATCCTGCGTCACGTCTGGATTCCCTGCGTCTTGACCGGCTTCGCCAATCCCGGCTGCAACCTGCATGCCCCGGACGAGAACGTGCACGTGGACAAGTACATCCAGGGCATCAAGTACGCCGCCGCGATCATGGAGCACTTCGGCAAGAGCTGAGGCGCCCGGCACTGAAGACATGAAGGCGCGCGCTCCTCGTGTAGCGCGCGCCTTTCGTCTTTCCCGGCATTGCCGGTCGGGGTGGCCTGGGCGGTCAGTTCAGGCCGAAGATATCCTTCAGCGCCCTCTCGATCACGTTGTCCAGCCGCTGCCCGCTGCCCTGGGAGGGCGCGCCTGGCAGGTTGCGCGCGGGTTCGGGGGCCGGGTGCAGCATCGGCAGCTCATGCACCGGCAGGCCGTCGTGGACGCGGGTCATGACCTCGTGGAAGATCTCGGCGGGCAGACCCGAGCCGGTGACGCCGGTGAGCGGGGTGTTGTCGTCGTAGCCCATCCAGACCCCGGCCACGTAATCGGCCGAGAAGCCCACGAACCAGGCGTCGCGGGCGGCCTGGGTGGTGCCGGTCTTGCCCGCGATCTCGCGGTCGGCAAGGCCCGCGCGGCCGCCAGTGCCCTGGGTGACGACCTGGCGCATCATGTAGATCAGCTCCCGGGCCGCTTCCTCGCGGATCACCCGCTCGCCGATGCCGCCGTCGCTGCCCATCAGGGGCTCTGCATCGCCTTGCAGGCGTACTTCCTTCAGCCCGTAGGGCGTGACGGAGGAGCCGCCGTTGAGGATACCGGCATAGGCTCCCACCATCTCGACCAGGGTGCTTTCCGAAGCGCCGAGCGCCAGAGCCGGGCCTGCGGCCAGGTCGCTCTGGATGCCGAAATCGCTGGCGATCTTGCGCACGTTCTCCAGCCCCACCTCGGTGGCGACCCGCACCGCCGGGATGTTCAGCGACTTCATCAGCGCTTCTTCCAGCGTCACGGGGCCGCGGAACTGGTGGTCGTAATTCTCGGGGCTCCAGGGACCCGAGCCGGGGATGTCGATGGTCAGCGGCGCGTCGTCCACCACGTCATTGTAGTGATAGCCCAGCTCCAGCGCGGTGGCATAGACGAAGGGCTTGAAGCTCGATCCCGTCTGCCGCAGCGCCTGGGTGGCGCGGTTGAACACCCCGCCGCCGGTCACGTCACGACCGCCCACCATGGCGCGCACGGCGCCATCGGCGCTCATCACCACCACGGCGGCCTGGGCGTTGGAGCCCTCGCGGACCTTCTCTTCGAACACCCATTTCACCGCTTCCTCGGCGGCGCTCTGGATGCGCTGGTCCAGCGTCGTGGTCAGCATCACGTCGGCGGTGGTCTTCGAGGTCAGGAAATCCGGCGCAGACGACATTATCCAGTCGGCGAAATAGCCGCCCGATTGCTCCTGTGCCTTCTGGCTCAGCTGCGCCGGGTTGGCGATGGCATCCTCTGCGGCGGCATGGGACAGGTAGCCCTGATCCTCCATGAGCCGCACGATGACCGAGGCCCGGTCGCGGCTGCGCTGCAGGTTGTTGGTCGGCGCGTAGCGGGTCGGTGCCTTCAGAAGGCCGGCCAGCATGGCGGCCTCGGCGGGCGTTACATTGGCTGCCGACTTGCCGAAGTAGCGCTGGCTGGCGGCCTCGAAGCCGCGCGTGCCCTCGCCCAGGTAGGCCCGGTTCATGTAGAGCGTCAGGATGTCATCCTTGGTGTAGCGCATCTCCATGCCGACGGCATAAATCGCCTCGCGGGCCTTGCGCGCCAGAGTGCTGGCGCGGCAATCGGCCTCGTAGGCGGCCTCGCTGTCCCAGACCGTCGGATCGTAGCTCTGGCCGAAGCAGAGCAGCTTGGCGGTCTGCTGGGTGATGGTCGAACCGCCGTTGCCCGACAGCGGCCCGCGCCCCTCGCGCAGGTTGATGCGGATGGCGCTGGCGATGCCGCGCGGAGACACGCCGAGATGGCGATAGAAGCGCTTGTCCTCGGTGGCGACAATGGCGTTCTTCAGATGCGGAGAGACCGTTTCGGCACTGACCATGCCGCCGAACTGGTCGCCGCGCCAGGCATAGACCTCGCCCGAGTCGTCCAGCAGGGTGACCGAGCCCCGCACCCTTCCGTCATAGAGATCCTCGAGCGGCGGCATGGTCAGGCCCGAGATCGCGGCGGCCAGGATCACCAGCGCGGCGGTGACCGCACAGAGACGCCAAAGCACGCGCCAGATCAGGCCGAAGATCCAGCCGAAGATCGAGAGGAAGAAGTTCACCACGGGATTGCGACGCTTGGCCGGGCTGCGTCGGCGAGGTGCCGCCTTCCGGGCCGTCTTTCGCGGCGGGGCCTTGCGGGCCACCTTGCCACGACCCTTGCCGCCACCACTGCCGCTGCCGCCACCGCTTCGCGCGGGGCGTTTCGGGCCTTTCGACCCACCATAGCGTTTATCCGCGACCAAACGAGGTCTGCGCTTGCCTGAATCACTCATGCGTCCTGCCCGGAGCCTTTCTTTTGCCGCAGGATACCCCCTCTCGGCGTGAATGTTGAGCCGCTCGATGCCCCAAAGGGCGATTCAGATTTGCCTAAATTTAGGGCGAAATTTCAGAACCGATCAAAAACCCGGCAGTCGAAGGGCGATTTCCTCTGTTCTGGGGGCGGATCTGTTCCGCATCTGGGGGCATGGCGGCTTAGTTGCCAGTGCCAAAGGGCGGGTGCGCTGAGCGCGACAGCCCGCAAAAAGGAAGGGGATAGTAGTGAAACTGATCATTGCGACAATCAAACCGTTCAAGCTGGAGGAGGTCCGCGAGGCGCTGACCGAGATCGGCGTGCGCGGGATGATGGTGACGGAAATCAAGGGCTTCGGCTCTCAGTCGGGCCATACCGAAATCTATCGCGGTGCTGAATACGCCGTGAATTTCGTGCCCAAGATCAAGCTGGAAATCGCCGTTTCGGCGGCCATGGCCGACCAGGTGGTCGAGACCATCACCAGCACCGCCAAGACCGGCAAAATCGGCGACGGCAAAATCTTCGTGCTGGATGTCCAGCAGGCGGTTCGAGTGCGGACCGGCGAAACCAACGACGACGCGCTCTGAGACGCCGGACAGGGGAAAGGAAACTAATCCAATGAAAACCTTCGCAAAACTTGGCCTTGCCGCAGCCGCAATCGCGCTGCCGAGCCTCGGCCTTGCGCAAGATGAAGCCGTCGCGGCCGCCGTGCCGACCGACTCCGTCTTCATCCTGAACACGCTGCTGTTCCTTATCGGCGGCTTCCTGGTCTTCTTCATGGCCTGTGGCTTTGCCATGCTGGAAGCTGGCCTGGTGCGCTCCAAGAACGTCGCCATGCAGCTGACCAAGAACGTCATGCTGTTCGGCCTGGCGTCGATCTTCTACTACCTGATCGGCTACAACCTGATGTACCCGCTGGGTAGCTGGGCCGTCGATGGCGTCCTGTCCGGTGTCTGGGGCCCCGGCGTCCTGGAAGCTGTCGGCGTGACCGCCGAGACCGCCGACGACTACGGCTACGCCTCCACCGGTTCGGACTTCTTCTTCCAGCTGATGTTCTGTGCCGCAACCGCGTCGATCGTCTCGGGCACCCTGGCCGAACGCATCAAGCTGTGGCCCTTCATGATCTTCACGATCATCCTGACCTCGATCATCTACCCGATCACCGCATCCTGGACCTGGGGCGGCGGCTTCGTCGGCGAAGCTGGCTTCTCGGACTTCGCTGGTTCGACCATCGTGCACTCGGTCGGTGGCTGGGCTGCTCTGACCGGCGCCATTATCCTGGGCCCGCGCCTGGGTCGCTATGTCGACGGCAAGGTCATGGCCTTCCCCGGCTCCAACCTGTCGCTTGCCACCCTGGGTACGTTCATCCTGTGGCTCGGCTGGTTCGGCTTCAATGGCGGCTCGCAGCTGGCCATGGGCTCGGTCGGTGACGTCGCTGACGTGTCGCGCATCTTCTCGAACACCAACACGGCTGCTGCCGGTGGTGCCGTGGCTGCCGCGATCCTGACCCAGCTGATGTACAAGAAGGTCGACCTGACCATGGTGCTGAACGGCGCCCTGGCTGGCCTGGTCTCGATCACCGCTGAACCGCTGACCCCGACCCTGGGTGCGGCGACCATCATCGGCGCCATCGGCGGCATCCTGGTCGTCTTCACGGTTCCGCTGCTGGACAAGCTGAAGATCGACGACGTTGTCGGCGCGATCCCGGTTCACCTGGTCTGCGGCATCTGGGGCACCATCGCCGTTGTCTTCACCAACGACGGCGCCTCCCTGGGCTCCCAGATCTACGGTATTGTCGTCATCGGCGGCGCCACCGTGATCGCCTCCGCAGTGGTCTGGTTCCTGCTGAAAGCCATCGTCGGCATCCGCGTCTCGGAAGAAGACGAGATCGCTGGCCTCGACATGGCCGAGCTCGGCATGGAAGCCTACCCGGAGTTCTCGAAAGGCTGATCCTCCTTCCATAATTCAGCCAATACCTGGCCCAGGCGCGCAAGCGCCTGGGTCTTTTCGTTGCAAGCCCCTGCCTGACCCAACCGCACGCCCGGCTTACCAGCGCAAACCCCTTGCCGGCTGGGGGCGCAGCGATTGCTCCTGCCAGGCCATGCTGCCCGTCTCGGGATCGAGACCGCGCCAGGGCAGCCCCGCCGCCTTCCAGCCCGCGATCCCGCCGTCCAGGTGTCCGATCCGCTGCAGCCCGCTCGAGATCAGCCCCCGCGCGACCCTGGCCGAGCGCAGCCCGTTGGCGCAGATCAGCACGATCTTCTTCACCTCCTGGTCCGGCAGGGCCGCGGCATCGAATTCCGCCATCGGCATCAGCAGGCTGCCGCCAAGGCGCTCGGTGGCGTATTCGGCCGCGCTGCGCACGTCGATCACCACCACCCGCCGCGCATCGCGGGCAAGGGCCAGCTCGTCGGGGGCCCAGGTCTCCAGCTCGAAAGTGCCGAGTTTCTCCGTCTTCATGCTTGTCCTCTTGTGTCGCCCCGCCGTCGAGAGGGGCCAGAGATAGGACTACGTAGCGGCGTCGACCGCCTATGTCGCGCGATGTGTAGAATGCCATGCAACTTGCTCGGGTCGCCGGTCCGGTCCCGCCGCAGGCCATGGGGCAGGGCGGTCTTCGCCCGCCTGGGCGCTGCCCCATCCCTGAGCTTTTCCACCGCCCCGTCGGGGCAGTCGCGGCGCCTAGATTGCCGCCCCGCGCAAACCGTGCTTATGCTTGGGAAAAGCATGACCTCTGGGGGACAGAATGTACGATTTGGCGGCCATCGGGGCCTGGGTGGAGTTCGCGGTCCGCTGGCTGCACGTGGTGACGGCGATCGCCTGGATCGGATCGTCCTTCTATTTCATCGCGCTGGATCTGGGCCTGAACCGAAATGTTCCCGGCCCGGCGGATGGCGAGGAATGGCAGGTCCATGGCGGCGGCTTCTACCATATCCAGAAGTACCTGGTGGCACCTGCCGAGATGCCCGAGCACCTGGTCTGGTTCAAATGGGAAAGCTACGCCACATGGCTCTCGGGCTTCGCCCTGCTCTGGCTGGTCTACTACCTGGGCGCGGATTTCTACCTGGTCGACCCGGCGGTGGCCGATCTTCCGGCCTGGGGCGCCATCGCCATCTCCCTGGCCTCGCTGGGTCTGGGCTGGCTGATCTACGACTTCCTCTGCAAGTCGAAGTTCGGCGACGACAACACGCGGCTGATGATCGGGCTTTACGTGATCCTGGTCGGGCTGGCCTGGTTCTACACCCATGTCTTCACCGGCCGCGCCGCGCTGCTGCATCTCGGGGCCTTCACCGCCACGATCATGTCGGCCAATGTCTTCTTCATCATCATGCCCAACCAGCGCATCGTGGTGGATGACCTGAAGGCGGGCCGGGTGCCGGATGCCAAGTACGGCAAGATCGCCAAGCAGCGTTCGACCCACAACAACTATCTGACGCTGCCGGTCATCTTCATGATGCTCAGCAACCACTACCCGCTGGCCTTTGCCACCGAATACACCTGGATCATCGCCAGCCTGGTCTTCCTGATGGGCGTCACCATCCGGCATTTCTTCAACACCATGCATTCCAAGAAGGGCATGCCCTACTGGACCTGGCTTCTGACCGCGCTGATCTTCCTGCTGGTGATGTTCCTGTCCACCGCCCCGCTCTGGCGCGATGCCCCCGAGGACGAGGCCGCGATCCCCGCGGGGCTGGAGCATTTCGCCCAGGCCGAGGGCTACGAGGATGTCCATGACATCGTGCTGGGCCGCTGCTCGATGTGCCATGCGGCCGAGCCCTTCTACGACGGTATCCTCTGGGCGCCCAAGGGCGTGCGGCTGGACAGCGAGAGCCAGATCCTGCGCAACGCCCGCGCCATCTACCTGCAGGCCGGGCTGGGCCATGCCATGCCGCCCGCTAACGTTTCCTTCATCGAAGAAGAGGAACGTCAGGCCATCCGTGACTGGTACGAGGCCGCGACTCGCGGCTAGGCCCGAAAAACCGGGGAGGGTCCATGAAAGGAGCGGTCCTTGCCTTGCTGCTCCTTACCGCCCTTCCGGCGCGGGCCGAGCAGTTCGCCGCCCCGGTGGCCTTCGGGGCCATGTTCGACGCCGAGGTCACGGTGTCGATCCGCCGTTTCCGCGCCGAGGCGCAGGAGGTCTGGCATATCGCCGGAACCTGCGCCGGGGCAGAGGGGGCGACGGTGATCCGGCTGACGGATTTTCCCGCCAATGCCGATCTGACCGTGTTTCTGGGCGCCAAGCCTGCGCAGGCGCATCGGGTGATCTGCGTGACGAACCCGGATCGGGCGCCGGATGCGGTGCGGGATTTGCTCCCGTAGGGCGGGGTTTCACCCCGCCGCCCAGGGCAGCCGCCTTCCTCTTCACCACCGCCAAAGGTGGGTTGGCACCCACCCTACGCCATGCGCTCCCCTTGGCGCGGGCTGCAAGCCCGGGCCGCGCCCGCCGGGGCCCCGCCCGCTCGGCCCTCGAAACCACCCCCGGAGGTTTCGCCGCATTGCGGACCGGACCGAGCCCCTCCCCCCGGGAGGGCGCATTTGCGATGTCGGAAGATCGGGGCTCGGCGTGGAAGCTTCGAGGCAAACACTCCAGCCAAAGGTCAAGATGCGCCCACCCAGGGTCGGGCGCGGCCCGCCGCTCTGCACGCCTGACATGGGCTCTGACCGCCTTGGCATTCCCTCTGGTCTGCCATTTCCGACTCACTCACCCCATGCTACATTTCGCGGTATGCACCGTAGTGACCCCCATATCCTCGATTCCCAGCCCGTGATCCGCCAGCTCGATGAGGGCGCGATCAACCGTATCGCCGCCGGTGAGGTGGTCGAGCGCCCTGCCTCCGCGGTGAAGGAGCTGGTGGAAAACGCCCTCGACGCCGGGGCCACGCGGATCGAGGTCACCGTGGCCGACGGCGGCAAGACCCTGATCCGGGTCGCCGACGATGGCTGTGGCATCCCGCCGGAAGCCCTGCCGCTGGCGCTGTCGCGCCATGCCACCTCGAAGATCGACGGCTCGGACCTGCTCAACATCCATTCCTTCGGCTTCCGGGGCGAGGCGCTGCCCTCTCTCGGGGCCGTCGGGCGGCTGACGCTGACCTCGCGCGCCAAGGGCCATGAGGCGGCAGAGATCAAGGTCTCGGGCGGGCAGCTTTCCGCGGTGAAACCGGCGGCGCTGAACAAGGGCACCGTCGCCGAGCTGCGCGATCTCTTCTACGCCACCCCGGCGCGGCTGAAGTTCCTGCGCACCGACCGGGCCGAGATGCAGGCCGTGACCGATGTCATCAAGCGTCTGGCCATGGCCGAGCCCTTCGTTGGCTTCACCCTGAGCGATGCCTCGGGCGGCGACACCCGCACCATCTTCCGTGCCGACCCCGAGTCGGGCGATCTTTTCGACGCGCTGCACGGGCGGCTGGCCACGATCCTGGGCCGCGATTTCGCCGAGAACGCGCTGAAGATCGACGCCACCCGCGACGGCATCCGCATGTCGGGCTATGCCGCCCTTCCGACCTATTCTCGCGGCGCGGCGGTGGCGCAGTTCCTCTTCGTCAACGGTCGCCCGGTGAAGGACAAGCTGCTGACCGGCGCGCTGCGCGCCGCCTATTTCGACTACCTCTCGCGTGACCGCCACCCGGTCGCCGCGCTCTTCCTCGATTGCGACCCGCAGCTGGTCGACGTCAACGTCCACCCGGCGAAATCCGAGGTCCGCTTCCGCGATCCCGGCACCGCACGTGGCCTCATCGTCTCGGGCCTGCGCCACGCCCTGGCCGAGGCCGGGCACCGCGCCTCGACCACCGTCGCCCATGCCACGCTCGGCGCCTTCCGCCCCGAGGAAGCGCCGCGCACGCCCGAGGGCAAGCCCTTCGTCTACCAGGCGCCCGACCGCCGCCCCTCCGGGGGCTATGGCGCGTTGAACAGCTTCCAGGCGCCCGCGCCCGCCTCCTACATGTCCGAAGGGCTGCGCGGCTTCGATCACGCCCCCTCGGCCCGTGTCGAGCCGGTGGTGGAGGACGCCCCCGAGCAGACCCCGCTCGAGGAGTACCCCCTGGGGGCCGCCCGCGCCCAGGTGCACGAGAACTACATCGTCGCCCAGACCTCGCGCGGGATGGTGCTGGTGGATCAGCACGCCGCCCATGAGCGCCTGGTCTACGAGAAGCTGAAGCGCCAGATGGCCGAGAACGGCGTTGCCTCTCAGGCGCTGCTGATCCCCGAGATCATCGAGCTCTCGCAGGGTGATGCGCAACGGCTGCTGGACGCGGCAGAGGACCTGGCGAAGCTGGGTCTGGTCATCGAGCCCTTCGGCGGCGGGGCCATCGCGGTGCGTGAAACCCCGGCCATCCTGGGCGAGATCAACGCCGAGGCGCTGCTGCGCGACGTGCTGGACGAGCTGACCGACCAGGACGATTCCATGGCCCTGCAGGCGCGGATCGAAGCGATCCTCAGCCGCGTTGCCTGCCACGGCTCCATCCGCTCGGGCCGCCGCATGCAGGTGGCCGAGATGAACGAACTCCTGCGGCAGATGGAGGCGACCCCGCACAGCGGGCAATGCAACCATGGTCGCCCCACCTACGTGGAGCTCAAGCTCTCCGACATCGAAAGGCTCTTTGGCCGCACATGACCCAGATCGACCTCAACGATCCGCTGACCCTCGCCGCCCTCATCGGCGGCGCTGCCTTTCTGGTCCTGCTGGTCCTGATCATCGCGGCGATCCGTGCCGCATCGCGCGCCTCCGAGCCGGTGATCTGGCAGATGAACCAGCTGGGCCGCACCGTCGAGGGGTTGGCCAAGGGGCAGGAGCAGCTTTCCGGCGGGCTTTCCACCGTCTCGAATGCGCAGAACCAGGGCCAGACCCAGATGCTGCACATGCTCGAGACCCGCATGGCCCATGTGCAGAAAGAGATGAACGATCGCCTGCACGCCAATGCCATGAGCCAGGCCCGCGCGCTCTCTGAGATGCAGGAGAAGATGAACGAGCAGCTTCAGGGCGGCTCGGAGAAGACCACGAAGAGCCTGACCGAGCTGCAGCAGCGCCTGCAAGTCATCGACAAGGCGCAAGAGAACATCACCAAGCTCTCGGGCGACGTGCTGTCGCTGCAGGACATCCTGTCCAACAAGCAGACCCGTGGCGCTTTCGGGGAAATCCAGCTGAACGACATTGTCGGCAAGGCGCTGCCCTCGGACAGCTACTCGGTCCAGGCGACGCTTTCCAACGGCAAGCGCGCCGACTGCCTGATCCACCTGCCCAACCCGCCGGGCCCCATCGTCATCGACGCCAAGTTCCCGCTGGAGGCCTACGAGGCCCTGCGCGGTGCCCAGACCGCCGATCACAAGGCCCGCGCCCAGACCCTGTTCCGCCAGGCTGTCCGCGCGCATATCAAGGCGATCTCGGAACGCTATATCATCGAAGGCGAGACCGCCGACGGCGCGCTGATGTTCCTGCCGTCCGAGGCCGTCTATGCCGAGCTGCACGCCAATTTCCCCGAGATCGTCCGCGAGGGTTTCTCGGCGCGGGTGTGGATCGTCTCTCCGACCACCTGCATGGCGACGCTGAACACCATGCGCGCCATCCTCAAGGATGCCCGTATGCGCGAACAGGCCGGGGCGATCCGCAAGACGCTGTCGATGCTGCACCGGGATGTCGAGCTGGTGGTGGAGCGTGTCGGCAAGCTGGACACCCACTTCAACCAGGCCCGCAAGGACCTGGACGGTATCGGCACCGCCGCCGAGCGCGCCGGCAAGCGGGCCGCGAAGCTGGACAACTTCGACTTTGAGGAGGTCGGCAGCGATGCCGACAGCCCGCTCGAGAGCCTGACCGGAGATGGCCCAAAAACCTGAGCCCGCGCCACAGGATTTGCGGCAAATCAAGGAAGGGCGTACTCTGATCGGGGCAAGGTGCTTACCGAACAGGAGAAAACGCCATGCTCGATATCTCGATCACCAAGATTGCCAATGTCATCCTGATGGCGCGCGAGTTGGAACGCGCCGAGGGTGAATTGCACGCCTTTCTGGAGAACCTCAACGAGGATGAGCTGATCAGCCTCGTCGCGGTAATGTGGATCGGCCGCGACAGTTTCGCCGCCGATGAGCTGGAAGAGGCCAAGGCCACCGCCCGCGCCGAAGCCACGACGCCGACGCCCGACTACCTGCTGGGCACGCCGCATCTGTCCGATCACCTGGAAAACGGTCTCGACGCGCTTGGCCTTTCGGCCAGCGACGAAGAGGACGACCTGGTCCGGGGCGGCTGAACCGCCCCGGCTCTGTCCTAGAACTGCGGATTGAAGCGGAACATCTTCGGAGCGGGGCTGTCGCCGAGCGTGATCTCCACGCCGACAGTCACGAGGTTGCCACCATAGATATCAGGGTAGCTGCTGCCGAATTCCTGATCCTGCCAGCCGTAATCGGCGTAAAGCCGGGCGCGGTTGCCAAGGTCATAGGCGATGCCGATCGTCGCCAACCCATAGTGCCCGTAGTCGCCCGAGTCCTCGTAACGCAGGCCGCCGCGCAGCTGCAGCCTGTCGTTCAGATCGTACTGGGCGTAGACCTCGGCCAGGTCAAAGTTATCAAAGCCCTGGTCCGAGTCGGCGTGCCCGAGCCGGGCTTCCAGCCGCAGCCGGTCCAGCTGATGGACCAGCTCGACCCCGAAGTGCAGGGCGTCCACTTCGCCAAGTCCGTTGTAGCCCAGGTAGGCCCCCAGCCGGGTCGCAGGGCTGACGTCGAAGAACCCATGCAGCGCCACCGCCGAGCCGCCGTCGGGTCGTTGAAGCGACTGGTTCGAGTGGAAGAACTGCAGTGTCCCCAGTGTCAGCTGTCCGCCGAAGCCGTTGTCGAAGAGCATCGAGACATCGCCAATGAGTGTCCCGAAGGTAGCCTCGAAGCCCTGTCCGTCATCGTACTCTTTGTAGTCAAAGCCCAGTCGCGCCCC
Source organism: Pseudooceanicola antarcticus (assembly GCF_900215355.1). GTDB lineage: Bacteria > Pseudomonadota > Alphaproteobacteria > Rhodobacterales > Rhodobacteraceae > Pseudooceanicola > Pseudooceanicola antarcticus. The sequence continues at coordinate 28,547 of NZ_OBEA01000001.1, read as the reverse complement.
TTCCAGCTCCTGCGCCATGGCCGAGCCAGAGAGGCAGATCGCTGCCAGGCTCAGGGCCATTTTGAAATTGGACATCTCTAAATCCTCCCAAGAAACCGCCTGATACTCCGACTTTGGTCGGTCTATACAAGGGTCACGATTGGAAGATCCGGTTGCGTGTGAAAAATCCCACAATCCCCATGGTTGTGTCTTCGCCCGGCGCGGAGGCGCTGGCCGGGGGGCGGGGGGGCGACAAAGCAAAAGGGCGCAGCCTTGGCCGCGCCCTTTTCCGATGAAGTCTGACCCCCTCAGGAGAGGTAGTCGATGCGTTCCAGCACGTCCGACATGTCCTCGACCTCGGAAAGCCATTCGCGGCGGATGTCCTCGGCGAAGATCTCTTCGGCGGCGTTGGAGGCGGTGACCACGCCCGGTGCCAGGCGCGAGGCGACCAGCGCCTCGATGGCCAGGGCGACCGAGACCGACACCAGGCGGCCCATGGCGCTGCCTTCCGGCTTGCCCGAGGCATCCATGGCCCAGGCCTGGTCGAAGACCGGCTTGCCGCCAGAGGTGGCGGTCAGGCGCACGAACATGACCACGCGGTCGGCCTCGCCCTCGTCATAGGCATGGCTGTCCCACAGCCCGTCCGAGATCTCGCGCAGGCGGGCGTCGCCTTCGGGGCCGGTCAGCGTCTCGATCTCGCGGAAGAGCCCTTCCCAGGCCCTGGACCAACCGTCCAGACGCAGGGTGCCACGCACGAAGTCCTGCACCTGCCAGCTCTCGTCGAAGCCGTATTGCGCGATGAAGGGGACCGAGTCGCGGTTCGGGTAGGCCTCGAAGACCTCCGCGCCGGGCAGCGGGTTCTCGTAGCGGGTGATGGCGTCCCAGGGGCGCGCGACGTGCAGCTCTTCGCCGCCCTTCAGCGAGCGCGAGGGCGAGCGCAGCGCCTTCAGCACGCCAAGCGGAGACCAGCTGAACTTGTAGCGGAAGTCGTTGGCAACCTTCGGGAAACCACCGCAGTAGGAGGTGAAGGAGACCTCGGGCGCCTCGGGTGCCAGCTCTTTCAGGCGCGCGACCAGGTCATCGGCCAGCACGTGGTCGATGCCGGGATCAAGGCCCACCTCGTTGACGAAGCTCAGGCCCTTCTCCTTCGCCGCCGCATCCAGCGCCGCCATCTCGGGCGAGACATAGGACGAGCAGACGAAATGCGCACCGGCCTCGAGGCAGGCGGTGGCCAGCGGCACGTGCAGATCGCCCGGCAGCATCGAGACGGCGATATCGCCGGGCTCCAGCGCTGCCGCGACGGCCTCGAGCGAGAAGGCGCGGATGTCCTTGGTCAGGTCGCCCACCTCGGCCTCGGCCTTCTCGACGGTCCGGTTCCAGACCACGACGGGGTAGTCGCCTTCCAGCAGTCGCCGCAGGCCGGGGATCGCGGAAAGGCCCGTGCCACACCAGTGAATTTTCATGCCAATGCCTCCAGATGTTCGTCGAAGAAGCCCTTGGCTCCGCCCCAGACGCCGCTGTCCAGCGCGTCGAGGGTCAGGAGCGAGGGCAGAAGTTGGGCCGCGTAATCCTCGCTGCTTTCGAGGGGCAGCATAGAGGGCAGGTTGTCGATCGCCATGACATCCAGCGGCGGGGTGTCCCGGACCCGCAGGGCCGGTGCCTGCCAGGTCGTCGTGCGGTCATAGACCTTCACCGGCGAGAAATCCGAGGTCGGGTCGCAGGCCACGTCACCGATGACGGTCAACCGGCGCGGGCCATCGGCCATCTCGACCGGCACGAAGACCGGGGTGCCGGGCATGGCGAGGATCGAGTTGAGGAAGATCTCGTGCTCGGCGATTTCGGGGAAGGGCCCGCCATGGGCCGTCTCGGCCATGTCCCACTTGGTAACCTCGCAGCCAAGCGCCTCGCAAAGGTCCGCGCCGCCGCGACCGACGCGGCCAAGGGCGCCGATGACGATGGCGCGCGGGCGGGCGTCATAAGGGGCGAGGCGTTCGTGCAGGTCGGTCAGCAGAGAGTCCTTGTCCGGATAGGCGCCGACGGCAGGGCAGATGGTGCCCTGCTGCTGCGCTGCCCAGCACATCAGCGAGACGGCGGCGCCCGCGTAACCGGCCCAGTAGCCGAAGGCGGCAACGCGACGGCCGTTCTCGTCCAGCAGGTATTCCAGATCGTAGAGCGTGCCGCCGCCTGCACGGAAGCGTCGCAGCAGCTCCTGCCCGGCGGGCTGGCCCTTGTAGGCATGGCCGAACATGATGTGGCGGTGGCGCAGCGGCGTGCCGTCCTCGGGCAGCTCCTTCAGGCCGAAGATGATCGCCTCGGCCGGCGCCTCGGGCCAGGAGCCCTCGGGCGCGATCTCGGCCCCGGCGTCGATATAGCCCTGAAGAGGCAGGATGCGGCTGGAGCTCTCTTCGACCGTCAGGCGGAAGCCCTTTTCGATCAGCGCCTTTGCACCTGCAGGCGTCAGCCCCGCGCGGTCTTCGTTGGCGCGCTGTTCGGCGCGCAGCCAGATATGGGTCATGAAGGGCTCCTTTCGGGGGTCGGGTATAAAGGCCCGGCGGAGGGATGCAATGCGAGCCCGGATCGGGGCGGGGCGATTTGCCTTTCCGGGCGCGCTCCTGTTCTCTGCGAGGCAACCAAGGAGGTGTGCCCCGATGATTCCCGTGAACCCCGACCGTTTCCTTGCCGATCTTCACCACCTGCGCAGCTTCGGCGCCGCCGGGGTCGGCAAGGGGGTGATCCGGCCCGCCTATTCCGCCCCCGACATCGCCGCCCGCAAATGGCTGGCCGAGCAATATGCCGGTGCCGGGCTGGAGGTCGCGGTGGACCCCTGCGGGTCGGTCTTCGGGCTGGCACCGGGAAAGTCCCTGCTGGTCGGCTCGCACTCCGACAGCCAGCCCGAGGGCGGCTGGCTGGACGGCGCGCTCGGCGTGATCTGCGGCCTTGAGCTGGCCCGCGCCGGTGCCGAGGCCGGGGTGCCGATCTCTGCCGTCTCCTTCCAGGATGAAGAGGGCCGCTTCGGCGTCACCACCGGCAGCCGCGTCTGGGCTGGCCATTCGACGCTGGAAGAGGCCGACGCGCTGGTCGACAGCACGGGCGTCAGCTTTGCCGAGGCCCGCGCCGCCATGGCCGACATGGTCACCGGCCCGGTCGACCCTTCGCGCTTCACCGGCTTCCTGGAATGCCACATCGAGCAGGGCCCCTGGCTGGACGAGGCCGGAGAGGCCGCGGGCGTGGTCAGCGATATCGTCGGCATCCGCGACATGCGCATGACCTTCGAAGGAGAGCAGAACCACGCCGGCACCACGCCCATGCACCGCCGCCGCGACGCGCTGCAGGCGATGCTGCGCTTCCAGTCCCTGATCGCAGAGCGTTTCCGCAACGTGGTCACGCCGCAGACGGTCTGGACCACCGGCCATGTCGAGGTGCATCCGGGTTCGCATTCCATCGTACCGGGGCGTTGCAGCTTCTCGATGCAATGGCGCGACGGCGACAGCGACCGTCTGGCGCGCATGGAAGAGATCATCCGCACCGCCGCCGACGAGGTCGCCGCCGAGACCGGCATGATCCTGACCACCTCGGCCATGCTGGGTCTTGAGCCCGTCCCCATGGACCCCACCATCCGCGCCGCCCTCGAAGCCGCCGCCGAGGCGCAACTGCCGGGCCGCTGGCGCCGCATGCAATCGGGCGCCCTGCATGACGCCACCAGCCTGGCGAAGCTGATGCCGGTCGCCATGCTCTTCGTCCCCTCGATCAACGGCATCAGCCACGCCTTCGCCGAGGACACCGACGAGGCCGACCTCGTGGCAGGCCTGAAGGTCCTGGCCGAGGCGGTGGAGCGGCTGGCCTGATCCCTCGGGGCTAACCCCAGTCCACATCCCCCAGGAAGATATACCCCGCGCCGTAGATCGTCTTGATCAGGCGCGGGTTCTTCGGGTCCTCGCGCAGCTTGGTGCGCAGGCGCGAGATGCGGACGTCCATGGCGCGGTCGAAGGCTTCTCCGGCGCCGCCGCCAAGGACCTCCTGCATCAGCGCGCGCGAGATCAGCCGCTTGGGGCGTTCCAGGAAAAGGCGCAGGACCTCGCTTTCCGCGTGGGAAAAGGGGGTCTCTGCGCCCTCGCTGTCTTCCAGCACGAAACGGTCGAAATGCGCGGTCCAGCCGGCGAAACGGGCCTGGCCGGCGGTGTCGGGGGCCGGGCGGTCACGGCGCAGGCGGGCGCGGATGCGGGCCAGGACCTCTGCGGGGTCGAAGGGCTTGATGATGTAGTCGTCGGCACCCAGCTCCAGCCCGGTGATGCGGTCCTGCACCTGCGCCCGGCCCGAGATGATGATCACCGCCGCGCCCTTCTCGGTGGCCAGACGATGCACCAGGGTCAGACCGTCGCGGTCAGGCAGCGACAGGTCCAGCAGGCAGAGATCCGGCGTCATTCCCGACAGCGCGGCCTCGAACTCGGTTGCCCTGCCGAAGGCGCGGCTGCGGAAGCCGGCCTCTTCCAGCGCGGTCTGCAGGATCGAGCGGATCTCGGGCTCGTCGTCGAGAATGGCGATCAGGGGGCTGGTCATGTCCGATCCTCTTTCGGGGACAATAGGGCGGCGAGATGCCCCTGGTCGAAGGGTTTCTGCAACACCGGCGCGCGGGCGCAGGCGGCACGGTAGAGCGGGTGGTCGGCGCGCAGCGAGGTCATGATGCAGAGTGGCGGCGCCTGCGCGGGCAGGGCGTCGAGCAGGTCGAGCCCGGTGGTGCCCCCGGCAAGCGACAGGTCCGACAGGATCAGCACCAGCTCGGGCAGGTCGCGGGCGATGGCCAGGGCCTCGTCGGCGCTGGCGGCCTCGATAACGGAATAGCCGAGCGCCACCAGCATGTCGCGGACCGAGCGGCGCAGATCGGGGCTGTCCTCGACCAGCAGGGCGAGGCCGGGGGTCAGCGGACGCGGGGCTTCGCGCCAGGGCAGTTGCAGGGTGACACGGGCGCCGTGCGCGTTCTCCAGCCGCATCTGCCCGCCGGCCCGCTGGGTCATGTCGAAGACCATCGACAGGCCGAGGCCGGAGCCCTCGCGCCCCTTGGTGGTGAAGAAGGGCTGCATCGCCTGCTCCAGGGCGCGGTCGGTGAAGCCCGGCCCGGTGTCGGTGACAGTGATCTCGAGCCAGGTGCCTGCCTGGGCGCGGGCGGCAAGGCGGATCTCTCCGGCGGCCTCGCCGATGGCATCGCGGGCGTTGAGCACCAGGTTCAGCAGGCTGTCCTGCAACATGCCGGGATCGAGCCAGAGCCGCTGCGCGCCCACCTCGTCCTCGATCACCAGGGTGACCGCATCGGGCAGGGCCGGGCGGGCGAGGGTGGCGAAGTCGCGCAGGAAGGCGGACCAGACGGTGGCGGCGGGGCGATGGTCGCGGCCGCCGGTCATCGTGGCGATACGGTCCAGCAGGTCGCCACCGCGGCGGGCGGCGGCAGAGGTTGCCGTGACCAGCTCCTGTGCCGCGGCGGGCAGCGCCATCCGGTCGAGGCGCGATTGCAGGCCCAGGATGATCGTCAGCAGGTTCGAGAAGTCATGCGCCATGCCCGAGGTCACCTGCGCCGCCAGTTCGCGCCGCTTGGTCTGCGCCAGCGCGGCGCGGGTCTGGGTCTCTTCGGTGACATCCATCGACATGATGTAGGCCCCGCTCTCGGCAGGGGTCATGGCGGTGCGAATCCGGCGCCCGGTGGCATCGTCGGTGAACTCGAAGGTCCCGGCGCGCCCCGCCAGCGCCGCCTCTAGGTGCGGGCGCACCTTCTGGTAGGCCTGCTGGCCCAGCACATCGGCCATGTGCAGGCCGACGATATGGGCCGGGCGCCCCGGCATGATCCGCGACAGGCGGCGGTTGGAATAGGTATAGATCCGGTCGGGCCCCAGATGCGCGATATGGGCCGGCAGCATCTCGGTCATCAGGCGGATGCGCGCCTCCATCCCGGTGAGCTCGCGCTTGGCCTCCTCCAGCGCCGAGTTGGTGGCCTGCAACTGACGGTTGGTGGCCGCCAGCTCTTCGGCGCGGGTCAGCAGCTGTTCCGACAGCAGCTCTGAGCGGGTCCGCAGAAGCTGTTCCTGCCGGTGGCTGTCGGTGATGTCGGTATAGACGGTGACCCAGCCCCCCTCGGGCAGCGGCGCGCCCTCGACGCTGATCACCCTGCCATTGGGGCGGGTGCGTTCCATGTAGTGTGGCTCGAAGGCCAGGGCCTTCTCGACCCGCAGGCGCACCGCCTCTTCCAGGTCTTCCTGGGGGCCGTATTCCCCCGAGATGCAGAGATGGCGGATCGTGTCCTCGAATCGCGCGCCGGGCTGGGTCAGCTCCAGCGGCAGGTCGAACATCAAGCGGAAGCGTCGGTTGCATTGCACCAGCCGCAGGTCCTGGTCGTAGATCGACAGCGCCTGCTGGATCATGTTCAGCCCGGCCATTGTCATGCGATCCGTACGTGCCTGGTGGCTCGGCATGCGCTGCGTTCTCCCCCCGCTCAGGACTAGCCGGAAACCCGCAACCGAGCCAGCCCCCGGCTTTGCAGTTGCAGCGCGATTTCGCGCTCGCGGCATCCGTAACAATTTGAAAGATTCCGGAAATGATACGGTAAAAGTCGCAGATAATGTTTGACTAGTCAGCGGCGTCCGACGCAATGTAACGGCGCGATGATGACTATCTGACCCGTCTTGAGGAGGACGGTTTTTCCGGTCGGGGAGGGCTGGAAAAGGGGAGGAGAACGTCGTGAGAGACATCTCGCACACAGCGGGCGGGCCGGTCGAAACCGTGCCCGCCCTGCTCGACCGAAATGCAAAGACCTGGCCGGACCGGACCGCCTACCGCGAGAAGGAGTTCGGCATCTGGCAGAGCTGGACCTGGGCCGAGGCTCGGGAAGAGATCCGCGCCCTTGCCCTTGGTCTGCTGAACCTCGGCGTGCAGCCGGGGGATTTCATCGCCATCATCGGGACCAACCGCCCCCATCTCTACTGGGCCATTCCGGCCGCGCAGATGCTGGGTGCCGTACCCGTGCCGCTTTATTCCGACAGTGCCGCCGAAGAGATGGCCTATGTGCTGGACCATTGCGGCGCGCGCTTCGTCGTGGCCGAGGACCAGGAGCAGGTCGACAAGGTGCTTGAGGTCCGCGCCGGGCTGCCGGCGCTGGAGCATGTGCTCTACCTCGACCCGCGCGGCATGCGGAAATACGACCACGCGCATCTGCATGACTTCGCCCATATCCAGGAGCAGGGCCGCGCCGCCCGTGACGAGCTGACGCCCGAGCTGGAGCGCCGCGCCGCGGCCCTGGGTCCCGAGGACATCTGCGTCATGCTCTATACCTCGGGCACCACCGGCAAGCCCAAGGGCGTGGTGCTGTCGCATCGCAACATCGTCGAGACCTCGCGCAATTCCAGCACCTTCGACGACCTGGGGCCGGGCGAGGAGGTGCTTGCCTACCTGCCCATGGCCTGGGTCGGTGACTTCATCTTCTCGATCGGACAGGCCTATTGGTCGGGCTTCTGCGTCAATTGTCCCGAAAGCGCCGAGACCCTCTCGACCGACCTGCGCGAGATCGGACCCAGCTATTACTTTGCCCCGCCGCGGATCTTCGAGACCCAGCTCACCAATGTGATGATCCGCATGGAAGACGCCGGCCGGTTCAAAAAGTGGTTGTTTGACAAGTTCATGGCCCATGCGCGTCGGGTGGGCGGCCGGCTGTTGGATCGGCAGCCGGTGGGGACCGCGGACCGTTTGCTTTACCGGCTGGGCGGCTGGCTGGTCTACGGTCCCCTCAAGGATACCCTCGGCCTTGGCCGGGTCCGCGTGGGCTATACCGCCGGCGAGGCGATCGGCCCCGAGATCTTCGATTTCTACCGCTCGCTTGGGATCAACCTGAAGCAGCTCTATGGCCAGACCGAGGCTTCGGTCTTCATCACCCAGCAACCGGATGGCGAGGTGCGCTCGGATACCGTCGGCGTGGCCTCTCCGGGTGTCGAGCTGAAGATCGACGAGAGCGGAGAGGTCTTCTACCGCAGCCCCGGTGTCTTCCAGCTTTACTACAAGAACCCCGAAAGCACCGCCTCGACCAAGGATGCCGAGGGCTGGGTGGCGACGGGGGATGCGGGCTTCATCGAGGAAGGCACCGGCCACCTGCGGATCATCGACCGGGCCAAGGATGTGGGCAAGATGGCCGATGGCCGCCTCTTCGCGCCCAAGTACGTTGAAAACAAGCTGAAATTCTTCCCCGCGATTCTCGAAGCCGTGGTCTTCGGCGACGGGCGGGAGACCTGTGCGGCCTTCATCAACATCGACCTGACGGCGGTCGGCAACTGGGCCGAACGCAACAACATCGCCTATTCCAGCTATCAGGAGCTGGCGGGCCACCCCCAGGTGCTGGAGACGATCCGGTCTCATGTCGAAGAGGTGAACCGCTCGGTCGCCGCCGACGAAATGCTCTCGGGCTGCCAGATCCACCGCTTCCTGGTGCTGCACAAGGAACTGGACGCCGATGACGGCGAGATGACCCGCACCCGCAAGGTGCGCCGCAAGATCGTGGCCGAGAAATACGCCGACCTGATCGCCGCGCTCTACGACGGCTCAAAGCAGGTCTCGACCCGCACCGAGGTGACCTACGAGGACGGCCGCAAGGGCCATATCTCGGCGACGCTCACGCTTTGCGATGCGGCGGTGGTGGCGCAGGGCGCGGAAAGGGTGGCAGCGGAATGAGTGTTGCGGAACAGATGGTTACGGATCAGCCGGGCGAAGGCTGGGTGACCGAGGACGGGCGCCGGATCGGTGGCGTGATGATGGAGATGCGCAACATCACCCTGCGCTTCGGCGGGGTGGAGGCGATCAAGGATATCTCCTTCGATATCCGCCAGGGCGAGATCCGTGCGATCATCGGGCCCAATGGCGCGGGCAAGTCCTCGATGCTCAACGTGATCAGCGGCTTCTACAATCCGCAGGAGGGCGAGGTCTGGTATCACGGCAACCGGCGGCCCCGGATGCGCCCCTACGAGGTGGCGCGGCAGGGGGTGGCGCGGACCTTCCAGAACATCGCGCTCTTCGAGGGGATGACGGTGCTGGACAACGTCATGACCGGACGCCTTAACCACATGAAATCCGGCATTTTTCGGCAGGCCCTGTGGTTCGGGCGCGCCGAGCGGGAAGAGATCGAGAACCGCGAGAAAGTCGAGCAGATCATCGACTTCCTCGAGATCCAGAGTATCCGCAAGACCCCCGTGGCGCGGCTGCCCTATGGGCTGAAGAAGCGTGTCGAGCTGGCCCGTGCGCTGGCCGCCGAGCCGTCGCTGCTGCTGCTGGACGAGCCCATGGCGGGCATGAACGTCGAGGAGAAGGAGGACATGTCGCGCTTCATCCTTGATGTGAATGACGAATTCGGCACCACCATCGCCCTGATCGAGCATGACATGGGCGTGGTGATGGACCTGAGCGACCGGGTGGTCGTGATGGACTACGGGCGCAAGATCGGGGACGGGACGCCGGAGGAGGTGCGCTCGAACCAGGATGTGATCGACGCCTACCTGGGGGTGGCCCATGAGTGAAATCCGTCCCGAAAACACCCGTCGGTGGCCTGTCTGCAACGCGTCGGTATCACGTCGGTATTGCGTCGGTGCCGGGCGCGCGGTGGCGCAGCCCCTCGTTAACCCCCTGACCGGAGGTGCTGACCATGCCTGACCAGCTTCTATTCGCCATGGAGGTCTTCCTGAACGGGCTGATGGCCGGGGTGCTCTACGCGCTCGTGGCGCTTGGCTTCGTGCTGATTTTCAAGGCCTCGGGGATCTTCAACTATGCGCAGGGGGTCATGGCGCTGTTTGCGGCGCTGACCCTGGTGGGGATCATGGAAGGGCAGGTGCCCTTCAGCCACCTGATCAACGCGGTCTTCGGCACCGAGGTGCATCACTTCGGCTGGCACCTGCCGGCCCTGGCGGCGATCCTGCTGACCGGCGTGGTGATGATCGTGCTGGCCTGGGTGGTGAACCGGCTGATCTTCCGCCACCTGGTGGGGCAGGAGCCGATCATCCTGTTCATGGCCACCATTGGCCTCGCCTATTTCATGGAAGGTCTGGGTGACCTGATGTGGGGCGCGGATATCAAGAAGCTGGACGTGGGTCTGCCGCAGGGCATCAACCTGTGGATCGACGAAACCACCTTCGAGGCCTTCGGCTATGGCTTCTTCATCGACAATCTCGACCTCTGGGCCACCGGCATCGCGGCGGCGCTGGTCGTGGCCCTGACCATCTTCAGCCAGTACTCGAAACAGGGCCGCGCCCTGCGCGCGGTGGCCGATGACCACCAGGCGGCGCTTTCGGTGGGCATCAGCCTGAACTTCATCTGGGTGCTGGTCTGGTCCATCGCGGGCTTCGTGGCGCTGGTGGCGGGGATCATGTGGGGCACCAAGTCGGGGGTGCAGTTCTCTCTTTCGCTCATCGCTCTGAAAGCCCTGCCGGTTCTTATGCTGGGCGGGTTCACCTCGATTCCCGGTGCGATCGTCGGCGGGCTGATCATCGGGGTGGGCGAGAAGCTGTTTGAATTTGCCATCGGTCCGCTGGTCGGCGGGGCAACCGAGAACTGGTTCGCCTATGTCCTGGCGCTGCTCTTCCTGGTGTTCCGGCCTCAGGGCTTGTTCGGCGAGCGGATTATCGAGAGAGTGTAAAGACCCCGGTGGGCGGCTGCGCGACTTTGTCGCGACACCCGCCCGCCCGGGGCCCCCGGTTGAGGAGCCGGGGTCCAATGGAGGAGAAAGACATGAAAGACATCAAGGGCATCCGCCTTTCCGCCATGCTGGTCGTCTGGGCCTGCTACTGGGGCTTCGTCTTCTGGGCCGCCAAGGCCGAGGTCGCCGCCGGACACCATGTGCTGGTCAATGCCGTGATCATCGCCATCGGCCTGCTGGGCGCCTGGCTGACCTATATCGTCGCCTGCCGCCGTATCGGCTGGGCACGCGGCGACGACAGCGCGGAGGGCAAGGCATGAAGGCGCTGGCGATCCTGAACGTGCTCAGCTGGGCCAGCTTCTGGTGCTTCGGCCTGATCGCGGTCTTTGCCGATCTCTCGGGGAGCGAGCAGCTGGCGGCGGCGCTCCTGTCGGGGGCGGGTTTCCTGGGCGGCATGCTGGCCCACCTGGGGCTGTGCAACCGCATCGGGCCCCGCCAGCGCATCGCCCCACAGAGCGAGGTCTGAGACATGCTTTACCGCGAGGCCGGAGATTTCAAGACAAGCTACAGGGAAGACAACCAGAGCTTCCCGATCCGCTTCGACCGGATCGCGGTTCAGGTGGCGCTGGTGCTGGCGCTGCTGGTGGTGCCCTTCGTGATCAACGATTACTGGGCCAACGCGGTGGCGCTGCCCTTCCTGATCTATGCCATTGCCGCCATCGGGCTGAACATCCTGGTGGGCTATTGCGGCCAGGTCAGCCTGGGCACCGGCGGTTTCATGGCCGTGGGCGCCTATGCGACCTACAAGCTGATGACCGCCTTCCCCGAGGTCTCGATCATCGTGCACGTCCTGCTGGCGGGTGGGATCACCGCCGGGGTGGGCGTGCTCTTCGGCCTGCCGTCCCTGCGGATCAAGGGTTTCTACCTGGCCGTGGCGACGCTGGCGGCGCAGTTCTTCCTGGTCTGGCTGTTCAACCGGGTGCCCTGGTTCTACAACAATTCGGCCTCGGGCCAGATCAGCGCGCCGGAACGCGGCGTGCTGGGCCAGGCGGTGACCGGCCCCAATGCCGAGGCCTGGGTGACCTATCTCTTCTGCCTGCTCTTCCTGCTTTTCTGCGCCCTGGTGGCGCGGAACCTGACGCGGGGCACGCTGGGGCGCAGCTGGATGGCGATCCGCGACATGGATATCGCCGCCGAGATCATCGGGGTGAACCCGCTGAAGGCCAAGCTGACCGCCTTTGCCGTGAGCTCGTTCTTCATCGGCATCTCGGGGTCGCTGTTCTTCGCGGTCTATCTCGGTGCGGTCGAGGTGGGCGAGGCCTTCGGCATCAACAAGAGCTTCCTGGTGCTCTTCATGATCATCATCGGCGGGCTGGGCCGGATCGCCGGCAGCCTGATGGGCGCGGCCTTCCTGGTGCTGCTGCCGGTGCTCTTGAAGAACCTGCTGGTCGGCGGCTTCGGCTGGCCCACGGACCTGGCGGCACATCTTGAATTCATGATCGTCGGCGGGCTGATCGTCACCTTCCTGGTGGCCGAGCCGCACGGGCTGGCGCAGCTCTGGCGCGTCGGGAAAGAGAAACTCAGACTTTGGCCCTTCCCCCACTAGGGAGGGACCACGCGGCAGGGAAGAGGAGCCCGGCCGCCCGCAGGACCCGATAGGGCCCTGCATCCGGGGAAGAGGAGCCCCGGCACGGACCGTCCAAACCCAAGGGAGGAGATAAGGATGGCGACGAACAGACTGAAGGCCGCGGGCGCGGCCCTGGTATCGGCTTGCCTGCTGGCAGGCCCCGCCGCGGCGGATCTGGTGTTCCCGGATCTGAGCTATCGCACCGGCCCCTATGCGGCCAACGGTATTCCGTTCTCGGACGGCTACCAGGATTACATGACGCTGCTGAACGAACGTGACGGCGGTATCGGCGGCGTGGCGATCGAGGTGCTGGAATGCGAAACCGGCTACAACACCGAGAAGGGCGTGGAGTGCTACGAGGCCACCAAGGGCGAAGGCGCGCTGCTGTACCAGCCGCTGTCGACCGGCATCACCTACCAGCTGATTCCCAAGGCCACCGCTGACGGCATCCCGGTGCATTCGATGGGCTATGGCCGGACCTCGGCCAAGAACGGCGAGGTCTTCCGCTGGGTCTTCAACTATCCCGCCAACTACTGGGATGGCGCCAGCCATGCGATCAACCACATCCTGGCCGAGAACGATGGCGACATCTCGGGCAAGAAGATCGCGCTGGTCTATCACAACTCCGCCTACGGCAAGGAGCCGATCCGTACCCTGGAAGAGCTGTCGGCCAAGCATGGCTACGAGCTGATGCTGCTGCCCGTGGATCACCCCGGCCAGGAGCAGAAGAGCCAGTGGCTGCAGATCCGCCGTCAGAAGCCTGACAACGTGATCATGTGGGGCTGGGGCGTGATGAACCAGGTCGCCATCCAGGAAGCCGTCAACATCCGCTATCCGATGGAGAACTTCATCGGCATCTGGTGGTCGGGCTCGGAAAATGACGTGCTGCCCGCCGGGGATGGCGCCGATGGCTACAAGGCGCTGACCTTCCACAACCTGGGCGACGACTACCCGGTCTATGACGATCTGCAGAGCTACGTCGTCGACGCGGGCAAGGCGGCGGGTGCCGGCGATCAGCTGGGCACGGCGCTTTACAACCGCGGCATGTACGCGGCGATGCTGGCCACAGAGGCCGCCCGTACGGCGCAGGAGATCCACGGAACCGCCGACATCACCCCCGCGATGATGCGCGACGGCATGGAGGCGCTGGAGATGACCGAAGAGAAGATGGCCGGTCTCGGCCTGCCGAACTTCGGTCCGACCTTCTCGGTCACCTGCTCGAACCACGGCGGTGACGGGCTGGGCGCCGTGGCGCAGTGGGATGCGGGCGCCAAGGAATGGTCGCTGATCAGTGACTATGGCCCCGCCGACGAAGAGGTTCTGCGGCCGCTGATCATCGCCGACAGCACCGCCTTCGCCGAAGAGAACGGCATCACGCCGGGCTGCAACTGAGCCTGCGCCGGTCCCCGGATCTTCGGGGGCCGGCATCCGCCACGGGCGGAGAGTTTGAGTATTCCTGGCCGTCGAAAGAGAGGGGCCCATGCTGGACAGTGCATCGCAGAAAAGCGCCGTGACCGCCGAGACCCTTCTGGAGGTCAACAATATCGAGGTGATCTACAACCACGTGATCCTCGTGCTGAAGGGGGTCAGCCTTTCCGTGCCCAAGGGCGGCATCACCGCGCTGCTGGGCGGCAACGGGGCGGGCAAGACCACCACGCTGAAAGCCATCTCGAACCTGCTGCACAGCGAGCGCGGCGAGGTCACCAAGGGCTCGATCCTCTATCGCGGAAGCCGCATCCAGGACCTGGACCCGGCCAGCCTGGTCAAGTCAGGCGTCATCCAGGTGATGGAGGGCCGCCACTGCTTCGAGCATCTGACGGTGGAAGAGAACCTGCTGACCGGCGCCTATACGCGCTCGGGCAAGGGCCAGATCGAGGCCGATCTGGAGCTGGTCTACAGCTACTTCCCCCGCCTCAAGGTGCGGCGCAAGAGCCAGGCGGGCTATACCTCGGGCGGCGAGCAGCAGATGATCGCCATCGGTCGCGCACTGATGTCGCGCCCCGAGATGATCCTGCTGGACGAGCCCAGCATGGGCCTTGCGCCGCAGCTGGTGGAAGAGATCTTCGGCATCGTCAAAAGCCTGAACGAAGAGCAGGGGGCGACCTTCCTGCTCGCCGAGCAGAACACCAACGTGGCCCTGCGCTTTGCCCATTACGGCTACATCCTGGAATCGGGGCGCGTGGTGATGGACGGCGCAGCCGCCGCCCTGCGCGAGAACCCCGACGTGAAGGAATTCTACCTGGGCATGTCCGAGGAAGGCCGGAAGTCCTTCCGCGACGTGCGGTCCTACCGGCGCCGCAAGCGCTGGCTCAGCTGAGATCTTGAGGGAGGAAGAGATGTCCAGCCATGCCCGCTCCAGTCACTTCGACGCGCTGGAGACCCGCAGTCCCGACGAACGCGAAGCCGCCATCGCCCGGCAGTTGCCCCGGCAGATCGCCGCGGCCGCTGCGCTGCCCGGCTATGCCCGGACCCTGGGCCAGGTGGAGCCGGAGCAGGTGCGCTCGCTGGCCGATCTGGCGGCGCTACCGGTGCTGCGCAAGAGCGACCTGGTGGCCCTGCAGCGCCCCGGCACGCCGCTTGGCGGGCTCTCGGCGCTGCCACCGCAGAGCTACGCCCACCTGTTCCAGAGCCCCGGCCCGATCTACGAGCCGGGTGGGGCGGGCCATGACTGGTGGCGCATGGGGCGCTTCCTGCATGCGGCGGGAATCGGGCGCGGCGACGTGGTGCAGAATTGTTTCTCGTACCACCTGACGCCCGCCGGTATGATCTTCGAGAACGGCGCCCGTACCGTCGGCGCCTCGGTGCTGCCCGCCGGCACCGGGCAGACCGAGCTGCAGGCGCGTGCGGCCCATGATCTTGGCGTCACCGCCTATGCCGGCACACCGGATTACCTGAAGGTGATCCTGGATCGCGCCGAGGCCGATGGGCTGGAGTTGCAGATCACCAGGGCGGCGGTCGGGGGCGGGGCGCTTTTCCCCAGCCTGCGCGCCGAATACGCCGAACGCGGCATCGCCTGCCTGCAATGCTATGCCACCGCCGACCTGGGCAATATCGCCTACGAGAGCGCGGCGATGGAGGGAATGATCATAGACGAGGGTGTCCTGGTCGAGATCGTCACCCCCGGCACCGGCACCCCGGTGGCACCGGGCGAGGTGGGCGAGGTGGTGGTGACCACGCTGAACCCCGACTATCCGCTGATCCGATTCGCCACCGGCGATCTCTCGGCGCTGATGCCGGGCACCAGCCCCTGCGGGCGCACCAACCTGCGCATCAAGGGCTGGATGGGTCGGGCCGACCAGACCACCAAGATCAAGGGCATGTTCGTGCGCCCCGAACAGGTCGCCAGCTTCGTGGCGCGCCACGACGAGATCACCCGCGCCCGCGTCGTCGCGCTGCGCGAGGGCGAGGCCGACCGGATGCTGGTGCAGGTGGAGAGCCCCGGCGGCGATGCCGAGGGCTATGGCCGCTCTGTCAGCGAGGTGATGAAGCTGAAGGCCGAGATCGAGGTCGTCGCACCGGGCAGCCTGCCCAACGACGGGCTGGTGATCGAGGATCGGCGCAAGTACGACTGACGCCCGCATCCGGGCCCGGCGTCTGCGGGGCCCGGTGGACGGGGGCGGGGGGCCGCTCGTCTGGGGGAAAAGCTGCGGGCAAAGAAAAAGGGCCGCGAAACGCGACCCTTGATCTGGTAAGCTCGGGTGCTTCGATTAGCCCTGACGGGCTTTGAAGCGACGCTGCGTCTTGTTGATAACATAGACGCGGCCCTTGCGGCGCACGACGCGGCAATCGCGGTGGCGCTGCTTCAGCGAGCGGAGCGAGTTACGAACTTTCATGTTCATCTCCTCATGTCGCGGCGCGGCAAGCGCCAGTTTCGTGCTGGGAACGGGACGCTGAGGTCCCGAACCCGGTGAATTAGATGGTGGGCGATACAAGGATCGAACTTGTGACCCCTTCGATGTCAACGAAGTGCTCTACCGCTGAGCTAATCGCCCACTGGCTTGGAATTCCTTGCTTCTTTCGCTTCAAGACATCCCCGAAGGTGCCGTCCTGAGACTAAAGAAGCGCGGATAACCGCGCCGGTTCGCGTCCTATAAAAGGAGTCGTCGGGGGGATCAAGGGGCTTTTGGCAATCCTTTTTTGCGCTACACTCGATTGCGGTTCCGGTGGAGACAGCATGACGAGCAGCGCCTTCGATATTTATCGGCCTGAAACGCTTGGTACGAGCGTGGTTTTCGCCTCTCCGCATTCCGGCTGCGATTACCCCGATGACCTGATGCGCCGTACGCAGCTTGATGAAATGCAGATCCGATCCTCGGAAGATGCCTTTATCGACAGGCTTTTCGCCTCGGTGCCCGAGCTGGGCGCGCCTCTGCTGTGCGCCCGTATGCCCCGTGCCTACGTGGATCTCAACCGCGCCGCGGATGAGCTTGACCCGGCGGTGATCGAAGGGGTGCGCCGTCGCGGCCACAACCCCCGCGTGGCCTCCGGCCTGGGGGTGATTCCCCGCGTCGTTGCCGGTGGGCGTCCGATCTACCAGGGGAAACTGCCGCTGCCCGAGGCGGAAGCCCGGCTGGAACGTGTCTGGCACCCCTATCACACCGCCCTGCGCGGCTTGCTGGCCGAATCGCACCGCGCCTTCGGCGAGGCGATTCTCGTTGATTGCCACTCCATGCCGCATGAGGCGCTTGATTCGGTGCGCCGCAATTCGCCGCGCCGCCCCGACGTGGTGATCGGAGATCGCTTCGGCGCCTCGGCGGAAGGCCAGCTGGTGGACCGGATCGAAGAGGCCTTCAGCCGTGCCGGTCTCTCGGTGATCCGCAACGCGCCTTTCGCGGGCGCCTATGTGACCCAGCACTACGGCCGCCCCGCGCGCCGCCAGCATGCGGTGCAGGTCGAGATCGACCGGTCGCTCTACATGGACGAAGCCCGCATCGAGCCGCGCGCCGACTTCGGCGACTTCGCGGCGCTGATCCGGGGCGTCGTGGGCGAGATCGCCGCCATCGGACGGACCGGCCTGCCCCTGGCGGCAGAATGAGGCTGCCCCTGCGGGGCGATGCCTCCGGCGGGAGTATTTCCAGCCTGGTGATGCAGCGGGACATTGCCCGGAAAGGCTCTCTCCTTCTCCATTGAGAGCGTCCAAGCCCTTCGGTCAGACGTAGGCCGCCCTGAAGGGCGCAACCTGCCTCATCACCAGGCTGGAAATACTCTGGGGGGAGCGCAGCGGGGGGCAAGGCCCCCCTCCGGGCTTTCGGCTAGCGCAGGGCCCGGCCCTTGCGGATCGCGTCCTTGCCGAACCTCTCGCGGATACGGTCCGAGGCGCGCTCGGCGGCGGAGCGGCGGTGCGCATCCGGGTCCAGCAGATCGCCCGACAGATCCGCGCCGCCCGCCGGGCCGAGGTCGGTGACGCCGACGCCGATCAGCCGGAAGGGGCCGCGATCCTCGAGCTTGTCGAAAAGCCCGCGCGCCTCGCGGTAGATGCGGTCGGCCAGCTGGCTGGGCTCGCGCAGCGAGAGCCGTCGGGTCAGGGTCGAGTGATCCGCCCGCTTCAGCTTCAGCACGACGGTGCGCCCGGCGATCTCCTTTGCCTTCAGCCTGTCCGAGACCTTCTCGGACAGGCGCCAGAGATGACCGTCCAGCAGCTCGGGGTCGGCGGTGTCCTCGAAGAAGGTGGTCTCGTTCGAGACCGATTTCATCGGCGCATGGGCCGAGACCCGGCGATGGTCCTGACCGCGCGACAGGTGGTAGAGCCGCGTCCCCATGGAGCCGAAGCGGGCCACCAGGTCCGTCTGTTCCCACCTGCGCAGGTCGGCGAAGGTATGGATGCCGGCCCGGTCCAGCGAGGCCTGGCCCGCGGCACCCACCCCCCAGATCATGCTGACGGGCTTCGGGGCCAGGAAGTCCATCGTCTCGGCGGCGCCGATCACCGCGAAGCCATGCGGCTTGTCGAGATCCGAAGCGATCTTGGCCAGGAACTTGTTGTGGCTGAGACCGACCGAGCCGGTCAGCCCCAGCTCGTCGCGCATCCGCCGGATGAGCCCGGCCAGCAGCAGCGCCGGGGGTTTGCCGTGCAGCCGGGCGGTGCCGGTCAGATCGAGGAAGGCCTCGTCCAGCGACAGGGGTTCGATGGCGGGGGTCAGCTCTTCCATCATGGCGCGGATGGCGCGGGAGGCTTCCACGTAGCGTTCCATCCGGGGGCGGATCACCACCGCCTCGGGGCAGAGCTTCAGCGCCTGGAACATCGGCATGGCCGAGCGCACGCCGCGGATGCGGGCCACGTAGCAGGCGGTCGAGACCACGCCGCGCCGCCCGCCGCCGATGATCACCGGCTTGCCCGCCAGCGAGGGGTCGTCGCGTTTTTCGACCGAGGCATAGAAGGCGTCGCAATCCATATGGGCAATCGACAGCGACATCAGCTCGGCGTGGGCCACGCAGCGCGGAGAGCGACAGGCCGGGCAGCGCAGAGCGCCCGCCGGATCGGCGGTGAAGGCGGTCAGGCAGTCGCGGCAGAGGGCGTCCATGGCATTATCCGATGGCCTGATTGGGCTTCGATGATATACCCGCCCCATGGCGAACGAAACAGGAATCCCCGCAGGGGCAAGGGACCGGCGGCGCGTCTTCGACGGCGCCAAGGCGGCGCTTTTCCTCGGGGCGCAGATCGCGGTGCTGCAGCGCGACGATATCCCGACGATCCCCTTTCCCGGCCTCTGGGACATGCCCGGCGGCGGCCGCGATCCGGGGGAATCGCCGCTGGAATGCGTGATCCGCGAGGCCCGCGAGGAGCTCTCGCTCGCGCTTTCGCCCGAGGATTTCCACTACGCCCGCCCCTACCTGGAGAAGACAGGCCTGGAGGTCTGGTATTTCGCCGCCCGCCTCGCGCCGGAGCGCGTCCCGGAGATCCGGTTGGGGGACGAGGGGCAGGGCTGGGCGCTGATGACGCCCGAGGCCTACCTGGCACATCCGCTGCGGATACCGCCCCTCGCGGGGCGGCTCGCGGATTACCTGCGCAGGCAGGGCTGAGGTTTCAGCGGTTCGGGTGCGCGGCCTGGGGCGAGCGCAGCTCGGCCACCACGGAGCGGGCGGCGGCGCGGGGGTCCTCGGCGCGCCAGATCGGGCGACCGACCACCACGTGATCGGCCCCGGCAGCGACGGCGGCGGCAGGGGTGGCGATACGCTTCTGGTCATCGCTCTCGGCACCGGCGGGGCGGACACCGGGCGTGACGATCAGGCGACCGTCGGCATTGGGCAGGGCCCGGATGGCTGCGGCTTCGTTCGGAGAGCAGATGATGCCATCGGCACCGGCCTCGAAGGCGCGGGCGGCGCGCTCGACCACGATCTCGGAGACATCGCCGGGCTGGATCAGCCCGTCATCGAGATCGCCACGTTCCAGCGAGGTCAGGATGGTGACGGCGAGGATTTGCAGATCCTTGCCCGAGGCGCCCTGCTTGGCGGCGCGCACCACGTGGGGGTCGCCATGCACGGTCAGGAAGTCGAGGTCGAACTGGGCAATGCCCTTCACCGCGTTCTCGACCGTCTGGCCGATGTCGAAGAGCTTCATGTCCAGGAAGATACGCTTGCCGTGTTCCTGCTTCAGCTCGTTGGCCAGCGCCATGCCGCCCCCCGTGAGCATGCCGAGTCCGATCTTGTAGAAAGAGACAGCGTCGCCGATCTCTTCGGCCAGCTTCAGCCCCGAGAGGGCATCGGGCACGTCGAGGGCGACGATCAGGCGGTCATCTGCGGGCGATTGGGAGTTGGGCATCGGGCGGGCTTCAGGCATGAGGTCTCTCCGGATTTTCGACCTCTTCCGCCTTTTGGCCCTTCAGGTCAAGGCGCAACCGGGGCGCAACCGGGCTCTGGGCCTGGGCGCAGCCCGGTCACCTTGCGGCGCATGCCGGGGGTGGTGCCGGCCCAGGGCCGGCTAGGGGCCGACGCTGGGCCGCTCAGGCGGCGCGGCCCAGGATGCGTTCCCAGAGCGCCGAGGTGGCCTGTTGCACCCGCAGCGGCAGGTGTTCGAGCATGGCCTCTTCGCGGCGGGCGCGCAGGGTCTCCGTGCCACGGGCGTGGCGGCGGCAGGCCAGTTCCGAAAGCGCGCGGGTCACGGCGTCATATTCCATGTCCAGCGGCGCGCGGAGCGAGATGGGGTAGGTGAAGACCTCGCCGGCGTCATGCAGCATGACGGCGGCCTCGAAGGCCCGTTCGGCGGGGTTGTAGCGAACCCGTGCGATACGGGTCAGGTAGTCAGGAGCGGCGTTCCGGGTCATGGGGACCTCCTTCCCGGCTGGTTGCGCTGTCTTGGGGAATAAACCGCTGGCCCCGGCTCCGGGTTCCGGTTTTCGCTCGGAAGCGGCTTGAACCCGCCGATGCGGCCCCCCATCTCATTATCGTGAGGTCCCGAAGCGGCCATGCCTCGAAGAGGGTGGCCAAAGATGGGGACGCTTCGAGAAAAGGAGAAATGCCATGGACTTGTCGAAGTTCACGGAGAGGTCGCGCGGTTTCATCCAGGCGGCCCAGACGATTGCCATCCGGGAAGGCCACCAGCGCCTGGTTCCCGACCATATCCTGAAAGCCCTGCTGGATGACGAGGAAGGCCTGGCGGCCAACCTGATCCGCAAGGCAGGCGGAGAGCCGCAAGCGGTGACCCAGGCCTGTGACCTGGCGCTCGGCAAGATCCCCGAAGTCAGCGGCGATACCGGCCAGATCTACATGGATACCGCCACGGTCAAGGTTCTGACCGAGGCCGAGAAGGTGGCCAAGCAGGCCCGCGACAGCTTCGTTCCGGTGGAACGGCTGCTGACCGCGCTCGCGCTGGTGAAATCCGGTGCCAAGACCGCGCTGGAGGCCGGCGGCGTGTCTGCACAGAAGCTGAACGCCGCGATCAACGAGATCCGCAAGGGGCGCACCGCCGATACCGCCAGCGCCGAGGATACCTTCGAGGCGCTTGAGAAATACGCCCGCGATCTGACCGCCGCCGCCGAAGAGGGCAAGATCGACCCGATCATCGGCCGCGATGACGAGATCCGCCGCGCCATGCAGGTGCTGTCCCGCCGGACCAAGAACAACCCGGTGCTGATCGGTGAGCCCGGTACGGGCAAGACCGCCATCGCGGAAGGTCTGGCCCTGCGCATCATCAACGGCGACGTGCCCGAGAGCCTGAAGAACAAGCGTCTTCTGGCGCTGGACATGGGCGCGCTGATCGCCGGTGCGAAATATCGTGGCGAGTTCGAGGAGCGGCTGAAGTCCATCCTGTCCGAGATCGAGACCGCTGCGGGGGAGATCATCCTCTTCATCGACGAGATGCATACCCTGGTCGGCGCCGGCAAGACCGATGGCGCCATGGATGCGGCCAACCTGATCAAGCCCGCGCTGGCGCGCGGCGAGCTGCATTGCATCGGTGCCACGACGCTGGACGAATACCGCAAGTACGTCGAGAAGGACGCGGCTCTGGCCCGTCGTTTCCAGCCGGTGATGGTGGCCGAGCCCTCGGTCGAGGACACGATTTCGATCCTGCGCGGCATCAAGGAGAAGTACGAGCTGCACCACGGGGTGCGGATCTCGGACAGCGCCCTTGTCGCGGCGGCGACCCTGTCGAACCGCTACATCACCGACCGCTTCCTGCCCGACAAGGCCATCGACCTTGTGGACGAGGCCGCAAGCCGTCTGCGTATGGAAGTGGACAGCAAACCCGAGGAGCTGGATCAGCTCGACCGCCAGATCCTGCAGATGCAGATCGAGGCCGAGGCGCTGAAGAAGGAAGACGACGCCGCTTCGGTGGACCGGCTCGAGACGCTCGAGAAGGAACTGGGCGACCTGCAGGAGAAGGCCGACGCGATGACCGCCCGCTGGCAGGCGGAGCGTGACAAGCTGGCCGGTGCGCGTGAGCTGAAGGAACAGCTGGACCGCGCCCGCGCCGATCTGGACATCGCCAAGCGCCAGGGCGACCTCGGGAAGGCCGGAGAGCTGGCCTATGGCATCATCCCGCAGCTTGAAAAGCAGCTGGGCGAGGCCGAGGCGGCCGAGGCCGAAGGCGGCGTCATGGTCGAAGAGGCCGTGCGGCCCGAGCAGATTGCCCAGGTCGTGGAGCGCTGGACCGGCATCCCGACGGCGAAGATGCTGGAGGGCGAGCGCGAGAAGCTGCTGCGCATGGAAGATGGTCTGCACAAGCGGGTCATCGGCCAGAACGCCGCTGTCCGCGCCGTGGCCAACGCGGTGCGCCGGGCGCGTGCCGGGCTGAACGACGAGGGGCGGCCCCTGGGCAGCTTCCTGTTCCTCGGCCCGACCGGCGTCGGCAAGACCGAGCTGACCAAGGCCGTGGCCGAGTTCCTTTTCGACGACGACAACGCCATGGTGCGGATCGACATGTCGGAGTTCATGGAGAAGCACTCGGTCGCCCGTCTGATCGGCGCCCCTCCGGGCTATGTCGGTTATGACGAGGGCGGCGTGCTGACCGAGGCCGTGCGCCGGCGCCCTTACCAGGTGGTGCTCTTCGACGAGGTCGAGAAGGCGCATCCGGATGTCTTCAACGTGCTGTTGCAGGTGCTGGACGATGGTGTGCTGACCGATGGCCAGGGCCGCAGGGTCGATTTCAAGCAGACGCTGATCGTGCTGACCTCGAACCTTGGTGCCCAGGCGCTGAGCCAGCTGCCGGATGGCGGCGATGCCTCCGAGGCCAAGCGCAACGTGATGGACGCGGTGCGGGCGCACTTCCGCCCCGAGTTCCTCAACCGTCTGGACGAGATCATCGTCTTCGACCGCCTGGGCCGCGCCGACATGGGCGGGATCGTCGAGATCCAGCTGGGGCGCCTCGAGAAGCGCCTGGCCGGTCGCAAGATCCGGCTGGAGCTGGACGAGGAGGCCCGCAAGTGGCTGGCCGAAGAGGGCTACGACCCGGTCTTCGGGGCGCGTCCGCTGAAGCGGGTGATCCAGCGCGCCCTGCAGGACCCGCTGGCCGAGGCGATCCTCGGCGGCGAGATCCGCGACGGCCAGGTGGTGCCGGTGACCGCGGGGCCGGAAGGCCTGGTGATCGGCGACCGGCTTGGCACTTCGGGGCGCGATGCGCCGGAGGAAGCCACGCTGCACTGAGCGAGGTCGTATATAGTAGAGAGGGGCGGTCCTGCGGGGCCGCCCTTTTCGTGTCGGGACGGTGGATTGGCTGCCCGCTGATGGATGCCCCCTGATGGCTGCCCTCCCACCTCTGAAGGGAGAGCCCGCCGCGCGCCCCGGCCGTAGGGGGGCAACCCGCCTTCCCGCCCGGTGCCTGGGGGCGATCTGTCGCGGGGCGCTTCCCGCCGATCTGCGCTTTGCTCGCGTCAGTATGAGGAGAGAGCCATGGTCGCCATTGCCGATGTCCCGCTGGTCGCCCCCCGTGGTGCGCTGAACTACCTGGATCACCGCAGCCGTGCCCTGCCGAAGGGCACCGCGCCGCTGACCGCGCTGGAGGTCTGGACCGCAATGATGGCGAAGCCGCTGCCGGGCATGGCCCCGGCCTTCCGTCTTCGCGATGCGATCTCGGCCTGCTTCGGGGTCAGGCGGATCGGCGGTTTCAGCGGCGCCCGCGTGGACCAGGTCGCGGCGGGAGATCACCTGGACTTCTTCCTGGTGGAAGAAGTGCGCCCCGATCTGCTGGTGCTGACCGAGCGCGACAGGCACCTGGACGTGATGACCTGCCTCTCGCTGGAGCCGGGGGCCGGGACGGGGCCGGTCGTGACCGTCACCTCTTCCGTCCGGGTGCACAATGTCTTTGGCCGTCTCTACATGCTGCCGGTCGGCCTGGCGCATCGGGTCATCGTGGTGCTGATGCTGCGCCGGCTGCCTCAGGCGCTGGCGGCGAGGGACCGGGCCGCCTGACGGAAGACCGTCAGGTCCTCGAAGGGCAGGGGGGTGTCGGGCAGGAAGACCCTTCCGCCGCCGTCGCGGATCGCGCCATCCACCATCAGGTTGTCGGTCAGGCCGAAGGGCTCGATGGAATAGCCGTCCGGGGTGGTGGGGCGGCGCTCTCCGGGAATCGTGCCGTAGGTCTCGGCGATGCGGGCGCCGAAGGGGCGCGGGTCGGTGGAATAGCCGACCAGCCGGTGCCCGAGCGCCACCATGAAGCCCAGCTCCACCGCGGTGCCGACATCCATCGAGGGGCCGTGGAAGGGCGTCAGGTTGACCAGCGCCGCCATGCAGGAGCGAGCCAGGCGGAAGTCCTTCTCGGCGATCGCCAGCCCGTGCTCGGCGGGGCTGCGGCCTTCGGGCGGGACGAACTCGTCCAGCGGGAAGACGGGGGCCAGCCCCAGCTCGCGGCAGATCTGCTTCTTCTTTTCTCCGAGCGCCAGGGCTTCGGGGTGGAAGACATCGGGGCCGGCCAGGTAAACGCGCATCTTGAGGTCCTTTTTCGCCCTTCCTGCCGCGCCGCGGGGGGCGGGGCAAGGGGGGGCTCTGCCCCCCGTCTCCTGCGGAGCCTCCCCCCGGAGTATTTCCAGCCTGGTGATGCGCATTCGGGTCTGCGCATCAGTCAGGCGGCCGGAGATCGTCTGGCCCACGGTGGCCGGGGGAGGGGGTGCGGCCCTCGCATGGCAGAGAACCGGGGCGAGACCGCGAAGGGTGGGTTGCGGCTGGCTGGCAGCTTCGCCAAGGTGCAGGCAGCAGCTCTGGCAGGAGAGAAGACCCCAATGGATTTCATCGCGCCCATCGTCGAATGGCTTGTCTTCATCTTCGTCATGGCCATCGGCCTTGGCATGCTGGCCGTGCTGGTGATGTTCCTTCTGGACCTGAGCCAGCGCGAGGACGCCATCCGGCGCAATTACCCGGTGATCGGGCGCTTCCGGGGGGTCTTCACCAAGCTGGGCGAGTTCTTCCGCCAGTATTTCTTCGCCATGGACCGCGAGGAGTTGCCCTTCAACCGGGCGCAGCGCGACTGGGTCTATCACTCGGCCAAGGGCAAGGGGAACACGCTGGCCTTCGGCTCGACCCGGAACCTGTCGATCCCCGGCACGCCGATCTTCGTCAACGCGGTCTTCCCGCCGCTGGATGACCAGTTCGCCGCCACCAAGCCGATGGTCATCGGCCCCCATGCGCGCCATCCCTACAATGCGCCCTCGATCTTCAATATCTCGGGCATGTCCTATGGTGCCCTGTCGCGCCCGGCGGTCGAGGCCCTGTCGATGGGGGCGAAGGAGGCCGGCATCTGGCTGAACACCGGCGAGGGCGGCATGTCGCCCTATCACCTGGAGGGGGACGCGGACCTGGTCTATCAGATCGGCACCGCCAAGTTCGGCGTCCGCGACCATGACGGCAACCTCAGCGAGGAGAAGTTGCGCGCCGTGGCGGCCAAGCCCCAGGTGAAGATGTTCGAGCTGAAGCTGGCGCAGGGCGCCAAGCCCGGCAAGGGCGGCATCCTGCCCGCCGCCAAGGTCGATGAAGAGGTCGCCTCCATTCGCGGCGTGCCCATGGGCAAGCCCGCGATCAGCCCGAACCGTCACCGCGAGATCGACGACTTCGGCGACCTGCTGGACATGATCGCGCATCTCCGCGATGTCACCGGCAAGCCCGTCGGTTTCAAGACGGTGATCGGCTCGTCCGATGCCTACGAGGAGCTCTTCGAGATGATCCTCGCCCGCGGCCCCGAGAGCGCGCCCGATTTCATCACCATCGACGGCGGAGAGGGTGGCACCGGCGCGGCGCCGATGCCGCTGATGGACCTGGTCGGCATGCCCCTGCGCGAGGCGCTGCTGCGCATCGTCGACATGCGCGACCGCTTCGGCCTGAAGGACCGTATCCGCATCATCGCCTCGGGCAAGCTGGTGAACCCGGCGGACGTGGCCTTTGCCATCTGCGCCGGCGCCGACTTCGTCACCTCGGCGCGGGGCTTCATGTTCTCGATGGGCTGCATCCAGGCGCTGAAGTGCAACAAGAACACCTGTCCCACGGGCATCACCACCCATGACCCGCACCTGCAGCGCGGGCTGGTGGTGCAGAAGAAGTACAAGGGTGTCGCCAATTACGCCCGCTCGGTGGTCAGCGAGGTCGAGATGATCGCCCATTCCGTGGGCGTCGCCGAGCCGCGCCAGATGCGCCGGCGCCACGTGCGGCTGGTGCAGGCGGATGGCAATTCGGTGGTGCTGCGCAAGCTGCGCCCCTCGACGGAGCCCCGCGCGGAGGTGCCCGAGGCGAGCCGGACCAACGAGGCGCCGGTTTCGGCCCCCGACAGCTGAGGCCGACAGCTGAGGCCGAGGCCTGTTCTGGGGGCTGTTTGGGGGCCTGATCGGGCCCCCGGAACCGGCGCAATTGTTACAGCCCCATGGCGCAGGTGTGACCAGGCATCATTTTGCCGAAACCACATGCCTTGCTATCTCGTGTCTCAGGGGAAGCCGAAAGGAGGCACGCCATGAGACGGAACTGGAACGGCAAACTGACAGAGAAGGACGTGACGCCCGAGTCCGTCTACCTGAACCGCCGCAACCTGATCGCGGGCGCCGGTGTCGCCGGCCTCGGGCTGGCCGGCCTGGGGCTGGGCTCGATGGGCGGCAGCCCGGCCGAAGCCGCGCCGCAGGGCCTGAAGCCGAACAGCTTCGAGGACATCACCAATTACAACAACTACTACGAGTTCGGCACCGGCAAGGAAGACCCGGCCCGCTATGCCGACGCGCTGACGCTGGCGCCCTGGTCGGTGACCATCGACGGCATGGTCGACAAGCCCGGCACCTACGGGCTGGAAGACATCCTGAAGGGCAAGCAGATCGAAGAGCGCATCTACCGCCTGCGCTGCGTCGAGGCCTGGTCCATGGTCATCCCCTGGAACGGCTTCGAGCTGGCCTCGCTGCTGAAGGAGGTGGGCGTGCAATCCGGTGCCAAGTACGTGGCCTTCGAGACCGCCCTGCGCCCCGACGAGATGCGCGGCGTCTCGCGCCGCGTGCTCGACTGGCCCTACCGCGAAGGCCTGCGCCTTGACGAGGCCATGCATCCGCTGACCCTCCTGGCGACCGGCGTCTATGGCCGCGACCTGCTGGGCCAGAACGGTGCGCCGCTGCGGCTGGTGGTGCCGTGGAAGTACGGCTTCAAGTCGATCAAGTCGATCGTCCGCATCACGGTGCAGAAAGAGCAGCCCTTCACCAGCTGGAAGGATGCCAACCACCGCGAGTACGGCTTCTATTCCAACGTGAACCCCGAGGTCAGCCACCCGCGCTGGTCCCAGGCCACGGAACGGGTGATCGGCGGCGGGCTGCGCTCGCGCCGCGAGACGGACATGTTCAACGGCTATGGTGAAGAGGTGGCCCATCTCTACAAGGGCCTCGACCTCAAGGCGAACTACTGATGTCGGTGATTGCCCTTCCCACCCAGGTGCAGCGCTCGATCGCGGACCCGGTGAACCGGGTGCTGCGCAAGCTGCCGGCATGGCCTCTCTACATACTGGGCGCGCTGCCGCCGGCCTGGCTTTACTGGGCCGCGCTGAATGACCGGCTGGGCGTCGATCCGGTGAAGGAGATGGAGCACCAGATGGGGCTCTGGGGTCTCTGGCTGATCATCGCCACGCTGACGGTGACGCCGCTGCGCACGGTGACCGGGATTTCCCTGCTGAAGTTCCGCCGGGCCCTCGGGCTGCTGACCTTCTTCTATATCACCCTGCATATGCTGGTGTGGATGTATTACGACGTGCAGTTTCTCAGCCAGGTCTGGGCCGACATCGTGAAACGTCCCTATATCACCATCGGCATGGCGGGCCTGCTGCTGATGGTGCCGCTGGCGCTGACCTCCAACACCTGGTCGATCCGCAAGCTGGGGCGTCGCTGGCGCCAGCTGCACAAGCTGGTCTACGCGGTGGCGATCCTGGGGGCGCTGCACTTCGTCATCCTGGTGAAAGGCTTCCAGCTGGAGCCCATTCTCTACATGGCCGCGATTCTGGTGCTGCTGGCCCTGCGATTCCCGATTCTGGCCAAGAAGAGACGCTGATCCGCGTCTATTTCGGGCAAATCACCCCGAAAAGGGCCCTGGAAAGCGGCGGAGCTTACCCGATTACGAATCCGAGTCTCCTGAAAACTTGCGATTCACCCTCCAGGCCCCCTTTCGGGGCCTGGATTTCTGCCGGGATGCGGGGAATCTTGCCGAGTTAAGCCTATGTATTTGCTCGCTTAATCGCTTCTATGCAAAAAATGTGACGGGTTGCGGGATTTTCCCCTTGCGGGTTTGGGTCACTAACCGTAGAACCCCCTTCACCGGCGGCGCTGAGGCGCACCGGGGCGCCACGGAGGCGGACGGAACGGAGGGCGGCGGAGCTGCTTGAAGGACCTGAAGCTGAGGTGGTGATAGAAATTCAGA
>NZ_OBEA01000015.1 GCF_900215355.1 Pseudooceanicola antarcticus | reverse complement strand
TCTGAATTTCTATCACCACCTCAGCTTCAGGTCCTTCAAGCAGCTCCGCCGCCCTCCGTTCCGTCCGCCTCCGTGGCGCCCCGGTGCGCCTCAGCTCCGCCGGTGAAGGGGGTTCTAGTGCTACACCGAACAACCCGCAAGCGGTTTTTTCAAAAAAGTGCCGCCTCTCTTTTCGGGATCCGATCCGGCCTGCGCAAAGCTCTTGTATAGAAGGGCCCGCGCGCGCTCGCGGGCTGTTTCCATCCATGTCGCGGCCCCGGACAAGACCGCCTGACCAGCGGGTCAACACCGCCTGGAGAGCTCGAATCGTGGAAGGAAGGGGGTGGGTCGGCGCATCGGTCCGCAGAATCGTCGGGAATCGATGCGTGATTCCGGCGAGTCGAAGGTCTCGCCCATGCT
This sequence comes from Pseudooceanicola antarcticus, assembly GCF_900215355.1. Lineage (GTDB taxonomy): Bacteria > Pseudomonadota > Alphaproteobacteria > Rhodobacterales > Rhodobacteraceae > Pseudooceanicola > Pseudooceanicola antarcticus. Next base: position 1,735 of record NZ_OBEA01000015.1, on the reverse strand, counting down.
CGAACTGGTCGAGCGGAAGGGACGGCCCGCGCCGGGCCGTCCCCTGGTCTCAGTTCAGCGGTACGGAAACGCGGAACTGCAGCGTCTCGAGGCCGGGGTTCAGCGAAGAGAGCTCGGCATTGGAACGGTGGTCGTACATCAGACCATAGCGCCAGCCATTGCGCGCCTCGTAGCCCAGCTCGATACCCGAGCGGAACTCGACCGTGTGACCCAGGTCCGGGCCATCCCCCTGCGCGTAGAGGCCCGGCATCAGCGAAAGCTGGACGTAGAGCTGGTCGAGCTCGGCAGTCCAGGAGGCGCCCATGCCGACCCAGGCGTCGCCCTCATCGGTCACCGAAAGGCCGAAGCTCGGCTGGAAAGGACCATAGCTGTTGCCGAAGTCGTACTTCAGGTAGATCTCGTTCGAGATGTGGTCCTCCTGAAAGAGCACCTGGCCACCGCTGATCGCCAGCCGATTCTCGGCCGGCGCCTGGGCCAGGCAGCCCTCGGCACCGCAGTGGTTCAGACCCATGTCCGTCAGGCCGGACAGCAGAAACAGGACCGCGAGGGTTCCATCCATGTCAATTCTCCCATGTGTCCCCTCGGTGGTAGCGCAGAGCGGGACAGCTGTCATCTGCTCCGGACCGGATCAGAAGAGATCGCGCAGGGCCGGGTCCAGAAGGATACGGAAATCGCGCTCTCGCACCTTCGGCACCGAGAACTGGTAGCCCGCCCCCTTGCGCTTGCGCGCCGCTTCGAGCACCTGGCGCGCCCTTTCAATAGCCTCCGCGGAGGGCACCACCTCGGCCGCCGCGAACTGGCGCGTGATCTTGGCGCGAATCTCTTCGGCCTTGCGCCAGCCACGCAGGAAGGCGGCCTGGTTGCGATCGCTGCCCTCGCTGGCCTGGCGCGCGATCTCGCTGCGCTGCCGGCGGCGCTCGAGCAGGTCCGGGGTATTGAGGAACCGCAGATGCAACAGCGCCAGCTCGGGACGCAGGTCGAAGGGCGTCTCGGCGCCGTGGCCACCCGCGGTCAGCCGCGCCGGCGCGGTCAGGATGCCGGGCTTTGAGTAGCTGGCGCTGAGCACGCCCTGGTAGCACTGGCCCAGGATAGGCCGGCCGGGGTCGAGCGGACTGTCGTCTTCCTGGATCAGCTCATACCCCGCGGGGGCGGTCACCGGACCGAGCCGGGTCCGGTGCAGCTGGTCGATCGCCGTCTCGCCCGGGGTAAGCGAGATGATCAGCTCGTCCACATCGCCAACGATCACCTGGTCGTAGACCCGTGTCAGCCCTGAGGCCAGGTCCGAGAGCAGCTGCCAGCGGGTCTCGTCGAAGGAGGCATCCGGCGGATCGCGGGGAATCGCGATGACGTTGCAGCCGCGCGCGATCTCCTCGACCTCGGGCTCGCCGCCATGAGACACCACGTAAAGCGCATCGCAGCCGACCAGGGGCGCGTAGTACGAGATCCAGAGCCGCAGGAAGGCAGGATCGCGCCAGACCATGGTGACACAAGCCGTTCTCATTCCCGCCCCTCTCGCTGCTTGCGACGAGTGTTAGGCAGAGGGCGGGCGCCATGCAAGGTGATGGGATCTGAATGGCACGTTCCCCCGAACACAAAACAGCCCGCTGAGTTTTATGTCAGCGGGCTGTTTTGTTTTTGGTATCGTTTTATTGGATCTTTACTAGGTCTGGCGGCGACTTACTCTCCCACGACTTAAGCCGCAGTACCATCAGCGCGACGGCACTTAACTTCCGGG
>NZ_OBEA01000017.1 GCF_900215355.1 Pseudooceanicola antarcticus | reverse complement strand
GCCTGTAATGGATGAGTTTGATGCAGAGAGACGGCGCGCCTATAAACTTGCTCAGGCGTTGAAGTAGCAATTTGTCGCACGGGAGCTTCGTCCGCTTGGTGGACCTTCGCGTTCCAGATTATGCTGCATGATGCCGTCGACGGCGGCTTTGGTGAAGCTGCGCCGCAGCGGAGCCTGACCTGGCGAATGTCGGCTTCGGGCCGAAAGCGCCTAGAGGTACGGCTGGAGACAGCCCGGCTGGCGTGTCCGCTTGCTGCTCATAGCGGACGCCCGCCTCGCCCTCCGCACCGTCACAACAGTCGATGCGGATCTTGTCTAGAGCAACCCCACGCGCACCTCCCGGTTCGAGATGATCAACTCATGCGCCTCCGAAGCGCTATCCTTGGAGATCGTGTACTTCAACCGCACCGGCTCGATCTGAAAGCGCTTGAACAGCTCACGGATTTCCGGCCGGTCATTGATCGACAGGATGAACCCGCCCTCGATCCCGGCCAGCAGCTCCGCCATCTCGGCGAACTGATCACGGGCGAACAGCCCCTTCCCGTAGTCGCCCTCACCGCCCCAGTATGGCGGGTCCAGGTAGAACAACGCCTGGGAACTGTCGTAGCGCTGTAGCAGATCCTTCCAGTCCAGGTTCTCGAAGATCACTCCATCAAGGCGTTCGTGTGCGGCCTCCAGCAGCGGCTCAAGACGCGCCAGACTGAAACGGCCGCCGCGGTCGCTGGCCACGCCGAAGACGCCGCCGACCTGGCCACCGAAGGCCAGGCGCTGGAGGTAGAGGAAGCGCGCCGCCCGTTCCAGATCCGTGAGCCCGGTCGGGTCCTGTGCTCGCAGACGCTCGAACTCGCGGCGCGAGGTGATCTGAAAGCGCATGACATCCATCAGCTGCGGGCAGTGTCGCTGCAGGATGCGGAATAGGTTCGTGATTTCGCCGTTGAGGTCGTTTGCGACCTCGCACTTAGGCTTCCAGGTGCGGCGCAGGAAGACGCCGCCCATGCCCACGAAGGGCTC
>NZ_OBEA01000012.1 GCF_900215355.1 Pseudooceanicola antarcticus | reverse complement strand
CTGCTCTTCGCTGAAACGGCTTTTCCGCATCGTCTGTCTCCTCGTTTGGAGAACAGGCTAACTTCAAACCGCGGACTTTTCAGGGGAGCACGTCAATGGCAGTTGCGGCGAAAACGGGAAAGCGGTCGTTTCAACGATGCCCGGTGGCACTAGACCTGTGCCTCGTTGCTGCCGATGCGATGCCGGTGTTCCGATCTGGCTTCGGGACAACGGAACTACCCGAACATAGGCCCTAGCCGAAATCGGCCAACGGGTCCTACCCTGCTCCATCGATGACCAGCTCACCGAGCCAGTCGGTCGCCTCTTCGATGGTGTGCATCACGCTACAGCCATACAGCGTATCAAGCCGCATGTGGCCGCTAGTGATCAGGCTTCGCAGCGGTCGCTCGGTGAAAAATGCCTTGCAGTAGGGCAGCGCCGCAGCCGCGTGTCGAAAGTCGAAGAGATCGTTGGGCTTGATCACTTGACCTTTGCGAGACCGCACCGCGGCGTGCAGTGCTGCCTGAATGTAAAGGCTCGGAAATCTGCGGCGGTTTTCATCCTGCTGAAGCGCAAGTGACATCATTCGCCCCATCTCGCGTCCGAACTTCTGGCTGGCCTCGATGTGCTCTGCCAACTGCAGCTTGCCGTGCGCCTGAGCCAGTCTGCGAAATTCCCTGGCCGCAATGCCGGTGATCATGCTGGTGGCCCCTGCCACCTCGTAGAGCATCGCAGTCGCGTAAGTGTCGATCTCATGTTCATGCAGGTGCTCCTGTTCTTTCAGGAAAGCCGCAAGACGTTCACTTTCGCCCTTTGCATCGAAAACACCGATTGGATAGGTCGCGGCGACTTCGGAGGGCTTTGCCTGCCAGGCACGCTCAGTCAGTTCGATCAGCACTCTGTCGCTGATCTCGACACCTTTTGGGCGGAGGTCTTCATAGCCAAAGGCGAAAACGGCCTTAGTCCAGACGGGACGCGGCACCGGTGGATGCGCCGGGCAAGACTGGGCGAGCAGGGCTTCGATCTCGATGGCGTTGCGCTCAGAGACCGGAACAAGCGCAACGCCGAGGCTCAGATGGTCCACCAGATGCATGGTCTGCTCAAAGCACTCTGTAGTTTGCTTGCTGAATTCCTCGATGAGATCTGCAGTCACCGGGAAGAAAGCGCGCCCGGATTCCACGGCGCGGCGCAAGGCTCCGAGAAATGAGATCAACTTCTCGTCCACCACATCATCGAAGGCTGCTTCGCGTGCCCAGATCCAGAATCGCGTATCGAGGAATACTGGCACCCGATCCGCCAAATGGTGTGCCAGGTCGCATTGCAGGGCCAGAGCACGATCCGCCGCCGCGCCAGTACCCCAGGGCCATTCGTAAAACTCGGCTTCATCCTCTTGCCCGTCCACGCGGTTCTCCCCTCGGTGCGGCTCCCTGTCGGACACTTTCGGTCAGTAGACCATGCACTCTCAATACAGGCCAGAGGAACTGTACTCACGCCCCCTCGCAGGGGGCGCACTTGAGGAAAGTTCCCTTTCCAAATCCGTCTTCAAAACTTGCCCAATAGCACCCTATGTCAGCTCCAAAGCGTTGCGGGCACCTCCGGCGTCGAGCACCTTCCCGGCGACACGCTCAAATGTACGTTCGTTCTGGAACAAGACCTTCAGCTCAGTCTCGCACTGCCGGATCGTTGCGAGCTTTCGGAGGTCTCCAAACGCAGCTCCGCCGGTGTTCCACCGAACTTTGGCTGCAACGAACACTTCCTGCGTCTCACCTTCCCCATTGGAGACCTCCGAAATAAACCGCAAATGACGATACATACCAAGGTGGATTTTGCCATTTGACCTGCGGTAGACGGAGATGAACAGCCTGGGCCAGTCACTCTCCTTCTTTTCCCAGTTGGCGAAGCAATGGTACTTGAGTGTGCCAGCCCTCCCGTCTTCTGCAGCGCCCTCATCATTCGGCACCTCTTCGTCCATAATCGCCTTGGCACCTGCCTTGACCGCCTCGGTGACGTCCTCATTCGAAAAGACAAAGCGGATACCCTTAAATGCTTCAGGGTCGTGGCGAATAAGTTGCAAAAGCGTTGGCGAGTTCCCGATATCAACCGCCTCATTTGTTCCGACCGCAGAGGCGCCGAGGCCCCCCAAGTGCTCGGGCGCTCTTTCGAGAGCATCAGCGTCCACACGCACGGCGTTACTGTAGCGCGTCTCGAAGGTAGCTTCGGCTTCACGATGCGCTTTACCTCCGGGGGGTAGCCACACGCCATCCTCGATCCTGTCAGCCGAGGATAGAGCTGCGCGAGAGGCGTTGGCCGAGCAGACAACCGCGCCCCCGTCCGACGCGTAGATCTTCGCGTGCATTTGCTGATCAGGGAGGTGGCGTAGGCGTTCGTTGTCCGGCGCTCCACCGGCCCGAAGTGCCGTCTGAACTGTCATACCCATACGTAGGTCGCACACAACGCGCAGGTTCTCGGGCTTTACCCTGCCATCGAACAGTTCCTCCGCCCAAGTTGGACCGAGAAAAGCGACACACATCCAAGGATTGTCTCCCGTCATAACCTTACGGATACGCTTCGCCAGTCCTTCGCCAGTCAGGTATTTCACACCCATGGTTCTATTCCTCTCCCGCTTCGGAATTTTCTACTCTATCGCAAGGCGCATCGCACCCATCCAACCGAGCTGTTCCGCTTGCTGATAGCCAAGGAGAAGTACATGCACGCTAGTCACAGCGACAGCCCACTTCGTCCGATCTGCCGACCTTCTTACTCCGAAGATGCAATGCCGTGGATGAATGTCCGGTCTAGTGAAACTAGCGGCGCAGCATCGGGGTGGTGAGTGGAAGGCCGCTAAGGGCCGGAAGCGCCGTGAGAGCAAGCCATAGGCGTGCCTGCGGCCAGGTCCGCGCCCTGAGCATAGCTGACGCTCAGGAGCCCGCCGCCAGCGGCAGCTACTATGCGCTAAGCGGCCCCCCGCACCGGGTTGCAGCGAAAGGCCGGACAGAGCTCTCAGCGGCCGCTCGCGACGACGTCGGACCCGAGAGGTTACCTACGAACATGTCGGAGAAACAGATCTTCCGTGCCACGGTGGAGCCGAAGTGCTGAATCTTCAACAATGGCCTGCGGCCGGAAAGCGCCGCCAACCGTAGAATAGTTCATACTAACTGGAAGCTCGCGCCAGTTTGTAATGAGCTTTCGGATCCCTAGCATAGTCTCCCGGGACGAAAGTTAAGATTCCCTTCCTGCAAAGGCGTTCCAGATCCTTTTTTGATGTTGCCCAGGTACGACCCGTCAACCTTTGCGCTTCAGAAACTTGGATTTTTTCATTCCGGTAGGTATAAGCAGCGATCTTTATTTCATGCTCTTGCATGAGCTTCCACTGCTCAACCCCGAAGTGCATTGCTACATCACGGTCGCTTGATCTGTTTCTTTTTTCATGGTCGTTTTGCAGTGTGACTCTAACCACTACGCCATGTAGAGCCTCCTGTTTAAATTGAGGCTCCGGAAGATTGTATTCCGCCATGCTATCACGTATGCGCCTTGTACCTTCACGAGCCATTTGCACATATCCAAGATAGCGCATCGCATCCATAAAATGATGATTTCGGGATGCTCGCAGATCATATATCGTATTCTCATTCACTGGAGGGACAAATCCGCCAGGACTCTCAATTTCCATCCTGTTGCTGAATATTTTAATGGTAGTGTCAGTCCCTGAAAAAGAATAAGAGCGATGGACACATGCATTAACAAGCGCCTCGAACCACGCCCATCTCGGATATTCAGGTGTTGTAACGAACTTCCCGTCAGCATTCAGCCAAGTAACGTTGTGTAGCGCATCACCTATGAAAGCCGAGGCTTTCTGGATAATTTCAACAACAGACCCCTCAAAGAATCGATCTCTGATAGGTCGATAGCTTTCTCCGGATCCTTCATTCTCTCCTTCGAATCTCTGCACTCGCACACGACAGCCCGGGATCGCTCGCCCTGGGTCTTTGCCGGCGAGGAGAACCAACGTGTTCAGCGGAAAGTATTGTTCACCGACCTTTTCGACAAGGTGACGATCAATTAGAGTTTCCTCGTTTGTCCAATTGGATCTCTGCTCGCGGGATCTGAACTCGTCACAGAAGTCCTGAATTATGGAAAGATGGAAGTCTTGAGGATATCTGTAGGCAGCCCGCTCCAATTCAAAAGACACTTCATTCCTTGTAGCTCTGAAATCTCTCTTCTCTTCCTCCGACATTTTGTGCTTAGTGTCACCATACCTAATCCAAGCCTCAGATTTATTTGTCTCGGCAAGTTTTCCAATGTACGGGATGTACACAATAATTAGAAAATCTTCTTCCCCCCCTATAACCACGGGAACTCGTTTGAACTCGGGCTTCGATAGTGGACATTTCTGTAGGTGGCAGGTCTCAATACCATTGAGAATGCGTTGATCCAGAGACTTGCAGCCGAGTACTGTACCATCATCCGCAACGCCGTAGCACAGGACCCCACCATCAGGTGTATTGGAGAAACAACTCAAATATGCTGCAAGATCATCAAATTGAATTCTTTTTGAAGATTTATAATCAATACGACGATCTTCAGCGAAATAGGGGATCATGCGTTGAGTGAAGCGTACCCAAATATCCCGGGGCGTCCACAGGCCCGGTTCATCACTCACCGAGAATGGCTCATCGAATGGGAGACTTAGTTGGCCATCGTTCATCGCTACATCCAATGTGTCGACCAAGGCTCAACACACTAGATATTGGCCCAGGCATTTGTCTATATATGGTATGTCGACTTCAGCTCGACACGCCACATATAGATACGTGAAAAGCTTCCCTCAACGCCGTCATGAGGGGGCAAACTGTTCCAGATGTAGAATCACTGAAGTGAACTAGGTATGGTATGTCGACCTCCGGTCGACATACTAGATCATGCCCGCTGATTTAGGCAAGACAACGCAGCCACTCCTGTCAGAACCCTATGCGCTTGCGACATGCGCAAAAACCAAGCCTCTGATTCAAAATGATAAAATTTCCGCCCATCAAGCCGAAGAACGCTGCACCGCTGTTGGAGCGGTAGATCTGAAATTTGAATGGCGCGCCCAGAAAGTGGCGATAAGCTCTCCGAGCCAACGGAGCTTGCGCACCATTGGCTGCTTCCTGCACATAGCGATCGCGCAACCAGCCTACCAGCAACGTCTGCTATCTCGACGCTTGCGTTTCCGCTCTGCAACCCTAGGCTGCGCAGCAACCAAACACAGAGGCCCACGCATGTCCCAACTCCCCGACCTGGATCTCAACGCCTTTTCGCTGGACGAGCTGAAGCAGCTCCAGAAAGACATCGCCAAGGCGATCAAAGACTTTGATGATCGTCGCAAGGCTGAAGCCCGCGCTGCCCTTGAGGCCAAGGCTGGGGAACTTGGCTTCTCGCTGAACGACCTGGTTGCGCCCGGTAGCAGCAAGAAACAGAAGCTGCCGGCGAAGTACCGCAACCCCGAAGACCCGACCCAGACCTGGAGCGGTCGCGGTCGCCGTCCGCAGTGGGTCACCGATGCACTCGACGCCGGGAAGGGCCTCGAAGATCTCGCGATCTGATTTGCTCAGGTAGACTACAGGACACGCCAAGGGCCGGAGCTTATGCCCCGGCCCTCTCTTTGCAGCACCCTGCAGCCCCTCAGGCCACCCGCGCCGCCCTGCCCTGCCATGGCTTCATCGGTGGCAGGGCCTCGGTCACCTGGTGCGCGGTCAGCCCGCCATAGACGCGGAAGGTATCGCGCAGGGTCATCAGCGCATCCCACCACAGCAGATAGTCCCGCCGGGCCCGTGCCTGGTCGCGCGGAAGGTTGTCGATGGTGATCGGGCAGCAACGCAGATCCACCTCACGCACCTTGCCGCGGCTGACATAGCGCGCCTTGCCGCAGGTCTCGGTGACCGCGAACATGCCGTGCCGGGTCTGCTTCCAGTCCACGGGCCGCACCTGCGGGGCGAGGTCTGAGCCCCAGCCGAGGGTCTCGCCCGCGCGGGAGAGCTCGGCGATGACAAGCGCCATGCGGCGGCCGCCGACGCTCTCGGGCAGCTGTGCCAGGGCATCGGCCACAGCGTCCGCATCGGGGTGCGGCTCCGAGGTACCACCGCCCTGCACGCGGCAGCCGAGCTCGGCCTGCCGCATCAGGATGTGCTCCATCCCGTAGCCCTTGAGGGCGCCTTGCGGGCGCTCGCTGGCGCCCTGGTCGAAGTCGATGCGGATCTTCTCGCATCGGAAAGCCCAGTCGAGCAGCTGCAGGATCGAGACCTCGCGCGGGGAAGCGCTGCTCAGACCGCGGGGGCGTTGCCGGATCGCCATGGTCATGCCACCTCTCCCTGTGCCTGCCCTCGCCGCACCAGCTCGCGCGCGGCGGCCTCGTGGGTCTCGTAGGCGTGCAGCCATTCCCGGTCCGCTGCATCGACCGGCAGGCGCAGGTCGAGGCGCTCGCGCAGCCGGGCGACCTTCGACTGGGCGGCCCCTGCCCGGTCGGCCACGATGCGGCGCTCATGCGGGTTCAGCGGCGGGCGGTGCTTGGAGAGCCACCAGCGGTATTCCTCGACCAGGCGCCCCTCGGCCAAGGCGGCGCGGCCGGCGGCGCTGCCGAACCAGCTGGCGAGCCCTGGCATTTCCTCCAGCGGGCGAGGTTGCGCGAACTGCGCCAGGGCCACGAAGGCCGCATGGCTGGGCCAGAAGTCCCGCGCCCGGCCCTCGCCCTTCGAGCGCATCGCCTCGAACAGCCGCCGCAGGTTCGTCTCGCTCATGTAGCCCAGCTCATCCGCCAGCCGGTCGAGGCGCTTGCGGCCCTCGTCGGCCTCCACCGCCTTCGGGAAGCGGAAGCCGATCCCCTCCAGCGGGTGCAGCAGCAGCCTGCGCACCCGGTCCCGTTTCGTCTCGTGATCCTGATCCTGCTCGATCCGCATCCTCTTGCCCTTTCTCAGCCCAGTCCGATTGCCTGCAATTCGTCCCGCCCCAGGACTTCCTCGGCGACGAGGCAATCCCGCACCCGTGCCGGGATCCCCTCGGCATTGACCGATCCGCCCCTGCGCAGATGAGCCGCCACCTCTCGGGCGTCAGCCCGTTCGTCGTCGGTGAAGAACCGCGCCGGCCTCGCGCGCCCGGGCGCACCCGCCTCCGCGCGCAAGGTTCCTTTCAGGTTCTTTTCAGGTTCGTGTCCGACCGTCCGGACACGGGATTGGCCATTTTCCGGACACGGGATCGGCTGCTTTCCGGACACGGCTCGCCCCGTTCCCGTGTCCGGATTCCGGACACGGCTTTCCCTTGTTTCCCGTGTCCGGATTTCGGACACGGCTCCCCTGCCCGCACGCGCATCCCGTGTCCGGTTTCCGGACACGGCTCTCTCGGCGCCCTCCTGATCCCGTGTCCGGATTTCGGACACGGGCTTTTCGCCGCTCCCGCCTGGCACCTCGTCCATGTCGCAGCCCAGGACGTAGAGGCTGGAGAGCTGCTTGCGGGTGCGCTTGTCCGAGCGCTGAACGCGCCGGATCAGCCCGCGCTCCTCCAGCAGCTTCAGGTGCACGTTCACCGTCGAGCGGCTCATGCAGCACTCCTCGGCCAGCGTCTCCTGCGAGGGGTCGCAGCGCCGGGAATGGGCGTTGTGGCAGTCGGCCAGGCAGACAAGCACCAGCTTGGTCGCAGGCTTCAGCCCCCGCTGCGCGAAGGCCCAGTTCATCGCCGGAATGCTCATCGCCGCCTCCTGTCCGCAGGCAAAACGTCTCCGTGCCCGGAACCGCGGTTCCGAGCCTCTTTCTGTCCAGTCATCTCCTGTCCTCCAGGTCGTGCGCCCGTTGGCCGGGCCTTATGGTGATCTCAGGGGCGCCCGCTCATGCTGCGCTTCGCCGCTTGGCGTTGGCGGCCGGGATATCCAGCCCCAGCCGGTCCCGACGCAGCCGCACCGCGTCCTTGTGGCAACCGGCCAGCCGGGCGATCTCGGTCAGGCTCCGCTCACCATCGACCAGTGCCAGGATCTTGCGGGTGATCGCATCGTCATTGCCCGAGGCGGTCTTGCCCCGCCGGGGCGGCGCCACCGGCTTCGGCGGCGCGATCTCCAGCCCGTCCTCGCGGGCGACCCGCAGGATGCGCTCACGCGCGGTGTGGCGCAGCATCGTGATCTCGCTGATGCTCAAGCCGTCGCGGATGTCCTGCGCGATCTCGCGGTCCTTCTGCCGGTCCGCCGGGCTCCGCACAGGGCCGCGCTTCATCGACCGCAGCCCGCCCCGGAAGGCCTCGTTGCGGGTAATGAGGGTCTGTGTTGTCGGATCCCAGATATAGTCCCGGTCAAGCCCGCTGACCCCGGGCGGCACCCGGCGTTGTTCCTCGGGGATGCGCTCCAGGGCGTCGTCGATCAGGCGGCGCTCAAGCTCGGTCAGAATGTCCATGTAGCGGCCTCCAGGGAAAAAACGGGGCGCGCCGCCAGGGACGCGCCCCAAGTCGGGGACAGACAGCATGGGACCGCCAGCCCCCGCGCCACCGCGCGGTCCCGCGGTGCGGCCTTGATCGGCCCGGGGTGTCTCAAGGCGCGGGGAGCCGGGAGGAGGAGGATGGCTCCCCGCGCGGTGGAGCGCCCTGCCCTGCTCGATGGCCGGCGCTCGGCACGGTCCGGCGCCTGTGCCGGGGTCCGTGAGTGTTTCAGGCTCGACGGAGAGAGAGCGCCGCCCACATGAGCGCCCTCCCCGCGTCGAAGGCCCGCCCGTCGGCGGGAGGGGAATTGGCAAAGCCGGGTCATCGCTGACCCTCCGCCTTGCGCAGCAGCGTGGCGCGGAACTGCATGGCGGCCGAGACCATCTCGTCCAGCTCGACGAGCTGCTCCTGAGCTTCCTTGACGGTGTAGTCATCAGGCGACGCCGACGATGCCGAATGCGCTTCGGCATGGCGCTGCAGCACATCCGAGAACTCGCGCGTGATCCGGTGGATGTCGGCAGCGGTCGAGCCCTCCAGCCCGAGCGGATGGAAGGTGCCGCCGCCGAGCGCCGCGAAATGGGCGGCGATCGGCACGGCAGCCTCGGGCACGATCCGGCTGAGCCGGTCGAGGTAGTTCACCCCGAGGCCACCTGGGCGTTGCTCCGACACTTCGGTGCCATGCGACAGCGTCGAGACGCCGACACCAAGATCATTGGCCACGGCCTCAAGACCACCCGCCGCGCGCATGGCCGTCTGCACCGCCGACTGGATCGAGGCAGGCCGCGCCTTACGCATGGGGAAACTCTCCGGGGGTTTTCGCGGGAGCTTCGCCGGAGAGCATGGCACTGTCCGAATTCAAACACACACCTCGCATCAGGCCGCTCCTTGCACGACAAACGAAAATACAACGTCCGGGCAATCGATCCCCGCTTCGCGACAAAGGTCCCTGATGATCGGGTACCAGCGGGCCGGGAAAACCCCATGTTCGCGTGCAGCGCGCACAGATCGCGGCTTGACGCCGACCGCCATCGCGATCGCGTCGTCACCTAGGAGTTCAGTGATTTGCTTGACCGAATTGCATCTCATGAATCTGAAATGCCAAATTATATGGCATCGCGCAAGCCATACGTTTGCCGGATGCGCCAAAATTCATGGCAGAGTAGTCTGCCAAAGATGGAAAACCGCGCGCCCTTTCTCGATATTGCCGAGCGAATTCGCTGGCATCGTGCCACCACAGGCATGAACCAGACGGACTACGCCAAGCGCGCCGGGATCAAGAGATCACAGCTTTCGAACTGGGAAACCGGTCATCAGCGGATATCAATCGACGGAGCTCGAGCCCTGCGGAAGACATACGGATTGTCGCTCGACTTCATATATGAAGGCATCGCCGACACGTTGCCGATGACCCTCCGCAATGCCTGGCTCGACAAGCCAAGCGTCAGCTGATCCAGAAAATCGATAGTCAGGCCGGTCCTTCGCGCGCCCTCTATCAAGATATCTGCCCTATCCATCTGCCCCTCCCCCCACAACCCGCCCGCAATGAATTAGGCAAGCCTTTATCGGCAGTTAAGTGCCGACTCTAATCCGCGTCAAGAGTGCTGGAACTGGCAGAATCTGCCACCTTTTGTAGTGCTCGCCGCACAGTAGCCCGAGCGAGCCCAACATCTTGCGAAATTGCGCTGATCGAAGCGTCGCCATATGCACGCAAATATTCTGCGACCAGCGCTGTATTCAGGTCCCCGTAACGCTTCTTGAGACTCATGAGCAGCAGAAAATCGCGATCAGGCAGGCACGTCATCACCGCGAAATATCCGCGCGCCCAGCCGGAGACACTAGTATCTGGAGCAGTTTCGCGAGACCGCCAACGGTGCATGACATATTTTATGGCATAACAAACTTGCTTTGCCATCTTTCATGGCATAGCCTCACCTCCATCACAACCGATGGAGGCCCTGATGCTGACCCCTTCCGAAAGCGCCCGCCTGCGGTCCGACTGGGCCGCGTTGAAGGCCGAGCGCGGCACGCCGATCACCTCTGACCGGCTGGCGCGTCTGGCGCCGCAACACCTGACCGGACCGGCCACGGCCTCCGCCCAGATGGCCGAGATCCACGACATCACCGAGCGCTGCCGCGGCAAGGTCCGCGCGTTGATCGCCCGCCGCTCGCAGCCCGAGGGCGCCGCATGAGCGCGCCCGAGGGCTTCACCCCGCTCAAGGGCGTTGAGGAGATCCTCTCGGCACTGCCCTCCGATGCCTTCGCCGGGACGCCGCTCGCAAGCGTCTCCCTCCGCGAACGCGCCCTCTCCCTGCTCTGCGCCCATGACACCATGCTGCGCGAGGCCGAACGCCTCCGCAGCGCCCTGGCTGCGCTCTGCGCGATCCCGGCGGACGCTGCTGCTCTAGACCAGGCCCTCGCGCCTGACCTGGCGCCCCTGGACGGGCTCAGGCTTCTGGCCGCCAACACGGCCGGGGAGCGTGCCGCATGAGCCTGCCTCTCTTCGCCCTCGCCCTGGCCTCCTGGTCGCTGACGACAGCGGCTCTCGTGCTGCTGGCCGGGGCCACGGCATGACCCGCCGCCGCGCCCTGATCGAGCCCGAGACCATGCGCTTCTATCGCGCCCTCACCCCGACCGGCTGGGCCACCTACGACAGCGATACTGGTGCCAGCCGTGCCTCCACGCCCGGCGAAGCCGCCGTGGCCGAGGACCAGGCCCGCCCCAAGACCAAACCACAGGAGCCCGAGGCATGATCGACCATCTGTCAGAGCGCCATCAGGCAACGCAGCGCGCCCGGCGCCCCCTCGGCGAAGTCCTCTTCGCCGGTCTGTTCTGGATCGCCGCCGCCGCCGCGACCTGTGCCTTCGCCCTTTACCTGACCTCCGACACCGCCCGGCAGCATGTCGCGCCCGAGGTCTTCCTGGGAGCGCGCCCATGACCGCCCTGCTCATCGATCACGAGACCATCCGCGAGCTGCTCACCCGCCTTGAGGGGCTCTCGGGCGATGCCCGTCGCGAGGTGATCTTCACCGCGGCCATCGAGAGCGGCGGGATCTTCCACGGCCCTGTCGCCGGCAATGCCGCCCTGCACCTTCACCGCATCCCCGTTGTCGGCGCCACCGAGGACGAGGTGATCGACGCCTGGATCCGCAAAGCGAGCGAGCGGCTCTCGGACGACCTCCCCGCCGCTTCCTGACCCCATCCCCCGGAAAGGACCTGACATGTTGCACCAGCTTCCCAAGGCCGCCGCCCCGGCGCCCCTCGCCACCACGGGGCCGAGCGCCACCGTCGCGCTTTCAGAGCTGCGCCAGGCCGCCGCCCACCTGGGCCGCGTGGTCCTGCGCTGGAACCTCGTGCCGGTGCAGGCCTGCGTCCGCATCCGGCTTGCCGAGGGCAAGATCACCCTGGACGCCACCGACACCGACATGGCCCTGACGCTGGAGCTGGAGGCCCAGACCACCGGCGCCGCAGATCTCGTGGTCTCGCACCGGGCCCTGGCAGGCTTCCTGCGCGCCGCGCGGGGGCCCGTAGTGCTGACGTATCTCGCGGGCGAGGCCGACAACCGCCTGCGGCTCTCCGATGGCGAGATCGAGGTGACGCTCAAGCTCACCATCCCGCCCGAGGACTTCCCCCGGCCCTTCGAAGATCTTGATCGCGACTGGCTGGCTGCGGAGCCCCAGTTCACCCTGTCCGGTGCGCAGGCGCTACGCTTGCTCGACCTGGGCCGTTCCTGCATCAGCCGCGAGGAGACGCGCTACTATCTCAACGGCACCTACCTGTGCGCCAAGCCCGACACCGGCACCCTGCGCGCTGTCTCGACCGATGGCCACCGCATGGCGGTGATCGACTGCGAGGTGCCGGCCTGCTTCCACTCCGAGCTCAGTGATGACCCTTCCGGGATCATCCTGCCCGTGCGCGCCGTGGACCTGCTGCTGGCCCTCGCCCGCAAGAGCGGCAACGCCGCGTTGCAGATCCATGCCAGTGACCGCCACCTGGTGCTGCGCTCCGCAGGGCTGCAGCTGATCACCCGCGGCATCGACGGCACCTATCCGGACTACACCCGCGTTGTCCCCGCGCCCTCGGACGCCCTCATCGCGCATCTCTCCACCGCAGCGCTGACCCGGCTGCGCACCATCGCCAGCGCCACCACCTCCGGGCACTCGCTCCCCCTGCGCCTCGCCCCCGGCGCCGGGCGCATGTCGCTTGCCACCGGCGAGGGCGACGAGATCTCCGCGCAGCTGCAGGGCCATGTCACCGAAGAGGGCCTGACCGTCACGATCAGCCTGCGGCTGCTCTCCGAGCTCTCTCGGATCGCCCCGGCCTTCACCCTCACCTGCGCCGGGCGCGGAGATCCCGCCCGCATCGCCACAGAGGACCCGGATGCGCTCTGGGTTCTCATGCCGATGCGCGACTGAGGCCGGGGGATGAAGGACATGGCCATGAGCACTAACGACCAGGCGCCGCGCCTGAAGGAGACCGAGGCGGACCGCGAGGTCCGCGACAAGGCCTATCGCGTCACCGCGGGCGAGCTGCGCAGCTTCGTCGAGCGTTACGAGCGGCTGGAGGCCGAGAAGGCCGACATCGCGGAGCAGCAAAAGGAGGTCATGGCCGAGGCCAAGGGCCGGGGCTACGACGTGAAAGTCCTGCGCCGGCTCATCGCCCTGCGCAAGCGCGACCCCGAGGACCTGGCCGAAGAACAGGCCGTGCTCGACCTCTACAAAGACGCCCTGGGGATGAGCTGATGCGCTGGCTTCTCTGTGCCCCCGTCCTCGCCTGTCCGACCGTCGCCGCCCTTTCGGCCGCCGCGCTGGCGCAGGGTGGCAACCTGGTCCAGCTGGCGCTCGTCCTGGCCATGACCCTGGCGGCCTATGACGCGGCGCGGACGGTCTGCGACACCCCCGCTCAGCACCCCATGCCCCGCCTGCTGCGCCGGATCGCCCCCTGCGGCCCCTACTTTCTCGGCGCAGCGCCGGGCGCGGGCTGGCTGTTCGGCCAGGCCCAGGACAGCGCCACGCTGGCGACCATCGTGGTCTGCACCGGGCTCGCCACCCTCGCCCTGCTGCCCGCCTATCACGCCCTTGTCTGTTCTCCGGAGGCCCTTTGATGGACGGCGCACATCTTCTCGACCTCGCAGTCAGCCCCCGCCCGGCACCCCTCGGCCCGCCGCTGATCGTCGACAGCTTTGCCGGCGGCGGTGGCGCCTCGACCGGCATCGAGATGGCCCTGGGCCGTGGCCCCGACATAGCCATCAACCACAACCCGAAGGCGCTGGCCCTGCACGCGGCCAACCACCCGGAGACCCTGCATCTCAGCGAGAACGTCTACCGTGTCGATCCCCTCGACCACCTCGCCGGGCGCCACATCGGGCTGATGTGGTTCAGCCCGGACTGCCGCCACTTCTCCAAGGCCAAGGGCGGCGCCCCGGTGGCCCGCAACATCCGCGACCTCGCCTGGGTGATCCCCGGCTGGATCGAGCGCATCCAGCAGAGCGGCGGCCAGGTCGATGTGGTGATCATGGAGAACGTCGAGGAGTGGAAGACCTGGGGCCCCGTCATCGAGACCCCGCGCGGGCCCATGCCCTGCCCCAACCGACGCGGCGAGACGTTTGATAAATGGTGCAAGGCGATCCGCAAGCTTGGGGGCCGCATGGAGACCCGCGAGCTGCGCGCCTGCGACTACGGCGCCCCGACGATCCGCAAGCGCCTCTTCGTCATCATCCGCTTTGACGGCCAGCCCATTGTCTGGCCCGAGCCGACCCACGGGGCGCCCGAGGATCCGCGCGTCATCGCCGGGGAGCTGGCGCCCTGGCGCACGGCGGCCGAATGCATCGACTGGTCAACCCCCTGCCCCTCGATCTTCGACAGCGAGGCGCAGATCCGCGAGACCCACGGCCTGCGCGCTGTCCGCCCGCTGGCCGACAACACCCTTGCCCGCATCGCCCGCGGCGTCGCCCGCTACGTGCTCGAGGCCGAGAGCCCCTTCGTGCTTCATTTGAACACATCCGACACAAATCAGTCACTTAGCTTCAACCGAGACGTGTGTTACGCTACGTCAGCGAATGGCCTCGGCCCCTGTAAGCCACCTCTCGCGAAACACGATCCGCTCCGCCTCACTCTCCATGGGCCCCACACCCCTGGCGATGACACACACACAAAGCGGGACGGCATCGAAACGCCAGAAGCATGCAGGGTCCTTTTCCCGATTGGGCCATTCGCTTTTTTCCCACATGATTGTCCGGTCGTCGCCCCGGTGCTGACCTATGCCCAGCAGGGCGGCCGCAACCGTGCGCCGACCATGCCGCTGCACACGGTCTGCGCCAGCCCGAAGGATCAGAACGCCGTACTGTTGCCGACCCTGATCCAGACCGGCTACGGAGAGCGCCCCGGCCAGGCGCCCCGCGCGCTGGATCTCGGCAAGCCCCTCGGGACGATCGTCGCCGGGGGCGCCAAGCACGCCACCGTCGCGGCCTTCCTGGCCCAGCACAACGGCGGCCCACGCATGGGCACCCACACCGGGCACGACGCGCGCGACCCGCTCTCAACCGTCGCCGCCAGCGGCAGCCATCAGACACCTGTCGCGGCCTTCTTCGCCAAGTACTACGGCACCGGCGACGGTGCCCGCACCGACGCGCCATGCCACACGATCACCGTGAAGGACCGCATGGCCCACATGCAGGCTGCCCTCCAGGCGCCGCCCTTCACGGCCGCTCACGAGGCCCGCGCCCGCGAGGTCGCCTCCTTCCTGCGCGCCCATGGCGCCTGGGACGGCGGCGACCTGGTCACCCTCGACATCGCCGGCACCCGCTATGTCATCGCCGACATCGGCATGCGCATGCTCACCCCGCGCGAGCTCTTTACCGCACAGGGCTTCCCTAGGGACTACGTCATCGAGGGCGTCTGGGAGAGCCGCGGCGCTGACTGGGCCTGGACCAGCCTCGCCAAGAAGACGCAGGTCAGCTGCGTCGGGAACTCCGTCTGCCCGCCCGTCGCAGCCGCGTTGGTCGGGGCGAATTGCGGGCAGCAGTTCAAGTGCGGTCATCAGAAGGCATCAGCATGAATACAGCTTGGCTTCTTGCGGCCCGCTACGAGGGCCTACCGGTCATACCACTTGAGCGCGTCAGGCAAGATTTCTTCCCCGACCTATCACAGCGCGTTTTTCTTGCTCGGCTCGCCGATGCAAAAATACCTCTCCCGGTCGTGCGCCTGGCAAGTAGCCAGAAATCAGGCAGAGGAATTCCCCTTCAGGACCTCGCTTCGTACATCGATGCAGCTGCGGAAAAGGCACGCCGAGAACTCAGAGCAATGGCCTCCTAGTACACCAAACGGTACACCAAAAGCCCAAATTCAAGCACAAGACACTGATTTTATTTAGTTAAATTCGTCAATCCGTCCAATCCATCATGGGGGCGACGGACAGGCGGGCGGCCAGGGACACCTCACGATTACTCAATTTATCAGCCACTCGAGAGACCTCAACGCAGGCAAGTCATTCATCACTGTTTCCCGCCGCGCCTCATGTCGCATGCGATGCGCCGCTGGTGGAGCATGGAACGCAGAGATGGTTCCCTCCACATGGGCCGCAACGCCGAAAGGCACCGGAAGACCGGCGCGATAGCATATTGCGCCGCGCTCGTCATCCGTCGAGATGGCAAGCGGCACACCTTCCCCCCGGACATTTGATCGCGAGCAAGCGGCGAAGCCGGTGGACATAAGAGAAGGAAAGAGAGCTCGCCACCCCCGGCGGCCTAGTACGCGCGACCACGCCGACCACACCTCCTGGCGATGCGGTTGAGAGATACCTCAGCGAAAGCCGAACTGCGGTCTACCCCGTGCTGAAGAATGCGCCGCCTGAACGCGCGGCAATAGGTACCAGCGACCCTGGAGCGAATGACCGTTGCGGGCCGGATCGACAGCCATTAGCGCTAGGGTCCATGAGACGATCTGCAGGACAGTGGGGGGCAATCACGGTCTGGGTGCTTTGCGCGCCCTTCTTCCTGTTGTCCTTCGTCTCGGGCGGTGTGATGCCGGTCAAGACCACCGAGGGTATTCGGCTGGTGATCTGTACCGGCGACGAGATCCGCGAAGTGCTGGTCGATCCTCAAACCGGTCAGCCGCTTGAGGATCAGGACAGCCCGGCCGGCGCTGCCGGCAAGTGCAGCTGGTCCTTCGCCCACATGGCGGCCAACCTCGCCCCCGACCTGCGCCTGCCACGCCCTGAAGCGCGTGCCCTGCCCCTCTCTCCGGCTATCACCCCCGTCATCCTGATCGCAGCCCGCGCCACGGGCCTGCCTCCCGCAACCGGTCCTCCGGCACGGATCTGAGCCTTCCCTTCACGAATACTCAGATCCCTTGCGAGGACATCATGACTGACGCTACCCACGGAGCCGCGGCTCCGGCGGCCGCAACGGCTGCGAACAAGTACCAATTCATCGCCTGGCGCTGGCACTTCTATGCCGGGCTCTACGTCATTCCCTTCCTGATCATGCTGGCCATTACCGGCCTGATCATGCTTTGGATTTCCTGGGGCGCCGGGATCGGCGCCGAACGGCTGGCGGTGACGCCAGGCAATGGCACCCTGCCCGCAAGCACCCTGCAGCAGGCCGCCGAGAACGCCCTGCCCGGCGGCACCGCCACGCTCTACCAGGAGCCTCTGGCAGCGGACCGAGCGGCGGTTTTCGCCGTGGATCACGCGGACGGGCGCACCGGCATCGCGGTCGATCCCTACACGGGCGAGATCCCGCGAAGCTTTCCCTGGCGCGCGGGTCTCTATGACCTTGCCAACGACATCCACGGCACCCTTCTGCTGGGCGACTTCGGGGATCGGATCATCGAGATCGCCGCAAGCCTCGGACTGGTGCTGATCGCCTCGGGTCTCTACCTGCATTGGCCGCGCAACGGCCAGGGCTGGAGGCAGGTCCTGGTGCCCTCGCTGTCGCGCCGGGGCCGCGCGCTCTGGAAGTCGATCCACGCGGTCCTGGGCTTCTGGATCTCGATCCTGCTGGTCCTCTTCCTGCTCTCGGGCCTCAGCTGGGCCGGGATCTGGGGCACCAAGATGGTGCAGGCCTGGAACACCTTTCCTGCTGACAAGTGGGGCGCACCGCTCTCGGATGCGACCCATGCCGACATGAACCATGCGGGCACCCAGGATGTCGCCTGGACGCTCGAGCAGACGCCGCTCCCCGCCTCCGGGTCGCTCGCCGGAGAGGCCGCCATCACGGGCCCGGTCGATCTGGACAGTGTCGTTGGCTTCGCCCGCCAGCTGGGCTTTGTCGGTCGCTTCCAGCTCAACTTCCCGGCCGATGAGACCGGGGTCTGGAGCATCAGCCACGACAGCATGTCAAACGACGGGCCCAACCCCGCAGCCGACCGCACGCTGCACATCGACCGCTACACCGGCAAAGTGCTGGCCGATATCCGCTACGAGGACTACTCGGCCTATGCAAAGGCCATGGCCTGGGGCATCGCCTTCCACGAGGGTGACATGGGCCTTTGGAACCTGGCGCTGAACACGCTCTTC
>NZ_OBEA01000014.1 GCF_900215355.1 Pseudooceanicola antarcticus | reverse complement strand
AACGCTGGCGACGGCGCCTTCTGGGTGATCGGCGGCCAGGGCGGGGACGACATCGACCTCGGCCATGGCGATGGCGTGATCCTGGGCGACAACGGCCGCATCCAGCAGACCTCGCTGGGCGCTTACGTCCGGATCGAGACCACCGACAGCACCGTCGGCGGTGCCGACAGCATTGACGCGCTGGACGGTGATATGGTCGTCATGGGCGGCCGCGACGGCGACTGGATCAAGCTGGGCGAGGGCGATCACTCCATCGCCGGCGACATCGCCGAGCTGGACTTCACCAACGGCGTGCAGACCAACTTCAACGCGCTCAACGATGAGCCCCTGGTCGGCGGCGATGACAGCATCGACGCCGGAGACGGCCTCAACTGGGTCATCGGTGGCCAGGGCGCGGATGACATCGACCTCGGTCATGGCGGCGGTGTGGTTCTGGGCGACAACGGCCAGATCCAGCAGACCGACGCGATGGACTTCACCCGGATCGAGACGACCAACTCGACCGTCGGCGGTGCCGACAGCATCGACGCGGGCTCGGGCGACATGGTGGTCCTCGGTGGCCGCGATGCGGACGAGATCCTGCTGGGCACGGGCGATCACCTGATCGCCGGTGACATGGCGGAGCTCGACTTCATCAACGGCGTCCACACCGACTTCGCCTCGATCAACGATGAGCCCGCAGCCGGTGGCGCGGACACGATCACCGCCGGCGACGGCGCCTTCTGGGTGATCGGCGGCCAGGGCGGGGACGATATCGACCTCGGCCATGGCGATGGCGTGATCCTGGGCGACAATGGTCGCATCCAGCAGACCTCGCTGGGCGCTTACGTCCGGATCGAGACCACGGACAGCACCGTGGGCGGTGCCGACAGCATCGACGCGCTCGACGGTGACATGGTCGTCCTGGGCGGCCGCGACGGCGACTGGATCAAGCTGGGCGAGGGGGATCACTCCATCGCCGGCGACATCGCCGAGCTGGACTTCACCAATGGCGTGCAGACCAACTTCAACGCGCTCAACGATGAGCCCCTGGTCGGCGGCGATGACAGCATCGACGCCGGAGACGGCCTCAACTGGGTCATCGGTGGCCAGGGCGCGGACGACATTGACCTCGGCCATGGCGGCGGCGTGGTGCTGGGCGACAACGGTCAGATCCAGCAGACCGACGCGATGGACTTCACCCGGATCGAGACGACCAACTCGACCGTCGGCGGCGCCGACAGCATCGACGCGGGCTCGGGCGACATGGTCGTCCTGGGCGGCCGCGATGCGGACGAGATCCTGCTGGGCACGGGCGATCACCTGATCTCCGGTGACATGGCGGAGCTCGACTTCATCAACGGCGTCCACACCGACTTCGCCTCGATCAACGATGTGCCTTCTGCGGGTGGCGCCGACACGATCAACGCCGGCGACGGTGCCTTCTGGGTGATCGGCGGCCAGGGCGGGGACGATATCGACCTCGGCCATGGCGATGGCGTGATCCTGGGCGACAACGGTCGCATCCAGCAGACCTCGCTGGGCGCCTATGTCCGGATCGAGACCACCGACAGCACCGTGGGCGGTGCCGACAGCATCGATGCTCTGGACGGCGACATGGTGGTCATGGGCGGCCGCGACGGCGACTGGATCAAGCTGGGCGAGGGAGATCACTCCATCGCCGGCGATATCGCCGAGCTGGACTTCACCAATGGCGTGCAGACCAACTTCAATGCGCTCAACGATGAGCCGCTTGTCGGTGGCGATGACAGCATCGACGCCGGAGACGGCCTCAACTGGGTCATCGGTGGCCAGGGCGCGGACGACATCGACCTCGGTCATGGCGGCGGCGTGGTGCTGGGCGACAACGGCCAGATCCAGCAGACCGACGCGATGGACTTCACCCGCATCGAGACCGCGGACAGCACCGTCGGCGGTGCCGACAGCATCGACGCGGGCTCGGGCGACATGGTTGTCCTGGGGGGCCGCGATGCGGATGAGATCCTGCTGGGCACGGGCGATCACCTGATCTCCGGTGACATGGCGGAGCTCGACTTCATCAACGGCGTCCATACCGACTTCGCCTCGATCAACGATGAGCCTTCTGAGGGTGGCGCGGACACGATCAACGCCGGCGACGGCGCCTTCTGGGTGATCGGCGGCCAGGGCGGGGACGATATCGACCTCGGCCATGGTGACGGCGTGATCCTGGGCGACAATGGTCGCATCCAGCAGAC